>NZ_JAMXBF010000003.1 GCF_023823685.1 Pseudomonas subflava
GAGTTCGAGCTGGGCCGGCGACCGCTACGGTGGCATCGCCATTCCGCGCATCGGCATGGAAGTGCTGGTCACCTTCCTCGAAGGCGATCCCGACCAACCTTTGGTCACCGGCTGCCTGTACCACAAGGAGCATGTGGTCCCCTACGACCTGCCGGCGAACAAGACCCGGACCGTATTCAAGACCCTGAGCAGTCCGGGCGGCGGTGGCTACAACGAGCTGCGCATCGAGGACCGCAAGGGCCAGGAGCAGATCTACATCCACGCCCAGAAGGACTGGGACGAGAACGTCGAGCACGACCAGAAGATCCGCATCGGCCACGAACGCCACGACACCGTCGAGGCCAACAGCTACACCGAGCTGAAGGCCGAGGAACACCGCACTACCCACAAGGACCGCAAGACCGAGATCCGTGCCAACGACCACCTGACCGTGGGCACCAACCAGCACGTGAAGCTGGGCACGGGGCAGTTCATCGAGGCGGGTAACGAGATCCACCTCTCCAGCGGCCTCAAGGTCGTTCTCGAAGCCGGCGCCGAACTTACCTTCAAGGCCGCCGGCAGCTTCATCAAACTGGACGCCAGCGGCGTCACCCTGGTCGGCCCGCAGATCAAGATCAACTCGGGCGGCGGGCCGGGTAGTGGTAGCGGCGCGGCGCCCATCCTGCCGGGCAAGGCACTGGCGGCAGACAGCGACAAGGCTGGCGAGCTGCTGATTCAAGCTCAGCGCCAGGCGCTGATGCAGAAGAAGCCGCTGTGCGCCATCTGCGAAGCAGCCAAGCGGGAGGCTGCGGATGCCGAGCAATGACCGCCGCCTATTCGAACTACCGGCAGGGTTACCATGGGATGGTCAGGCAAGCCTGCTGCTCGATGGCATCAGCGTGGAAGAGCTGCCACGCCAACTCTACGAATGGAACTCCGAACCCGACTTCGAACCGCTCTACACAGGTACCCGCTGGTCCGATCTGAGCGACGTATCTCCTTGCCTGGTGCGCCTGAGTGGCACTGGCGATTCGACTCTCGCTCAGCATCTGCAGCATGCCGATGAGGAATGGGGCTATCTGCTGTTCAGCAAGGCCAGCTGGGAGGAACAGTTGGCACACCTCCGCTGGCTGAGCAGCGTCAAGCACCCACTGGGCGAAGAGATGCTCCTGCGCTTGGCTGATCCAGCGGTAGCCGGGGCTTTGCTCGGACATGCAGAACAAATCGGCGACGCCACACTGTTCGGACCGTTCGAGCAAATTGCCCTGGTCGACCGCACGAAACATGCCTGGTGCCAGTATTCCCGCCCAGCGACCGCCACCAGAATCTCGCGGGAGCGACCCTACCAACTCTCCGAGGATCAGTTGGAATTGCTAGGCGAAGTCAGCCTGCGCAGCTGCGTTATCCAGCTCGATGCCCATATGCAGGAGTTCTTCCCCAACTACCAGCCCCAGCTGTTGGGCCCGGAGCGCTGGCAACATTTACACGGGCTTGCCTCGAATGCCTATGCGCGCGGCTTCAACAGCGAGCGAGCCATCACCCTATACGCCAACATTTTTGGCTTTCTCGGCGAGCATGCCCTGGAGCGGCACGCTGACATCGCTGCCTTGCTAAATACGCCCTCCGCAGCATCGCCCGAACAGCGTATCGAGCAGGCCGCCGAGCTGGCCAGCGAGCGCGCCGAGTCCATGGAAAGGAATCCCACATGACCGCCCAGCAACCGCCGCGTAGCAGCGGCAAGAATCCCAACCTGGCCCCCAAGAGCAGCAGCGACGCCAAGGCCACAAGCGGTGCCTGCCCGTTGATGAAGAACAAGGTGCAACTGCTGCCACTGCGCTATGGACTGGTCGAACGCCTGGATCCGGCCAGCGAAGTTGCTGTGCCTTACAAACTTAGATCGAGGCCACTGGGCATCCGCTTGCTGCGAGATGGCTGGTTGTATGTGATTGATAACAGCACCGGCTATTTGCATGAGTACCGGGTCGAGAAAGGCCTCGTCACCAAGTTTCTCTGGAAAGGCAAGGAAGCCGATCAGGACAAGCGCCAAGGCAACCTGACCGATGATCGCCTGGTCTTTCCGCGCGGAAGTACCTTACATGTCGGTTTTTCGGAAGTGCAGTGGACTGCATTCAAATGCTCACAGATGCTCAAGAGCCGAGCCGAACGCGACCACTTCATGCAAGTGATTGATCTGACAAAGGCCGATTGCGAAAAAGGTGGCCCCCACCTCCTGACCGAAAAACAGGCCGCCAAATGGATAGCGGAGCTGGCCGAACAACCAGCCGCCACCAAAGCTCCAGCGGGCGCCCACCCCGAGGAAAGCCAGGACTACTGCTGGGAGCACCAGCAGCTCTATCGCAAGACCCAGCTCGGCGAAGTCAAGAAAGCCCTGCTGCCCAAGTACGAGCATGACCACCTCTATCTGGTGCTCAAGGACAGCATCGGCGTCATGCGCGACCTGGCCGACGAGCAGGACAAGGTCGTCGGCTGGATCGACCACTGGGTCGGTCAGCAACGCAAGGAGCTCAAGTACGTTATCGGCAGTTATATCGAAACGCTGATGACAGTGAACAACTCCACCGCTCGCCAAGCAGGCACAAGTGATGACTTGTTCAATAAAACCACTCCTGCCCAACGCGAGAAAATCTACGCATATATCGAGGCCCGTAATAAGTGGTTATGGGAGAAACGCCGGCCCCCGGTAGCGGAAAAGGTTGGCGGCTACTACACCCGCAATGTCGTACCCGATCCTCGCACCATTGCAGCCAAGCGGAACATGGATGCAAAAAAGCAAGCCATGATCGACAGCCTCGGTGAAAAGCTGCACGACGAGCTCGAGGACGATATCGAAAAGCTCGAAGACCAGCACGAAGGGACCCTGGAGGGTAAAGGCTGGGGCGCACGCGGCATCCACGACCTGGTGCGCCACGAGGAAATGAAGAAATACCTCGAAGGCGAGCGTATTTACCTCAAGCGCTGGACTGCCCGCCTGGACCGTATCACCAACGACCGGATAACCATCTTCACCAAAGGCGAATTCCACCGAAGTGCCTGGTACTTCGATCCAGACCATCCCGACCAGTTGATGGCCGCGTTGGTGACAGAGCAGAACTGCGTCCGTGATCTTTGCCGTACCGAGGAAAGTCTCGCTGCCATCGGCGAGTACTTCCACACCTACCCCTACTATGTGCTGCCAGCCTTTCAAACTCGCCTTACCGAAGCATTTCTCTCCAAGCAGATCCCCAAAATCGCCAAGTGGCTGGAGAAGGTCGGTAATGTCAAAAAGGCCATGGCCAAGGCGCTGGCCAAACAGGACGATATCGACGGGCTACTAGGCAGCTATTGGGCCAAAAGCCTGAGTCTGTCGCCTCAGGCTCAGCAGGTTAGCCTGGTGGTCAATGCGGCTTATGTGCCGGCGCTTGCCATGCGCACCGACAAATGGCTGCAAAAAGCCCAGGCGCAACTCCAGACCGGCAACCTGGATAAACTGCTAGATGAGTTCGACAAACATGCCAACAACGGCCAGCGCCTTGGTCAACTGCTCGCGCTGCGACAACAAGAAGCCTGGCTGGCCCCGGCCAAACCGGATGAGGTCCAACGCTTCACCACCACGCTGGCTGACTTCAACAACTTGGTCAACACCGAGGACGAACTGGTCGTCAAGCGCGATCAAGCCAAACGCGACAGTAAGAAACGCAGACTTTCCCCCGCGCAGCGAGAACAGGCTAAGAGGCTCAAACAAGCCTATAACCAGCAACTGGTTCAAATTCGTAGCCAGCGCGACAAACTCCGCCTGCAACTGGAAAGCAACCTTAGCCCAACCAGCACCCTGGCCCAGGGTCACAATGGAGTGCGTATTCGTGGCCTGGACTCGGCCCAGCAGGCCGCTCTGGAGAACGAGATACGCCGCATGAGCAGCGGCCAGCTCAAGGGCTATGGCACTGCCGGTACTTATAAGGCCGCCTTCAAGAGCGCCTGGCTGCCCAGCGTGTTGTTCTATGCGCAAATACAGAATGCCATAGCAGCGCTGGGTACATGGCGCGCCCTCGGAGCAGATCAAAGAACACCTAAAGAGTTCTTCATTATGGCAGGGGCACTCTCAGGCACTGTTTCCGCAGGTTTGTCCATCTACCAAGGCGCCCATACCGCCATGGTGGATACCGTGCTCAAGGCTCTGAATACCAGTACCCAGCCACGCTCAGGAGCGCTCTTCTCAGTCCGCCTCGGCAAGTTAGGCCTGGCTCTGGGTACGCCCATCAGCTTCTTTGCCACACTCGCAGCCCTCGGCACCACCTTGCAGAACTGGAACAAATGGACCGATGCCCTGCTTACGGGAACCACAGGCGAAAGAGTTGGTGCGGCCATGGCCCTGGCCGGCGATATAGGTAGCACCACGGTCGGTGCCGCGACCACTATCAAAGGAGGAATGGATATTTTCCTGCTGGGTCGCGAAGCCACAGTGCTAATGGGGGAAACACCGGCCCTAACCAGGCGCGCCGCGCTGTCCGCCGCCTGGGCAACCCGCGGCGTGCGTTTCATGACATTTGCCACCCGTATCAGCCCCTGGGGACTGGCCTTTACCGGTCTCCAGCTTGGCGGCGAAACGCTCTACAACTACTTCAACCTGGACGATCATCAGCGCTGGCTATTGCAGAGCTGCTGGGGCCACGAGGACATGGCCTGGGACTGGACCAGTCACTACCAGGCGCTGGCCGAGGCAACTTTGAAACCCTTGATAAGTGAAATCGGCCCGACTCAAGACCGCGGCGACGGCGAACTGTGGCGTAGCTATCGCCTAGATGTGCCCGGCCTACGTGCCGCCAGCCTGGCGGAGCACCCCTTGTTCTGGACCGCCGAACTGCGCGGCGGGTTTGAACATGTGCGGGATGTGGGGCAAGAGCTACGCGATAGCCTGCGCGTGATCAGTCGCGAGCCCCTGGCCCTGGAATTACGTCTACCTATTGACTGGTTCGGCCCACAAAGCATGTTATCGCTACGCTTGGTCTGCCAGCCGGAGATGGCTGCAAAACCGCTGCTGGGCGATAAAGGCTACCTGCATTACAGCCTGCCCTTGGTGATGACCCAACTGAAAAAGCCGATCACCGCGGCCAAGACCAGCCCACCACTTAGCTCGACGACGACATTCATCACGATCATGCCGGAGCACCTGCATGCCTGACAGCCAATACGAACGCCTACCTCAAGCCGGCGATATCGAGCGCCAACCGGGCCTGGAAATTCTCTATCTGGCCCCCCGCCCAGTGCCGACCGGTCAAGCCGCAATCAGTGCCCAACAGATGCACCGTGAAATCAACTCCACCTACCTGGATTTTGCCCAAGGCACTGGGCGTATCGAGTTCGGCGTACGGGTCACCATGGGGACCCTTATCGCAGGCTTAGTCTTTTTCTTTACATGCACCGCTTTCCTGGGATGGGTTGACTATGTTGATCGTGGCTCATCTATCTGGGACTTTGTTCTGAAGTTCTTTTTTATGAACTGGTACATGTGGCTCTTTATATTGTTCTTCGCCACAGTCTTTGGCGGCATCTTCGCCTATGCCGTCCATCAGGAAACCCGACATCCCCCCATACGCTTCAATCGCCAACGCCGTGAAGTCTGCTATGCCCCTGCCAAGGGCAAACCGGCTTTTATCCCTTGGGAAGATCTAATCGCCTGCGTCTCGGTGGAGCAGACCATCACCCAATATGCGCTTAACACCCATTTCGCCTTACGTCTAGGATTTCGCGACACCCTGGAAGGGCAGATGTACTGGCTTAGCGTGCCAGCTCCCAGCCTGGTGTTCGCCATCAGCGAGTGGGAGGCACTGCGGGCCTATATGGAGCAAGGCCCCAACGCCCTGCCACCACCACCGCCAGCCGAGTATGAAGAAGGCAGCCTGGCTTACTTCCGAGCGGCCTGCGATATCTACCACGAAGAGCTCGGCTTTATCCGCTACCGCAGCTGGTGGCTGCTGCAGCTCTTCACTGGCTGGACCATCCCCTGCCGTGTTGCCGAATGGTTCAGTCACCTGCCCAAGGCCGGCTTTCCCAAAGCCGTTCGCGAATGGTCTCAACCCCTGCCAGCCGAGCAATGGGTAAAACCTAGCGTAGAACTGTTGAAACAAAGCGCCGAAGTCCAGGCCGCCTACGCCCGCGGCCTGGATTTTATGCAGTACTTCAAGGCCTCTTTCAGCGAATCAGCGGAAAACATACCCACCAACATATCGTCGAGTCGCAAACGCCGTGGCAAGGGCAAAAGTCGCCCGGCAAACGGCGAGGTCGCCAGCTGAATGTCTAGTAGCCCGTGCGAACGCCTGCCTCAAGCCGGGGACTTCGAGCGCGAAGCCGGCACCGAGGTGTTCTACCTGGCGCCCAGGCCGGTGCCCACTGGCATGCCGGCCTTCAGCGGGCAGAACCTGCATCAGGAGGCCAATGAAGTTTTCCTGGATGTGGGCGCCGGCCAGGCCAGCGTCGAGTTCGCCGCTAGGACCTATATCGGCTCAGTCATGACGCTGGTGATATTGCACTCCTTTACGGCGGGTTTGGCTGCCTGGCTACGACGGGATAAAGAGCCATTCTGGCCCAGTTGGCTGCATTACGAACTTAACCCGTTTATGTGGGGCTTTATTGCCTGCATTGCCGCCTTGGCCGGCTACAACATGTTTCGCATTATCCGCAATCTTGGTTCTCGCTCGCCCGTGCGTTTTAACCGCCAGCGCCGCGAAGTGGCCCTGGTGTTTCGCGGCGAAGCCCCTGTCTATGTGCCCTGGGAAGAGGTGATCGCCTGCGTTTCGGCCAGCCAGATCGTCACCCAGTACGCTGTCATGCCCAGCTTTGCCCTAATGCTCGGCCTGCGTGACGCCAGTAGCGGCGATGTCTATTGGGTCACCATCCCCGGCGGCAACCTGGGCCTGGTGGTCAGCGAGTGGGAAGCCATTCGGGTGTATATGGAAGAAGGCCCTGCGGCCCTGCCCACGCCGGTACTGTCCGATGAAGAGTTCCAGGAAGGTACCGTGGCCTACTTCAATATGTGCCGGGGCGTGTACCGCAAGGAACACTGGTGGCCACGTTATGCCTTCGGTTTTCTGGTCATCCATTTCTGCAGCGGCTGGACCTTACCCTGCCACATTGCCCAATGGGTCAACCGCCGTCCCAAGGCCGTCTTTCCACAGGAGGTGCTGGACTGGTCGCAACCCTTGCCCGACGAGCGGCAGGCCAAGCCGAGCGAAGCCCTGCTCAAAGAAAGCGCCGAAATCCGCAAGGCCTTTGCTAAGGGCCAAAACCTGCTGGACTACTACCAGATCAAATTCGCAGACCCAGCCACCGAATCACCTGCCACAGCAGGTTAGAGCATGCTCTGTGGCACACCCGTATCGCCCCGCAGTGGATCGGCTGGCTTTTATCCTTTGGGAAGATCTAACGGCCTGCGTCTCGGTGGAGCAGACCATCAACACCCATTTCGCCTTACGTCTAGGATTTCACGACACCCTGGAAGGGCAGATGTACTGGCTAGCGCGCCAGCTCCTAGTCTGGTGTTCGCCATTAGCGAGTGGGAGGCACTGCGGGTATATATGGAACAAGGCCCCGACGCCCTGCCTCCACACCACCCGCCGAGTATGAGGAAGGCAGCCTGGCCTATTTCCGGGCAACCTGCGATATCTGCCGCGAAGAACTCGGCTTTATCCGCTATCGCAGCTGGTGGCTGTTGCGGTGCTTCACCGATTGGACCATACCTTGCCAGGTCCGAGTGGTTCGGTCACCTGCCCAAGGCCAGTTTTCCCAAAGCCGAGAAGGCCGAACGGGTAGCTCGGCGCTAAGCATTTAAGACAAAGATGGGGGGTTAACCATTACTCCAACACAATCTATACCAGCAGCATCAGCGGAGCGGTGGATCAAATTACTCAGGGAACGGCCATGCAGCAGAAACGGATTCGACTTTTCGCCAACAACGCTCACTTCACCGACAACGAATTTGATCGTTTCAAGCCACTGGTGCGCCAGCCAAACACCCACCGAGGGAAAGTCTTCAGCGCATGTGCCCTGATTCCATTCGGGCTATTCGTGTTGGGCCTGGTGACAGAGCAGGGCTGGTTAGCGTGCATCATGCTCATAGCGACGCCGATCCTCCCTTTTGCAGTTTTCTGGTGGCTTGAGCGTGGCATACCGCCGGACAGGGTCGAGGCATATGCGGAACAGGATGGCCTTCTACTAGAGTTCGAGTGTGGTCACTTTCCAGAGCTCAGTACCGCTATCCGGATTCCGTTTGCCGAAATCGAGTCGATTACTCTGGAATCAAAGACAGTGCATGAAGGGCGGCACGGAACACATCGCTGGAGACAATACCGTATCAAGACCTCTCGCTCAGGTGAGTTTCCACACTTGCTGATCAATACCTTCCGCCCATTGCACTTGGTGATGAGCGATTTACAGCGACTGTCCCCATTGATGCCCCACAGGATAGACATTCATCTTGTGGGTCCACAGAGCGAAATAGCCGCATGCAACGCTCAGTGGAAAGGCGAATATTCAACGGAGTAGCGATAACCTAGGCAGCCTTGGGCTGCCCTTGACCTCGAAAATGGCGAACCACCCACACAAGCATGGCTAACCCCAACAACGCCGCCCCAAGGAACAGCCCCTGATATCCCACCACCTTGGCCACCACCCCGCTGCACGCTCCCACCACACCTGCCAGCAGCACCTGCGCACTGGCCTGCAGAGTGAAGTCCGCACCCTCGTGTTCGGGGCGGCACATGCGCATCATCACGGCGAACAGGGCGACGGTGGACATCCCATCGGCGGCCTGCTCGAACAGCGAGACCGCGTAGACCAGCCCTGCATCGCCGCCTCGCCCCACCAGCAGTGCCATGCCGGCAATACCCAGGGCCTGCAGCGCGCCAAAGACCAATAAAGACCGAAGGGCGCCGATGCGCGCGTAGAGCAGGCCACCGAGCAAGGCGCCGCCGATGCCGGCCAGGCTGCTGATCAGGGTCAGCTGGCCAAGGGCAGTGGTGTCCCAACCCTGATCCACCAGCATCGGCTTGATCATCGGCGAGCCGAGGGCGTCGCCAAGCTTGAACGTCAGAACCACCGCCAACCAGGCCAGCATGCCCGGCTGGGCCAGCAGCCCCTTGTAGTGTCGCCAAAGCAAACCGGGGCCGGCGGGTTCGGACTGCTCGATGTACTGTGGCAGCAGGCGCTTCTCGGGAAATAGCCAGATCGGCAGGGTCAGTAGCAGCAAGGCACCCGCCAACAGGCCAATAGAAAGATTCCAGCCCAGACCACCGATCACCAGCAGCAGGCCGCTGCCGCTGGCCAGCATGCCCACCTTGTAGCCGCCCACCTGCAGGCTGTTGCCCAGGCCACGCCAGCGCTCCGGCAGCAGGCGCACGGCCAGGCCATCGGTGGCCACGTCCTGCGTAGCAGCGCTCAGGTTGATGATCAGCAGCGTGCCCAGCAGCAGCCAGAACGCGCTGCCAAACAGCGCTTGCGGTGCAATCAGGGCAAGGCCGGCCAGGCATAGAACCACCACGCCCTGCAGCGGCAGAATCCAGCCGCGGTGATGACCCAAGCGGCGCGAGCCGATGCGGTCGACCCAGGGCGCCCACAGCACCTTGAGCAACCAGGGCAACGCGAGCAATTTGAGCAGCCCGATCAGCGCCAGGTCGACGCCGTTCTGCCGTAGCAGCACCGGCAGCGAGTGGGCGACCAGCCCCGACGGCAGGCCCTGCGCGCAGTAGAGAGAGGCGAGCAGTACCAGCATGGTGCTGCCAGGGCGGGAGGTTGGGGTCACGGATAAAGTCCCTCTGAATGGGTATGACGCGGCCACGAAGCGGCAGAATGCACCGCACGAAATAGAATATAAACCTCCAAAAACATTCTTAGACTATCTAAGGTCCAAGCCTTATCTTCTCGCCCCTGCGAGGCCGCTCCAGAGCGTCCCGATACCTCACACGAGATTCGCACGCGTAAGGACGCCCATGCCCTGGGACTCTCTTTCCCTGATGTTCGTCGCGGCCCTGCTGGTCTGGCTGCTGGTTTCCTTCGTTCGCGAGAAGTGGAGCCCCGACGTGGTCGCGGCCATTGCCGTGGCGGCGCTGCTGGTGACGCAGATTCTCACGCCCGGCGAGGTGCTGGGTGTGCTGAGCAACTCTGCGCCGGCCACCATCGCCTGCATGTTCGTGCTCTCCGCGGCGCTGGAGCGCACCGGCTGCATCGACGCCCTGGGCAACTGGCTGGGCAACCTGGTGGGCAACGACCCGGTGCGCGTCCTGGCCGGGCTGATGCTCACGGCGCTGACCATTTCGGCCTTCCTCAACAACACACCGGTGGTGGCCATCCTCACTCCCGTGGCCATCGCCCTGGCCAAGCGCGCCAACGGCTCGCCGTCCAAGCTGTTGATTCCCCTGTCGTTCGCCACCGTGCTCGGCGGCATGCTGACCATGATCGGCACCTCCACCAACATCCTGGTTGATGGCGTGGCACGCAAGGCCGGCCTCGAGCCCTTCGGCATGTTCGAGATCACGCCCGCGGCGCTGGCCTTCTGCGTGGTCGGCTTCGCTTATCTGATGCTGTTCAGTAACCGCCTGCTGCCGGATCGGGACACCCTGTCCAAGCAGCTGCGGCCCAACCTCGACCGCACTTTCATGACCGAGTTGCTGGTGCCGCACGATTCCCCGGTGATCGGCAAGAGCCTGTCCGAGGCGCACCTCAACGGTGGCAGCGGCCTGCAGGTGCTGAAGATCTTCCGCGACCAGCAGGAGCTGACCGAGCCCACCGGCGACACCCTGCTGCAGGCCGGCGACCTGCTCGTGCTGCACGGCCAGGTCAAGGACATGGTGGACATGCGCGAGAGCAACCGCCTGAGCTTCAACCGCGGCGAAGCCTTCGAGACCGTCAGCAGCCACGACGTCATTCTCGCCGAGGCCATCGTCGGCCGCGGCTCCCGCTACAGCAACCGCCCCATGCGCGACCTCGACCTCACCGCCCGCTACGGCATCGCCGTGCTGGCCGTACATCGTCAGGACGAGAACGTCTCCGGCAACCTGGACGACTTCCACCTGCAGTTCGGCGACGTGATGCTGGTGGAGGGCACGCCGGCGCAGATCAAGCGCTTCGCCGACAACGGCGAGCTGATCAGTCTCAACACCGTGCAGGAGCGCGCCTACCGCCGCGACAAGGCGCCCATCGCCATCGTCGCCACGCTGGCGGTGATGCTGCTGGCGGCCTTCGAGGTGATGCCCATCGAGGGGCTGGCGATGATCGCCTGCGCCGTGGTGATCGCCACTCGCTGCCTGGACGTGGAAGATGCCTACAAGGCGGTCGACTGGAAGATTCTCAGCCTGATCTTCGGCATGCTGGCCATCAGCATCGCGATGGACAAGGTCGGCCTGATCGACCTGATCGTCAGCCACACCATGGGCGCATTGCCCAACGCCAGCCCGCTGCTGGTACTCGGCTTCGTCTATCTGCTGACCACCTGCCTCACCGAACTCCTGTCGAACAATGCCGTGGCGGTCCTGGTCACGCCGGTAGCCATCGGCATCGCCCAAAGCCTGGGGCTGGACCCGCGCCCGTTCGTGGTCGCGGTGATGTTCGCCGCCAGCGTCAGCTTCGCCACGCCCATCGGCTATCAGACCAACACCTTCGTCTACAACGCCGGCGGTTACCGCTTCAGCGACTTCATGCGCATCGGCATTCCGCTGAACATCCTCATGGTCGGCGTCGCCATGATCGTCATTCCGCTGATCTGGCCGCTGGTGCCCGCCTGACGCCTGCCTTGCAATGGGCCATGCTCGACTCCAGATAGAGGCCACCGCCACCTGGAGTCGATCATGAGCGAGCCTCTGCTGATCCCCTGCCCGGCCTGCAACGGCCTCAACCGCATCCCGACCGAGCGCCTGGCCGATGCGCCGCGCTGCGGCCGCTGCAAGAGCGCGGTGCTGCCGGGCACACCCTTCGAGCTCAACCAGGCGTCCTTCGCCGTCCAGCTCAGGGGCGATCTGCCGCTGCTGGTCGATGTCTGGGCCGACTGGTGCGGGCCGTGCAAGGCCTTCGCGCCGACGTTCCAGCAGGCCGCCAGCCAGCTGCAGGGCCGCTGCCGCCTGGGCAAGCTGGACAGCGAGGCCAACCCGCAATTGGCCGGTCAGCTCGGCATCCGCTCCATCCCCAGCCTGATCCTGTTCCGCGGCGGCGTGGAAGTGGCCCGCCAGGCCGGCGCACTGCCGCTGCCACAGCTGCTCGCCTGGCTGCGCAGCCAGGGCATCGCCTGAGCGGATCGGTCAGCTGCGGCGAGCGCCGCGGTCATTGCCGGCGCGGCACCAGCGGCTAGTCTCGGGCAAAACCGCCAGGAGCCCCGCCATGCCACTGCCCGCCGAGATGGCCCGCGTGTTCACCGAAGAGAAGATCGATTTCGTCAAACGCTGCGGCCTCAAGGCCGAGCAGCTGGAGCCCGGCTTCGTGCGCCTGCGCATGCCGCTGGCCGGCAACCAGAACCACATCGGCACCCTCTACGCCGGCGCCCTCTTCACCCTGGCCGAGATTCCCGGCGGCGCGCTGTTCCTCACCAGCTTCGACGTGCAGCGCTTCTACCCGCTGATCAAGGAGATGAATCTGCGCTTCCGCCGTCCGGCGAGCAGCGACATCAGCGTCGAGGTGCACCTGGCCGCCGAGGAAATCGAGCGCATCCAGGAAGAGGCCGAACGCAACGGCAAGGCCGACTACCGTCTCGAGCTGCAACTGCGCGACGAGGGTGGCGAAGTGGTGGCGGAAACGAGCGCTCTGTACCAATTGCGCAAACACTGACGTGCGGAGCTTGTCCCCGGGCCAAAGCGGGTCTATTTAGAAAGCTCATTCTAAAAACCCGCAGAGGTTTTCACTGGCGCCACGCATGGACGGGCGCACCGAGGGGAATGCAATGACAGGACACGTCCTCATCGCGCACGACCTGCGCGGCACCGCCGATCTCGCGCTGCGGCGCGCCAGCCAGCTGGCCCGCCAGCACAACGCCAGGCTCACCCTGCTGCACGTCTTCGACCCCAAGATCGACCAGGCCGAGCGCGAGCGCATCGAACAGGCGCTCGACCGCAGCCTCACCGAGTTCGCCCCGCCGGGCAGCCAGCTGCGCCTGTGCCAGGGCAAGCCGGCCGAAGGCGTGCTGGAACAGGTGCAACAGACGGGCGCCGACCTGCTGGTACTGGGCGCCCATCACCAGCGCCACGAGTTCTTTTCCGGCACCACGCTGGACCGCATCGCCCGGCGCTGCCCGGTGCCGTTGCTGCTGGTCGCCCGCGACGAGGCGACGCCCTACCGCAGCGCCCTGGCTGCCATCGACTTCTCCCTGTGCGCCTGCACGGCGCTGCATCAGGCCTGCCTGCTGCTGCCGAGCGAGGCCGCCATCCATGCCCTGCACGTGTTCGAGTCGCAGAAGAACGCCGCGGAAAGCGAGCTGCCCACCCAGCGGGCGCTGATCGATCAGTTGCTCCACGACGAGGCGCAGCGCCTGCCGCCGGGCACCCCCACGCTGAGCCACGAAGTACGCACCGGCAGCATCCTGCGCACCCTGCAGGAGCACATCGCCAGCCAGCATCCGCAGCTGCTGGTCCTCGGCAGCCATGGGCGCGGCGCGCTCTCCCAGGCGTTGCTCGGCAGCCTGGCGCAGCACTACCTGCACAAGGCGCCCTGCGACATCTTCGTGGTGCGCTGAGCCAGCTGCGCGTCGGCCATGCGTGGTTGAAATCATGGCCGAGCCGCGCAGGCTCGGGCTGCTCATCTACAACGAGCAAACTCCGCGCCCTCGCCTGATTTCGCCTAGCCTGGCTCTAGCTCGCGCGCCCTCCACCCTAGAAATGAAAAAGGCGCCCTCGGGCGCCTTTTCATGACTGGGAAACTCAGCCTTCCAGCAGGTTGTGCAACTCGACGAACTGCTGGGTCAGCTTGTGGCTGCGGTCCAGGTGAATCAGCGGAACGCAGGCGTGGTGCGACTCGCGCATCTTCACCGAGCTCATCAGGTTGACCGGCAGCACCGGCAGGCCTTCCGCGACCAGCTCGTCGAGCAGCTGCTGCGGCAGGGTCGCGCGCGGCTGGAACTGGTTGACCACGATGCCCTCGACCTGCAGATCCTCGTTGTGGTCCTCCTTCAGCTCCTCGATCTCCTGCAGCAGGCCGTACAGGGCGTTGCGCGAGAAGCTGTCGCAGTCGAAGGGAATCAGCACGCGATCGGCGGCGATCAGCGCAGAAACGGTGTAGAAATTCAGCGCCGGCGGGGTATCCAGGTAGATCCGTTCGTAATCCTCCGACAGGTCCTCCAGCAGTTTGCGCAGCTTGTTGATCTTGTGCTTCTGCTCCAGCTTGGGCTGCAGCTCGGCCAGCTCGGCCGTGGCGGTGATCACATGGAGGTTGTCGTACGGCGTCTCGTAGATATCCACCTTGCCCTTCTTGAAGGCGGTGGCGGAGAGCGTCTGCTTGAAGAAATCGGCGATGCCGGTGGGAATCTCGTCGCCGGTCAGGCCGGTGAGGTAGTGGGTGGAGTTGGCCTGAGCGTCGAGGTCGATGAGCAGGGTGCGATAGCCCTCGGCCGCACTCACCGCCGCCAGGTTGCAGGCAATGCTGGACTTGCCTACGCCGCCTTTCTGATTGAACACCACGCGCCGCATGAGACACCTCCCTGATTGCAGATGGTTGGGGATTCTATGCAAAGGCCGTGGCAAAGGGCGAGGAATAAGCGCCACGGCGTTCAACCTCTGGTCAGGACGGCGCCGCCGGGATTTGCGCGTCCCCCGCACCGTCTGGATAATGCCAGCACCTCGCCATGGTCCCGGCCACCCCCTCCGCTGGCGGGACCGCAGTAGACAAGGACGCCCTGGGAAGGGGCCGAGAAGAGCTCTCAGCGTGACTCAATTCAGGATCGAACACTGGCGCGCCTGGGCTCCCGGCCTGGACGGCGCAGCCGACTGGCACGCCTGGCAACAGGCCCCCTTCGCCCCGCAGGACGGCGGCGAACAGCCCGATGTCGGCTTTCTTCCGGCCCTGCAGCGTCGTCGCCTGAGCCGCCTGGCCCGCATGGCCTTCCATGTCGCCTGGCCGCTGGCCGATGCCGCCGGTCCGCTGCCGCTGGTGTTCGCCTCGCGCCACGGCGAGACCCCGCGCACCCTGGCCATCCTCGAAGACCTGGCCCGCGACGAGCCGCTCTCGCCGACCCAGTTCAGCCTCTCGGTGCACAACGCGATCATCGGCCTGTGGTCGATCCAGCGCGGCGATACCAGCGAGATGACCGCCCTGGCCGCCGAGGGCGACGGCCTGGAGCAGGCCGTGCTGGAGGCCGCCACCCTGCTCGGCGAGGGCTCGCCCGGCGTGCTGCTGATCGTCGCCGAGGAAAACCCGCCCGCGCTCTACGGCCCCTACATCGACGACGTGCCCTTCCCCTACGCCGTGGCCCTGCTGCTGCGCCCGGGCGCCGACTGGCAGCTGCAACTCGCCGAGGGCGCCGGCCCGCGCGCCGCCTGGCCGCATGCCCTGGAACTGGTCCGCGCCCTCAGCGGCGGCGCGGATTCCCTGCAACATCACTGGAAACGCCGGCAATGGAACTGGTCACGCATCGGGGCCTGAGCCCCTACAGCGCGCCCTACTGGTGGCGCCTGATCGCCACCGCGCTGAGCTTCACCCTGTTCGGCGTCGGCGGCGTGCTGCTGCGCCTCGTGGTGTTTCCGCTGCTGGCCCTTCTGCCCGGCGACGCGCTGGCGCGTCGCACCCGCGCCCGCGCCGTGGTCAGCCGCACCTTCTACTGGTTCGTCCAGTTCATGTTCCGCAGCGGCGTGCTGACCTACGAGGTGGAGGGCGCCGAACGCCTGGGCCGCCCGGGGCAGATGGTGATCGCCAACCACCCCTCGCTGATCGACGTGGTGGTGCTGATCGCCTTCATCCGCGACGCCAACTGCGTGGTCAAGCAGAGTCTGTGGGACGACCCCTGCATGCGTGGGCCGATTCGCGCCGCCGGCTATATCAGCAACAGCGGCAGCATGGACATGCTCGAAGAGGCGGCCGCCGCGCTGGAGCAGGGCCAGACCCTGATCGTCTTCCCCGAGGGCACCCGCACCACGCCGGGACAGGCGCCGGAATTCCACCGCGGCGCGGCGGCCATCGCCGTGCGCGGCGCCCGCATCGTCACCCCGGTGGTGATCAGCGTAACGCCGACCACCCTGACCAAGGCCGAGCCGTGGTGCAGCATTCCGTCGCGCCGTTTCCATTTTCGCCTGCGGGTCGGGGAGGATATCGACCCGCGGCAATTCACCGAGCAGGCGCCACTGCCGATTGCCTCGCGCAAGCTCAACGACCATCTGCACCAACACTTCATGAGGGAGCTCGCAACAGATGAGCGATCTGCAAACTGAGATCAAGAACCTGATCATCGAGGCCCTGGGCCTGGAAGACATGGCCGCCGAGGACATCGCCGCGGACCTGACCCTGTTCGGCGAAGGCCTGGGCCTGGATTCGGTGGACGCCCTGGAGCTGGGCCTGGCCATCCAGAAGCGTTTCGGCATCAAGATCGACGCCGAAGCCAAGGACACCCGCCAGCACTTCGCCAACGTGGCCAGCCTGGCGGCTTTCGTCGCCTCGAAACAGGCCGCCTGAGGACGTTAGCGATGCAAAGCCGTGAAGATATTTTCGCCACCCTGCAGGGCGCCCTGGTGGAGCTGTTCGAGCTGGACGCCGAGCGCGTGACACTCGACGCCAACCTCTACGAAGACCTGGAAATCGACAGCATCGACGCCGTCGACCTGATCGACCACATCAAGCGCCAGACCGGCAAGAAGATCGCCGCCGAGGAGTTCAAGGCCGTACGCACCGTCGGTGACGTGGTCGAGGCCGTGTACCAGGTGGTCAACGCCGAAGCGGCCGCCGGCTAAGCCATGGGGCGTCTGTTTGGCCTGCTGCTGGTGGTGGCCGGCCTGCTCTACCCCTTTGCCGTGTACTACGGCATGGAGCACCTGTCGCCACGCCTGTTCGCCGCCCTGCTCGGCGGCCTGTGGCTGGCCCGCGTCCTGACTCAGCCCGGCAAGCCCGGCGCCCTGTGGATGGCCGGCGCCGCCCTAGCCTTCTGCGCGCTGCTCGGCCTGGCTGGCGAGCCGGCGCTGCTGCGCTGGTACCCGGTGCTGCTCAACCTGATGCTGCTGGCGCTGTTCGGCCTGTCGCTGAAGTTCGGCCCGCCGCTGGTGGAACGCCTGGCCCGCCTGCGCGAGCCGGAGCTGCCGGAGCACGCGGTGCGCTACACGCGCAAGGTCACCGGCGTCTGGGCCGGTTTCTTCCTGGCCAACGCCCTGGTGGTGGTGGCCCTGACCCTGTGGGCGCCGCTGAGCTGGTGGATGCTGTACACCGGGCTGATCGCCTATGCCCTGATGGGCCTGTTGTTTGCCGCTGAGTGGTTGATCCGCCAGCAAGTAAGGAGGCATGGATGACCTGGCTGCCGCTCGCCGAGCTGCTGCTGCAACCCCTGGCCGGCCGCGCCGTGGCGCTGGAGCCGGCGCTCGACCATGCCCAGCTGCAACAGCGCGCCCTGCGCATGGCCGGAGCGCTGCAGGCGCGCGGCGTGCAGCGCGTGGCGCTGTACCTGGAAGACGCCGGTGAGCTGGCCATCGCCCTGCTCGGCGCCTGGCGTGCCGGGGTCGCCGTGCTGCTGCCGGCCGATGCCCAGGCGCAGAGCCGCCAGCGCCTGAGCGAACAGACCGATCTGTGGCTGGACTCGCTCGTAGATCTGGACGGTGAGCCCCTGGCTCCCGCCGCCCTGAATCTCGACACCTGTAGCCTGACCCTGTGCACCTCCGGCTCCAGCGGTGAGCCCAAGCTGATCGACAAGTCCCTGCGCCAGCTGGCCAACGAGGTCGACGCCCTGGAACAGCTGTGGGGCCAGGATCTCGCCGGCGCGACCATCTTCGGCAGCGTCGCCGCCCAGCATATCTACGGCCTGCTGTTCCGCGTGCTCTGGCCGCTGTGCGCCGGCCGCCCTTTCTGGCGCCGCGCCCTGCCCTTCCCCGAAGACCTGCAGCGCGAGAGCCTCGGCCAGCCGGCGTTCGCCTGGGTGGCCAGTCCCGCCTTGTTGAAGCGCATGGGCGACAACCTCGACTGGAATGCCCTGGGCGTGGTCCGCCGGGTGTTCTCCTCCGGCGGCGCGCTGCCGGCGGAGGTTTCCGTCGAACTGGGCGCCCAGCTCGGCCAACAGCCGAGCGAGATCTACGGCAGCTCCGAGACCGGCGGCATCGCCTGGCGCCAGGGCGGCGAGCTGTGGCAGCCGTTCCCCGGCGTGAAGTTGGGCCTGAACGACGAGGGCGCCCTGCGCATCGCCTCGCCCTACCTGCCGGCCGGGCACATCGAGCAAAGCGCGGATGCCGCCGAGCTGCAGGCCGATGGCCGCTTCGCCCTGCGCGGGCGCCTGGACCGCATCGTCAAGCTGGAAGAAAAACGCATTTCCCTGCCCATGCTGGAGCAGGCGCTGCTGAATCATGAATGGGTCGCCGATGCCCGCCTCGGGGTGATCCAGGAAGGCCGCGCCTTCCTCGGCGCCCTGCTGGCGCTGAGCCCGGCCGGCCTGCACGCCCTGCGCAACCGGGGCCGCAAGACCGTCACCGAAACCCTGCGCAAGCACCTGGCCGGCCACTGCGAGGCCATCGCGCTGCCGCGGCGCTGGCGACTGCTGCTGGAGCTGCCCTACAGCAGCCAGGGCAAGCTGGCGCAGAGCACCGTCGACGAACTGGTCGCCGCGCCGCGCCCGACCCGCGTCGAGCCGCGCAAGGCCGAGCTGGTCGACGGCGAATGGCAGCTGGAGCTGGACGTGCCCCCGGATCTGGCCCATTTCACCGGCCACTTCCCGCAGACCCCGGTACTGCCCGGCGTGGTGCAGATCGACTGGGCCCAGCAGCTGGCGCGTAGCCTGATCGAAGAGCTGCCGCCGCGCTTCTGCGGCATGGAAGTGCTCAAGTTCCAGCAATTGGTGCGCCCCGGCGACCGCATCCAGCTGACCCTGCGTTTCGACGCCGAGCGCGGCAAGTTGTACTTCGCCTACCGCAATGGCGAGGCGCCGTGCTCGTCCGGGCGCATCCTGCTGGGGGCGATGCAGTGAGGCTGTGGGTGTCTGACGCCGCCTTCGTAGGGTGGATGGCCGCAGCCATCCACCATGGTGGGCAAGCCTTCGGCGTTGCCCACCCTACGCCGCGCTATGGAGAATGTCCCCATGCATAGCCCCTGCGCCGTGATCCCGGTCTACAACCACGAGCACGCCCTGCCCGTGGTGGTCGCCGCATTGCACGAAGCCGGCCTGCCCTGCGTGCTGGTCGACGATGCCTCCAGCCCGAGCTGCGCGACGGTGATGGATGAACTGGCAGCTCAAGAAAATACTTACCTGGTGCGCCTGCCGGTGAACCAGGGCAAGGGCGGCGCGGTGATGGCCGGCCTGCGCGAGGCGCAGCGCCTGGGCTTTACCCACGCTCTGCAGGTGGACGCCGACGGCCAGCACGACCTGGCCGATATCGCCACCTTCCTCGGCACTTCCCGCGAGCATCCGCAGGCGCTGGTCTGCGGCTACCCGCAGTACGACGCCAGCGTGCCGAAGAGCCGCCTGTACGCACGCTACCTGACCCACATCTGGGTGTGGATCAACAGCCTGTCGCTGTCGATCCGCGATGCCATGTGCGGCTTCCGCGTCTACCCGCTGCCGGCCACGGTGGCGCTGCTCGACGCCAGCAACCTGGGCAAGCGCATGGATTTCGACCCGGAGATCCTGGTGCGCCTGGCTTGGCGCAACCAGCCGATGCAGTGGCTGCCGACCAGGGTGCATTATCCGCTGGACGGCCTGTCGCACTTCCGCCTGTTCCACGACAACGCGCTGATCTCGAAGATGCACGCCAAGCTGTTCTTCGGCATGTTGCTGCGCGCGCCGCTGATCCTCTGGCGCAGGTGGCGCGGATGACCGGGCAGAAGGCCGAACACTGGGCCGGCCAGCGCGAACGCGGCCACTTCCTGTTGATGAAGTTCACCGCCGGCGCCGTGCGCCTGCTCGGCCGCCGCGCGCTGACGCCGCTGTTGTACGCCATCGTCCTGTACTTTTTCGTCTTCGGTCGCCAGGCGCGGCGCAGCATCCGCCAGTACCAGCACAACCTGGCCAGCTGGAGCGGGCGCAGCGAGCTGGCGCCGCGCTTCGGCTCGGTGTTCGCCCAGTTCATGGCCTTCGCCGATGCCCTGCTGGACAAGCTCGACGTGTGGAACGGCCGCCTCGGCCTGGAGCAGATCACCCTGATCGACCCCGACGGCATCCGCCAGCGCCTGCACCGCGAGCCGCGCGGGCAGATGCTGGTGGGCGCCCACCTGGGCAACCTCGAGGTGTGCCGCGCCCTGGCCGAGCTGGGCGAGAAGGTGCAGATGAACGTGCTGGTGCACACCAAGCACGCCGAGCAGTTCAACCGCCTGCTCGGCGAGGCCGGCGCCAGCCACCTGCGGCTGATCCAGGTCAGCGAACTGGACCCGGCGATCATGCTGCAGCTGTCCGAGCGCCTGGAGCGCGGCGAGTGGCTGGCGATCGCCGGCGACCGCGTGCCGCTGCATGGCGGGCGCAACGTCAGCGTGAATTTCCTCGGCCATTCGGCCGCTTTCCCGCAAGGGCCCTGGCTGCTGGCCGGACTCCTGCAATGCCCGGTCAACCTGATGAGCTGCCTGAAGATCGACGGCCGCTACCAGGTGATCCTCGAACGCTTCGCCGAGCGCGTGCAGTGGACGCGCAAGGAACGCGACGAGGTGATCCGCGGCTGGGTACAACGCTATGCCGAGCGTCTTGGCGAACGCTGCCTGAACGCTCCGCGGCAATGGTTCAACTTCTACCCGTTCTGGAATGCCCATGACTGACCACGTGACCTTCGGCGAAGCCCAGCTGACCATCGAGCAGGTGGTCGCCCTGGCCAACCGCACCACCCGCGCGCAGTTGCAGGGCGATGCCGCCTACCGCGAGAAGATCGCCAAGGGCGCGCGCTTCCTCGACACCCTGCTGGACAAGGAAGGCGTGATCTACGGCGTCACCACCGGCTACGGCGACTCCTGCGTGGTGGCCGTGCCGCTGCACCAGGTCGAGGCGCTGCCCAAGCACCTGTTCACCTTCCATGGCTGTGGCCTGGGCAAGCTGCTCGACGAAGCCAGCACCCGCGCCGTGCTGGCCGCGCGCTTGCAGTCGCTGTGCCACGGGGTTTCCGGGGTGCGCGTGGAGCTGCTGGAGCGCCTCCAGGCCTTCCTCGAACACGATGTGCTGCCGCTGATCCCGGAAGAAGGCTCGGTTGGCGCCAGTGGCGACCTGACCCCGCTGTCCTATGTCGCCGCCACCCTCAGCGGAGAGCGCGAGGTGATGTACAAGGGCGAACGCCGCAGCGCGGCGGACGTGCATAAAGAACTCGGCTGGACGCCGCTGACCCTGCGCCCGAAAGAAGCGCTGGCGCTGATGAACGGCACCGCGGTGATGACCGCCCTGGCCTGCCTGGCCTATTCGCGCGCCGACTACCTGCTGCAACTGGCCACCCGCATCACCGCGCTCAACGTAGTGGCGCTGGAAGGCAACCCGGAACACTTCGACGAGCGCCTGTTCGCCGCCAAGCCGCACCCGGGCCAGACCCAGGTCGCCGCCTGGCTGCGCGAAGACTTGGCCGTGGCCGAGCCGCTGCCGCCGCTGCACCGCCTGCAGGACCGCTACTCGCTGCGCTGCGCGCCGCACGTGCTCGGCGTGCTGGCCGACAGCCTGGGCCTGCTGCGCCAGTTCATCGAGATTGAGCTGAACAGCGCCAACGACAATCCGCTGTTCGACGCCGAGACCGAGCGCACCCTGCACGGCGGCCACTTCTACGGCGGGCACATCGCCTTCGCCATGGACAGCCTGAAGAACCTGGTCGGCAACGTCGCCGACCTGCTCGACCGCCAGCTCGCCCTGTTGGTCGACACCCGCTACAACCACGGCCTGCCGAGCAACCTGTCCGGCGCCCCGGCAGAAACCGCGATGATCAACCACGGCTTCAAGGCCGTGCAGATCGGCACCAGCGCCTGGACCGCCGAAGCGCTGAAGAACACCATGCCGGCCAGCGTGTTCTCGCGCTCCACCGAGTGCCACAACCAGGACAAGGTGAGCATGGGCACCATCGCCGCGCGCGACGCCCTGCGCAGCCTGGAGCTGACCGAGCAGGTCGCCGCCGCCACTCTGCTGGCCGCCAACCAGGGTGTGTGGCTGCGCGAGCGCGCCGGCAAGACCGACATCCCCGCGCCGCTGGCCGCCATGCGCGCGCAGCTGGCCGTGGATTTTGCACCAGTGATCGAAGACCGCGCCCTGGAAGGCGAGCTGCGCCTGTGCCTGGCGCGCATCCGCAGCCGCCACTGGGGGCTGTATGCGTGAGTCGCTCGCGGTGCGCATGGCGCACCCTACGGACGCGATACACACGCCGTGCAGGGTGCTCTGCGTAGCGTGCGCCGTGCGCACCACCGTCTGGGGAGCCGATCATGCGTAAGGAGGGCGTGCTGCAAGCGGAGATCGAGCTGAACGTCCCGTTCTTCGACGTCGACATGATGGAAGTGGTCTGGCACGGGCACTACGTCAAATACTTCGAGGAAGCGCGCTGCGCCCTGCTCGACAAGCTCGGCCACAACTACCGGCAGATGCGCGGCGCCGGCTACGCCTGGCCGATCATCGATCTGCAGGTGCGTTATATCCGTGGAGCGCAGTTTGGTCAGCGCATCCGCGTGCGTGCCGATCTGGTGGAGTGGGAGAACCGGCTGAAGATCAATTACCTGATCACCGATGTGGCCACCGGGGAGCGCATGACGCGCGGCAGCAGCGTGCAGGTGGCGGTGGAGATTGCGACTCGGGAGATGCTGTTGGCATCGCCTCGGGTGTTTGTTGAGGCGGTGGAGAGGGTTATTGCGTGAGCTGGCTCATCGCGGCTTGTCGGCAACTCGTAGGCTGGGTGGAGCGTAGCGACACCCAGCAGACCGATGCCCGGCGCTTGGCCAATTACCTCAGTGCTTTGTCGCTTTCGGTTGCGCCCCCCCGGGCGCGTCACTTTTTCTTGTTTGCCCAAGAAAAAGTAACCAAAAAGAAGGACACCCCGACATTCGGGTCTGTCCGCTACGCGGCCAGACTCCCCTCGCTCCGGTGCCACTCCGGGGGCCGGCTTACAAGGGCCATCCATGGCCCTTTAAGCCTCTCGCCGCATCCCTGCGGCTCGTCCCCCTGCGCAACACCTCCACTCGGCCTCCTGACGGGGACTTCCGCGCGCCTGATGCATGGGGGCGCAACCGCAGGCCAGCATGCGTCTGCCCGCTCACAACAGAGGATGGGGCCGGGACAGGTCCCGTCAGAAGGCCGAGTGGAGTCGATCTGTAAGGGGTTGAGCGGCATGGATGCCGCGAGAGGCGCGATGGGCCAGGGATGGCCCTTCGCGACGTGCCCCTGGAAGAGTGACGGAATGAGGGAAGTCGAGCGTAGCGAGACCCGTATGCCGGGCGTGCTTTCTCTTTGGTTACTTTCTCTTTGCACGAGCAAAGAGAAAGTAACTCGCCCGGGTGGGCGAAACCCGAACCCAAAAGCCAGCTCGACAATCAGCCAAGTAATCAAAGCCGCGAGCCTGCTGCTCCTAAGCATAAGCACCCCATACGCCCACGCCTTCGACCTGGCCGAGCTCAGCGCCCAGCTGGCCAAGCCCGCCGTGGTGCGCGGGCCGTTCGTGCAGGAGAAACACCTGCGCGCCCTGCCCACGCCGCTGACCAGCCAGGGCCAGTTCACCCTGTCCCGCGACCACGGCCTGCTCTGGCTGCTGCAGAAGCCGCTCAAGCAGGACTACCGCATCGACGACGCCGGCATCGCCCGTCGCACCGACGATGGCTGGCAACAGCAACCGGGCCAGGACGTGGCCGCCCAGCAGAGCCGCCTGTTCCTCGCGGTACTCAAAGGTGACCGCAGCGGCCTTGAGCGCGACTTCGACCTCAAGCTCAGCGGCCAACAAGACGCCTGGCAGCTCCAGCTCACCCCGCACTCCCTGCTGCTCAAGCAGATCTTCAGCGCCATCCGCATCGACGGCGGCGCGCTGGTCGAGCGCATCGAACTGATCGAGACCCAGGGCGACCGCACCGTTCTGAAACTGCCGCAGAGCCAGGCTGGCGACGGGTTGACCGAGCAGGAGCGCGCCGACCTTGTCCATTAGCGTCCAACGCCTGCTGCCGCGCCTGTTCGGCGCCCTGCTCCTGGCCCTGCTGGTGCTGGCCGCCTGGCAGTGGCGCGACGGCCCGCCGGTGCAGGCCAGCATGCTCGCCCTGCTGCCCAAGGGCGCCGGCGACGAGCTGGTGCAGCAGGCCGAGCAGCGCATGCAGGAGCCGCTGTCGCGCGAGCTGCTGATCCTGATCGGCCACCCACAGCGCGAGCGCGCCATCGAGCTGGTGCGCCAGGCCGGTAAGCAGTGGCAGGCCAGCGGCCGTTTCGACAAGGTGCAGTGGAGCCTGCAGGCCGACCTCGACGCCATCCGCCAGCAACTGCGCGGCGAGCGCCTGGCCCTGCTGGCACCGACTGACCTCCAGCTGCTGATCGAGCAGCCGGACAGCTTCATCGAGCAGCGCACGCAGCAGTTGTTCGACACCTTCGCCGGCTTCGGCCTGCTGCCCACCGAGCAGGACTGGTTCGGCCTCGGCCTGCGCGCCCAACAGACGCTGAATCCCGGCAGCCGCATCCAGGCCGACCTCGGCAGCGGCGCCCTGCTGCTGCAGGACGACGGCACCACCTGGGCTCTGCTGCGCCTGCGTACCCGTGGCGATGCCTTCGACATGCAGGCTCCACCGCAGATCGCCGCCGCCGTGGCCGAGCTGCGCCAGCAGATCGAGAGCGAAGGTGGCCAGCTGCTCGCTGCCGGTGGCGCGCTGCACGCCGCGGCCGGCCAGGCCAAGGCCACCCAGGAGATCGCTCTGATCGGCGGCGGCGCCACTCTCGGCACCCTGCTCCTGCTACTGCTGGCCTTCCGCCGCCCGCGCATCCTGGTCAGCCTGCTGCCGATGGGCGTGGCGCTGCTGGCCGGCTGCACTGCCTGCGTGCTGGTGTTCGGCCAGATCAACGCGCTGACCCTGGTGCTCGGCGCCAGCCTGGTCGGCGTCGCCGCCGACTACCCACAGCACTACCTGAGCAAGAGCTGGGGCGACGGCCCCTGGTCGAGCTGGGCCGCGCTGCGCGAGACCCTGCCGGGACTGAGCCTGAGCCTCGGCACTAACCTCGCCGGCTATGTGGCGCTGGCCTTCACCCCGTTCCCGGCGCTGACCCAGATCGCCCTGTTCTCCGCCGCCGGCCTGATCGGCGCCTACCTGTGCTCGGTGTGCCTGCTACCGGCCTGGCTGAACAACCTGCGCCTGGCGCCACCGGCCAGCCTGCGCCGCGCCGCCGGGCGCCTGGTGCAGCGCCGCGAACGCCTGCTGGCGCGCACCGGCAGCTGGCCGCTGCTGCTCGCCCTGCTGGCCTTCTGCGCCGGCGGCCTGTGGCAGCTGACGCCGCAAAACGACCTGCGCCAGTGGCTGGGCCAAGAGCCGAGGCTGATGAGCGAGGCCCGGCGCATCGCCGAGCTGACCGGCCAGCAGCCCACCAGCCAGTTCTTCCTGGTCCGTGGCGCCGACGAGCAACAGCTGCTGCAGCGCCAGACCGAACTCAGTGCGCGTCTGGACGCCGCCATCGCCGCCGGCCATCTGCGCGGCTATCGCGCCCTCAGCCAGCTGGTCGCCCCCGAGAGCGAACTGGCACCGCTGCGCGCCGCGCTGGCCAAGCTGCCGCAGCACTGGCAGCCGCTGCTCGACCTCGGCCTACCGGAGGCCGCGCTGCGCGCCGAGCTGGACGAGTTGCTGCGTGCGCCGCAGCCGAGCCTGGAGCAGGCCCTGGCCGGCCCGCTGGGCGAGGCCTGGCGCCCGCTGTGGCTGGGCCGCCATGGGAACGAGGTCGCCGGCATCGTCAGCCTGCAGGGCCTGAATGACAGCGCGCTGCTGCAGCAAACGGCCGAAGGGCTGCCCGGCGTGCAGCTGATCGACCGCCTGGGCGAGCTGAACCAGCTGTTCGCCGCCACCCAGCTCAGCGCTGCCGAGCTCAAGCTGATGTCCAGCGCCGCCATCCTGTTGCTGCTGTGCCTGCCCTTCGGCCTCGGCGGCGCGCTGCGGGTGATCTGCCTGCCGCTGCTCTCGGCCCTGGCGGCGCTGGCCTGTCTCGGCTGGCTGGGTCAGCCGCTGACCCTGTTCAGCCTGTTCGGCCTGCTGCTGATCACCGCCATCGGCGTCGACTACGCGATCCTCATGCGCGAGAACATCGGCGGCACGGCGGTGAGCCTGCTCGGCACCCTGCTCTCCGCGCTCACCGCGTGGATGTCGTTCGGCCTGCTGCTGATCAGCCAGACCCCGGCCATCGCCAACTTCGGCTTGGCCATCAGTCTCGGCCTGCTGTTCTGTTTCCTGCTCTCGCCCTGGGCCGCCGGGCGGCCGCACAAGGAGGTCGTCGCGTGAGCGTGCTCGGCTTCTGGCTGCTGGCCCTGGCGATCTACGCCCTGGTGGCGATCATCGGCGGGCGCCGGCTGATTCCCATCGTCGGCCAGTTGCTGGTGGCGGCCATCGCCATTCCCGCCCTGCTGCTGTTGTGGGTCGAGCCGCACTGGCAACTGAGCGCCCAGGACCTGCTGGCGCCGACCTGGCTGAACCTGACCTACGGTCTGTGCTTCGCCCTGCTGCTGGGCTACATCCTCAGCGACGTGATCGACCTGGACCTCAGCCCGGCCTGCTTGAAGATCGCCCTGCCCAGCTTTCTGGTGCCGATGCTGGCCGGCCTGGCCTGCTCGCTCTGGCTGCTGCCCGGCGAGCGCAGCTGGCTCAGCGCGGTGGGCATCGGCCTGCTGTTCTCGATCACCGCCATCCCGGTGCTCTACCTGTTCCTGCAGAGCATCGGCTACCCGGCGGCGGACACCAAGCGCCTGCTGCACGCGGCGATCCTCATGGAATTCCTGTGCTGGAGCCTGTTCGGCCTGGCCCAGGGCAGTAGCCACCCGGCCGCGCTGCTGTGGCCGCTGCTGGCCGCCGCCCTGCCGCTGCTGTTGCACAAAGTGCTGCGCCTGCGCCACGGCCTGTTCTACAGCCTGCCATTCTTCGCCCTGATGCTGCTGTTCCAGCAACTCAAGATCAACGCCCTGGTGTTCGGCATCGCCTACATGCTGTGCCTGGGCTGGCTCAGGCAGCCGTTCGTGCTACCTCTGCCGGAGCGCGCCTGGAAGCTGCTGATGAACGGCCTGGCCGTGCCGCTGATCCTGACGTTCGGCGTGCTGCGCGTGGACTTCCATGGCATAGGTCAAGACTACTCCTGGCTGGCCATCGGTATGCTCGTCCTGCTGCCGGCCATCAGCAAGGTGCTCGGCAGCTGGCTCGGCCTGCACTGGGCCGACCCGAGCGCCGCGGCGCGGATCAAGTGGCACGAAAGCCTGCTGCTGAACATCCGCGGCCTCACCGAAATCGTCTTCCTCAACCTGCTCCTGCAACTGCAGCTGATCGATTCGCTGGTGTATTTCGGTCTGCTGCTGATGAGCCTGTTCTCCACCCTGCTGCCGGCCCTGCTCGGCAAGCATGCCAACAACAATGAAGCGAGAAGCCGTTATGAAGTCTCCTGAAGTCGAACAGCGTCAGATCGTCGTCATCGGCGCGGGTCCGTCCGGCGCCATCGCCGCCGCCATCCTCAAGCGCCAGGGCCACGATGTGCTGGTGCTGGAACGCCAGCGCTTCCCGCGCTTCTCCATCGGCGAGAGCCTGCTGTCGCACTGCCTCGACTTCGTCGAGGAAGCCGGCATGCTCGAAGCGGTGCAGGCCGCCGGCTTCCAGACCAAGCACGGCGCGGCCTTCGCCTGGGGCGAGCGCTACACCGAGTTCGACTTCCGCGACAAATTCACCGAGGGCAAGGGCTCGACCTACCAGGTGATCCGCGCCGACTTCGACAAGTTGCTGGCCGACCAAGCCGAGCTGCAGGGCGTGGATATCCGCTACGAGGAAGAAATCTTCGCCGCCGACTTCTCTGGCGACTGCCCACGCCTGTCGGTGCGCCGCCTGGCCGACGGCCACGAGTATGAAGTCGAATGTGCCTTCGTCCTCGACGGCAGCGGCTACGGCCGCGTGCTGCCGCGCCTGCTCGACCTCGACACGCCGTCGTCCTTCCCGATCCGCCAGGCGGTGTTCACCCACATCGAGGACCGCATCGACCCGGCCTCCGGCTTCGACCGCGAGAAGATCCTGATCACCACGCACCCGACACTCAGGGACGTGTGGTTCTGGACCATCCCTTTCAGCAACGGCCGCTGCTCGCTCGGCGTGGTCTCCGCCGCCGAGCACTACGAGGGCTACCCGAAGGACCTCGACGCCTGCCTCAAGCAGTTTGTCGCCGAGACTCCGAGCCTGGCCAAAGTGCTGGAAAACGCCGTGTGGGACACCCCGGCGCGCGCCATCGGCGGCTACTCGGCCAACGTCAAGAGCCTGCACGGCCCGGGCTTCGCCCTGCTGGGCAACGCCGCCGAGTTCCTCGACCCGGTGTTCAGCTCCGGCGTGACCATCGCCATGCGCTCGGCGAGCATGGCCGCCGGCCTGCTGCATCGCCAGCTCAGCGGTGAGACGGTGGACTGGAAGAACGAGTTCGCCATCCCGCTCAAGCGCGGCGTGGATACGTTCCGCGTGTATGTGCAGGGTTGGTACGATGGCAGCTTCCAGGACGTGATCTTCTACGAGAAGGCCACGCCGGAGATCCGCCGCATGATCTGCTCGATCCTCGCCGGCTACGCCTGGGACGAGAAGAACCCCTATGTCGCCGAGCCCAAGCGCCGCCTGGGCGTGCTGGCCGAGATCTGCGCGACCAACTGAGGAAACCCTGTCGATGGAACGCGCCGCACCTACCTACGTCGAGGAAACCCGCTTCGGCTTCTGGTTCCTGCAGAGCCACGTGTGGCAACACCATGTGCTGCGCGTGGCAATCAACGATCTCAAGCGCCTGATCGATGCGCCGCTGCCGCAGGCACCGGTGCTGCTCGACGCAGGTTGCGGCCAGGGCCGCTCGTTCGGTCTGCTCAACGAGGCCTACGCCCCGGCGCGGATGATCGGCCTCGACGCCGACCCGCACAGCCTCGACTGCTCGCGCGCCGAGGCCGAGCGCTTGGGCCTCGACGTACAACTGATCGCCAGCGACTGCGCGGCCATCGACCTGCCGGATGCCAGCGTCGACATCCTGTTCTGCCACCAGACTTTCCACCACTTGGTCGAGCAGGAACGGGCCCTGGCCGAGTTCTGGCGCGTGCTGAAACCGGGTGGCCTGCTGCTGTTCGCCGAGTCGACCAAGTTCTACATCGACACTTGGGTGATCCGCTGGCTGTTCCGCCACCCGATGCATGTGCAGAAGAGCGCCGAGGAATACCTGGGCATGCTGCGCCAGCAGGGCTTCCAGTTCGAGGACCGCAACGTCTCCTACCCCTACCTGTGGTGGAGCCGCGCCAAGGACTTCGGCCTGCTCGAGCGCTGGGGCATCATGAAGGCCAAGCCGTTTGGCCAGCGTGACGAGACCCTGGTCAACGCAGTGGCGCGTAAGCCGTGATGCTACGGGTTGTACTGCTCGCCCTGACCCTGTTGCTCGGTGCCTGCGCCGGGCACACGCCCGTGCCGGCGAGCAGCCCCGCACTGAGCGCCGCACTGCCCATCAGCCTGCAGATCGAGCGCACACAGAGTGCTGAGCAGCGCGACTGGCTGCTGGTCATCCAGGCCGAAGGCCAGGCCCTGCGCTGGTCGCTGTTCGATCCACTCGGCGTGCCGCTGGCGCGCCAACTGCTGGAGCACGGCGAATGGCGCAACGACGGCCTGCTGCCACCGAATGCCGAGGCCCGCGAGCTGTTCGCTGCCCTGTTGTTCGCCCTCACCGCCGATAACGCGCTGACCGCCTACCCCGAGGGCAGCTGGCAGCGCGGCGCCGATGGTCAGCGCCGGCTTAACCCGGACTGGCGAATCCGCTACCGTTCCGCACTGGACTTCACCCTCGCCGCACCGCAGCTCAGCTATCGGGTGCGCGCGCTGAACCAAGAAGAAGGCAACTGATGCCCAGCTATTTAAATGCCCTCGGCCTGCTGTGCGCCCTGGGCGAAGGCAAGCAGGCGGTGGCCGACGCACTGCTGGCCGGCGATGCCTCCGGCATGCGCGCCGAGGACGGCTGGGTCACCGACCGCCGTCTCACCGTCGGCGCCGTGCGCGCTGCCCTGCCGGCCATGCCGGAGGGCTTCGAAACCGCCCATAGCCGCAACAACCAGCTGCTGCTGGCCGCCGCCCAACAGATCGAGCCCGAGCTGCGCGCCGCCATCGCCCGCTACGGCGCCGCCCGCGTCGGCCTGGTGCTGGGCACCAGCACCTCGGGCATCCGCGAGGCCAGCGACGGCATCGCCCGCTTCCTTCACGAGGGCGAGCTGCCCGCTGCATACGACTACGCCCAACAGGAGATGGCCGCGCCGGCCACCTTCCTCGCCGACTGGTTGCAACTGGCCGGCCCGGTTTACTGCCAGTCCACCGCCTGCACCTCCAGCGCGCGCGCCCTGCTCAGCGCCCATCGCCTGCTGCAACAAGGGCTGTGCGATGCAGTGATCTGCGGCGGCGTGGACAGCCTGTGCCGTCTGACCCTGAATGGCTTCTCGGCCCTCGAAGCGGTCTCCGCCGAGCCCTGTAATCCCTTCTCGGTGAACCGCCACGGCATCAATATCGGCGAGGGCGCCGCACTGTTCCTGATGACCAAGGAAGCCAGTCCGATCGCCTTCCTCGGCGGCGCTGCCACCTCCGACGCGCACCATATTTCCGCGCCACACCCCGAGGGTCTCGGCGCCCGCGCGGCGATGGACAAGGCCCTGGCCAACGCCGGCCTGCAGCCCGGCGATATCGACTACCTCAACCTGCACGGCACCGCCACGGCGCACAACGATGCGATGGAGAGCAAGGCCGTACAAGGCCTGTTCCCCGCCGGCGTGCCCTGCTCGTCGAGCAAGCCGCTGACCGGACACACCCTGGGCGCCGCCGGCGCGCTGGAGGCGGCCTTCTGCTGGCTGACCCTGAGTGAGCACAACCGCGACGGCCTGCTGCCGCCGCACTTGTGGGACGGCCAGGCCGACCCGGCACTGGAGCCCCTGCAGCTGGTTGGCGCTGGCGATCAGCTGGCCCGCAGCAGCGGCCGCCGCCTGATGAGCAACTCCTTTGCCTTCGGCGGCAATAACGTCGCCTTGATCCTGGGAGACGCGCCATGAGCCTGTGGCCGATCGCCGAGCTGGTGCCGCACGCCGGCGACATGATCCTGATCGACGAGGTGCTGAGCTTCGGCGCCGAGGACATCGAGACCCGCCTCACCGTGCGCCCCGGCGGCCTGTTCAGCCAGGCCGACGGCAGCCTGCCGGCCTGGGTCGGCATCGAGCTGATGGCGCAGAGCGTGGCCGCCTACGCCGGCTGCCAGGCGCGCCAGGCCGGTCTGCCGGTGGAGCTGGGCTTCCTGCTCGGCACGCGCAAGTTCGAGTGCAACGTCGAACGCTTCCCGGCCGGTGCCGAGCTGCGCATCAAGGCCCTGCGCTCGCTGCAGGACGACAACGGCATGGGCGTGTTCGAATGCCACCTGGACGGCCCCGACATCCACGCCGAGGCACGTCTCAATGTGTTCCGCCCGCCGGAAGTGGCCAGCTATCTACAAGAGCAATCGCAATGACTGAAACCATTCTGGTGACCGGCTCCAGCCGCGGCATCGGCCGTGCCATCGCCCTGCGCCTGGCCCGCTCCGGTTACGACATCGTCCTGCACTGCCGCTCGCGCCGCGACGAGGCCGAAGCCGTGCAGGCGCAGATCACCGAGCTGGGCCAGCAGGCGCGCATCCTGCAATTCGACGTGTCCGACCGCGCCGCCTGCCGCGAAGCGCTGGAGACCGACGTCGAGCAGCACGGCGCCTACTACGGCGTGGTGTGCAACGCCGGTCTGACCCGCGACGGCGCCTTCCCGGCGCTGAGCGACGAGGACTGGGACCAGGTACTGCGCACCAACCTCGATGGTTTCTACAACGTGCTGCACCCGCTGACCATGCCGATGATCCGCCGCCGCAAGGCCGGGCGCATCGTCTGCATCACCTCGGTGTCCGGGCTGATCGGCAACCGCGGCCAGGTCAACTACAGCGCCTCCAAGGCCGGTGTGATCGGCGCCGCCAAGGCCCTGGCCATCGAGCTGGGCAAGCGCAAGATCACGGTCAACTGCGTGGCGCCGGGGCTGATCGACACCGAGATCCTGGATGACCTGGTGCCGGTGGACGAGATCCTCAAGATGATTCCGGCCGCGCGCATGGGCACCCCCGAGGAAGTGGCCGGTGCGGTGAATTTCCTGATGTCCGAGGAGGCGGCGTACATTACCCGCCAGGTCCTCGCGGTGAACGGTGGTTTGTGTTGATGAAACGTGTAGTCGTCACCGGCATGGCCGGCATCACCTCGCTGGGCAGCGACTGGCCGACCATCTCGGCCAACTTCGAAGCCGGCAAGAGCGGCATCCGCCGCATGGACGAGTGGGACCGCTTCACCGAGCTGAATACCCGCCTGGGCGGCCCGGTGGACGACTTCGTCCAGCCCAGGCACTGGACGCGCAAGCAGACCCGCAGCATGGGCCGGGTGTCCAAGCTGGCGGTGTACGCCGCCGAGCGCGCCCTGGAGCATGCCGGCCTGCTCGGTGACGAGCGCATCCAGGACGGCCGCATGGGCGTGGCCTGCGGCTCGTCCACCGGCAGCACCGACGAGATCAAGGCGTTCGGCAATATGCTGCTCAATTCGGTAGCAGACGGCCTCAACGCCAACTCCTATATCCGCATGATGCCGCACACCACGGCGGCCAATATCAGCATCTTCTTCGGCCTCAAGGGTCGCCTGATCCCCACCTCCAGCGCCTGCACCAGCGGCAGCCAGGGCATCGGCTACGCCTACGAGGCGATCAAGTTCGGCCGCCTGAAGATGATGCTGGCCGGCGGCGCCGAGGAGCTGTGCCCGACCGAGGCCATGGTGTTCGACGCGCTCTACGCCACCAGCCTGAAGAACGACACCCCGCACCTGTCGCCACGCCCCTACGACGCCGGCCGTGACGGCCTGGTGATCGGCGAAGGCGCCGGCATCCTGGTGCTGGAAGAGCTGGAGCACGCGCTGGAGCGCGGCGCGACCATCCATGCCGAGATCGTTGGCTTCGGCTGTAACTCCGACGGCATCCATGCCACCAAGCCGGAGCAGGCGACCATGCGCGGCGCCATGGAGCTAGCCCTGGAAGATGCCGGCCTTGCGCCCGACGCCATCGGTTACGTCAACGGCCACGGCACCGCCACCGCCCAGGGCGATGTGGCCGAGAGCCTGGCCACCAGCAGCCTTTTCGGCCCGCGCATGCCGATCAGCTCGCAGAAGAGCTTCTTCGGCCACACCCTGGGCGCCTGCGGCGCGCTGGAGTCCTGGTTCAGCATCGAAATGATGAACTCGGACAGCTACGTGCACACCCTGAACCTGGACAATGTCGACCCCGAATGCGGCGAGCTGGACTACCTGCGCGGCGAGTTCCGCCAGATGAGCCACCAGTACGTGATGAACAACAACTTCGCCTTCGGCGGGGTGAACACCTCGCTGATCTTCAAACGCTGGAATGGAAGCCCCGCATGATCCGCCCCCTCAGAGTCCTGTTCATCGCCCTGGCCCTGTTCGGTCTGGCGGCCTGCACCTCCAAGCCGCTGCTGCAGCCCGAGGCCAAGCTGCCGGCCGAGCGCGAGTTCAGCCAGGTGCAGCTGCAGCAGGCCATCGTCAGCGCGCTGGAGGCGCGCCGCTGGCAGGTGGAGCGGGTCGAGCCCACGCAGATCCAGGCCTCGATCAACGTGCGCCAGAAGCATCTCGCCCGGGTCAGCATCGACTACAGCCCCTTCGGTTTTCAGATCCGCTACCGCGACAGCCAGGGCCTGGAGTACGAGGACGGCAACATCCATCGCAACTACAATCGCTGGGTCAACAGCCTGCGTGCCGAGATCCTGCAGCGCCTGAATCTCCCGAAAAACCCGTGAGTCACTTATCGTCAAGGAGACGACCATGAAACTGAAAAACTGGACCCTGGCCGCCCTGCTCTTCGCTGCAATCCCGGGCATCAGCCAGGCACGTGATACCACGCACTTCCTGCCGTTCGACCAGGTGGTCCAGGAAGCCATTAACGCCAAGCGCCTGGACGGCAGCGTGAAGTTCCACCTGGCGGGCACCAAGCCGGCCGGCGGCGTGAACGTGGTCAAGTCCGGCGTCACCACCAGCCAGAAGACCAACGCCTTCAACAAGAGCGACGAAGAAGCCTGCTCCTGGGCCCTGCAGTCCGCGCTGATCCGCCTGCAGAACGCCGCCAAGCAGGCCGGCGCCAACGCGGTGGTCAACATCGTCAGCAACTACAAGAACGTGGTCTATTCCGACGCGCAGAAGTACGAGTGCCACGCCGGCGCCATCATGGCCGGTGTCGCCCTGAAGGCCGACCTGGCCAACGTCAAGTAATCCAATTGCCTGAGCGGCGGCGAGTTCTTCCCACCACCAGGCACACAGTAAAACGCCGGCTTTCGCCGGCGTTTTCATTTGCGCGTTTGTTACTGCAGGACTTCGACCAGGTCGACGTCGATCTCGCGCTTCATCATGCCCTTGTCGACTTCACCGGTCAGCTTGACCTTGGTCTTGTCGTCGAAGGCCACCGGCGGCAGGTCTTCGTCGTCGATCTCGATGGTGATGGTGCCGCTGCTGTCCTTGAATTCGTATTTCTCGTCTTCGAGCTTTTTGATGATGTGGCCTTGCAGGACCACGTTGGCGTCGTCAACGGCCTCCTGAGCGGCCGCCACGGTGGTAATGGCCTGCGCGCCCGGGCCGGTGTAACCGGCAGCCAGGGCAGCGGTGCTGAACAGGGGAGCGACGAGCAGAGCGAGGTAGCGAGCTTTCATGATTCCGATCCTTGCGTGGGTTGGTGTGGAATCAGACTATCCAGCACAGCTGAACTGAAACTGAATCGGCGAAAACGAAAACGCCCGGCAGCGGCCGGGCGTCTCGAGTGCGCGCGAAGGGTCAGGCGTGATACTGCGCCGACAGCTCGTGCACGGCCTCGAAGAAGGCCTTGGCGTGTTCCGGCGGCACTTCCGGGGTGATGCCGTGGCCGAGGTTGAACACCTGGCCGTCGCCCGGGCCGTAGGAGGCAAGAATGCGCGCCACCTCGGCGCGGATGGCCTCCGGCTTGGCATGCAGCACGGCCGGGTCCATGTTGCCCTGCAGCGCCACCTTGCCGCCCACACGCTGACGCGCGCTGCCGATGTCGCAGGTCCAGTCCAGGCCCAGGGCCTCGGCGCCGGTCTCTGCCATGGCCTCCAGCCACAGGCCACCGCCCTTGGTGAACAGGATCACCGGCACGCGGCGACCATCGTGCTCGCGGATCAGCCCGTCGACGATCTGCTTCATGTAGCGCAGGGAGAATTCCTGGTAGGCCGCCGACGACAGCGCGCCGCCCCAGGAATCGAAGATCTGCACGGCCTGGGCACCGGCCTTGATCTGGCCGTTGAGGTAGGCGGTGATGGAGCGGGCCAGCTTGTCGAGCAGCGCGTGCATGGCCTGCGGGTTGTCGTAGAGCATCGCCTTGGACTTGCGGAAGTCGCGGCTGGAGCCGCCCTCGACCATGTAGGTGGCCAGGGTCCAGGGGCTGCCGGTGAAGCCGATCAGCGGCACGCGGCCGTTCAGCTCGCGGCGGATGGTGCGCACCGCGTCCATGACGTAGCCCAGGTCCTGCTCGGCATCGGGAATCGGCAGCGCATCGATGTCGGCCATGCTGCTGACCACCTTCTTGAAGCGCGGGCCCTCGCCGGTCTCGAAGTACAGGCCCTGGCCCATGGCGTCGGGGATGGTGAGGATGTCGGAGAAGAGGATCGCGGCGTCGATCTGCGGGTAGCGGTCCAGCGGCTGGAGGGTGACCTCGCAGGCCAGCTCGGGGTTCTTCATCAGGCTGACGAAGTCACCGGCCTTGGCGCGTGTGGCGCGGTATTCCGGCAGGTAACGGCCGGCCTGGCGCATCATCCACACCGGGGTGACGTCGACGGGTTGCTTGAGCAGGGCGCGCAGGAAACGGTCGTTCTTCAGGGCGGACATCGGCAGGGTTCCTGGAAAATCGGCAGGGAGCGTAGCGGCGGGAGTATGCGGACGGCGCACGGTGGCGGCCCCCTTCCTCCGGGCGGGCTCCCGGATCGCAGGAGCGCCGCGCGCCTCGGCGCAGAAAAAGTGCGGGCATTTTCGCAGACCCCAAAACAAAAGGCACGGCGGGTGCCGTGCCTTTTGTCCATCGCGACGATATGCCGCGACGCGGATCGCTCGCTAAGCGTCGCGAGCGAAGGTCAGGCTAGGCGCAACGTGAGTAACAGCCTCCGGCTGGTCAAACAGGTGAGGAAGCGCAGTTTACGAGTTGTAAATGAGTATTCCGAGACGGCGCGTCCCGACCTGTTTTCAACAACGCCTGGCCGAGCGCAGCAGCTTAGACCTGCAGGTAGTCCAGGATGCCTTCGGCGGCGGTACGCCCCTCGAAGATCGCCGTCACCACCAGGTCGGAACCACGGACCATGTCGCCACCGGCGAAGATCTTCGGGTTGCTGGTCTGGTGCTTGAACGGACCGCGCTCCGGTGCCACCACGCGGCCCTGGCTGTCGGTGTCGATCTGGAAGTCGCTGAACCAGGCGGCCGGGCTCGGGCGGAAACCGAAGGCGATCAGCACGGCTTCGGCCGGGATGATTTCCTCGGAGCCCGGGATCGGCTCGGGGCTGCGGCGGCCACGGGCGTCCGGCTCGCCGAGACGGGTCTCGACCACCTTCACGCCTTCCACCTTGTCCTCGCCGACGATGGCGATGGGCTGGCGGTTGAAGAGGAACTTCACCCCCTCTTCCTTGGCGTTCTTCACTTCCTTGCGCGAGCCCGGCATGTTCTCTTCGTCACGACGGTAGGCGCAGGTCACGGCCTTGGCGCCCTGACGGATGGAGGTGCGGTTGCAGTCCATCGCGGTGTCGCCACCGCCGAGCACGACCACGCGCTTGCCCTTCATGTCGATGAAGTCTTCCGGGTTCTTCTCGAAGCCGAGGTTGCGGTTGACGTTGGCGATCAAGAAGTCCAGCGCGTCGGTGACGCCCGGCAGGTCTTCGCCCGGGAAACCGCCCTTCATGTAGGTGTAGGTACCCATGCCCATGAACACGGCGTCGTACTCATCCAGCAGTTGCTGCAGGGTGATGTCGACACCGATCTCGGTGTTCAGGCGGAACTCGATGCCCATGCCGGTGAAGACTTCGCGACGACGGCTGAGCACGCTCTTCTCGAGCTTGAACTCGGGGATGCCGAAGGTCAGCAGGCCGCCGATTTCCGGGTTCTTGTCGAACACCACCGGGGTCACGCCGTTGCGCACCAGCACGTCGGCGCAGCCCAGGCCGGCCGGGCCGGCGCCGATCACGGCGACGCGCTTGCCGGTCGGCTTGACCTTGGACATGTCCGGACGCCAGCCCATGGCGAAGGCGGTGTCGGTGATGTACTTCTCCACCGAGCCGATGGTCACCGCGCCGAAGCCGTCGTTAAGGGTGCAGGCACCCTCGCAAAGGCGGTCCTGCGGGCACACGCGGCCGCAGACTTCCGGCAGGGTGTTGGTCTGGTGGCTCAGCTCGGCGGCGGCCAGGATGTTGCCTTCCGAGACCAGCTTGAGCCAGTTCGGAATGAAGTTGTGCACGGGGCACTTCCACTCGCAGTACGGGTTGCCACAGCCCAGGCAACGGTGTGCCTGGTCGGCGGCCTGGGCCGGCTTGAAGGGCTCGTAGATTTCCACGAACTCCTTCTTGCGCTGGCGCAGGAGCTTCTTCTTCGGATCCTTGCGCCCGACCTCGAGGAACTGGAAGTCGTTGTTCAGACGTTCAGTCATTTCAAAACCTCATCAAACCACTTCAGGCGCTTGTTATTGCGGGTTGGCACGGGTGCTGGAGAGCAGCGAACCGAGGCTCGCGGCCTTCGGCTTGACCAGCCAGAACTTGCGCAGGTAATCCTCCAGGTTCTCGAGCAGGTGAGTGCCCCAGGGACTGGAGGTTTCCGCCACGTACTCGCTCAGCACTTCGCGCAGATGGCTGCGGTAGGCCTCCATGGCCTCGTTGCTGATGCGCTGGATTTCCACCAGCTCGTGGTTGACGCGGTCGACAAAGCTGTTGTCCAGGTCGAGCACGTAGGCGAAGCCGCCGGTCATGCCCGAGCCGAAGTTCACGCCGGTCTTGCCCAATACGCAGACAAAGCCGCCGGTCATGTATTCGCAGCAGTGGTCACCGGTGCCTTCCACCACGGCGTGGGCACCGGAGTTGCGCACGCCGAAGCGCTCGCCAGCGGTACCGGCGGCGAACAGGCGGCCACCGGTGGCGCCGTACAGGCAGGTGTTGCCGATGATGGCCGACTCCTGGGTCTTGAACGGGCTGCCGGCCGGCGGAACGATGACCAGCTTGCCACCGGTCATGCCCTTGCCGACGTAGTCGTTGGCGTCGCCTTCCAGACGCAGGTGCAGGCCACCGGCGTTCCACACGCCGAAACTCTGCCCGGCGGTGCCCTTGAAGCGGAAGGTGACCGGCGCGTCCTTCATTCCCTGGTTGCCGTACTGCTTGGCGATCTCGCCGGACACGCGCGCACCGATGGAGCGGTCACAGTTGCAGATGTCCAGCTCGAAGTCGCCGCCGGTCTTGCCGGCGATGGCGGCCGCGGCGATCTCGACCATTTTCTCGGCCAGCAGGCCCTGGTCGAACGGCGGGTTCTTCTCGACTTCGCAGAACTGCGGCTTGTCGGCCGGGATCAGGTCGCTGCCGAGCAGCGGGGTCAGATCCAGGTTGCCCTGCTTGGCGGTCTCGCCCGGCAGCACCTCGAGCAGATCGGTGCGACCGATCAGCTCGCCCAGGCTGCGTACGCCCAGCTTGGCCAGCCACTCGCGGGTGTCCTCGGCGATATAGGTGAAGTAGTTCATCACCATTTCGACGGTGCCGATGAAGTGGTCCTTGCGCAGCTTGTCGTTCTGCGTGGCGACGCCGGTGGCGCAGTTGTTCAGGTGGCAGATACGCAGATACTTGCAGCCCAGGGCGACCATCGGACCGGTGCCGAAGCCGAAGCTCTCGGCGCCGAGGATGGCGGCCTTGATCACGTCGAGGCCGGTCTTCAGGCCGCCGTCGGTCTGCACCCGTACCTTGCCGCGCAGGTCGTTGCCGCGCAGGGTCTGGTGGGTCTCGGCGAGGCCGAGCTCCCAAGGGCTGCCGGCGTACTTGATGGAGCTCAGCGGCGAGGCGCCGGTGCCACCGTCGTACCCGGAGATGGTGATCAGGTCGGCATAGGCCTTGGCCACGCCGGCGGCAATGGTGCCGACGCCGGCTTCCGCCACCAGCTTGACCGATACCAGCGCGGCCGGGTTGACCTGCTTGAGGTCATAGATCAGCTGCGCCAGGTCTTCGATCGAGTAGATGTCGTGGTGCGGCGGCGGCGAGATCAGGGTCACGCCGGGCACCGCATAGCGCAGACGCGCGATCAGGCCGTTGACCTTGCCGCCCGGCAGCTGGCCGCCCTCGCCGGGCTTGGCACCCTGGGCCACCTTGATCTGCAGCACTTCGGCGTTGACCAGGTATTCCGGAGTCACACCAAAGCGGCCGGTGGCGACCTGCTTGATCTTGGAGCTGCGCACGGTGCCGTAGCGGGCGGGGTCTTCGCCGCCCTCGCCGGAGTTGGAGCGCGCGCCCAGGCGGTTCATCGCCTCGGCGATGGCCTCGTGGGCCTCCGGCGACAGCGCGCCGAGGGAGATACCGGCGGAATCGAAGCGCTTGAGCACTTCGTTCAGCGGCTCGACCTGATCCAGCGGCAGCGCCTGATCGGCCAGCTTCAGCTTGAGCAGGTCGCGGATCATCGACGCCGGGCGCAGATCGACCAGCGCGGCGTATTCCTTGTACTTGGCGTAGTCGCCCTGCTGCACCGCTTCCTGGATGGTGCGGACCACGTCCGGGTTGTAGGCATGGTATTCGCCGCCGTAGACAAACTTCAGCAGGCCGCCCTGCTGGATCGGCTTGCGGTTGTTCCAGGCCTCAAAGGCCAGCAGCTTCTGCTCGGACTCGATGTCGACGAAGCGCGCACCCTGGATGCGGCTGGCGACGCCCTTGAAGCACAGGTCGGTGACCTCGCCGGACAGACCGACGGCCTCGAACAGCTGGGCGCCCCGATAGGAGGCGATTGTGGAGATGCCCATCTTCGAGAGGATCTTCAGCAGGCCCTTGGAGATGCCCTTGCGGTAGTACTTGAACACCTCGTAAAGGTCGCCCAGCACTTCGCCGGTGCGGATCAGGTCGGCCAGCACTTCGTAGGCGAGGAAGGGGTACACGGCGGAAGCGCCGAAGCCCACCAGCACGGCGAAGTGGTGCGGATCGCGGGCGGTGGCGGTCTCGACCAGGATGTTGCAGTCGCAGCGCAGGCCCTTGTCGGTCAGGCGGTGGTGCACGGCGCCGGTGGCCAGCGCGGCATGCGCCGGCAGCTTGCCCGGGGCGATGTGGCGGTCGGTGAGGACCAGCAGCACCTTGCCGGCACGCACGGCTTCCTCGGCCTGGTCGGCGATGTTGCGCACCGCGGCTTCCAGACCGATGGCCGGATCGTAGTTGAGATCGATGACGTGACGCTCGAAGCCAGGAGCACTCAGGCTCATCAGCGCGCGCCACTTGGCCGGGGAGATCACCGGGCTGCTCAGCATGACGCGGCTGGCGTGGGCCGGGGATTCCTCGAAGATGTTGCGCTCGGCGCCCAGGCAGATCTCCAGGGACATGACGATCGACTCGCGCAGCGGGTCGATCGGCGGGTTGGTCACCTGGGCAAACTGCTGGCGGAAATAGTCGAAAGGCGAGCGCACGCGCTGGCTGAGTACCGCCATCGGCGTGTCGTCACCCATCGAGCCGACCGCTTCCTGGCCCTGCTCGCCGAGCGGGCGCAGCACCTGGTCACGCTCCTCGAAGGTGACCTGGAACATCTTCATGTACTGCTTGAGCTGGTCGGCGTCGTAGCTGGCCACGCCATGGTCGTCGTCCAGCTTGGCCTGGATGCGCACGGCATTCTGGCGCAGCCACTGTTTGTACGGGTGGCGCGACTTCAGGCGGTTGTCGATGGCGTCGGTGTCCAGCACCTGGCCGGTCTCGGTGTCCACCGCGAGGATCTGGCCCGGGCCGACACGGCCCTTGGCGATCACGTCTTCCGGCTTGTAGTCCCACACGCCGATTTCCGACGCCAGGGTGATGTAGCCGTTCTTGGTGGTGACCCAGCGCGCCGGGCGCAGGCCGTTGCGGTCGAGCAGGCAGACGGCGTGGCGGCCGTCGGTCAGCACCACGCCGGCGGGGCCGTCCCACGGCTCCATGTGCATGGAGTTGTACTCGTAGAACGCGCGCAGGTCGGCGTCCATGGTCTCCATGTTCTGCCAGGCCGGAGGAATGATCATGCGCACGCCGCGGAACAGGTCGATGCCGCCGGTGACCATCAGCTCGAGCATGTTGTCCATGCTCGAGGAGTCGGAGCCGACGCGGTTGACCAGCGGGCCCAGCTCTTCCAGATCCGGAATCAGCTCGTTGGCGAACTTCAGACGACGGGCCAGGGCCCAGTTGCGGTTGCCGGTGATGGTGTTGATCTCGCCGTTGTGGGCGAGGAAGCGGAAGGGCTGCGCCAGCGGCCACTTCGGCAGGGTGTTGGTGGAGAAGCGCTGGTGGAACACGCAAATGGCGGTCTGCAGGCGCTCGTCACCGAGGTCCGGATAGAACTGCTGCAGGTCCGCCGGCATCATCAGGCCTTTATAGATGATGGTCTTCGGCGAGAAGCTGCAGATGTAGTGGTCGGTGTCGGCTGCATTGGCCACCGAGGAACGACGACGGGCGCTGAACAGCTTGATGGCGAACTGCTGGTCGTCCAGGCCTTCACCGCCGATGAATACCTGCTCGATCTGCGGCAGGCGCTCCAGGGCGAGGCGGCCGAGCACACTGGTGTCGATCGGCACCTTGCGCCAGCCGATCAGCTGCAGGCCGGCGGCCTCAATCTCGCGGTTCATGTTGGCGCGGGCGGCCTCGGCCTTGCCCGAGTCTTGGTTGAAGAACACCATGCCCACCGCATATTGCTGCGGCAGATCGCTGCCGAACTGCTCCTTGGCGACTGCGCGCAGGAACAGGTCGGGCTTCTGGATCAGCAGACCACAACCGTCACCGGTCTTGCCGTCGGCGTTGATACCGCCGCGGTGGGTCATGCAGGTCAGTGCTTCGATGGCGGTCTTCAGCAAGTGATGGCTCGCCTCACCTTCCATGTGGGCGATCAAGCCGAAGCCGCAGTTATCCTTGAACTGATCAGGATGGTACAGACCTGCTTTCATAGACACTCTCACCAGGCTGCCTCGAGAGGCAAATTGCTTTCTAATTCATAGACCTAGGCGCCTGCCACACCGGAGCGCGCCCCAGTTTGGCGCAGGCAAAGGGGGGTCATTTTACATAGCGACCCCGACCCCCACAAATTTTTGTGGCGGCCAAATGAAAACTTCTGTCGCCTGGACGAAAGGCGGCGACCGAAGGCCCGTGCTAGGACCATTCAGTCACCAAATGAGAGGCGGGTTCGCGGGCCCTCAGCGGGCCCGGACGGCCTCTTGCTGGATGCTGGCGAAGCTACGTGGCCAGGGCTTGCCGGCCTGCACGCTGGCCGGCAGCGACTTGATCGCCGCCTGGGCGGCGGCGCGGCTGGAGAACTGCCCATAGGTCACGACATAAAGTGCCTGACCTTGGTGCAATTTCTTGAAGTAACGGTATTCGGCGCCGTTCTTGCTGACAAAGGCTTTGGCGCTACTCTCCGAGCGGGTGCCCAGGATCTGCAGCGCGTAGTTGCCGGTTGGACGGCTCGCATACCACTCGGCGCCCGGGCCGGGAGCGGCACTGGCCAGGCTCGATTCTGCCTTGACAGCAGGCGCAGCGGGCTTGGGGGCCGCAGGCTTTGGCGCCGCGGCGACAGGCGCTGGAGACGGCTTAATCGCAGACGTAGCGGGTACCGGTTGCACCTGCGCTTGAGTCGGCTCGGGCTTCGGTGCAACTGGCTGCTCCGCCGCAGCGCTGGCCACGGTCGGCACTACCGGCGCGACCGGAACCGGAGTGGTCACCGGAGTCGATGCAGCGGACGAAGCCTGCTCTTCGGTGGCATCACTCTCTTCCCCCTCCTCCATGCCGGAGGCTTGAGCCAGAGGCTCGCGAATCACCGGTTGCGCCTCTCCCACCAACGGCAAAGGCAGCGGTTGACTGGCCCCGCTGAACTCGACGGCTGCGCCCTGCCGCTCCGGCGCAGCCGGAGTGGCGGGTGCAGCAGGCTTATCGGCATCGACCACAGCCGGCGCAGCACCCTGCGAAGTCAGCTCGATTGGCACCTCGGTAACCATGGGCGGCGTGCTTTCGGTGCGACCCTGCATCAGCCAGGCTGCACCCAGCGCTACCGCCACCACGGCGACCGCCAGCAGATGTTTTTTCGGCAGCCCGCCAGAAGGTGCCCCGGCAGCGGCGCCGCGACTCGCCAGCATCGCCTCGACCAGCACATCACGCGCCGCTAGATTGATTGCGCCCGGCCAGCCGCCGGAATTTAGATGTATGTCGGTGATCTGGTCGTCGCTCAGCAGATCGATGCCCTGGCCCGCACCATCGAGGCGCTGGGCCAGGTATTCGCGCGTCTCGTCTTCGCTATAAGGCGACAGTTCGATGGCATGGAAACGCTCCTCGCCATCGGCGAGCAGTTCGAGCCGCGGCAGCAACTCGCTGTCGGCGAAGAGGAAAACATGCGGGCGCCCGTCGACATTGCCGGCTGCCAGGGTGAACAGCATATCCAGCGCGGCATCGGCGAGCTGCTCGGCGTCATCCACCAACAAATAGACCTCCTGACCGGTCAGCGCCAGCTGGCTCACCTGGGCGAGAATGCCGCGAACGTCCATCTGCTGCACGCCCAGGCCCTGGCCGATCTGGCGCAGGATGCCGCCCACGTCGTTAGCGCCGCGGGCGGAAATGACCACCGACTGCACGGCCTGCTTGTTAGTGCTGGCCACCAGCGCCTGGCGCAGCAGGGTCTTGCCGGCACCCTGCGGACCGGTGACAACCAGCAGCAGCTGACTGTATCGAGCCAGATGATGGAGCTGCCCCAGCACGGGCTTGCGCTGGGCCGGGTAAAAGCGAAAGCCAGGTACCCGAGCGGCGAAGGGATCGTGGCTGAACTGGTAGTGCGCGAGGAATGCCTCGTCGGCGTGCAGACTGCTCATGTAGCTCTCTTACTCTCCAAGCTGTGCCAGCAGCGCGCGGTAATCGGCGCGCAGGGTGGCATCCAGGATTTCCCGCGGGAAATCGTCGGTAATCACGGCCTCACCCAGGCCACGCAACAGCACGAGGCGCAGGCGCCCGTCGAGCACCTTTTTGTCGACCGCCATGTGCTCGAGAAAGTCCTCGGGAGCCATCTCGGCAGGCGGCACCACCGGCAGCCCGGCACGCAACAGCAGGCGTATGCCCCGGTCGCGCTCAGCACTGGAAATCCAGCCCAGCCGTGAAGACATCTCCAGCGCCATGACAGTGCCCGCCGCGACCGCTTCGCCGTGCAGCCATTCACCGTAGCCCATGTGGGTCTCGATGGCATGCCCGAAGGTATGGCCGAGGTTGAGAATGGCGCGCATGCCCGATTCGCGCTCGTCCGACCCCACCACTCGAGCCTTCGCGGCGCAGGAGCGCTCGATGGCCTCGATCAGCGCCGCTGGCTGCAGATGACGAAGCGCTTCGACGTGGTCTTCCAGCCAGTCGAGGAACTGCGGATCGCAGATCAGGCCGTACTTGATCACCTCGGCCAGCCCCGCCGAAAGCTCCTTGGCCGGCAGGGTGCCGAGCACCGACGTATCGATGATGACCGCATTAGGCTGGTAGAAGGCCCCAACCATGTTCTTGCCAAGCGGGTGATTGATGCCGGTCTTGCCACCAACCGAGGAGTCCACTTGGGACAGCAAGGTGGTAGGCACCTGGATGAAATCGACGCCACGCTGATAACAGGCTGCGGCGAATCCGGCCATGTCACCAACAACGCCCCCCCCCAGGGCAACGACGGTGGTTTTCCGGTCATGGCGAGCCTGGAGCAGGCCGTCGAAGATAAGCTGCAGCGTCTCCCAGGTCTTGAAGCTCTCGCCATCGGGCAGAACCACGGTTGCGATGTCCTGACCCACCAAAGACTGCTTCAGCGCTTCGAGATAAAGAGGGGCAACCGTCTCGTTGGTGACTATCGCCACCTGCCGACCGGCTAGATGCGACTTGAACAAGTCGGAGCGGGCAAGCAGCCCCTCCCCGATATAAATGGGATAGCTGCGCTCGCCAAGATCGACACTAAGAGTCTGCATGAAGCCCCCACATTGAAAGGGCGTAGGATAACGCAGCTGGACGCGTTGTTTAACGGGGAGGCAATGCGGCGAGACGATCGATGATCTCCTGCACCACCAGACGCGGAGGCCGCTCATCCGTCTCGATGATCACATCGGCGATCTCGCGATAAAGCGGATCGCGGATCTCCATGAGACTGCGCAGCACCTTGCCCGGCTCGGCATTCTGCAACAGCGGGCGATTTCGATCCCGCGAAGTGCGCTCGAGCTGTTGCTCGACTGAGGCATGCAGATACACGACCCGCCCGCCACCGCGCAGTGCATGGCGGTTCTCCGGCCGCAGCACCACACCACCGCCGGTAGCGATCACCACGCTCTCCAGCTCACAGAGCTCCGCGACCATGGCTTGCTCACGCTCGCGAAAACCCTGCTCGCCTTCAACGTCGAAGATCCAGGGAATATCGGCACCGGTGCGCTGCTCGATTTCCTTGTCCGAATCCTTGAACTGCAGCCTCAGCTCTTTGGCCAACAACCGCCCGATGGTGCTCTTACCAGCCCCCATCGGGCCTACCAGGACTACGTTCTGCACTATCAGTTGCTGACCGCAATGGACTGGTTGTTCATGATACGGGGAGTCACGAATATCAGGAGCTCATTCTTAGAGTCCGTAACAGTATCCCTACGAAAAATACGCCCTACGAAGGGAATATCTCCCAGCAGAGGAACTTTATCTACCGCTTTGCTTTGGGTATTCGAGAACACCCCCCCTATCACGATAGTCTCACCATCATTAACAAGAACCTTGGCGTTCACTTCATTCTTATTGATAGGAGGAACACCATTAACCTGGCGCTGATAATCCGGCTCATCCTTATTTACCCTGACCTCCATAATGACGCGATTATCAGGAGTGATCTGAGGAGTAACCTCCAGCGACAGCGCAGCTTCTTTAAATGAAACTGTAGTAGCACCGCTAGAACTAGCCTCCTGATATGGAACCTCAGTTCCTTTTACGATCTTTGCGGTCTCTTTATCTGAGGTGACGACTTTCGGCTGAGAGATAACCTCGCCATTACCAGTCTTTTCCATCGCAGACAGTTGCAGATCCAAAATTGCATTGTCACTGATGAAGCCTATTCCTATACCCGAAGTAGCTTCTAATGCACCCATATCGACGAATGGCACTGGATTTCCACCATTTTCTCCATCTGTCACGGGCAGAGTACATCTCCCGGCAAACGGCCCGCAGGAATAACCGTCCTCGTCTTCGACCCCTAAGCCGCCATCCTTACCAAAATACCGCCACTTATCATTGCGGATTGCACCGCCCCAACGCACACCCAGGCTTTTATCGTAGCCAACATTGGCCTCAACTATGCGCGCCTCAATCATAACTTGGCGCACTGGTATATCAAGCTGAGTAACGATACGCCGTAACTCATCTATACGCTCCTGAGTGAGGTAGGCGATGATGCTATTAGTTCTGTCATCGTAAATGACCTTGCCCCTCATATCCTTATCTAACGTTCCTTGTTCTCCCGCATCCTCAAACAGCTTGGCAATATCAGATGCCTTAGCATAGTTAAGCTGCACGACATCTCTACGGAGAGGAGCGAGCTCTGCCAACTGCTGCTTCGCCTCAAGCTCTTGACGCTCTCTAGCTGCAATTTCATCCGCCGGCGCGACCAAAAGCACATTTCCGATTTGGCGTTTGTCTAGTCCGCGCGTCTTAAGAACCAAATCCAGCGCTTGATCCCAAGGAACGTTCTGCAGCCGGAGAGTGATATTCCCCTGAACCGAATCACTTGCTACCAAGTTCAAATCAGTGAAATCGGCAATCAACTGAAGAACGGATCGAACATCAATATCCTGAAAATTCAAGGATAACTTTTCGCCGGTGTAGGCAAATCTTTCGGCACGACGCTTTTCAACATCATCCTGCGCTAGCGGCTTAACACTGATGGTCAGCTTGTTGTCCGTTTGAAATGCAAGATAGTCATAACTGCCGGTAGGCTCAATTGAGATAGCAACCCCATCTCCCTCAGCTTTGGAGCTGACAAACTGAACCGGAGTGGCGAAGTCCTTTACATCCAAACGAGCCCGCAGGCCTTCAGGTATTTGCGCCTTTGGAAACTTCAACGTAATTTTACCAGCAGATTCCTGAATATCAGCCCCTACCGAAGCGTCAGACAACTGAATGACAACATTACCCTCGCCTTGCTCGCCTCGCTGAAAATCGACTCCAGTGATAGCAGGAGTTGCGGGAGACAAGCTTTTCATGACAGGAGAGGCTGGAGCGGCGGCGACGGCAGCGGCAGGACCCGCTCCACCAACTACAACGAACAGACTATTACCTTCAGCACGAGTAGTATAAGGAACCAAAGTCGTAAGATTAATAATTAAACGAGTACGATCCTTCGCCTCGACCACAGTGACACTTCGCGCATTACCCACCCCTAGCTCACGATTCTTAGAGTCGAGCTTGCTGGCGACCCTCGGAAGATCCAGCGCGATACGCGCCGGCTGCTCAATGGTATAACCACGCGGAGCGGATACAGGCTCATCAAAGGTCAGTTTTAACTCAACTTTATCGCCCGGCAAAGAAGCGACGTCTAGGGCCGTTAAATCTGCAGCCAAGATATGCGGCGCCATTCCGGCCAGCAACAACGACATACACAAGCTTGTAATTTTGTTTGTCATGGAATAGTTCCGTTTAGCAGATCGGAATTTATAATTCATATGAACCTCACGACTAAGTGCGCTCTTTCAGGGTGAGAGTCCTTGGGCGCTCTAGCCAACCACCCTCCCCATCCGGAACTATCTCCACCACATCGACTTTCGACTCATCAATCGATATGACACGGCCGTGATTACGGCCCAGATAATCACCAGTCTTGACTCTATGTACGCCCCCAGCACCGCGCACTAAGGCAAAAACACCACCTTCACCCTGAAGAGTGCCAACCATTTCAAAGGCTTCAATATTAAAACCCTCAAGAAACTGCTTAACCCTTGTTTCATCTGGATGAACGTCTTTTGAGCCTTTCTGGCGACTTGCCAAATCAATTTTTATGGGGGGCTGAAATGGACTACGCAGAGCTGAAGCTCGATAAGTAAAGGCCTCGTAAGGCTGAAACTTGGGAAGAGGCTCTATCGCCCCGTGCGGGCGAGCCCTGACCTCATCCATATACTGCTGCAGATCCGCAAAATCGCCGCCGTCAACGCAGCCAGCCAAGACCAAAAAAGGGATTAAACAAAGAGCCCGATGCAGGGTCATTTTTTCATCCCCTCGTCATTGTAACGATATGTCTTAGCTAGAATGCTCATTCGCAGCCTAGAGGTACTGTTTTCGCCCTCATCCGCGGACACTACGGAAAAGTCATGCAGAGTGACTATTCGAGGAAGACTAGCGACACCGCTCACGAACGTTGCGAGATCGTGATAGCCCCCTACAACTTTTATTTGAATGGGAAGCTCAATATAAAACTGCTGAATTACCTCTGGCTCAAGTTTAATTTCCTCAAACTCCAGCCCACTCCCAAGCCCAGTTCTTGTTATGTCCTCCAGCAACCCCGGAACCTCGGTATCGCTAGGCAACTGCCTCAGAAGCGTACCAAATGACTCCTCCATCTCTTTCATCTGAATCTTATAGGCCTCCAGATTAGCCGCCTGAAATGCCTTCGTTTTAAATTGATCTTTTAGCGCAACTTCTTCAGAACGCCTTTGATCCAAAACAGACTCTAGATCTTTCAAATAGAAATTATAACCCAACCCCAAACCTATTAATAAAATCAAAACACAGACGATTATTTTAACAGGCGCCGGCCAAGCCCCTAGATTATTTGCATCCAACTCAGACAGGTCAACCTTCCTGAGCGCCGCTAAAGACTCCGAAAGGCTCATCGCTTCACCGCCTTCTTGTTTTTCTCTATAGGCTTTGAGCCCCCATCATCCGGAGCGCTTTCACCTGGCTGGACTTGCAAAACGTTCAATTGAAAGACGTTGGCCTGATCCACCGCACCCGCCGTTACGGCCTTAACCTCGGTGAGCGTAGGGGCCTTCAGCCATTCAGAAGCATCCAGGTTACGCATCAACCCTGAAACGCGATTATTAGATTCCGCGAATCCTGTAATTGCGATATTCGCTCCTACCCGATTCAGTTCTGTAAAATAAACCCCGTCAGGGAGAGTGCGTACCAATTGATCAAAAATATGCCCAATAACAGGACGATTACCTTGCAAATCCTGGATAATTTTCATGCGCTCAAGTAGCTGCTGACGTCGTTCTTTTAGCTGGCTAATTTCTTTTATACGGGCATCCAAAACGGCTATCTCTTTCTTGACAAAATTATTACGCGCATTTTGCCGCTCAGTCGCTCCGTCCAAATATTGCCCAGCCAAGAAAACTAAGGCGATCGCAATAACTGCAGCCGCCCCCATGGCAACAACAAACCGCTGCTTACGCTCCTCTCGCAGTTGCTCACGCCAGGGTAGTAAGTTAATCCGCGCCATCAGTCGAAACTCCTCATCGCCAGACCACAGGCAATCATCAAGGACGGTGCGTCGCTAGCCAGTGCACCGGCGTTGACTTTGCCCCCCAGCGCCATGTCGGCGAACGGATTGGCCACCAGAGTAGGAGTGCCGATCTTTTGCTGGATCAGGCGATCGAGATCGGGAATGGAGGCGGTACCGCCAGCCAGAAGGATGTAATCCACATCATTGAACTGGCCGGCAGCGAAGAAGAACTGCAGCGAGCGGGAAACCTGCTGCACGACCGCTTCTTTGAACGGCTGCAGGACTTCGCTTTCATAGTCATCCGGAAGGCCACCCTGCTTTTTGGCCAGACCGGCTTCCTCAACAGAGAGCCCATAGCGACGCTGGATTTCCTCGGTCAGCTGGCGACCGCCGAAGAGCTGCTCGCGGGTATAGATGGTGCGACCGTTATGCAGAACGCTCAGCGTGGTCATCGTGGCGCCGATGTCGACCACCGCGACGGTGAGCTCATCGGCATTGCCACCCAACTGAGACTCGAGCAACCCGTAAGCGCGCTCCAGTGCATAAGCTTCGACGTCGACCACCTTGGCGGTCAGCCCGGCCAAGCCGAGAGCTGCTTCGCGGACTTCGACGTTTTCCTTCCGGCATGCCGCCAGGAGAACCTCCGCGCGCTCAGGGTTTCGCGCGGAGGCGCCCTGCACCTCGAAGTCGATGGCGACCTCTTCGAGCGGGTAAGGGATGTACTGGTCGGCTTCGATCTTCAGCTGGTTTTCCAGCTCATCGTCGCTGAGGCCCGCTTCCATCTCGATGGTCTTGGTGATCACCGCAGAGCCGGCCACCGCGACCGCAACGGTGCGCACCCCGGTCTTGGCTTTGCTCAGAACGCGAGAAAGGGCCTGACCGACCCCCTCCAATTCGGCGATGTTTTTCTCGACCACTGCATTTGGGGGGAGCGGCTCGACGGCGTAGGCCTCTACCTTGTAGCGGCTTCCGGAGCGACTCAATTCAAGGAGCTTGACCGAGGTCGAACTGATATCGATCCCCAGAAGCGTGTTCGCTTTCTTATTGAAGAGCCCTAGCACGACCGTTTTCCTATCTGCATCCGAGACTTACGGACTATTTATGTTTTTCCACATTAAATAACAGTCTTGACAGAAGCGCAAATGGCTCCCCCGCAAAAAAACCGCTTATAATGTGAACAGTTTTCCCCTTTTCGCACCGCACCACACTTAACCCATTCTTTTGCCTGGAATTCCAAGAACCTTGATTCGTTTGCTGAAGTTTTTCTGGTGGTCCTGCGTCGCCGTGTTTTGCGGGTTAGTGCTCAGTTTCAGCGGAGCCTTTCTCTATCTTAGTCCCGGCTTACCTTCCGTCGAATCGCTGCGCAGCATCCAGCTGCAGATCCCGCTCCGCGTCTACAGCAGCGATGACAAGCTGATCGCGGAATTTGGCGAGATGCGCCGCTCCCCGATCCGCTTCGAAGACATCCCCCAAGACTTCATCCGTGCGCTGCTGGCCGCGGAAGACGACAATTTCGCCAACCATTATGGCGTCGACGTGACCAGCCTGTTGCGCGCTGCTACGCAGTTATTGGCCAGCGGGCACATCCAGACCGGGGGCAGCACCATCACCATGCAGGTGGCGAAGAATTTCTTCCTCACCAGCGAGCGCAGTTTTTCGCGCAAGATCAATGAAATACTGCTCGCGTTACAAATCGAGCGCGAGCTGAGCAAAAACGAGATCCTCGAGCTCTACGTCAACAAGATCTACCTGGGCAACCGCGCGTACGGTATCGAGGCCGCGGCCCAGGTCTACTACGGCAAATCCATGCGCGAGCTCAGCCTGGCGCAGATGGCGATGATCGCCGGCCTGCCCAAGGCACCTTCGCGGTACAACCCTCTGGTCAATCCGCAGCGCAGCAAGGAGCGCCGTGACTGGATTCTCGGTCGCATGTTCAAGCTGGGCGCGATCGACCAGGCCCGTTACGAGGCGGCGCTGGCGGAGACCATCGAGGCTCGTCACCACGTCCAGCCGATCGAACTCAACGCCCCCTACATCGCGGAGATGGCGCGCGCGGAAATGGTCGGCCGATACGGCAGCGAGGCTTACACCGAAGGCTTCCGGGTGATCACCACGGTACCGGCGGCACTCCAGGAAGCCGCCAACAAGGCGCTGTACGACGGCCTCATCGCCTACGATCAGCGCCACGGATTCCGCGGGCCGGAAACACGGCTGCCGGGCCTGACCCGTGAGGCCTGGCTGCAGGAGCTGGACAAGTACCGCAGCATCAACGGCCTGCAGCCCGCCATCGTCACCCAGGTAGAGAAGAGCGGCATCATGGTCCTGCTGCGCAGCGGCGAGGAGCAGCCAGTAACCTGGGAAAGCATGAAATGGGCGCGCCCCTTCCTCAACACCAACAGCCTCGGCCCGCGACCGCAGAAGCCCGCGGACGTGGCGCAGATCGGCGACCTGGTGCGGGTGGCGACCGATGCCGAGAGCGGCGCGTTGCTGTTTCGACAGATTCCCGCAGCGCAGAGCGCGCTGGTCTCGCTCGATCCGCAAAACGGTGCGATTCGCGCCCTGGTCGGCGGTTTCTCCTTCGAGCAGAGCAATTACAACCGCGCCGCCCAGGCCAAGCGCCAGCCTGGCTCCAGCTTCAAGCCCTTCATCTATAGCGCCGCGCTGGATGCTGGCTTCACCGCCGCCAGCCTGGTCAACGACGCGCCGATCGTGTTCCAGGAGGCCGGGATGGAAGAAGCCTGGCGCCCGAAGAACGACAACAACACCTTCCTTGGGCCCATCCGCCTGCGCGAGGCGCTGTACAAGTCGCGCAACCTGGTGTCGATCCGCCTGCTGCAGACCATCGGCATCGACTACACGCTCGACTACATCAGCACCTTCGGCTTCAAGCGCCAGGAACTGCCGCGCAACCTGTCGCTCGCCCTCGGTACCGCCGGCCTGACGCCGCTGGAAATCGCCAGTGGCTGGAGCGCCTTCGCCAATGGCGGGCGCAAGATCCAACCGTATCTGATCGAGCGTATCGACAGCCGCGACGGCAAGCCGCTGTTCATCGCCAACCCACCGCGCACGCCCGAGAGCGCCCAGTTGGTCGAAGAACAGAACGCTGCGCTGCTGCTGGAGGAACCCAACGCGGACGTGACAGAACCGGTACTCGCCGAGCAGATCATCGACGAGCGCACGGCCTACATCATGACTAGCATGCTGCAGGACGTGATCAAGCGCGGCACCGGCCGTCGCGCCCTGGCCATGGGCCGCGGCGACCTGGCAGGCAAGACCGGCACCACCAACGAATCCAAGGACAGCTGGTTCTCCGGCTACAACGCCGACTACATAACCACCGTCTGGGTCGGTTTCGACCAACCCGAGAGCCTCGGCCGCCATGAATATGGCGGCACCGTAGCATTGCCCATCTGGATGAACTACATGGGTGCCGCACTGAAGGACAAACCGGAGCATCTGCCGCCCGAGCCTTCCGGACTGCTCAGCCTGCGCATCGACCCGGTGAGCGGACGCGCCGCTTCGCCGGGTACGCCGGACGCCTACTTCGAGCTGTTCAAGAGCGAGGACTCGCCGCCGCCGATGAGCGAGCTGGACCCGGCCATGGGCATTCCCGGCAGCCCGCTGCCGAGCGACGAAGCGGCGCCGATCGACCTGTTCTGATCGCACGCCCCCGAGATCGCCGCGCTCTGATTGATCCGAGCACCACCAATAAAAAGCCCCGCATTTGCGGGGCTTTTTATTGATCAGCGATCAGCCGTTGAACACGTCATCCACCGACTTCAGCGGGTAGTGCTGCGGATACGGCAGGGTCGCCACACCGGTCTCGATCGCGGCCTTGGCCACGGCGTCGGCCACCACGGTGATCAGGCGCGCGTCCATCGGCTTGGGAATGATGTACTCACGACCGAAGCTCAGCTCGATGCCGCCGTAGGCATCGCAGACTTCCTTCGGCACCGGCAGCTTGGCCAGGTCGCGCAGGGCGTTGGCGGCGGCGATCTTCATTTCTTCGTTGATGCGGGTGGCGCGCACGTCCAGGGCACCGCGGAAGATGAAGGGGAAGCCGAGCACGTTGTTGACCTGGTTCGGGTAGTCCGAACGACCGGTGGCCATGATCACATCCGAGCGCGCCTCGCGGGCCAGCTCGGGCTTGATCTCCGGGTCCGGGTTGGAGCAGGCGAAGACGATCGGGTTCGGCCCCATGCGCTTGAGGTCTTCCTGGCTCAGCAGGTTGGCGCCGGACAGGCCGACGAACACGTCGGCGCCGCCCAGGGCGTCGGACAGGCTGCGCTTCTCGGTCTCGTGGGCGAATACCGCCTTGTACTGATTGAGGTCGTCACGGCCGGCGTGGATCACGCCCTTGCGGTCGAGCATGAAGATGTTCTCGACCTTGGCGCCCATGCTCACCAGCAGTTTCATGCAGGAGATGGCCGCGGCACCGGCGCCGAGGCAGACGATCTTGGCTTCCGGCAGGGTCTTGCCGGCGATTTCCAGCGCATTGAGCATGCCGGCCGCGGTAACGATGGCGGTGCCGTGCTGGTCATCGTGGAACACCGGAATGTCGCACTGCTCGATCAGCGCGCGCTCGATCTCGAAGCACTCGGGCGCCTTGATGTCTTCCAGGTTGATGCCGCCGAAGGTGATGGAGATGCGCTTGACGGTGTCGATGAAGGCCTGCGGGCTCTCGGAGTCGACTTCGATGTCGAACACGTCGATGCCGGCGAAGCGCTTGAACAGCACGCCCTTGCCTTCCATCACCGGCTTGGAGGCCAGCGGGCCCAGGTTGCCCAGGCCGAGGATGGCGGTGCCGTCGGAAATCACTGCCACCAGGTTGCCCTTGCCGGTGTAGCGGTAGGCCAGTTCGGCGTCGCGGGCGATCTCGCGTACCGGCTCAGCCACACCCGGGCTGTAGGCCAGGGAAAGGTCACGGGCGGTGACGGTGGGCTTGGTCAGTTCGACGCTGAGCTTACCCGGGCGGGGCTGAGCGTGATACTCGAGAGCGGCAGTTTTGAGATCGGACATTTCGGCTATTTCCGCTTTGCTGTGAAAGGCAGGCGAGCGAGCATACGCAAGATGCTCGAGGCCCACAAGATTGCGGCTCTCGGCGCTTCAGCGAACGACCTTGAGCCAATCGCCAGGTTGTGGCCGGCCGGTCGGATACAGACCGTTGAGCAGGCGCAGACGCTTCAGCTTGTCGCCCTCGCCGCCCATCTGCCGGCTCAGCGTCTCGAGGCTCTGGCCGGCCTCGAACCGCACCAGGTGCAGGCGCCAGGGCTGACCGAGCTGGCGCTCATCGGCACGCAACGGACGGAAGCTGCGCACCACCTCCATGAATCGGTCGTCGGCGGTTTCCAGCGACGCCCGCCCCTTGACCGCCCCGATGAAGATGAAGGCCTCGCGGTCGCGCACGATCACCGCCACACGCCTGGCCTCATTGCCCGGCAGCACGCCGGTGGTGACGTCCAGGCCATCCTGCTTGAAGCTCTCCTGCCCGGTCAGGCCCCGGCCGCCGGTGCTCTGGCGGATGAAGGCCTGCGAATCGACCTGCTCCTTCAGGCCCTGCATGCTCATGACCAGGAACGCCTGCTCGTCCGGGCTGTGCACGATGACCGCGTCGGGGCGGTTGACCAGCCCCCAGCCCTGAGGGAACGCCAGGGTGAAATCTAGGCCGACATGGTAGAAGCGCTGGCCGCGGCGCACGCCAGCCTCGGCCGAGTCGCCGAAGGGCATGCCGTCAATCATCTTCAGGTAGGCCTGGCGCCCTACCTCGCCCTGGCCATTGACCAGCGGGCTGGCGGAGGCCACCACCTGGCGCAGGCGCGTGTCGTTGTCCGGGTGGGTATCGAACAGACCGTGATAGCCCGCCGGCGGTACTTCCTGCCCCTTGGCCAGGGCCTCGTCGCGGGCGAAGTCCTCCTGATTCTTCAGGACCTTCACCACCTCGATCATCGCCTGCGGGTCGTAACCGCTGCGCGCCAGATACTGGGCGCCGAAGCCATCGGCCTCCAGCTCCATGTCGCGGCCATAGCCGCGCACGAACGCCGAGCCCAGCACATTGGTGACGTCGCCGGCGGCGCCCACGCCCGTGCCAATGGCGACCGCCTGGCCGAGGATGTTCCAGGCCGTGGACTGGCTCTGCTGGCGCACGCTGTGCCGCGCGGTGACATGCCCCACTTCATGGCCGAGCACGGCGGCCAGCTCCGCCTCGGAGCCGAGATAAGCCATCAGGCCGCGATGGATATAGATGTGCCCGCCGGGAATGGCGAAGGCGTTGATGTCCGGGCTGTCGACCACGGTGAAGCGGTAGTCGAGGTTGCTGCGGTGACTGTTGCGCGCCACTCGCTCGCCGACTCCCTGCACGTACGCCTGCAGCTTCTCGTCGGCGTAGCGCGGGTACTGCTTGGCGATCTCCTCGGCGTAATTGCGGCCCAGCTCGATCTCCTGCTGCTCGCTCATCATCACGAAGTCGGTGCGCCCGGTGGCCGGATTGACGGCGCAGCCGACAAGCTGGGCGAGCACGGACAGCAGCAACAGCAGACGCAACTTCATGGCATTACCTCGAGCATGGCCTCGTGGGTCAGCGACAGCATCCACCGGGCCTGCCCCGGTTTTACGCCGCCGCGGCGGGACCGGTCAATGACCCAGCCGCGCGCCTCTATCGTCTGCCCGGCGAGGCGCTGCAGCGCGGCAGCATCGAAGTGACGGAGCAGCTTCGGCTCGACGCGCAGCACCAGCGGGCCGTCCATCTCGATCCACAGACCGCCACGGTTGCGCTGCACCTTCTCGACCCGGCCGCCGACCAGAGCGAATCCGCCGCGGCGCAGATCGAAGGGTCCGACGACCCGGGCCTGCTGCCAGAGGCCGATGCGCTCCTCGCGCGCCGCCCGCTCCGCCTCGCGCTGGCAGCGCTCGAGACCGGTGGCGGGCTCGAAGGCCACTCGGTAGCCCAAGCCCTCTGCCAGCAGCTGAGCCTCCAGGTTCTGCCCCTGGCGGTCATAGACGTGGGCGAGGGTACGCCCGTAATGATCGCGCGGCTGGCGCCCCAGACGCAGGCCGATGCGACCCTCGCCTGCCGCCACCAGCGCTTGCAGACGTTTGCGCGCCGCCTCGGCGAAGGGCTCGGCCGGGCGACCGTCGCGCGCCCGCTCCGGCGCGTTGATGCCGATCAGGCGCACGCTGCGACCATCGGTCAGACGCAGGGTATCGCCGTCCACCACCCTGGCCACGCGCTGTGGCGCCAGGTCGCCGACCAGCGGGCAGAAGGCCTGGGCCGGGGAAACCAGGCAGATAGAAACGAAAAAGGCGCCCACCCGGGACGCCTTTTTCAGCAGTGTGGCTTTCACCACCTTTCGGCTTACTTGCTGCCGAACACGCCGAAACGCTGCTTGAAGCGGTCGATACGGCCGCCGGTATCCAGCATCTTCTGCTTGCCGGTGTAGAACGGGTGGCACTCGGAGCACACGTCGAGGCTCATCGGCTTGCACAGGGTCGAACGGGTCTTGATCACGTTGCCGCAGCTGCAGGTGGCGACCATTTCTTCGTATTGCGGATGGATATCGGCTTTCATCGTATCTTCCTCGGTTTAGTGTGCCGCCACTCGGCTCGCTGCCAAGTACCGCACGGAAATAGGCCGCGCACTATACCAGACCACCGCCACTGCGCAAGCCGCCGGCAACTCGTGGCGACGTGCGGCCGTGCTAGCATCGCCCGCCTCGATTCCGGAGTTCGCCGTGCCCGACACCATCCTGCGCCTCGCCCTGCCCTCGCCACTGCGCCGCCTGTTCGACTATCTGGCGCCGCAGGGCCTGCCGCGCGCCGTGCTGCAGCCCGGGGTACGCCTGCGCGTGCCGTTCGGCCGGCGCGAGGTGGTGGGCGTGCTGGTGGAGGTGGCGCAGACCAGCGATGTGCCGGCGGACAAGCTCAAGCCGGCCCTGGAACTGCTCGACCGGAAGCCGCCGCTACCCGCGCCGCTGTTCAAGCTGTGCCTGTGGACCGCCCAGTACTACCAGCACAGCCTCGGCGACACCCTGAGCTGGGCCCTGCCGGTGCTGCTGCGCCAGGGCGAGCCGGCCGAGGCGCGCCAGGAGCGCTACTGGCACGCTGTGGAAGGCGCCAGCCCGGACGACCCGCGCCTAGCCCGTGCGCCGCGTCAGCGCGAGGCACTGCGCGCCCTGGCCCAGCACCATCACGGCGTACCGCATGCGCTACTGAGCAAACTGCAACTGAACAAGGACAGCCTCGACCTGCTGCTGGAAAAGGGCCTGGTGCGCGTCGAGGTGCGCCGCAGCGCGCCGCTGGAGCGCCACGGCGGCTGGCTGGCGCAGCCGGAGCTGCAGCTCAATGCCGAGCAGCGCGCCGCCTTCAACGCCGTGCAGTCCGGCATGGGCGACTTCGGCGCCTACCTGCTGTACGGCGTCACTGGCAGCGGCAAGACCGAGGTCTACCTGCAACTGATCCGCCACTGCCTGGAGGCCGGCCGGCAGGCGCTGGTGCTGATCCCCGAGATCAACCTGGGCCCGCAGACGGTCGAGCGCTTCGCCCGCCGCTTCAATGCACGCATCGCCCTGCTGCATTCCGGGGTCAATGATCGCGAGCGCCTGGACGCCTGGCTGGCGGCGCGTGACGGCGAGGCCGATATCGTGATCGGCACCCGCTCGGCGCTGTTCACGCCACTGAAGAATCCCGGCCTGATCATCGTCGACGAGGAACACGACGCCTCTTATAAACAGCAGGAAGGTCTGCGCTATCACGCCCGCGACCTGGCCCTGGTGCGCGCCCGCCAGGAGAACCTGCCAATCGTGCTCGGCTCCGCCACGCCCTCGCTGGAGAGCCTGCACAACGCCCATGCCGGGCGCTACGCCCTGCTCAAGCTGACTCAACGAGCCGGTGGCGCCCAGCAGCCGCGCTTCCTGCGCCTGGACGTGAAGAGCCTGCCGCTCGACGCCGGCATCTCCGGCCCGCTGCAACTGGCGATCCGCCAGACACTGGAGGCCGGCCAGCAGGTGCTGGTGTTCCTCAACCGCCGCGGTTTCGCCCCCACCCTGCTGTGCCACGACTGTGGCTGGATCAGCCAGTGCCCACGCTGCGACGCGCGCATGACATTGCACCAGCGCCACAACGAGCTGCGCTGCCACCACTGCGGCCATGTCGAGCGCCCGCCGCGCAACTGCCCGGACTGCCAGAAAGTCGACCTGCGCCCGGTCGGCGCCGGCACCGAGCGCGCCGAGGAGCGCCTGGCGCTGCTCTTCCCGCAGTTCCCGGTGCTGCGCATCGACCGCGACAGCACGGCGCGCAAGGGCGCCATGGACAAGCTGTTCGCCACCATCAACAAGGGCGAGCCGTGCATCCTGGTCGGCACCCAGATGCTCGCCAAGGGCCACCACTTCCCACGTGTGACCCTGGTGGCGATTCTCGACGCCGACGGAGGTCTGTTCTCCGCCGACTTCCGCGCCAGCGAGCGCATGGCCCAGCTCACCGTGCAGGTGGCTGGCCGTGCCGGCCGCGCCGAGGAGCCCGGCAAGGTGATCATTCAGAGCCACCTGGCCGACCATCCGCTGCTGGTGCAACTCACCGAGCAGGGCTACCCCGCTTTCGCCGAGCAGGCCCTGAGCGAGCGCCGCGGCGCCGGCCTGCCGCCCTTCGCCCATCTCGCCCTGTTGCGCGGCGAGGCGCACAAGCCGGGACAGGCCGAGGCCTTCCTCGATGACGCCTGCACCTATGCCGAACAGCTGTGCGGCGAACTCAATCTGAGCGGCATCGAACTGCTCGGCCCGGTGCCGGCGCCGATGGAGCGCCGCGCCGGCCGTTATCGCGCCCAGCTGCTGCTGCAGTGCACCAGCCGCGCGCCGCTGCACAAGCTGCTGGCGCACTGGCTGCCGATCCTCGAAGCGATGCCAGGCGGCCGCGCGGTGCGCTGGTCGCTGGATGTCGACCCGATCGACCTGTTCTGAGCGGCCCTCTCCGCCGCGCACTACGCACCCTACGTGCTCGCCTGCGGCCGATGCCTGCCTCTATAATGCGCAGTTTTCGACCAGCCACGGCCGACCGAGCAGACCATGAAAGACACGATTCGCCACCTGATCCAGCAAGCCCTGACCCGCCTGACCGCCGAGGGCGTGCTGCCCGAAGGCCTGAGCCCGGCGATCCAGGTGGAGAACACCAAGGACAAGAGTCACGGCGATTTCGCCAGCAACATCGCCATGATGCTGGCCAAGCCGGCCGGCATGAAGCCGCGCGACCTGGCCGAGAAGCTGATCGCCGCGCTGCCGGTCGACGCCGGCGTCAGCAAGGTGGAGATCGCCGGCCCCGGCTTCCTCAACTTCTTCCAGAACAGCGACGCCCTGGCCGAGCGCCTCGAGGCAGCGCTGGCCGACGCCAAACTCGGCGTGCGCAAGAATGGCCCGGCGCAACGTGTGGTGGTCGATCTGTCGGCGCCGAACCTGGCCAAGGAGATGCACGTCGGCCACCTGCGCTCGACCATCATCGGTGACGGCGTGGCGCGCGTGCTGGAATTCCTCGGCGACAGCGTCATCCGTCAGAACCACGTCGGCGACTGGGGCACCCAGTTCGGCATGCTGCTGGCTTATATGCAGGAGAATCCGGCCGCCGCCGAGAGCGAACTGGCCGACCTGGAAGGCTTCTACCGCGCCGCCAAGAAGCGCTTCGACGAGTCCGCCGAGTTCGCCGAGCGCGCCCGCCAGCTGGTGGTCGAGCTGCAGGCCGGCGACGCCGAGTGCATGCGTCTCTGGCACCGCTTCAACGATATCTCCCTGAGCCACTGCCAGGCGCTCTACGACCGCCTAGGCGTGAAGCTAAGTATGGCCGACGTCAAGGGCGAGAGCGCCTACAACGACGACCTCGCCAACGTGGTCGCCGACCTCGCCGCCAAGGGCCTGCTGACCGAGGACAACGGCGCCCAGTGCGTGTTCATGGACGAGTTCAAGAACGCGGAAGGCAACCCGCTGCCGCTGATCGTGCAGAAGGCTGGAGGCGGCTACCTGTACGCCACCACCGACCTGGCCGCCACCCGCTACCGCGCCAGCGTGCTGAAGGCCGACCGCGCCCTGTACTTCGTCGACCAGCGCCAGGCCCTGCACTTCCAGATGGTGTTCGCCGCCGCGCGCCTGGCCGGCTTCGTGCCCGCCGGTTTCGAGATGGAGCACATGGGCTTCGGCACCATGAACGGCCCGGACGGCCGCCCGTTCAAGACCCGCGACGGCGGCACCGTGAAGCTGGTCGAACTGCTCGACGAGGCCGAGCAGCGCGCCTACGCCCTGGTCAAGGGCAAGAACCCGGAGCTGTCCGACGACGAACTGCGCGAGATCGCCCGCGTGGTCGGCATCGCCTCGGTGAAATACGCCGACCTGTCCAAACACCGCACCAGCGATTACAGCTTCAACTTCGAGCTGATGCTCAGCTTCGAGGGCAACACCGCGCCCTACCTGCTGTACGCCTACACCCGGGTGGCCAGCGTGTTCCGCAAGCTGGGCAAGGGCATCGACGAGATCGGCGGCAGGATCGTCCTGGTCGCCGATCAGGAGCAGGCCCTGGGCGCAAAGCTCGCGCAGTTCAACGAGCTGCTCGCCAGCGTCGCCGAGAAGGGCACCCCGCATCTGCTGTGCAGCTACCTGTACGACCTGGCCGGACTGTTCTCCAGCTTCTACGAGAACTGCCCGATCCTCGCCGCCGAGGATGAGGCCACCCAGCAGAGCCGCCTGCGCCTGGCCGCGCTGACCGGGCGCACCCTCAAGCAGGGCCTGGAGCTGCTGGGCCTGGAAACCCTGGAGCGCATGTAAGTGGCGGCAGCGAAGAAAAAACCCGCGCCCAAGCGCGGCGCCAGCCGCTACCAGGCGCCGGCGAAGAAGCCGGTACCCGGCTGGGTGTGGATGGTCTGCGGCCTGGTCATCGGCGGGTTCTTCATGTTCCTGTTCAGCCTGGAGCCGGGTCGCGACGAGGTGAAGCGGACCAAGCCCGAGGAGCAGAAGCGCGCCGAGCAGAAGAAGCCGCAGGTAGCGCCTGAGCCGGTCAAGCCCAAGTACGACTTCTATACGCTGCTGCCGGAATCCGAAGTCATCGTGCCGCCGGACGCCCTGCCGCCGGCCGACGCGCCCAAGCCGCCGGAGCAGAAGCCGGTGAGCCCCGAGGAAGCGGCGAAGATCGACGCCGAGCGCGCCGAGGCCGCGCTCAACGGCGAGACGCCGCCTCCGCCGCCGGTGCTGGCCAAGGCGCCGGTCACCACCCAGTTCTTCCTGCAAGCCGGCTCGTTCCGCAAGCGCGAGGATGCCGACAAGGTGCGCGCGCAGATTCTCCTGCTCGGCCAGAACGTGCAGGTGGAATCCGGCAAGGTCCGCGAAGAAACCTGGCACCGCGTGCTGGTCGGCCCCTACGCCAGCCGCGAGCAGCTGGCCGGCGCGCAGAAACAGCTGGCCGCCAGCGGCTTCAGCAACCTGCTGTTACAGCAGCGCCAGGGCCGCTGACACGGGTTCGGCGCCCGCCCCGGTTGAAAAGCCGGGGCGGGCACCCCATCTGATCTCCATTCGGGCACTTCTGCCCCGCTGCGTGGAGATCCACTCTTGACCACCATCGTTTCAGTCCGCCGCAACGGCAAAGTCATCATGGGCGGCGACGGCCAGGTGTCCCTCGGCAACACCGTGATGAAGGGCAACGCCAAGAAGGTGCGCCGCCTCTACCACGGCCAGGTGCTGGCCGGTTTCGCCGGCGCCACCGCCGACGCCTTCACCCTGTTCGAGCGCTTCGAGGGTCAGCTGGAGAAGCACCAGGGCCACCTGGTGCGCGCGGCCGTCGAGCTGGCCAAGGACTGGCGCACCGACCGCAGCCTGAGCCGCCTCGAGGCCATGCTGGCGGTGGCCAACAAGGACGCCTCGCTGATCATCACCGGCAACGGCGACGTGGTCGAACCCGAGCACGGCCTGATCGCCATGGGCTCCGGCGGCGGATTCGCCCAGGCGGCGGCCATGGCCCTGCTGCAGAAGGGCGGCGCTGAACTCTCCGCCCGCGAGATTGCCGAAACCGCATTGAACATCGCCGGCTCCATCTGCGTGTTCACCAATCAGAACCTGACTCTCGAGGAGCTGGACTCGGCCGTCTGAGCCGCGCCTGCTGGAGCCCCGACATGCCCATGACACCCCGCGAAATCGTGTCCGAACTGGACCGCCACATCATCGGCCAGGACGACGCCAAGCGTGCCGTTGCCATCGCTCTGCGCAACCGCTGGCGACGCATGCAGCTGCCCGCGGAGCTGCGCCAGGAAGTGACCCCGAAGAACATCCTGATGATCGGCCCGACCGGCGTCGGCAAGACCGAAATCGCCCGCCGCCTGGCCAAGCTGGCCAACGCGCCTTTCCTCAAGGTCGAGGCGACCAAGTTCACAGAGGTCGGCTACGTCGGCCGCGACGTCGAGTCGATCATCCGCGACCTGGCCGACGCCGCGCTCAAGCTGCTGCGCGAGCAGGAAGTGCAGAGGATGCAGCACCGCGCCGAAGACGCCGCCGAGGACCGCATCCTCGACGCGCTGCTGCCGCCGGCGCGCGTCGGCTTCAACGATGACCCGACGCCGAGCCAGGACTCCAACACCCGCCAGCTGTTCCGCAAGCGCCTGCGCGAGGGCCAGCTGGACGACAAGGAGATCGACATCGAGGTAGCCGAGCAACCGGCCGGCGTCGAGATCATGACCCCGCCGGGCATGGAGGAGATGACCAGCCAGCTGCAGAACCTGTTCTCCGGCCTGACCAAGGGCAAGAAGAAGACCCGCAAGCTGAAGGTCAAGGACGCCCTGAAGATGGTCCGCGACGAGGAAGCCGCGCGCCTGGTCAATGAGGAAGAGCTCAAGGCCCGCGCCCTGGAAGCGGTCGAACAGCACGGTATCGTCTTCATCGACGAGATCGACAAGGTCGCCAAGCGCGCCAACGCGGGCGGCGCGGACGTGTCCCGCGAGGGCGTGCAGCGCGACCTGCTGCCGCTGATCGAGGGCTGCACCGTCAACACCAAGCTGGGCATGGTCAAGACCGACCACATCCTGTTCATCGCCTCCGGCGCCTTCCACCTGAGCAAGCCCAGCGATCTGGTGCCGGAACTGCAGGGCCGCCTGCCGATCCGCGTCGAGCTCAAGGCCCTGTCGCCGGAAGACTTCGAGCGCATCCTCACCGAGCCCCACGCAGCGCTCACCGAGCAGTACAGCGAGCTGCTCAAGACCGAGGGCCTGCACATCGAATTCCAGCCGGACGCGATCAAGCGCATCGCCGAGATCGCCTGGCAGGTCAACGAGAAGACCGAGAACATCGGCGCCCGCCGCCTGCACACCCTGCTCGAGCGCCTGCTGGAGGAAGTCTCCTTCAGCGCCGGCGACCTGGCCGGCCAGCAGAACGGCGAGCCGATCCGCATCGACGCCGCCTACGTCAACGGCCACCTCGGCGAGCTGGCGCAGGACGAGGATCTGTCGCGCTACATTCTCTGATGCCGCCGCGGGGTGGATAATGCTCGCCCACCCCCACCCCGCCTGCAGGACTCCCGCTCATGCGCATGCCCACCGCCATCAAGCTGCACAAGGCCTCCCGTACCCTGGAGCTGGCCTATGGCGAGGAACGCTACCGCCTCGGCGCCGAGTTCCTGCGCGTGCATTCGCCCTCGGCCGAGGTGCAGGGCCATGGCAAGCCGATCCTCCAGCATGGCAAGCAGAACGTGGCCCTGAGCCGCGTCGAGCCGGCCGGCAACTACGCACTGAAACTGTGCTTCGACGACGGCCACGACAGCGGCCTGTACACCTGGGACTACCTCTACCAGCTCGCCACCCGCCAGGATCAGCTGTGGGCCGACTACCTCGTGCAGCTGGCCGCCGCCGGCAAGTCGCGCGATCCCAGCGAGTCGGTCGTGCGCCTGATGCTCTAGGCCGTCGCCGAGACGCCTCCCCGTCACATTGCCTTCACGCCTAGGGCGCATTTTCTAATCGCGCTCGGCATACTCGCGCGCGCCGTGCAGCGGCCCTCGCTGAGCTTGCGCAAAAAGGGAAACTCGGGTAACCAAGGAACTGGCAGGTTCCATGCATTTGCCCACTGCAAATGCCAAGAAAGCGCGGAGTTCGTTCCGCACCCGGTAACCCGAGCAGTACCAGCTTCACAGTGGTTGGTATTCGTCTCAGGACAATGGAGCGTCGTAGATGACCCACAAGAATAATGAAGACCTGCATCGCCAAGCCTCGGAAAACACCTTGGGTCTGAACCCGGTGATCGGCTTGCGCGGCAAGGATCTACTCACCTCTGCCCGGATGGTGCTGGCCCAGGCCATCAAGCAACCCCTCCACAGCGCCAAGCACGTCACCCATTTCGCCTTCGAGCTGAAGAACGTGCTACTCGGCCAGTCCGAGCTGCTCCCGGAAGACGGCGACCGCCGCTTCGCCGATCCGGCCTGGAGCCAGAACCCGTTGTACCGCCGCTACCTGCAGACCTACCTGGCCTGGCGCAAGGAGCTGCACGAGTGGATCGAGGACAGCAACCTCTCCGAGCAGGACACCAGCCGCGGCCATTTCGTCGTCAACCTGATGACCGAAGCCTTCGCCCCGAGCAACAGCATGGCCCACCCGGCCGCCGTGAAGCGCTTCTTCGAGACCGGCGGCAAGAGCCTGCTCGACGGCCTGTCGCACCTCGCCAAGGACCTGGTCAACAACGGCGGCATGCCCAGCCAGGTGAAGATGGACGCCTTCGAGGTCGGCAAGAACCTGGCGACCAGCGAAGGCGCGGTGATCTTCCGCAACGACCTGCTGGAGCTGATCCAGTACAAGCCGATCACCGAGCAGGTGCACGAGCGTCCGCTGCTGGTGGTGCCGCCGCAGATCAACAAGTTCTACGTGTTCGACCTGTCGCCGGAGAAGAGCGTGGCGCGCTTCCTCCTGCGCAACCACGTACAGACCTTCGTGGTGAGCTGGCGCAACCCGACCAAGGCACAGCGCGAGTGGGGCCTGTCGACCTACATCGAGGCGCTCAAGGAAGCGATCGACGTGGTCACCGCCATCACCGGCAGCAAGGACGTCAACATGCTCGGCGCCTGCTCCGGCGGCATCACCACCGCCTCGCTGCTCGGCCACTACGCGGCCATCGGCGAGCAGAAGGTGAACTCGCTGACCCTGCTGGTCAGCGTGCTCGACACCAAGCTGGACACCCAGGTCGCCCTGTTCGCCGACGAGAAGACCCTCGAGGCCGCCAAGCGTCGCTCGTACCAGGCCGGCGTGCTGGAGGGCAAGGACATGGCCAAGGTGTTCGCCTGGATGCGCCCCAACGACCTGATCTGGAACTACTGGGTCAACAACTACCTGCTGGGCAACGAGCCGCCGGTGTTCGACATCCTCTACTGGAACAACGACACCACGCGCCTGCCCGCCGCCCTGCACGGCGATCTGATCGAGCTGTTCAAGACCAACCCGCTGACCCGGCCCAACGCCCTGGAAGTCTGCGGCACGCCGATCGACCTCAAGCAGGTCACCAGCGACATCTACTGCGTGGCCGGCACCACCGACCACATCACCCCCTGGGAGGCCTGCTACAAGTCCTCGCTGCTGTTCGGCGGCAAGGTCGAATTCGTCCTCTCCAACAGCGGTCACATCCAGAGCATCCTCAACCCGCCGGGCAACCCCAAGGCGCGCTTCTCGACCAACAGCGAGCAGACGCCGACCGGCAAGCAGTGGCTGGAGAACGCCACCAAGCACGCCGACTCCTGGTGGCTGCACTGGCAACAGTGGCTGGGCGAGCGCTCCGGCAAGCTGAAGAAGGCACCGGCCAACCTCGGTAACAAGGCCCATGCTCCGGGCGAGGCCTCGCCGGGCACCTACGTACACGAGCGCTGATCGGCGCTCCCTGCAACACTGCCGCGGCGCCCGGAAGGCGTCGCACGCCACACGGCCCGAGCCGGTGTGGCGCTCCGCCCCGGCGGATATTCGGCGAGTCGCTCAGGAGAGCCGCTCGCCGCCGATTCATGTACAGGGCCTAGCGCATGCCGCAACCTTTCGTTTTCCGCACCATCGAGCTGGATGACCAGATCATCCGCACCGCGGTCCGCCCGGGCAGCAGCAGCCTCACGCCGCTGCTGATCTTCAACGGCATCGGCGCCAACCTCGAACTGGTGATGCCCTTCGTCCAGGCGCTCGACCCGGATCTGGAAGTGATCGCCTTCGACGTTCCCGGCGTCGGCGGCTCGTCCACACCGAGCACGCCGTACCGCTTCCCCGGCCTGGCCAAGCTGGCCGCGCGCATGCTCGATTACCTGGACTACGGGCAGGTCAACGCCATCGGCGTGTCCTGGGGCGGCGCGCTGGCGCAGCAGTTCGCCCACGACTATCCCGAGCGCTGCAAGAAGCTGGTGCTGGCCGCCACCTCGGCCGGCGCGGTGATGGTGCCGGGCAAACCCAGGGTGCTCTGGCGCATGGCCAGCCCGCGGCGCTATATCCAGCCGTCCTACGGCGTGCACATCGCCCCGGACATCTACGGCGGCGCCTTCCGCCGCGATCCCAAACTGGCCCTGGCGCATGCGAGCAAGGTCCGCTCCGGCGGCAAGATGGGCTATTACTGGCAGCTGTTCGCCGGCCTCGGCTGGACCAGCATCCACTGGCTGCATCGCATCCGCCAGCCTACGCTGGTACTGGCCGGCGACGACGACCCCATCATCCCGCTGGTCAACATGCGCCTGCTGGCGTGGCGCATCCCCAACTCGGAACTCCACGTGATCGACGATGGCCACCTGTTCCTGGTGACCCGCGCCGAGGCGGTGGCGCCGATCATCATGAAGTTCCTGCAGGAGGAGCGGCAGCGCGCAGTGATGCACCCGCAGCCGATGCCCGCTCGCAGTCACTGATTCGCACGGATCCGGCATGCCCCGCCCCAGGCTGGGGCACGCCGGTGAAGACATATTGTTTGCGCGGCAGTCTGGATCGCCCTCCGGCGCGCCCTGGTACAAGCCTTGCTGTCACCGGATGTGACAGCTCGACGACGGAGCCTGACCATGCGTGACAAGACAGCCCCGGGGTCCCTGCCGGTCCCCGCCCACTTCATGAACGCGCAGAGCGCGATGGTCGGCCTGCGCGGCCGCGACCTGTTCTCCACCCTACGCACCCTGGCCGTACAGGGCCTGCGTCAGCCGGCGCACAGCACGCGCCACCTGCTGTCGTTCGGCAAGCAGCTGGGCCGCGTACTGATCGGCGACACGCCCTATCAGCCGCATCCGCAGGACAGCCGCTTCGCCGACCCTACCTGGCACCACAACCCCTTCTACCGACGCACGCTGCAGGCCTATCTGGCCTGGCAGAAGCAGCTCAAGGCGTGGATCGACGAGAGCGACCTGTCGCCAGACGACCGCACCCGCGCGCATTTCCTATTCGCCCTGCTCAACGATGCCCTGGCGCCGACCAACACCCTGCTCAACCCGCTGGCGGTCAAGGAGCTGTTCAACAGCGGCGGCACCAGCGTACTGCGCGGCGCCCGGCAGATGCTCGACGACCTGCTGTACAACGCCGGCATGCCGCAGCAGGTCGACAAGCGCGCCTTCGAGGTCGGCCGTAATCTGGCCACCACCCCGGGCGCGGTGGTGTTTCGCAACGAGCTGTTCGAGCTGATCCACTACAGGCCGATGAGCGAGAAACAGTACGAACGCCCGCTGCTGGTGGTGCCGCCGCAGATCAACAAGTTCTACATCTTCGACCTCAGCCCGGAGAAGAGCTTCATCCAGTACTGCCTGAAGAACGGCCTGCAGGTGTTCATGATCAGCTGGCGCAACCCGGATGCGCGCCATCGCGAATGGGGACTGTCCAGCTACGTACAGGCGGTGAGCGATGCCAGCGACGTCTGCCGCGCCATCAGCGGCAGCAAGGAAGTGAACCTGATGGGCGCCTGCGCCGGCGGGCTGACCATCGCCGCGCTCCAGGGTCACCTGCAGGCCAAGCGCCAGCTGCGCAAGATCGGCTGCGCCACCTACCTGGTCAGCCTGCTGGACGCCCAGGTGGAAAGCCCGGCGATGCTGTTCGCCGACGAGCAGACGCTGGAGTCGGCCAAGCGTCGCTCCTACCAGAGCGGCGTTCTGGATGGCCGCGACATGGCCCGGGTATTCGCCTGGATGCGGCCCAACGACCTGATCTGGAACTACTGGGTCAACAACTACCTGATGGGCAAGGAGCCGCCGGCCTTCGACATCCTCTACTGGAACAACGACAACACCCGGCTGCCGGCGGCGCTGCACGGCGACCTGCTCGATCTGTTCAAGCACAACCCGCTGCCCCGTCCCGGCGCCCTGGAGGTGTGCGGCACGCCGATCGACCTGGCCAAGGTCAATCTGGACAGCTTCAGCGTGGCCGGCATCAACGACCACATCACCCCGTGGGACACGGTGTACCGCTCGGCCCTGCTGCTCGGCGGCAACAGCCGCTTCATCCTGTCCAACAGCGGGCACATCCAGAGCATCCTCAACCCTCCGGGCAATCCCAAGGCCACCTACTTCGAGAGCGGCAAGCTCACCAGCGACCCGCGCGCCTGGCAGCACGAGGCGCAGAAGAAGGAAGGCAGCTGGTGGCCGCAGTGGCTGGAGTGGATCCAGCAGCGCTCGGGCGAACAGCGCCAGAGCGTGTTCGGCGTCGGAAGCAATCGTTACCCGGCGATGGAAGCATCGCCCGGCACCTACGTGCACGTGCGCTGAGTGCGGCGAAAGCACTGGCCGGGCGCCCGCCCGGCCGGTTATCGTCGGTGCTCCGGCGGCCATAACAAGATCATGGAATGAAGACCCGCGACCGCATCCTCGAATGCGCCCTGCAGCTGTTCAACGAGCGGGGCGAACCCAATGTCTCCACCCTGGAAATAGCCACCGAGCTGGGCATCAGCCCGGGCAACCTGTACTACCACTTCCATGGCAAGGAGCCGCTGGTGATGGAGCTGTTCGAGCGTTTCCAGGATGAACTGGCGCCGCTGCTCAACCCGCCGGCCGAGGCCGAACTGGATGCCGAGGACTACTGGCTGTTCCTGCACCTGATCGTCGAGCGCCTCGCCCAGTACCGCTTCCTGTTCCAGGACCTGTCCAATCTCGCCGGACGCCTGCCGAAACTGGCCCGCGGCATTCGCCAGTGGCTCAACCAGCTCAAGCGCACCCTCGCCAGCCTGCTCGCCCGACTCAAGGCGCTCGGCCAGCTGCGCAGCGACACCGAAGCGCTCGGCCAGTTGGTCGAGCAGATCACTCTGACCCTGCTGTTCTCACTCGATTACCAGCGCATCCTCGGCGCAAGTGCCGAGGTACGCCTGGTGGTGTTCCAGGTGATGATGCTGGTCGCCCCGCACCTGGCCGACGACGCGCGCCACGCCGCCGAACGCATCGCCCATCGCTATCTGGAAGCCTGAGTCCAGGCGCGCGACCGACATCAACTGAAGATCCATTGCCCCCAAATGCAAACGCCCGGCACTGGGCCGGGCGTTTGCAGATCCTGAAGAACGATCAGGACGGAGTGGCAGGCGTCGCCGGAGCGGCGGCCGGAGCCGGGGTAGCAGCCGGTGCCGGTGCCGGAGCAGCGGGCTTGGCAGCAGCCGGCTTGGCGGCCGGCTTCGGCGCAGCCTTCTTCACCGCAGGCTTCTTGGCGGCAGCCGGTTTGGCAGCCGGTTTTGCGGCGGGCTTGGCAGCGGACTTCGCAGCAGCAGGTTTGGCTGCAGGCTTGGCGGCAACCTTGGCGAGCGGCTTGGCAGCGGCTTTAGCGGCGGGCTTCGCGGCAGCTTTGGCAGCGGGCTTGGCAGCAGCTTTAGCGGCCGGCTTGGCGGCAACCTTGGCAACCGGTTTGACTGCCGGCTTGGCGGCGGCCCGGGCGACCGGCTTGGCCGACTGGCCGGTGAGCTTTTCGATCTGCTTGGTCAGGCTGTCGACCTTGGTCTGCAGCGACTTCACCTCGTTACGGCTGGGCACGCCCAGGCGGGAGATGGCGCTGTTCAGACGCTTGTCGAACGCCTCTTCGAGCTCGCTCCACTTGCCGATGGCCTTGCCGCGCACCTCGTCGACCTTCGACTTGGCGGAACCGACGGTAGAGCCGACGCCGGACTTGACCACACCCAGCTGCTTGTCGACTTCGGTCTTGGCTTTCTTCTCAGCCTTCTCGCCGTCCTTGACCAGACCGTCGAACAGCTTGTTGCCGTCCTTGCTGATCTTGGAATAGGCACCGAGGCCGGCCAGCCAGATCTGACGCGAGTACTTCTCGACCTCGCCGATCCAGGAGTTGCTTTCCTTCTTGGCAACCGGCTTCTTCACAGCCGGTTTTGCCGCCGGTTTTGCTGCGGTAGGTTTCTTAACAGCCATCCTGCTCTCCTTATTGGGTACGCGCCACTCGCTCAAGCAAAGCATTCAACTCGTCCAGCTTAGCAGAGAGTGCCTCAACATCCTGCCTGGAGGGAATACCCAGGCGGTTCAGCGCGCTGGCGACACGGTTGTCGAAGGCCTTCTCGATCTTGTCGAACTGCACCTCGACCTTGCCTTTGACCTCGGAGACGCCGCTTTTGACGCTCTTGATCTGCGTCTCGATCTGGCTGTTGGCGGCCTCGACCTGCTCGTTCACCCGCTTCTTGCCCTGCTTCTCGAGGCCTTCGCCGGTCTTGACCAGCTCCTTGAAGTACTCGGCACCCTCGGCACCGGCCTTGGCGTAGGCACCCAGGCCAGCCAGCCAGATCTTACGGGCGTAGCCCTTCACGTCGGTGAGGACGGTGGCTTTGTCTTCGACTTTCTCGACTACGGCTTTCTTCTTGGCGGCAACTGTAGTGGCCATGGTGCACCTCGCGTTCGGAGTGGTGGTCTGGTCGTCCTTTGCCAGGACTCGAGCGCAAGGTAGAAGGAAAAATTAGAAATCACATACTAGGCCGCGCAGCCTCAGGCCTTGAGGTGCTTGTCGAGGGTCTCCTCGATCTGGCGCTTGATGGTGCCGCCGAGGGCGGAGAGCAGCAAGCCGAGCTTGAGCTCCACGCGCACACGGTCCTCTGCCACATCGATGGTGCCGTCGGCGCCACTGCGCTTGAACTCCAGGGTGTCGCCGCTCCAGCGGTACGTCACGTCGTACTCGCTGGCCAGGCGCTGGGCCAGCGCCTCGGCCTTCTCGCGGGCGGTCGCGAGACCGAGGTTGTGGGAACGTTCGACGGTGATGCGGGACATGGGCGACTCCTGCTGCGACCTTGTGTCACGCGACTATATCAGCTCCTCCCGGCGCCAAGACAAAGGCAGGCCACGGGTTTAGAATGGCCGCCACTTCGATTCAGGTGACCGCGACATGAACGACCCGCGCCAGAACCCAGAGCAGGAAAAGACCACCCACTTCGGCTTCCAGGATGTGCCGGAAAGCCAGAAGGCGGACAAGGTCGCCGAGGTCTTCCACTCGGTCGCGGCCAAGTACGACCTGATGAACGACGTGCTCTCCGGCGGCCTGCACCGCCTGTGGAAGCGCTTCACCATCGAGTTGTCCGGCGTGCGCCCGGGCAACCGCGTGCTGGACATCGCCGGCGGCACCGGCGACCTCACCCGCAAGTTCGCGAGCCTGGTCGGCCCGACCGGCGAAGTGGTGCTGGCCGACATCAACGACTCCATGCTCAAGGTCGGTCGCGACCGCCTGCTGGACAAGGGCGTGGCCGGCAACGTGCAGTTCGTCCAGGCCGACGCCGAGGCGCTGCCCTTCCCGGACAACCACTTCGACGTGGTCACCATCGCCTTCGGCCTGCGCAACGTGACGCGCAAGGAAAACGCCCTGCGCTCCATGCTGCGCGTGCTCAAGCCGGGCGGCCGCCTGCTGGTGCTGGAGTTCTCCAAGCCGGGCAATCCGCTGCTGGCCAAGGCCTACGACACCTACTCGTTCAGCTTCATGCCGCTGGCCGGCAAGCTGATCACCAACGATGCCGACAGCTACCGCTACCTGGCCGAATCGATCCGCATGCACCCGGACCAGGAAACCCTCAAGGCCATGATGATCGAGGCCGGCTTCGAGCGAACCACCTACCACAACATGACCGGCGGCATCGTCGCCCTGCACCGGGGCATCAAGCCCTGATGCTGCTGGGCGGCCTGCTGGCCGGCGTCGAGCTCGGCCTCAACCGCGTGCTGCAGATGGACAGCACCGCGCTGCCGCGTCTGGCTCGCCTGGAAGGCAAGGTGATCGAGGTCGATTGCCAGAGCCCGGCGCTCAGGCTGTTCATCCTGCCCGGCGACGAAGGACTGCAGCTGGCCAGCCACTGGGAGCATGCCGACTGCGTGCTCAGCGCCCCCGCAAGCAGCCTCCTGCGCCTGGCCCTGGCCAAGGACAAGACCGCCATCCTGCATCGCCCGGAAGTCACCCTGAGCGGCGACAGCGCGGTGCTGCTGGAGCTGGCCGGCATCCTCCAGGACCTGGAACTGGACTGGGAATACGAACTGTCGCGCTGGCTCGGTCCAGTCGGCAGTCAGCTGCTGTCCGGCCACCTGCGCAGCCGCGCGGGATGGGCCGGCGACAGCCTGGAGAGCCTGCGCCAGACCCTGGCCGACTACCTTGCCGAAGAGTCGCGCAGCCTGGTCGGCGAACGCGAGGCCCAGGCCCGCTTCGACGAACTGGACGACCTCAAGCTGGCCCTCGACCGCCTCGACGCGCGCATCGACCGCCTCGCCCGGAACCTGAACAAGACCCCATGAGCCTGCTCGCCACCCGCCGCCTGCTGCGCATCCTGCGCGTGGTCATCCGCTACCGCCTGGACGACCTGCTGCTGACCCTGCCGCTGCCCTCCTGGATGCGCGCCCTGCGCTTCGCCCTGCCCTGGCGCTGGCTGCCCCGCGGCCATTCCGAGCTGAGCCGCGGCCAGGCCCTGCGCCTGGCGCTGGAAGACCTCGGACCGATCTTCATCAAGTTCGGCCAGCTGCTTTCCACCCGTCGCGACCTGTTGCCGCCCGACGTCGCCGACGAGCTGGCGCGCCTGCAGGACCAGGTACCGCCCTTCGACCCCGAGCACGCCGTGGCGCTCATCGAGGAACAGCTCGGCGCGAAGATCGAAGAGGCCTTCGCCCGCTTCGACGTGCAGCCGCTGGCCTCGGCGTCGGTGGCTCAGGTGCACGCGGCGCAGCTGAAGAACGGCGACGAGGTGGTGGTCAAGGTGATCCGCCCCAACCTGCGGCCGATTATCCGCTCCGACCTGGCCTGGCTGTTCCTCGCCGCACGCATCGCCGAGAAGGCCTCGGCCGACGCCCGCCGCCTGCGCCCGGTGGAGGTGGTGTCGGACTACGAGAAGACCATCTACGACGAGCTCGACCTGCTGCGCGAGGCGGCCAACGCCAGCCAGCTGCGGCGCAACTTCCAGGACTCGCCACTGCTCTACGTGCCGCAGGTACATTGGGACTGGTGCCGGCCCAAGGTGCTGGTGATGGAGCGCATCTACGGCGTGCCGGTAACCGACCTGGCGACCCTGGCCGACCAGCGCACCAACATGAAACTGCTGGCCGAGCGCGGCGTGGAGATCTTCTTCACCCAGGTGTTCCGCGACAGCTTCTTCCACGCCGACATGCACCCCGGCAACATCTTCGTCGCCACCCGCACGCCCTGGAGCCCGCAGTACATCGCCATCGACTGCGGCATCGTCGGCAGCCTCACCCCCGAGGACCAGGACTACCTGGCGCGCAACCTGATCGCCTTCTTCAAGCGCGACTACCGTCGCGTGGCGCAGCTGCACATCGACTCCGGCTGGGTGCCGGCGGAAACCAAGGTCAACGAATTCGAGGCGGCCATTCGCACCGTGTGCGAGCCGATCTTCGAGAAGCCGCTGAAAGACATCTCCTTCGGCCAGCTGCTGCTGCGCCTGTTCCAGACCGCGCGGCGCTTCAACATGGAAGTGCAGCCGCAGCTGGTGCTGTTGCAGAAGACCCTGCTCAACATCGAGGGACTCGGCCGCCAGCTGTACCCGGACCTGGACCTGTGGACCACCGCCCAGCCCTTCCTCGAGCGCTGGATGCGCGAGCGGGTCAGCCCGCGCAACCTGCTGCACAATCTGCAGACCCAGGTCGAGCAGGTGCCGCACTTCGCCAACATGACCCGCGACCTGCTCGAGCGCATGAGCCAGCCCCACGCCAGCGACCCGCCGCCACCCTGGCAGGAGCGCCGCGATCGCTGGCCGCTGCGCCTGCTCGGTGCGGCCCTGGTGGCGGCGGGCGTCAGCCAGGAATTGTCGCTGGCACCGGCGGCCTGGACCGCCTGGCTCAGCCTGGGCGCCGGCCTGGCGTTGATCCTGCGCCGATAGCCAGTGCCGCCCTCGGCTGGCACACTTGACCTTTCCGCACCCGGCGGGTGCACCACCGGCGCGAAGCCCGCGCCATGAGAGCGCCCTAGACGGGCGGATGCGAAATGACCGACTGGCTCGACGAGATTCACTGGAACGAGGACGGCCTGGTCCCGGCCATCGCCCAGGACCACAAGACCGGGCGTGTGCTGATGATGGCCTGGATGAACCGCGAGTCCCTGGCCCTCACCGCCGCCGAACAGCGTGCCATCTACTGGTCACGTTCGCGCGGCAAGCTGTGGCGCAAGGGCGAGGAGTCCGGTCATGTGCAGAAGCTCCACGAACTGCGCCTGGACTGCGACGCCGACGTGATCATCCTGCTGGTCGAACAGCTTGGCGGCATCGCCTGCCACACCGGCCGCGAGAGCTGCTTCTATCGCGTCTTCGAAAAAGGTGCCTGGCAAACCGTCGACCCGGTCCTGAAGGACCCGCACGCCATCTACCAGGAACACAAGCATGAGTGACACCCTCACCCGCCTGGCCGAAGTGCTGGAATCGCGCAAGGGCGCGGCGCCGGACAGCTCCTACGTGGCCAGCCTGTATCATAAGGGTTTGAACAAGATCCTGGAGAAGGTCGGCGAAGAGTCGGTCGAGACCATTCTCGCCGCCAAGGACGCAGCCGCCAGCGGCGACTGCAACGACCTGATCTACGAGACCGCGGACCTCTGGTTCCACAGCCTGGTCATGCTCGCCGCCCTCGGCCAGCACCCGCAGGCCGTGCTGGACGAGCTGGACCGGCGCTTCGGTCTGTCCGGGCACGCCGAAAAGGCGGCGCGCCCCACTTCCTGAATTCACTGCGAGGACTGATTGCATGGGCATTTTCGACTGGAAACACTGGCTGGTCATTCTGATCGTGGTGGTGCTGGTGTTCGGCACCAAGCGCCTGAAGAACCTGGGTTCCGACCTTGGCGAGACCATCAAGGGCTTCCGCAAGGCGATGAACACCGACGACGACAAGCCGGACGAGCCGCAGCCGCAACAGCCCGCCCAGGCCGGCGAGCAGCTGCACAAGCCGCAGACCATCGACGCCCAGGCGCACAAGGTCGAAGAGCCGGTGCGCAAGGACTGAGCCCCGGACCATGTTCGATATCGGCTTTTCCGAGCTGCTGCTGGTCGGCCTGGTGGCGCTGATCGTCTTCGGCCCCGAACGCCTGCCCGGTGCGGCGCGTACCGCCGGCCTGTGGATCGGCCGGCTGAAGCGCAGCTTCGGCGCGATCAAGGCGGAAGTGGAGCGCGAGATGGGCGCCGACGAAATCCGCCGGCAGTTGCACAACGAGCAGATCCTGCAGATGGAGCGCGAGCTCAAACAGTCGATCCAGCCGCCGGCGGCACCGGCCGCCGTTGAACCGGTAGAGGCCCAGCCGCAGGCCGAAAGCGCCACGCCGGTCACTCCGCCCGCCACTCCCCCGGCCACCCCGGAGCCGCCGCGCCAGCCATGACCGACCCGAAAGCCGAAATGCCCCTGGTGGCGCACCTCACCGAACTGCGCTCGCGCCTGCTGCGCTGCGTGGTGGCGGTGTTCATCGTGTTCGCCTGCCTGTTCTATTTCGCCCAGGACATCTACACCCTCGTCTCGGCGCCGCTGCGCGCCTACCTGCCCGAAGGCGCGACGATGATCGCCACCGGCGTCGCCTCGCCCTTCCTCACGCCGTTCAAGCTGACGGCCTGGTGCGCGCTGTTCCTCGCCATCCCGATCATCCTGCACCAGGTATGGGGCTTCATCGCGCCGGGGCTGTACCGGCACGAGAAGCGCATCGCCATGCCGCTGCTGGTCTCCAGCATCTTCCTGTTCTACGGCGGCATGGCCTTCGCCTACTTCCTGGTGTTCCCGCTGATCTTCCATTTCTTCGCCAGCGTGACCCCCGAGGGGGTGGCGATGATGACGGACATCAACGAGTACCTGGACTTCGTCCTCACCCTGTTCTTCGCCTTCGGCGTGGCCTTCGAGATCCCGGTGGCGACCTTCCTGGTGCTGTGGGTCGGCATCGTCGACATCGAGACGCTGAAGAAGAGCCGTCCCTACGTGATCGTCGGCTGCTTCGTGGTCGGCATGATCCTCACCCCGCCGGACATCTTCTCGCAGACCCTGCTGGCCGTGCCCATGTGGCTGCTGTTCGAGGTCGGGCTGTTCTTCGGCGGCATGGTGCGCACGCGCAGCCAGCACGACGACGTCGAGTCCGACGACCAGCCCCCCGCACCGCTGCCATGAACCTGCTACTGCTCGAGGAGGCTGACTTCGTCGCCTCCGACCGCGCCGTGCTGCAGGGCCGGCGCCTGAAGCACCTGCATGACGTGCATCGCGCCGAGGCCGGCGATCAGCTGCGTGTCGGCCGCCTCGGCGGCCTGATGGGACGCGGCACCCTGCTGGCTCTGGACGAGCAACACGCCGAGCTGCAGGTCGAACTTGACCAGCCACCGCCAGCCAAGCTGCCGCTGACCCTGCTGCTCGCCCTGCCGCGGCCGAAAATGCTCAAGCGCGTGCTGCAGAGCGCGGCCGCCATGGGCGTGCCGCGCCTGGTGCTGCTCAACAGCTACCGGGTGGAGAAGAGCTTCTGGCAGACGCCCTTTCTGGAGCCCGAAGCCATCCGCGAGCAGCTGATCCTCGGCCTGGAACAGGCCCGCGACACGATGCTGCCCGAGGTGGTCCTGGAGAAGCGCTTCAAGCCCTTCGTCGAGGACCGCCTGCCGGCCCTCGCCGCCGACACCCTCGGCCTGATCGGCCATCCCGGGGACTTCCCGGCCTGCCCGCGCGCGGTGAGCGAGCCGGTGACCCTGGCCATCGGCCCCGAAGGCGGCTGGATTCCCTACGAGGTGGACATGCTGCGCGAGGCCGGCCTGGCGCCGGTGCAGCTGGGTGAGCGCATCCTGCGCGTGGAAACCGCGGTCACCGCCCTGCTCGCCCGTCTGTTCTGATCGTTGCGCTTAAGAGAAACACGCCCGCGCCGATAAAGGACTACCGCCGGCGCCGCGCCCGGCCTCTGTACCTTTTCGGGAGTCCTTCATGTTCAGCTGGTTCGGCAACCTCAGCGTCCGACTCAAACTCACCCTGGGCTTCGGCCTGGTCCTGCTGCTCACGCTGCTGATCACCGTGACCGGCTGGTACAGCCTGAGCGCCACCGTCGCGCGCGGCGACAAGCTCGGTGCCAGCGCCCGCCTCAGCGAACTGACCAAGGACCTGGCGCTGAGCCGCCAGGCCTACCAGGCGAAGCAGGACGCCACGACCAGCCGGGCGATCGAAGACAACGTGCAGGCCATCGACACCCTCGGCGACGAGCTCAAGACCCTGTTCAGCGATCCGCAGGACCTGCGCCAGATCGACGAGCAGAAAGCCGCCACCGCGGACTACCGCAACGCGTTTTCCAGGCTGGCCCAGGCCTACCAGGCCCGCGAGACGGCCCGCGGCAAGCTCGGCAGCAGCGCCGACGCCGCCGTGGCCCTGCTGGTGGACATCGAGGGCCGCGTGCTCAACGACATCATGCTCGACGACGCCACCCGCCTCGAGCAGTTCCGCCAGCTCAGCAAGCTGGGCCTGGGCGTGCAGCAGGCGCGCTTCCAGGTGCGCGGCTACACCTACAGCAGCGACCCGAGCCTGCAGCAGGCCGCCTTCGATGCGGTGGACCAGGCCCTCAAGGGCCTGCAGGAGCTGGGCGCGACCATCGGCAGCGACGACGAAGACCTGCTCGCCGCGGAGAAGGCCCTGCAGGCCTACCGCGCCGCCATCGCCGAGTTCGGCAATGCCATGGCCAGCAGCACCGAGCAGTTCGAGCAGATGCGCCAGCACGGCGATCGCGTGCTCAAGGTCAGCCAGACCCTGTTCGAGCGGCAGTCGGCCAAGCGCGCCAAGGAATCGGCCCAGGCGCGCACCCTGTTGGCCGGCGCCTCGGTGCTGGCGCTGCTGATCGGCCTGGGGGCAGCGCTGATCATCACCCGCCTGATCGTGCGCCCGCTGCAGCACACCCTGAAGGCCGCCGAACGCATCGCCGCCGGCGACCTCAGTCAGGACATCCGCGTCACCCGCGAGGACGAGATGGGCCAGCTGCAGCGCAGCATGCAGACCATGACCGTCAGCCTGCGCGAGCTGGTCGGCCACATTCGCGACGGCGTCACCCAGATCGCCAGCGCCGCCGAGCAGCTGTCGGCCGTGACCGAGCAGACCAGCTCCGGGGTCAACAGCCAGAAGGTCGAGACCGACCAGGTGGCCACCGCGATGAACGAGATGACCGCCACCGTGCACGAGGTTGCGCGCAACGCCGAGGAGGCCTCCCACGCCGCCAGCGCCGCCGACCAGCAGGCCCGGGAAGGCGAGACCGCGGTCAGCGAGGCGGTCGAGCAGATGGACCGGCTGGCCGGCGAAGTGGGCCGCTCCAACGAGGCGGTGACCCACCTCAAAGCCGAGAGCGACAAGATCGGCAGCGTGCTGGACGTGATCAAGACGGTGGCCGAGCAGACCAACCTGCTGGCGCTCAACGCGGCCATCGAGGCGGCCCGAGCCGGCGAGGCCGGGCGCGGCTTCGCCGTGGTCGCCGACGAGGTGCGCGGCCTGGCCCAGCGCACACAGAAGTCCACCGAGGAGATCGAGTCGCTGATCGCCGCCCTGCAGCACGGCACCCAGCAGGCCGCGGCGCGCATGGACAGCAGCCGCGCGCTGACCGAGAGCACCGTCGAGCTGACCCGCCGCGCCGGCCTGCAACTCGGGGCCATCGCCCAGTCGGTGTCGTCCATCCAGGCGATGAACCAGCAGATCGCCACCGCGGCCGAAGAGCAGACCGCGGTCGCCGAGGAGATCAACCGCAGCGTGATCAACGTGCGCGACATCTCCGAGCAGACCGCCTCGGCCAGCGAGGAAACCGCCGCCTCGAGCATCGAGCTGGCGCGTCTCGGCAACGAGCTGCAACTGCTGGTCAGCCGCTTCCGCGTGTGAGCCCGCGGCGCGGGGCGTAGTATGGGCCGTTCATTCCCCTGCCCGCCCCGAGCCATGCGCCCACTGACCATCGACCTCGCCGAACTGGCCTTCGCCCTCAACAGCGAAGGCCTCGACCATTACCTCGACCTGCTCAGCGGCAAGGTGCTGCTGATGCCGGAAGAAGATACCGACTCCGAACTGGAAGCCCTGCTGCGCGACGAGCCGGAGCGCTTCCTGGCCATCGAGCCACTGGACGCGCAGGCCGGCCTGACGCTGATGCGTGAGTTCCTCGCCGAGGTGATCCACCCGCATGCCTACGCAGAGCTGGAAGAGGCGCTGGAAGGCCGGCGCGCGGCGCGCACCTTCGTGCATGTGCTGATGCAGTATCCGGCCCTGCTGGAAGCCTGGCAGCAGTTCGAGGCCGAGCGTCTGCGCGAACTGGCACTGGACTGGCTGGAAGAGCACGAGCTACAGCCGGCACGATCGCTGCACTGAGCGGCAATCGACCTGAACGCGAAAGAGGCGTGAAGCGCCGGGCCGGCGTGATCCGCGGCTCAGGTTTCGAGCAGAAAGGTCACCGGACCATCATTGACCAGATGCACCTGCATGTCGGCACCGAAACGGCCGGTGGCCACCTGCGGGTGCTGCTCGCGAGCCAGTTCGACCAGGCGCTCGAACAGGGCCAGGCCCTGTGCCGGTGGCGCCGCCGTGGAAAAACTCGGGCGCAGGCCGCTGCGGGTGTCGGCGGCCAGGGTGAACTGCGACACCAGCAGCAGGCCGCCGCCCACGTCCTTCAACGACAGGTTCATCTTGCCGGCCGGGTCGGCGAATACCCGGTAGTTGAGCAGCCTGTGCAGGCTCCTGGCGAGGCTCGCCGCGTCGTCCTGCGGCTCGATGCCGACCAGCGCCAGCAGCCCCTGATCGATGGCGCCGACGACTTCACCTTCCACCTCGACGCGGGCGCCGCGTACTCGCTGGATCAGCAGCTTCACGCGTCTTCCGGCGGCAGGTCGAGCAGGCGCCGGGCCATCTGGTCGGCGGCGCGTACCAGGGCATCGGTGATGCCCGGCTCGGCGGCGGCATGGCCGGCGTCGCGGATGATCTGAAGCTCGCTGTTGGGCCAGGCCTGGTGCAGCGACCAGGCGTTGTCCAGCGGGCAGATGGCATCGTAGCGACCGTGCACGATGATGCCCGGCAGGTGGGCGATCCTCGGCATGTCGCGCAGCAACTGGTCTTCCTCGAGGAAGGCGTTGTTGACGAAATAGTGCGACTCGATGCGGGCGATGGACAGGGCGCGGTGCGGCTCGGTGAAGCGGTCGACCACCTGCGGGTTGGGCCGCAGCGTGGCGGTGCGTCCCTCCCAGCAGGACCAGGCCTTGGCGGCATGCATCTGGGCGATCTGGTCGGCACCGGTGAGGCGCTTGTGGAAGGCCTGGACCAGATTGCCGCGTTCCTCCTGCGGAATCGGCGCTACGTAGTCTTCCCAGTAGTCGGGGAACAGCCGGCTCGCGCCTTCCTGATAGAACCAGTCGAACTCCTGCGGGCGGCAGAGGAAGATGCCGCGCAGGATCAGGCCATGGACGCGCTCGGGATGGGTCTGGGCGTAGGCCAGGGACAGGGTCGAACCCCAGGAGCCGCCGAACAGCAGCCACTTGTCGATGCCCAGGTGCTCGCGGATGCGCTCCATGTCGGCCACCAGGTCCCAGGTGGTGTTGCCGTCGAGGCTGGCATGCGGAATGGAGCGGCCGCAGCCGCGCTGATCGAAGGTGACGATGCGGTACAGGTTGGGATCGAAGTAGCGGCGGCTGGCGGAATCGCAGCCGGCGCCTGGGCCGCCGTGCACGAACAGCACCGGCAGGCCGTCCGGAGAGCCGCTCTCATCCAGATAGATGACATGCGGCTCGTCCACCGCCAGCTCATGGCGGGCGTAGGGTTTGATCTCCGGATACAAAGTCAGCATGGCGCACTCCCGAGTCTGTGCGTAAGGTCCCTGAGTCGGCCGGAGGCCGTGCCGGGCATCATAACCATGAAAAGGACGTTGAACATGCCTCTCCCGCGATTAATCCCCGCTTTTCTGCTGATCTGCGCCCTGCTCACCGGCTGCACGCCGAGCGATCCGCAGGCCGCGCTGGAGGAGGCCGTGCAGCGCCTGCAGGACAACCTAGAGGCCAAGCGCAACGACGAGGTACTGGAGCAACTGCACCCGCAATTCAGCGCGCAGCAGCAGTACGATCGCGAGTGGGCGCGGCGCACCATGGCGCTGCTGTTCCTGCGCCACAAGCAGGTGCGGGTGATCGCCATCGGCAAGAGCAGTGAGGTCAACCCCACCTACAGCAACAAGGGCCACACCCGCGCCGAGGTGGCCCTCACTGGCGCCGAGGGGCTGATCCCGGATAGCGCCCGGCATTACAGCGTCACGCTGGAGTGGTGGCTGGAAGACGGCGAGTGGCAGCTGGCGCGGCTGGACTGGCAGTGAGCCGGTCAGGGCCTGTTCACAAGCTTCTGGTTTGGAGCCAGGCAAGGCCTCGGCGGCCCCGCAAAAACGCCCGAGGAAGGGCACTGGGCTCGCACGCGAGTTTACGAGTGGTAAGTGAGCATCCGACCCAGGGCTTTTGACGCCGTATGGCCGCGAGCCAGGAGAGCGTGGACAGGTCTCAGAACAGCCAGGGAATGAACATCCGGCTACGCCCCATGTATGCGCGGTAGGCCTCGCCGAAGTAATCCAGGCATTCGGCCTCGTCGCGCCGCGCCGCCAGATACAGCAACACGCTGGCCGTGGCGGCCAGAACCAGAGTCAGGGCATGCAGGTCCTTCCAGGCGATGCCCCAGGTCAGCAGCAGCAGCGAGCAGAACAGCGGGTGGCGGATGAAGCGGTAGATGCCGCCGGTGACCAGCTGCGAGGTGCGCTCGAAGGCGTACAGCTCATCGTCCTGGCGCCGCTCGCTGGGCTTGCCGTCACGGCGCAGCTGGTACAGGCCGAGGGATAGCACGGTCAGCGAGGCGAACAGAAAGACCCAGGAGATCTTCTGGTGCAGCGCGTAGCGGTCCTCGAACCAGACCGGCGCGTTGAGCACCAGCAAACCGAGCATCGCCTCCCAGGCGAGGAAGCGATAGAAGCCGTGGGAGCGGGTGTTCTTCAGCGCGCGCCAGGAGATGCCCAGCAACGCCAGCGAGCCCAGCAGAAACGCCCCGACCTGCATCCATACCATCCCTCGTTCCTCCGTCTGCCGCTTCGCCAGCCCCGTTCGGGCCTCTGATACACTGCCGGCCTCTTCAGTTCCGGCGTACGCAATGGACCGCACCCAACTGCACAGCCTGCTGCCGCACCAGGGCCAAGCCCTGTGGCTGGACGCCCTGCTCGGTCACGACGCCGGCCACATCGAGGGACTGTCCGCCTGGCATCATCTGCATGCCTTTGGCGACAATGCCTCGCCCTGCCTGCTGTTCGAGGCCGCCGCCCAGCTGTGCGCCGCGCATGGTGCCCTATATGGCGAGGATAACGCCATCGACATGGCCCTGGTCGGCAAGCTGTCCCAGCTGCAGCTGCACCATGAGCCACAGCACCGCGAAGGCCCGCTGCACGTTGCCGCCACCCAGGAGGCACTGAGCCCGGCCGGCGCGCTCTACGCCTTCAGCATCCACGCCGAGCAGCGCCTGCTGCTGGACGGCAAGCTTCTGCTGGTGCTGATCCGTGCTTGAGCTGAGCAACATCGTCCACCGCTATCCCGGCGCCGACATCCCGGCCCTGCAGGGCATCGACCTGCAGCTGCAGCCCGGCCAGTGCCTGGGCCTGCTCGGCAGCAATGGCGCCGGCAAGACCACCCTGCTCTCCCTGCTGGCCGGCGTGCTGCCGCTGCAGCAGGGCGAGATCCGCTGGGACGGCGAGCGCAGCCTCGGCCTGGTGCCGCAGCAGCTGGCCTTCTATGCCGAACTCAAGGTGCGCGAGAACCTCGAGCTGTTCGCCGACCTGTATCGCCTGCGCGGCGCCGAACGCACCCGCCGCCTGGAGCTGTGCATCGCCAGCACCGCGCTGGAGAGCAAGCTGCAACGCCGCGCCGCGCGCCTGTCCGGTGGCGAACAACGACGGCTGAACTTCGCTATCGGCCTGCTGCAGCCGGCGCGCCTGTACCTGTTCGACGAAGCCACGGTCGGCGTCGACGCCGCCAGCCGCCAGCTGCTGCTGGGCGCCGTCGAGCGCCTGACCGGCGAAGGCCACGCGGTGATCTACACCAGCCACTACCTCGACGAGATCGAGCGCGTGGCCCAGCGCATCGTCCTGCTGCACGAAGGCCGCGTGCGCCTGGACCTGGACAGCCGCCAGCTGCTCGGCGACAGCCACGGCCTGCTGCTGGAGTGGCAGAACGGGGAGCCCGCCGGCCTGCGCGAACTGCTGGGCAAGCTGCACCTGAGCGCCGAGACACTGCCGGGCGGCCTGCGCATCGCCGCGCTGGATGGCCCGCAGCTGCTGGAGATCACCCGCTTCCTCGCCGAGCGCCCCGAGCTGCCGCACCTGCTGCGCTTCGGTCGGCCCTCGCTGGAGCAGCTCTACCTGCGCCTCAACGGAGGCCGCCTATGAGACTGCGGGCCCTGGTGCGCAAGGAATTCCTGCTGATGCTGCGCGACCCGCACGCGCTGGCCGTGCTGTTCATCATGCCGACCCTGTTCCTGGTGCTGATGGCCGGCGCCATGTCCAACTACCTGCAGGACAAGCCGCCAGCCCTGCGCCTGGTGCTGGAGGCCACGCCGAACGGCAGCTACGAACAGGCGTTCCGCGTCGCTCTGCAGGCCCAGTTGCCGGGCAGCGAACTGCTGGCGCAGGGCGATGCGCGCAGCGCCAGGATCAGCCTGCCCGCCGACTTCAGCGAGACCCTGCTGGACGACGAGCGCCAGGGCCTGGCCCTGAGCTTCCCGCCGCAGCTGGACAAGCTGTCGCGCCAGCACCTGCGCGGCGCCGTGCGCATCGCCCTGGCGCAGACCCGTCTGCTCGCCTTCCTCGAAGACAACGGCGACCTGGACGCCAGCCTGCCGCTGGCCGAGCGCCTGGCCCTGGTGCAGCAACGCACCCAGAGCCAGATAGAGGAACGAGAGCTGCTGGCCAGCGGCGACCTCAGCGGCCGCGCCAACGCCAGCCAGTTGAGCGTGCCGGCCTGGCTGATCTTCGGTATGTTCTTCGTCGCCCTGCCGATGGCGGGCGGCTTCCAGCGCGAGCAGCAGAGCGGCGCCCTCCTGCGCTTCCGCGCTCTCGACCTCAGCCTGGCCACCCTGGCCCTGAGCAAGCTGCTGCCCTACTTCGCCATCAACCTGGTGCAGTTCGCCCTACTGCTGAGCATCGGCGTGCACGGCCTGCCGCTGCTCGGCCTGCAGGGCCTGTCCCTGCCCGGTAGCCCGGCGGCCTACGCCCTGCTTGCCATCAGCCTGGGCCTGGCCACCTGCGGCCTCGGCTTGCTGCTGGCGGCCCTGGCGCGCAGCGCCGAGCAGGCGTTGTTGCTCGGCGGCGGGATCAATATCATCCTCGCCGCACTGGGCGGCATCATGGTGCCGAAGAGCGTGATGCCGGCGGCCATGGGCCAGCTGGCAGAAGTTTCGCCGATGAGCTGGGCGCTGGACGCCTTCCTCACCCTGCTGGTGGGCCAGGGCTCGCTCGCCGACATCGCCCCCCACTGTTTCCGCCTGCTGCTGATGGCTGCCCTGCTGGGCGGCGGTGGCTGGCTTCTGTTCCGCAGACGAGTGCAGCAAACGCAATGGACGAACGACTAGAACAACAACTCAAGCAACTGCTGATTCGTGAGTGCGACAAGGAAGACGACATCGACTGGCAGAGCATCGCCGACGATGAACCGCTGTTCGGCGCCAAGAGCCGCGTGCAGATGGACAGCCTGGACGCCCTGCAGGTGTCGCTGGCCCTGCAGCAGCACTACGGCGTGCGTATCGAGGGCGCCAAGGACGGTCGCAAGATCCTCGCCAGCATCGCCGATATCGCCGCCTTTATCCGCAGCCAGAAATGACCCCGGTCTACCTGCAACGCGGCGCCCTGCACAGCACCCTCGGCGCCGATCTGAGCGACGCGGCGAGCAACCTGCTGGCCGACCTTCGGCCGCAGCCGACGCCCTTCCAGCTGCACGAACTGCAGCAGCCGCGGCCCTACTTCGCCGTCGCCACTGACGAGACGCTGGACGCACGTCTGGATCGCCTGCTGGGCGAAACCCTGGGCGACGCCGCGGCCGGCGATTGCCTGCTGATCGTCGCCAGCACCGCGCTGGATATCACCGAGCTGGAAACCCAAGTGGCAGCCGACGGCGGCTTCCGCTTCGAACACTCCACACCGCTGGACCTGATGGCCGAGCGCCTGCGCCAGCGCCACGGTTTCGCCGATGCCTTCACCCTCAACACCGCCTGCACCAGCGCCGCCAACGGCCTGCTGTATGGCGCGCGCCTGCTCGCCAGCGGTGACTGCACGCAGGTGTTGGTGCTGGCCTTCGAGACGCCCAGCGCCATCGCCCAGCAAGGCTTCAGCGCCCTCGACCTGACCAGCCCCAGCGGCGCCTATCGGCCCTTTCATCCGGAGCGCGACGGCTTGGTACTCGGCGAGTGCTACTGCGCCACCCTGCTCGGCCTTGAGCCAGGCCCAGCACCACTGGCGAAGCTGCTCGGCGGCTTCAGCGCCTGCGATACCAGCAGCCTGACCACCACCCGCGAGGACGGCAGCCATATCGACTGGGTGATGCAACGCGCGCTGAACGCCGCCGGAGTCGAAGCTGGGCAGATCGGCCTGATCAAGCTGCACGGCACCGCCACCGGCGCTAACGACCTGGCCGAAAGCGCCGGCATGCGCCTGCTCTACCCCGATCAGATGCCGCCGCTGGCCGTGCTCAAGCCCTGGCTCGGCCACACCCTGGGCGCCTGCGGCCTGAGCGAGACCCTGTTGCTGCTCGCCGCCCTGCGCCAAGGCACGCTACCGGCGCTGGACTATGCCGGCGAGGCGCTGCTGCCGCTGCCCACCGAGCCGACAGCAATTGCGCCCGACGCCCTGCTGCTGGCCAACTTCTTCGGCTTCGGCGGCAACAACGCCAGCCTGGTGCTGCAGGGGATCGCGCAATGAAGGTGATTGCCGCCAGCGAGATCCACGGCAGCGCCGAGCTCGACGACAAGGCGCTGAAGGCCGCGCTCAGCCGCTACCTGAGCAGCCCGCCACGCCGCATCGACCGCCTGATCTTCCAGGCCCTGCTCGGCGCCGCCCTGCTCAAGGAACAGGTGCGCAGCGACTGCGGCCTGTACCTGGCCTCACGCCACCCGGCGCGGCCGACCATGGGCGCGCTGCTCGACGCCGTGTGCGTGCAGCAGCGCCAGCCCAAGCCCTTCGAGTTCGTCAACAGCGTGAGCAACGCCGCCGGCTTCCATGTCGCTCAGCAGCTGGGTCTGGAAGGGCCGAATCTGTTCGTCGGTGCCGGGCCACGGGTGTGGCCGCAACTGCAGCGGCTGGCCGCGCTGGACCTGGCCGATGGCCTGGTCAGCCAGGCGCTGCTGATAGTGGTCGAAGACCTGGGCGACTTCCGCGTGCAGGCGGTACTACTGGAGCGTGGAGAAGCGAGCGCGCCAGCGGCGGATTTTGCTGCGCTAACAGCGAGTGTCGACGTGAAGCGGCTCGACCTGTAACGCAGGTCAGGCCGTAGGCTGGATGACGCTTTGCTCATCCACCATCAGCCCGCATGGAGGATCGATAAAGCGCGATCCACCCTATGCAATCACGCTTGCTCCAGGCGCCCAGCGCGCCCTCGGTAGCCCGGATGAAATCCGGGAAAGCGTCAGTCCGCCCCCCGGATTTCATCCGGGCTACGGTCTGGAAGTCGGAAAGGCAATCGAGCCGGCAGCGGATTTCACCGCTATCAGCGGGCGGCTCGACCTGGAGCGCTGGCCGTAGGGTGGATGACGCTCCGTTCATCCACCACCAGCCCCGCACGGTGGATCGATAAAGCGCGGTCCACCCTACGCAATCAGCCCTTGCGCTTACTCCAGGCGCCCAGCTCCTGCATCAGCGCCCGTTCCTGGCCGGCGATGCCACGCAGCATCTCGGCGATGGGACGGAAGTCCGGTGCCTCGCCCTTGCTGCGGCTGGCGCGCACACAGGCCGAGGCGAACTGGCGCCAGTCGTCGCCGATGGCGGTCAGGCGTGCCGAGGCCTCGCCCAGGTCGGCCGCGCCGATCTTCTCGCCGGCCTCCTGCAGGAAGCTGGCATACATGAAGCGGAAGCCGGCGCCGCCGGTGCCGATCTCTTCCTGCATGCGCACGATGTGGGTCAGGTACAGGCGGTTGTACTTGGTCTGCGCCGGATCGAGATTCTCGACCTGTTTGGCCAGGTGCTGGATGCCGCGAATGCCGATCCACGGCAGCGGCATGCCGTCGAGGATGCGCGTAGTGCCGAGCACGGCCTGGCGGATCAGCCTCTCCCAGTCCTGCTGCTGCGGCACGTCATCCAGCCAGTACATCAGGCCCTTGGCTGCCAGGGCGCCCTTGGCGAAGCGCGCCTTCTGCAGGTCGGCGCTGGCGCAGCGCACGGGCTCTTCGAACACCGGGTCGCTGATCAGGTATTCGTCGCCGTCGCGGCCGTAGGCCAGCAGGTTGTGCGCGTTGAAGTGGAAGCGCATCTCCGGCGGGAAGTACGGCAGCCAGAACACCGAGCTCTGCAGGCCGGCCAGACGGCCCTGGTCGAGCAGCGCATCCAGCTCGCGGCGGCCCTGCTCGGGGTTGCCGAAGGTGCGGCTGTTGAGGCGCGCGCCGAGGCGCTTGCTCAGGGTCTTGATCAGGTGCTTCGGCGGCATGCGATAGGCAATCAGCGGCATGCCGCTGAGCTTGACGATCGGCAGGTAGGCGAAGGCCAGGCCCGAGGCCAGACCGAAGGCCATCGGCTCGCTCATCGGCAGGCCGGCGTGGGTCAGCAGGCTGGCCATTACCCCGCTCTCGCAGTGGGCGCTCTGGCGGTGCTGGAAATGCGGTTCGAAGCTGCTCATGCCGGTGCCTTCTGGTAGCCGATCAGTTGTTCCACCGGCAGGCCGAAGGCTTCGGCGTAACGGGCGAGGATGGCGGCGCTCAGGCGCCGGTAGATGGCCGGGCGGAAGTGGCGGCGGATGCGCCACTGGAACAGCCCGGTGATCTGTGCCAGCGCCGGCTCGTCCAGACGGTATCGGTACATCAGGCACTTCAGCGGCGACAGCTCGCCGCGCTGCCAGGCCGCCTCGGCCTCGGCTTCCTGGGACTCCAGCTCGGCCACGGCCAGCTGAGTGGCGTAGGCCTCGGTGTCCCAGCCGTCGCTCTGCGCGCGCTGGTAGTGGCCCTCGGCATCCACCGCATAGACCAGCTTGCTGTGGCCGCCGTAGGTGGAGCTGTGATCCTGGGGAACCTCGTCAAGCTTCATCGCCGACCACCGTCAGATGCATGAATGCGCTGGAGAAACGACCACTCTCCGGCACGTAGCAGAGCAGACGCTCGCCACGGCGCAGGCGGCCGCCGTTGAACAGTTCCTCGAGGATGATGAAGATCGACGCGGCGCCGGTATTGCCCTTGCTGGTCAGGTTGGTGAACCAGCGCTCCTGGGGAATAGGCAGGTCGGCCTCGGCCAGGCCCACCGCCAGCGGCTCGCGGAAGAACTCGGAGGAGTAGTGCGGCAGGAAGTGGTCGATGTCCGCCACGCGCAGGTCGCGCTTGTGCAGGATGCGCTTGAGCGCCTCGACCACGGTGTATTTGACGATGTTGTCGTTGAGCAGCTTGACGTCCTGCTTGATCGCCATCACCGAGCGACGGTTGCGCTCGTCGGCGTCGAAGCGGCTCCAGCCGGTCAGGCCGCCCTCCTCCATCTCGGCGCCGGCGTACATGCACGGCGGCATCTGGTCGGCGAAGGAGAGGATGTCGATCCAGTCGATGCGCAGGCTCAGGCCGCGGGCGTTGGGCTGGCCCTGCAGCCACACGGCGCCGGCGCCGTCGGAGAGCATCCAGCGCAGGAAGTCCTTCTCGAAGGCGATCTCCGGGTGGCTCTCCAGTTCGGCGGCGCGGCGCTCGTACTCGGCGTCGAAGTTGTGCGCCTGCATCAGTGCGGAGGCCACCTCCGAGCCGCAGGCCACGGCGTTGCGGCTCTCGCCGCTGGCCACGCTGAGCCAGGCGTACTTCAGCGCAGTCATGCCGCACAGGCAGATGCCGGCGGTGGTCACCACCTCGCTGGGCGGGTTGCCCAGCTCGCCGTGCACCATCACCGCGTGCCCGGGCATGGTCTGGTCCGGCGACGAGGTGCTGGCCACCAGGCAGTCCAGTTCATTCAGATCGAAGCCCGGCGCCTGCAGCTCGCGGATGGCGGCGGCGCTGATCTGCGCGTTGCTCATCGCCTGCCGGCCGCTGGCCGGGTCGATCACGTAGTGGCGGTTCTGGATGCCGTTGCGCCTGAGTACCAGGCGCCGCGCCCGCGACGGCTGGCCACCGACGTAGCCGAGGCGTTCTTCCATCTGCTCGTTGTCGACCGGGTCGAACGGCAGGTAGGCGCTGATGCGGTTGATGAAGACGGGATTGGCCACGTTGAATTCCTCGGGTCACTTCACTCGCCGGACGGGCCGGCGAAGTAGGCCTTTTCACGCAGAGTCCGTTCCCTGGACAGCGGAGCCAGCAGTTTCTTGAGCAGGGCGCCGAGCGGCACCACGGTGATGATCAGGCAGATCAGGAAGACGATGTAGACGACCAGGCCGACACCTCGGCGCCGGCTCTGCTGCGGGCCGAGGGCGGAGAGCAGGCGACTCCACAGCTGGAAGCTGCGGTTGCCGACCTTTTCGCTGCCGATCAGCTTCTCGTCGACGCGCACGGCGCCCAGGCCCTTGAGCATGGGCTCGGTGATGGGCAGCTCGTCACGGGCCAGGCGCTGCGCCATGGCTTCGCCGAAGCGGCCGGCGGCGGCGATCTCGCCGTCTTCGATACCGGCACGCGGCACCCAGGAATAGGACTTCTGCCGGCCGGTGAACATCCACAGCGGCGTGGCCAGGAAGCTGGCGGCGGTGCCGCAGGCGTCGGTCAGGGCGATGTTGTCGACCAAACGCGCGCCGAGCTGGGCCAGGCGCGCCTTGACCTTCTCCTGGGCCATCAGCCACATGTTGCGACAGCCGATCAGGGTTACCACCGGGGTGTTCTCGAGCAGCCTGGCGGCCTCCGGCGAGGCGAGGAAGGCGGTCACCGGCATCGATGGCGAGAGGAACCACACCTGATAGGCGAGGATCACAAGGTCATAGCGCTTGCCGGCGTCCACCTGTAGCGGCTGCAGCGGTTGCGGACGCATCAGCACGGTTTCGGGAAAGATGCGGAAGAAGCCGAGGAACGGCCAGGGGAAGGGAAACGGCTGGGCGGGCTGCAACGGCAGGTAGTCGACCTGCACATCGGGGCGCTTTTCCAGGGGCTCGCACACCGACCGGACCAGACGGTCCAACTGGCCGGTTTGTGAGAAATGAACCACTAAAACCTGACGCATCGCATCCCTTGCCGATTCCCTGCAAAATGGCGGGATTATGCCACAGCGATTTCTTCAAACCGTAACCTGGCCATGCCTGCTGGCACTGCTGTTCGTCAGTTCGTCAGCGGCAGCCGGGGACATTCTGGTCAAGGTGCAGGGCGGACAGGCCAAGGGCACCTTGCACCTGGCTCTGGTGCCGGCCGACCAGCCGGAGTGGGACGGCCAGATCCTGCGCCAGATACATGGCGATTCCAGCGAAATGCGCCTGACCGATGTGCCGCCGGGGAGCTATGCCGTGCAGCTGTTCCAGGACCTGGACGGCGACGGCGCCCTGGCCCTCAGCCCCCGCGGCGTGCCTCGCGAGCCGGTGGGCTTCTCCACCAATCCCAGCCTGTTCAAGGGCAAGCCGACGCCGCCGCAGTGCCTGTTCGAGCACGGCGGCGGCGATACGTCGATCACGGTGAAGCTGCGCGGCAAGCAGCGCTAGTCGGCGCGCCAGACCAGCTCGGCGGTGTCGTAGCCGCGACTGCGTGCCTCGGACAGCAGGCGCTCGCGAGTCTCGGCCGAGACCTCGGGCGTGCGCGACAGCAGCCAGAGGTATTCGCGGTTGGGATTGCCGACCAGCGCGGTGCGGTAGTCATCGTCCAGGTAGAGCACCCAGTAGTCGCCCTTGGTCAGCCCGGGGAAGAGGTTGCTGAACCAGTTGTCGAAGCGCACCCACAGCTTGTCGGTCTGTCCCGGCTGCTGGAGTTCGGCCTGGCCGCGAGCCTCCTTCCACTCGCCGTCTTCGGTGCGGCAACGGTTGGTCACGTCGACGCGGCCGTCGTCACGCAGCCCATAGTGCGCCTCCGAGGCGACGCAGTCGCGCTGGAAGAACATCGGCAGTCGCGCGAGTTCGTACCAGGTGCCCTGATAGCGCTCGAGATCGACCTTGCCGGCGGTCTGCGGCGGGGCCTCGGAATTCGCCGATCCGGCGCAGCCGGCGAGGACGGTGAGCAGCAAGAAGAGTGGCAGCGAACGCATGGGACGATCTCCAGGGTCTGTTCGCACTATGACAACGCCGGCCGGCAACGGGTCCGTTTACTTGAGGCCCTGGCCGGAGAACATCATCACCTTGTCGCCGGCGAACTGAACGCTGATGAAGGAGGTTTCGTCGCCCCAGGTGCAGCTGGTCAGGCCGATGGCGCCGGAGCACTCGGTGGGGCTGCCGAGCAGGTTTTCCACTTCGCCCTTGGGCATGCCTGCCTTGAGCTGGGAATAATTCTCCTGGTTGATCTTGTTGCAGGCGGCGAGCAGGACACAGGCGGCGAGAGCGACGAGATGACGCGGCGACATGGGCGACTCCAGAGATATGGGAAGGTTGTGAGCTTGGCACAAGGCCGGCCCGATTGCGCTGCTCGGACCGCAAGAGCGCGGCATGATTCGCACAGCGACTCGAGTGAGGCCGGCGCGGTGCCGCAGCGGCTCAGAATCGCGACCCGGGCTTGTCCAGAAAGGCCAGCTCCTCGGCCGTGGAAGGGCGACCGAGGGTCAGGTTGCGGTGGGGGAAACGGCCGAAACGGCGTATCACGTCGCGGTGGCGTTCGGCGAAGTCGAGAAAGCCGGCGAACAGCTCGCGCTCGGCGGAAGACGCCTGGTCGCGCAGCCCGGTGAAGCGGGCGACGGCCTCGTCCTGCAGCGCCGGATCTTCGGCATGCTCCAGCACCAGGTAGGCGAACACCCGCTGGATGGGCGCGAGCCCGGTGTCGAAGCCTCGCTCCAGTCCCTCGCGCAGCAAGGACCTGGCGCGCGCGTCGCCAGCGAAGGCCTGCGGCGTGCCGCGGTGGATCATCCGCGGCAGCTGATCGAGCAGCAGGATCAGCGCCAACCGGCCTTCCGGCTGTTCGGCCCAGTCCTGCAGACCTCCGGCCAGAGCCGCCGCGCAGGGCTCGCCGAACAGCAGACGGGCCTGCTCATCCTGCTCGGCGCGGTAGCCGAACCACAGCCGGTTGCGCTGGGCCGCCACTTCGCCGGCGGTCTCGGCGGCGCCGAACCACCAGTCCAGCAGCGGCTGCCAGGCGTTCAAGACTCAGCCCTGGTGGTAGCCGGTGACGCGCTCGACCTCTTCCTTCGAGCCGAGGAATACCGCCACGCGCTGGTGCAGGGACTCCGGCTGGATGTCGAGGATGCGCTGGGTGCCGTTGGTGGCGGCGCCGCCGGCCTGCTCGATGATGAAGGACATCGGGTTGGCCTCGTACATCAGGCGCAGCTTGCCGGGCTTGCCGGGCTCGCGGGCGTCGCGCGGGTACATGAACAGGCCGCCGCGGGTGAGGATGCGGTGCACGTCCGCCACCATGGAGGCGATCCAGCGCATGTTGTAATTCTTGCCCAGCGGGCCTTCCTTGCCGGCCAGCAGCTCGTCCACGTAGCGCTTGACCGGGGCTTCCCAGTGGCGCTGGTTGGACATGTTGATGGCGAACTCGGCGGTGCTTTCCGGCACACGGATGTCGTCGTGGGTCAGCACGAAACTGCCCATCTCGCGATCCAGGGTGAAGCCCTTCACGCCGTCGCCCAGGGTCAGCAGCAGCATGGTCTGCGGACCGTAGATGGCGTAGCCGGCGGCCACTTGCTGGGTGCCCGGCTGGAGGAAGGCCTCTTCGCCGAGCGGATCGTTCTGGCTGAAGCACTCGGACGGGCAGCGCAGCACGGAGAAGATGGTGCCGACCGACACGTTGACGTCGATGTTGCTGGAGCCGTCCAGCGGGTCGAACACCAGCAGGTAGGCGCCTTTCGGGTACTTGCCGGGAATCTGGTAGGCGTTGTCCATCTCCTCGGACGCCATGCCGGCCAGGGTGCCGCCCCACTCGTTGGCCTCCAGCAGGATCTCGTTGGAGAGCACGTCGAGCTTCTTCTGCACCTCGCCCTGCACGTTCTCGGTGCCCATGCTGCCGAGCACGCCACCGAGGGCGCCCTTGGAGACGGCGTGGCTGATTTCCTTGCAGGCGCGGGCCACCACCTCGATGAGGAAGCGCAGGTCGGCCGGGGTGTTGTGACTGCGGGTCTGTTCGATCAGGTAGCGGCTCAGGGTGACGCGCGACATGGAGGGGCTCCGGAAGGGAAAGAAAAACGGCGGCAGTTTAACCGGTTGCGGGTTCCGGCGCCTCTGCCGGACTCGACAGCAGATGAGAGGATAGCGACACGGGGGAAGTTCAGTGACGCGGCCCCGTTGCGGGGCCGCGGTGATGCGAGGCCTTACAGGTCCCAGGCGAGGGAGACGTTGAGGCCGTGCTGGTCGCTGTCGTCGGCGTCGCGGAAGGTGTAGGCGCCGCGCACCGACATGCCCGGCGCGACCCGGTGGCTGACGCCGAAGCTGGCGCGCCAGGTCTTGTCGTCCGGGGTGTAGCCGTCCAGCGTGTAGCCGATGGTCGGCAGGCTGCGCAGCGACATGTCCACTTCGGTGGCGTCGTCCTCGTACTCACGCTCCATCGCCACCTCGCCGAACAGGCGGGTCTGCTGGTTCAGGTCGAACAGCCCCTGCAGGCCGATGCCCAGGCGCTTGGAAGTGCGCTTCTGGTCGCCGTAGTTGAGCGCGGTGGAGCTCTGACCGTCCTCGGAATAGCCGTCCACCTCGACCCGCGCGTAATCGGCGCTGACGAAGGGGCTGAGGTGCCACGGGCTGTCCGCGCTCTGGGCAATGTCGTAGCCGATGCGGCCGCTCAGGCTCCACAGCTCGCCATCGGTATCGCCCTTCTCCTGGCGGGTGGCCGGGCCGAGGTCGAACTGGCGCTCGAGATCGTCGTAGTCCAGGTAACCGGCGCTGGCTGCCAGCTCGCCCCACCAGCGGTTCTGCTGATACTGCGCGAAGGCGGTCGCCAGGTAGCTGCGCAGGTCGTAGTCGGTATCGGTCTGGTCGACCTCCAGGTCCTGCTCGTACAGGCCGGCCGCCAGACCGACACGCCAGGCCTCGTCGAGGCGATAGCTGCCACCCACGTTCAGGCTGTAGCCGTTGCCGTCGGCATCGCCATCGAACGCCTCGTAGCTCTGCCGCTGGCCACCGGCGTTGACGAAGGGCCGCCACTGGCCGACCGCCTGCCAGGCTTCCCAGTCCGCCTGCCACTGCGCGCGCAGCTGATCCTGGTGCGAACGCAGGGTGCCGTGGGCCATCTCCGGCAGCAGGCTGGCCTGCCAGGGCGCGGACAGCAGCGAGTAGGCGTAGTCGGCGATCAGCGTCTGGCCGGCGATGGTCGGGTGCACGCCGTCGTTGAACAGCAGTTTGGTCGGGTCCGGGTTGGTGCCATTGATGCCGTAGACCGGATTCTCCACTGCGCAGCCGTCGAAGCAGGTGCCGATCAGGTCCTGATCCGCCGCCAGGCCATAGCTGGCCGGGGCAGCCAGGACTTCCGAGAGCATCAGCGGCACGTTGAGCGGAATGACCTCGGCATTCACCGTAGACAGCTGGCGGACCAGCTCGGCGTTGAAGTCCGCACCCAGCTGGGAGACGGTGCCGGCCAGCGGCGTGCCGGAGAGGGCCGGCGTCTTGCCCACGTCCGGCAGCAGCCAGACCATGATGTAGCGGGCGCCGGCCTGTTGCAGCGTCTGCACGCTATCGACCAGGCGCCCCGCCGCGGCCTGGGCCGTTGCGGTGCTGGTGACTCGGAACTGGAGGAAATCGTTGCCGCCGCCGGTGATGTAGTAGAGCGCGTTGGGATCGGCCCGGCCGCCGGTCGAGGCGAGATAGCCGGTACCGCCGTCGATGGTCCCGAGGATCTCGTCGGTGCGATAGCCGCCAACGGCCCAGTTGTTCCCGCCGTCATTGGCGGCGGCCAGACCATCGGCGCCCAGCCCCAGCTGACCGCCCAGCAGCATCGGAGCCACGGGGCCATAGGCCTCGCCCGGCCCGTAACCCGGGCCGACGCGGTTGGTGAAGCGGATGGGGCCGTCGGCATCGGTGAACCAGCCGGCATCGCTCAGGCTGTCGCCGAACACGACCAGCGAAGAATAGGGGGACGCATGCAGCGAAAGAGAGGTACCCGCCAACAGGCAGGCCGCCGCGAGGGGAGTGAGTAAGCGCTTCATCGGAATGTCCTTGTCGTTGTTATTTGACCGGTGGCACCGACTGACTCTAGCGTGATTTCCGTCGCAATTCACCAAGCGCTTGCTCCAGACCGCTAACGGCACTCCATCCACGCCTGGTGCAGCAGCAACGCCCCGCCGAGTACGCACGCTTGACACGCCGCGCCCGGACACGCGGGCAAGAAAAAGCCCCGCCGAGGCGGGGCTTTTCAGCGCGGGCGGCGACTCAGAACTGAGCGGCGTCCAGCAGGTACAGCGACTCGCTGCCGGCCTTGACCGAGGCGCTCAGAGAGTGGATGCGCGGCAGCAGGCGGGCGAAGAAGAAGCGCGCGGTGCCCAGCTTGCTGGCGTAGAAGTCGTCCTGACCTTCCTTGCCCAGCGAGGCGCGCGCCATCAGCGCCCACATGTAGGCATAGGCGGTGTAGCCGAACACGTGCAGGTACTCGACGGAAGCGGCACCGATCTCGTTCGGGTTGGCCTTGGCGCGCTCCAGAACCCAGGCGGTCAGCTCGTCGAGGTTCTTCACCGCGGCCTGCAGCGGGCCGGTGAACTCGGCCAGCGAGGCGTCGGCACTGGCGATGAAGGCGTTGATCTCGTCGGCGAAGTGACGGTAGTAGCTGCCACCGCTGCCAACGATCTTGCGGCCCATCAGATCGAGCGACTGGATGCCGTTGGTGCCTTCGTAGATCTGGGTGATGCGGCAGTCGCGGATCAGCTGCTCCTGGCCCCATTCGCGGACGAAGCCGTGGCCGCCGAAGATCTGCTGGCCGTGCACGGTGGCTTCCAGGCCCATGTCGGTAAGGAAGGCCTTGGCCACCGGAGTCAGCAGGGCGACCAGCTCCTCGGCGCGCTTGCGGGTGGTGGCCTCCTCGCTGTACTTGGCGGTGTCCAGCTGCATGGCGACGTAGCTGGAGAAGGCACGGCCGCCCTCGTTCAGCGCCTTCATGGTCAGCAGCATGCGGCGCACGTCCGGGTGCACGATGATCGGGTCGGCGGCCTTGTCCTTGTTCACCGGGCCGGTCGGAGCGCGGCTCTGGATGCGGTCGCGGGCGTACTCGATGGCGCTCTGGTAGGAGCGCTCGCCCAGGGCCAGGCCCTGGATGCCGACGCCCAGGCGCTCGTAGTTCATCATGGTGAACATGGCGTTGAGGCCCTTGTTCGGCTCGTCGACGATCCAGCCGGTGGCGCCGTCGAAGTTCATCACGCAGGTGGCCGAGGCCTTGATGCCCATCTTGTGCTCGATCGAGCCGCAGCCCAGCGAGTTCTTCTCGCCCAGGGAGCCGTCGGCATTGACCATGACCTTGGGCACCAGGAACAGCGAGATGCCCTTCGGGCCGGCCGGGGCGTCCGGCAGCTTGGCCAGGACCAGGTGAATGATGTTCTCGGTCAGGTCGTGCTCGCCGCCGGTGATGAAGATCTTGGTACCGGTGATCTTGTAGCTGCCGTCGGCCTGAGGCTCGGCCTTGGTGCGGATGATGCCCAGGTCGGTGCCGGCGTGCGGCTCGGTCAGGCACATGGAGCCGGCCCAGACGCCGGAATACATGTTCGGCAGGTACTGCGCCTTCAGCTCTTCGCTGGCGTGGTTGAGGATCGACAGGCAGGCGCCGGCGGTGAGCATCGGGTACAGGCCGAAGGACAGGTTGGCCGAGTTGACCATCTCCTCGACCTGGGCGCCGATCACCTTGGGCATGCCCATGCCGCCGAACTCCGGCGAACCGCCCACGCCGACCCAGCCGCCCTCGGCGTAGGTACGGTAGGCCTCGGGGAAGCCGGCCGGGGTGGTCACCACGCCGTCGTTCCACGAGCAGCCTTCTTCGTCGCCACTGCGGTTCAGCGGGGCGATGGTGCCGCCGGTAACCTTGCCGGCCTCTTCGAGGATGGCGGAAGCGGTGTCGGCGTCGACGACTTCGGCCAGGCTCGGCAGCTCGGCCCACAGCGTGGAAACGTCGAAGACTTCATTGAGTACGAAGCGCATGTCGCGCAGGGGAGCTTTGTAGTCGGCCATGGAGCGATCCTCGGGACAAGGGAACGGCCGAAAGACGCGGCCGGTTCAACATGGGCCGGAGTCTATCCGAACACAATTTCAGGACATAGGTTCTAGTTATGAACATCCAGTCACGCGCCGAATGGTCACTCGACCGCCGCCTTCACCCGCACCGCGCCGCGTCGATTTTCGCCCTGCGCTACCACGCAATTGCGCCCGGCGCGCTTGGCCGCGTACAGGGCCTTGTCGGCGCTGCGCAGCACTTCGTCGGCGCCACGCTGATGCGCCTCGCGCTCGGCGACGCCGATGCTGATGGTCACCGACACGCTCGCCGCGCCGCTAGCCCTGCGCCGCTGACGCCCTTCCTTGTCGCTCCTGGGCCGCTGCTGCTTGTCGCGTAGCTGTAGCGGGTAGTGCTCCACCGCATCGCGCACCGCCTCCAGGTGCGCCCGGCATTCGTCGATCGACTTGCCGGGGAACACCAGGGTGAACTCCTCACCGCCGTAGCGATAGGCCTTGCCACCCCCGCCGACGCGGCGCAGGCGGCTGGCGACCAGCTTGAGCACCTGGTCGCCGACGTCGTGGCCATGGGTGTCGTTGAATTTCTTGAAGTGATCGACGTCAGCCATGGCGATCACGTAGTTGCGGCCGAGGCGCTCCAGGCGATCGTTCAGCGCGCGCCGCCCGGGCAGGCCGGTGAGCTCGTCGCGATAGGCCATCTGGTAGGCCTCGTGAACCACCGCCGCCACCAGCATCAGCATCACCAGGCTGCTCATCACCTGCAGCGCATGCGGCAGGATGAAGGTATTGGGCAGCATCCACAGCAGCCCGAGCAGGCCGAGGAACTGCGCCGCATGCAGCGGCCGCGGCTGGCGCAGGTACTGCACCAGCAGCAGTACGCCGGCGATCAGGAACAGCGGGTAGGCGAGCTGGATCAGGTTCATCCACTGCCCGTGCCAGAGCGGCCAGTGCACCTCCGCCAGCCAGCCCTGCAGGCCCTCGGGAAAACGGCGGGCCAGCGCCAGGAAGGTGCCCCCCACGGCGAGCAGTACTGCGGCGCGGGCGACCATGTCCTGCAGCAGATGGCTCCGCTCGCGCCAGGCGCCGTAGAGGCCGTAGAGCAGTGGCAGCAGCAGGCTGCACAGGTGGAACACCAGCGCCGCGTCGGCGCGCACGTGGCCGTGGGCGCGGTAGTGATCGGTCTGGGTGTCCAGCAGGAAATAGGTGAGGTAAACCACCACCAGCAACGACAGCTCGCGCTGCCGCCCATAGACCACGCAGAAGGCGCCGCCGAGCAGCAGGAGCAGGGTCGGCAGGACATTGAACAGCGACTGGAAGAACTCGCTGAGCGATTCCATGCGCGCCACGGCCAACCCCGCCAGCAGCAGCGGCAGCGCGGCGAGCAGATGGTCGGGACGGTAGGCGGCGAGACGAGGCAAGGTCAGTTCGAAGTCGGCCGGAAAGATGCGGCATTTTGCCTGTATCGAGGGCAAAGGGCAGCGGAAATCGCTGGCATTCCGTCGCCAGGCGGAGCACGGGGCGAGCGGCGCACACAACGAACCGTCAGCTCCGACGCCCAGCCTTTTATCCAGCTCACGGTCTAGCCATCCCGACCTGCTGATGGGATTCCGAATGCCTGCTGGTTCTTCCCGCTGCTGCGGAGCGGGCTCTGAGCCAGGGCCGATACCGCAAGGCAAAAATGCCGCGCAAAAAAAAAACGCGGCCCGAGGGGGCCGCGGTTTCTTTGACCTGAGGTCGGACCGGACTTAGTAGCCCAGAGCGAAGTGCTCTTCGTCCATTTCCATCAGGTTGCTGGCGCCGGACAGCATGGTGGCGACGTGAGTACGGGTACGCGGCAGGATGCGTTCGAAGTAGAAGCGCGCGGTCTGCAGCTTGGCCTTGTAGAAGGCCTCTTCCTCAGTGCCGGCAGCGATCTTCTCGGCAGCCAGGCGAGCGATGTCGGCCCAGAAGTAGGCCAGGCAGGCGTAGCCGGAGTACATCAGGTAGTCCACCGAGGCGGCACCGACTTCTTCGCGGTCCTTCATCGCGGCCATGCCCACTTTCATGGTCAGGTCGCCCCACTCCTTGTTCAGCTGCGCCAGCGGTGCGACCAGACCTTTGATGGCCTCGTTGCCTTCGTTGGCCTGGCAGAACTTGTGCACGATCTTGGTGAAGCCTTTCAGGGCTTCGCCTTGGGTCATCAGCACTTTACGGCCGAGCAGGTCGAGAGCCTGAACACCGGTGGTGCCTTCGTACAGGCAGGAGATGCGGCTGTCGCGCACGTTCTGCTCCATGCCCCACTCGGCGATGAAGCCGTGGCCACCGTAGATCTGCACGCCATGGTTGGCGGCTTCGAAGCCGACTTCGGTCATGAAGGCCTTGGCGATCGGAGTCAGGAAGGCCAGCATCGCGTCGGCGGCTTTCTTCTCTTCTTCGTCCTGGCTGTACTTGACGATGTCGACCTGCTTGGCGGTGAAGTACACCATCGCGCGGTTGCCTTCGGCGAAGGCTTTCATGGTCAGCAGCATGCGACGCACGTCCGGATGGACGATGATCGGGTCGGCAGCCTTGTCCGGCGATTTCGGGCCAGTCAGGGAACGCATCTGCAGACGCTCGCGGGCGTACTTGATGCCGCCCTGGAAGGCGATTTCGGCGTGGGCCAGGCCCTGCAGAGCGGTACCCAGGCGAGCAGTGTTCATGAAGGTGAACATGCAGTTCAGGCCTTTGTTGGCCGGGCCGATCAGGTAGCCGGTGGCGCCGTCGAAGTTCATCACGCAGGTGGCGTTGCCGTGGATGCCCATCTTGTGCTCTAGGGAGCCACAGGAAACGGCATTGCGCGAACCAACGCTGCCATCGGCGTTCACGTTGAACTTCGGCACGATGAACAGGGAGATGCCCTTGGTGCCCTGCGGGGCGTCGGGCAGGCGGGCCAGCACGATGTGGACGATGTTATCGACCATGTCGTGTTCGCCGGCGGAGATGAAGATCTTGGTGCCGGACACCTTGTAGGAACCGTCAGCCTGAGGCTCGGCCTTGGTGCGCAGCATGCCCAGGTCGGTACCGCAATGCGGCTCGGTCAGGCACATGGTGCCGGTCCACTCGCCGGATACCAGCTTGGTCAGGTAGGTGTGCTTCTGCTCGTCGGTGCCGTGGGCTTCAATGGTGTTCATCGCGCCGTGGGACAGGCCGGGGTACATGCCCCAGGACCAGTTGGCTTCGCCGACCATCTCGCTCAGGGCCAGGCCCAGGGATTCCGGCAGGCCTTGGCCGCCGTGGTCGACGTTGTGCGCCAGGCTCGGCCAGCCGCCTTCGACGAACTGCTGGTAGGCCTCTTTGAAGCCGGTGGGGGTCTTCACGCCGGATTCGGACCAGGTGCAGCCCTCGAGGTCACCAACGCGGTTCAGCGGAGCGATGACCTGCTCACAGAACTTGGCGCCTTCTTCCAGAATGGCGCTGACCATGTCCGGGGTGGCGTCCTGGCAGCCAGGCAGGCTCTGATAGTGCGCTTCGTAGCCGAGCAGTTCGTCGCGAACGAAGCGGATATCACGCAAGGGGGCCTTGTACTCAGGCATAGCGGTAAACCTCTACGGTGGATTCCTTAGTGTTAGGGTGACCGTCTGGAGCGGTCGTTCGCGGGATTTCTCCCGGCGCCAGGCAGGCACAAACCCACCAGGCACTCAAACAGGCGTTTGAAACATACGTTTACCCCCACGCCGTTGTCAAGCATCTGCCACATACCGCTCAGATGAGCAGGTCGACGGCGGGCGGCGGGGCCTGTAACTGGGCCAGCTGCCGGTAGAGATCCAGGCCGGGCGGCGGCGATTGCGCGGGCTGTTTCTCGTCCTCCTTGGCCTGCTTCTCCTCCTCGGCCAGACGCTCCTCGCGACTCAGCGCCCGCTCTTCGGCCGCGGCACTCGTCTCCTCGCGACGCATCTGCGCAAGCTCAGCGCGCGCGGTCGCCGCCTGGGCCTGGGCCTGGGCAGCCACGCGTCGATCCTGCGCCGAAGGCTCGGCCGGCGCCAGCGCGGCGCGCAGCACCAGCGCCATCTTGCGCAGCGTGGCTTCGGGGTCGTTGGGAACGGCACTGGCGTCGATGCTGACTTCGCCGGCGACGGCGTAGCTCTTGCCGTCCGGCCCGCGCTTGAAGCTGTAGGTGGGCGCCCCGGCATAGGCGCCGCCGACGGAGGCGTGGGCCTGCTCGTGGCTGCGCACCTCGCGATCACGGCGGGCCAGTTCGGAGATCTGCAGTTGCTCCTCGCGCAACAGCTGCAGTTCGCGGGCCGATTTGTCCTTGCCTTCGACAAAAGTGCCGTCGCGGCTGTCGGCGTCATCGCGTGGAGCAGTGGAGGGCGCGGCCCGGGGATCGGCCGGTGCATCGGCGGGCAGGGAAGGATCGGACGCGGCCGGGCGAGCCGCCTGCGACGAGGGCAGCGGCGCAACGTAGCTCGTGGCACTGCCGATCTGCATCACTGCCCTCCTCGCCTCGTCGGGCGAGCGTCATGACTATCGCGGCGCAGAATACCCGTCAGGCGCGGGTGTCGATCAGGGTGCCCAACACCTCGTCGGCGGTCTCCACCACGCGAGCGTTGGCTTGCACTTCGTAGCGGCCCTGGGTCAGGCCGACGAGGCTGCCGGCCAGATCGCTGGGGGCCTGGGCGGCCGCCTCGACCGGCTGGGCCTCGACCTGCGCGGGCAGGGTACTGCTGGCTATTTCGCTGGCCGCCTGGTCGACGCGACGCATCCCGGACTGGATGCCGCTGAGACCCGTGTTGAAGGCGTTACCGGTGATTTGCATGGTGCTGGCTCCCTGGCGGGACGGACTCGTGCCGGCAATTAAAGCAGAAAATGCTCAAAAAACGCACAAGCAGAGCGCGACGGTCGATCAACGGCTAGAGCGCCACCCCCAGCGGCGCGAGATCCAGATGCTCCGCCACCGCTTCGGCCGTCGCCCGGGACAGGCGTGGCACGCGTCCGAGGCAGGGTACCGGCAGGCCCCCGGCGAGCGTCGCCAGGTTCTCGTCCAGGCGCGAGGTCTGCGGATCGACGATATTGGCCACCCAGCCGGCCACGCGCAGACCGTCGCGCTCGATGGCCTCCAGGCTGAGCACCGCATGATTGATACAGCCGAGGCGCACGCCGACCACCAGGATCACCGGCAGCTCCAGGGCCACGGCCAGGTCCGAGAGGTTCTCGTCACCGGCCAGCGGCACGCGCCAGCCGCCGGCACCTTCCACCAGGGTGAAGTCCGCACCCCGCTGCAGCACGCGCCGCACCGCAGGCAACAGGCGCGCCACGCTCAGCTCGACACCCTCCTCGCGCGCCGCCAGGTGCGGGGCGATGGCCGGGGCGAAGGCGAACGGATTGACCTCGTCATAGGCCAGCGCCAGCGAACACTGGTCGAGCAGCGCCAGGGCGTCGTCGTTGCGCAGGCCATCGGGGGTTGCCACGCAGCCGGAGGCTACCGGCTTGGCCGCCGCGGTGCTCAGGCCGGTGCGGCGCGCCGCGTGCAGCAGGCCGGCGGCGATGGTGGTCTTGCCGATTTCCGTGTCGGTGCCGGTGACGAAATAGGCTCGACTCATCACGTTGATCTCCCAATTCGGTACAGTCGCGACCGGCGCGGCCTTGCCGGCTTGTTACCGACAGCCGGAGTATCGGCGCGAGTCTTGCGGCAGCCCTGGCTCATCTCAGGCTTCCTTGCGCAGCACGCCGTACACCACCTGGTAGGTGAGCGGCAGGCCCTGGTCGGTGCGCAGGTGCTCGTACGCCTCCATCAGCGCGCGAATGCGCGCGGGGCCGGTGAGACCGCCCGGCCGACCGGGATTGAGGTTGTGCGCGCCGAGGTCCTTGAGCGAACGGCTCAGCGCGCGCAGATCGGGGAAATGCAGGGTCCTGGCGCGGCGCGCCAGCGTCAGCACTCCGAGGCCACTGGCGGCGCACAGCGCCTGGTAATCCTCGAAACGGCGGAAGCGGTTGACGTGGACGAAGCCGTCCACCGCCTGCCAGCTGTCGCGCAGCTCCTGCAGCGAGCCGACGCACAGGCTGCTGAACGCCAGCACGCCGCCGGGACGTAGCACGCGTCGGGCTTCGGCCAGCACCGCGGCGAAGTCGGCGCACCATTGCACGGCCAGGCTGGAGAAGATCAGATCGAACCCACCATCGCGCAAGGGCAGGTGCTCGGCGTCGCCGGCGACGAAGTGGCGGGCTCCGCCCAGCGGCCGGGCGTGGTGCAACATGCCCTCGGCCAGGTCCAGGGCCATGCCCTCCGCCCAGGGATAACGCTCGTCCAGGGCACGAGTGAAATGTCCGGTGCCGCTGCCCAGGTCCAGCCAGTACGTCGGTGCAAGGCTCGGCAGTTCGGCCAGCAGTTCGCCACCGACCTGGCGCTGCAGCTCGGCGACGCCGTCGTAGCTGGCGGCGGCGCGGGAGAAGGATTCTGCGACCCGACGCTTGTCTGGCAGCAGCGCCTCCTCAGACATCGCCCACCTCGGTGATGAAGGCATGGATGGCGGCCGCCACCTCATGCGGGCGCTCCAGCGGAAAGGCGTGGCTGACCTCCTCGATCAGGCCCACCTCGATATCCGGCTGCAGCGCCAGCAACTCGCCGGCCACCTCGGCCGGCACCAGCGCATCGGCGCCGGCCAGCAGGTGCAGCTGCGGCCCGGCGAAGCGCTGCAGGGCGCTGCGCCCATCGAAGTTGCCCAGCACTTCCAGGCCGGCCAGCAGCACCTCGGGCTCCGTATGCGGCGCGGCGGCCTGAAGCTGGCGGGCGAGTCCACGACCCTCGCTGGAGCCCTGGGTGCAGAGCAGGCTGAAGCGCTTGAGCGTGGCGGCCGGATCGGCGCGGCAGCCGTCGACGAAGGCGTTGAAGGTGCCCTCGTCCATGGCGAACGGCCAGTCCGGCCCGGCGACGAAGCAGGGATTGCTGGCCAGTGTCAGCAGGCCGCGACAACGCTCGCCGCGTAGCGCCGCCAGCTCGCTGGCGAGCATGCCACCGAGCGACCAGCCGCCCAGCCAGGTGTGCGGCGGCAGGCGCTCGTCCAGCTCCAGCAGCCAGTCGCGTGGCTCGCCGCGGCTCAGTTCGGGCAGCGGCTCGATTTCCACCTTGAGCGCCGGATCGAGGCCGCGCAGGGCCTCGGCCAAGACTTCCAGCGGCAGACTGCCCAATCCCCAGCCCGGCAGCAGGATCAGATGGTCACGCATCGCGGTTCACCTGCGGCCAGCATTCGGCCAGCGCTTCCAGCAGGCGCTCCAGCTGCGCCTCGCTGTGCGCGGCGGATAGGGTCACGCGCAGGCGCGCGCTGCCGGCGGGAACGGTTGGCGGGCGGATGGCGCCGACCAGCAGGCCGCGCTCCTTGAGCAGCGCGGAGAGCCGCAGGGCACGCTCGCTGTCGCCGACCAGGATCGGCTGGATCGGGGTCGGGCTGTCCATCAGGCTCAGGCCTATCTCGGCGGCGCCGGCGCGGAAACGTGCGATCAGCGTGTTCAGATGCTCGCGGCGCCAGCTTTCCGTGCGCAGCAGCTCGAGGCTCTTCAGGCTGGCGCAGGCCACCGCCGGCGGTTGGCTGGTGGTGTAGATGTAGGGGCGGGCGAACTGGATCAGCGTCTCGATCAGCTCCTCCGACCCGGCGACAAAGGCACCGGCGGTGCCGAAGGCCTTGCCCAAGGTGCCGACCAGCACCGGCACATCGTCCAGCCCCAGACCGAAGTGCTCGACGATGCCGCCGCCGGTGGCGCCCAGCGGGCCAAAGCCGTGGGCATCGTCGACCATCACCCAGGCATCCTTGCTGCGAGCCTCGGCACAAAGAATCGGCAGATCGGCCAGGTCGCCGTCCATGCTGAACACGCCATCGGTCACCGCCAGGGTATTGCCCTCGGCGCGCTCCAGGCGCTTGCTCAGGCTCACCGCGTCGTTGTGCAGGTAGCGCGAGAAGCGCGCGCCGCTGAGCAGGCCGGCATCCAGCAGAGAGGCATGATTGAGACGGTCCTCCAGCACCGTGTCGCCCTGCCCGACCAGCGCCGTGACGGCGGCCAGGTTGGCCATGTAGCCGGTGGAGAACAGCAGCGCCCGCGGCCGCCCGGTGAACGCGGCCAGGGCCTCTTCCAGCTCATGGTGCGGCGTGCTGTGGCCGATCACCAGGTGCGAGGCGCCGCCGCCCACGCCCCATTTTTCCGCGCCAGCGCGCAGCGCCGCGATCACCTCGGGGTGATTGGCCAGGCCCAGGTAGTCATTGGAGCAGAAGGCCAGCAGCTCTCGGCCATCGACCTGCACCTGCGGCCCCTGCGGCGTCTCCAGCAGCGGGCGCTGGCGGTAAAGGTGGGCGGCGCGGCGCTCGGCGAGGCGGGAAGCGAGATCGAAAGGCATGGCTGGCTCGATAGGATTCCATCTCCCCTCTTCCGCTTGCGGGAGAGGGGGCCGGGGGAGAGGGTTGAGACCGCCCTCTCCCCAGCCCTCTCCCATCAATGGGAGAGGGGGCGTTATGCGTCAGGCCGAGGCCGCGTCGTAGAACAGCTGCGAGTCGCGCTGCTCGACCAGGGCCTGTTCGATGGCGGCCTGGTGCACCTCGTCGGAATGCTCCTCGCGCTCCTCGGGCTTGATGCCGAGGCGGGCGAACAGCTGCATGTCCTTGTCGGCCTGCGGGTTGGCGGTGGTCAGCAGCTTCTCGCCGTAGAAGATCGAGTTGGCGCCGGCCATGAAGGCCAGGGCCTGCATCTGCTCGTTCATCGCCTCGCGGCCGGCGGACAGGCGCACGTGGGACTTGGGCATCATGATCCGCGCCACGGCGAGCATGCGGATGAAGTCGAACGGATCGACGTCCTTCTCACCGGCCAGCGGCGTGCCCTCGACCTTGACCAGCATGTTGATCGGCACCGACTCCGGATGCTCGGGCAGGTTGGCCAGCTGGATCAGCAGGCCGGCGCGGTCGTCGACCGACTCGCCCATGCCGAGAATGCCGCCGGAGCAGATCTTCATCCCCGCCTCACGCACGTAGGCCAGGGTCTGCAGGCGCTCGGAGTAGGTGCGGGTGGTGATGATGTTGCCGTAGAACTCCGGCGAGGTATCGAGGTTGTGGTTGTAGTAGTCGAGGCCGGCGGCGGCCAGGGCGCGGGTCTGCTCCTGGTCGAGCTTGCCGAGGGTCATGCAGGTTTCCAGGCCCAGGGCCTTCACGCCCTCGACCATCTTCAACACGTAGGGCATGTCCTTGGCCGACGGGTGCTTCCACGCCGCGCCCATGCAGAAGCGGGTCGAGCCGATGGCCTTGGCCTCGGCGGCCGCCTCCAGCACCTTCTGCACCTCCATCAGCTTCTGCTTGTCCAGGCCGGTGTTGTAGTGGCCGGACTGCGGGCAGTACTTGCAGTCCTCGGGACAGGCGCCGGTCTTGATCGACAGCAGGGTGGAGACCTGCACGCGGTTCGGGTCGAAGTGCGCGCGGTGCACGGTCTGGGCCTGGAACAGCAGGTCGTTGAACGGCTGCTCGAACAGCGCCTTCACCTCGGCGAGGGACCAATCGTGACGGGTGACGGAGGCGATACTGGCGCTCATGGGTATTCCTTGTTCTAGGCTGTGCGACACGGCTGAGGCATCGTCAAGGGAAGGACCATGCGCTGTCAACCTGATCGCGAGAATCACGTTTACATCTGGACAAAAAACAAACAGACCTGCCTGCTGTGCGACGAGCCGGCGGACACGCCGCAACCGCTGTGCAGCGCCTGCGAGGGCGAGCTGCCCTGGCTCGGCGGGCACTGCGCGCTCTGCGCACTGCCGTTGCCGGCCAGCGGCCTGGTGTGCGGCGACTGCCAGAAGCGGCCACCGGCGTTCGCCCGGGTGGAGGCCGCCTGGCGCTATGACTTTCCGCTCGACAGCCTGATCACCCGCTTCAAGCATCAGGCGCAGTGGCCCATGGGACGCCTGCTGGCCGGGTTGCTGTCACATCATCTGCAACACGCCTTCGCCGAGGACCTGCCACGCCCCGACCTGTTGCTGCCGGTGCCGCTGGGGCGCAGGCGCCTGCGCAGCCGCGGCTTCAACCAGGCCGAAATGCTTGCCGACTGGCTGGGCGCAGAGCTGGAAATACCGCGGCAGAGCCGCTGGCTGCTGCGCCCGGGCGAAGGCGCGCACCAGCAGGAGCTGGACGCCGCCGCGCGCCGGCGCAACCTGCGCAACGCCTTTGCCCTGGCCGAAGGCGCCGCGGTGGCGGGCCGGCATCTCGCCCTGGTCGATGACGTGCTGACCACCGGCGCCACCGCCGAAGCCCTGGCCCGCCTGCTGCTGAAGGCCGGCGCGGCGCGGGTGGACATCTACTGCCTGGCCCGCACGCCCAAACCGGGCGATTGACCGCCGGCGCCGGATCGCGCATCGTGATCCGCTATATAGAAAACTATATTGCGCCTGTCTCATGACTCTCCTGACCGCCCTCGCCCAACACATCGCCCGCCGCCCGCAACGCATCGCCCTGCTCCAGCAGGTGGCGGCGCAGGGTTCGATCACCCGCGCGGCCAAGGCGGCCGGGCTCAGCTACAAGGCGGCCTGGGACGCGATCGACGAGCTCAACAACCTGGCCGGTCAGCCCCTGGTCGAGCGCAGTGTCGGCGGCAAGGGCGGCGGCGGCGCTCGCCTGTCCGCCACCGGCGAGCGCCTGCTGCAGCTGTACCGGCGCCTGGAGCGGCTGCAGGAACAGCTGCTCGAGGCCGCCGAGCAGGACGATGACCTCGCCCTGCTCGGCCGTCTGATGCTGCGCACCAGCGCGCGCAACCAGCTCAGCGGTCGGGTCGCGGCCATTCGTGCCCAGGGCCGCAACGACCTGATCGAGATCGCCCTGGACGACGACAACCGCCTGCAGGCGCAGATCACCCACGACAGCACCGAGCGCCTGGAGCTGGTCGTCGGCACTCCGGTGGTCGCGCTGTTCAAGGCCGGCTGCCTGGAGTTGGTCGAGACCGGCGACGGCGCGCTGCGCGGCACCGTCGAGCAGGTATTGGCAGACGGCGACGGCCCGGCGGAGGTGCGCATCGCCCTGCCCGGCGGCCAGCGCCTGTGCGCCCTGGTCGAGGCCGGGCGTCTGTCCGCCCTCGCACCGAGCGCCGGCCGACCGGTGCTGGCCCGCGTGTCGCCGGCCCAGGTTCTGCTGGGCATTCCCACGTGAGACGAGGAGTCACCATGCGCCACCTGCTGCTCACCCTGCTCGGCGCCGCCCCCTGCATTCAGGCTGCCGAGCCGGTGCGCATCGCCGTGGCCGCCAACCTGCTTCCGGTGATGGAGCAGATCGCCCGGGACTACCGGCAGCAGGCCGGTGCGAAAGTGCAGCTGGCCGGCGGCTCCAGCGGCGCCTTCTACGAGCAGATTCGCCGCGGCGCGCCCTTCGACCTGTTCTATTCGGCCGATGCCGAGCGCCCGGACAAACTGGCCGCTGCCGGCACCGGCGAGGCGTCGCGCACCTACGCCTGCGGCCGCCTGGCCCTGTGGGTCCCGAAGGCCGAACCCAAACTGGACGCCCTGCCCGCCGGCAAGATCGCCATCGCCCAACCGGACACCGCACCCTACGGCCGCGCCGCCCTGCAGACCCTCGAACGCAGCGGCCAGCTGGATGAACTGAAGCCGCGGCTGGTGTACGCCCAGGACATCGGCCAGGCCTATCAATTCGTGCACAGCAGCAATGCACCTAGCGGCTTCGTGGCCCTCAGCCAGCTGACCGCGGCGGGGACGCCGGCCGCGCAGTACGCCCGGGTGGACGCCACGCTCTACGAACCGCTGGTGCAGAAGCGCGTGCTGCTGGCCAAGGGCGAGCGCCGGGCGGCGGCCGAGGCCTTCCTGACTTTCTTCGACGCGCAGAAAGACACCCTGAAGGCGGCCGGCTACGGCCTGCCCGGCGAGGCCGGCTGTGCTGCTGACTGACAGCGACTGGCAGGCCCTGGCCATCACCCTGCAGCTGGCCGGGCTGTCCACCGCCCTGCTGCTGGCGATCGGCCTGCCGCTGGCGGCCTGGCGCGTGCGCAAACAGACGGCGCTGCGCCGTGTGCTCGACGCCGTGCTGGCCCTGCCGCTGGTGTTGCCGCCGACCGTGCTGGGCTTCTACCTGCTGGTGCTGTTCGCCCCCGACACTCCGCTCGGTCAGGCCTGGCACTGGTTCACCGGCCAGGGCCTGGCCTTCAGTTTCGCCGGCCTGGTGCTGGGCTCGGTGCTCTATTCCCTGCCCTTCGTGGTGCAACCACTGACCGTGGCCCTGCGCGAGATTCCGCAGAGCCTGCTGGAGGCCGCCGCCAGCCTCGGCGCCAACCGCTGGGAGCGCCTGCTGCGGGTGGTGCTGCCGCTGCTGCGGCGCGGCATTCTGGTCGCCGGCACGCTAGGCTTCGCCCACACCCTGGGCGAGTTCGGCGTGGTACTGATGCTCGGCGGCAGCATCCCCGGCGAGACCCAGGTGGTGTCCATCGCCCTGTTCCAGCACGTCGAGGCCCTGCGCTACGGCGAGGCGCACCGCCTGGCGGCCTGCCTGCTGGGGTTGTCGTTCCTGCTGCTACTGCTGGTCTACGGCCTGGGCGATACACGCCGCGCCGCGCCGATGCGCGGTTGAGACGCCATTTACCGGATAGACTGGGCGCCTGATTACGGAGCGCCCCATGTCCCATCCCTTCGCCACCCTCACCCCCGACCTGGTCCTCGACGCCGTGGAGAGCCTCGGCTATCTCAGCGACGCCCGCGTGCTGGCGCTGAACAGCTACGAGAACCGCGTCTACCAGGTGGGCATCGAGGACGGCGAGCCGCTGATCGCCAAGTTCTACCGCCCGGATCGCTGGAGCGACGCGGCGATCCGCGAGGAACACGCCTTCAGCCATGAGCTGGCCGAGTGCGAGGTGCCGGTGGTGGCGCCGCTGCAACAGGGCGGCGAGAGCCTGTTCGAGCACGCCGGCTTCCGCTTCGCCCTGTTCCCCCGCCGCGGTGGCCGCGCGCCGGAGCCGGGCAATCTGGACCAGCTGTACGGCCTTGGCCAGTTGCTTGGCCGCCTGCACGCGGTCGGCGCCAGCCGCCCCTTCGAACACCGCGAGACGCTGGCGGTGGACAACTTCGGCCACGCCTCGCTGGCCACCCTGCTGGAAGGCGACTTCGTCCCGCGCAGCCTGCTGCCGGCCTACGAGTCGGTGGCGCGCGACTTGCTCAAGCGCCTGGACGAGTTGTTCGCCCGCGTGCGCTACACGCCGATCCGCCTGCACGGCGACTGCCACCCGGGCAACCTGCTGCACCGTGGCGACGCCTTCCATGTGGTCGACCTCGACGACTGCCGCATGGGCCCGGCCGTGCAGGACCTGTGGATGCTGCTGGCCGGCGAGCGCCAGGAACGCCTCGGGCAGCTCGCCGAGCTGGTCGACGGCTACCAGGAATTCCACGACTTCGCGGCCCGCGAGCTGCCGCTGATCGAAGGCCTGCGCGCGCTGCGCCTGATGCACCACAGCGCCTGGATCGCCCGGCGCTGGGACGACCCGGCCTTCCCGCTGGCGTTTCCCTGGTTCGCCAACGAGCGCTACTGGGGCGACCAGATCCTGATGCTGCGCGAACAGCTGGCGGCGCTGGACGAGGAGCCGCTGCGGCTGTTCGGCTGAGTCAGCCTTCGCGCACCAGCCGCAGGCCCAGGTGGGTGGGCGGGGTACCGGTCGAGCAGGCGCCGCCCACCGGGTCGCGGACGAAGTCGGACAGCCCGCTCGGATGCCGGCCGGCGGCCACGCGGATGCCGCAGAAGCCGCCCAGCGCCGGGCCGAAGCAGCTGTCGGTCCACTCCCAGACATTGCCGGCCACGTCGAGCAGGCCGCTGGAACTCTCGCCGTAGCCGCCGAAGCGCAGCAGCTGCGCCGAGGGCACGCCGCGGCGCGCCTCGCGCTCGTACTCGGCGAGCCAGCGGCGTGAAGGGTCGCGGGGATCATCGACGATCGGCGCCTCGTCCTCATAGGCCGAGCCCGCCGCCAGCACCCATTCGCCATAGCGCGGCAGGCGATAGCGTTCGCCGCGGCGCCGCGACAGCCAGGCGGCATAGGCGCCGGCGTCCAGCCAGCTGAGGCCGACCGCCGGCAGGTCGGCGGCGACGGTACCGCGCGCCGGGCCGTCCAGCGCCGCGCAGGCGCCATCGGCGACGCAGGCCGCGTACTCGGCCTGGCTGACCTGGCGGCGCATGATGGCAAAGCCGTCGATCCGCTCCGCCACCGGCGTCGCCGCGCCCGGCAACTGGTAACGCACCGTGCCGGCCGGGATATCCACCAGCGCCACTTGCGGTGCTGGCGTCGTCGGCCCGCAGCCCGGCAACAGCAGCGTGCCGAGCAGCACCAGGCTCCGCGTCTTCACGCTGCGCCCCTCACTCGCTGGAGATCGGGCCGGGCGCCTTGACCTGCTTCATCAGGTCGTCGTTCCACGCGCCCTCGACCTTGACGTGCCCGGCGGCGCCCAGCTCCATCGCCTCGATCAGGTTGTGGTTGACGTAGGCGTACACCCCGGGCTGCTTGAAGGTGTAAAGCGCCGCGCCCGCCGAGCCGCCGCGGATGAACCAGGTCTCCAGGTTCTTCTCCGGCGCGTTGGCGAACTTGCCGGTCTCCCACACCCAGTCGCCGTGGCCGCCGATCAGGTGCGGGCGGGTGTCGCGGTTGGCCTGGGAGTGAATGAACAGCACGGTCTCGCCGACCTTGGCGGTCATCGCGTTCTCGCCGGTCAGGGCGCCGACCTTGCCGTTGAATACCACGTGGGTCGGCGTCAGGGTGCGCATCGCCTCGCGGGTGTCCGGGTAGCTGGCCATCAGACTGGGATAGTCCTTGTATTTGCCGTCCGGCCCCTTGGGGATGTACAGGTCGAACTCGCCGATGGTGTAGGCGCGGTCGTAGTGCAGCGGGTTGCCGTTCGGGTCCTTCAGGCCTTCGCGCGGCAGCACCATCAACGTACCGCTCATGCCGGCGAGCACGTGCCAGGCGACCATGCCCTCGGGCGCGCAGTGGTAGACGAAGGTGCCGCTGCGGTCGGCCTTGAAGCGCAGCACGGCCTCCTGGCCCGGCGCCACGAAGGTCAGTTTGGCGCCGCCCAGCGCGCCGGTGGCGGCGTGGAAGTCGATGTTGTGCGGCATGCTGTTGCTGGCCGGGTTGACCAGGGTCAGCTCGACGTAGTCGCCCTCGTGCACGACCATGGTCGGGCCGGGCATGGAACCGTCGAAGGTCATCGCCTGCAGGGTGGTGCCCTGGTTGTCGATCACCACCTTCTTCTCCTGGATCACCATGCGGAACTGCACCACCTGCGGCGCGCGGGTCACCGCCTGTTCGTGGGCGTGCACCTGCGGCGGTGCGACCAGGTCGACCTTGACCCGCTGCAATCCGTCGGCGCCCGCCGCCAGCGCCTGCCCTACGACGACCAGCGACACCACCATGGCCAGGGGTTTTAAGACGTTCATCGCGAAGCTCCTTTTTCGTTGGCTTGGCCCATTGCAGGCCAAGCGGGAACCTCGTTTGTTGTCCTGGAGCAACGAAAGCGGCGCTTCTGCCGGGCCGGGTCCTTTTGTCGCAGGCCCGACCTGTTGACCGGCGGGTTGCTGACCGAACGGACAGGCGCCGAGCCGCGGGATAGAATCGCTGCCTGCTTACCCCTGCAAGGACTCCCATGGCCACCGCCAACCCCAGCCGCGGCTACCCGCTCGGCATCGCCGCCTATCTCATCTGGGGCCTGTTCCCGCTGTACTTCAAGGCCATCCAGGCCGTGCCGGCGCTGGAGATCATCGCCCACCGGGCGATCTGGTCCGCGCTGTTCGGCGCCCTGCTGCTGGCCCTGTGGAAGCACCCCGGCTGGTGGCGCGAACTGCGCGACAACCCCAAGCGCCTGGCGGTGCTGACCGCCAGCGGCCTGCTGATCGCCAGCAACTGGCTGGTCTATGTCTGGGCGGTGAACAACGGGCGCATGCTCGAGGCCAGCCTGGGCTACTACATCAACCCGCTGGTCAACGTGCTGCTCGGCATGCTGCTGCTCGGCGAGCGTCTGCGTCGTTTGCAATGGGTCGCCGTGGGCCTGGCGGCGCTGGGCGTTCTGCAGCAGCTGTGGCAGGTCGGCAGCATTCCCTGGGTGTCGCTGGTGCTGGCGCTGTCCTTCGGCTTCTACGGCCTTATCCGCAAGCAGGCGCCGGTGGCCGCCCTGCCCGGCCTGGTGGTGGAAACCTGGCTGCTGCTGCCGCTGGCGCTCGGCTGGCTGATGCTGCACCCGGCGGCGATGAGCACCCAGCCGGCGTTCTGGAGCAGCAGCGAGGCGCTCTGGCTGATCGCCGCCGGCCCCATCACCCTGGTGCCGCTGCTGTGCTTCAACGCCGCCGCGCGCCACCTGCCCTACACCACCCTGGGTTTCCTGCAGTACATCGCACCGACCCTCGTGCTGCTGCAGGCCGTGCTGCTGTTCGGCGAAGTGCTGGAGCCGAGCAAGCTGGTGTCGTTCGCCTGCATCTGGGCGGCGCTGTTCATCTACAGCCTGGACATCTGGCTGAGCCTGCGCCGCCGCGGCCAGACCGCCTAGAAAACGAACAGTTCCCGCCGCACCGCGCCGCGCTTGGGCTGGCGCGGTTATTCCCAACCTTTTCCACAGCTCCATCCCCAGGCTTTGTGCACAAGCCTGCGGCCCTGGCGATTTCCTGATCGATCGGCTGCAGGCCGCGCCTCACCTGGCCTGCAGCCCTGTCTCCCCAGGCTGTCCACAGCACTGCCCACGGCGAATGGGGACAGTCCGGCGCAACGGTGCGCGGCGCGTTATCCACCGCGTCGGCCCCGGCCAGGCGCTGCACAAAGAATGACCAGCGCACCGCAAGCCGCGCCAGCGGTGAAGCGCAGCGCTACATCCCCGCCTTATCCACAGAATGATCCCCGGCCTTTGTGCACAAGCCGCTGAAACTGCTGTTTTTCTGAGCGAAGCGCGCAAGGCCGCGGCACGCCTGATCCGCAGCCGCCATCCCCCAGGCTGCCCACATCTTCATCCACAGCTTTCGGGGATATCCGGAGCGCGACCATCACTGGCTGAAAAACGAGCAAACCGCTGTAACCCGCGCCATCGCCGGGCTGCGTGGAGTTATCCCCACGCCGCCCCCAGCTCCATCCCCGGCATGTGTGCACAAGCCGTTGAATCTGCAGCTTTTTTGATCGGGCAAAGAAAAGCCCCGGGGCACTAGGCAGTGCGCCGGGGCTCCCCAGACTGTCCACAGCTTCATCCCCGCATTCTGGGGATCACTCCTCGGTAGCGCGCAGATTCAGCTCCACCATCAGGTCGTCGGCCAGGTTCTCCAGGCGCTCGCGCAGCAGGTCCAGCGACAGGGTCAGCGGCACGGCCAGCAGCGCCTCGGCATGGAACAGCGGCTCGCTGCTCATCGGCGCCGGCGCCACCTCGGTGGTCAGGCTCTCCAGGTTGATGCCCTGTTCGGCCAGCAGGCGGGTGATGTCGCGGACGATGCCGGGGCGGTCGTTGCCCACCAGGTCCAGGTGGATCGGCTTCCAGGTGCAGGCCGGATCGATGCCGCTCTCCGCCACCAGCACGCGGATGCCCTGGCTGCCCAGGGCCTGCAGGCCGTCCACCAGCGCGTCGTAGCCCTCGGCCGGTACCGCTACCTTGAGGATGCCGGCGAACTGCCCGGCCATGCGCGACATGCGGCTCTCCAGCCAGTTGCCGCCGTGGGTGGCGATGCACTGGGCGATGCGTTCGACCAGGCCGGGTTGGTCGGGGGCGATGACGGTGAGTACCAGATGATCCACGTGCGACTCCTTGTTCGGGTTTCAGGCCGGGCCGGGCAGGCCGAGCCAGTAGGTATAGAACACCTCATCGCGCACATAGCCAAGCTTTTCGTAGAGCGCCTGGCCGGCCAGGTTGTTCTTCGCCGTCTCCAGTTGCAGACCGCAGGCCCCGGTCGCCTCGGCATGGGCGCGGGCGGCGTTCATCAGTTGCTCGGCCAGGCCCTGGCGGCGGCCATCCGGGTGCACGTAGAGGTCGCTGAGCAGGAAGGCCGGCGCCATGTGCAGCGAGGCGAAGAAGGGATACAGCTGGACAAAGCCCAGGGCCTGCCCCGCCTCGTTGCGGGCGATGAACAGCACCGAGTCGCCACGTTCCAGGCGCGCGGCGAGGAATGCCTCGACCTCGGCCCGCGGGCGCGGCACCCGATAGAAGTCCAGATAACCGGAGAACAGTTCGCCCAGATCGGCGAGGTCGGCGGGTACGGCGGGACGGATCGGCATGGCTACCCCACAGGCGCAAGAATGCCCGGAGTATAGGGGCCGCCGCCGGGCAGGCGGGCGCAGTTTGTGACTGATTTTTCCGAATGAGTCATGTAGTATCCGCCGACTCTTACTACATGGCCTTCCGGCCCTGTCTAGCATCATAGTGAGGCAAGCAATGACTGAGCGCGTTCAAGTAGGTGGTCTGCAGGTCGCCAAGGCCCTTTACGACTTCATCAACAACGAAGCCATCCCGGGCACCGGCATCGCCGCCGACCAGTTCTGGGCCGGTGCCGAAGCCGTGATCAACGAGCTGGCCCCGAAGAACCGCGCCCTGCTGGCCAAACGCGACGAACTGCAGGCCCAGATCGACGCCTGGCACCAGGCCCGCAAGGGTCAGGCCCATGACGCCGCCGCCTACAAGAGCTTCCTCCAGGAAATCGGCTACCTGCTGCCCGAGCCGGCCGACTTCCAGGCCACCACCCAGAACGTCGACGAAGAAATCGCCCGCCTGGCCGGCCCGCAGCTGGTAGTGCCGGTGATGAACGCGCGCTTCGCCCTGAACGCCTCCAACGCCCGCTGGGGCTCGCTGTACGACGCCCTCTACGGCACCGACGTGATCAGCGAAGAGAACGGCGCCGAGAAGGGCAAGGGCTACAACAAGGTCCGCGGCGACAAGGTCATCGCCTTCGCCCGCGCTTTCCTCGACGAGGCCGCCCCGCTGGAAGCCGCTTCCCATGTCGACGCCACCGCCTACGCCATCAAGAACGGCCAGCTGGCCGTGACCCTGAAGAACGGCAGCGAAGCCGGCCTGAAGAACGCCGCGCAGTTCATCGCCTTCCAGGGCGATACCGCCAAGCCGCAAGCCGTGCTGCTCAAGCACAACGGCCTGCACTTCGAGATTCAGATCGACCCGAGCAGCCCGATCGGCCAGACCGACGCCGCCGGCGTGAAGGACGTGCTGATGGAAGCCGCCCTGACCACCATCATGGACTGCGAAGACTCCGTGGCCGCCGTCGACGCCGACGACAAGGTCGTGGTCTATCGCAACTGGCTGGGCCTGATGAAGGGCGACCTCGCCGAAGAAGTCAGCAAGGGCGGCAGCACCTTCACCCGCACCATGAACCCGGACCGCGTCTACACCAAGGCCGATGGCTCCGAGCTGACCCTGCACGGCCGCAGCCTGCTGTTCGTGCGCAACGTCGGCCACCTGATGACCAACCCGGCCATCCTCGACGCCGCCGGCAACGAGATTCCGGAAGGCATCCAGGACGGCCTGTTCACCAGCCTGATCGCCATCCACAACCTGAATGGCAACACCAGCCGCAAGAACACCCGCACCGGCTCCGTGTACATCGTCAAGCCGAAGATGCACGGCCCGGAGGAAGTCGCCTTCGCCGGCGAGATCTTCAGCCGCGTCGAGGACGTCCTCGGCCTGCCGCGCAACACCCTGAAGGTCGGCATCATGGACGAGGAGCGCCGCACCACCGTCAACCTCAAGGCGTGCATCAAGGCCGCCAGCGAGCGCGTGGTGTTCATCAACACCGGCTTCCTCGACCGCACCGGTGACGAAATCCACACCTCCATGGAAGCCGGCGCCGTGGTGCGCAAGGCCGCCATGAAATCCGAGAAGTGGATCGGCGCCTACGAGAACAACAACGTCGACATCGGCCTGGCCACCGGCCTGCAGGGCAAGGCACAGATCGGCAAGGGCATGTGGGCCATGCCCGACCTGATGGCCGGCATGCTCGAGCAGAAGATCGGCCACCCGCTGGCCGGCGCCAACACCGCCTGGGTACCGTCGCCGACCGCCGCCACCCTGCACGCCCTGCACTACCACAAGGTCGACGTGTTCGCCCGTCAGGCCGAGCTGGCCAAGCGCACCCCGGCGTCGGTGGACGACATCCTGACCATCCCGCTGGCGCCGAACACCGACTGGTCCGCCGAAGAGATCCAGAACGAACTGGACAACAACTCCCAGGGCATCCTCGGCTACGTGGTGCGCTGGATCGACCAGGGCGTCGGCTGCTCCAAGGTGCCGGACATCAACGACGTCGGCCTGATGGAAGATCGCGCCACCCTGCGCATCTCCAGCCAGCTGCTGGCCAACTGGCTGCGTCATGGCGTGGTGACCGAGGCGCAGGTCGTCGAGAGCCTCAAGCGCATGGCGCCGGTGGTCGACCGCCAGAACGCCAACGACCCGCTGTACCGCCCGCTGGCGCCGAACTTCGACAGCAACATCGCCTTCCAGGCCGCCCTGGAACTGGTGGTCGAAGGCACCCAGCAGCCGAACGGCTACACCGAGCCGGTCCTGCACCGTCGCCGCCGCGAGTTCAAGGCCGCCAACGGTCTGTAATTCGCCGCAAGCGCTGCAAAGAACCGCCCTCCGGGGCGGTTTTTTTATGCCCGCAATCAGGGCGCCGACGCCCGGCTGCTTATCGGGATAACCCTGGGTTATGCACGGCGAATGCCGCCCGAGCCGCCAACCACGGGGCTTTGCCCAAGTCGCCGCACGCCCTTGCATCCGCGCCCTGGCGCCGACCTCACCTTTGGCTATGGGCATAAGGATTTTTCAGAAGTCAGGGCCGCGGGGCTTACCTAGGATGCCCCGGCACCTGTCATCAGGCTGCAAAGAAGCGATGCGCCGCGCGGCCGTGCCGCGGGCCTTCTTTGAACAGCGGAGAGCACCATGAAAAGAACAACAACAGGCGCGGGGGCCATGCATCCCCAAGCCCTGGCCCTGGCCGTCGCGCTGGCCAGCGCGCTACCGGCCCAGGCCGCCAACTTCACGCTCGGGGAAATCGAGGGGCAGATCGACTCCTCCCTGTCCATCGGCGCCAGCTGGGCGATGGACGACGCCGACGCCGAGTTCATCGGCCGGGCCAACGGCGGCGACGCCTCGACCCGCACCAGCGACGACGGTCGCCTGAACTTCAAGAAGGGCGAGACCTTCTCGAAGATCTTCAAGGGCATCCACGACCTGCAGCTGCGCTACGGCGACACCGGCGTGTTCCTGCGCGGCAAGTACTGGTACGACTTCGAGCTGAAGGACGAGCACCGCCTGCTCTACGACATCAACGACAGCGGCCGCGACAACGCCGCCCAGGCCTCCGGCTTCGAGCTGCTCGACGCCTTCGTCTACCACAATTACCTGCTCGGCGACCTGCCGGGCAGCGTGCGCGCCGGCAAGCAGGTGGTGAGCTGGGGCGAGAGCACCTTCATCGGCAACAGCATCAACGCCATCAACCCCGCCGACGTGGCGGCGTTCCGCCGGCCGGGCTCGGAGATCAAGGAAGGCCTGATTCCGGTCAACATGCTCTACGTCACCCAGGGCCTGACCGAGAACCTGTCCGCCGAGGCCTTCTACCAGCTCGAGTGGGAAAAGACCGTCCTCGACAACTGCGGCACCTTCTTCGGCACCGACACCGCGGCCAAGGGCTGCGAATACGGCATGACCACCTTCGGCAGCGACTACGACCGCGACCCGGCCGCGTACGGCTGGGTGCCGCGCCTGGACGACCAGGAGGCCCGCGATGGCGGCCAGTTCGGCGTGGCCCTGCGCTGGCTGGTGCCGGCGCTGAACGACACCGAGTTCGGCTTCTACGCCATGAACTACCACAGCCGCACGCCGGAGAGCATGTGGACCGTGGGCAGCGCCGACTTCAGCGCCATCACCGGTGCGCCCGGCCCGGCCAGCGCGCGCTACTACCTGGAGTACCCGGAAGACATCCGCCTGTACGGCATCAGCTTCGCCACCACCACGCCCGACGGCACCGCGCTGTCCGGCGAGGTCAGCCACCGGCCGAACATGCCGCTGTCGCTCAACGGCACCGACGTCTCCACCGCCGCCAGCGTCGGCGGACTGGTCGGCCTGCTCGGCATCGATGGCCTGGCGATCTTCGACCGCGGCTGGGCCGACGCGAGCCAGGGCAGCCAGGTGCAGGGCTACAAGCGCATGCCCTTCACCCAGGCCCAGGTCAGCGCCATACACACCTTCGACAACGTGCTCGGCGGCGACCGCCTGACCCTGATCGGCGAGGTCGGCTACAGCCATATCGGCGACCTCGGCTCCAGCGACGGCTCCGACCTGCGCTTCGGCCGCAGCAGCGTGTACGGCAACGGCCAGCTGCCCGACTGGGCGGCCGCCCTCGGCGTGACCGGCAACTCGCTGTGCCAGAGCCTGCTCAACCCCACCAACCCGGACCAGTGCACCGGCAAGGGCTACTACACCCAGAACTCCTGGGGCTACCGCCTGCGCACCCAGCTGGAGTTCAACGACGCCATCGCCGGGGTGAACCTCAAGCCCAACCTGGCCTTCGCCCACGACGTCGAGGGCTACGGGCCGACCTTCACCGAGGGCAACCAGTCGGTGAGCCTGGGCCTGGATGCCGACTACCTGTCCACCTACACCGCCAGCCTGAGTTACACCAACTACTTCGGCGGCGACTTCAACACCAACACCGACCGCGACTTCCTCGCCTTCAGCGTCGGCATGAGCTTCTGAGGTCAATGCAGATGAAGTTTTCCACTCTCCACTCGCAACTGCTGCGCGCCGGCTGCCTGGGCCTCGGCCTGCTCGCCGGCCAGGCCCTGGCCGCGGTACCGGCCGAGCAGGTCGCCCGCCTCGGCAAGGACCTAACCCCGGTCGGTGCCGAGACCACCGGCAATGCCGACGGCAGCATCCCGGCCTGGACCGGCGGCCTGGCCCGGGACGCCGGCCAGCGCGACACCGACGGTTTCCTCAGCGACCCGTTCGCCGCCGACCAGCCGCTGTTCACCATCACCGCCGATAACCTCGAGCAGCACAAGGACAAGCTCACCCCCGGCCAGCTCGCCCTGTTCCAGCGGTACCCGCAGAGCTACCGCATCCCGGTCTACCCGACCCGCCGCTCGGTGAACCTGCCGCAGAGCTACCTCGACACCACCCGCCAGAACGCTGCCGACACCCAGCTGGCCGAAGGCGGCAACGGCCTGCAGAACTACCGCAGCGGCGGCCTGCCGTTCGCCATTCCGCAGAACGGCCTGGAAGTGATCTGGAACCACATCGGCCGTTACCGCGGTCTGGCCTTCCAGCGCATGGTGGTGCAGGCCTCGCCGCAGGCCAACGGTGCCTTCACCCCGAGCCTGATCAAGCAGCAGCTGGCCTACCCGGTGGGCCTGTCCGACTACGCCCCGGCGGAGATGACCAACCTGCTGTACATGTACCGCGAGGAATTCCTCGCCCCCGCGCGCCTGGCCGGCGGCGTGCTGCTGGTCCACGAGACCATCAACCAGGTCAAGGAACCGCGCATGGCCTGGCAGTACAACGCCGGCCAGCGCCGCGTGCGCCGCGCCCCGCAGATCGCCTACGACAGCCCCGGCGCCGAAGGCATGCGCACCATGGACGACTTCGACATGTTCAATGGCTCGCCGGACCGTTTCGACTGGCAGCTGGTGGGCAAGAAGGAGATCTACATCCCCTACAACAGCTACAAGCTGAGCTCGCCCACGCTGAAGTACACGGACATCGTCAAGCCGGGCCACCTCAACCCCGAGCACACCCGCTACGAGCTGCACCGCGTCTGGCACCTGACTGCCACCCTGAAGCCGGGCCAGCGCCACGTCTATTCGCGCCGCGACATCTTCCTCGACGAGGACAGCTGGCAGGCCGCCGAGGCCGACGCCTACGACGGCCGCGGCCAGCTGTGGCGCGTCTCCGAGGGCCACGGCGTGTTCTTCTACGACCAGCAGGCCCCGCAGTTCAGCGCCGAGACCCACTACGACGTGCTCTCCGGCCGCTACGCCGTCGGCGCGCTGTTCAACGAGCAGAAGAACGCCTACGACTTCGACGTGCAGTACAGCCGCAAGCAGTTCACCCCCAGCGCCCTGCGCGCGGCGGGCATCCGCTGAGGTTCACCCGGCACTCCACCCTGGGCGGCCTGCGGGCCGCCGTTTTTTTATCCGCGGTTACAGTGCCGGCGGCCCGTTGCCGGCGCTTTTGTTTTACATTCCAGGCCCCGACCACCGATCCCCGGCGTTGCCCATGAAGTTGCATCAACTCCGCGCCATGCTCGCCATCAGCGAGAGCGGCAGCATTCAGGAGGCGTCGCGCCTGCTGCACATCTCCCAGCCGGCCCTGTCCAAGGGCATCAAGGAGCTGGAAGCGGAACTGGGCGTGCCGCTGCTGGTGCGCTCCAACCGCGGCATCACGGTGACCGAGTTCGGCGAGCGCCTGGTGCGCCGCGCCCGCCTGATCCTCGAGGAGGTGCGCCGCGCCCGTGAGGAGATCGAGACCCTCAAGGGCGTGATGGACGGCAAGCTGTCGATCGGCGTATCACCGGTCACCCCCGGCGCCCAGTTCATCAGCAGCCTCAGCCGCTACCGCAAGCGCTACCCCAAGGTGCAGGTGCAGATCCACGAGCTGCGCCCGTCCAAGCTGATGGAGGGCCTGCGCGAAGGCCAGCTGGACCTGGTGCTGACCTCACTGCCGGAGGCACGCAGCGCCGATGGCTTCCACTGGACCGAGCTGTACGAGCAGCCCGCCGCGCTGGCCGTGCGCAAGGGCCATCCACTGCGTGGCGCGCGCTCGTTGCGCGAGCTGCTCGGCGAGGAATGGCTGCTGCAGGACTCGCTGGAGCAGTCCAAGGTCGGCATGATGTTCGTCGACCACGGCATCGAATACCCGCAGAACGTCACCGAATGCGCCTCGGTGGTGCTGTTCACCGAGCTGGCGCTGCACACCGACGCGGTCAGCTACTGGTCGCTGCGCCTGCTCGAACGGGTACAGACCCTGGGCCAGGAGCTGGAAGTGCTCGACATCGCGGAGCGGGTGCCGCCGATGAACATCTCCCTGGTCTGCCGCGACCAGGAGCTGATGACCCGCGAGGCCAAGGCCCTGGCCGACGAGCTGGTATACGCCTACACCAGCCCGCACGCGCCCAAGGTGAGCGACTAGGCCACACTCAGGCCGGCGCCAGACGCGGCTGGTGTTCGAGGAACGCCACCAGGTCGCGCACGGTGGTCACCCGGTCGAACCAGGGATTGTCCGCGGTCCGCTCCAGCGAGCGGCCGCTGAGCCGGGCCATTTCCGCGAGCAGGTCGAGGTCCAGATCTTCGTCATCCAGCCACAGGTCCTGCTTCAGTCGGTCATCGGCGCGGATCGGCACCTGCCCGCCCAGATGGCCGTGCAGCGACGCGTACACGGCACGAATCACCCAGGTATCCACCCGCCGCCACGCAAAGGCGCGGGTGAACTGGCAGATGGATTCGCCCTGGCGCTGTGCAGCCAGCCGCGCCAGATGACGGCGCTCGCGCCACACCGTCCCCAGCCCCAGTACGGCCAGGCCCGCGACGATCCAGAGCAGACGAGGCTGCAGGCAGACCGCCACGAGCAGCCCGGTCGGCAACGCCCAGGCCACCCGGTGCAGGCCGGGCGAGCCGACATCGGCGGGCGTGGGGGCGTCGTGCATGCGCCTGGAGGGCGTGCGCATTTCCGTTCTCCTCAGGAATCGACCGGCTCGCAGAGCACCTCGGTCTTCACCGAGCTGGCGATGAAGCACTCTTCATGAGCCTGGTGGTGCAACGCGTCGAGCTGCTCGCGGCTGGGGGCGGTGCCGGCGAAGCTCACCTGCGGGCGCAAGGTGACGCGGAGCATGGCCAGGCGGCCCTCGGCGTTGCGGCCCATGCGGCCCTCGGCCAGGTCGCGGTAGGCGTCCACCCGCCAGCCGTCGCGCGCGGCCAGCGACAGGAACCAGAGCATGTGGCAGCTGGACAGCGAGGCGACGAAGGCTTCTTCCGGGTCCACCGCGTCCGCTCGCGAGCCGGGCAGCGGCACCACGTGTGGCGAGGACGAGGCCGGCACCTCCACGCCGCCATCGAAGCGCCACAGGTGCGCGCGGCTGTAGCGGTTGTCGAGGAAGTCCTGATCGCCGCGCGACCAGAGGATTTCAGCGCTATGGATCGCCATCGCAGGTCTCCGAACCAGGCGGGCGGACCAGCATAACCGTGCGTCGCGCCGGTGCACATAACCAAAGCCGATACACATGCGCAGAGGTGATTATCCGCAGCCGCCGCGCCTGAGGCATGCTGCGCCGCACCAGCTCCCGCAGCGCCGCGCCGCATGACCGGAACGCGCTCGGAGCCCGAACCTATTCACCGAACGCCCTGGATGCGGACACGCACCGAGGGCCGATGCCCCGAGCGAGATTCGATCCATGCCGTCCCTTTTCAACAACAAGCCGGCCGACGACAAGCGCGCGCTGGTGGTCCTGATGCTGCTGGCCGTGATGGTCATCAGCGTGCTGGACAAGACCATCTTCGCCTTCGCCGGCCCGCAGATCATCGACGAGCTCAAGCTCACCCCCGAGCAGTTCGGCTTCATCGGCAGCGCCTTCTTCTTCCTCTACTCGGTGTCGGGCGTGCTGGTCGGCTTCCTCGCCAACCGCGTGGCCAGCCGCTGGATTCTCTCCGGCATGTCGCTGGTATGGATGGCCGCGCAGATCCTCACGGCCATCTCCACCAGCTTCTACGCCCTGGTCGCCAGCCGCATGCTGCTCGGCGCCGGCTGCGGCCCGGGCACGGCGGTGACCCAGCACGCCGCGTTCAAGTGGTACGCCCCGCGCGAGCGGGTGCTGCCGGGCGCCTGGATCCATATCGCGATCATGGTCGGCGCCATCCTCGGCGCGCTGTCGCTGCCCCTGCTGATCCAGCACCTGGGCTGGCGCCTCGGCTACCTGATCCTCGCCGGCGTCGGTTTGCTCTGGCTGGTCATCTGGCTGTGCATCGGCCGCGAGGGCCGGCACGACGAGGCCGCCGGCGAAATGACCGGCGGCACCGCCCGCTACCGCCACCTGCTGCTCAACCGCACCTTCATCTTCATCACCCTGCTCGGCTTCTGCAGCTACCTGCCCAATGCGCTGATCTACAGCTGGGTGCCGACCTACCTGCAGAAAGGTCTGGGCATGAGCCCGATGCAGTCCGGCTATGTGGTGATGGCGGCCACCCTCGGCGTGATCGCCCTCAACCTGCTGGTCTCCAGCCTGTCGCAGCGCGCCCTCAAGCGCGGTGCCAGCGTGCGCCTGGCCATGGTCTTCCCACCGGCCATCGCCTGCGTGGTCGGCGGCATCGCCATGGCCCTGATGGGCTTCGTCGAGCAGGGCGTGGCCATGACCATCACCCTGTACCTGATCGGCGGCATCGTGGTGAACCTGGTGACCACCTTCTCCAACACCACCATCGCCTACATCGCCCCGGCCAAACAGCGCGGCAGCATGCTGGCCCTGCACATCGGCCTGATGACCAGCGCCGGCATGCTCGCCCCGCACGTGGTCGGCCAGGCCATCGGCTGGGAAGGCGGCGACCTGGTCAGGGGCTTCGAGCTGGCCGTCGGCCTGTTCGGCATCGCCCTGATCGCCGGTGGCGCGCTGGCCCTGCGCCTGGTCGAGCCCGAACGCGACCGCAGCACCCTGGCCGCCCGCACCAGCAATCACGAATCCAACAACGAGCCGGCTGCGAGCCAGGCCTGAGCCAGGAAGCTTTCCGAGATGCACAAACGAGTCCCCTCGCCCCAGCAACGCCCCGAACGCATCACCCTGCCGGATAGCTGGCGCGACGCCGACGTGGAAGACGGCTTCTGTGTGGTCGCCGTCGGCGACATCATCATCACCCATGCCATCGCCGCCAAGCTGGCGCGCAAGTCGCCCGAGCTGCTCGACATCCTCAAGCGTGGCGACGTGGTGGTGGGCAACTACGAATGCACCGCCATCGACTTCAACCGCTACGACGGCTACCCCGAGGCGCTGTCCGGCTTCTCCTGGCTGCTCAGCGACGCGGATGCGCCGGCGGACCTGGCCGGCATCGGCTTCAACATGATGTCGCGCGCCAACAACCACGCGCTGGACTGGGGCGCGGCCGGCCTGAAGATGACCGACGAACTGCTGGATGACGCCGGCATCGCTCACGCCGGCACCGGCTCCAGCCTGGCCGCCGCCCGCGCGCCGGCCTTCGTCGACACGACCAAGGCGCGCGTCTCGCTGATCTCCTACGCCACCACCTTCGAGGCCAACGCCCCGGCCGCCGATGGCCTCGGCATGGTGCCGCCGCGCCCAGGCCTGAGCCCGCTGCGCACCACGCCACACCGCCTGGTCAGCCCGCAGGACTTCGCCGTGCTCAAGCGCCTCAACGAGCAGGAGGCCTTCCAGGACCACTACCTGCTGCGTACCCTGCACGGCGAGCACAGCGTGCACTTAGGGATGGCCCTGCACTACCGCGTCGACCCGAATGCGGCGCCGGGCACCGTGCGCATCCACTACGAGTGCGACAAGCTCGACCAGGCCGACATCCTGCGCAACCTGCGCCAGGCCAAGCAGAGCAGCGACTTCGCCATCGTCGCCCAGCACACCCACGAGCCGGACAACCAGTGCATCGAGGTGCCCAACTACCTGCCAGCCCTGGCCCGCAACCTGGTCGACAACGGCGCCGACATGCTCTGCGGCCACGGCCCGCACCAGATCCGCGGCATCGACATCTACAACGGCAAGCCGCTGCTGTATTCGCTGGGCAACTTCTGCTTCATGGACAACAGCATGAAGCTGATGCCGGCGGACAAGTGGGAAAGCCGCGAGTGGCTGGCCGCCGAGGCCTTCATCGGGCCCAAGGGCATCACCAATCCGCGCCTGACCACCGCGGCCGAGTTCCTCGAGTGGAAGCGCGTGGTCGGCATCTTCAGCGAGCCGGTGTGGTTCGAGAGCGTGATCGCCGAGTGCCACTTCAACGCAGCCGGAACCCTCAAGGAGCTGCTCCTGCACCCGATCGAGCTGGGCTTCGAAGGCCGCGACGCCGAGCGCGGCATCCCGCGCCTGGCCCTGGATACGCCCGAGAACGACACCCAGGCGCGGCGCATCCTCGAGCGCCTGCGCGATCTGTCCGCCGCGTTCGGCACCCGCATCGAGATCGAGACCGTGCGGGTCGGCGAGCAGCAGAGCAGCCTCGGCCGCGTCGTGATCGATTCATGACGCCCGTTCCGGGCTAGCGGTCCACAAGGCCGCCAGCCCGGGGCTTAGCCCCACCTCCAACGACCTCTCCGTCGCCCGGCAAAGGCCACGAGCCCGCGCCGCAGGCTCGGCCGTGCCCGCGAAACCCCGCGGGCCGCTTTCACACAAGGAACATCACGCATGGATCTCTCCAGCTTCTCGCAACGCTACGCCGAGGCCCGGCAGAAATTTCTCCAGGCCTGCGCCGGCGCCGGCCTCGCCGTCGAATCCCACGTCCATCCGCTGCGCGGCCGCGACGGCGAGGAACTGGCCATGGATGTCGCCCGCCTCGGCGCCGCCGACGCCGCCAACCTGCTGATTCTCAGCAGCGCCTGCCACGGCGCCGAGGGCTTCTGCGGCTCCGGCATCCAGGTCGAGCATCTGCGCGACCCGGCCTGGCTCGAGCGCTGCAAACGCGACGACCTGGCCGTGCTGTTCATCCACGCGCTCAACCCGCACGGCTTCTCCTGGCTGCGCCGGGTGACCGAGGACAACGTCGACCTCAATCGCAACTTCCTCGACTTCAGCCAGCCGCTGCCGGACAACCCCGACTACCGCGCCATCGCCCACCTGCTGCTGCCCAGGCGCCAGCCGCCGACGCTGCTCAGCACCCTGGGCCTGCTCGGCTATTCGCTGCGCCACGGCCGCATGGCCCTGCAGGGCGCCATCTCGCGCGGGCAGAGCGACGACCCGACGGGGATGTTCTACGCCGGCAACGCACCGACCTGGAGCCGCCTCACGCTGGAGCGGGTGCTGCAGCAGCATGGCCTGCAGTGCCGCCGCATCGCCTGGATCGACATCCACACCGGCCTCGGCCCGCGCGGCATCGGCGAGCGCATCTACAAGGGTCGGCAGACGCCGGAAGACATCGCCCGCTGCCGCCGCTGGTGGGGCGAGCGGGTGACCAACAGCGCCGAGGGCAACTCGGTCTCGGCCAAGCTCAACGGCACCATCGACAACGTGGTGCCGCTGACCTGCCCGCAGGCCGAGTACAACGGCCTGACCCTGGAATACGGCACCCTGCCCGGCCTGCAGGTGCTCAACGCCATGCGTGGCGACCACTGGCTGCATCGCAACCCGCAGGTCGCGCCGGCCCGACAGCAGCGCATCAAGCAGCAGCTGCGCGACGCCTTCTATGTCGATGCCGATGACTGGAAGGCCCAGGTGCTCGAACAGGCCCGCGAAGTGCTCGACCAGGCGCTGGACGGGCTCGCCACGCCGCTGCCCCGCGCGTCCTGACCAGGCCGGAACAGCCGCTTCGCCTGCAGTTCGTCGGGTTTCGCGGTGCGCGGCAGAACAGCTATAGCGGCGCCTGAACCGCCTCGCTTGCATCCCCCAACCGCCGCGCCAGCCCCCGTGTGGCGCAGGCTTGCGGCTGCCTGCACCGACCCGAGAGCGGTGCACACAGCTTGGCCGCGGCCCGTTCCGCCGCGTCATGGCTCAGGCGCAGCCGCCCGTCAGCGGCTATAGAAAGAAAAGGCGCAGCCGACATAGGAGGGACTCACCACACAGACGCTATCTGCAGTCACGGGATGACTGACCGATGGCCTTCAGCCACCAAACGGCTTTCTGTACAATTCGCGCCCCCCTTTGGGTACCTGCCAAATGCTCAAGAATCTGTCGCTGACCCTGAAGTTGTCGCTGCTGCCCGCCGTTGCCCTGCTGGGCCTGCTGCTGTTCGTGGTCTACACCTCGACACAGCTGGCGGCCAACGATGCCCGCCTGGACACCCTCGAGACCCACAGCTTCCCGACGCTGGAGAAGGCCGACGCGGTCAATTTCCAGTTCTCCCGCCTGCCCGGCCTGCTCAACAGCGCCGTGGCCGCGGGCGAGCTGGCGACGCTCGACGAGGCGCGCAAGGTGCTCGGCGATATCGCCGGCCTGCAGCAGCAGCTGCAGCCGCTGACCCGCGCCAACGCCGAGCGTGCCGGCGAACTGGAGGACTGGCGCCAGGCCATCGGCCGCTACGCCGACAATGCCCTGTCCGCCTCCGAGCAACTGATCAAGGGCAGCGCCGGCTTCGAAGACCTGCGCCCGAGCCTGGACCGCATGGCCAGCGACCTGGCCGCCGCGCAGCAACTCGGCGCCGCCTTCCGCGCCCACGCCTACGAGGACTTCCAGAGCACCCTCGGCCAGGCCCGCACCGACAACGCCGAGACCACCCGCGCCGGCTATATCCTCAGCGCCCTGCTGGTGGCCTTGGTCGGCCTCGGCGCCTGGGTAATCATCCGCGGCATCATGGGCAATGTGCACGGCGTGATCGAGTCGCTGCAGGCCATCGCCAAAGGCGACGGCGACCTGACCCGCCGGGTCAACGTCGACTCGCGCGACGAGATCGGCGAGATGATCCAGCTGTTCAACGGCTTCCTCGACAAGCTGCAGGGCACCATCCGCCAGATCATCGAGGCCGCCAGCCCGCTGGGCAGCATGTCCCAGGAGCTGTACCGGCTGACCCAGGGCTCGGAAGAGAATGCCAAGTCGCAGCAGGGCCATACCGACTCGATCAGCCGCGACATCCAGACCATGACCAGCAGCATCCAGGAAGTGGCGCAGCGCTCGCAGCAGGCCTCCCAGGGCGCCGGCGATGCCTCGCGCCAGGCCGATGCCGCGCGCGCCAGCATCGGCGGCCTGTCGACCAGCATCAGCGACCTGGGCAGCAGCGTGCTCGGCGCGGTGCAGGCCATGCAGCAGCTGGAGGAAGAAACCCAGCAGGTGGGCTCGGTGCTCACCGTGATCCGCAGCATCGCCGAGCAGACCAACCTGCTGGCGCTCAACGCCGCCATCGAAGCCGCCCGCGCCGGCGAGCAGGGTCGCGGCTTCGCCGTGGTCGCCGACGAGGTGCGCAATCTGGCGCAGAAGACCGCCGCCTCCACCGCCGAGATCCAGCAGATCATCCAGCGTCTGCAGAACAGCGCCAACGGTGTGCTCAACGTCATGACCGCCAACGGCGACAAGGCCCAGCACAGCATCGAGCGCTCGGTGGAAGCCACCCGCATGCTCGAGTCCATCGTCTCCGCGGTGGGCCAGATCGACGAACTGAACGCCGGCATCGCCCAGCTCACCCACGAGCAGATCGGCTTGTCCAGTTCCATCCAACAAGATACCCAAGTGTTGCAGCAGGACGCCCAAGCAACCGCACATGGGGCCGAAGCCACCGCACGCCTCGGCGAGCAGCTGGTCAGCACAGGGGACCACCTGCGCGCGGCGACGGCCCAATTCCGCGTTTAACCTTTCATTGGAGCATCACTGCATGACTACTGCCCGCGTTCTCGGCCTGGCGATCTGCCTGGCCAGCACCTCGGCATTCGCGCTGGAACAAGGCGAGGCCCTCATCAACGGTTTCGGCACCGTCGGCGTCACCCACCTGGGTGGTGAAGACGACGGCCGCGGCTACGGCCTCTCCGGCCAGACCACCGACTCCTGGCGCGGCGACCAGCTGAGCAAGTTCGGCGCCCAGCTGACCTACGGCGTCACCGACACCGTCGGCCTGACCCTGCAGACCACCGCCAAGGCCTATGCCGACGAGTGGAAGGCCAATCTGGAGTGGGCCTACCTGTCCTGGCAGAGCACCGACAACCTGATGATGCGCTTCGGCCGTCTGCGCACCCCGGTCTACATGTACTCCGAGAGCATCGACGTGGGCTTCGCCTACCCCTGGCTGCGTCTGCCGGACGAGGTCTACAGCCAGGTCCAGCTGTCCAACTACGAAGGCGCAGACCTGGTCTACAACCTGCCGCTGTCCTTCGCCACCCTGTCGTTCCAGGTCGCCGGCGGCGTCGCCAAGAACCGCGACTACTACCTGTATGACGAAGAGTTCGACATCGACTACGACAACGTCTTCGGTTCCAGCGTGAGCCTGGCCACCAACGACTTCGGCACCTTCCGCGTCGGCTACGTCGAGGCCGACATCGAGACCGAGATCGCCGGCAGCTTCACCGACCTGCTGGGCAACCCGGGCACCGCCACCCTGCTGGCGCTGGACAAGGAAAAGGGCAAGTTCACCTCCATCGGCTACCAGTACGACAACGGCACCTGGCTGACCGCCAACGAGTGGACCAGCCGCGTGATCGAGAACGACGGCAGCGCCAGCACCGACTCCTTCTACCTGATGGGCGGCCGCCGCTTCGGCGATTTCCTGGCCCACGTCACCTACGCCCAGCTGGACGAGGACGAAGGTCGCCAGAACTCCTGGACCCTCGGCCTGAACTACAACGTCCTGCCGACCGTGGTGCTCAAGGGCGAGTACAAGCGCGTCGACACCCAGGGCGGTTACGACGGCGTGTTCGTGCGTGATGCACAGGAGCTGTACGACAACACCGTGAGCGACGTCACCGGCGGTGCCCTCGGCGTTCCGGCGCGCAACTACGACGGCGACATCATCAGCGCCGGCGTCGACTTCGTGTTCTGAGGAGCGTGTCCATGAAGCAGTCCATCCGCATCCTCCTCACCGCCGCCAGCCTGAGCGCCGCCGTCGCGGCCCAGGCCGAAGTCGCCGTGATCGTCAACGCCGGCGCCGCGGCGACTCCGTCGCAGTCCGACGTCGCCAACATCTTCCTGGGCAAGAACAAGTCGCTGAAAGGCGTCGACCAGAAAGACTGGAACCCGACCAAGGAGAAGTTCTATACCTCGGTCACCAAGAAGAACGAAGCCCAGCTGAAGTCCTACTGGTCCGGCCTGGTGTTCACCGGCAAGGGCCAGCCGCTGCCGAGCGTGGCCGGCGATGCCGAGGCGGTGGCCAAGGTCGCCGCCGAAGCCGATGCCATCGGCTACGTGGACAAGGCCGCCGTAACCGACCAGGTCAAGGTGCTGTTCACCCTGCCCTGATTCAGGGGTAGCGCAACGAAAAAGGCCGACGGGGTGACCCGCCGGCCTTTTTTATTGCGCCGTTTTCGACACGCGCCGCCCATGCCAGTGGCGCACCCTGCTTCCCGAGCAACACCGGAGGCACGCCATCCGTAGGTTGCGCCATGCGCACCCTTGGCCATCGAGCCTCCCGAGGTGCGCACGGCGCACCTACGCGTGCATCCCCTTCAGCAGCGTCGCCAGCAGCCATCCGTAGGGTGCGCCACGCGCACCATTGGCCATCGAGCCTCCCGAGTGCGCGCGGCGCACCCTACGCGCGCATCTCCTTCACCAGCGTCGCCACCAGCCATCCGTAGGGTGCGCCATGCGCACCATTGGCATCGAGCCTCCCGAGGTGCGCACGGCGCACCCTACGCGTGCATCTCCTTCACCAGCGTCGCCAGCAGTTCCGCCGCCGGCATCTCGCGCGCCAGCGGTGCGCCCTGGCCGGCCCATTGTGCGGCGAAGTCGTGGTTGCCCCGGGCGCTCGCGGCCGCGTGCAGGGCCTTGGCGGCGTCGTAGCAGATCGGGTAGTCCGGCAACGCCGCGCCGAGGTCGCCGTACAGGCGATTGGGCAGGCCGCGGGCCGGGCGGCCGGAGATATTCGCGGTGATCTCGGTGCGCGCCGCCTGCTCGCCCTTCAGCGCCGCGCGGTAGGCGGCGTTGGCCGCGGACTCCGGACAGAGCACGAAGGCCGTGCCCAGCTGCACGCCGGACGCGCCCAGGGCCAGGGCGGCGCGAATGCCGGCGCCGTCCATGATGCCGCCGGCGGCGATCACCGGCAGGCGCGACTGCTGCGCCAGCAGACGCACCAGGGCCAGGGTGCCGAGGCCGGCATCGCCGTGCTCGGGCGCGAACACGCCGCGATGGCCGCCGGCTTCCACGCCCTGGGCCACCAGCGCATCCACACCGGCGGCTTCGGCCAGCCGTGCCTCCTCCGGCGTGGTGACGCAGGCCAGGGTGCGGATGCCGACCCGCTGCAGGCGCTCGATCCAGTCCTGCGGCGGCATGCCGAAGTGGAAGCTGACCACCGCCGGGCGCAGCTCCAGCAACAGCTCGAGCATGTTCGGGTCGGCCAGGAAGCTCTGATAGATCTCGCGCAGCCGGGCCGGCGGCTCGGCGCCGAACTCGGCGAACAGCGGCCGCAGGCGTTCCAGCCAGGCCGCCTCGCGCGCGGCGTCGGCGGTCGCCGGGCGGTGGCAGAACAGGTTGAGATTGAACGCTTTGGCCGTCAGCGCGCGGGTCTGCTCGACCAGCTCGCGGGCCTGCGCCGTGCTGCTGGCGCCCAGGCCCAGCGAGCCCAGGCCTCCGGCCTCGGACACCGCGGCAGCCAAGGCCGGCGTGGACACACCGACCATAGGCGCTTGGATGATGGGATGGCGGATGCCGAGCAACGTGCACAGGGATGACATGAAAACCTCCGCAGGATTGACCAATCAATCTCAAAACAAGATTATTTCGAAAACTCTATTCTCATTTCGAGATTTATAGAAGCCCATGGATCTGACCAACCTCGCCCTCTTCCGCACCGTTGCCCTCGAGCAGAGCGTCACCCGCGCCGCGCAGAGCCTGCAGCGCGCCCAGTCCAGCGTGACCACGCGCATCCAGCAGCTGGAAGAAGAGCTCGGCGCCGCGCTGTTCCTGCGCGAGGGCAAGCGCATGCTGCTGACCGAGCGTGGCAGCACCTTCCTCGCCTACGCCGAACAGTTGTTGGCGCTGGCCGACGAGGCGCGCCAGGCCCTGCACCCGCAAGACCCCGCCGGCAGCCTGCGCCTGGGCACGATGGAAAGCACGGCCGCCGCGCGCCTGCCGCAACCGCTGGCGCGCTTTCACCGCGACCACCCGCAGGTCGCCCTGGAGGTCAGCACCGGTCCCAGCCTGCCGCTGCTCGAGGCGGTCCTGGCGCGACGCCTGGACTGCGCGCTGATCGCCCAGCCGCACAGCTGGCAGCAGGGCGGCTGGCAGGCCGAGGCCCTGCCGGATGGCGTGGACGCGCAGCCGGTGTTCCGCGAGGAACTGCTGCTGGTACTGCCGGCCGACCATCCTCCGGTGGAGCAACCGGAGCAGGTGCAGATCCGCACCCTGGCGGGCTTCGCCCAGGGCTGCAGCTATCGCCATATCGCCCTCAGCTGGCTGGGCGCCGGCGGCCCACCCGTGCGCGTGCAGGAGGTGGGCTCCTACCACGCCATTCTCGCCTGCGTGGCGGCGGGCGCCTGCGTCGGCGTGATGCCGCGCTCGCTGCTGAAACTGCCGCGCCAGGCCCCGGCCGTGCGCAGCGTGCCACTGCTGACGCTGGACACCCTGCTGATCCGCCGCCGGGGCAGCGCCAGCATCGCCGTTGAGCGCCTGCACGAACGGCTGCGGAGCCCCGAGTAATGGACCGGCCACTGCGCGATGCCCTGACCGGCGCCCTGATGCTGGCGGTCGGCATGGGCTTCGGCCGTTTCGCCTTCACCGGCCTCTATCCGCAGATGATGACCGACGGCGTGCTCGACCTTCGCGGCGGCTCCCTGGCCGCCTCGGCGAACTATGCCGGCTACCTGCTCGGCGCCCTGCTGCTGGCCTGGAAACACCCCTGGCAGCCGGCGACGCTGTGCCGCGCCGGCCTGTTCGGCAGCCTGGCCTGCCTGCTGGCGATGGCCGCCGCACCGAGCGTCACCAGCGTCCTGCCGCTGCGTTTGCTCGCCGGCGTGGCCAGCGCCCTGACCCTGGTCGGCGCGTCGCTGTGGCTGCTGCGCGCCGACCATCATCCGCGAGCCGCGCCGGTGCTCTACGCCGGCGTCGGCCTGGGCATCCTCCTGTCCGCCGAGCTGCTCGCCGCCGGACAACGGCTTGGCTGGCACAGCCCGGCCCAGTGGTTACTGCTGGGCATAGCGGCGCTGATGCTGATCCTGCCCGCCACTCTGGCGCTGCGCCAGACGACTCCCACAACCGCCACACAGGCGCCGCCCGAGCGCGCACTGCCGGCCGCGCGCCTGGTCACGCTCTACGGCCTGGCCGGCTTCGGCTACATCGTCACCGCCACCTACCTACCACTGTTGCTGCGCGACGGCCTGAACGGCATTGACCCGCTGCAGATCTGGGCCGCCTTCGGCCTGGGCGCGGTGCCCTCGTGTTTCCTCTGGCACGGCCTGCGCGAGCGCCTGGGGACGCGCCGGGCGCTGGCGCTCAACCTGGGGCTGCAGGCCATCGGCGTGGCGTTGCCGGCGCTCGATGACGGCCTCGCCGGCGGCCTGCTCAGCGCGCTGCTGGTCGGCGGCACCTTCATGGGTACGGTGACCATCGCCATGGCCGCCGCCCGGGGCGAATCGCGGCACACGCCGCAACTGGCGGCGTGGATGACCGCCAGCTATGGCGTGGGCCAGATCGCCGGGCCGCTGCTCGCCGAGGCCCTGCACGGCCACTTCCGGCACTTCGCTCCCGCCCTGCTGTGCGCCGCCGCGGGCCTGGCCCTGGCGGCGCTGCTGAGCCTGCCGCGCCCGGCGCCTGCGACCTAGGTCCAATAGGCGGCGCACGCCGCAGGCGCGACCATCGGCGCATGACCTCACCTCCGGAACGCCGCATGTCGTCCAGCGCCGCGGGCAAGACGGCCGTGCTGCAGAACATCCACGGCACCATGGAGTTCCTGCGCAAGTACCCGCCGTTCAATCAGATGGACAGCGCCCAGCTGGCCTACCTGGTGGAGCATTGCCAGCTGCGCTTCTATGCCGCCGGCGAGAGCATCATCAAGCCCGGCGACGGGCCGGTGCAGCACTTCTACATCGTCAAGCAGGGCCAGGTGGTCGGCGAACGCCCGCACTCGGCCCGGCGCGGCAGCGAGACCACCTTCGAGATCGCCAGCGGCGAATGCTTCCCCCTGGCCGCCCTGCTCGGCGAGCGCGCCACCCGCACCGAGCACCTGGCCGGCGAGGATACCTTCTGCCTGCTGCTGGGCAAGGACGCCTTCGTCCGCCTGTTCGCCCAGTCCGCCCCCTTCCGCGACTTCGCCCTGCGCGGGGTCAGCAGCCTGCTCGACCAAGTCAACCAGCAGGTGCAGCTGCGCGCCGCCGAGAACCTCGGCGCGCAGTACTCGCTGGATACCCCGCTGCGCGAACTGGCGCCGCAGCAGCCGGTGGCCTGCAGCGCCGACACGCCGTTGCGCGACGCGGTGCGGCGCATGCACGAGCAGCATGTCGGCAGCATCGTTATCGTCGATGACCAGGCCCAGCCCAACGGCATCTTCACCCTGCGCGACCTGCGCCGGGTGGTGGCGGCCGGGGAATCGCTGGAACAGCCGATCAGCGCATTGATGACCCAGCGCCCGTTCCATCTGCCCCCCGACGCCAGCGCCTTCGACGCCGCCCTGGCGATGACCGAGCGGCACATCGCCCACGTCTGCCTGGTGGAGCACGAGCGCCTGGTCGGCGTGGTGTCCGAGCGCGACCTGTTCTCCCTGCAGCGCGTCGACCTGGTGCACCTGGCGCGCACCATCCGCCACGCCGGGCGCCTGGAGACACTGGTGGCGCTGCGCAGCGACATCCGCCTGCTGGTCGAGCGCATGCTGGCCCACGGCGCCAGCTCCACCCAGATCACCCAGCTGGTCACCCTGCTCAACGATCACACCGTGTGCCGGGTGATCGAGCTTGTTCTGGAGGAGCTGGGCGACCCCGGCGTGCCATTCAGCTGGCTGTGCTTCGGCAGCGAGGGCCGCCGCGAGCAGACCCTGCACACCGACCAGGACAACGGCATCCTCTTCGAGGCGGCCGACGCCGCCGAGGCCGAACGCATCCGCCAGCGCCTGCTGCCCTACGCCAAGCGCATCAACCAGCTGCTCGCCGAGTGCGGCTTCGCCCTGTGCCGCGGCAACATCATGGCCGGCAATCCGGAACTGTGCCTGTCGCGCCGGGAGTGGACGCGGCGCTTCTCCGCCTTCGTCCGCGAGGCCACCCCGGAGAGCCTGCTGGGCTCGAGCATCTACTTCGACCTGCGCGTGGTCTGGGGCGATGAGCAGGGTTGCGCCCAGCTGCGCCGGCAGTTGCTCGCCGAGGTGGCCGACAACAGCCTGTTCCAGCGCCTGCTGGCGGCCAATGCTCTGCGCCACCGCCCGCCGCTGGGACGCTTCCGCGACTTCGTGGTGGCGCGCAAGGGTGCCGAGAAGGACACCCTCGACCTCAAGGAGGAAGGCCTCACGCCCTTCGTCGACGGCGCCCGCCTGCTGGCCCTGGCGCACGGCGTGGCCGACAGCAACACCCTGCGCCGCTTCGCCGAACTGGTGCGCCTGCGGGTGATCGACGCCCAGGACGGCGCCGCCTACGAGGAGGCCTACCACTTCATCCAGCAGACCCGCCTGCAGCTGCACCAGCAGCAGGCGGCCCAGGGCCTGCCGCTGACCAACCGCCTCGACCCGGACAGCCTCAACCACCTGGACCGGCGCATCCTGCGCGAATCCTTCCGTCAGGCCCAGCGCCTGCAGGCCAGCCTGGCGCTGCGTTACCAGCTATGAGCCCGGCCTGCACAGGGTGCGCCGTGCGCACCGCCTCTCCCGCGCCCAGACTCGGCGGCACGCCATGAAGAAGCTGCTCGCCCGTTTTCTCCCCGCTCGCCCCGCCGTCGACCCGCGCAGCCTGCGCCTGCCCGCCGCCCAGCCGCTGGACGAGCGCCCGCTGGCCCGCCAGCGCATGGTGGTGGTGGACCTGGAGACCAGCGGCCTCGACCTGCAACGCGACCAGTTGCTGGCCATCGGCGCGGTGGTGATCGAGGACGGCGCCATCGATTTCTCCCAGCAGTTCGAGTGCACCCTGTGCCAGCCGGGTCACCGGGCCGGCGCCAGCACGCTGATCCACGGCATCGCACCCAGTGCGGTGGCTGCCGGGCAGGCGCCGGACGAGGCGCTGCTGGCGTTCATGGCGTTCGTCGACGACAGCCCGCTGCTAGCCTTCCACGCGCCCTTCGACCAGCACATGCTCGAGCGCGCCCTGCGCGAGGAACTGGGCTACCGCCTGCACCACCCTTTCCTCGACGCCGCCGTGCTGGCGCCGCTGCTGTGCCCCGAGGCGCCGCCGTACCGCGGTCTGGACGAATGGCTGGGGCATTTCCGCCTGCAGGCCAGCGAGCGCCACCATGCCAGCGCCGATGCCCTGGCCACCGCGGAGCTGGCGCTAATCCTGTTCAGCAAGGCGCGCCGTCAGGGCCTGGACAATCTGGCCGATCTGCAACGCCAAGCCCAGGCCTGGCGCCGCCGACAGCTGTCGCCCTCGCTCTAGGCGATAGAGCGGAGCAATATCGGTTGTAAAACATTCTCGATTCAAACGGCACCCGGCCTCCACTAGAATGCGAGCCCGTTTCCTCGTCTCGAACCGCCCACCATGCGTTCCACCACCATCCGCCGCTGGTCCATCGTCCACACCTGGACCAGCCTGGTCTGCACCCTGTTCCTTTTCCTGCTGGCGCTCACCGGCCTGCCGCTGATCTTCCATCACGAGATCGAACACCTGCTGGGCGAGGCGCCGGAGCTGCGCGAGATGGCGCCCGACGTGCCGCGCCTGGACCTGCAGCAGATCGTCGAGGCCGGCGAGCGCCATCGCCCCGGCGAGGTGGTGCAGTACCTGGGCTGGGAAGACGACGAGCCCAACGGCGTGGTGACCATCATGGCCGCCACCGCCGGCACCGAGCCCAATTCCTCGCACACCTTCATGCTCGATGCGCGCAGCGGCGAGGCGGTGGAAATGCCGGCGGCCAACGGCGGCTTCATGATGCTGATGCTGCGCCTGCATGTGGACATGTTCGCCGGCCTGCCCGGCAAGCTGCTGCTGGCCTTCATGGGCATCCTCTTCGTGGTGGCGATCGTCTCCGGCGTGGTGCTCTACTCGCCGTTCATGCGCCGGCTGGACTTCGGCACCGTGCGCCAGCACAAGTCCATGCGCCTGCGCTGGCTCGACCTGCACAACCTGATCGGCATCGTCACCCTGGTCTGGGCGCTGACCGTCGGCCTTACCGGGGTGATCAGCGCCTGCGCCGACCTGCTGATCAGCGCCTGGCGCAACGACACTCTCGCCGCCATGGTCGCGCCCTACCGCGACGCCCCGCCGCTCACCGAACGCGCCCCGGCCACGCACCTGCTGGACATCGCCCAGGCCGCCGCGCCCGGCATGCAGCCGGACTTCATCGCCTTCCCCGGTACGCGCTTCTCCAGCGAGCACCATTACTCGGTGTTCATGAAGGGCAGCACGCACCTGACCTCGCACCTGTGGACGCCGGTGCTGATCGACGCGCGGACCCTCGAAGTCACCGCCGTCGCCAGCCGTCCCTGGTACATGGACGCCCTGGCCATGTCGCAGCCGCTGCACTTCGGCGACTACGGCGGCCGGCCGATGCAGATCCTCTGGGCGGTGCTCGACGTGCTGACCCTGATCGTCCTCGGCAGCGGCCTGTACCTCTGGTGGGTGCGCCGCCGCGCACCACGCGCCGCCCTGCGCGACGAGGTGGCGGCATGAAGCGCTGGCGCGAGTCGACCTTCGCCATCCCCACGCTGATCGGCCTGCTCAGCGCCGTCGGTCTATTCGCCGCGCTGCTCGGTGACGGCCCGTGGGACGCCCTGGCCTGGCTCGGCCTGGGCCTGCCGGCCGTGCTCGGATGCTGGCCGCTGCTGCGCCGCTGACTGGCGAAAGCGCAACGCCGACCTAACGTGAAACAAGGCAGAGATCGGAAGCACAGGAGTGCGCCGCTGTCAGTCCTTTCTCCCTCGCTGTTCTGCCGCGCCCGCCGCCCATGCGGCCCCGTCAGCCACCGCCAGGGAGCATCGCCATGCTGTTCATCACCAATCGCTTTCCCAAGGGCTCGATCAAGACCGAGATCGACCGCCCATTCTCCTTCGACCTGAACAACAACGCGCCGAGCAACTCGGTGTACTTCTGCGAGCGGCAGAGCAAGCGCAAGCTGGTCGAGGTCGGAAGTCAGGCCTTCCTCGGCCGGCTGCAGGAGGCCAGGCAGCGGCAGATCCTGCTGTACATCCACGGCTACGCCAACCTGCCGGACGACGTGTTCGCCTCCGTCGAGGAATTCCAGGCGCTGTGCGAGCGCAGCGGCAAGGGCGAGGTGCTGGTGGTGCCGGTGATCTGGCCGTGCGACAACGACCACGGCATCGTCCAGGACTACTGGGACGACCAGAAGTCCGCCGACTACAGCGCCGTGTCGCTGGCCCGCGCCCTGTGCTTCTTCCTCGCCTGGCGCAAGGAGCGTGAGGAAGCCGGCCAGCCCAGCTGCCTCAAGCGCATCAACGTGCTGGCCCACTCCATGGGTAACCGCGTGCTGCGCGAGACCCTCTGCGAATGGGACCGCTACGACCTGGCCAATGGCGTGCCGATGCTGTTCCGCAACACCTTCCTGATCGCCGCCGATATCGAGAACGAGTCGATCCACCGCGGCCAGCGCGGCGAGCTGATCGCCCACGCCTCGCGCAACGTGGTGGTGTACTACGCCTCGGACGACCTGGCCCTGCGCAGCAGCAAGGCGGCCAACGTGAAGAACCGGATCGCCTCGCGCCGCCTCGGCCACAGCGGGCCGGAGAACCTGGAGCTGACGCCGCAGAACGTCTACGCGGTGGACTGCGACGACATCAACACCCTCTACGACTTCCCCAAGGGCCACTCGTACTTCCGCAGCGGCAGGACGCCGGGCGTGTCCGGCGTGGTCTTCGACCACCTGTTCGAGTGCCTGGTCAGCGGCCGGGTATTCCCCCAGGACGAGTTCCGCCGCACCAGCATCCTGCACGACAGCGCCGCCTGAATCGCGGCCATAAAAAAGGCCCCGGGAGTGGGGCCAAGCGCAGGGTGACAAACGCGCGAATCAGGTGAGCTGGGCGTGCGGCCCGCTGAGGTAGTCGAGCAGGCGGAACAGGCTGGCTTTGAGCGAGGCGCAGTGGGCGCTGCCGGCCTGGATGGTGACGGCGTCCTGCACGGCGCCGGGCCGCGTCAGGTCCTGCGGGCAGGCGGCGATCAGCTGCTCGATGCTGGCCGGGCTGCTCTCCAGGTGGCACTGTAGGGCCACGGCGCGCTCCTGCCAGACGAAGCCCTGCAGGGCGCAGGCCGCCGAGTGGTAGAGGGGAATGGCCCCGGCCGGCAGGCCGAAGGTCTCGCCGTGCCAGTGCATGGCCATCAACCGCTGCGGCAGCATGCGCCCGAGCGGCGACTGGCTCGCCGCGGCGTGCTGCTCGATCAGGTGCCAGCCGATTTCCGCCGTGTCGGCCACGCGCACCTCGGCGCCCAGGGCCTCGGCCAGCAGCTGACCGCCGAGACAGATGCCCAGCACGCGCTTGCCGGCATCGAGCGCGGCGCGCAGCAGCTGTTTCTCGGCCACCAGCCAGGGATGCTCGGCCTCGTCGTGCACGCTCATCGGCCCGCCCATGACCACCAGCAGGTCGAAGTCGTCCAGCGTCGGCAGCGCATCGCCGGCATACAGGTGATGGACCCGCGCCAGCAGGCGGCGCTGGTCCAGCCACTGGCCGATCTGCGCCGGCCCCTCGAACGCCACGTGCTGCAGTATGGCCACGCGCATCACACCACCTCCTGCGCCGGTCGGCGCGCCCGCTCCAGCGCCCGGTGCAGGCGCCGCAGCATTTCCTCGATATTGCCCGGGCTGACCGTCAGCGCCGGGGTGAAGCGCAGCACGTCGGGCTGCGCCGCGTTGATCAGCAAGCCTTCGTCCAGGGCCGCGCGGGCCACCTGGGCGGCGTCGCTCGCACCCAGCGGCAGGCCGAGCAGCAGACCGTGGCCGCGCGGCACCCCGGCGCCGAAGCGACGGCCGACGCGGGCCAGCCCGTCGCGCATCTGCTGCCCGGTAGCGCGCACCTGCTCCAGCAGGCCGGGCTCCAGCACGGCGTCCAGCACCGCCAGGCCGGCGGCCGTCATCAGCGCGTTGCCGTGATAGGTGCCGCCCTGCTCGCCGGGCGCGAAGCAGCAGGCGTTGCCGCGGGCCAGCAGGGCCGCCAGCGGTACGCCGCCACCCAGGCCCTTGCCCAGGGTGATCACGTCGGCGCGGATGCCGTACAGCTCCTCGGCCAGCAGGCTGCCGCAGCGGCCGATGCCGGTCTGCACCTCGTCGAGGATCAGCAGGATGCCGCGCTCGCGGCACAGCCGCTCGGCGCCCTGCAGATAGTCCAGCTCGGCGGGCAGCACGCCGGCCTCGCCCTGCACCGGCTCGAGCATCAGCGCCACTACGTCGTCGCTGAGCGCCGCGTCGAGGGCCGCCAGGTCGTTGTAGGGCACCTTGGCGAAGCCCGGCACCTTGGGCTCGTACAGCGCCTGGAAGGCCGGTTTGCCGGAGGCGGACATGGCGCCGAGGGTGCGGCCGTGGAAACTGTTGACGGCGGTGACCATGCGGTAGGCGCCACCCCTGTGCAGCTGGCCCCACTTGCGCGCCAGCTTGATCGCGCCTTCGTTGGCCTCGGCGCCGCTATTGAGGAAGTAGGCCTGGTCGCTGCCGGTGGCCTGGCACAGGCGCGCGGCCAGTTCGAGCATGCCGCGGTTGTAATAGGCCGGACCGGGGTTGATCAGCTGGCCGGCCTGGCGCTGCAGCGCGCGGACCAGGGCCACCGGGCTGTGGCCGAGGCTGTTGACCGCCCAGCCCTGGGTGAAGTCCAGGTAGGAGCGACCCTCGGCATCCCACAGCCAGGAACCCTGGCCGCGCACGAACAGCTGCTCCGGGCGCTGCACGGTGTGCATCAGGCGATCGCGGGACCAGTCGTCACGCATCGTCGAGCTCCAGATACTGGTACTGCACGCCGAGCAGGCGAATGCCCTCCGGCCCGCACTCGACGATGCGCCGCTGCTCCTTGCGCTGCTGCACGCCCAGAGTGAAGCCCTCGGCCTCGGGAAAGCGCCGCTGCAACTCGCCGCGCACCTCATCCAGGCGGGCGCCAGTGACCGTCATCTCGGCCCACAGGCAGCCGTCACGGTGCAACTGGATCAAATACTCGTTCATGCGCTCAGCGCCGGCCGTGCCGGGCCCTCCAGACGGTTGCGCCAGTCTTCCAGCTGGCCGCTGGACAGGCGCCGTGCGGCGCCATGGCGCCAGCGTTCGGACAGTGCCTCGCAGGCCACCAGCTGCTGCAGGCCGCCGCGTTCGAGGGGGAACTGGAAATAGCTGCGGATGGCCTGGGCCACGCTCAGGCCGGAAGGGCTGCGCTGCACCCGCTCCAGCGGCTGCGCGGCGCTGACCCAGCCCGGTTGCAGCACGCGGAAGAACCAGCCGCACAGGCCGTTGTTCTGCATCTCCAGCGCCAGCCCCGGCAGCGCCCAGCGCTCGGCCAGGCGGTAGCAGGGCGAACGCGGCTGGCTGACCTGGATCAGCGCGTCGCCCCAACGGAAGATGTCGCCGATGCACACCTGGCTCTCCAGCAGGCCATGGCTGGACAGGTTCTCGCCGAAGGCCGGCTGCGACCACTCGCGTTGCGGGTAACGCTGGCGCCAGTGCGCATAGTGCTCCGACGGATAGAGGTGCAACGCGCGCTCGGGGCCGCCGTGGTGGCGACTGTCGCCCTGCTCGTCGCCCTCCAGCCCCAGCGGGCCGAGCCAGATGTCGGCGTTCACCGGCTGCTTGCCCAGCGCGCTGACGTAACCGCGGCCTTCATCCACGGTTTTTCCTATGAATAAACCCACCACCTCTGCCTTGATCATGTTCTCCGCCACCCTGTCGCGGCTTTCGATGCGGCAATCTTATTGAGCGCAGCGGCCGGATGACATTTCGATTTCCCAGCTTCATTGATAAGCTGAAGTTATCGATAGCCAAGGAGCAGCCCATGGACTTTCGCCAGTTGCGTTACTTCGTCGCGCTGTACGAGGAGGGCCATGTCGGCCGCGCCGCCGAGCGCCTGAGCCTGTCGCAGCCGGCGCTGTCGCAGCAGATTCGCCAGTTGGAACAGAACCTGGAGGTGGCGCTGTTCCAGCGCAGCGGCAAACGCCTGCTGCCGACCCTCGCCGCGCATACCCTGTACAGCCACGCGCTGCCGCTGCTCGACGGCCTGGAGCGGGCCCGCGACGCCCTGCGCGGCTTCCGCGGCCGCGCCCCGCGCAGCCTGGCCATCGGCGTGCTGCAGACGGTCAACGCCAGCCTGGTGCCGCACCTGCTGGAGAAGCTGCGCGCCGCGCAACCGCAACTGGTGGTGCAGATCTATGAACTGTCCGGCCTGGACATCGAGCGGCGCCTGCTCAGCGGCAGCCTGGACATCGGCATCGGCTTCCTGCCGCCGCGCCAGCCCGGCCTGCACAGCCTGGAGCTGTACGAGGACGAGCTGCAGCTGGTGGTGCCACCGGAGCATGCGTTGCGCGAATTCAGGAAGGTGTCGCTGGCGCAGGCGGCGGAGCAGCCGATGCTGCTGCTCGGCGAGGAATTCCGCGTAAGGCAGATCTGGCAGGAGCAGCTGGCGCTGCTCGGCCGCCGCCCGCACGTGCAGGCCGAACTCAATCACATGAGTGGCATTCTCGACAGCCTGCCGCACTCGGCCGGCCTGGCCACCGTGCTGCCGGGCCGCGCCCGCCAGCTGCACGCCAACCAGGGCCTGCTGTGGAAGCCGATCAGCGAGCCACGGGTGCCGCTGAAGGTCGGTCTGGTGTTCCGAGATGCCCAGCGCCAGCAGCCGACGCTGGACCTGCTGGGCAAGCTGCTGGACGAGGTGGTGAACGGGAAATAAAAAACCCCGCTTGCGCGGGGTTCTGCAGACTTGTTCCCTGACGTCCATGATCCGTGCGCCATCCTGGCGAACAATCCCTCATGTCCCTGTTTTCTCGGTGCGCTTCCTGCGCTAAGTCCTTGAAAGCGAGATTAATCCGGCTGATGGCACGCTGATAGCAGCCTTCGCCGGTACGCTTTGTAAGCCAAAGATTACAAAGCCGCCGAGCGGGAAGGGGTTCACAAAGTGCGTGTGACGGCTATCATCGCGCGCCTGCCACGCCCCACCGAGCCAACCATGAGACCGCAACTGATCGCCGCGGCGGAAATCGACCGCCTGGAAACCTGGAGCAAGTACAACAAGGACATGTGCACCAGCTGCATGTCGACGTGCTGCACCATGCCGGTGGAGGTGCGCATCGTCGACCTGATCCGTATCGGCGTGGTGGACGAGTTCGAGCGCGGCGAGCCGCCGAAGAACATCGCCAAGCGGCTGCAGAAGGAAGGCCTGGTCGAGCGTTTCAACCAGAAATCGGGCATCTTCACCCTGACCCGGATGAGCAACGGCGACTGCATGTACCTGGACCGCAAGACCCGCCTCTGCACCGTCTACGACAAGCGCCCGGACACCTGCCGCAACCATCCGCGCGTCGGCCCGCGGCCGGGCTACTGCGCCTGGCGGCCAAAGACCTGAACGGGCGCGGCCAACCTCAGCGCGTCTGCCGCGTCGCCTTCAGCCGGACCCACACCACGCCGATCAGCAGCAGCGGCACGCCCAGCGTGAGCCACGACAGCAGATCGTAGACATCGTCGCCGACCAGCGCCGCGATCAGGCCGAACAGGCTCAGCAGCGCCAGCAGCAGCGGCCAGCGGAAGATCATCCAGAGTCCGCGTCTCATGCCCTGCCCTCCGCTACCAGGCCGCCGGCGTTCAGCTCGGCCAGGCGTTTCTCCAGCGGCGCCTTGCGCCGGGCCAGCCAGAGGTACAGGCCGCTGATCAGGATGACGATGGAGACGATGTCCAGCAGCGCCCAGATGATCTTCAGCGGCAGGCCGCCGTAGTCACCGAAGTGCAGCGGCTGCGACACCAGCAGCGTCTTCACGTACATCGGCATCTCGCGCATGTCGGTCAGCTCGCCGGTCGTCGCATCCACCAGCGCAGGCTTGAGCAGGCGCGAGGTCAGTGGCGTGTTGCCGCGCATGAACACGGCGTAGTGGTGCTGGCTGCTGAAGTCGGTGCCGGGATAGGCGACGAAGCTCGGCGCCATGTCCGGCGCAGCCGCCTGCGCGGTCTCCATGGCCTTGTGCAGCGAGCCCAGCTCGGTCAGCGGCGGCAGGTCCTTGTAGGGCGCGGTCATTTCCGCCAGCTGGCCGTTCTGCCACAGGCCGAGAATCGGGATCGCCAGGGTGTTGATCACCCCGGTGGCACCGACCACCAGCACCCAGGCCAGGGTGACGATGCCGAGCACGTTGTGCAGGTCCAGCCACTTCAGGCGCTTGCTACGCGCGGTGCGCACGGTGGCGAAGTCCAGCTTGCGCATGAACGGCGTGTAGACCACCACGCCGGACACCAGCGAGACCACCAGCAGCAGGCCCATGAAGCCGAGGAACAGGTAGCCGGGCAGACCCAGGAACATGTCGGTGTGCAGGCGCAGCATCAGGTGCATGAAGCCGTCTTCCGGCGGCTCCGAGGGAAACAGCTCGCCGGTGCGCGTATCGAAGGTCTGGATGTAGGAATCGAGCGGCGGCGGCTGAATGGTCGGCGCGGTGAAGATGAAGCCCAGCGGCTCCTCCGGGTCGAAGCCGACGAAGCGCACCACTTCGCCCGGGCGCACCGCCAGGGCCTCGTCGATCAGCTTGTCGTAGTCGATGCGCGGCGCGTCGGCGGTGAGCTCCTTGAGCTCGGGATGCGGCTCGAAGTAGTGCTCGATCTCCTCATGGAAGATCAGCGGCAGGCCGGTCAGGCACAGCATCAGCAGGAAGACGGTGGAAATCAGGCTGGTCCACTTGTGCACCAGGTACCAGTTGCGCAGGGCTCGGGCGGTCATGTTCGGCTCGTCAGGGTATTCGGCCCCGGGACATCGGGCTCGCACGGGCGGCCTGAACGATCGCGGGAAAGATCTGCGCGGGCTCTGCGGCCTTGGCGCATGCGTCGCGGATGCGACGGTGGACGTGCGCAACGTCAGACGGTCGCACACGCGTTTGAGAATACTTCTCACACGCTTCGACTACAAGCCTTTCGCCATCTCCGATGGATGCGTGGCGGATTCTCGCCCGCCCACACCCGAAAAATGGCGAATTTTCGCCAGAAAAAATGAGCTCTACCCTGGCCTGGCCCCGTCACCCCTGGCGCAGAGGCCTTGTCGCCAGTTGGCATCCGAATTGCGAATGCCGCTGCGCAAGCCATTCGTCCGGGCCGAGCTAGAGTGATAAGGGCTCCCGGACGCCACAACCGTCCTAACAAACACAAGAAAAGGACCCCCGCATGTTCAAGCACACCGCTATGGCGCTCGCCTGCGCCCTCTCCTTCGGCATCTCCAGCTTGGCCCAGGCCGCCGACCCGATCGTCATCAAGTTCTCCCACGTGGTGGCCGACAGCACCCCGAAAGGCCAGGGCGCGCTGCTGTTCAAGAAGCTCGCCGAGGAGCGTCTGGCCGGCAAGGTGAAGGTCGACGTCTACCCGAACTCCTCGCTGTTCGGCGACGGCAAGGAAATGGAGGCCCTGCTGCTCGGCGACGTGCAGATCATCGCCCCCTCGCTGGCCAAGTTCGAGCAGTACACCAAGCAGGTGCAGATCTTCGACCTGCCCTTCCTGTTCGACGACATGGCCGCGGTTGACCGCTTCCAGCACAGCCCCGAGGGCCAGAAGCTGCTGACCTCCATGGAATCCAAGGGCATCACCGGCCTGGCCTACTGGCACAACGGCCTGAAGCAGCTGTCGGCGAACAAGCCGCTGCGCGAGCCCAAGGACGCCCGCGGCCTGAAGTTCCGCGTGCAGGCCTCCGCCGTGCTCGAGGAGCAGTTCAAGGCCGTGCGCGCCAACCCGCGCAAGATGAGCTTCGCCGAGGTCTACCAGGGCCTGCAGACCGGCGTGGTCAACGGTGCCGAGAACCCCTACTCGAACATCTACAGCCAGAAGATGCACGAGGTGCAGAAGTACATCACCGAGTCCAACCACGGCCTGCTGGACTACATGCTGATCACCAACACCAAGTTCTGGAACGGCCTGCCGGAAGATGTACGCACCGAGCTGGGCAAGATCGTCGTCGAAGTCACCGCCGAGGTGAACAAGCAGGCCGACGACCTCAACCAGGGCGACAAGCAGCGCATCCTCGACGCCAAGACCACCGAGATCATCACCCTCACCCCGGAGCAGCGTGGCGAGTGGCGCGAGGCGATGAAGCCGGTGTGGAAGAAGTTCGAAGGTGAAATCGGCGCCGACCTGATCAAGGCCGCCGAAGCCGCCAACCAAGCCCAGTGATGCCGGTGCCGCCGCCCTCGTGGCGGCGGCTTCCCGCCGTACCCGCCATCGGGAGATGCCTGCCATGAACGCCTTGCGGCGCGTCTGGGACCACTTCGAAGAGGGCTTCATCGCCTTCCTCCTGGCGGCCATGACGCTGGTGACCTTCGTTTACGTCATCCTCAACAACCTCTACACCCTCTTCTACGACCTGGCCGACCGTTTCGAAGGCGCCAGCGAGACCCTTTTCGCCATCGGCGACGCCATTCTCGGCGCGGCCCAGGCCATGACCTGGAGCAACGCGCTGACCAAGGCGCTGTTCGCCTGGCTGATCTTTTTCGGCCTGGCCTACGGCGTGCGTACGGCCGGCCACATCGGCGTGGACGCGCTGGTCAAGCTCGCCCCGCGCCACGTGCAGCGGGTGATCGGCGTGATCGCCTGCCTCTGCTGCCTCGGCTACGCCGGCCTGCTCAGCGTGGCCAGCTTCGAATGGGTACAGACCCTGTTCACCGCCGCCATCGGCGCCGAAGACCTGGGTCACTACGGCATCATGCAGTGGCACATCGGCCTGATCGTGCCGCTGGGCTTCGCCCTGGTGTTCGTGCGTTTCCTCGAGATCCTCGTGCGCATCCTGCGTAACCGGCAGACCGGCCTGGGCCTGGCCGACGAGGCCGCCGAGGCGATCAAGCTGACCGAGCACGAGGAGCCGAAGCCATGACCGTGTTGTTCCTCTTCCTCCTGCTGTTCCTGCTGATGTTCATCGGCGTGCCCATCGCCGTGTCCCTCGGCCTGGCCGGCTCGCTGACCATCATGCTGTTCAGCCCCGACTCGGTGCGCTCGCTGGCGATCAAGCTGTTCGAGACCAGCGAGCACTACACCCTGCTGGCGATTCCGTTCTTCCTGCTGGCGGGCGCCTTCATGACCACCGGCGGCGTGGCGCGCCGGCTGATCGACTTCGCCAACGCCTGCGTCGGCCACATCCGTGGCGGCCTGGCGATCGCCGCGGTGCTCGCGTGCATGCTGTTCGCCGCGCTGTCCGGCTCGTCGCCGGCCACCGTGGCGGCGGTCGGCTCCATCGCCATCGCCGGCATGGTGCGCTCGGGCTATCCGCAGTCGTTCGGCGCCGGCATCGTGTGCAACGCCGGCACCCTGGGCATCCTGATCCCGCCGAGCATCGTCATGGTGGTGTACGCCGCCGCCACCGAGACTTCGGTAGGCAAGCTGTTCATGGCCGGCGTCGTTCCCGGCGTGCTGCTCGGCCTGACGCTGATGATCGCCATCTACATCGTCGCGGTGAAGAAGAACCTGCCGGCCCTGCCGCGCGCCACCCTGCGCGAATGGCTGAGCGCCGCGCGCAAGGCGATCTGGGGCCTGCTGCTGATGGTGATCATCCTCGGTGGCATCTACTCCGGCATGTTCACGCCCACCGAGGCGGCTGCGGTGGCGGCGATCTACTCCGCCTTCATCGCCCTGTTCGTGTACAAGGACATGCGCGTGCGTGAGGTGCCCAAGGTGCTGCTGGAGTCGGCCAAGCTGAGCATCATGCTGATGTTCATCATCGCCAACGCCATGCTCTTCGCCCACGTGCTGACCACCGAGCAGCTGCCGCAGCAGATCACCGCCTGGGTGCTGGAGGCCGGCCTGACGCCGATCACCTTCCTGCTGGTGGTGAACATCGTGCTGCTGATCGCCGGTGCGTTCATGGAGCCGTCGGCGATCATCCTGATCCTGGCGCCGATCCTCTTCCCCATCGCCATGGAGCTGGGCATCGACCCGATCCACCTGGGCATCATCATGGTGGTGAACCTGGAGATCGGCCTGGTGACGCCACCGGTGGGACTCAACCTGTTCGTCACCTCGGCGGTCACCGGCATGCCGCTGACCAGCACCATCCGCGCGGCCATGCCGTGGCTGATGATCCTGCTGGCGTTCCTGATCCTGGTCACCTACGTGCCGTGGATCTCCCTGGCGCTGCCCAACTGGCTCGGCATGAGCTGACCCAGACCCGCGACAGCGAAAGGCCCGGCATCCGCCGGGCCTTTTCGTTTACCAGTCCAGCGACAGGCTCAGGCCGATGCCGTGCAGGTCGTCGCCGGCCTTGCGGTAGTCGTAGCCGACCTGCAGCGCCAGGTCCGGCGCCAGGCGCTGGCGCAGGCCGACGCTGGCGCGAGTCTGGTCGCGCTCCAGGGCCGCGCCAACCAGGCTGAAGTCGACACCCGCGACGCTGTTGAGCGCCATGTCCACCTCCTGCTCGTCGTCCTCAAACTCGCGCTCGCGCACCACCTCGCCGAACAGTTCGGCATCGTCGGCCAGGGCGAAGCGCGCCTGCAGGCCAACGCCCAGGCGCTGCGAATCCAGACGTTGGTCGTCATAGTTCAGGGCCGTGGAACTGGCGCCGTCTTCGCGATAGCCGTCCACCTCGATGCGCGCCACGTCGGCGCTGACGAAAGGCGCCAGGCGCAGACGCTCGGCCGGGCTCAGCTCGATGCCGATGCGACCGCCCAGGGCCAGCACCCGGCCCTCGGTGTCGCCGCGCTCGGTACGGGTGGTGCGGCCGAGGGCGAAGCGGCGCTTGAGGTCGTGGTAGTCCAGGTAGCCGGCGCTCAGGCTCAGGTCGCCCCACAGTAGGCCGTCCTGGTACTGGGCGAACGCGCCGGCCAGGTAGCTGCGCAGGCCGTAGTCGGAGTCGCGCGCGCCGAGCTCCAGGTCCTGCTGCTGCACGTCCAGGCTCAGGCCGAGGCGCCAGTGCTCATCGAGGCGGTAGCTGGCGCCGGCGCCCAGGCTCTCGCCATGACCGTCGCCGGCCGCGGCGGTGTCGTCGCCGTCGTAGTCGCTGCGCTGGCTGCTGCCGGAGACGAAGCCGCGCCACTTGCCCCGGGCCTGCCAATCGCCCCAGTCAGCCAGCCATTGCCGGCGCAGCTGTTCGCGGCTGCCGCGCAGGGCCGACTCGGCCGCCTGCGGCAGCAGGCCGATCTCCCAGGGCGCGGCGAGAATCGACAATCCCTGGTCGGCGAGGATGCGCTGCATGGCGGTGCTGGGGTGGACCACGTCGGCGTAGATCAGCCGGTCTGGGTCGGGCGTGGCGCCGCCGATGCCGTACACCGGGTTGATCGCGGCGCAGCCGGAGAAGCAGGTGCCGAGCAAGTTCTGCGTCGGGTCGAAACCGAAGGCGGCCGGGTCGGCCAGCACCTCGCGGTACAGCAGCGGCACGTTGAGCGGGATGACCTCGGCCGGCACGGCGCCGAGCTGCGCTGCCAGCTCGGCGTTGAAGCTGGCCGCCTGGGCCTGCTGGGCGACGTTGGGCAAACCGCCGGTGACCGGGCTGGCCACGTCCACCAGCAGCGGCACCATGAAGTAGCGCCCGCCCGCCGCCTGCAGCGCGCGCACGCCGCCGACCAGGCGCCCGGCCGCGGCGCGGGCGCTGGCATCGTCGGTGATCAGCCCCTGGAGGAAGTCGTTGCCGCCGCCGTTGAGGTAGAACAGGGTGTTCGGGTCGACGCTCAGGCCACGGTTGCGCAGATCGACCAGGTAACCGTCGCGCTGGCGGATCAGCGGGTCGCTGTAATTGAGGCCGGCGCGCACCTGGGAGCCGCCGATGCCGGTGACCGGGTCGTACGCGCCGGTGATCGAGTTGTAGATCTGCTCGGTGCGGTAGCCGCCGACCGCCCAGTTGTTGCCGTCGGGCTGCCCGCTGAGCGCGCGCACCAGATTGGTCGAGGCCACCTGCGGGGCCAGCCCCAGACCGTCGTTGATCAGCATCGGCGAGGTCGAGCCGTAGGCCTCGCCGACGCCATAGGTCGGCCCGACGCGGTTGGTGTGGCGCACCGGGTTGCTCGGCGCGGCGGCCTCGGGGCGCTGGCCGGCGTCGCTCAGGCTATCGCCGAACACCACCATGCCGCTGTAGGCGCCGGCCTCGACATAGGTGGCGGTGGCCAGCAGGCAGGCGTACGCGAGGGGAGTCATTAGTCGCTTCATGTCCCTTTCCCTTGTTCTTGTTGTGATGGGCAAGCGGCGGGAATGTAGGGACAGCGGCAGGGCCTGCACCATCGCCCGGTGCAAATTCCCTCCTAAGACTGAAACGCCGCGCGACGGACTACTCCATCGGCGCGGCGCTCGTTCCTGCGGGGGATCGACCTTGTGCTAGAGCGGCTGCGCGCCGCCCTTGGGCGGCTCCTGCCGGGCCACCTCGGCATCGCTGGCTTTCGGCCGGATCAGGCTGAAGTCGATCAGGTTCTGCGGCCGCTGCGGGTTGCCGATCAGCAGCGGCCGCGGCTTGAACTCGGCGGCGACCAGGCTGCGACTGCGGTCGTGTTCGGCGAAGTCCAGGCCGGCCAGGTCCGCCCAGGTGTGCACCAGGGCCGAGCTGCTGAACGGCCGCGCCAGCGCCTGGCGATAGTCGCGCGCCTGCCATTTCGGCGAGTTCCACAGGATGAACGGGATGGTGTACATGGGCCCGGTCGGCGCCGCCTCGTTGCGCCCCAGCACCTGCGGCTGCCGGGCGTCGAACACCGCCTCGCCGTGATCGGAGAGGTACAGCAGGAAGCCGTTGGGGTCGGTGGCGGCGAAGCGCTCGATCAGGCTGGAGACGACGAAATCGTTGTACAGCACGGCGTTGTCGTAGGCGTTGTAGGTCGGCAGCTGGTCGTCGCTGACGTGCTCGGGCACGCCGCTGCGGTCGGCGAAGCGCTCGTACTCCGGCGGGTAGCGATAGCGGTAGCTCATGTGCGTGCCGAGCAGGTGCACCACCACGAACTTGCGCGGCGCCGTATCGGCCAGCACCTTGGCGAAAGGCTCGAGCACATCGCCGTCGTACTGGCGGGCGTTCTGCTCGCGGTTGTTGTTCAGGTAGAACTGCTCGTCCGCCTGCTTGGAGAAAGTGGTGAGCATGGTGTTGCGCTTGGTGATGGTCTGCTGGTTGGTGATCCAGTAGGTCTTGTAGCCGGCCTGCTTCATCACGCTGACCAGCGACGGCGTGTTCAGGTGCGCGTCGGGGTTTTCTTGGTCGGCGAAGGTCAGCACCTGCTGCAGCGCCTCGATGGTGTAGGGCCGCGGCGTGACCGCGCCGGTGAACACCTGCAACTGGTCGCGCAGCTTGTCCAGCTGCGGCGTGGTCGGGCGGCCATAGCCGTACAGGCTCATGCGCTGGCGATTGGTCGACTCGCCGATGACCAGCACGAGCGTCGCCGGCTGCCCGGCATGGGCGTCGCGCAGGTCGGTCAGCGGCGCGATGCGCTGACGCCCTTCCAGCAGCGCCTGCATGTTGGCCAGCTGCGTGCGGTACTGGCGATAGCCGACCACCAGCTGCCAGGGCGTGGCCGGCTCGATGCGCTCCTCGAAATTCTCCAGCGCCGCCAGGGTGCTGTCGTGCTTGCTGAACTGGCGTATCGCCGGATAACCGACCGAGGCGAACAGCAGAAAGGCCGATGCCAGCAGTGCTCCGGGCCGCGACAGGTACACCGGGCGCACCCTGCGCCACAGCAGCCAGGCGCCGAGGCCGTAGAGCAGGAAGGCCGGCACCATCCACCCGGCGAAGTACTGCGCCAGGTATTCGCTGCCCTCGCTGACGTTGGACTCGAAGAGGATGAAGATCACGCTCTGCGAGAACTCCTGCCCGTAGATCAGGAAGTAGCCGAATCCGGCCAGCGAGCAGAGCCACAGCGGCACGCCGATCAGCCCCGCCAGCAGCCGCGCCCGCGCCGGAAACAGCAGCAGCGGCACCAGCCACAGCAGGCTCAGCAACAGCGACTGGCGCAACCCGGAGAAGCCGGCGCTGTCGCTGGCGTAGATCAGGATCTGGGTGACACCCGAGAAGTACCAGAAAAACAGAAAGGCCCAGCCCAGGCCGGCCCAGTCGATGCCGGCACGGGAGGCACCGGCGCGTTGCACGTTCGTCATCACAACCCCACGGCGAAACGGGAGAACCCCTTATCGCCGGGCAATCTGCCCGAGCGGGCGTGAAAACAGTGTCAACTGATTGAAATGTTGGCCGGCTGTTCAGAAACGGCGCGTACCCTGGATAGTTGTCGCCCGCCGCCAGTGAAGCCGTTCCACCGAACTGTGCCGAACGGCGCCTCGGCTCGGACCGCGCCGTCACTCCAGATGAAAGCGCGCCGTGTTCTGCGCCAGGGCGCGGCTGCCTTCGCCGAGGCGGTCGGCCACGCCGTGCACGGCCTGGGCGCCGTGCAGCAGGCTGGCGGCGGCCTGGTCGACCTGCTGGATATTGCCGCTGACCTCCTCCGCCGTGGCCGCCTGCTGCTCAACGGCGGTGGCGATCTGCGCGATCATGTCGCTGACCCGCTGCACCGCGCCGGCAATTTCGCCCAGGTGGTCGCCCAACTCAGTGACCGCGCCGGCGTCGACCTCGGCCTGGCTGCAGGCGCTCTGCATCAGCTCTACGGATTGAAGGACAACGCGCTGCAGCGCCTCGACCGTGGCGCTGATCTCGCGGGTCGACTCCTGGGTGCGCTGCGACAGCGAGCGCACCTCGTCGGCCACCACGGCGAAGCCGCGGCCCTGCTCGCCGGCGCGGGCCGCCTCGATGGCGGCGTTGAGCGCCAGCAGGTTGGTCTGCTCGGCGATGCCCTTGATCACGTCCACCACCCGGTCGATCTGCTGGGCCTGCTCGCGCAATTCGCCGAGCGCCGCGGCGGTGTCGCCCAGGCGCGCGGTGAGCTGGCGCATGCTGGCGGTGGTCTGCTGGCTGCGCTGGTTGCTCTGCTCGGCCACATGGCGGGTCTGGGTGGCGTCCTGGGCCGCCAGCTCGCAGTTCTCCGCCACGCTCTGCGCGGTGGCGGCCATCTGCGTGGCGGCGGCGGCGATCTGGCTGACCTGCTGCTGTTGCTGCTCCACCGCCTGCAGCGCCGTCCGGGCCTGGTCGCCGAGGGTGAGCACGGTGTCGCCGAGCTCGGCGCTCTCGCGATTGACGCCCTGCAGTGAGCCGCGCAATTGCCCCACGGCGTCGTTCAGCGCGGCGCCGATCAGCGCCAGCTCGTCCTTGCCATGCACGGTGACATGCCGGCGCAGGTCGCCGTCGCGCAGGGACTGGGCCAGCGAGGTGATGCGCCGGCTGCTGCCGCGAATCGACACCTGCAGGCAGACCAGGGCGTAGAGCGCCAGCGCCACCAGCACGCCGAAGGCGCCGAGGGTGATGATCAGCGCGCGCAGGGCCTTGGCCCGGTATTGGCCGAGGCGGGCATCGAGGGCGTCGAGGGTGGCGCGTTGCAGCGCCTCGGCGTGCTGCTGGGCCGCGTCCATGCCGCGCTCGAAGGTGGCCATGTCGAGCTGGATGCCGCCGTCGCCATACATCTTCTGGTCCAGCTGGGCCAGCCACTCATCGAGGCCGGCCAGGCTCTGGGCGTAGGCCTGGGTCCAGGCCAACAGCGACTTCGGCAGCTCGCCCTCCAGGCGCTCGCCGAGCTTGCCCAGCTGCTGCCGCGACTCGCCGGTGGCGGCGCGGATCTCGCGCAGCTGCAGGCGGCTCTGCAGGCTGAACTGACCGGCCGCCACGGCGCCCTGGCCGACGCTGGCGAGCACGCCGAGGCGCTGCTGCAGGCCCGGCGAGTCTTCGGTGGCCAGCTGCATCAGCAGGTAGGTCTCCAGCCAGGGATCGAGGATCAGGCCGCTCTCGGTGGCGATCTGCTCGCGCAGCGCGCCGAGACGTTGCAGCGCGTTGCTGAAGCGGTCGTAGGCGTCCGGCCACCAGCCGATGCTGCCGAGGGCCTGGGCGCGCAAACCGTCGCGCTCGGCCTGCAGCGCGCCGAGGCTGTCGCGCGCCTGTTCGCTGGCGCCCTCGGCGACCAGCACTTGCTGCAGGTCCTGCAGCGCCTGGTCCAGCTCGGCCTCGCTCTGTTGCAGACGCGCAATCGCCGCCTGGGTCTCGGCACTGGCCTGGCGGTCGCGCTCGGTGGATTTCCAGCGGGCGGTGAGATTGCGCTGGCGAATCAGCAGTTGTTCGACCCGGTCCAGCACCTGCAGCTGCAGCACGCCGGAATGCTCACCGTCGACTACCTTGAGCTTGCCCAGGTAGTTGTCGCTGATCGACCAGGCCGCGTAGGCCAGCGGCAGGATGAACAGCAGCGCCAGCAACTGGAACTTGCGGGCGAAGCTGAAATTCTCGAGAGCGTTGACCCCGGGCAGCAACAGCGCATTCATCGTCGAACTCCTGAATCGGACGAAACTGCGAAACTCGTGACCTAGCAAATGCCGAGCCACGCCTGCGCCGCTTCGAGACTTCCGTAGTTATCGGAAGCCTCGCCGACTTCGTGAGGGTAACGGTAGAAGGCAATGCGCCATCAAGGTGCGAAAACGCGCCATTCACTCGTCGAACTGACCGAGATCCTGACGCAACGCGCCGGCCAGCGCCTGGAAGCCGTGCAGCAGCAGCGAGTCGTCGTGCGAGGCGTTGCTGACGCTGGCGCGGACGAACTGCGGTACGGCGGCGCGACCGACGGCGAAGGCCTCGGCGGTGGCGATCAGGCAGTTCTTCAGCTTCAGGTCCACTTCCACGTCCGAGGCGCGCCAGGGCTCGGGCACCTCGATCCAGAAGTGCGGGCACTGGGGATGAGTGCGATAGCTCAGGCCCTCCAGCTGGCCCTGCACCAGCGCCTTGCGCCGGCCGATCTCGGCCACTTGCTGACGCAGCAGCTGGTCGGCGACGCCGCTGTCGATCCAGTGGGTAGCCAGCTCCATGGCCAGCGGCGTGGCCATCCAGCAACTGGCGCGCAGGGTGGCCGAGATGCGTCCGACCAGGGTCGCCGGCGCATGCAGATAGCCGACCCGCAGGCCGGCGGCCATGGCCTTGCTCAGGCTGCCGATCAGGATGCTGCGTTCCGGCGCGTAGACGCTCAGGGGCGGCGGGCGATCGGCCACCAGCACCGCGTGGGCCTCGTCCTCGACGATCAGCAGGTTGTGCTCGCGGCACACCGCGGCGACGGCTTCGCGGCGGCTGGCGGACATCACGCCGGTGGTCGGGTTCTGCAGGGTCGGCGTGCAGTACAGCGCGGTGACGCGGTTGTGCCGGCACAGCTCGTCGAGGGACTCGGGGATCAGGCCTTCCTCGTCCATCGTCGCGCCGAGCAGCTTGATGCCGAGCATGCGCGCGGCGGTGATCAGGCCCGGGTAGGTGAGCTGCTCGGTGACCAGCGTGTCGCCGGCCCGCAGCAGCGCCATCAGGGTGCAGAGCAGGCCGTGCTGGCCGCCGTTGACGCACAGCACCTGCTCGGCCTGGGGCTGGAAGTCGCCATGGGCCAGCCAGTGCGCACCGGCCTGGCGATAGCGCGGCAGGCCGGCATCCGGGGTGTAGAGGGTCAGCTCGGCCAGGGTGCGCGGGTCGCGCGCCAGGTCCGCCAGGCTTTGCGCCAGCAGACTGGTCTCCAGACCGGGGATGTGCATGTTGCGGCTCATGTCGAACTGCTCCGGCCGCTCCTCCACGAAGTTGCTGAAGCCGGCGTCGCGCTTGCGCTCCAGGTCGCGCTGGCGGACGAAGGTGCCGTCGCCGATGCGCGCCACCACCAGGCCCATGCGCTCCAGTTCGGCGTAGGCACGGCTGACAGTGCCGATGGTCACGCCGAGGCGATCGGCCAGATGGCGGTGCGGCAGCAGCTTGGCGCCTCCCTCGAGACTGCCCTCCAGAATGCGCGCCTGCAGGGCCTCGGCCAGGCGCTTGTACTTGGCGCCATGGCCCGAGCTTAGGGCCTCTCGAAGAATTGACACCGTGTCAATAATTGGTTTGACAGCCATTTTCCGTCCAAATAGCCTCATCGGCCAGTATCAATCGCGATTGATTCCCGCGAATTAGGGTTCAATTCGGCAGAAACGAAGGATTGTCATCATGCCAATGTCAGCGGTGATTGAAAACACCGGTAAAAACCGGAAGTACTGGCTGAGCGCGCTGGTTACCAGCCTGCTGTTCCTGATCGTCTGCCTGAGCTGGGGCACGACCTGGCTCGGCATCAAGATCGCCGTGGAGACCGTGCCGCCGCTGACCGCCTCGGGCCTGCGCTTCCTCATCGCCTTTCCGCTGTTCATCTGCTTCGCCCTGATCCGCGGCGACTCAATCTTCTTCCCGCGCAGCCACCGGGGCTTCTTCGTCTTCGTCACCCTGTGCTACTTCAGCCTGCCCTACTACCTGCTCAACTACGGCGAGACCCATGTGTCGTCAGGCCTCACCGCGCTGCTGTTCAGCTGCATGCCGGTGTTCATCCTGATCTTCTCCGCGCTGTTCCTGCGCGAGCGCATCTACCTGTCGCAGGTGATGGGCATCGGCATCGGCTTCGCCAGCCTGTTCATGATCCTGCGCAGCCAGGGCCTGAGCCTGGCCCACGACGAATTCGCCGGGGTGCTGGCGATTCTCGCCGCCGCGGTGATGCACGCCCTGTGCTACGTGGTGACCAAGAAGAAGGGCGCGGACATCAGCGTCATCACCTACAACACCCTGCCCATCGGCCTGGCCGGGCTGATGCTGTTCCTCGTCGGCCTGGGCGTGGAGCAGCCGGACTTCGCCGGCATCAGCGCACGTTCCTGGTGGGCGCTGACCTACCTGGGCCTGTGCGCCTCGGTGGGCGGCTTCATCGTCTACTTCTTCCTGCTCAAGCGCCTGAGCCCGGTGATCCTCTCGTTCGTCTTCATCATCTTCCCGGTGTTCGCCGTGATCGTCGGCTCCTGGTACGAGGGCCTGCCGATCTCCCGCGACCTCGCGCTGTACTCCGCCCTGCTGCTGGCCGGCTTCGCCATCACCAAGGTGCCGGTGGAAAGACTGCTGGCGAAGAAGGACTAGCGCCATGACCGACATGGACGTCCTCGATCACCAAGCCCTGCAGACCATCTATCGCCACGCCGCCGAGACCTATCCCGAGGAATGCTGCGGCTTCGTCTTCGCCGACGCCCGCGTGCACTGCGGCGAGAACATCCAGAACCGGCTCAACCGGCTCGATCCCGAGGTGTACCGGCGCAGCGCCGCCAACGGCTACACCTTCGCCGTGGCCGACACCCTGCTGCTCAACCACAGCCTGCGCGGCGACAACCCGGTGCGGGTCATCTACCACTCGCACCCCGACGTCGGCGCCTATTTCAGCCGCGAAGACGAGGACAAGGCGCTGTTCATGGGCCAGCCCATCCATCCCGTCGCCTACCTGGTGGTGGATGTGCGCGCCGGCGAGGCGCGCGGCGCCAAGCTGTTCGAGTGGAGCGGAGAAGAATTCGTCTGCAGCCGGGAATTCCCCGGCTCCCCTTAACGGCCTGCAAAAGGAGTTTGGCTATGAGTGTGGTGATCTTTCCGGAAGTGCTGGCCCGCGTCGCCAGGCTTCCCGCGGCGCGGGTCGAGGGCCAGGGCCGTACCGTGCGCGAGCTGGTGGAGGACGTCTGCGGCCGCCATGCCGGCCTGCGCGAGCACCTGTTCTACGGCAACGACCAGTTCAAGGAGCATTTCCTGCTCACCGCCGGTGGCGAACTGCTGGAGGCCGACAGCCCGCTGCCGGGCGAGGCCGAGCTGGACATCATGCTCGCCACCTCCGGCGGCCTGGACTGCGACGAGCTGAGCAACGACGAGGTGCGCCGCTACGTGCGCCACATCACCCTGCCGGATGTCGGCCGCAGCGGCCAGCTGCGTTTGAAGAACGCCCGTGTGCTGATCATCGGCACCGGCGGCCTGGGTTCGCCGGTCAGCCTCTACCTGGCCGCCGCCGGCATCGGCACCCTCGGCCTGGTGGATTTCGACCGGGTCGAGAGCAGCAACCTGCAACGCCAGGTAGTGCATGGCACCAGCACCCTCGGCCAGGCCAAGGTGGAATCGGCGCGTCGCCGCCTGCATGACCTCAACCCCGATATCCGCATCGACGCCCACGACTGCGCTCTGACCCCGGACAACGCGCTGCAGCTGGTCGGCGACTACGACCTGGTGATCGACGGCACCGACAACTTCGCCACGCGCTACCTGCTCAACGACGCTTGCGTGCTGCTCAAGCGCCCGCTGGTGTACGGCGCCCTGCACCGCTTCGACGGCCAGGTCAGCCTGTTCAACCACCAGGACGGCCCCTGCTACCGCTGCCTGTATCCACAGAGCCCACCCGCCGAGCTGGCGCCCAACTGCAACGCCGGCGGCGTGATCGGCGTGCTGCCCGGGGTGGTCGGCCTGCTCCAGGCCACCGAGGCGATCAAGCTGATCCTCGGCATCGGCGAGCCCTTGGTCGGCCGCCTGATGCGCTTCGACGCCCTGGCGATGAGGTTCGCCGAGGTGCGCTTCAAGCGCCGCGCCGACTGCATCACCTGCTCGTCCGCGCGCACGGACCGCACGCTGCGCGCCGAGCCCCCGGTCGCCTGCGCGGCCACCGCCACTGGCGACGCCGCACTGGATGACGCGCGGTTCGTCAGCCCGCAGCAATTGCAGCTGAGCCTGGCCAGCGGCGCGGACCTGCAACTGCTGGACGTGCGCGAACCCAACGAGCTGGAAGTCTGCCGCCTGCCCACCGCGCTCAACATCCCACTGGGCGAGCTGGGCGAACGCCTGCACGAGCTGGACCGTGTCCGCCCGCTCTGCCTGATCTGCTACGGCGGCCCTCGCGCCGAACGCGCCGCGCGCCAGCTGCTGGAGGCCGGCCATATCGAGGTAACGGTACTGCGCGGCGGCCTCAAGGCCTGGGCCCGCGATGTCGACCCCGACATGCCGCTGTACTGAGGACCGGCCGATGATCCACGAATCCCTGCTGCAGGCCATCGGCGAGACGCCGGTGGTGCGCCTGGCGGCCTTCAGCGCCGAGACCGGGCTCGATGTGTACGCCAAGCTGGAATCGCTCAACCCCGGCGGCAGCCACAAGGCGCGCATCGCCCTGGCCATGGTCCGCGACGCCGAGGCCCGCGGCATCCTGGTGCCGGGCGGCGGCCAGACCATCATCGAGCCGAGCGGCGGCAACACCGGCATCGGCCTGGCCATCGCCGGCAACATCCTCGGCTACCGCGTGGTGCTGGTGATCCCCGACAACTACAGCCCGGAGAAGCAGAAGCTGCTGCGCCTGTACGGCGCCGAGGTGGTGCTGTCCGACAGCCGCCGCGGCAACAATTCCCACGGCGAGCTGGCCATGGAGTTGCAGCTGGAGAATCCCGGCTACGTGATGCTCAACCAGCAGCGCAATCCGGCCAACCCGGAGATCCACCGGCGCACCACGGCCAAGGAGATCCTCCGCGATTTCGCCGAGCTGCCGCCGGCGTGCCTGGTCGCCGGCATCGGCACCGGCGGCCACGTCACCGGCCTGGGCGAGACGCTGAAGGCGCACTGGCCGCAGCTGCGGGTGTTCGGCGTGGAGCCGGAGCAGTGCGACCTGCTCGCCGACCGCCACGCGCCGCACGAGATCCAGGGCCTGTCCATCGGCCTGGTGCCGGCCATCCTCAACCTCGGCGTGCTCGACGGCATGCTCAAGGTCACCAAGCAGGCGTGCCTGGACCGGGTGCGCCGCACCATGCGCAGCGACGGCATCAGCCTGGGCCTGTCGTCGGCCGCCAACCTGGTGGCCATCGCCCAGCTGGCCGGCGAGCTGCCACGCGGCGCGCGCGTACTGACGCTGGTCTACGACGGCGTCGACAGCTACCTGCCGCACTTCGACTGCTAGCCGTGGAGGACGACGGAATGCGTTATCTCGACCGCCTGAAACTCTACGACGGGCTGCTCGACCATCTGGTGCACGCTCTGCGCCCGGAGCACCTGGACCCGCTGATGCCGTACCTGGACCGCATCATGGACCGCGCCGTGGACCAGGTGGCGGAGGACCTGCAGGCCTACGCCGACCGCGACCCCGCCTCCTGCGGGCGCAGCGAACTGATCCTGGAGACCTATGCCTCGTTCAAGGCGGTGCTGTTCCACCGCCTGGCCCACCAGGTGTGGCTGCACGGCGGGCTGCCGCTGCGCGAGCTGATCGCCCATCGCCTGGCCAACGCCGGCAAGCTCCAGTCGGGCGTGGAGATCCACCCGGCGGCGCGCATCGGGCGGCGCTTCGTGCTGGACCACGGCTTCGGCACGGTGATCGGCGAGACCTGCGAGATCGGCGACGACTGCTACCTGCTCAGCGGCGTGACCTTGGGCGCCGCCGGCATCGCCGACAACCCCGGCGGCAAGCGCCACCCGACCCTCGGCAACGGTGTGGAGGTGGGCGCCGGCGCGCGCATTCTCGGCGCCATCCACATCGGCGACCACGCCTTCGTCAGTCCCGCCTGCGTCATCACCCGCGATGTACCGGCCAATGCCCGGGTCAGCATCGTCAACCAGTTGCAGATGCAGCGCGCCAGCGTCGCCGGCGGCCGCGGCTACCTCGGCGCCTTCGTCCTCGGCGAGCGCGTGCACCTGGTCGGCGAGCTGCCGGAGGCGGAAGACGTCACGGTGCTCGACGCCGACCACCGCCTGCTCGGCTGCCTGGCCCTGGAATGCACGGTGCGCGAACGCCATCACCGCCAGTACCGCCTGCGCAACTTCGGCGCGCTGGTTCCGGCGCCGCGCTACCCGCTGAACCTGCGCGTGATCGACGCCCAGCAGGACATGACGCTGCTCGACCCGCCCGGCCTCAACCAGCTGGTGCAGGCGGTTCTCAAACCCCACATCTTGAGCGTAGGAGGCTGACCATGACGGCACCCGCCCTGCACACCCGCCCGCTGTTCGACGAGCTGCCCTACCAGCACACCTTCACCGCCCGCGTGCTGGCGGTGAGCGATCAGGGCGTGGCGCTGGATCAGACCCTGTTCTATCCCACCGGGGGCGGCCAGCCCGGCGACCAGGGCCACTTCCTGCTGCCCGATGGCTCCGCCGTGGCGGTGACCGGCACCCAGCGCGACCCGCTGCTGCGCTCGATCATCTGGCACCAGCTGGAGGACGGCAGCCGCGCCGAGCTGCACGCGGGCATGGAGCTGCAGGGCTGCCTGGACTGGGAACGCCGCTACCGTCACATGCGCATGCACACCTGCCTGCACCTGCTGTGCGCCATCGTCGACGCGCCGGTGACCGGTTGCAGCATCGCCGTCGACAAGGGCCGCCTGGATTTCGACCTGCCCGAATCGACCCTCGACAAGGACCGCATCACCCAGAGCCTCAAGGAACTGGTCGACGGTGCGCTCGACGTCAACGTGCGCACACTGTCCGCCGACGAGTACCGCGGCCTGCCGGGCCTGTGCCGCACCCAGGTTCCGCCGCCGCAGCAGGGCGACGGCACGCTGCGGGTCATCGACATTCCCGGCGTGGACCTGCAGCCCTGCGGCGGCACCCACGTGCGCAACACCGCCGAAGTCGGCGCGGTGACCTGCGACAAGATCGAAAAGAAGAGCCGACATAACCGCCGTGTGACGCTGCGCTTCAGCTGATTCCGCACCGCCCTGCCGCGCCCGCCGCGGCTGCGCTCTCTTCCTCCTTTTCGTTGCGTCGGTCGGCTACCCGCCTCCCCGCCGCGACGAGTAACGCCGACCGCCCACAAGGCGGTCGGCCCCCACCACGGAGCCATCCTCCGTACCCAAGGAGAAGACCATGCACAACAAACTGATCCCACAATCGCTGCTGTTGGCCAGCCTCGGCCTGCCCGCCGCTGCCCTCGCGGCGCAGCTGGTCGATGTCGCCAGCCTGCCCGCCGCCCGCGCAGGCATCGCCGGCGGTGACATCCACCGCGACCTGGGCCTGGCCCAGGACGAACTCGACGAAAGCGCCAGCGCGCGAATGCCGAGCGGCAACCAGGTGGTGCGCTACCAGCAGTTCTACAAGGGCGTGCGCGTGTGGGGCGAAGCCATCACCGAGACGAGCGGACGCAGCCCCACACGCTCCGGGCGCATGCTGGTCGGCATCGAGCAGGACCTGGCCCGCGACGCCACCCCGACCCTGACCCCGGAGCAGGCGCTGCAGCGCGCCCGCGGCCTGATCCACAGCGCCCTGCCGCCGAGCAACCCGCAGAGCGAGCTGGTGGTGCGCCTGAATGAGCGGAGCCAGGCGCAGCTGGCCTATGTGGTGTCCTTCTTCATCGCCGGCGCCAGGCCGTCGCGCCCGCATTTCATGATCGAGGCCAACACCGGCGAGCTGCTCGCGCGCTGGGAAGGCCTGGCCCATGCCGAGGCGACCGGACCGGGCGGCAACAGCAAGACCGGGCAATACCAGTACGGCAGCGATTACGGCCCGCTGGTCGTCACCAGTAACTGCCAGATGAACAGCGGCGACGTGATCACCGTCAACCTCAACCACCGCTACGACAACCGCAGCGTCACGCCCTTCCGCTTCGCCTGCCCGTACAACGACTACAAGCCAATCAACGGCGCCTACTCGCCGCTCAACGACGCGCACTACTTCGGCAACGTGGTGTTCCGCATGTACGGCAGCTGGTTCGACGGCCTGCGCCCGCTCAACGAGCGCAAGCTGTACATGAAGGTGCACTACGGCAGCGGCTACGAGAACGCCTTCTGGGATGGCCAGGCGATGACCTTCGGCGACGGCCGCAGCCGCTTCCATCCACTGGTGTCGCTGGACGTCTCGGCCCACGAGGTCAGCCACGGCTTCACCGAGCTGAACTCGGGGCTGGTCTACGAGGGCCAGTCCGGCGGCATCAACGAGGCGTTCTCTGACATGGCCGGCGAAGCCGCCGAGTACTTCATGCGCGGCAGCAACGACTGGAAGGTCGGCGCCGACATCTTCAAGGGCAACGGCTCGCTGCGCTACATGGACCAGCCCAGCCGCGACGGCGCCTCCATCGATCACGCCAGCCAGTATTACGACGGCCTCGACGTGCACCACTCCAGCGGCGTGTACAACCGCGCCTTCCATCTGCTCAGCCGCAGCGCCGGCTGGAACACGCGCAAGGCCTTCGAGGTGTTCGTCGATGCCAACCGCTTCTACTGGACCGAGACCAGCGGCTTCGACCAGGGCGCCTGCGGCGTGATCCAGTCCGCGCTGAACCGCGGCTACGACAGCACCGACGCCACGGCCGCCTTCGCCGCGGTCGGCGTGCGCTGCCCGAGCGCGCTGTAAACGCGGCAGCATGAAAAAAGCCCCCGCCGGATCGCTCCGACGGGGGCTTTTCACTCATTGCGCGAGGATCAGACCTTGCTGCGCTCGTAGCGCTTGCGGTCGTTCTCGTTGAGCATCTTCTTGCGCAGGCGGATGGACTTCGGCGTCACTTCCACCAGTTCGTCCTCGTCGATGAACTCCAGAGCCTGTTCCAGGGTGAATTTCAGCGCCGGGGTCAACTGGATGGTTTCGTCCTTGCCGGAAGCACGCATGTTGTCGAGCTTCTTGGCCTTGGTGGGGTTGATCACCAGGTCGTTGTCGCGGCTGTGGATGCCGGCCAGCTGGCCTTCGTAGACTTCGTCGCCCGGGGACAGGAACAGCTTGCCGCGGTCCTGCAGGGTTTCCAGGGAGTAGGTCAGCGCGGTGCCGGTGGCCATGGAGACCAGCACGCCGTTCTGGCGGTGGGCGACGTCGCCGGCCTTCACCGGACCGTAGTGGTCGAAGGTGGAGGTCAGGATGCCGGTGCCGGAGGTCATGGTCAGGAAGGCGTTACGGAAACCGATCAGGCCGCGAGCCGGGATCACGTACTCCAGACGAATACGACCCTTGCCATCCGGAACCATGTTGGTCATGTCGCCCTTGCGCAGACCCATCTGCTCCATCACCGGACCCTGGTGCTGTTCTTCGATGTCGATGGTGACGTTCTCGTACGGCTCCTGCTTGACGCCGTCCTTCTCGATGATCACCACCTCCGGACGGCCCACGGCCAGCTCGAAGCCTTCGCGACGCATGGTTTCGATCAGTACCGACAGGTGCAGCTCACCACGACCGGAAACCTTGAACTTCTCGGCGGAATCACCGGCTTCGACGCGCAAGGCGACGTTGTGCAGCAGCTCCTTGTCCAGACGGTCCTTGATGTTGCGGCTGGTGACGAACTTGCCTTCCTTGCCGGCGAACGGCGAGTCGTTGACCTGGAAGGTCATGCTCACGGTCGGCTGGTCGACGGTCAGCGGCGGACGCGCCTCGATGTGCTGCGGGTCGCACAGGGTGTCGGAGATGAACAGCTCGTCCATGCCCGAAACGCAGACGATGTCGCCGGCTTCGGCTTCGGCCACTTCGACGCGCTGCAGGCCGGAGTGGCCCATGATCTTCAGCACGCGGCCATTGCGCTTGGTACCGTCGTCGCTGATGGCAACTACCGGAGTGTTGGTCTTGACGCGGCCACGGGCGATACGACCGATACCGATCACGCCGAGGAAGCTGTTGTAGTCCAGTTGGGAGATCTGCATCTGGAACGGGCCGTCGACATCGACGTCCGGAACCGGCACGTGGTCGATGATGGCCTGGAACAGGGCATCCATGTTGTCGTCCATCTTCTCGTGGTCCATGCCGGCGATGCCGTTCAGGGCCGAGGCGTAGACGATCGGGAAGTCGAGTTGCTCATCGGTGGCGCCGAGGTTGTCGAACAGGTCGAAGATCTGGTCGATGACCCAGTCAGGGCGTGCGCCCGGACGGTCGATCTTGTTCACTACCACGATCGGACGCAGGCCGGCCTTGAACGCCTTCTGGGTCACGAAGCGGGTCTGCGGCATGGGGCCGTCCTGGGCGTCGACCACCAGTAGCACGGAGTCGACCATCGACATCACGCGCTCTACCTCGCCGCCGAAGTCGGCGTGGCCGGGGGTGTCGACGATGTTGATGTTGTAGCCGTTCCACTTGATGGCGGTGTTCTTCGCCAGGATGGTAATGCCGCGCTCTTTTTCCTGGTCGTTGGAGTCCATCACGCGCTCGGATTCCGCTTCTTTGCGGTCGAGGGTGCCGGAGAGCTTCAGCAGTTTGTCTACCAGGGTGGTCTTGCCATGGTCGACGTGGGCGATGATGGCGATGTTGCGCAGTTTTTCGATCACGATGTCGTCTCGATTAAGGATTCTGAAACCAGTGGCCGCGCACTCTACGCGACCCGGATGAACGGGGAATTAAACGGCCTGATCGGGAGGGCGCCGACGGCGCACCTCGCTGAGCAGGCGGGTCGCCCTAGCGCGGACGGTAGACGCGCACATTGGCATGCCCCTCGCTGAGCAGGTGGTGGGCGTGCAGACGGCTCATCACGCCCTTGTCGCAATAGAGGAGGTACTGGCGGTTCTCGTCCAGTTCCTTGAAGCGGTTGTTCAGCGCGTAGAACGGCAGCGCCTGCACTTCGATGCCGGGCAGCGCCAGCGGTTCGTCCTCGGCGGTGTCCGGGTGACGGATGTCGATGACGATCTGCCCGGCCAGCGCCTCGGCGACTTCCTCGACCTGCACGTCCTGGCCCAGCTCGTCGATCACCCGGTCCACCGTCACCCGCCGCGCGCGCTCCAGGGCGCGCTCGAGGATGGCCATGTCGAAGTGGCTCTCTTCGTGCTCGATGCGGCCGGGCTTGGCCTTGGTGGTCGGGTTCACCGAGATCACGCCGCAGTACTCGGGCATGTTCTTGGCGAACTCGGCGGTGCCGATGGCCACCGCGGTGTCGATGATGTCCTGCTTGTGCGCCGCGATCAGCGGGCGCAGCACCAGGGTGTCGGTGACCGCGTCGATCACCGAGAGGTTCGGCAGGGTCTGGCTGGACACCTGGCTGATGGCTTCGCCGGTCACCAGGGCATCGATGTTCAGCTCGGCGGCGATGCGGCTGGATGCGCGCAGCATCATGCGCTTGAGCACCACGCCCATCTGGCTGTTGTCGACCTTGGAGAGGATCTCGCCGACCACCTCCTCGAACGGCACGCTGATGAACAGCACGCGGTGCGAGCTGCCGAATTTGCTCCACAGGTGGTGGGCCACTTCCATCACGCCCAGCTCATGGGCACGGCCACCGAGGTTGAAGAAGCAGAAGTGGGTGAGCAGGCCGCGACGCATCATCTGATAGGCCGCGACGGTGGAGTCGAAGCCGCCGCTCATCAGCACCAGAGTCTGCTCGATGGAGCCCAGCGGATAACCACCGAGGCCCTCGTGCTGGGCGTGGATGATCAGCAGGCGGTCGTAGCGCACCTCGAAACGCGCCTCTACCTCGGGGTTCTTCAGGTCGATGCCGGCGGCCCCGCATTCGCGGCGCAGGCGGCTGCCGACGTGGGTGGCCAGTTCCATCGAGGTGAAGTCATGGGTGTTGCCGGCGCGCTTGCAGCGCACGGCGAAGACCTTGCCAGCGAGCCCGGCGCCGAAGTGCTCGCGGCACTTCTCGAAGGTGTCGTCGAAGTCGACGTAGGGGTATTCGTGCACTTCCAGGAAGTGGGCGATGCCCGGCGTGCAGCGCAGGCGCTCGAACATCTCCAGCTGGACCTTGCGCTCGCCGACGCGGCTGATCAGGTCCAGGTTGTCCCATTCGCCCTGCACCTCCAGTTCGGGGTCCAGGTCACGCAGCACCGTGCGGATGTTCTTCGCCAGCTGGCGGATGAACTGCTTGCGCACCGGCCGGCTCTTGATGGTGATTTCCGCGAAGGGTTTGACGATGAGTTTCATGGGAAAACGAGCGCCGGAGTGCGTGCCGAAAAACAGGGGCGCGGATTATAGCGGAAACTGCTCAAGCTTTGACCAAAAAACAACGCGAGCACCAAAACAGGGCGGCCAGGCATTTCCTGGCACTCATTCGGTGCATAAAAACACCCGGAATCCACTTGCAGCCCCCGGCACCCCTGAGTTTCAGGCCCTCAGCCCATTCCGGGGCACTGGCATGCAAATTGCTCCCTTGTGAGGCAGCCAGGCCTGGCGGACCATCCGCCCGGTTTTGCACCGATTCCGGAGGCTGGCGAAGCCGGCCCCATCCACCTGGAGGACACCATGTCGAAGTCGCTTCAACTGATTAAAGAACACGACGTGAAGTGGGTTGACCTGCGCTTCACCGACACCAAGGGCAAACAGCACCATGTGACCATGCCGGCCCGTGACGCCCTGGACGACGAATTCTTCGAAGTCGGCAAAATGTTTGACGGCTCCTCCATCCATGGCTGGAAAGGCATCGAAGCCTCCGACATGATCCTGCTGCCGGTCGACGATACCGCCGTGCTAGACCCGTTCACCGAAGAGCCGACCCTGATTCTGGTCTGCGACATCATCGAGCCCAGCACCATGCAGGGCTACGACCGCGACCCGCGCTCCATCGCCAAGCGCGCCGAGGCCTACCTGAAGACCACCGGTATCGGTGACACCGTCTTCGTCGGCCCGGAGCCCGAGTTCTTCATCTTCGACGAAGTGAAGTTCAAGTCCGACATCTCCGGTTCCATGTTCAAGATCTACTCCGAACAGGGCTCCTGGATGACCGACGCCGATGTCGAGTCCGGCAACAAGGGCCACCGCCCGGCCGTCAAGGGCGGTTACTTCCCGGTTCCGCCGTGCGACCACGACCACGAAATCCGTACTGCCATGTGCAACGCCATGGAAGAAATGGGCCTGGTCGTAGAAGTTCACCACCACGAAGTGGCGACCGCCGGTCAGAACGAAATCGGCGTGAAGTTCAACACCCTGGTCAACAAGGCTGACGAAGTTCAGACCCTGAAGTACTGCGTGCACAACGTCGCCGACGCCTACGGCAAGACCGCTACCTTCATGCCGAAGCCGCTGTACGGCGACAACGGTTCGGGCATGCACGTGCACCTGTCCATCGCCAAAGATGGCAAGAACACCTTCGCAGGCGAAGGCTATGCCGGCCTGTCCGACACCGCCCTGTACTTCATCGGCGGCATCATCAAGCACGGCAAGGCCCTGAACGGCTTCACCAACCCGTCGACCAACTCCTACAAGCGTCTGGTCCCGGGCTTCGAAGCCCCGGTCATGCTGGCCTACTCGGCCCGCAACCGTTCCGCCTCGATCCGTATCCCGTACGTTTCCAGCCCGAAAGCCCGCCGCATCGAAGCGCGCTTCCCGGACCCGGCCGCCAACCCGTACCTGGCCTTCGCAGCTCTGCTGATGGCCGGTCTGGACGGTATCCAGAACAAGATCCACCCCGGCGATGCCGCCGACAAGAACCTGTATGACCTGCCGCCGGAAGAGGCCAAGGAAATCCCGCAGGTGTGCGGCAGCCTGAAAGAGGCGCTGGAAGAACTGGACAAGGGCCGCGCGTTCCTGACCAAGGGCGGCGTGTTCTCCGACGACTTCATCGATGCCTACATCGAGCTGAAGAGCGAAGAAGAAATCAAGGTGCGCACCTTCGTGCACCCGCTGGAATACGACCTGTACTACAGCGTCTGATCCAGTCCTGAGCTTTCCGGCTCATCTGAGAGGCCTCCTTCGGGAGGCCTCTTTTTTTCCGCCGCAATTTTGGTGCGCCACGCCACGCGGGCCGCAGCGCGGACTTGCCAGGTACGCCGCGCGGTGCAACCCTTGCCGCAGGACCCTTCAGGAGCTTACCGATGCGCCTGCTCACCGCCTGCCTGCTCTGCACCCTGGCCCTGCCGGCCGCCGCGCAGATCTACAAGTACACCGACTCCAACGGCAATACCGTCTTCACCAACCAGCCGCCGGAAGGCCAGAGCGCCGAATCGGTCGAGCTGCCGCCGACCAATACGGTGGAAGCGCAGGAGCCGGTGGTGACCGAGCAAGCCCCGCCGGCGAACAGCGACCTGCCGCCCTACGGCACCCTGCAGCTGACCAACCTGCCCGACGAGGCGGCGCTGCGCGCCAACAACGGCACCTTCACCGTCGGCGTGCAGATCGAACCGCGCCTGATGCCCGGCCACCGCTTCCGCCTCTTGCTGGACGGCCAGCCCTACGGCCAGGCCAGCAACGTCCCGCGCCTGCAGCTGACCAACGTCGACCGCGGCGAACACAGCCTGGCGGTGGAAGTGCTCAACGGCGAACGCCAGGTGCAGCAGAGCCCGACCGTGGTGTTCACCGTGCAGCGCATCAGCCTGAACAGCCCGGCGCGGCAGAATGCCGCGCCGCCCAAGCCCACGCCCCGACCGGCCCCCTGAGTGAAGAACGCCCCGATGCCACGCCTGTTGCCCTGCCTGCTCCTCGGCCTCGCCAGTTTCGCCGCCCAGGCCGGCGTCTACACCTACGTCGACGCCGAGGGTAATCGCGTCTTCACCGACCAGCCCCAGTCCGAGCAGGCCGAGCGGGTGGAGATGGCACCGTCCAACGCCATGCGCCCCACCAAAGTGCCTCCGCCAAGGGTCGCGGAGCCGCTGCCCAAGGAACTCAGCTATCAGGTGCTGCGCATCCTGGTGCCCGAGCCGGACGCCACCCTGCGCGAGATGAGCGGCGACCTGATCGTCAGCGCCACCAGCGAGCCCGCCCTGCACGCCGGCCACAGCTTCCGCCTGATCATGGACGGCCAGCCGGCGAGCGAGGCCGGGCGCAGCCCGGTGTTTCCGCTGAAAAACGTCGACCGCGGCACCCACCAGATCTCGGTGGAGATCGTCGATGCCCAGGGTCGCATCGTCGAACGCACGCCGAGCCAGCCCTTTCACATGAAGCGCATCTCCCTGGCCGAGAAGCGCCGCACCAACCCCTGCAAGAAGAAGGACTGGGGCGTCCGCCCGGAATGCCCTATCGAAGACAAGCCCGCCGAACCGCCGAAGGGCATCATCAGCATCCTTCCCTTCGTCGACTGACAATGCGCACCAAATCGGTGCGCATCGCTGCACCGATTTCTATACTCTCCCCGTTTTGGTTCACTCGACACCTCGCCGGCTGCGCCCAAACGTAGCCCGAGGGCGGCGGCTGGCAGAAATTCGCGTCTTTTCGGGGCCTTGGTTTGCTTCTTGCATTTTCCAGCCCATCGCCGGGACATCTACCTGCCATGATCAACGACGCCCTGCACCGCCTACTGCTGGACAACCTGACCACCGCGACCATTCTGCTCAACGCCGAGCTGCGCCTGGAGTACATGAACCCGGCCGCGGAGATGCTGCTGGCGGTCAGCGGCCAGCGCAGCCACGGCCAGTTCATCAGCGAGCTGTTCACCGAATCTCCCGAGGCCCTCAGCTCGCTGCGTCAGGCGGTCGAACAGGCGCATCCCTTCACCAAGCGCGAAGCCCAACTCACCTCGCTGGCCGGCCAGACGATCACCGTCGACTATGCGGTGACGCCCATTCTCAACCGCGGCCAGACCCTGCTGCTGCTGGAAGTGCACCCGCGCGACCGCCTGCTGCGCATCACCAAGGAAGAGGCGCAGCTGTCCAAGCAGGAGACCACCAAGCTGCTGGTGCGCGGCCTGGCCCACGAAATCAAGAACCCGCTCGGCGGCATCCGCGGCGCCGCCCAGTTGCTGGCCCGCGAGCTGCCGGAAGAAGGCCTGCGCGACTACACCAACGTGATCATCGAGGAGGCCGACCGGCTGCGGAACCTGGTCGACCGCATGCTCGGCTCGAACAAGCTGCCCTCCCTGGCCATGACCAACATCCATGAGGTGCTGGAGCGGGTCGCCAGCCTGATCGAGGCCGAGGCCCAGGGCAGCGTCACCCTGGTGCGCGACTACGACCCGAGCATCCCCGACCTGTTGATCGACCGCGAGCAGTTGATCCAGGCCATGCTCAACATCGTGCGCAACGCCCTGCAGGCCCTCTCGGCCCAGAGCGACCTGCGCCTGGGCCGCATCAGCCTGCGCACCCGCACCTTCCGCCAGTTCACCATCGGCCATACCCGCCATCGCCTGGTGGTAAAGGTGGAGATCATCGACAACGGTCCGGGCATTCCGCCGGAGCTGCAGGAAACCATCTTCTACCCCATGGTCAGCGGTCGCCCCGACGGCACCGGCCTGGGCCTGGCCATCACCCAGAACATCATCAGCCAGCATCAGGGACTGATCGAATGCGAGAGCCATCCGGGCCATACCGTGTTCTCGATCTTCCTGCCCCTGGACCAAGGAGCCGCACAGCCATGAGCCGCAGTGAAACCGTCTGGATCGTCGACGACGACCGCTCCATCCGCTGGGTGCTGGAGAAGGCCCTGCAGCAGGAGGGCATCACCACCCAGAGTTTCGACAGCGCCGATGGCGTGCTCACCCGCCTGTCCCGCCAGCAGCCGGACGTGATCATTTCCGACATCCGCATGCCCGGCGCCAGTGGCCTGGACCTGCTGGCCCGCATCCGCGACATGCACCCGCGCCTGCCGGTGATCATCATGACCGCCCACTCCGACTTGGACAGCGCGGTGGCCTCCTACCAGGGCGGCGCCTTCGAGTACCTGCCCAAGCCGTTCGACGTCGACGAGGCGGTGTCCCTGGTCAAGCGCGCCAACCAGCACGCCCAGGAACAGCAGAGCCTGGAGGCTCCGGCCTCGCTCTCGCGCACCCCGGAGATCATCGGCGAAGCGCCGGCGATGCAGGAGGTGTTCCGCGCCATCGGCCGCCTGAGTCACTCCAACATCACCGTGCTGATCAACGGTGAATCCGGCACCGGCAAGGAGCTGGTCGCCCACGCCCTGCACCGCCACAGCCCGCGCGCGGCATCGCCGTTCATCGCGCTGAACATGGCGGCGATTCCCAAGGACCTGATGGAGTCCGAGCTGTTCGGCCACGAGAAAGGCGCCTTCACCGGCGCGGCCAACCAGCGTCGCGGGCGCTTCGAGCAGGCCGACGGCGGCACCCTGTTTCTCGACGAGATCGGCGACATGCCGGCCGACACCCAGACCCGCCTGCTGCGCGTACTGGCCGACGGCGAGTTCTACCGGGTCGGTGGCCACACCCCGGTGAAAGTCGACGTGCGCATCATCGCCGCCACCCACCAGAACCTCGAGTCCCTGGTGCAGGCCGGCAAGTTCCGCGAGGACCTGTTCCACCGCCTCAACGTCATCCGCATCCACATCCCGCGCCTGGCCGACCGCCGCGAGGACATCCCGACCCTGGCCCGCCACTTCCTCGGCCGCGCCGCCCAGGAACTGGCCGTCGAGCCCAAGCTGCTAAAGAGCGAGACCGAGGACTACCTCAAGCATCTACCCTGGCCGGGCAACGTGCGCCAGTTGGAGAACACCTGCCGCTGGATCACCGTGATGGCCTCCGGTCGCGAGGTGCACATCGACGACCTGCCGCCGGAGCTGCTCACCCAGCCTCAGGAAAACGCCCCCGCCGCCAACTGGGAACAGGGCCTGCGCCAGTGGGCCGACCAGGCCCTGGCCCGCGGCCAGTCCAGCCTGCTGGACAGCGCGGTGCCGGCCTTCGAGCGAATCATGATCGAGACCGCGCTCAAGCACACCGCTGGCCGCCGCCGCGACGCCGCCGTGCTGCTGGGCTGGGGTCGCAACACCCTGACGCGCAAGATCAAGGAGCTGGGCATGAAGGTGGACGGCAGCGACGAGGACGACAGCGAGGACTGAACCCCAGCTGCACCATCGGAGCCGCGCGAATGGTGCGCGCGGTGCACCCTGCCGAGGTTCGGTGAGTCCGACGACCGCCATTGTCTCGGCTAGGTCTTTCGCCCGTCCTGTGCACACCTCTCCGCAGCGGGCCGACTCCACCCGCTCGACACGAACGGCTATCCTCTGAACGAAAGGTCAAAAAAGGGGTGCCTCGCTCGCCTCCTGCGCCGTCTTCTCGGCACACCATTCTTCTTGCCTGGCCGCCGTTCGCCCATGCCCTCATCGTTGCGATCCACACTGCGCCATCTCTGGGCGCGCGAGAAATTCACCTACGGCGTGCGGGTATTCATCGCCCTGGCCGGGGCCATGGCGCTGTGCTGGTATCTGGACCGCATCGCCTTCGTCATCCCGTTGTTCCTCGGCTGCATCGCCAGCGCCCTGGCCGAGAGCGACGACCACTGGCGCGGCCGCAGCCAGGCGCTGCTGGTGACCCTGACCTGCTTCGGCGCCACCGCCAGCGCCGTGCAACTGCTGTTCCCCTACCCCTGGTTGTTCGGCGGCGGGCTGGCCCTGGCGGCCTTCGCCATGACCCTGCTCGGCGGCATTGGCGAGCGCTACGCCGCGGTGGCCCAGGCCACCCTGATCCTGGCGATCTACACGGCCATCGGTCTGGAGCACCGCGGCGGCATGGCCGGTGGTTTCTGGCAGGAGCCGCTGCTGCTGATCGGCGGCGCCGCCTGGTACGGCCTGCTGGGCATCGTCTGGAGCGCGCTGTTCAGCCAGCAACCGGTGCAGCAGGCACTGTCGCGGGTGTTCGATGAACTCGGCGCCTACCTGCGCCTGAAGGCCTCGCTGTTCGAGCCGGTCAGGCAGCTCGACCTTGAGGCCCGTCGCCTGGAGCTGGCGCGGCAGAATGGCCGGGTGGTGACGGCGCTGAACCTGGCCAAGGAGATCATCCTCAACCGCATGAGCCGCAAGCGCAGCGGGCAGAAGACCAACCGCTACCTCAAGCTGTACTTCATCGCCCAGGATATCCACGAACGCGCCAGCTCCTCGCACTACCCCTACAACGCCCTGGCCGAGGCCTTCTTCCACAGCGACGTGATGTTCCGCTGCGGCCGCCTGCTCAGTCAGCAGGGCAAGGCCTGCCAGGCGCTGGGCCGGGCGATTCGGCTGCGCCAGCCATTCGACTACAACGACAACAGCCAGGCCATGGCCGACCTCGACGCCTCCATGACCTACCTGCACGAGCAGCAGAACCCCGCCTGGCGCCGCCTGCTGCGCTCGCTCGGCGCGCTGGCCAGCAACCTCGCCACCCTCGAGCGCAAGCTGTCCAGCGCCAGCAACCCCGACGCTCTGGCCGACGAACAGGACAGCAGCCTGCTCGACCGCTCGCCGCAGACCTTCAAGGAAGCCTTCGAGCGCCTGCGCCAGCACGTCACCCCCACCAGCCTGGTGTTCCGCCACGCCCTGCGCCTGTCCGCCGCGCTGCTCGCCGGCTACGGCCTGCTGCACTGGATTCACCCGCAGCAGGGCTACTGGATCCTGCTCACCACCCTGTTCGTCTGCCGCCCCAGCTACGGCGCCACGCGCCTGCGCCTGGTGCAGCGGGTCAGCGGCACGCTGATCGGCCTGGTGCTGGGCTGGGCGCTGATCCGCCTGTTTCCCGACCCACTGCTGCAATCGCTGTTCGCCGTCGGCGCCGGCGTGGTGTTTTTCACCAACCGGGTCGACCGCTACACCCTGGCCACCACCGCCATGACCCTGGTGGTGGTGCTCTGCTTCAACCAGATCAGCGACGCCTACACCCTGCTCTGGCCGCGCCTGGTGGACACCGTGCTGGGCACCGTGATCGCCGGCCTGGCGGTGTTCTTCATCCTGCCGGACTGGCAGGGTCGCAAGCTCAACCAGGTGCTGGCCAGCACCCTGAGCAGCAACAGCCGCTACCTGCTGCAGATCATGCAGCAGTACGAGTCCGGCGCCCGCGACGACCTCAGCTACCGCCTGGCCCGGCGCAACGCGCACAACGCCGACGCGGCGCTGTCCACCACCCTGTCCAACATGCTCCTGGAGCCCGGCCACTTCCGGAAGGACGCCGAGACCGGCTTCCGCTTCCTGGTGCTGTCGCACACGCTGCTCAGCTACCTGTCGGCCCTCGGCGCGCACCGCGCGAGCCTGGCCGACGACGCCAGCGACGCCCTGCACGACCGCGCCGTGGCCCATATCAGCCAGAGCCTCGACGCCATCGCCGCCGGCCTGCAGAGCGGCCAACCGGTGGCGGTCTATGACGAGACCGACCAGAACCTGGCCGAGGAGCTTGAGCAACTGCCCGACGAGATGGACGAGGGTCATCGTCTGGTGCAGGTGCAACTCGGGCTTATCTGCCGCCAGCTGGCGCCCCTGCGCACCCTGGTGGCGCACCTGCAGAAGGGCCCGGCCGAGCCAGCGCAGGCCAAGGCGGCATAAGGCGGCTCTCCCCCACGAATGGGAGAAGGCCCTGGAGCGGCGTTCGTCCTGTCGCCGTGCGACTTCTCTCGCGCTCGCGCGGTGGCGAGGCTCGCGCCGGCCGATGCCGATACAGGTGCTGCGTGCTTTCACGGAACGGCCTGACGATGCCGGTGAGCCGACCGCCCTCTCCCATGAATGGGGGAGGGGGCTGGAGCGGCGCTCGTGCCTTTCGCCGTGCGACTTCTCTCGCTCGCGAGGTGGCGAGGCGCGCGCCAGCCGATGCCGATACAGGTCCAGCCGTGTTATCGCGGAACAGCCTGACGATGCCGGTGAGCCGACCGCCCTCTCCCATGAATGGGGGAGGGGGCTGGAGCGGCGCTCGTGCCTTTCGCCGTGCGACTTCTCTCGCTCGCGAGGTGGCGAGGCGCGCGCCAGCCGATGCCGATACAGGTCCAGCCGTGTTTTCGCGGAACAGCCTGACGATGCCGGTGAGCCGACCGCCCTCTCCCCAACCCTCTCCCATGAATGGGAGAGGGGGCCGGAGCGGCGCTCGTGCCTTTCGCCGTGCGACTTCTCTCGCTCGCGATGTGGCGAGGAGCGCGCCAGACGATGCCGATACAGGTCCAGCCGTGTTTTCGCGGAACTGCCTGACGATGCCGGTGAGCCGACCGCCCTCTCCCCAACCCTCTCCCATGAATGGGAGAGGGGGCCGGAGCGGCGCTCGTGCCTTTCGCCGTGCGACTTCTCTCGCTTGCGAGGTGGCGAGGCTCGCGCCAGTCGATGCGATACATGTACTGCATGCTTTCACGGAATGGCCTGACGGTGCCTGCGCTTCGAATGCAGGCGACATAACACGCGCATAGTCGTCGCACGGCGCCTCGGCAGAAGCCACCCCTCTCCCGCCTGCGGGAGAGGGGCCGGGGGAGAGGGCCGGTCCCGCGCATCGCTCCCGCCCGGCCGACGACCGCGGCGCAGGCCGAGCGGCGCTTTCCGCTAGAATGCGCGGCTTTGCACTCATCGAGGTTCAGCCGTGTCCTTCTTCCCGGTCATAATCATCGGCGCCGGCGCCGCCGGCCTGATGTGCGCGGCGCAAGCCGCCGCACGCGGGCGCCAGGTCCTGCTGCTGGACCATGCCAACAAGCCGGGCAAGAAGATCCTCATGTCCGGCGGCGGCCGCTGTAACTTCACCAACCTGTACTGCGAGCCCGCCAACTTCCTCTCGCAAAATGCGCACTTCTGCAAGTCGGCCCTGGCCCGCTACACCCAGTGGGACTTCGTCGAGCTGGTGATCAAGCACGACGTGCCCTACCACGAGAAGAAGCTCGGCCAGCTGTTCTGCGACCGCAAGGCCAGCGACATCCTCAACCTGCTGCTGGCCGAGTGCGACGAGCACGGCGTCGACCTGCGCCTGGACACCTCGGTCGAGACCATCGGCAAGACCGATGCCGGTTACGCCCTGCACACCAGCGCCGGCAAGCTCACCTGCGAGTCGCTGGTGATCGCCACCGGCGGCCTGTCCATCCCCACCCTCGGCGCCACCGGCTTCGGCTATCAGGTGGCCAAGCAGTTCGGCCACAGCCTGCTGCCGACCCGCGCCGGCCTGGTGCCCTTCACCATCACCGAGCCGCAGCTCAAGGCGCTGTGCACCGAACTGTCCGGCACCTCGGTGGAGGACTGCGTGGTCAGCTGCAACGGCACGAGCTTCAAGGAAAACATCCTGTTCACCCACCGCGGCCTGAGTGGCCCGGCGATCCTCCAGATTTCCTCCTACTGGCAGCCGGGCGACGCCATCAGCATCAACCTGCTGCCGCACATCGACCTGCCCGAGTGGCTGGCCACCCAGCAGCGCGAACGTCCCAATACCGAGCTGAAGACCCTGCTGGCCGAGCTGTTCACCAAGAAGATGGCCGGCCTGCTGGCAGAGCAGTGGTTCGTCAGCAAGCCGCTCAAGCAGTACACCCCGGCGGAGCTGGAGGCGGTGGCGGCCAGGCTGGCCGAGTGGACCCTGGTGCCGGCCGGCACGGAGGGCTACCGCACCGCCGAGGTGACCCTGGGCGGCATCGATACCCGCGAGGTGTCGTCGAAGACCATGGAGTCGCAGAAGTCGCCGGGGCTGTACTTCATCGGCGAGGTGCTGGACGTGACCGGCCACCTGGGCGGCTTCAACTTCCAATGGGCCTGGGCCTCGGCCCACGCCGCCGCGCAGTACGCCTGACGGTTTGCCGGGCTCCCTCCACAGGGAGACAGGGCGCCTCCGATGCGCTCTACGCGCGCTAAGGACGGTAGGGTATACCGTGCGCACCGGCCGCTGCCGATCTACACCGCGGGCAACAGTTCGATAGAGCATGTTGCCCGGATGCAATCCGGGGGCGGTCCGCCTGTATTCCCGGATTGCATCCGGGCTACGGCTCTACGCCTACCTGGACCGCCGGCAGCAGCTCGATAAACCGCCGCATCAGTTCGTGCATGTCCCCCGGCCAGCGCCCGGACACATAGTTGCCATCGCGCACCACCCAGGCCGGGCGGCTGTCTTCCGGTGTGTCGCGGTGCAGGCCGCTGGTCTTGCGCCAGAAGTCGGGAGCGTCCTTCGGCACGTCGAGAAAATCCGCCGGGCTGGCCAGCAGGCGTCCCACCTCGCCCTGCACGCTCATGTGCCCGGCCGGCTCGCCCGCGGCCTCGGCGTAGGTGCGGTAGTAGTCGCCCTGCCACCAGCGGCCATAGAAGCGGGTCAGGTCCCAGGCGGTCTTCTCCATCTTCCAGGTCAGGCCGGTGGTCTTGCGCCCGTGCAGCGCCGAGCGACCGTCCGCGCCCTTGCTGCGCGCGGCCAGCAGCACACCGTGGCAGACCGCCGCGACCGGCTTGTCGGCGGCGAAATAGGCCGCGACGAAGGCCTGCAGCGTCTCGCTCTCCAGGTATTCGCGCATGCCCCGGGCCCAGTGGCCGCCGGGCAGCACCAGGCCGGCGAAATCCTCGACGCGCAGGCGCTCGTGACGCAACGGCTGGAGATAGTCTGGATCGCGCAGCATCTCGGCGCAGACCAGGCGGGCTTCGCGACGGGCGCGCAGCAGCAGGCCGAGCAGCTTGAGCCGACGCAGCCCCGGCACCAGCCCCCAGGCATCCAGGCCTTCGCCGCTGAGCATCAGCGGGTCCGGCTCGGCGGGCCGGCCATCCGGCGTGGCGAAGCACACCCGGTAGCCGGCGCGGCGCAACGCGCGCCAGGCCAGGGCGGCCTCGCTGGGGTCGTAGTCGCGGCGCGGCAGGGGCATCAGGACGCAGGGTGCGGGCATGGCGAATTCTCGAGGAAAGATGGGCACAGACCATAGCAGCCCCCGGCCGCCGCGAGCAGGCCGATCGCGACAGCGCGCCGCGCCGGCGCTGCCAGTTGTGATCACATCCGGCTTGGCGCACGCCGTGGCGCTCTGCCACTATTGGCCACCGGCTCACCGCCATGGACCCCCGATGCGCTCCGCCCTGTCTTCGCTGCTGCTTCTGTTCTGCCTGCTGGCCACGCCCGGCTGGGCCGCGACCCTGCAGCTGACGGACCACACCGACGCCCTGCCGCTGTACGGCGTGGCCGACTACCTGGCCGACCCCGAAGGCCGTCTGCAACTGGACGAGCTGATCGCCCACCCCGAGCGCTTCACCTCCAGCGCCACGCGCCGCGACCTGGGCTTCGGCTACGTCAGCGGCGCCATCTGGCTGCGCGTGGAGGTGGAGTCGACGGCCAGCCATCCGGGACGCTGGCGGCTGGAAGTCGACTATCCCTCGCTGGACCGGGTGCAGCTGTTCGACGTGGGCCGCGACGGCATTCGCCTGGGCCACGCCGGCGACATGGTGGTGTATGACCAGCGCAGCGTCGGCAATCGCACCCCGGTGTTCGACCTGCACCTGCAGCCGGGCGAACGCCGCACCCTCTATCTGCGCGCCAGCTCTTCCGGCAGCATGACGCTCGCCACCAGCCTCTACAGCCTGGCCGAGCACGAGCAGCACAGCATCCGCGGCTACCTGGCCCAGGCCATCTACCTCGGCGCCCTGCTGGCGCTGGGCAGCTACAACCTGCTGCTGTTCATCGCCCTGCGCGAGCGGCCGTTCATCTACTACGTGCTGTTCGTCTCGACCTTCTGCATCGGCCTGCTCGGCCTCAACGGCCTCGGCGCCCAGCTGCTCTGGCCTGGCGCGGGCTGGTGGACCAACCGCGCGCTGCCGTTCGGCATCAGCGCCGCCGGCGCCATCGCCCTGCTGTTCGCCCGCAGCTTCCTCGACACCCGCCGCTGGCTGCCGCGCTGGGACCGGTTCCTCGGCCTGTGGTTCGCCGTGGTGTTCAGCTGCGCCCTGTCCACCCTGCTGCTGCCGGTGCCGCTGGCGCTGAAGGCCATGTCGATCTTCGGCGTCAGCGTCTGCGCGGTGCTGCTCAGCGTGGCCTTCGTCAGCGTACGCCGGCGCGTGCCGGGCGCCGGTTTCTTCGCCCTGGCCTGGACCATGCTGCTGTGCGGCGCGGCGCTGATGGCCCTGCGCAATTTCGCCCTGATCCCTTCGAACTTCTTCACCCTGCACGCCATGCAGATCGGCTCGATGCTGGAGATGATCCTGCTGTCCTTCGCCCTCGCCGCGCGCTTCAACGCCCACAAGCGCCAGCGCGAGGCGAGCCTGCAGGCCCAGGAGCGCCAGCTGGAGCGGCGCGTGGCCGAACGCACCGAGGAGTTGGCCGCCGCCAACCTGCGCCTGCAGGCCCTGGCCCTGCAGGACCCGTTGACCGGCCTCGCCAACCGCAACGCCCTGCAGCAGCATCTGGAAATGGCCCTGCGCCGCTCCCTGCGCAACGGCGAGCCGCTGGCGGTGATGCTGATCGACCTGGACGGTTTCAAGCCGATCAACGACCAGCACGGCCATGCCCTCGGCGACCAGGTGCTGGAGCAGGTGGCGCAGCGCCTGCAGAACTGCGCCCGCGATTGCGACCTGCCGGCCCGCCTGGGTGGCGACGAATTCGTTCTGGTGTGCGAGGCGCTCGCCTCCGACGAGGCCGCCCGCGAGGTGGCCGAACGCATCCTCGTGCGGCTCGGCCAGCCCATCGCCACGCCGGCGGGCGAGGTGCGCGTCGGCGCCAGCATCGGCATCGCCCTGAGCCGCGGCGAGGGCAGCCCCACCCAGCTGATCCGCCAGGCCGACATGGCCATGTACCAGGCCAAGGCCGAGGGCCGCAACCGGGTGCGCATCGACGGGTCGCCGAGCGTCTAGCAGACGGACGAGGCGTTTTAACCGCCATCTGTATCGCGCCAGCCGGCGCGGCGCGTGCCAGCATGCCGACTCCGTCCGCAGGAGCTCCGGCATGCACGCCACACTCGATGCCCTCGCCGCCTTTCCCGATCAGCTGGCCGCCCATTTCGCCAGCTTTCCCGACCCGTATCGGCACTGGGCGCCGGCCTGCTGGGACGGCGTACCCAGCGAACCCTTCACCGCACTCGAGCAGCTCTGCCATGTGCTCGACGTGGAGGTAGAGGGCTACCAGCGACGCATCCGCCGCACCCTCGAGGAAGACAACCCGCTGCTGGTCTCGCTGGACGGCGAGGCCATGGCCCGCGAGCGCCGCTACGCCGAGGCGGATGCCGAGGCCGTGCTGGCCGACTTGCGCCACGCGCGCCGCGAGACCCTGGCGCTGATCGGCTCGATCACGCCGGAGCAGTTCCGCCGCCGCGCCCGCTTCGAAGGCTATGGCGAAACGACCCTGCGCGGCCTGGTGCACTACCTGTGCAGCCATGACCAGCAACACCTGGCCGGCCTGCAGTGGCTGCTCGGCAAGATCGAGGCGCGGGCCGGCCTGTGACAGAATCGCAGCCCCACCGGACACGACCGCGACGCCCATGACCCTCAGCTGGCACACCAAGCACCATCGCGAGCTCGACACCCACGAGCTCTACGCCCTGCTCGAACTGCGCACCCGCGTCTTCGTGGTCGAGCAGAACTGCCCCTACCAGGAAGTGGATGGCCAGGACCTGGTCGGCGACACCTGTCACTTGCTGGCCTGGCGCGACGGACAACTGCTGGCCTACCTACGCCTGCTCGACCCGGCCCGCCACGACGGCGAGGTGGTGATCGGCCGCGTGGTGATCGCCCCCGAGGCGCGCGGCGATGGCCTCGGTCATACGCTGATGGAGCACGCCCTGCAGGCCTGCGCCGCGCGCTGGCCCGGGTTGCCGGTGTATCTCTCGGCCCAGGCGCACCTGCAGCGCTATTACGGCCGCTACGGCTTCGTCGCCGTCACCGAGGAATACCTGGAAGACGACATCCCGCACATCGGCATGCGCCGCGGCCCGCCGGGCTGCTAACCTGCCCGCCCCGCCACACGCCGACTAGCACCATGGACAAGCATCTGCTGCAACAGCTGGTCTGCCAGCGCCTCGAAGCCGACCTCGACCTGCTGGTCGCCGCCGCGGAGACCGCGCGCCAGGCGGCGACCCACGAAGAGAGCAAGGCCGAGAACAAGTACGATACCCGCGGCCTAGAGGCTTCCTACCTCGCCGCCGGCCAGTCGCGCCGGGTCGAGGAGATCCGCCACGCGCTGGCCGCCTGGCGCACGCTGCAGATGCGCCCCTACGACGATGACCAGGGCATCCAGCTCGGCGCGCTGATTCACCTGGCCGACGCGCAGGATCGCCGCCAGTGCCTGCTGCTGGGCCCGGACGGTGCGGGCCTCAAACTGCAACTGGCCGGCCAGGAGGTGTTGCTGATCACCGCCCAGGCGCCGCTCGGCCAGCAGTTGCTGGGCCGCGGGCCGGGTGACGAGGTGAGGCTGGGCCAGGCGCCCTGGCGGATCGTCGGCGTAGCGTGAGCCCGCTCAGGGCACGTTGACCCCGAGTGGCGTCGCCAGGCGCGCCAACTCTCCCGAGGCCACCAGCGCGGCGAAGGCCTGGTCGAAGCGCTGGCGCAGCGGGTCGTGGCCGGGCCCCCGGGGAAAGGCGAAGTAGCCGCGCTGCACGTCGATCAGCGGCGCCAGCTCGACAATGCGCCCGCGCAGCCCGAGTGCCTGCAGCAGCGGCACGGTGTTGCGCTGATTGCTGGCGAGCAGGTCGATGCGCCCGGCATCGAGCATACGCAGGCCGTTGCGTACCGTTTCGACCGCCACCGGATGCAGGTCCGCGCGCCGCGCTTCGAACCGGCTGCCATAGATCCATCCGCGCACCACGGCGAGGCGCCGGCTGCCGAGGCTGGCGTAGTCGCCGTTCCAGGTGATGCGCTTGTCGCCACGCACGTAGAAGACGATGCGGTCCTGGTAGAAGGGCGCGGCCGCGAAGGCGAACCGCGCCTCGCGCTCGGCGGTGCGGTACGGGCCGACCAGGATGTCCGCCTGCCCCAGCTCCACCATGCGCTGCGCGCGGGTCCAGGGATACAGCTCGAAGCGCAGCTCGGCGCCGAGTTGCACGGCGATCTGGCGCAGGATCGCCGGCGCCAGGCCGTGGACGTCGCCGTCATCGCCCTGCTCGAATATCTGCGGAAACGGCGTACCGACCACCAGCCATTCCCGCGGCTGCGCCTGGGCGGTCAGCGCGCCGACAACGAGGCCGAGCAGCAGGACACGGCACCAGCGGCGCATGGCGCTCAGGCCGTCCCGGCGCCGTCGGCGCTCAACAGGTAGGCCTCGAAGCCCAGCTGGTTGAGCAGGTGCACCGCCAGCTCGCTGCGGATGCCGCCCTCCGGCGTGACGATGTAGCAGGTGTCGCGCTCCAGGGCATCGGCGTGGGTACGCAGATTGGCCACCGGCAGGTTGAGGCTGTCCGGCAGATGGCCGAGGCGGTATTCGACGGCCAGGCGCACGTCGAGCAACAGGTGCTTGCGCTCCAGGCGCTCCAGTTGCGGACCGTCGATGCGCGGGATCAGGCTGGGCCGCACCAGTTCGACGAACAGGTCGCGGTGCAGCCGCGCCAGTTCGCCGTCCTCCAGCATGATCACGCTGGCCGAGCGCACCGCGCCGCTGACCAGCGCCTCCTCGCCGAAGAAGTCACCGCTCGCCAGTTCCTGGGTGGGCTGCTCGCGATAGGCCTGCGGCAGGCTGATGCGCGCGCGGCCCTGCTTGATCACGTAGAAATGCTCGCCCGGCTCGCCGTAGCTGACGACCGCCTCGCCGGCGCGCGCCGGCAGGTACTCGAAGCGCGCCAGCAGCGCGTGCAGGTGCGACGGCGGCAGGCGGCCGAACAGCGGCGTGCTGAGCAGGCGCGCCAGCCAGTCGTCCTCGCCGTGCGCCTCGACCATGCCCTCGCCGCCCAGGCTGCTGACCTGGTAGGCGGCCTCCTGGCTCCAGCCGAGCAGGCGTTCGAGCAACTGATGCTCGACGGCGAACAGGCGCACGTCGGTGATCGCCTTGACGCCGTGCGGGTTGACCTGACCGGGGTTGAGCGGCAGGTGCGCATGCGGCGAGCCGCCTTCGAGGGTCTGCCGGCCGGGGCCCACATCCACCGCCACCTTGCCTTCCAGCAGGTAATACTGGGCCAGCGCACGCTCGCCCTTCTGCAGCAGCTGGGTGCCGGCCGGGCGCTGCAGGTACTTGAGGCTGGCGTGCAGCTGCTGGCGGTAGGCCGGGGTGAGGAAATCCATCGGACTGAAGCTGCTCAATTGCTCGGGCGTGAGCGGGGCGCTGCTCATGGCGCTTCTCCTGCATCGGGTTCGACCACTATGGCATCGGCCATCGGTAGCGCTCCAGTCCTTTGGTCGCGCCGGAAACAGCGCGCGTTCTAGCGGGTGTTTTTGCACAGAGGCCGGGGATGGCTCTGTGGATAAGCCGGGGATGACCGGCGCCGAAGCGCAGCCGCAGCGGCCTGCAGAAGGCTGCTCATTTCTTGCCCAGACGCCAGTGGAAGTACAGGCTGGAGAGCCAGGACAGCAGGCTCGCCGTCGCCAGAAACAGGAAGACCGTCGCCTTGACCCGGTCCTGCGGGTCGTCTCTGTCGACGAGCAGCCCGAACAGCAGGCAGACGCCGATCAGGTGCAGGGGCAGCCAGCTGTAGGACAGGCGCCGAAGACGGTTGGCCACCAAGAGGTAGCTGATGAGCGGCGCCAGCAGGACCAGCGGAATCACGCCCCAGAGCGGCGAGGCGCGCGCTTGCTCCGAGACGAACAGCAGGCAGACCACCACCGCCAGCAGCCCGTACGCCAGGCTGAAACCCTTGTACCAGCCATAACCCCGAGGCTTTCCGGCAGGCGCCGCGGAGTCGCTGCGCAACGTGCTACGCGGTGTCGCGTAGGGATTGATCTCGTCCATGAGCATTTCCTCTAGATCAGGAGGCCATCTCGCGCCAGGTCAGGTACAGGCGCAGGTCGAACTCCAGCTGGTGGTAGTCCGGCAGCATGTGCTGGCACAGCTTGTAGAAGGCCTTGTTGTGTTCGGCCTCTTTCAGGTGCGCCAGCTCGTGCACCACGATCATGTTGAGAAACTCCGGCGCCGCGTCCTTGAACAGCGCGGCCACGCGGATCTCCTTCTTCGCCTTGAGCTTGCCGCCCTGCACCCGCGAGACTGCCGTATGCAGGCCGAGGGCGCGGTGGGTCAGGTCGAGGCGGTTGTCGTACAGCACCTTGTCGATGGCCGGCGCGCTGCGCAGGTACTCCTGCTTGAGCTCCACCGTGTAGCCGTACAGGGCCTTGTCGCTCTGCACCTGATGGCGATCGGGATAGCGCTTGGCCAGGTAATCGCCGAGGCGACCTTCGGCGACCATCTGCATCACCTGTTGCTGCAGGTGCGGTGGATAGCCCTGGAGGTATTTGAAGGGTGTAGTCATGGCGAGGGGTCTGTTCACGTTCCGTTCACGAGCCGCGTTGCTGGGCAAATCACGCCAGGCCGGGCGGCGTTCCGCCAGGCGCGGGACGCTGGCAAGGGCGGTTGCGCAACAACGCAGGGCGTCATCTTGCGCGCAACCCGTAGGGACGGGCCAGCTTTTGCGCGGAGCGTCGTTGCTCGAACGACCGAACCTCGCGTCTCGCGCGATCCCCATGGATGGTGTGAATGCCGTAGCCCGCCGGGAGCCGGCTCGGCCTGGCTCCGCGCAAAGACGGGCTCCGTCGCGGCCGTGAACGAAACTTGAACACGGCCGCCCTCAGGCAGCCGCCCGCGGCGAACGGTCAGCGCACCTTGAAGCGGCTGACCAGTTCCACCAGGCGGCGATTGGAGGCCAGCAGCGCATCGGCGCTGCGGTCCGCCTGCTGCCCGCCGGCGACCAGGTCGTCGACCATGTGGCGGATGGCGACCATGTTCTGGTTGATCTCCTCGGTCACCGCGCTCTGCTCCTCGGCGGCGGTGGCGATCTGCGCGCTGAGGTCGTGGATGCGGCCGACCGACGAGGCCATGTCGTCGAGGCCGACGTTGACCCGCGCGGTGCGGTCGGCGGTGGCCTGGCAGCTGGCCTTGGTCTGCTCCATGGCCTGCACGGCGGAGCTCACGCCCTGCTGCAGCTTGGCCAGCATCTCGTTGATCTCCGAGGTGCTCTGCTGGGTGCGGCCGGCCAGGGCGCGCACCTCGTCGGCGACCACGGCGAAGCCGCGGCCCTGCTCGCCCGCGCGAGCCGCCTCGATGGCCGCGTTGAGCGCCAGCAGGTTGGTCTGCCCGGCAATCTCGCCGATCACCCCGAGCACATCGTTGATGCGCCGGGCGTCCTGCTGCATGGCCAGCACCCGCGCGGTGGCGCTTTCCACCTCGTCGACCAGGGCCAGCACGCTGGTCGAGGCCTCGGCCACCACCTGCTTGGACTGCTCGGCGTTATCGTTGGCATTGCGGGTGAAGGCAGCCGTCTCGGTGGCACTCTGCGCCACGGTGTCGGCGGTCGAGCTCATCTCGGTAATGGCCGTCACCGCCTGGTCGGTCTCGTTGGCGTGGCGGGTCAGCACCTCGTTGGTGTGGCGCGACTGCTGCTGCAGCTGCGCCAGCTCCTCGGCGATCACCGCCGAGGCCTGGGTGACGTCGGCGATCATGTTCTGCAGGTAGGCGATGAAGCGGTTGACCGACTCGCCGACCGCGTCCATCTCGTCCTGGCCCTTGAGGGCGATGCGCCGGGTCAGGTCGGCGTCGCCGGCGGACAGCGAATCGATGTTGCCGCGCAGCACGTGCAGGCGCTGCATCAGCTGATGGATGGAGAACAGCATGATGGCCAGCAGCAGGATCACCAGCGGCACCTGGATGTAGGCCAGGGTGCTCAGCACGTCGGCGCTGTTCTCGGTCAGCAGGTGAGTCGGCAGCGCCGCCGCCAGCAGCCAGGGCGTGCCGGGGATGGGCTGCAGGTAGAAGGTCCAGTCATCACCGGCGTTGTCGAACTCATGCTTGTACAGCGCCTCGCGGCCGATCTTGCCGAGGCCCGTCTGGATCTCGCCGACGAACGCCGACTGCCCGGCCAGCTCGGAGACATTCTTCAGCACGATCTCGCCGCCGATGCGCGCCTGGTTGCTGAGGATCTTGCCGTCCGGCTCGACGATCATCACCTCGCCCTGGATTTCCTTCTCCTTCTCCGCCACCAGGTTGTTGAAGAAGCCCAGCGTCACGTCGATGGTGGACACGCCGAACAGCGCGCCGTCCTTGCGGATGGCCATGGCGCAGTTGGTGCGCGGCTGGGCGCTGGCGTCGTCCTTGTAGGCGGCGGCCCAGGCGCAGCGCCCCGCCGGCGCCTGCTGCCCGGCACGGTGCCAGGCCTGCTCGTAGTAGGCGGGCGCCTCGTCGGAGTTCCAGTAGGTGTTGACCGTCATCTGCCCGCTGGCGTCGCGGTGGAAGAAGGTGCTGTGCTTGTCGCGCTCCGAGCGCTTCTGCGCCAGCGGCCAGATGCCGCCGCCGAACACCTTGGGGTCGCCGTACTGGTCGACCAGGCCGGGCACCACGGCGTCGATGCTGTCGCTGTCGAGCAACGGGATGGTCTGGGTGATGCTGCGCGACTGCGCCTCGACCCTGGCCAGTTCGAAGAGGATGCTCTCCGAGATAGTACTGACTTGGTTCAACACCAGCTGCTCTTCCGCGGCCTTCAGCTTGGGCGCAACGAAATGACGAATGCCTTCCTCGGTGAGAAGAAACACCACCGCGATGAAGGCCACAAAGATGAGGGTGTAGCGGGCCTGGATTGTTTTTATTGAGCCCATGGTTGCTCCTGCTCGGTGAATGCCGATTCTGCGGCCCGGATGGCCTGGTGGCAGCATATCCCGGTTATCGACCGCTCCGCACCGGGCTTGAAGGGTGGCGGCGAAAGTCGCGGGCGGTCCACTGGAGTCGGGGACGAAGCTCGCACGACATTCTTGTCCGCCGCGCCGCACTGTCTCGCCGACTAGTCCGCGCAGGCGCGGATCGCGGCGTCCTGCAATAGCGAGCAGGGCCGGTCGGCCAGGTAGCTGCGGTAGACCCGCAGCAGCTGCGCCGCGTCGTAGCGGCACCGTGCGACACGGCACTCGGCGTCGAACTCGAAGCGACTGTCGGTCGGCTCGGCCAGGCGGATGGAGAGCGCCGGCCAGTCGCTGGGCGGGGCATCGGCCGGGGTGAACAGAAGACGCTGCCGACGCTGCACCAGATGGCCGCCGGCCGCGGCGTAGTCGAAGACGAACAGCAGGGTGCGCGAGACCTTGGTGGTGCACTCGGCACGCGCCACGCAGCGCTGCGGGTCCGGAGCAGGCTGCGCCGGGGCGGGACCGGGCGAGTCCGTCGCCGGCCGCTGCGTGCAGCCGAGCAGCACCATGCAGGCCAAGGCCATGATGAACAGTCTCATACGCAGCTCTCCGTAGGGCGCGCCGCGCGCACCGTCTGGCGCCTCCACGTGAGGCGCATCCCTAAACGAGAAAGCCCCGCAGAGCGGGGCTTTCGGTACAGCGGGCCGCTTAGTTGACCTTGGCGGTCAGCTCGCCGCTGGCGTAGCGCTGGTACATGCCTTCCAGGGAGATCGGCTTGATCTTGGAGGCGTTGCCGGCGGTGCCGAAGGCTTCGTAGCGGGCGATGCAGATGTCACGCATGGCGACGATGGTCTTGGCGAAGAACTTGCGCGGGTCGAACTCGCTCGGCTGCTCGGCCATCATGCGGCGGATGGCGCCGGTGGAGGCCAGACGCAGGTCGGTGTCGATGTTGACCTTGCGTACGCCGTGCTTGATGCCTTCGACAATTTCCTCTACCGGCACGCCGTAGGTTTCCTTGATGTCGCCGCCGAACTCGTTGATCACCTTCAGCCACTCCTGCGGAACCGAGGAGGAGCCGTGCATCACCAGGTGGGTGTTGGGGATGCGCTTGTGGATTTCCTTGATGCGCTCGATGGAGAGCACGTCGCCGGTCGGCGGCTTGGTGAACTTGTAGGCGCCGTGGCTGGTGCCGATGGCGATGGCCAGGGCGTCGACCTGGGTGCGCTTGACGAAGTCGGCAGCCTCTTCCGGGTCGGTCAGTAGCTGGCTGTGGTCCAGCACGCCTTCGGCACCGACGCCGTCTTCTTCACCGGCCATGCCGGTTTCCAGGCTGCCCAGGCAGCCCAGTTCGCCCTCTACGGACACGCCGCAGGCGTGGGCGAAGGCGACCGTCTGCTGGGTGACGCGGACGTTGTAGTCGTAGTCGGCCGGGGTCTTGCCGTCTTCCTTCAGCGAGCCGTCCATCATCACCGAAGAAAAGCCCAGCTGGATGGAGCGCTGGCACACGTCGGGGCTGGTGCCGTGGTCCTGGTGCATGCACACCGGGATGTGCGGGAATTCTTCGATGGCGGCCAGGATCAGGTGGCGCAGGAAGGGCGCGCCGGCGTATTTGCGGGCACCGGCGGAGGCCTGGACGATCACCGGGGAGTCGGTTTTGTCGGCCGCTTCCATGATCGCGCGCATCTGCTCGAGGTTGTTGACGTTGAAGGCCGGCACGCCATAGCCGAATTCGGCGGCGTGGTCGAGCATCTGGCGCATGCTGATAAGTGCCATCTGTGAAGCTCCCAAATCAGGGTCGTTAGGTGTGCAAGCCTGCCGCAGGGGCGGGCCTTGTTCAAGTTTTCGGGAATCGGGCGTCCGCCCTCCCTGCCCCGCGCGCCGTTCGACACGCGGGATTCGAATCCGACGGGCCGCTGGCCCGCCGCACTGCCGGCCCGGACCATGGTCCGAACCGCGGGTTACCATTATTACTGCGCCGTGCAGCCGCGACCGATCAGGTCATCGTCCGCCACCCGGTACACCAGGCCTTCCTCGCCCTTGCTGTGGAAGGCCAGGACGCCGTCGCTATAGAGCGCGCCAGAACCCGAGGGTTCGCGCTGCAGGCGATGGACGATGTCGTCGCCGCCCAGGCGCAGGTCAACCGCCTCGTCGCCCACCGGCCGCCACAGCACTTCGGCCTGGCTGTCGCAGACCCAGCGGGTCCAGTGGTCGCCGGGTTCCGGCTGGCCGGCGCAGGCGCCCAGCAGCAGGGCGACCGGCGCCAGGATCAAAGCTCTCATGCACGCTCCGTGTCAGGGGCAGTTTTGCTGCTCACCCACATCCAGGGTAGGGTCGCCGGTGCTCTGCGCCTCGACCCGCTGATCGTCCTGGGTGGTCGGCAGGATGATATCCGGCGGGCTCAGCACTTCGCAGGTGCTGGGGCCCGAGCCGTTGCCAGTGCAACCGGCGAGGCCGGCAAAGAGTAACAGTATCGCGAACTGACGCATGACCTAGCTCCTTTCTCCGGGGTTCCTCTGCAAGGGACCGCGGAGACGGGAACTTGGTTTAGCGCCGATGCGTTAGCGGGCGCGCTCTTCCAGTACCGCGACCGCCGGCAGCACCTTGCCCTCGACGAATTCGAGGAAGGCGCCGCCACCGGTGGAGATGTAGCTGATCTGCTCGTTCACGCCGTACTTGTCGATGGCCGCCAGGGTGTCGCCGCCGCCGGCGATGGAGAACGCCGGGCTCTCGGCGATGGCCTGGGCCAGCACCTTGGTGCCGTTGCCGAACTGGTCGAACTCGAACACGCCGACCGGACCGTTCCACAGGATGGTCTTGGACGACTTCAGCAGCTCGGCGAACTGCGCGGCGGTCTGCGGGCCGATGTCGAGGATCATGTCGTCGTCGGCGACGTCGGCAATGGCCTTCACGGTCGCTTCGGCGTCTTCGGCGAAGGCCTTGGCCACCACCACGTCGACCGGCAGCGGCACGCTGACCTTGGCCGCGATGGCATTGGCGGTGTCGACCAGATCGGCCTCGTACAGCGACTTGCCGACCTTGTGGCCCGCGGCCGCGAGGAAGGTGTTGGCGATGCCGCCGCCGACGATCAGCTGGTCGCAGATCTGCGCCAGGCTGTTGAGCACGTCCAGCTTGGTGGAGACCTTGGAGCCGGCGACGATGGCGGCCAGCGGACGCTCGGGGCTCTTCAGGGCCTTGCCCAGGGCGTCCAGCTCGGCGGCCAGCAGCGGGCCGGCGGCGGCGACCTTGGCGAACTTGGCCACGCCATGGGTCGAACCCTCGGCGCGGTGGGCGGTGCCGAAGGCGTCCATCACGAACACGTCGCACAGGGCGGCGTATTGCTGGGCCAGCTCGTCGGCGTTTTTCTTCTCACCCTTGTTGAAGCGCACGTTCTCGAACAGCACGATGTCGCCGGCTTTGACCTCGACGCCGCCCAGGTAGTCCTTGACCAGCGGTACTTCGCGGCCCAGGGCCTTGCTCAGGTAGGCGGCGACCGGCGCCAGGCTGTTCTCCTCGGAGAACTCACCCTCGGTCGGACGGCCCAGGTGCGAGCAGACCATCACGGCCGCGCCCTTCTCCAGGGCCAGCTTGATGGTCGGCAGCGAGGCGAGGATGCGCGCATCGCTCTTCACCACGCCGTCCTTCACCGGCACGTTGAGGTCTTCGCGGATCAGCACGCGCTTACCGGCGAGGTCGAGGTCGGTCATCTTGAGAACGGTCATGGTCAGTCCTTCAGAGGGGGCTGGTTAGTTGGAAGTCGTGGAGACGGCGAGGAAGTGTTCCGCGACGTCGAGCATGCGGTTGGCGAAGCCCCATTCGTTGTCGAACCAGGCCAGCAGGTTGACCAGGCGCGGGCCGGACACCCGGGTCTGGCTGCCGTCGACGATGGCCGAATGGGCGTCGTGATTGAAATCGCAGCTGGCGTGGGGCAGCTCGGTGTAGGCCAGCAGGCCCTTGAGCGGGCCGGCCTCGGCGGCCTGGCGCAGGACCCGGTTGATCTCTTCGGCCGAGGTATCGCGGGCGGTCTGCAGAGTGATGTCCAGGCACGAGACGTTGACCGTCGGCACGCGGATGGCCTTGGCCTGGATGCGCCCGGCCAGTTTCGGCAGCAGGCGCTCGATACCCCGCGCAAGGCCGGTGGACACCGGAATCACCGACTGGAAGGCCGAGCGCGTGCGGCGCAGGTCCTCATGGTGATAGGCGTCGATTACCGGCTGGTCGTTCATCGCGGAGTGAATGGTGGTGATGGAGACGTACTCCAGACCCACCGCCTCGTTGAGAAGTTTCAGCAGCGGCACGCCACAGTTGGTGGTGCAGGAGGCGTTCGACACCAGGGTCTCGGCGCCGCTCAGGCAGTGCTGGTTGACGCCGAACACCACCGTGGCGTCGACGTCCGCCTCGCTGGCCATCGGCTGGGAGAACAGCACCCGCGGCGCGCCGGCCGCCAGGAAGCGCTCACCGTCGGCGCGGCTGTGCCATACGCCGGAGCATTCCAGCACCAGGTCGATGTCCAGCGCCGCCCAGTCGATGGCCTCGGGCTCGCTCTGGCGCAGCACCTTCACGCAGTCGCCATTGATGTGCAGGCAGTCGCCGTCGACTCTCACCTCGCCGGGAAAACGGCCGTGGGTGGAGTCGAAACGGGTCAGGTACTCGATGCTGGCCTGGTCGGCCAGGTCGTTCAGCGCGACGATCTCGAAACCGGCCGCGGCGCCGCGCTCGTGCAGGGCGCGCAGCACGCAACGGCCGATGCGGCCGTATCCGTTGAGGGCGACTTTGAGAGGGCGTTTGGCCATGGTTTCTTCGTCGGTCTGGCAGGTGGAAAACCGCTTCGCGGGTTTTCCACCCTACGCAAGGATGGAGTCACGTAGGGTGGATGGCCGCGGCCATCCACCACCACATGGCGCTTACGCGTCCAGCAGCTCGGCGGCGTTCTCCAGGATGTTCTCCAGGGTGAAGCCGAAGTGCTCGAACAACGCAGGCGCCGGGGCGGACTCGCCGAAAGTGGTCATGCCGATGACGCGGCCTTCCAGGCCCACGTACTTGTACCAGTAGTCCGCGTGCGAGGCTTCGATGGCGATGCGCGCGCCGACCTGCAGCGGCAGCACGGCCTGCTTGTAGCCGGCGTCCTGCTGGTCGAACACGCTGGTCGACGGCATGGACACCACGCGTACCTGGCGGCCCTGCTCGGTCAGCTTGCCTGCGGCCTCTACGGCCAGGCCGACTTCCGAACCGGTAGCGATCAGGATCAGCTCCGGCTCGCCGGCGCAGTCCTTGAGCACGTAGGCGCCACGGGCGATGTCGGCGACCTGCTGGGCATCACGGGTCTGGTGCGGCAGGTTCTGGCGGCTGAAGACCAGCGCGGACGGGCCGTCGTTGCGCTCGATGGCGTGTTTCCAGGCCACCGCAGATTCCACGGCGTCGGCCGGGCGCCAGGTGTCGAGATTCGGCGTGCCACGCAGGCTGGCCAGCTGCTCGATCGGCTGGTGGGTCGGGCCGTCTTCGCCCAGGCCGATGGAGTCGTGGGTGAACACGTAGAGCACGCGCTGCTTCATCAGCGCGGACATGCGCACGGCGTTGCGCGCGTACTCCATGAAGATCAGAAAGGTCGCGCCGTACGGGATGAAGCCGCCGTGCAGAGCGATGCCGTTCATGATGGCGCTCATGCCGAACTCGCGCACGCCGTAGAACAGGTAGTTGCCCGCGGCGTCAGTGGATTCCACGCCCTTGCAGCCCTTCCACAGGGTCAGGTTGGAGCCGGCCAGGTCGGCGGAGCCGCCGAGGAATTCCGGCAGCAGCGGGCCGAAGGCGTTCAGCGCGTTCTGGCTGGCCTTGCGGCTGGCGATGGTTTCGCCCTTGGCGGCCACTTCCTGCACGTAGGCGGCGGACTTCTCGGCGAAGTCGGCCGGCAGCTCGCCAGCCAGGCGGCGCTTGAGCTCGGCGGCCAGTTCCGGGTGGGCGGCGGCGTAGGCTTTGAGCTTGTCGTTCCAGGCGGCCTCGCGGGCGGCGCCGGCTTCCTTGGCATCCCACTCGGCGCGGATGTCGGCGGGAATCTCGAACGGGCCGTGGCTCCAGTTCAGCGCGGCGCGGGTGGCGGCGATCTCGTCGTTGCCCAGCGGGGCGCCGTGGCACTCTTCCTTGCCGCCCTTGTTCGGCGAGCCGAAGCCGATGACGGTCTTGCAGCAGATCAGGGTCGGGCGGTCGGTGGATTTGCGCGCGGTCTCGATGGCGATCTTGATTTCTTCGGCGTCGTGGCCGTCGACATTGCGGATCACCTGCCAGCCGTAGGCCTCGAAGCGCGCCGGGGTGTCGTCGGTGAACCAGCCGTGAACCTCGCCGTCGATGGAGATGCCGTTGTCGTCGTAGAAGGCGATCAGCTTGCCCAGGCCCAGGGTGCCGGCCAGCGAGCAGACCTCGTGGCTGATGCCTTCCATCATGCAGCCGTCGCCGAGGAAGGCGTAGGTGTGGTGGTCGACGATGTCATGGCCCGGGCGGTTGAACTGCGCGCCCAGCACCTTCTCGGCGATGGCGAAGCCCACGGCATTGGCGATGCCCTGGCCCAGCGGGCCGGTGGTGGTCTCGACGCCTGGGGTGTAGCCGTATTCCGGGTGGCCCGGGGTGCGGCTGTGCAGCTGGCGGAACTGCTTGAGGTCGTCTAGCCCTAAGTCGTAGCCGGTCAGGTGCAGCAGCGAGTAGATCAGCATCGAGCCGTGGCCGTTGGACAGCACGAAGCGGTCGCGGTCGGCCCAGTTCGGGTTCTGCGGGTTGTGCTTCAGGTAGTCACGCCACAGCACTTCGGCGATGTCGGCCATGCCCATGGGGGCGCCGGGGTGGCCGCTGTTGGCCTTTTGCACGGCATCCATGCTGAGGGCACGAATGGCATTGGCTCGCTCACGACGGCTGGGCATCGCAGAATCTCCTGGGGGGACGGGTCACGGTAAAAAAGGCGCGTATTTTCGCCCAGCCGGCCCTCCAGGGGCAATGACAGATGGTCGAACGCCCTCAATCGGCGCTGAACACCCCGTGCGCGCGGCTCTGCGGCCCCTCCAGACAGGGCGCCTCGAACAGCTCGCCATGCCACACCCCGCGCAGGGTGCGCTGCAGCACCAGCAGCCAGACGGCCGCCAGTTGCACCGCCAGCACCAGCCCGACCAGGGCGAAGAAGCGCAGGTCGGTGAGCCGCGCCAGCTCGAAGGTGGCCAGGGTGAACACGCCCAGCGGGAAGGTGAAGCCCCACCAGCCGAGGTTGAACGGCATGTTGTCGCGGATGTAGTGACGGGTGAAGAAAATCGCCGTGACCAGCCACCACAGCCCCGCGCCCCACAGCGCCAGGCCGCCGACCAGGCCGAGGCCGCTGGCCACGTCGGCGGCACCAGCCAGCGCGGTGCCGGCGAAGGCGGCCGGCGCGTCCTGGCCCATGGTCAGCAGACCCAGGCAGCCGGTGGCCAGCGGCCCCAGCGGCAGCCAGCTGGTGGCGGCGAAGTCGGTATCCGGCAGCTTGTGCAGGGCCAGGCGCAGCAGCACCAGGGTAATCAGCGAGAAGGCCAGCGACAGCGACATGCCCCAGAGCACGAAACCGACCGACAGCATCAGCCGCGCCGAGGCCGGATCCAGATGCGGCGCCAGGCCGCCGGCCGCGCCGGCCGCCACCTCGGGCGCGACGATCGGCAGCAGCCAGACCGCGGTCATCTTCTCCAGCGCGTGGCTCTGCCGGGTGAACATCAGGTAAGGCACCAGCAACGCGCTGCCCAGCGCCATGGCCGCGTCCAGCCACCAGAGCGCATGGGCCAGCTGATAGACCTCCGCCCCCCAGCGCGCCGGGCCGAACTGCACCAGGCCGCCGATCAGCATGGCCAAGCCCATGGGAATCGCGCCGAGGAACATCGACTGCACCGGGTGCAGCAGCATCGGCCAGATCGTCTCGCGGAACACCAGCACCCGCGCCAGGAACAGCAGGCCGAACAAGGTGAACAGCGCCACGCCGAACAGCCACAGCGCCTCGGCCAGCGCCATTTGCCCGGGCAGGCGCCAGGGCAGATGGGCAACCACCAGGGCGAGCACGCCGGTGCCCATGGTCATGGCGAACCAGTTGGGCGTGAAGTGGCGAACGAACGCCCAGGGCTCGGGCAGGCGGGTGAAGGGGCGCGGCATGGAGGCTCCGAAGGGGATAAACGAGGCGCCAAGGCTAGAGAGCCGCTTGCCATATGAAAAATACATATTCAGCATGATCTACATACTTTCTATTTATGCGAATGCCATGAATTTGCATCACCTCAAGGTCTTCCTGGCGGTCGCCCAGGCCCGCAGCATCAGCGCCGGCGCCGCGCGCCTGCACATCAGCCAGCCGGCGGTGACCCGCGAGATCCGCGAACTGGAGGCCAACCTCGGGCTGCCCCTGTTCGACCGCCACCCCCGCGGCGTGCAGCCGACCGAGGGCGGCCAGCGCCTGCTGCAGTTCGCCGAACGCATCTTCGCGCTGGAACAAGCCGCCGAGCGTGACTTGCGCGACCTGGCCGGCCTCGGCCATGGCGAGCTGGCGCTCGGCGCCAGTGCCACCCTCGGCGCCTACTGGCTGCCGCCGCTGCTCAATCGTTTCCGCGCCGACCATCCCGGCGTCTTCGTCAGCCTGCAGGTGAGCAACACCCAGGAAGTGCTGCAGCAGCTCGACGACGCCGTGATCAGCCTCGGCTTCGTCGAGGGCCCGTTCCCCGCCACCGACTATCAGCACCGCCATCTGGCCCGCGACCGCCTGCTGCCGGTGGCCGGCCCCGGCCATCCGCTGGCGGGCCGCCGTGATCTGCCCATGAGCGAGCTGCAGCACCACGAGCTGTACATGCGCGAGCCCGGCTCCGGCGCCCGCGTCAGCATCGAGCAGGCCTACGCCGAACACGGCCTGGAGGCACGGGCGGCGATGGTCGGCGGCGGCACCGAACCGCTGAAGCGCCTGATCGCCAGCGGTCGTGGCATCGCCTGGCTGTCGCAACTGGTGGTGGAGGAAGAGCTGGCCGACGGTCGCCTGGTGCAGCTCGACGTGCACGACCTGCGCATCGAGCGCGACCTGCACGTGCTCTGGCGCCAGGGCAGCCAGCTCAATCCCGCGCCCGCCGCATTCCTGCAGCTGATCGAAGGCAATATCAAAACTTTTTGATATTGCTGTTGCTGTATGAAAAATGACCGACTAGACTGCGCCCCCCATGAACCTGCGCGTCCCTCAGCTCCGCTTCGAGCCCGCCGATGAACTGGCCGCCCTGTGCAAGGCCGGCGGCGACCCGCTGCGCCTGAACGTGCTGCGGGCGCTGGCCAACGACTCGTTCGGCGTGCTGGAGCTGGCGCAGATCTTCGCCACCGGCCAGTCGGGCATGAGCCATCACCTCAAGGTACTGGCCCAGGCCGGCCTGGTGGCCACCCGCCGCGAGGGCAACGCGATCTTCTATCGCCGCGCCCTGCCCCAGGGCGAGCTGCTCGGCGGCACCCTGCATGGGGCGCTGCTGGAAGAGGTCGACGGCCTGCGGCTGCCGGACGAGGTCCAGGCGCGCATCGCCGCCGTGCATGCCCAGCGCGCCGCCGCGAGCCGCGACTACTTCGCGCGCACGGCGGACAAGTTCCAGGCCCAGCAGGACCTGATCGCCGGGCTGCCGCAGTACCGCGACAGCGTGCTGGCCCTGCTCGACGCCCTGGGCTTCGCCCCGGCGGCGACGGCCCTGGAGGTCGGCCCCGGCGACGGCGGCTTTCTCCCGGAACTGGCGCGGCGCTTCGCCCGCGTGGTGGCGCTGGACAACAGCGAGGCGATGCTGGAACTGGCGCGCCAGCGGTGCGCCAAAGAACGACTGGGCAATGTCGAGCTGCAGCTCGCCGATGCCCTGAACGACGAGATCGGCGCCGCCGACTGCGTGGTGGTGAACATGGTGCTGCACCATTTCGCCGCCCCGGCCGAGGCGCTGAAACAGCTGGCGCGCCTGGTGAACACCGGCGGCAGCCTGTTGATCACCGAGTTGTGCAGCCATGACCAGAGTTGGGCCAGGACGGCCTGCGGCGATCTCTGGCTAGGCTTCGAGCAGGAAGAATTGGCCCGTTGGGCCGATGCCGCGGGGCTCACGCCCGGCGAGAGCCTCTACATTGGCCTCAAGAACGGCTTTCAGATTCAGGTACGGCACTTCGCCAAGCCGGATGCGAAGCAAACCCGCCAAACCAGGTATGAATAGGATTTTGAAATGAGCGAATACTCCCTGTTTACCTCCGAATCCGTGTCCGAAGGCCATCCGGACAAGATCGCCGACCAGATTTCCGATGCCGTCCTCGACGCCATCATCACCCAGGACAAACACGCCCGCGTGGCCGTGGAAACCCTGGTCAAGACCGGCGTCGCCGTCGTCGCCGGAGAAGTCACCACCTCCGCCTGGGTCGACCTGGAAGAGCTGGTGCGCAAGGTCATCCTCGACATCGGCTACGACAGCTCCGAAGTCGGCTTCGACGGCGCCACCTGCGGCATCGTCAACATCATCGGCAAGCAGTCCCCAGACATCGCCCAGGGCGTAGACCGCGCCAAGCCGGAAGACCAGGGCGCCGGCGACCAGGGCCTGATGTTCGGCTACGCCAGCAACGAGACCGACGTGCTGATGCCGGCGCCGATCCGTTTCTCCCACGCCCTGGTCGAGCGCCAGGCCGAGGCCCGCAAGTCCGGACTGCTGCCGTGGCTGCGCCCGGACGCCAAGAGCCAGGTCACCTGCCGCTACGAGAACGGCCAGGTGGTCGGCATCGACGCCGTGGTGCTGTCCACCCAGCACAACCCCGACGTCTCGCTGCCCGACCTGCGCGAAGCGGTGATGGAGCTGATCGTCAAGCACACCCTGCCCGCCGAGCTGCTGCACAAGGACACCCAGTTCCACATCAACCCGACCGGCAACTTCGTGATCGGCGGCCCGGTGGGCGACTGCGGCCTTACCGGCCGCAAGATCATCGTCGACTCCTACGGCGGCATGGCCCGTCACGGCGGCGGCGCCTTCTCCGGCAAGGACCCGTCCAAGGTCGACCGTTCGGCCGCCTACGCCGGTCGCTACGTGGCCAAGAACATCGTCGCCGCCGGCCTGGCCGATCGCTGCGAGATCCAGGTGTCCTACGCCATCGGCGTGGCCCAGCCGACCTCCATCTCGATCAACACCTTCGGCACCCACAAGATCGCCGAAGACAAGATCATCAAGCTGGTGCGCGAAGTCTTCGACCTGCGCCCCTACGCCATCACCAAGATGCTCGACCTGCTGCACCCGATGTACCAGGCCACCGCGGCCTACGGCCACTTCGGCCGCACCCCGGAGCAGAAGACCGTGGGCGAAGACAGCTTCACCACCTTCACCTGGGAACAGACCGACAAGGTCGACGCCCTGCGCGCTGCCGCCGGCCTGTAAGCCGCACCGCACGCCGCACGAAAAGCCCCGCCTCGGCGGGGCTTTTTCATGCCTGGGATCAAGGCCAGCCCGCGCCATCCGTGCCAGCATGCAACCCTGCCCATACCGCTGCGGTCCATTCTGCAACCCAGGAGGAACCCGTCATGTCCCAGCGCCTACTCGCGAACATCCTGCTCGGCGGCTGCGCCGCCCTGATCACCCTGCCGGCCACCGCCGAGACCGGTGGCTGTGCCGCCAAGCGCGACCACCTGCAGCAGCAGATCGAAGCCGCCCGATCCGCGGGCAACCGCGACCGTCAGGCCGGGCTGGAAAAGGCCCTGAGCCAGGTCGTCGAGCACTGCGACGACGGCGAGCTGCGCAAGTCTCGCGAGGAGGAGGTGCTCGATGCGGAGCACGAAGTGCGCACCCGCGAAGCCGAGCTGCAGGAGGCCCTGAAGCAGGGCGAACCGGCCAAGATCGACAAGCGCCGCGCCAAGCTGGCCGAGTCCCGCGAGGAGCTGCGCGAGGCCCAGGAAGCCCTGCAGCGCTGATTGCGGCACAGCCGTGGTCGCTCGACTAGGCTGTTGCCGGTCACTCTGGAGCAAGGATGCTCGCATGTACCGCCGGATCGCGTCACTCCTGCTGTTCGCCTGCTCCGCGCAGGCCACACCCTGCCCTGACTGGCCCGCCGCCCGGGCCGGCGAGGAAATCGCCACGCTGGAACGGCGCCTCGCCGAATGGGATCACGCCTATCACGTGCAGGGCCGCGCCCTGGTCGACGACGACATCTACGACCAGAGCCGCGCCCGCCTCGCCCAATGGCGCACCTGCTTCGCCCGGCCCGAGGCCTCCGCCGACGCGCCACTGCGCGGGGCTGGCGGCCCCGTCGCCCATCCCGTGGCGCAGACCGGCCTGAGCAAGCTGCGCGACGAAGCCGCGGTGCGCACCTGGATGGCCGGGCGCGACGATCTGTGGATCCAGCCCAAGGTCGATGGCGTAGCCGTCACCCTGATCTACCGGGGCGGCCGGCTGCAGCAGGCGATCAGCCGCGGCGACGGCCGCACGGGCCAGGACTGGACGGCGCGTGCCCGCCTGATCCCGGCGATTCCGCCGCAGCTGCCGCGCGATGAAGAACTGGTTCTGCAGGGCGAGCTGTACTGGCGTGCCGCGGCCCATGTGCAGGCCCGCGACGGCGGCCGCAACCTGCGCGGCAAGGCGGCCGGCGCCATGGCCCGAGGCACACCGGATGCGGCCACGACGGCGGGCGTCGGCCTGTTCGTCTGGGACTGGCCCAACGGCCCGGCAAGCATGGCCGAGCGCCTGCAGGGCTTGCGCGAACTGGGGTTCGCCGACAGCGCCGAACTGACGCTGCCGCTGAGCGGGGTCGAGCAGGCCGGCCAGTGGCGCGAGCGCTGGTACCGCTCCGAACTGCCGTTCGCCACCGACGGCGTGGTGCTGCGCCAGGGCAGCCGCCCCGCCGGCCACGGCTGGGTCGCCGAACCGCCGAGCTGGGCCGCCGCCTGGAAGTACCCGCCGCGCCAGGCGCTGGCGCAGGTACACGCGGTGCAGTTCGAGATCGGCCGCACCGGGCGCATCACTCCGGTGCTGCAGTTGCAGCCGGTGGAGCTGGACGGCCGCCGGATCAGCCGGGTCGGCCTCGGCTCGCTGCAGCGCTGGCAGACCCTGGACGTGCGCCCCGGCGACGAGGTGGCGATTGCCCTGGCCGGCCTGACCATCCCGCGTCTGGAAGGCGTGGTCTGGCGCAGCCGGCAGCGCCCCGAACTGCGCGTGCCGGACCCGGCGCAACACCACGCGCTGAGCTGCTGGCGACCGACGCCCGGCTGCGAGAGCCAGTTCGCCGCCCGCTTGCGCTGGCTGGGCGGCGAGCGTGGCCTGGCGCTTTCCGGCGTCGGCGCCGGAGCCTGGAACAGCCTGCGCCCGCAAAGTTTGCTGGACTGGCTGGAGCTGGATGCCGCCACGCTGGCCGGGCGACCGGGCCTGGGCGCCAAGCGCGCGGCAACGCTGAACGCCGCATTCGCTCAGGCGCGCCAGCGCCCGTTCCGCCAGTGGCTGCTGGCCCTGGGCCTGCCGCCGTACGGCTCGGCACCGCTGGAGGGCGGCTGGGAATTGCTGGCGGCGCGCAGCGCCCGTGACTGGGACGGCTACTCCGGCGTGGGACCGACCCGCGCCACGCAGCTGGCCGCGTTCTTCCGCCATCCCGAAGTGCTGCAGCTGCGCGAGCGGCTGCGTAGCGCCGGAGTAGACGGCTTCTAAGTCGGCGAAGCTCCAGGGTGCACGGCCCAATCCTAGTCATGCGCGGCGCACCCTGCGCGAGCGCAACGCGGGGGCCCAACCGTAGGGTGCGCCATGCGCACCATCGGAGCCGACCGGGGAAGCGCAGCCCTTGGGCGCTCCCGCCTCGACTCGGCGCCGCTCTGGCATCCAATCTTGAGCATCTGGCCAACGGAACGGTGCGCATGGCGCACCAATCGGCCTCGGCGTCAGTAGATGCGGAACTCTTCGTGGCAGGCCTTGCAGGCCGCCTCGACCTTGGCCATCGGCGCGCCCAGGGCCTTCGACTTCAGCGGCTCGATCTGCGCCGCGCCACGCAGTTCGGCGGTCGTCGCCTCGAGGTCGCGGGCCAGTTGCTGGAAGCGCTCCTGGCGCTGCCAGACCTCGTCGCGTGCCTGGCTGTCGCCGGCCTCTTCGCGGACCTGCGGGAAATGCTGCCAGGGCTGGCGCGACAGCTCGTCGAGCTTGATCGCCCCCTCGGCGAAGCGCTGCGCATTGAACGACAGGCGCCCGCGCAGCATGCCGCCCAGGTCTTCGCTGGTACGCAGCATCTCCTCGAACAGCGCCTGGCGCTTGCCCAGCGGCGAGTTGGGGTCGACCCGGTCACAGCCGGCGAGCAGAGTACAGGCCAGCAGGGCCAGGAGCAGTTTGGACTTCATCATCTACAACCGGTCGGTGCGAAGGCCCGACAGTATTGCCAGTCTCCGCCCGCCCGCCAAGCGCTAGGCTGTCGCAGGCTCCTCCTTGAAGCGGTCGCGGATGTAGCTGATCTCGGTCTTGCCGTGGGGCGCGGGCAGGCCGTCCTCGCCGAGATGGACGAACACCAGGCGGTCGATGGTCAGGATGCTCTTGCGGGTGATCTTGTTGCGCACCTCGCAGCGCAGAGTGACCGAGGTGCGGCCGAAATCGGTGGCGGTCAGGCCCAGCTCGATGATGTCGCCCTGGCGCGCCGAGCTGACGAAGTTGATCTCGGAGATCAGCTTGGTCACCACCCTGGGGCTGTCGAGCTGGATGATGGCGTAGATCGCCGCTTCCTCGTCGATCCACTTCAGCAGGCTGCCGCCGAACAAGGTGCCGTTGGGATTGAGGTCTTCGGGCTTCACCCATTTGCGTGTGTGGAATTTCATCGCCACTTCTCCTGTCTGGTCGGTCAGTTTCGAGCGACAGGATGAACCGCGACGGCGGCGCTGTCCCGGCAAGATTTTCAATGGCGCCGATAGTTCGCAACGGGCCCGACACGTACGCGGCGAGGGCGCCGCGCCGGCGCGCGCACCACGGCGACGGAAGACCTTGGGCTGGGCGGCGCGGATGGCTATAATCGCCGGGCTTCACATGGCCGGCTCCGCCCGGTCGTGCCCGCCACCTGTCCGAGGGGCGCTGCAGCAGCCTGAAAGACCTGATTCGAATCAGACTTTCAGCTGTCAGGCTCGGATGGGGCGTTACCCAAACGCATCAACGGCGCCCATTCGCAGACAACGAATGGAGTGCTATTGCATGGCTTTCAACGATTTCAAAGTCGCCGACATTTCCCTGGCCGAGTGGGGCCGCAAAGAGCTGATCATCGCCGAATCCGAGATGCCGGCACTGATGGGCCTGCGTCGCAAGTACGCCGCCAGCCAGCCGCTGAAAGGCGCCAAGATCCTCGGCTGCATCCACATGACCATCCAGACCGGCGTGCTGATCGAAACCCTGACCGCGCTGGGTGCCGAAGTGCGCTGGTCCTCCTGCAACATCTTCTCGACCCAGGACCAGGCCGCTGCCGCCATCGCCGCCGCCGGCATCCCGGTGTTCGCCTGGAAGGGCGAGACCGAGGAGGAATACGAGTGGTGCATCGAGCAGACCATCCTGAAAGATGGCCAGCCGTGGGACGCCAACATGGTGCTGGACGACGGCGGTGACCTGACCGAGATCCTGCACAAGAAATACCCGCAGATGCTCGAGCGCATCCACGGTGTGACCGAAGAGACCACCACCGGCGTGCACCGCCTGCTGGACATGCTCAAGGCCGGCACCCTGAAAGTCCCGGCGATCAACGTCAACGACGCCGTGACCAAGAGCAAGAACGACAACAAGTACGGCTGCCGTCACAGCCTGAACGACGCCATCAAGCGCGGCACCGACCACCTGCTGTCGGGCAAGCAGGCGCTGGTGATCGGCTACGGCGACGTGGGCAAGGGTTCGGCCCAGTCGCTGCGTCAGGAAGGCATGATCGTCAAGGTCTCCGAAGTCGACCCGATCTGCGCCATGCAGGCCTGCATGGACGGCTTCGAACTGGTTTCCCCTTACAAGAACGGCCTCAACGACGGCACCGAAGCCAGCGTCGACGCCGCTCTGCTGGGCAAGATCGACCTGATCGTCACCACCACCGGTAACGTCAACGTCTGCGACGCCGGCATGCTGAAAGCGCTGAAGAAGCGCGCCGTGGTGTGCAACATCGGCCACTTCGACAACGAGATCGACACCGCCTTCATGCGCAAGAACTGGGCGTGGGAAGAGGTCAAGCCGCAGGTGCACAAGATCCACCGCACCGGCGCCGGCAGCTTCGATCCGGCCAACGACGACTATCTGATCCTGCTGGCCGAAGGCCGCCTGGTGAACCTGGGCAACGCCACCGGCCACCCGAGCCGCATCATGGACGGCTCCTTCGCCAACCAGGTGCTGGCGCAGATCTTCCTGTTCGAGCAGAAGTACGCCGACCTCTCCGCCGAGAAGAAGGCCGAACGCCTGACCGTGGAAGTGCTGCCGAAGAAACTGGACGAGGAAGTGGCGCTGGAGATGGTCAAGGGCTTCGGCGGCGTGGTCACCCAGCTGACCAAGCAGCAGGCCGACTACATCGGCGTGACCGTCGAGGGTCCGTTCAAGCCGGACACCTACCGCTACTGATGCACCGGAGGGCGGGACGGCGACGTCCCGTCCTTTTCGTGTCTGCAAGGAACAGATCCATGTCACAAGAACGTCGCTACAGCTTCGAGTTCTTCCCCACCAAGACCGAAGCCGGACATGAAAAACTGATGAACGTGGCCCGCCAGCTGGCCGGCTACAACCCCGATTTCTTCTCCTGCACCTATGGCGCCGGTGGTTCCACCCGCGACCGCACCCTCAACACCGTGCTGCAGCTCGATGGCGACGTCGGCGTGCCGACCGCACCGCACCTGTCCTGCGTCGGCGACAGCAAGGACGAGCTGCGCAGCCTGCTCAGCCAGTACAAGCATTCCGGCATCAAGCGCATCGTCGCCCTGCGCGGCGACCTGCCATCCGGCATGGGCATGGCCAGCGGCGAGCTGCGCTACGCCAACGAGCTGGTGGAGTTCATCCGCAGCGAGACCGGCGACCACTTCCACATCGAAGTGGCGGCCTACCCGGAAGTGCACCCGCAGGCACGCAGCTACGAGGACGATCTGAAGAATTTCGTGCGCAAGTGCCAGGCCGGTGCCAACAGCGCCATCACCCAGTACTTCTTCAGCGCCGACTGCTACTTCTACTTCGTCGAGCGCGTGCGCAAGCTGGGCGTGGAGTTGCCGATCGTCCCGGGCATCATGCCGATCACCAACTACAGCAAGCTGGCGCGCTTCTCCGACGCCTGCGGCGCCGAGATCCCGCGCTGGATCCGCAAGCAGCTGGAAGCCTACGGCGACGACCTGGAGAGCATCCAGGCCTTCGGCGAGCAGGTGGTGACCCAGATGTGCGAGCGCCTGCTTGACGGCGGCGCCCCGGGCCTGCACTTCTACACCCTCAACCAGGCCGAACCGAGCCTGGCCATCTGGAACAACCTCAAGCTGCCACGCTGAGGCGAGCGCGCCGTCGGAGCAACTTCGCGGCGGCGGCGTGATCTCATACCAGACACACCCTGCGCGCCGCCGTTCCGGCGCAGGCGCGCGTCCGACACGGAAGCCTCGATGATTCTGGTACGCAACAAGATCAATGCATCGGTCAGCCCCAAGGGCAGCCTCGAAACCCTCTCCCAGCGCGAAGTGCAGCAACTGCGCGAAACCGGCTCCGGCACCATATACGCCCTGTTCCGCCAGTGCGCGCTGGCCATCCTCAACACCGGCTCGCACAGCGACAACGCCAAGACCATCCTCGAGGCCTACCCCGACTTCGAGGTGATCATCCACCAGCAGGACCGCGGCATCCGCCTGGAGCTGCGCAACGCCCCGGCGGACGCTTTCGTCGACGGCGAGATGATCGCCAGCACCCGCGAGATGCTGTTCAGCGCCCTGCGCGACATCGTCTACACGCAGAGCGAGCTGGAAAATCAGCGCATCGACTTCGAGAGCTCCCAGGGCATCACCGACTACGTCTTCCACCTGCTGCGCAACGCCCGCACCCTGCGCGCCGGCGTCGAGCCGCGGATGGTGGTGTGCTGGGGCGGGCACTCGATCAGCAGCGAGGAATACAAGTACACCAAGAAGGTCGGCCACGAGCTCGGCCTGCGCCGCCTCGACGTCTGCACCGGCTGCGGCCCGGGGGTGATGAAGGGGCCGATGAAGGGCGCCACCATCGCCCACGCCAAGCAGCGCATTCTCGGCGCCCGCTACCTGGGCCTGACCGAGCCGGGCATCATCGCCGCCGAGGCGCCCAATCCGATCGTCAACGAGCTGGTGATCCTGCCGGACATCGAGAAGCGCCTGGAAGCCTTCGTCCGCGTCGGCCACGGCATCATCGTCTTCCCCGGCGGCGTGGGCACGGCCGAGGAATTCCTCTACCTGCTGGGCATCCTCACCCACCCGGACAACGCCGAGATCCCCTTCCCGGTCGTGCTCACCGGCCCGCGAAGCGCCGAGCTGTACTTGCAGCAGCTGCACGACTTCATCGGCGCGACCCTCGGCAGGGCCGCCCAGCAGCGCTACAAGATGATCGTCAACGATCCGGCCGAGGTATCCCGGCAGATGGCGGCCGGCATCAAGGAAGTGGAGCAGTTCCGCCGCGAGCGCAACGATGCCTTCCACTTCAACTGGCTGCTGAAGATCGACGAGGGCTTCCAGCGCCCCTTCGAGCCGACCCACGCCAGCATGGCCGCGCTCAACCTCTCCCGCGACCAGCCGCTGCACCAGCTGGCGGCCAACCTGCGCCGCGCCTTCTCCGGCATCGTCGCCGGCAACGTAAAGGCCCACGGCATCCGCATGATCGAGGAGCACGGCCCCTACGAGATCCGCGGCGACCAGGCCATCATGCAGCCACTCGACCGCCTGTTGCAGGCCTTCGTCGAGCAGCACCGCATGAAGCTGCCCGGCGGCAGCGCCTACGTGCCCTGCTACCGGGTGATCAGCTGAGCGCGAGACGGGCCAAAAGCTCCGACGAGGAGCTAGCGGCCCGACCGCATTGCTCTGTTATACTCCGGGCACCCGCCAGGCTTGCGCCCGGATGCTCGGCAACCCATCGCCCAGCAGTACCGGACGGGATCGTTCAGCGAGAGCGATTCAAGCCAGGCAACTTCCCCATCGGGCCTTCGCCCCATTTTTGACAGGATGACTCATGTCCTTTGCTTCCCTCGGTCTCTCCGAGGCATTGGCCGGCGCCGTTGAAGCCGCCGGCTACGCCCAGCCCACTCCGGTGCAGCAGCGGGCCGTTCCCGCCGTGCTGCAAGGCCGCGACCTGATGGTCGCCGCCCAGACGGGTACTGGTAAAACCGCAGGCTTCGCCCTGCCGATCCTGGAGCGCCTGTTCCCGGGCGGCCATCCGGACCGCGAACACCGCCACGGCCCGAAACAGCCGCGCGTGCTGGTGCTCACCCCGACCCGCGAGCTGGCGGCCCAGGTGCACGACAGCTTCAAGATCTACGCCCGCGACCTGCCGCTGGTCAGCGCCTGCATCTTCGGCGGTGTCGGCATGAACCCGCAGGTCCAGGCCCTGGCCAAGGGTGTCGACCTGCTCGTCGCCTGCCCCGGCCGCCTGCTCGACCTGGCCGGCCAGGGCAGCGTCGACCTCTCCCGCGTGGAGATCCTGGTCCTTGATGAAGCCGACCGCATGCTCGACATGGGCTTCATCCACGACGTGAAGAAGGTCCTCGCGCGCCTGCCGGCGCAGCGCCAGAACCTGCTGTTCTCGGCGACCTTCTCCAAGGACATCATCGCCCTGGCCACCAAGCTGCTGCACGATCCCGAGCGCATCGAGGTGACGCCGCCGAACACCACCGTCGAGCGCATCGAGCAGCGCGTGTTCCGCATTCCGGCCACGCACAAGCGCGCCCTGCTGGCGCACCTGATCACCCTCGGCACCTGGGAACAGGTGCTGGTGTTCACCCGCACCAAGCACGGCGCCAACCGCCTGGCCGAGTACCTGGACAAGCATGGCCTGCCGGCCGCCGCGATCCACGGCAACAAGAGCCAGAACGCGCGCACCAAGGCCCTGGCCGACTTCAAGGCCAACCAGGTGCGCATCCTGGTGGCCACCGACATCGCCGCCCGCGGCCTGGACATCGACCAGCTGCCGCACGTGGTCAACTACGAGCTGCCCAACGTCGAGGAAGACTACGTCCACCGCATCGGCCGTACCGGCCGTGCGGGGCGCAGCGGTGAGGCCATCTCGCTGGTGGCGCCGGACGAGGAAAAGCTGCTCAAGGCCATCGAGCGCATGACCAAGCAGCAGATCCCGGACGGCGACATGCAGGGCTTCGACCCGGCCAGCGTCGAGGTGGAGAAGCCGGAAGCCCGCGGTCCGCGCCCTGAGCGCCAGCCGCGTGCCGACAAGCCGCGCCACGAACCCAAGCGCGAGGCCAAGGCCGACGGCGAAGCCGGCGACGGCCAGGGCAAGAAGCGCAAGCGTCGTCGTGGCAAGGGCAAGGGCGCCGGTGAAGGCCAGCCGCAGGCCCAGGCCCAGCAGCCGCAGCAGAACCAGCCGCGTCAGGCGCGCAAGCCGGCCTCGCCGCAGGGCCTGCCGCCGGAGCGCGATCCCGAGGAGTTCCTCGACGACGACTTCGACAACTTCGGCAACCGCGCCGACTACGTCAGCCCCAACCCGCCCAAGGCGCCGGGCCGTAATCAGCGTCGCGGCGGTCAGGGTCAGGGCGGTCAGGCCCGCGGCCAGGGTGCTCCGCGCCAGGGCGGACAGGGCGGCCAGAAGCCGGCCAAGTCCGGCCAGCGCCAGGGCGGCCAAGGCCAGGGGCAGAACCGCGGTCGCGGAGGCCAGGGCCCGCGCGGCAACGGCGGCATGCGCCGCGACGAGCCGCGCTATGAGCGCCAGGAGCCGGTGCAGGACAACCGCGCCACCAAGCAGCCGCTGATCATCCGCAAGGGTGAGCGCCTGCCGACCATGGAGCAGCTGGAGAGCCTGCAGGACAGCCGTCCGCGTGGCGAGAAGCCGGCGCTGCTGACCCGCAAGAACGAAGCCGCGGAGTAATCTTCCGCGCCATGAAAAAGCCGGCCCAAGGGCCGGCTTTTTTTGTGCCACCCGAAAGTGGCGAGGGTTTAGCGAGCCAGAGCCAGGCTAGGCCTAGGCGGCCCCACGAAAAGGGCCGAGGGCGCGGACTTTACAGGTAGTAATGAGCGCACCCAAGGGGCCTTCTCCAACGACGCATGGCCGACGCGCAGCAAACCCGGTTTACTGCCGAACGCCTTCGACGGACAGGATCAGCTCCACTTCCTGGGAAGCCGGGCCGAGGTCCTTCTGGATGTCGAAGTCCTTCAGCTTCAGCTTGGTGCTGCCCTCGAAGCCGGCGCGGTAGCCGCCCCACGGGTCGCTGCCTTCGCCGAGGAACTTGGCGGCGATCACCACCGGCTTGGTCACGCCGTTCAGGGTCAGGTTGCCGGTGATGTCGGCAGTGCCTTCGCCGGTGCTCTTCACCGAGGTCGACTCGAAGCTGGCGGTCGGGTGCTTGTCGACGTTGAGGAAGTCACCGCTGCGCAGGTGCTTGTCGCGCTCGGCATGGTTGGAGTCGACGCTGGCGGTGTTGATCTTGACGCTCACCTTGCTGGCTTCCGGCGCCTTGGCGTCGAAGCTGAAGCTGCCGTCGAAGTCCTTGAAGGTGCCGTACAACCAGCTGTAGCCCAGGTGGCTGATCTTGAAGTTGATGAAGGCGTGCTGGCCCTGCTTGTCGATGGCGTAGTCGGCAGCCATGGCCTGGCCGGCGAACAGTGCGGCACCCAGGGTCAGGGCGGCGAGGGATTTTTTGAGCATTAACGGTCTCCTTGTGGGTTACTTGCCGGTGCGCCCGAACATGCGCACCAGGGTGGCGTCACGGTCAACGAAATGGTGCTTGAACGCCGCCAGGGCATGCAGGCCGGCGAAAATCACCAGGGCCCAGGCGAGGTACTCGTGGATAGCGCCGGCGACATCGGCCTGATCCGGAATGCCGGCCAGCGTGGCCGGCACCTCGAACAGGCCGAACACGGCGATGCCGCGGCCGTCGGCGGTGGAAATCAGGTAGCCGCTGATCATCAGTACGAACAGGGCCAGGTAGAGAAACCCATGGCCGGCCTTGGAGGCCAGGCGGGTGGCCGCGCCATGGTTGGCCGGCGCGGGCGGCGGCGGGCTGACCAGGCGCCAGGCGACACGGCCGAGCATGACCACGAACAGCAGGATGCCGATGCTCTTGTGCAGGTCCGGCGCCGTGCGATACCAGGTGCTGTAGTAGTCCAGGCCGACCATCCACAGGCCGAGGCCGAACAGGCCGAACACCGCCAGCGCCACCAGCCAGTGCAACAGGATGCTGACCAGGCCGTAGGTGGAATTCGAGTTGCGCCACTGCATGAAAGAAATCCGAAGCGGGGAATGGGAGAAGCCTAGCGGCAAACGCATCGATTAAAAGCGGAATTTTTCGCTGCGAAATATCGAGTAACCAGATGATTGCCCGACTCCGGGCTCGCCGTGACGGCCTGTCCGCGCCAGCCTTCTGATAGGCTCACGCCCCTGTCGTAGCGGAGATGAGTCATGAGCCAGAACGCCCAGTGGATGCAGCGCGACCTCGCCGTGCTGTGGCACCCCTGCACCCAGATGAAGGATCACGAGCGCCTGCCGCTGATCCCGATCAAACGCGGCGAAGGCGTATGGCTGGAAGACTTCGACGGCAAGCGCTACCTCGACGCGGTCAGCTCCTGGTGGGTCAACGTGTTCGGCCACGGCAACCCGCGCATCAATGCGCGCATCAGGGAACAGCTGGAGAGCCTGGAACACGTGATGCTGGCGGGCTTCACCCACGCGCCTGTGGTCGAGCTATCCGAGCGCCTGGTGCGCATCACCCCGGCAGGGCTGAACCGGGTGTTCTACGCCGACAATGGCTCCTCGGGCATCGAGGTGGCGCTGAAGATGAGCCACCACTACTGGATCAACACCGGCAAGCCCGAGAAGAAGCGCTTCGTCACCCTGACCAACAGCTACCACGGCGAGACGGTGGCGGCCATGTCGGTGGGCGACGTGGCGCTGTTCACCGACACCTACAAGGCGCTGCTGCTCGACACGATCAAGGTGCCGAGCCCGGACTGCTACCTGCGTCCCGAGGGCATGGGCTGGGAAGAGCATTCGCGCACCCTGTTCGCCGCCATGGAGCAGACCCTGGCCGAGCATCATCACGAGGTCGCCGCGGTGATCGTCGAGCCGCTGATCCAGGGCGCCGGCGGCATGCGCATGTACCATCCGGTCTACCTCACGCTGCTGCGCGAGGCCTGCGACCGTTACGGCGTGCACCTGATCCACGACGAGATCGCCGTGGGCTTTGGCCGCACCGGGACGATGTTCGCCTGCGAGCAGGCCGGCATCACCCCGGACTTCCTGGTGCTGTCCAAAGCGCTCACCGGCGGCTACCTGCCGATGGCCGCCGTGCTGACCACGGACGAGGTGTACAGCGCTTTCTACGACGACTACGCCACCCTGCGCGCCTTCCTCCACTCGCACACCTACACCGGCAACCCGCTGGCCTGCGCCGCCTCCCTGGCGACCCTGGACATCTTCGAGCAGGACAACGTCATCGAGAAAAACAAGCGGCTGTCCGCGCGTATGGCCAGTGCCACCGAGCACCTCAGGGACCACCCGCACGTGGCCGAGGTACGGCAGACGGGCATGGCCCTGGCCATCGAGATGGTCCAGGACAAGGCCGGCAAGGTCGCCTACCCCTGGCAGCAGCGCCGCGGCCTGGCGGTGTACCAGCATGCGCTGACGCGTGGCGCCCTGCTGCGCCCGCTGGGCAGCGTGGTGTATTTCCTGCCGCCCTACGTGATCACGCCGGAGGAGATCGACTTCCTCGCCGAGGTGGCCAGCGAAGGCATTGACCTCGCCACCCGCGAATCGGTGAGCGTGTCCATGCAGGCCGATCTGTATCCCGGTTTTCGCGATCCGGGCTGAAATGTAGGGTGCGCATGGCGCACCCTACAAAAGCGCCCTTCCCGGCTTTAAGCTTGCCGCTTTCCTTCAACCTCTCGTAGCCCTTTCATGCGTCTATCCCGCTTCTTCATCCATGCCCCGCTCGCCCTCGGCCAGCACGAACTGCCCGAGGCCCAGGCCCATTACATCGGCCGGGTGCTGCGCCATGCCGTGGGCGACGCCGTGCAGCTGTTCGACGGCAGCGGCCAGGAGTACCGCGGCGAGCTGATCGAGGTGGGCAAGAAGGCCGTGCGCGTCGAGCTGCGCGAGCAGTTCGACGGCCAGGCCGAGTCGCCGCTGCGGGTGCATCTCGGCCAGGGCCTGTCGCGCGGCGAGCGCATGGACTGGGCGATCCAGAAGGCCACCGAGCTGGGTGTCAGCGAGATTACCCCGATCGTCTCCGAGCGCTGCGAAGTGCGCCTGAAGGACGAGCGCGCCGACAAGCGCCTGGCCCACTGGCGCCAGGTGGCGATCAGCGCCTGCGAGCAGTGCGGCCGCTCGGTATTGCCGGTCATCCACGCGCCGCAGACGCTGGCCGAATGGCAGGCCGGCGTCGCGGCCGATCTGAAGCTGGTCCTGCATCCGGTGGCGGCGCCGCTGGAGAGCCATGCCAGGCCCCAGAGTCTGGCCTTCCTGATCGGCCCCGAAGGCGGCCTGACCGAGGCCGAGGTCGAGCAGGCCGGGGCAGCCGGTTTTCACCCCGCACGCCTGGGCCCGCGGGTGCTGCGCACCGAGACGGCGCCGGTGGTGGCGCTGGCCGTCGCCCAGCAGCTGTGGGGCGATTTCTAGCGCGCGTGTCGCCTGGACGTAACAAGATGTGACTTCAGCGAATGGCAAGTGCGTCCGCCTCTGGCATGCTCTGCGCGCCGACGGCGGTCCGCATCCATAATCGCGCCGCCTTTGCCGAGGTCGACACGTATCGTGCCGACCTCACTCCAATAACAATTTGCCGGGACCCGGACCTTTCAAGAGAAGGCCGCACCCCGTCCCGGGCCAACAGGAGCACTCAATGAACGAACTGGTCTCGACATTAAACGGGCTGGTCTGGAGCCCGGCACTGATCTATCTGTGCCTCGGCGTCGGTCTGTATTTTTCCCTGCGCGGCCGCTTCCTGCAGGTTCGCCACTTCAAGGAAATGATCCGCCTGATGTTCAACGGTCGCACCGATGAACACGGCATCACCTCCTTCCAGGCGCTGACCATGACCCTCGCCGGCCGCGTCGGTACCGGCAACATCGCCGGCGTCGCCACCGCCATCACCTTCGGTGGCCCGGGCGCGGTGTTCTGGATGTGGATGGTGGCCTTCCTCGGCGCCAGCTCGGCCTTCGTCGAGTCCACCCTCGGCCAGGTCTACAAGGAGAAGCTGGACGGCCAGTACCGCGGCGGCCCGGCCTTCTACATCGAGAAGGGCCTGGGCATCAAATGGTTCGCCTGGGCCTTCGCCATCGTCACCATCTTCGCCTGCGGCCTGCTGCTGCCGGGCGTACAGGCCAACTCCATCGCCTCCAGCGTGCAGACCGCCTTCGACGTGCACCCCAACACCACCGCGGCGATCCTGGCCATCATGCTCGGCCTGATCATCTTCGGCGGCGTCAAGCGCATCGCCCGCTTCGCCGAGTTCGTGGTGCCGTTCATGGCCCTTGGCTACATCCTGGTGGCCTGCGTCATCGTCATGCTGAACATCGAGAAGCTGCCGGAAGTGGTCGCGCTGATCTTCAAGAGCGCCTTCGGTCTGGAAGCCGGCTTCGGCGCCATCCTCGGCCTGGCCATCATGTGGGGCGTGAAGCGTGGCGTGTACTCCAACGAAGCGGGTCAGGGCACCGGCCCACACGCCTCATCGGCCGCCGCCGTCAGCCACCCGGTCAAGCAGGGCCTGGTGCAGGGCTTCTCGGTGTACATCGACACCCTGTTCGTCTGCTCCGCCACCGCGTTCATGCTGCTGATCACCGGCCAGTACAACGTGCAGGCACCTGATGGCAGCGCGCTGTTCACCGGCATCGCCGGCGTCGCCGCGGGCCCGGGCTACGTGCAGACCGCGATGGAGAACATGATGCCGGGCTTCGGCAACATCTTCGTCGCCGTGGCGCTGTTCTTCTTCGCCTTCACCACCATCGTGGCGTACTACTACATCGCCGAAACTAACATCGCCTACATCAACCGCAAGGTGCAGCGCCCGATTCTGACCCTGCTGCTGAAGGTCGGCATCATCGCGGCCACCGTATACGGCACCGTGAAGACCGCCGACCTGGCCTGGGGCCTGGGCGATCTGGGTGTGGGTCTGATGGCCTGGCTGAACATCGTCGCCATCCTGCTGATGCACAAGACCGCGTTCAAGTGCCTGAAGGACTACGAGGCGCAGCAGAAGGAAGGCAAGGAGCCGGTGTTCCACCCGGAGAAGCTCGGCATCAAGAACGCCGACTACTGGGGTACCCGCACCTCCGAAGACAACGCTGCCGCTGACCAGGCCGCCGAGGCCCAGGGCCGGGCAGAAGCCCAGCGCTGAGTCGCAACGTTCTGAACGAGCCCCGGTACCGCAAGGTCCGGGGCTTTTTGTTGGTGGCTCAGAGGCCGCGCAACGTGAGTCCCGCCATCACCAGCAGCATCAGCCCGCAGGCGGCATAACTGACGCGCTGCCAGAGGACCGACGTGTGGCGGCGCAGCCAGTCCACCAGCGCGGCGCAGACGAAGCACCAGAGCAGCGAGGCGAACATGAAGCCGGCGAAGAACACCACCATCTGCGCCTGGCTCGGCGTGCCTTCAACGATGCCGGCCAGCGCGCTGCCCAGGGCGCCCCAGAACACGATGTTCTTCGGGTTGGACAACGACAGCAGTGCGCCCGCGCCGAAGGCGTTGCGCCCCTGCTGGACTCCCTCCGCCTGCACCGGCGGCCGCCAGGCATCGCGCAGGCCTTGGATACCGAGCCAGGCCAGATAGGCCGCGCAGGCCAGAGTCAGCGGCACGCGCACGCTGTCCTGCGCCAGCAGCAGGACCAGCCCGGTCAGGCCGATCAATGCCCAGACCGCATCGCCGATCAGCGAGCCCAACTGCACCAGCAGCGCCGGACGAAAGCCGCCGGTCAGACCGCGGCGCAGGGTTTCGCTGAACACCGCGCCCGGAGACGCGCAGAACGCCAGGCCGAACAGCATGGCGGCGAGAAAGATGGGCAGCATGGGATGTCTCTGGATTGCGCCGGTGCAGACTCGCCGAGGCGTCTTAGCCCGACGCAGAGGGCTGATCGCGTCGGCTCGAATGCGGGGTGGCGTTCGAGCCGTGCGGCGAAGGTGAGCTTCAGATCAGGCCGGCATCCGCCAGCTTCTGCTCCAGGCCGATCAGGTCGGGGATCTTCACCACGGCCTCGCCGAGCTGCACGGCATCCAGCTCCAGCGGGGCCAGCGCGGCGCCACTGGCACGCTGCAGGTTGCCGTCGACCTTCATCGAACGCGGGATGCCCTGCACCAGCAGGGCGATGAACTTGACGCTGTCGCGGCCGCCCATGGCGTTGAGCACGGCCACGCGCACGCCGGGGCCGATCTGCGGCTGCCCGTCGGAGGCTGCCTCGAAGGACAGCAGCGGCAGTTGCAGGTCGCGCCAGGCCACCTGTCCGAGGAACCAGGACGGCAGCCCCGGCGTGACGTGCGGCGGACGGTAGGGAATCAGTTCGGCCACCGCCACGTTGGGCAGCAGCAGGGTGCGGTCGGCCAGCGGCACCAGCAGGCCGGTGAGGCTACTGACACTGTTCTGGCTGGCGATGGCTTGGCTCATGGCGGCTCCTTGAAAGACTGCTGGCGCCGTTACTGGCACTGCTCGGCCAGGTGATTGACCAGGGCGGCGGCCAGCTCGCGCGGGTCCCCACTGAGGACGCTGTAGCCGCCCTCGCGCAGGCTGTCGGGCATGCTCGGGCTGGCGCAGCTGTCGGCCTTCTGGGTCCAGATCACCCCGCCCTGGCGACGCACGTAGGCGGCAGCCGCGCTGCCGTCGCTGCCCATGCCACTGAAGGCGATCACGCCGCAGTGGGCGCCGAACTGCTGGGCCAGGTTGAGCATCATCTGGTCGATGGACGGGCTGTAGGGCTCGGGCCAGCCGCGGTCGGCCACCTGCATGGCGCCGTCTTCGGCGAAGCCGAGCTCGTTGGCGATCGGCGCCACCACCACTTCGCCGCAACGCACCGCATCGCCATTGCGCGCCGGGTTGACGTGCCACTGGCTGTGGCGGCCGACGGCCTGGGGCAGCGCCGTCTCGAAGGCGGCATCGATGTGCTGGGCGTAGATGAAACCGATCGGCAGACCGCCGGGCAGTGCGTCGAGGAATTCCTTCACCGCCGCCGGGCCGCCGAGGGAAGCTGCCAGCAGCCAGACCTGCTTGGCTGGCTCACCGGCTGCCAAGGGCGTGCCAGCCAGCGCGGCGGGCAGCTCCAGGCGGCTGGGACGCTGCGCCTCGGTCAGCAGCGCCTCCAGGCTCGGGCCGACGGCCTGAGCCGGATCGCCGACCAGGCGCTTGAGCTTGCCGAACAGGCGGCGCTCCCAGCGCGGGTAGTTCTCCGAATGCCGTTCCGGGGCATGGCCCTCGCCGAACAGCACCGGAGCGCTGGCCTTCTCCAGCAGGTTGTCGACCAACGGCGAGTCTTCCGACTGGGCCAGGTCCACCAGCCACAGGTCGGTCTCGCAGTCGGCCAGCGCCGCCTCGTCGAGACGGGCTGGGTCGCTGTTGAGCACCACCTGATAGCCACTACCGGCCAGTGCCTGCTGCAGCACGTGGCGCTGCAGCGAGGTGTCGGCGATGACCGCGATACGAGCAGCAGTTCTGTCAGTCATTGGCCTTGTCCTTGACCAGCTTCAGGATGTTTTCCAGCAGATCCGACTCCTGGTACGGCTTGCCCAGGTATTCGTTGACGCCGATGGCCATGGCCCGCTCGCGGTGCTTCTCGCCGGTCCGCGAGGTGATCATGATGATCGGCAGATTCTTGAGGCGCTCGTCGTGGCGCACCAGGGTGGCCACCTCGAAGCCGTCCATGCGCGGCATCTCGATGTCCAGCAGCATGATGTCCGGCTTTTGTTCCTGCAGCTGGGCGATGGCGTCGACCCCGTCCTTGGCGGTCAGCACGTTCATGCCGTTGCGCTCGAGCAGGCGGCTGGTGACCTTGCGCACGGTGACCGAGTCGTCCACCACCATGACCAGGGTCGGCCGCGCGCTGTCGCTCTCCGCCGCCTCCGGCGCCTCGCTGGCCAGGCGCGGGACCTGGACCTGACCGAGCAGGTGGGCGTGGCGCACGCGGATGGTCGCCAGCAGGTCGAGAATCACCACCACGCGGCCGTCACCGAGGATGGTCGCGCCGGTGATGCCGTGCACGCCGGCGAACTGCGGGCCGAGACTCTTCACCACGATCTCGCGCGAGCCGGCCAGGGCATCCACCTGCACCGCCACCGCGTGTTCGCTGGAACGCACCAGGATCACCGGTAGCGGCAGGCTCTGGCCCACCAGCTTGGGCTGCTGGCCGTTGTTCAGCAGGTCGCCGAGGTACTTCAGCTCGTAGGCCTGGCCGGCGTACTCGAAGCGCGGCGCGTCCGGGCCGTAGTAGGCCTCCAGCTCGTACGGCGAGACCCGCACGATGCCTTCGATGGTGTTCAGCGGGATGGCGTAGAAGTCCTCGCCGGACATCACCATCAGCGCGCGGTTGACCGACACGGTGAACGGCAGGCGGATCAGGAAGCGGGTGCCCTCGCCGACCGTCGACTCGATGCTCATGGAGCCGCCAAGCTGCTTCACCTCGGAGTGCACCACGTCCATGCCGACACCGCGGCCGGAGATCTGGGTGACCTTTTCGGCGGTGGAGAAGCCCGCCTCGAGAATGAACTGCAGGATTTCGTGGTCCGACAGGTCGCTGCCCTCGTCCATCAGGCCGCGCTCGATGGCCTTGCGCTTGACCGCGTCGAGTCGGATGCCGCCACCGTCGTCGGCCAGCACCAGGAGGATGTCGCCGCCTTCGCGCCCCAGGGTCAGGCGGATATTGCCGACCTCGGACTTGCCCGCGGCGCGGCGCTTGTCGGCCGGCTCGATACCGTGGTCGACGGCGTTGCGCAGCATGTGCTCCAGCGGCGCGACGATGCGCTCCAGCACGGTACGGTCCATCTCGCCATCGGCGTTGCCGACATGGAACTCGACCTGCTTGCCCAGCTCCCCGGCCACCTGGCGGACAATCCGGCGCAGGCGCGGCACCAGGCGGTCGAACGGCACCATGCGGGTGCGCATCAGGCCTTCCTGCAACTCGGTGTTGACCCGCGCCTGCTGCAACAGCAGGGTCTCGGCGTCGCGGTTCTTCGCCGCCAGGGTTTCCTTCAGGTCGAGCAAGTCGGAGGCGGACTCGAACAGCGCGCGCGACAGCTGCTGCAGCTGCGAGTGACGGTCCATCTCCAGCGGGTCGAAGTCTTCGTAGCCGGCGCGTTCGGCCTCGGCCTGGTAGCGGCTGAGGATCTGCGCCTGGGTCTCGGTGTCGAGGCGCCGCAGCTGGTCGCGCACCCGCTCGATGGTCGCTTCCATCTCGCCGAGGGTGAAGCCGACGTCGCTCACCTGCTGCTCGACGCGACCGCGGAAGATCGAGGTCTCACCGGCCAGGTTGACCAGGCCCTCGAGCAGTTCCGCGGGCACCTTGACCAGCTCCTGCGGCGCGCGTTGGGCGGCGGCGCGGGCGGCGGCCTCGGCGGCGCGCTGGACGAACGGCAGGACCTTGTCCTGCTGCGCCTCCTGCGGGCGGCTGCTGGCCGCGACGATCGGCTTGGCCAGGGTGACCGGAGCCGGGGCCGACTCGGTCGCCGGCGGAGTCTCCGCGGGCGCGCTCTGCGCCTCGCTGGCATGGCCGTCGTCCAGGCGCTTGCGCAGCTGGTCGAGTTCCTGCTGCAGGCCCTCGAAGGCGGACTGCACGTCGAGGAACAGGCTCTCCGGCCAGGGCGCGCCCTGCTGCTGAGCCTCGGTCAGGTGCTGTTCGAGGTCGTGGCTGAGATCGCCCAGGCGCTTCTGTCCGGCCAGGCGTGCACCACCCTTGAGGGTGTGCAGGATGCGCAGCAGCTCGTCGATGGCAGAGCCGTCCTCGCGGTTGGCCTCCCAGCGGCCGACCGCGGCCTCCATGGCCTCGAGCAGGTCGTCGCCCTCCTCGAGGAAGATGTCGAGGATCTCGTCATTCTCGTCGCCCGCCTCGACCTCCTCCTGCACCGGCTGCAGGTGCACGCTGGTCGGCACGCTGAGCTGGGCCTCGGGGTCGGCGCGGAAGCGCTTGATGGTCTCGATCAGCGCCAGGCCGTCCGGGATGGCACGGTTGCCGCGCACCGCCTCGAGCATCTCGGAGAGACGGTCGTGGCAGGCCTGCAGCACGCCGAACAGCTCGCCGTTGGCCTTCAGGCGGCCGTCGCCGACGCCTTCGTAGAGAAACTCCAGTTCGTGGGCCAGATCGCCGATCTCGCGGATCTCGGCCATGCGCGCGCCACCCTTGAGGGTGTGCAGGTCGCGCTGCAGCGACTCGACTTCCAGGGTGTTGTCGACATCGCCCATCCAGCGCTGCAGGGCGGCGGAGGCGCTGTCCATGATGTCGAAGCCTTCCTCGAGGAAGATCTCCACCAGCTCGGGGTCGCGGTCGACCGCTGGTGCCGACGCAGCCGCGACGGGTGCCCGGGGCTCGGGCTCGGGCTCGGGCTCGGGCTCGGGCTCGGGCTCGGGCACGGGCTCGGGCTCGGGCTCGGGCACGGGCTCGGGCTCGGGCTCGGGCTCGGGCTCGGGCTCGGGCTCGGCAGCAGCTTCGGCCGGCGGCGCGGGCTCAGCAACCGGCTCCAGGGCCTCGGCGCCGAGGGCGGGCAGGGACTCGTCCAGATGCCACTCGTCCGAGCTCAGCTCGGGCATGCTCTCGGGGAGCTCTTCACTCGCCGGCTCGCTGACTTCGATATGCAGCTCCGGCAGCTCGTCCGGCTGCGGCGCGACGAAATCCACCTCGGCCAGTTCGCCCAGGTCGATCTCCTTCGATTCTTCGATTGGCTCCGGCGCGGGCGGCTCGAGCCCGGCGGCCGGCTCGTCGTCGGAAGTTTCCCCGCCGAGCGCCGGCAGCGTGTCGTCCAGACTCCATTCCTGCTGGCTCAGTGCCGGCAGCTCGGTCGGCAGCTCTTCGTCCGGCTGCTCGCCCGACTCGATGTGCAGCTCCGGCAGCTCGTCCGGCTGCGGCGCGACGAAGTCCACTTCGGCCAGTTCGCCGAGGTCGATCTCCATCGACTCGTCGTCATCCGCCGCTGCCTGCGCTTCGGCTTCGCCTTCGGGGGCGATGAGCTGGCTTTCGTCACTGGCCGAGGAACTCGGCGCGGCTATGGTGCCGCCCTGGCGAAAGGAGCGTATCGCTTCGATCAGCTCGCTCGAATCCAGCAACGGCTGGTTGCGCTGCAGCTGCTCCAGCACCACGGCCAGACGGTCGTGGCTGCGCTGCAGCAGGTCGGCGAGGGTCGGCGAGTAGCTGAAGCGTCGGTCGACCAGCCCTTCGTAGAGGGACTCCAGCTCGTGGGCCAGGTCGCCGATGGCGCGAATCTCGGCCATGCGCGCGCCGCCCTTGAGGGTGTGCAGGTCACGCTGCAGCGACGACAGGGCCAGGGTGCTGTCCGGGTCGGCGAGCCAGCGGTCGAGGGCCTGACCAGCGCTGTCGAGGATATCGACGGCCTCTTCCAGGAAGATCTCCACCATCTCGGCGTCGAGGTTCTCCGGCATGCTGGCCTTCGGCGCGAACGGCTCGGGCTCGGCGAATGCCAGCGGCTCGGGCTCGGCAAAGGCAAGCGGCTCGGGCTCGGGCTCGGGATTCAGCAAGGCCTCGGGCTCGATCTGCGGCTCGACCGGCAACTCCTCCAGCTCGACGACCTCAAGACCCGCGGCGTTGCCGGTATCCAGCAGGGCCAGGGTGGCCGGGTCGAGCGCCTGGTCCAGCAAATTGCGCAGGGCCGCCACGCGCTCGGGCTGCGGGCTGACCTGCAGGGCGGCGGCAACCTGGTCCATCTGGCCGATCAGCGCCTCGTGGGCGGCTTCGGCCTCGGCGAAGAAGTGCTCGCTGACCGCCAGGCGGCCGTCCAGCACGGCCTGGTACAGGGACAGCAACGCCTGGCACAGCTCGTCGATCTGCGGCAGCTCGGCCATCTCGGCACCGCGGCCGAGGGTGGTCAGCTCCTCCAGCAGCGCGGACAGCTCCTGCTGCTCGCTCGGGTGCTCGCGCCACTTGCGCAGCAGGTCCTCGGCATCCAGCAGGATGTCCATGCCCTCGGCGAGGAAGATCGAAATCAACTGCGGGTCGCGATGATCCTGCTCGTCCAGGCGCGCGTTCTCGGCGCTCTCCAGGCGGCTGCTGTGCAGCTTTTGCACCCGCTCGAGAAACTCGGCGGCGCCGGGAATCGGCGCCAGCGGCCGGCTCTCCAGCTGTTCCAGACCGGCGCGGAACAGCTGCTCGGAGTCGCGCAGCAGCTCGGCCTCGGCCAGATCCATGTCGATCAGGTAGGTCTTGAATTCCTTGACCAGCTTTTCCAGCGGCGTGGCGATCTCGGCGATCGGCAGGATGCCGGCCATGTGCGCGCTGCCCTTGAGGGTGTGCAGGGCGCGCTGCAGATCGTCGGTGACCGGCTGAGGCAACTCCTGGGCACAGTCGGCGAGGAAGCCGACCAGGGTATCCAAGTGGGTCTCGGCCTCGTTGCGGAAGATCTCCAGCAGCAGCGGGTCCAGCCCGTCGTCCTCGACGGCGGGTGCCTCGATCGCCGCGGGTTCCACGGTCTCGAACGCTATCTCTACGAGCAACGACTCGACACCCGGCTCTTCCGCCGGCTCCTCCGGTAACTCGGCGACGCTGGGCTCGCTGGCGAAATTCGGCACTTGGCCGCGGGCCAGGGCATGGGCAGTTGCGGCCAGGCGGTCGACGTCGTCGCGCTGGCGCTGGGCCTTGGCGGCGAACTCATCGACCAGCGCCGGCATCAGCGCCACCACGTCGGCGGCCACCTGCTGCACCGGCTGATCCGGCTGGATGCTGCGATCCAGCACACGGTTGAGCAGGTTCTCGATGGACCAGGCCAGCTCGCCGATGACCAGCGCGCGGACCATGCGCCCGCTGCCCTTGAGGGTGTGGAAGGCGCGCCGCACTTCGGTCAGCGCATCCTTGTTGTCGGTATCGGCGCGCCATTGCGGCAGGTATTCGTTGATTGTCTCGAGGACCTCGCCTGCCTCCTCGACGAACACCTCGAGCAGGTCTTCGTCCACCGGCTCCTCGTCCGCGGGCGGCGGCAGCAGGGTCGGCGGCACGTCCTGAGCCGGCGGGTTGATCGCCTGCACGGGAGCGGCCATGACCTCGGCCATGGTCAGCGGCTTCTCGACCGGCTCCGCAGCCGGTTGCGGCTCGACGGGGGCGCTCGGCAGCTCGACCTCGGGCAGCTCCAGATCGGCGATTTCCAGCTCGTCCCAACTGGACGGGGTGCTTTCCAGGCTCAGCTCGTCGGCATCGACCGGCGTTTCTTCGCCGGAGATCAGCAGTTCTTCTTCGATCAGGAATTCGACCGGATCGGCCAGATCCGGCGCCTGTTCGAGAGGCTGCAGGTCTTCCAGAGTCTCGAATTCGAGCGGGGCATCCAGGCTCAGGTCGACGCCAGCGGTGTCTTTCTCGACGGTCTCGCCCAGGCTCCAGTTGTCATCGGACACCAGCAGCTCGCCAGGCTCTTCGGCCGGCAGCTCGGCGAACTCGGCGCTCAGCTCCTCGCCCGGCTCTTCGAGCGATAGCGGCGGCAGTTCTTCCAGCGGCGCTTCGTCTGCCAGCGGCTCGAAGGCCACTTCCTCGGCGGCCAGCACCTCGATCTCCTGCAGCGGGTCGGCCAGCGGCGCCGGCGCCTCTTCGCGCGGCTCGACACGGTCGAGGATCGAGGGCTTCTCCTTGAGCGGATAGCCCAGGCTCTCCAAGCTTTCCTCGGCGACGTCGAGGATCAGGTCGCCCTGGGTCGCGTGATCTTCGGCCAGGCGCTCGAGGTAGTACTCGACGCTGGTGATGGCGTCGGCCAGGGTGTCCAGGTTCTGCCAGTTGGGCACGGCCTTGCGCACCAGCAGCTGTTCTTCGATGTAGCGGGTGCAGGCTTTGAGCAATTCGGCGGCACGGGCCAGCGGGATCATCGCCAGGCCGCCACGGACCTGGGTCAGCAGCTCCGGCACGCGGGCCAGATGCTCGTGGTTCCACTGCGAAGCGATGAACTCGATGATCGCGTCCTTGGCCTGTTCCAGGCCGGTACGCGCCTCCTTGATCACCAGCTGGTGAATCTGCGCCACGTCGGTGGTGGGCAGGTGACTCTGTTCGTTCTGCGCGTCGTCGCCGGGGCCGACCATGCCGGCCAGGGTGGCCTCGACATAGAGCAGCGCGCCGGCCACGTCCATCAGCACCGCGTCGTTGGGCTCGCGCTGGCCGAGGGACAGGGCATGAACCACGTCGATCTGGTCGAGGATCACCTTGCGCGGCTGGCCGAAGCCGAGCACGGCCAGGGTGTCGGCGATCTGCTTGAGCGGCGCCAGCAGGGCATCCAGCTCGGCGACCTGCTGGCGGTCGCTGCGCACGAACAGGTCGAGGCTGTCCTTGACCCGCACCAGCTCCTCGCACAGGGCACCGACCACCGAACGCATGGCGTCGCGATCCGGGCCGGCCAGACGGGCGCGCTCCTCGTCGACCACGCCGCTGTCCGGCAGGGCGTCATCGAGACGGTACTGGTCCTTGAGGCTGCGGATGCGCGGCGACTGGGCCGGCGCCTTGGCCACGTAGAACAGCAGGTTCTTGGTCAGCTCGTCCGGGGCGCCCTGGTTGATGCCGTCGGCACCGTCGTCGACCAGGCGCTTGAGCTCCTTGTCGACCTGGCGCAGCAGGGTCCGCACCGACGTGCTGTTGACCACGCTGCCGTTGGCCAGGCCTTCGACCATGCCGGAGGCGATCTGCCACAGCGGGCCGAGCGGGGCCTCCTTGCAAAGGGTCTCCAGGCGGGCGAAGACGCGCGCCATGTATCCGAGGTTGGTGGCCAGGTCTTGGTTGCGGATCACCCCGACCAGGGCCATCTGCAGCATCTGCCGCAGCTTGCGCAACAGTACAGGCAACTCGGCGGTGCGCAGCTTTTCCAGCGAATCCAGCGGCAAGGCCGGCAGGCGGCCGGACAGGTCCGGGGAGAACAGACTGGTTTCCGACAGCAGGTTCTCGCCGCGGGCGGCGCGCAGGTCGTTGAGCAGCGGCAGCACAACCATCGGCAGGTCGCGGCGGGCGCTCTGGATGCGGTCGAGATAGGCCGGCAGCTGCAGGATCGCCTGCATCAGCACTTCCAGGGCCTCGGCCTGGTTGCCGACGCGGCCCTCCAGCAGGGCCTGGGTCAGCTGCTCCATTTCCTCGGCGAGCAGAGCCGCGCCGTAGAACTCGACCATCTGCAGGGTGCCGTGGACCTGGTGCACGTAGGTCTGGCAGAAACGCATGCGCGTGGCGTCCTGCGGGTTCTCGACGAACGCCTCCAGGGCCTGGCGGGCCTGCTTCAGGGTTTCTGCGATCTCGCCCTTGACCCACTCCAGGGCGACATAATCGTGCCGATCACCCATACCTGCTCCAGTCATTCTTGTCTTAGCCCTTGCGGGTGAACGCCAGGACCCGCTCGTCGGCCACCGGCACCAGGTCCGGATGCTGCCAACCGACCACTTCCCCCACACCCACCACCAGCATGCCTCCCGGCGCCAGGCGCTCGGCCAGGCGGTTGAGGATTTCGCGGCGGCGCCAGCGGCGGAAATAGATCAGCAGGTTCTGGCAAAAGATTACGTCCATGCCGGATTGCGGCGCCTTGGCCAGCTCCAGCACATTCAACCGGGCGACGCAGACGCGTGCCGCCAGGTCCGGCATTACTTGATAACGACCATCGGCCTGGGCGAGGAAGTAACGCTCGCACAGGTCGCTGTCCAATTGTTCCAGCTTGCGCGCGCCGTAGATCGCTTCGCGCGCCTTGTTCAACACGTTCAGGCTGATGTCGGTGCCGGTCACACCGAACTGCCGCTGGCTGTCCAGCTCGCGCAGCACCTCGGCGGCGCAGATCGCCATCGAATAAGGTTCCTCGCCGCTGGAGCAACCAACGCTCCACAGGGCCAGGGGCTGTTGCTGTTCGTCGATGGCCAGGCGCCCGCGCAGGTAACGCTCCAGCACCTCGAAGGACGGGCGATGGCGGAAGAAGCGGGTCTCCTGCACGGTGAGGCGGTCCAGCAGGGTCGACCACTCCACCGCGCCGCGCGGGCCGTCGGTGACCTGGCGGTAGTAGCTGGCGTAGTCGCCGACGCCCAGCTCACGCATGCGCGCGGTCAGGTTGGTCTGCAGGAAGGCACGGCGCTGCTCGTTGATCACCACGCCGGTCCGCTCTTCCAGCAGGGCCTGCCAGTCGCGAAACTCCGCCTGCGACATGTCTGCCAGGGGTTTCAAGGCCCAGACGCCGCTTGGCTGCATGCCGTGCCCCTCGCTCATGGCCGAATGCCCCGGGCAGCGACCCTCTCAGGCCGCCGCACCTCCCTCGATCAGGCCTGGCCTTCCGGCAGGGTGAAGCCGGATACCGAACGACGCATCTCGCTGGCCATCTTGGCCAGGTTACCAATGCTCTTGGCGGTAGCGGTGGTACCTGCGGAAGTCTGCGAGGTGATCTCCTGAATCACGTTCATGGTGTTGGAGATGTGACCGGCCGAAGAGGCCTGCTGACGGGCGGCGTTGGAGATGTTCTGGATCAAGGCCGCAAGGGTCTTGGATACCTTCTCGATCTCCTCCAGGGCCACACCGGCGTCCTGCGCCAGACGTGCACCGCGTACCACTTCGGAAGTGGTCTGCTCCATGGAGATTACCGCTTCGTTGGTGTCGGTCTGAATGGTCTTAACCAGGGCCTCGATCTGCTTGGTCGCGGCAGAGGAACGTTCCGCGAGGCGCTGTACTTCGTCCGCTACCACGGCGAAGCCGCGGCCCGCGTCACCGGCCATGGACGCCTGGATCGCGGCGTTAAGTGCGAGGATGTTGGTCTGGTCGGCAATGTCGTTAATCAGGCTAACGATGTCACCGATTTCCTGGGACGATTCACCGAGGCGCTTGATCCGCTTCGAGGTGTCCTGGATCTGCTCACGGATGTTATCCATGCCGGTGATGGTGTTGTGCACCACCTCGTTACCCTTGTTGGCGATGGCTACGGAACGTTCCGCTACCGCGGAGGATTCCGCGGCGTTCGCCGATACCTGGTCAATCGACACGGCCATTTCGTTGATCGCCGCGGAGGCGCCGGCGATTTCCTGGGCCTGGTGCTCGGAAGCCTCGGCCAGGTGCATGGCGGTGGACTGGGTTTCCTGGGCGGCGGCGGCCACCTGAACGGCGGTCGAGTTGATTGTCGCTACTAGGTCGCGCAGCTGGTCGATGGAGTAGTTGATGGAGTCCGCGATCGCACCGGTGAAGTCCTCGGTTACGGTCGCGGCCACGGTCAGGTCACCGTCCGCGAGGTCGGCGATTTCGTCGAGCAGTCGCAAAATCGCCGCCTGGTTACGCTCGTTCTTCTCGGCGGTAGAGGCCAGTCGACGGTTGGTCTCGCGCACCATCACCAGGCCGATGAGGATGATCGCCGCTAGGGCCAGGGCACCCAGCACGTAGCCCGCCAGGGTGTTGAAGTAACGGCCGTCGGCCAGGTTCTCGAACTCGGTGGCCAGGCCGGAAGTCTTGTCCAGCAGGGTCTGCGAGCTGGTGAAGATGGTGTTGGCGGATTCGCGGACCTGGAACAGTTCCGGCGAGGTCTCGAGGATCTCGTCCACCGAGCCGGAAACGAACTGGAACAGTTCGGAAATCTCGGCCAGACGCTCCAGGGCGTTCTCGTCGGTTACCGCCGAGATCTCCATGGCGGCGTTGCCTTCGATCATCGCCTTGAGCACGCGACCGAACAGGCTGGCGTCGCGGCCGAACATGTCGGCGGCCTGCACCGAGTCTTCGTCACCAGCCAGCACCTTGTTCACCGAGCCGAGGATACGTTCGGCAAGCAGCGACTGACGCTGGGCCACCGAGACCTGGGCCGCCGGGGCGCCGGACTGCAGCAGGATGTCGACCACCTCTTCGTACTCGACCTGCAGCTGCGGAATGGTTTCGGCGAGGGTCGCGGCCACCTGGTGCAGCGACAGTACGGTCTGCTCGCTCTGCAGGATGGCGTCCGCGTTCTGCCGCAGCACGTCCCAGTCCTTCTGTACCTCGTCCATCTGCGGCTTGACCGACTCGGGCGCCGCCGGCAGACCGCTGGCCTCGTTACCGGAGGTAAGGAAGCCCCAGCGCTCCTCGAAGTCGCGACGCGCCTCTTTCAGCAGCGGGAAGGCTTCCGCCTTGCCGGTCGCCGCTTCCGTGGCGTTCTTCGCGATACGCTGCGACAGCACGCGCAGTTCGCCCGCGTGGCTGATGTATTCCTTGTCGTAGCCGGATTGGGTGTTGAGGTAGGCGAAGTTGGCGAACAGCAGCACGATGGAAATGATCAGGACCACGAAGAGTCCGGCGATCAGCGTGTTACTGCGCACACCTGCCAAGAGATTGCCTGCATCGAGTTTTTTCATTATTTGGCCCCCGCCTGGACCTACCGCACAACGATTTCCATGTAAAGCCAAAGGGCCGGCAAGCGCCGACCCAACCGAAATTGCTTATACCGCCACGTCGAGAAAACCCTGGTGTTGCGCCAGCGCATGCGGGCTGAACACCAGCCAGGGACGCTCGCGCTGGAAGACCCCATGAATGAAAGGCGCAATCGCCGCCTCGAGAGGCGGGAGCTGCTCAGAGAATGTGTCCACCGGAAAGTGCTGCATGCCGAACACCTCGTCCACCGTCAGGCCGGCGAACACCTCGTTGTGGTCCACCACCAGCACGCGCCGCTGCTTGCGCAGAGGCGACAGATCGCTGCCGAAGAACCCGCACAGGTCCATCACCGGCAGCAGGCGACCCCGCACGTTGGCCACACCCTTGACCCAGCTCTTCACACCCGGCAGCAGGGTGTGACGTGGCTCGTGCAGCACTTCGCCCACCTCACCCATGGGCGCAACGAAATAGCGCTCGCCCATGCGAAAGCCGATGCCGCTCCAGGTCTGTACCGTCTGCTGTTGCGACGGCAGGCCCGCAGCCAGCGCACGGCAGCGCTGATCGAGTTCTACGAGAAGCTGGAAGGGGGAATGCGCGTCCGACATGCCGGCCTTGGCCTTTTCTTCTTATGTACTGCTAATGGCGCGGACTGGCAGGCGATCAGCCGGCCAGCACCGCGTTGAGGGTCTTCATCAGCGTGTCTTCGTCGACCGGCTTGGTCAGATAGTCACGCGCGCCCTGGCGCTTGCCCCAGACCTTGTCGGTCTCCTGATCCTTGGTGGTCACGATGATCACCGGGATGTGGCTGGTTTCGGCGTCCTTGGTCAGCTGACGAGTCGCCTGGAAACCGTTGAGACCGGGCATGACGATATCCATCAGCACGGCATCGGGCTTTTCCTGGCGAGCCAGGGCAACGCCATCGGCACCATTTTCCGCCTTGAGTACCTGATGGCCATGCTTCTCGAGCATGGCGGTCAGCTTGTACATCTCGGTCGGCGAGTCATCAACAATCAGAATACGAGCCATGAAGTTCCCCATTCGGAATAGGCATCGCCGGCTTGTGGCCGGCTATCAGGAGGCTTGCTCCACCGGGACGAATTCGGGCACATGCGCCTTGATGGCGCCGAGCAGCTCTTCCTTGCTGAAAGGCTTAGTCAGGTACTGGTCGGACCCGACAATGCGACCCTTGGCCTTGTCGAACAGGCCGTCCTTGGAGGACAGCATGATCACCGGGGTGGATTTGAAAGCACTGTTGTTCTTGATCAGGGCGCAGGTCTGATAGCCGTCGAGGCGCGGCATCATGATATCGACGAAGATGATGCTTGGATGCGTATCGGCGATCTTGGCCAGCGCATCGAAACCGTCAACCGCAGTGATGACCTCGCAACCCACCTTCTTCAACAGCGTCTCGGCGGTGCGACGAATCGTCTTCGAATCGTCGATCACCATGACCTTCAAACCGTCGGAATGCTGTTCCATGTCTGCCCTACCATCGCCTCGGCGATTATTTGTTTTATCTATACAGCGCAGTGTGGCTGAGGCCGTATCACTAACGGGCTGCGACCCGATCGTCCGGACTTTTTAGCACACTCTCCTGACGCAATCTATAAGCCCCTAATACTCGGGGTTTTTCTTGACCGGCAGCGTCTCGCGGCGCCACCCTTGCGCATCTATTCGGCCCTTGGAAGCAGGTTTCGCCCCATGAGCATTCGCCTGGGGATCGTCATGGATCCCATCGCCCAGATCAACTTCAAGAAGGACAGCTCCCTGGCCATGCTCCTGGCTGCCCAGGACCGCGGCTGGTCACTGTTCTACATGGAACAGCGCGATCTCTATCAGAACGCCGGCCAGGCCCGCGCCCGGATGACGCCGCTGCGCGTCTTCAACGACCCGCAACGCTGGTTCGAACTGGGCGAGGAACAGGACGCCCCGCTGGCCGAGCTGGACGTGATCCTGATGCGCAAGGATCCGCCCTTCGATAACGAGTTCGTCTACTCCACTTACTTACTGGAGCAGGCCGAGCGCGAGGGGGTGCTGGTGGTCAACCGCCCGCAGAGCCTGCGCGACTGCAACGAGAAGCTGTTCGCCACCCAATTCCCCCACTGCATGCCGCCCACCCTGGTCAGCCGCAGGGCCGACATTCTGCGCGAGTTCGCGCAAACGCAGCGTGACATCATTCTCAAACCCCTGGATGGCATGGGCGGCTCCTCGATCTTCCGCCACCGCGAGGGCGACCCCAACCTGTCGGTGATCCTGGAAACCCTCACCGAGCACGGCACCCGCCAGATCATGGCCCAGGGCTACCTGCCGGGAATCAAGGACGGCGACAAGCGCATCCTGATGATCGATGGCGAGCCGATCCCCTACTGCCTGGCACGCATCCCCGCGCACGGCGAGACCCGCGGCAACCTGGCCGCCGGCGGCCGCGGCGAGGCCCGCCCGCTGACCGAGCGCGACCGCTGGATCGCCGCCCAGGTCGGCCCGGCGCTACGCGAGAAGGGCCTGCTGTTCGTCGGCCTGGACGTGATCGGCGAGCACCTCACCGAGATCAACGTGACCAGCCCGACCTGCATCCGTGAAATCGACAAGGCCTTCGATACCCGTATCGGTGAGCGCCTGATGGACGCCATCGAGGGCAAGCTCGCCGCGCGCAAAGCTTGATCCAGGTGGCAGCTTGGCGCTTGCGGCTTGCAGCCGCCCGGCCCTAGCCGGCAGACTGCGCGGCATTCCGTAGGCGCCACCAGATGAACGCAGCAGTGAGACCTCCGCCCGAACTGACGACCAGCCAAGGCATCCGCCCCGCGGATCGCCTGGGCTTTACCCTGTTCGTCGCGGCGCTGCTGCACCTGGCGCTGATTCTCGGTGTCGGCTTCACCCTGGCCAAGCCAGGGCAGATCAGCAAGACCCTGGAAATCACCCTGTCCACCTTCAAGAGCGAGGAGCAGCCCAAGGAGGCCGATTTCCTCGCCCAGGACAACCAGCAGGGCAGCGGCACTCTGGAGCACAAGGCAGCGCCCAAGACCACCGAGCAGGCGCCGTTTCAGGACAGCAAGGTGAACAAGGTGACCCCGGCCGCCGCTCCGCAGCCGACCCAGCGCAAGGAGGCTCCCGCCGCCAAGACCGCGCTGACCACCACCAAGCCGCAGCCGCAGAAAGCCGTCACCAAGCAGAAGGAAGAAGAGCCACAGCCCGAGGCCCAGCCGGCGCCTGTGTTCGACAGCACCCAGCTGTCCGCGGAGATCGCCAGCCTGGAGGCGGAGCTGGCCCAGGAGCAGCAGCTCTACGCCAAGCGCCCGAAGATCCACCGCCTCAACGCCGCCTCGACCATGCGCGACAAGGGTGCCTGGTACAAGGATGAATGGCGCAAGAAGGTCGAGCGGGTCGGCAACCTCAATTACCCGGAAGAGGCCCGCCGCCAGCGCATCTACGGCAACCTGCGCATGCTGGTGTCGATCAACCGCGACGGCACGCTTTACGAGGTGCAGGTGCTGGAATCGTCCGGCCAGCAGGTGCTGGACCAGGCCGCCCTGCGCATCGTGCGCCTGGCCGCCCCCTTCGCACCGTTCGCCGGCGACCTCGCGGACATCGACCGCCTGGAGATCATCCGCACCTGGCGCTTCGAGCGCGGCGACCGCCTGTCCAGCAACTGATCGCCGCGGCATTTCCGCCCGGCGCTTGAAGCCGGCGCCTTCCGGGACGAAACTAGCGGCCATGAAGACCGCCGCCAGCTACCTCAAGCACCACTTCCTGATCGCCATGCCGCACATGGCCGATCCAAACTTCGCGCAGACCGTCACCTACCTCGTGGAACACAACGAACAGGGCGCCATGGGCCTGGTGATCAATCGCGCCAATGGCCTCACCCTGGCCGACGTGCTGGAGCAGCTGCGCCCCGACGAGACGCCGCCGGCGCGCTGCCAGGCGCTGCCGATCCTCGCCGGCGGGCCGGTACAGACTGATCGCGGCTTCGTCCTGCACCCGACCGGGCACAGCTTCCAGGCGACCCTGGAACTGGGCGAGCTGGCCCTCTCCACCTCCCAGGACGTGCTGTTCGCCATCGCCGACGGCAGCGGCCCGGACAAACATCTGATCACCCTCGGCTACGCCGGGTGGGAAGCCGGTCAGCTGGAGGCCGAACTGGCCGACAACGCCTGGCTGACCTGCCCGGCCGACGCCGCGATCCTGTTCGACACGCCGCTCGACGGGCGCCTGTCCGCGGCCGCCGCGCGCCTGGGCATCAACCTCAGCCTGCTCACCGCCCAGGCCGGCCACGCATGAGCGAGGCGCCGCGCCTGCTGCTGGGCTTCGACTACGGCACCAAGCAGATCGGCGTCGCCGTCGGCCAGGCCGTCACCGGCCAGGCCCGCGAACTGTGCGTGCTCAAGGCGCAGAACGGCGTGCCGGACTGGCAGAAGGTCGAGGCGCTGATCAAGGAATGGCAGCCGGACGCCATCGTCGTTGGCCTGCCGCTGAACATGGACGGCACGCGCAGCGAGATGAGCGAGCGTGCCGAAAAGTTCGCCCGTCGCCTCAACGGCCGCTTCAACCTGCCGGTGCACACCCACGACGAGCGCCTGACCACCTTCGAGGCCAAGGGCCAGCGCCTCTCCCAGGGCCAGCGCGGCGGCTACCGCGAGCTCCCGGTGGACGCCCTGGCCGCCGCCCTGCTGCTGGAAGGCTGGCTGGAACACCATCTTTAGGAACTCTTGCGAGGAATGCCCATGACCCTGCCCGATCCCCAACAGCTGCTGCCGCGCATGGCCGCCGACCTCAAGGCCCTGCTGGCGCGCCGCGGCGTCGAGCAGGCACGCTTCATCGGCATTCGCACCGGCGGCGTCTGGGTCGCCGAGGCATTGCTGCGCGAGCTGGATCTGGATCAGCCGCTCGGCACCCTGGACGTTTCCTTCTACCGCGACGACTTCACCCGCAGCGGCCTGCACCCGCAGGTCAAGCCGTCCGAACTGCCGTTCGAGATCGAGGATCAGCACCTGGTGCTGATCGACGACGTGCTGATGAGCGGGCGCACTATCCGCGCCGCGCTGAACGAGCTGTTCGACTATGGCCGCCCGGCCAGCGTGACCCTGGTCAGCCTGCTGGACCTGGACGCCCGCGAACTACCGATCCACGCCGACGTGCTCGGCGCCACCCTCGCCCTGGCACCCGAGCAACGGGTAAAATTGTCCGGCCCCGCGCCGCTCGCCCTCGAGCTGCAGCGCCTTTCCGCCTAGGAACACCCCATGCCCATCGACGCCAAGCGTTCGCTGCAGCTCAATGACCAGGGCCAGCTGCGCCACTTCCTCTCGCTCGACGGCCTGCCCCGCGAGCTGCTGACGGAAATCCTCGACACCGCCGACTCCTTCCTCGAGGTCGGCGCCCGCGCGGTGAAGAAGGTCCCGCTGCTGCGCGGCAAGACCGTGTGCAACGTGTTCTTCGAGAACTCCACGCGCACCCGCACCACCTTCGAGCTGGCCGCCCAGCGGCTGTCGGCCGACGTCATCACCCTCAACGTCTCCACCTCCTCCACCAGCAAGGGCGAGACGCTGTTCGACACCCTGCGGAACCTGGAGGCGATGGCCGCCGACATGTTCGTGGTGCGCCATGCCGACTCCGGCGCCGCGCACTTCATCGCCGAACACGTCTGCCCCGACGTGGCCATCATCAACGGCGGCGACGGCCGCCACGCGCACCCGACCCAGGGCATGCTCGACATGCTGACCATCCGCCGCCACAAGGGCGGCTTCGAGAACCTCTCGGTGGCCATCGTCGGCGACATCCTGCACTCGCGGGTGGCGCGCTCGAACATGCTGGCGCTGAAGACCCTGGGCTGCCCGGACATCCGCGTGATCGGCCCGAAGACCCTGCTGCCGATCGGCATCGAGCAGTACGGCGTCAGCGTTCACCACAACCTGGCCGAGGGCCTCAAGGACGTCGACGTGGTGATCATGCTGCGCCTGCAGCGCGAGCGCATGCAGGGCGGCCTGCTGCCCAGCGAAGGCGAGTTCTACAAGCTCTACGGCCTGACCGAGCAGCGCCTGAAGCTGGCCAAGCCGGATGCCCTGGTCATGCACCCGGGCCCGATCAACCGCGGCGTGGAGATCGAGTCGGCGGTGGCCGACGGCCCGCAGTCGGTCATCCTCAACCAGGTCACCTACGGCATCGCCATCCGCATGGCCGTGCTGTCGATGGCCATGAGCGGCCAGGCCGCCCAGCGTCAACTCAATGCCGAGGAGCACAACTGATGGGCACGCGAATCCTCGGAGCCCGGGTGATCGACCCGGCCAGCGGCCTGGACCGGGTCTGCGACCTTTACCTGGACGGCGGCAAGATCGCCGCCCTCGATCAGGCACCGGCCAGCTTCGACGCCGACCAGGAAATCGACGCCCGTGGCCTGGTCGCCAGCCCGGGCCTGGTCGACCTGTCCGTGGCGTTGCGCGAGCCGGGCTACAGCCGCAAGGGCAATATCGCCAGCGAGACCCTGGCCGCCGCGGCCGGCGGCGTCACCAGCCTGTGCTGCCCGCCGCTGACCAAGCCGGTGCTGGACACCTCGGCGGTGGCCGAGCTGATCCTCGACCGCGCCCAGGAGGCAGGGCATACCAAGGTCTTTCCCATCGGCGCGCTGACCAAAGGCCTCGGCGGCGAGCAGCTGGCCGAACTGGTGGCCCTGCGCGACGCCGGCTGCGTCGCCTTCGCCAACGGCCTGGCGCCGATGGCCAACAACCGCACCCTGCGCCGCGCGCTGGAGTACGCCGCAACCTTCGACCTAACCGTGATCTTCCACGCCCAGGACTTTGAGCTGGCCGAGGGTGGCCTGGCTCACGAGGGCCCTACCGCGAGCTTCCTCGGCCTGGCCGGCATTCCCGAGAGCGCCGAGACCGTGGCCCTGGCCCGCGACCTGCTGCTGGTCGAGCAGAGCGGCGTACGCGCTCACTTCAGCCAGATCACCAGCGCACGCGGCGCCGAGATGATCGCCACCGCCCAGGCCCGCGGCCTGCCGGTGACGGCCGACGTGGCGATGTACCAGCTGATTCTCACCGACGAGGCGCTGCTGGGCTTTTCCAGCCTCTACCACGTGCAACCGCCGCTGCGCACCGCGGCCGACCGCGAGGGCCTGCGCCAGGCGGTCAAGGCCGGCGTCATCGGCGCCATCGCCAGCCATCACCAACCGCACGAGGCGGACGCCAAGCTGACGCCATTCGGCGCCACCGAGCCGGGCATCAGCAGCGTCGAGCTGCTGCTGCCCCTGGCCCTGACCCTGGTGGACGACGGCCTGCTCGATCTGCCGACCCTGCTGGCGCGCCTGAGCAGCGGCCCAGCCAAGGCGCTGCACCTGCCGGTCGGTCGTCTGGCGGCCGGCGCTCCCGCGGACCTGCTGCTGTTCGACCCGCAGGGCCAGACCCTGGCCGGCGAGACCTGGCACTCCAGAGGCGGCAACAGCCCCTTCATCGGCCACTGCCTGCCGGGCCGGGTGCGCTACACCCTGGTGGACGGCCGCGTCAGCTACCAGAGCTGAATCGCACCACGATGAAAAAGCCCGCCAATCGGCGGGCTTTTTTCTGCGAGATGTTCAGGCGCGGGAGGCGTTCCTGATGGAGATCTGCGTGTTCATCGTCCAGAAGTCGTAGAGCACGCCGAGCAGGAACAGGCCGCCGGTCAGCAGGTAGATGATCCCGGTGATCCATTTGCCCTGATACATACGGTGCACGCCGAACACACCGAGGAAGGTCAGCAGTATCCACGCCACGTTGTAGTCGGTGTCGCCCGCGGTGAAGCGCAGGTCGGCCTCGCGATCCATCGCCGGAATCAGGAACAGGTCGATGATCCAGCCGATGAACAACAGGCCGAAGGTGAAGAACCAGATGGTCCCGGTCACCGGCTTGCCATAGTAGAAGCGGTGCGCGCCGAGGAAGCCGAAGATCCACAGCAGATAGCCGATGACCTTGCTGTGGGTGTCCTGTCGCTGCATGGGAAATCCTCGTGTTGGGGCCGCGCCGATGAGCGGCAAGCCCGAGCGCTTGCGTCGAACGGCAGCGGATCGAATACTGTATATCCAAACAGCACTCGACCTCGCCATGGAACTGATCGACAAGCTAACCGTATTGGCCGACGCCGCCAAGTACGACGCCTCCTGCGCCAGCAGCGGCGCGCCCAAGCGCGACTCGCGCGGCAAGGCAGGCCTCGGCGCCACCAACGGCATGGGCATCTGCCACAGTTTCACACCGGACGGGCGCTGCGTGTCGCTGCTGAAGGTGCTGCTGACCAACTTCTGCATCTACGACTGCCAGTACTGCGTGAACCGCCGTTCCAGCGACGTGCCGCGGGCCCGCTTCTCGCCCGAGGAGGTGGTGCGGCTGACCCTCGACTTCTACCGACGCAACTGCATCAGCGGCCTGTTCTTGAGCTCGGGCATCATCCGCTCGGCCGACTACACCATGGAACAGCTGGTCCGGGTCGCGCGCCTGTTGCGCGAGGAGCACCAGTTCCGCGGCTACATCCACCTCAAGACCATTCCCGACGCAGCGCCCGAGCTGATCGCCGAGGCCGGTCGCTACGCTGACCGGCTCAGCGTCAACATCGAGCTGCCCAGCGAGGCCAGCCTGATACGCCTGGCGCCGGAGAAGAACGTCGGCACCATCAAGAAGGCCATGGGCTCGATCCGCCTCGGCGTCGACGAGGCCAGCGAGGAGACGCGCGCCCCGGCCTTCGCCCCCGCGGGGCAGAGCACGCAGATGATCGTCGGTGCCGACGACACCGATGACCGCACCATCCTCGACACGGCGCAGACGCTCTACGGCGCCTACAAGCTCAAGCGCGTCTATTACTCGGCGTTCAGCCCCATCCCGCACAGCCCCAAGAGCGTGCCGTTCCAGGCCCCGCCGCTGCTGCGCGAGCATCGACTGTACCAGGCCGACTTCCTCATTCGCGGCTACGGCTTCCAGGCCGGGGAGCTGCTCGCCACGCCCGGCAACCTGCCCCTGGATGTCGACCCCAAGCTGGCCTGGGCTTTGGCCAACCGCGAGCAATTTCCGCTCGATCTCAACCGCGCCGAGCCGGCGATGATCGCCCGGGTGCCCGGCATCGGCGTGCTCAGCGCCCGACGCCTGGTCGAGCTGCGCCGCCAGCGGCGCATCCGCTACGCCGACGTGGTGCGCCTGCGCTGTGCGATGGACAAGGCCGGCCCCTTCATCGTCACCCAGGATTACCGGCCGCGGCAGGCGACACTGGAGTCATCCGCCTTGCGCCGTCACCTGAGCGACACGCCGGCACAGATGGCGCTGTGGTGATGCAGAGCGTTCACTTCGACGGCAGCTTCGCCGGCTGGCGCCGCGAGGCCCGGCGACTCCTGCAGGCGGGCATCGAACCCGCTGCGCTGAGCTGGCGCACCGACGACGATGCCGGCCAGTTGTTCGGTGATCCGTTCACCGAGGCGCCGACCGCGGCGCCCGCGCCGCGGCGCATCCCCCGCGAATTGCCCGAGCTGCTGGAAAGCGCCTCGCGCTATCGCGCCGACGACCGCTGGGCCCTGCTCTACCGCGTGCTCTGGCGCGTGGCGCAGGGCGATCGCTCGGCCATGCTCGCCGGTGACGGGGATGGCAGCGACCTGCAGCGGCGGGTCAAGAGCGTGCGCCGCGAGGCCCATCACATGCATGCGTTCCTGCGCTTTCGCGAAAGACCCGTCAACACCGGGCCACCCCGGTTCGTCGCCTGGCACGAGCCGGCCCACGACATTCTGGAAGTCGCCGCCGAACACTTTGCCGAGCGGCTGGGCCGCGAGACCTGGCTGATCGCCACACCGGACGCCGCCGCGCTCTGGGACGGGCAACAGATGCGCTTTCTCCGCCCCTGCCCGCCCGAGCTGCGTGACCTGGCGCGCTCCGCCGCCGATCCGGGCGCGGACCTCTGGCTGGCCTACTACAACAGCACCTTCAACCCGGCGCGGCTCAACCGCGACGTGCTGGAGAGCAGCATGCCGGTGCGCTTCTGGAAGCATCTGCCGGAAGGCCCGCTGATTCCGCAGATGATGAGCCAGGCCCGCGCCGGCCAGCAGCGTCTGGCGCAGGCCGCCAGCGTGAGCACGCGTGAAGGCAAGGAAGTGCTGATCGCCAGCGACCGGGCCCAGCCGAAACGGGCGCCGAGCACCTCGCTGGGCGAATGCCGCGACTGCGACATCTGGCGCGACGCCACTTGCGCAGTCGCGGGCGAGGGGCCGCGACAGGCCCCGATCATGCTGGTCGGCGAGCAGCCCGGCGATCAGGAGGACCTGGCCGGTCGTCCCTTCGTCGGCCCCGCCGGGCAAGTCCTGGGCAATGCGCTGGAGCGGGCGCAGCTGCAGCGCGAGGCGCTGTATCTGACCAACGCGGTGAAGCACTTCAAGTGGATACCGCGCGGCGGCCCCAACAGCCGCGCCGTCACCCGCAAGCACGCCACGCCGAAACCCGGCGAGATCAAGGCCTGCCATCGCTGGCTCGACGAAGAGCTGGCGCAGGTTTCGCCGCAGGTGGTGGTGGCGCTCGGCAGGACGGCCCTGGCCTCGCTACTCGGGACCTTCGAGCCGCAACGCCTGCGCCTGGCGGATTTCGCCGGCGCGCCGTTCCGGCACGGGGACCGCTGGGTGATCGTGGCACCGCATCCGGCCGCGGTGTTGCGGGCGGGCGAGGATGGCGAAAGACGATTCGCCGAGCTGGTCGCGGCCCTCGCCCAGGCGCGCCAGCTGGCGGCGAGGGTCAGCGGAAACGCCGCCCCGGATCTTCGTCGCTGACTTCCAGGCTCAGGCCCTGGGTCATGCTGGTCAGGTGCTCGCCATCGGTCTCCGAGCCCAGCTTGATCATCAGGCGCAGGTCATTGGCCGAGTCGGCGTAGAGCAGGGCGTCCTCGTAGGTGATCTCGCCCTGGGTGTAGAGGTTGTACAGCGCCTGGTCGAAGGTCTGCATGCCCATCTCGGTGGAGCGCTTCATCAGGCTCTTGAGCTCGTGCACCTCGCCCTTGCGGATCAGGTCGGCGGCCAGCGGGGTGTTGATCAGCACCTCGATCACCGCGCGGCGCCCTTTGCCGTCCGGCGTCGGCACCAGCTGCTGGGCGACGATGGCCTTGAGGTTGAGCGACAGGTCCATCCACACCTGGTTGTGCCGGTCCGGCGGAAAGAAGTTGATGATCCGGTCCAGCGCCTGGTTGGCGTTGTTGGCGTGCAGAGTGGCCAGGCACAGGTGGCCGGTTTCGGCGAAGGCCACGCCGTAGTCCATGGTCTCGCGGGTACGGATCTCGCCGATCAGGATCACGTCCGGCGCCTGGCGCAGGGTGTTCTTCAGCGCCACCTCGAAGGACTCGGTGTCGATGCCGACCTCGCGCTGGGTGACGATGCAGCTCTGGTGCTGGTGGATGTATTCGATGGGGTCTTCGATGGAGATGATGTGGCCGCTGGTGTTCTTGTTGCGGTATCCGATCATCGCCGCCAGCGAGGTGGACTTGCCGGTACCGGTGGCGCCGACGAACAGCACCAGGCCGCGCTTGGTCAGCGCCAGCTTCTTCAGCACCTCGGGCAGCTTGAGGTCATCGAGGGTGGGGATGTTGGTCTCGATGCGACGCAGCACCATGCCGGCCAGATTGCGCTGGTAGAAGGCGCTGACGCGGAAACGCCCCACGCCGCGGGCGCTGATGGCGAAGTTGCACTCGTGGTTCTCGGCGAACTCGCGGCGCTGCTGCTCGTTCATCACCGAGTGCACCGTCTCGCGGGTCTGCTCCGGCGACATGGCATTCTTGGTCACCGGCATGATCTTGCCGTTGACCTTCATCGAAGGAGGCACGCCGGCGGTGATGAACAGGTCGGAACCGCCCTTCTCCACCATCAGTCGCAGCAGCTTTTCAAATTCCATCTTTCCCGCCCGTGTGATTCATCTGCGGCGGCTGATGCCGCCTTGTCGTTAGAAGTTTTCCGGCGTCTTGGCCTTCTCGCGCGCGCTTTCGCGGCTGACCAGGCCCTTGCTCAGCAGGGTCTTCAGACAGCTGTCGAGGGTCTGCATGCCCAGTGCGCCGCCGGTCTGGATCGCCGAGTACATCTGCGCGACCTTGTCCTCGCGGATCAGGTTACGGATCGCCGGGGTGCCGATCATGATCTCGTGCGCCGCCACGCGGCCGCCGCCGATCTTCTTCATCAGGGTCTGCGAGATCACCGCCTGCAGGGACTCGGAGAGCATGGAGCGGACCATGGACTTTTCCTCGGCCGGGAACACGTCGACCACGCGGTCGATGGTCTTGGCGGCGGAGGTGGTGTGCAGGGTGCCGAACACCAGGTGACCGGTTTCCGCGGCGGTCAGCGCCAGGCGGATGGTTTCCAGGTCGCGCATCTCACCCACCAGGATGATGTCCGGGTCTTCACGCAGGGCCGAGCGCAGGGCCTCGGAGAAGCCGTGGGTGTCGCGGTGCACCTCGCGCTGGTTGACCAGGCACTTCTTCGACTCGTGAACGAATTCGATCGGGTCTTCGATGGTGAGGATGTGGTGGTACTTGTTGTTGTTCAGGTAGTCGAGCATCGCCGCCAGGGTGGTCGACTTGCCCGAACCGGTCGGGCCGGTCACCAGCACCAGGCCGCGCGGCACGTCGGTGATCTTCTTGAACACCTCGCCCATGCCCAGGTCTTCCATGCTCAGGACCTTGGAGGGAATGGTCCGGAACACGGCGCCGGCGCCGCGGTTCTGGTTGAAGGCGTTGACCCGGAAGCGCGCAACGCCCGGCACTTCGAAGGAGAAGTCGGTCTCGAGGAATTCCTCGTAATCCTTGCGCTGCTTGTCGTTCATGATGTCGTAGATCAGCGCGTGGACCTGTTTGTGGTCCATCGGCGGCAGGTTGATCCGGCGAACATCGCCATCGACGCGAATCATCGGCGGCAGGCCCGCCGAGAGGTGCAGGTCCGACGCGCCCTGCTTGGCGCTGAAGGCGAGCAGCTCGGTAATATCCATGGGACTCCCCAATCGAATGCAAGCGGGTAGAATGCCGCAGACCCCTGACGGGCGGGCTATAGAGCGCAAGTAATGTCCACGATAGCAGAGAATATTGCAAAGGTTCGCGAGCGTATCCGTGAGGCGGCGCAAGCCTCGCAGCGCGATCCGGAGGCGGTCGGGCTGCTTGCCGTGAGCAAGACCAAACCGGCCGCCGCCATCCGCGAAGCGCACGCCGCGGGCCAGCACGACTTCGGCGAGAACTACCTGCAGGAGGCCCTGGCCAAGCAGGCCGAACTGGCCGACCTGGACCTCGTCTGGCACTTCATCGGGCCCATCCAGTCGAACAAGACCAAGCCGATCGCCGAGCATTTCCACTGGGTGCATTCGGTGGACCGCCTGAAGATCGCCCAGCGCCTGTCCGAGCAACGTCCCGCGCATCTGCCGCCGCTGAACATCTGCCTGCAGGTGAACGTCAGCGGCGAGGCCAGCAAGTCCGGCTGCACGCCGGAGGAGCTGCCGGCACTGGCACAGGCGGTTACACAACTGCCGCGACTGCGCCTGCGCGGATTGATGACAATCCCCGAACCGAGCGACGACCCGCAGGCCCAGCGCGTGCCCCTGGCGCGACTGCGCCAGCTGCGCGATGCGCTGCAGGCGGATCTCGACGCCCTGTCCATGGGCATGAGCCAGGACCTGGAAGCGGCCATCGCCGAAGGCGCCACCTGGGTACGCATCGGCACCGCCCTGTTCGGTGCCCGTGACTACGGCTCGCCCCATTAATAAGGAAGCACCACGATGACTCACCCCCGTATCGCCTTCATCGGCGCCGGCAACATGGCCGCCAGCCTGATCGGCGGCCTGCTGGCCCAGGGCATCCCGGCCAGCCACATCCGCGCCAGCGACCCCGGTGCCGAGCAACGTGCCAAGGTGGCCGCCGAGTACGGCATCGAGCTGTTCGAGCACAACGCCGAGGCCATCGCCGAGGCCGATCTGGTGGTACTGGCCACCAAGCCCCAGGTGCTCAAGGTCGTCTGCCAGGCGCTGGCACCCAGCCTGCGCCCCGGCCAGCTGATCGTCTCCATCGCCGCCGGCATCACCTGCGCCAGCCTGAGCGCCTGGCTCGGCGAGGTGGCCATCGTGCGCTGCATGCCCAACACCCCGGCCCTGCTACGCCAGGGTGTGAGCGGCCTGTACGCGAACGACAAGGTGTCGGCGACCCAGCGCGCCCAGGCCGAGCAGCTGCTCTCGGCGGTCGGCCTGGCCCTGTGGCTGGACGAGGAAGCGCTGATCGACGCCGTCACCGCCGTCTCGGGCAGCGGCCCGGCCTATTTCTTCCTGCTGATCGAGGCCATGACCGCCGCCGGCGAGCAGCTCGGTCTGCCACGCGAGACGGCCGCGCGCCTGACCCTGCAGACCGCCCTCGGCGCCGCGCGCATGGCCACCGAGAGCGATGTCGATGCCGCCGAGCTGCGCCGCCGGGTGACCTCGCCGAACGGCACCACCGAGGCCGCCATCAAGACCTTCCAGGCGGGCGGCTTCGAAGCCCTGGTGCAACAGGCGCTGAATGCTGCCGCCGATCGCTCCGCCGAACTCGCCGAACAACTGGGCCAATAAGGAACCCTCATCGATGAACGGACTGGATACCGCCGCCATCTACATCCTGCAGACCCTCGGCAGCATGTACCTGCTGATCGTCCTGCTGCGCTTCGTCCTGCAACTGGTACGCGCCGACTTCTACAACCCGCTCAGCCAGTTCACCGTGAAAGCCACCCAGCCGCTGCTGCGCCCGCTGCGCCGGATCGTCCCCGGCTTCGGCGGCCTCGACCTGGCCTCGCTGCTGCTGGCGATCCTGGTGCAGCTGGTGATCATGGCGCTGACCCTGCTGCTGGCCTACGGCACCACCGGCAACCCGCTGCAGCTGCTGGTGTGGGCGCTGATCGGCGTGACCTCGCTGTTCCTCAAGATCTTCTTCTTCGCCCTGATCATCAGCGTGATCCTGTCCTGGGTCGCGCCGGGCAGCTACAACCCCGGTGCGCAGCTGGTGAACCAGATCTGCGAGCCGCTGCTGACGCCCATCCGCAAGCTGCTGCCCAGCCTGGGCGGCCTGGACCTGTCGCCGATCTTCGCCTTCATCGCGATCAACCTGATCGACATGCTGGTGGTGAAGAACCTCGCCGCCATGACCCACATGCCCTCGGTGCTCGGCCTGCTGATGTGAGCTGGTTCCGCTGGGACGGCGAGGACCTGCTCCTCAACTGTCACCTGCAGCCCAAGGCGAGCCGCGACGAGTTCGCCGGGCTGCACGGTGAGCGCCTGAAGATCCGCCTCACCGCACCGCCGGTGGAGGGCAAGGCCAACGCCCAGCTGCAGGCCTTCCTGGCCGGCGCCTTCGGTGTCGCCAAGAGCCAGGTCAGCCTGGAAAGCGGCGAGCTGAACCGGCAGAAGCGCGTGCGCATCCGCGCGCCGCGCACGCTCCCCGGTCTGCCCGGGCTGACCGTTCGCCCCTCCTGAATCGCCACCCGGCCACAGATCCGCGACGCCTCGATTGACGGCCGCGATGACGCCCGCATAATGCGGGCATCTCCGGCGAACGGTCCGCACGGAGCGTTGTGCGTTTCTTTCGAAGCCAGCACGAACCGGAGGAGTCTCGGAATGAGCATGGAACGTCTCAGCCAGCAGGTGGATGCCTACGTCGCCTGGAAGCGCGAGCTGATGCGCGAGATCACCCGCTACCGCAGCTGGCTGGCGCACAACCGGCTCGGCTCCGACGCCATGGACGCGCGCCTGGAACGCGCCCTGCGTCTGCTGCGTACCGACCACATCACCCTGGCCTTCGTCGGTGAGTTCTCCCGCGGCAAGACCGAGCTGATCAACGCCCTGTTCTTCTCCGAATACGGCCAGCGCATGCTGCCGTCCCAGGCCGGGCGCACCACCATGTGCCCCACCGAGCTGTTCTTCGACCCGCGCTCGGAGCGCTCCTACATCCGCCTGCTGCCCATCGAGACGCGCACCACCGACGCCAGCGTGGCGCAGTTCAAGCGCATTCCGCGGCACTGGGTGAACATCCCGCTCGACCCGAGCGACCCGAACAACATGGCCCTGGCCTTCGCCCAGGTGGCCAAGACCAAGCCGATGCCGGTGGAGCAGGCGATCCAGCTCGGCTTCCTGCCGGACATGCTCGAGCCGTCCGGCAAGCCCGGCCAGGTGCTGGTGCCGGCCTGGCGCCACGCCATCGTCAACTTCGACCACCCGCTGCTGCGCCAGGGCCTGCGCATCCTCGACACGCCCGGCCTCAACGCGCTCGGCAGCGAGCCGGAACTGACCCTGTCGATGCTGCCCAGCGCCCAGGCGATCATCTTCCTGCTGGCCGCCGACACCGGCGTGACGGCCAGCGACATGGCCATCTGGAAGGAACACATCCGCCAGCTCGACGAGGACACCCAGGCCAGCCTGTTCGCCGTGCTCAACAAGGTCGACGTGCTGTGGGACGACCTGGCCGGCGAGGAATTCGTCAACAAGGCCATCGGCCTGGTGCAGAACACCGCGGCCAAGCAGCTGGGCATCCCCGGTTCCAGCGTGCTGCCGCTGTCGGCCAAGCAGGCGCTGATCGCCAAGGTGCGCAGCGACGAGGAACTGCTCGAGCGCAGCCGCCTAGCAGACCTGGAGCGTCTGCTGTGCGAGCGCATCGTCGCGCAGAAGGAGCGCCTGCTCGAGGAGCGCGTGGTCAACCAGGTGCTGGCGCTGGTCAACAACAGCCAGCACGTGCTCAGCCTGCGCCTGGAGAAGGTGCGCGAGCAGCAGAACCTGCTCAACGGCCACCAGCACGACAACGGCCAGCTGCTGTTCGAGCTGACCGCCAAGACCAAGCAGGACCACGCCCTGCACCACAAGCGCCTGCTCGGCCTGAAGACCAACCAGCGCCTGCTCAAGCGCCAGGGCGACCTGCTGCGCGCGGCCGTGCGCCCGGAGCGCCTGGAGGAGCACCTGACCCAGGCCCGCCGCGGGCTGACCGGCAGCTGGACCACCCTGGGCATCAACCACGCCATCGTGCATTTCTTCAAGAGCGTGGAGCACGACCTCGGCAACCTGGCCCACGAGGCCGAGATGGCCAACAAGATGGTCTCCGCCATCTACCGCCGGCACAACGAGGAAAACCCGTTGCACGGCGTGGACGCACCGCAGTTCAACAGCCAGCGCTACCTGCGCGAACTGAAACAGCTGCGCACCAAGGCCGACCATTTCCGCCTCAACCTGAAGACCCTACTCACCGAGCAGCGCAGCCTCACCCGCCGCTTCTTCGCCACCCTGGTGCAGGAAGTCATCGGCCTGCACCAGCGCCTGCGCGCCGAGGCCGAACAGTGGTCCGGCGAGGCGCTGATGCCGCTGATGCAGCACACCCTCGAGCACAAGCAGATGCTCGAGACCCACATGCTGCGCCTCAAGTCCCTGGCCCAGGAGACCCAGCAGGCGCGCCAGCGCGGCCAGCAGCTGGCCGGCTACTGCACCCAGCTGGAAGGCCAGCTGACCCAGGCCAACGAAATGCTCCGCGCGCTGCGCCGGCCGGCGCCCATCCAGCGCCAGGGCAAGGTCGTCACCCTGCCCGCCGCACCGCGCCAACAGAGCGCCGCCGACCCCGCCTAAAGCCCCTGAATTCAGGGACTTGAGCACGGCCCCCGCGCTTGCTGCCGGGGGCCGTGCTCTTTAGACTGCTGCACTTTCCTGGATCGAGAGCAGGGTCGATGCCGACTGTTTTTCCCGCCGACTCCGTAGGTTTGGTCGTGCCGCAAGTGGCCCGCTTCAGCGAGCCGCTGGCGCTGGTCTGCGGCCGCAGCCTGGCCGACTACCAGCTGGTCTACGAGACCTACGGCACGCTCAACGCCTCGGCCAGCAACGCGGTGCTGATCTGCCACGCCCTCTCCGGCCATCACCACGCCGCCGGCTTCCACAGTGCCGAGGAGCGCAAGCCCGGCTGGTGGGACAGCTGCATCGGCCCCGGCAAGCCGATCGACACCAACAAGTTCTTCGTCGTCAGCCTCAACAACCTCGGCGGCTGCAACGGCTCCACCGGTCCCTCGAGCCTCAACCCGGCCAGCGGCAAGCCATACGGCGCCGACTTCCCGGTGATGACGGTGGAAGACTGGGTCAATAGCCAGGCGCGCCTGGCCGATCTGCTCGGCATCCGCCAGTGGGCCGCGGTGGTCGGCGGCAGCCTCGGCGGCATGCAGGCCCTGCAATGGACCATCGGCCATCCCGAGCGGGTGCGGCACTGTCTGTGCATCGCCTCGGCGCCCAAGCTGTCGGCGCAAAACATCGCCTTCAACGAAGTCGCCCGCCAGGCCATCCTCACCGACCCGGAATTCCATGGCGGCCACTTCCAGGAGCAGGGCGTGACCCCCAAGCGCGGCCTGATGCTGGCGCGCATGGTCGGCCACATCACTTACCTGTCCGATGACGCCATGGGCGAGAAATTCGGCCGCGAGCTGAAGACCGACAAGCTCAACTACGACTTCCACAGCGTCGAGTTCCAGGTCGAGAGCTACCTGCGCTACCAGGGCGAGGAATTCTCTGGACGCTTCGACGCCAACACCTACCTGCTGATGACCAAGGCGCTGGATTACTTCGATCCGGCCGCCGCACACGGCGGCGACCTGGCCAGGACCCTGAACGCGGCCAAGGCCGACTTCTGCCTGATGTCGTTCACCACCGACTGGCGCTTCTCGCCGGCGCGCTCGCGGGAGATCGTCGATGCCCTGCTCGCCGCCAAGAAGAACGTCTGCTACCTGGAGATCGACGCGCCGCAGGGCCACGACGCCTTCCTCATGCCGATCCCGCGCTATCTGCAGGGCTTCAGCGCCTACATGAACCGGATCGAGGTGTAAGCATGCGAGCGGATCTGGAAATCATCCAGGAGTGGATCCCGGCCGGCAGCCGCGTGCTCGACCTGGGCTGTGGCGACGGCGAACTGCTGGCCCACCTGCGCGACCACAAGCAGGTCGGCGGCTACGGCCTGGAGATCGACCCCGAGAAGATCGCCAAGTGCATCGGCCGCGGCGTCAACGTCATCGAGCAGAACCTCGACGAGGGCCTGGGCAACTTCGCCGACGACAGCTTCGATGTGGTGGTGATGACCCAGTCGCTGCAGGCCCTGAAGTACCCGGACAAGGTCCTGGCGGAGATGCTGCGGGTCGGCAAGACCTGCATCATCACCTTCCCCAACTTCGGCCACTGGCGCTGCCGCTGGTACCTGACCACCAAGGGCCGCATGCCGGTGTCGGACTTCCTGCCCTACACCTGGTACAACACGCCGAACATCCACTTCTGCACCTTCGAGGACTTCGAGCGCCTGTGCCTGGAACAGGGCGCGAAGGTGGAGGAGCGCCTGGCGGTGGACCACGAGCACCGGCACAACCTGGGCAGCCGACTCTGGCCTAACCTGTTGGGTGAGATCGGCATCTATCGCATCAGCGGGTCCGGCCTGGCCCCTGCCGTCTAATCCCGAGGATCTCTCATGCGCCGCATCGCATCGCTCATCTTCTGCCTGCTCTTCGCCCTGCCTGCGCTCGCCGAACGCAAGCAGACCTTCGGCGAGCTGGACGTGCACTACAGCACCTTCAACTCCAGCTTCCTGCAACCGGATGTGGCCGCGGCCGCCGGCCTGACCCGCAGCAAGACCGTCGGCGTGCTCAACGTCGCCGTGCTCAAGGGCGGCAAGGGCCAGCCGGCCAAGGTCGACGGCACCCTGAAGAACCTGCTCGGCCAGACCACGCCCCTGCAGTTCAGGCAGGTGCTGGAGAGCGGCGCCGTGTACTACCTGGCCGAATTCCCGCTGCGCCAGCGCGAGGTGCTGACCTTCAGCATCGACGTGCAGATCGGCGACGGCGCACCGCACACCCTCACCTTCAACCAGGAAGTGTTCCCGGACGAATGACCATGCCCTTCAAAGAACTCGTACTGGCCAGCCACAACGCCGGCAAGCTCAAGGAACTCCAGGCCATGCTCGGCGAACACGTGCGCGTGCGCTCGGTGGGCGAGTTCTCCAGCATCGAGCCGGAAGAGACCGGCCTGTCCTTCGTCGAGAACGCCATCCTCAAGGCGCGCAACGCCGCCCGCGTGTCCGGCCTGCCGGCACTGGCCGACGACTCCGGCCTGGCGGTGGACTTCCTCGGCGGCGCGCCGGGCATCTACTCGGCACGCTATGCCGACGGCCAGGGGGATGCGGCCAACAACGCCAAGCTGCTCGATGCGCTGAAGGACGTGGCGGACGCCGAGCGCGGCGCCCAGTTCGTCTGCGCCCTGGCCCTGGTGCGCCACGCCGACGACCCGCTGCCGATCATCTGCGAGGGCCTGTGGCACGGCAGCATCCTGCGCGAGGCCCGTGGCGCCGAGGGCTTCGGCTACGACCCGCTGTTCTGGGTGCCGGAGCGCGACTGCTCCAGCGCCGAACTGGCCAGCGACGAGAAGAACCGCATCAGCCATCGCGCCCGCGCCATGGCCCTGCTCAAGCAGCGCCTGGGTCTGCAATGAACACCTCGCCCGGCGGTGGCTTCCAGCTGCCGCCACTCGCGCTCTACATCCACATCCCGTGGTGCGTGCGCAAATGCCCCTACTGCGACTTCAACTCCCACGCCGCCGGCCCGAGCCTGCCGGAAGAGGAGTACGTCGACGCCCTGCTCGCCGATCTCGAAGCCGATCAGGCGCACACCCACGGCCGTGAGCTGACCTCGATCTTCTTCGGCGGCGGCACGCCCAGCCTGTTCTCGGCCAAGGCCCTCGGCCGGCTGCTGGAGGGCGTGCAGCGCCGCGTGCCATTTGCCGGCGACATCGAGATCACCCTGGAGGCCAACCCCGGCACCTTCGAGCAGGCCAAGTTCCGCGACTACCGCAGCCTGGGCATCAATCGCCTGTCGATCGGCGTGCAGAGTTTCCAGGAGGCCAAACTCAAGGCGCTGGGCCGCATTCACGACGGCAACGAGGCGATCCGCGCCGCCGATATGGCGCGCGCCGCCGGCTTCGACAACTTCAACCTCGACCTGATGCACGGCCTGCCGGAGCAGAGCATCGAGGACGCCCTGTTCGACCTGCGCACCGCCATCGCCCAGGGCCCGACGCACCTGTCCTGGTACCAGCTGACCATGGAGCCGAACACGGTGTTCTGGAGCCAGCCGCCGCAGCTGCCCGAGGATGACCTGCTGTGGGATATCCAGGAAGCCGGCCAGGCCCTGCTGGCCGCCGAGGGCTACGGGCAGTACGAGGTCTCCGCCTACGCCCAGGCCGGCAAGGCGGCGCGGCACAACCTTAATTACTGGACCTTCGGCGACTTCCTCGGCATCGGTGCCGGCGCCCACGCCAAGCTGAGCGCACCGGACGGACGGATCCTGCGCACCTGGAAGACCCGCCTGCCCAAGGACTACCTGGATACGAGCAAGACCTTCCAGGCCGGCGAGCGTGTGCTGGATGCCGAAGAGCTGCCCTTCGAGTTCCTCATGAACGTGCTGCGCCTGACCGAGGGCGCGCCGGCCGCGCTGTTCGAGCAGCGCACCGGCCTGCCGCTGACCAGCCTGGATGCGGCGCGCCGCGAGGCCGAGGCGCGCCAGTTGCTCAAGTCCGATCCCACACGGCTGGTCGCCACGCGCGAAGGCCAGCTGTTCCTCAACGACCTGCTGCAGCACTTCCTGCCCTGACCCTTGGCCGCGACGCCCTTCGCGCCATCGTCGCGGTGAAACGGAATGCCAGCCAGTCGCTCCCACAGCGGAACGGCAGACGGTAAACTCCCTGCGCCCAACCACCACGACAAGGACACCCGATGGATCTCGTACTCGACCTGATCGCCACCCTCTCGCGCTGGTGCCGCGGCAACCTGTACGACATCTCGCTGGCCATCATGGCCACCCTCTTCGTGCTGTTCGGGCCGGGCATCAACGCCTGGGTGCAGCGCTCCATCGGCGGCCTCAACTTCGTCCTGCGCACGCTGATCTTCGTGCTGGTCTGCGCCGTCGGCTACGGCCTGGCCATCGTCTTCCTCACGCCCTGGCTGGCCAAGGGGCTGGGCTACTTCAACAACTTCACCCTGTCGCCCGTCCTGCTACTAGTCTTCTTCCTGATCGGCGTTCTGGCCGACCGCAGCTAGGGTCGCCCGCGGGGCGCCCAGGGAGGAGCCCCATGAAGCCACTCAAGCATCTCTACATATATTTCCAGGATGGCCAGCGCCTGGCGCTGCGCTTTCCCAAGCAGCTCGAAGACCCGGCTGCGGTGGCGCGCGCCCTGCGCAAGCAGCTGGAGTCGCCGTTCGTCAGCATCGAGGTGGACGGCGACCTGCTGATGATCCCGCGGGAAAGCATCAAGTATCTGCAGGTCTGCCCCATGCCCGCCGCGTTGCCGGAGCTGACCATCCAGGGCGCCGAGGTGATCGACTAGGCGCTGCAGCCCGACGCGCAGCGAGACGGCTATCGCCAATCAATCTAATGCCGCAGCACCGCCGGATTAGAGTGAATTCAGGCAACCGCAGGAGACCGAACCGCCATGCAGATCAACGGGTACAGCGGTAATCTGCCGCTCTCCACTCAGGTCATCAACAAGTACGGCCCGGCCAATCCCGAACAGGTGAACAAAGCCGTGGACGCCGCATCCGACCGAGTCGACGAGCGCCAGCAAAGCCGCGAACTGAGCCAGGCCGGCAAACGCGACGCCGCCGCGCAGATCTATAGCGCCAACACTCAGCAACGGCAGATCGAGACCTACCTGGCGGTGGCCAGCGAAGGCGAAGTCGACAGCCAGCCGAGCCCGTTGGAGAACGCTGCCGAGCTGAGTGAGCTGAAGACGCGTAACGACCGGGCGCAGAACATCGCCGACATTGCCAGCCGCCCCGAGCGGCCCGAGACCGATCCGGCCAGGCCGGAGCCCTACGTCGCAACCTATGCCTGAGCCGTCCGGCGGACAGGCATGAAAAAAGCCGCCCTCGGGCGGCTTTTTCGTGGGCCTGGGCGCTTAGAGCTGCGGGCCGGCGTTGCGGATGGCGTCGGAGACGTCGAACTTCTTGAAGTTGTCGACGAACTGCTGGGCCAGGCCCTTGGCGGCTTCGTCGTAGGCGTTGCCGTCGGCCCAGGTGTTGCGCGGGTTGAGCAGGTTGGTCTCGACGCCCGGAACGGCCTTCGGCACGTCCAGGTTGATGATCGGCAGGTGCTCGGTCTCGGCGCCGACCAGAGCGCCGCTCTGGATGGCAGCGATCACGCCACGGGTGGTCGGGATGTTGAAGCGCTTGCCGACACCGTAGCCGCCGCCGGTCCAGCCGGTGTTGACCAGGTAGACCTTGGAGTTGAAGCCGCGGATACGCTTGATCAGCAGCTCGGCGTACTCACCGGCCGGACGCGGGAAGAACGGCGCGCCGAAGCAGGTGGAGAAGGTCGACTTGATGCCGCCGCCGCTGCCCATCTCGGTGGAACCGACCAGCGCGGTGTAACCGGACAGGAAGTGATAGGCAGCCTGCTCTTCGCTGAGGATCGACACGGGCGGCAGTACGCCGGTCAGGTCGCAGGTCAGGAAGATCACGGCGTTCGGCTCGCCGCCGAGGTTCTTCTCGGAGCGCTTCTCGACCAGCTCCAGCGGATAGGCCGCCCGGCTGTTCTGGGTCAGGCTGTCGTCGGCGTAGTCCGGGACGCGATTGTCGTCGAGCACCACGTTTTCCAGCACGGCGCCGAACTGGATGGCTTTCCAGATCACCGGCTCGTTCTTCTCGGACAGGTCGATGCACTTGGCGTAGCAGCCACCCTCGATGTTGAACACCACGCCCTCGCCCCAGCCGTGCTCGTCGTCACCGATCAGGTAACGGCTCGGGTCGGCGGACAGGGTGGTCTTGCCGGTGCCGGACAGGCCGAAGAACAGGGTCACGTCGCCCTCTTCACCGATGTTGGCGGCGCAGTGCATCGGCAGCACGTCGACTTCCGGCAGCAGGAAGTTCTGCACGGAGAACATGGCTTTCTTCATCTCGCCGGCGTAGCGCATGCCCGCCAGCAGCACCTTCTTCTGGGCGAAGTTGATGATCACGCAGCCGTCGGAGTTGGTGCCGTCGCGCTCGGGCACGCACTCGAAGTTGGCGACGTTGAGGATCTGCCACTCGGCCTTGGCGGCCGGGTTGTAGTTTTCCGGTTTGATGAACAGGCAACGGCCGAACAGGTTCTGCCAGGCGGTCTGGGTGGTCATCTTGACCGGCAGGTAGTGCTCGGCGGCGGAGCCGACGTGCACGTGGGAAACGAAATGGTCCTGGCCGGCATTGAACGCCTCGACACGGGCCCACAGGGCATCGAACTTGTCCGCGGGGAACGGACGGTTGATGTTGCCCCAGGCGATCTTGGACTCGGTGCTCGGCTCCTGGACGATGAAGCGATCGGCCGGCGAGCGACCGGTACGGTGACCGGTGCGAACTACCAGAGAGCCGTTGGCGGCCAGTTCACCCTCGCCGCGGCGGATGGCCTCTTCGACCAGTTGGGCGGCGCTGATGTCGGTGTAAACGGCGGTGTTGGCTTGCGTCATGTGGGTCCCCGTCGGCCGTGGCCGAGTCTTCCGAACGTTTGTGTAGTGAATGTAAAAATTCACTACAGCGATAAAAAAGTCGCGGGAGTATGCCAGAAAAGCCAGGCCCTTGGCAGCCTCCCATCCACTATGGCTGTCAATAGAGCAGGCCTATGATCAATGCCGGGTCGCGGATGGCGCCTGGCTGTCGCCGGTGGCGAACAGCTGGGCCACGTCGCTGGCATCGAAGAAATAGCGCTGGTTGCAGAACTGGCAGTCGATCTCGACCTGACCGCCACTCTCTTCAACAAGCGCCTCGGCATCAGCCTGCCCGATACTGACCAGCGCGCGCGCCGAGCGTTCGCGCGAGCAGCTGCAGCGGAACTGCAGCGGGCTCGGTTCGAACAGGCGCACCTCTTCCTGATGGTAGAGACGGTGCAGCACGGTCTGGTTGTCCAGCCCCAGCAGCTCTTCGGCGCTCAGGGTGTCGGCCAGGGTCACCAAGTGATTCCAGCTCTCCTGGCGATCTTCCGGCTCGGTCTGGTGGTGCGGCGGCAGCTGTTGCAGCAGCAGACCGCGGGCGCGTTGGCCGTCGGCACGCAGCCAGAAGCGCGTCGGCAGCTGCTCGGAAGTGGCGAAGTAGGCGGTCAGGCTGTCGGCCAGGGTCTCGCCCTCCAGCTCGACGATGCCCTGGTAGCGCTGGCCCTTGGCGGGGTCGATGGTCAGCGCCAGGACGCCATCGGGCATCAGCTCGCGCAGGCCGGCGCCGGCATCGACCGCCTCGGCATCGTAGCGGGCAATGCCGCGCACTTCGCGCTCGCTGGAGCACTCGATCATCACCAGCGGCACCGGGCCGGAGGAGCGGATCTGCAGCACCAGCAGCCCCTCGAACTTCAGAGTACCGACCAGCAGCGCGGCGGCGGCGAGCGTCTCGCCGAGCAGCTGGGCCACCGGCTGCGGATAGGGATGCTTGGCCAGTACGTGCTGGTAGCTCTCGGCGAGGCTGACCATCTCGCCGCGGACGTCGTTGTCGTCGAAGAGAAAACGCTGGGAGTGATCGAAATCGTGCATGGAGATCGCCTGACGAAGAGGGATGACGGGCCGCCGACGCCGGGAAAAGGGCGCCGCGTTGCTGGCCGGGGGATGAGTCGAATTCTAGAGGCTGCCGCGCCCCCGGCGCAAACCACGCCCGCCGGTAGGCGACCGGCCGGCCTCAGTCGCCGCCGCGCAGGCCGAGCAGCTGCCGGCGCTGCTTCTTGTTCGGCCGGCCGTCGGTCTGCACGCCCAGGGCGCCGGCCTTGCGCTGCGCGGCGGCTTCCTCGCGCCGGGAGATGCTGTCGGGCGTCTCTTCATACAGCAGCTGCGCCTCCGGCGCGCCGCGGCGCACGGTAGAGAGCGCCCGCACCACCACGGTCCGTTCGTCGAAGCCCGCGCGGATCACGAATTCGTCGCCCACCTTCGGCTCCTTGCCGGGTTTGCAGCGCTCGCCGCGGCAATGCACCTTGCCGCCCTCGATGGCCTCCTTGGCCAGCGCCCGGGTCTTGTAGAAGCGCGCGGCCCATAGCCATTTGTCCAGGCGTACCTTGTCGTCGTCTTTCTCGCTCATCGCCGTTCCAGGAAGTAGGTGAATCACCCTGTGAATCTTGCCTGATGCAGTTGTCACATGGCGCATCTAGAATGCCTCCATCGCCTGTGGAAGCCCGTATTGAAGACTTTCGACCAACTCTCCGTGATCGGCCTGCGCGAATGGATCAACCTGCCGGAGCTCGGCATGATCGGCCTGCGCGCGAAGATCGACACCGGCGCCAGCACCTCGACCCTGCACGCCAGCGACATCGTCCCGTTCGAGCGCGACGGTGAACGCTGGGTGCGCTTCACCGCCCACTTCGGCACCCTGGTGCAGCGCCGCCACCCATGCGAGGCCAAGGTGGTGACGGTGAAGACCATCAAGAGCTCCAACGGCCAGGCCCAGACCCGCTACGTGATCAGCACCCTGCTCACCCTGGGTGATCGCAGCTGGCCGGTGGACTTCACCCTGGCCTGCCGCAAGACCATGCGCTACCGCGTGCTGCTCGGCGCCCACGCCCTGGTCGACGGCCAGCTGGTGGTCAACCCGGCGCTCACCTACGTGCAAGACAAACCGCAGCTCCCCAGCCCTCTCGGTGCCCCATGAAGATCGCCATCCTGTCGCGCAATCCGCGCCTGTATTCGACCCGTCGCCTGGTGGAGGCCGGCGAGCAGCGCGGCCACGAGATGGTGGTGATCGACACCCTGCGCGCCTACATGAACATCGCCAGTCACAAGCCGCAGATCCACTACCGCGGCAGGCCGCTGGAGGGCTTCGACGCGGTGATCCCGCGCATCGGCGCCTCCGTGACCTTCTACGGCTGCGCCGTGCTGCGCCAGTTCGAAATGCAGGGCGTGGCGCCGCTCAACGAGTCGGTAGCGATCAGCCGCTCGCGGGACAAACTGCGCTCGCTGCAGCTGCTGTCGCGCAAGGGCATCGGCCTGCCGGTCACCGGCTTCGCCCACTCGCCTGACGACATCCCCGACCTGATCCGCATGGTCAACGGCGCGCCGCTGGTGATCAAGGTGCTGGAAGGCACCCAAGGCATCGGCGTGGTGCTGTGCGAAACCGAAAAGGCTGCGGAGTCGGTGATCGAGGCCTTCATGGGCCTGAAGCAGAACATCATGGTGCAGGAATACATCAAGGAGGCCGGCGGCGCCGACATCCGCTGCTTCGTGGTCGGCGACAAGGTCATCGCGGCGATGAAGCGCCAGGCCAAGCCCGGCGAGTTCCGCTCCAACCTGCACCGCGGCGGCCAGGCCAGCCTGATCAAGATCACCCCGGAAGAACGCATGACCGCCATCCGCGCGGCCAAGGTCATGGGCCTGTCGGTGGCCGGCGTCGACATCCTGCGCTCCAATCACGGCCCGCTGGTGATGGAGGTGAACTCCTCGCCCGGCCTGGAAGGCATCGAGACCACCACCGGCAAGGACGTGGCCGGCATCATCGTGCAGTACCTGGAGAAGAACGCCATCCCCGGCCAGACCCGCACCAAGGGCAGGGGCTGAGGCGCCGCCCGCTCAGTTGGCGTCGCGCGGCAGCAACAGCCCCAGCGGCAGACAGATGCGCGCCTCCAGGCCGCCACCCGAGCGGTTGCGCAGCTCGACGCTGCCGCCGTGCAGCGCGGCGATGCGCTTGACGATGGCCAGGCCGAGCCCGGTGCCCTTGCCGCCACGGGCGCGATCGCCACGGATGAACGGGTTGAAGATCTCGCCCATCTCCGAGGCGGCGATGCCGGGGCCACGGTCGAGCACGCTGAGCACCACGTAGGGCGCGCTCTCGTCGCCGGCCAGATTGGTCACCACCTCCACGCTCTGGCCACCGTAGCGCAGGGCGTTTTCCAGCAGGTTCACCAGCAGGCGCTTGATCGAGACCCGGCGCAGCGGGAAGGCTGGCAGCTGCTCCAGGTACAGGCGCACCTGCTCGCTGTGCTGGTTGTACGGCGCGACCACCTCGCGCACCAGCTCGCCCAGGTCGCAGAGCTCCGAGCGCTCGTCGCGGCCATCGCGGATGAAGGCGAGGAACTGGTCGAGGATGGTGTCCATGTGCTCGATGTCGCGGATCATGTCCTCGGTCATCTCGGCGTCGCCGCCGAGCATCTCCAGCGACAGGCGCAGGCGCGTCAGCGGCGTGCGCAGGTCATGGGAGACGCCGGCCAGCATCAGCTCGCGCTCGCGGGCGCCCTGCTCGATGTCCTCGGCCATCTGGTTGAAGGCGCGGTACACCTCGGTCATCTCGCTGGGCGTGTCGCTCACCGGCAGGCGCACGCTGCGCCCCTGACCGAACTGGCGGGCAGCGAACACCAGGCGCTTGAGCGGCGCGTTCAACTGGGTGACGAAGATCCACGCCGCCGCGGTGGAGAGCAGACCGATGCCGAGGAACCAGCCGAGCACGCTCCAGATCTTCTGCCCGCGCAGCGGATAGGGGTAGAGCGGCACCTTCAGCCAGTCGTCGCCCAGGCTGGGCGCGCGCACCCAGAGGGCCGGCGGGCTTTGCACCCGCACGCGCACCTCGGTGTCCGGGCCCAGCTCGGACTGCATCTGGCGCAGGAACACCTCGGAATAGGGCCAGTGCTGCTCGGTCGCCGGCACCTGCTCGCGCGCCACCCGGGTCAGGGTCGCCGCCTCGGCGATCTGCGCGCGGTCCTCCGGGTCCGCCGCCCAGTAGGCGCGCAGGGTCAGCGCCGCGCCGTGGCTGTACTGGCGGTCGACCAGCATGTCCTCGTTCATCATCAGGTACACCAGGGTCAGCGCCTTGGAGAACAGCACGACGACGAGCACCAGCCACAAGGTGCGGGCGAAGAAGCTTTGCGGGAACCAGCGAGGGGTTTTCATTTATGTCGCCATGTAGCGGTCGCCGGAGCGGCGAGCGCACCAATGCGGGAGAACGGACTGACCTGCGTATGACAGCGCAATGCCCGCGGCAGCGCAGAACAGCAAATAGGCCGAACGGTAGGGGTGACTCCAATCTGCCCAAGGCGGCGCGAGCACCAGCAAGGGAAGAACGAACAGGGCCATGGCGCCGAGGGCCAATTGCAGGCGCCGCACGGGCCAGAGCAGCGCACCGGTGTTCTGCAGCAGCATCAACAGCGGGAACCAGCACAGCTGCAACGCGCCGGCCAGCAGGCCCCAGGCCACGCCACCGCGCAGCGGGCGGCCCTGCTGTAAAGCCAGCTCGTGGCCGAACCCGTAGAGGGCCAGCAGCGCCAAACTGCTCAGCCCCGTGAGCAGGAGCACCCACAGGCTGCGGATCAACGGCACGCGCCGGCGCACATCACTTGCTGCCGTCCGGCACGAAGACGTAACCCACGCCCCAGACGGTCTGGATATAGCGCGGCTTGGACGGGTCCGGCTCGATCAGCCGGCGCAGGCGGGAAATCTGCACGTCGATGGAGCGCTCCAGCGCGTCCCACTCGCGGCCGCGCGCCAGGTTCATCAGCTTGTCGCGGGTCAGCGGTTCGCGGGCGTGCTGGACCAGGGCCTTGAGCACGGCGAACTCGCCAGTGGTGAGCATGTGTACCTCGTCGCCCCTCTTCAGCTCGCGGGTCGCCAGGGACAGCTCGTAGTCGCCGAAGCTGACGGTCTCGTCCGCGCTGGCCGGGGCGCCCGGCACTACTGGCGCCTGACGGCGTAGCACGGCCTTGATCCGCGCCAGCAGCTCGCGCGGGTTGAACGGCTTGGCCAGGTAGTCGTCGGCGCCGCCCTCCAGGCCCTGGATGCGGCTGGCCTCGTCGCCCTTGGCGGTGAGCATGATGATCGGCATCTGGTTGTTCGCCTCGCGCAGGCGGCGGCAGGCGGATAGGCCGTCCTCGCCCGGCAGCATCAGGTCGAGCACCAGCAGCTGGAACAGTTCGCGGGCCAGCAGGCGGTCCATCTGCTCGACGTTCTCCACCGCGCGCACGCGATAACCCTGCTCGCTGAGGAAGCGTTCCAGCAGGCGGCGTAGGCCGGGGTCGTCGTCGACGATGAGGATCTTTTCGCCTTCGGTGCTCATGTTCTCTCCTGTGCGAGTGGCGGCGCATTATCGCCCAGCGCCGATGCGCCGCGGCTTGGCCATTGTTAGCAGATTTTTCCCTGAACGGTTCCCAAGGCTTTCCGCCTCGGTGTTTATAATGCGGCGCTTTCGCGTCGGCCAGTCGGCGTGGTTTTTCTGTCAGGTAGTGTGTTCATGGATAGCATCAACAAGCGTATCGCCGCCGAGCTCGGTGTCCTCCCGCAACAGGTCGCCGCCGCCGTGGCCCTGCTCGACGAAGGCTCCACCGTGCCCTTCATCGCCCGCTACCGGAAGGAAGTCACCGGCAGCCTGGACGACACCCAGCTGCGCCACCTGGAAGAGCGCCTGCGCTACCTGCGCGAGATGGACGAGCGCCGCGCCGCGATCCTCGCCAGCATCGAGGAACAGGGCAAGCTGACGCCCGAACTCAAGCGCGAGATCGACGAGGCCGACACCAAGACCCGCCTCGAAGACCTCTACCTGCCGTACAAGCAGAAGCGCCGCACCAAGGGCCAGATCGCCCTGGAAGCCGGCCTCGGCGAGCTGGCCGACGGCCTGTTCAATGATCCGAGCCTGAACCCGGAAGCCGAGGCAGCGCGCTTCGTCGATGCCGAGAAGGGCTTCGCCGATATCAAGGCCGTGCTGGAAGGCGCCAAGTACATCCTCATGGAGCGCTTCGCCGAGGACGCCAGCCTGCTCGACACGCTGCGTTCCTTCCTGAAGAACGAGGCCACCCTCAGCGCCCGCGTGGTTGCCGGCAAAGAAACCGAAGGCGCCAAGTTCAGCGACTATTTCGAGCACGACGAGGCGCTCAAGGGCGTGCCGTCGCACCGCGCATTGGCGATCTTCCGCGGCCGCAACGAGGGCATCCTCGGCGCCAGTCTCAAGGTCGGCGACGAAGCGCCCGGCACCCTGCACCCGTGCGAACTGATGATCGCCGAGCGCTTCGGCATCGAGCAGCGCGGCCGCGCCGCCGACAAGTGGCTGGGCGAAGTGGTGCGCTGGACCTGGAAGGTCAAGCTGTATACCCATCTGGAAACCGACCTGCTCGGCGAGCTGCGCGAGAAGGCCGAAGACGAGGCGATCACCGTGTTCGCCCGCAACCTGCACGACCTGCTGCTGGCGGCCCCGGCCGGACCGCGCGCCACCCTGGCGCTGGACCCGGGCCTGCGTACCGGCTGCAAGGTGGCCGTGGTCGACGCCACCGGCAAGGTGCTGGAAACCGCCACCGTCTACCCGCACGCGCCGCGCAACGACTGGGACGGCACCCTGGCGATACTCGCCAAGCTGTGCGCCAAGCACGCGGTAGACCTGATCTCGATCGGCAACGGCACCGCCAGCCGCGAGACCGACAAGCTGGCCATCGACCTGATCAAGAAGCTGCCGGCGCTCAAGCTGACCAAGGTGATGGTCTCCGAGGCCGGCGCCTCGGTGTACTCCGCCTCCGAGCTGGCCGCCCGCGAATTCCCGGACATGGACGTGTCGCTGCGCGGCGCAGTCAGCATCGCCCGCCGCCTGCAGGACCCGCTGGCCGAGCTGGTGAAGATCGACCCGAAATCCATCGGCGTCGGCCAGTACCAGCACGACGTGTCGCAGCTGAAATTGGCGCGCTCGCTGGACGCGGTGGTCGAGGACTGCGTGAATGCCGTCGGGGTGGATGTGAACACCGCCTCCGCCGCCCTGCTGGCGCGCATCTCCGGCCTCAACAGCACCCTGGCCGGCAACATCGTGGCCTTCCGCGACGCCAACGGCGCGTTCAAGAGCCGCGCCGACCTCAAGCAGGTGCCGCGCCTGGGCGAGAAGACCTTCGAACAGGCCGCCGGCTTCTTGCGCGTGATGAACGGCGACAACCCGCTGGACGCCTCCGCAGTGCACCCGGAGACCTACCCGCTGGTGCAACGCATCGCCGCCGACACCGGCCGCGATGTGCGCTCGCTACTGGGCGACTCCAGCTTCCTGCGCAGCCTCGATCCCAAGCGCTTCACCGACGAAACCTTCGGCCTGCCGACCGTCACCGACATTCTCAAGGAACTGGACAAGCCCGGCCGCGACCCGCGCCCGGAATTCAAGACCGCCGAGTTCCAAGAAGGCGTCGAGAGCCTCAAGGACCTGCAGCCGGGCATGATCCTCGAAGGCGTGGTGACCAACGTCACCAACTTCGGCGCCTTCGTCGATATCGGCGTACACCAGGACGGTCTGGTGCACATCAGCGCGCTGTCGGAGAAGTTCGTCAAAGCCCCCTACGAGGTCGTCAAGGCCGGCGACATCGTCAAGGTGAAAGTCATGGAAGTGGACATCCCGCGTAACCGCGTCGGCCTGACCATGCGCATGAGCGACACCCCTGGCGAGAAGGTCGATGGCCCGCGCGGCGGGCAATCCCGTGGTGGCCATCGCGGCAACCAGCCGCGCGCCGAGCGCCACTCCAGCCAGGACAAGCCGGCGCCGGCCAACGCGGCCATGGCCTCGCTGTTCGCCAACGCCAAGCAGCTGAGGAAATGAGTCGTGAGTGACGCGCCCGTCGGCAAGCAAAGCAACTTCAGCCGCCTGCTCGGCATCCGCATCCTGCGTGCCGAGAACGGTGAATCCGAGCTGCGCATGGACATGCAGGAGCAGATGCTCAACCTGCACGGGCGCATGCACGGCGGCGCGCTCTACTCGCTGATCGACACCGCCCTCGGCCAGGCCAGCCACAGCCTGTTCGGCGGCGAGGCCGGCAGCATGACCCTGGAGTGCAAGGTCAACTACATCCGCGGCGTCGAGTCCGGCGAGGTGGTCTGCCACGCCCGCGTACTCAACGGTGGGCGCAAGGTGCATGTGCTGGAGGCCAAGGTGGAACAGGGCGACAAGCTGATCGCCACGGCCCAGGCCACGTTCATCTGCAAATAAGGACGCCGCCGGCCTTGGCGCCGGCGGGGCTGTAGCCGCTCTCGGCAGGCACGGCTCGCTTGCTCCCGACCTCGCTTATGCGAGAGGGCGGCAGGTTCAGGCCCTGCTCCACGCGGGCTTCCGTCACGACTGCCTCGCGGCGCAGGCAAGCCCCCGAACAGCACAGGATTGCACCGAGCCCCTCGCTCGGCGCATCCTCCCCTTCCGGCCAGGCGACAGCGTCCGTCCGCAACCCGACTTGCAGTGTGGCGGCCCCATCCCCATATAGGGGCGACCGTCGAGTGAAGGAAAAGAATCTTGAGCGATCTCCTCAACCGCCGCCTGGCCCTGCTCGGCGATGCCGCCCACCTGTCCCTGCTCACCCAGTGCCTGCACGGCATCGAGCGCGAGACCCTGCGTGTGACGGCCGATGGCCGGCTGGCGCAGACGTCGCACCCGCAGACCCTGGGCTCGGCGCTGACTCACGAACAGATCACCACCGACTATTCCGAAGCGCTGCTGGAGTTCATCACCCCGGCCGAGCCGAACCCGGCCGACACCCTGGCCGACCTCGAACGCATTCACCGCTTCGCCGCCAGCCGCCTGGATGGCGAGTACCTGTGGAGCCCGTCGATGCCGGGCCTGCTGCCCGAGGAAGCGGACATCCCCATCGCCCGCTACGGCAGCTCCAACATCGGTCGCCTCAAGTACGTGTACCGCCAGGGCCTCGCCCTGCGCTATGGCAAGACCATGCAGTGCATTGCCGGCATTCACTACAACTTCAGCCTGCCGGAGGCGGTCTGGCCGCTACTGCAGCGACTGGATGGCGATAGCCAGAGCGCACGCGACTACCAGTCCGCCGCCTACATCGCACTGATCCGCAACTTCCGCCGCTACAGCTGGCTGCTGATGTACCTGTTCGGCGCCTCGCCGGCGCTGGATGCCAGCTTCCTGCGTGGCCGTCCGCACCGGCTGCAGCAGCTCGATGCGGACACTCTCTATCTGCCTCATGCCACCAGCCTGCGCATGAGCGACCTGGGCTACCAGAGCAGCGCCCAGGAAGGCCTGACGCCCTGCTACAACGACCTGGCCAGCTACACCGAGAGCCTGCGCCGCGCAGTTGCCACGCCTTATCCGGCCTATGCCGAGATCGGCACCAAGGACGCCAACGGCGAGTGGCTGCAGCTCAACACCAACGTCATCCAGATCGAAAACGAGTACTACTCGAGCATCCGTCCGAAGCGCGTCACCCGCTCCGGCGAGCGGCCGATCCAGGCGCTGATGAGCCGCGGCGTGCAGTACGTGGAAGTGCGCTGCCTGGACATCAACCCCTACCTGCCGCTGGGCATCGACCTGAACCAGGCGCGCTTCCTCGACGCCTTCATCCTGTTCTGCGCCCTGTCCGACAGCCCGCTGCTGGGCGGCGGCGAATGTCGCGGCTGCACCGACAATTTCCTCAAGACGGTCAAGGAGGGACGCCGTCCCGGCCTGCAGCTGCAGCGCGGCGCGGAGCAGATCGAACTGCGCGCCTGGGCCGGCGAACTGCTCGAGGCCTTCGCGCCGATCGCCGCCCTGCTCGACCGCGCCCACGGCGGCGACGCCTACCAGGCCGCGCTGGGACTGCAGCAGCGCAAGGTCGAAGATCCCAGCCTGACGCCGTCGGCGCGGGTGCTGGCCGAACTGCAGGCACGCGGCGAGCGCTTCCGCGATTTCGCCCTGCGGCAGAGCGCGGCCCACGCCGCGACCCTGCGCGAGCAACCGCTGAGCGCGGCCGAGGAGCAGACCTTCGAACGCATGGCGCGCGACTCGTTGGCGGCTCAGGCCGAGCTGGAGCGTGCAGAGAATGGCGATTTCGACGGGTTCGTCGCCGCCTACCAGGCCAGCATTCTCGGTATCGACATTTGAAATCAGGCACCTAGGTGACGGACTGTCGCAGACAGCGGTAGTCCGTCACAAATCCGCCACCTTGACCGTTCGGTTCGGACCAGCGGTGCGCCACTGGCTCTGGCGCGGGCTAGCCTGTCGGGAAACCTTCATCGGCCAACCGCCATGACGCCCGCCGAAGACAACCACGACTGGAGCCTGGAAAGCCTGAACAAGGCCTACCAGCAAGGCTACATGGCCGGACTCACCGGCCAGCCGCAGCACGCGCAACCCTACCCCGCCGAAGTCTTGGCCGCCGCCTGGGAGGCCGGCTGGGACGACGGCAACGAGCAGTACGCCGTGCATCAGCGCCGCAGCGCCTGATCGCTCCGGGCCTCCGATCCCCATCGACAACGCTGCCGGCCCAGGCAGAACTGCCCATCACCATCGACCTGCGACTATTGTGGCCGCTAGCGTGCGCACGGCCCCGTAGGGTGCGCCGTGCGCACCACCGAAGCCACCCGCAGAGCCCTGTCACAGGGCCTTCTCGAAGTCTTCGAATTACGCTGGTAGTTGTACAGCGACGCCCGCGCGGCGCCCTGTGCCCCCAATCGGGAATGCTGCTGGCTCAGGCCAAAATGCCCATCACTTTCACCGTACGGAAGCCGCGGCCAATCGCTGTGCGCACGCCCCCGTAGGGTGCGCTGCCCGCACCATCGGAAGCCACCTGGGAGCCCTGCTACAGCGCCTTCTCGAAGATCTTCGAGTTGCGCTGGTAGTTGTACAGCGAGGCCCGCGCCGCAGGCAGGCGGTCGACGGCGCTGGGCCCGAAGCCACGCTCCTGGAACCAGTGGGCGGTGCGGGTGGTGAGCACGTAGAGGGTCTTCAGCCCCAGCGCCCTGGCCCGCTCCTCGATGCGCTCCAGCAACTCGTCACCGCGGCCGCCGTGACGGTACTCCGGGTTGACTGCCAGGCAGGCCAGTTCGCCGGCCTCGGAATCGGCGATTGGGTAGAGCGCGGCGCAGGCGATGATCAGGCCGTCGCGCTCGACGATGCTGAACTGGCCGATCTCCCGCTCCAGCACCTCGCGCGAGCGGCGCACCAGAATGCCCTGGTCCTCCAGCGGGGTGATCAGCTCGATCAGGCCGCCGACGTCCTCGATGGTCGCCTCGCGCAGCGACTCGAACTGTTCCTGGTCGACCAGGGTGCCGCCGCCGTCACGGGTGAAGAGCTCGGTGAGCAGCGAGCCGTCTTCCATGTAGCTGACGATATGGCCGCGCTTGACCCCGGCGCGGCAGGCCTGCGCGGCGGCGTCGAGCAGCTCGGCCTGGTAGCAGCTGCCGAGGCGCGCCAGGTGCGCCGGCACCTGCTGCGGGCGCAGTTCGCGCACCAGCTTGCCGGCCTCGTCGAGCAGGCCGCGCTCGGCGCTGAACAGCAGCAGCTTGTCGGCCTGCAGGTCGATGGCGGCGCGCGTGGCGACGTCCTCGCAGGCCAGGTTGAAGATCTCCCCGGTGGGCGAATAGCCGAGCGACGAGAGCAGCACGATGCTGCGTTCGTCGAGCAGGCGGCCGATGCCCTTGCGGTCGACCCGGCGCACCTCGCCGGTGTGGTGGTAGTCGACGCCGTCGACCACGCCGATCGGCCGCGCGGTGACGAAGTTGCCGCCGGACACGCGTAGGCGCGAGCCCTGCATCGGCGAGGCGGCCATGTCCATCGACAGCCGCGCCTCGATGGCGATGCGCAGGCGCCCGACCGCATCGATCACGCAATCCAGGGTCGGGCCGTCGGTGATGCGCAGGTCGCGGTGATAGCGCGGCGCCAAACCGCGCTCGGCCAGGCGCGCCTCGATCTGCGGGCGCGAGCCGTGCACTAGCACCAGGCGCACCCCGAGGCTGTGTAGCAGCACCAGGTCGTGGACGATGTTGCCGAAATTCGGATGTTCCACACCCTCGCCGGGCAGCATGACCACGAAGGTGCAGTCCCGGTGGGCGTTGATGTAGGGCGAAGCGTGGCGGAGCCAGTTGACGTAGTCGTGCATGAGAGAGGTCGCAGTACGGGTCCATGACTCCCCTCTCCCGCCACGGGAGAGGGGCCGGGGGAGAGGGGCATCGCTCACCCTCTCCCCAAACCTCCCCCGCGAGCGGGAGAGGGCAGTCCGTAGTTATCGTCGTAGCACGGTGAACAGGCTCCGGTCGGTCTGGCGGGTCATAGGCAGTAGTGCTGAATCAGCTGGCGCAGCAGCGTCACGGTCGGCTCGATGCGCGCCAGCTCGAGGTATTCACCCGGCTGGTGGGCGCAGGCGATGTCGCCCGGGCCGAGGATCAGGGTCTCGCAGCCGAGCTGCTGAAGATACGGGGCTTCGGTGCCGAATGCCACCGACTGCGCCGCATGCCCGGTGAGACGCTCGGCGATGCGCACCAGCTCGCTGTCGGCACCCTGCTCGAAGGGCGGCACGCTGGGGAACAGCGGCCCGTAGTCGATCTGCACCCGGTGGCGCTCGGCCAGCGGCTGCAGCTTGCCGCGGATGGCCGCGCGCAGCTGCTCCGGGTCCATGCCCGGGAGCGGGCGCAGGTCGAACTCCAGCGAGCACTGGCCGCAGATGCGGTTGGGATTGTCGCCACCGTGGATGCAGCCGAGGTTGAGGGTCGGCTGCGGTACGCCGAACTGCGGGTTGTTGAATTCGCTTTGCCACTGCGCGCGCAGCTCGCGCAGGGCACCCATGGCGTCCTGCATGGCCTCGAGCGCACTGTGGCCGAGGCTCGGATCGGAGGAGTGGCCGCTCTGCCCGAGGATGTCGATGCGCTCCATCATCACGCCCTTGTGCAGGCGCACCGGCTTGAGCCCGGTGGGTTCGCCGATCACCGCGGCGCGCCCCAGGGGCCGGCCGGCCTCGGCCAGGGTCCGCGCGCCGATCATCGAGCTTTCCTCGTCGCAGGTGGCCAGCACCAGCAAAGGCTGGCGGAACGGCCGGTCGACGAGCCCACGGACGGCCTCGATCACCAGCGGGAAGAAGCCCTTCATGTCGCACACGCCGAGCCCCACCCAGCGGTCGCCCTGCTCGCTCAGGCGCAGCGGGTCGCTCTGCCACAGGCCGGCATCGAAGGGCACGGTATCGCTGTGGCCGGCCAGCACCAGCCCGCCGGGGCCGCTGCCCAGCGTCGCCAGCATGTTGCACTTGCCCGGCAGCACCTCCTGGATCTCGCAGGCGAAGCCGAGGTCGCCCAGCCAGCTGGCGAGCAGTTCGACGACGGCGCGGTTGGACTGATCCCAGTGCGGCTGGGTACAGCTCACCGAAGGCGTGGCGATCAGCGTGGCGAGCTGCTCTTTGAGCGGTGGAAGCGGCATGGCGGATCTCCCAGGGTCGGCCCTCATCATAGAGAGCCGAGACGCCGCTGCAAACGGCACGGCACGACACCTTTCGTCCGGGCGACACGACTGGAAACGAGCGTTTAAGCAGAAGCCGTTGTCATCTGGCATACTTCGCGCCCTTTTTCTCTGTCATGAAACCGTCATGTTCGATCTATTCAGCGGGCTAGATGCCTGGGTGGCCGTCAGCCTGGTGCTGGCCCTGGCCTTCGTCCTGGCCTTCGAATTCATCAATGGATTCCACGACACCGCCAACGCGGTGGCTACGGTTATCTACACCAAGGCAATGCCGCCACACCTGGCGGTGATCGCCTCCGGCATCTTCAACTTCCTCGGCGTGCTGCTCGGCGGCGTCGGCGTGGCCTACGCCATCGTCCACCTGTTGCCGGTGGAGCTGCTGATCAACGTCAACACCTCCCACGGCCTGGTGATGGTGTTCTCCCTGCTGACCGCCGCCATCGCCTGGAACCTGGGCACCTGGTACTTCGGCATCCCGGCTTCCAGCTCGCACACGCTGATCGGCTCGATCCTCGGCGTCGGCCTGGCCAACGCCCTGCTCACCGAGATCTCCCTGGCCGACGGCGTGAACTGGCAGAAGGCGATCGACATCGGCCTCTCGCTGCTGCTCTCGCCGCTGGCCGGCTTCGCCGTCGCCGCGCTGATTCTGATCGGCCTGCGCCGCGCCTTCGCCGACTCGAAGATGCACGAGACCCCGGAGAGCCGCAAAGAGATCAAGGGCAAGAAGAAGCCGCCGTTCTGGAACCGCGTGGTGCTGATCGCCTCGGCCATGGGCGTGAGCTTCGTGCACGGCTCCAACGACGGCCAGAAGGGCATCGGCCTGATCATGCTGGTGCTGATCGGCATCGTCCCGGCCAAGTTCGTCCTGGACCTCAACAGCACCACCTACCAGATCGAGCGCACCCGCGACGCCGCCATCCACCTGCAGCAGTTCTACCAGCGCAACGACGATGCGCTGAGCGACTACCTGGCCCTGGGCCGCGCCGGCAACACCGAGCTGCCCAAGCAGTTCCGCTGCGACGCCAAGCTCACCGAGCCGACCATCGCCGCGCTGATGGAAAACCTCAACGGCGTCACCGACTACAACCAGATGAGCCAGGAGAAGCGCACCCAGGTCCGCCGCTACCTGCTGTGCCTGGACGACACCGCGAAGAAGGTCGGCAAGCTGGCGACCCTGCCGGCGCGTGAGAAGGCCGACCTGGACAAGCTGCGCAAGGACCTCACCGCCACCACCGAATACGCGCCCACCTGGGTGATCTTCGCCGTGGCCCTGGCCCTGGGCATCGGCACCATGGTCGGCTGGAAGCGCGTGGTGCTGACCGTCGGCGAGAAGATCGGCAAGCAGGGCATGACCTACGCCCAGGGCATGAGTGCGCAGATCACCGCGTCCATCGCCATCGGCCTGGCCAACGTCTACAGCCTGCCGGTGTCGACCACCCACGTGCTGTCGTCCGGCGTCGCCGGTACCATGGTCGCCAACAAGAGCGGCCTGCAATTCGGTACAGTGCGCAACATCCTGATGGCCTGGGTGCTGACCCTGCCGGCCACCATCCTGCTCTCCGCGGGTCTGTTCTGGCTGGGCGTGAAGCTGTTCGTCTGAACCGCGCCCCGCATGACAAGGCCGCCTACGGGCGGCCTTTTCGTTGATGTATTACCGAGATGCTGAAATGGCCAAAGAAACCGAGATCAAACTGCGCGCCAGCCGCGAAACCCTCGCCGCCCTGCGCGACCACCCGCTGCTGAAGAAGCGCAACAAGTCCGGCTGGCAGACCCACGAGCTGTTCAACCAGTACTACGACAGCGCCGAGCGCGACCTGGCCGGCGCCCGCGTCGCCCTGCGCCTGCGCCGCGACGGCGAACAGTTCATCCAGACCCTGAAGAGCCGCGGCCAGAGCGTGGCCGGGCTGTCCGAGCGCAACGAGTGGGACTGGCATCTGAAGAAGGCCAAGCTCGATCTCAAGCTGCTCGACGACAGCTGCTGGCCGGCCAGCCTGGCGGAGTTCGACAAGGGCCGCCTGCAACCGATCTTCACCACCGACTTCGTCCGCCAGAAGGCCGAGATCGCCTGGGGCCGCGGCAAGGCCAAGACGGTGATCGAGGCGGCACTGGACCTGGGCAAGGTGGTCGCCGGCGAGGGCGAGGAAGAAATCTGCGAGCTGGAACTGGAGCTGCGCGAAGGCGAGCCCGCCGCCCTGCTGGAGCTGGCCTGCGAGCTGGCCGCCGATCTGCCGCTGATGCCCTGCGACATCAGCAAGGCCGAGCGCGGCTACCGGCTGTTCGACGCCGGCAGCTACAGCCTGAGCCTGCCGGCCCCGGAGTTGAATGCCGAGATGACGCTGGACGACGCCTTCGCCGCGCTCGCCTGGCACCTGCTCGGCAGCAGCCAGCGCCTGGCCGAGCAGTACCGCTGGAACGGCCACTGGAAGCTGCTGGAGCAATGGCTGCAGCAGCTGATCGACCTGCGCGCGCTGCTCGGCAGCCTCGGCCAGGCCGCGCCGCGCGCCTCCAGCCGCGAGCTGCGCGAAGGTCTCGACGCGCTGCTGGGCGACTGGCGTCCGCGTCTGGCCGCCGGCCGCGACGACGAGGCGCTGCGCCACCACGCGCCGGCCATGTTCGCCGGCGAATTGCTGGGCAACCGCTGGGGCCTGCTGTCGCTGCAACTGTCGCGCTGGCTGCTGCAGCGCGGCTGGACGGTCGGCCGCAACCCGCGTGGCGATCGCCAGGGCGCGGCGGCGCTGGGCAACTGGCTGCCGACCCTGCTGGCCGAGGAGGCCGAGGGCCTGCGCCTGAAGCACTACCAGCAGTTCCCCGAGGCGCTGGCCGAGCAGCTGCCGCGCATCGAGCGCCTGCAGGCCTGGCTGCGCCTGGCCCGCCAGGTGCCGGAACTGCCGGAGCTGGATCGCCTGTACGGCGAGCTGGGCAAGCTGGAGGCGCTGGCCAGCCGCGACAACGACGCCGAAGTGCTGGTCGCTCGCCAGGCACAGGCCCATACTGTGGCGACGCTCAAACCCTGGAAGCTGCTGCTGAAATAAGCTGCTCGCCCTCGTCACAGAAAAGGGAGCTCCATGTCCACCCTCGCCTCGCCCGCCCAGGATCGCTGGCTCGACCTCAACGACATCCTCCGCGAACTGGTGGCCCAGGGCCGCGTGGCCCAGGAGCAGGCCGAGCAGTGCATGGTGCTGCGCCGCGCCTCGGCCAACGCCCAGCTGCACCCCCTGGAGTTCCTCGCTGCCCAGCAGATCGACGATCTGCAGCGGCCCGGGCGCAAGCACGATCTGGAAGGCCTCACCGTGTGGCTGGCCAACTTCGCCGGCCAGCCGTATCTGCGCATCGACCCGTTGAAGATCGACGTGGCGGCGGTGACCCCGCTGATGTCCTATGCCTTCGCCCAGCGCCACAAGATCCTCGCCGTGGCGGCGGACAGCGAGACGGTGACCATCGCCAGCGCGCAGCCCTTCGTGCACAACTGGGAAAGCAATCTGACCCACGTGCTCAAGCGCCCGATCAAGCGGGTGGTGGCCAACCCGGCGGACATCCAGCGCTTCACCACCGAGTTCTACCGCCTGGCCCGCTCGGTCAGCGGCGCCACCGCCCAGGACATCAAGATCAGCGGCGTCGGCAACTTCGAGCAGTTGCTCAACCTGGGCGCCAGCGACCAGGAGCCGGACGCCAACGACGCGCACATCGTCAACATCGTCGACTGGCTGTTCCAGTACGCCTTCCAGCAGCGCGCCAGCGACATCCACATCGAGCCGCGCCGCGAGATCGGCACCGTGCGCTTCCGCATCGACGGCGTGCTGCACAACGTCTACCAGTTCCCCGCCCAGGTCACCATGGCGGTGGTCAGCCGCCTCAAGCACCTCGGCCGGATGAACGTGGCGGAGAAGCGCAAGCCGCAGGACGGCCGGGTCAAGACCAAGACGCCGGAAGGCGGCGAGGTGGAGCTGCGCCTGTCGACCCTGCCCACCGCTTTCGGCGAGAAGATGGTGATGCGCATCTTCGACCCCGAGGTGCTGCTGAAAAGCCCGGACCAGCTCGGTTTCTCGGCCGACGACCTGCGCCGCTGGGAGAGCATGACCTGCCAGCCCAACGGCATCATCCTGGTCACTGGCCCCACCGGCTCGGGCAAGACCACCACGCTCTACACCACGCTCAAGCAGCTGGCCACCGACGAGGTGAACGTCTGCACCATCGAAGACCCGATCGAGATGATCGAGGGCGCCTTCAACCAGATGCAGGTGCAGCACAACATCGAGCTGACCTTCGCCAGCGGCGTGCGCGCGCTGATGCGCCAGGACCCGGACATCATCATGGTCGGCGAGATCCGCGACCTGGAGACCGCCGAGATGGCCATCCAGGCGGCGCTCACCGGCCACCTGGTGCTGTCCACCCTGCACACCAACGACGCGCCCAGCGCGATCACCCGCCTGCTCGAGCTGGGCGTCCCGCACTACCTTCTCAAGGCCACCATCCTCGGCGTCATGGCCCAGCGCCTGGTGCGCACTCTGTGCCCGCACTGCAAGGCGCCGGTGGAGATGAGCGAAGACAGCTGGCAGGACCTGACCCGACCCTGGAACGCGCCGCTGCCGACCGGTGCCCACCGCGCCGTCGGCTGTCTGGAATGCCGCGAGACCGGCTACCGCGGCCGCGCCGGGGTCTACGAGATCATGCTGCTGAACGACAGCATCAAGCCGCTGATCACCGCCGACACCGACCTCATCGCCCTGCGCCGCGCGGCGTTCAAGGACGGCATGCGCAGCCTGCGTCTGTCCGGCGCGCAGAAGGTCGCCGCCGGCCTCACCACCGTCGAGGAAGTGCTGCGGGTCACCCCGCAGAGCGAGCAAAAGTAGCGCCACCCAAGCCGAGCGGCGCATGCAATACTGCGCGCACACATGCATTAGCAGGAGGCAACAGCATGGAAATCGGTGGTGTGATCTTTCTCTTCGTCGGCCTGGCGCTGGCCGTCGTATTCATGGGCTTCAAGGTGGTACCGCAGGGCTACGAGTGGACGGTCGAGCGCTTCGGCCGCTACACCAACACGCTCACCCCGGGCCTCAACATCATCGTCCCGGTGATGGACCGCATCGGCCGCAAACTCAACGTCATGGAAAGCGTGCTGGACATCCCGCCGCAGGAAGCGATCAGCGCCGACAACGCCATCGTCACCATCGACGCGGTGTGCTTCTTCCAGGTGATCAACGCGGCCCAGGCGGCCTACGAGGTCAACGACCTGGAACACGCCATCCGCAACCTGGTGATGACCAATATCCGCACCGTGCTCGGCTCCATGGAGCTGGACGCCATGCTCAGCCAGCGCGACGCGATCAACGAGCGCCTGCTGCGTACCGTGGACGAGGCGACCGCGCCCTGGGGCATCAAGGTCACCCGCATCGAGATCAAGGACATCAGCCCGCCCGCCGACCTGGTCGAGGCCATGGCCAGCCAGATGAAGGCCGAGCGTCTCAAGCGTGCGCAGATCCTCGAGGCCGAAGGCAAACGCCAGGCCGAGATCCTCACCGCCGAAGGCAAGAAGCAGGCGCAGATCCTCGAGGCCGAGGGCGAGCGCCAGGCCGCCTTCCTCGAGGCCGAGGCCCGCGAGCGCGCCGCCCAGGCCGAAGCCGAGGCGACCCGCATGGTGTCCGACGCCATCGCCAGCGGCAACGTGCAGGCGGTCAACTACTTCGTCGCGCAGAAGTACGTCGATGCCCTCGGCCAGCTGGCCTCCGCCAATAACAGCAAGGTGGTGCTGATGCCGCTGGAGGTCAGCCAGGTGATCGGCGCGGTCGGCGGCATCGGCGAGATCGTCCGCGCCACCTTCGGCAAGGACGGCCAGCCGTGATCGCCTACCTGCAGCACCTGTCCTTCTGGGACTGGCTGGCCTTCGGCACCGTGCTGCTGATCCTCGAGGTGTTCGGCGCCGGTGGCTACCTGCTGTGGATCGGCGTGGCCGCCGCCGCGGTGGGCGTGCTCACCTACCTCTTCCCGGATCTGCCCTGGGCCTGGCAGTTCGTGGTCTTCGCCCTGCTCTCGGTGCTCACGGCGGTGTTCTGGTGGCGGCGCCAGCGCAGCGCCGCCAAGCCCTCGGACGCACCGGGGCTGAACCGCCGGGGCAGCGAACTGATCGGGCGCACCTTCGTCCTGCACGAGGCCATCGTCGGCGGACGCGGCAAGATCCGCGCCGGCGACAGCCTGTGGCTGGTCACCGGCAGCGACCTCGCGGTCGGCAGCGCGGTACGGGTGGTCGGCCAGGACGGCGTGCTGCTGCGGGTCGAAGCGGTCTGATCGAGGCGCCCCGCAGGAACGCGGGGCCAGGAGCCGAACATGCACGAGCGGCAGATGCGAGCGGGAAGGGAGGGCGGCCACAGCGGGCTGGAGGACAGCGACCGCCGCGCGCTGATGAGCCTGATCTTCGCCGCCACCGGCCTGACCATCGGCGCCTTCTCGCTGCTGCAGTTCGGCTCCGGCAACATCCTGTTCGCCAGCCTCGAGGTGCTCGCCTGCCTGGTCCTGGTCGTCGCCAGCCGCGGCATTCTCCGGGCCCGGCGCCTGGACCTGTGGATCTATCTGTACCTGCTGCCGACCTTCGCCTTCATCCTCTATATCAGCCTGATGCCGCGGGCCTCGGCCGCCGCGTTCGTGTGGATCTACCTGATCCCGGTGCTCTCCTACCTGATGCTCGGCAAGCGCCGCGGCGTGCGTCTGGCACTGCCGTTCATGTTCGCCGGGCTGCTGCTCTACTACCTAAAGAACCCGCTGCCGGGCAGTGCGCCGGAGTGGATCGACGCCGGCAACGCCATTCTCTGCGGCGCGCTGATCGTGGTCTTCGTCCATCTCTACGAGACGCGCCGCGCCGCGGTCTTCGTCGAGCTGCAACGACAGACGCAGATCGACCCGCTGACCGGCGCCGACAGCCGTCAGCACTTCCGCCAGGAGCTGCAGCGCGCGCTCAAGGAGGCCGGGCGCAGCCAGAGCCCGCTGGTGGTGGCGCTGATGGACATCGACCACTTCAAGCAGGTCAACGACCGCCACGGCCACGAGGCCGGCGACCGCGCCCTAAGCCACGTCTGCGACCTGCTCTACCAGCGCCTGCGCGGCACCGACAACCTGGGCCGGCTCGGCGGCGAGGAGTTCGGCCTGCTGCTGCGCAGCACCGACGCCGAGGCCGCGCTGCCGCTGCTGGAGTCGCTGCGCCAGCTGATCAGCGAACAGCCGCTGGACTACGCCGGCCAGCGCATCGAGCTGTCCGCCACCTTCGGCCTGGCCGAATGGCCGCGCGACGGGCAGACCCCCGACGAGCTCTACCGCTGCGCCGATCGCCGTCTGTACCAGGGCAAGGAGCAGGGCCGCAACCAGGTGGTGGGCGAGCCGGGCTAGGCCCCACGGCCAGCGGAACTCGCCGACCGCGCCGGCGTTCTGAACCATAGGTTCAGCCGCAAACGGAGCATCCGCCCATGCGCACTCGTCAGACCGTTCTCACCCTCGCCCTGCTGTCCCTGCCGGTGGCCCCGGCCATGGCCGACGCCGATTTCTGGCGCGACGTCCTCTCCTCCGGCGCCACCACCGCCTCCACCTACATGACCTTCAAGGACGACAAGCAGGTCCTGGCCGCCCGCGACGATGCCAGCGCCTTCGTCGCCAGCGGCGGGCAAATCCGCGGCGCGCACCTGGAAGCCGCCCTGCAGCGCGTACGCAGCGAACACCCGCAGCTGCGCGCCAGTGACGAGGAGCTGGCCCAGGCACTGCTGATCCAGACCGGGCCGCAGCCGACGCGGCAGTAGCGCAGCGGCTAGACTCCAGCCGTCGACCGCGGCTGGAGAACGCTCATGGCGAGGCTGTTGTGGCTGGCACTGTTGGCCTCGCTGGCGGGCGGCTGCCAGCTGCTGGAACTGGACCGGCAGCTGCGCACCGCGCAGCAGACCCGCATCCTCATTCCCGGCCGGCTGGACGCGCAGGCCCCGCGCCAGGCGCTGGTTGCTCTATTCGCCGACCAGCACCTGCAGGCCTACCGCAGCGTGCAGCCCGGCGGGGCCTTCTACTTCAGCGTGGCCGCCGGCGACTACCAGTTGCTGGCTTTCGAGGATCGCAACGACAACCTGCGTCTCGACCCCGACGAACCACGCCATTGGCTGCCGGCCCCCGCCAGCGTGCCCTTCGAAGTGCAGCCGACGGCCGAGCGCCGCGCGGTGCTGGGCCGGCTCAACCGCCTGGACCCCGCCTTGCCCGATGCGACGCCCCTGCCCGAACTGGACCTGAGCCTGGAGCGGCTCTATCGCGACCTGCCGAAGGCGCGGCACAACTACCTGCAGGTGGTCAGCCTCGACGACCCGCGCTTCTCTGAACGGCGCACGCAAGAGGGCGCCTGGCGGCCGCTGGATTTCCTCAGCGAGGTCGGTTATGGCCTCTACCTACTGGAACCCTGGGACGAGGACCGCGAACCGATCTTCCTGCTGCACGGCATCAACAGCTCGCCCAGCGTGTGGCGCGAGCTGCTAGCCGCCCTCGACCGCGAGCGCTACCAGCCAGTGCTGTTCCACTACCCCAGCGGCATGCCACTGAACAACAGCGCCTACCTGCTGAGCGAGGCGATGCGCGATGTTCAGTTGCGCCTGAAGCCCGCGCGGATGCACCTATTCGCCCACAGCATGGGCGGGCTGGTGGCGCGCCGCAGCGTGCAGCTGCTCGAGCTGGGCGGCGGCAGCGATCACCTGTGCCTGTTGCTGACCCTGGCCACGCCCTGGGGCGGCCACCCGTCCGCCGCCACCGGCGTGTCGCGGATACCGCTGGAGGTGCCGGTGTGGCGCGACATGGCGCCTGGCAGCCCGTTCCTGCGTACGCTGTTCGCCGCGCCGCTGCCCGTGCACCTGCGGCAATGGCTGCTGGTCAGCTATGCGGGCAACAGCCGGATGATTGCCGAGCCCAACGACGGCACCGTACCGCTGGCCAGCGAGCTGATCCCAGCGGCCCAGGACGAGGCCGAGCGCCTGTTCCTGCTGCCCGAAGATCACACCGGCATCATGCGCAGCCCACGCAGCCGGGTGCTCCTGCAGCGCGCACTCGCCGGCCTGCCCGAAGATGGCTGCCGCCCCGCTTCGCCGGCCATGTGATCGTACGACCTCTTCGAATCACGCCATTTCGCCTCTACGACAAAAGTCGCCATAGCGCCTGATTGACAAGCCAGGCGGGGGTTGTCGATAATCCAGACAGGTTGTACGACAACATATAACAACAAGAGCGCTTCGGCATGCTCACGACCGCCACCTTCATCGCCTATCGGCACCTGCGCCCGGCCGCCTCGCGTCAGGCCAGCCATCTATCGCCTCATCGCTCGCCTACCGGATTCGTCGACCACTAGTCGATAACCGCCGGCGCGCTGCCCTGCGCCGGTTTCCACCGTCACCGCCTCCACATGCGCGCCGTTCGGCCTGCAGGGGGTCGGCCGTTCCGTTGAAAACCCAAGGAGCACAACAACAATGAAAGCTCGCTACACCCCGATCTCCGCCGCGCTGCTGGCCGCCGGCCTGTCCACCCTGCCGAACCTCTCCCAGGCCGCCGGTTTCGTCGAGGATGCCAAGGTCAACCTGAACCTGCGCAACTACTACATCAACCGCAACTTCGTCGACGAGTCGCCGCAGAACTACGCCGAGGAATGGACACAGAACTTCATCCTCGACGCCCGCTCCGGCTACACCGAAGGCACGGTCGGCTTCGGCGTCGACGCCCTCGGCATGCTCTCGATCAAGCTCGACGGTGGCCGCGGCACCGCCGGCACCCAGCTGATTCCAGTGCACGATGACGGTCGCCCGGCCGATGACTGGGGTCGCCTGGCCGTGGCCGGCAAGGCGCGCTTCTCCAAGACCGAGCTGAAAGTCGGCGAGTGGATGCCAGTGCTGCCGATCCTCCGCGCCGACGACGGCCGCTCGCTGCCGCAGACCTTCCAGGGCGGCCAGATCACCTCCCAGGAGATCGCCGGCCTGACCCTGTACGGCGGCCAGTTCCGCCAGAACAGCCCGCGTAACGACGGCAGCCTGGAAGACATGAGCTACGGCGGCGGCACCTCCGACCGCTTCAACTTCGGCGGCGGCGAATACACCTTCAACGACAAGCGCACCCTGGTCGGCGCCTGGTACGCCGAGCTGCAGGACGTCTACCAGCAGCAGTTCTACAACCTGCAGCACAAGCAGCCGGTGGGCGACTGGACCCTGGGCGCCAACCTCGGCTACTTCATCGGCAAGGAAGAGGGCAGTGCCCTGGCCGGCGACCTGGACAACAAGACCGCGTTCGGCATGTTCTCCGCCAAGCTCGGCGGCAACACCTTCATCGTCGGCCTGCAGAAGCTCAGCGGCGACAGCGGCTGGATGCGCGTCAACGGCACCAGCGGCGGCACCCTGGCCAACGACAGCTTCAACAACAGCTACGACAACCCCGAAGAGCGTTCCTGGCAGCTGCGCCACGACTACAACTTCGCCGCCCTCGGCCTGCCGGGCCTGACCCTGATGAACCGCTACATTAGCGGCGACAACATCGAGATCGCCGGCACCGACGACGGCGAAGAGTGGGGCCGCGAGTCCGAGCTGACCTACGTGGTGCAGTCCGGCCCGCTGAAGAGCCTCGGCCTGAAGTGGCGCAACTCCTCGCTGCGCAAGGACTGGGCCGGCTCGCGCAGCTTCGACGAGAACCGCGTGATCATCAACTTCCCGCTCGACATCCTCTGATTCCTCGGCTGCTCCTGCAGCACGCTTCGGCCCGTCTCTCGCGACGGGCCTTTTTTTGCGCAAAAAAAACGGCGCACTTGTGGTGCGCCGCTACTGCAATAAACCAGTACAACTAGCGTGGATGAAGCGACGGCGCTTGTGGCGCCGCCGCCTATAGGGCCCGGCTCCCGGCAGGAGCCGCGCCATATTCAGGGCGGGGTGAGCACCTCGCCGTCGCGCAGGAAGGCCGCCAGGTTGTCGAGCAGCAACTGCTCCATGGCCTGGCGGGTTTCTACGGTGCCGCTGCCGACATGCGGCAGCAGGACCACGTTGGGCAGCTCGAACAGTTCCGACGGCACCTGCGGCTCGTGCTCGAACACGTCCAGGCCGGCGCCGCCGAGGCGACCCTCGCGCAGGGCGGCGACCAGCGCCGCCTCGTCGACCACGCTGCCGCGGGCGATGTTGATCAGCACACCCTGCGGACCCAGGGCGTCCAGCACCGCGGCGTCGATAAGGTGGTGCGTAGCGGCGCCGCCCGGGCAGGCCAGCACCAGGAAGTCCGCCCAGCGGGCCAGCGCCAGCAGGTCGGGCTCGTGGCTGTCGCCGTGCTGCGGGTGCGGCCGGCGGCTGTGGTAGCGCATCGGCATGGCGAAGCCGGTGGCGCGCAGGGCGATCTGCTCGCCGATGCGCCCCAGCCCGACGATGCCCAGGCGCTTGCCGCTGACCCGCCGTGTCAGCGGATAGGCGCCTGCGGCCCAGCGCCCCTCGCGGACGAAACGGTCGCTGGCCGGCAGTTGCCGCGCCGTGGCCAGGATCAGGCCCAGGGCCAGGTCGGCGACACAGTCGTTGAGCACGTCCGGGGTGACGCTGACGCGGATGCCGCGGGCCTGGGCGGCGGCCACGCAGATCGCATCGCTGCCGACGCCGAAGCTGCAGATCGCGCGTACCCGGGGCAGCTGCGCCAGCTGCGCCTCGCTCAGACCGTGGCGCGCCGAGGTGACGACCACGTCGTAGTCGCCGCCATAGCGGCTCAGGTGGTCGGCCGGCTCGCGCCACAGCGAGGTCACCGGCCACTGCGCCAGCCGGGCCTGCAGGCCCTCGCTCAGCGGGCCTATTTGCAACAGTCGTGGGTTCATTTCAGGTCACCGGTGCCGGGTTGAACAGGGTCAGGTCATTGTGCAGGCGCAGGCGCTCGGCACAGGTCTCGCTGCGCCCGCTGGCTACGTCCAGGTACAGCCGGAAGATGTGCCAGCCCATCTCCTCGAGGCTCATGCGCCCGGAGGTGATCTGCCCGGCGTCGACGTCGATCAGGTCCGGCCAGCGCTCGGCCAGCTGGCTGCGCGTGGCCACCTTGATCACCGGCACCATGGCCAGGCCGTAAGGCGTGCCGCGGCCGGTGGTGAAGATATGCAGGTTCATGCCGGCGGCGATCTGCAGGGTGCCGCAGATGAAATCGCTGGCCGGCGTGGCGCAGAACCACAGGCCCTTGCCGCGGATGCGCTCGCCCGGCGAGACCACCCCGGCGATGGCGCTGGAGCCGGACTTGGCGATCGAGCCCATGGCCTTCTCGACGATGTTGTTCAGCCCGCCCTTCTTGTTGCCCGGCGTGGTGTTGGCGCTGCGATCGGCCATACCGCGCTGCAGGTAGCGGTCGTACCAGTCCATCTCGCGGATCAGCGCATCGGCCACTTCCACCGAGGCGGCACGCGGGGTGAGCAGGTGGATGCCGTCGCGCACCTCGGTGTTCTCCGAGAACATCACCGTGGCGCCGGCGCGCACCAGCAGGTCGGCGGCCACGCCGAGGGCCGGGTTGGCGGTGATGCCGGAGAAGGCATCGCTGCCGCCGCACTGCATGCCGACCACCAGCTCGGCGGCCGGCACCGTCTCGCGACGACGCTCGTTCAATACCTGCAGGCGCGCCTCGATCATGCCCATGATCTGCTCGACCATGCCGGTGAAGCCGGTGCCGGAATCCTGCAGGCGGAACAGCCACTCCTCCTCGTCCTGGCCCTGGGTGAGGATGTCGCCATCCATCAGCTGGCTGGCCTGCAGCTTCTCGCAGCCCAGGCCGATGACCAGCGCCTGGCCGCCCAGGTTGGGGTTGCGGCTGATGTTGTACAGGGTGCGGATCGGCACCACCGCGTCCGGCGCGTTGATCGCCACGCCGCAACCGTAGCTGTGCGACAGGGCGACCACGTCGTCCACATGCGGGTACTTCGGCAGGAGCTCCTTGCGCACGCGCTCGACCACGTGATCGAGCACGCCGACCACGCACTGCACGGTGGTGGTCACGCCGAGGATATTGCGCGTGCCGACGGTGCCGTCCGGATTGCGGAAGCCCTCGAAGGTGAAGCCCTCCAGCGGCTCGGCCACGGGCGCCGACAGGGTCGCCTTGGGCAGGTTGTCCAGCGCCGGCGGCTCGGGCATGCGCAGGTGCGCCTCGGTGACCCAGCTGCCGGCCGGGATCGGCCGCAGCGCGTAGCCGATCACCTCGCCGTAGCGCACCACCTCGGCGCCCTCGGCGAGGTCGAGCAGCGCCACCTTGTGGCTCTGCGGGATGCCCTCGACGGCGACCAGGCCATCGTCGAAGCGTCCGCCCGCGGCGACGCCCTGGGCGTTGACCACCACGCCGACGTTGTCGGCCGGGTGCAGGCGGATGTAGCGCGGCGAGTCCTGATGGGGGATCAATTGCATGGCAGGTACTCCTCAGGCCGAAGCCAGCTTCTGTCCCGGCGCCGTCTCGCCGTGCGGGCGCGGATCATCGTCCAGCTCCACGCGCTGGATCTTGCCGACGATCACCAGGTAGCTGAACACCGCCACCAGGGCGTTGGCGCCTACATATACCAAGGCCCACTTGAACGAGCCGGTTGCGGCGATGATGTAGCCGATGACGATCGGCGTGGTGATCGAGGCGACGTTGCCGAAGGTGTTGAACAGGCCACCGGAAAGACCCGCGATCTGCTTCGGCGAAGTGTCCGCCACCACCGCCCAGCCCAGCGCACCGATGCCCTTGCCGAAGAAGGCCAGGCTCATGAAACCGATGACCATCCATTCGGCCGACACGTAGTTGCAGAACACCATGCTGGTCGACATCAGCAGGCCGACCACGATCGGCAGCTTGCGGGCGAAGGTCAGCGAGTGGCCGCGGCGCAGCAGCCAGTCGGAGATGATCCCGCCGAGCACGCCGCCGACGAAGCCGCAGATGGCCGGCAGGGAGGCGACGAAGCCGGCCTTGAGGATGGTCATGCCGCGCTCCTGCACCAGGTAAACCGGGAACCAGGTGAGGAAGAAGTAGGTGATACCGTTGATGCAGTACTGGCCCAGGTACACGCCGAGCAGCATGCGGTTGGTCAGCAGTTGCTTGATGTAGCTCCACTTGGGACCGCCGCCGGCCTTCTTCTGGTCCATGTCGACCAGGCCGCCGTTGCTCTCGATGTGCGCCAGTTCGGCAGCGTTGATCCGAGGATGGTCCTTGGGGTTGTAGATGGTCTTCATCCAGACCATGGAGAAGACGATGCCTAACGCGCCCATCACCACGAACACGTGTTCCCAGCCAAAGGCGTGGACGATCCAGCCCATCAGCGGGGCGAACAGCGCGGTGGCGAAGTACTGCGCGGAGTTGAAGATGGCCGACGCGGTGCCGCGCTCGGCGGTGGGAAACCAGGCCGCGACGATGCGTGCGTTACCGGGGAAGGACGGCGCCTCGGCGAAGCCGACCAAAAAACGCATGACGAACAGGGTGACCACCGCCCAGGCCATCGGCATCACGCCGACAAAGCCCTGCAGCAGGGTGAACAGCGACCAGATGAAGATGCCCGCCGCATACACGCGCTTGGAGCCGAAACGGTCGAGCAGCCAGCCTCCCGGAATTTGCCCGATCACATAGGCCCAGCCGAAGGCGGAGAAGATGTAGCCAAGGGTCACGGCGTCGAAGCCGAGGTCCTTCTGCATGGCGGAGCCGGCGATGGAGATGGTCGCGCGGTCGGCGTAGTTGATCGTGGTCACCAGAAACAGCATGAGCAGGATCAGGTAACGCACGCGGGTCTGCTTGAGTTCTTGCACGGATAACGCCCCCATTTGTTCTTGTCGGGGTTTGCATTGGGCGGCCCGTAGGGGCGCCTGCGGTGGAGGACTCGGCACCGAGCGTGGCATGCGCCGCTCGCGGTTTCGGGTCGTCCCCAGTGGTATTGCAGTGGTCGAGCGGGTGGAGGCGGGCCCGCGGGCCCGCTCCGGTTCAGCCGATGTAGGTGGTCTTCACCGTGGTGTAGAACTCGGCGGCGTAGCGGCCCTGTTCGCGCGGGCCGTAGGACGAGCCTTTGCGACCGCCGAACGGCACGTGGTAATCCACCCCGGCAGTGGGCAGATTGACCATGACCATGCCGGCCTGGGCGTGACGCTTGAAGTGGTTGGCGTACTTCAACGAGGTGGTGGCGATGCCCGCGGACAGGCCGAACTCGGTGTCGTTGGCCATGGCCAGCGCCGCCTCGTAATCGGCCACGCGAACCACGTTGGCCACCGGGCCGAAGATTTCTTCACGGCTGATGCGCATGTCGGCCGAGCTGTCGGCGAACAGGGTCGGCGCCAGGAAGTAGCCTTCGGTCTCGCAGCGCACGCGCTCGCCACCGGTGATCAGACGCGCACCTTCGTCGCGGCCGATGTCGATGTAGCGCAGGTCCTGCTCGAGCTGGGCCTGGGACACCACCGGGCCGACGTCGACGCCGCTGTGCAGGGCATGACCGACGCGGATCGACTTCATGCGCTCGGCCATGGCGGCGACGAACTGGTCGTGGATGCCCGAGGTGACGATCAGGCGGCTGGAAGCGGTGCACCGCTGGCCGGTGGAGTAGAAGGCGCTCTGCACGGCCAGCTCGACGGCCACCTTGAGGTCGGCGTCGTCGAGGATGATCTGCGGGTTCTTGCCGCCCATCTCCAGCTGCACCTTGGCGCCGCGTGCCACGCACTTGGCGGCGATGGCGCGGCCGACACCGACCGAGCCGGTGAAGCTGATGCCGTCGACTTCGCGGTTGTCGACCATGGCCTCACCGACCACGCGGCCGGCGCCCATCACCAGGTTGAACACGCCGGCCGGGAAACCGGCGCGGGAGATGATCTCGGCGATGGCCCAGGCGCAGCCCGGTACCAGATCGGCGGGTTTGAACACCACGCAGTTGCCATAGGCCAGGGCCGGGGCGATCTTCCACGCCGGGATGGCGATGGGGAAGTTCCACGGGGTAATCAGGCCGATCACGCCGAGCGGCTCGCGGGTCACTTCCACCGATACGCCCGGACGCACCGACGGCACGATCTCGCCGGCCAGGCGCAGGCATTCGCCGGCGAAGAACTTGAAGATGTTGCCGGCGCGGGTCACCTCGCCGATGGCCTCGGGCAGGGTCTTGCCCTCCTCCCGGGCCAGCAGGGTGCCGAGCTCTTCGCGGCGGGCGAGGATCTCGCTGCCGACCTTGTCCAGCGCATCGCTGCGCGCCTGGATGCCGGAGGTGGACCAGGCCGGGAAGGCGGCGCGCGCCGCCGCCACCGCCTGGCCGACCTGAGCGGCGTCGGCCTGGGCGTATTCGCCGACCACGTCGTTCAGGTCAGAGGGATTGACGTTGTCCGCGTAGGCGGCGCCGGCGACCCATTCGCCACCGATGTAGTTGTCGTAACGCACGGGAATTCTCCTGTCGTCGAGGGCCTTATTGCGGGCCGAGTTTGTCCATCAGCGCGGCCAGCTTCTCGACCTCTTCGGGCAGCAGGTCGGTCAGCGGCGCACGCACCGGACCGGCGTCGTAGCCGGCCAGCTTGGCGCCGGCCTTGACGATGCTCACGGCGTAGCCGGCCTTGCGGTTGCGGATGTCCAGGTAGGGCAGGAAGAAATCGTCGATCAGCTTGCCGACGGTTTCGTGATCGTCGGCGGCGATGGCGCGGTAGAAGTCCATGGCGGTCTTCGGCACGAAGTTGAACACGGCAGAGGAGTACACCGGCACGCCCAGGGCCTTGTAGGCGGCGGCGTAGACCTCGGCGGTCGGCAGGCCGCCGAGGTAGCTGAAGCGGTCGCCGAGGCGGCGGCGGATGGAAACCATCAGCTCGATGTCGCCCAGGCCGTCCTTGTAGCCGATCAGGTTCGGGCAGCGCTCGGCCAGTTGCTCGAGCAGGGTGGCATTGAGGCGGCAGACATTGCGGTTGTACACCACCACGCCGATCTTCACCGACTTGCAGACTTGCTCGACGTGAGCGGCAACACCGTCCTGGGACGCTTCGGTCAGGTAGTGCGGCAGCAGCAGCAGGCCCTTGGCGCCCAGGCGCTCGGCCTCCTGGGCCATCTGGATGGCGACGCGGGTCGGGCCGCCGACGCCGGCGAGGATCGGCACGCTCTTCTCGCAGGTGTCCACGGCGGTCTTGATGATCTCGCTGTATTCACGGCTGTCGAGGGAGAAGAACTCGCCGGTACCGCCGGCGGCGAACAGCGCGGAAGCGCCGTAGGGTGCCAGCCACTCCAGACGGCGCACATAGCCATCCTTGTTGAAGTTGCCGACCTCATCGAAATCGGTGACCGGGAAAGACAGCAGGCCGTGAGAAAGGATGGACTTTAGTTCTTGTGGATTCATTGTTCGGACACCCTGTGCATCGTTAGGAGGCGGTCGCCTCGGTGGCAACCTTCGAGAGATACGTTATCGTACAACTATCAAGATTGCCAACACCCGAATTTCCCATCCCTTGGTATAGCGTTCGGCTGTTCCAGTCACCTTCGCGCTCGGTTATCCTGCGTGAAAGCGGCGGTTTAGATAGGCTGCCAAGCTCATGCTAGGCAGGTTCAGATGGTAACCGCCGGTACCGATTTGCCCCGTTCGACTTTAGTCACGTTGACAAGACGAACATCGCCTGCTCAAATCGCAATCAAGTCATACGACAACTAACAACAACAATTTCAGGACACTGCCCATGAGCAATCACCCCGTCCTCCCCCGCCTGCTGCTCACCGGCGCCGCCGGCGGCCTCGGCAAGGTGCTGCGCCAGCGCCTGCGCCCCTACGCCGAAGTACTGCGTCTCTCCGACATCGCGCCGATGGAGCCCGCCGCCGGTCCCCATGAAGAAGTGATTCCCTGCGACCTCGCCGACAAGGCCGCGGTGCATGCCCTGGTCGAAGGCGTCGACGCCATCCTGCATTTCGGCGGCGTCTCGGTCGAGCGGCCGTTCGAGGAGATCCTCGGCGCCAACATCGCCGGCACCTTCCACATCTATGAAGCCGCCCGCAAGCACGGGGTGAAGCGCGTGGTGTTCGCCAGCTCCAACCACGTGATCGGCTTCTATTCGCAGAACGAGCGCATCGACGCCGCCGCGGCGCGCCGCCCGGACGGCTACTACGGCCTGTCCAAGTCCTACGGCGAAGACATGGCCAGCTTCTACTTCGACCGCTACGGCATCGAGACCGTCAGCATCCGCATCGGCTCCTCGTTCCCCGAGCCGGCCAACCGCCGCATGATGCACACCTGGCTGAGCTACGACGACCTCACCCAGCTGATCGAGCGCTGCCTGTTCACCCCGAACGTCGGCCACACCGTGGTCTACGGCGCCTCTGCCAACCGCGAGGTGTGGTGGGACAACCACCTGGCCGCGCACCTGGGCTTCTCCCCCAAGGACAGCTCCGAAGTGTTCCGCGACAAGGTCGAGGCGCAGCCGCCGGTGGCAGCCGACGACCCCGCGGCGCTCTACCAGGGCGGCGCGTTCTGCGCCCAGGGGCCGTTCGACTGACCAGCCCCTCTTGCAGCCACGCGAACAACAACAAGAGACATCGCCATGCAAGCAGAACTGATTTTCGACGCCCGTAACGGCGTTGGCGAAAGCCCGGTGTGGAGTGCCCGCGAACAGGCGCTGTACTGGGTCGATATCCCGGCCGGGCGCCTGCATCGCTGGAGCGCTGCCGACGAGCAGGTGAGCAGCTGGCAGAGCGACGAGATGATCGGCTGCGTCGCCCGCAGCGCCGACGGCCAGGGCTGGATCGCCGGTCAGGAGAGTGGCGTGTTCCAGCTGCAGCCGCAGGCCGACGGCCGCCTAGCCGGCACCCGCGTGGCTACGGTCGAGCACCGCGCCGAGGGCATGCGCTTCAACGATGGCCGTTGCGACCGTCAGGGTCGCCTGTGGCTGGGCAGCATGCTCATGGACATGGCGGCCGGGGCGGCGCTTGGGCGTCTATATCGCTTCAGCGACGGCCGCCTTGAGGCCCAACTCGGTGGGCTGATCGTGCCCAACGGGCTGGCCTTCAGCCCGGACGGGCGCATCATGTACCTGTCCGACTCGCATCCCGACGTGCAGGCCATCTGGGCCTTCGATTACGACATCGACACGGGCACGCCACACAATCGCCGGTTGTTCGTCGACATGCGCCAGCATCTCGGCCGGCCGGACGGTGCCGCCGTCGACGCCGATGGCTGCTACTGGATCTGCGGCAACGACGCCGGCCTGATCCACCGCTTCACCCCCGACGGCCGCCTCGACCGCTCCCTCGCCGTACCGGTGAAGAAGCCGGCCATGTGCGCCTTCGGTGGGCGCGACCTTGACACCCTGTTCGTCACCTCCATTCGCCCGGGCGGCGACCTCGCCGACCAGCCCCTGGCCGGTGGCGTGTTCGCCCTGAGGCCTGGCGTGAAGGGACTCGAAGAACCCCCGTTCGCCGTCTGAACGGCCATCCAAAACGCGTTCCAACAAAAACAACAAGGGAGAGACCCATGAACTTCAAACGCAAACTGCTCCTGGCCACACTGCCGCTGGCCTTCAGCATGACCGCCCACGCCGACATCGTGCTGAAGGCCTCCGACGTGCACCCCGCCGGCTACCCGACCGTGGTCGCGGTGGAAAGCATGGGCAAGAAGCTGGAGGCCGCCAGCAACGGCGAAATCCGCGTGCAGATGTTCTCCGGCGGCGTGCTCGGCTCTGAAAAGGAAGTGGTCGAGCAGACCCAGCTCGGCGCCATCCAGCTGGCGCGCATCACCCTCGGCGTGGTTGGCCCGGTGGTGCCGGACGTCAATGTGTTCAACATGCCGTTCGTGTTCCGCGACCACGACCACATGCGCAAGGTGATCGACGGTGACGTCGGCCAGGAAATCCTGGACAAGATCACCAACTCCGAATTCGGCCTGGTCGGCCTGGCCTGGATGGACGGCGGCACCCGCAACCTCTACACCAAGGAGCCGGTGCGCAAGATCGAAGACCTCAAGGGCATGAAGATCCGTGTGATCGGCAACCCGCTGTTCATCGACACCCTCAACGCCATGGGCGGCAACGGTATCGCCATGGACACCGGCGAGATCTTCACCGCGCTGCAGACCGGCGTGATCGACGGCGCTGAGAACAACCCGCCGACCCTGCTCGAGCACAACCACTACAAGTACGCCAAGTATTTCACCCAGACCGGCCACCTGATCCTGCCGGAGCCGCTGGTGATGTCCAAGGCCACCTGGGAAGAGCTGAGCCCCGAGCAGCAGGCCCTGGTGAAGAAGCTGGCCCGCGAGGCGCAGATGGAAGAGCGCGCGCTGTGGGACGCCAAGTCCGCCGCCAGCGTTGACAAGCTCAAGGCCGAGGGCGTGGAGTTCATCGAGGTGGACAAGAAGCCGTTCTACGACGCCACCGCCCCGGTTCGCGAGAAGTACGGTGTCCAGTACGCCGACCTGATCAAGCGCATCGAAGCGGTGCAGTAATCCTCCCCGTCCCAAGCAGCGCCGCGGCGGTTCTCCGCCGCGGCCGTGGTAGCGCGCCATGAAAGAACGAATCCTGCGTTTCAACGACCTGATCTACATCAGCGCCATCTGGGTCTCCGGCTTGTCCGTGGCCGTGATGGCACTGATCATTCCCTGGGGCATCTTCGCCCGCTACGTACTCGGCGCCGGCTCCAGCTGGCCGGAGCCGGTGGCGATCCTGCTGATGGTGCTGTTCACCTTTATCGGCGCCGCCGCCAGCTACCGCGCCGGCGCGCACATGGCGGTGACCATGCTCACCGACCGCCTGCCGCCGCATACGCAACGCTACATCGAGATCCTGGTGCAGCTGCTGATGGCAGCCGTGTGCCTGTTCATGACCATCTGGGGCATCAAGCTCTGCGCGACCACCTGGAACCAGACCATCGCCGCCCTGCCCTCGCTGCGGGTAGGCATCAGCTACGCGCCGATTCCGCTGGGCGGCGCCATCACCCTGATCTTCATCCTCGAACGACTGCTTTTCGGCGACCAGAGCCACCGCCGCGCCGTCAACTACGAGCAGCACGAAGAAAGCCAAGAGGCCGTGTCGTAAATGGATGCCTTCATTCTCCTGGGCAGCTTCCTGCTGCTCATCGTCCTGCGCATGCCGGTGGCGTACGCCCTGGGCCTGTCCGCCCTGGCCGGCGCCTGGTGGATCGACATTCCCTTCTCGGCCCTGATGATTCAGGTGGCCGCGGGGGTCAACAAATTCGCCCTGCTGGCCATTCCGTTCTTCGTGCTGGCCGGCGCGATCATGGCCGAGGGCGGCATGTCCCGCCGCCTGGTGGCCTTCGCCGGGGTGCTGGTGGGTTTCGTTCGCGGCGGCCTGTCGCTGGTGAACGTCGTGGCCTCGACCTTCTTCGGCGCCATCTCCGGCTCGGCAGTGGCGGACACCGCCTCGGTCGGCTCGGTGATGATTCCGGAAATGGTCAAGAAGGGTTATCCGCGCGACTACTGCACCGCGGTCACCGTCAGCGGCTCGGTACAGGCGCTGCTCACCCCGCCTAGCCACAACTCGGTGCTCTACTCACTGGCCGCCGGCGGCACCGTATCGATCGCCTCGCTGTTCATCGCCGGCATCGGTCCGGGCCTGCTGCTCACCGCGGTGATGATGGGTCTGTGCCTGCTGTTCGCGAAGAAGCGCAACTACCCCAAGGGTGAGGTGATTCCGCTGCGCCAGGCGCTGAAGATCTGCGTCGAGGCACTGTGGGGCCTGGCCACCATGGGCATCATCCTCGGTGGCATTCTCTCGGGCGTGTTCACCGCCACCGAGTCGGCGGCCATCGCGGTGGTCTGGTCGTTCTTCGTGACCATGTGCATCTATCGCGACTACAAGTGGCGCGACCTGCCCAAGCTGATGCACCGCACGGTGCGCACCCTGTCGATCGTCATGGTGCTGATCGCCTTCGCCGGCGCCTTCGGCTACATCATGACGCTGATGCAGATTCCGTCGAAGATCACCACGGCCTTCCTGACCCTGTCGGACAACCGCTACGTGATCCTGATGGCGATCAACTTCATGCTGCTGCTGCTTGGCACGCTGATGGACATGGCCCCGCTGATCCTGATCCTCACGCCGATCCTGCTGCCGGTGATCCTCAACCTGGGCATCGACCCGGTGCACTTCGGCATGATCATGCTGGTCAACCTGGGCATCGGCCTGATCACACCCCCGGTAGGTGCGGTGCTGTTCGTCGGCTCGGCGGTCGGCAAGGTCAGCATCGAGACCACGGTGAAGGCGCTGCTGCCCTTCTACGTGGCCCTGTTCATGGTGCTGATGGCCGTCACCTACATCCCCGCCATTTCCCTCTGGCTGCCGAGCGTCGTGCTCTGACGAGGAGGGCCAGGCCGGCGCCGCCTTCGGGCGGCGTCGGCGCTTCTGCAGCGAGAAAGAGACATGTCGCAACCCTTCCCCCGCCTGCTGGCGGTGCTGATTCTGGTCTTCACCTCCAGCAGCTTCGCCGCCAACCACATCGCCGCGCGCATCGCCTTCGACCAGGGCACCGGCCTGCTGCTGGCCATCCTCTGCCGCTCCGGGCTGACCCTGCTGGTGCTGTTCGGCCTGCTGCTGATCCGCCGCGAGTCGCTGCGCCTGCCCGCCGGCACCGGCGGCTGGCAGCTGTTGCTCGGCCTGCTGATCGCCACCCAGAGCTTCTGCGTCTATTCGGCGGTGGCACGCATCCCGGTGGCCGTGGCGCTATTGGTGGTCAACCTGGCGCCGCTGTTCCTGGTGCTGCTGACCTGGGCTCTTGGCGGGCCGCGACCGACCCGGCGCACGGCGCTGCTGATGGGCATGATCCTGGTCGGCCTGACGCTGGTGCTGGACGTACCGGCGCGGCTGGCCGGCAGCGGCGACACCGCCTGGGGCCCGGGCATCGCCTCCGGCGTGGCGGCGGCGGCGGTGTTCGCGGTGGCACTGTGGATCACCGAGCACCGGCTGTCGGCGGTGCCGGGCACGCTGCGCAGCATGATGACCATCGGTGTGGTGTTCGTCGCCGCCGCCGCGGCCGGCTTCGGCGGTGCGATGCCCGGCATGATGACGCCGCCCGCGGCCACCAGCGGCTGGCTGGCGCTGCTCTGCCTGACCCTGCTCTACGGCACGGCGTTCTCGGTGCTGTTCATCTGCATGCCGCGGCTGAACCTGGCGCGCAACGCGCCGGTGATGAACGTCGAGCCGGTGTCCAGCCTGCTGTTCGCCTGGCTGATCCTCGGTCAGGCGCTGGGCAGCCTGCAGCTGCTCGGCGGCGCCATCGTGCTCGGCGGCATCGTGCTGCTGGCGCTGCGGCGCGGCTGAAGCTCAGTCGTGCTGGTGCTCCGCCTCTTCGTGGGCCTGACGCAGCCGCTCGCGGCTGTTGGTCAGGTGCAGGCGCATGGCCGCACGCGCGGCTTCGGCGTCCTGGCGGGCGATGGCCTCGTAGATTTCCTCGTGCTCGCGGCTCAGGCGCGACAGGTAGTGCTTCTCGTCGTCATGGGCCAGGCGCGCCGAGTTCAACCGCGTGCGCGGAATGATGCTGGTGCCCAGGTGAGTCATGATGTCGGTGAAGTAGCGGTTGTCGGTGGCGATGGCGATCTGCAGGTGGAACTGGAAGTCCGAGGCCACCGCGTCACTGCGGTGCGCGGCGCTGAGGAAACTGTCCAGCGCCGCGCGCATCGCCGCCAGCTGCTCGGGCGTGCGGCGCGTGGCTGCCAGCCCAGCGGACTCGACCTCCAGGCTGATGCGCAGCTCGAGCAGGGCGATGACCTCACGCAGGGTGACGATGGTCGCCGGGTCGATGCGCAGGCCGCTCGGGCTGGGCATGTCCAGCACGAAGGTGCCGATGCCGTGGCGGGTTTCCACCAAGCCGGCCGCCTGCAAGCGCGAGATGGCCTCGCGCACCACGGTGCGGCTGACGCCCTGGGCCGCCATGATCGCCGACTCGGTGGGCAGCTTCTCGCCACGCTTGAACACACCGTCGCTGATCTGCTGGGACAGCTCGCTGACCAGTTCCTGGGCCAGGCTGCGGTGCTTGCGGCGCGCGCGCGGCGCGGTGCTCGGGGTTTCCATGACGTGGGTGCGGTCTCTGCTGTCGGCAACCGCGCCATCATATCTCAGGCAGTTGTACGATGACACCCGAGGCTTCCATGCCGATTCTGCAGGACGCGCTAACCCGCCTGGAACTGCGCCCGGACCTGGGCGGCGCCATCGCCAACTGGGCACTGCGTGACGGCGGAGCGCCGCTGCTGCGCCACGCCGACGAACAGGCGCTGGCCGCGGGCACTCCGCGCCGATTGGGCTGCTTCGCCCTGGTGCCCTGGTCCAACCGCATCGCCGACGGCGGCTTCGCCAATCCTTCCGGCTGGCTGGACCTGCAGCCGCCGCCGGGCGAGGCCCTGCCGATTCACGGCAGCGCCTGGCACCAGGCCTGGACCCTGCTGGCCCATGACCCGAGTTCGGCGCTGCTGGTTCTCGACAGCGCCGAGCCCCTCCCCTACCGCGCGGAGCAGCGGCTGAGCCTGCGCGACGGCTGCCTTAGCCTGAGCCTGCAGGTGGAGCACCGCGGCGCCGAGGCGGCCTGGTACGGGCTGGGCCTGCATCCGTATTTTCCCCGCACCGCCGCCACCCGCCTCGAGGTCGGCGCCGAGGCCGTATGGCTGTGCGGCGCCGATCGCCTGCCGAACGAGCTGGCGCCGCTGCCGCCGGCCTGGGATTTCGCCCGCGAACGCGCGCTGCCGGACAACGAGGTAGACAACGCCTTCGCCGGCTGGAACGGTCGCTGCCGCGTCGTCCAGCCGGACCTGGGCTACGTCCTGGAGTGCCAGGCCTCGCACTGCGGCCACTACATGCTGTTCTGCCCGAGCGGGCGCGACTTCTTCTGCGTCGAGCCGGTGTCGCACCCGCCCAACGCCCACCACCTGCCGGGCCGGCCGGGGCTGCGTCTGCTCAAACCCGGCCAGCGCCTGCGGCTGGACTGGCGCATGACCTGCCGGCCGCTGACCACACGCCCATGAAAAAGGCCGCCCATGGGCGGCCTTTTCGGTGACGCGGGACGCTTACTCGCGGTAGTCGTCCATCGGCACGCAGGCGCAGAACAGGTTGCGGTCGCCGTAGACGTTGTCCACGCGGTTCACCGCCGGCCAGTACTTGTGCGCCAGGGTGTGGGTCGTCGGGGTCACCGCCTCGGCGATGCTGTACGGGCGCTCCCATAAGCCAGTGACGTCCGCCAGGGTGTGCGGCGCGTTCTTCAGCGGGTTGTTCTCCGCCGGCCACTCGCCGCTGCCGACCTTGGCGATCTCGGCGCGGATGCTCAGCATCGCCTCGATGAAGCGATCCAGCTCTTCCTTGGACTCGCTCTCGGTCGGCTCGATCATCAGCGTGCCCGGTACCGGGAAGCTCATGGTCGGGGCGTGGAAGCCGTAGTCCATCAGGCGCTTGGCCACGTCTTCCTCGCTGATGCCGGTCTCGGCCTTGAGCGGACGCAGGTCGAGGATGCACTCGTGGGCGACGCGGTCGTTACGGCCGCTGTAGAGCACCGGGAAGGCGCCCTTGAGCTGGCTGGCCAGGTAGTTGGCGTTGAGGATCGCGGTCTCGGTGGCGTCGGCCAGCTGCGGGCCCATCATGGCGATGTACATCCAGCTGATCGGCAGGATGCTCGCGCTGCCCCAGGGCGCGGCGCTGACCGCGGTGTTCTGCGGGTTCGGGCCCTGCAGTTCGACCACCGGGTGGTTGGCCACGAACGGCGCCAGGTGCGCGCGCACGCCGATCGGGCCCATGCCCGGGCCGCCACCGCCGTGCGGGATGCAGAAGGTCTTGTGCAGGTTCATGTGCGACACGTCCGCGCCGATGTCGGCCGGGCGGGCCAGGCCGACCTGGGCGTTGAGGTTGGCGCCGTCCATGTACACCTGGCCGCCGAAGCTGTGGACCACCTCGCAGATCTCGCGGATGCCTTCCTCGTACACGCCGTGGGTCGACGGGTAGGTGATCATCAGGCAGGACAGCTTGTCACCGGCCTCGGCCGCGCGGGCCTTGAGGTCGTCCATGTCGACGTTGCCGGCGGCGTCGCACTCCACCACCACCACGCGCATGTTGAGCATCTGCGCCGAGGCCGGGTTGGTGCCGTGGGCCGAGGCCGGGATCAGGCAGATGTCGCGGTGCCCTTCGTCACGGCTCTCGTGGTACTTGCGGATGGCCAGCAGGCCGGCGTACTCGCCCTGGGCGCCGGAGTTGGGCTGCATGCAGATCGCGTCGAAGCCGGTGATGGCGCGCAGCCAGGCCTCCAGCTCGTCGATCATCAGCTTGTAGCCGACGGCCTGGTCGGCCGGCACGAAGGGGTGCAGGGCGCCGAATTCTGGCCAGGTAACCGGGATCATCTCGCTGGTGGCGTTGAGCTTCATGGTGCAGGAACCGAGCGGGATCATGGCCTGGTTCAGGGCCAGGTCCTTGTTCTCCAGGCGCTTGAGGTAGCGCAGCATGTCGGTTTCGCTGTGGTGGCTGTTGAACACCGGGTGGTTCAGGTAGCCGGAGGTACGCTGCAGCGCGGCCGGGATGCCTTCCGGCAGGGTGCCGGCGTCCAGCTCGGCGATGGACAGGCCGTGGTCGGCGCCGAGGAAGATGCTCAGCAGCTGCTCGACGGTCTGCGCCGAGCAGGTCTCGTCCAGGCTCACGCCCAGCTTGCCGCGGCCGAGGATGCGCAGGTTGATGCGCGCGGCCTTGGCCGACTCGATGATGGCGGTCTGCATGCCGCCGACATCCAGGGTCAGGGTGTCGAAGAAGAACTGGTTGTCGCGCTTCAGGCCCTTCTGTTCCAGGCCGGCGGCCAGCACGCAGGTCAGGCGATGCACGCGCTGGGCGATGCGCTTGAGGCCTTCCGGACCGTGGTACACGGCGTAGCAGCTGGCCATGTTGGCCAGCAGCACCTGCGAGGTGCAGATGTTGGAGTTGGCCTTCTCGCGGCGGATGTGCTGCTCGCGGGTCTGCAGGGCCATGCGCAGCGCGGTGTTGCCGCGGGCGTCCTTGGACACGCCGATGATGCGGCCGGGCATGGCGCGCTTGAAGGCGTCGCGGGTGGCGAAGAAGGCCGCGTGCGGGCCGCCGTAGCCCATCGGTACGCCGAAGCGTTGGGCCGAGCCGAACACCACGTCGGCGCCGAACTCGCCGGGCGGGGTCAGCAGCAGCAGGCTGAGCAGGTCGGCGGCGACGCAGGCCAGGGCGTTCTGCGCGTGCAGATGCTCGATCAGCGGCTTGATGTCGCGGATTTCACCGTGGGTGTCCGGGTACTGCAGCAGAGCGCCGAACACTTCCAGGCCGGCCAGCTCGTCCAGCGCGCCGACCTGGACCTCGATGCCGAAACCTTCGGCACGGGTCTGCACCACGGAGATGGTCTGCGGGTGGCAGTTCTCGTCGACGAAGAACAGGTTGCTCTTGCTCTTCGCCACGCGCTTGGCCAGGGCCATGGCCTCGCCGGCGGCGGTGGCTTCGTCGAGCAGCGAGGCGCTGGCCAGGTCGAGGCCGGTCAGGTCGATGGTCAGTTGCTGGAAGTTCAGCAGCGACTCCAGGCGACCCTGGGCGATCTCCGGCTGGTAAGGGGTGTAGGCGGTGTACCAGCCCGGGTTCTCCAGCAGGTTACGCAGGATCACGGTGGGGGTGATGGTGCCGTGGTAGCCCATGCCGATCAGGCTGGTCCACAGCTGATTCTGCTCGGCGTAGCCCTTGAGCTTGGCCAGGGCGCCCTGCTCGTCCAGCGCGGCGGGCAGATCCAGCTCGCGGTTGAGGCGGATGGCCGGCGGCACGGTCTGCACGATCAGCTCGTCGCGGTTGCTCAGCCCGAGGGCGTCGAGCATGGCCTGCTCCTCGCGGGCATCGGGGCCGAGGTGGCGACGGAGGAAGGCATCGGGCTGTTGCAGTTGATCGAGACGGGGCGTGGACATGACGGGGCTCTCGGAAAAAATGACAGAGCCTCGACGGATCGAGGCTCGACAGCGGAATTCGTGTTTCTCGGTGGCGGGCCGCGTGCTAGACGCGGCCACTCCTTTCAAACCGGTTTACGATCGCGCGCCAGATGCGCAGATCGCAGATCGGTTCTCAGGCGTCGGCCGAGCAGACGGCCTGGTAGCCGGCGGCGTCGAGCAGGCCTTCCAGCTCGGCCGGGTCGCTCGGCTGCAGCTTGAAGAACCAGGCCTCGTAGGGCTCGCCGTTGACCTGCTCGGGCGCATCGGCCAGGGCCTCGTTGACCGCCACCACGGTGCCGCCGATCGGGGCGTAGATGTCGGAAGCGGCCTTCACCGATTCCACCACACCGGCTTCCTGGCCGTTGGCCAGCTGCTTGCCGACTTCCGGCAGTTCGACGTAGACCACGTCGCCCAGGGCTTCCTGGGCATGGTCGGTGATGCCCACGGTGACCGAACCGTCGGCCTCCAGGCGAATCCACTCGTGGCTGGCGACGTAACGCAGGTCGGCGGGGATGTTGCTCATGTCGTATTCCTCGAATCGATGGGGCGGAACGGCCGCCCGGAAAATTTAGCAGCTGGCGCGGGCTCTGCCCCGCGCCGTACGAATCAGATGACGGCCTTGCCGTTGCGGACGAAGTTCGCCTGCACGACGCGCACCGGGTACCACTTGCCGCGGATCTCCACCTCGGCGCGGTCGCCGGTGGCGGCCGGCACGCGGGCCAGGGCGATGGACTTGTTCAGGGTCGGCGAGAAGCTGCCGCTGGTGATCTCGCCCTCGCCCAGGCCTTCGACCCGCACCACCTGGTGGGCGCGCAGCACGCCGCGCTCCTCCAGCACCAGGCCGACCAGCTTGGGCTGGTCGCCGGCGGCGCGCTGGGTCTCCAGGGCGCTGCGGCCGACGAACTGGCGCTCGGCCGGCTCCCAGGCGATGGTCCAGCCCATGTTGGCGGCCAGCGGCGAGGTGTCCTCGTCCATGTCCTGGCCGTACAGGTTCATGCCGGCCTCCAGGCGCAGGGTGTCGCGGGCGCCCAGGCCGATCGGGGCGATGCCGGCGCCGACCAGTTCGTTGAGGAACGAGGCGGCCTGCTCGGCCGGCAGCATTATCTCCAGGCCGTCCTCGCCGGTGTAGCCGGTGCGGGCGATGAACCAGTCGCCTTCCGGCAGGCCCTGGAACACCTTGAGTTCATGGATCAGCGCGGCGCGGGCGTGGGACACCAGCTCGGCGGTCTTGGCCCGGGCGTTGGGGCCCTGGATGGCGAGCATGGCCAGTTCGGCGCGCTCGTTCAGGGTGACCTCGAAGCCGGCGGTCTGCGCCTGCATCCAGGCGATGTCCTTGTCGCGGGTGGCGGCGTTGACCACCATGCGGTAGCCCCAGTCGGTGAGGTAGACGATGAGATCGTCGATCACCCCGCCACGCTCGTTGAGCATGCCGCTGTAGAGGGCCTTGCCCTGGGTTTTCAGGCGTTCGACATCGTTGGCCAGCAGGTGCTGCAGCCAGGCCTTGGCCTGGGCGCCGGTGATGTCGACCACGGTCATGTGGGAAACGTCGAACACGCCGCAGTCGCGACGTACCTGGTGGTGCTCCTCGACCTGGGAACCGTAGTGCAGCGGCATGTCCCAGCCGCCGAAATCGACCATCTTGGCGCCCAGCGCCAGGTGTTGGTCGTAGAGGGGTGTACGCTGTCCCATGGATAACTCCTTATACGGACCCCGGCGGGGTTCATGGACGGCTGCGCAAGCAGGCGCGCATTGTAGCCCTGCGCAAAGAAACTGGACACTCCGTGTGGTCAATGCCCCGGCTGGCGCGCCGAGCGGCGGATCAGACCGATCACCGGCAGCAGCCCGACCAGCACCAGCGTCAGCGCCGGCAGGGCGGCGCGGGCCCATTCGCCCTCGCTGGTCATCTCGAAAATGCGCACTGCCAGGGTGTCCCAGCCGAAGGGGCGCATCAGCAGCGTCGCCGGCATTTCCTTGAGCACGTCGACGAACACCAGCAGCGCGGCGGACAGCGCACCGGGCAGCAGCAACGGCAGGTAGACCCGCAGGAACAATGCCGGCCCGCTAACCCCGAGGCTGCGCGCGGCCTGCGGCAGCGACGGACGGATGCGCGCCAGGCTGTTCTCCAGCGGCCCGTAGGCCACCGCCATGAAGCGCACCAGATAGGCCAGCAGCAGGGCGAACAGGCTGCCCAGCAGCAGCGGCTTGCCGGCGCCGCCGGCCCAGGCGGAGAGCGGGATCACCAGCTCGCGGTCGAGGAAGCTGAAGGCCAGCATGATCGACACCGCCAGCACCGAACCGGGCAGCGCATAGCCGAGGTTGGCCAGGCTCACCGCGCTGCGGATCGGCCGGGTCGGCGCCTGCCGTCGAGCGAAGGCCAGCAGCAGCGCCACGGCCACGGTGATCAGCGCGGCCAGGCCGCCGAGCGACAGGGTATGCAGGATCAGGCCGGCGTAGCGCTCGTCCAGGTCGAAGCGGCCGCGCTGCCAGAACCAGGCCAGCAACTGCAGCAGCGGCACGACGAAGGCGCAGGCGAACACCAGGCCGCACCAGGCACTGGCGGCGAAGGCCTTCCAGCCCCGCAGGCGGTACAGCGCCGCGCCGCGCGGCCGCTCGCTGGCTGGGCGGCTGGCACCGCGGGCGCGGCGCTCGCCGTAGAGCACCAGCATCACCGCCAGCAGCAGCAGGCTGGCCAGCTGGGTGGCACTGGACAGGCTGTAGAAGCCGTACCAGGTCTTGTAGATGGCGGTGGTGAAGGTGTCGAAATTGAACACGGCCACGGCGCCGAAATCGGCCAGCGTCTCCATGATCGCCAGCGCCAGGCCGGCGCCGATGGCCGGCCGCGCCATCGGCAGGGCCACCCGCCAGAACGCCTGCCAGGGCGACTGACCGAGCACCCGCGCGGCCTCCAGCAGGCCGCGGCCTTGGGCGAGGAAGGCGCTGCGGGCAAGCAGATAGACGTAGGGATAGAACACCAGCACCAGCACCAGAATCACGCCGCCGGTGGAGCGCACCCGGGGGAAGCGGATGCCCGTGCCGAACCATTCGCGCAGCAGGCTCTGCACCGGCCCAGCGAAATCGAACAGGCCGATGAAGACGAACGCCAGCACGTAGGCGGGGATGGCGAAGGGCAGCATCAGCGCCCAGTCCAGCCAGCGCCGCCCGGGGAATTCGCAGAGGCTGGTGAGCCAGGCCAGGCTGACGCCGAGCAGCGTCACGCCGACGCCAACCCCGAGCACCAGCATCAGCGTGTTGCCGAGCAGGCGCGGCATCTGGGTGTCCCACAGGTGGCGCCAGATCTCGCCGTCGACCTCGTGCCAGGACAGCGCCAGCACCGAGAGCGGCAACAGCACCAGGGCGGCGATGGCGAAAGCGATGGGATACCAGCGGCGCTGAACGGGATGACTCACGCGGACTCCTGGCTGAGAAACGAGACGCCCCGGACGGGCCGGGGCGTCGAGTATAACGATTGAGGTAGAACCGGGCTTGGCAGGGTGGAAACCGCGCAGCGTTTCCACCGGACGGCCGCTCTGCCGTCAGCCGGTGGATGGAAGAAGCGCCATCCACCCCTAGGCCGGCTTTAATTCCAGCCGACCCGATCCATCATCTTGATGGCCTCGGCCTGACGCTTGCCGGCGACCTCCACGGGGATGGTGTCGGCCTTGAACTCGCCCCAAGCCGCCACTTCGGCGGACGGCTTGACCGCCGGGTTGGCCGGGAACTCCTGGTTGATCTCGGCGAACATGCCCTGCGCCTCGGGCGTGGTCATCCACTCCACCAGCTTCTTCGCCGCCTCGGCGTGCGGCGCATGCTTGGTCACGCCGGCGCCGGACAGGTTGACGTGCACGCCGCGGTCGCCCTGGTTCGGCCAGAACAGCTTGGCACGCAGTTCCGGGTTGGCCTTGTGCAGGCGGCCGTAGTAGTAGGTGTTGACGATGCCGACATCGCACAGACCGGCATCCACGGCGAGGATCACCGCGTTGTCGTCGGCAAACACGTCGGTGGCCAGGTTCTTCACCCAGCCCTGGAGAATCTGCTCGGCCTTCTCGGCGCCATGGGTCTCGATCAGGGTGCCGGTGAGCGACTGGTTGTACACCTTCTTACCGGTGCGCAGGCACAGACGGCCTTCCCAGTCGGGGCCGGCCAGGGCCTCGTAGGTGCTCAACTCCGCGGGGTCTACCCGGTCGGTGGAGTAGACGATGGTCCGCGCGCGCAGCGACAGGCCGGTCCAGGCATGGGTACTGGAGCGATATTGCGGCGGGATGTTGGCGTCGATCACCGGCGAGGTGAAGGACTGCAGGATGCCCATCTGCTCGGCCTGCCAGAGGTTGCCGGCGTCCACCGTGATCAGGATATCGGCCACGCCGTTCTCGCCCTCGGCCTTGATGCGTTGCATCAGCGGCGCCTCCTTGTCGGTGATGAACTTGATGTCCACCCCGGTCTTGGCGGTGTAGGCGTCGAATACCGGCTTGATCAGCTCGTCGATGCGCGAGGAATAGACCACCACTTCCTCGGCAGCCGTGGCGGAACCGGCGGCGGCGCTCAGCGCCATGACGGCGAGCAGGCGTTGGGACAGGGACATGGCAAAACTCTCTCGTGACTGCGAAAAGGCACTAAATGATAGTGACTCGCAGCTGCGAGCAGTAGCGTTTTTATGTCGCAGTGTGTCGCTGCCCCTCTAGCCGGCCCTCTGGACCGGCTCGACGGCAACTTTCAGACGGCCGCCAGCTCCGGCAGATCGCCGACCAGGCCGAGGGCGCGGCGGACGAACAGGGCCTTGGCGTCCGGCAGCTCGTCGACCCAGTTGAGGCCGCTGTTGCGCAGCAGGCGGATCGGCAGCGGGTCGGCCTGGAACAGGCGCTCGAAGCCCTCCATCGCCGCCATCATCGCCAGGTTGTGCGGCATGCGCCGGCGCTCGTAGCGGCTGAGCACACGCACGTCGCCGGGTTGCTCGCCACGCTGCAGCGCGTGCAGCAGCACCTCGGCCAGCACCGCGGCGTCGAGGAAGCCGAGGTTGACGCCCTGGCCGGCCAGCGGGTGGATGCTGTGGGCGGCATCCCCGATCAGCGCCAGGCCGCTCTCCACATAGCGCTTGGCATGACGCTGGCGCAGCGGGATGCACACCCGCGGATCGGCATCAGTGATCTGCCCCAGGCGCCATTCGAAAGCCTTGCCCAACTCACCGCGGAAGGCCTCGTCGTCCAGTGCCATCAGGCGCTCGGCCTCGGCCGGCACGGTAGACCAGACGATCGAGCACCAGCGCTCGTCGCCCTGACGGCTCAGCGGCAAGAAGGCCAGCGGGCCGTCGTCGGTGAAACGCTGCCAGGCGGTGGCCTGGTGCGGGCGCTCGCAGCGCACGCTGGTGACGATGGCATGGTGCAGGTAATCCCACTCGCGGGTGGCGCAGCCGGCCAGGCGGCGCACCGCCGAGTTGGCGCCATCGGCGGCCACCAGCAGCGGCGCGCGCAGTTCGCGGCCGTCGGCCAGGGTCAGCAGCCAGCCGTCGCCGGAGCGGCGCAGTTGCTCCAGGCGTGCGCTGCCGAGCAGGCCGATCCGGCTGTCGTGCAAGCGTTCGAGCAGGGCGTCCTGCACCACGCGGTTCTCGACGATATGGCCGAGGGTTTCGGCATGCACGCTGGCGGCGGCGAAGTGCACGCTGCCGGTGCCCGAGCCGTCCCACACGCGCATATCGCGGTAGGCCGAGGCGCGCCGGGCGACGATGCCATCCCATACGCCGAGGCGCTCGAGGATGCGCTGGCTGGCGGCGGACAGGGCGCTGACCCGAGGCTCGAAGGCGCCTTCGGCGTCGAACGGGCGGACACTGAGCGGGCCGCCATCGACGATCAGGATCTCCAGGCCGCTGTGTTCCAGCGCCAGGGCCAGGGCGCTGCCAACCATGCCGGCGCCCACGATGATCAGGTCCGCTTGCATCTCGTTTCCTCAGGCTGCAGTGCGCCGCACGCGCGGCTTGAGTCGGATATACAGGGTCTTGTGCGCCGTGGCGACCAGCGTGCCTTCGCCATCGCGGATCTCCACGTGCAGCTGCGGCAGGTACTTGTCGCCGCCGGCGGTCTTGTCGCGAATCTCCGCCAGCAGGGCGTCGTCGATACGGAAGTCGGCATACACTGGGCCCTTGCCGGGGCTGACGAAGTCGATGCTGGCGGCCTTGTCCCAGACGATGTAGTCGTCGCCCAGCAGCGGCATCAGCAACAGCATGTAGAAAGGGTCGATCATGCTGTACAGCGAGCCGCCGAACTGGGTGCCGACGAAGTTGCGGTTGTACCAGCGCAGCGCCATTTTCACCCGCGCGTGGCGGCAGTCCGGGCTGATCTGCTGCACGCGGATGCCGGCGCCGAGGTAAGGCGGATAGAGATTCAGGCCAATGCGCAGCAGGCGGGCGCGGCGCGCCAGTTGACGGTCAGTCACGTACGTCTCTCACAGGGAACGGGTACCCAGGCCCATGGCCTGGCGGGCGAACCAGCGCTTGGCCGGCGGCAAGAGGTCGAGACCGAGCAGGCCGAGGGTACGGCCGGCCACCAGCAGCGACTCGCCGCGGCCGAACAGGCGGGTGACACCGTCGGAGAAGCCGACGGTCAGCGCCTGGTCCTGGCGCTGGCGCTGCAGATAGCGCTGCAGCACGGCGAAGTCGCCGGGGCCGTCGGCGCCCTCCAGCAGGCTCTCGGCCAGGGCCTGGGCGTCGCGCAGGGACAGGTTGAAGCCCTGCCCCGCCACCGGGTGCAGGCTGTGGGCGGCGTTGCCCAGTACCACCAGGTGCGGGCGCACCTGCTCGGTGGCCTCGACCAGCGCCAGCGGATAGACATGCCGCGCGCCGACCTGGCGCAGGGCGCCGAGGCGGTAGCCGAAGGCGTCCTGCAGCTCGCTCAGGAAGGCGCGGTCGGACAGCGCCTGCAGGCGTTCGGCGTCCACCGGAGGGCGGGTCCAGACCAGCGCGCAGCGTTCGTCCGACAGCGGCAGCAGGGCCAGCGGGCCCTGCTCGGTGAAGCGTTCGAAGGCCTGGCCGCCGTGCGGCTCGGCGGGGCTGACGTTGGCGATCAGCGCACTCTGCTCATAGGCGGTGTGGCGCACGGCGATGCCCAGTTGCTCGCGCAGGCCGGAGCGGCCGCCGTCGGCCAATATGGCCAGTTCGCAATCAAGACTGGAGTCGTCGCCGAGGTGCAGGCGGTAGCCGGCCTCTAGCGCTTCCATCCGCGTCACTTCCGCCGGGCAGCGCCACTCGACGACCTCGGGGTCCAGGGCCTTCCACAGGCAGTGGCCCATCCAGGCGTTTTCCAGCACGTAGCCGAGGGCCGGCACGCCCTCGTCGGCGGCGCTCAGGCGAGTGGCGCCGAAGCGGCCGCGGTCGGAGACCTGGATCTGGGTGATGGCCTCGGCGCGCTCGGCGAGCAGCGGCCACAGGCCGAGGCGCTCGAAGATCTGCCGGCTGCCGTAGGACAGGGCGCTGGAACGCGCATCGTAGCTCGGCTGCCAGGCATCGCCCGGGGCGAACGGCTCGATCAGCACGATGCGCCAGCCACGCGCCCGCGCCCCGGCCTGCAGGGCCAGCGCCAGGCTGGCGCCGACGAGTCCACCGCCGACGATGGCGAGCTGCACGCGGCTCAACTCAGGCGGCCTGCTCGCGGGCGGCGGCCATCAGCGCCTCGATCTCGGCGACCGTTTTCGGCACGCCGCCGGTGATGACTTCGCAGCCGGTCTTGGTCACCAGCACGTCATCCTCGATGCGCACGCCGATGCCGCGCCACTTCTTGGCGACCTTGTCGTTGTCCGCGGCGATGTAGATGCCCGGCTCGACGGTCATGGCCATGCCCGGCTCGAGCACGCGCCACTCGCCGCCGACCTTGTAGTCGCCGACGTCGTGCACGTCCATGCCCAGCCAGTGGCCGGCGCGGTGCATGTAGAAGGGCTTATAGGCCTCGCTGGCGATCAGCTGCTCGACGTCGCCCTCGAGCAGGCCCAGGTCGACCAGGCCGGCGGTGATGACCCGCACGGTGGCCTCGTGGGCCTCGTTCCAGTGCTTGCCGGGGGCGATGTGCTTGAACGCCTCTTCGTTTGCCTCGAGCACCAGCTCGTAGATGGCCTTCTGCTCGGGCGAGAACGTGCCGTTGACCGGGAAGGTACGGGTGATGTCGCTGGCGTAGCAGTCGATCTCGCAGCCGGCGTCGATGAGCACCAGGTCACCATCCTTCAGCGGCGCGTCGTTCTCGCGGTAATGCAGGATGCAGGCATTCCTGCCGGCGGCGACGATGCTGCCGTAGGCCGGCATCTTCGCCCCGCCCTTGCGGAATTCGTAGTCCAGCTCGGCCTCGAGGTGGTACTCGAACAGCCCGGCGCGGCTGGCCTGCATGGCGCGGATATGCGCGCGCGCGCTGATCTCGGCGGCCTCCTTCATCACCTTGGCCTCGGCCGCGCTCTTGTACAGGCGCATGTCGTGCAGCAGGTGGTCGAGGGCGACGAATTCGTTGGGCGGAATCGCCCCCTGGCGCGCCTTGGAGCGGATCACGTTGATCCACTCCATCAGCCGATGATCGAACTCCTGATGGGTGCCGATGGCGTAGTAGACACGCTCACGGCCCTCGATCAGGCCCGGCAGAATGTCGTCGATATCGCCGATGGGGAAGGCATCGTCGGCGCCGTACTGGGCGACGGCGCCGTCCTGGCCGGCGCGCAGGCCGTCCCACAACTCGCGCTCCGGATCACGCTCGCGGCAGAACAGCACGTATTCGCCGTGCTCGCGACCGGGGATCAGGGCCAGCACGGCCTCCGGCTCGGGAAAGCCGGTGAGGTACTGGAAGTCGCTGTCCTGGCGGTACACGTGCTCGACGTCGCGGTTGCGGATGTACACCGGCGCCGCGGCCAGGATGGCGATGCTGTTGGGTTCCATCTGCTCCATCAGCGCCTTGCGCCGGCGGGCGTATTCCGCTTTCGGGATGCTGACCATGACTCGACCTTAGTGCAGGGAGGGTTTGGGCGCGGGAGCGGCGGCCTTGCCGCATTCGGCGAACAGCAGCAGCGGCGCCACGCGCAGGTATTCCATCACTTCCATATAGTCGCTCTCGCCGTCCTCGGATTCCTCCAGCGCGCTCTGCACCTGGGCGATGGCGGAAAGATCCTGCAGCACTTCCATGGCCTCGGCGCTCAGCGCGGCGTTGCCGAGGACCATGCCGAAGCCGTCGAGGAAGCCCTGGCACCACTGCCCCAGCGCCTTGGCCCGCTCGGCCAGCGGCGCGTCGTCGCCGGGCAGCAGCAGGACCAGGGTGACGTCGCTGCCGGAGAGTTCGCCCTTGACCATCTCCTGCAGGCCGACCAGCGCCTGGCGCACGTTGTCGGCCGGCTCGCCGCCGAGCAATTCGCTGGCGTCCGCGACCCAGGACTCGGCCTCGAAGCCAGCCCCGGCGCAGCTGCGGCCGACCAGCAGGCCGTGCAGCTCGGCGGGTGAAACGGGTTTGCCGGTGCTCGCCAGGAGGGCGGCGAAGGCGGTGTAGGGAGAGTTCGAAATGGACATGGCAACTAGGCGCTGAACCGCGCTATCTCTAGAATGGAGGCCCCGTATCCTAGCACCGGCGGACGCGGCCAAGCCATCGAAGCCGCCGTCGCCGCCACGCCCCGCATCCTTTATAGTGCAGCCACTCATAGCCTTGGTGGAGCCCATGGAAGACGCCGAACTGCAAGCCCTGTCGCGCAAGCTGGAACAGCTGATCCAGCGCGTCGAGCAGCTGAAGTCGCAGAACCGTGCCCTGCTGGCCAGTGAGCAGGCCTGGCGCGAGGAACGCGCCCATCTGATCGAAAAGAACGAAATGGCCCGGCATAAGGTCGAAGCGATGATTTCGCGCCTGAAAGCCCTGGAGCAGGACTCATGACCCAGTCGAACACCGTAACCGTGCACATCCTCGACAAGGACTACTGCATCGCCTGCCCCGCAGACGAGCGCGCCAACCTGGAGAGCGCCGCACGCTACCTCGACGGCAAGATGCGCGAAATCCGCTCCGGCGGCAAAGTCATCGGCGCCGACCGCATCGCCGTGATGGCCGCGCTGAATATCACCCACGACCTGCTGCACAAGCAGCAGCGCCTGGACGAGGAAGCGAGCTCCACCCGCGAGCGCGTGCGCGACCTGCTGGACCGCGTCGACAACGCACTCGCCGCCGATCAGGACGGCCAGTTACTCTGATCCCAGAGCGGTTCGATGGGGTATACTGCGGCCAGCTCCCTGGTGTGTTGGCCAGTCGGTGATGTCCCTGAGCCGATACGCACAACCACGGGGGTTGCCAGTGGGGCCGGTGTGCATGTCCGCCTGACGGAAAGCCTTAACGCCCTCTGCAACCTCCACCTTGAACTTTCGGGTTCAAGGGCTAACCCGACAGCGGCATGACCGGGGAGTCTTGAATTCCATGATCCTGGCTGGTGATCTCTCCCGCGCAGCCCTGCGCCGCCAGCTCCGCCAGGCTCGCCGCACGCTCTCTCCCCAGCAACAGAAGCGCGCCGCCCGGGACCTGTACCGGCAGCTGGCGCAGCATCCGCTGTTTCGCCGCGCACGCCACATCGCCCTGTATCTGCCGAACGACGGCGAGATCGACCCGCGCCCGCTGCTGCGCGAGGCCCAGTGTCGCGGCAAGGCCACCTACCTGCCGGTGCTCAGCGCCTGGCCGCGCAACCGAATGAGGTTCCAGCGCGTGCGCATGCACGAAGCGATGGTACGCAACCGCTTTCGCATCGAGGAACCGCTGACCAATCCGAAGCGCCAGCGCAAGGTCTGGACGTTGGATCTGGTGTTACTGCCGCTGGTGGGCTTCGACGCCCACGGCGGACGCCTGGGCATGGGCGGGGGGTTTTACGACCGCAGTCTGGCCTATCGGCATTTGCGCAAAAATTGGCACAAACCGACGCTACTCGGTGTGGCTCACGACTGTCAGCGGGTAGATCGACTTGCGCTGGCAAGCTGGGACGTGCGGCTCGGCGCGGTAGTGACCGATCGACATTGGTACGACTGAAGCCGCCGCGCTCCCTGCGGCGACATCGTCGCGATCATTGCTGGCTCTGGATAGACACCGAAGCGTCATCCTGACGATCCCAGAGACCCTGGGTGTAACCTGTGGTAACCATCCCCAGGCTGAACAGAATGACCAGCACCCACAACAGATCTGGTTTGCGTTTCATCGTATTGCCTCCCCCTTTCGGCATACTGCTCGTCGTTACCGGCGGCGGTGTTTTTATTGGCCGTTACCGCGGCGCCTAGCCCGAGCCCTCGGCCGCCGGGAAGGCGGAAGAACTCGCGGACTGGATTGGTCGCCAACCGGCGGTCCGTGGCGGGACATTCTTCGGACCCGCGCAAGGACCGGCAAACAGGAGCAAAGTTCATGCCTCATTGGCTGATGAAATCAGAACCCGACGAACTGTCCATCCATCACTTGCAGCAGCTCGGCACGGCGCGCTGGGATGGGGTGCGCAACTACCAGGCACGCAACTTCATGCGCAGCATGCAACCGGGCGACCTGTTCTTCTTCTACCACTCCAGCTGTCCCGAGCCGGGCATCGCCGGTATCGCCCGAATCGCCGGTACGGTCTACCCGGACCCCACCGCCCTGGACCCGCAGAGCCATTACTTCGATGCCAAGGCCAGCGCCGAGAAGAATCCCTGGAGCGCGCTGGATGTCGAGTTCGTCGAGGCCTTCCCTATCGTCCTGCCGCTGGCAAGCCTGCGCGCCGAGCCGGCCCTGGCGGAGCTGGCACTGGTGCAGCGCGGCAGCCGCCTGTCGGTGATGCCGGTGAGCAACGCCCAATGGGCCGCCGTTCTCGCACTGCGTTGAGTCGCGGCAGGCGCTGTGCTATGACCAGCACATAGCCTGCGGAGCCGATGATGCGCGCACGATCCGTCTGGCCGGCGCGCCTGGCGCTGGTCGTCCTTTTCCTGATGATGTGCCTGGCCAGCCTGGCGCTCTGGCAGCAGCTGGAGGACGATCAGCGCGAACGCATCGGCGAGCGCGTCGACTACCAGGCCCAGGCCCTGGCACGCCAGCTGGAAAATACCCTGCAGGCCGAGGTGGAAAGCCTGGAGCGCATCGCCCGCCTGTGGCGCCACCTCGGCCGTCTCGACCGCAAGGACTGGGAACAGGAGGCGCAGCTGGCGCTGGACGAATTTCCCGCCTACCAATCCATACAATGGCTCGGCCCTGACCTGTACATGCGCTGGCTGGTGCCGCTGCAGGGCAACGAGGCGGCCACCCGCTTTCACCTCGCTCCAGACCACCCCAATTACCCGGTGGCGATACAGGCTAGACAGACCGGCCAGCAACGCTTCTCCAACAGTTTCCAGCTGGTCCAGGGCGGGCGCGGCTTCGTCCTCTATACGCCGCTATACCTGGACGGCGCTGAAGGGCAGTTGGAGTTCGACGGTTTCCTGCAAGGCGTATTCCGGGTCGATCCTCTGATGGACCGCCTGCTCGACCAACTCGGCGACGACGGCTTCAGCGTGCGCCTGCTGGAGAACAGCCAGGTCCTCTATCGCCTCGAACGCTCCGAGACGGTAGGCGGCATGACTCGCGACGTGCCGCTGCAGCTCCTCAACAATGGCGCCTTCAAGCTCCAGCTGAGTCCTACCACTCGCCTGGTGCAGGGTCTGTCCACACCACTACCGCAGGTAGTGCTGGGCGCCAGCCTGGCCATCAGCCTGCTGCTGGTCGCGGCGCTGGCCCTGGCTCTGGAAAACGCCCGACGCACCGGTGCCACTCAGCAGGCCAACCGGCGCCTACGGGTCGAGGCGGAGCGCCGCGAGGAAATCGAACGCCACCTGCGTGACAGCCGTGAACGCCTGCAACTGGTGCTCGACCTCACCGACTCGAGCCACGACGGACTGTTCATCTTCGATACCCGCAGCCGCGAGCTGCTGCACATGAACCAGGCTACCTATGCGGGCCTTGGCTACCGCGCCGAACAGTTCGCCGAGCTGCTGCGCGACCATCCGGACCAGTTGCTGCCGGGTTTCGACGAATGGCTGGAGCAGGTCCGCGAGGCTCAGCGAGACAATCAGTCGCGCATCTTCCAGCGCGAGCTGTGCCGCCGCGACGGCAGTCGTCGACCGGCCGAGATCAACACCCAGCTGGTACGTCTGGGCGAGCGTGAATACCTGATCGCCGTGTCCCGCGACAACAGCGAACGCCTGGAACTGGAGGCGCGCCTGCAGCGCCTGTCGCAACAGGATGGCCTGACCGGCCTGTACAACCGGCGCTTCTTCGACCAGCAGCTGCACAGCGAGTGGCGCCGCCTGCGCCGGGTGGGCGCGCCGCTGGCGCTGCTGATGCTGGATATCGATCATTTCAAGGCGTTCAACGACACCCTCGGCCACCTGGCCGGCGATGACGCCCTGCGTCAGGTCGGCAAGGCGCTACAGGACAGCCTGCAGCGCGAGGGTGACGTGGCCTGCCGCTACGGCGGCGAGGAATTCGCCATCATCCTGGCCAACACGGGTCTGGAGGGCGGCGAGCATGTGGCGGCGCGGGTGCATGACCTGGTCGCCGAGCTCGCCATCGCTCACCCCGGCAGCCCACAGAAACGCCTGACCCTGAGCATCGGCCTGGCCATCGCCGAGCCGGTCAGCGAGGAGCAGCCGGGCAGCCTGATTGCACATTGCGACCAGGCCCTGTACCGGGCCAAGCACGAGGGCCGCGACCGCACCTGCGTGTGGAGCGAGGCAACGGACGGCGAGGCGCGCTAGGCGCCGGCGCGAATCACTGGATGATCAGGTTGTTGAACAGCAGGTCCTCGACGATCGGTATGCCCTCTTCCTGGGTCAGCACATCCTGCACCTGCTTCAGCGCGTCCTGGCGCAGCTTCTCCTTGGCGGCCTCGTCGGCCATGCTGGCGTCGGTCTGCTGGGAGAACAGCATCACCAGCTGGTTGCGGATCAGCGGCTCGTGGTGCTCGACCTTTTCCTCCGCCTCGGTGCCGGTCACGCGCAGGGCGATGTCGGCCTTGAAGAACTTCAGCTTCGGCCCGGCGCCGAAGTTGCCCACCAGCGCCGGCACCAGGCTGACATAGGCGACCTTGGGTGCGGCGTTCTCTTCCTCCTCGCCGCCACCGCTGGCCAGGGCGGCGCACGGCAGGATCAGGGCGAGCAGCAGGGCGATGGACTTCTTCACGGGCGACTCCTCGAAAGCGAATGCCGCCTAGCATAGCCATAGCGGCCCGCGCGCCCAAGCCCGACGCTTATGACAGGCCATCAGATGCGGCCATGCTCGTTGACCCCGCAGGCTCGCCACCTACACTGCCGGACAGTCACGAACCCGAGGAAAGTCCATGAAAGCCCTGCTCTGCAAAGCCTTCGGCCCGGCCTCCAGCCTGGTCCTGGAAGACCTGCCCAGCCCCGAACCGAAGAAGAACGAGGTGCTGATCGAGGTGCATGCCGCCGGGGTGAATTTCCCTGACACGCTGATCATCGAAGGCAAGTACCAGTTCAAGCCACCCTTCCCCTTCGCCCCGGGTGGCGAGGCGGCCGGCGTGGTCAAGGCGGTCGGCGAGAAGATCAGCCACCTGCGCGCCGGCGACCGGGTCATGGCCCTCACCGGCTGGGGCGGTTTCGCCGAGGAAGTAGCGGTGCCCGGCTACAACGTGCTGCCGGTGCCGAAGAGCATGGAGCTGACCACCGCGGCGGCCTTCGGCATGACCTACGGCACTTCAATGCACGCCCTGAAGCAGCGCGCCAACCTGCAGCCGGGCGAGACCCTGCTGGTGCTCGGCGCCTCCGGTGGCGTCGGCCTGGCGGCGGTGGAGATCGGCAAGGCCATGGGCGCCAAAGTGATCGCCGCGGCGAGCACCGCCGAGAAGCTGGAAGTGGCGCGCAACGCGGGCGCCGACCACCTGATCAACTACAGCGAGCAGAGCCTGAAGGACGAGGTGAAGAAGCTCACCGGCGGCCAGGGCGTGGACGTGATCTACGACCCGGTGGGTGGCGAGCTGTTCGAGGAGGCCTTCCGCTCCATCGCCTGGAACGGTCGCTTCCTGGTGGTGGGCTTCGCCGCCGGCGGCGGCATCCCGGCCCTGCCGGCCAACCTGCCGCTGCTCAAGGGCGCGGCGCTGGTCGGGGTGTTCTGGGGCTCGTTCGCCCAGCGCCAGCCGCAGGACAATGCCGCCAACTTCCAGCAGCTGTTCGCCTGGCATGCCGAGGGCAAGCTCAAGCCGCTGGTGTCGCAGACCTTCCCGCTGGCCCGCGGCGGCGAGGCCATTGACGCGCTGGGCCAGCGCAAGGCGGTTGGCAAGGTGGTGGTGCAGGTCAGGTAAGACCGCGCACCAGAAGAAGCCGCCTACGGGCGGCTTTTTCGTTTCCGGACGGTCACTCGCGAGGGGCGTAGGCGAACACGTCGGCGCGCATCTGGTGGGCGTCCATACCGGCCTCCACCAGTGCGTCGAGGGTGCCGTAGACCATGGCCGGCGAGCCGCTGGCGTAGACGTGCAGGGCCGCCAGATCGGCGAAGTCCTCGCACACCGCCTCGTGCAGCATGCCGCAGCGCCCGGGCCAGCCGCAGGTCTCGCTGACCACCTGGTGCAGGTGCAGGCCGGGTTGCCCCTGCCAGTCGCGCCAGTGGTCCAGATGGTAGAAGTCGTCGGGGTGGCGCACGCCCCAGTACAGGTGCAGCGGGTGGTCGAAGCCGGTGGCGCGGCAGTGTTCGATCAGGCTGTGCATCTGCGCCATGCCGGTACCGGCGGCGATCAGCACCAGCGGCCCGTCGGGCAACTCGGCCAGGTGGGTATCGCCGAAGGGCATCTGCACCCGCGCCAGGCGGGTGCGTCGCAACTGGGCCATCAGCTGGCGCGTGCTGTCCTCGCGGACCAGCACGTGCAGCTCCAGGTCGCGCCCCTGATGCGGCGCCGAGGCCAGGGAGAAGGCCGACCATTCGCCGTCGTCGCGCTGCAGCAGCAGGTACTGTCCGGCGTGGTAGCGCGGCGCCTTACCGGCCGGGGCGCGCAGGCGCACGCGGCAGACATCGCCGCCGAGGTCGGTGAGCTCGAGCACCTGGCAACCGAAGGTGCGCACCGGCAGCTCGCCTGGGGCGAGCACGCCGTCCCAATGCAGCACGCAGTCTTCCAGCGGCTCGGCCAGGCAGGTGAACAGCTCGCCGTGGTCAAGCTCGGCGCCGGCCTGGCGCACCCGCCCCTCCACCAGCAGCGCCGCGCAGATGTGGCAGTTGCCGTTGCGGCAGCTTTGCGGGCAGTCGTAGCCCAGGCGCCGCGCGGCATCGAGGATGCGCTCGCCGTCCTGTACGTTGAGCACCGCGCCCGAGGGTTGCAGGGTGACCTTCATGAAGCCGTCGGCAGATGACCCGCTCATCAATCGATGCCCAACTCGTTCCAGATCTCGTCGATACGTGAGACCACGGCAGGGTCCTTCTCGATCACCCGACCCCACTCGCGGCTGGTTTCGCCCGGCCACTTGTGGGTGGCGTCGAGGCCCATCTTCGAGCCGAGGCCGGAGACCGGCGAGGCAAAGTCGAGATAGTCGATCGGCGTATTGTCGATCATCACCGTGTCGCGCTTGGGGTCCATGCGCGTGGTGATGGCCCAGATCACGTCGTTCCAGTCGCGCGCGTTGACATCGTCGTCGGTGACGATGACGAACTTGGTGTACATGAACTGGCGCAGGAAGGACCAGACGCCGAGCATCACGCGCTTGGCGTGGCCGGGGTACTGCTTCTTCATGGTCACCACCGCCATGCGGTAGGAGCAGCCTTCCGGCGGCAGGTAGAAGTCGGTGATCTCCGGGAACTGCTTCTGCAGGATCGGCACGAACACCTCGTTCAGCGCCACGCCGAGGATCGCCGGCTCATCCGGCGGGCGGCCGGTGTAGGTGCTGTGGTAGATCGGCTCGCGCCGACGGGTGATGCGCTCGACGGTGAACACCGGGAAGGTGTCGACCTCGTTGTAGTAGCCGGTGTGGTCGCCGTAGGGGCCTTCCGGCGCGGTCTCGCCCGGATAGATGTGGCCCTCAAGGACGATCTCGGCGCTGGCCGGCACCTGCAGGTCGGAGCCGATGGCCTTGACCAGCTCGGTACGATGGCCGCGCAGCAGGCCGGCAAAAGCGTATTCGGAGAGGGTGTCCGGCACCGGGGTGACGGCGCCGAGGATGGTCGCGGGATCTGCGCCCAGGGCCACGGCCACCGGATAGGGGCGATCCGGGTACTTCTGGCACCACTCGCGGTAGTCCAGCGCGCCGCCGCGGTGGCTGAGCCAGCGCATGATCACCTTGTTGCGACCGATCACCTGCTGGCGGTAGATGCCGAGGTTCTGCCGCTCCTTGTTCGGCCCCTTGGTGATGGTCAGGCCCCAGGTGATCAGCGGCGCCACGTCACCCGGCCAGCAGGTCTGCACCGGCAGCTTGCCCAGGTCGACCGCGTCGCCCTCCTCGATCACCTCGTGGCAGGGCGCATCCTTGAGGACCTTGGGCGCCATGCTGATGACCTTCTTGTAGATCGGCAGCTTGCTCCAGGCGTCCTTCAGGCCCTTCGGCGGCTCGGGCTCCTTGAGGAAGGCCAGCAGCTTGCCGATCTCGCGCAGCTCGCCGACATCCTCGGCGCCCATGCCCAGCGCCACGCGCTCGGGGGTGCCGAACAGGTTGCCCAGCACCGGCACGTCGAAGCCGGTGGGCTTCTCGAACAGCAGCGCGGGACCGCCACGGCGCAGGGTGCGGTCGCAGATTTCGGTCATTTCCAGCACGGGGGAGACCGGGGTCTGGATGCGCTTGAGTTCGCCGCGCTTTTCCAGCTCGCGGATGAAGTCGCGCAGGTCGCGATACTGCATGCTTGGGCCTCACAGGTCGGGGCGCAAAGTTTAGCGCCGAACTGGGTTATTCAGAAGGCTGCACAAACGCAAAGGCCGGGTTTCCCCGGCCTCTGTGGCAACGCTCGAATCACTTCCGCTTCATGGAGAGGAAGAATTCTTCGTTGGTCTTCGTATCTTTCAGCTTGTCGGTGAGGAACTCGATGGCGGCGATCTCGTCCATCGGGTGCAGCAGCTTGCGCAGGATCCACATGCGCGCCAGCTCTTCCTCGCCGGTCAGCAACTCCTCGCGGCGGGTGCCGGACTTGTTGATGTTGATGGCCGGGAACACGCGCTTCTCGGCGATGCGGCGGTCCAGCGGCAGCTCCATGTTGCCGGTGCCCTTGAATTCCTCGTAGATCACCTCGTCCATCTTCGAGCCGGTCTCGACCAGCGCGGTGGCGATGATGGTCAGCGAACCGCCTTCCTCGATGTTACGGGCGGCGCCGAAGAAGCGCTTCGGCTTCTCCAGGGCGTGGGCGTCGACACCACCGGTCAGGACCTTGCCGGAGCTCGGAATCACGGTGTTGTAGGCACGCGCCAGGCGGGTGATGGAGTCGAGCAGGATGACCACGTCCTTCTTGTGCTCGACCAGGCGCTTGGCCTTCTCGATCACCATCTCGGCGACCTGCACGTGGCGGGTTGGCGGCTCGTCGAAGGTCGAGGCGACCACTTCGCCGCGCACGGTGCGCTGCATCTCGGTCACTTCTTCCGGGCGCTCGTCGATCAGCAGGACGATCAGGTAGCACTCGGGGTTGTTGCGGGTGATGTTGGCCGCGATGTTCTGCAGCATGATGGTCTTGCCCGCTTTCGGCGGGGCGACGATCAGGCCGCGCTGGCCCTTGCCGATCGGCGCGCAGAGGTCGATCACCCGGCCAGTGATGTCCTCGGTGGAGCCGTTGCCGGCCTCCATGGTCAGGCGCTTGGTCGGGAACAGCGGGGTCAGGTTCTCGAACAGGATCTTGCTCTTGGCATTTTCCGGACGGTCGAAGTTGATGGTGTCGACCTTGAGCAGGGCGAAGTAGCGCTCGCCTTCCTTCGGCGGGCGGATCTTGCCGACGATGGTGTCACCGGTACGCAGGTTGAAGCGGCGGATCTGGCTGGGCGAGACGTAGATGTCGTCCGGGCCGGCCAGGTAGGAGGAGTCCGCGCTGCGCAGGAAGCCGAATCCATCCTGGAGGATCTCCAGCACGCCGTCGCCGCCAATCTCTTCGCCACTTTTCGCGTGTTTCTTCAGCAGGGCGAAGATGATGTCCTGCTTGCGCGAACGGGCCATGTTTTCCAGACCGGCCTGGTCGGCCATGTCCAGCAGTTCGGCAATCGGCTTTTGCTTGAGTTCGGTCAGATTCATAGGAATGACGTAGGTATGAGAAAGGGAGGGGAAAGCCCCGAGGGCTTTGCTGGCCGCGCCGCGAAGAAGGCGACTGGGTCGCTCGATATTATCGGGAGGGGTGCGTCGGCGACGGCTTGGAGGGCAGCGAGGAACCCGCTGCAGGCCCGAATGTAACACCGGGTTTACGGGAACGTCCAGCCCGCACAATGAAAAAGCCCCGCGAGGTGCGGGGCTTTTCTCATCCGGGGCGAGTGCCTCAGATATTGGCGTCGAGGAAGGCGGCCAGCTGCGACTTGGACAGGGCGCCTACCTTGGTGGCCTCGACGTTGCCGTTCTTGAACAGCATCAGGGTCGGGATGCCACGCACGCCGTACTTCGGCGGAGTTTCCTGGTTCTCGTCGATGTTCAGCTTGCAGACCTTCAGCTTGCCCTGGTAGGTCTGGGCGATCTCGTCGAGGACCGGGGCGATCATCTTGCACGGACCGCACCACTCGGCCCAGTAGTCGACCAGAACCGGACCTTCGGCCTTGATCACATCGTCTTCGAAGCTGGCGTCGCTGACGTTGGTGATGAATTCGCTCATGTACAGTCTCCGTGCTCGGAAGCAAAAAAGTGACGCCATGATAGCCCGCATCCGCCCCCGCCGAAAGCCGCTCTCCATTGAGCTTGACTATCAATGAATTTCATACAACCGATGAAAGAGTACGGCAACACGGCGCGGGCGGTTAACATGCGGTCATTGGCGCACCCGCTCGGCGAGGTGCCCGCGTTTCGTTAAGGGATTTCTTTCATGCCCACTAGCACCAAACAATTTCCCCTGATCGCCGCGATCGACCTCGGCTCCAACAGTTTCCACATCGTGCTGGCCAAGGCCGACCACGGCGAAATCCGCATTCTCGAACGGCTCGGCGAGAAGGTGCAGCTGGCGGCCGGCCTGGACGACGAGCGCCAGCTCAGCGAGGAGGCCATGCAGCGCGGCCTCGACTGCCTGCGCCGCTTCGGCCAGCTGATCCAGGGCCTGCCCCACGGCGCCGTGCGCATCGTCGGCACCAACGCCCTGCGCGAGGCGCGCAACCGCGCCGAATTCATCCGCCGCGCCGACGAACTACTCGGCCACCAGGTCGAGGTGATCTCCGGCCGTGAAGAGGCGCGCCTGATCTACCTGGGCGTCTCCCACACCATTGCCGATACCCCCGGCAAGCGCCTGGTGGTGGACATCGGCGGCGGCAGTACCGAGTTCATCGTCGGCCAGCGCTTCGAGCCGCTGCTGCGCGAGAGCCTGCAGATGGGCTGCGTCAGTTTCACCCGCCGCTACTTCAAGGACGGCAAGATCACCCCGGCACGCTATGCCCAGGCCTACACCGCCGCGCGGCTGGAGCTGATGGGCATCGAGCAGGGCCTGCAGCGCCTGGGCTGGCAGGAATCGGTGGGCGCCTCCGGCACCCTGCGCGCGGTGGGCCTGGCGATCAAGGCCGGTGGCCAGGGCAATGGCGAGATCACTCCCGAGGGCCTGGCCTGGCTCAAGCGCAAGGTGTTCAAGCTGGGCGAGGTGGACAAGCTGGATATCGACGGCATCAAGCCCGACCGCCGGCAGATCTTCCCGGCCGGCCTGGCCATCGCCGAGGCGATTTTCGACGCCCTCGACCTGCAGCGTATGGACCACTCCGAGGGCGCCCTGCGCGAAGGCGTGCTCTACGATCTGCTCGGCCGTCACCACCACGAGGATGTGCGCGAACGCACCCTCGGCGCGCTGATGGAGCGCTACCACGTCGACCTGCAACAGGCCGCACGGGTCGAGACCAAGGCGCTGCAGGCGCTGGAGAAGGTCGCCAGCGCCTGGCAGCTGGACGAAGACCGCCACCGCGACCTGCTGCAGTGGGCCTCGCGGGTCCACGAGATCGGCCTGGACATCGCCCACTACCAGTACCACAAGCACGGCGCCTACCTGATCGAACACTCCGACCTGGCCGGCTTCTCCCGTCGCGACCAACTGATGCTGGCCCTGCTGGTGCGCGGCCACCGTCGCAACATCCCCAAGGAGCGCTTCGCCGAGTTCGGCGAGGACGGCGTGCAGCTGCTGCGCCTGTGCGTGCTGCTGCGCTTCGCCATTCTGTTCCACCACATCCGCGGCACCCAGGAAATGCCCAGGGTGCAGCTCGAGGCCGGCCCGCAGAGCCTGGACCTGACCTTCCCCGAAGGCTGGTTGACGGCCAACCCGCTGACCCAGGCCGACTTCGAGCAAGAGGCCGAATGGCTGACCCGCATCGGCTTCGTCATGACGGTGCGCTGAGAAACGGGCATTCGGGGCGCGCCCTGCGAAGACGCGCAAGAAAAAAAGGGAGGCCGAAGCCTCCCCTTTTTCGTTTCCGCCTCGGACGACGCCAGGAGGCGTCGCGAGCGGCGGTCGCCGTTATCGGCCGCTTAGAACAGCACGCGGCTGCGGATGGTGCCGTTGACGTGCTGCAGCTTTTCCAGCGCCAGGTCCGAGTACTCGGCGTCGACGTCGATCACCACGTAGCCGACCTTGTCGTTGGTCTGCAGGAACTGGCCGGAGATGTTGATGCCGTTGTCGGCGAACACCTTGTTGATCTCGCTCATCACGCCCGGCACGTTCTGGTGGATGTGCAACAGGCGGTGCTTGCCCGGGTGGGCCGGCAGGGCGACTTCCGGGAAGTTCACCGAGGACACCGAGGTGCCGTTGTCGCTGTACTTGACCAGCTTCTCGGCCACTTCCAGGCCGATGTTGGCCTGGGCCTCGGCGGTGGAGCCGCCGATGTGCGGGGTCAGGATCACGCGATCCAGGCCGCGCAGCGGGCTCTCGAACACGTCGTCGTTGGACTTCGGCTCGACCGGGAACACGTCGACGGCGGCGCCGATCAGGTGCTCGTCCTTGATCGCATTGGCCAGGTGATCCAGCTCGACCACGGTGCCGCGGGCGGCGTTGATCAGGATGCCGCCCTTCTTCATGGCGCGGATTTCCTTCTCGCCGATCATCCACTGGGTGGAGGGCAGCTCCGGCACGTGCAGGGAGACGATGTCGCACAGGCCCAGCAGCTCGTGCAGGTTGCCGATCTGGGTGGCGTTGCCCAGCGGCAGCTTGGTCACCACGTCGTAGAAGTAGACCTGCATGCCCAGCGCCTCGGCCAGCACCGAGAGCTGGGTGCCGATGGAGCCGTAGCCGACGATGCCCAGCTTCTTGCCGCGGATCTCGAAGGAGTTGGCCGCCGACTTGATCCAGCCGCCGCGGTGGCAGGAGGCGTTCTTCTCCGGGATACCGCGCAGCAGCAGGATGGCCTCGGCCAGGACCAGCTCGGCCACCGAGCGGGTGTTGGAATAGGGGGCGTTGAACACGGCGATGCCGCGCTCGCGGGCGGCGCCCAGGTCGACCTGGTTGGTGCCGATGCAGAAGCAGCCGACGGCGACCAGCTTCTTGGCGCAGTCGAAGACCTCTTCGGTCAGCTGGGTGCGGGAGCGGATGCCGATGAAGTGGACGTCGGCGATCTTTTCCTTCAGCTCGTCGCCGGACAGCGCGGTCTTGAGGTACTCGATGTTGGTGTAACCCGCGGCCTTCAGCACGTCGACGGCGTTCTGGTGCACGCCTTCCAGCAGAAGGAACTTGATCTTGCTCTTGTCGAGAGAGGTCTTGCTCATCGGAGTACCTGTGGTCCCACAAAAAAGTGTCAGGAAAACGGCCGCGGCCGGCTCCGCGGATCGGCTGGGAGGCACGATTGGCGGGGTGCGTATGCTAGCATACGAGCCCCGCGAAACAGCCACCCCTGGGCGATGAAGCGTTCTCAGGGTGACCATGAACCGTTTGAGAGTTCCGAGATGACCAATCCCGCCCTGATCGAAGAGCTGAAGACCCTGGTGGAGCCCGGCAAGGTATTGACCGATGCCGACTCCCTCAATGCCTACGGCAAGGATTGGACCAAGCATTTCGCCCCGGCGCCCAGCGCCATCGTCTTCCCCAAGACCGTCGAGCAGGTGCAGGCCATCGTGCGCTGGGCCAATGCCCGCAAGGTCGCCCTGGTGCCCTCCGGCGGCCGCACCGGCCTGTCCGCCGCCGCCGTGGCGGCCAACGGCGAGGTGGTGGTGGCCTTCGACTACATGAACCAGGTCCTCGCCTTCAACGAGTACGACCGCACCGTGGTCTGCCAGCCGGGCGTGGTGACCAAGCAGCTGCAGCAGTACGCCGAGGACAAGGGCCTGTACTACCCGGTGGACTTCGCCTCCAGCGGCTCCAGCCAGCTGGGCGGCAACATCGGCACCAACGCCGGCGGCATCAAGGTGATCCGCTACGGCATGACCCGCAACTGGGTCGCCGGCATGAAGGTGGTCACCGGCACCGGCGAGCTGCTGGAACTCAACCGCGACCTGATCAAGAACGCCACCGGCTACGACATGCGCCAGCTGTTCATCGGCGCCGAAGGCACGCTGGGCTTCGTCGTCGAAGCCACCATGCGCCTGGAGCGCGCGCCGAAGAACCTCACCGCGATGGTGCTCGGCACCCCGGACTTCGACTCGATCATGCCGGTGCTGCACGCCTTCCAGAACAAGCTGGACCTGACCGCCTTCGAGTTCTTCTCCGACAAGGCCCTGGCCAAGATCATGGCCCGCGGCGACGTGCCGCCGGCCTTCGAGACTGACTGCCCGTTCTACGCCCTGCTGGAATTCGAGGCCACCACCGAGGAAGTCGCCAACCAGGCGCTGGAGACCTTCGAGCACTGCGTCGAGCAGGGCTGGGTGCTGGACGGCGTGATGAGCCAGAGCCAGCAGCAGCTGGAGAACCTGTGGAAGCTGCGCGAATACATCTCCGAGACCATCAGCCACTGGACCCCGTACAAGAACGACATCTCGGTCACCGTCGGCCAGGTGCCGGCGTTCCTGCACGACATCGACCGCATCGTCGAGGCCAATTACCCGGACTTCGAAGTGGTGTGGTTCGGCCACATCGGCGACGGCAACCTGCACCTGAACATCCTCAAGCCGGAGAACCTGAGCAAGGACGAATTCTTCGCCAAGTGCGCCGTGGTCAACCAGTGGGTGTTCGAGACCGTGCAGAAGTACAACGGCTCGATCTCCGCCGAACACGGCGTGGGCATGACCAAGCGCGACTACCTGCACTACAGCCGCTCCGAGGCCGAGATCGGCTACATGAAGGCGATCAAGCAGGTGTTCGACCCCAACGGCATCATGAACCCGGGCAAGATCTTCCCTCTTTGACTTCCGTCGGATGGCCGGCGCCGCGCGCACCTGCCATCCTGCCGCTCCGCGGTGGCAGTCCACCGTCTCCCCGATCCTAGGAGCCCGCATGAGCTACCAGCACCAGTACATCGACGGCACCCCGATCCACTTCCCGCTGGGCAAGGTGGTCTGCGTCGGCCGCAACTACGCCGAGCATGCGAAGGAACTGAACAACCCGGTCCCGACCGAGCCGCTGCTGTTCATCAAGCCCGGCAGCTGCACCGTGCCGATGGACGACGGCTTCGCCATCCCGCAGGACCGTGGCGCCGTGCACTTCGAGGCGGAGATCGCCGTGCTGATCGGCAAGCCGCTGTCGAAGCAGCCGAGCGAAGAGGAAGTCCGCGACGCCATCTCCGGCTTCGCCCCGGCCCTCGACCTGACCCTGCGCGACGTGCAGGCCCGGCTCAAGGAGAAGGGCCTGCCCTGGGAACTGGCCAAGTCCTTCGACGGCGCCTACGTGCTGGCGCCCTTCGTCACCGCCGATGCGGTGGAAGACGTGCGCGATATCGGCATCCGCCTGACCATCGACGGCCAGGTGCGCCAGGACGGCAACGCCCGCGACATGCTCAACCCGATCATCCCGCTGATCCAGCACATCGCCGCCCACTTCAGCCTGCAGCCGGGCGACGTGGTGTCCACCGGCACGCCGGCCGGCGTCGGCCCGCTGGGCAGCGGCGAGAGCCTGGAAATCGAACTGGTCGGCCTGTCGCGCTTCGCCACCCGGGTGCTGTGAGGCCCGGGCGTCGGGCCTTCACGGAACTTTCACCGCCGCTGGGCTATCTAGAGGGCTCGCTTTAGCCGAGTCCTCCGGATGTCCCTCGCCCTCTCCCGCCGCCACACGCTGTGCCTCGCACTGGTGGCCATCCTCGCCCTCTTCGTCGCGCTGATCCGCTACCTGCACTGGGACGACCAGACCCTGCTGTGGCTCAAGGAGCAGAACATGCCGGCCGCCGACCGCGCCGCCAGCATCTGGCTGCCGGGCTACCAGGCCCGCATCGAGGGCAAGCCGCTGCGCGGCCTGGAAGAAGACGAAACCTCCGACCTGGCCTACAGCCCGCTGACCGGCACGCTGTTCACCGTGACCGGCAAGCTGCCGATGCTGGTCGAGCTGAGCCGCACCGGCGAGGTGCTGCGGCGCATCGCGCTCAAGGGCTTTTCCAATCCCGAGGGCGTGGCGGTCCTGGAGAACGGCAAGATCGCCCTGACCGACGAGCGCAAGCGCAACCTGTCGATCTTCGAACTTACCCCGCAGACCCGCGAGCTGAACCTGGCCGATGCCGATCCCTACGACCTCGGCTTCCCCGACGCCGGCAACAAGGGCTTCGAGGGCATCGCCTGGGACCCAGCCCAGCAGCGCCTGCTGCTCGGCAAGGAGCGCGAGCCCACGGCGATGTTCAGCCTGCACAGCGACGGCCAGCACCTGCGCGACCAGGCCCTGCAGCCGCTGCCGAGCTACGGCCTGGGCATGCGCAACCTCTCCGCGCTCAGCGTCGATCCGCGCACCGGTCACATCCTCGCCCTCTCCGCACAGTCACGCCTGCTGCTGGAGCTGGACGAGAAGGGCGAGCCGATCAGCTTCATCAGCCTGATCGGCGGAAGCAGCGGCCTGGAAGACCGCATCCCGCGCGCCGAAGGCGTGGCCATGGACGAGGACGGCACCATCTACATGGTCAGCGAGCCGAACCTGTTCTACGTGTTCCGCAAGGACGAGCCGTTCGCCGCTCCCCAGGGCTGACCAAGACAGGCCGCGCGGCGCACCCTACACGCGAGCCGACGCCCCTGACGCAGGGTGCGCCGTGCGCACCATTTGCCGGCCGTAGCCTCAGCGCGTCACGCTGTCGAAGCCCTGCAGCACGTTGATCGCGTTGATGCCGATCTCCTCCACCGCGTAGCCGCCCTCCATGACGAACAGGGTCTGCAGGCCCAGTGCGCCGATGGTCTCGCCCATGCGCAGGTAGTCCGGGCTGTCCAGCTTGAACTGGGAGATCGGGTCTTCCTTGAAGGTGTCCACGCCCAGCGACACGATCAGCGCGTCCGGTGCGTAGGCGGCGATCTGCCGGCAGGCGGCGGCCAGCGCCAGGTTCCACACCGACCAGTCGCTGCCGGCGGCCAGCGGATAGTTGAAGTTGAAGCCCTGGCCGACGCCCGCGCCCTTCTCGTCGGCGTAACCGAGGAAGAACGGGTACTCGAAGCGCGGGTCGCCGTGGATCGAGGTGAACAGCACGTCGGCGCGGTCGTAGAAGATGTCCTGGGTGCCGTTGCCGTGGTGATAGTCCACGTCGAGGATGGCCACCCGGCTGGCGCCCTGGTCGAGCATGGCCTGGGCGGCGATGGCGGCGTTGTTGAAGTAGCAGTAGCCGCCCATGTAGTCCGCCGCGGCATGGTGGCCCGGCGGACGGCACAGCGAGAACACCCCGCGCGCGCCCTTGGCCAGCTCGGCCTGGCCGGTCAGCGCGACGTTCACCGAGCTGCTCACCGCCTGCCAGGTGCCCGCGGTGATCGGTACGCCGGCATCGAAGCTGTAGTAGCCGAAGCGCCCGTCGACGCTGTCCGGGATGGTCTGGCGCAGGCGCCGGTTGGGCCAGGTGAAGGGCAGCATGTCGTAGTCGCGGCCCATGGCCTGCCACTCGGCCCAGGCGCCCTTGAGGAAGTGCACGAAACCCTCGTCGTGCACCCGCAGGATCGGCTCCAGGCCGAACTCGCGCGGCGTCGCCACCTCGCCCAGCTTCACCTTCTGCGCCCGCGCCAGCACCATGTCGGCGCGGCTGGGCTTCTCGAAGCAGGGCGCCAGCTGGCCGTCGATCAATTCGAACTTGCCGTGGTGCAGGTGATGGTCGTCGCTATAGATGGTCAGCATGAGGGGCTCCCCGGACTCGGGTCGGTCCGTGAAAAGTTGCGAGTGGAATCCCCTCTCCCCAACGGGGAGAGGGCTAGGGAGAGGGGGCTGTCGCGCACCCTCTCCCCCAACCCCTCTCCCGTAAACGGGAGAGGGGAGCGAAGCGCTTATTTCTTCAGCTTGGTCCAGACCTTGGTGCGCAGCGCCAGGGCCTTGGGCGAGCAGAGCTTGAACGAGCGCAGGCGCTCGAGTTTGTCCTGCGGGGTGTTGATCGCCGGATCGTCGAACAGGGCCTTGTCCATGAACTTCTCGGCGCCGGCGATGGCGTTATTGTACTTGGCGAAGTTGGAGGCGGCGGCGATGTTCTCCGGCTGCATCATCCAGTTTATGAACACGTGGGCCTCCTCGACGTTGGTCGCGCCCTTGGGAATCACGAAGTTGTCGATGAAGGTGGAAATGCCCTCCTTCGGATAGACGTAGACCAGGGAATCGCGCTGCTCCTTGGCGCGGTGGAAGGCGCCGTTCCACTGCTGGTGCATGGCCACCTCACCCGCGGCCATGCGCTCGATGGTGCCGTCGCTGTTGTACATGGCCAGCATGTCCTTCTGCTGGCTCAGCAGCTCCATGATCTTCTTCACCTCCTGTGGGTCCTCGGTGCAGCGGTCGATGCCGAGGTAGAAGGCGGCCGGCGGGAACAGGTCGTCCATCGAGTTGAGCGCCACCACCTTGCCCTTCAGCTCGGCCGGTGGGGCGAAGAACGGGCCCCAGCTCTCGTCGAGCTTGCCGCCCGGCACCTGGGCGCTGTCGTAGCTGTAGCCGGTGGTGCCCCACAGGTAGGGAACGCTGTAGTCGTGGCCGGGGTCGAAGTCGAGCTTCTGGAAGGTCGGCGCCAGGTTGGCCAGGTTCGGCAGCTTGCTCTTGTCGAACTTCTGCAGCAGGTCCTCCTGGACCATGATCTGGATGAAGCTGTCCGACGGCACCACCACGTCGTAGTTGCCGCCGCCGGCCTTGAGCTTGGCCAGCAGCGTCTCGTTGGAGTCGTAGGCGTCGAGGGTGGCCTTGATGCCGGTGTCGGCCTCGAACTTCTTCAGCAGCTCCGGCGGGTAGTAGTCCGACCAGTTGGCGAAGTTGAGGCTGCCGGCGGCCTGGGCGGCGCCGGACAGGCCGAGGGCGAGTACAACGGATAGCGCGAGCGGGGTACGACGGATCATGGTCTGGCTCCTAGCGTTTGCGTTGGCCGAGGTAGTACGACAGGGTGACGAACAGGATGGACAGCACGAGCATGATCGAGGAGATCGCGTTGATCTTCGGCGAGATGCCCATGCGAATGGAGCTGAAGATGTACACCGGCAGGGTGGTCGAGCCGGCGCCGGCGACGAAGTAGGTGATGACGAAGTCGTCCATCGAGATGATGAAGGCCAGCATCGCGCCGGAGAGGATGCCGGGCAGCAGCAGCGGGAAGCTGATCCGCCAGAACGCCCTCCAGGGCGAGGCGTACAGATCGGCGGCGGCCTCCAGCAGGCGCGGGTCCATGCCTTGCAGGCGCGCGCGGATCGGCAGGTAGGCGAACGGCGTGCAGAACACCACGTGGGCGATGAGGATGGTCAGCAGCGACAGCTTCAGGCCGATGAAGGCGAAGAACATCAGGATCGCCACCGCGCAGACGATGTCCGGCACCAGCAGCGGCAGGCCGAGCACGCCCTGCAGCGCACCCTGGCCGCGGAAGCGCCGGCCGTGCATGCCCAGCGCCGCGAGGGTCGCCAGGCAGGTGGAGATCAGCGTGGCGCACACCGCGACGATCAGCGAATTCTTCGCCGCCCGCAGAATCTCCGGGTCGTTCGCCACCACGCCGTACCACTTGAAGCTGAACCCTTGCCACAGGGTGGCCGACTGGCCGGCGTTGAAGCTCAGCGCCACCAGTACCAGGATCGGGATGTAGAGGAAGGCGAAGAACGTCCAGGCCACCGGCCGCACGCCGGTGAAGCGCCACAGCGGACCCTGCAGGTTCATGCGCGCACCTCCTGGCCGCGCTGGCGCAGGCCGTTGAACAGCAGGGCCAGCAGCACCAGGCTGAACAGCGAGAAGGCCAGCGCCGCACCCAGCGGCCAGTTGTGCCCGGAGCCGAACTGCAGTTGCACCAGGTTGCCGATCATCAGCGCCTTACCGCCCCCGAGCAGCTCGGGAATGATGTAGTTGCCCAGCGCCGGGATGAACACCAGGGTGGCGCCGGCCAGCATGCCCGGCAGTGCCAGCGGCAGGATCACCCGCTTCAGCGCCTGCCAGCGGTTGGCGCCGAGATCGAAGGCCGCCTCCACCAGGCGCCAGTCGAGCTTCTCCAGGCTGGTGTAGATCGGCAGCACCATGAACGGCAGGAAGCTGTAGAGCAGGCCGATCATCACCGCGCCGCTGCTGTACAACAGGCCGACGCTGCCCTCGGGCACGCCGAACACGCCCAGCGCGCCGTCCACCAGCCCGCCGTTGCGCAGCAGCAGCATCCAGGCGTAGACCCGCACCAGCAGGTTGGTCCAGAACGGCACGGTGACCAGGAACAGCAGCAGGTTGCGCTTCTTCTCGCTCTGCAGGGCCAGGTACAGCGCGGTGGGAAAACCGATCAGCAGGCAGCCGACGGTGGTCGCCACGGCCAGCCAGAAGGAGCGTTGGAAGATGCCGAGGTAATCGGTGTTGAACACCAGGTTGTCGTCGAAATCGCGCTCGTAGAAGAAGCTGATGTAAGCCTCGGCCGAGTATTCGCCCCACTTCACCCCGCCGTACTCGCCGGGCTGCAGGAAGGACACCAGCAGCATGATCGCCAGCGGCGCGACCAGGAACACCGCCAGCATCGCCATGCCCGGCGCGATCAGGCCCAGGCGGCGCAGTAGCTGGCGGCGCTCGGCCAGTTGCCGCGGCGTACTCATTCGCTCAGCACCCGGATGGCGGCGGCCGGCACCTCCAGCCGCACCGGCGCGCCACGCTGCAGCAGCGGGCGCACGCCGCAACCGTTCTGTTCGCGTACGCGAAAGCCCGACTGCCCGGCGACTCGCAGCAGGTAGAGGGTGTCGGTACCGATATACACCACCTCCTCCACCTCGCCGGCCAGGTTGCCGGATTCACTCAGCGCCACCCGTTCGGGGCGGATGGCCAGGGTCACCGCGCCCTGGGCCGAGCAATGGCTGGGCAGTGTCTGACCGTCGGCCAGCTGCAGCTGCTCGCCGATGGCCTGGGCTTCGAGGAAATTGGTCTCGCCGATGAAGTCGGCCACGGTGCGGTTCGCCGGGTTTTCGTAGATCTCGCTCGGCGTGCCGACCTGGAGGATGCGCCCCTTGCTCATTACCGCGATGCGGTCGGACATGGTCAGCGCTTCTTCCTGGTCGTGGGTGACGAAGATGAAGGTGATGCCGGTCTCGGCCTGCAGGCGCTTGAGCTCGATCTGCATCTCCTTGCGCAGCTTCATGTCCAGCGCCGACAGCGACTCGTCGAGCAGCAGCACCTTGGGCCGGCTGGCCAGCGCGCGGGCCAGGGCGATGCGCTGCTGCTGGCCGCCGGAGAGCTGGTCGGCGCGGCGACCACCCACATCCGGCAGCTTGACCAGCGCCAGCATGCGCTCCACCGTGGCGGCGATCTCGGCCTTGGGCTTGCCCTGCATTTCCAGACCGAAGCCGATGTTCTGCGCCACCGTCATGTGCGGGAACAGCGCATAGCTCTGGAACACGGTGTTGACCGGGCGGCGAAAGGGCGGGAGGTCCTGCATCGGCTCGCCGTACAGGCGGATCACCCCGGCGCTGGGCTGCTCGAAGCCGGCGATCAGCCGCAACAAGGTGGTCTTGCCGCAGCCGGACGGCCCCAGCAGGGTGAAGAATTCGTTGTCGCGGATCTCCAGGGAGACCTCGTCCAGGGCCTTCATGCCCGGGCCGAACTCCATGCTCAGGGTTTCGATCGAGATCGCACTGCTCATCCGCGAATAGCTCCTAACCAATTGTTTTTATTGGTGATTAAGAGGCAGGAAGCGGCCAGGTGGCCTTGGATCGATTCTAGGCAGCGCCGCGCCGACGGCAGAACGATAGATGCGGTCAAAAGGGGATAGATGTGGCCAAGTTGGTGGGCCGTTCATGCAGGACGATTACCGAGCGCGCAAATACTTTTGGTTTTCGCCCCTCCGGGCGAGTCACTTTCTCTTGCCTGGCCAAGAGAAAGTAACCAAAGAGAAGGCCACCCCTACATTCGGCCACGGCTACGCCGTGGTTCGTTCACTCCATCGTCGCTCCAGGGGCACGCAGCGAAGGGCCTTCCATGGCCCATCGCTGCTCTCGCGGCATCCATGCCGCTCAACCCCTTCCACAACGATTCCACTCACCCTCCTGAAGGGGACTTGGCGCTGCCAGATGGTTTGCCTGGGCAGAGCAGAGACAGGAACAGAACTTATACGAACTCGGAGCAGAACCCCCGTCAGGAGGCCGAGTGGAGGTGTCGCGCAGGGGGACGAGCCGCATGGATGCGGCGAGAGGCTTAAAGGGCCATGGATGGCCCTTGTAAGCCGGCCCCCGGAGCGGCACCGGAATGAGGGGAGTCTGGCCATAGGCCAGACCCGGATGCCGGGCGCGCTTTCTCTTTGGTTACTTTCTCTTTGCGCGCGCAAAGAGAAAGTGACTCGCCCAGGAGGGCGAAACCAAACATTTAATGGCGCTCGGTATTGAGCGCGGCGCCAAGCCCAAGAAAGGTTCTATCTCACGCTCTCGCCGTCAGATGCCGCGCAATCCCCTTCTTCAACGGCAATAACCCCTGAGCTACCCGCAATCCCGCCCCGCGCAGCAGCTTCAGCGGCAGGCGGTCGTCGGTATAGACATCCACCAACAGGTTGGTGGCCTGGTACAGCGGCCAGGTCGCCAGGCGGTGCTGGCGCTCGTAGCGGGACAGCACCGCCGGCGCGGCGATGTCTTCGCGACGGGCATGGGCGGCCAGCACCGCCGCGCTGAGCCGCTGCACGCTGCCTAGGCCGAAATTGAAGCCGTGTGCGGTGACCGGGTGCATGCCGACGGCGGCGTCGCCGATCAGCGCGCAGCGCGGGCCGACCAGCTTCTCGGCATAAGCACCGATCAGCGGGTAGGCGTGGCGTTCGCTGGCCAGCTGCATGGCGCCCAGGCGGCGGTCGAAGCGGCGCTCCATCTCGCGGGCGAAGGCCTCCTCGTCCAGCCCGCGCAAGCGTTCGATCTCGCGCGGAGGTAGGGTCAGCACCACGGAAGACTGGTTGCCGTTTAGCGGCAGCAGGGCAAGGGTCTGGCCATAGCCGAACCATTCCCAGGCGGTCTGCCGGTGCGACTGCTCATGGTCCATGCGGCACACCAGCATGCTCTTGCCGAAGTCCTTGAGGCGGGCGCCGATACCCAGCTGGCGGCGGGTCTCGGAGAAGCGGCTGTCGGCGGCGACCAGCAGGCGCGTGTGCAGCACCTCGCCGTCGACCAGCTCCAGTTCGACTTCGCGCTCATGGTGGCGAATGGCACGCACGCTCGCCTCGCAGCGCAGCTGCACATCGGCGCACTCGTTTACCGCTTCATAGGCGGCGCGGCGGATCGCGCGGTTGGCGACCAGATGGCCGAGGCGCTCGGCACCGGCCTGCTCGGCGCGGATCTTCAAAGCGAACAGCGAGGGGCCGTTGAGCACCTGGGCGTCGCGCAGCACGGCGACCTCCTCCGCCGGCAGGCGCTGCCACAGGCCGAGTTTTTCCAGCAACGCCTGGGAACCATATGTCAGGGCGATCTCGCGACCATCGAAGGCCGGTTCGGCCAACGCCTGCTCGGCCTGGCGTTCGAGCAGAACGACCGAAAGACCATGCCCGGACAGGGCGCGAGCCAGACACAGGCCGGCCGGGCCGGCGCCGATAATGACGACATCGTGGATCATGCAATGGGCTCCGCGCAGGTGAATGCGCGGCAGTCTAGAACCGCGGCTGCGGCCGCTTCTTGTCCCCGATCAATCAGCGGCGCAGTTCGCTGGGCGCCAGCCCGCTCCAGCGCTGGAAGGCGTGACGGAAGCTGGCGGTCTCGCTGTAACCGAGCTCTTCGGCGATCAGGTAGATCGGCTTGTCGGTGTTGAGCAGCAGCTGGCGCGCCTTGTCGTAGCGCACCTCGTCGAGCAGGTGCTGGAAGCTGGTATCGAGCTGCTGGAGATGGCGGCGCAGGGTGCGCTCGGAACGGTGCAGACGGGTGGCGACACGCTCCAGACTGGCGCACTCGATCAGGTCGCCGGCCAGTTGCTGGCGGATCAGGTCGCGCAGGTCGTGGCGGCTGTGCAGCTGCGCCTCCAGTTGCATGCACTGTTGCAGGCCATGCTGGTGGCTGACCGGGTCGGCCAGCGGCAGTGGCCGCTCGAGCAGCGCCGGGTTGAAGCACAGCGCATTGCAGCCGGCGTCGAACTCCACCGGGCAGCCAAGCTTCTCGCTGTAGCTGGCGGCATGGGCCGGCGCCGGATAGGCCAGCAGCAGACGGCGCGGACGTACGGACTCGCCGAGCAGGTCCTGCACCACGGTGAGCAGCGAGGCCAGGCACAGCTCGATGTTGAACAGGTTCAGCGTCGCATCGTAGCGGTAGCCGGCGGCGGTCAGGCGGACCTCGTCGCCGACCGGCTGCAGCGCCAGCTGGAAGTAGGTGCCGAGCAGTGCCGGGTGGGCGATGGCCAGGCGCAGCGCCTCGCCGAGATTGCGACTGGCCAGCAGGGTGTAGCCGAGCATGCCGTAGGCCGAGACGTGCATGCGCTTGCCCAGCAGCAGCCCGAGAGCCGGGTCGGCGCTGGCGGCCAGGGCATTGGCCAGCACGCGCAATTCCTGGGCGTGGCTGATCAGGCGGGTCGGGGTTTCCAGGTCTTCGGCACGAACGCCGCTGCCGTCCAGCACCCGTTCGGGCGCCACGCCCATGCGCTGCAGCACCTGCACGGCCAGGGCGACCGTGTGCAGGGTGGTCAATACTCGCTCTTCCGGTAACACTGCCATGACTGCCGTTCCGCTGCGGTGGTGTTCGGTAACTCGCCTTCGTCCCGATTCAGCATCTTAAGCTTCAATTCAGCTGCGGCTGTTTTCATGCAGCCTCCCTGAATCGGAAACTCGTCCATGCGCCGCCTGACCCAAGCTCGCGTCCTGCTGCCCACCCTGGCATTGCTCTTTCTCGTGGCCCTGCTGGTGGTTGCCCAGCAATGGCGTCTATTCGAGCGCGGCTGGTTCGCGGTGCAAGAATGGCGCCATGCGGCGGAGTGGCGCGACCGCTCGATCTGGCTGCCGGACTATCGCGCCAGCATCCAGGCCCGGCCGATCGAGGGGCTGAGCGCGGATGTGTCGGCGCTGACCTTCGATCCGGACCGGCGCAGCCTGTTCACCGTGACCAACAAGGACGCGCAGATCATCGAGCTGTCGCTGGACGGCCAGATCGTGCGGCGCATTCCGCTGGTCGGCTTCGGCGACCCGGAAGCCATCGAATACATCAGCCGCGACCTCTACGTGATCACCGACGAGCGCCGCCAGCGCCTGTTCCGCGTGCACCTGAACGACGACACCGATTTCGTCGACGCCGCCGAGTCGGAGCAGCTGTCGCTGGGCATCGGCTTGAACGGCAACAAGGGCTTCGAGGGCCTGGCCTACGACGCCACCAACCACCGCCTGTTCGCCGCCAAGGAGCGCGACCCGGTGAGCATCTACGAGATTCACGGATTCCCCCACACCAATCCGGACAAGCCCTTCGCCGTGCACGTGGTGGAAAACTCCGAGCGCGACGCGCGCCTGTTCGTCCGCGACCTCTCCAGCCTGCAATACGACGAGGGCAGCGGCCACCTGCTGGCGCTGTCGGACGAATCGCGCCTGGTGATCGAGATCAACTCGGACGGCCGCCCCATCAGCACCCTGTCGCTGCTCGGCGGCCAGCATGGCCTGGAGAGCAGCGTGCCGCAGGCCGAGGGTGTGGCGATGGACGACCAGGGCGGCCTGTACCTGGTCAGCGAGCCCAACCTGTTCTACGTGTTCGAGAAACAGGCGGCGCGCTGAAACGAAAAGACCCGGCCTGGGCCGGGTCCTTCATGCCTGCAAGGCGATCAGGCCTTCAGCGTCTTCACGCCCTCGGCGGTGCCGAGCAGAAGCAGGTCGGCCGGGCGCGCGGCGAACAGGCCGTTGGTGACCACGCCGACGATGGCGTTGATGTCCGCCTCCAGCTTCACCGGATCGACGATGCTCAGGTTATGCACGTCGAGGATGATGTTGCCGTTGTCGGTGACCACGCCCTCGCGGTATACCGGGTCGCCGCCCAGCTTCACCAGCTGGCGCGCCACGTGGCTGCGGGCCATGGGGATGACTTCCACCGGCAGCGGAAAGGCGCCGAGCACCGGCACCAGCTTGCTGCCGTCGGCAATGCAGATGAACGTCTTGGCCACCGCCGCGACGATCTTCTCGCGGGTCAGCGCGGCGCCGCCGCCCTTGATCAGGTTGAGGCGATCGTCGCTCTCGTCGGCGCCGTCGACGTAGAACTCCAGGCCGTCCACCGCATTCAGGTCGTACACCGGGATGCCGTGGCCCTTGAGGCGCGCAGCGGTGGCTTCGGAGCTGGCCACGGCGCCGTCGAAGGCCATCTTGTGCTGGGCCAGGGCGTCGATGAAGCAGTTGGCGGTGGAGCCGGTGCCGACGCCGATCACGCTCTTGCTGTCGAGCTGCGGGAGGATGTGGTCGACGGCGGCCTGGGCCACCGCCTGCTTGAGCTGATCCTGGGTCATGACGCTTCTGCCGGGCGGGAAAAACGCGATTATAGCCGCGCTGCCCACCCGGCCGCAGCGCTTCTCATCCGCCGGCGCGGCCGAGCAGAGCCCCTGCGGCCAGCACCAGCCCCAGAAAGCCGTCGGCCTCGACCGCCGGTGCGGCGCCCGCGCAACAGTCGCCCGGCGTACTCAGGCTGACCTGCGGCGGAGTCGCCGGCGGCAGTCCCACGCGCTGGCGGATCGCCGCTTCGTCCAGCACGGTGCCGTCGTCGAAGCGGATCTTCTCGATGACGAAGGCCTTGTCGAGAAAGTAGTTGTGGAGGGTGATGCGCTGATTGGTGTTCAGCTCCAACACCAGGCTGCCGCGCTCCCAGCCGGTGATTCTCATGTACGCGGGGCTTTCGTCGCCGCGAATATGCAGGGTGTCGATGTTGCCCGGCGTGGTGTCGTAGTCATGGATTTCGGTGAGGCTGATTTCAGCGTGGCGCCAATCGGAGTCGACACGGTAATAGTCGCCGCCGGGTCCGCCGAACAGGCGATCGCTGCGGTGCGGGCTGATGGCGAGTGACGGACTCTCGCTATTGCCGGCATTGAGGACATCGCTGTAGCGGCTGCCAATCAGCAGATCGTGTCCCCAGCGCGCCGAGAGGTAAGTCGCCTGATCCCCCGCCGCGAGATGATCGCTCTTCTCGCCCCCGCTCAGACGGATGCGATCTTCGGTATAGCTCGGCGGTTCGTCGGCATGAGGCACGGGTGCCGGATCGACGTGAAAGACGCGCAGTATGTCCTTGTCGGTCAGCACTTCACCGTAGAAGCGGAAGCGCTCGATGCGAAAGGCCGGATCGAGGAAGAAACTGCGGATGATGACCACGTCTTGGTCACCGCCACCTCCCCGTATATGCAGATCATCGCCATGGCGTTCGACGCCCGCCACGTTTTCCGGAGACTCACCGAAGTCGAAGGTATCGACATTGCCTGGGGTGGGATCGAAATCGAGTATCTCCTGGGAACCGCCAGAGTACTGATTCATGTAGTAATCGTTGCCCAGCCCGCCGTAAAGACGGTTGGCGCCCGCGCCCGGGTAAAAGGCATCGGAGCCGGGACTGTCGATCAGGATGTCATTGCCGGCGCCGCCGACCAGGCGAGTGGGTTGTGCCGGGGCGACCAGAAGGTCGTCACCCGATGTGCCCTGCACGAGCAGGCGAGAGGGAGTGTCCATGGCGGGTCCTCGTGAAGTGGGTGGGAGGCGCGCCACTGCACGAAGGTCCGCCAGCTCGACGAGCATAGAGCAGCCGTTTACCGGCTGCCCATGGACGCCGAGCTGTTCGTCGGACGCCGCTCAGCCGCCGGTCAGGGCCGCGCCGGCGAGGAGCACCAGGCTCAACCAGCCATCGCTGACCGGCGGCTGCGCCTCGGCCACGCTGGAGTGGGCCGGCGTGAGCAGCCCGACCTGCGGTGCCTCGCGTGCGGGCAGGCCCATGAGTTCGCGCACATCGGCTTCATCCAGCACCGTGCCGTCGTCGAAGCGGATCTTCTCGACCAGAAAGGATTCGTGCAGGAAGTAGTTGGTGATGACGATGCGCTGCTCGTTCGGCAGCTCGAGCACCAGGTCTCCGGGGGGACCGCCATTGAAACGCACCGAGGCCAGGCCTATCCCACCCCGGATATGCAGGGTGTCTAGGTTCGGGCCGCTAGGGTCGAAATCGTAGATCTGCTGATGGCTGGTGTCCTCGCCGGTCACGACATCGACCTGGTAGTAGTCATCGCCCAGCCCGCCCAGAAGCCGATCTACGCTGGCGGCCCCGGGAAAGATGGGGGTAGACACCCCTCCATTCAGCAAGTCACCGCCGCTACCACCCAGCAATACGTCATTGCCGCTATGCCCCGACAGATGAGCCGCGGCTACGCTCCGCGGCACTTTCAACACGTCCGGGCCATTCGTGCCGTCGTAGCGCCGCAGGTTGCCGGTGTAGAGAATGGGCAACGGCTTGGGCGGGGCCAGTGGAAGCCCGTATCGGGACACCAGAAACCGCTCCTCCAACATATGCTCGCTATCCCAGTACCGGGTGCCGAAGCGGAATCTGGCCAGCTGGAAATCGGAGTGGAGGAAGAAATCCTTCAAGACGATTCTGCCCGGCTCGCCGTCGATGCCAATCATCAGGTCGTGACCCATCCGCTCGATAGGGTGGATCGACTCCCGCTCGGCATTGACGATGAGCGTGTCCCCAACCTCTTCCCAGGAGTCAGGCTCACCGAAATTGAAGATGACGTCGTATCCGCCGTTTTCCACATGGTGGACGTAGTAATTGACGTCGGGGCCGCCATACAGACTGTTGTGGCCACCGCCACCGTCAAGCGACGTCGAGCCGGGGCCGGCGAGCAGCACATCATCCCCCTCGCCACCGACCAGTCGACTGGGGGCGGGTTTGGAGACCAGCAGATCGTCACCTGGGGTACCTTGAATAAGTTCACGATGAAAACGCATGGCGAGTCCTCATGGAAACGGGATCGAGCAGCCTGCGCAGCGGCGCACGGCAGCTGGATTCAGGGGTGATCGATAAAAGGATTATTCGTCGTCGACCGGGTCAGACGCTGTGGGTCAACGCAGCGCCTGCAGCCAATACCAGGCTCAGCAAGCCATCCGACGAGGGCTCGAGCCTCTCGAGGGTGCTCAGGGGTATGGGTGTGCTCAGACTCGCCTGCGGTGATACGGGCACAGGCAAGCCCATGCGCTGAAGGACATCGGTCTCGTTCAGGACCGTACCGTCGTCAAAGCGAATTTTTTCGACCTTGAAGGACTTGTCGAGGAAGTAATTGATAATGACGAGGCGATGGCCATAGCCCGTCTCTACCATCAAATCATCCGATGGCCCCTTGCTGAAACGCATCAGAGACGGGTCAAACGCTCCTTGAAAATAAAGCGTGTCGACATTGCCCGGCGCGGGATCGTAATCGTAGATCTGGTTGTTGACTGGTTTGCCATACATCTCCAGCTGGACCTTGTAGATGTCATCCCCCGGCCCTCCGTAAAGCTGGTTCCAACTGATTTCGCCAAAGTGGTAATACTCGCTGAAGCCGCCATCGAGCACGTCACCATGGCGACTGCCGATCAGGATATTGTCGCCTCGCCAGCCCTTCAGATAGGTCGCCTCATCCCTCGCCACGAGGCGTGAAGCCCACACCGATTGGAGTACGACCAGGTCACCCGTGTGATAGTAGAAATTGTCACTGGCTGCATAGGCCCTGGTTGGATCGAGATGAAAACTGCGCATCACCTGATCGTCGCTCACCACGGTGGAGCCAAACCGGAATCTTTCGATACGAAACACGGGGTCACGGAAGAAGTACTTCACAACCACGACGCCTGGTTCACCGTTGATGCCGATCAGCAGATCGTCACGGGAGCGCTCGAGCGGACCGAACGACTCGAAGCCTTCGCCAATGATCAAGGTATCGAGCTGGCCACCACCCGGCGGCTCCAGCACATCGATATCGAGGATCTCATCACGCCCGCCGAGCGTCGGCTCGTAGACGTAGTAGTCGTTGCCGGCGCCGCCGTACAGGCGGTTATGACCTGCGCCACCGTTCAGCTCATCCGAGCCGGGGCTGTCGATCAGCACGTCGTTACCGTAGTCGCCGGATAGACGGCTGGGTTCGGGACGAGCGGCCAGCACATCGTCGGCATTGCTGCCTTGCACAAGCACGCGAGAAAAGTCGGCCATGATGAGCCCTCTAGATGGTTGGTAGGGAGACAGCCACTGCAAGAAGGTCGGCCGGGCCCGCCGGGCGCAGTAAGGCCATCCGAAGGCCGTCCTGCACCGCCAGGCTGATCGCCGACGAACCGATAGCCCGTTAGCCGCCCGAAAAGGCAACACCGGCGAGCAATACCAGGCTTAGCCAGCCGTCACCTGCCGGCGGCACCTCGACCGCGCTGGCAGGCGGCGGCATGTTCAGGCTGGCTTGGGGCGGTGATGCGGGCGGCGGCAGGCCCAGGCGCTGGCGGATCGCCGCTTCGTCCAGCACGCTGCCGTCGTCGAAGCGGATCTTCTCGACGACGAAAGCGCGGTCGAGAAAGTAATTGTCGATAACGATGCGCTGCTCGTTATACAGCTCGATGATCAAATCGCCGCCCACGGCTCCATTCATATAGACGCCCGCCGCCCCGCCGACATCGCCGCGGACCTGAAGGGTATCGACATTGCCGGGCGTGGGATCGTAGTCGTAGATCTGGTGGTCGCCGAAGTCGACAGCGGAGTCGACCTGGTAGTAATCATCGCCCGGCCCGCCGTACAGGCGATTCCAGTGGTTGTCGCCGAGAAACATCGGCTCGCTGCTGCCGCCGTTGAGCACATCGCCGTGGCGGCTACCGATTAGCAGGTCATTGTCGCCGCGGCCCAGCAGGTAGGTCGGCCGATCCGCCGCCACCAGGCGATTGGCAAACTCGTTGCCGGTCAGGCGGATCAGGTCGCCGGTGTAGCTCGGCGGGTTATCCGCGCTGCGGCCGAGCGGCATCGTCGGGTCGATCTGGAAGTTACGCAGCACCTGCTCATCGGTGATGGTGGTGGCGCCGAAGCGGAAGACTTCGATGCGGAACGCCGGATCGAGGAAGAAATACTTGACCGTCACCACGCCCGGCTCGCCGCCCAGGCCGATCAGCAGGTCGTCCCCGCGGCGCTCGAAGGGTCCGAATTCCTCCAGGCTTTCGTTGATGATCAGGGTATCGAGGTTGACGTTGACCCAGGACGGGCTGGGGTCGAAGTCGAGGATTTCGTCGCGGGCGCCGGAATAGCGGTCGTAGGTGTAGTAGTCACTGCCAGGGCCGCCATACAGGCGGTTGTTGCCGGCGCCGCCGTGCAGGGAATCGGAGCCGGGGCCGTCAATCAGGGTGTCGTCGCCATCGCCTCCTCTCAGCAGACTGGGTTCGGGCCGAGCGACCAGCAAGTCGTCTGCGGAGGTTCCGGGCACGGGCACACGCGTTGGAGCTGCCATGGCAAATCCTCGTGAAGTGAAGTGGGGAGGCACGCCACAACACAAGGGGCCTGAGCGGAATGACTGGCGCGACGGCGAAAGATTCCCAGCCGCCGGTCGGGTGGCCGCGTGCCGCTTCGGCGGAGTAGACTCCCCTCTCCCTCCTTCCGGCGCCGTGATACCCGTGATGCTCGAACAGTACATGAAGAAGATCCTCACCTCGCGCGTCTACGACGTCGCGGTGGAAACTCCGCTGCAACCCGCCCGCCAGCTCACCGAGCGGCTGGGCAACCAGATTCTGCTCAAGCGCGAGGATCTGCAGCCGGTGTACTCGTTCAAGATTCGCGGCGCCTACAACAAGCTGGCCCAGCTGACCGCCGAGGAACTGGAGCGCGGCGTGGTCACCGCCTCCGCCGGCAACCATGCCCAGGGCCTGGCCCTGGCCGCCAAGCACCTGGGCGTGAAGGCGACCATCGTCATGCCGCGCACCACCCCGGAGCTGAAAGTGCAGGGCGTACGCTCGCGCGGCGGCAAGGTGGTGCTGCACGGCGACGCCTTTCCCGAAGCGCTGGCGCATTCGCTGAAGCTGGTGGAAGAAAAGGGCTACACCTACATCCACCCCTACGACGACCCGCTGGTGATCGCCGGCCAGGGCACCGTGGCCATGGAGATCCTGCGTCAGCAGCCGGGCCAGCTGGACGCTATCTTCGTCCCGGTCGGCGGCGGCGGCCTGATCGCCGGCATCGCCGCCTACGTCAAATACCTGCGCCCGGAGATCAAGATCATCGGCGTGGAGCCGGACGACTCCAACTGCCTGCAGGCCGCCATGGCCGCCGGCGAGCGCGTGGTGCTGTCGCAGGTCGGGCTGTTCGCCGACGGCGTGGCCGTGGCGCAGATCGGCCAGCACTGCTTCGACGTGTGCAGGGATCACGTCGACGAGGTGATCACCGTCAGCACCGACGAGCTGTGCGCGGCGATCAAGGACATCTACGACGACACCCGCTCGATCACCGAGCCGGCCGGCGCGCTGGCCGTGGCCGGGATCAAGAAATACGTGAAGCGCGAGGGCCTGCAGGGCAAGGTGCTGGTGGGCATCGACTCGGGCGCCAACATCAACTTCGACCGCCTGCGCCACGTGGCCGAGCGCGCCGAGCTGGGCGAGAAGCGCGAGGCGATCATCGCCGTGACCATCCCCGAGCGGCCGGGCAGCTTCAAGGCCTTCTGCGAGGCGATCGGCAAGCGCCAGATCACCGAGTTCAACTACCGCTATCACACCGACCGCGAGGCGCACATCTTCGTCGGCGTGCAGACCCACCCGGAAAACGATCCGCGCCAGGCGCTGGTGGAGAACCTGCGCGAGCAGGGCTTCCCGGTGCTCGATCTGACCGACAACGAGCTGGCCAAGCTGCACATCCGCCACACCGTGGGCGGTCATGCTGCGGCAGTATCGGACGAGGTGGTGCTGCGCTTCGAGTTTCCCGAGCGCCCGGGCGCGCTGTTCAACTTCCTCAATCGCCTGGGCGGGCGCTGGAACATCACCATGTTCCACTACCGCAACCACGGCGCCGCCGACGGCCGCGTGCTGGCCGCGCTGCAGGTGCCGGAAGAGGAGCGCCAGCAGATTCCGCAAGCCCTCGACGCCATCGGCTACCCCTACTGGGACGAGACCGACAACCCGGCCTACAAGCTCTTCCTCGGTTAAGGAACACGGATGGAACACTACCAACTGCTGAAGTACGCCCACCTGATTCCCGCCGTACTGGTGCTGGCGGGCTTCATCGCCCACGTGTTCATGCTGTGGAAGGCCAGGCGCTCCGGCGATGCCGCCGTGCTGACCCGCAAGCTGCGCGTCACCCGCCTGTACAGCCTGCCGGCCCTGGGCCTGCTGGCGCTGTCGCTGCCGGTCAGCGGCTGGTGGCTGGTGCACACGGTCGGCCTGTCGCTGGGCGCCAGCTGGCTGCTGTTCAGCGCCGTGCTGTTCGCCGTGCTAGTGGTGCTCGGCCTGTTGCTGCACGGCCGCCTCGGCGCATGGCAGGCGGCAGCGGGCGGCGCGGTGCCGGCCGGGCTACTGCGCTTCGTGGTCGCCTATGCCGCGCTGATGCTGGTCGTGCTGCTGGCCATCTTCGCCCTGATGGGGGCCAAGCCGGCCTGATGCGCATCCTGCTGGTCGGCGCCGGCGGCTTCATCGGCCGGCATCTGCTCGACGCCCTGATTCTCGCCGGCCATACGGTGGTGGCCACCCGCCGCGCGCCAGACGCCACGCTGCTGCCGGGTGTCGAATGGCGCGGCCTCGACCTGCTGCGGCCGCAGGATTTCGCCTGGCCGGACGGCATCGAGCTGGTGATCAACGCCAGCGGCGAGCTCTCCACCGACGCCGCGCGCATGGATCGTCTGCAATACCAGGGCGCCTGCACGCTGTTCGAGCGGGCCCGGCAGCACGGCGCCGCGGTGCTGCAGATCTCCGCCCTCGGCGCCGGCGAGCATCCCGACGCCCCGTTCCTGGTCAGCAAGGCCCGGGCGGACGCGCTCCTGCTGGGGCTCGGCATTCCCGCCGTGGTGCTGCGCCCCTCGCTGGTGGTCGGCCCCGGCGGCACCAGCAGCACCTGGCTGCAGCGCCTCTCGCCGTCACCACTGATACCGCTGCTCGGCAACCGGGCGCGGCTGCAGCCGCTGCATATCGATGATCTCTGCGCCGCGGTGCTGGCGCTGCTGCGCGACTGGCCGGCGCAGCCGACCGTATTGCCGCTGGTGGGCCCGCGGGAGATGACCCAGGGTGAGCTGATCGACGCGCTGCGCGCCGCCCAGGGCTGGAAGCCGGCGCGCTACCTGAGCGTGCCGACACCGCTGGCCCGGCTGGGTGCGGCGCTGGGCGAGCGTCTCGGCTGGCAGGCACTGAACCGCCAGACCCTGCGCCTGAGCCAGCGCGACAACCTCGCCGACCCCGCAGCGCTGGAACAGGCCTGCGGCTATCGCGCGGCGCCCCTGGCGAGCCGCCTGCGGCACTGGCCACAGCCGGCGCAGAGTCTGGCCCTGGCGTTGCAGCCGCTGGCACTGCTGGTGCTGGCGCTGATCTGGCTGGGCACTGCCGTGGTCTGCCTCGGGCCAGGCTTCGACTGGGGCCTGCGGATCATGGCGGAGGCCGGTGTCGAAGGCCTGCCGGCGCGCCTGGCGGTGATCGGCGGCGGCCTGCTCGACGGCCTGCTGGGCCTGGCTCTGCTGCGACGCCGCTGGCGCGTCCGCGCGCTGCAGGCACAGATTGGCCTGATGCTGGCCTATAGCCTGATCATCAGCCTGCTGCTGCCCCATTACTGGTTCGACCCGTACATGGCGCTGGGCAAGAATTTCGCGGTCCTGCTGCTGAGCCTCTGGCTGCTGGGCCTTTCCGCTTCCTCGACGAGATTCCGATGAGCCTGTACCTGCTGCTCAAGACCCTGCACATTCTCTCCTCCACCCTGCTGTTCGGCACCGGGCTGGGGTCGGCCTATTACGCCCTGCGCGCCTGGCGCAGCGGCCAGCTGCAGGTGATCGCCACCACCTTCCGCCATCTGGTTACCGCCGACTGGCTGTTCATCGCCACCACCGCGGTGTTCCAGCCGTTCTCGGGGCTGGCCCTGGCCAAGCTCGCGGGCTGGCCGCTGAGCCAGGCCTGGCTGCTGTGGAGCGCGGGGTTGTTCGTGTTCGCCGGGCTGTGCTGGCTGCCGGTACTGTGGCTGCAGATCCGCGTGCGCGACATGGCCGCCGAGGCGCTGTGCGATGGCCGCGAGCTGCCGGAGCGTGCCCACCGCTACATGCGTATCTGGTTCGTGCTGGGCTGGCCGGCCTTCATCGCCTTCGTCGCGATCTTCTGGCTGATGGTGGCCAAGCCGCTGTGATGGCATGGGGCGGATCACGCTTAACCGATCCACTGGGTGGCATTCCACCGGGCGGCCCCCGTGTGGCGCTATTGGTGGATGAGCAGAGCGTCATCCACCCTACGTCTACCCGCGCTACGCGGCCCGTATCAACGCAGGCTGATCACCGGCCAGCCGCGCTCGACGGCGATGGCGCGCAGGGTGTCGTCCGGGTCGACCGCCACCGGGTGACTCACCGCCTCCAGCAATGGCAGGTCGTTGCGCGAGTCGCTGTAGAAATAGGCGTCCTCGAGGCTCTGCCCGGTCTGCGCCAGCCAGCGGTTGAGGTGCGTCACCTTGCCGTCCTGGTAGCAGGGCACGCCGTCGACCCGGCCGGTGTAGAGACCGTCCTGCATGCCGCATTCGGTGGCGATCAGCGTCTCGACGCCCAGGCGCGCGGCGATGGGCGTGGTGATGAAGCGGTTGGTGGCGGTGATGATCACCACCCGGTCGCCAGCCTCGCGGTGCTGGCGCAGCAGCGCCTCGCCCTTGGCCAGGACGATGGGCTCGATCACCGCGGCCATGAACTCGGCCTGCCAGCGCGCCAGCTCGGCGGCCTCGGTGCGGCTGAGGATGGCCTGGGTGAAGCTCTGATACGCCACCGCGTCCAGCCGGCCGGCGACGTAGTCGGCATAGAAGGCATCGTTGCGCGCGCGGTATTCGGTGGCGTCGACACACCCAGTCTCGCAGAGGAACTCGCCCCAACTGTGGTCGCTGTCGCCGGCGAGCAGTGTGTTGTCGAGGTCGAAGAGGGCGAGGCGCATGGCGTGGTACCTGGTTCGAAATGGCCGGAAGGGGCGCCAGAATAGCCGTTTTCATCCCCCCTGCCCACGGCGCATAGCCCGCGTTTGCTGCGCCCGCGAGCTTTGTGGAACAATGCCGGAACGTGCGTTTGCGAGGTGGTGTGCCGTGATCGATTCCGATGGTTTTCGCCCTAATGTCGGCATCATCCTGACCAATGATGTCGGCCAGGTGCTCTGGGCACGGCGAATCAACCAGGATGCCTGGCAGTTTCCCCAGGGCGGCATCAACCCCAACGAATCGGCCGAGCAGGCGCTGTACCGCGAGCTCAACGAGGAAGTGGGCCTGGAGCAGCAGGATGTGAAGATTCTTGCCTGCACCCGTGGCTGGTTGCGTTATCGTCTGCCCCAGCGTCTGGTACGCACCCACAGCCAGCCGCTGTGCATCGGGCAGAAGCAGAAGTGGTTCCTGCTGCGCCTGGTCGGCGAGGAAAGCCGCGTGCGCATGGACCTGACCGGCAAGCCGGAATTCGACGGCTGGCGCTGGGTGAGTTACTGGTACCCGCTGAATCAGGTGGTGACGTTCAAGCGCGAGGTCTATCGGCGCGCCCTGAAGGAATTAGCCCCGCGCCTGCTGGCGCGCGACTGACGGAGTTCGATAACGAGCCATGCTCAACACGCTGCGCAAGATCGTCCAGGAAGTAAACGCCGCCAAGGATCTCCGGGCGGCGCTGACGATCATCGTGCAGCGGGTGAAGGAAGCCATGGGCAGCCACGTCTGCTCGGTCTACCTGCTCGACCCCGAGACCAACCGCTTCGTGCTGATGGCCACCGACGGCCTCAACAAGCGCTCCATCGGCAAGGTCAGCATGGCGCCCAACGAGGGCCTGGTCGGCCTGGTGGGCACCCGCGAGGAACCGCTCAATCTCGAGCACGCCTCGGAACACCCCCGCTACCGTTATTTCCCCGAGACCGGCGAGGAGCGCTACGCCTCCTTCCTCGGCGCGCCGATCATCCACCACCGCCGGGTGATGGGCGTATTGGTGGTGCAGCAGAAGGAGCGCCGCCAGTTCGACGAGGGCGAAGAAGCCTTCCTCGTCACCATGAGCGCCCAGCTCGCCGGGGTCATCGCCCACGCCGAGGCCACCGGTTCGATCCGCGGCCTGGGCAAGCAGGGCAAGGGCATCCAGGAGACCCGTTTCGTCGGCGTTCCCGGCTCGCCCGGCGCCGCCGTCGGCACCGCCGTGGTGGTGTTGCCGCCGGCCGATCTCAACGTCGTGCCGGACAAGTCCATCGACGACATCGAGGCGGAACTCGTCCTGTTCGGCAAGGCCCTGGACTGGGTCCGCGAGGACATGCAGGAACTGTCGGCCAAGCTCGCCAGCCAGCTGCGCAAGGAAGAGCTGGCGCTGTTCGACGTCTACCTGATGATGCTCGACGACAACGCCCTCGGCAGCGAGGTGCGCAAGGTCATCAAGACCGGCCAGTGGGCCCAGGGCGCGCTGCGCCAGGTGGTGCTGGAGCACGTCAAGCGCTTCGAGCTGATGGACGATGCCTACCTGCGCGAACGCGCCTCCGATGTACGCGACCTCGGCCGCCGCCTGCTCGCCTACCTGCAGGAAGAGCGCAAGCAGACCCTGGTCTACCCCGACAACAGCATCCTGGTCAGCGAGGAACTCTCGCCGGCGATGCTCGGCCAGGTACCGGAAGGCAAGCTGGTCGGCCTGATCTCGGTACAGGGCTCGGGCAACTCCCACGTGGCCATCCTCGCCCGCGCCATGGGTATCCCCACGGTCATGGGCGTGGTCGACCTGCCCTATTCCAAGGTCGACGGCATTCAGCTGATCGTCGACGGCTACCACGGCGAGGTCTTCACCAACCCCAGCGAGCTGCTGCGCAAGCAGTACGCCGAGGTGGTCGAGGAAGAACGCCAGCTGGCCCAGGGCCTCGATGCCCTGCGCGAGCTGCCCTGCGAGACGCTGGACGGCCGCCGCCTGCCGCTGTGGGTCAACACCGGTCTGCTGGCCGACGTGAAGCGCGCCCAGGAACGCGGCGCCGAAGGCGTCGGCCTGTACCGCACCGAGGTGCCGTTCATGAACGGCGAGCGCTTCCCCAGCGAGAAGGAACAGCTGGCCACCTACCGCGAGCAGCTGGCCGCCTTCCACCCGCTGCCGGTGACCATGCGTACCCTGGACATCGGCGGCGACAAGGCCCTGTCCTACTTCCCGATCAAGGAAGAAAACCCCTTCCTCGGCTGGCGCGGCATCCGCATCACCCTCGACCACCCGGAGATCTTCCTGGTCCAGGTACGCGCCATGCTCAAAGCCAGCGACGGCCTGGACAACCTGCGCATCCTGCTGCCGATGATTTCCGGCACCCAGGAGATGGAGGAGGCCCTGCACCTGATCCACCGCGCCTGGGGCGAGGTGCGCGACGAGGGCGTGGACATCCCCATGCCGCCCGTGGGCCTGATGATCGAGATCCCCGCCGCCGTCTACCAGGTGCGCGAGCTGGCGCGCCAGGTCGACTTCCTGTCGGTCGGCTCCAACGACCTGACCCAGTACCTGCTGGCCGTGGACCGCAACAACCCGCGGGTCGCCGACCTCTACGACTTCCTCCACCCGGCGGTGCTGCACGCGCTGCGCCTGGTGGTCGACGGCGCCCACGCCGAAGGCAAGCCGGTGAGCATCTGCGGCGAGATGGCCGGCGACCCGGCGGCCGCCGTGCTGCTGCTGGCCATGGGCTTCGACTCGCTGTCGATGAACGCCACCAACCTGCCCAAGGTGAAGTGGCTGCTGCGCCAGATCAGCTCCACCCGCGCCAAGGAGCTGCTCGACCAGCTGATGACCATCGACAACCCGCAGGTCATCCACAGCACCCTGCACCTGGCCCTGCGCAATCTCGGCCTGGGCCGGGTGATCAATCCGGCGGCGGCGATCCAGAGCTGAGCGCGGGTCACAACCGCACAAGGCTATTCGCCCGCCATCTTCCCCCGATAGACATCCGGCGTGACGCCGTACCAGCGCTTAAACGCCCGGTAGAACGGCGACAGCTCGGCGAAGCCGCAGGCCCTCGCCACCTCGCGAATCGACTCGCCGGCCTGCAGCAGCTCCTGCGCCCTCGCCTGCTGTACCGCCTCGCGCACCTGGCGCAGGCTGGCGCCCTGAGCGGCCAGGCCCCGCTGCAGCGCACTTGGCTCCAGCCCCAGCTCGGCGGCGCAGGCGCGCAGCGAGCAGTCCGTCCGGCCCAGGTGCAGATCGAGCAGATAACGCAGCCGGTTGAGCAAGTCGTTTTCCACCAGCGCCGCCAGCTGCGCCTCGGCGTGTTGCCAGAGCAGGCGGTGCAGCTCCGGATTGGCATTGCGCGACGGGCGCCTGAGCTGACTGCCCGGGAACCACAGCGCGTCGTGGGCACAGCCGAAGTCCGGCTGCAGCCCCAGCAGGCGGCGATGTTCGGTCAGCTTTCTCGGCCGGGCATGGCGGAACTGCACCGCCAGCGGGCGGAACTCGCCATCGCTGATCAACCGCAGCAGCTTGATGAACAGCAGCACCAGACACTCCATCTGCTGGCGCAGCGGGCCGAAGCCGCGGTAGTTGATGTCCAGCACCAGGCAAGCGCGTTCGCCTTCGACCCGCAGCTGCGCGGCGAGGCCGCCGGCGAGGATGTGCTGGAAGCGCAGGAAGCTGTCCACCGCCTGCTGCAGGTCGCGACTGGCCAGCAGCAGGTAGCCGACCACATCGAGCAGACGCGGCTTCATCACCTCGCCCAGGTGCAGGCCGATGTCGGCATCGCCGGTCAGGGCGTCGGCGGCCTGCCAGAACAGCGGTGCCTCGTCGTGACTGAGGCGGCCTTCGCTGGGCGGCGGCAGCAGGCGGCGATACTGGTTGGCGCCGCGATAGATCGTCGCCGGCTCGTGACCGAGCTCGCTCAACGCCTCGTACAGCAAGCGCCGCAGGGTGGCGGATTGGCTCAGCGGGGCGAGATCGGCGGACGGGTACATGGCGGCTCCTCGGATTGACCGAAGAATTCCAGCCGCAAAGCCAGCGGTCAATGCCGCTGGCCAAAGCACTGCGCAGAATGGCCGCACAACAACAAGGAGGCGTCATGAAGCGCAGTCTGACCATTCTCGCCCTGGCCGTTGCCGCGGTCGCCGCGGGCACCGCCTGGTACATCGACAGCAAGCTCCCGGTGCGCGACGGCACACTGCCGCTCGCCGGCCTGCAGGCGCCGGTGGAGGTGCGCTACGACGAGCGTGGCGTGCCGCACATCGAGGCGCAGAACGAGACCGACCTGTATCGCGCGCTGGGCTTCGTCCACGCCCAGGACCGCCTGTTCCAGATGGAAATGCTGCGCCGCCTGGCACGGGGCGAGCTGGCGGAGATCCTCGGTGCCAAGCTGGTCGACACCGACCGGCTGTTCCGTACCCTCGGCATCCGCCAGCACGCCGACCGCTACGTCCAGGATCTGGACCGCGACAGCCCGGCGGTGAAGGCGCTGCAGGCCTACCTGGACGGCATCAATCAGTTCCAGGACAGCCGCCCGGCGCCGGTGGAGTTCGACCTGCTGGGCATCGACAAGCGCCCCTTCACCCTCGAAGACACCGTCAGCGTGGCCGGCTACATGGCCTACAGCTTCGCCGCCGCCTTCCGCACCGAGCCGGTGCTGACCCACGTGCGCGACCAGCTGAGCGCCGACTACCTGCGCGTGTTCGACCTCGACTGGCACCCCGGCGGCGCGGTCGCCAGCCGCTTGGGCGGCGAGGACTGGCAGGCACTCAACATGCTGGCGCGGCTCAGCCAGCAGGCGCTGGTGGAGGCCGGCCTGCCGCAGTTCGAGGGTAGCAACGCCTGGGCCGTGGCCGGCGCCCGCACCGCCAGCGGCAAGCCGCTGCTGGCCGGCGACCCGCACATCCGCTTCGCCGTGCCGGCGGTGTGGTACGAGGCGCAGCTGAGCTATCCGGGCTTCGAGCTGTATGGCCACCACCAGGCGCTCAACCCCTACGCCTCGCTCGGCCACAACCGGCAGTTCGCCTGGAGCCTGACCATGTTCCAGAACGACGATCTCGACCTGATCGCCGAGAAGGTCAACCCGGACAACCCGAACCAGGTGTGGGTCGGCGGCCAATGGGTGGAGCTGCAGAGCCGCGAGGAGACCATCCGGGTCAAGGACGGCGACGACCTGACCATCACCCTGCGCAGCTCGCCCCACGGCCCCATCGTCAACGACGCCCTCGGCGCCACCCCGGGCAAGACGCCGATCGCCATGTGGTGGGCCTTCCTGCAGACGGAGAACCCGATCCTCGACGCCTTCTACCAGCTCAACCGCGCCGACACGCTGGCCAAGGCCGGCGCCGCCGCGGCGAAGATCCACTCGCCCGGCCTCAACGTGATCTACGCCAACGCCCATGGCGACATCGGCTGGTGGGCCGCCGGCAAACTGCCGCAGCGCCCGGCCGGGGTGAACCCGAGCTTCATCCTCGACGGCAGCAACGGCGAGGCGGACAAGCCGGGCTACCTGCCGTTCGCCGCCAACCCGCAGGAGGAGAATCCGCCGCGCGGCTACATCATCTCCGCCAATTACCAGCCCGACTCGCCGACCGGCGTGGCGATTCCCGGCTACTACAACCTGGCCGACCGCGGCGAACGCCTGAATCAGCGCCTGGCCCAGCCGGACGTGAAGTGGGACACGCACAACAGCCAGGCCCTGCAGCTGGACGACGGCACCGGCTATGGCCCACGCCTGCTGGCGCCGATTCTCGACGAGCTGCGCATCGCGTCGACGAACGACGAGGAGCGCGCGCTGGTCGAGCAACTCGCCGACTGGGACGGCGGCCATCCGCTGGAATCCACCGCCGCCACCCTGTTCAACCAGCTGACCTTCGAGCTGGCCAACCAGGCCATGCGCGACGAGCTGGGCGATGCCTTCTTCGACAGCCTGCTACAGACCCGCGTGCTCGACGTGGCCCTGCCGCGCCTGACCGCCGACGCCACCTCGCCCTGGTGGGACAAGCGCGACAGTGAATCCGTGGAGAGTCGCGCCGACACGGTCAAGGCCGCCTGGCAGGCCAGCCTCGCTCATCTGCGCCAGAGCTTCGGTGCGGACAGCAGCCAGTGGTCTTGGGGCAAGGGCCACACCCTGACCCACAGCCATCCGCTGGGCGCGCAGAAGCCGCTGGACCGGCTGTTCAATGTCGGCCCCTTCGCCGCCCCGGGCGGCCACGAGGTACCGAACAACCTCTCGCACCGCGTCGGCCCGGCGCCCTGGTCGGTGGTCTACGGCCCCTCGACCCGCCGCCTGATCGATATGGCCGACGCCAGCAAGGGCCTGGGCATCAACCCGGTGGGCCAGAGCGGCGTGCCGTTCGACCAGCACTACGCCGACCAGGCCGAGGCCTATATCGGCGGCCGGTATGTGCCGATGCACTTCAGTGAAGAGGATGTGCAGGCCACTACCCGCGGCACGCTGCAATTGCAGCCGGCCGAAGCACTCTAGGTGCGCATGGCGCGCCCTACGAGCCAGGTCCGACAGGGCCGCAACATCCCGTAGGGTGCGCCGCGCGCACCACAAACACACGGGCCAGTCCCGACGACAGAAATGAAAAAGGCCGCCTGAGGGCGGCCTTTTTCATGCTGTGGAAACCCTCAGGCGGCGGCCTGAGCCGGTTTCCACTTGGAGCTGGTGACTTCCTCGGCCATCGACTCCATCGCCTGCTGGATAGCGCGCTTGCGGCGTTCCTCGGCGCGGTGGGCGAAGAACCAGGCGAAGAAGGTGAAGATCGACACGGTCAGCAGGATCAGGCTGGCGATCGCGTTGATCTCCGGCTTCACGCCCAGGCGCACGGCGGAGAACACTTCCATCGGCAGGGTGGTCGAGCCCGGGCCGGAGACGAAGCTGGCGAGTACCAGGTCGTCCAGCGACAGGGCGAAGGACATCATGCCGCCGGCCGCCAGGGACGGCGCGATCATCGGGATGGTGATCAGGAAGAACACCTTCCACGGCTTGGCGCCCAGGTCCATGGCCGCTTCCTCGATGGACAGGTCCAGCTCGCGCAGGCGCGCCGACACCACCACCGCCACGTAGGCCGAGCAGAAGGTGGTGTGGGCGATCCAGATGGTCATGACGCCACGCTCAGCCGGCCAGCCGATCAGCTGGGCCATGGCCACGAACAGCAGCAGCAGCGACAAACCGGTGATCACTTCCGGCATCACCAGCGGCGCGGTGACCAGGCCACCGAACAGGGTGCGGCCCTTGAAGCGCGGCACGCGGGTCAGCACGAATGCGGCAAGGGTGCCCAGCGCCACCGCCGCGACGGCGGTGTACAGGGCGATCTCCAGCGAGCGCAGCACCGAACCCATCAGCTGGGTGTTGTCGAGCAGGCCGACGTACCACTTGACCGACCAGCCACCCCACACGGTGACCAGCTTGGAGGCGTTGAAGGAGTACACGACCATGATGACCATGGGCAGGTAGATGAACAGCAGACCCACCCACAGCATCACTGTAGAGAAGCTCAGGCGTCTCATGCGCGGCCCTCCATCTCTTTCGCTTGGTTACGGTTGAACCAGATGATCGGGCCCATGAGGATCGCCAGCATGATCACCGCCAGGGCGGATGCCACCGGCCAGTCGCGGTTGTTGAAGAACTCCTGCCACAGCACCTTGCCGATCATCAGGGTCTCCGGTCCGCCGAGCAGCTCGGGGATGACGAACTCGCCCACCACCGGGATGAACACCAGCATGCTGCCGGCGATGATGCCGTTCTTGGACAGCGGCACGGTGATCTTCCAGAAGTTGTTGAAGTTGCTCGAACCCAGGTCCGACGCCGCCTCCAGCAGACTCATGTCGTGCTTGACCAGGTTGGCGTAGAGCGGCAGCACCATGAACGGCAGGTACGAGTAGACGATGCCGATGTACACCGCGAGGTTGGTGTTGAGGATCTGCAGCGGCTCATCGATGACTCCGAGCATCTGCAGGAAGCCATTGAGTAGGCCGTTGTTGCTGAGGATGCCCATCCAGGCGTAGACGCGGATCAGGATCGCGGTCCAGGTCGGCATCATGATCAGCAGCAGGAACACCGTCTGCGCTTCCTTACTGGAGCGGGCGATGGCGTAGGCCATCGGGTAGCCGAGCAGCAGGCAGAGCAGGGTGCTGATGAAGGCGATCTTCAGCGAGCCGAGGTAGGCCGAGAGGTACAACTCGTCTTCGGTGAGGAAGATGTAGTTGCCCAGGTTCAGCACGATCTGCAGCTGGTTGTCGGCCCAGCTGTAGATGTCGGTGTAGGGCGGGATGGCCACGTCGGCTTCGGCGAAGCTGATCTTCAGGACGATGAAGAACGGCAGCAGGAAGAACAGGAACAGCCAGACGAAGGGCACGCCGATCACGGCCTGCCGCCCATTGGGCAGGTATCGTTTCAGTTTGCCGGGCCTCATGATTGCAGTACCACGCCGCTGTCGTCTTCCCAGTACACCACCACGGCGTCGTCCCAGGTCGGGCGCTTGCCGCGGCGTTCGGCGTTGGCGATGAAGCACTGCACGATCTGCCCCGAGGCCAGCTTGACGTAGTACACCGAGTGGCCGCCGAGGTAGGCGATGTCATGCACGGTACCGTTGCACCAGTTGTACTCGGGATGCTCGTGGTCGGCCGGCAGGGCGCTGGCCATCAGCAGTTTCTCCGGGCGCAGGGCATAGCTCACCGACTTGCTCTCGGCGCGGGTACTGACGCCATGGCCGATGTAGATCGGCCGGTCCAGCTGCGGGCAGCTGATGATGGCGTGGTCGCTTTCGTCGGTGGTGATCTCGCCGTCGAACAGGTTGACGTTGCCGATGAACTCGCAGACCAGGCGGCTGGCAGGGGTCTCGTAGATGTCCACCGGGCTGCCGGTCTGGGCGATCCAGCCGAGGTGCATGATGGCGATGCGCTGGGCCATGGTCATGGCCTCTTCCTGGTCGTGGGTCACCATCACGCAGGTCACGCCCACACGCTCGATGATCTCGACAAGCTCAAGCTGCATCTGCGAGCGCAGCTTCTTGTCCAGAGCACCCATGGGCTCGTCGAGCAGCAGCAGCTTGGGACGCTTGGCCAGGGAACGCGCCAGGGCCACGCGCTGACGCTGGCCGCCGGAGAGCTGGTGCGGCTTGCGCTTGGCGTACTGGGTCATGTGCACCAGCTTGAGCATCTCGGCCACGCGCTCGTCGATCTCGGCCTGCGGCAGCCTGTCCTGCTTGAGGCCGAAGGCGATGTTCTGCGCCACGGTCATGTGCGGGAACAGCGCGTAGGACTGGAACATCATGTTGATCGGCCGCTCGTACGGCGGCATGTCGGTGATGTCCTCGCCGTCGAGGAAGATGCGCCCTTCGGTCGGCCGTTCGAAGCCGGCGAGCATGCGCAGCAGGGTCGATTTGCCGGAGCCGGAGCCACCGAGCAAGGCGAAGATCTCGCCCTTGTTAATGGTCAGCGAGACGTCGTCGACGGCGATGGTTTCGTCGAACTTCTTCGTCACGCGATCAATCTTGACCAGCACCTCCTTGGGTTGCTGGCTGCCCTCTAGGGCTTTCTTGTAGGCGCTGGAGGCGACTGCCATTTCCAAAAACTCCCGGGAAAAAGTGGGCCAGGGGCCCGAATGTAATCTGCCACGCCTGGCGCAGCGGGTCCGTACGGCAGGCACCGCCCGCCGTACGGCAATTGCGAGTGTCGCTTACTGACCCGACTTGATCTTGGTCCAGCTACGGGTCATCTGGCGCATGATCTTCGGCGGCAGTTCCGTCGAAATGTAGAGTTTGTTCATGACTTCCTGGCTTGGATAGATGGAAGGATCATTACGCACCTCCTGATCCATCAGCTTGTCGGATGCCGGGTTGGGGTTGGCGTAGCCAACGTAATCGCTGACCTTGGCGATCACCGCCGGGTCGAGCAGGTAGTTCATGAAGGCGTGGGCTTCCTTGACGTTCTTCGCATCGGCCGGGATGGCCATCAGGTCGAACCACAGGTTGGCGCCTTCCTTCGGAATGCTGTAGGCGATCTCGATGCCCTTGCCCGCCTCTTCGGCGCGGGCGGCGGCCTGGAACACGTCACCGGAGTAGCCGAAGGCGACGCAAACGTTGCCGTTGGCCAGGTCACCGATGTACTTCGAGCTGTGGAAGTAGGTCACGTAGGGGCGCACTTCCAGCAGTTTGGCCTCGGCCTTCTTGTAGTCCTCGGACTTGGTGCTGCGCGGATCGAGGCCCAGGTAGTTGAGCATGGCGGGGAACAGCTCGTCCGGCGAGTCCATGAAGGCGACGCCGCAGCTGCTCAGCTTCTTCATGTTCTCCGGCTCGAACAGCACGGCCCAGGAGTCGATCTCCTCGACGCCCAGCGCGGCCTTGATCTTCTCGACGTTGTAGCCGATGCCGTTGGTGCCCCACAGGTAGGGGACGGCGTAGAGGTTGCCCGGATCGTTGACTTCCAGCTGCTTGAGCAGCGCCGGGTCGAGTTTCTTCCAGTTGGGCAGCAGGGAGCGGTCGAGCTTCTGGAACGCGCCGGCCTTGATCTGCTTGCCGAGGAAATGGTTGGACGGCACCACGATGTCGTAGCCGCTACGGCCCGCCAACAGTTTGCCTTCCAGGGTTTCGTTGGAGTCGAACACGTCGTAGCTCGGCTTGATGCCGGTGGCCTTCTCGAAGTCCTCCAGCGTGGTTTCGCCGATGTAGTCACTCCAGTTGTAGATGTGCACGGTAGGTTGCTCTGCCTGGGCAACACCGGTCAGACCCAGGGCCACCGCCGCAGCGGTCAGGGTTTTACGGAAGGAAGTTCGCACACGTCGGTCCTCTTTCTTGTTGATCTGGCAGGTCGCACCGCGACCCGGCGTGGTGAAAAACGCGTTGTCCTATCCCTGACATCCATGCCGTTCTTCGCCCAGCCGCCCGCGCACGGAGCTGTGTGGGGCTCGTGTGTAACGGTGCTCGAAGTGGGTCATGGAGCCTCCTGCGGGGCTCCGGCGGGAGCACCCGCCGGAGGGTGTCGCTGTGGTCGCTTACTTGCCGGACTTGATGGTCGTCCAGCTGCGAGTCATGGTGCGCTGCACTTTCGCCGGCAGGTCCGGGAAGGTGTAGATCTTGGCCATGGTCGCCTCGTTCGGGTAGATGCCCGGGTCGTTGCGGATCGCGTCGTCAACCAGCGGGGTAGCCGCCGCGTTGCCGTTGGGGAACTGCACGAAGTTGGTGATCTCAGCCATGATTTCCGGCTTCATCAGGAAGTTCAGGAAGGCATGGGCGCCCTCGACGTTCTTCGCGTCGGCCGGCACGGCCAGCATGTCGAAGAAGCTGCCGGCACCTTCTTTCGGGATGCTGTACAGGATGTTCACGCCGTTCTTGGCTTCTTCGGCGCGGGATTTGGCTTGGTACAGGTCGCCCGAGTAGCCGATGGCCACACAGATGTTGCCGTTGGCCAGGTCGCCGATGTACTTCGAGCTGTGGAAGTAGGCGGTGTCCTTGCGCACGGAGAGGAACAGTTCCTCGGCCTTCTTCAACTCATCCGGCTTCTCGCTGGTGGGGCTCAGGCCCAGGTAGTTGAGGGCAGCCGGCAGGATCTCGGTCGGCGAGTCGAGGAAGGAAACGCCGCACTCCTTCAGCTTGGCCATGTTCTCCGGCTTGAACACCAGATCCCAGGAATCGACCGGGGCGTTTTCGCCCAGCACGGCCTTGACCTTGTCGACGTTGTAGCCGATGCCGATGGTGCCCCACATGTACGGAATGGAGTACTGGTTACCCGGGTCGCTCGGGTCCAGGGCCTTCAGCAGGTTGGTGTCGAGGTTCTTCCAGTTCGGCAGCTTGGACTTGTCCAGCTTCTGGAACACGCCGGCCTTGATCTGCTTGGCCAGGAACGGGTTGGACGGTACGACGATGTCGTAACCGGAGCTGCCCGCAAGCAGCTTGGCTTCCAGCACTTCGTTGCTGTCGAAGACGTCGTAGACGACCTTGATGCCGGTTTCCTTGGTGAATTTCTCCAGGGTTTCCGGCGCGATGTAGTCGGACCAGTTGTAGACGTGCAGCACCTTGTCGTCGGCCTGGGCCATGCCGGCCACGGCGCCCGCCAGAGTCATGGCAAGCAGCGTCTTGCCGAAAGTCTTGATCATGCGAGTTAGCTCCATTGTCGTTTGTAGTATCCGGGGCTGCGTCGCCTGAGCGACGCACCCTCCGGTGAGCCTGGCCAACGCACCCCGCAGTCTGGCAAGGTCTGGCCTGTCACTCAAGCCTTATGCCAGCACTGTCTGGGCGGTCAGATCGAGGCACTTGCGGGCCTTCTCGACCAGCTCGTCGATCTCCTCTTTGCTGATCACCAGAGGCGGCGCAATGATCATGGTGTCGCCCACGGCGCGCATGATCAGCCCGTTCTCGAAGCAGTGACCGCGGCAGATCATGCCCACGCCCATCTCGCCCGGAAAACGCTCGCGGGTCTGCTTGTTCTTCGCCAGTTCGATGGCGCCGAGCATGCCCACGCCGCGGACCTCTCCCACCAGCGGGTGATCGGCCAGCTCACGCAAACGCTTTTGCAAATAGGGTGCCGTTTCGCTCTGCACCCGCTCGATGATCTTCTCTTCCTTGAGGATGCGCAGGTTGGCCAGGCCGACGGCGGCGGCCACCGGGTGGCCGGAATAGGTGAAGCCGTGGTTGAAGTCGCCGCCGGCATTGATCACCTGGAACACCTTGTCGCTGACGATCAGGCCGCCCATGGGCACGTAGCCGGAAGTCAGGCCCTTGGCGATAGTCATCAGGTCCGGCCGGTTGCCGAAATGATCGCTGCCGAACCACTGGCCGGTACGGCCGAAGCCGCAGATCACCTCGTCGGCGACGAACAGGATGTCGTACTTGGCGACGATCTCGCGGATGCGCGGCCAATAGCTGTCCGGCGGGATGATCACACCGCCGGCGCCCTGGATCGGCTCGGCGATGAAGGCGGCAACCTTGTCTTCGCCGACCTCGAGGATCTTCTTCTCCAGCTGGTCGGCGGCCCAGATGCCGAACTCCTCGGGGCTCATGTCGCCGCCCTCACCGAACCAGTACGGTTGCGGGATGTGCACGATGCCCGGGATCGGCAGGTCGCCCTGCTCGTGCATGTAGGTCATGCCGCCCAGGCTGGCGCCGGCCACGGTGGAGCCGTGGTAGCCGTTGTGGCGGGAGATGATGACCTTCTTATCCGGCTGGCCCTTGAGCGCCCAGTAGTGGCGGACCATGCGCAGCATGGTGTCGTTGCCCTCGGAGCCGGAACCGGTGAAGAACACATGGTTCATGCCTTCCGGCGCCACCTCGGCGATGGCCTGGGCCAGCTCCAGCGCCGGCGGATGGGCGGTCTGGAAGAAGGTGTTGTAGAAGGGCAGCTCACGCATCTGCGCGCTGGCCGCCTCGACCAGCTCCTCGCGGCCGTAACCGACGGCAACGCACCAGAGACCGGCCATGCCGTCGAGAATCTTGTGGCCTTCGCTATCCCAGAGATAGACGCCGTCGGCCTTGGTGATGATGCGCGGGCCCTTCTCGTGCAGCTGCTGGTAGTCGCTGAACGGCGCGAGATGGTGCTGACGGCTCATGGCCTGCCATTCGCGGGTTTTCGGGTTGTTCACTGGGTTAGTCATTCTTCACCTCGATTTTGCGCATCGGTCGGACGCCGGGCGTCGCCACCCGGCCCCCTTCCCTATCAGACGGAGAGCAGCAGGAACTCGCGTTCCCAGGAGCTGATCACCCGCTTGTAGTTTTCGTGCTCGGCACGCTTCACCGCGACATAGCCGCGAACGAATTTCTCGCCCAGGTACTTCTCGGCGGCCTTGCAGGCCTCCATGCGTTCCAGGGCGCTCTCGATGGTCACCGGCAGGCGCAGGTTGCGCCGCTCGTAGCCACGGCCCTTGACCGGTGCGCTGGGCTTGAGGCCCTCGACCATGCCGATGTAGCCGCACAGCAGCGAGGCGGCCAGCACCAGATACGGGTTGGCGTCGGCGCCGGCCAGGCGGTTCTCCACGCGGCGGTTCTGCGGGCCGGCCTCCGGCACGCGCAGGCCCACGGTGCGGTTCTCTTCGCCCCACTCGACGTTCACCGGCGCCGAGGTATCCGGCAGGAAGCGGCGGAACGAGTTGACGTTCGGCGCGAACAGCGGCAGCACCTCGGGGATGTACTTCTGCAGGCCGCCGATGTGGTTGAGGAACAGCTCGCTCATGGTGCCGTCGGCGTCAGAGAACAGGTTCTTGCCGGTCTTGATGTCCACCACGCTCTGGTGGATGTGCATGGCGCTGCCCGGCTGGTCGGTGATCGGCTTGGCCATGAAGGTCGCCGCCACGTCGTGCTTCAGCGCGGCCTCGCGCATGGTGCGCTTGAACACGGTGATCTGGTCGGCCAGGTGCAGCGCGTCGCCATGACGGAAGTTGATCTCCATCTGCGCCGGGCCGTCCTCGTGGATCAGCGTGTCGAGGTCCAGGTCCTGCAGCTCGCACCAGTCGTAGACGTCCTCGAACAGCGGGTCGAATTCGTTGGCGGCGTCGATGGAGAACGACTGGCGGCCGACTTCCGGGCGACCGGAGCGGCCCATCGGCGCCTCCAGAGGGAAGTCGGGGTCGCTGTTGCGCTTGGTCAGGTAGAACTCCATCTCCGGCGCGACGATCGGCTTCCAGCCCTTGTCGGCGTAGAGCTTGAGGATGTTCTTGAGGATGTTGCGCGGCGACAGCTCGATCGGGTTGCCCTGCTTGTCGAAGGTGTCGTGGATCACCATCGCGGTGGGCTCGATGGCCCAGGGCACCAGGAACACGGCGTTTTCGTCCGGACGGCAGAACATGTCGATGTCCGCCTCGTCGAGCAGCTCGTAATAGATGTCGTCCTCGACGTAGTCGCCGGTCACGGTCTGCAGCAGCACACTCTCGGGGAGGCGCATGCCCTTCTCGTCGAGGAACTTGTTGGTCGGCGAGATCTTGCCGCGGGCAATGCCGGTAAGATCGCTGATCAGGCATTCAACTTCGGTGATTTTGCGTTCTTTCAGCCAGCTGGTGAGCTGGTCAAGCTTGGTACTCATAGAGACCTCAGGGTTGTAGAGCGGCTACTGCGGACCGGTTAAAGCCTAGCGAAACCTCCCGATTTCACCGACCGGTTGCTCACCTACTCAGTTGACCCACCCTCTTCCTGCAAGCCTCACCAAAGGCCTGGAAGATGGCGAGATAATTCGGGTTGGATCGTACCTGCCATTCCGGGTGCCATTGCACCCCGAGCGCGAAGCTACGCGCGCCTTCGACGGAAAAGGCTTCGATCAACCCGTCGGGCGCCAGAGCTTCTACGCGAAGGCCCGGCGCCAGACGCTGCACGCCCTGGCCATGAATGGAATTGACTTGAATCTCGCCCGGCAAGCCGAGGCCGGCGAGCACCCCGCCGGCCTGCACGTGCACCGTGTGGCGGGGGGCGTATTGAATGTCGACCGGCTCGTCGGCCGGCTCGCGGTGGTCCATCATCCCGGTCACCTCCTGCACGCGCTGGTGCAGGCTGCCGCCGAAGGCCACGTTCATTTCCTGGAAGCCGCGGCAGATGCCCAGCACCGGAACGCCGGCCTCGACGGCCTTGCGAATCAGCGGCAGGGTGGTGGCGTCGCGGAAGGCGTCGTGATGGGTGCCGGGCGCACTGGCCGGACCACTATAGTGATGGGGTTCGACGTTGGACGGCGAGCCGGTGAAGACCAGGCCGTCGACGCTGGCCAGCAGGGTGTCCTGATCGATCAGTTCGCCCAGCGCCGGAATCACCAGGGGCAGTCCTTCGGCTCCTACCGCCACCGCGCGGACGTACTTGTCGCCGACGATGTGGTTGGGATGAAGGCCCACCTGCTTGGCGCAGGCGGTGACGCCGATGATCGGCAGGCGCAACATGGGACACCCGTTCTTATGCTGTTGTCAGGTGAGGCCGAGATTAGCCTTGTTCAATTTATTACACAATAGGGCTGTAAAAAATTGAACACGCCCCACTGAGCAGCAGGAACCACGGGGCCGCGCGACGGGTTAGAGATGCCCGAAATGCCCCAAAACTGGCCATCGAGCCCCGTTTCAGGGCAGAATGAGCCGCTATTGACAGCCCAAGGGTGATTGAGATTGACTCGGGTTGTGCGATTGCATGATTGATATTTTTAACAAAAAAGGTGTGCATCATGTCGGTACCCCCGCGTGCCGTTCAGCTCAACGAGGCTAACGCGTTCCTTAAGGAACATCCCGAGGTCCAGTTCGTTGACCTTCTGATTGCGGATATGAATGGGGTGGTGCGCGGCAAGCGCATCGAACGGAACAGCCTGCACAAGGTGTATGAAAAGGGCATCAACCTGCCCGCCTCGCTGTTCGCCCTCGATATCAATGGCTCCACCGTCGAAAGCACGGGCCTCGGCCTGGACATCGGCGACGCCGACCGCATCTGCTTCCCCATCGCCAATACCCTGTGCAACGAGCCCTGGCAGAAGCGCCCCACCGCGCAGCTGCTGATGACCATGCACGAGTTGGACGGCAAGCCGTTCTTCGCCGACCCGCGCGAAGTGCTGCGCCAGGTCGTGGCGAAGTTCGACGAGATGAATCTGCGCATCTGCGCCGCGTTCGAACTGGAGTTCTACCTGATCGACCAGGAGAACGTGAACGGCCGTCCGCAGCCGCCGCGCTCGCCGATGTCGGGCAAGCGCCCGATCTCCACCCAGGTGTACCTGATCGACGACCTCGACGAGTACGTCGACTGCCTGCAGGACATGCTCGAAGCCGCCAAGGAACAGGGCATCCCGGCCGACGCCATCGTCAAGGAAAGCGCCCCGGCACAGTTCGAGGTCAACCTGCATCACGTGGAAGATGCCATCAAGGCCTGCGACCACGCGCTGCTGCTCAAGCGCCTGATCAAGAACATCGCCTACGACCATGAGATGGACACCACCTTCATGGCCAAGCCCTACCCGGGCCAGGCGGGCAACGGCCTGCACGTGCACATCTCGCTGCTCGACAAGACCACCGGCAAGAACATCTTCACCAGCGATGATCCCCAGGAGAACGCCGCACTGCGCCATGCGATCGGCGGTGTCCTGGAGACCATGCCGGCGTCCATGGCCTTCCTCTGCCCCAACGTCAACTCGTACCGCCGCTTCGGCGCGCAGTTCTATGTGCCCAATGCGCCGAGCTGGGGCCTGGACAACCGCACCGTGGCCGTCCGCGTGCCGACCGGCAGCGCCGATGCCGTGCGCATCGAGCACCGCGTGGCCGGCGCCGATGCCAACCCGTACCTGATGATGTCGGCGATTCTCGCCGGTATTCACCATGGCCTGACCAACCAGGTCGATCCCGGGGAGCCGATCGAAGGCAACTCGTACGAGCAGCTGGAACAAAGCCTGCCGAACAACCTGCGCGATGCCCTGCGCGAGCTGGACGACAGCGAGGTGCTGAACAAGTACATCAGCCCGGACTACATCGACATCTTCGTCGCGTGCAAGGAAGCCGAACTGCAGGAATTCGAGACCACGATCTCGGATCTGGAATACAACTGGTACCTGCACACCGTCTGACGCAACGCCCTGACGCCGGCCCAAAGCCGGCGTCGTCTTTTCTACTGCCGCCAACCTCGCCACTTCGCGACATCCCGCGAAGTGGCGAAGCCGTGCCAATCATTTGCCAAGGAGGTCGTCATGTTTCGCATTCTTGCTCCCTTGCTGCTGGCTCTCTCGCCCGGGCTGGCGGCTGCCGCCGACAGCATCCGCGTGTACAACTGGAACGATTACATCGCGCCGCAGGTGCTGGCGGACTTCACCAAGGCCACCGGCATCCAGGTGGAGTACCACACCTACGCCTCGGCCGAGGAACTGAACGAGATCATCGCCAGCGGCGAGAGCATCGACATCGCCGTGCCTTCGCAGAACGATCTGCCGCCGCTGATCGAGCAGGGCCGCCTGCAGCCTCTCGACCTGACCCGGCTGCCCAATCGCAAGCATCTGGACAAGCACCTGCTGAGCAAGCTGGCGGCAGTCGACCCGCAGAACCGCTACGCGGTGCCCTATCTGTGGGGCGCCGTCGGCCTGGCGATCAATACCCCGCAGGCCGAGGCGGCCTACGGCGGCCCGCTGCCGCAGAGCTGGAGCCTGCTGTTCGACGCCGAGCAGAGCGCCAAGCTGAGCACCTGCGGCATCAGCGTGCTGGATGCGCCTGACGAGCTGCTGCACAGCCTGCTCAACTACCAGGGCCGCAACTTCAGCACCAGTCCGCCGTCGCGCTTCTACAAGGCTGGCGAGATGCTGCAGACCCTGCGGCCGAACCTGCGCTACGTCGACAGCGAGCGCTACATCGACGACCTCAGCCAGGGCAACCTGTGCATGGCGGTGGCCTGGGTCGGCGACGCACTGAGCGCCAGCAATGCCGGGCAGCCGGTGAAGTTCGTGATTCCCGAGGAGGGCTCAACGCTGTTCATCGACAACCTGGTAATCCCCGCCAGCGCCCGCCGCGCCGACCTGGCGCACCAGTTCATCGACTTCCTGATGCAGCCGCAGGTGGCCGCGCAGATCAGCAGCAAGACGCTCTATCCCAGCGCCAACGCCGATGCCCATGAGTTCCTCGAACCCGCGCTGCGCGACCAGCTCGGCGGTGACATGAACGATGCCAAGAGCCGCCTGTTCAGCCTGCTGCCGCTGCCGGAGAAGTTGAAGACCGCGCGCGACGAGGTCTGGGCGCGCTTTCGCGAAGGCAGCTGAAGCGGCGGCCTTGCCTCCCCTGTCCGTCTGACGTCCAATAGCGCCTGCCCGAGAGGCCGCCGTCTTCTGATGGCTCGGCCTTCGGGCTGCGCGGCACATGGCACCCTGTATCATTGCGAGCACCATTGCCGGCGCAGCAACGCACCCATGAAGGAACAGTCGTCAGAGGACACCGCATGCCCCGCACCGCCCAGCCCCGCAAGCCCCGCGCCAGCAGCCAGGCGCGCATCGAGCTGATCCTCGAGGCGGCACGCGAGTTGCTCGGCACCCAGGGCTTCGCCGGTCTCACCATCTACGCGGTGGCCGAGCGGGCGGGCATTCCGCCCTCCTCCGTGTACCACTTCTTCGCCAGCGTACCGGCGCTGCTGGAAGCGCTGACCGCCGACATCCACGCGGCCTTTCGCGACTGTCTACTGCAGCCGGTGGAGCACGCACAGCTGCGCGACTGGCGAGACCTGTCGCGCCTCATCGAGCAGCGCATGCTGGCGATCTATGCCGACGACACCGCGGCGCGTCAGCTGATCCTGGCGCAGCACGGTCTGTCCGAGGTGACCCAGGCCGACCGCCAGCACGACCTGGAGCTGGGCCGCCTGATGCAGCAGCTCTTCGACAGACACTTCCCGCTGCCGCAACTGCCGGACGACATCGACGTGTTCGCCCTGGCCATGGAGCTGGGCGACCGGGTCTATGCGCGCTCGGTGCAGCTGCATGGCGAAATCACGCCGCGCCTGGCCGACGAAGGCATGCGCGTATTCGATGCCTACCTGGGCCTGTACCTGCCGCCGGCGCTGCCGAAGCGCGATGAGCCGCTGAACTAAACCCGATATCCATCGACGTTCCCTCAGGCACGCGGGTCCCCTCGCGCGGCCCCGTCGCGCGCGCCTTCGGCACGCGTTGGTCGTTGCGCAGCCAGTTCATCGGATCGATATTTATCAGCCAAAGAAACACGCATCACTAAATTAATTTTCGCTTTTAAAGCCGATTTTTATCGGATATAAATCGAGCATTCGCCGTCACCACGGCACAGTCGCGTCGCATGCCAGACGCGCCCTTCCATGCTCTTCGAGGTGTTTCATGTCGCGTACCGTTACCGTCGCCGCCACCCAGATGGCCTGTTCCTGGGACAGCACCGCCAACATCGCCACGGCCGAGAAACTCGTACGCCAGGCGGCTGCCCAGGGGGCCCAGATCATCCTGATCCAGGAGCTGTTCGAGACGCCTTACTTCTGCCAGAAGCCCAACCCGGACTACCTGCAACTGGCCACCCCGGCCGAGGAGAATCCGGCGATCCTGCATTTCCAGCAGGTCGCCCGTGAGCTGCAGGTGGTGCTGCCGATCAGCTTCTTCGAGCGCGCCGGCCGCGCCCGCTTCAACAGCATCGCCATCATCGACGCCGACGGCAGCCTCCTTGGCGTGTACCGCAAGAGTCATATCCCGGACGGCCCCGGTTATCACGAGAAGTACTACTTCAATCCGGGCGATTCCGGCTTCAAGGTGTGGAACACCCGCTACGCCAAGATCGGCGTCGGCATCTGCTGGGACCAGTGGTTCCCCGAGGCGGCGCGCAGCATGGCGCTGATGGGCGCCGAGCTGCTGTTCTACCCGACCGCCATCGGCAGCGAGCCGCACGACCCGAGCATCAGCTCGCGCAATCACTGGCAGCGCGTGCAACAGGGCCATGCTGGTGCCAACCTGATGCCGCTGATCGCCTCCAACCGCATCGGCCGTGAAGAGCAGGACGGCTACGCCATTACCTTCTACGGCTCGTCCTTCATCGCCGATCAGTTCGGCGAGAAGGTCGAGGAACTGGGCGAAACCGAAGAGGGTGTAATGGTGCACAGCTTCGACCTGGACCGCCTAGAGCAGGTGCGTAGCGCCTGGGGCGTGTTCCGCGACCGCCGCCCGAACCTATACTGGCCGCTCTCGACCCTCGACGGCGACATGCCCTCGCAGTGACCGTACGGGCAGGTGCGCCGCGCGCACCTCGCCTCCAGACACCTTCGCCGGTGCGCATGGCGCACCCTACGGAGCCACGCAATGCCCACTCTGACCTCCACCCCACGCGCCGACGGCTTCCGCATGCCCGCCGAATGGGAACCCCACAGCCAGACCTGGATGGTCTGGCCCGAGCGCCCGGACAACTGGCGCCTCGGCGGCAAGCCGGCGCAGGCCGCCTTCACCGCCGTGGCCCGCGCCATCGCCGAGTTCGAGCCGGTCACCGTCTGCGTATCCGCAGGCCAATACGAGAACGCCCGCGCGCGCCTCGACGGCAGCGGCATCCGCCTGGTGGAAATCAGCACCGACGACGCCTGGGTGCGCGACACTGGACCCACCTTCGTCACCAGCGATCAGGGTGACGTGCGCGGCGTGGACTGGAGCTTCAACGCCTGGGGCGGCTTCGACGGCGGCCTGTACTGGCCCTGGCAGCGCGACGACCAGGTGGCCAGCAAGATCCTCGAAATCGAGCGCTGCGACCGCTACCGCACCGAGGGCTTCGTGCTGGAGGGCGGCTCCATTCACGTCGATGGTGAAGGCACCCTGATCACCACCGAGGAATGCCTGCTCAACAGGAACCGCAATCCGCACCTGTCCCGCGAAGAGATCGAGGCGGTGCTGCGCGATCACCTGGCCATCGACACGGTGATCTGGCTGCCGGACGGCCTGTTCAACGACGAGACCGACGGCCACGTCGACAACTTCTGCTGCTACGTGCGCCCTGGCGAAGTGCTACTGGCCTGGACCGACGACGCCAACGACCCCAACTACCCGCGCTGCCAGGCGGCGATGCAGGTGCTGGAGTCCGCCCGCGATGCCAAGGGTCGCCAACTGGTCGTGCACAAGATGCCGATTCCCGGCCCGCTGCATGCCAGCGAGGAAGAGTGCGCCGGCGTGGACGCCGCCCAAGGCAGCCAGGAACGCAGTCCCGCGGTGCGCCTGGCCGGCTCCTACGTCAACTTCCTGATCGTCAACGGTGGCATCGTCGCGCCGAGCTTCGACGACCCCAAGGACGAAGAAGCGCGCGCCATCCTGCAACGCGTGTTCCCCGAGCACCGCGTCGTGATGGTCCCGGGCCGCGAGATCCTCCTCGGCGGCGGCAATATCCACTGCATCACCCAGCAACAGCCGGCGCCGCAAAAACGCTGATCGCAGCCGGACCAGAGCCCGCTTCGGCGGGCTTTTTCATGGGCAAAGAGAAGGCGCACCGGGTTAACACGCTTCCGCGAGGCATTGCGGCTACGACGAGCGCTTCCCGGCCTCATTCCCTCAAGCAACCGGTATAGCCGTCACGGCTAGGCGCAAAGCCCCGTATGGCAGGCCTTCTGATCTCAGCGACTCAGGTCGCCGCCGGGTGCAGCGAGCAGTAAGGTAGCCCGGATGCAATCCGGGGAACGGAGCCGCCTGCCTCCCGGATTGCATCCGGGCTACGCCGAGCGCTTCTCGGCCTCGTTCGCTCAGGCGCCACGACGGCTGGGCATAAAAAAGCCCGCCGGAGGCGGGCTCTTGCAGATCGCGGCGACTCAGGCGGTAGCCGGGCGCAGCGAGTAGGTCTTCAGCTGCTCGGCGAACTCGCGCAGGGACTGGATGCCGCTGGCCTCGGCCTCGTGCACCCACTGCTTGATCGCCTCGAGCATGTCGTGGCCGTTGCTGCTGGTCTTGGCCCAGATCTGCTGCAGGGCGATGCGCCTCTCGTAGATCACCTTCAGCGCCTGGCTCTGCGCCAGCAGCTCGCTGATGCGCGCGTGGTGCTTGTCTTCCAGCAGGCTGGTCTCGCGCGACAGCAGGCGCTTGCCGCGGCGGAACAGGTGGCGCACCGACTCGTCGGCCTTGGCCAGCTCCTGCTTCACCAGCGGCTTGATCACCAGCTTGCGGTACTGGGCCATGATCTGGAAGCGGTTGTTGAGGATGGCCATGGCGGTGTCCATGTCCAGGCTGTGCTTGCCCTCGACGCGGTGGGCGATAGGCGCCACGCGCTGCACCTTGGCCATGCCGAGGGCGCTGAACAGCTTGATCCAGGCCCAGCCCATGTCGAACTCCCACTTCTTCACCGACAGCTTGGCGCTGTTCGGGTAGGTGTGGTGGTTGTTGTGCAGCTCTTCGCCGCCGATCAGGATGCCCCAGGGCACCAGATTGGTCGCGGCGTCGCGGCACTCGAAGTTGCGGTAGCCGACGGCATGGCCGAGGCCATTGATCACGCCCGCAGCCCACACCGGAATCCACATCATCTGCACCGCCCACACGGTCATGCCGAGCACGCCGAACAGGGCCAGGTCGATGATCGCCATGAGGATGATGCCGCCCATGGGGAAACGGCTGTAGACGTTGCGCTCGAGCCAGTCATCCGGGCAGTTCTTGCCGTAGATGCGCAGGGTTTCTTCGTTCTTCGCCTCTTCCTGGTACAGCTCCGCGCCCTTGCGCAGCACGGTGCCGAGGCCCTTGATCACCGGGCTGTGCGGGTCATCGACGGTCTCGCATTTGGCGTGGTGCTTGCGGTGGATGGCAGTCCACTCACGGGTGTTCTGGCCGGTGGTCATCCACAGCCAGAAACGGAAGAAGTGCTTGAGTGCGGGATGCAGCTCCAGCGCGCGGTGCGCGGAGTAGCGGTGCAGATAGACGGTGACGCTGACGATGGTGATGTGGGTCAGCACCAGGGTGACTGCCACCAGTTGCCACGGCGACAGATCGAGAAAACCGTTGTACCACATGAAGGGTATTGCCTCGCGGGGAGAAGATCGCGGCCGGGGCCCTGGCCTGCCGGCATTATCCCCAAGCCGGGGGAGAAAACCAGTGGGTCATTTAGACGCGAATGCACTGGATGCCTTCGTATCTATAATGTGCCGCAGCTCTCATTCGGCCTGGTCGCCCCCTTGATGAAATTTCAGCGCAGCCCGCTGCAGCTCACCCTGCTTTATCTGATCGTCGCTTCCCTATGGATTTTGTGCAGCGACACCCTGCTGTTGCGGCTGGGCTTCGACCGCGTTGCGCTGGCCCACTACCAGACGATGAAGGGCTTTATTTTCGTGCTGTTCAGCGGCTTCGCCTTGTTCTACGCGCTGAACCAGCACCACGCGGAGCAGCTGCGCGCCCGCGTTGCGCTGAAACGCAGCGAGGAGCGCCTGATCCTGGCGCTGGACTCGGCGCAGGAGGGACTCTGGGATTGGGACATGAAGAGCGACCGGGTGTACTACTCGCGCCGCTACTGCGAAATACTCGGTTACACACCCGAAGAATTCGGTGACGACCGGGAGGCGTGGGTGTCGCGCCTGCATCCCGAAGATCGCGAACTCGCCGCGGAACGGCTGCGTACCCTCATCGAGGAGCGCAGTCCTTATTACGAAAGCATCTTCCGGCTGCGCCACCACAACGGCGACTACCGCTGGCTCTACGCCCGTGGCCAGCTGTTGCTGGACGAGGCCGGCGAGCCGAGCCGCTTCATCGGCACCTCCAGCGACATCACCCAGCGCCGCGCCGACGAGGACAGCCTTCGGCAGGCGGCCGCAGTATTCGACAGCACCCTCGAGGGCGTGCTGGTCACTGACCGCGAGCAGCGCATCGTCCACGTCAATCCGGCCTTCACCCGCATCACCGGCTACACCGCCGAGGAAGTGCTCGGGCGCCAGCCCAGCATGTTCAAGTCCGGTCGCCACGACGACACCTTCTACCGCGCGCTCTGGCATGCGCTGAACGAGCGCGGCACCTGGAGCGGGGAAATCTGGAACCGGCGCAAAGACGGCGAGGTGTTCCCCATCTGGCAATGCCTGCGCGCGGTGCGCGACGAGAACGGCCACCTCAGCCACTACGTCGCGGTGTTTTCCGACGTCAGCGCCATCAAGCGCTCCCAGCACGAGCTGGACTACCTGGCCCACCACGACCCGCTGACCACCCTGCCCAACCGCCTGCTGTTCGGCGAGCGCATCGAGCAGGCCCTGCAGCGGGTGCGCGGCGAACAGCGGCGCGGCGCGCTGCTGCTGGTCGACCTCGACCACTTCAAGATCGTCAACGAGAGCCTTGGCCACAACACCGGCGACCGCCTGCTGCGGCTGATCGGCGAACGCCTGAACGACGCCTTCGGCCCCGGCGTCACGCTCGCCCGCCTCGGCGGCGACGAATTCGGCCTGCTCAGCAGCGACTGCGCCCAGGCCGAACAGGCCTCGCAGCTGGCCTTGCAGCTGCTGGACTGCCTGCGCGAACCCTTCATGGTCGACGACCAGCCGCTGTTCATCGGCGCCAGCATCGGCATCAGCCTGTTTCCCGACGACGGCGACAGCGTCGAGCAGCTGCTGCGCAATGCCGACTCGGCGCTGTTCCGCGCCAAGAGCAGCGGGCGCCAGACGTTCAGCTTCTACAGCCAGGACATGACCACCGTCGCCCGCCAGCGCGTGCGCCTGGAATCGGAGCTGCGTCAGGCGCTGGAGCAAGACCAGTTACGCGTGCACTACCAGCCGATCCACGCGCTGGAGAGCGGCGCCATGCTCGGTGCCGAGGCGCTGGTGCGCTGGCAGCACCCCGAGCGCGGCCTGGTGCCGCCCGGCGAGTTCATCCCGGTGGCCGAGGACAGCGGCCTGATCGGCGCCATTGACGCCTGGGTACTGGAGCAGGCCTGCGCGCAGATGCGCCGCTGGCAGGCCGACGGCCTGGCGCTGGAGTTCGTCGCGGTCAACGTCTCCAGCCGGCTGTTCAGCCGCGGCGAACTGGATCTGCGGGTAGAGCGGGTGTTGCGCGACAGCGGCCTGAGCCCGCAGCAGCTGGAGCTGGAGGTGACGGAAAGCGCGGTGATGGACGACCCCGAGCGCGCCAGCGAGCTGCTCGACCAGCTGCACCGCCTGGGCGTGCGCCTGGCCATCGACGACTTCGGCACCGGCTACTCGTCGCTCGCGCGCCTGAAGAGCCTGCCGGTGCACAAGCTCAAGCTCGACCAGAGCTTCGTCCGCGGCCTGCCGCAGGACCGTGAGGACGCGGCCATCGCCCGCGCGGTGGTCACCCTCGGCCACAGCCTCGGCCTGCGAGTGCTGGCCGAGGGCATCGAGACGGCCGAGCAGGCGGCATTCCTGCGCGAGATCGGCTGCAGCCTGGGCCAGGGCTACTGGTTCGGCCGACCGCAGCCGGCGGAGCACCTGCGCTCGACTCCGCCCCAGGGCTGAAACGGCACAGGCCGTGATCAGAGCTTGGCAATCGAAACCTCGGTGGATTTGACGAAGGCGATCACCTCGCTGCCCACCTGTAGCTCCAGCTCGCGCACCGAGCGGGTGGTGATCACCGAGGTGACGATGCCGGCGGCGGTCTGCACGTCGATTTCCGACAGCACGTCGCCGATCACGATCTCCTTGATGGTGCCCTTGAACTGGTTACGCACATTGATGGCTTTGATGGTCATGGTGTTGCTCCTTGGTCGTGGGTAGCCCGGATGCAATCCGGGAAATCATCGGCTCCGCTCCCGGATGCATCCGGGCCACGGATTCGCAGTTGCTCACAGCGCCCAGCGCAGTTGCGTGGGCAATGGGGAAACGGGTTCGGGTTGCGGCGGCGTGGCCGGCAGCGCCAGCACGCGGTCGAGCACTTCGGCCTCCAGCGCGGCCAGGCGCGCAGAGCCGCGATGGCGCGGACGCGGCAGGTCGACGGCCAGGTCGAGGCCGATCTCTCCATCCTCGATCAGGATCACCCGGTCAGCGATGGCCACGGCCTCGGCCACGTCGTGGGTCACCAGCAGCACGGTGAAGCCGTGTTGCTGCCACAGGCCTTCGATCAGTTGCTGCATTTCGATGCGGGTCAGCGCGTCCAAGGCGCCCAGCGGCTCGTCGAGCAGCAGCAGGCGAGGCTGGTGGATCAGCGCACGGGCCAAGGCCACGCGCTGCTTCTGCCCGCCGGAGAGGGCCGCTGGCCACTCGTGGGCGCGGTCGGCCAGACCGACGGCGGCCAGTGCTTCGCGCGCCCTGGGCCGCCATTCACCGGACAGGCCGAGGCCGACGTTGTCGATCACGCGCTTCCACGGCAGCAGGCGCGAGTCTTGGAACATCAGCCGGGTGTCTTCGCGGGCCGCCGCCAGCGGGCCGTTGCCGGCCAGCAGCTGGCCGCCGCTGGGCGCGTCGAGCCCGGCCAGCAGGCGCAGTAGAGTGCTCTTGCCGCAGCCACTGCGGCCGACCACGGCAACGAACTGCCCGGCCGGGATGTGCAGGTCGATGCTTTTGAGCACCTCGCGCTCGCCGAAGGCCTTGCGGATGCCCTCGATGGCCAGCGGGATGCCGTCCAGCGGAGTGCCGCCCAGCGGTCTGCCCTGGCGAATGCTGTGCAGGGCAGTCATTGCGCACCTGCCTTGGCCTGGTAGGCCGGATGCCAGCGCAGCCAGGCACGTTCGAGCAGGCGGGCGGCGACGTCGGCCAGCTTGCCAAGCACCGCGTAGAGCAGGATGGCCAGCACCACCACGTCGGTCTGCAGGAACTCGCGGGCGTTCATCGCCAGGTAACCGATGCCGCTGCTGGCGGAGATGGTCTCCGCCACGATCAACGTCAGCCACATGAAGCCGAGGGCGAAGCGCACACCGACCAGGATCGACGGCAGCGCGCCGGGCAGGATCACCTGCCAGAACAGGGCGAAACCCTTGAGGCCGTAGCTGCGCGCCATCTCCACCAGGGCCGGGTCGACGTTGCGGATGCCGTGGTAGGTATTCAGATAGATGGGGAACAGGGTGCCGAGGGCGACCAGGAAGATCTTCGCCGCTTCGTCGATGCCGAACCACAGGATCACCAGCGGGATCAGCGCCAGGTGCGGCACGTTACGAATCATCTGCACCGAGCTGTCGAGGAAGCGCTCGCCCCAGTTGGACAGGCCGGTGATGAAGCCGAGCAGCAGGCCGATGCCGCCGCCGATAGCGAAACCGATGGCCGCGCGCTGGCCGCTGATGGCCAGGTGAGTCCAGATCTCGCCGCTGGAAAGCAGTGCCCAACCCGCCTCGATCACCGCGCTGGGCGCCGGCAGGATGCGCGTGGACAGCCAGCCTGCGACCACCGCGCCCTGCCACAGGGCCAGCAGTGCGACCGGCAGCGCCCAGGGCGCCAGGCGGCGACCGATGTTGTGTAGCTTGTGCGTCGACATGGCAACGCTCCTTTCTTAGATTCTTCGCTGTGGAGTGAGGTGAAGGCTCCGCCCCTCTCCCTAACCCTCTCCCCAGAGGGGGCGAGGGGATGTTCTGTGTTGCCGGCTACGCCGAGCTCGGCTACCACCCCGTCTACTCCCTCTCCCATTTATGGGAGAGGGTTGGGGAGAGGGTGCCTTTCAGCTGGCCGAAGCGGCCTTGGGCAGGATGTCGCTGGAGATCATTTCGCCGAACGGGCTGACGTAGCCGCGGCTAGCCGGGCGTTCCGGCTGGGCGATATCCAGGTGCGGGAACAGCAGCTCGGCGACGCGGTACGACTCTTCCAGGTGCGGGTAGCCGGAGAAGATGAAGGTGTCGATGCCGAGGTCGGCATACTCCTTCACCCGCGCGGCCACGGTCGGGCCATCGCCGACCAGCGCGGTGCCGGCACCGCCACGCACCAGGCCGACGCCAGCCCAGAGGTTCGGCGAGACTTCCAGGTTGTCCTTCTTGCCGCCGTGCAGGGCGGCCATGCGCTGCTGGCCAACCGAGTCGAAGCGCGCCAGAGAAGCCTGGGCGCGGTCGATGGTGTCCTGGTCCAGGTGGCTGATCAGGCGATCAGCGGCGGCCCAGGCTTCCTCGGTGGTCTCGCGCACGATGACGTGCAGGCGGATGCCGAAGCGCACCGTACGACCTTGGCGGGTAGCTTTCTCGCGCACGGCGGCGATCTTTTCGGCCACCGCGACTGGCGGCTCGCCCCAGGTCAGGTACAGCTCGACCTGCTCGGCGGCCAAGTCCTGGGCGGCTTCGGAGGAACCACCGAAGTACAGCGGCGGGCGCGGCTGCTGGATCGGCGGGTAGAGCAGCTTGGCGCCCTTCACCTGCAGGTGCTTGCCGTCGTAGTCGACGGTCTCGCCCTCCAGCACGCGACGCCAGATGCGGGTGAATTCGACGGAAGCTTCGTAACGCTCCTCGTGTGACAGGTGCAGGCCGTCGCCGGCCAGTTCGTCCGGATCGCCACCGGTGACCAGGTTGAACAGCGCGCGGCCATTGGACAGGCGGTCCAGGGTCGCCGCCTGGCGCGCGGCCACGGTGGGCGAAATGATCCCCGGGCGCAGCGCGACGAGGAACTTCAGGTTCTGCGTCGCCGGGATCAGCGAGGCAGCCACCAGCCAGGAGTCCTCGCAGGAACGCCCGGTGGGGATCAGCACGCCGCCGAAGCCGAGGCGGTCGGCGGCCTGGGCGATCTGGGTGAGATAGCCATGGTCGACGGCGCGGGCGCCTTCGGCGGTGCCGAGGTACTTGCCGTCGCCGTGGGTGGGAAGGAACCAGAAAATGTTGAGGCTCACGGAGTGGTCTCCTTGGTCAGGCGTAGCCGGGATGCAACCCGGGGCTGGATTTCCCGGATTGCATCCGGGCTACTCGAATTCGATGTTGTACCGCCCCTCTCCCGACCCTGCGGGCCGCCTTCTCCCGTAAACGGGAGAGGGAAGAGCCGTACCGGTGCCACAATCTCCCCTCCCCATTTATGGGAGAGGGGCTGGGGTGGCCCGCGTAGGGGAGAGGGTTGGCCGTTACTGCTGGGCCACCTTGACCGAGCCCGGAGGAGTCCAGATCACGTCCGCGATGGTCAGGCGCTTGGGGATCAGCTTGAGGTCGGTGAAGGTGTCGGCGATCTTCTGCTGCGCGGCGATCACCTCAGGGGTAATGAACCGCGCGCCGTAGCCCTGGCGCTCGACGGCCTGGCGGGTGATTGCCGGCGACAGGCCGATCAGCGGGGCGACCTGGCTGGTGGCTTCGTCGAGGTTGCCCTTGACCCACTCGCCGACGCCGCGGATTTCCTCGACCAGCACGCCGATCACCTGCGGGTTCTTCTCGGCATAGGGGCGGGTGGCCAGGTAAAACTGGTGGTTGTCGACCAGGCCGCTACCGTCACGCAGGCTGCGCGCCTGCAGCTGGTGCTCGGCGGCGGACTGGAAGGGGTCCCAGATCACCCAGGCCTCGACGCTGCCACGCTCGAAGGCGGCGCGGGCATCGGCTGGCGGCAGGTACACGGGCTGAATGTCGCTGTACTTCAGGCCGGCGTCTTCCAGGGCGCGCACCAGCAGGTAGTGCACGTTGGAGCCCTTGTTCAGGGCGATTTTCTTACCCTTGAGTTCGGCAACGTTCTTGATCGACGAATCCTTCGGCACCAGGATCGCCTCGCCAGTCGGCGCTGGCGGCTCGTGGGCCACGTAGAGCAGATCGGCGCCGGCAGCCTGGGCAAATACCGGCGGGGTTTCGCCGGTGACACCGAAGTCCACCGAACCGACATTGAGCCCTTCGAGCAGCTGCGGGCCGCCGGGGAACTCGGTCCATTTCACCTCGACGCCCTGCTCGGCCAGGCGCTTCTCCAGCGTGCCTTTGGCCTTGAGCAGCACCAGGGTGCCGTACTTCTGATAGCCGATACGCAGGACGCTCTTATCCTGAGAAGCAGCGTGAGCTTGAGTGATGGCGCCGAATGAGATGGCCGCGGCAAACAGGGCGACCAGGCTCCGACGCAAAGTAATGGTGCGCATGGCGCTCTCCTTTGCTGTGGTTTCTGGGTTGGCGACCTGCTTGCCCGTTGGCGGGCGAGTAAGGCGGGGTGTTGCTGTGTGTCGGTTCAGATACTCCAGCGGGCGTTCACCAGCCGGTCGTTCAACAGATTCGGGTCGATCGGTTTCGGCCGGCGCGCGAGGGCGGCGACCAGCTGCTCCACCGATTCATCGAGACGCTCGCGCAGTTCCTCGTCAATGCGGGCGGGGTGGTCCCCTTCCGGATAGGCGATCTGCTTGTCCACGGCGAACACGCCGGGGAGCATCTCCTGGGCTTTCAGCGCCGCCAGTACCGGCTTCAGCGCGTAATCCACGGCCAGCAAATGGGCGGGGCTGCCGCCACTGGCGATGGGCAGTACCGCCTTGTGCGCCAGGGCGCGCTCCGGCAGCAGGTCGAGCAACACCTTCAGCGCGCCGGTGAAGGACGCCTTGTACACCGGGGTGGCGACCACCAGGCCGTCGGCGCTGGCCACTGCCGCCTGCAGCTGCTGCACCGCGGCGCTGGAAAAGTCGGCATGCAGCAGGGCGTCGGCCGGAAAGTCGCGTATCCGTAGCAGGCTGACCTCCAGACCATTGGCCTGCAGGCGCTGGCTCACATACTCCAGCAGCAGTTCGGTGCGTGAGCGCGCCGATGGGCTGCCGGACAACAGGACAACGTGCATGCTCTGTCCTTAACGGTTCGGCTGCGGCGTCAGACGCAGGTAGGGCTTCACCGCGCGATAGCCTTGCGGGAAGCGCTGGGCTATCTCTGCCTCGTCCTTCAGCGACGGCACGATCACTACCTCGTCACCGTCCTGCCAGTTGGCCGGGGTGGCGACCTTGTGGTGGTCGGTGAGCTGCAGCGAGTCGATGACACGCAGGATCTCGTGGAAGTTGCGTCCGGTGCTGGCCGGGTAAGTGATGATCAGGCGCACCTTCCTGTTCGGGTCGATGATGAACAGCGAACGCACGGTGAGGGTGTCGTTGGCGTTCGGGTGGATCAGGTCGTACAGGCCGGAGACCTTGCGGTCGGCGTCGGCCAGGATCGGGAAGTTGACCCGGGTGTTCTGGGTTTCGTTGATGTCGTCGATCCACTTGATGTGCGAGTCCACCGGGTCCACCGACAGGGCGATGGCCTTCACGCCGCGCCGGGCGAATTCGTCTTTCAGCTTGGCGGTGAAGCCCAGCTCGGTGGTGCACACCGGGGTGAAGTCGGCGGGGTGGGAAAACAGCACGCCCCAGCTCTCGCCCAGCCACTCGTGAAAACGGATGCGACCCTCGCTGGAGTCCTGCTCGAAGTCGGGGGCGATGTCGCCCAGGCGGATGCTCATGGTGATGTTCCTTAGCGGTTCGTTGCGTGGCGCCACTATTGCTCACGAACGCGGAAGATCAAAAAGAATAAATGATGATTTATTTATTTCTTAAAGGAATATAAGCGCAATAAGGTTTATGGAATAAGTACCCAACCAATAATTCTTTCAAAGAATAAATGGCGCCTTCTATAGTCGTGGCCGCCCACCCAAAGGATGTCCCGATGAAACGCCTTCTGCCCGTCTCTCTACTTGCCGCCGGCCTGATCTTCACCGCTTCCGCCCAGGCGGCGAACCTGCTCAACGTCTCCTATGACGTGATGCGCGACTTCTACAAGGACTACAACGCCGCGTTCCAGAAGCACTGGCAGGCCGAGGGCGGCAAACCACTGACCCTCCAGATGTCCCACGGCGGCTCGAGCAAACAGGCGCGCGCGGTGATCGACGGCCTGCCGGCCGATGTCATCACCATGAACATGGCCACCGACATCAACGCCCTGGCCGAGCACGGCAAGCTGATCCCCGAAGACTGGGCCGCGCGCCTGCCGAACAACAGCGCGCCCTTCACCTCCGCCACCGTGTTCATCGTGCGTAAGGGCAACCCCAAGGCCCTGAAGGACTGGCCGGACCTGCTCAAGGACGGCGTGCAGGTGGTGGTGCCGAACCCGAAGACCTCGGGTAACGGCCGCTATACTTACCTCTCCGCCTGGGGCTATGTACTGCAGAACGGCGGCGACGAGACCGAGGCCAAGGACTTCGTCGGCAAGCTGTTCAAGCAGGCGCCGGTACTCGACACCGGTGGCCGCGCCGCCACCACCACCTTCATGCAGAACCAGATCGGCGACGTGCTGGTGACCTTCGAGAACGAGGCCGAGATGATCGCCCGCGAATTCGGGCGCGGCGGTTTCGAAGTGGTCTACCCGACCGTCTCCGCCCAGGCCGAGCCGCCTGTCACGGTGGTCGACAAGGTAGTGGACAGGAAAGGCACCCGCGCCGAGGCCGAGGCCTACCTGAAGTACCTGTGGTCCGACGAGGGCCAGCGCATCGCTGCCAACAACTACCTGCGCCCGCGCAACGAGAAAATCCTCGCCGAGTTCTCCGACCGCTTCCCCAAAGTCACCTTCCTCAACGTGAACGAGACCTTCGGTGACTGGCCGAGCATCCAGAAGACCCACTTCAACGACGGCGGCGTGTTCGACCAGATCTACACCGCCCAGTGACACCCAAAAGCCCGGCAAATGCCGGGCTTCTTGTTTGCGCCCCTCATGCCGCCAGCGGCTCGGAGCGTTTCAGGCCGACCAGTTCCAGCTCGAGGAACAGCAGCACCGTCAGCGCCTGGCCGATGACGAAGACGTGGCCGAGCAGGTTCGGCGTGACCCAGCCGGCGAGCAGCAGCACCAGGGTATCGATTACCCACAGCGCGTTGATCGCCAGCACCGCCCATACCGCCAAACGATTGATCTGCTCGCAGCTGCCCAGCCAGACCAGAAACACGCCCAGCGGCAACAGCAGCCAGCCGGCGCCGAGCAGCAGTTCGCGCGGCAGGGCCAGCAGTTCGGCGAGCCAGCCGGCGGCCAGCACCAGCAGCGAGCCGGTGGCCAGGCCGGCCACGCCATCGGCGAGCAGGGCGCGGCGCAACAACGGAGAAGCGTTCAGGGTATGCATGGCGAATCCTCCAATGAGGGCGCCGGACTGGCGCCTGGCCATAGAGTTCTCCCGCTGCGGGCGACGCGTCGATTACCTGCCAGGTAATGGTCGCGTTGACGCGCCTGGGCTATCGTCCGCAACCATGAAAACAGCCAATCACCCCGTCGGCGCCCTGCTGCGCCAGTGGCGCCAGCGCCGCCGCCTGAGCCAGCTCGACCTCGCCTGCGAGGCGGACATTTCCACCCGCCACCTGAGCTTCGTCGAGACCGGCCGCGCCCTGCCCAGCCGCGAGATGCTGCTGCACCTGGCCGAGCAGCTGGAGATTCCCCTGCGCGAACGCAACCGCCTGCTCAGCGCCGCCGGCTATGCACCGCTGTACAGCCAGCACGGGCTGAACGATCCGGCCTTGGCCGCCGCCCGCGCCGCCATCGAGCAACTGCTCAAGGCCCACGAGCCCTACCCGGCGCTGACCATCGACCGCCAGTGGAACCTGCTGGCGGCCAATTCCTCGGTGGCGCCCTTCCTCGCCGGGTTGCCGGCCGAGCTGCTCGGCCCGCCACTCAATGTGCTGCGCGTATCACTGCATCCGCAGGGCCTGGCGCCGCGCATCCTCAATCTGGCCCACTGGCGCGCCTATCTGCTGATGCGCCTGCAGCACGACATCGACATCAGCGGCGACCCGCAGCTGATGGCCCTGCAGGAAGAGCTGCTGAGCTACCCGGCCCCTGCCGAGAAGGCCGAACCGATGCCGGAGAGCGTGCTGATGCCACTGCAGTTCCAGACCGAGCAGGGCGTGCTCAGCCTGATCAGCACCACCACGGTATTCGGCACGCCCAACGACGTGACCCTGGCCGAGCTGGCCCTGGAGACCTTCTTCCCGGCCGATGCCGAGAGCGCCGAGTACCTGCGCCAGCTGGCCAAGACCTAGGTCGCGCTTGCAGGACGCGGCGCCTGACCCCATCTTGAGCAGCCCACCCGGAAAGCGGACTGCGCCATGCTCGAACTCGTCTCGGTCGTCACCATCACCCTGCTCGCCGTGATCAGCCCCGGCGCCGACTTCGCCATGGTCAGCCGCAACAGCATGTTCCTCTCGCGCCGCGCCGGGCTGCTCACCGCGCTGGGCATCAGCCTCGGCGTGCTGGTCCACGTGACCTATTCGATGCTCGGCATCGGCCTGCTGATCTCGCAGTCGATCCTGCTGTTCAACCTGGTCAAATTCGCCGGCGCCGCCTACCTGATCTGGCTCGGCATAGGCATGCTGCGTAGCCGCAAGCTCGATCCGCAACAAGTGGTGGCTGCGCCGCAACTGAGCGACTGGCAGGCGCTGCGCGTGGGCTTCCTGACCAATGCGCTGAACCCCAAGACCACGCTGTTCGTGGTCGCCCTGTTCACCCAGGTGATCAGCCCGGACACCGCCACCCTGACCCAGCTCGGCTACGGCCTGTTCATGTCCGCCGCGCACCTGTTCTGGTTCGCTCTGGTGGCCTACGGTCTGTCTTCGGAAGCGGCGCGCGGCTTCGTCGCCCGCAGCCGGCACCTGATCGAACGCGCCATCGGCGGCGTGCTGGTCGCGCTGGGGCTCGGTCTCGCCGCTTCTTCGCTGCAGCGCAGCTGATAAAAAAACCGGGCCATGCGGCCCGGAAACAGCTTCCACCCTGAGGGTCGTTTACAGCGTCAGCTCGGTCAGCGCCTCGCCGCGCAGGTAGGCCAGCTCGGCCGAGCGACGGTCGCGCGGATGTGCCAGCGGCACGGCCAGTTCGCGCTGAATGCGACTGGGGCTGCCGCCGAGGATCAGCACCCGGTCGCTGAGGTAGAACGCCTCGTCCAGATCATGGGTGACCAGCAGCAGGGCGATGCCATAGGCGTCGGCCAGGCGTACCACCAGATCCTGCAGTTTCATCCGGGTGAAGGCATCCACCGCGCTGAACGGCTCGTCCAGCAACAGCACCTGGGGGCGCTGGTACAGGCCGCGGGCGATGGCCACGCGCTGGGCCATGCCGCCGGAGAGTTGCTTGGGCAGCTTTTCGCCCTGTCCGGCCAGGCCGACGTCCGTCAGCAGTTGTTCGACCCATGCGCCATCGACGCCCCGACCATCGGCGAAGCCGACGTTCTGCGCCACGTTCAGCCAGGGCAGCAGGCGCGGCTCCTGGAACACCACGCCGATGCCACTGCCACCGCCAAAGTCCAGCAGCGGGTTATGCGACAAGCCGCCGGTAAAGTCCTGGTCGAGACCGGCGGCGATGCGCAGCAGGGTGCTCTTGCCGCAGCCACTGGGGCCGAGCAGGCTGATGATCTCGCCAGGCGCCAGGGCCAGGCTGACGTCATCGAGCACCCGCACGCCGGCGTAGGACTTGCGGATGTCTCGCAGCTCCAGCAGTCCGCTCATCTCAACTCTCCCCGCCCGTGAAGTTGTCGCGCCAGCGCAGCGTGCGCTGTTCCAGGCGCTTGAGCAGGCTGTCGCTGAGCTTGCCCATTACCGCAAGGGTGATGATCGCCACCAGCACCAGATCCGGGCGCGAGGTTTCCCTGCCGTCCGTGAGCAGGTAGCCGATGCCCTCGGTGGCCGCCAGCAATTCGGCGGCGACCACGCACAGCCAGGCCATCGACAGGCCGTTGCGCAACCCGGTGAACAGATACGGCTGAGCCGCGGGCACGAAGATCCGCCGGATCTGCTGACGGCGCGACAGGCGATACAGCTCGCCAAGTTCCACCAGCTTGCGGTCGACATTGCGGATGCCGGCGACCAGGTTCATGTACACCGGGAAGAACGAGCCGATGGCGATCAGGGTGACCTTGGAGGTTTCGTCGATGCCCAGCCAGATCAGCAGCAGCGGCACCCAAGCCAGGCCGGGCACGGCGCGCAGGGCCTGGAAGGTCGGATCGAGAAAGGCCTCCAGGCGCTGACTGATGCCCACCGCCGAGCCCAGCAGCAGCGCCAGCGAGGCGCCGATGGCGAAGCCGGACAGCACGCGCAGCGTGCTCGCCAGGATGTGCTCCCACAGCGGCCCCTCGGCCAGCTCCCACATGCTCCGCGCCAGCTCGCTGGGCGCCGGCATCAGGTAGCCGGGGATCCAGCCCAGGCGCACCACGGTCTCCAGAAGTGCCAGCAGGACCGCCGGCACCACCCAGCCGCGCAATGCACCGAGGCGGGTCGCGCGCGAAGACCGCGGCGCGTTCGCGCAGGGCGCCGTCGCGATTTGGCCCGCCACGCCGGTTGCGCGTGCCATATCAGTTCGCCTCGATCACGGGCCGCGCCAGGCGCGCGTCGATCAGGCTGCTCAGCGTGCCCGACACGTCGGCGTTGCGACGCAGCACGCCATCGGCCTGCAACAGTGGCACCACCGGCTCGATGGCCGCCAGATGCTGCTGCCCCGGCAAAGGACGGCTGAGGTCGTAACGCCCGAGCTGCAGCTTGATCACCTCGACCGGCAGCTGGGTTTCGCCGGAAATAAGCGTGGCGGCTTCATCCGGGTTGGCGATGATCCAGCGGCGCGCCCGCTCATAGGCCTGCAGCACCGTGCCGACGGCATCCGGATGGTCTTCCAGGAAGCTGTCGCGGGTGTTGAGGAAGGCTCCGAGGCCGAAGCTGTCGTTGCGATAGAGAAAGCGCGCGCCGGCCAGTTCGGCGGCGGCCATGTGCGGGTCCAGGCCGGCCCAGGCGTCCACCCGCCCCTGCTCTAGGGCGGTGCGGCCGTCGGGGTGCTGCAGGTGAACGATCTTGATGTCATCCGGCGTCAGGCCATTGGCCTGCAGCGAGCGCAGCAGGAAGAAGTAGGGATCGGTGCCCTTGGTGGCGGCGACCTGTTTGCCCTTGAGCTGATCGACCGAGCCGAGCGCCGAATCCTTTTGCACCAGCAGGGCGCTGGGCACGTACCACAAGTAGCTGTAGATGGCCTTCACCGGCTGACCGTTGGCCCGGCTGACGAATGCCGAGATGCTCGAGGTCAGGGCGAAATCGGAGGCACCGCTGTTGAGAAATTCCAGCGAGTTGTTGCTGCCACGCGACAGCACCCAGCGCACCTGCGTGCCCTGTTTGGCGAACGCGTCCTCCAGCCAACCGTTGTGTTTCACCACCAGGCTTTCCGGGGAATAGAAGGCGTAGTCGAGACGGATCTCGTCGAGTTTCTCGGCATGAACGCCGAACGACAGGAGCGCTGCCAGAACGGCAGTCAGGCCCCGACGCACTGTGTACAGACCCATGGGTCATCTCCTCATGCTTGGGTGGGTGCCTTCCGGGCCGAATGTCGGACTGGTCAGGAGAGTGTCGGGAGGAGACATCCCCTCCCGGCCAGGGTTACAGCAGGGTCAGGGTGTAGCTGACGATCAGACGGTTCTCGTCCTGGTCGGCGGCGGCATTGCTACGCAGCGAAGCATTGCGCCATGAGAAGCCCAGGCCCTTCAGGGCGCCGCTCTGCAGCGTGTAGTCCAGTCGGAAATCCCGTTCCCATTCCTTCCGGTCGCCCTCGGCCGAATCGATGTTGTCGCCGGACAGGTAAGCAACGGTCGCCTTGAGGCCGGGCGCGCCGAGTTTGGCGAAGTCATAGGCATACTCGGCCAGCCAGGTGCGCTCGCCGGCGGAGAGGAACTTGCCGATCTGGCGGTCGGTGATCAGGTAGGCGGTGGAGCCGTCGCCCTGGTTGAGGAACGGGAAGGCGCTGTCGCCTGAAACCTGCTGGTAGCCGGCGCTCAGCGCGTGGCCGCCCAGGCTGTAAGTGAACAGGGCGCTCCAGGTGTCGTTGTCCACCTCGCCGCGATCGCTGTCACCGGCGTCCCAGTAGCCGCTGCTGCGGTAGCCGTCGGCGCGGCCGGCAACACTGCCGTTCTCGCCGTCGGAGCCGCTGTGGAAGTAACGTAGATCGGTCTTCAGCGCGCCAGGGCCGATCGCCCAGTTGTGGGTCAGGCCGAGGAAATGCTGCTGGTAGAAGTCTTCCAGGTTGCCGTAGTAGTACTGCGCCAACAGATTCTGGGTGATCTTGTAGTCGGCACCGCCGTAATAGAACTTGTTGCTGAACCGCCCCGTCTCGGCATTGTTGGCGCCGCCGATGGACAGGCTCTCGCTGCTGCTCGAACTGCGGCCCTTGGCATGTTCGAGCTGGCCGCCGACAAGGATCAGGTTGTCGATCTCGGCAGAGGTGATCTGGCCGCCCTCGAAAGTCTGCGGCAGCAGGCGACCGTCGTTGAAGGTCACCACCGGCAGCTTGGGCTGCAGGGTGCCGAGGCGCGCCTCGGTCTTGGAAATGCGCACCTTGCCGGTCAGTCCCAGGCTGCTGAACTCATCCTCCGCCCGGCCGTTCTCGTCGGTGGGAAACACGGTGCCGCTGTACCTGCTGGAATCCGGGTTGTAGTGACGGCCACGGCCGGAGTCGAGCTTGACGCCGAGCAGGCCGATGGCGTCGACGCCCAAGCCCACGGTGCCCTCGGTGAAGCCGGAGACGTAATTGAACTGGAAACCCTGTCCCCATTCTTCCTGGGTGTTGGCGGCCGCGTTGCGGGTGTCCTGATTGATGTAGAAGTTGCGCAGGCCGAGGGTGGCCTTGCTGTCTTGGATAAAACCGGCGGCCGACGCTTGCTGGGCGAAGAGGCCAAACGCGACGGCAAGGGCCAGGGACGACTTGTTCATGTGCGATGCTCCAGATGCTGTTCTTCTCGTTCCGGGGCTTCGTGTTGGCGGGAGCCCCTGATTTACGGGCTCGGTGCGGTGGTCCGCTGGCGGCTTGGCGGCCAATCTAGGGGATTTACGTAATCTCTAAAAAGAATTGTTTTTCACTTTAATGTAATAAAAAGGAATAACAGGCGGGCTTATCTGACCATAAGCTAATTCCTGAAAATTATTTGCAGGGCTCTTTTTAGATCGATAGCTTGTCTCCACCGGACCACCGGACTTCCCCCTTACTGAAGTTCGTGTTCCGACGCCTCGCATGGCCGGGACGCCATAGCAGAGACTTTCCCATGTCCCGCCCCTCGCTGTTCCGTCGTAACTTGCTCGGACTCGGTCTGAGCCTCGGCTTGCTGACCGCCCTGCCTTCCGCCGCCGAGGCGGATTCGACACTGCGCATCGGCTACCAGAAGTCCTCCACCTTGATCAGCTTGCTGAAGAGCCAGGGCACCTTGGAGAAGGCCCTGGGCGATCAAGGCATCCGGGTCAGCTGGCACGAGTTCGCCAGCGGTCAGCCGCTGCTGGAGGCACTCAATGTCGGCAACATCGACCTGTCCGCCGATGTCGCCGACACCGTGCCGGTGTTCGCCCAGGCCGCCGGCGCCCAGCTCGCCTACTTCGCCCGGGAGACCCCCTCGCCGGCCGCGCAGGCGATTCTCGTGCGCGACGGCGCGCCGCTGCACAGCCTGGCCGATCTGAAGGGCAAGAAGGTGGCGGTGACCAAGGCCGCCGGCGCCCACTACCTGCTGATCGCCGCGCTGGCCAAGGCCAACCTGAAGTTCAGCGATATTCAGCCGGCCTATTTGACACCCGCTGACGGCCGGGCCGCCTTCGAGAACGGCAAGGTCGACGCCTGGGTGATCTGGGAGCCTTTCCTCAGCGCCGCCCAGCGCCAGCTGCCCACACGGACCCTGGCCGACAGCCAGGGACTGGCCAGCTACCAGCGCTACTACCTGACCAGCACCCGCTTCGCCGAGGCACACCCACAGGTGCTGCAGACCGTCTACGGTGAGCTGGCCAGGACCGGTGAGTGGCTGCGCGCGCACCCGGCCGAGGCGGCGAAGATCCTCGGGCCGCTGTGGGGCAATCTCGAGTCCGCCATCGTCGAGCAGGCCAACAGTCGCCGCAGCTACGAGGTACGCCCGGTGGAGAAGAACGGCCTGGCCGAACAGCAGAAGATCGCCGATGCCTTCTTCGCCGAGGGCCTGCTGCCCAGGCGCGTGAAGGCCGGCGACGTGGCCGTCTGGCAGCCGGAGGCGCGCGATGCCCAGTGAAGCTCGGCAACTTCACCCCAACGCCGAAACGCTACTGGATGCGCGGCTGTTCCCGGCCGACTTCGGCACCCTCACCGCCAAGGTCGAGCGCCTGGCGCGCAAGCTGGCCGAGAGCGCGGTGGAGCGCGACCGCCGTGGCGGCCACGCGCGCGCCGAGCGCGAGTTGATCCGCGACAGTGGCCTGCTGGCGCTGGCCATACCGCAGCGTTTCGACGGCCATGAGCGGCCCTGGCCGGAGATCTACCGCATCGTCCGTCATTTGGCCGCCGCCGACAGCTCGCTGGCCCACCTGTTCGCCTTCAACCACCTGCAGGTGGCGACCATCCTGCTGCACGGCAGTGCCGAGCAGCAGCGCCACTGGCTGGGACGCGCGGCGCGCGAGCGCTGGTTCTGGGGCAATGCCACCAACGGCCGCGACCTCGGTCTGCAGCTGCACGCGCGCGAGGAACATTTCGAGCTGAATGGACGCAAATCGTTCTGCTCCGGCGCGCTGGGTGCGGATGCGCTGGTGGTCAGCGCCCCGCGTGGCAACAGCGCCACGGAGCGGGTGTTTCTGGTGTTGCCGGCGCAACGCGAGGGCCTGGCGATCAACGACGACTGGGATGCCTTCGGCCAGCGCCAGACCGACAGCGGCACGGTGCAGTTCGAGAACGTTTTCGTCGACCGTGGCGAGCTGCTGCTCTCCGGCGGCCAGAGCCCGCGCAGCAGCCTGCGCGTGTGTGTGTCGCAGCTGATCCTCACCCAGCTGTACCTGGGCAATGCCCAGGCCGCACTGGACGGCGCCCTGCGCTACGTGCGCGAACAGGCGCGGCCATGGACCGGCGCAGGTGTCGAGGCCGCCGTGGAGGACCCCTTCATCCAGAAGCGCTACGGCGAGCTCTGGCTGCTCTACCGCGGCGCGCTGCTACAGGCCGAGCGGGCCGCCGAGCACCTGCAGCTGGCGTGGGACAAGCCGGCCCTGGGCGCTGTCGAGCGCGGCGAGCTGGCTCTGCTTATCGCCGAGGCGCGAGTCGCCTCGGCGCGTGCGGCACTGGAGATCACCAGCCAGGTGTTCGAGACCATGGGCGCCCGTGCCACTGCCTCGCGCTTCGGCTTCGACCGCTTCTGGCGCAACGTGCGGGTGCACAGCCTGCATGACCCGCTGGACTACAAGGTGCGCGACATCGGCCAGTGGCTCACCCGCGGTGTGGCGCCGACGCCCTCGCTGTACTCCTGACGCCAGCGTTTTTCACGGGGGCCGTTACCAGACAGGGCGGCTCCCGTTTTTTTTTATCCCGCCTGACAGCGCCCGCCACCTGGACTAGGGTTCACTACCCGTGCCGCCAGGAGGCCGCCATGCAACAGGACCGCCGCATCACCTTCTTCCATGCGCCACGCAGTCGCTCCACCGGAGTGGCCATCCTGCTCGAAGAGCTGCACGCCGATTACCGAATACGCCTGCTCAGCATCCAGCAGGGGCAGACGCGCCAGCCGGAGTATCTGGGAATCAACCCGATGGGCAAGGTCCCGGCGATCCTGCACGGCAATACCCTGGTCGCCGAACAGGGCGCGGTGTTCATCTACCTCAGTGACCTTTACCCCGAAGCCGGGCTCACCCCGCCGCTGGACGACCCGCAGCGCGGCGCCTGGTTGCGCTGGCTGGTGTTCTACGGTTCGAGCTTCGAGCCGGCGATCGCCGACCGCCCAGCAGCACGTGCCGCCGGTTTCGATGAGCCCCTACGGCGACTTCGACACCATGCTCGGCACGCTGGTGGGTCAGCTGGAAAAGGGGCCTTATCTGCTCGGCGAGCGGCTATCCAGTGCCGACCTCCTCTGGGGCACCGCCCTGAAGTGGACTCTGGGCTTCGGCGTGGTACCGCCACTGCCGGTGCTGCAGGCCTATGCCGAGCGGATCGCCTCGCGCCCTTCGGTGGTCCGTATCGCCGAACTCGAGGAGACGTGGCTGGCACAGCTCGGCGACTAGCCGGCGAGGCGGCGCAGCAGCGCCTGGCGCTCCTCGCCGCCGAGCAGTGCCCACTGCCGTTCGATGCTTTGCAGCGCGGCCTCCCGCGGCAGGTTGAGATGCTCCGGAAGAATTTCCTCGCCGCTACTGACCAGCAGCGCGAAGTGGATGACGTTCTCCAGCTCGCGGGTGTTGCCGTACCAGGGATAAGTCTCCAGTGCCGCCTGAGCGGCCGAGCCGATCTGCGGAATGGCCAGGCCCAGGCGTTGGGCATAAATGCCGAGGAAATATTCGGCCAGCGGCAGGATGTCGCCGGGCCGCTCGCGCAGCGCCGGCAGCGGCAAGCGGCCCTCGTTCAGGTAGTGGTAAAGGCGCTCGTTGAATTTGCCGGCGGCCACCGCCTGGCCCAGATCGATGCTGGTGGCGGCCACCAGGCGCACGTCCACTGGCACCGCGTGCTGGCTGCCGACCCGCTGGACCTCGCGGGTCTCCAGGGCCGCCAGCAGTCTGTCCTGCAGGCCCCGTGAAAGATCGCCGATCTCATCCAGATAAAGGGTGCCGCCGTTGGCCGAGCCGAACCATCCTGCACGGCTACTGGCAGCGCCGGCGTAGGCGCTGGCGGCATGGCCGAAAAGCTCGGCCTCGCCCCACTTAGGGCTGATGGCACCACAGCTGACGGCGACGAACAGGCCGCCACGCTCGCTTTCGCGGTGTACATGGCGGGCCAGCAGCTCCTTGCCGGTACCGGTCTCACCGAGGATCAGCACCGGCTGCCCGGCGGTGGCCAAGGCGTCGGCCCGCTCGCGCAGCTGGCGCGAGCGCGGGTCGACGAACACCAGCGCCTTGGCGCGAATGCTCAGCGGGCTCTTTTCGGTATCGGCTAAGGTCAACAGCGACTGCTGGGGGAAGGCGGGGCGGCTCATAGGGTGATCCTGGTCGAGGTGAGCCGCCGCCGAGCGGCGGCTCAGATGGGTATGGGAGGAACGCGACGCCGGCGGGTTCGCATTCGCCGGTTCATGCGCGCCGCCGCTCCAGCTGCTCGATCTGCCGTTGCAGGCGGTAGAGATAGGCGAAGCCCTGTTCCCAGCGTTCGTGCCCGGACTTCACGTTGATGTGTCCGGCCCCAGGCAGGATCGTCGCCTGGGCGCCCCAATCACGGGCCAGCTGCAAGGCGCGTGGCGCGCTGGCGGCGTGGTCGTTGTCCGAGCCCACCAGCAGGCTGGGAAAGGGCAGCGACTCGCGAGGAATCGGGGCGAAGCCACGCAGGGCGTCAGGGCAGTTGTCACGCTCGACGTCTGCAGGCGCCACCAGCAAGGCGCCGAGCACTTTGCACAGGGAGGCCCGCGGCGCCTGCGCAACCCAGTGAGCCACGGTGATGCACCCCAGGCTGTGCGCCACCAGAACCAGCGGACCGCTGGCGGCGGCCACGTGCTTCTCGAGCGTGAGGATCCAGTCGCGAAGGTCGGGGCAGTGCCAGTCGGCCTGCTCGACACGCGTGGCGTTCGGCAGGCTGCGCTGCCAATGGCTCTGCCAATGGTCGTGAGGCGATCCTTGCCATCCGGGCAGGATCAGATAACGGTGGGTCTGGCTGGCCATGTCTGCCTCCTGACGACGAGATGGGAGGCAGTCTAAGCAGAGAAGAAATCGAAGTTAAGGAATAAGAATTTATTTACTTATTCCATTTTAACCAATGACGATGCAGTCCTTGCCCTGACGCTTGGCCTGGTACATCGCGGCGTCGGCGCGGCCGTAAAGGTCTTCCAACTCGTCGCCTTCGCGCAGCACGGTGATGCCCTGGCTGATGGTTACACCGAAGTTCACGCCGTCGCAGGGGAACTGCAGACGCTGTACCTCGCGCTGCAGACGCTCGGCTACCTGACGAGCCTGCTCGGCGTCGCAATAGGGGAAGACGGCGGCGAACTCTTCGCCGCCGATGCGCCCGAACAGGTCATCGCGGCGCAGCACATAGGCTCCGCAATGCGATACCCGCTGCAGCACGCGGTCGCCCATCTGGTGGCCGTAACGGTCGTTGATCTTCTTGAAGTCATCGATGTCGAGCAGCAGGAAGGACAACGGCTTGCCGGCATCGCGGGCCTCGACGAACAACTCCTCAGCGCGCTCGAAGAAGTGTCGACGGTTGCTCGCACCGGTCAGTACATCGCTGGTGGCCAGGCGGTGCAGTTCACTCTGCAGCACCTTCTTTTCGGTGATGTCCTCGGCGATGCCGACGATCAGCGACTGACCGCCGAACAGGTTGGGCGGGCTGATGAAGCACTTGTCGCTGAGCCAGCGCACTTCGCCGTCGCCGCGGATGATGCGGTATTCACGTTGCTCCACGGAGCCCACCTCCAATACCGACTCCAGGCTCTGGGCGGCGTATTCCATGTCGTCGGGATAAATGCTGTTGAGCCACTCGCCGTAGTCGGCCAGCAGCAGCGCGGTGCTGCGCCCGAAGATGCGCTCGTAGGCGGGGCTCACGTAGACCATGCGCTGTTGGTCCCAGTCGAAGGCCCAGAGCACGGCATTGAGACCGGCGAGCAGGCTGCCCACCAGCAGTTCACGCTCACGCAGGCGCTCGACTTCCCCCCGGCTGTGCAACAGCGCCAGGGTGAGGGTTTCAAGCTCGCTGGGAGCCTGGTCGTTGTCGTCCATCGGACGGCGCCTCGTGAGATTCATGGCCGCAGCCTAAGCGCCTCATCGTGCCACTAGCGATGCTGGCAACGCGGCCGTGTGACGAATGGCAGAGAATTTCAACGACGCGGTCAGGATTACGGAACCCGCAAGAGATTCTGCGGTATCGCCTTATAGATCAATAATGAATAAATAAATCGTTAAATATTCTTTTTAAGACTATTTCCCTTGGACCTAATATCCGCCCCACGCCCAGCCCGGGCCAAACGAGGAGCAGATCATGAGCGCCACTCTCAGAAGCGTCGAAGGCCAGGACGAAGCCAGCATCCTGCGTGAAATCCAATCCGCATTGCAGGGACTGCGCTTCGGCGCCGTCGAGATCACCGTGCATAACGGCCAGGTGGTCCAGATCGAGCGCAAGGAAAAATTCCGTCTGCAGGCGCAGAACGCCAAGCCGGCCTGACCCATAGCCCGACTGGACAACCAGAGGTGCTTCCCCTGAAGCCGGACCCCTGCATTTCCCAGCAGGTCCGCATGGCGAATGGCGCGAATGCGCCAGCGCGCCGCAAAGCCAACAACAGAACAATTCCAGATTTCAGGAGCTGCACCATGTCCATTCGCCGTTTCGCCCTGGCCGCACTGGCCTCCGCACTGATCGCCGGCCCGACCGCCGCCGCGTCCACCGAAATCCTCAACGTCTCCTACGACCCGACCCGCGAGCTGTACCAGGAGTACAACGCCGCCTTCAACAAGCACTGGACCGCCCAGGGCAAAGAAGCCGTGACCGTGCAGCAGTCCCACGGCGGCTCGGGCAAGCAGGCTCGCGCGGTGATCGACGGTCTCAAGGCCGACGTGGTGACCCTGGCCCTGGCCGGCGATATCGACGAGCTGAACAAGCTCGGCAAACTGATCCCCGCCGACTGGCAGAGCCGCCTGCCACAATCCAGCACCCCCTATACCTCGACCATCGTGTTCCTGGTGCGCAAGGGCAACCCGAAAGGCATCAAGGACTGGGGCGACCTGACCAAAGAGGGTGTGGAAGTCATCACCCCGAACCCGAAAACCTCCGGTGGTGCGCGCTGGAACTTCTTGGCCGCCTGGGCCTGGGCCAAGCAGACCTATGGCAGCGACGCCAAGGCGCAGGAATACGTGAAGAATCTGTACCAGCACGTGCCGGTACTGGACACCGGCGCCCGCGGCTCGACCATCACCTTCGTCAACAACCAGATCGGCGACGTGCTGCTGGCCTGGGAAAACGAGGCCTTCCTGGCCCTGAAAGAGCAGGGCGGCGACCAGTTCGAGATCGTCGCACCGAGACTGTCCATCCTGGCCGAGCCGCCGGTGGCCGTGGTCGACAAGAACGTCGACAAGAAGGGCACCCGCGAAGTGGCCACCGCCTACCTGCAGTACCTGTACAGCGACGAGGGCCAGCGCATCGCCGCGAAGCACTTCTATCGCCCGCGTGACGGGAAGGTCGCCGCCGAGTTCGCCAAGCAGTTCCCACAGCTGAAGCTGGTCACCATCGACAAGGACTTCGGCGGCTGGAAGGAAGCGCAACCGAAGTTCTTCAACGACGGTGGCGTGTTCGACCAGATCTACCAGGCGCAGTGAGCCTGGCGTAACGGCCCCGCGCCGGACGCGTGGAACGAGCAAGCCCTGGCCACGCCGGGGCTTTGCGCCGAAACAACCCGGACAGCCTCCGGGCTCAACATTGCGAGGACCTTATGTCACGCCGCATTTCCCCCGTCATACCCGGCTTCGGGCTGACGCTGGGCTACACCCTGGTGTACCTCAGCCTGCTGGTGCTGATTCCCTTGGGTGCCATGTTCGTGCACGCCGCCCAGCTCAGCTGGGATCAGATCTGGAACATCGTCTCCGCGCCGCGGGTGGTCGCCGCCCTCAAGCTGAGCTTCTCCACCGCACTCTGCGCGGCCGTGCTCAACGGCGTGATCGGCACCCTGCTGGCCTGGGTTCTGGTGCGCTACACCTTTCCCGGGCGCAGGCTGATCGACGCCATGATCGATCTGCCGTTCGCCCTGCCCACCGCAGTCGCCGGCATCGCCCTCACCGCGCTTTATGCCCCGGCCGGTCTGGTCGGCCAGTTCGCCACCGCCCTGGGTTTCAAGATCGCCTACACCCCGCTGGGCATCACCCTGGCGCTGACCTTCGTCACACTGCCCTTCGTGGTGCGCACCATCCAGCCGGTGCTGGCGGACATTCCGCGCGAGGTCGAGGAGGCCGCCGCCTGCCTCGGTGCCAAGCCGTTCCAGATATTCCGCCACGTGCTGGTGCCAGCCCTGCTACCCGCCTGGCTGACCGGCTTCGCCCTGGCCTTCGCCCGCGGTGTCGGCGAGTACGGATCCGTCATTTTTATAGCCGGCAATATGCCGATGAAGACCGAGATCCTGCCGCTGCTGATCATGGTCAAGCTCGACCAGTACGACTACCACGGCGCCACCACCATCGGCGTGTTGATGCTGGTGGTCTCCTTCATCCTGCTGCTGCTGATCAACCTGCTGCAGCGCCGCATCGAGCGCCCATAAGGAGGCCGCCATGACCACTACGACCCTGTCGGCCAGCGCCGCCGCCAACGCCGCACGGCGCGGCAGCGCGGCCGGGCGCATCGCTCTGATCACGGGGGCCTGGCTGACCTTCGCCCTGTTTCTGCTGCTGCCCCTGTATGTGGTGCTGTCGGAGGCGCTGAAGCTCGGTTTCGGCACTTTCTTCACCGCGCTGGTGGAACCCGATGCCATCAGCGCGCTGAAGCTGACCCTGCTCGCCGTGGGCATCTCGGTACCCCTCAACCTGGTGTTCGGCGTGGCCGCCGCCTGGTGCGTGAGCAAGTACGAGTTCCGCGGCAAGAGCATTCTGGTGACGCTGATCGACCTGCCGTTTTCCGTGTCGCCGGTGATCGCCGGCCTGATCTACGTGCTGTTGTTCGGCGCCCAGGGCTTCTTCGGCGAATGGCTGCAGGAGCGCGACATCCAGATCATCTTCGCCCTGCCCGGCATCGTCCTCGCCACCGTGTTCGTCACCGTGCCCTTCGTCGCCCGTGAGCTGATCCCGCTGATGCAGGAGCAGGGCACCCAGGAGGAGGAAGCGGCGCGCCTGCTCGGCGCCAACGGCTGGCAGATGTTCTGGCACGTGACCCTGCCCAATATCAAGTGGGGCCTGATCTACGGCGTGGTGTTGTGCGCCGCGCGGGCCATGGGCGAGTTCGGCGCGGTGTCGGTGGTGTCCGGCCACATCCGTGGCTACACCAACACCCTGCCGCTGCATGTTGAGATTCTCTACAACGAATACAACCACGTCGCCGCCTTCAGTGTGGCCAGCCTGTTGCTCGCACTGGCCCTGGTCATCCTGCTGCTCAAGCAGTGGAGCGAAGCGCGTCTGTCCCGTCTGAAGTCCGCTGGCGATGAGGAATAAGCCATGAGTATCGAAATCCGTAACGTCACCAAGCACTTCGGCGCCTTCCGCGCGCTCAACGACATCAACCTGGACATCCGCAGCGGCGAGCTGGTGGCCCTGCTCGGCCCCTCCGGCTGCGGCAAGACCAGCCTGCTGCGTATCATCGCAGGCCTGGAGACGCCCGATACCGGCAATATCGTGTTCCACGGCGAGGACGTGTCGCAGCACGATGTGCGCGATCGCAATGTCGGCTTCGTGTTCCAGCACTACGCCCTGTTCCGCCACATGACGGTGTTCGACAACGTCGCCTTCGGCCTGCGCATGAAGCCCAAGGGCGAACGGCCGAGCGAGCAGCAGATCGCGGAGCGCGTGCACGAGCTGCTCAACATGGTCCAGCTCGACTGGCTGGCCGACCGCTATCCGGAACAGCTGTCAGGTGGCCAGCGCCAGCGCATCGCCCTGGCCCGCGCCCTGGCCGTGCGGCCCAAGGTACTGCTACTCGACGAGCCTTTCGGCGCCCTCGATGCCAAGGTGCGCAAGGAGCTGCGCCGCTGGCTGGCCCGGCTGCACGAGGAGATCAACCTGACCTCGGTGTTCGTCACCCACGACCAGGAAGAGGCCATGGAAGTAGCCGACCGCATCGTGGTGATGAACAAGGGCGTCATCGAGCAGATCGGCGCGCCGGGCGAGGTCTACGAGAAGCCGGCCAGCGACTTCGTCTACCACTTCCTCGGCGACTCCAACCGCCTGCACCTGGGCGAGGATCGGCACCTGCTGTTCCGTCCCCACGAGGTGTCGTTATCGCGCCTGGCGATGGAAGAACATCGCGCGGCGCAAGTGCGCGACATCCGCCCGCTCGGCGCCATCACCCGGGTGACCCTCAAGGTCGACGATCAGGAAGAGCTGATCGAGGCCGAGGTGGTCAAGGATCACGACAGCCTTACAGGGCTCAGCCGAGGCGAGACGCTGTTCTTCAAGCCCAAGGTCTGGGACCCGCAGGCCACTCGCTGACCAGACCGGGGGCATTCAACCTTCGAAAGAGGCGAAGATGCCCGCCGGCGTTCCTACTCCCGAAATTTGCGATGTAAATCACTCTTTTGGCTCATACCTTGCTGTTGCAAGCGCAGTAGTCTGTTGCCGCTGCGTCAACGGCACTTCTAGCCAACCATAAGAAACGCGCCAACAAGAATAAGAAGGAGCGACCGGGATGAATCGTAATCCTTTGATTAGGTTGATTTTTCCAGTGATATTGGGGGTCATGGCGGCCGTCTCTGCCGTCGCCCAGGCCGCCGCCATGACGGCCGCGGAACAGGTCCAGGTATTTGCCAGCCGAGCCACCAGCAGCCTGCTGCTGGTCCGCGGCGAAGGCTTCCAGGAAGAGCATCGGCAGCGTCTGGAGAAGGACATCGCCGACCTGGAAACCGCCGCCCAGGCCGCCATGAGCGGCAGTTCTGAAATTCCCGGCCTGACCAATCAGCTTGTTACCCAGTTACGCCGCGGTGTTTCCTTTGGCCCCAACGAAGAGAACATGCCCTGGGAATATCCCCAGGACCTGGCCAAGTCCCTGCGCGAGCTGCTGACCGTCGCACGCAACGTGCCGAACGCCGATCCGTCCGGCGAGCTGCCGGCCAAGGTCGAATACCTGGCCGTGCAGTACCTCAGCCGCTCCTACATCGGCAGCTTCGAGATCGCCCGCGAGCAGACCGAGAACTATGTCGGCCAGGACGAGCGCGTGCTGGTGCCGCAGATCGACAAGGAACTCGGCGCGCTCGACGCCAAGGGCAATCCGGCCGTGGCCAAGCTGAAGACTCGCTGGAAGTTCCTGCGCGCCGCCCTGATGGATATGAACAGCGGCAGCAATGCCCTGGCCAGCGCTTCAGGTCGCGCCTTTGCGCCGACTACCGTGGACCGCCACACCCGTTCCATGACCGGCCAGTGGATGTCCCTGGGCCAGGTCGCCGGTTCGCCATAACCCCACGGATCGCCTCACACAGCCGGGCCCAGCGCCCGGCTTTTTCATGTCCGGCTTTCGCCCTGATAGGTACCCGCTGCCTGCAGCAGCCAATCGCGAAACGCGCGCAGGGCAGCGGACTCGGCCTTGCGCTCGGGAATCATCAGGTAATAGGCCTTGTCGCTGCTGTGCAGCGCCGCCGGGTGCGCCGGCACCAGCCGCCCCTCGGCCAACTCGCGCTGGATCAGGAAGGGCGGGATCAGCGCCACGCCCATGCCATGGCTGGCGGCCTGGGCCAGCATGGAGAACAGCTCGTAGCGCGGCCCGCCGAGGTCATGCGGCACGCTCAGGCCCTGGGCGGCGAACCACTGGCGCCAGGCGTAGGGCCGGGTGGTCTGCTGCAGCAGCGGCAGGCTGGCCAGTTCCGCGGCCTCGAACTGATCGCGCCCAGCCAGCAGTTCCGGGCTGCAGACAGGTTGCGGCTCCTCGGGCATCAGGAAGTGCGCCTCGGTACCGGACCACTCGGCATCGCCGAAATAGATCGCCGCATCGAAGGCGGTATCGGCGAACAGGAACGGCCGGGTGCGGTTGGTCAGGTGCACCGTCACTTCGGGATGCAGGCGCTGGAAGTCCTTGAGGCGCGGCACCAGCCACTGGGTGGCAAAGGTCGGCACCACCGCCAGCTCGATGGCCACCGCGCCCTGCTGGCCCATGGCGGCCAGGGTGTCGCGCTCCACCGCATCGAGCTGCGCCGCCACCTTGCGGCTATAGGCCAGGCCCGCCTCGGTCAACTTGACCCCGCGCCGCGAGCGGCGGAACAGCTCGATGCCGAGGAACTGCTCGAGCCCGGCGATCTGCCGGCAGATCGCGCTCTGGGTCAGCACCAGCTCGTCGGCGGCCTTGGTGAAGCTCTGGTGGCGAGCAGCCGACTCGAAGGCCACCAGGGCAGCGGTGCTGGGGATTCTGCGGCGCATCTATGCGTAGACCTCAAGCTGTAGCGCAAAATTTGCCCATTCAGGCTATCTCGGAGTGAGTTATTCGCACAACAGTATGCGAAATCCTCGTTTGCCCATGGCCGCCACGCCGCCTAGTCTCTCTCCATCGTCCGGCCAGCGCCGGTTTCCACTGCCCCCGTTTCGAGGATTCGCCCATGGCCGCCAAGACAAGCTTCAACTGGATCGACCCGCTCCTGCTGGACCAGCAGCTGACCGAGGAAGAGCGCATGGTGCGCGACAGCGCCCAGCAGTTCGCCGCCGCCAAGCTGGCCCCGCGCGTGCTCGAAGCGTTCCGCCATGAGAAGACCGACCCGGCGATCTTCCGCGAGATGGGCGAGACCGGCCTGCTCGGCGCCACCATCCCCGAGGCCTACGGCGGCAGCGGCCTGAACTACGTGTGCTACGGCCTGATCGCCCGCGAAGTGGAGCGCATCGATTCCGGCTATCGCTCGATGATGAGCGTGCAGTCCTCCCTGGTGATGGTGCCGATCTTCGAGTTCGGCAACGAAGCCACCAAGCAGAAGTACCTGCCCAAGCTGGCCAGCGGCGAATACATCGGCTGCTTCGGCCTGACCGAGCCGAACCACGGCTCCGACCCGGGCTCGATGATCACCCGCGCCAAAAAGGTCGACGGCGGCTACCGCATCAGCGGCAGCAAGATGTGGATCACCAACAGCCCGATCGCCGACGTGTTCGTGGTCTGGGCCAAGGACGATGCCGGCGAGATCCGTGGCTTCGTCCTGGAGAAGGGCTGGGAAGGCCTGAGCGCCCCGGCGATCCACGGCAAGGTCGGCCTGCGCGCCTCGATCACCGGCGAGATCGTGATGGACAACGTGTTCTGCCCGGAAGAGAACGCCTTCCCCGACGTGCGTGGCCTGAAAGGCCCATTCACCTGCCTCAACTCCGCGCGCTATGGCATCAGCTGGGGCGCCCTGGGCGCCGCCGAGTTCTGCTGGCACACCGCGCGCCAGTACACCCTGGATCGCACCCAGTTCGGTCGCCCGCTGGCGCAGACCCAGCTGATCCAGAAGAAGCTGGCCGACATGCAGACCGAAATCACCCTGGCTCTGCAAGGCTGCCTGCGCCTGGGCCGGATGAAGGACGAGGGCACCGCCGCGGTGGAAATCACCTCGATCATGAAGCGCAACAGCTGCGGCAAGGCGCTGGATATCGCGCGCATGGCTCGCGACATGATGGGCGGCAACGGCATCAGCGACGAGTTCGGCGTGGCCCGCCACCTGGTCAACCTCGAGGTGGTCAACACCTACGAGGGCACCCACGACGTGCACGCGCTGATCCTCGGCCGCGCGCAGACCGGCCTGCAGGCGTTCTTCTAAGCCCTGCCTCCCCTCTCCTTCCGGGAGAGGGGCCGGGGGTGAGGGATCTCCGGGCCGCTCCGAGTTGCCATAGCCCCCTCAGCCTCCGCGGCCCGCCCCAACCCTCTCCCAGGGGGAGAGGGAGTTGTTCTTACCCATTCGCCAGCCTGTGAGGTTTCCCATGCCCGGCGCCCTGTCCCATATCCGTGTCCTCGACCTGTCCCGCGTGCTGGCCGGCCCCTGGGCCGGGCAGATCCTCGCCGACCTTGGCGCCGAGGTGATCAAGGTCGAGCGTCCCGGCAGCGGCGACGACACCCGCCACTGGGGCCCGCCCTATATCAAGGACGCCGACGGCAACGACAGCCGCGAGGCCGCCTATTTCCAGTGCGCCAACCGCAACAAGCAGTCGCTGACCCTGGACTTCACCCAGGCCGAAGGCCAGCGCCTGGTGCGCGAGCTGGCGGCGCAGTGCGACGTGGTGCTGGAGAACTTCAAGGTCGGCGGCCTGGCCGCCTACGGCCTCGACTACGAATCGCTGAAGGCGGTCAATCCACGGCTGATCTACTGCTCGATCACCGGCTTCGGCCAGGACGGCCCCTACGCCAAGCGCGCCGGCTACGACTTCATGATCCAAGGCCTGGGCGGGCTGATGAGCCTGACCGGCAAGCCCGATGGCGAGAACGGTGCCGGACCAATGAAGGTCGGCGTGGCGCTGACCGACATCCTCACTGGCCTGTATGCCACCGTCGGCGTGCTGGCCGCGCTGAATGCCCGCGAACAGAGCGGCCAGGGCCAGTACATCGACGTGGCGCTGCTCGACGTGCAGGTGGCCTGCCTGGCCAACCAGGCGATGAACTATCTGGCCACCGGCAGCGCGCCCAAGCGCCTGGGCAACGCCCACCCGAACATCGTGCCGTACCAGGACTTCCCCACCGCCGACGGCGACTTCATCCTGGCCGTGGGCAACGACGGGCAGTTCCGCAAGTTTTGCGAGGTCGCCGGACTCCCGGCTTTGCCCGACGACCCGCGCTTTTCCACCAACAAGGCGCGCGTCGCCCATCGCGCCGAGCTGATCCCGCTGCTGCGCCAGGCTACGGTGTTCAAGACCACCGCCGAATGGGTCGCGCTGCTGGAAGCGGCCGGCGTACCGTGCGGGCCGATCAACGACCTGGCCCAGGTGTTCGCCGACCCGCAGGTGCGGGCCCGCGGCCTGCACGTCGATATGCGCAATGGCATGGGCAGTGTCACCCCGCAGGTGGCCAGCCCGCTGCGCCTGTCCGGGAACCCGGTGGAATACCGCCTGGCGCCGCCACTGCTGGGCGAGCATACGGATGCACTGCTGCAGCGGCTGCTCGGTCTGGATACCGAGCAGATCGCCACGTTGCGCCGCGCGGCCGTGATCTGATTGCAGCGGGGCTGCCCGGCAGCCGCTTTCCCATTTGCAAAAAACTCGGCCAGTTCACCGCAGCGGCAACGAAAATAGCCGACATTCGCGCTCGCCCACGCAACTGGTAACAGTCATCAGCGAGCGGACATCAATCTGATTCAACTCGCTGATAGTACCTTCGAGCGATACTAAGCCGCCGTTAGACGGACCTAAGCTGGGTTCATCCCGTAACCCTATCGAGTGCCAGGATGGCGCCGCGGAGCCTTGCCACATGTCCAACAACAATAACGGCTACCCCTCCAGTCTTTCCGCCTGGATCACGGTCACCATCCTGATGATCGCCTACGTGCTGTCGTTCATCGATCGGCAGATCCTCAACCTGCTGGTGGGCCCGATCCGCCGCGATCTGGACATCACCGACACGCAGATGAGTCTGCTGATGGGCCTGTCCTTCGCCCTGTTCTATACCGTCTGCGGCATCCCCCTCGGCCGCCTGGCCGACACCAAGAGCCGGCGCGGCCTGATCGCTCTCGGCGTGCTGTTCTGGAGCGCGGCCACCGCCGCCTGCGGCATGGCCAAGCTGTACTGGCAGTTCCTCATCTGCCGCATCGGCGTCGGCGTCGGCGAAGCCGCGCTGTCACCGGCTGCCTATTCGCTGATCGCCGACAGCTTCCCGCCCAACCGCCGCGCCACCGCCATGGCGGTGTACGGCATGGGCGTGTACCTGGGCTCAGGCATCGCCTTCCTCCTCGGCGGCCTGGTGATCCAGTTCGCCTCGGCCCAGGGTGATGTGCATCTCCCGGTGTTCGGCGAAGTACGCCCCTGGCAGCTGATCTTCCTCATCCTCGGCGCCGCCGGCGTGCTCTTCACCCTGCTGATGCTGGCGGTGCGCGAGCCGGCCCGCCGCGGCGTGGGCGCCGGCGTGGCGGTACCGCTGGCCGACGTCGGCCGCTACATCCGCAGCAACCGCCGCACCGTGCTGTGCCACAACCTCGGCTTCGCCGGTCTGGCCTTCGCCGGCTACGGCAGCGCCGCGTGGATTCCCACCTTCTACATCCGCACCTACGGCTGGGATGCCGGCCAAGTGGGCATCATCTACGGCTCCATCGTCGCCGTATTCGGCTGCCTCGGCATCGTCTTCGGCGGGCGCCTGGCGGACTGGCTGGCCAAGCACGGGCGCAGCGACGCCAACATGCGCGTCGGTCTGTATGCCGCCATTGGTGCGCTGCCCTTCGTCCTGGCCTTCCCGCTGATGGAAAGCGCGCTCTGGTCTTGCGTACTGATGGCGCCGACGGTGTTCTTCCTGAGCATGCCGTTCGGCGTCGCCCCCGCCGCGATCCAGGAGATCATGCCCAACTCCATGCGCGGCCAGGCCTCGGCCCTGTACCTGTTCGTCATCACCCTGATCGGCCTTGGCCTGGGCCCAACCGCCGTGGCACTGGTGACCGACTTCGTGTTCGCCGACGACAACGCCCTGCGCTACTCGCTGCTGATCGTCACCTCCATCGCTGTAGCAGCCTCCGTTCTGCTGCTGTGGCGCGGCCTGCACCCTTACCGTGAGAGCCTGCAGCGCCTGCAGCAGTGGTCGCTGGGCGCCGCCTGACCGGGCGCAAGTCGCGCTCTTGAAGAGCCCCGCCTAGGCGGGGCTTTTTCATGCTCCAAAAGGCGCGAGTAGCGGGCTACCTCCAGCCGCCATTCGCGCGTTGCGCCCGTGCCTACGAGGTGTCGGCCTGCCCTGTCCATGGGGTTTCGCTGATGACCCTGCATTCAGCGCATTACTGACCCCGCCAGGGCCCGCCTGGCAGGGCCTTTAATACTTTCGGGCTACATCGCAAATACATCCTTGGTGCGCTTCTGCGCCTGTCATCCGCTGGGTAGGGTGCGCTCAGTTGCACCCCCATTCACGGAGAGCCTCATGACAAAAACAACAAGGCCCGGAATTTTCCAGCCGCACACCCTCGCCCTGGCCATCGCCCTCGGAACCGCAGCTCCGGCGTATGCCGTCAATTTCAATATCGGGGAGATCGAGGGCCAGCTCGATTCGTCCATGTCGGTAGGCGCCAGCTGGTCCATGCGCAGCGCCGATCCAGACCTGATCGGTGAAGCCAACGGCGGCACCGGCTTCACCCAGACCGGCGACGACGGTCGCCTGAACTTCAAGAAGGGCGAGACCTTCTCGAAGATCTTCAAGGGTATTCATGACCTCGAGCTGAAGTACCGCGACACCGGCGTGTTCGTGCGCGGCAAGTACTGGTACGACTTCGAGCTGAAGGACGAGAGCCGTCTGTGGAAGGACATCGACGACTCCAACCGCAAGCAGGCCGCGCAGTCTTCCGGCGCCGAGATCCTCGACGCCTTCGTCTACCACAACTACGCCATCGGCGATCTGCCGGGCTCCGTGCGCCTGGGCAAGCAGGTGGTGAGCTGGGGTGAAAGCACCTTCATCGGCAACAGCATCAACTCCATCAACCCGATCGATGCCGCAGCCTTCCGCCGCCCGGGTGCCGAGATCAAGGAAGGCCTAATCCCGGTGAACATGTTCTACGTATCGCAGAGCATCACCGACCAGCTGTCCGCCGAAGCCTTCTACCAGCTGGAATGGGACCAGACGGTCGCCGACAACTGCGGCACCTTCTTCGCCGGCGCGGATGTGGTCGCCGACGGTTGCGACAACAACTACAACATCCTCGGCCCGGGCTCGATCGCCTCGATCCAGGCCGCCAAGGCCGGCCTGCTGGGCCCTGCCGCGGCCGCGGCCATGGCCGACGTGGGAGTCACCGACGAGGGTCTGATCGTGCCGCGCGGTGGTGATCGCGACGCCCGCGACAGCGGCCAGTTCGGCGCCGCGCTGCGCTGGATGGGTGACGAGGCGGAGTACGCCGCCTACTTCCTCAACTACCACAGCCGCACGCCCAACCTGAGCATGCAGAACGCCAGTGCCGCGGACATCACCGCCGCCCTGACCACCCTCGGTGGCGCCCTGGCCCAGCCGATCCTGCTCGGTCGCGGCAGCTATTTCCTCGAGTACCCCGAGGACATCCAGCTTTACGGCCTGAGCTTCTCCACCTCGCTGCCCACCGGCACCGCTTGGTCCGGTGAAATCAGCTACCGGCCGAACATGCCGCTGCAGATCAATACCACCGACATGACCGGCAAACTGGCCACCTCGGTCGCCGGCGCGCTCGGTACCGGCGGTTTCCCGGCGGCTCTGGCCCAGGCCGGCGCCATCAGCCGCGGCTACAACCGCAAGGAAGTCACCCAGGCGCAGACCACCTTCACCCACTTCTTCGACCGGGTGATGGGCGCGGACCGCCTGACCCTGGTGGGCGAGATCGGCGTGACCCACATCGGTGCCCTGGAGAGCAAGGACGAGCTGCGCTACGGCCGCGACTCCATCTACGGCTCGCCCTACGGCACCGCCGCGTCCAACCTGGCCTCCGCAGCGGAGTACGGCTACCACGGCTTCTACACCGACACCTCCTGGGGCTACCGCGCGCGCGCCATCTGGGACTACAGCAACGTGATCGCGGGCATCAACTTCAAGCCCAACCTGTCCTGGTCGCATGACGTGGATGGCTACGGCCCGACCTTCAACGAAGGCTCCAAGGCCGTCAGCGTCGGCATCGACGCCGAATACGCCAACACCTACACCGCCAGCCTGTCGTACACCGACTTCTTCGGCGGCGACTACAACCCGATCGTCGACCGCGACTTCCTCGCGTTCAGCGTCGGCGTGAACTTCTAATTCGGCTTTCAGAGAATCAGTCAGCATGAAAACAACAAGACAACTGATCAGCGCCCTCACCCTCTCCCTGTTGGCCGGCAGCGTGCTCGCTGCCGTGTCGGCGGACGAAGCGGCCAAGCTCGGCACCAGCCTCACCCCACTGGGTGCCGAGAAGGCCGGCAACGCCGACGGCAGCATCCCGGAATGGAACGGTGGCCTGGACAAGAACGCCGCCAATGTTCTGTCCGGTGGTTTCCTGGGTAACCCCTACGCCAACGAACAGCCACTGTTCACCATCACCGCGCAGAACCTCGACCAGTACAAGGACAAGCTGTCCGAGGGGCAGGTCGCGATGTTCAAGCGCTACCCCGAAACCTACAAGATGCCGGTCTACCCCAGCCACCGTAGCGTGGCCCTGCCGGCGGACATCTACGAGGCGGCCAAGAAGAGCGCGACCAACACCAGCCTGATCGAGGGTGGCAACGGCCTGAAGGGCTTCGCCGACAGCCGCTACTACGCCTTCCCGATCCCGCAGAACGGCCTGGAAGTGGTGTGGAACCACATCACCCGCTACCGCGGCGGCAACCTGCGTCGCAGCATCGTGCAGGCCGCCCCGCAGGCGAACGGCTCCTACACCCTGGTGCACTTCGAGGACGAGGTTGCATTCCCCAGCCAGACCAAGGGCCTGGACCCGAAGAAGGCGGAAAACGCCCTGCTGTTCTTCAAGCAGCGCGTCACCGCGCCGTCGCGCCTGGCCGGTAACGTGCTGCTGGTGCACGACTCCCTGGACCAGATCGCCGAGCCGCGCATGGCCTGGCTGTACAACGCCGGCCAGCGTCGTGTGCGCCGCGCGCCGCAGGTCGCCTACGACGGTCCGGGTACCGCCGCCGACGGCATGCGTACTTCCGACAACTTCGACATGTACAACGGTGCCCCCAACCGTTACGACTGGAAACTGGTCGGCAAGCGCGAGCTGTACATCCCGTACAACAACTACAAGATGCAGTCGCCGGACGTGAAGTACGACGACATCATCAAGGCCGGCCATACCAACCAGGACCTGGCGCGCTACGAGCTGCACCGCGTCTGGGAAGTCGAGGCCACCCTGAAGTCCGGCGAGCGCAACATCTACGCCAAGCGTCGCTTCTTCGTCGACGAGGACAGCTGGCAGATCGCCGTGTCCGAGCACTACGACGGCCGCGGCCAGCTGTGGCGCGTCGGCCAGGCCATGCTGGTTCAGCAGTTCGACCAGCAGGTCCCGGTGTACGCCTTCGAGGCCCTGTACGACATCATCGCCGGCCGTTACATCGCCATCGGCATGGCCAACGAGGAGAAGAACGCCGTGCAGTACGGCATCCAGGCTTCGGCCGTGGACTTCACCCCGGCCGCCCTGCGTAACGCCGGCGTACGCTGAGTTCCAACGCAACGCTGCTCCAGCTTGAGGCGACCCCAGTGGTCGCCTTTTTTGTCCGCGAGCGCCTCGTGGGCAACGAATTGGATAAGATCGACCTCTCGCTTACAACAACTACAAGAGCCGAGGCCACGACCATGCACGAAAAGGTTCGCGCCCTGCATCCGGCCGCCACCCCGCGCCAACCGGACCCCTCCCTGCCACGCCTGCCGGCGGCGCATATTTCCCGTACGCGCCTGACCCAGGCCCTGCTGGCCGGCGACAGCCGCCTCACCCTGGTCTGCGCCCCCGCCGGCTTCGGCAAGAGCGTGCTGCTCAACGAATGCGCCCGTCACGCGCCCATGAACACCCGTGTGGTGTGGCTCGACCTGCTCGGCCATCCGCACAGCCCCGCCGAGCTGCTCGCCCGCCTGGCCGCCGCCCTGCAACTGCCGCATGGCGATGGCGAGCCCTGCGCCGAGCTGGGGCTGCTGCTCGGCCGCGTCGAACAGCCGTTGTGGATCATCCTCGACGACTACCCGCGCCAGCCCTGCGCCGAGCTAGACGCCTGCCTCGACCGCCTGCTCGAACGCGCGCCGCACACCCTGCGCTGGTGGATCGGCGGCCGCCGCCGGCCGGCCTGGAACCTGCCCCGCCTGTTGCTGCAGGGCGACCTGCAGGAACTTGACGCCCACGACCTGGCCCTCGACCAGGACGAACTCGGCCGCCTGCTCAAGCAGCGCCAGCAAGCGCTGCCCGAAGAGCTCGCCGCCCACCTGCTGCACCACAGCGAAGGCTGGCTGGCCGGCATCTGCCTGCTGCTGATCGGCGGCAGCGCCGACAACCTGGGCCAGCGCCTGGCCGCCGGCACGCCGCTGCTGCTCGACTACTTGGAGCGCGAGGTGCTGGCCGGCGTGCCCCCGGCGCTGCTCCACGCCCTGTTCGTGCTGGCGCACATGCCGCGCTTCTCCGCCGCCCTGTGCGAGCACCTGCTGGAAGATCACGGCGGCGCCGGCGTGCTCGAGCAGCTGCGCCAGCGCCAGCTGTTCCTCCACGGCCTGGACAGCTGCGGCGAGTGGTTCCGCCTGTGGCGGCCGCTGGCCGCCATGCTCAAGCGCCTGCCCGGCGGTCAGACGCCGCTGCAGGCTCACGTGCGCGCCTGTCAGTGGTTCGCCGGGCGTGGCGCGGTGCGTGAGGCGGTCGAGCACGCGCTGTGGGCCGAGCAGCCGGACGTCGCCGCCAACTACCTGCAGCGCTATGGCCAGGACCAGTTGCTGATCGGCCACAGCGTCGCCCAGTTCCTGCATTGGCGCGACGAGCTGCCGGCCAGCCTGTTCAGCAGCACGCCGCGGCTGATCATGCTGCAGGCCTGGGCGCTGATCATCTGCGCCCGCCTCGACGAAGTGGAGGCCTGCCTCGTCGACCTCGCGCGTTTCCTGCCGCAGCCCGATGCGCGCCGTCAGCAGCAGCTGGTCGCCCAGTACCAGGCGGTGCAGGGCGTGCTGCAGCGCCAGCGCGGCCAGGCCAGCGCCCGCCAGCATTGCCTGGAGGCCCTGCCGGTGCTGCACGAATCGGCCTGGTCGCAACACATCCTCTGCCACCAGGCGCTGACCCAGCAGGCGATGGCCGAGCTGGATCTGGTCAGCGCCCAGCAATACAGCCACGAGGGCCTGCGCCTGGCGCGCCTGCGCGGCAACGTGCTGTTCGAGGCCCTGCTCAGCGTCGACCACATCCACCTGCTGGCCATGCTCGGCGAGCGCGAGCGCGCACTGGACCTGGCCGAGCAGTGCCTGCAGCTGCTGCAGGGCGCCAACCTGCGCGGTCCGGTGCACGCGCGCCTGCTGCTGCTGCGCGGCACCCTGCTGGCCAGCCACGGCGAATTGGAAATGGCGCGGACCGTCCTGCAGACGGGCGTGCAGGAGGCCGAGAGCTGCGAGGACGCCTATCTGCTGTTCGGCTACCTCGGCCTGGCCGAACTGGCAGCGGCCCAGGGCGAACACGAACACGGCGAGCAACTGCTGCGCCGCGCCGAGCGCAAGATGCAGTGGCTGCACGTGCCGGAAGTGCGCTACCGGGAGATGCTGCAGCTGGCCCAGGGCAATCTCTGGCTGCGCCAGGGCGATGCGCGGCAGGCCCGCCAGGCCTTCCTGCGCGTGTCCCGCCGCCTGGAGGAAGAGCGCCTGCTGGCGCCTTCCGGCTTCTACGACCTGTTGCCGCGCGCGCGCCTGTGCCTGGCCCAGGCCGACCTGGTTCTCGGCGAGGCCGCGGCCGTGCTGCCCGCCCTGCAGCAACTGCATGACGACTGCCGACACAGCGGCCACCACAGTCTGGCCACCCAGGCCCGCCTGGTCCAGGCCGAAGCCCTGCACCTAGCCGGGCGCGACGAAGAGGCCGACGCCCTGCTGCGCATTGCCGTCGGCGAAGCGCAGCGCCAGCAGCAGGCCCTGGCCTTGCTCAACCTGCAGCAGCGTCAACCGGACTGGCTCAAGGGCCACCCGGCCTGGCCGCAAGGCCTGCTGCAGCAGACCGCCGAAGGCGCCGCCGCTGTCGGCGAGTCGCTGCTGAGCAAGCGCGAGCTGGCCGTACTGAGCCTGATCGCCCAGGGCCACTCCAACCAGCAGATCGCCGAGCAGCTGTACATCTCCCTGCACACGGTGAAGACCCACGCGCGGCGCATCAACGTCAAGCTCGGCGTACAGCGCCGCACCCAGGCCGTGGCCCGGGCCAAGGCGGAGGGCTGGCTGGGGTGAAGTATCCGTCAGGTCACTCTCTTGCCGCACGGGCGAGAGAGTGACCGCGACGCTTGCATTGGCGCGACCGTGGATTAGCATGCCGACTCGCCACCCACTCAAGGACGAGTCATGAAACGCCTGAAATGCCTGCCCCTGATCTGCCTGCTGCTGTCTTCCTGGACGCTCGCCGACTCGGGCGTCTGGCGCGTCGAGAAGGGCACGGAACGCATCCTGATCGCCGGCACAATCCACATGCTGCGCCCTGCCGACATGCCGCTGCCGACGGAATATCGCCAGGCGCTCGAAAGCGCCGAGCGAGTCGCCTTCGAGACCGATCCCCGGCAGGTCGCCCGGCCGGAATTCGCCATGGAGATGAACCGGCGTTTCGCCCTGCCCGAGGGCGAGTCCCTGCGGGCACGGCTCTCACCGCAGTCCTGGCAACGCCTGGAGCGGTATGCCCAGGCCAACCAGGTTCCGCTGGCCCACCTGGAGCGCTTCACTCCCGGCTACGCCTCCGTGATGCTGAGCTCGCTACAGATGCTGCGCGAGGGCCGCACCCTGTTTCTCGACCTGGCGCTCGCGGAACAGGCGCGCGCAGCCGGCAAGACCATCGCCACGCTGGAAACCCCCGAAGACCAGCTGCGTGCCATTGATGCCTTCGCAGGCGTGGAGCCGGATGTGCTGCTGGCCGACACCCTCGACGCCATCGAGGAGCAGCCGCCACTGGCGGATCAGATGCAGAACGCGTTGCTCGCCGGCGACCTCGAGAAGCTCGGCGAGTGGGCGAGCGAGATGCAGGCGCTCATGCCCGCGGCCTATGACGGCATGCTGGTCGAGCGTAACCGCAATTGGCTCCCGCAGATCCGTCGCATGGCCGGCGAACCCCAGCGGACGCTGGTGCTGGTCGGCGCCCTGCACCTCGCCGGCGAGCACGGGCTGCTCCACGAGCTGGAGCGCGCGGGCTACCGCATCGAACACTACCGCCCATAACCCTGAGCCCAATAAAAAAGCCCCGGGCATCTGCCCAGGGCTTTTTTGTATGGCGCATCCGGCGGGATTCGAACCCACGACCCCTGCCTTCGGAGGGCAGTACTCTATCCAGCTGAGCTACGGATGCGTTGCGGGGCGCAATCATACGCATCCGCCTCGCGGGCGTCCATGCGGGTGGTCGGTCAGAGCTCCTGCATGTCGAAGTCGGCCTTGCTGACGCCGCAGTCCGGGCACAGCCAGTCATCGGGGACCTCGGCCCAGGGCGTGCCGGCGGGGATGCCGTCGTCCGGCCAGCCCCTGGCCTCGTCGTAGATCAGGCCGCAGATCACACAGATCCAGGTCTTCATGCCGGCACCTCGCGTTGCAACGGGTTGAGCGCCCGGTCGAAGTCGGCCAGCGAGGGGAAGTGCAGCGGTTCGGCGAACTCCAGTTGCAGCAGGTAGTCGCCGTAGCGGCGCAGGATGTCCTCGCGCGCCTCATGGCCGATGTAGGGCACGTGATAGGCGGTGAATGGCGGCAGCACGCTCATTCCGACGTAGGCGAGAGTGCCGCGCTGCAGCGGGCGCAGCATGGGTTCCCAGTCGCCGTGCACGGCCTCTTCGCCCGCGAACATGTGCTGTTGCCCACCGAGGGTGAAGCTGAGCAGCGCACGCTTGCCGGCCAGGCCGCCGCGGTCATAGAAGCGCAGCCCGCCGTAGCAAGTGCCGGAGACCAGCACGCGGTCGATCCAGCCCTTGAGCATGGCCGGCACCGAGCACCAGAACAGCGGGAAGTTGAGGATCAGCAGGTCCGCCCACAACAGCTTGTCCAGCTCGGCGGCGATGTCCGCGGCGATGGCGCCGGCCTTGACCGCCTCGCGCTGCTCAAGGGCGTAGACCAGGTAATCGGGGTTGCTGCGTGCGCCGAAGTCGGCGACCGAGGCGACAGGATTCCAGCCCATGGCATAAAGGTCGGAGACGCGGACCTGGTGGCCGGCGCCCTCCAGGGTGGCGACGGCCAGGTCCTTCATGGCGGTGCAGAAGGACTGCGGCTCGGGATGAGCGTGGACGATCAGGATATTCATGGGAGATCCAAAAGGAGGCGTCGGAGCGGTCCCCTTTCCATTGCCGGAAGAGAGGCCGGGAAAAGGCAGAAGCCCCTCTCCCGCGAGCGAGAGAGGGAACTGACGCGTGACTCAGGCGGCCGGCTGTGCGGTGGTGGCGGCCGGCTGATTCAGCGGATGCCAGCGGTTGGCGCGGGCGAAGGTGCCGAAGTCGTTGAAGCGCACGCCCATCTCGCGCATCACCCGGTGGGCCACCGGCGCGGTCATCTGGCGCAGGTAGAAGGGCTCCTTGACCACGAAATGGTGGATCGCATGGGTGCTGCCGAAGTTGAAGCAGAACGCCTGCAGCGGCCACAGCCACCAGGGGTTGAGCACCTGGGTCTGCTGCACCACATTGCCCAGCTCGACGTCACCGTAGTAGTGCATGTTGGAGCTGACGAAGTGCAGGCAGAAGGTGCGCAGCACGTTGGGGCCGACCAGCACGACCACGGCGAAGGTGATGCCATCCATCACCGCCAGGGTGGTGGCCGACCAGGCCACCGGCGCGCCGGCAGCGGCGGCGACGAAGTCGATCAGGTGGAAGCCGAGGAACACGTACCAGGCGCCCCAGTTGAGCAGGCCCAGCGGCGCGTAGCCCTTGAGCGTGCGACTGACGATCATCTTGCGGCGCTCCCAGGTCGGCGCCCGCAGGAAGCGGATGAAGGAAGACATCACGTTGTCGCCGACCATCAGCAGGCGGGCGAAGCCCCACGGCTCGCCGTTGGTGATGGCGCGCTCCTCCAGGTCGGTCTCGGTGCCGGAGACCTTGTGGTGGTTGAGGTGCAGGTGGCGACGAATCCACGGATTGATCGTGCTCGGCCGGGCCATCCACACCAGCGCCATCATCAGGTTGTGCGGCACGCGCTGCTTGCGGAAGTACATGGAGTGGATCAGGTCGTGCTCCAGCTCGTGGGTCAGCGAGGCGAAGAACGCATTGGCCAGCAGGCACGCCCACCAGGCGATGGCGCCCTCGGCGTAAAGCCAGGCGCTGCCGACCATGCCGGCCAGGGCGAAGGCCAGGATGCCGGCGCCGAGGGCGTCCTGGTGGCGCAGGATCGGGTAGCACTTGCGCAGCTCGTCGCCGCGGGCCATCACCACGGCGCGAATGTGCGCCGAGCGCTCTTGGTGGGTTGCAGGAGTCGGGGTCATGCACGCATCCTCTTGTTCGGCGCCGGCCGGGCGCCGCGGACTGTTGTTGTGATCAGGCGAGGCTAGAGTGCGCGCCCCCGCGGCGGCACGCCCGACCGACGACGCCAACCTGTTGACCGAGAATGCCAACCTGAATGACTGAACCCTCCACCCTGGCCAGCTGGACCCGTGCCCTGCGCCGTCAGCTCGACGCCCTCGGCCTGGACAGCGCCGCGCTGTGCCGCGAAGCGGGCCTCGACCCGGCGCTGATGGACGATCCCAACGCGCGCTACCCGCTGCACGCCACCACGCGCCTGTGGCAGCTGGCGGTGATCGCCAGCGGCGACCCGACCCTGGGCCTGCACACTTCGCGGCACGTGGCGCCGACCACCTTCCACGCCATGGGCCTGGCGGTGATGGCCAGCGGCAGCCTGCGCGAGGTGTTCGAGCGCATCGTGCGTTATCACCAGGTGGTCAGCGACGCCCTGGTGCTGGAGCTGCGCGAGGTGGACGACGTCTGTCAGCTACATTTCCGTCTGCCGCCGGGCTCGCCCGCGCCGGCACCCGAAGCCATCGATGCCTTCGCCACCATTTATGTGCGCACCTGCCGCAACCGCCTGGGCCGCGACTACGCGCCGCTGGCCGTGCATTTGCGCCGGCCGCCGCCCGCGGACCCCGGCCCCTGGCTGGAGGTGTTCCGCGCCCCGGTGCACTTCGCCGCCGCCGAAGACATGCTGTGCTTCGCCTGCACCGACCTCGACCGCCCGCTCGGCGATGGCAACCCGGAGCTGGCCGCACACAACGAGGCGGTGCTGCAGAAACGCCTGGAGGCGCTGCAACCCGACACCGTCAGCCGCCGCCTGCGCCGCGCGCTGGAGCAATGCCTGCCGAACGGCGAACCCTCTGCCGAGGCCCTGGCCCACGGCCTGCACCTGAGCCTGCGCAGCCTGCAGCGGCACCTTAGCGAGGAAGGCGGCAGCTACGAGCAGGTGCTGGCCGACACCCGCCGCGACCTGGCGCAGAACCACCTGCGCGAGGACGACTGCTCGATCAGCGAGGTGGCCTACCTGCTCGGCTTCGCCGACAGCAGCAGCTTCAGCCGCGCCTTCAAGCGCTGGACCGGGCAGAGCCCCAGCCAGTACCGCGATTCGCTACGCGGCGAGCGCTGACGGTCGCCGGCTCGGGCGACACGAGTGTTCGGAATCGAGAACAGCCGTGCCGACTGTCACCCGCGCCGCCCGCCCGTCCGCTCGTCCCGGAGGCCAGCGCGGCAAACCGGGTCTCACGGGGAGCCGGGCAGGGGCAGGATGGCGGTCATCCTTTCTCGCGATTTCGTTGGTTTTATCGAACATGGCTATTGCCCTTTGCCCCCGCCGGCCCTAGCATTCGTTTGACATTTCAAACGCCGGCCGAGATTCGCCTCGGCCATCCGCATCGCTGCCTGCCCGTCGGCGCCGCACCAGGAGAACACCATGCAATTGAAAGACGCCCAGCTGTTCCGCCAGCAAGCCTATATCGACGGCACCTGGTCGAACGCCGACAGCGGCCAGACCATCGCCGTGAACAACCCGGCGACCGGCGAAATCATCGGCAACGTGCCGAAGATGGGCCGTGCCGAGACTCGCCGTGCCATCGAGGCCGCCGAGAAGGCGTTGCCGGCCTGGCGCGCGCTGACCGCCAAGGAACGCGCGCAGAAGCTGCGCAAGTGGTTCGAGCTGATCATGGCCAACCAGGACGACCTGGGCCGCCTGATGACCCTGGAGCAGGGCAAGCCGCTGGCCGAGGCCAAGGGCGAAATCGCCTATGCAGCCTCCTTCATCGAGTGGTTCGCCGAGGAAGCCAAGCGCGTTTACGGCGACGTCATCCCCGGCCACCAGCCGGACAAGCGCCTGATCGTGATCAAGCAGCCGATCGGCGTGACCGCCGCCATCACCCCGTGGAACTTCCCGGCGGCGATGATCACCCGCAAGGCCGGCCCGGCCCTGGCCGCCGGCTGCACCATGGTGCTCAAGCCCGCCTCGCAGACCCCCTTCTCCGCCCTGGCCCTGGCCGAACTGGCCGAGCGCGCCGGCATCCCGAAAGGCGTGTTCAGCGTGGTCACCGGCAGCGCCGGCGAGGTCGGCGGCGAGCTGACCAGCAACCCGATTGTGCGCAAGCTGACCTTCACCGGCTCCACCGAGATCGGCCGCCAGCTGATGGCCGAGTGCGCCCACGACATCAAGAAGGTGTCCCTGGAGCTGGGCGGCAACGCGCCGTTCATCGTCTTCGACGATGCCGACCTGGACGCCGCCGTGGAAGGCGCGCTGATCTCCAAGTACCGCAACAACGGCCAGACCTGCGTCTGCGCCAACCGCCTGTACATCCAGGACAGCGTCTATGACGCCTTCGTCGAGAAGCTCAAAGCCGCCGTGGCCAAACTGAACATCGGTAACGGCCTGGAAGAGGGCATCACCACCGGCCCGCTGATCGACGAGAAGGCCGTGGCCAAGGTCCGCGAGCACATCGACGACGCGGTCGGCAAGGGCGCCAAGGTCGTGCTCGGCGGCAAGCCGCACGCCCTGGGCGGCACCTTCTTCGAGCCGACCATCCTGGTCGACGTGCCGAAGAACGCCCTGGTGTCCAAGGACGAGACCTTCGGCCCGCTGGCGCCGCTGTTCCGCTTCAAGGACGAGGCCGAAGTGATCGCCATGGCCAACGACACCGAGTTCGGCCTCGCCTCCTACTTCTACGCCCGCGACCTGGGCCGCGTGTTCCGCGTGGCCGAGGCCCTGGAGTACGGCATGGTCGGCATCAACACCGGCCTGATCTCCAACGAAGTGGCGCCGTTCGGTGGCGTGAAGGCTTCCGGCCTGGGCCGCGAAGGCTCCAAATACGGCATCGAGGACTACCTCGAGATCAAATACATGTGCCTGGGCGGCGTGTGAAACCGATCCGTAGCCTGCTGCGCGTCGGCCAGCCTGCGTTGAAAGCGGCCTCGGGATGCTCATTTACAGCTCGTAAACTGCGCTCCCTCGGCCACTTCCGCCTTGCCTGGCTCTAGCTCGCGAGGCTATGAATCAGTTTCCAAGCTTTCCAGATATGAATCCGTGGGTGTCGGGTGACAGGCAGGAGTCGTGGTCACCCGGCGTCGGCGTTTCCGGTGGTGGCACCGGCTAACCCAGCCGACGGCCAGCGGGAAAGGCAGCAGTTCGATCATCGCCAGCTGCGAGCCTGCCCAGCCCCGTCATCATCCTTGGACCGGGCCGCCATAAGCGGCTTATGAGGACAACATGAGCAAGAACGAATCCCTCCTGCAACGTCGCCAGGCCGCCGTGGCCCGCGGCGTCAGCCAGATCCACCCGATCGTCGCCGAGCGCGCCGAGAACGCCACCGTGTGGGATGTCGACGGCCGCGAGTACATCGACTTCGCCGGCGGCATCGCCGTGCTGAACACCGGCCACCTGCATCCGAAGGTGATCGCCGCCGTGCAGGAGCAGCTGGGCAAGCTGACCCATACCTGCTTCCAGGTGCTGGCCTACGAGCCCTACATCGAGCTGTGCGAAGAGATCGCCAAGCGCGTACCGGGCGACTTCGCCAAGAAGACCCTGCTGGTCACCTCCGGCTCCGAAGCCGTCGAGAACGCGGTGAAGATCGCCCGTGCCGCCACCGGCCGCGCCGGCGTGATCGCCTTCACCGGCGCCTACCACGGCCGCACCATGATGACCCTGAGCCTGACCGGCAAGGTCGTGCCCTACTCCGCCGGCATGGGCCTGATGCCCGGCGGCGTGTTCCGCGCCCTGGCGCCGTGCCCGCTGCACGGCGTGAGCGAGGACGAGTCCATCGCCAGCATCGAGCGCATCTTCAAGAACGACGCCCAGCCCCAGGACATCGCCGCGATCATCATCGAGCCGGTGCAGGGCGAGGGTGGCTTCTACGTAAACTCCAAGCCGTTCATGCAGCGCCTGCGCGCCCTGTGCGACCAGCACGGTATCCTGCTGATCGCCGACGAAGTGCAGACCGGCGCCGGCCGTACCGGCACCTTCTTCGCCACCGAGCAGTTGGGCATCGTTCCGGACCTGACCACCTTCGCCAAATCGGTCGGCGGCGGCTTCCCGATCTCCGGTGTGTGCGGCAAGGCCGAGATCATGGACGTCATCGCGCCCGGCGGCCTGGGCGGTACCTATGCCGGCAGCCCGATCGCCTGCGCCGCGGCCCTGGCCGTGCTCAAGGTGTTCGACGAGGAGAAGCTGCTGGAGCGCTCGCAAGCCGTGGGCGAGAAGCTCAAGGCCGGCCTCAACGCCATCGCCGCCAAGCACAAGGTCATCGGTGACGTGCGCGGCCTGGGCTCGATGGTCGCCATCGAGCTGTTCGAAGGTGGCGACCATAGCAAGCCGGCCGCCGAGCTGGTCGGCAAGATCGTCGCCAGGGCGCGCGAGAAGGGCCTGATCCTGCTGTCGTGCGGCACCTACTACAACGTGCTGCGCTTCCTGATGCCGGTGACCATTCCCGACGCCCAGCTGGAAAAAGGTATCGCCATCGTCGCCGAGTGCTTCGACGAGCTGGCCTGACGCCACCTCCTGCGTGGCCCCGGGAACGGGGTCCATGCCCGATTCGCCCGGCCCTCACCAGGCCTGGCGCATCCCCTGCGACCCGCCTCCCCGGCGGGTCTTTTTTTGCCCACTCCTCGCGCGGTTTGCTCGCCAGCGGAGAACTTGACTAGGCTGCTGGGAAGTCCCGTTTACGGAAGTGCGGCCATGAGCGAACCGGCAAGGGCCCCGCGCGTGATCATCGGCGAAGCGGACCGCTGGACCTCGGAACTGATCGGCCAGTTGGTGCGCAGCGCCCGCTGCGACGCCGAGATCGTCACCCTCAAGGATGGCGAAAGCGTGCTGCAGCAGTGTCGCCAGAGCGCCCCGCAACTGATGATTGTCGACTTCGGCCTGCCCGGCATCGGCGGCCTCGACCTGCTGCGCGAGGTGCGCCGGCAGCGCCGCCAGCCACCGCTGCCGTTCTTCCTGATCACCGAGAAGATCGACGCCAGCAGCGTGCGCGCCGCCGTGCCGCTGGCACCCACTGCCTACCTGGCCAAGCCCTTCGACGCCGACGACCTGCTGCGCCGCCTGCGCCAGGTGCTGCTGGAGCCCGGCGAGGAAGTGGTCTGCCCGCTGCCGACGCTGGCACCGGAGGAAAAGCTCGACGCCTACCTCGAGCGCACCCGCGAAACCTCCGCCGGTGCCCCGCTGCTCGGCGCGGTACACGACACCCTGGAACTGCTGCAGGGCGCCACCCTGCCCGACCTGGACGATCTGCAGCGGCGCTTCCACAACGACCCGCAGCTCACCGCTCAGCTGATCGCCGCCGCCAACACCGCCGCGCAGCACCGCGGCGGTGGTTGCCAGACGCTGGCGCAGGCCCTGCAGCGGCTGGGCACCAAGCACAGCCTGAACCTGGCGCTGGGCCTGGCGCTGCAGCGCGGCGCCAGCCTGGAAGATCCGCTGCTGACCGCCAGCGGCCTGAAGGTCTGGGCCCAATCGCAGCGGGTCGCCGAGCTGGCCCACTGGCTGGCCGCGCGCCTGGAGGCGGATGCCGAACGCTGCTTCACCGCCGGCCTGCTGCACCGCCTCGGCGACCTGGCGTTGCTGCGCACCCTGCAGGACTGGCACAGCCAGGGCGGCGCGCTGGACGAAGGCAGCCTGGAGAAGGCCATGGCGCGCCACGCCGCGCCCTTCGGCTCGGCGCTGCGCATTCGCTGGCGCCTGCCGCTGGAGCTACGCCAATTGGTCAAGGCGGTGTTTCAGCTGGACAGCGGCGTCTACACACGCGAGGCGCTGGTGCTCAACCTGGCCGCTCAGGCGGCCCAGGTCGGTGCCGATCAGCCCTTCGCGCCGCTGGCCGAGCACAAGGCCGCGCGCATGCTGCGCCTGGACGCCGCGGCGCTGGAGAAGCTGCCGCGGCTGACCGACGTGCGCTAACTCAGGCCTCGAGTGCCTCGCGCACGAAGTCCAGGCGGTCCTGGCCGAAGAACAGCTCGTCGCCGACGAACATGCTCGGCGCGCCGAACACCCCGCGCTTGACCGCCTCCTCGGTGATCGCCTTGAGCCCATCCTTGACCTCCTGCTCGGCGATCAGCGCCAGCAGCCGCTGCGGCTCGAAGCCTCCCGAAGCGAGTACCTCCGCCAGTACGGTCGGGTCGCCGAGATTGCGCGCCTGTACCCACAGGGCCTCGAAGATCAGCTTGAGGAAGGCCTCGAAACGCTCCGGCATGTGCCGCTGCACGGCCACCGCGGCGCGCATCAGCGGCAGGGTGTTGATCGGAAAGTACGGGTTGAACTGCATCGGCACCTGGTAGCGCCGGGCGTAGCGCGCCAGGTCCTGGATCATGAAGCGGCCCTTGGCCGGGATGGTCACCGGCGAGGCGTTGCCGGTGGCCTGGAACACGCCGCCCAGCAGCATCGGCTTGTACACCAGGCTGGCGCCGGCCGCGGCGCAGATCGCCGGCAGCTGGGTCCAGGCCAGGTAGGTGGTGGGGCTGCCGAAGTCGAAATAGAACTCTAGGGTCTTGCTCATGAATGGCTTCTCTCTTGTGATTGTGCTGCAAGGTATCGCGGCCTTGCGAGCGGCGTTCGGGACCGGCGGCGGGCCGGTTAGAAGCGCAGCTGGCCGAAGCCGGTGAACATGAGCCAAGCCGCCAACGGCGCCTCGGCGCCGTTCACCATTTTTCGGTCCAGGGGCGCAGATCGAGCTCGAAGGTCCAGGCGTCGCGCGGCTGGGCGTGGAGGAACCAGTAGTTGTCGGCGATGTGCGCCGGGTCGAGGATGCCATCCTGGTCCTTGCGCGCGTACAGGTCCGGGAAGTTGTCGCGGATGAAGACGGTGTCGATGGCGCCGTCCACCACCACATGGGCGACGTGGATGTTCCGCGGCCCCAGCTCGCGCGCCATGCTCTGCGCCAGGGCGCGGATGCCATGTTTGGCACCGGCGAAGGCGGCGAAGTGCGAGGCGCCGCGCAGGCCTGCGGTGGCGCCGGTGAACAGGATGGTGCCGCGACCGCGGGTGACCATGCGCCGGGCCACGGCCTGGGCGCTGAGGAAGCCGGCGAAGCAGGCCATCTCCCAGATCTTGAAATACTTGCGCGCGGTCTCGTCGAGGATGCTGCACGGCACGTTGGCGCCGATGTTGAAGACGAAGGCCTCGATCGGACCGATGTCGCGTTCGATGCCCTCGACCAGCGCCGCCACCTCTTCTTCCTTGCGCGCATCGGAGGCGAAGCCGTGGGCCTCGCCGCCGGCGGCGCGGATCTCGTCGACCAGTGGCTGCAGCTTGTCGGCGCTGCGCCGGGTTACGCAGGCCACGTAGCCCTCGCGGGCGAAACGCTTGGCGATGGCACCGCCGGTGGCGTCGCCGGCGCCGATCACCAGCACCACCTTCTTGTCGTTATTCATGTCGCCACCTTTTGATAAACGATCGCTTAGTAAACGGACGTTATGCTACGCTCCCGACACCCGTCAAGCAGGAGTTGATGATGCGCTATTCCGCCGAACACAAGGCCCAGACCCGCGAGAAGCTGCTGCAGACCAGCGGCGCCCTGGCCAAGCGCGGCGGTTTCGGCGGTACCGGAGTCGACGGTTTGATGAAGGCCATCGGCCTCACCGGCGGTGCTTTCTACGGTCATTTCTCGTCCAAGGACGAGCTGTTCGCCGCCATCGTCGAGCGCGAGCTGAGCCACAGCATCGAGCTGCTCGGCAGCGGCAGCCACGACAGGCTGCAGCGCTGCCTGGCCATCTACCTGAGCATGAAGCACGTCGAGCAGCCCGACAGCGGCTGTGCGCTGCCCACCCTCGGCCCGGAGATCGCCCGCGCCGACCTCAGCGTGCGCGAAAACGCCGAGCACTGGCTGGTGCGCCTGCAGCAGGCGTGGGGCGAGACGCTCGGCGACCCGCAACTGGCCTGGGCCATCCTCGCCCAGTGCGTCGGCGCGCTGGTGGTGGCGCGCATGCTGGCCAGCCCGCAGCGCCAGGAGGAGGTGCTGCAGTCGAGCCGGGCGCTGATCCAGTCGCAGCTGTGTGATCGCCCGGACGCCGGCTGAAACAGCGGTCTGCTGCGTCAGTCGCATCGTCTCTCAGCGATCGACAGCGGATCGATGCCTGCGCGCGGTCGCGGCCTCCGCGGGTCAACCGGATCGCTCGATGCCGAACCCCGCGCCGGCACCGCGGCGCAGCGCCTAGCGCGCCTCGGCCTGCTCGTCGGCCAGCTCCGCCAGCGGCCGCGGGCGGTCGATGAGATAGCCCTGGGCGTAGTCGATGCCCAGCTCGCGCAGGCAGGTCTGGGCCGCCTCGTTCTCGACGAACTCGGCCACCGTGCGCAGCCCCAGCTGATGGGCGATCTGCACCATCGAGCCGACCATGGCGCGGTTGATCGGGTCACGCTCGATGCCGCGTACGAAAGTGCCGTCGATCTTCAGCAGGTCCAGCGGCAGATGGCGCAGGTAGGCGTAGGAGGCGAAGCCGCTGCCGAAGTCGTCCAGCGCCACCTTGAGCCCGCGTTGACGCAGGCGCTCGATCCATCCGGCCGAGCTGCCCAGCTCGGCCAGCGCCACCATCTCGGTGATTTCCAGGCACAGCTTGCCGGCCGGCAGGCGGTGGGTGTCGAGCAGCTCGTCGAGCAGGTCGTGGAAATCCGGGTCGTGCAGCGAAGGCGCGCTGAGGTTGATGTTGACCTGGGCCAGCGCCTGCAGGTGGCGCGGGTTGGCGGCCAGCCACTGGCAGTAGCGGCGCAACACCCAGCGGTCGATCTGCGCGAGAAAGCCGTAGCGTTCGGCGGCGACCAGGAACTGCCCGGGCTCCACCCACTCGCCCGATTGCGGGTCGCGGTAGCGCAACAGCACCTCGTAGTGGGCGCCGGTCTCCTCGCCGCGCAGCGACCGCACCGGTTGGTAGAACAGCTCGAAGTGCTGCCGCTCGATGGCCTCGCGCAGACGGGCGATCCACTGCAGCTGGCGCTGGTGCTCGACCAGCGCGCCGTCGGCCGGGTTAAACAGGTGAACGCGGTTGCGGCCCTGGGCCTTGGCCATGCTGCTGGCGTTGTCCGCCCAGTTCAGTGCCTCTTCCCAATCCCGCACGCCGGAAGCCAGCTCGAGCACGCCGATGCTCACGCACAGGCGGAACGGCCTACCGCCATAGCTGAACAGGAAATCCTCCACCGCCTGGCGCAAGCGCTCGGCGTGCTCCAGCGCTTCGGCTCGGTCGCAGCCGCCGAGCAGGACGGCGAACTCGTCGCCGCCGATGCGCGCCAGCTCGGCCTGCCCCGGCAGGCAGCCGAGCAGGTGGCCGGCCAGCTGGCGCAGCAGTTGGTCACCGGCGGAATGGCCGCAGAGGTCGTTGACCTGCTTGAACTGGTCCAGGTCGAGGAACAACAGGTGGCTGAAGTGCCGCCCACTGCCCTCCAGGCTGCCCTGCAGCAGGCGCTCCAGCTCGCGGCGGTTGACCAGCCCGGTGAGCGAGTCGTGGGCGGCCAGGCGCGCCAGGCGCTGCTCCAGGGCGCGTCGCTCGCTGAGGTCGACGACGATGCCCTCGATGCAATGCTGGCTGCGCTGCTCGTGCAGCGACAGGTGCACCCAGCGGCTGTGGCCATCGACGGTCTGCAGCTGCACCTCGCCGCTGGCGATGCTCTGCGCCTCGCTCAGCTGCTCGCAGAGACGCTGCCAGTCGCCGGGCGCCAGCAGGCCCTGGATCGGCTGGGCCTGGAGCAGCTCGGCGTCGCTCTCGGGGCGACCGAGCAGGCGCAGGAAGCTGGGGTTGGTCTCCAGCAGCAGGCCCTGGCGGTTGCAGCGGAAGATGCCTTCGGCGGCGTTGCGGAACAGCCCGCGGTACTGCTCCAGGTTGGCGATGGCCTGCTCGCGGGAGGCCAGCAGCGCCTGGCGCACGTCGTCCAGCTGGCGACCGTTGAGCACGCCGAAGAGGAACACGCAGATCACCGGCAGCCAGGCGTGCAGCACGTCGACCCAGGCGTTGCGCGGCACCAGCCCCGAGCGGCTCAGCGAGAGCATCAGCATGAGCAGAATGGCGCCGCTCCAGAACAGCGCGAACCAGCCGGCGTAGGGCCGCCGCAGATAGAGCGCGAGCAGGGTCAGGCCGAGCTGGAACAGGCCGATCGCCAGCAACAGCAGGTTCATCGCCTGCGCCGCCTGGCTGTGCGTCGGGCTCGCCAGCACCCACACCAGCACGCCGCCCAGCGCGAGGATCAACAGGTCGCGCAGACGCCGCGGCAGGCCGTGGTTCAGACGCAGTGAGGCGCTGATGAACAGGGTACTGAAGATCAGCGTGAGCACGCCGAACAGGTTGGTCTCGAACGGCGTGGCCGCCGGCCAGTTGCGCCAGGCCAGCAGGTTGGTCAGGTCGTTGATCGCTGCGGTGTACCAGGCGACGCTGAGAATGGTCGCGCAGTAGTAGCCCAGGCGGCGGTCCGGCGCGATGGCGAACTTGAGCAGGTGGAACAGCGCCATGACCAGCAGCGCGCCGACGATCAGACCGTTGTTCAGCCAGGTGGTGGCGAGCAGGCGGTCCTTTCGCTCGGCCGGCAACAGCCTGATCGGCAGGCTGATCGACGAGGTGCTGCGTACCCGCAGGATCACTTCCTGCTGCGCCGTGCCGAGGCCCGGCAGTGGCATCAGGAAGCCGCGCAAGGGCTCGTCGCGGCGAGCGAAGGGCAGCAGGTCGCCGACCTGGCGGTAGAGCTGCAACTGATCGTCGACGAACACCCAGAACTGCACGTCGTCGAGGTAGGTGTGGTCCAGCCACAGGTAATAGCGCTGGCCGGCACGCCCCTGCAGGCGCATGCCGAGCCACCGGGCGCTGTCGCTCCAGCCGAGGGAGGGAATGGCTCGCAGGTCCTGACCTTCGTCGAGCAGGCGCGCTCGCGCCTGATGCAGTGACAGCTGCTCGACGGGGTCCTCGAGCAGGCGCACCGGTGGCACCGTGTCCAGGTCAGCCTGGCGCAGGTCGAACAGCGGCAGCTCGGCCCGGGCGGCGCCGCAGCACAGCATCAGGAACAGCAGGGGCAGGAGCCGGCGAAGGGCAGACGACATCGTGGAAGGTCCGGGAGGCGGAAGTGCTGGCGAAAAGCCTTATGCCAGCTTAGCGCACGCCTCAGCCGACGCCTGCGGCCTGGCGCAAGATCCCGAGATCGGCGATCTCGATGCCGCCGTAGGTCAGACGCAGGGCGCCGCGCGCCTCCAGGTCCTTGAGGATCTGATTGGTGGTCTGCCGCGACAGGCCGAGCATCAGCGCCAGTTGCTCCTGAGCCAGGTGCAGCACGCTGCGCGGGTCGGTCTCGCCGTACCCCTCGGCCATCATCAGCAGGCGCCGGGCCAGGCGCGGCGCCGCCGGCAGCAGACTCATCTCTTCCAGGGCGATGAAGGCCAGGCGCAGCTTCTGGCTCATCAGCAGGGCGAAGTCGCGCCAGTACGCCGGCTCGCGCGCCAGCAGCGCCAGCAGCGCCGCTTGCGGCACCTGCAGCAGGCGGGCCGGGCCCTCGGCATAGGCGTCGTGGGTGCGCGGCTGGCCATCGAACAGCGAGATCTCGCCGAACCAGTAGGGCGGCTCGACCAGGGTCAGCAGCGCCTCCTTGCCGTCGCGACTGACCGCACCGACGCGCATCATCCCCTCAAGCACGGCGTACAACCCGCAGGGAGGATCGCCGCGGCGGAACAAGCGCTGCCCCGGCTCCAGCTGCAGCAGACGTGCCTCGCTCAACAGCGCATCGCACAGGGCCTGTGGCAGGTGGCTGAACCACTGGCCGCTTTCCAGCAGCGAGCGATAGGTGGCGGGCGTCTCGGTCATGGCTTTGTCGGCTAGCTGACAGTCGGGTAACGGGGGCTGGCGAGATCATGCCACCACCCCCGCCTTGCTGAGGACACTAATAATGAAAACCCTCGTCGATCATCTCGGCCAGTACGCGGAATACCACCGCGACCGCCGCAACATCCTCAGCCACTTCATCGGCATCCCGATGATCGTGGTCGCCGTCGCCGTGCTGCTGTCACGCCCGGGCTGGGAAGTCGCCGGCCTGTGGGCCTCGCCCGCGCTGCTCACCGCGCTGGTCGCCGGCGTCTTCTACCTGCGCCTGGACCTGCGCTTCGGCGTGCTGATGGCCGCGCTGCTGGCGCTCAGCCTGTGGGCCGGCGCCGCGCTGGCGCAGCAGAGCACGCTGGTGTGGCTGAGCGGCGGCCTCGGCCTGTTCGTGGTCGGCTGGATCATCCAGTTCGTCGGTCATTATTACGAAGGCCGCAAGCCTGCCTTTGTCGACGACCTGATGGGCCTGGTGGTCGGCCCGCTGTTCGTGGTTGCCGAGCTGGGCTTCCTGCTCGGCCTGCGGCCGGAGGTACAGGAAGCGGTGGAGCGCCGCGCCGGCCCCACCTGCATCCGCCCACCCAAGGCCCTGGCCTCCTGACCGGCCATCGCGGCCGTCGCTCGGGCGGCCGCCTCGCCGGGCTCAAGTAGTCCCCGACTGGCGCTTACTACAAAGCGTCGCGTCCTCGAAACTTTCTGCCGCACTTCCCTCCTTACTTCCGCCACCTTGTCGTCAATCGACGAACGGCCATTCACGCGCCGAATGCCGCTCTGCGCCGCGATCTTCCGTAAATCCGGCTTCATCCCAGCAATAACGGCACTTTGCGGACCAATGCAGGAACTACAAGTCACGGCATGACTTGTAGTTATCAAACAGTACCGCTTCAGAATTTCTTGAAGGCCTCGACAATCGCCTGCAAAATGCCGCGCCCGCCCCCTTCCGGTGCGGCTTTGTGCTGATCCCACTCACCCGCGTGCCACACGTAGTGCGCTGGTTCATCAAAACGATCACGCAGGAGATTTCTCAGTGCACATCGGTGTTCCTCTCGAGACCCATGCCGGGGAGACGCGGGTTGCCGCGACGCCCGAAACCGTCAAGAAACTGGTTGGCCAGGGCCATCAGGTGACCGTTCAGAGCGGTGCCGGCGTCAGCGCCAGCATCCCGGACAGCGCCTTTGAAGCCGCCGGCGCGACCATTGGCAGCGACGCCGCTGCCTTCGGCGCCGACCTGGTGCTGAAAGTGGTCGCCCCAACCGAAGCCGAACTGGCCCACATGAAGTCCGGCGCGGTGCTGGTCGGCATGCTCAACCCGTTCTGCAACGACACCATTGCGCGCATGAACGCCCGCGGCATCACCGCCTTCGCCCTGGAGGCCGCCCCGCGTACCTCCCGCGCGCAGAGCCTGGATGTGCTGAGCTCGCAGGCCAACATCGCCGGCTACAAGGCCGTGATGCTCGCCGCCAACCACTACCCGCGCTTCATGCCGATGCTGATGACCGCCGCCGGTACCGTTAAGGCCGCCCGCGTGCTGATCCTCGGCGCCGGCGTGGCTGGCCTGCAGGCCATCGCCACGGCCAAGCGTCTGGGTGCGGTGATCGAGGCCTCCGACGTGCGCCCGGCGGTGAAGGAGCAGATCGAATCGCTCGGCGCCAAGTTCGTCGACGTGCCGTTCGAGACCGACGAGGAGCGCGAGTGCGCCCAGGGTGTCGGCGGTTACGCCCGCCCGATGCCGGCCTCCTGGATGGAGCGCCAGGCCAAGGCCGTGCACGAGCGCGCCAAGCAGGCCGACATCGTCATCACCACCGCGCTGATTCCTGGCCGCAAGGCGCCCACCCTGCTGCACGAGGCCACCGTCGCCGAGATGAAGCCGGGCTCCGTGGTCATCGACCTGGCCGCCGCTCAGGGTGGCAATTGCCCGCTGACCGAGGCCGATCAGGTGGTGGTCAAGCACGGTGTGACGCTCGTTGGCCACACCAACCTGGCCGCGCTGGTGCCGGCGGATGCCTCCGCCCTGTACGCCCGCAACCTGCTGGACTTCCTCAAGCTCGTGATCGACAAGGAAGCCCAGTTCCAGCTCAACCTCGAAGACGACATCGTCGCCGCCTGCCTGATGTGCAAGGGCGGTGAAGTCGTGCGCAAGAACGGTTAAGGAGTCGCGAGATGGAACTGATCTCCCCCAGCATCTACAACCTGATCATCTTCGTACTGGCCATCTACGTGGGCTACCACGTGGTGTGGAACGTCACCCCGGCCCTGCACACCCCGCTGATGGCCGTGACCAACGCGATCTCCGCCATCGTCATCGTCGGCGCCATGCTGGCCGCCGCGCTGACCGAAACCACCCTCGGCAAGACCATGGGCACCCTGGCCGTGGCCCTGGCCGCGGTGAACGTGTTCGGTGGCTTCCTGGTCACCCGCCGCATGCTGGAAATGTTCAAGAAGAAGGCGCCCAAGGCCTCGGCGGAGAAGCACTGATGAGCATGAACCTGATCACCCTGCTGTACCTGGTCGCGTCCGTCTGCTTCATCCAGGCGCTGAAAGGCCTGTCGCACCCGACCACCTCCCGCCAGGGCAACGCCTTCGGCATGATCGGCATGGCCATCGCCGTGCTCACCACCCTCGGCCTGATCTACAAGCTGGGCGCCGATATGGCTGTCCAGGGCATCGGCTTCGTCATCGTCGGCCTGCTGGTCGGCGGCAGCGCGGGCGCCATCATGGCCAAGCGCGTCGAGATGACCAAGATGCCGGAGCTGGTCGCCTTCATGCACAGCATGATCGGCCTGGCCGCCGTGTTCATCGCCATCGCCGCGGTGGTCGAGCCGCAGTCGCTCGGCATCGTCGCCAACCTGGGCGACGCCATCCCGGCCGGCAACCGCCTGGAGCTGTTCCTCGGCGCGGCCATCGGTGCCATCACCTTCTCCGGTTCGGTGATCGCCTTCGGCAAGCTGTCCGGCAAGTACAAGTTCCGCCTGTTCCAGGGCGCCCCGGTGGTGTTCAAGGGTCAGCACATGCTGAACCTGGTGGTCGGCCTGGCGATCACCGCCCTCGGCCTGTACTTCACCTTCACCGGTGACATCCGCGCCTTCGCCGTACTGGTGGCCCTGGCCTTCGTCATCGGCGTGCTGATCATCATCCCGATCGGCGGCGCAGACATGCCGGTCGTGGTGTCGATGCTGAACTCCTATTCGGGCTGGGCGGCCGCCGGTATCGGCTTCTCGCTGAACAACTCGATGCTGATCATCGCCGGCTCGCTGGTCGGTTCGTCCGGCGCCATCCTCTCGTACATCATGTGCAAGGCGATGAACCGCTCGTTCTTCAACGTCATCCTCGGCGGCTTCGGCGCCGATGCCGACGCCGGCGGCCCGGCTGGCGCGCAGCAGGAGCGCAACGTGAAGTCGGGCTCCTCCGACGACGCCGCCTTCCTGCTGACCAACGCCGACACCGTGGTCATCGTCCCCGGCTACGGCCTGGCCGTGGCTCGCGCCCAGCACGCGCTGATGGAACTGGCCGAGAAGCTGACCCACCGCGGCGTGACAGTGAAGTACGCGATCCACCCGGTAGCCGGCCGCATGCCGGGCCACATGAACGTCCTGCTGGCCGAGGCCGAAGTGCCCTACGAGCAGGTGTTCGAGATGGAGGACATCAACTCCGAGTTCGGCCAGACCGACGTGGTCCTGGTCCTCGGCGCCAACGACGTGGTCAACCCGGCCGCGAAGAACGATCCGAAATCGCCCATCGCCGGCATGCCGATCCTCGAGGCCTACAAAGCCAAGACCATCATCGTCAACAAGCGCTCCATGGCCAGCGGCTACGCCGGCCTGGACAACGAACTGTTCTATATGGACAAGACGATGATGGTGTTTGGCGATGCCAAGAAGGTGATTGAGGATATGGTGAAGGCGGTCGAGTAAGGCGCCTGATCCGCTCATAAAAAACCCGGCTTAATGCCGGGTTTTTTTGTTTACCTATCCTACTCAGTCGGGCGCATCTCCCGTCTTCAGCTGTTCGGCCAGCTTCGCTCGCCGCTTGTTGTAGCGAATGGTCTGCCCCAATGCAGCCTCCAAATGCCCTTCTGGCAACTGATGATACTTGTCGGTCCACTCGACAAACTTCAGCGGCAATTTTTCCCAATAAAACTGCAGCTGACTGGACGCCCAACCCTCATAAATTCTCGTCCAGCTTTCTCGCTGAAAATGTGGCTTCAGACAACCGACCGTTAGCGGGTCACGAACCGACTGGTAGCGGTAGTCGACAGACACCCTCATTCGATTCGTCTGATTGTCCAGTGCGCGATGCAGCATCAGACTATGGAAAATCAGGACATCGCCTTGTTGGTAATCACCAGTGACCCAAGGTTTTTCCTGCAACGCGTCGGGCAATACCGCCTGACGATTACCGGCACCGAGCGAGAACTGCAACGGCAACAGCCCGTGCTTGTGAGATCCAGGCATGAAAGCCAGCCCTCCAAGATTGACCGGACAATCGCTCAGCGGCATCCAGCAGGCATAGAGCTCGGTCGTACCCTGATTGTTGGGAAAATCCTGATGCGGCGGGGTGGTCGTCTCCGCATTGTTCGGAAACATGAGTCGACAGATGGAAAGCGGGTGAGGGAAAGCCGTTTCATCCAGCAGTATGCCCATCACCGCCATTAGAGCAGGCTCATGGGGCAAGGCATGAAAAGCCTCAAGGCGCTGTACTTCGTCATAGACACTGAAATACTCGACCTCGCCTTCCACCGCCGGCACAACACAAGGTTCGACAGACTCAAAGGACGCTGCGTCGCCGGAAAACCAGTGCTTACGCTTGCAGATATCAAATATCTGCGCCTGCAGTACCTGTACTTTTGCCTTGGGCAGCAGGCCTTTCAGGTAGAGGTAGCCCTCTTCTTCGAAACGAGCCCGCAATGCTCCTGGATCACCTAACAAGGCACTGGACTCCCTGATGGGGCTTAGCGAGATCGGGTTTTGCGAATTCTGCATCATGCCTGGCTCTTGGTTCTGCACGGGTTAACGTAGCGCCATGTCGGCGACTGGTCCTGGTCTGTCCAAGTCTCTCACGGGGCTGCCGCACACAGGGATTGATCCAGGTCATCAAGGCTGTACCCGGGTTGCCCCGAATACAGCAACTTGTTGATGACAATCGGCTGGTCGATTCCTCCAGCATAAGCTTCGCTCCCATTTCGACGCCCCCCGATATAGGTCGGACGACTTAGCGCGCCCTCATCGCTAGGCCGACGCAATAACCGGGTGCTTTCGAGCACGCTCTGACCGTTCCAGGAAACCTTAAGCTTGGCCTCGGCGGGTTTCCTGAAGGGTATGCTGATCGCCTCAGCCACATACACGCCGATGATCAGCCGGTTACATACCTGCTCTGCGGAGAGAGGAGCGCTGAGCTGCTCCACGCCAGAGTGCCGGATACGCAGTCGGCGATCTGCCATCAAACTAACTTGCCAGACGCCCTCCTGCTCAACCAGCGTCTGAACTCGCCCCGAAAACACGGGGGGGCGCAAAGCGAGCCCCAAACTGTATCCGCCGAAAACCGGCGCGCGCTGCATGGACAGCCCCGAAAGACTTGCAGGGTATCCGCTCCCAGCCGGCTGCCAAGAGAAACCAGGTTGACGCACCGAGCGCTCCCAGTTCGTAATCCGCCGCAGTGCCTGCTGCGTAGTGAAGGCCTCAGTCGTCGGCGCCTTCTGCTGTGAACCTATCGGAGGAGCAACCGTCATCGACTGCAGCCCCCCGAGGAAAGACTGATAGAACATCCTCTGCTCGGAGAAGATCCTTCCGCCGTAGCTCATGCCGAAACGATTGTCCGGAGCGGCAAAAAACAGCCGTTCATGCAGCATGCCTACATCCCCGTCCATGGCCCCGACAAGACTACGTCCATCCAGATCGTTAGGGTCACTCCCTCCCGCTAGATCAATCAGGGTGGGATAAATATCGGTGATGCTGCTCGGGATTTCGATATCGCGGTCAAGATACCGCTTCGGCCAGTACACCAGCAGAGGCGCTCGTTGGCCTCCCTCCAGATACTCGGTCTTCACACCGGTGAACGGCCAGTTATTGTTTCGTACCTTGTTGGTTCCACCGTTGTCGCTGGTGAATACGACAATGGTGTTCTCTGCCTGCCCCGACTCATCAAGCGCCTGCAGCAGACGAGCGACATTCTTATCCAGCCGCGCCAAAACAGCCAGATACCGACCTTCAGGGGTTCTCGAAAATCTCGCCGCATCCTCCGCTGGGGGTTGATAAGGCGTATGAGGTGAATACAGCCAGAGGTTGATGAACCACGGCTGATCACCGCGCCGCTCGAGCAGCCCGATTGCCCGATTGGTGAGAATATCATCGAGGTAGCCTTGGTACTGTCGCGGTGGCGTGCCATTTTCCTGCAACCAGGGGTTCCAATGAGTGGGACGGTTGCGCACCAGTTGGCCCTTTGCATTCGGCCCCTGCAGGACGAAGTGGTTGAGCATCCCGAACCAGTAATCGAACCCCTGCTGGGAGGGCTGTATGGTGCTGTATTCCAATGCTTCGCCCACGTGCCACTTCCCGACATGCGAAGTGCGGTAGCCCAGCTGCCTAAGTTGCTTGGGCAGCGTATGCAGATCCATCGACAACCCTAGCGCGGTAGGTTGGAAGCCGATGCGGGTGGGTTCAAGACCGGTCAGCAGTGCTGCTCGGCTGGGGGAGCAGGTGCTGTCCGTGTAGTGCTGACGAAATCGCACCGAGCGCTGACTGAGCTGATCCAGCGTCGGTGTCGGTGCGACGCCATCACCCCAACTACCGATATCGTTGTTACCGAGATCGTCGGTTAGGATAAGCAGTATGTTGGGACGTGAAGATTGATCCGCATCATTGCCCGAACAGCCAGCACACAGGAGAATGGCCACGATAAGAAAGCACGCGGTTTTGCAGTAAGCCGCCACCAGTAGGACCCTTGCTAAATGAGTGACGCATTATTCCCGAAGCTGGCCGGTAATCAACACGCTATTCCCGAGCCCTCAGGGCTGCTGATCAATTATCAGGCGCTTAGGGATGCGCAAGAGCAGCTGGCCGATCTTTATCAGAGCAATCAGCCGTTCCCCCACATCGTTATCGATGACTTCCTGCCTGCGAGCACAATTGACAAGCTGCTTCTGGAATACCCACAGGATCAGAGCCTTCCGGTGTGGAACGATGCGACACACAAAGACAAAAGCAGTGGGGAATATGTCCAGAAGGACAAGCGCAATATCCGGGACAACCTACAGATGCCGCCGACCTATCGTCAGCTGATCTGGGAACTCAACTCGCAGCACTTCCTGTACTTTCTTGCCACGATGACTGGCATCGACAATCTCATCCCTGACCCGAATCTTCGGGGCGCGGGCATCCATCAGATCGGACGGGGCGGCTTCCTCAAAGTACACGCCGACTTTGCCACTCACCGAGAGTTCGCTCTCGACCGTCGCTTGAACTTTCTGCTCTACCTGAATCAAGACTGGTCGGAAGCCTATGGCGGCCACCTGGAGCTTTGGGACAAGAAAATGGAAGGCCCGCCAAAACGGGTTCTACCAATCCTGAACCGCTGCGTCGTATTCAACACCACCTCGACGTCCTATCACGGTCATCCGCAACCACTAACCTGCCCGGAAGAGGTGTATCGCAAGTCCATGGCGCTCTATTACTACACCAATGGCCGTCCTGCAGGAGAGGCCGAGCCTGGCTTCGCTACGCTCTGGCAGGATCTCCCCGAAACCTACCGGCAATAACCGGCAGGTGAGACTTCAGACGCAAACAGGGACGCTCGATAAAGCGATAGCAGAGAAACGCTGCCAGCCATGAAAGCAGGAAGCTGACGGCTACCGCAGTAAGCATGCGAGGATCCAGAAGACCCGCGCCCCCGACCTTAACCGGGTAGATAAGGTAAAACTGGATCGGGACGTGCACCAGATAGAGCGAATAAGAAATGGTGCCGAAGTGGCTAAATAGCGGATTGAGAAAAAGCCATCTGATCCCCACCTTGAGGTGAAGGCTGCACAGCAATAGCCCGCCCCAGACTATCGCTTCCAGATCGTGATAAAAGGGCATGTTCTGCAGAGCAGCCTTCTGCCCACTCAGCCCGTACCACTGCAGCAGCGCTAACAGCAACGCAAAGGCGATCAAGGAAACCACGAACACTCTTCCGGGTGCATTGCCGAACCACTCGAAGCCTCGGCCAAGGTAGAACCAGCTGCAAAGCCCCCCGACGACAAAGGCTCCGCCCCTTCCGAAAAGTGACGACTGCAGCATCGTATTCTTGTTATTCGCCAGCCAGTCGGGCTGGGAGTAAAAGTAGAGATGCAACCCTAGCCAGAGTAGCCCTCCGAGAATTACCAGCCAGCGGGAGCTGCGGAAGTGCAGGCCGAGCATTGCCCATGGCAGCAGCAGATAGAACTGTATCTCGGTGCACAGCGACCACCATGGGACGCTGAACGGGAAAATTTCAAATCCTACGGGGACGAACAGTAACGCCCGGAGTGCACTTTCAGTGTTAAAGCTGAAGAGCCACGCTACCAACACAGCTAGGTAATAAAGAGGCAGGATGCGTAAAACACGTGCGCTGTAAAAATTCGCCATGCCGATACGCTGACCATCCTTTAGCCCCTGAATAAAGGGCAAACTCAAAAGAAAGCCACTGAGCACGAAGAAAAGCGTTACCCCGGTGTTGCCTGCTGCCGCGACACGCAGCCAGAGCGGCGAGGTGTCAGGTAACCCGCCAGCCCCAATCAGAATGCCGACATAATGAAAGGCAACCACTAACAGGATTGCCCAGCCCCGCAAGGATTCCAGTTGCGCGAGATATGTTCCGGGCTGACGCATGCCAAGTGAAGTTTGCATCATGAGCTCTTGTGCTCTCCATGACCGGTGCACTGAAACAACCTGCAAGTAGAAAAGAGGGAAGCACCATTGATTGGCTCGCCTCTACTTTTTCTTCAGAAAAACAAATCGAGATAAAACGAACGTAACGGGGATGGTCATCACGACAACCAGAAGCGGGGCTAACAGTGGCGATAGGTGCAAGCCATCGACCAGCCCCCACATCATGCCGGCCCCGAGCACGTATTGCGCCACATAGACCAAAGGAAACAAAAGCAGGGAGAGCGTGCCTCGATGACTTTCAAACACATAGGTGCGATTCAAGATGAAAGCCAGCGCAATCCCTACCGCATAGGCAATCGCATAGCTGACTTGATACGGCAGCACCATGATCAACAACAGATAGAGCGCATAGGTGAAGAGCGTGTTCAGGCCACCGGAAAACAGAAACCGGACGAAACGGTTACGCAACAACGACCCCATGTACCACACCGGTTCGGACCTCATTAAGCTAGGCACGAACGCGAGCGATGAACTCGTCATAGCTGCGAATGTAATCCGCTGGGTCATAGGAGTCAGACGCTAAGACCAGCAGCATCGCATCGCTTGAGTAACGGTACTGGATTCCCCAGGTCATTGGTGGCAGGTAAACTCCGACACTGGGCCGATTAAGGACGAACTCCTCGCGACTCACCCCGTCATCGGCTACTACATGCACGCTGCCCCGAATCGCGACCAGAAATTGATGGCAGCGGATATGAGCATGCTCGCCACGGGTTTCCGCAGTGGGCACGTCATAAACGAGGAAATAGCGCTGCACGTCGAAGGGGATATCTCGCTTGCACTCCCCGACAGACAGATTGCCGCGCATGTCCGCCACTTCAGCCAAGCGATGCAGGGTAACGCCCTTGACCGAGGTGGCGGTTGCCCCGACCTCTACAGGAAGCCGTTTTTCAGCCTCGCCTAACGAGGACGTCGTCTCGACATAGCCAACAATTTTTGCCGGGTTGCCCACCACGATTGCATTCGCAGGCACTGATCGCGTTACCACTGCACCAGCACCGATCATCGCATTGGCACCGATGGTCAGGCCTGGGAGTATCGTGGCATTAGCCCCCAACGAAGCCCCACTGCGAATAAGGGTGCGAGCGAAACTCTCCGGATAAACCTTGCTGCGCGGAAATCTATCATTGGTGAACGAAACGTTCGGCCCCACAAAGACATCGTCCTCCAGGGTCACGCCATCCCACAGCTGTACACCACACTTGAGCGTCACCCGATTACCGACGTGCACGTCGTTTTCAATAAATACGTGATCGCAGACGTTGCAGTCGCGACCAATAGCAGCGCCCGGTAGCACATGGGCGAATGCCCAAATGCGCGTTCCGCTACCGATAGTGGTTGATTCGCAGAGCGCTTGGGGATGCACGAAGTAGTCACGCAACTCAGTCATCGGTGGCTCCGTATCGGTGAGCTCGCATGGGGATGGCCAACGGGCGCTGCTTGGTGTTTTCGTAGGTTCGCCAGGCATAGGAGCCGACGATTCCGAGGCCCAGCAAGTTCAAGCAACCGAGAAACGTAATGGTCAGCATCGTCATCGCGTAGCCTGGCACTTCGATTGCGCCGGACAGTCGGCCAAGCAACACGAAGAGACCGAGTACACAGGCGATCAACGAGCCCAACGATCCAATCCGGATCAGCAGGCGTATGGGCAGGTCGGTAAAGGAAAAGACGCTGTCCATCAGGTAGTTGATTTTTTTGCGCATGGTCCAGGCGGACTTGCCATGCTGACGCTCCTTCCGCTCATAGGAAACACTGGTCCGACGAAACCCGAGCCAAAAAATCTGCGCGATGAGAGAGCTATGGCGCTCCTCAAGCGTGAGCAACGTATTGCGGAAGACGCGATTGCAGGCAAACATGTCAACGCCGCCAGGCGGAATATCCGGCACGACATAGCGGCGATAGAGCCCCCAGAAAACCTGAGATGCCACACGCGAAAGCAGCGGGTCCTGGCGTCGCTCGCGCACGCCGACAACCACGTCCACATCCTGCGCGAGCAACGCCTGATTCATGCGTAAAACCAGTTCCGGCGGCTCCTGCAAGTCGGCCGCCATGACCGCGAAGCGTTCTCCCTGAGCAAACTGCAATCCGGTTCTTATGGCCATGAAAGAGCCGAAATTTCTCGACAGTAGAATCAACTGAGCACGCAGGTTAATTCGCCCAAGCGCATCATTTAACAGCTCATAGCTACGATCCGGACTGCCATCCACGACGAAAACCACCTCAAGCTGACCTGCCAGGCCCTCGCTAAGCCCTTGAACAGCAAGGAGCAGATCCGGAATGGAGCCTTCGTTCCGGTAGACAGGAATCACCAGCGTCAGCACGGCTGATCCTCGCTGTTGAAGTAGGCGACTACGGCATCGATAACTTGCTGGACTTCCGCATCGCTCAAGCCAGGGAAACAGGGCAGGGAAACGACGGAGGCACAGGCAGCCTCGGTCAACGGCAGGGAAAACTCCGGCGCCGGCGAATAGGCAGCTTGCAGATAGTCTGCTACCGGATAATGAATGTCCGTCGCAATACCGTGCTCTGCCAAAGAAGATACAAAGTGCGCTCGCTGGGGGACCTGCAACACATATAAGTGCGCCACGTAGTCATCTCCGACTTCAGGCACCTCCAATCCCAGCTCCCGAAACGCAGCGCTGTACCGTCGAGCGATTGCTTTGCGTTGCGCGTTCCAACTGTCGAGGTGCGGCAATTTCTCTCGCAGTACTGCCGCCTGTAATTCATCCATGCGACTGTTGCGCCCGCCGGGCACCGCCACGTGATACTTGCTAGACCAGCCATACTGGCGCAGCTGCCGCAGCCTGACATCGAGTGAGTCATCGTTACAGAGCACCGCCCCACCATCGCCGAGCGCTCCGAGGTTTTTCGTCGGATAGAAGCTGAAGCATGCGACGTCACCGAAGCTCCCTGCTTGGCGGCTGCCAAGACGAGCGCCGTGAGCCTGAGCACAATCTTCGACAAGTGGAATACCGGCTATACGAGCCATATCCGCTATGGATTCGATATCCGCCAGACGCCCATAGAGATGAGTCACGATGATGGCAGCAGGACGATGCTCAAGCGTCTGTTCAAGCGCGCGAGGACACATGGTTAGCGAAGCAGGATCAATCTCCACATAAACCGGAAGTGCGCCCAATGCGCGAATGGCGGTGCTGCCATAGAAGCCGGCGTTAGCCACTGCAACCACCTTGCTGCCATTTTCTACACCGACAGCACGCAATGCCAGCTCAAGAGCGTCGGAGCCATTGGCCACGCTAATGCAGTGTTCCACACCTACATACCTGGCAAATTCGCGCTCAAAGTTCCTGACTTCTTCCCCCAACACATACCAGTGTCGGTCCACAACGCGAGCCAACGGACCGATAAGATCAAGCCCTGCATTTGCCCTGACTGCAGAAAACAGTGGAACTTGTGGTTTTTCACTCACTGGAAGGCGCCTTGTCTTGATGCTGCTCCCTATTCGCTCTGCAGCGAACTTCTAGCTCATCCATCTGCAGTCGCTGCGCAGCCTGTACGGGGTCAAAGCGAAGTTTCGGGAGAAAACCATCTTTACTCATAATCTGGAAAGTCACTGTTTGTGGCTCAGCTTTTGAGAGCAACCGGACAGTTTGCGAGTCAGCCTCGTTGAACACCCCATTACCGGGCAACTGGTAGAAAATCTGAGCAAAATCAGCCTTGCCAGCGGTAAATCTCGCATTAACCTCCAAGACACCACAGGCTTTCATTTTCCCCGCATCCGCTACATCAATCTCTAGGCCGGGGTCAGCTGCTGCTTCGAGCACGCCATCCGCTCGCCCCTCGATAACCTTGGCGTTTCGCCAACGAACCCCACTCTTCGCCTCAAAATATCGAAACAACGGTATAGGCAATGGGGCGCCAAGAGCGATCGGAACATAATTGATATATCTAACAAACGAGGCACCCGCCTTACGGGCATTCGCAAGCGCCAGCGCGTGGGAAATCGGAAAACTGTGCACCTGCGGGCAATAGAAAGCCCCCTCTTGCTGGGAGTTGTTGCGCAGGCACTCAAGCCCCTGCAATCTGGGCGCAACCGCCTTGCGGTAAAACGCATCGTGCGCAAACACATCCGTCAGGGTGATTGACAGAACCATCAGTGAAGCGAAGCCTGCCAGCATAAACACGACATAGCGGCCACTAGCAGCGGCTAAACGGTTGAGCAGGAGAACGGCAAGCCATGGCCACAGCAATGTGACCCAAAAAAAATGGAAGCGGAAAAAGCCCCAAGAGAACGCCCCCAGAAAGCTATTGAATTCGGCCGGTCTCAGTGCAATAGCACGCCCCGCCGAAACCATGCCCAGGTATATAAAAATCACGGCCAACAGGCTGAGAAATATGACAGCGCTCGGCAAGCGCTCCTCACTCAGCCGACGGCGTATCAACGACAACATAAGCCCGCCGCCAACGACCAACAGGAGTATCACGGCAGCCGAAATGGCCAACAGCGAAAAGGCCGGCTGCTGCAGCGGTAAAAGAATCGAGCGCGCCATCTTGCCCAGCATGAACAGCCAGAAATCACCTGACCAAGGATATGCCATCAGGAAGCTGTATCTATGGTTCTGTTCATTCAATGATGCAAGAGCGAGCAGTTGAGCAATGACCGAAGGAATGCCCGCCGCAAGAGATGCCAGAGCCGCTATCAGAACCCTACGTCGCACTTCGCCAGAGATGAATGCACTTATTACCCACAGGCTGAGGCCCAGGCTCAGAAATGCGAAGGCCCCACTGATATAGACGAAGCCGGACAACAACCCCAACACGAGAATCAGGGTGGCACTCCACAGACCCCGCCAACGCGCCGCGAACAGCAGATTGAGGACACCAAGGACGCACAACAATGGAACAGCTTGATGATAGGCAAGATCTGTCCGCCCCCAATAGCTGTCGGGCTGCAACATGAAGATCGTCAGGCTAAATGCACAAGCTGCGATCCAAAAGCTGCTTGCACAACGACTTAAGAGTCGCCATTGCAAGATCAACAGCCCCCCTAGGACACCCAGCAGCGACAACAACTGGTAGGGAATACTGTTGGCACCCAGCGTCCAAAAGGCCAGTGAGTCAAGGAACTTCCCTACGGGGTAAAGCGTGTCGTTCTCCGGCTCAAAGAGATAACTTGGATCGAAGCTGCCGGCATGCCCCTGCGAAAATTTTCGCCAGTCATCAAAAAAGGGGAGGTCGACACCGTACTTCAGCCAACAAATCGCACTCAATCCCAGGCTGACTAGGGGTAAACCTATCAAAAACCTCGGCAGCCATTTTGCAAGCACACTCTGCGCTATTTTGTTCCCGAACATGCCAGCAACCCATCCGCTTTCTATCAACGCAACTCTTCTAAAGAGTTATGCACTAGCATCCGATGTCTTATCTCTCTGCAGTCGCTTGATCTTGCGGGTGTTTTCAAGGTGCTTGCTGGCATGAACATAGAAAGCCCGCATGGCCGCTACGGACCGCTCAGTTTGGCTCTCGAACATCAACTTGAGTAACTCAGGATCCCGACTACGATCGCCACCCGGCTTACGCATAACACCCAGTCCGAAGCCGTGATTAAAAGTGAAGGTCTCATGTTGCGCACGAATTTCATCCCAAAACTTCCAGGCGCCGAAGTCCTGCAGGCGGGCCTGCACGTCATGGAACAGGATGATCCCACCCGGAGTTACCTTCGGATACCAATTGGCGAAATCCGCACTAACCGCCTCGTATGTGTGGAAGCCGTCGATATGCAGCAGGTCAATACTGTCTTCGCTGAAGTGCCGAAGGGCATCTTCGAAGAACATCCGCATCAGGTAAGAGAAACCGTGATAATGCTGACGGTTATGGTTATTGACCGAGTTGAATACCGATTCGTCATACTTGTCGGTGTGCTCGTCACCCTCGAAGGTGTCGATGGCATAGCAAAGACCGTCGATCTCATTTTCCTTCATCGACTGGCAAAAGGTGAAATAGGACAGACCTTTATGAGTTCCCAGCTCGACCACCATTTTCGGGCGAAGTGCCGCGACCAGGTCATAGCCAAACGGCAGATGGTCAACCCACGTACTGAACACCATATGCAGGGGTTCAAAACGACGGATCGAAGGTGGCATGTATACATAGCTCATACTTTATTCCCTGCGTAAATTGTGGTTGCTGCAATTTATTTTTGAGCGAGTGGCGGATTTTCGATTAACCAGTACAAAATTATCCACAGCATCGAACACAGCAAGGTCAGTGACACCTCGCCAAAAAATCAGATTAAAAAGCACGCTTTGACTGCCTGCCTGCGGAATGAACAAGGCGAAGAGAAAAGCGTGAATACTCCAAATTAATATAGGCCCCGTAGAGACAACCAGAAGCACCAAGATTCACACTTCATAGCTCAAAGGGGCTAGATCCCGGCCTCTCAACCTAGACATATGTCGATATGTGCTTGGAAAAAACGTTCCCTGTCAAAGTATCAATCTCTTTTACCAGTCGTAGCTTGAAAGCTCCAAATAGGCGCCCTTCCGCTTTACCGGTGCCTCGCCATTTGGTTGCGGAAGTCTCTCCAGACGGCAAGATTCTTTACCCAGCCGCCATCACCAAACGGCATATCCAATACCGTTCAGCAGCCGATGGATTTTATTTCAACTATTGTTCGTTCTTGACTATTCACTTAATGGCAGGCCCCTTAATCCATCGAAACCAGGGCACCAGCGGAGGCCTTCATTACCTCCCCCACAAAATCTTCAGAATCATGCTTAGATAGCTCATAAGGAACAACAATGAGATACGATTCTTCGATAAGATTGCTTCTTCTATAACTCGCTAGGGTCCCAACGATTATGTAGGATCTGGGTCTTTTTCAGCTTTTCGTCTGCATACATCTCTTCGTTACGTGCCGCGCAACGCTGTGCGCGATGCATGCCGCGCTCGACGGAATGCCTCAGATAGCGCAGGGCAGGCCCTGGCACTTTTCCCAGCAGAATCGGCTCCACCGTCGGCGAGCGAAACGGCTGCCCGAGCAGCTCGGTAAGCTGTTCATTCTGACGCCGCAAAATCGCTTCGCGCTTTTCCACTTCCGAGGTAGTCACTCCACCATGCAACTGGTGGAACGACCCTTCGCCTGCCAACATGAAAGAGCGCGTGCGCGGATGCATGGCAATCTTGCGGTAGATGCACAAATTCAGCGCACCACCACCCGGTAAGTCGAAACGCTCATCCGCTTGACCAATCTCGCGGAACACCTCGGCCGAAGTGAACAGGCAGTTGCATTCCATGAAAGGGTGGAAGATGCCGTTGGGGTTTGCGCCGCTCAGGCAGGAGATGTCGAACAGGCGATAGCCATTGCGCAGCCAGTCAATCTCGTCCAGCAGTGCCTGCTCTTTTTCCTCAGTGTAACCATGGGTCAGGTGGAACTGCTGTTCGTTTTCACCGAGGTGATACCCGGGAACCGCCACCATCGCAAACTCGTCCAGGGCAAATGCCATCAGCACGTTCTGCACTACGCCCGGCGTCACCATCCGCGCGCCGTCAATCATCAGCCCGATAAATTGCCCGCGCGCCTGGGCGAAGCCGAAGTTGATCGCAGCAGCCGGAGACACGCCTGGCTCATCGCGCAGGAAATAGCGGAAATTGCCAGGCAATGCCTCGATCGCCGCAGCATCCATGTTCCGTCGTGAGCGGTTCTCGACAAGAATCACCTCATAGTCAGCAGCAGAAACCCCCTCCTGGTAAGTAGGGCTGAGGCTGATCAGCGTATTCAGCGCCTGCCGGGGCATGTCGTAGGCAATGACAATGATTGAAAGCAAAGGCCCGCCCACTATCCACCTACCTTTTCCAGCGACACACGTATGAAGCGGTAAACACTTGGGTGCGGGCTCCCCAGCAGAATGGGCCGCACATCTGGCGGCGCACGATCATCCCCTCGAATAGCCCGGTCCTGATCATCCAGCGCCTTGTAAATGACATCGCGCTCGGCCTTGCGCGTGCCTGTGGTCACCCCACCATGGAACTGGTGAAACGACCCCTCGCCGAACAGCAGATAGAAGGGTGTATCCGGGGACTCCAGCAGACGTTTGTAAAGGTCCAGATTGGCGTTGCCGCCACCAAAATCATCGTACCGAACATCCATTCCACCAAGCGCCTGCCATTTGCGCATGGACATACAGATGAAATTGCTTTCGTAGTTGGAACGAAAAAAGCCCCCCTGACAGGAGCCGCTAAGCACAGCGATGTCATACAGCCGATAACCATCTTTGGGCCACTCGATGCCGGCGAGCAGCTTGGCCTCGGCGTTTTCGTCATAACCTTCGTTGACAGCGACCTGCTGGAGCTTGTGGCCGATGTGATACCCAGGCGCGGACACTGCGGCATGGGGCGCCATGCGGAAAGCCTCAAGAGCAAGACGCACCACCCCTGGGGTAACCATGCGCGCGCCATCGATCATGATCGAGATATGACTGCCAGTAGCCTGTTCAGCACCGAAGTTAATCGCGTTGACTGGCGAGCGTAGCGTTTCCCGGCGCTGGAAATAGCGCACGTTGGTTGCGTGCTTGATCGCGCGGGCATGACCCAGTAGGCGGTCAGAGTGGTTCTCGACCACTATCACTTCATAGTCGTCCTCACTGACCCCTTGCTGGTAGGCAGGGCTTAGCGAGTAGAGAGTTTTCTCCGCCTGATCAGGCATCTTGTAAACGATCAGCACGATGGAAAGGCGGGGAGCACGGCGAAAAATCGACATCAATCAGTTTCCATCGTTAACGTGCACAGCGGCATAGCTCGCGGTAGAGCTTTTGCAGCTCGGAGGGTAGCGACTGGCGTACTTGCTGGTGATGCTTCAGCTCCGGGCTGAAGAAGCGCTCCTCCGCTGCGGAGGTAAGCCCCAGCTCGCCAAGAACGACATCAAGCTTGCGGTGTAGCGCTGCCTCATCCTCATCAAAACACAGCAAGGGAAAACGCGACTGGCGATACAGGCTGAGCAGTCGCTTGTTGTATGCCAGCCACAGCGCAAATGCTTGATCTTGAGGCATCCCCCCGCGCGCCGCGAGAGATTGAGCAACGGCTGTCGGATGACGGAAAATTCCGACGTACCTCAAGTCAGGGAGCAAATGCTGCCAACCTTCAACCAACAACAGTGCCCGAGGATCTTTGAAGCCCCAGCGGGGAACTCCGTTGTATTCTGCAATCAGCTCTCGAGCCTCGGCGTATTCGGCCTCGCTCCAGACGATAGGCTGATCCGGAGGAGTATCCCATGCGTAGCCACGGGCGGCGAGAACCTTATCGCTGAAGGCCACGATGTCTAGGTTCTCCCGATTACCTTTCAGGTTGTGCGGATTCCAGGCACTGAACTTGCCCAGTTCAAGACCTGCCTGCTGCAGAGAGCCGGTCAGAAAGCTGGTGCCACTACGGTGCATGCCAACCACCATGACAGTCACCCGGTCAGGGGGCGGCAGTGGCTGCTCGGCGCAGGAAAATAGGGATCGAACAAACCGCATGACACCCCCACTTATTCTTATAGGTGCGGACACGACCATCTGGCAGCAAATCCTCAAGCCGTGCTGGTAACGTGACGGAAAAGTACAGCATTGTGGTTAAATGAGCGCCCCATTTCAATCGGCCTCTGTCGCAGATGAATTACAAGGAAATCCTGCTATACGGGGTGTACAGCGACCTGCGGACTGAAGTCGCCAGGCGCTTCCTCGGCTTTCTCTGGTGGATACTCGACCCGGTCCTATACATGGCGGCGTTCTACGTCGTTTTCGCCTTGGCTTTACGCCAGGGTGGAGAGGACTATGCTCCGTTCCTGTTAATTGGAATGGTGGCCTGGAAGTGGTTCGACAGCACGGCACGCCAGGCCAGCGTGGCCATTGTCGGCAATGCCGCTCTGATTCAGCAGATATACGTCCCTAAAAGCCTGCTCGCGCTCATCCAAATATTCGGCAATGCATTCAAGTTCGCCATTGTTCTCGGGCTGCTGCTGGTTTTCCTTCTTGCCATTGGCAAGCGCCCATCACTGCACTGGCTCGCCCTTCTGCCGGTAATCCTGACGCAATTGTATCTGGTTACCGCAGTGGGCTTGCTGCTGGCCGGAATCATTCCGCTGGCTCAGGACTTTAAGCAGGTGGTGGATAACCTCTTGATGGTGATGATGTTTCTTTCCGGCATATTCTTCACCGCCGAGCAGATGCCCGATTCGCTGCGTTTCGCGTTCGAACTCAACCCGATGGTGGTACTGATTGAAGCCTTCCGCAGCGTTCTTCTACACAATCAGTGGCCGGATTTTTTCCACCTCCTGTACGTGATCATGATTGCGACGCCACTGCTGGCATTCGCCGTGCTGTTCATTCGCCGAAATGAACGGCGTTATCCCAAGCTGATGCTCTGAAGAAAAGCCATGAGCGGAAAGAAGATTCTCGAAGCCAAGAACATTGGCATTTGTTATCGCCAGCGGGCTGGTTTCCTTCGCTATGACCACTATTGGGCCCTGAAGGATGTCAGCTTCAGTCTGCATGCCGGTGAAACGCTGGGGGTAATCGGCGCCAATGGCGCGGGCAAGAGCACCCTGCTGCGCATGATCGCCGGCATCGTCGACCCGGATCGTGGAGAGCTTTGGCGCGAGCCCAATACCACGGCCAGTCTGTTGGCACTGAATGTCGGCCTGAAGAGCGAACTCTCGGGCCGAGAGAACGCCATTATCAGCGGCCTCCTGCTGGGCATGAGCCTGGCCCGCATCAGGTCTCTATTAGATGACATCCACAGGTTCAGCGGGCTCGGGGATTTCTTCGAACGCCCGGTCGCCAGTTATTCGACCGGGATGCGGGCGCGACTCGGTTTCGCGGTTGCCATCCATGCGGACCCGGACGTACTGCTGATCGACGAAGTGCTGGGAGTCGGTGACCAGAACTTCAAGGACAAGTCGCATCGGGCGATGAAGGAAAAGATCAACTCGAACAAAACCGTGGTGCTGGTTTCGCACAGCATGGATGCCATCAAGGCGCTGTGTGACCGGGTGCTCTGGATACACGAAGGCAAGAGCATCATCTGCGACGAAGCGGGCTATGTGACTAACGGCTACCTGGAAGCGGCCGGCATGGCCTACCAGGCGGAACAGGAACAACGGCGACAAGAGCTCGAGCACTGCGAACTCTAAACGTCGACTACCAAGAATAATAATGGGCGGACAAGTCCAATGAGATACGTATGAGCATTGAGTGCAAAAGGGTTCTGATGGTTCTGGGCATGCATCGCAGCGGCACCAGTGCACTTACCCGCGGTCTGGAAGTCCTTGGCGCCGAGCTCGGCCAGAGCCTGATGCCGGCGGCCAAGGACAACAACGACAAAGGTTTCTTCGAAGACATCGATTTTCACGCCCTCAACTCCAGACTGCTGGCCCATCTGGGCTCCGCCTGGGACACGCTGGGTCCGCTTCCGTCGGAGTACCTGCACCAACCAGAGTTCTCGGTGCTGCTCGACGAGGCCGAGCGCATCCTCGCGGAGAAACTCGCCCAGGTTCAGTGCCTGGCGATCAAGGACCCCCAAGCCTCACTGCTGCTGCCATTCTGGCAGCAGGTGTTCTCCCGCCTTGGCGTCAGAGCCCAGTACCTGATCTGCTTCCGCAACCCCCTCAGCGTGGCCGCCTCACTGCGCAAGCGCGATGGCATTTACCCGGTGCATGCCCAGTTGCTGTGGGCCAAATACTCCCTTGCCGCACTGCAGCACACCCTGTCGCAGGAGATCATGGTGGTCGACTACGACGGCCTCATGGAGAATCCCCAACAACAGTTGAGGCGCATCGCCAGAAGCTTCGACCTACCTGCGCCGGACGCCGCGCCCAGGGCCCTGGCCGCTTTCAGCCAGGAGTTCCTCACCCAGGATCTGCGCCACTCCCGGTTCGACGATGAACATCTGGTCGTGCCGGGCGAGGTGCTGCAGGTCGTTCGCGATCTGAATGCACTGCTGAAGGCCGCCGCGCGCCTGGACGGCGCCCCCGACCGGGCGCCCCTCGCCGCCGAATGCACGCGGCTGGCTGTCGGCATGGCGGCTCTCGAACCAGTTGCCCATGAGCTGGATGTCCTGAGCAACCTAGAGACTCCGGAAGGCTTGCTTCGCGAGCGCGACGAACTACTCGCGCAGACAGCGCGTCTTCAGGATGAATGCCAGGGCGCCTGGACAGAGCATGCCAAGGTACTTGAACAGCACTCCATGGCTCTTGAACAGTTGAATCGGCTGCGCAGCCACCCGCTTTTGCGAGCGCTGCGGACGCTTAAAAACTATCGCACCGTTTCCAAGTTAATAGGCCGTGGTATTTCCCATACCTCCCGTATAGTTTGGCGGCGTTTACCCGGTTCGATCGCCCATAAGAACCGGGCCAAGGACGTGCTGTTCCGCCATGCCGGGAGCCTGTTTCAGCGGACTCGGGCCTATCAGAATTGGCTGCACGCCAACGGCCAGCAAAGCCCCCAGATAGAAAGCGTGAAGATCGACTGGCTGAACGAACCCGTCCAGCAGGTGAAACGGCTACGAACCGAGCTGCCCGCCCGGCAGGTGGCACGACAGATAGCCTTCTACCTGCCGCAGTTTCATGCCATCCCCGAAAATGACGAATGGTGGGGCGAGGGCTTTACCGAGTGGACCAACGTCAAACCCGCCCAGGCGCATTACAGAGGCCACTATCAACCGCATGTCCCTAGTGAACTCGGCTACTACAACCTGGAAGACCCCGTCACGCAAAGACGCCAAGTCGAGCTGGCCAAGCTCTACGGCATTGCAGGATTCTGTTTCTACTTCTACTGGTTCGGCGGCAAGCGCCTGCTCGAGAAGCCGATCGAGAACTACCTGAACAACCGCAACCTCGACCTGCCCTTTTGTCTGTGCTGGGCCAACGAGAACTGGAGCAGGCGCTGGGACGGGCTGGACGACCAGATACTGATCAGTCAGAAGCACTCAGCTGAGGATGACCTGGCGTTCATCGCCCATATTGCCAACTACATGCGCGATGAACGCTACATCCGTATCGATGGCAAGCCGCTGTTGCTGGTATATCGCCCCGGCGAGCTGCCCGACGCTAAGGCAACAGCATCGCGTTGGCGCAGCTGGTGTCGCGAGCATGGCGTGGGCGAAATCTATCTGGCCTATACCCAGTCCTTCGACAAGGCTCCGCCTTCACGCTATGGGTTCGACGCCGCGGTCGAGTTCCCGCCCAATGGCACCCAGCCCCAGGACGTCACCAACAGCATCCAGCCACTGGACAATAACTTCCTGGGCAAGGTCTACGACTGGCGCACCTACCTGAAACGCAGCGCCAAGCCGAATCAGCCCAAGTACCCGCTGTTCCGGGGAGTATGCCCCTCCTGGGACAACACCGCGCGGCGCAAGGAGCGTGGCATCTCCTTCATCAATAGCTCACCACGCGGCTATCAGGAGTGGCTGTTCAACGCCATTCGCGACACCGTACGCAGGTTCCCTGTAGAGGATCAGCGCCTGGTGTTCATCAATGCCTGGAATGAGTGGGCCGAGGGTGCCCATCTGGAACCCGACCAGCGCTATGGCTATGGCTATCTGGAGGCGTCGCGCATGGCCGGTCTGCGTGCAGCCCTTCACGCGCCGCAGTCACCCTCAGGCGTACGCCCGGGGATTGCGGTGGTCATCCATGCCTATTACCTGGATGTCTTCGGGGAAATACTCGATTACATCCGACAGATCCACCACACCCCCTTCAAGCTATATGTCTCGACACCGGCGGGTCAGGCCGAGGATATCCATGCCCTACTGGCGGGTAGTCAGCTCGACTATCATTTGCAGGAATTTCCCAACCATGGCCGCGACGTCTTGCCGTTCCTGAAGCTGCTGCCACGGATCATCGAGGATGGCTTCGCAACCCTGGTCAAGGTACATACGAAGAAGTCGACCCATCGCCAGGACGGCGACAACTGGCGTCGCGACCTGTATAGCAAGCTGCTGAATCCGCAGGCGCTTGCCGATGCCCTATCGAGCTTTGCCAGCGATCCGGCCCTGGGCATATTGGGCCCGGCCGGGCATGTGGTTCCCATGAATTTCTATTGGGGGGCGAACGCTCTCGCGGTCGAGAAGCTGGCCTGCAGACTAGGCATAAGCCCCACGGAACTGAGCCGTGCCAGCTTCGTCGCGGGGACCATGTTCTTCGCCAAAATCGACGCGCTGCTGCCTCTCATGAATCTGGCCCTGAGCAATGAGGATTTCGAGCCTGAGGCCGGTCAGGTCGATGGAACCTTCGCTCACGCCTTGGAGCGCGCCATTGCCATTAGTGCCCATGCGGCAGGCCTGAAGCTACGTAGTTGCGACGGCACTCCCAGCAACAAGCGCTATGCCTATGCAGACGCTACGCTCTGATGCCGCAGAGATGATCTACGAGGGAGAGCCCGCCGTGCCTGATGAGACCCTGCAGATGCTCCCGCACAGCCTCTCGCCAAGCGGAGAAACAGTAACAGCCAAAGCGACGGTGGCAATTCTTCTCTCGACATTCAATGGCGAGAAGTACCTGGCTGAGCAGCTTGACTCTATAGCCGCTCAGACCTACCGGGACTGGATAATCGTTGCCTCCGATGATGGCTCTGAGGACAGTACCCTAGATATTCTCGAACGCTATCGTCACCGTTTTGGGCAAACCCGGCTGCGCATAATCAAAGGCCCTGGCCAAGGCTTCGCCACGAACTTCCTCTCGATGGCAACGGACAGGTCGATCTCCGCTGATTACTTCGCTTTCTGCGACCAGGACGATCTTTGGCATCCGGATAAACTGGAGCGAGCCCTGATGTGGCTTGAACACCAACCATCAAGAACAGCCTCGCTGTACTGTTCACGAACGCGCCTAGTCGACGCGAATGGCTGCCCCCAAGGTTTCTCGCCGCTTTTTGATAAGCCACCGTCTTTTCGAAATGCCTTGGTGCAGAGCCTCGCTGGAGGCAACACCATGGTTTTCAATCGGTGCGCTCGTGAGTTACTTATGGCAGCAGGCAACGTATCGGTGATTTCACATGACTGGTGGTTTTACATTCTGGCCACCGGGCATGGTGGCCAGGTGCACTATGACCCCAGACCGGCCATCGACTACCGTCAGCATGGCAACAATTTGATTGGCTCTAACACTGGAATCTTGGACAGGATCTTCCGCATCCGCCTGATGCTGTCCGGCCATTTTCACCAATGGAACGATGTCAATCTTCGAGCTCTGGCACCACAAATCGAGTTGCTGACTCAATCCAACAGGGTCATCTTGGAACGCTTCTCAAAGGCCCGCGCCGCCAGCCTGCCTGTGCGCATAAAGACCATGCTCCGCTCTGGAGTGTACCGCCAGACGCTAATGGGCAACCTAGGGTTAGTTGCAGCCATTCTGCTGCGCAAGGTGTGATCGAGGCTGTCGGTTTTAAACTGCTGCGTGATCTGTCTCACCTCAGGGGCTATGGGCTTGAACCGACGGGATCTATTTTCGTCCAATAGGCAGTTCATCCGTTTCGCTTGCCTGGAGCCGCCATGCGCCGCCTTCTGTCTGCCCTTCTCGCCACCTCCCTCTGCCTCACCACCGCCGCCCAGGCCCAGACCCTCGTGGCCACCAGCAACATCATCGTCCGCGCACTTGACCGCAGTTTCGACTTCACGTCGGACACCACCACCTCGATCCGTGACATGAAGGTGGTGCTGGCCGCTCGTGACGATGCTGCGAGTTTCGTCGCCAGCCAGGGCGATATCCGTGGTGCGCGCCTTGAGGCGGCGTTCGCCACCCTGCGTGAACAGCTGCCCGAGGCCCGTGGCGCCTCCGATCAGCAACTGGCCGAAGCCATTCTCGCCCTGTGACACCCCGCGCCGTGCGCTGGCTGGCCACGCTTCTGCTGCTGGTCGGCGTGAGCGCCCAGGCCAACCTGCGCCTGGTCCTCGATCCCGAGGGCCTGTCCGGCACGGAGCGCCGCGCCAGCCAGTCCTTGCTCGAGCAGGCCGCAGCGGCTCTGCCGCCGAGCTTCGTTCAGCGTCTGGACCGCGAGGTCTCGGTGCGCTGGTCGGACGATTTGCCGGCCGAGGTCTACGGCCGCACCACCCGCCTCGATGCCCTCGTGCTCAACGCCGCGCTGCTGCCGCGCCTGATCGATCCGCAACAGGCCGAGGCGCCCAGCGGGCGCACCCATGGCAGCCTGCAACGCGAGCTGCTGGCCACGGTGCTGCACGAGCTCACCCACCTCTACGACCGTGCCCAGCTCTGGCCGCAAGAGCAGCGCCAGTTGCAGTGGCGCTGTCGGCAGGCGCAGCAGGTCAGCGGGCCGGTCGGCCAGCGCGGCGAATGTCGGGGCCAGGACGCCCGTCGCTTCAGCCTCAGCGACGACCCGCGCCTGCTCGATCTGGCGGGATGGCAGCAGCTGGTCGGCCGCCGCGGTGCCCGCGAGCAGGACAACGGCCAGGTGGCGCGCACGCCAGACCACTACGAGCTGAGCAACTCCCGCGAGTTCGTCGCGGTGAACATGGAGTACTTTCTGCTCGACCCCACCTACGCCTGCCGGCGCCCGGCGCTGCAGCACTACCTGCGCGGGCATTTCGCCTGGCAGCCGGCGCAACAGGCCGAGTGCGCCGAGCGCGTTCCCTATCTCAACGCCGGGCGCGACTTCGCCCGCCAGCCCTTGGGCTGGCTCGACCCGGAGCGGGTCTACGAGGTCGACTACCTGCTCGCCGAACCCAATCAGCAATGGGCCAGCCGCTGGGGCCACAGCATGTTGCGCCTGGTGATCTGTGCCCCCGGGCGCCCGCGCGGCCCCGCCTGCCGGCTGGACCTGGATCAGCACCTGGTGCTGTCCTACCGCGCCTTCGTCGGCGACGTGCAGCTGTCGAGCTGGGACGGGCTGACCGGCGCCTACCCCTCGCGCCTGTTCATCCTGCCGCTGGCCCAGGTGATCGAGGAATACACCAAGGTCGAGCTGCGCAGCCTGGCCTCGGTGCCGCTACGCCTGTCCCGCGAGGACGTCGAGCGCCTGGTGCGGCGCTCCGCCGAGCTGCACTGGAGCTACGACGGCGACTACTGGTTCCTCTCCAACAACTGCGCCGTGGAGACCCTCAAGCTGCTGCGCAGCGGCACGGACCGCGGCGAGCTGCAGGACCTCGACAGCATCATGCCCAACGGCCTGCTCGACCTGCTGGAAGGCCGTGGCCTGGCCGACCGCAGCGTGCTGAACGACCCGCGCGAGGCGTTGCGCCTGGGTTATCGATTCGACTCGTTCCGCGAGCGCTACCAGGCGATGTTCGAGATTCTGCGGGCGCGCCTGGCGGTGCCGCAGCAGACGGTCGAGGACTGGCTGGCCCAGCCCGCCGCCGAGCGCCGCGGCTGGTTCGAGCGCGCCGACCTGCGCGCCAGCGCCGCGCTGCTGCTGCTCGAGCAGGCCGCGCTGCGGCGCCAGCTGCTGCTCGCCCAGGAGCAGCTCAAGCAACGCTACCTCGGCGCCCGCGACGACCCGCAGGATCGCCGCTTCACCGACGCCGACGCCACCCTGCGCGAGATCCTCGACAACAGCGGTTTTCTCAGTCGCCCGGCCGAGCTGCTGGATGCCGGCTACGGCCTGCCGCAACCCGGCGAGTGGCAGCAACTGGAGGCGGCCAGTAGCGAGCGCCAGCTGAAACTGCGCCAGCTCAACGACTCGCTGGACAAGGAAGTGCGGCGCCTGCTGGAGCCGGATCTGGTGGCCGAGATCGAGGCCGGCGAGGCCAATCTGGCCAGCCTGGGCGCCCACTTGCGCGAACTGCACAAGGCCGGTGGCGGCCTGGTACTGCCCTAGGCGGGCGAGGCAGGGCGCACCCACGGAGCGAGCGCTAGAGCCGCTCTTCGGCTTCTTCCGGCAGGTTTTCGTCGAGATGCAGCCAGGGCAGCCGGCTGCCGACCCAGATGTGCCGGTCGGCCGGCGCCCGCTCGGGGTGGTCGAGGCTTGCCACCGTGAGATCGAGCGTCTCCGGGCTGTGGGTGGTGAACAGACTCAGATGACAGCCGCAATGGGCGCAGAAATAACGGGTGCAGCTGGCGGACGAGGCGTAGGCGGCGGCGCTGCCCCGGGTCCAGCGGAAGCTGGCCATCGGCAGGGTCAGCCAGGTGGTGACGATGCCACCGGTGGTGCGCCGGCAGATCGAACAATGGCAGTGGGCGATGTCCTGCAGCGGCGCCTCGAAGGCGTAGCGCAGCCGGCCGCAATGGCAGCCGCCGGTGTGGGTCTCGGTCATGGCGAGCTCCTGGGGGGCGAGCGTCCCACCCTAGCGCTCATCCGCGTATTTGCCCATCATGGCCGGCGTTTCCTTTCACGGATGCCGTCGTGACCGTTCTTCTGCAATCGCTCTGGCCCCTGTTCGCGCTGATCGTCGGCGGTTACTTCCTGCGCCGTCACGACTTCCCCGGCGAGGCCTTCTGGCCGGCCGCCGAGCGGCTCAATTACTTCATCCTGTTCCCGGCCCTGCTGTTCAGCAGCCTGGCCACCGCGCCGCTGGACAACCCGGCGCTGCCGCGCCTGGCCCTGGCGGTGCTGCTCGGCCTCGGCGGCGCCTGGCTGGCGCTGCTGCTGGTGCGTCGCGTGCGCGGCTGGCCCGCGGGACGTTTCGGCGCGTTTACCCAGGGCATCCTGCGCTTCAATACCTACCTCGGCCTGGCCGCGATCGGCAGCCTGCACGGTCAGCCCGGCCTGGTGCTGGCCGCGCTGCTGCTGGCGCTGATGGTGCCCTCGGTCAACGTGCTGTCGGTGTGGTCGCTCAGCGCCGACCGCCAGGTGAGCGCCGCCGGCCTGCTCCTGCCGATCCTGAAGAACCCGCTGATCCTCGCCTGCCTGGCCGGCATCGCGTTCAACCTGACAGGCCTCGGTCTGCCCGGCGGCAGCGATCGCCTGCTCGGCCTGCTGGCGACCGCCAGCCTGCCGCTGGGCCTGCTCTGCGTCGGCGCGGCGCTGCGCCCGCAGGAGCTGCGTGGCGAGCACGGTGCGCTGGTCTGGAACTGCGCCCTGCGCCTGCTGGCCATGCCGGCGCTGGCGCTGCTGGTGGCGCGCGTGCTGCAACTGCCACCGCTGGAGAGTTCGGTACTGGTGCTGTTCTTCGCCCTGCCCACCGCGCCCACCGCCTATGTGCTGACCCGCCAGCTCGGCGGCGACGGCCAGTTGATGGCCGGCATCATCACCCTGCAGACCCTGCTGTCCGCCATCAGCCTGCCGCTGGTGCTGACCCTCCTCGCGGCGTGAACGGTCACGCGTCGAAAGCCCGCTGAAAGCTTGAGCCCCTAGCATCCGTCGACCGCCGGCCCCGGACCGGCGTTTCGACAACAACAAGATGGGCGCAAGCCATGCCCCGCCACCGCCTGCTTCGCCCGCGAAGTGAATGCGCGAGGCAGCGCGCCCGTCCGGAGATAGCTCATGCTGACCTTCCTCGGCTTCGCCATGGTCATGACCTTCATGTACCTGATCATGACCAAGCGCCTGTCCGCCCTGATCGCCCTGATCATCGTCCCCATTGCCTTCGCCCTGATCGGTGGCTTCGCCGCCGGCATCGGCCCGATGATGCTCGAGGGCATCGGCAAGCTCGCCCCGACCGGGGTGATGCTGATGTTCGCCATCCTCTACTTCGCCCTGATGATCGACTCCGGCCTGTTCGACCCGGCCGTGCGCGCCATCCTGCGCATGGTCAAGGGCGACCCGCTGAAGGTGTCCATGGGCACCGCCGCGCTGGCGCTGATCGTCTCCCTCGACGGCGACGGCGCCACCACCTACATGATCTGCGTCGCCGCCATGCTGCCGCTGTACAGCCGCCTGGGCATGAGCCCGCTGATCATGGCCGGGCTGATCATCCTCGCCGGCGGCATCATGAACATGACCCCCTGGGGCGGCCCCACCGCGCGCGCCGCCAGCGCCCTGCACGTCGACCCGTCGGACATCTTCGTGCCGATGATCCCGGCCATGGCCATCGGCTGCATCGCCCTGTTCGGCATCGCCTGGGTATGCGGCAAGCGCGAGCGCGCCCGCCTCGGTGTGCTGCAGCTGCCGGACGACCACGAGAGCCACGCCGAGATCAGTGTCTCCCAGTACCCGGAGGCGCGCCGGCCCAAGCTGCTGTGGATCAACGGCGCACTGACCGCCGCGCTGATGGCCACCCTGATCGCCGGCCTGCTGCCGTTGCCGGTACTGTTCATGATCGCCTTCAGCATCGCCATGATCATCAACTACCCCTGCCTGCAGCAGCAGAAGGAGCGCATCGCCGCCCATGCCGGCAACGTGCTGGCGGTGGTCGGGCTGATCTTCGCCGCCGGCATCTTCACCGGCATCCTCAGCGGCACCGGCATGGTCGAGGCCATGTCCAAGAGCCTGCTGGCGGTGATCCCGGAGGCGCTGGGCCCGTACCTGGCGGTCATCACCGCGCTGGTGAGCATGCCCTTCACCTTCTTCATGTCCAACGATGCCTTCTACTATGGCGTGCTGCCGGTACTGGCCGAGGCCGCCAGTCACTACGGCATCAGCCCGGTGGAGATGGCCCGCGCGTCGATCGTCGGCCAGCCGGTGCACCTGCTCAGCCCGCTGGTACCCTCGACCTACCTGCTGGTCGGCCTGGCCAAGATCGAGTTCGGCGACCACCAGCGCTTCACCCTGAAGTGGGCGGTGCTGATCTGCCTGGCCATCATGGCGGCGGCGTTGTTGTTCGGCGTGTTCCCGCTGTTCGGCGCCTGATGGCGCCGACGACAGAATTTTCACGCAAAGCCGGATAGAATCGCGCCGCCCCGCGTGGCCCTACGCATACCCCGTACAAAGGAACTCATAATGGAATGGCTGACCAACCCGGAGATCTGGGTTGCTTTCCTGACACTGACCGCCCTGGAAATCGTCCTCGGCATCGACAACATCATCATGATCGCCATCCTGGTCGCGCGCATGCCGCCGCACATGCAGGCACGCACCCGCCTGTTCGGCCTGGCGCTGGCGATGATCACGCGCATCGCCCTGCTGCTGTCGATCACCTGGATCATGCGCCTGACCACCGACCTGTTCGAGCTGTTCGGCCAGGGCATCTCCGGGCGTGACCTGATCCTGTTCTTCGGCGGCCTGTTCCTGCTGTGGAAGAGCACCACCGAGATGTACCACAGCCTGGAAGGCGAGGACGAAACCGAGCAGACGCCGGGCAACACCGCCGCGCGCAACTTCATCGGCACCATCATCCAGATCGCCATCATCGACATCGTATTCAGCCTGGACTCGGTGATCACCGCCGTCGGCATGGTCTCCCACGTGCCGGTCATGGTCGCCGCGATCATCGTCGCCGTGCTGGTGATGATGCTGGCCGCCGGCACCATCAGCGACTTCATCGACAAGCACCCGTCGCTGAAGATGCTGGCCCTGGCCTTCCTGGTCGTGGTCGGCACCGTGCTGATCGCCGAAGCCTTCGAAGTCCACGTGCCGAAGGGCTACGTCTACTTCGCCATGGCCTTCTCGCTGGGCGTCGAAGCGCTGAACATCCGCATGCGCGTGCTCAAGGGTCGCAAGGAAGACCCGGTGAAACTGCGCAAGGACATGCCGGGCGAGTAAGCCCGAGAGCGCAAGATAGAAGAACGGGGCCGAATGGCCCCGTTTTTTATTGCCGCTCAGAACAGATTCATCTGGCCCGCAGGCGCCTCGATCGACGGCGTGATCGCTGGCGGCTCGACCGGAGTGACACCCAGTCGCTCCGCCAGCCCCGCCGCCCGCTCGGCCTTGGTATTCACCGCCTCGGCGAGGCGCGCCGGCAGGCCCCAGATTTCCACTTTGTGTTTGGCGCGGGTGATGCCGGTATAAAGCAGCGCGCGGGTCAGCAGCGGGCTGGGACTTTCCGGCAGGGCCAGCAGGACCTCGGCGAACTCCGAGCCCTGGCTCTTGTGCACGGTCATGGCGAAGGCGCTGTCGTGGCTGGGCAGGCGCGCCGGGGCGAAGGCACGGAAGCCGTCTTCGCCCTCGAAGAAGACGCGCAGGCCGTACTCCGAAGCGAGGCACAGGCCGATGTCGCCGTTGAACAGGCCGAGGGCGTAGTCGTTCTGCCGCACCATCACCGCACGGCCGGGGTACCAGCGTTCGCGCTCGGCCAGCGAGTAGCGGCGTTTGATCCGGGATTCCAGGGCCTCGTTGAGACCGCTCACGCCCCAGGGGCCCTCGCGCTGGGCGGTGAGGGCACGGAAGGCGTTGAAGGCGGCGAAGGCCTCGGCTGGCTCACCGCGGCGCGCGGCCTTGAGATAGGGTGCATAGCCCTGCTCCAGGCGCTCCAGCAGCGCGCTCTGGACCGGATCGGCCTGCCAGGCCAGGTCCGCACGATCTTCCCTGAGCAGGTTGAGGGTGCCGGCGGCATCGCCCGTGTTGATCCGACGCGCCAGTTCGCCGATGCCGCTGTCGCCGGCGAAACGGTGGCTGTGGGTGAGCAGCACCACGGCGTCGCCGAGGGCCGAACGCGGCGCCTCGACCGGGACCGTCTGGCCGGTGATGCGCTGCAGCTCGGCGGCGGCATCGGCGTCGAAGCCGCGCCCCTCGCACAGCTCGGCGAACACCGCGCCGGCCTCGACCGCCGCCAACTGGTCCTTGTCGCCGAGCAGGATCAGCCGCGCCTGCGGCGGCAAGGCGTCGACCAGCTTGGCCATCAGCGCCAGGTCGACCATCGACGCCTCGTCCACCACCAGCACGTCCAGCGCCAGCGGCCGCGCCGCGTCGTGGCGCACCGCCGGGCTGTCGCCACGGCTGCCGAGCAGGCGGTGCAGGGTGCGCGCCTCTTCCGGCAACAGCGCCTTGAGTTCATCGGCCAGCGGCAGGTCGGCCTTGGCATTGCGGATCGCCTCGGCCATGCGTGCCGCCGCCTTGCCGGTCGGGGCGGCCAGGCCGATGGCCAGGCGCTCGCCGCCGGGCTGTTCCAAAAGAGCCGCCAGCAGGCGCACCACGGTGGTGGTCTTGCCGGTGCCGGGACCGCCGGAGATCACCGCCAGCCGCCGGCGTACCGCCTGGGCCGCAGCGAGGCGCTGCCAGTCCGGTTGCTGCTGGTTGAAGGCGAACAGGCGCGTCAGGCTCTCGCACAGCAGCATCTCGTCCACCACGGGCCGCTCGGCGGAAAGCGCCAGCAGGCGCTCGGCCAGGCGCTGTTCATAGGCCTGGTAGCGCGCCAGGTACAGGCGCTCGCCCTCGAGGGTCAGCGGCGCGAAACGGCCGGGCGCGCCGACCAGCGTGGAGGACTCCAGCAACGCCCGTAACTCGTCCCGCGATGGCAGGACGAAGTCGTGCTCCGCCCAGGGCCGGCGGCCGGCCACCCGCGCCAGCGGCAGGCACACATCCCCCGCCGCCAGGGCTTCGCTGCACAGCGCGGCGCAGGCCAGCACGGCGTCCGACGCCTGCGGCTCGAGGCGCTGCAAGGTGGCGAGCAGGGCGCGCTCCAGCGGGCCAAGGGGCAGGTCAGTCAACTGCATCGCCAACCTCCTGCTCGTTGGCAACTCGTAGGGTGGACAACGGCGTAGCCTTGTCCACCGTGGCGCCCCGCGGATATTCGCTGCGCGAGATATCCGCCCTACGTTCGGTGCTCATCGGGCTCCCTCCGCAAACATAGGATCCAGAAGTAGCCCGGATGCAATCCGGGTAGGCCCGCCCCCGGATTGCATCCGGGCTACTGCTCATCGGCTCTCCGTAGGGTGCGCCATGCGCACCGGCACGACGGCGCAATGCCGTGGTGCGCATGGCGCACCCTCCATCCGGATTCATGCGCCTCCTCCGAACAACGCGTCGAGCGCATCCAGCAGCGCGTCGGCCGGCCGCGCGAAATACACGCCCGCCTCCGGCATGCCGCGCAGGAACAGGTACCAGGCGCCGCCCAGCTGCTCGTCTTCGAAGCCGGCCAGGCGCGTGCGCAGGAAGCGCCGCAGCGCCACCAGGTAGATCAGGTATTGCAGGTGGTAGTGCTCGGCGGCGATGGCCTGCTCCAGGCGACCGGCGCCGTAGTGCGTGGCGGTCGGGCCGAGCCAGTTGGACTTGTAGTCGAGGATGTACCAGCGCCCGGCATGCTCGAAGGTCAGGTCGATGAAGCCCTTCAAAAAGCCTTTCAGCTCGTCGAACTGCAGGCGCTCGGCGGCCTGACGCATGGCCGGCGGCAGGCCGTGCGCCGGATCGGCCAGCAGTTCGCGCAGGCGCTGCACATCGAGGCGCTCGACCGGGAAGGTGAAGCCCAGCTCGGGCAGGCGCCGGTTGGGCTGCAACGCCGCCAGGCACAGGCCCTGGCCGTCCAGATCGGTGTCCAGCACCGCCTGCAGCTGGGCGATGGCGATTTCGCTCCACAGCTCGGCGTCGATGCCGTGCTCCTGCAGAGCGAGCGGCACCAGTTGCTCAAGGCTGCCCTTGCCACGCATCCAGTCTTCGAGGATGGCGTGCAGGCAGGTACCGGCACGGGCGCCACGCGGGAAGGCGAAGAAGCCGACGCCCGGCTCGCTGGCATCGACCAGGGCCAGGCTGTCGCGGTCCGGCGCCTCCATATGCATGCCTGCCGATAAGCCCGAGAAGCTGCCGATGCGCCAGGCGCTGTGCAGGCTGCGCTCGAACGGTTGCAGGGCCTGGGGCGGCTCGGCGCGGCCCTCGCCGGCGGCCTGGACCTCTTCGGCGAGCGGCGCCAGGCGCGCGATCAGCCCGGCACTGCCGTCCGCCAGTCGATCCAGCTCGGCAGCCAGAGCCGCGCCGTCGCGGGTGACCAGATGGCCGGCCAGTTCGGCCAGAGCATCCTCACCGGGCAGCTCGCGGCCGTGCAGCAGCCAGGCCAGGGCGCTGCTGTGCAGACCCTCGTCGGGCAGCGAGCCGTCCTTCTTGGCCTTGGGCAGGGCCGCCGGGCCCCAGTGCAGCCACAGACGGTCGCGGGCGCGGGTCAGGGCCACGTAGGTCAGGCGCAGTTTCTCGGCGAAGCTCTCGCGCCGCGCCGCTTGCAGGCGCTCCTCCAGGCGCGCGCTGCCCAGGTCGAGCAGCGGCTGGCCGTTTTCATCGTGGCAGCGGGCACTGTCGGTGTGCTGGCCGAGCAGGCGGCCGTCCCACAGGAAGGGACAGAACACCAGCGGGTACTCCAGGCCCTTGGAGGTGTGGATGGTGACGATCTGCACGCGCTCGGCATCGCTTTCCAGGCGCATCAGGGCATCCTCGCCGGCGCCCTCGCTGCCGCGCTGGGCGGCGAACCAGGCCAGCAGCGGCTCCAGCCCCGGACGTTGCAGGCTTTCGGCCTGCAGCAGCTCGCCCAGGTGCAGCAGGTTGGTCAGCCGCCGCTCGCCGTCGATGCCGGCCAGCAGGCGCTCGGCCACCCGCTCCTGATCCAGCCAGGCCCGGAACACACGCATGAAACCCTGCTGCTGCCAGAGCTGGTGGTACTGCTCGGCGGCGGCGCGCTCGCGGTCCCATTCCTGCTCGACTTCCTGGCAGCGGGCGATCTGCGCGGCGTCGCGGCCGAGCAGGCGGGTGGCCAGGGCATAGCGCAACACGCCCTCGCGGCCCGGCTCGGCATAGGCCGCCAGCACCGCCGCCAGCTCGCCCGCCTCCTCGCTGTGCCAGACGCTGTCGCGGCCGCGGCGCACGCTGGGCACGCCGCGGGCGGCCAGTTCGGCGGCGACGCTGGCCGCCTCGCGGTGGTTGCTGACCAGCACAGCGATGTCGCCGCCGCGCAGGGGGTTTTTCGCGCCACCTTCCTCGAAATAAGCCTGGCCCCGGGCGCTGGCATCGAGCAGGCCGGCGATGCGCCGCGCCGTGTCCAGTGCCGCCAGCTCGCCGGCGCGGGCCTTGTTCATACTCTCGTCACCGAGCCAGACCAAGCCCAGCGGCGCACGGCCGTCCTGCTCGGGCAGCACCAGCGTCGCGCGCGCCTTCTTGCCGGCGCTGACCGGCGGGTAGACCAGGCCCTCTTCGGCGAAGGGCTGCGGGCGGTCGAACAGGCGGTTGAGCGCGGCGATCAGCTCGGGCGTGGAGCGGAAGTTGAAGGGCAGATCGTACTGCCGCTCGGCCGCGTCCCGCGCCTTGAGATAGGTGGCGAGGTCGGCGCCGCGAAACGCATAGATGGCCTGCTTGGGATCACCGACGAAACACAGATCGCCACGCGGGCCACCGCGCGACTGGCCAGCGTTGTCGGTTTCTCGCTCAGGCCTCGCCGCACTTGCTGCACTGTCCCAGCCTTCGCTCGAAGCCCCGTGATGGTCGTCCTGACCTTCACCCTTCGGGCCAGCGGAGCTGTCCGCATTCGCTCCAGGCGAATGTGTTCTGGCGGGCGAGCCGCTCGCTACGCTCGCCGCTTTTGGGTAGATGCGGTCGAAGATGGCGTACTGGATCGGGTCGGTGTCCTGGAATTCGTCGATCAGCGCCAGCGGGTATTGCTCGCGCAGGCGCGCGGCCAGGTCGTCGCCGGCCGCGCCATGCAGCGCTTCGTGCAGGCGGTTGAGCAGGTCGTCGAAGGCCAGCAGGCGCTGCGCCGCCTTGCGCTGCGGCAGCTCGACATTGAGCCGGTCGAGCAGCTCGACCTGCAGGGCGATCAGCTTCTGCCGGCCCGCCGGTTCGGCGGCGGCCAGCGCCTCGCCGAGCCGATCGAGGGCCTCCGCCAGCTCGCAGGTCGGCGCGTCGTGGCCCTTCTTGCAGGCCTTGCCCAGGGCCACGGCGCCGAGCTTGAGCAGACCGTCCGGCACGTCGAACAGCGCCGCCGGGTCGGCGAAGTAGGCGTCCAGTTCGGCCGACCACAACGGCAGCTTGGCGCTCTTGTGGGAGGTCTGGCTGAGGCCGCCGTGTTCGCGCAGGGTCTCGATCCAGTCATAGCCGTCGCCGCGCCACAACTCGGCGGCGTGCTGCCAGGCGGCGCTGGCGGCTTTCAGCTCGGCATCACCGACCGTCTCGCGCTCGGTGCGCGGTTCTACGTGGAGATAGGGTTTGCCGAGATGACTGCGCAGGGCCTGGCGCAGGGTCGCCGGGGTGATGCGCTGCTTGGCCAGGAAGCGCGCCCAGGCCGGGTCGGCCTCCGCCAGCACATGGCGCCAGGCGTCACCGAGCAGCGCGTCGAGCACCTCGCGGTCGTCCTGGGTCAGCTCGGCGTCGAAGTCGCCGCCGGCCTCGAACGCCGAGTCCTGCAGGGCGCGCTGGCAGAAGCCGTGGATGGTGAAGATGGCCGCCTCGTCGAAGCCGTGCACGGCCAGCAGCAGACGGCGGCGCGCCGCCTCGCCGGGATAACGGCGATGCAGCTCGACGAGGAAGTTGTCCTCGCTGGTGCCGCCTTCATACAGCGCCAGCAGCTCGGCCAGGCGCGCGCGGATGCGTTCCCTCAATTCGGCCGTGGCGGCGGTGGTGTAGGTGACCACCAGGATCTGCCCGACCGACAGCTCGCGCTCCAGCAGCAGGCGCGCATACAGCGCGGTCAGCGTCCAGGTCTTGCCGGTGCCGGCGCTGGCCTCGATCAGCGAGCGGCCAGCGAAGGACGAGTCGTGGAGGTCGAGGCTCATGCCAGCAGGTCCGGATGGCGCTCGGCCAGCCACGCCTCGCCCCGAAGCAGCAGGCGCTCGGCCTGCATCTGCGCTTCGTCGGCCATGGAGGCGCTGACCACGTCGCCCGAATAATCGATCACGTTGCGCTGTTTGCGCAGGGTATCGAGCAGGATCAGGGTGTCGCGATCCAGGCCGACGGTCTTCGGCAGGCTCTGCAGCATGGTCTGGTGGTGGCCCGGCTTGCTCGTCAGCGTGCGGTAACCGCTGGCCTGCAAGGCGGCGTTCGCCGATTGCATGATCGCCTTGTAGGCCATGTCGAAGCGCCCCTCCGGGCTGATCCCCGCCAGACGGGAATCGGCCAGGCTGCGTCTGGCGGCCTCCAGCAGGCGCTGGATGGCGGAGGCATCCGCGACGACGGCTTCCAGCGACAGGCCGAGCAGGTTGTCCAGGGTCATGGCTGCTCCTCGATCCGCTGCAGCTCGGCAGCGTCACCGATGACGAAGAGCTTCGGCTTGGCCCGCACGTCGCGCATGAAACTGCCGCGCTCGCGCAGCGCTAGGCGCCATTCCTCGGGCCGGTACAGCTTGGGATTGATCTCCCGGCCCAGCGCTTCCTGGGCCGGATACAGCGCCGCCACTGCGTCGGCGAAGCCGAGTTCGCCGATCAGCAGCAGGTCGATATCGCTGTCGGCACTCGCCTTGCCGCTGGCCGTGGAGCCGAACACGAAGGCCACCGCAACCTGGTCGCGCACGGCCAGCAGGGCATCCGCCAACACATCGGCGAGGCCGCTGGTCTTGCGCAGGATGCTGGCGAGTTCCTCGTATATCGGGCACTGGCGGTCGGCACCGTACTGCAGCTGGTTACCGACCTTGCGCTTGGTCAGCACGCCGGCTTCCGCCAGCTTGTTCAGCTCGCGCGCCAGCGTTCCGGGCTGGGTCGCGGTCAGCCGGGCGATCTCCCGCAAGTGGTAGCTGCGCTCGGGGTGCAGCAACAGCAGGCCGAGGACGCGACGGCGGTAGTCGGTGAACAGCAGCGTCGCCAGGCTCATGATTCTTCCTGTTGCCGTGAAAGCAACGTTTGTAGCCTAAAAGGCGACAACAGTGAAGCCATCTCTCAATCTTCCTCGTCGGCGGCCAGGGCCTTGAGCGCCGGACCCAGCAGGTTTTCGGCGAGCAGCTCGAAGCGGGCGTCGAGCGGGTCGCGCTCGCGGAAGGCCAGGGCGTACCAGGGATCGAGTGCTTCGCCGGCCAGCGGGCTGAATTCGGCGCCGAGCCAGGCGGCCCGCGCCTTGTCGCGGGCCGCGTCGAGCGGTTGCTTGCGGCTCTTGGCGCTGGGCGTCACCAGCGCCTTGGCGAACTCGTAGCTGCTGCGGCTGATGAAGGCCAGCGGCTCGCACTGTGCCTCGCGGTAGGCGGCCAGCCAGGGCTCCAGCAGCGCGCGGGCATCGCTCAACGGGCCGAGCTGCCAGTCGCCGGCAGGCGACACCAGCAGGCTCTCGCGGGCGACATCCGGGGTGGCGGCGACGTTGAGCAGCAGGTGGCGCAGCCAGAAGCCGGGCAGGTCACGGGCGTCCGGCGCGCGCAGGCGCCAGTCGAACAGGCCGCTGGAGGTCACGCCGTCGAGCCAGCCGTGCACGCGCACGCCGGCCAACTGGATATCCACCAGCAGCGGTTCGGGACTCTCCTCGGGGCGCGCCTCGAACAGGCGCGGGGCAAAGGCGCGCACCGGGCCGCGCTGCTTGCCCCACAACGCATGGCCCAGCTCGCCGGGCGGCAGCCAGCCGGCGGCGCGGGCCACGCGGCGTTCCTGTTCCTCGCTCCAGCCGCGTTCCACCGCCTGTAATGCCAGCTGGCGCAGGCCCTGGTAGGCCGAGCGCTCCAGACTGAAGGGCTCATCGGCGGCGATACCTTCCTCGGCGCTGGCCAGGCGCAGGCCCAGGCGCTGCTCCAGAAGGAAGCGCGCCGGGTGGCGGAAGCACAGCAGCAGCTGGCTGGGCTCGATCGTGAACCAGTCCTCGCCCGGCTCGGGCAGGCGCTCGATGAAGGGCGGCAACTCCAGTGTCGGCGCCTCGGCCAGGCGCTGGGCGGCGCGGAACCAGGCGGAAGCGAAGCCGCGGTGCGGGCCGTGGGCGGCGAAGTTGCCGGGGGCGAAGGGCTGCAGCGGATGCTCGACGGTGATGCCGGCGCTGGCCTTGTGCGCACCCTGGGTCGCGGTCAGATCGACCGCCTCCAGCAGCTCGCTGACCAGCACCGAGGGCGGCAGCTCGGCGTTGTCGCGCGGGTCGCGGCCGACATAGCTGAGGTACAAACCGTCCCTGGCGCTGAGTAGGGTTTCCAGGAACAGGTAGCGGTCGTCCAGGCGCCGCGCCCGGTCGCCGCGGCGCGGGCGCCGGGCGATCAGATCGAAACCGGCCGCCGGGGTGCGCCGCGGCAGGGCGCCGTCGTCCAGGCCGAGCAGACAGACCAGGCGGAACGGCAGACTGCGCATCGGCACCATGGTGCAGAAGGTCACCGCGCCAGTGAGGAAGCCCGAGGCGCCGCTGCCGCTCTCCAGCGCCGCGCCGAGCTGCTGGCGCACCAGCGTCAGTTCCACCGGGCGCACGATGCCGGCATCGGCGGCCTGGCGACCCAGGCCCGCGCAGGCCTGGCTGAGCAACAACAGCGTGTCGCCGGATTCGCGCTCATCGAACAGCGCGTCGATCAGGCCCTGCAGGTCCAGCGCCCAGTCGGCCAGCGGCCGCGCACGCTGCAGGCGCTCGGCCAGGCCGGCAAGCTGTTCGACGAAGGCGCACAGGCGGCCGAGCAACTGAGCGCGGGCGCCCTCCAGCGCGTCCAGCGGCCAGCTGTCACCGAGCAGCGGCAGACCGTCACCGGCCAGTTGCGGCGGCGCGGCGAAGCCCAGCAGCAGGCGATCCAGGCCCTGGCGCCAGGTGAAGGCATCATCGGCGGGCAAGTCGAGGGCGGCGCGGTGGTCGCCGTCACGGCCCCAGCGCACGCCGGCCTGGCGCAGCCAGTCGCGCAGCAGCGGCAGGTCCTCGTTCTCGATGCCGGCACGGCGGGCGATGGCCGGCTGTTCCAGCCAGGCGAGGACCTCCTCGGCGGCGAAGCGGCTCTCCGGCAGGCTGAGCAGGCCGAGAAAGGCCTCGATCAGCGGCGTTTCGGCGCGCAGGCTGCGGTCGGCCAGGCTGTAGGGCACGTATGGCGCGCCATCGCGGCGGGCGAACACGGCTTCGATGAAGGGCGCGTAGCGCTCGATGTCCGGGGTGAGCACCACCACCTGGTCCGGGCTCAGGCTCGGGTCGGCGGCGAAGCGCGCGAGCAGCTGGTCGTGCAGGATCTCCACCTCGCGCAGCGGCGAGTGGGCGATGTGCAGCTCCAGCGAGCGGTCGTCCGCGCGCAGCGCCAGGCGCTCTTCGGGGGCACGGGTGCGCAGGCGCAGGATGTCGTTCTGCAGGGCGTGCAGCAGGCTGTCGTCGGCCAGCTCGGCGTCCTGCGGGTAGATGCCGTTCTCCTCGGCGATCTGCCCGAGCAGGCTGTCGAAGAAGTCGCGGCCCTGCTTGCCCAGGCTGGCCAGCAGCGGATGGCCGACGTCGAGGTACCAGTCCTCGGGACTGACCTCGGACTGCGCCAGCTCGCGCACGTCGCGGATCTCGCCCCAGGCCTCGCGGCAGGGGTTGAGGGCGAAGATCACCACGTCGGCATGCCGCGCCAGACCCTCCAGCACACGCAGGTGATGCGGCGGCAATGAGCTGATGCCGAACACCAGCAGGCGCTCCGGCAGGCCTTCGATGGGTTGGGCGCCGTGCAGCCGCGCCAGCAGCTCGCCGAGCAGGCGCGCGCGGTGCGGGTGGCCGCCCGCGGTCAGCTCCTGCCACAGCAGCGCCTGCCAGGCCTCGTCCGGGCCCAGGTCGCACAGTTCGCCGCGCTCCCAGGCGGCCAGCCAGTCGTCGCGATAGAGCAGGTACTGGTCGAACACGTCGGCGATCTTCGCCGCCAGGGCCAGGCGGCGGCGTTCGTCGCCGCCCTCCAGATAGCGCTCGAGGCGCTCGGCGCGGGCCAGATTGGCCGGCTCGCACAGCCAGTCGTACAGACGCCAGGTCATCGCCTGCGGGTTGAATGCCGACTGCTCCGGCAGGGCGCCGAGCACCTGGCGCGCCAGGGCCCAGACGAAGCTGGACGGCAGCTGCACGTCGAGGTGCATGGCGATGCCCTGCTCGCGCGCCAACTGCAGCGTCAGCCAGCGGCCGATACCCTGGCTCGGCACCACCACCCGCGCCGGCGCCAGCACGTCGGCCTGCGGCTGGGCGAGCAGGCGGCAGGCGAGGGCGCCGAGGGTTTCCAGGTCGGGGGCGTGATAGAGGCTAAGCATGGGCATCGTCCGGGTCGATGGGCGCTAGGGTAGCAGCTCGCCGCCGACGAATGGCCGGTACGCTTCTGGCGGGCGGTTGATCCGAGTCAACCGGCCATGCGCCAGTATCGCTATCGTGGCCTGAAACCCCTTGGTCACAGGCCCACATGATCACTCACGCTCCGCGCCGCATCGCCTGCAGCGATCCCCAGCTGGCCCACAGCCTGCGCCGCCAGTTCGACGACTGCGAGGTGATCGAGGTCCCGCTCGAGTGCAGCCGCGCCTCGCTGTGCGGCTGGCTGCGGGAGGCTCCCGTGGGCGAGCGGGACCGGGTGCAGGCGGCGCTGAACGACGCCGTGGCCACTCTGGAGCGCACCCGCCACGCCTTCCGCTCGCGGGAGCTGGGCCAGCTGCGGCAGCGCCTGGAGCGGCTCTTGGTCGAATTGTCAGCACCGCCCGAATGAAGTAGAACTCGCGCCATTCAGGTTCCGCCCCTCGGCGGAGACCGGCTTTGCCGGGCAGGACATCCGGGCCTGCAAGACGAAGCGCCGCGACGCCGCGTTCCCACGAACGCGCCGTCCGGCGCTTTTTTTGTGCCCGCAGAAAAGGAAGGACACGCGATGAAACCAGAGGAAAGCCTGCAGGAGCTGATCGGCCGCATCGGCCTGGACGCCGCCGAGCTGCGCGAGCGCCTGCGTCTGCTCGACTGGCGCCACGACGACCCGCCACGCCTGCAGCAGGCCGCCGACGAAGCGAGCGACGCGCACCAGGCCTTCGTCGACCGCCTCTACGAGCACCTCGGCCACTTCCCCGGCCCAGCCGCCCTGCTCAGCGACCCGGCGGGCGTGACGCGCCTCAAGCACAGCCAGCTCGATTATTACCAGCGCCTGTGGCGCGGCCCCTACGACCGCGACTACGTGCTCGGCCGCCTGCGCATCGGCCTGATCCACCAACTGGCCGGCGTCGAACCCAAGTGGTACCTGGCCGGCTACCGCCTGTACCTGGACGCCCTGCATGGCGCGCTGTTCGCCGAGCATCCCCGCGCCGCTTTGTTCGCCAGCCTGCTCAAGGCGGTGTTCTTCGACATGACCCTGGCCATCGACACCTACGGCGCCGCCCAGCGCCGCGCCCTGGAGGACAGCGAGGCGCGCTTCGCCCGGGCCCTGCGCGGCGCCAACGACGGCCTCTGGGACTGGCACCTGGAGCACGACCGGCTGTATGTCTCCGAACGCTGGGCCGACATGCTCGAACTGAGCCGCGACGCCCTCGGCGAGGGCTGCGCGGCCTGGTTCTCGCGGGTCCACCCGGACGACCTGCCGGGCCTGCGCCAGGCCATCGACGCGCATCTCGGCGGGCGCACCGCGCTGCTGCATCACGAGTACCGCATGCGGCGTCGGCGCGGCGACTACCTGTGGGTGCTGGCCCGCGGCGTGGTCGAGCTCGACCCGCAGGGCCAGCGGCGCATGGCCGGTTCGCAGACCGACATCAGCGCGCGCAAGGCGGTGGAGCAGCAGCTCAAGCACGCCGCCCGCCACGACCCGCTGACCGGCCTGGCCAACCGCCTGCGCCTGGACGAGCTGCTGCAGCAGACCCTGCAGCAGCTGGCCAAGCCCGGCGCGCGCCAGGCCGCGCTGCTGTTCGTCGACCTCGACCGTTTCAAGCTGATCAACGACAGCCTCGGTCACCAGAGCGGCGACCAGGTGCTGGTCGAGGTCGGCCGCCGCCTGCAGCAGTGCCTACGCCCCGGCGATCACCTGATCCGCTTCGGCGGCGACGAATTCGTCGTGCTGCTCACCGACCTGGCCAGCATGGGCGACGCCGAGCAGGTGGCGCAGCGCATGCTCGACGGCCTGCACCACCCGCTGCACCTGGGCGAAAACACCCTGGTGGTCAGCGCCAGCATCGGCGTGGCCGGGCTGCGCGCCAGCGCCGACACCGCCGAGGCGCTGCAGGCCGCCGACCTGGCGCTGTACCGCGCCAAGCAGGCCGGCAAGGCGCAGTTCGCCCGCTACAGCCAGGAGCTGCAGGCCGCCGCGCGGCGCCAGCTGGAGCTCGAGAGCGCGCTGGGCCAGGCCCTGGAGCGCGACGAGTTCGTCCTGCACTACCAGCCGATCTGCCAGGTCGACGCCGGTGTGCCGCGCCTGGTCGGGGTCGAGGCGCTGCTGCGCTGGCGTCACGACGGCGAGCTGATCGCGCCGCAGGAATTCATCCCCTCGCTGGAGGAGTCCGGCGAGATCCTGCGGGTCGGCGACTGGGTGCTGCGCGAGGCCTGCCGCCAGGTGCGCGCCTGGCAGCTGGCCGGCCAGACGCGGCTGCGCTGCGCGGTCAACCTGTCCAGCCGGCAGTTGCAGCAGGACGATTTCGTCGCCCGCCTCACCGACATCCTCATGGACAGCGGCCTGCCGCCGGCGAGCCTGGTGCTGGAGATCACCGAGAGCCAGCTGATGCGCGACTGCACCGCCACGCTGATCGCCCTGCGCGAGCTGGGCAGCCTCGGCGTGCGCCTGGCGCTGGACGACTTCGGCACCGGCTATTCCTCGCTCGGCTACCTCAAGCGCTTCCCGCTGCACATCCTCAAGGTCGACAAGAGCTTCATCGACGGCGCGGACACCGAGTCGCGGGCGATCAGCCGGGCCATCATCGGCCTCGGCCGCAGCCTGGGCCTGGAGGTGGTGGCCGAGGGCGTGGAGCGCGACGAGCAGCTCGACTTCCTCCAGCACGAAGACTGTCGCCTGGCCCAGGGCTACTGGTTCAGCCGGCCACAGCCGGCCGCGGAGCTGCAGCGCCTGTTCGGCGGCGACGCCGGCGAAGACGGCCTGTGGCGCCTGCTGCCGGCGGACACGACTACCCATTCTCGTCGGGAAAACCATCGATGAAGCTCAACCTGCCGGTCACCCAGCGCGAGGTGAAGGTCGACCCGCGCGCCAACATCCTCTCCACCACCGACCTCAAGGGCGTGGTCACCTACGTCAACCCGGACTTCGTCGCCATCAGCGGCTTCGGCGAGGCCGAGCTGCTCGGCCGCAGCCACAACCAGGTGCGCCACCCGGACATGCCGGCGGCAGCCTTCGAGCACCTGTGGCAGACGCTGAAGGGCGGCCGCTCCTGGATGGGCCTGGTGAAGAACCGCTGCAAGAACGGCGACCACTACTGGGTCAGCGCCTTCGCCACCCCGGTGATGCGCGGCGGCGCGGTGGTCGAGTACCAGTCGGTGCGCAACCACGCGAGCCCGGAACAGGTGGCGCGGGCCGAGCCGCTGTACGCCGAGCTCGCCGCCGGTCGCATGCCGCGGGCACTGCGGCCGCGGCGCCTGGGCGCGGTGGCCAGCCTGGCGCTGCTGGTGGGCGCCGCGCCGCTGCTGAGCGCGGGGCTGCTCGGCGGACTCGGCGCGCTGCCGTTGCTGCCGGCGCTGCTCGGCGGCGCGCTGTCCGGCGCCGGTCTCGCCGCCCTGGTGCGCTGGCGCCTGCGCCCGCTCGACGAACTGGCACGCGAAGCCCGGCGCATCGCCGACAACCCGCTGAGCCAGCAGGTGTATTGCGGCCGCAGCGACTGCTTCGGGCAGATCGCCTTCGCCCTGCGCAGTCTGGAGGCCGAATCCGCGGCCATGGTCGGGCGCATCGCCGACTCGGCGCGCCAGCTCAGCGACGATGCCGGCGAACTGGCCGCCGCGGTGGACTGCAGCCGCGGCGCCAGCGTGTTGCAGCAGCACGAGACCGAGCAGGTGGCCGGCGCCGTGGTGCAGCTGGCCGCCAGCGTGCAGGAAGTGGCGCGCCACGCCCAGCTCAGCGCCAGCGCCGCCGCCGAGGCCAACCAGGCCACCGACAGTGGCCTGCGCCAGGTGGAACAGACGCGCCAGCTGATCGCCGGGCTGGCCGAGGAGGTGCAGCGCGGCAACCGGGTGATCCAGCAGCTGCAGACGCACAGCCTGGAGATCGACCAGGTGCTGGAGGTGATCCACGGCATCGCCGAGCAAACCAACCTGCTGGCGCTGAACGCCGCCATCGAGGCGGCGCGGGCCGGCGAGGCCGGGCGCGGCTTCGCGGTGGTCGCCGACGAGGTGCGCGGCCTGGCCAGCCGTACCCAGCAGTCCACGGCGCAGATCCAGACCATCATCGAGCGCCTGCAGCAGGGCACGGCCGCTGCGGTGGCGGCCATGCAGCGCAGCCAGGACCAGGCCGAGGGCAGCGTCGATAACGCCCTGCAGGCCGCCGAGGCGCTGGCCGGCATCAACCGCCAGGTGCAGGCCATCAGCGGCATGAGCCTGCAGATCGCCACCGCCGTGGAGCAGCAGAGCGCGGTGGGCGAAGACATCCAGCGCAACCTCGCGGGCATCCGCGAGGCCGGCCACAGCAGCGTCGCTGCCAGCGGCCGCAGCCGCACCAGCGCCGACCACGTGGCGGCCCTGGCCGAACGCCTGCAGCTGCTGGTCGAACAGTTCCGCGGCCACGGCCAACGGAGCTGAACCGCCGCCGCTGTCATCTATCTACAACTAAATCGACACAGGAGATCTTCGGGACGCCGACCCCGCGCGCCCCAGTGCATCGGGAGTCTGCGCATGCTCACCCTTCTCGATCTGCTCTCGGCCATCGCGCTGCTGGTCTGGGGCACCCACATCGTGCGGACCGGCATCCTGCGGGTGTACGGCTCGCAGCTGCGTCACGTGCTCAGCCGCAGCGTGACGCGCCGACCGCTGGCGTTTGCCGCCGGCATCGTCGTCACCGCCCTGGTGCAGAGCAGCAACGCCACGGCACTGCTGGTCACCTCGTTCGTCTCCCAGGGCCTGATGGCGCTGACCCCGGCACTGGCCATCATGCTCGGCGCGGACGTCGGCACGGCGCTGATGGCGCGGGTGCTGACCCTCGACCTGTCCTGGCTGTCGCCGCTGCTGATCTTCGCCGGCGTGGTGCTGTTCCTCTCGCGCAAGCAGAGCCGCCTGGGGCAGATCGGCCGGGTGGCGATCGGCCTCGGCGTGCTGATCCTGGCGCTGCAGCTGATCGTCGAGGCGGCGCGGCCGATCGCCGAATCGCGCAGCATCGAGACGCTGTTCGCCTCGCTGACCGGCGACCTGCTGCTGGACGCCCTGGTCGGCGCGCTGTTCGCCCTGATCACCTACTCCAGCCTGGCCGCCGTGCTGCTCACCGCGACGCTGGCCGGCAGCGACATGATCGGCCTGCCGGCGGCCATCGGCCTGGTCATCGGCGCCAACATCGGCAGCGGCGTGCTGGCCCTGCTCAGCAGCAGCATGCAGTCCGCCGCCGGGCGCCGGGTGGCCCTCGGCAGCCTGCTGTACAAGCTGCTCGGCCTGTTCCTGGTGTTGCCGCTGGTGCAGCCGCTGGTGGCGTGGATGGATTCGCTCGACTGGTCGGCGGCGACGTTGGTGATCGGCTTCCACCTGGGCTACAACGGCCTGCGCTGCCTGCTGCTGTTGCCGACGGTGGGCTGGATGGCGCGGCTGTGCAGCCTGCTGCTGCCGGAGCGGGCCCGCGACGAAGGCGTGGCGGCGCCGCGCCACCTGGACCGCGCCGTGCTCGGCACGCCCAGCCTGGCGCTGGCCAACGCGGTGCGCGAGACCCTGCGCATCGGCGACCTGATCGAACGCATGCTCGGCCACCTGCTGGAGGTGCTGCGCGAGAGCTCGCCCACCGCGGCCCGCGAGGTGCGCCGCCTGGACGATGACGTCGACGCCCTGCACAGCGCGGTCAAGCTGTACCTGGCGCAGATGCCGCGCGACGACCTGCCGGACCAGGATGGTCGGCGCTGGGCGGAGATCATCGAGCTGGCGGTGAACCTGGAGCATGCCGGCGACCTGATCGAGCAAATGGTCGGCAAGCTGGACAACCACAAGCGCGCCCGCCACCACCGCTTCTCCGACAGCGGCCTGGAGGAACTCAGCGAACTGCACGCGCGGCTGACCCACAACCTGCGTCTGAGCCTCAACGTGTTCCTCGACGGCAATCACGACAACGCCCGCCAGCTGTTGCACGAGAAGATGCGCTTTCGCCGCGAGGAGCGCCGCCTGGCCCACGCCCACGTCGACCGCCTGGGGCAGCAGGTGGTGCAGAGCATCGAGACCAGCGCCCTGCACCTGGAGCTGATCGCCGACATGAAGCGCCTCAACTCGCTGTTCTGCGGCGGCGCCTACCGGGTGCTGGAAGTCGAGGGCGAGCCGCTGCCACACGACGCGCTGGCGCAGGCCGGCCCGCCGGCAAGCGGCTGACGAGCGCCATGCCCGTCGCCCGACCCTGCTGCTATCCTCCCGCCCCCGACCAAAACGATGCCCGCCTCCTCGATGCTGCTCTCCTGGAAACCGCGCCTGCTGCGCCTGCTGGCGCTGCTGCAACGCTACCCCGGCCTGATCGCCGCCTTCGGCTTCGTGTCCGGGGTGGCCAGCTTCCTGCTGGTCGACCGCCAGGCCGAAGTCGGCAAGGTGATCGCCGTGCTGATGCTGCTGAGCTGGGTCCTGCTGCTGCTCGAAGGCCTGCTCACCCGCGGCGCGGCGCGCTGGTTGGGCATCGAGGTGCCGCCGCTGGTGTTGCGCTACCTGACCCAGCTGATCCACCAGGAAAGCCTGTTCTTCGCCCTGCCGTTCTTTTTCATCACCACCGCCTGGAACAGCGGCCAGGCGCTCTTCACCGGCCTGCTCGGCGCCGCGGCGCTGGTCGCCATCGTCGACCCGCTCTACTACAAGTGGCTGGCCCGGCGGCGCTGGCTGTACCTCAGCTATCACACGCTGACCCTGTTCGCCGTGCTGCTGGTGGCGCTGCCGCTGATCGTCCACCTGACCACCGCGCAGAGCTACCGCCTGGCGCTCGGCGCCGCGCTGGTCATTGCCCTGCCCAGCCTCGGCAGCAGCCTGCACATCCAGGGCCTGTGGCGCTGGGCGACCCTGGCCGGCCTGATTGCCGCGCTCGGCGCCGGCGCCTGGCTGACCCGGCCCTGGGTGCCGCCGGCGACCCTCTGGCTGACCCAGGTGGCGGTCACCGAGCAGCTGCAGGAGCGTAACCCGGGACGCAGCCTCAAGCAGGTCTCGGTCGCGCAGTTGCAGCAGGCGGGACTCTACGCCTACACGGCGATCAGCGCGCCGCGCGGGCTCAACGAGCGCATCTATCACGTGTGGAAACTCGACGGCGTGGAGATGGACCGCATCGCCCTGGACATCCACGGCGGACGCAAGGCCGGCTACCGGGCCTGGACGCACAAGCGCAATTTTCCGGCGGACCCGGTCGGCGACTGGCGCGTGCAGGTGGTCACCGAGGCCGGTCAGCAGATCGGCGTGCTGCGCTTTCGCGTCGATCCGGCGCGCCAGGCCGGCGGCGGCAGCCCGCGCGAGGTCGATGCCTCGCGTCCCGCGGAAGAGAAGCAGGACTAGAGGCGGAAGCGCTGCACCATGCCGTTGAGGTCGGTGGCCAGGCGCGCCAGCTGATCGCTGGCCACCGATGTTTCGTGGGCGCCGGTGGCGTTCTGCGCGGCGATGTCGCGGATGGCCACCAGGTTGCGGTCCACCTCGCGGGCCACCTGGGCTTGCTCCTCGGCGGCGCTGGCGATCACCAGGTTCATCTCGTTGATCTGCCCGACCCGCTCGGCGATCAGCGCCAGGGCGCTGTCGGCCTGGGTCGCCATCTCGCTGCTGCGGGAGGCGAACTCGCTGCTCTGGCCCATGGCATCCACCGACTCGCGGCTGGCGCTCTGGATGGCGCTGATCATCCGCTCGATCTCCTGGGTCGAGCTCTGCGTGCGCTGGGCCAGCGCGCGCACCTCGTCGGCCACCACGGCGAAACCGCGGCCCTGATCGCCGGCCCGCGCCGCCTCAATGGCGGCGTTGAGGGCGAGCAGGTTGGTCTGCTCGGCGATGGTGCGGATCACTTCCAGCACCCGGCCGATGGCGATGGCCTCGTCGGCCAGCCGGGCGATGGTGCCGGAGGTGATCTGCAGGCGTTCGCTGAGCTGTTCGATGGTGCTGCGCGTGGTGCTGACCTGGTGGCGCCCGGCCTCGGCGCTCTGCTCTGCCTCGCGTGACGAGTCCGAGGTGTGGTTGGCGTTGCGCGCCACCTCGTCCACCGCCGCCGACATCTCGGTGACCGCGGTGGCAGCCATCTGGATCTCGTCGTTCTGCCGGGTGATGCCCTGGGCCGATTCGTCGGTCACCGCGTGTAGCTGCTCGGCGGCCGAGGCCAGCTGGGTCGCCGAGTTCTGGATGTTCTGCAGGGTGTCGCGCAGGGTGTTCTGCATGTCGCCGAGCGAGCGCTGCACCTGCGTCACCTCGTCATTGCCCTCGGCGCTAACCGCCTGGGTCAGGTCCCCACTGGCGATGCGCTGCGCCGAGCGCGATAGCTCCGACAGCGGCTGGGTGATGCTGCGGCTGAGTAGCCAGGCGGCGACGACGGTGAAGATCACCGCCGCGCCGAGGATCAGGCTGAAGGTCGCGGTGGCAGCAGTGGCACTCTTTTCAGCGCGGTTGCCGGCGTCCTCCGCGCCCTTGTTGTTGAGGGCAATCAACTGATCCAGGGCGGCGATCAGTGCGTCGAAATCCCGCTCGGACTGCGCCTGGAGCTCGGGCGTCACCTGCGCCGAAGCCAGGCTGCTCAAGACCTGCCCCAGGCTCTGTTCGTAGGCCGCGCTCTTGGCTTGGTATTCATCGAAGAGGCGCCGGTCCTCTTCGAGGATGATGGTCTTCTCGTAGGCGTCGTCGTTGCTGCCGACCCGCTGCTCGATCGTCTGGATCTCCGCGCGCAGCGCCTCCAGTTCGGTGGGCTGCGCCACCGCCTCATTCTCGTCCAGGCGCATGAGCTGGCGATCGGACTTGATATCCGCGATCAGATCGAGGCCTTGCATCCACACGTCCTTCACCTCCACCAGGTCGTCCCGCAGGCTCGACAACTGGCTCAAGGCGATGCCCCCGGTGCAGAGCAGGATCACGATGAGAATCCCGAAACCGACGGTGTTGCGAAGACCGACACTGTAAGCGCGCAGGAACATGGCGAACGACTCCAGAACGAGAGGGAGATTCGCTGAGTCTAGCCAGTGACCGCCGGGCTGCACGCGGCACCGCGGCAGGCGCAACGCCGCGAGGCGCGCTGGACGCGCCCCGCGGCATCGACCGCTTTCAGCCCTCCAGCGCCGAAGCCGGGCCGAAGAACTCGTAACGGGCCTGGGCATCCGGCACGCCGAGTTCGCGCAGGCTGCGCTTGACCGCGCTCATGAACGGCTTGGGTCCGAGGAAGTAGACGTCCACATCACGCTCCGCCGGCAACCAGGTGGCCAGGCGCTCTTGCGAAAGCCGGCCGTAGCCATGAGCAATGTCGCCCTCGCGTTGTTCCTCCAGGCAGTAGAAGCGCTGCAGCTGCGGGTGGGCCGCGGCCAGTTCCTCGACCCTGGAGGTGAAGGCCTGCACGCCGGCGTGGCGCGCGCAGTGGATGAAGCGGATCGGCCGGCCGCTGTGCACCGCCGTCTCCAGCATGGTCATCAGCGGGGTGATGCCGACACCGGCGCTGATCAGCACCAGCGGCTTGTTCGAGCGGTTGAGGGTGAACTCGCCGGCGGGAATGAACAGCTCGACTTCATCGCCCTCGGCGACGCGGTCGTGCAGATGGTTGGAGACGCGGCCGCCCGGCTCGCGCTTGACGCTGATGCGGTACTCGCGGCCATTCGGACCGGCGGACAGCGAGTAGTTGCGGCGTACCTCCTCGCCCTCGATGAACAGACGGATGCCGATGTACTGGCCGGGAATGAAGTCGAGGATGGCGCCGCCGTCGGCCGGCTGCAGGTAGAACGAGGTGATCTCCTCGCTCTCGGCGACCTTGCGCGCGACGCGGAAGGCACGACCGCCGCGCCAGCCGCCTGCGGTGCGCTCGGTGGAGGCGTAGATCTCCTCCTCGGCACCGATCAGCAGGTCGGCCAGCTGGCCGTAGGCCAGGCGCCAGGCCTCGATCACCTCGTCGGTGGCGATCTCCTCGCCCAGCACCTCGCGGATGGCGCGCAGCAGGCAGGCGCCGACGATGGGATAGTGCTCCGGCAAAATCTGCAGCGACACATGCTTCTGCACCACCTGGCTGACCAGCGGGCCGAGCGCCTGCAAGCGGTCGATGTGCCTGGCGTACATCAGCACGCCATTGGCCAGCGCCCGCGGCTGGTCGCCGCTGGCCTGGTGCGCCTGGTTGAACAGCGGACGCACCTGGGGGTACTCGGAGAGCATCATGCGGTAGAAGTGGGTGGTGAGCGCCTCGCCGCCGCTTTCCAGCAGCGGCACGGTGGCCTTGACGAGAGCGATGTGTTCGTTGGACAACATAGGGGGCTTCCTCTTGCACGCAGGTTATTTTGCGAAAGGAGGAATCAGCATTCGTGCCAGAAATATTTTATATAAATATCAATAAGTTGCTTTATTAAAGGTCGATTTGACTCTCTCCCGACGAGGTTTATTCGACAGCAAGGAGTCTGAATGACAACCCATCCACTGCTTCGCGCCTTGCTGCCGCTGGTCGACGATCTCAGTCGCGAACTCGAAGAGGACGAGCGCTACCGGCGCCTGCTCGCGGCCCTACGCGCGCTGATCCCCTGCGACGCCACCGCGCTGCTGCGCCTGGAAGGCGAGCAGCTGATCCCGCTGGCCGTGGATGGCCTCAGCCCGGACACCCTCGGCCGGCGCTTCGCCCTGGCCGAACACCCGCGTTTCGAGGTGCTGCTGGGCGACCGCGCGCCGACCCGCTTCGCCGCCGACAGCGATCTGCCCGACCCTTACGACGGACTGGTCGAGGACCACGTGGGTCATCTGGAAGTCCACGACTGCCTGGGCTGCCCGCTGTTCATCGATGACCGCCCCTGGGGGCTGATCACCCTCGACAGCCTGGAGCCGGGCAGCTTCGCCCAGAGCGACCTGGACAACCTCGAGGCCTTCGCCCGCCTCGCCGCCGCCTCGGTCAAGGCCAACGACCGCCTGCTCAGCCTGACCCAGCGCGCCGAGGCCGAGCGCCAGCTGGCCGCGCGTTTTCGCGAGGTGGCCGGCCAGGCCGCCGCGGCCGAGCTGATCGGCCAGGGCACCGCGCACAAGCGCCTGATGGCGGAGATCGACACGGTGGCCGGCAGCGACCTGACCGTGCTGATCGCCGGCGAAACCGGCGTCGGCAAGGAGCTGGTGGCCCAGGCCATCCACGCCCGCTCGGCGCGGGCGCGCCGGCCGCTGATCAGCATCAACTGCGCCGCCCTGCCGGATCAGCTGGTGGAGAGCGAGCTGTTCGGCCACGTGCGCGGCGCCTTCACCGGCGCCAGCGGCGAACGCAGCGGCAAGTTCGAGCTGGCCGATGGCGGCACGCTGTTCCTCGATGAGGTCGGCGAGCTGCCGCTGGCGGTGCAGGCCAAGCTGCTGCGCGTGCTGCAGAGCGGCCAGCTGCAGCGCCTGGGCTCGGACCGCGAGCACCGGGTGGACGTGCGCATCCTCGCCGCCACCAACCGCGACCTGGCCGAGGAGGTGCGCGCCGGACGCTTCCGTGCCGACCTCTACCACCGCCTCAGTGTCTACCCGCTGCAGGTGCCGCCGCTGCGCGAACGCGGCCGCGACGTGCTGCTGCTGGCCGGGCATTTCCTCGAGCAGAACCGCGCGCGCCTGCACCTGCGCGGCCTGCGCCTGAGCGCCGAGGCCCAGGCGGCGCTTCTGCGCCACGACTGGCCGGGCAACGTGCGCGAGCTGGAGCACCTGCTCGGCCGCGCCGCGCTCAAGGCCATGGCCCGCCAGCCCGAGCGACCGCGGATTCTCAGCCTGGAGGCCTGCGACCTGGATCTGGATTCGGCGGTGGTCGCGCCTCTACCGGCCGGGCCGGCGGCGACGTCCGCGAAGCCTGCTCCAATGCCGACCGGCGACCTGCGCCAGGCCGTGGATGACTACCAGCGCCGGCTGATCCAGGCCGCCCTGGAGCGCGCCGAAGACAACTGGGCCGCCGCCTCCCGCGAACTCGGCCTGGACCGCGCCAACCTGCACCGCCTGGCGACACGCCTGGGGCTGAAGTAGCGGATGCGGGGCCAATGGTGGGCTGTCCGCTGCGCAGACGAGGCCACCCTACGAAAGCGCGTGGGCTCCCACCAAGCCGAGTGAAACGACGCACCGCAGGGCGCCCTCGCCGAAGGCAGTGCGCCGCCCCGGCAACGCCGAGCCAACCGTAACGCCCGACCATAAGCCCGAGCTTGGAGTATGGCTGCAGGCCCAATGGTGGGCTGTCCGCTACGCGGCCGAGGCCACCCTACGAAAGCGCGTGGGCGCCCACCAAGCCGAGTGAAACGACGCACCGTAGGGCGCCCTCGCCGAGGGCAGTGCGCCGACCCGGCAACGCCGAGCCAACCGTAACGCCCGACCATAAGCCCGAGCTGGGAGTATGGCTGCAGGCCCAATGGTGGGCTGTCCGCTCCGCGGCCGAGGCCACCCTCCGAAAGCGCGTGGGCGCCCACCAAGCCGAGGGAAACGACGCACCGTAGGGCGCCCTCGCCGAAGGCAGTGCGCCGACCCGGCAGCGCCGAGCGAACCGCAACGCCTAGCCATAAGCCCGTGCTTTGAGTGGGGCCGCAGGGCCAATGGTGGGCTGTCCGCTGCGCGGACTAGGCCACCCTACGAAGGCGCGTAAGTCGCCCACCAAGCCGAGTGAAACGACGCACCGTAGGGCGCCCTCGCCGAGGGCAGTGCGCCGACCCGGCCGCGCCGAGCGAACCGCAACGCCGAGCCATAAGCCCGTGCTTTGAGTGGGGCCGCAGGGCCAATGGTGGGCTGTCCGCTACGCGGCATCGGAACACCTACGAATGCGCGAGGGCGCCCACCAAGCCGAGTGACACGACGCACCGTAGGGCGCCCTCGCCGAAGGCAGTGCGCCGACCCGGCAACGCCGAGCCAACCGAAACTCCGCGCCATAAGCCCGGCCGTGGAGTAGGGCTGCAGGCTCAATGGTGGGCTGTCCGCTGCGCGGACGAGGCCACCCTACGAAAGCGCGTGACGCCCACTAAGCAGAGTGAAACGACGCACCGTAGGGCGCCCTCGCCGAAGGCAGTGCGCCGACCCGGCCGCGCCGAGCCGACCGCAACGCCTGACCATAAGCCCGAGCGTGGAGTGGGATTGCAGGCACAATGGTGGGCTGTCCGCTGCGCGGACGAGGCCACCCTACGCTAGCGCGTGTCGCCCACTAAGCAGAGTGAAACGACGCACCGTAGGGCGCCCTCGCCGAAGGCAGTGCGCCGACCCGGCAGCGCCGAGCCGACCGCAACGCCTGACCATAAGCCCGAGCTTGGAGTGGGATTGCAGGCCCAATGGTGGGCTGTCCGCTGCGCGGACGAGGCCACCCTACGAAGGCGCGGGGGCGCCCACCCAGCCGAGTGAAACGACGCACCGTAGGGCGCCCTCGCCGAAGGCAGTCCGCCGACCCGGCAGCGCAGAGCCTACCCCAACGCCTGACCATAAGCCCGAGCTTGGAGTGGGAGTGCAGGCCCAATGGTGGGCTGTCCGCTGCGCGGACGAGGCCACCCTACGAAGGCGCGTGGGCGCCCACCAAGCCGAGTGAAACGACGCACCGTAGAGCGCCCTCGCCAAGGCAGTGCGCCGACCCGGCAGCGCCTAGCCGACCACAACTCCGGGCCATAAGCCCGAGCTTGGAGTGGGATTTCAGGCCCAATGGTGGGCTGTCCGCTGCGCGGACGAGGCCACCCTACGAAGGCGCGTGGGCGCCCACCAAGCCGAGTGAAACGACGCACCGTAGGGCGCCCTCGCCGAAGGCAGTGCGCCGCGTATGCAACGACGAGCAAACAGCAACGCCTGGCCATAAGCCCGAGCTTGGAGTGGGAGTTCAGGCCCAATGGTGGGCTGTCCGCTGCGCGGACGAGGCCACCCTACAAAGGCGCGTACGTCGCCCACCAAGCCGAGTGAAACGACGCACCGTAGGGCGCCCTCGCCGAAGGCAGTGCGCCGCACAGGCACCGCCGAGCCAACCGCAACGCCTGGCCATAAGCCCGAGCGTGGAGTGGGGCTGCAGGGCCAATGGTGGGCGGTCCGCTGCGCGGACGAGGCCACCCTACACAGGCGCGTACGTCGCCCACCAAGCCGAGTGAAACGACGCACCGTAGGGCGCCCTCGCCGAAGGCAGTGCGCCGCGTAGGCAACGCCGAGCCAACCGCAACGCCTGGCCATAAGCCCGAGCGTGGAGTGGGGCTGCAGGGCCAATGGTGGGCTGTCCGCTGCGCGGACGAGGCCACCCTACGAAGGCGCGTGCCTCGCCCACCGAGCCGAGTGAAACGACGCGCCCTAGGGCGCCCTCGCCGAAGGCAGTGCGCCGAGGAGGCAACGCCGAGCCAACCGCAACGCCTGGCCATAAGCCCGAGCGTGGAGTGGGGCTGCAGGGCCAATGGTGGGCTGTCCGCTGCGCGGACGAGGCCACCCTACGAAGGCGCGTGCATCGCCCACCGAGCCGAGTGAAACGACGCGCCATAGGGCGCCCTCGCCGAAGGCAGTGCGCCGACCAAGCAGCGCCGAGCCAACCGCCGAAGCCCAAAGCGCTCAGCCAAAGAACCAGTAGCACACCAGAATCGAGGCGATCACCCCGATCAGGTCGGCGAACAGGGCGCAGCCCACCGCGTGGCGGGCGCGCTGGATGCCGACGGCGCCGAAGTACACGGCCAGCACGTAGAAGGTGGTTTCGGTGCTGCCCTGCATGGTCGCCGCGATCAGTGCCGGGAAGCTGTCCACGCCCTGGCTCTGCATGGTCTCGATCAGCATCGCCCGCGCCGCGCTGCCGGAGAACGGCTTGACCAACCCGGTGGGCAGCGCCTCGACGAAGCGGCTGTCCCAGCCCAGGCCCTCGACGCACCAGCGCACGCCGTCGAGCAGCACATCCAGCGCCCCCGACGCACGCAGCACGCCCACCGCGCAGAGCATGGCGACCAGGTAGGGCAGCAGGTTCTTCGCCACCTCGAAGCCTTCCTTCGCGCCCTCGACGAAGCTCTCGTACACAGGCACCTTGCGCAGTGCACCGAGCAGCAAAAAGCCCAGGATCAGGCCGAACAGCGTGAGATTGCCGAGCAGCGACGACAGCGCGGTCAGCGCCGTCGCACTCAACCCCGCCAATACCGCCATGAAGGTGCCGATGGCCAGCGCAGCGCCGCCGAGCCAGGCCAGCAGCACCGGGTCCCACAGGCGCAGGCGCTGCATCACCGCCACCGACAGCAGGGCGCTGGCACTGGAGATGGCGTTGGCCAGCAGGATCGGCAGGAACACCAGGGCCGGGTCTTCGGCGCCCTGCTGCGCGCGGTACATGAAGATCGACACCGGCAGCAGGACGAACGACGAGGCGTTCATCACCATGAACAGCACCTGGGCGTTGGTCGCCGAGGTGGGATTGGGGTTGAGCTCCTGCAGCGCCTTCATCGCACGCAGGCCGATGGGCGTGGCGGCGTTGTCCAGGCCGAGGCCGTTGGCGGTGAAGCTGAGGGTAACGAGGCCGAGGGAATGGTGGCCGCGGGGCACGTCCGGCATCAGCCGGGCGAAGAGCGGGGAGAGCAGGCGGGCGAGCATTTCGACCAGGCCAGCCTTTTCGGCGATGCGCAGGAAGCCCAGCCACAAGGTGAGGGTGCCGAACAGCAGGATCATCACGTCGACCGACGTCTTGGCCATGGTGAACAGCGCTTCCACCATGGACGCCCAGACCGTCGCGTCCCCACCTATCCAGCGTATTGCGGCAGCCACTGCGGCCACCACGAAGAATCCCAGCCACAGGCCGTTGAGCATGCGTCGTCTCCCCCTAGTCGCAGGGGATGATAACGCGCCGCGGCCGTCGGCAGGTCATGGACCCGCCGTCGAACTCGATCTCCGCCGGCCGAGACGGATCAACCGCCGCAGCCGGCTATCGAAGGTCAGGGTCGCGGACGACGGCCCATGATGAAGGACAGGATGAACATCACCAGGAAGACCAGGAACAGGATCTTGGCAATGCCCGCGGCGGTACCGGCGATGCCACCGAAGCCCAGTACACCGGCGATGATGGCGATGATCAGGAAGGTAATGGACCAGCTCAGCATGTTGTTTTCTCCTTTTGCGGTTCCGGGCCTGCCGGATGGCAGGGCCCGCTACGACAGGTCACCGGTGCTTGGCCGGCAGCCCCCATCTGTTCAAAACACCCAGCGCTGCCGCTGGGTTACTTCGAGCGAGCCGTGACGCTGGGTCGCCAGCTCTGCCGTCAGGGGCCGTAGCGGCTGAGCCGCAGCCGGCGCCTTGTCGCGGACCTGCCCGACGGGCTCCTGCCCCTGGCCGAACTGGCTTGCCTGTCCGGCGGCGACGCCACACACGAACAACAGGGTCGCGCGCAGCAGCAGATCGAGGTGGGCGCGATGCGCCGACGAGCTAACGGCTTTCATTCCGTGTCCTCCTGGTTGAGCTCAATTCGAGCCCTTCAGTTCCAGCATTCGTGCGTGGCACGCGCGCACGTTCGGCATTTCACGGTCCAGCACGCCCTGCCATTCGGCGGGCGCCTCGTGCCGAGCCTCTTCAAAGGCTTGCAAGAGGCGCTCCTCGACGTCGGCCAGCTGTTCCACATAAATGTTCCCGTCATCGTCGGCGAGGCGGGCACGGGCATCGGCGTACAGGCGCTGCAGCGAGCCGATCAGCGTGCCGCCACGGGGCGGCTGCTCGTGCCGCTCGGCCAATGCCAGGGACAGCGCCTCCACCAGGCGGCGCTTGGCTTCGGCCATCTGCAGGAAGATGCCTGCCAGCGTGCGGTCGCTCACGGCTTCGGCGGCGTGGCTGTAGAGCAGCTCGCCGTCACGGGTGATTTCGATCAATTCGTCGAGTTGGGCCGTCTCGCGGGACATGGCATCGTTCTCCTGGTGCGGGCCAGGTCACGAAATCGCACCTATTGCCCGCCGCTTGGTCTTACAATCGCAAGCGCTGTGCCAGCTCATTTTGGATTTTATTTTTCTTACATATCAACAAGTTAACTAGAACGATGGAGAGCTTTCCCCTTGCATTCTGCAAGTAGGGCTCGACAAGGCCGTGCAACTTGCACGACTTTTTCTAGCCTAAGCTGAGCCATTGCCACGGAGAACGTCATGCAAACAAACGGGGAGAACAGCGGCCGTATCCTGCTGGTCGACGACGAAGCGGCAATCCTCCGCACCTTCCGCTATTGCCTGGAAGACGAGGGTTACCAAGTCGCCACCGCCAGCAGCGCCGCCCAGGCCGAGGCGCTGCTGCAGCGGCAGGTGTTCGATCTGTGCTTCCTCGACCTGCGCCTGGGCGAGGACAACGGCCTCGAAGTGCTCGAGCGCATGCGCATCCAGGTGCCGTGGATGCGCGTGGTGGTGGTCACCGCCCATTCCGAGGTGGACACCGCGGTGGACGCCATGCAGGCCGGCGCCGCCGATTACCTGGTCAAGCCCTGCAGCCCCGATCAGCTGCGCCTGGCCGCCACCCAGCAGCTCGAGGTGCGCCGTCTCGAGGCGCGCCTGGAAGCGCTGGAGGGCGAGGCGCGGCGCAACCAGGGCGAACTGGACTCCGACAGCCCGGTGCTCAAGGCCGTGCTGGAAACCGCCCGCCAGGTGGCCGACACCGACGCCAACGTGCTGATCCTCGGCGAATCCGGCACCGGCAAGGGCGAGGTGTCGCGCCTGATCCACAGCCGCAGCCGCCGGGCGAAGAAGCCCTTCGTCACGATCAACTGCCCGTCGCTGACGGCCGAACTGATGGAAAGCGAGTTGTTCGGCCACGCCCGCGGCTCCTTCACCGGCGCCAGCGAGAGCACCCAGGGCCGCGTCAGCCAGGCCGACGGCGGCACCCTGTTCCTCGACGAGATCGGCGACTTCCCGCTGCCGCTGCAATCCAAGCTGCTGCGCTTCATCCAGGACAAGGAATACGAACGGGTCGGCGACCCGGTGACCCGCCGCGCCGACGTGCGCATCCTCGCCGCCACCAACCTGGACCTGACCGAGATGGTCCGCGCCGGCACCTTCCGCGAGGACCTGCTCTACCGCCTCAACGTCATCACCCTGACCCTGCCGCCGCTGCGCGAACGCAGCGAGGACATCCTGCCGCTGGCCGAAGGCTTCCTCGCCCGCTTCGTCAAGGATTACGCGCGGCCGGCCCGGGCCTTCAGCGACGCCGCCCGCACCGCGCTGCAGCAATACGGCTGGCCGGGCAACGTGCGCGAGCTGCGCAACGTGATCGAGCGCGCCAGCATCATCTGCCCCGGCGACCGCGTGGAGCCGACCCACCTCGGCCTCAACACCAGCGTCGACGGCGGCGTGGCGCGGGTCGGCGCGGAGATGACCCTGGAGGATCTCGAGCGCGCCCACATCTCCGCCGTACTGGCCTCCAGCTCGACCTTGGAACAGGCGGCCCAGACCCTCGGCATCGACGTCTCCACCCTGTACCGCAAGCGCAAGCAATACGGCCTATGAAGCTGCGCAACCAGCTCTTCTTCAGCATCAGCGCACTCATCACCCTGGCCCTGCTCGGGCTGGTGCTGGGCATCCTCAGCGTGGCGATGCTGGCGCGCACGCAGAACGACGCGATGGAGCGCAACCTGGAGATGCTCAGCGCCGGCCTGGCCATGCGCCAGGAGCTGGGCGAGCAGCTGATGCTGATCCTCAGCGACAAGCTCGACCGCCCCGCGCTGACGGCCTCCTCCGAGCGCTTCCGCCAGGCCATGACCAGGGCCCATGCCAGCGCCCTGGACGACGCCGACCAGCAGTCGCTGCTGGAGATCGAGCGGGCCTACCTGGGCTTCGAGCAGCGCCTGAAGAACCCGGTGGACGTGCGTCGGCGCCTGCTCGCCGACGACCAGTTCGTGCTGCTGCTCAAGGCGGTGCGCGACCGCCTCACGGCGACCCAGCAGCGTTATGTCGCCTCGGTGGACCTGGAGCAGCAGCAGGCGCGCCAGCACGCCTGGATGATCAGCGGCCTGCTCGGCCTGATCGGCGTGGCCGTGCTGCTGATCGGATTCCTCACCGCCCACAGCGTGGCGCAGCGTTTCGGCCGCCCCATCGAGGCACTCACCGATGCCGCCGACCAGATCGGCCGCGGCGATTTCCAGGTGACCCTGCCGATCAGCAAGGAGGTCGAGCTGGCCTCGCTGACCCGGCGCTTCGGCCAGATGGCCGAGGCCCTGCGCCAGTACCGCGCCAGCAACGTGGCGGCGCTGCTGGCCGGGCAGCGACGCCTGCAGGCGGTGCTCGACGGCATCGACGACGGCCTGCTGATCTTCGACCGCGATGGCCTGCTCGAACACGGCAACCCGGTGGCGCAGAACCAGCTCGGCTGGGAAGAGCTGCCGATCGGCACGCCGCTGCACCAGCTGCTGCCGCAGGAGGCGCTGCAGGCGCAGCTGGAACAGGCCCTGGCCGGCCAGCACCCGTCGCGCCATGGCGAAGACCTGCAGGTCGGCAGCAGCGGCGAGGAACGCCTGTTCAGCTACAACCTCACCCCGGTGAGCGACGACAGCGGCGAGATCATCGCCGCGGTGATGCTGCTGCGCGACGTGACCCGCCTGCGCGCCTTCGAGCGGGTACGCAGCGAGTTCGTCCTGCGCGCCTCCCATGAGCTGCGCACGCCGGTCACCGGCATGCACATGGCCTTCGAGCTACTGCGCGAGCGCCTGCACTTCTCCGACAGCAGCCGTGAACACGATCTGCTGGTGACCGTGGGCGACGAGATGCAGCGCCTGCTGCGCCTGATCAACGACCTGCTGGACTTCTCCCGCTACCAGAACGGGCTGCAGCGCCTGGAACTGCAGCTGTGCGACCCGGGCGACCTGCTGGACCAGGCGGCCCGGCGCTTCGCCTCGAGCGCAGAGGAACGCCAGGTCGAGATACACGTCGACCTGCCCGAGGACCTGCCGCCACTGGAGCTCGACCGCATGCAGCTGGAGCGCGTGCTGGACAACCTGATCGGCAACGCGCTGCGCCACAGCCACCCCGGCGGCTACATCCTGCTCCAGGCCCGCTGCCAGGGCGACCGCCTGTTCATCAGCGTGGAAGACGACGGCGAGGGCATCCCGCACGGCCAGCAGGCGCGCATCTTCGAGCCCTTCGTCCAGGTCGGCCGCCGCAAGGGCGGCGCCGGACTGGGCCTCGCCCTGTGCCAGGAGATCGTCCACCTGCACGGCGGCCGCATCGGCGTGAAATCGCAACCGGGGCAGGGCGCGCGCTTCTATTTCTCGCTGCCGATCTGAGCCCCTCCCGCGCCGCTGGAAACGCAGCCGCAGTCACCGCCGCTTGTCCCGCCAGCGGAACGATCGCAGCTGCCGCCCGCTCTCTTGTAGGGCTGCCCATTTGCCGGGCGGCATGACCGGCATCGGCAGTCGACCTCGCGGACTTCGGCGTGATTGACACAGCAGGCTGCCGGTCGCGAGACATGCCGCCACGTTGTCATCCAGGAGAGAAATCATGAGCAAGAGCGCTGATAAAACACCCGTGCCCGAGAATTCACAGCGTACCCAGCAAGGCTTCAGCAAAGGCGCGGAACTCGAAACACCGAACCCGGCCACCGAGACCGTCGACAAGGTGATCACGCCGACCTCGATCAAGCAAAAAGAGAAAGAGGCGCAAGAGATCCGCTCGAAGACCGGCCTGAACGAGCGCTGACGAGCCAGCCCTTCCGGCAGCTAGTGCGAGATTGTCCGGCTTGCAATCAAGGAGATCACCATGACCGACATCGACAACAGCGTCATCCAGGAGGTCGCAGGCAAGGTCGCCCTGGTGACCGGAGCCGCCAGCGGCATCGGCAAGGCCATCGCCCTGTTGCTGCACGGCAGGGGAGCCAAGGTCGTGGCAGAGGACCTGAATCCCGCCGTAGAAGAACTCGCCCGCCCGGGACTGGTGCCGCTGGTGGCTGACATCACGGCCGACGGAGCGGCCGAGCGCGCCGTCGAACTGGCGGTGCAGACGTTCGGCCGGCTGGACATCCTGGTCAACAACGCCGGCGTCATCATCAACAAGCTCGTGGTCGACATGACGCGCGAAGACTGGGAGCGCATCCACGCGGTGAACGCCACCGCGGCATTCCTGCATGCGCGCGAAGCGGTCAAGGCGATGATGCCGAACGGGGCGGGGGCGATCATCAACATTGCCTCCTACGCCGCCTACTTTGCCTTCCCGACCATCGCCGCCTACGCCGCCTCCAAGGGTGCGCTGGCTCAGCTAACCCGCACCCTAGCGCTCGAGGCCATCGAACACGGCATCCGCGTCAACGCCATCGGCGTGGGCGACGTGGTCACCAACATCCTCAACGACGTGGTCGAGGACGGCCCCGGTTTCCTGGCCCAGCATGGCGAAGCCGCGCCCATCGGGCGCGCGGCTCGGCCGGAGGAGATCGCCGAGGTGGTGGCGTTCCTCGCCTCGGACCGGGCCAGCTTCATGGTCGGATCGATCGTCATGGCCGATGGCGGAATGACCGTCACCGCCGGGTGACTTCGGTGCCGGCCACAAGCGTGCTCGAGGAAATGGTCGTGCGTTATCGCCTGGCGGCCGAGGCGACCAACGGCGCCATCCGGGATTGGAATCGATGTCACCAATGTCATCCTCGGCATGCTCTGCGTGCACCTGCTGAGTAAGAAGGGGAGATCATGGGTGAACAGAGCGTCACTTTCGGCGACAAGGAAGCGCTGGAGGCCTGCCTGGAGCAACGCCGCGAGGTCGGCAGCGCGCTGGCCAAACTGCAGAGCTTCCGTCAGCAGGCCAGTGCCTCGCTGCTGGAACAGAAGCCCGTGACGATCAAGAAGGGCAAGCTCCTCAGCGGGATGCAACGCTCCTGAAGGCCTGGCCGGTCCCACGGGAGTGGCCGGTGGTGTACTCGGCTGCTCTCGGTGAGAGCGGTCGGCGCTAGCCATAGTCTCGGGTGAGTTCTGCTATCGGCCACTAGCGGACGCCCGGGTCAGACCAAGGTGGGGGAATAAGGCCTTCATCTCTTTGCCGGCAATCCCGTCATACTGGGTGCGCTTCCTTCCCTGCCGCGGAACCCTCCATGCTCGCACTGATTGCCCAACACCCGCTGACCCTCGGTGTCGGCCTGCTGCTCGTCGACCTTGCCTGCTGGCGCCTGTTGCCGCCCGAGGCCAAGGTCTTGCGAGTGCTGCTGCGCCTGGGGATCTTCATTGCCTACAGCCTGGCCATCATCAGCGCCGGGATGAGCCCGCTGCAGCCGCCGCCGTGGAGCGAGCCGGCGCTGAACATGCTCGGCTCGGCACTGGGTATCGCCTGGTGGCTGCTCTTCGCGCGCACCCTGACCGTGGTGCTCGGCGTGCTGCTGATGCCACGCAGCAGCCACACCGGGCGCCTGCTGCAGGACGTACTGGGGGCGGTGATCTTCCTCGCGGCCATGGTCGCGGCGGCGGCCTACATCATGCAACTGCCGGTCAAGGGCCTGCTGGCCACCTCGGGTGTGGTCGCCATCGTCATCGGCCTGGCCCTGCAGAACACCCTCGGCGACGTGTTCTCCGGGATCGTGCTGAACACCACCAAGCCCTATCGCCTGGATGACTGGGTGTCGATCGACGGGATCGAGGGCAAGGTCATTGAGATCGACTGGCGCGCCACCCATCTGCGCACCAGCCAGGGCAGCACCGTGGTGATTCCCAACTCGGTGGCCGCCAAGACCAAGGTCTTCAACCTCAATCGCTCCACCGACATCGATAACGTCAGGCTGAGCATCAGCGTGCCGGTGCAGGTGCGCCCGCGCCTGGTGCTCGACGCCCTCAACCGCACCCTGCGAGGTGTCAGCGCACTGCTGCAGACCCCCAAGCCGAAGGTGTCAGTCAAGAGCTCCGACCTGAGCATGGTGGAGTACGAGATGAGCGCATACATTGCCGCCGGCAGCAGCGCGAGCGAGGTGCGCAACCTGCTTTTCGACCTCGCCCACCGGCACCTGCACGCCGCTGGAATCCTGCGCGGCACCGAGCTTCCCGACGCACCGCGCAGTCGTCAGCGGGTCCTGCTCGATGACGTGAAGATCTTCCGCACGCTGGATGCCGAGGACAAGGATCGACTCGCCGAACTGCTGGTGGCGCAGACCTTCAGCAAGGGGCAGGTGGTGCTGGAAGTCGGCGAAGTCAGCGAGCAGTTGCTGCTGATCGGTACCGGAGTGATATCGGCTGCCGTACCCAACGGCAGCGACATGATCGAGGCCGGGCGCATGGGCCCCGGCGAGATCATGGGTGAACAGGGCGTCACCTTCGGCACGCCGTCCGAGGCACGCTTCACCGCGCTCAGCTCGGGAGTGCTGTACAGCCTCGACAAGGCATCGCTGGAGACCTGCCTGGAGCAACGCAGCGAAGTCGGCAGCGCGCTGGCCAAACTGCAAAACTTCCGTCAGCAGGCCAGCGCCTCGCTGCTCGAACAGAAGCCGGTGACGATCAAGAAGGGCAAGTTCCTCAGCTGGCTGCAACGCTCCTGAAGGCCTGGCCGGTCACACGGGGTGGCCGCTGGTGTACTCGGCTGCTCTCGGTGAGAGCGGCCGTCGCTAGCCATAATCTCGGGTAAGTTCTGCAATCGGCCAATTGCGGGGCTGACTACAGATTCGCTTAGAACAATGGACCACCTTTAGAAAAAGCCACTCCCTCGATGTGATAGACCTGTGGTTCTTCCGAGAAGTAATCCTGCAGGCCCAGCATGAACACTCGATGGTCTTCACTCGCTTCGAAGCCCGGAGTGTGATCCTCGAGTGATTGCCAGCGTACGATCAGATTGAATCGGTGCGGCGTTTCGATCTCCTGGGCCAGCATATGCCCGCAGTAACCTTTTGCGCGGCAGAGCAAAGGTGCAACCTGGGCAAACGCATTCCTGAAGTTTTCGATCTGTTCTTTGTAAACGGGCAGTACAGCGATCTCATAAATCATGGGATTTCGTCCCGAGGTGAGTTCAGTTTTGAGGCTAGGGGGCGACTGTGATCGCGACCTTTCCTTGGATACCGTTGTTGGGGGTCTCCAGCCGCGCATGGGCGAGCGCAAGGTCGGCAAGCGAATAGACGGCACCCACGTGCGGACGCAGCTGACCGCGTTCTACCAATGTGCTCAGCTCATCCAGCTTGCCGCGGTTTTGTCTGGTGAAAACGAAGTGATAACTCGCGTTCTTGCCCCAAGCCTGAATGAGGTTCTGTGGCTGGGCGATGTCCACAATGGAGACAACTCGGCCGAGTTGAGCGAGGACGTCGGGGCTTCGGGACAATGTGTTTCCGCCGATGGTGTCAAACACCACATCGACTCCGCGGCCATCCGTTTCCCGATTGATGGCGTCGACGTAATCCTGCTTTTCGTAGTCGATGACTACATCGGCACCCATGCTTCGTGCGAACTCAACGTTCGCTTCGCGCACGGTCGTGAAGACGCGCGCGCCAATGGCCTTTGCCAACTGGATCGCTACATGACCGACGCCTCCGGCACCACCGTGTATCAGGATGCTTTCGCCCACTTTTAGCGCCGCTCGCACGGTCAGCGCTTCCCACGCCGTTCCACCGACCAGACTCAGGCTTGCCGCCTCGAGATGACTCAGCGAGGCAGGTTTCTTCCCGACTATGGCTTGGTCGGCAACGTGGTACTCGGCATAACTTCCGGGGCCAGCGAATATCTGCGGGGTGTACCAGACTTCGTCACCGGGGGCGAAAGCCGTCACACCCGGCCCGACTTCTTCGACAACGCCGGAAACGTCGTGACCGGTCACCGCCGGAAGAGGGACCAGGTCGGAGTAGTCGCCGCGGCGGACCTGATAATCCAAAGGGTTGATGGAGCTGGCGTGCACACGGACCAGTACTTGGCCCGTGCCCGGCACTGGCTTGGCCACATCATGCAGTTCGAACACCTCCGGGCCACCGAAGGACTTGAGCATCATCGCTTTCATTGCAGAACCTCGTTTCTATAAAAAGGGATATTGGGAATTACCGATATATATGCAAAGAATCCGGACGTTCTAGATCATCATCATGACTCCTCATTTCTACTAATAGGGATATCGGGAATAAGCGATATCAGGTGGCAAAAAATTACAGCTCTGTCCCTATCATCTCGGCTAGGGCATTGATGGCTGCTTCGTTGCGCTTGTAGTAGGTCCACTGACCGATGCGCCTGACTTCGACCAACCCGGCGCGTTGCAGCGTCGCGAGATAATCAGAGACCGTCGACTGCGACAGTCCTACGCCTTCCTGAATACTGCTGACGCAAACGCCGACCGTGAGTACGTCACCCTCATCCTGCGGAGGGAAGCTTTTCACCGGATCCTTCAAACCCTTCAAGATCTCGAGTCGGGTCCGGTTCGATAGCGCTTTGAAAACTTCAAGTAGTTCCATGGCTCCACGATATCGAAATTTTCCGATATGTCAATGCGTGATTGAGTAGCGGTATTACTCTGCTCTCTCCGCCCGCTGCTGACGCAGCCAAGCCTTGGGCGAAATTCCGCACTGTGATTTGAAGGCGCGCGAAAGGGCGGACTCTCCGCTGTAGCCTGCTTCCTCGGCAATCAGTCGAAGCGGTTGGCCATTCTTCAGCCATTTTTGTACGAGCCCGATCCGCCAGCGCTGGAGATAACCGGCGGGCGTCTCACCCAGCGCGTCGCGAAACTGGTTGGCGAACACGCTCCGGGACATCCCCGCTACACCTGCGAGCGATTCAACCGACCAGTTCTTTTCCGGCGCGTCATGAATGGCGACGATCGCCCGCCGCAACTGAACGTGCGCGAGACCGGCGAGCAAGCCGACGTGGGCGCCGCTGCTTTCCATCAACTGCCTCAGCAGTTGGATCAGCAACACCTCGAACAATCGGTTGAGCATGACCTGACGCCCACAGTTGGCAGCTTCTGATTCTGCAAAAAGCAGGGTCAGCACCGGCACGCTGTCGGGCATCTGCGCCAAGGGCAGGCACACGCATATGGGCAGTGCGTTCGCCAGGGGGTTGGCGGCGCCGCCTTCGAATTCAATATGGGCGCAGACAAATTCGGCGCCATGTTCCTGGTCGGTGACAAACCGGTGCGCAACCGGGCGCGGGTAAAACAACAGGGTGGGGCCATCGAGGCAATGAGCCCTGGTGTTGCCGTGCCATACCTCAGCCTTTCCGCTCTTCAGCAAGTGCAATTGCCCATAGGCCAGAGAGCCATCCAGTTCGTTGATGCCGCATAGAGGGCCCGTTTGAAAAGTGCGGGCACTGACGGAGAAGTGCCCTAGCAACGGGGCAAGTCGATCGACCATAAAATACGATCCGTTAAGAAATCAGGACTAACTGTAATTAATCGTATGGTTTCGCGATAGATACTGGCCCCGTCAACGCAACAACACCTCTCACTGATGACCATAGGAACCGGCCATGCTTACTCTCAAATCTCTCGTGTCCACCACCCTTGCCTCGGCAGTCGCCGTGCTTGCACTCAGTGGAACCGCCACTGCACAGCCAGATACCGCCAAACCCACCGTAGTGCTGGTGCATGGCGCGTTTGCCGAGTCCTCGAGCTGGAACGGCGTCGCCGCTCAGCTGCTGAACCAGGGCTACCCGGTAATTGCCACAGCGAACCCGCTGCGTGGGTTGAAGCAAGACGCGGACTACATCGCTGACATCGTCGAGCAAACCGCCGGCCCGGTGATCCTCGTAGGCCATTCCTACGGCGGGGCAGTTATCACCAACGCGGTACACGAAGATCCCAAGGTCAAGGCGCTTGTCTATGTCGCGGCCTTTGCGCCAGACAAGGGAGAAACCGCGATCGAGCTGTCCGGTCGCTACCCTGGCGGCACCCTCGGCCCGACCCTGGCAGCCCCGGTGCTGCTAGACGACGGCAACAAGGACCTCTACATCCAGCAGGACAAGTTCGGGCAACAGTTTGCCGCGGACGTGCCCGCGGCCTCAGCAGCCCTCATGGCCGCGACACAACGTCCGATCAGTGAAGCCGCTTTGACGGAGGGATCTGGCGAGCCGGCGTGGAAGAAGCTGCCGTCCTGGTTCATCTACGGCTCGGCTGACAAGAACATTCCCGAAGCTGCGCTGAAGTTCATGGCCGAGCGTGCTGGCTCGAAAAAGACGGTCACCGTTCCAGGGGCATCCCACGTAGTGATGACATCCAACCCTGAGAAAGTGGCCGCGCTGATCGTCGAAGCTGCGCAAGCGACCACGCATTAAGCAGACCGGCAATAACGGATCAGTCGTCACCTTCGCCAGGCTCGACGGTGACGACTGACCATTCAGTATCAACAAGGCCGCTGAGCGATGCGGCCATGAAACTCCAGAGGGCTACCACCATGTCGATTCAAACCATTGCTTACCGTGCCTACGCAGAAGCCACCGGCGGCCGTGACGGCCGTGCCATCTCTTCCGACGGCGTACTCGACGTCGCGCTGACCACACCGAAAGAGCTCGGCGGAGCCGGTGGCGAGGGCACCAACCCGGAACAGCTATTCGCCGCGGGCTACTCGGCCTGCTTCCTGGGCGCGATGAAATTCGTCGCGGGCCGCGACAAGCTGGCCATGCCAAAAGACGCATCGATTGAGGGTGTAGTCGGTATCGGCGCGATCCCCGGCGGTTTCGGCATAGAAGTCGAATTGCGCATCAGCCTGCCAGGCATGGACCAGGAACAGGCCCAGACGCTGATCGAGCGCGCGCACATTGTCTGCCCCTACTCCAACGCCACCCGCGGCAATATCGACGTCACGCTGACACGGGTCGACTGACTGATTGTCCCGTCGTCATTTTCAGAGGAGTCGGAATGCCAAGCTTCTCGGGTAAGCACCGGGGTAGCTTGGCTGACCGCTTTTGGCCGTTAGCCGCCCTTAGCCAAAACTCCGAATACTCACCCATACACGCCTGATCACCACCTTCAAACGCTAAGCTGTACCACCCAACGCAATCTACGACTGGCGGTGAGTTTGGACAGGTTTCAGGAGATGAAGGTGTTGTTGGCGGTCGCCGAGGCGGAGAGCTTTGCCGGGGGCGCCAAGCTGATGGGCATGTCGCCGCCGAGCGTGACCCGGGTGATCGCGGGGCTGGAGAATCGCCTCGGCACCCTGCTGCTGGCCCGCAGCACGCGCAGCCTGCGCCTGACCGAGGCGGGTCGGCGGTATGTCGAGGACTGCAAGCGCATCCTGCTCGATCTGGAGGAGGCCGATGAGCTGGCCGCCGGCAGCAGCGGTCGCGTGCGCGGCAACCTGACCGTGACGGCGCCGGTGATGTTCGGCGAGCTGTTCCTGATTCCGCTGATCACCGAATACCTCGAACAGCACCCGGAGGTGTCGATCAACGCGCTGCTGGTGGATCGCCTGGTGAGCATGGTCGATGAAGGCCTGGACGTGGCCGTGCGTATCGGCAAGCTGCCCGACAGCGGCCTGCAGGCGATCCGGGTGGGCGCCATCCGCCCGGTGATCTGCGCCGCCCCGGCCTTTCTCGAGCGTGCAGGGCGCCCCCAGGTGCCCAAGGATGTGCTGAACGCGCCCGTCGTCATGTCCTCGGCCAGCAATCTGCTCACCGACTGGCAGTTCAATGGCCCGCAGGGCGCCCTCACCCTGCACCCCAAGCCGCGCCTGCTGGTCAGTTCCAACCAGGCCGCGATCAATGCCGCGCGCATGGGCTGGGGGCTGACGCGGGTGCTGTCGTATCAGGTGGCCGAGCTGGTGGCCAAGGGCGAGCTGGAGATCGTGCTCGAGGACTACGAAACCGCGGCGTTGCCGGTGCACGTGCTGTACCAGGGCAGCAAGCGCATCTCGGCCAAGGTGCGCACCTTCGTCGACTTCTGCACCCAGCGCTTCCAGCAGGACCCGGCGCTGCAGTCGGCGACGGAGGTCTGAGGGCATGAGCCGCTACCGGCAGATGCAGGTGTTCGATGCCGTGGTGCAGGCCGGCAGCCTGGCTGCCGCCGCGCGCCAGCAGGAGCTGTCCGTGGCGACCATCATGCGCACCATCGGCGCCCTGGAGGCGCGCCTCAGCGCCACGCTGCTGATTCGCGGGCCACGCGGGGTGACCCTGAGCCCTGCCGGCGAGCAGTTCGCCCTGAGCTGCCGGCAGATCCTCGAACAGACCGAGGAGGCCGAACGCTCGGCGGTGGGTGTGCATACCTGCTCGGGCGGTCAGCTGACGCTGGCGCTGCCCCTGCTGATGGACCACCAGGTGCTCACGCCCATCGCCCTCGCCTACCTCGACGCCTTCCCCGACGTGCAGCTGGCCACTCGCGCCAGCCACGGCACGCCCAGGCTGCTGGAGGAAGGCATCGACGTGGCGCTGGTGGTCGGCCAGTTGGCCAACTCGTCCGAGTTCGCCCAGCCCCTGGGCGAGGTGCGGCCGATCGTCTGCGCCGCACCCGGCTACCTAGCCCAGTGGGGACGACCGCAAACGCCGGATGACCTCAAGGCCCACCGCGCGGTGATCGCCTCGGCGTCCGGTTACGACGCGCCCTGGCAGTTCCGTTGCGAGCGCAGCATGCGCGTGGTCAAGCCCACGCCGGTGCTGACCTGCACCACCCAGCGCGCGGCCATCCACGCCGCCACCCTGGGCCTGGGGCTGATCCGCTGCATGAGCTACGAAGCCTATGCCGAGCTGCAGAGCGGCCTGCTCGAGCCGGTGCTGCAGCCCTTCGCCAGCGCCGGGGTGCCGGCGCAGCTGATCTACCGCCACGGCCGCCGCGCCGAGGCGCGGGTGCGCAGCTTCATCGACTTCGCCACCCCGCGGCTGCGCGCGCACTCCGCCTTCTGCGGCTGACCTGCGCGTCCCACTCTTTCGGAAAACGGAATTATGGATTGCCCGGGGTGGTGATTCTGCTTGCTCCTGCATAGGCGCAGCATGGCTCCAACAGCGCAACACCCGAACAGCGCGCTGGCCACCCAACCAACCTACGGAGCCACGAACATGACCCACGCCATCAAACTCTACCGCCACCCGCTGTCCGGCCATGCCCATCGCGTCGAGCTGATGCTCGCGCTGCTCAACCTGCCCACCGAGCTGGTGTTCGTCGACCTGGCCAACGGTGCGCACAAGAAGGCCGAGTACCTGGCCATCAACGCCTTCGGCCAGGTGCCGGTGATCGATGACAACGGCACCCTGCTCAGCGACTCCAACGCGATCCTGGTCTACCTGGCCAAGCAGTACGGCAGCGGCAGCTGGCAACTGAACGACCCGCTGCACGAGGCACGCGTGCAGCGCTGGCTGTCGGTGGCCGCCGGCCAGGTCGCCTACGGACCGGCTGCCGCACGGCTGATCACTGTGTTCGGCGCGTCCTTCAACGCCGACGAGGTCATCACCCGCGCCCATGTCCTGCTCAAGGTGATGGAGACCGAACTGGCGGCCAGCCCGTTCCTCGCAGGCCGCGAGCCGAGCATCGCCGACGTCGCCAACTACAGCTACATCGCCCATGCCCCGGAAGGCAACGTGTCGCTGGACGCCTACCCGAACGTGCGGGCCTGGCTGCAACGCATCGAAGCCCTGCCCGGCTTCGTGCCCATGCAACGCACCGCCGCCGGTCTGCGAGCCAGCTGAGTCGACCCGGCTGCCGGGCTCTTCCGGCAGCTCTTTCGAGGAGCGCCGTCATGGACCATCTACCCAAGCACCGTAAGTCGCCCTGGCATGCCGGCGAACGCCAGCTGCAGGAAAAGGTGTACGCCAGCGAGCGCATGGAAGTGATCGGGCAGAAGGTCATCCGCGACTACATGCCCGACCAGCACCGCGAGTTCTACCAGCAGTTGCCGTTCATGGTGGTCGGCGCGGTGGATGCAGACGGTCGCCCCTGGGCGACCCTGCTCGAAGGGCCGGAAGGTTTCGTCACCTCCGCCGATCCACAGCACCTGTACCTCGCCAGCCAGCTCGACGCGCAGGACCCGGCCGCCGCCGGACTGCAGGCGGGCAGCGCCATCGGCATGCTCGGCATCGAGCTGCATACGCGCCGCCGCAACCGCATCAACGGCGTGATCCAGCAGGCCTCGGCCGCAGGCTTCGCGGTGGAGGTCGAACACTCCTACGGCAATTGCCCCAAGTACATCCAGGAACGCTCCTACACCCGCGTCACCGTGCCTGCAGGCGGCAAGCCGCCGCGCCAGGACTTCACCAGCCTGGACGACTACAGCAGTGCGCTGATCCGCGCCGCCGACACCTTCTTCGTCGCCAGCTACGTCGAGCATGACGACCACCGCCGCTCGGTGGACGTCTCCCACCGTGGCGGCCGCGCCGGTTTCGTCAGGGTCGAGGGCAACCGCCTGACCATCCCCGACTACGCCGGCAACCTGTTCTTCAACACCCTGGGCAACCTGCAGGCCAACCCGATCGCCGGCCTGCTGTTCGTCGACTTCGCCAGTGGCGACATGCTGCAAGTCAGCGGGCGCACCGAGCTGCTGCTCGACAGCCCGCTGACCAAGTCTTTCGAAGGCGCCGAGCGGCTGTGGACGGTCGAGGTCGAGCACGTGGCGCTGCGCCCCGCCGCCGTGGGCATCCGCTGGCAGTTCCACGACTACGCCCCCACCAGCCTGGCCACCGGCACCTGGGCGGAGACCGAGGAGCGCGTGCGCCAGTACGAGCAACGCCGGCAATGGCAGCAGTGGCGCGTGGCGCGGGTGCAGCAGGAGAGCAGCGACATCCGCTCGCTGTTCCTCGCCCCGCAGGACAACGCCAGCGTGAACTTCGCCGCCGGCCAGCATCTGCCGATGCGCCTGCAGGCCGGCGACGAAGCTCTGGTCAGGACCTATAGCGTTTCCAGTGCGCCGTCCGACGGGCATATCCGCATCAGCGTGAAGCTGCAGGGCAAGGCCTCGCGCCACCTGCACGAAAACATCCAGGTCGGCGATCTGCTGGAAGTGCGCAGCCCGCTGGGCAGCTTCACCCTGGTGGATGACAGCGAGCGGCCGGTGGTGCTGATCGGTGCTGGCGTCGGCATCACGCCGATGATTTCCATGGCCCGCGAGCTGGTGGCGCAGAACCGCCAGCACCAGCGGGCGCGGCACATCCATCTGTTCCACAGCGCCCGCAGCCTGGCCGAGTTACCCTTCCGCGAGGAGCTGACGGCGCTGCAACAGCAGTCGGACGGGCTGCTACATATCCACCGCGCCCTGAGCAGCCCCGGCGCCGAGGCGCAGCTCGAACGTGACTATCAATTGGCCGGCCGTCTGAGCTTCGCCCAGGTCAAGGCGCGCCTGCCGCTGGACGACTACGACTTCTACCTGTGCGGCCCCAGCGGTTTTCTGCAGGACATGTACGACGGCCTGCGCGGCCTCAACATCCCCGACCAGCGCATCCACGCCGAGGCCTTCGGCCCCTCCGCCCTGCGCCGTTCGCAGAGCGAACAGCCACCGAGCTTGGAGCAGCCACCAGCAGCCACGGTGCCGGTGCCGGTGTACTTCTCCGCCTCGGCCACCGAGGCGCGCTGGAAGCCCGACAGCGGCAGCCTGCTGGAGCTGGCCGAAAGCCGTGGCCTGAGCCCCGAATTCAGCTGCCGTGGCGGCTCGTGCGGCACCTGCGCCGCCAGGCTGGTCAGCGGCGCCGTGCATTACCCCAATCCGCCGGCGCAGCTGCCGGATGGCGACAAGGTGCTGATCTGCTGCGCCGTGCCGGCGCAGACCGACGACAGCCCGCAACCCCTGGTGCTGGATCTCTGACGAGGAGGCCGTGACATGAACAGAAGCGATTTGCGCAGTTGGGAAATGCAGCCGTCCGTGCAATGGCACGACGCACCCGCGTCATCTCCGCCGAGCCGTGACGTCATGGAGTGGGAAGCCAACCTGCTGCTGCCGCAGATGGCCGCGGCGCTCGAACACCCTTGCTCCGCCGCCTCGGCCAACCGCCTGCTCAGCCTGTGGCGCGCGCTACGCACCGGCATTCGTCAGCCAGTCGCCGGCGCCGCGCGCCACTGAACGCCCCAATCCCCTTCGCCCACAGGAGCAAGCCCATGTCCACGCCCGAAATCCGCCAGCCGGTTCCACCCTTCACCCGCGAGACCGCGATCCTCAAGGTGCGTCTGGCCGAAGACGGTTGGAACAGCCGTGATGCCGGCAAGGTGGCCCTCGCCTATACCCCGGATACCCAGTGGCGCAACCGCGCGGAGTTCGCCAGCAGCCGCGCCGAGGCGCAGGCCTTCCTGACCCGCAAGTGGAACAAGGAGCTCGAATACCGCCTGATCAAGGAGCTGTGGGCCTTCACCGAGAACCGCATCGCCGTGCGTTATGCCTACGAATGGCACGACGACTCCGGCAACTGGTTCCGTTCCTACGGCAACGAGAACTGGGAGTTCGCCGACAACGGTCTGATGGCCCACCGCTTCGCCTGCATCAACGACCTGCCCATCAGCGAGGCCGAGCGCAAGTTCCGCTGGCCGCTGGGGCGTCGCCCGGACGATCATCCGGGGCTGTCGGAGCTGGGCCTCTAGCGGACGAGCCGCAAGCGCGGAGGCCGTGACCGCTTGTTTTGGAAGATCCCGGTGACAGGCTACCGGCCGGAGATCGGCGCCCGAAGCAGCGCCGCGGCCTCCGGCTCGTTATAGCGGCTCCGTGGCGGGCATGTGCCGTCGACCCTCGAGCATGCTGGCCTCGGGCAGATAGATTCTGCCGGTCAGGCTGAACGGCCCCTCTTGCGGGATCGGTATCCAGTTGCTGCGTTTCGCGGCATCCGGCGCCTCGCTTTGCAGGAGCAGGTCCAGCGATCCGTCCTCGTTGTATGCGAGCGGATCGCGATCACCCAGGGCATAGCGGCACGGTGGATTGGCGCGTCGCCATCATAGGCGGTCACCGACCAGAAGGCCTTGGCGGGTGGCAGCTGCCCGGCCGCGAAGTGCAGGCGGTAGCGCCGCCCACCCTGCAGTGGCGGGCCCTGACCCTCGAGGTTGGCGTTCGGGTAGAGCGCATCGGCCGCCAGATTCGCACCGAAACCCGCCATGGCCACCACGCGCACCGGGCCGCGCGAGATCGATTGAACGCCCAGCAATCCGGTGACCGACGCGCCGACCGATTGTCATCCGGCGCGACATCTGGCTAGCATTCCCGACATCCAATAGCCCCGCCATCACGCCGGGGAACGTCCTGGCCGGCGTTCCGTCATGCCCTCCGTGCTCGGCTCCCGTCGCTGACTCCCACGTGCTCGAATCCATGGTCACCACCGTCATCCTCGGCATGCTCTGCGTGCATCTGCTGTGTTTCTGCGTGATGTTCCTGCTGATCAGCACCCGGCTGAACGGCAAGAAGATGGGCATGGAAGTATTCGCCCTGGGCAATCTGCTGCTCGGGCTCGCCTACATCCTGCAGTTGCTGGGCGGCCCGGCGGGCTGGGGATTGATGAGCGTCGTCAACCACACGCTCACACTCTGTGCGCCCATCGCCTACGTCCTCGGCGCCCTGCGCTTCTTCGACCGACCGACCCCGGTGTGGCGGCCGCTGCTGACGGTGGCGGCCGGTTATACCGCGATGCAGGTGCTGGTGCAGACGACGCTCGGCAGCGAGGCCCGTCACGCGTTACTGGCGGGCTCGTGCGCCGCGCTCTTTCTGGCCATGGCCCTGGCCGCGCTCTACGCCGGCCGCGCCGTTGCGCGGGACCTGCGCGCCGAGATGGCGGTGTTCGCCGTGCTGATCGGCGTCCTCGGCGCGCTCAATGCCGCGAAGCTGGTGGTGATCCTTTCCGGCGGCCTCGAGGCCCTCGACCTGAACAGCGCCTTTCAGCGGACCTTCTACATCTACATGTCCTTCCTCGGCACCGTGCTGCCGCCGTGCGTGGTCTGGCTGGTGCTGCGCCGACTCACGGACGAACTGCGCAGCATGGCCGCCCACGACCCGCTCACCCGGGTGCTGAACCGGCGCGGGCTGATGGAAGGCCTGGAGGCGCACTTCCGCTCGCGAACGGCCGGGCCGGCCTACCTGCTGATCGTCGATATCGATCACTTCAAGGACATCAACGACACCCATGGCCACCAGGTGGGCGACCGGGTGATCTGCCACGTCGCCCAGGTCCTCAAGGCCAGCGCCCGCCAGGGCGATCTGATCTGCCGGCTGGGTGGCGAGGAGTTCGTGGTGATCAGCCTGGACACGACCCGGGACGGCGCCTTGCAGCTGGCAGAACGCACCCGCGCGGCGATCGAACACAGCGAAGTCCCCGGCACCAGCCCGGACCGGCCGCTGAGCTGCACCGTGACCCTCGGCGTCTCGGCGGGACTCACAAGTGCGCAGGCCCTCGACGCCTGCATCCAGCAGGCGGATGCCGCGCTCTACCGGGGCAAGGCGGCGGGGCGCAATCGCGTCGAGTGCGTTCACGCGACGTGATCGGGCAGCCGCCGTAGCGGCCCGTTGCGGTAATGCAGGCGCAGGTCACCGCGAGCCGACCAGCCCAGATTGGCTAGCTGCCGAAGATGAAAGCGCTGTACCGCTCTGCCTTGAGGTCCGAGACTCACGCACGCCCTGAGCCCCCGACAGGGGCCGGGCTAGGCCCGGGCCCCGTCATCGGGGTGACGCGGCCTCGCCGCGGAAGCGCTGCAGCTCCTCGCGGGTCACCTCGCGGTTGCCGTCTGCGTCGGCCAGCAGCATCAGGGCGACGGCAGCGTCCGCGTACTCCGCTTCGGTCACCTTGCCGTCGCGGTTGCCGTCCCAGTATTCCAGCGTCTTGCGCGCCACCGATGCCAGCACGTCGGCCGGCCATACCCCGTCGGGACAGGACTCGGCGGCCGTGAACTCGGCGATCTCCTGCGCCTCGACGCCGCCGCTGGCATCGCGGTCGATGCGGAGGAAGTTCGCCGGCGCCACGACCCGCGCCTCGTCCACGGAGATCGCGCCGTCGCCGTTGGTGTCTTCCGCATGGAAGATGTCCTCGATATCGGCGGCGAAGCCATGGGCGCCGGTCAACGCGAGAAGCAGGCCGGCGAAACGAATCCGAGCGAGCGAGGGCATCTGGACTTCCTGTGGCGGCAGGCGGACGAACGCTCCGCCGGATGACATGGAAGCTGGGAATCTAGGGGCGCGGGGAGGCGGGGGCAATTAGCACATGTGCACTAGCGCGGCCGCGGCGGAAGCCGTTACCCCCTTTCGAGGGCAACAAAAAGCCGCCCGCAGGCGGCTGAGATCGAACCCGCGCTCAGCGCAGGATCGGGTCGAACTTGAAGCGGCGGCCCGCCACCAGCGCGAAGGCGAAGGCGAAACCGAAGAAGCCCGAAGCGCATTTCAGTGCCAGCGCGGGGATCTCGGCCATATCGGGGTTCAGCCAGAGGGAACCCAGGCTCAGCAGGGTCATGATCAGCAGAAACACGGCGCTACGGGACATGGCAGGCTCCTTTCGGTCGGTCGCTTAGAACACCCAGCGCGGGGTGCTGTCGGACGGGCGCGGCTGGCGGGCGGCGGTGTCGGTGTCACCCTGGTCGGAGATGCGCACCCAGCGGCCGTCCTCGCGTGCGGCGCGGGAGGCCTGACGACGCAGCTCGGCATAACCGTCGAGGTCGAGGAGGGAAGTGGCATCCTGAGCCTGGCCGACCTGGACGGCCGGTACGGTCAGTTCTGCGGTCTTCGCGGCGGCGCCGGCCGAGCCGGTGAACTCCGTGGCGTAAGCTCCATTGACCAGCAGTGCGGCAGCGCAGAACAGGCTCAGGTGAACAGTGTGCATGGTGCTTCTCCGTCAGCGGGTGAATGGGGCTTACGGAGACTGATGTTGCAGCGGCCATGCCAACTTATTCGCTTTAAAATTTCCTTTTAAATCAGCAACTTATTTTATCGATGACACCACCGTGTCATGCGCTTTGCAAAGTGCACGCTTTTACTCATTGCAAATTGCACGACCGTGCAGGCGCGGCAGCAGGACGGTGAAGCAGGAACCCTCGCCTACCCGGCTGCACACGGTGATATGTCCGCCGTGGGCATGGACGATCTGCTCGCTGATGTAGAGCCCCAGGCCGAGCCCCTGGGCGACGCTGGTGTCGCCGACCCGCTCGAACTGCTCGAAGATGCGCCGCTGGTCGACCTCGGAGATGCCCAGGCCCCGGTCGCGCACCTCGGCGCAGACCTGTTCGCCCTCTTCCCAGACGCGCATCGTCACCGGCTTGCCACCGCCGTAGCGCAGGGCGTTGGTCAGCAGGTTGGCCAGCACCTGCTCGATGCGGAATTCGTCCATCAGCACGGGCGCGGGACCATCGACCGCCAGCTCCACATGGCAGCCGGCGCTGGCGAACTGGGCCGCCAGGTTTTCCACCACGCGCCCGGCCAGCACGCCCAAATCGCCGGGCTGCGGGCGGATCGACAGCTTGCCAGTGCGGATGCGGGTCACGTCCAGCATGTCGTCGATCAGCCGGGTCAGGCTGCGGATCTGCCGCTCGTCGCGGGCGGTCATCTCGCGCAGCTTGTCCAGGGTGAAGGCCTCGTCGCGGTTCTGCTGCAGGCGCATCTTGCGCAGCTGCACCTCCAGCGTCAGGCCGTTGAGTGGCGTGCGCAGCTCGTGGGACACCACCGACATGAACACGTCGCGCATCTGCACGGCCTTCTGCAGCTCCGTCTGCGTCTCGCGCAGTTCGGTGAGCAGCGCTTCCTGCTCCCGACGAGCCGCCTGCAGTTCCTCGAGCTGATGGCTCAGCGCCTTGCGCTGGCGATACAGCTCGACGAACACCGCCACCTTGCTGCGCACCTCGAACGGCGAGAGCGGCTTGTGCAGGAAATCCACCGCGCCGCTCTCGTAGCCCTTGAACGCGTAGTTCAGCTCGCGCCCGGCGGCACTGACGAAGATGATCGGGATGTGCTTGGTCTTCTCCGTACCGCGCATCAGCTCGGCCAGCTCGAAGCCGTTCATGCCAGGCATCTGCACGTCGAGAATGGCCAGCGCGAACTCGTGTTCCAGCAGCAGCGACAGCGCCTGGTCGGCGTTGGCAGCCTGGTAGACGGTGCGCTCGTCGTCCTGGATGAGCTTGTGCAGCGCCAGCAGGTTTTCCGGCAGATCATCGACGATCAGCAGCTTGGCTTCGATCTTCCTCAACATAGGGGGGCATCCAGTTCGGCGAGCAGCGTGCGCATGGCATCGATGGGCAGGAGAAAGTCCGGCTGCAACAGCGCCAGCGCCGCCTCCGGCATGGTCCGCACCTGAGCGTCGGACGGTGTTTGTACCAGTGTCAGGCCACCGGCCCGGGCAATCGCCAGCAGGCCGGCGGCGCCGTCCTCGTTGGCGCCAGTAAGCAGCGCGCCAGCTGCCCCGGCGCCATAGGCGTCGGCGGCGGACTCGAAGAGAATGTCGATCGAGGGTCGGGAAAAGTGTCGGGGTTCTTCGCGGCTCAGCGAGAAGCTGCGATCCATCTCGATGGAAAGATGGTAGCCCGCCGGCGCCACGTAAAGCACGCCGCCACGCAGACGCTCCTTGTCCTCGGCCTCCTTGACCGCCAAACCCACACGGCGGGCGAGCAGCTCCACCAGCAGGTTGTCGCCGCTCTCCGGCATATGCAGCATGCACACCACCGGCAGGCGGAAGTCTGCCGGCAGCCCATCGAACAGGTTCATCAGCGCCTCGACGCCACCTGCCGACGCACCGACCAGAATGGCCTCCAGCGGCGCACGCGAACGCCCGCGCAGGCGGATCTGCGGTTGCCTGCTCATCGCTTGCGGAAGATCCGTTCCTGCCGCACCAGCGCCTCGAACTGCCGGGCGTAGCCGGAGAAGTCCAGGCTCTCCTTGCTGCCCAGGCCGAGGAAACCGCGGTGGCAGAGCGACTCGTGGAACAGCCCCAGGGCCCGGTCCTGCAGGCCGCGGTTGAAGTAGATCAGCACGTTGCGGCAGGAGATCAGCTGGGTCTCGGCGAACACGCTGTCGGTGGCCAGGCTGTGATCGGCGAAGGTCACGTTGTCACGCAGCGTCTTGTCGAACAGCGCGCGGTCGTAGGCCGCGGTGTAGTAATCGGAGAACGCGCGCTTGCCGCCGGAGCGCTGGTAGTTCTCGGTATAGGTGCGGATGTGGTCGAGGGCGAAGATACCCTGCTCGGCCTTCTCCAGCGAATGTGGATTGATGTCGGTGGCATAAATCATGGTCCGCTCGAGCAGCCCTTCCTCGCGCAGCAGGATGGCCAGCGAATACACCTCTTCGCCGGTGCTGCAGCCGGCCACCCACACCTTCAGCGATGGGTAGGTGTGCAGCAGCGGCACCACCTGCTGGCGCAGGGCGAGGAAGTAGCCGGGGTCGCGAAACATCTCGCTGACCGGGATGGTGAGGAACTGCAGCAGCTGCATGAACGCCTTGGGGTCATGAAGGATGCGTTCCTGCAGGGCCGAGATGGTCGGGCAGTCCAGCTGCGCCTGGGCCTGGCGCACCCGCCGCTTCAGCGACGCGCCCGCGTAGTCGCGGAAGTCGTAGCTGTAGCGCAGGTAGATCGCCTCGATCAGCAGGCGCAGTTCGATCTCGTCGGGCATTTCAGAGGCGTTCCAGCTTGGGCATCCACACGCGGATCAGCGAGAACAGCCGATCCAGCTCGATGGGTTTGGCCAGGTAGTCGTTGGCGCCCGCCTCGCGGCAGCGCTCCTGATCGTCCTTCATCGCCTTGGCGGTGACCGCGATGATCGGCAGGTTCTTCCAGCGCGCCTCCTTGCGGATCTGCCGGGTGGCCTCGTACCCATCCATCTCCGGCATCATCACGTCCATCAGCACCAGGTCGATGTCGTCGTGTTCGCGCAGCTTGGCCAGCGCCTCGTGGCCATTGCGCGCCACTTCCACCACCGCGCCCTTCTGCTCCAGCGCGCTGGACAGGGCGAAGATGTTGCGCACGTCGTCGTCCACCAGCAGCAGGCGCCGGCCCTCGAACAGCTTGTCACGGCTGCGCGCCGTCTTGAGCATGCGCTGGCGCTCGCTGGACAGCTCGGCCTCGACCTTGTGCAGGAACAGGGTGACCTCGTCGAGCAGGCGCTCCGGCGAGCGGGCGCCCTTGATGATGATCGAGCGCGAGTACTTCATCAGCTCGGCCTCTTCGTCGCGGGTCAGGTTGCGCCCGGTGTAGACGATCACCGGCGGGAACGAACAGATGTCCTCGGCGGCCATGCGCCGCAACAGCTCGTTGCCCTGCATGTCCGGCAGCTTGAGGTCGATGATCATGCAGTCGAACACCGTCTCGCGCAGCTTCTCCAGCGCCTCGCCGGCGAACGCCACGGCGGTGATCTCGATGTCCTCGTCGCCGATCAGGCGGGCAATGCTGTCGCGCTGCAGCGGATCGTCTTCGACCAGCAGCACGCGCTTGACCTGCTGGTTGAGCTTGGCCTCGAGCTTGCCGAACACGTCCTTGAGCTGGTCGCGGCTGGTGGGCTTGAGCGCGTAGCCGACCGCACCCAGGTGCAGGGCCGCCTCGCTGTGGTCCTCGACCGACACCACGTGGACGGGGATGTGTCGGGTCTGCGCGTCATCCTTCAGGCGCTGCAGCACGCCGAGGCCGGAGCCATCGGGCAGGTGCATGTCGAGCAGAATGGCGTCGGGGCGATGCAGGCGCGCCAGTTCCAGGCCCTCGTCGGCGCCTGGCGCCACCAGGCAGGCGTAGCCGAGTTCGTGGGCCAGGTCGAAGAGAATGCGGGCGAAGCGCGCCTCGTCCTCCACCACCAGCACGCAACGGCCACCGCGCTCGGCCAGCAGCTCGCGGTCGTCAGGGAAGGGCGCGGCCGGGCGCGCCACGGCCGGCACTGGGGCCGGCTGGCGCGGCGCCGGCACGGGTGCCGGCAGCGGTTGCGGCTCGATGCGCGGCGCCTCGTCCATGCGCTCGGCCACCAGCAGGGTGAACACGCTGCCCTCACCGGGCACGCTGCTGACGCCGATGCTGCCGCCAAGCAGTTGCGCCAGATCGCGCGAGATGGACAGACCGAGGCCGGTGCCGCCATAGCGGCGGTTGGTGGTGCCATCGGCCTGGCGGAAGGCTTCGAAGATCACCTCCTGCTGGTCGAGCGCGATGCCGATACCGGTGTCGCGCACGGCGAAGGCCAAGGTGCGCTCGTCATGTCGCGACACGCTCAGGGTGACGCAACCGCGCTCGGTGAACTTGAACGCGTTGGACAGCAGGTTGCGCAGGATCTGCTCCAGGCGTTGGCGATCGGTAAACAGCACCTCCGGCACGCCGGCGTGCAGCTCGACCTCGAAGCCCAGGCCGCGATCGCCGGCCAAGGGGGCGAACACGTCGCGCAGGCCTTCGAGCATGCTGGCGAGCAGGGTGCGCTCGGGGCGCACCTCCAGCTTGCCGGCCTCGACCTTGGCGATGTCGAGGATGTCGTTGATCAGATTGAGCAGGTCGTTGCCGGCCGAGTAGATGGACTCGGCGAACTTCACCTGCTCGCCATCCAGATTGCCCTGGGGGTTTTCCGCCAGCAGCTTGGCCAGGATCAGCGAGCTGTTCAGCGGCGTGCGCAGCTCGTGGCTCATGTTGGCGAGGAATTCAGACTTGTAGCGGCTGGCGCGCTGCAGCTCCTCGGCGCGCTCTTCCAGCTGCACCTGGATGCGGCCCAGGGCGACGTTGCGCTGGTCCAGTTCGTCGCGCTGGTCGGCCAGCACCTGGGTCTGCTCGGAGAGCTTCTCGTTGGTCTGCTCCAGTTCGGCCTGCTGGGTCTCCAGGTGCGCCTGGGACTCCTTGAGCAGGCGCGCCTGCTGCTCCAGCTCCTCGTTGGCGGCGCGCAGTTCTTCCTGCTGGGTCTGCAGCTCCTCGTTGAGCTGCTGGGTCTCGGCCAGCACTTCCTGCAGGCGCTGGCGATAGCGCGCGGCTTCCAACGAGGCGCCGACGGCGCCGGCGATGGACTCCAGGAATTCCTGGTCGCGCGCGCCGAGCGGGCGCATGAAGGCCAGCTCGAGCACGCCGTTGGTACGGTCGTCAGCCTGCAGCGGCACCAGGATCACGCTGGCCGGCGCGCCCTCGCCGAGGCCGGAAGCGACCTTGATGTAATCGTCCGGCAGCTGCTCCAGCTGCACCGGGCGGCGGCTCTGGGCCACCTGTCCGACCAGGCCGTCGTTGCGATAGAACTGCTGCCCCAGCGACTCGTCGTTGCTGAAGCCGTAGCCGGCGATGCGCTGCAGGTCGCCGGTCTGCAGGTCGCGCAGATAGAGGGCGGAGACCACGCAGCCGAGGTATTCGGCGAGGAACTCCAGGGAGCGATCGGCCAGGTCCTGCACCTGCTGCTGGCCAATCAGGCGCTCGGCGAGCTGGGTCTGGCCGCCGCGCAGCCAGGCGCGCTGGCGTTGCTCCTCGGCGTAAGCGGCCTGCTTGTCCATGGCCTCGGAATACACGCGCGACAGGTTGAGCAGCTCGCGACGGCCGAACAGCGCTAGCAGGCCGCTGAACAGGATGCTTACCAGCAAGTAGGCGCCGGTGCTCCAGGTGGTGCTACTGCTGACGTCCTCATTGCGCTCCTGGCGCAGGGTGCGCTCGCTGCCGATGAAGGCGTCCAGTTCGCGACGCATGGCGTCGGTCAGGCTCTTGCCGCGCCCGCGGATCACGTCACCGAGAAAGTCGGCTCCGCCACGGCGGGCGGCAATCATCTCCTGGGCGTATTCGTCCCACTGCTGCTGCAGCGCCAGCAGCCGCTGGGTACGCTGAACCTGCATGGGGTTGTCGGCGATCTGCACGGCGAGCTGCTCCACCAGCGGAGCGAATTTCACCCGCGCCAGCTGGTAGGGCTCGAGGTATTCCTCGTTGCCGCTGAGCAGGAATCCGCGCATGCCGGTTTCCATGTCCAGGCTCAGCTTGTAGATTTCACTGGCGCGATTGAGTACCTGGTCGGTGTGTTCCACCCACTTGAACGCATTGAGCAGGTAGCCGATCACCGCGGCGAAGAACAGCGCGCTGAGCAGCCCGAGCCCCAGGGGCAGGCTGACGTTGCGGCTGAGAATACGACGAAAACTTTCCTCGTCCATTGCGGACTGATTCGACATGGGGATGTCCATTCGTTGGCTGACTCGCTGCTTCTGATCCGGGCGCGTATGGCGCACTGACCGCGCGCGCGCCCCGAAGTTTGCCAAACATTTGCGCGTTTCGCCGCCCCGATTACCACGACAGAGGAACCGATGACCGCCACCCCCAAGAAGATCCTGCTGGTCGAAGACGATCAGGTCGTACGTCTGCTCACCCTCGAAGTCCTCGAGGAGTTCGGCTACCAGGTGCTGCCCTTCGAGGAGGCGCCCGGCGCGCTGGAGGCGCTGCGCGGAGACGAGCACTTCGATCTGCTGATGACCGACGTCGGCCTGCCGGGCATGGACGGCCGCCAGCTGGTACGCGCCGCCCGCCAGTTGCGACCCAACCTGCCGGTACTGTTCGCCAGTGGCTATGGCGAACGCGAACTGCTCGACGAGGTGCGCGCGAGCCATCCCGACGCGGCCAGCGAGGCCGTCGTCAAACCCTACGATCTGGCCCTGCTGGAGCGCCTGCTGGGCGAGCTTACAGGCGGCTAGCACACGGCCTGGCGGGATAGCGAAGCGACATCTAGGCTGGTGGCATTCTCCCTGGAACAGGAGCGTCCACCATGTCCCGCGCCTCCCCGCTTTGCCTGGGCCTGCTCGCCGGCCTGCTACTCACCGGCTGCGCCAGCCAGACCACCCAGCCCTCGCAGTACTCCGGCTTCCTCGCCGACTATTCGGAGCTCAAGCCGGCCAGCTCGGCGAGTGGCGCGCCGGTGCTGCGCTGGGTCTCCCCGGACTACAAGGCGACCGACTACGTCTCGGTCTACGTCGAAAAGCCGGTGTTCTACCCGGCGCCCAAGCCCAGCGACCAGGTCAGCCAGGCGACGCTGGAGCAGATCACCGACTACCTGAAGCAGGCCATCGAGCGCGAACTGTCGCAACGCATGCAGGTGGTCGACACGCCGACCCGCGACAGCCTGGTGCTGCGCAGCGCGATCACCGGCGTTGACAGTTCCGCCGAGGGCCTCAAGGTCTACGAGGTGATCCCCATCGCCCTGGTCGCCGCGGCCGCCAGCACCGCGGCGGGTACCCGCGACCGCGACACCAACATCTACGTCGAGCTGGAGGCGGTGAACGCCGAGAACAACCAGCCAATGGTGCGGGTGGTGCGCAAGGGCCACGGCCTGCAGCTGGAGAACGACAGCAGCCAGCTGACGCTCGACGACCTCAAGCCGGCGCTGGATACCTGGGCCAAGGACGCCCGCAGCTTCAAACCCTGATGGGCCGCCATCAGGCCGGCTGATGGCGGTTGAAGGGGGCGGCCGTAGCGAACAGGCTGGCCGCCTACCCTCACGGAGATCGCCCATGCCCAGCCTCAACCCCAGCCCGGCGCAACTGGCCGCCTTCGCCGCCGACATGCCCGCGGGCCAACCCATCCTCATGCTCAACCTGCTGCGCTACAACGCCGCGGCCGCCTATCCGGACGCCAGTCCGCACGCAGCCTGCAGCGGCCGCGAGGCCTATGCCCGCTACAGCCGCAAGGCCCTGGCCAAGGTACGTGGCGTGGGCGGCGAGGTGCGCCTGCTGACCCCGGCGCGCGCCGCACTCATCGCGCCAGAGGGCGAGACCTGGGACGAAGTGCTGCTGGTGCGCTATCCCTCGCCGGAGGCCTTCCTCGGCATGCTCGCCGACCCCGAATACCGCGCCGCCACCGTGCATCGCACCGCGGCCCTGGCCGACTCGCGGCTGATCGGCTGCCAGGACGCCTAGGCCGCCTGCAGCTCCAGCAGCTTGCGGAACTGCCGGGCGGTAAGCGGCTTGGCGAACAGCCAGCCCTGGCCGCAGTGTGCGCCCTGGGACGCGAGGAACAGCGCCTGGGCCTCGTGCTCGATGCCCTCCGCCACCACCTTCAGCTGCAGCGCGTTGGCCATCTGGATGATGTGCGGCGCCACGCCGCTGCTGGCGGCGTCGTGGCCCAGGGCATCGACGAAGGATTTATCGATCTTCAGCACGTCGGCCGGCAGCTCCTGCAGGTAGGAGAGGCTGGAGTAGCCGGTGCCGAAGTCGTCGATCAGCACCCGGTGGCCACTGGCGCGCAGCTGCGCCAGCACGCCCTTGGCGGCCTGGATGTCGGCCAGCCCCGACTCGGTGACCTCGAAGGCGATCTGCGCGGCGCTGACCCGGTACTGCAGCAGCAGGCGCGAGGCCAGGGCGCCGATGCGCGGCTCGGCCACGTCGCAGGCAGCCAGGTTGATCGACACATACAGGCCCGGGCGCTGGCGCAGCAGCTCGCCGAGCTGGGCGAGGGTCTGTTCCAGCATGTAGTCGGTGATCTCGCGGATCTGCCCGCTGCTCTCGGCCATGGGAATGAAATGGTCGGGGCCGAGCAGCTTGCCGTCGGCGCGGCGCCAGCGCACCAGCGCCTCGGCGCCGACGCAGCGGCGACTCTCCAGGTCGAAGATCGGCTGGTAGCGCACTCGCAGCGCGCGCCGGCGCAGCGCCGAGGCCAGCGAGCCACCGAGCGACTGGCGATAGCTGACCAGGTGATAAGTGGTGCCGCCGACCAGCAGCGCCAGCAGCACGGCCACCGGCAGCCAGCCCGCCATGCCCTGGCGCAGGCGCTGCTGCAGCAGGCTGCGGTCGGCGAACAGCACCAGCTCGAAGTCCGGGCTGTTGGTCGGCATGCGGTAGATCAACTGGTCCGGCGTCAGCAGCAGCGCCTGCTTTTGCGGCCAACCCTCGGCCGGCGGCCATGCCTGAGCCTGGCCGAGGATGGGCAGCGCGGCCGAGCCGCCGCCGGGCACGATCATCAGGCTGCCGCCGGGTGGCAGCTCGACCATGTCGGCCAGGTGGCCGCGAGACGTGGACAGGCGAAAATGTCCGCGGCCGACCACCAGCGCGGCCAGGTCGTCATCCGGCTGGGTCGTGGTGTTCAGCCAGTAGCGCTGGCGTTCGCCCTCCAGGTCCGCCGGCCGCTCCGGGCCGAATGAGCTACGCCGCGGCGACGACGAGCAGCGCTGACCGCCGCCGATAAAGGCCGCCTCGTAGACGAAGCGGTGCTGGAACACCACGCGGCGCAGGGTCTCCACCATGGCGATGTCGCAACCGCGCAACGGCTGCTGCTCCAGCTCGTCGAGAGCGGCGCCGAGCTGGCCGAAGATCTGCTCGATGCGCTGCAGGAAGCGCTGACCCTGCGCCTGCAGGCGCTCGGCCTCGGCCCGCTGGGCCTGCTGATTGGCCAGCCACAGACCGGCGGCAGTGAACAGCAGCAGCGCGAGGCAACCGGCCAATAGCGCCGCCGGCCAGGGACGGAAAATCAGGCGGCGCAGGCTGAGCGACATGGGGAGGGCTCCGGACGGGACCCTTCAGGTATAGCCCAGCGGCAGGCGCCGGCGCCGCGCATCGCTCGGTGCGCAGCGAAATGCCCGAGCGGGTCGACGGACGGCCACCTCAGCGCCCGTTGAGCACCTGGAGGATGGCCGCGCTCTCGGCATCCGGCTCGCCGTCGTAACGGGCCGGGCGGTACTTCATCTGGAAGGCGATCAGCACGTTGCGGGTCGCCTGATCCAGCACGCCGGTATGCGGCACCGTGTAGCCGAGTTGCTGCAACTGCTGCTGGAACCAGAAGACATCCGCCGGCACGGCGGCGAAGCGCGCCTGCTCGCGGGCCACGGCGGCGGCATCCGGCCAGCGGATCAGGCCGGCGTCGGCCAGGCGCTTCCAGGGGAACAGCGGGCCCGGGTCGACCTTGCGCTGCGGCGCGACGTCGCTGTGACCGATGATGCTGTCGATCGGCAGGTCGTGGCGCTGGACCAGGTCCTTGAGCAAGGCGATCAGAGCCTGGATCTGTGCCTCGCCGTAGGGCTGCCAGTAACGCCCGGTGGGTCCGTCGTAGTAGCCCTGGTTGACCAGCTCGATGCCGATGCTGCTGGCGTTGAGCCAGGTGCGGCCCTGCCACTCGCTGACCCCGGCGTGCCAGGCGCGGCGGTCCTCGTCGACCAGGCGGTAGACCTTGGCCGAGCCGTCGCCGATCAGGTAGTGGGCGCTGACCTCGCCATGGGTCAGCAGGGCCAGCGAGCGCGCAAGGTCGGTCGAGGTGTAGTGCAGGACGATGTACTGCACGCGGCTGCTCTGGCCCTGCGAGCGCAGGCTGTCGTCGATGCTCAGGCCACCGGCGCAGCCGGCGAGGAGCAGGGCGGTGAGGGCGAGGAAGGCGAATCTCATGGGCGAGGCGGGCACCGTTCGGCTCAGGGGGTGATGTGCAGGATGCTCTGCAGGTTGTCAAGCAGCATGTCGACGCTGAGCATGATCAGCAACATGCCGGTCAGCCGCTCCACGGCGGTGAGACCGCGCGGGCCGAGGAATTTCTGCAGCCACGAGGCCTGCAGCAGGATGCTGGCGGTGGCCAGCCAGGCCAGGCCGACGGCCAGGTACAGTTCCCAGATCGGACCGTCATAGGTGCTGCGCAGGGTCAGCAGGATGGCCAGGGCCGACGGCCCGGCCACCGCCGGGGTGGCCAGCGGCACCAGCAGCGGCTCGCCGTCGGGCAAGTCGCCCAAGACGCCTTCCGGACGCGGGAAGATCAGGCGCATGGCGATGACGAAGAGGATGATGCCGCCGGCGATGGCGGTGGATTCGCGCGACAGGCCCAGGCCGCTGAGGATCTTGTCGCCGAAGGTGAGGAACAGCATCAGCAGCGCCAGGGCCAGCAGCAGCTCGCGCAGGGCCACACGCATGCGCCGTTCGGGCGCGACGTTCTTCAGCGCGGCCAGGTAGATGGCGATGTTGCCGAAGGGATCGGTGACCAGAAAGACCAGGACGGCGACGGCGAAGATATCCATGTGTACTCCTTGCAGATCGGCACAGTCTACCGGCCGACACGACGCCGGCAAAACGAGAGTCCCGTCACAGCGCGCGCGGCGTGCGCCGCCGCACAGGCGAAGCCGGGGGACGAACGGCGGCCCGCTGCGCCCACGGCGGCCTATCGTCAATGCACCGCTCCCGAGGAAACCCGCCATGCGCCGTGTGCTGCTCTGGTTCAAGCAGGATCTGCGCCTCGACGACCACCCGGCCCTGCAGGCCGCCATGGCCGCCGACCGTCTGCTGCCGCTGTACGTCCTCGATCCCGCCTTGTTGCTCCCCGGCCCCCTGGGCAGCCGCCGCCTCGGCGTGCATCGCGCGCGTTTCCTGCTGGAAAGCCTGGTCGCCCTCGACGGCGAGCTGCGCCAGCGCGGCTCCGGCCTGCGGGTGGTACAGGGCCGGGTCGAAGAGTGGATTCCGCGCCTGGTCGAGGAGCTCGACCTGGACGCCGTGCTGACGCTGGACGAGATCGTGCCCGACGAGCGCGCCCGGCTCGATGCGGTGGCGCATGCGCTGGGCCGCCGCGCGCCGCTGCAGCGGCTGCCCGCCGACCATCTGCTGGGCGACGGCGAGTTGCCCTGCCCGCCCAGCGAGCTGCCACAGGTGTTCAGCCGCTTCCGCGAGGCGGTCGAACAACGCCCGCCGGTGTTCCAGCCACGGCCTGCGGCGGCGCGCCTGCCGGCGCTGCCGGACGAGGCCGGCGGTTACGGCGGCGCGCTGCCCAGCCTGTCCCAGCTCGGCCTGGGCGAGCCGCTCGCCGAGCCCAACAGCGCCTTCCCCTTCGCCGGCGGCGAGCCGGCCGGGCAGGCGCGGCTGCGCGACTACCTGTGGCTGAGCCAGGGCGTGCGCCAGTACCTGGAGACCCGCGACGGCATGGTCGGCAGCGAATACTCGTCCAAGCTCTCGCCCTGGCTGGCCAACGGCAGCCTGTCGGCGCGCAGGGTGACGGCCGAACTGCGTCGCCATGAGTCGCAGTACGGACAGAACGATTCGACCCGCGCGCTCTGGCAACAGCTGCTGTGGCGCGACTTCTTCCGCCGCACCCTGGCGCGCCACGGCGACGCCCTGTTCCGCAGTGCCGGGCTGAAGGCCACGGCACGCGCGCCGACGCACCTGGACGAGCGCTTCGAGCGCTGGTGCCAGGGCCGCACCGGCATGCCACTGGTGGACGCCAACATGCGCGAGCTCGCGGCCACCGGCTATCTGTCCGCCCGCGGTCGCCAGATCGTCGCCACCTACCTGGTCGGCGACCTGCGACAGGACTGGCGCCACGGCGCCGCCTGGTTCGAGGAGCATCTGCTGGATTACGACCCGGCGAGCACCTGGGGCAACTGGGCCTACCTCGCCGGTGTCGCCAGCGATCCGCGTCGTCGGCCGCTGGCCAACGCCCTGCGTCAGGCCCGCCACTACGACCCCGAAGCCACCTACGTCAGCCTGTGGCTGCCTGAGCTGCGCAGCGTACCGCCGCAGCTGCGGCATACGCCCTTCCTGCTGCCGCACCTGCAACTGGACGCCATGGGCTATCCGCGCCTGGAGCACATTCCGGAAGCCTGGAAGCCCTATCTGCCCAGCGCCGCCTGAGCCGGGCGCTAGCCCAGCTCGACGCAGTTGCGCCCGGCGGCCTTGGCCCGGTACAGCGCCTGGTCGGCACGGGCGAAGGCGGCATCGGCGCTCTCGCCGACCATGAATGCGGTCAGCCCGGCCGACAGGGTGATGGTCACCGGCTCGCCGCGGAAGTGAAACGGACAGGCCTCGACCGCCGCGCGCAGGGTCTCGAGCAGCTGCTGGCCGCCATCCAGCGGGGTGCTGGGCACCAGCAGGACGAACTCCTCGCCGCCGAAACGGGCGAGGAAATCGGTCTTGCGCAGGCGCCGCGCCAGCTCGCCGGCGATGATCTTCAGCACCTTGTCGCCGGCCAGGTGGCCGTAGCCGTCGTTGATCCGCTTGAAGTGGTCGACGTCCAGCACCGCCAGCAGCAGCTCGCCGCCGTAGCGGCGCCAGCGGGCCAGCTCCAGGTCCAGGCGTTCGGCCCAGCCGGCGCGATTGGCCAGGCCGGTGAGCGGGTCGACCAGCGCCTTTTGCCGCTGCTCCTCGATGTGCTCGCGAAACCCCTGGGCCTCGCGCTCCATGTCGGCGACCTTCTGCGACAGCGCCTGCAGGCGCTTGCCGACTTCCTCTTCGCGGCCCTCGCGCTGGCGCTGATGGTCGCTGACCGTGCCGAGCAGGCCGTCCAGGCGCTGCTCCAGGGCCCGCTTCAGGCTGGGCAGGTCGGCTGCCTCCTGCACGCTGGCCTGCAGGTCGCTGACCTGTTCGCGCAGCTCCTGATTGAAGTTGCGCGAGCTTTCCACCGACTCGCTGTAGCCTTCGTGCGCCTCGGCGAGGGTGCCGAGGAAGGCCGCCAGGCGCTCGTTGAGCTGCTGCAGGTAGCCGGCGAATTCGCGTTGGCCGCTGTCGGTGACGGCCAGCACCAGCACCGCCAGGTCGTCGAGCAGCGGCACCAGCTCGTACCAGTTCAGTCCGCCACCCTGCAGCCGCTCGCGCAGCGCCTCGCCCAGGGGCTTGTGGTGTTCCGGCAGTTCCAGCTCGTCGAGCAGACGCAGCAGGCTCTCGGCGATATGCGGTGCCACGGCGCTGTAGCCGGGCTCGGGGCGATCCGGCAGGGCGTAGTCGGGGTTGCCGTCGCCGGTGATGATGCGGGCGTCCAGCGGCAGGCTGTCGAGACTGGAGGCGAAGGGCTGCGCCGCACCACGCACAGGCGTCGGTGCCGCCGGCTCGAGCGGGCTCGCCGCTGCACGGGGCGCCGGCTGAAGCGGTTCCGCCGCCGGCGCGGCCGCGGCGGGCCGCTCGACCGGAGATGGTTGCGGAGTCGGAGTCGGAGTCGGAGTCGGAGTCGGAGTCGGAGTCGGAGTCGGAGTCGGAGTCGGAGTCGGAGTCGGAGTCGGCAGATCCTCGTCGTCGTCGGCATCCATGGCAAGAGAGGGTGATGGCTGTGCCTGCGGCTGAACGGCCTGAGCCTCGACGGGCGCCTCATCGCGGCCGCCGCCGAACAGGCGCTGCAGCAGGCCGGGGCGCTCCACCGGCTCGCTGCCCAGCAAGCTCAGGGTCTTGCCCTGCAGGCTGCTCAGTTCGGCCAGCAGCGCCGGCAACTCGCGGGGCTGACCGGCACGCTCGTCGATGCGCTTGGCGAATTGTTTGAGCGCCTTGCGCACCTCCCGCGGCGGCTCCAGGGCCAGCAGTTGCTGGGCCAGGCCAGTGAGGCCGGCGATGTTCTGCTCGACACGCTGCTGGCGGCGTTGCTCGGAGTCCAGCACCGCCTTCTCCAGGCGCGGAATCAGCGCGGAGAGGCCGGCATCCATCTTCTCGCCGCGGATCAGCTCACGCAGCTCCTGCATGCACTGGTCCACCGCCTTGTCGCTGCCTTCGGCGGCCAGCGAGCTACGCACCAGGCCGCGGCGCAGCAGGTCGAGACGCTCGTTCCAGCGTTGCTCCTCGCGCTCCTGCTGCTCGAGGCTCTCCAGGTACTTGGCTTTCCAGCGCTGGGCTTCATCGGTCATGGTGACGATCCAGTGGCAGGGCCACTACAGCATAGGCAGGTTGTTGCCCGTCGGCAGGCGGATATCCACCGCCACCGGCAGGTGATCGGAAATCGGCTGGCTCAGCACCTCGACGCGCTCCAGCACCAGTTCGGGGCTGAGCAGAATGTGGTCGAGACAGCGCTGCGGCCGCCAGCTGGGGAAGGTCGCCTCGATCTGCGGCGCCACCAGGCCCAGCTCGCGCAGCGGCGAGTGCTGCAGCAGTTCTACGGCATGGGTGTTCATGTCGCCCATCAGCACCACGTGGCGATGACCCTCGATCAGCTCGCGTACATAGGCCAGCTGGCGCGTGCGGGTACGGGCGCCGAGCGCCAGATGCAGATTGAGCACCACCAGGGCATCCGGCCCCTCGCCGAAGCGCAGCAGGATCGCCCCGCGACCGGGCGGGCCGGGCAGCGGATGGTCCTCGAGGCGGTCCGGGCGCAGCCGGCTGAGCACACCGTTGCTGTGCTGCGCCATGCGTCCGAGATTGCGGTTGAGCTGCTGGTACCAGTAAGGGAAGTCGCCCAGCTCGGCCAGGCGCTCCACCTGATTGACGTAGCCCGAGCGCAGGCTGCCGCCGTCCACCTCCTGCAGCGCGACCAGGTCGTAGTCGCCGAGCAGGGCGCCGATCCGCTGCAGATTGCCCGCGCGACCGGGGTGCGGCAGCAGGTGCTGCCAGCTGCGGGTCAGGTAGTGATGATAGCGGCCGGTGCTGATGCCGACCTGGATGTTGAAGCTGAGCAGGCGCAGACGGCCGTCGCCACAGCCGCCACCGGAATCCGCGCAAAGGCCGTTGACCTGCGTTTGGCGCAGGCTAGCGGAACGCCCGAAATTCCAGCGGCGCAACATGGCGGTTCACTCAGTTGGCGGAACGCTCTTGCTGGATCAGGTGGTCGGCCACCTGTAGGGTTTCCTGCTCGCCACCGGACGAGCTCACGTCGAAGCGGTACTTGCCGTTGACGATCAGCACCGGCACGCCGGTGATCTGGTAGGCCACCGCCAGCTTCTTGGCCTTGGCCATCTGGCCCTTCACGGCGAAGGAGTTGAAGGTGCTGAGGAACTTGTCCTTGTCCACGCCCTGGCCGGCGAGGAACTCGGCCATCTCTTCAGGCGTGGCCAGCTTGCGCTTCTCGCGGTGGATGGCGTTGAACACCGCCTCGTGTACCTGCTGCTCCACGCCCATGGATTCCAGGGTGATGAACAGCTGGCCATGCACGTCCCAGATGCCGCCGAACAGGGCGGGGATGCGCACGAAATTGACGTCTTCCGGCAGCTTCTCGACCCAGGGGTTGAGGGTCGGCTCGAACTGGTAGCAGTGCGGGCAGCCGTACCAGAACAGCTCGACCACCTCGATCTTGCCCGGCTGCGAGACCGGTACCGGGTTGCTCAGCTCGACATACTGACGACCGGCTTCGATGTCGGCGGCCTGGGCGCCCAGGCCCAGCAGACTGAGGCCGGCGAAGGCGGCGCTGAGAATCAGGTTACGCATGCAGAACTCCTTGACGATGGGGACCGCGCGAGCGCGGCGGCTCGGTTCGACCGACGCCGCCTAAGCGGGTTCCGGCATTGTAGCGGCAGCGCAAATGAAAAAGGGTGGCCGTGGCCACCCTTTTGTTTCCGCTTGTCAGCGCCCGATCAGAATCCGTTTACGCTCTTGCGAGCTGGAGAAAGGCCAGGCGAAAGCGGCCGCAGATCGCAAGCGGGTTCTCAGTGCAGGCCCTGGATATAGCTGGACACGGCTTCGATGTCCTTGTTGCTCAGCTTGGCCGCGATGGCACGCATGATCATCGCGTCACCGTCGTTGGTGCGGTTGCCTTCGCGGAAGTCGGTCAGCTGCTTGGCCACGTACTGTGCATGCTGGCCACCCAGTTTCGGGAAGCCCGCGGCGGCCAGGCCGGCGCCATTCGGGGAGTGGCAGCCGGTGCAGGCGGGCATGCCTTCTTCCAGCTTGCCACCGCGGAACAGCGCTTCACCACGCTCGACCAGCTTGGGATCGGCGGCACCGACGCTGCCCTGCTGGCTGGAAAAGTAGGCGGCGATGTCGGCCAGATCCTGTTCGTTGAACGGGTCCAGCATACCGGTCATCTCCAGCACCTTGCGGCCCTCGCCCGGCTGGGCGGTCGGCGCGGTGCCGGCCTTGATGTCATGCAGCTGCTTCAGCAGGTAGCGCTCACCCTGGCCGGCCAGCTTGGGGAAGTTCGGCGCGGGGCTGTTGCCATCGGCACCGTGGCAGGCGCCACAGACAGCGGTCTTGGCCTTGCCGGCCTCGGCATCGCCGACGATCTTGCCGGCGTCGGCGGCTTGCGCTGCCACGGAGACACCCAGGCTCAACAGGAGACTCACCAGTACTTTGTTCATCAGCTAATCCAATAACGGCTAGAGGTAATTAGGTTTTCTACGGGACTACTCGCTCATCAACTCGATGACGGCCTGGTAGTCCTCGGTGCTGCAATCCATGCACAGGCCACGAGGTGGCATGGCATTCAAACCGTTGGTGACACTTTGCACCATCGCATCCATGCCCTTGGCCATTCTGGGCTCCCAAGCCGCCTTGTCGCCCCGCTTGGGGGCCATCGGCAGTTGCCCATTGTGGCAGGCCGCACAGGCCTTGGCATAAACCGCTTCGGCGTCCTGGGCCGCACTCGCGGTACCCGACAACCAAAACAAGACGGCGCCGACGATCAGCACTCTTTTCATAGCCAACCTCATCAGGAGGGAACGGCCTGCGTCTGTCGCGCAGCGGTTCTGTCTCGTTCCCGGCGGAAGGACAAAGCGCACACAAAATCTGCGGCATTATATACTGGCGTCGCTGAAACGGAAGCGACAGCATGCCGCGCCCCAGGGGCTTCCCGGGCCGCCGCCCGCGCTTCCGCCCCCGCCCATACGGACCTCCCATGTCATCGAAGAACCCGATTCTCGGCCTATGCCAACAGGCCACTTTCCTCATCAGCGCCGCCAAGGTCGACCAGTGTCCAGAGGACCAGGGCCGTGAAGTGGCCTTCGCCGGTCGCTCCAACGCCGGCAAGTCGAGCGCGCTGAATACCCTGACCCACGCTAGCCTGGCGCGCACCTCGAAGACCCCGGGGCGCACCCAGCTGCTCAACTTCTTCCGCCTGGACGACGAACGCCGCCTGGTCGACCTGCCGGGCTACGGCTACGCCAAGGTACCGATCCCGCTCAAGCAGCACTGGCAGAAGCATCTGGAGGCCTACCTCGGCAGCCGTGAGAGCCTGTGCGGGCTGATCCTGCTGATGGACATCCGCCATCCGCTGACCGAATTCGACTGCATGATGCTGGACTGGTCCAAGGCCAGCGGCATGCCGCTGCACATCCTGCTGACCAAGGCCGACAAGCTGGCCTTCGGCGCGGCGAAGAACGCCCTGCTCAAGGTGCGCCAGGCCATCCAAAAGGACTGGGGCGACGACGTCGCCAGCATCCAGCTGTTCTCCGCGCCCAAGCGCCAGGGCGTGGAGGAAGCGCAGCAGGTCCTGGCCCAGTGGCTGGGCCTGGGCGAGGACGACGAAAGCGGCGATTCCGCCAGCTAGAGCCAGGCCGGGCGCGAGAACCCAAGCGGCCCGAGGGCGGCGAAACGGATCAGGTAGTTGGAGATTTCGCGCTGGAGATGATAAGCCCGAAGCGCCGCGCCATGGCCCGCTTTCGATGACGCCTCGCCGGCACGCGGCAAATCGCGGGCAAAAAAAACCCCGGGCTTCGTATGGGGAGGGAGAAGTCCGGGGTTCAATTCTGAACCGCTAGGGCGGGGTTCAGAGATCTGCCAACACTAAAACACAGCTAGGAGCATCGAAGGGCTTGCATGCCATTCGTGATCTCTGACCGGCCTTCCTGGCGGTTAGTTCAGTTTTTTTTAAATCGCATTTCCATAACCAAACGCAAATTCAGGTGTTTTAGGCATAAGCCGCTGCGACCTTATGCCGCAGCGCTTCAATGCGCCTCGTCCCAGTTGTCGCCCACACCGGCCTCCACCACCAGCGGCACGTCCAGTTCCGCCGCGCCACTCATCAGCGGCAGCAGGCCGGACCTCAGCGCGTCGATCTGATCCTCGCGTATTTCCAGTACCAGTTCGTCGTGCACCTGCAGGATGACCTTGGCATCCAGGCCCGACTGCGGCAGCCACTGGTCCACGGCGACCATGGCGCGCTTCATGATGTCCGCCGCGGTGCCCTGCATCGGCGCGTTGATCGCGGTACGCTCGGCGCCCTTGCGCAACGCCGGGTTCTTCGCGTGGATGTCCGGCAGATACAGACGGCGGCCGAACAGGGTCTCGACGAAGCCTTGCTGGCTGGCCTGCTCGCGGGTGCGCTCCATGTAGGCGAGCACGCCGGGGTAGCGGGCGAAGTAGCGGTCGATGTAGGCCTGGGCCTGCTTGCGGTCGACGCCGATCTGCTTGGCCAGGCCGAAGGCGCTCATGCCGTAGATCAGGCCGAAGTTGATCGCCTTGGCGCTGCGTCGCTGATCGTTGGTCACCTCCTCGAGCGCCACGCCGAATACCTCGGCGGCGGTCGCGCGGTGCACATCGAGGTCATGACGGAAGGCATCCAGCAGGCCTTCATCCTTGGCCAGATGGGCCATGATGCGCAGCTCGATCTGCGAATAGTCCGCCGACATCAGCTTGTAGCCCTTCGGCGCGACGAAGGCCTGGCGGATACGCCGGCCCTCGGCGGTGCGGATCGGGATGTTCTGCAGGTTCGGGTCGGTAGAGGACAGGCGCCCGGTCGCTGCGACGGCCTGGTGGTAGCTGGTGTGGATGCGCCCGGTGCGCGGGTTGATCTGCTCCGGCAGCCTGTCGGTGTAGGTGCTCTTCAGCTTGCTCAGCGAGCGGTACTGCATGATCACCTTGGGCAGCGCGTAATCCTGCTCGGCCAACTCGGCCAGCACGTTCTCGGCGGTGGACGGCTGGCCCGTGGCGGTCTTGCTCAGCACCGGCAGGCCGAGCTTTTCATAGAGAATGGCGCCGAGCTGCTTGGGCGAGCCGAGATTGAATTCCTGCTCGGCGATGGCGTAGGCCTCGCGCTCCAGCGCCACCATCTTTTCGCCCAGCTCGAGGCTCTGCTGGCCGAGCAGCTTGGCGTCGACCAGCGCGCCGTTGCGCTCGATCCGAACCAGCACCGGCACCAGCGGCATCTCGATCTCCTTGAGCACCTGGACCAGCGACGGTGTGGCCGAGAGCTTGGCCCATAGCGTCTGGTGCAGGCGCAGGGTGACGTCGGCGTCCTCGGCGGCGTAGGGGCCGGCCTGCTCGATGGCGATCTGGTCGAAGGTCAGCTGCTTGGCGCCTCGCCCGGCGATGTCTTCGAAGCGGATGGTGCTGTGCTCCAGGTACTTGAGCGCCAGGCTGTCCATGTCGTGGCGGGTCGCCGTCGAGTCGAGCACGTAGGACTCGAGCATGGTGTCGAAGGCCAGGCCCTGCATGTGGATCGGCGTGGCGGCATTGGCCAGCACGTTCATGTCGTACTTGGCGTGCTGGCCGACCTTGGCCTTGTTCGGGTCCTCGAGGATCGGCTTGAGCGCGCGCAGCACCGCCTCGCGGTCGAGCTGCTCGGGCACGCCCATGTAGGAGTGGGCCAGCGGCACGTAGGCGGCCTCGCCGGCCTCCACCGCGAAGGACACGCCGACCACCTGGGCCTGCTGGGCATCGAGGCTGGTGGTCTCGGTGTCGAAGGCGATCAGCTCGGCCTGCTCCAGCTTCTTCAGCCAGGCATCGAACTGCGCCTGCTCCATCACCGTCTCGTAGCAGGCCGCCGCGGCCGGCGCCTCGCTGAGAGGGCCCTCGTCGAACAGGCCGCCGGCCACCGGCGGGGTCTCCACGCTGCGGGCCTTCTCGCGCAGCAGCTCGTCCGTCCAGCCCTTGAATTCCAGCTCGGCATAGAGCGCGAGCAGGGCTTCGCGATCCGCCTCGCCCGGGTGCAGGTCATCGGTCTGCACGTCCAGCTCGACATCGGTCTTGATGGTCGCCAGTCGGTAGGAGAGGAACGCCATCTCGCGGTGCTCCTCCAGCTTGGCCGGCAGCGTCTTGGCCCCGCGGATCGGCAGCTCGGGCACCTTGTCGAGATTGGCGTAGAGCTCCTCGAGGCCGCCGCCGACGCCGACCAGCAGGCCCACCGCGGTCTTCTCGCCGACGCCGGGCACGCCGGGGATGTTGTCGACCTTGTCGCCCATCAGCGCCAGGTAATCGATGATCAGCTCGGGGCCGACGCCGAACTTGGCCTTCACCCCATCGATGTCGTAGACGCTGCCGGTCATGGTGTTGACCAGGGTGACGTGCGGGCACACCAGCTGAGCCATGTCCTTGTCGCCGGTGGAGATCACCACGTCGCGACCGGCGGCCGCGCAACGCCGCGCCAGGGTGCCGATCACGTCGTCGGCCTCTACGCCGTCGACGCACAGCAGCGGGTAGCCGAGCGCGCGCACCGCCGCATGCAGCGGCTCCACCTGGCCGCGTAGCTCCTCGGGCATGGGCGGGCGGTTGGCCTTGTATTCGGCAAACATCTGGTCGCGGAAGGTGCCGCCCTTGGCGTCGAAGACCACCGCGAAGGGGCTGTCCGGGTATTGCTTGCGCAGGCTCTTGAGCATGTTCAGCACACCCTTCACCGCGCCGGTCTGCAAGCCTTTGGAGGTGGCCAGCGGCGGCAGTGCGTGGAACGCGCGGTACAGGTAGGAAGAGCCGTCGACCAGGACCAGCGGGGCGTTAGACATGCGTGGAATCAACCTTTTCCATGGGGCCGGCGTTAGAATGGCCGGACCATTGACGAGAAAGGACAAGGTTACCATGCGCGCATTGAACCGCCTGATGCTGGCCGCCCTGCTGGTCGCCAGCCCCCTGGTCGCGATGGCCGAGGAAGAGGTCACCGGCGACCCGGACGTGACCATCCGCCAGGACGGCGACAAGACCATCACCGAATACCGGCAGAACGGATTTCTTTACGCCATCAAGGTCACGCCGAAGAACGGCAAGCCCTACTTCCTGGTGCGAGCCGACGGCAGCGAAGGCAACTTCGTTCGCTCCGACCAGCCGGACATGCTCATCCCCGCCTGGGAAATCTTCAGCTGGTAACCTTCCATGTCCGTTTTCACCCCCCTCGAACGTCATGAACTGGAAGTCTTCCTCGAGCCTTACGGGCTTGGCCGCCTGAAGGACTTCCAGGGCATCGCCGCCGGCAGCGAGAACAGCAATTTCTTCATCAGCCTGGAGGGCGGCGAGTTCGTCCTCACGCTGGTGGAACGCGGCCCGCGTGGCGACATGCCGTTCTTCGTCGACCTGCTCGAACGCCTGCACCAGGCCGGTCTGCCGGTGCCCTACGCGGTGCCGACACGCAGCGGCGAGGCCCTGCGCGAACTGGCCGGCAAGCCCGCGCTGCTGCAGCCGCGCCTGGCCGGCAAGCACCTCGCCCAGCCCAACGCCCATCACTGCCAGGAAGTCGGCACCTGGCTGGCGCGCCTGCACCTGGCGACCCGCGACGATATCCTCGAGCGGCGCAGCGACCGCGGCCTCGACTGGATGCTGGAAGAGGGCACGGTGCTGGCCCTGGAGCTGCACGACGAACAACTGCCGCTGCTGCGCGACAGCCTGCAGGAAGTGGAAACGCTGAAGGCGCGCATCCTCGCCCTGCCGCGCGCCAACCTGCACGCCGACCTGTTCCGCGACAACGCGCTGTTCGACGGCAACCAACTGGCCGGGGTGATCGACTTCTACAACGCCTGTTCCGGGCCGATGCTGTACGACCTGGCGATCACCCTGAACGACTGGTGCTCCCAGCCCGACGACGACTTCGACCTGCCACGCGCCCGCGCCCTGCTCGGCGCCTATGCCGCGCTGCGGCCCTTCACTCGCGCCGAGGCCGAGCTGTGGCCGGCCATGCTGCGCATCGCCTGCCTGCGCTTCTGGCTGTCGCGGCTGATCGCCGCGCGGCGTTTCCAGGGCCGCGACGTGCTGGTCAAGGATCCCGCCGAGTTCCAGCGGCGCCTGGCCCGGCGCCATCGGGTGGATCTGGCGCTGCCCTTCGCCCTCTGAGCGTCGGCCAACCGGCTCGAGGGCCGCGCGGCGGCGCCTGGGAAACGCGCCAAGCGCTCATGAGCTGACCGGCAGCCTGGGCCCGCTCTAGTCGCGAGCAGCGGAATCCGTGGCGGGTCGCAGGTTGTAGAGCCAGCGCTCGCCCTCGGGCGTGGCGACCGGCTGAAGCTGCGTGAATTCGCGCTTGTCGATCAGCAGCTCCAGCTGCGCCTGGGCGTTGTATTCGCAGAAGCGCACGCGCAGGCGCGTGCCGGCCGGCAGCGTGAGCCCCGCGCCGTCATCCAGTGCGACGGTGGTGCGGTAGTCGGCGAAGTCCCCAGAGCAGAGCAGATCCACCAGCCCCGCCTGCCAGCGCGCCGCCTGCCAGCCGGCCAGCGCACTCAGGCTCATCAACCCCAGCGTCAGCGTCGCCCACAGCCCTCTCTTGCCGCGCATGACGCCGCTCAGAGACCTTCCAGGCAGCCGGCCAGCCCGTCGGCTAGGTTCCGCAGCAGTTGCTCGTAGCTCTGTGCGCTGGCGCCCAGGGCATCCAGTTCGGCCAGCTGCACCGGCAGGCCGGCGGAGATCGTCTCGGCCAGACGCGGGCGCAGCGGCGGCTCGCTGAACACGCAGGCCGGGCCGGCGGCCTTGAGCCGTTCGCGCATGGCGGCGACCTGGCGCGCGCCGGGCTGCACTTCGCTGGCGGCGCTGAATACGCCGGCGTGCTCCAGGCCGTAGGCGGACTCGAAATAGTCGAAGGCCTGGTGGAAGACGAAGAATGGCTGCTCGGCCAGCGGCGCCAGGCGCGACTTCAGTTCGCCATCGAGGCTCGCGAGGCGCCGCTCGAAGGCCTGCAGATTGGCCTGGTAGCGCGCGGCGTTGCCCGGATCGGCGGCGGCCAGGTCGGCGGCCATCTTCGCGGCGATCACCCGGGCATTGGTCGGCAGCAACCAGAGGTGCGCGTCCAGGCTGCCGGGGCGGTGAGCATGGTCATGCTGTTCGCCTTCGTGCTCGTGATGGTGATGCTCGCCCTCGCCGAAGTGGCGCAGCGTCAATCCGGGCAGCGCCTGCACGGCGACGCTCGGCCGTTCGCGGCCGCTGAGCACACGCGGCAGGAAGCTCTCCATGTCCGGGCCGATCCAGTACAGCAGCTCGGCGCTCTGCACCCGGCGCACGTCGGACGGGCGCAGGGCGAAGTGGTGCGGCGATGCGCCCGGTGGCAGCAATACCTCTGGCTGGCCGAGGCCGTCCTGGACGGCGGCGGCGATCAGCTGCAGCGGTTTGATGCTGGTGAGTACCTTCACTTCGGCCTGGACGTGGAGGCTGAGAAGGGCGGCGGCGAGGAACAGGAAAAGGCGTGACACGACGGCAAGACTCGAATGCAAAAGGGTAATAGAATAACGTCTCTCCACCCGGACGTCTCGCCATGTTCAAGCCCTACACCGGCAACACCCCGCTGGCCTGCCTGCCGCACGACCATTCGCGCTGCGTCGTCGATGCTCTGGCCGAGGCCGAGCAGATCTGCGCCAAGCAGGGCACGCGCCTGACCGCGCTGCGCAAGCGCGTGCTGGAACTGGTCTGGGCCAGCCATAAGCCGCTCGGCGCCTACGACATCCTCGCCGTGCTGAGCGAGGAGGACGGCCGCCGCGCCGCGCCTCCCACCGTCTACCGTGCGCTGGACTTCCTGCTGGAGAACGGCCTGGTCCACCGCATCGCCTCGCTCAACGCCTTCGTCGGCTGCGTGCACCCCGGCCAACTGCACCAGGGCCAGTTCCTCATCTGCAAGGCCTGCCACACCGCCATCGAACTGGAGCTGCCGACCATCAGCGAGGCCATTTCCAGCGGTGCCGGCGAAGTCGGCTTCACCGTGGAAAACCAGACCGTCGAAGTCGTCGGCCTGTGCGCCAGCTGTCGGGAGGCGGCATGAGCGACGCGCTGATCCAGTTGGACGGCGTGGGCGTTGCCTTCGCCGGCCAGCCGGTCCTGCAGCAGGTGCAGCTCACCGTGCGTCCCGGCGAGATCGTCACCCTGATCGGCCCCAACGGCGCCGGCAAGACCACCCTGGTGCGCGCCGTGCTCGGCCTGCTCAAGCCGGACAGCGGCACGGTGCGGCGCAAGACGCGCCTGCGCATCGGCTACATGCCACAGAAGCTGCACGTCGACCCGACCCTGCCCCTCTCGGTGCTGCGCTTCCTGCGCCTGGTGCCGGGCGTCGACCGCGCCGCCGCGCGCGCCGCGCTGGAAGAAGTCGGCGCCGGGCAGGTGCTCGACAGTCCGCTGCAGAGCGTCTCCGGTGGCGAGCTGCAGCGCGTGCTGCTGGCCCGCGCCCTGCTGCGCCAGCCCGAGCTGCTGGTACTCGACGAGCCGGTGCAGGGCGTCGACGTGGCCGGCCAGGCCGAGCTGTACCGGCTGATCACCCAGCTGCGCGACCGCCACGGCTGTGGCGTGCTGATGGTGTCCCACGACCTGCACCTGGTAATGAGCACCACCGATCAGGTGGTCTGCCTCAACCGCCACGTCTGCTGTTCAGGCCACCCGGAGCAGGTCAGCAACGACCCCGCGTTCGTCGAGCTGTTCGGCCAGGACGCCAAGAGCCTGGCCATCTACCACCACCACCACGACCACAGTCACGACCTGCATGGCGCCGTGGTCGAGTCGCCCGGCCTGACCATTCACGGTCCGGCCCATGTGCACGGTCCGGGATGCAAGCACTGATGCCCGATTTTCTCTTCAATGCCCTGCTCGCCGGCCTGGCCCTGGCGCTGGTCGCCGGCCCGCTCGGTTCCTTCGTCGTGTGGCGGCGCATGGCCTATTTCGGCGACACCCTGTCCCACGCGGCCCTGCTCGGCGTCGCCCTGGGTTTCCTGCTCGACCTCAGCCCGACCCTGGCGGTGACCGCCGGCTGCCTGCTGCTGGCCGTGCTGCTGGTCACCCTGCAGCAGCGCCAACCGCTGGCCTCAGACACCCTGCTGGGCATCCTGGCGCCGACCACCCTGTCGCTGGGCCTGGTCGTGCTGAGCTTCATGGACGAGGTGCGCATCGACCTGATGGGCTACCTGTTCGGCGATCTGCTGGCGGTGGGCGACAGCGACCTGGCCTGGATTCTCGGCGGCAGCGCCCTGGTCCTGGCCCTGCTGCTGCCGTTGTGGCGGCGCCTGCTGGCGATCACCGTGCATGAGGAGCTGGCGCGGGTCGAGGGCCTGCCGGTGGCGGGGCTGCGCCTGGCGCTGATGCTGCTGATCGCGGTGGTCATCGCGGTGGCGATGAAGATCGTCGGCGTGCTGCTGATCACCTCTCTGCTGATCATCCCGGCCGCCGCCGCCCAGCGCCACGCACGCACGCCGGAGCAGATGGCGATCGGCGCGAGTTTCCTCGGCATGCTCGCGGTAGCCGCGGGCTTGAGCCTCTCGTGGTTCCAGGACACGCCGGCCGGGCCTTCTATCGTGGTATCAGCGGCAGCAATTTTCCTCGCAGGCTTTGCCCTGCCGCGCCGGGCCCGTTAGGATTGGGCGTTTTTTGCTCAGACTAAAACGCCACAAAACCAACGGGTCACATGATGAACAAGGATGCCTATCGTTTTCTCGCCGCACTCGGCCTCGGCCTGCTGCTGAGCGAAGCCCGTGCCGAATACTGGACCGTGGATGAACTGGTGAAGGACTTCAACCAGGTCTCCGCGCAGATCGCCCGTGGCGAACTGCAGACGGCCGAAGCCTCCCTCGACGCGGTGAGCCAGCGCGCCGCCGCCAACGACGTGCGCATCGGCCAGTACCAGCGCGAACTGGCCAGCGCCTACCTGCAGCAAGGCCGCCAGCAGCTGCAGGCCGGCGATGCGAGCGGCGCCGCCGCGGCCCTAGCCCGGGGCGAACGCCACCTGCAGGCCGCCTCCCCGGCGCTTAAACAGCAGTACCAGGCGGTCACCGCGCAAGTCGGCGGCGCCACGCCGGCCGTCGCCCCGGTGGCGCGCAAGGAGCCGGCGCCCGAGCGCCCGCAGCCGGTCGCGGGCGTACCTGCCGCCGCGCCGGAGAATGCCGAGGCACGCCGCGACGAGATCGAGCGCCGCCTGCGCGAGGCCGAGGCCATCATCGCCCGCAAGGAAGCCGAGCGCGCCCGCCAACAGCAGCTGGCCGAAGAGAAGGCCGCCGCCGAACGCGAGGCCGCTGCTGCCGTAGAGCCGGAGCCGGCAGCGGCGCTGGTCCCGGTGGTCGCCAAGCTCGAGGCGCCCGCCGCCGTGGCCGACAACGCGCCACAGGCGCGCCTGATCGACCCGAGCGCCGTCAGCAGCAGCGTGCCCATGCCGATGCTCGACGCTAATGACCGCGACAGCCTGCGCGCACTGCTCGACCAGGTAGCCGCCGACGTGGTCGCCTTCGATTGCGCGGTGCGCCTGGAAGTGCGCGAGGCCAAGGACTATCCCTTCGTCGCTGCGCTGCTCTCGGCGCGCATCAAGAAACTCGACCCGGGCTTCGCGCCGCAGTTCTCGCCGGTGCTCAAGCCGGACCAGGAGCCGCGGCTGGTACTGAGCCCGCAGAGCAGCGGCTGACCCCTCGCCTGCGCCATCACGGCCGCCCTTGAGGCGGCCGTTTCGCTCTTATTCCTTTCTTAATGCAATTCAGGCCAATAAAGACTAAGAGCGCATAAACAAAGCGGCTAAAATGCCCCGCTTTCGGCCAACCGCCTACGCTTTCGCTGGCCCACCCCCATCGCCGGCAGACAGCCCTCAAACGTACCCACAAGGTTCGCTCAGTGATCGAGTTTCACCACGTCCAGAAGACCTATCGGGTCTCCGGGCGGGACGTTCCCGCCCTGCAGTCCACCGACCTGCGCATCGAGCAGGGTCAGGTGTTCGGCCTGATAGGCCATTCCGGTGCCGGCAAGAGCACCCTGCTGCGCCTGATCAATCGCCTGGAAGAGCCCAGCGGCGGCCGCATCGCCATCGACGGCGAAGATGTCACCGCGCTGGATGCCAACGGCCTGCGCCGCTTCCGCCGCCAGGTCGGGATGATCTTCCAGCACTTCAACCTGCTCTCCGCCAAGACCGTCGCCGCCAACGTGGCCATGCCGCTGGAACTGGCCGGCGAGCTGAGCCGCGCGGAAATCGCCCAGCGGGTCACCGAGCTGCTGGCGCGGGTCGGCCTCAGCGACCACGCCAACAAATATCCGGCGCAGCTCTCCGGCGGCCAGAAGCAGCGCGTCGGCATCGCCCGCGCCCTGGCCACCCGGCCGAAGATCCTGCTCTGCGACGAGGCCACCAGCGCCCTGGACCCGCAGACCACCGCCCAGGTCCTGCAGTTGCTGGCCGAGATCAACCGCGAGCTGGGCCTGACCATCGTGCTGATCACCCATGAGATGGACGTGATCCGCCGGGTCTGCGACCAGGTGGCGGTGATGGACGGCGGGCGCATCGTCGAACAGGGCCCGGTGGCGCAGGTGTTCCTCCACCCGCAGCACGACACTACGCGCCGCTTCGTGCTGGAGGACGAGCAGATCGACGAGGGTGAGCAACGCGACGACTTCGCCCACGTCGAAGGCCGCATCCTGCGCCTGACCTTCCAGGGCGAGGCCACCTACGCGCCGCTGCTGGGCACCGTGGCCCGCGAGACCGGCGTGGACTACAGCATCCTCGCCGGGCGCATCGACCGCATCAAGGACACCCCCTACGGCCAGCTGACCCTGGCCCTGACCGGCGGCGACATCGACGCCGCGCTGGCGCGCTTCCAGGCCGCCGACGTGCACCTGGAGGTACTGCGCTGATGCTCGAGCAATTGCTGGCCAACTGGCTACCGAATGTCGACTGGGAAGAAATCGGCTACGCCAGCCTCGACACCCTCAACATGCTCGGCGGCGCTACCCTGTTCACCGTGCTGCTCGGCCTGCCGCTCGGCGTGCTGCTGTTTCTCACCGGCCCGAGGCAGATGTTCGAGCAGCGCGCGCTGTACGCCGTGCTGTCGCTGGTGGTCAACGTGCTGCGCTCGGTGCCGTTCGTGATCCTGCTGATCCTGATGATCCCGCTGACCGTGCTGATCACCGGCACCTCGCTGGGCGTCGCCGGCGCCATCCCGCCACTGGTGGTGGGCGCCACGCCGTTCTTCGCGCGCCTGGTGGAGACCGCCCTGCGCGAGGTCGACCGCGGCATCATCGAGGCGACTCAGGCGATGGGCGCGACCACCCTGCAGATCATCTTCCGCGCGCTGCTGCCGGAGGCGCTACCGGGGCTGATCGCCGCCACCACCGTCACCGCCATCACCCTGGTCTCCTACACCGCCATGAGCGGCCTGATCGGCGGCGGCGGCCTCGGCGACCTGGCCGTGCGCTACGGCTACCAGCGCTACCAGCCGGACGTGATGGCGGTCACCGTCATCCTGCTGCTGGTCCTGGTGCAGGTGCTGCAGATGGTCGGCGACAGGCTGGTCATCCATTTTTCCCGCAAGTAAACCCAGAACAGCGGGCGACCGGCCACCCGCCGGACCCCGCGCCAAAATCCCACAAGGAGTTGAACATGAAGAAACTGCTGACTGCCCTGGCCGCCGCCGCGGCCCTCACTTCCGCCGCCGCCCAGGCCGCCGACTCGATCAGCGTCGCCGCCACCGCCGTGCCGCACGCGGAGATCCTCGAATTCGTCAAGCCGGCCCTGGCCAAGGAAGGCGTCGACCTGAAGATCAAGGTCTTCACCGACTACGTGCAGCCGAACGTGCAGGTCGCCGAAGGCCGCCTGGACGCCAACTTCTTCCAGCACCAGCCGTACCTGAACGAGTTCAACGCCTCGCGCGGCACTCAGCTGGTGAGCATCGGCGGCGTGCACGTGGAGCCCTTCGGCGCCTACTCCAGCAAGATCAAGAAGCTGGACGAGCTGAGCCAAGGCGCCCAGGTGGTCATCCCCAACGACGCCACCAACGGCGGCCGCGCCCTGCTGCTGCTGCAGAAGGCCGGCGTGATCAAGCTGAAGGACGGCGCCGGCATCACCGCCACCGTCAAGGACATCGCCGAGAATCCGAAGAACATCAAGGTGCGTGAGCTGGAAGCGGCCACCCTGCCGCGCGTGCTGGACCAGGTCGACCTGGCCCTGATCAACACCAACTACGCCCTGGAAGCCGGCCTCAAGCCGACCCAGGACGCCCTGGTGATCGAAGGCTCGGACTCGCCCTACGTGAACATCCTGGTGGCCCAGGCCGAGCAGAAGGACAACGCCGCGCTGCAGAAGCTGGCCAAGGCTCTGCAGACCCCGGAAGTGAAGAAGTTCATCGAAGACAAGTACCAGGGCGCCGTGGTGCCGGCGTTCTGATCGCCGTCTTCCAGCCCTCGAAGAAGCCCGCCGCGTGCGGGCTTTTTCATGCCCGCGCGCGCAGGCACTGCAGCAGGCATTCCAGCGCCGGCTGGCGCTGGGCCCGGCGCAGCAGCGCCACCAGTTCGCGGTGGAAGGTCAGCTCGCCCAGCTCGATGACCCTCACCCGCGCGCCGTGCTCGCGCCACAGGCCGGCCAGCGGGATCAGCGACACGCCCAGCCCCGCCTCGACCATGCGCACGATGGCCTCCAGCTCGTCCAGCTCCATGGCTTCACGCACCTGCAGCTGCCGCTCGCGCAGGAAGCGGCTGACCTGGCGGCCACCGAAGGAGCTGCGGTCGTAGCGCACGAACGGGTGGCTGGCGAGCAGCTGCAGCGGATCGTCTCCCGCCACATGCTCGGGCGCGATCAGCACGAAGGGCTCGCGGGCCAGCGGCAACTGCTGCAGATCCTTGGGCAACTCGAAAGGCGGCTTGATCAGCAACGCCAGGTCCAGCTCGCCGGCATCCAGCCGGCTGAGCAGATCGAGGGAGACACCCGGTACCAGCTTCAGCTCCACATGCGGCGCCAGTTGGCGAAAGCGCGGCAGCGCCTCGGGCAGCAGGCCGGTCTGCACGCTGGCGATGGCCCCCAGGCGCAATTCGCCGCGCCATTCGCCGGCCGCTTCGGGGCGGCCCATCTCGGCGAACAGCGCGAGCATCTGTTCAGCCAGGGGCAGGGCGTGGCGGCCGGCGGCATTCAGCTCGGCACTGCGCCCACTGCGGTCGAACAGGCGCTGGCCGAGGGCCTGCTCCAGGTTGCGCATCTGCGCGCTGACCGCCGACTGGGTCAGGCCGACGCGCTGGCCGGCGGCGGCGAAGGTGCCGTGGCGGGCCACCGCGACGAAGGTCTTCAACTCACGCAGCATGGCCGCCTCGTTTGATCGAAAATTCTTGGGCTCGCGAGCAAGGATATTCGCTTTTCAGGAATTTTATTGAGGCTAAGGTGAGGTAGAAACCATGATGAGGACCGCCCATGAGCATCGCCCCGTTCCACCTGGCCATTCCCGTCTACGACCTTTCCGCCGCCCGGCATTTCTATGGCGAGGTGTTTGGCTGCGCCGAGGGCCGCAGTAGCGAGCACTGGGTGGACTTCGACTTCTTCGGCCACCAGCTGGTGATCCACGAGGCGCCGAAGATGCCGCACCAGGAGGCCGCCCACAGCAATCCGGTGGACGGCCACGACGTGCCGGTGCCGCATTTCGGCGTGGTACTGGGCTGGGCGGATTGGGAGGCGCTTGCCAAGCGCCTGCGGGCGCGGCAAACCAGCTTCGTGATCGAGCCCTATGTGCGCTTCGAGGGCCAGGTCGGCGAACAGGCGACCATGTTCCTCCTCGACCCCTGCGGCAACGCGCTGGAGTTCAAGGCGTTCAAGGATATCGGTCAGCTGTTCGCCAAATGAGGCGCGCGGTGATCAGCTCGACTTGAGCAGACCCGGCAGCTGGGCGGCCAGCTTGTCGTTGTTCACCGGCGCGCGGATGAAGCCGCGCTGGGTGCCATCCGGGCCGATGATCACCAGGTTGCCGCTGTGGTCGACGGTGTAGTTTTCCTTGCTGGTGTCGGCCGGAATGAAGGGGATGCTCACGGCGCTGGCCAGCTTCTGGATATCGGCTTCGGCGCCGGTGAGGCCCTGGAAGCCGGCGTCAAAATAGCCCAGGTACTTCTTCAGCTGCTCCGGCGTGTCGCGGTGCGGGTCGACCGTCACCAGCACCACGCGCAGCCTGTCCTTGACCTCGGCCGGCAGCATGCCCTGCAGCTGGCGCATCTGCGCCAGGGTCGCCGGGCAGATATCCGGGCAGAAGGTGTAGCCGAAGAACAGCAGGCTCCACTGGTCCTTGAGTTCATCCACCTGCACCGGCTGGCCGTTCTGATCGGTCAGCGCGAGGCTCGGCAGGTCGCGACTCTGCGGCAGCAGGACGATGCCGGCGTCGAGCAGCGCCACCTTGTCGGTACCGTCGCCCTTGCTGTTGAGCACCTTGTTGACGGTGAGGCCCAGCACCAGGGCGACGCAGGCGGCGAGAACGAGGACGGTCTTCTGGGTACGGCTCATGCAATCTCTCTTGGACAGGGCAGGCGCTACAGGTTGAGCAGCAGGTAGTGGTCCGCCAGCAGGGCGATGAACAGCAGGAACAGGTACCAGATACTGTACTTGAAGGTGTTGATCGCGGCGTGCGGCCGGCTGTCACGGTACAGCACCCAGGCCCAGAACATGAAGCGCCCGCCGAGCACCAGCGCGGCGGCGAGATAGAGCGGCCCGCTCATGTGGATGGCGTAGGGCAGCAGGGTCACGGCCAGCATCACCGCGGTGTACAGCAGGATGTGCACCTTGGTGTAGTGCTCACCATGGGTCACCGGCAGCATCGGGATATCGGCCTTGGCGTATTCGGCCTTGCGGTGGATGGCCAGGGCCCAGAAGTGCGGCGGCGTCCAGGCGAAGATGATCAGCACCAGCAGCAGCGGCTCGGCACTGATATGCCCGGTGACCGCGACCCAGCCCAGCAGCGGCGGCGCGGCACCGGCCAGGCCGCCGATCACGATGTTCTGTGGCGTGGCGCGCTTGAGGAAGCCGGTGTAGAGCACCGCGTAGCCGAGCAGCGAGGCCAGGGTCAGCCAGGCGGCCAGCTCGTTGGTGAAGCTGAGCAGCAGCGCCATCCCGGCCACCGCCAGGAGCAGGGCGAAGCCCAGCGCGGCCGGCACCGAGAGCCGCCCGGCGGTGACCGGACGCTTGTGGGTGCGCGCCATGATCGAGTCGATGCGCCGGTCGACCACATGGTTGACCGCTGCCGCCGCACCGGCGCACAGGCCGATGCCGAGATTGCCGAACACCAGCACGGTCCAGGGCACGCCGGCGCGGGTGGCGAGGAACATGCCGACCAGCGAGGTGATCAGCATCAGCAGCACCACCCGGGGCTTGGTCAGCTCCAGATAGTCGCGCCAACTGGCGGATTCGGAGTGGGCTCGCAGCGCAGTAGCCATGGCGTATCTCCTTGCTTATTTACCCAGCGGAGCGAGCCGGGTAGAGGCCAGATCGGCCTCCACGCGCTTGCTCGCCGCCAGGGGAACCGCCCGCAGGCGATAGTTGATCAGCACCAGCACCAGCAATAGCGCGGCGCCACCGGCGTTGTGCGCCACGGCCACGGCCAGCGGCAGGTGCAGCAGCACGTTGCTCACGCCCAGGCTGACCTGCGCGGCCAGCGCCAGCAGCAGCAGGCCGGCCAGGCCACCGAGCCCGGCGGCGCGCAGGCGCCAGGCCAGCAGCAGCAGGACCAGGCTGAGCACCACCGCGCCCAGCCTGTGAGTCATATGGATGGCGGTGCGGGCGTCGCTGTCCAGCTGGCCGCCGAGGTAGTTGGGGCCGATGTGCTGGGTCAGGTGGAAGCCGTTGGCGAAGTCCATCGCCGGCCACCATTCGCCATGGCAGGTCGGCAGGTCGACGCAGGCCACCGCCGCGTAGTTGGAGCTGACCCAGCCGCCCAGGGCGATCTGGCAGCCCGCCAGCACCAGCGCCACGCCGGCCAGCGCGCGCAGGCGCAGGGAAAGGCCGAGCAACACCGGCAGCGCGCCGGACAGCCGCAGGCTGAGCAGGAACAGCAGGGCCAGGGTGGTGAAGCCGCCGAGCAGGTGGCCCGTGACCACCTGCGGCCATAGCTTGAGGGTGACCGTCCACATGCCGAAGGCGGCCTGGGCGATGACTACGCCGAGCAGCAGCAACGGCAGCTTGACCGGTTGGCCTTCGACAGCGCGCCACCGCAGGGCCTGCACGGCCAGGCCGAGGATGACCAGGCCGAGGGTGCCGGCGAAGTAGCGGTGGACCATCTCGTTCCAGCCCTTCTCCACCTCCACCGGCGCGTGGGGGAAGCGTGCTTCGGCCAGCGTCTGCTTGTGCTCGCTCATCGGCACGCCGATGAAGCCGTAGCAGCCCGGCCAGTCGGGGCAGCCGAGGCCGGCGTGGGTCAGCCGGGTGTAGGCGCCGAGCAGTACCACCACCACCGCGAGGGCGGTGGCGAACAGGGCCAGGCGGTAGCCGGGCAGGGTCTTGCGTTCACTCATCCGGGGCCTCTCTTGCTGTTATGGGCCGGCAGTCGGAGTCGGTCAGCCGATCTGCGACAGCTTCAGCAGCAATCGCAGGTCGTTGAGGATGTCCTTGCCCTTGGTCTCGGCGCCGTAGCGCAGCACCAGGTTGCCCTGGGGGTCGACGATCCACAGTTGCGCACCCTCGCCCGCCGGCACGGCCTTGCCGTAGCCCGCGTCCTCCAGCCGATAGCGGCCGAGTTGCGGATATTCGCGCTTGAGCTCGTCGTCATAGGCGGCGTCCACCTGCCCGCTCAGCGCCAGGCCGTGGACCGCGCGGGTGGCATCGCGGTTGAGTCCGATATGGATCTGCCGGGCGGTGTAGACCAACTGGCGGCAATCCTCGGCGCAGTCGCCGGGGGCGGTGATCAGCAATTGCCAGCGCTCCTGCGCGGCGCCCTGCACGCCGATGTCGGCCAGTTGGGTGCCGTCGCCGATCAGGGTGCCGTGGTAGTTGCGTCCGTCCGGCACCCAGAAACGCCACTGATACATGGCAGTGGCGAGGATCATCGGGCCGATCGCCACCAGCAGCAGCAGCATTAGCTGCAGGCGTCCACGGGCGCGTGCCGGCGGAGCGTCAGGGGTGGAGAGGACCGGATTCATGGCTGTGCTCATGCTGCTGCTCCCGCGCGTTCTGTCGTGAATTGTGCAAACCGAGATAGAGGTAGAGACCGACCAAGGCGGCGGCCAGGGCGAACCATTGCACGGCGTAGCCGGTGTGCTTCTCCGGCCCCATGGCCACCAGCGGCCACTCGGCCCGGTACGCGGCGGGGCCGGGTTCGAGGCGCACCTCGTAACTCATGCCGCCGCGCCCGAGCTGGTGCCACAGGCGCTCCGGCTCGACGGCGGTGATCAGCCGCGGCCAGGCACTACCCGCCGGGTCGGCCTGCAGCTGGAAGGCCTCGCCGACCGGCACGTGAACCCGCGCCACCAGCTCCAGCGGACCGTCCGGTGTGGTGAACTGCGGCGGCGTGCGCCGATCCGGCCAGGGTAGCCAGCCGCGGTTGACCAGCAGCCACAGGCCGGAGGACTGGTCGTAGAAAGGCTGCAGCAGCTCGACGCCGACCTGGCCGCCACGCTGGCGATTGTCCAGCAGCAGGCTGTGGCGTTCGTCGAACTGACCGTGCAGGCGAATGCGCAGGTGGGCGAGATCGGACTGGCGCTCCAGCTCGGCCACCGCCATGGGCGCGGCATGCTCACGGGCGGCGAAGTCATCGAGCAGCGCGCGCTTTTGCTCGGCGCGCGACAGCTGCCAGAAGCCCAGGCCGATCAGCAACGGCAGCAGCAAGACCACCGCGATGCTGGGCAGCAGGCCCGGGCGGAAGCCGCTCACGCCCTTCCCCCGAAGGTCCGCAGGCGGCTGGCTATACTGAAACGGCACATCATTCCCCATCCCCCGGAGTCACGCATGCTCAAGGCCGCGATCATCCTCCTGCTGCTGGCTACCCTGGTCAGCCTGTTCAGCGGCCTGTTCTTCCTGGTCAAGGACGAGGGCCGCGGCTCGCGGGTGGTCAATGCGCTGACCGTCCGCGTGATCCTGGCCGCCCTCACCCTGGCGTTGATCGCCTGGGGCTTCTACAGCGGCCAGCTGGTCACTCATGTCACCTGGTAACGCCCTGTCTTAGAGCACATAGACGAAGACGAACAGGCCGATCCACACCACATCGACGAAGTGCCAGTACCAGCTGGCGGCCTCGAAGCCGAAGTGCTGGTCCGCGTCGAAATGCCCGCGCCACACCCGCACCAGCATCACCGTGAGAATCAGCGCCCCGAGCGTCACGTGGGCGCCGTGGAAACCGGTGAGCATGAAGAAGGTGGCGCCGTAGATGCCCGAGCCCAGGGTCAGGCCCAGTTCGTTGTAGGCGTGTACGTATTCCTCGACCTGCAGGATCAGGAAGGCGATGCCGAGCAGCACGGTCAGGGCCAGCCAGATCTTCAGCGGCTTGCGGTTGTTCTTCTTCAGCGCGTGGTGGGCGAAGGTCACGGTGAAGCTGGAGGTGACCAGCAGGATGGTGTTGATCAGCGGCAGCCCCCAGGCCGAGATCACGCCGCTGGGCGCCGGGAAGAGTTTCGGGTCCGGGTTGTTGAGCAGCGGCCAGCTGTATTCGAAACCCGGCCAGAGCATGTTGGCCACGCCCTTGTCGCCCTCGCCGCCGAGCCACGGACCGGCCCACATGCGGATGTAGAACAGCGCACCGAAGAAGGCGGCGAAGAACATCACCTCGGAGAAGATGAACCAGCTCATGCCCCAGCGGAACGAGCGATCCATCTGCGGGCTGTAGAGGCCGGAACGACTCTCCTTGATCACCGCGCCGAACCAGCCGAACAGCATGTAGGCGAGGATCAGGCCGCCGATGAAGAAGATCAGTGGGCCGTTGGACTCGGCGCGCTCGGCCTTGAGGTCGTTGAACCAGGTGGCCACGCCGTACACTGTGGTGAGCATGCCGATGGTGGCGACGATCGGCCACTTGCTCTGGGCGGGAACGTAGTAGTTCTCGTGACTCGACATTTCTTGTTCTCCTTATGGAGCCGCCCGGCTAGGGGCTGTCTGGGCAAGAGTCGCCTGCGCGACGGGCGGTTGCCGCGCAGTGATATCGAACAGGGTGTAGGCCAGGGTCAGGTGCTTCACGTCCTTGGGCAGGTCACGATCGACGATGAAGCGCACCGGCATCTCGATGCGCTCGCCGGGTTGCAGCACCTGCTGGGTGAAGCAGAAGCACTCGGTCTTGTGGAAGAACGCAGCGGCCTTGGACGGGGCCACGCTGGGGATGGCCTGGGCGGTCATCGGCTTGTCCGTCGGGTTGTGGGCGACGAACAGCATCTCGTTGCTCGCCCCGGCCACCACGGTCAGCTCGTCCGCCGCGGGCCCGAACTCCCAGGACATGCCGGCGGCGTTGGTGGCGAGGAACTGCACGCGCACCTGGCGCGCCTCGTCCACCACCTGCTCGCCCTGGTAGGCCCCGGCGGTCTTGCCGTTGATGCCGAAGGCCTGGCACATCACGTCGTAGATCGGCACCAGGGCGAAACCGAAGGCGAACATGCCGGCTACCACGGCCAGCAGGCGCAAGACCAGGCGGCGGTTGTCCAGGGCGTCGCTCATCGCCGCGCTCCTACTTCACTTCCGGCGGTGTGGAGAAGGTGTGGTAGGGCGCCGGCGACGGCACCGTCCATTCCAGCCCCTCGGCGCCGTCCCAGGGCTTGGCCGGGGCCGGCTTGCCGCCACGGATGCACTTGATGACGATGAACAGGAAGAGGAACTGGGTGGCGCCGAAGGTGAAGGCACCCACCGACGAGATCATGTTGAAGTCGGCGAACTGCAGGTTGTAGTCCGGAATCCGCCGCGGCATGCCGGCCAGGCCGACGAAGTGCATCGGGAAGAACGCCAGGTTCATGCCGATGAAGCTCATCCAGAAATGCAGCTTGGCGAGAGTCTCGTCGTACATGTGGCCGGTCCACTTCGGCAGCCAGTAGTAGGCCGAGGCGAAGATGCCGAAGATCGCACCGGGCACCAGCACGTAGTGGAAGTGCGCCACCACGAAGTAGGTGTCGTGGTACTGGAAGTCCGCCGGGGCGATGGCCAGCATCAGCCCGGAGAAGCCGCCGATGGTGAACAGGATGACGAAGGCCACCGAGAACAGCATCGGCGCCTCGAAGGTCATCGAGCCCTGCCACATGGTGCTGGCCCAGTTGAACACCTTCACCCCGGTGGGCACGGCGATCAGCATGGTGGCGTACATGAAGAACAGCTCGCCGGTCAGCGGGATGCCGACGGTGAACATGTGGTGCGCCCAGACGATGAACGACAGGAAGGCGATCGAAGCCGTGGCGTAGACCATCGAGGTGTAGCCGAACAACGGCTTGCGCGCGAAGGCCGGGATGATCGAGCTGACGGCGCCGAACGCCGGCAGGATCATGATGTACACCTCGGGGTGGCCGAAGAACCAGAACACGTGCTGGAACAGCACCGGGTCGCCACCGCCGGCCGCGCTGAAGAAGCTAGTGCCGAAGTGGATGTCCATCAGCATCATGGTCACCACGCCGGCCAGCACCGGCATCACCGCGATCAGCAGGAAGGCGGTGATCAGCCAGGTCCAGACGAACAGCGGCATTTTCATCAGGGTCATGCCGGGGGCGCGCAGGTTGAGGATGGTGGCGATCACGTTGATCGCACCCATGATCGAGCTGATGCCCATCAGGTGGATGGCGAAGATGAAGAAGGTCACCGATTCCGGCGCGTAGGTCGTCGACAGCGGCGCATAGAAGGTCCAACCGAAGTTCGGCCCGCCGCCCTCGGTGAACAACGTGCTGACCAGCAGGCCGAAGGCCGCCGGCAGCAGCCAGAAGCTGAAGTTGTTCATCCGCGGCAGGGCCATGTCCGGCGCGCCGACCATCAGCGGGATCATCCAGTTGGCCAGGCCGACGAAGGCCGGCATCACGGCGCCGAACACCATGATCAGGCCGTGCATGGTGGTCATCTGGTTGAAGAAGGCCGGCTCGACGATCTGCAGGCCCGGCTGGAACAGCTCGGCGCGGATCACCATGGCCATGGACCCGCCGAGCAGGAACATGGCGAAGCTGAACCACAGGTACATCGAGCCGATGTCCTTGTGGTTGGTGGTCAGCACCCAGCGCATCAGGCCCTTGGCGGGGCCGTGGTGGTGGTCATGCCCGGCATGACCATGCTCTTTGTGAGAGTCGATCACAGCACTCATGTCACTTCTCCTCGGCCTGCTTGAGCTCCAGCACTTCCTTCGGGGTCACCATGTCACCGGTGTTGTTGCCCCAGGCGTTGCGCTCGTAGGTGATGACGGCGGCGATGTCCACTTCCGACAGCTGCTTGCCGAACGCGGCCATCGCCGTGCCCTGCTTGCCGTGGTAGACGATGTCGAGGTGATCCTTGGTCGGCCCGATGGCGATCTTCGAGCCCTTGAGCGCCGGGAACATCGGCGGCATGCCCTGGCCCTCGGCCTGGTGACAGGAGGCGCAGTTGGTCTGGTAGACCTTCTCGCCGCGCGCGACCAGCTCTTCCACTGTCCATTCCTTGCTGGTCAGCTCCTTGAGCTTGGCCGCCTGCTCCTTGCGCTCGGCCAGCCACACGGCGAAGTCCTCCTTGCTCTTGGCCTCGACCACCACCGGCATGAAGCCGTGGTCCTTGCCGCACAGCTCGGTGCACTGGCCGCGGTAGATGCCGGGCTCGTCGATGCGCGTCCAGGATTCGTTGACGAAGCCGGGGATGGCGTCCTTCTTCACCGCCAGGGCCGGCACCCACCAGGAGTGGATCACGTCGGCCGCGGTGATCAGGAAGCGCACCTTGGTGCCCACCGGCACCACCAGCGGCTCGTCGACCTCCAGCAGGTAATGCTCGTCCTTCTCGGCCTTGTTGTAGATCTGGTCGGTGGGCGTGGCCAGGTTGCTGAAGAACTCCACGTCCTGGCCCAGGTACTTGTAGTGCCATTTCCACTGGTAGCCGGTGACCTGGATATCCAGCTCGGACTCGGAAGTGTCGTAGATGTCGATCAGCGTCTTGGTGGCCGGCACGGCCATCGCGACCAGGATGACGAAGGGCACGACGGTCCAGAGGATCTCTACCGTGGTGCTTTCGTGGAAGTGCGCCGGCTGCTGGCCGGTGGAGCGGCGGTGGATGAGCATCGACCAGAACATCACGCCGAAGACCACCACGCCGATCACGACGCAGATCCAGAAGATGATCATATGCAGGTCGAAGACTGAACGGCTGACCTCGGTGACACCCGGCAGCATATTCACTGCCCACTCGGCGTGCGCCGAGCCAAATGCCAGCCACAGCAGGAGGCCCATCCAGACTCGTGGATGTCGCATCATTGCGGGTTCCCCTCGTTGTTCTTGTTATCCCGCCGGCTAAGCCTGCGGCTCAGGGATCGACCATGCCGATACTGCTGGCTGAAACTGTCGAAACCTCTCCGTGCCGCAGCCCGTCCGGTTCCATCAGGTAACGCCTTGCGATTCGAGTATAGCCAGCGACCGCGACATCACAACGCAGTCAGAAAATTAACGCCCGATTTCTTACGCACCCCGCGGCGCCCTAGGGACGCGCGGCATGACGACTTTTCGACAGGGCTTCTATATAGCCGCCCTGCATAACCATTAAATAAATATGACAATCCGATCTTAGCGGCGCTCGCCTGCCAGCTAAGGTGAGTTTCGTTTGTTCGCCTCATGTCCTTCCGGAGCCGTCATGAATACCCCCGCCCTACGCGAATTGATCCAGCGCGCCCTCGACCATGAAGCCGGCAGCGGCGACCTGGCCCGGCAGCTCGACGCCCAGCTCGATCGTCTGCACCCCAGCATCCAGCTGCCCTCCCGCGACGCCCACGGCGCACTGGCCCGTTTCGTCGCCGCCTACATTGAGCAGGTGCCCGACGTGCTCGATGCCGCCCACGCCGTGGCCCGCGAGGCCGGCATCGAGCCGAGGGTGAAACCGGTGCTCAAGCTGGCGGAGCAGTTCTTCCTCAGCCCGCCGAGCATCATGGAAGGTCACCAGGGGCTCGATGCCCTGCTGGACGAGGCCTACTTGGCCCATCGCCTGGTCGAAGAGGTCAACGATCGCTACATCGCCCACCTCGGCCAGCCGCTGATTCCGCTGGATACCACGGTGGCCAACGTGATCGCCCACCAGCTGATCGGCGAGCCCTTCGCCAACCAACTGGACGAGGCCGTGCACCACGCACTCGACGAACTGCTCGACGACAGTGTGTTCCGTCAGGACTCGGTGCAGGAATACCGAGCCCGCCTCGCCAGCCCGCAAACCCTGGCGGCCTGGCAGAACTGGCCGTGCCTGTCGCGCCAGCTGGGCGTGGAGCTCGGCCTGCCGGCCTGAGGCTGTCGCAGATGCAACAAGGCCCGCATTCGCGGGCCTTGTCGTTTCACTGGGCGGGGTAGCGCGCCCTGGGCGTGGCCATCGGCACCACCTCGCCGTCCAGCGGCAGGAAGCGCCCGCTCTCGGCGTCGTAGGCGCGGATCGCGCTGGTCTCGATGTCGTAGACCCAGCCGTGGATGAACAGCTGGCCGCTGGCGACGCGCGCTGCCACCGACGGGTGCGTGCACAGGTGGTTGAGCTGGGCCACCACGTTTTCCTCGGTGAGGATGCCGAGGCGGTCGTGGCCTTCGCAGCCGCAGTTGGCCTCGACCACCTTGAGCGCCACCTCGCTGTGGCGCAGCCAGGCCTTCACCGTCGGCATGCTCTCCAGGGTCTCGGGGGCCAGCACCGCCTTCATCGCGCCACAATCGGAGTGACCGCAGACGATGATGTGCTGCACGCCCAGGGCCAATACCGCGTATTCGATGGCGGTGGAGACGCCGCCCATCATCTGCCCGTAGGCCGGCACCACGTTGCCGACGTTGCGGCTGACGAACAGGTCGCCCGGCGCGCTCTGGGTGATCAGCTCGGGCACGATCCGCGAGTCGGCGCAGGTGATGAACATCGCGCGCGGGTTCTGTGCGCTGGCCAGCGCCTTGAACAGCTCCTCCTGCTGCGGGAAGACTTCGCTGCGGAAGCGTTTGAAGCCACCAACAATGGCGTTCAGCGCCTCGTCGGCGCTCTCCGGCGCGGTACGCGCCTGCAGGGGAATGGCGTTGTGCTTGTAGGGCATGCGTCTCACCTCGTGCTGGACCGTCGCGCTGTCGCGCGCTGCGGATTATCGACCTGGCATGCGGACAGTTGCCAGCCTCGGCGAGTCACATTTCGCAGGAAAGCGGCGAGGAGGGTCGGTGCGTGGAGCGCGCGGAGTCGTCGAGTACCGGCTTACAACAGCGCCATCTGTCGTCCGGGTGGGGCGAACTGGCTGCAGTCCAGCTCGAAGCCGTCGCGGCGGATGAGCCCCAGGCGCTTGCGCGCCAGGGCGAAGCGCTGCGCCAGCAGGTCGGCGAAGGCGCCCTCGCCGCGCATGCGGGTACCGAAGCGGCTGTCGTAGTTCTGGCCACCGCGAGACTGGCGGATCAGACTCATCACATGCTCGGCGCGTTCCGGGAAATGGCTGCGCAGCCATTCCTCGAACAGCTCGGCGATCTCCAGCGGCAGGCGCAGCAGCACGTAGCCGGCCGAGCGTGCGCCGGCATCGCGGGCCGCCTCGAGAATGCGTTCCAGCTCCATGTCGTTGATCATCGGGATGATCGGTGCCGCCATCGCCGCCACCGGCACGCCGGCCTCGTGCAGGCTGCGCATGGCGCGCAGGCGCGCACCGGGAGAGGCCGTGCGCGGCTCCATGATGCGTTTCAGTTCGTCGTCCAGGGTGGTCAGGCTGAATGCCACGCTGACCAGGTTGCGGCTGGCCAGCTCCTGCAGCAGGTCGAGGTCTCGCAGGATCAGCGAGCTCTTGGTGATGATGTGCAGCGGGTGGCGGAAGCGCAGCAGGATCTCCAGCGCCTGGCGCGTCAGGCGTTGCTCGCGCTCGATTGGCTGATACGCGTCGGTATTGATGCCCAGGGCGATCGGCTGCGGTACGTAGCCGGGCTTGCTCAGCTCCTCCTCCAGGCGCTCGGCCAGGTTGGTCTTGGCGATCAGCCGGGTCTCGAAGTCGATCCCCGGCGACAGGTCCCAATAGGCGTGGCTGGGCCGGGCGAAACAATAGATGCAGCCATGCTCGCAGCCGCGATAGGGATTCACCGAACGGTCGAAGCCGACATCCGGCGACTGGTTGCGGGTGATCACCGTCCTGGCCCGCTCGGCGCGCACCTCGGTGGCGCGGCAGGGCGGTGTTTCTTCCTGGAACCAGCCGTCGTCTTCAGCCTGGCTGCGGGTCGGGGCGAAGCGATTGTGCGGATTGCTGGCGGTACCGCGGCCGCGCGGCGGAAGAGAAACGGACATGGCGAGACTCGATAAATACTGTACGCATAAACAGTATTCCTTTTGCCTGCCTTCGACCAGTACCGCTCGGTCGTTTGCAGCTGCCCGCGCCATCCCATGGCCGGGCAGTTCGAGCGGCGGCCTACTTCTTCAGCTTGGGATTGGGGAAGAACTGCACCGTCTGGCCCTTGCTCGCCGCCGGCTTGGCGACGGCCTGGTTGACTCGGGTGCCGATTTCCCTGGGCACCGACTGGCCCTGGGCGTTGAGGGTGTCGGCGTAGCCGCAGGCCACACATTCGCGGTGCGGCGTACCGTCCTCGTCCCACATCTTAATGGTGTCCTGGGCGCTACACGCCGGGCACACGGCGCCGGCAATGAAGCGCTTCTTCGGCTCGCTCATCACGCCGCCTCCTGGCTCAGGCCGAGGTGGCGTAGCAGGGCGTCGATGCTCGGCTCGCGACCGCGGAAGTCGACGAACAGCACCATCGGCGCCTGGGAGCCACCACGCGCCAGGATCGCCTCGCGGAAGGCGCGGCCGGTGGCCGGGTTGAGCACGCCGTCTTCCTCGAACTTGGAGAAGGCGTCGGCGGACAGCACTTCCGCCCATTTGTAGCTGTAGTAACCGGCCGCGTAACCGCCGGCGAAGATGTGCGCGAAGCTGTTGGCGAAGCGGTTGAAGGCCGGCGGACGGATCACCGCCACCTCGTCGCGGATGCCTTCGAGCACCTGCAGCACGCTGCGGCCGTCGCCGTGGGTGGCGTGCAGCTCGAAGTCGAACAGGCTGAACTCCAGCTGGCGCACCATCATCAGGCCGGACTGGAAGTTCTTCGCCGCCAGCATCTTGTCCAGTAGCGCCTGGGGCAGCGGCTCGCCGGACTCGTAGTGGCCGGAGATCAGCGCCAGGCCCTCGGGCTCCCAGCACCAGTTCTCCATGAACTGGCTGGGCAGCTCCACCGCATCCCAGGCCACGCCGTTGATGCCGGAGGCGCCGGCGTGCTCGACGCGGGTCAGCAGGTGGTGCAGGCCGTGGCCGAACTCGTGGAACAGGGTGGTGACTTCGTCGTGAGTCAGCAGCGCCGGCTTGCCGCCGACCGCCGGGGTGAAGTTGCACACCAGGTTGGCCACCGGGCTGATCAGGCTGCCATCGGCGGCGCGGCGCTTGTCGCGGGCGCCGTCCATCCAGGCGCCGCCACGCTTGTTGGCGCGGGCGTAGAGGTCGAAGAAGAAGCGGCCGACGTGCTGGCCGTTCTCGCGGATCTCGAACAGGCGCACGTCCGGGTGCCAGGTATCGAAGTCCTTGAGCTCGTTGATCTCGATGCCGTAGAGCTTCTGCACGATGGCGAACAGGCCGGTCAGCACCTTGTCGATCGGGAACCAGGCGCGTACTTCCTCCTGGGAGATGCTGTAGCGCTGCTGGCGCAGCTTCTCGCTGAAGTAGCCGACGTCCCAGCTCGCCAGATCCTGCACGCCCTGTTCGGCGGCGAAGACCTTGAGCTCGTCCAGGTCCTGGGCGGCGAACGGCTTGCTGCGCACGGCCAGGTCGCGCAAGAAGTGCAGCACCTGCTCGGTGGACTCGGCCATCTTGCTGGCCAGGCTCAGCTCGCTGTAGTGGGCGAAGCCGAGCAGGCGGGCCAGCTCCTGGCGCAGGTCGAGCAGCTCGGCCATCACCGGGCCGTTGTCGTTCTGCCTGGCGTTCGGCCCCTGGTCGGAGGCGCGGGTGCAGTAGGCGGTGTAGACCTCTTCGCGCAGGGCGCGGTCGTCGGCGTAAGTCATCACCGCGTAGTAGCTGGGGAATTCCAGGGTGATCAGCCAGCCGTCCAGCTCCTTGGCCTGCGCGGCCTGGACCATCTGCGCCTTGGCCGAATCGGTGAGGCCGGAAAGCAGAGACTCGTCGGTGATGTGCTTGGTCCAGGCCTGGGTGGCATCGAGCAACTGGTTGGAGAACTTGCTGGCCAGCTCGGACAGCTTCATCTGGATCTCGCCATAGCGCTTCTGCTGCTCGGCCGGCAGGTCGATGCCGCTCAGGCGGAAGTCGCGCAGGGCGTGTTCGAGGATGGTCTTCTGCGCCACGTCGAAGCCTTCGGCCGCCGGGCTCTTGGCCAGGGCGTCGTAGGCCTCGAACAGCGGTTTGTTCTGGCCCATCTCGGTCCAGTACTCGGACAGCTTGGGCAGGCAGGCCTCGTAGGCGGCGCGCAGCTCGGCGTTGTTGCACACCGCGTTGAGGTGGCTGACCGGGCCCCAGGCGCGGCCCAGGCGGGCGTTCAACTCGTCCAGCGCCAGCACCAGACCGTCCCAGCTCGGGTTGGCCTGCTGGGTCTTGAGCAGCTCGGCGATGGCCACGCGGCTGTCGGCGAGGATCTGGTCGACGGCCGGCTCGACATGCTCGGGCTTGATCAGCGAGTAGGGTGGCAGGTCGAAGTCTTGCAGCAGGGGATTGGCAGCGGTCACGGCGAGGCACCTTTGATTGTGCGAATGCAGACTCAGGTTATGGGGTCGCGGGCGACCTTTAACAACCGGAATGCGCCGAATGTTAATTACAATCGGCGCCATCCGCAGCCTGAAGGAGACTATCGTGGCGATTCGAACCTACCAGGGCACCACCCCGCAGCTGGGTCCGCGCGCCTTCGTCGACGCCTCCGCCGTGGTGATCGGCGACGTGGAGCTGGGCGAGGACGCCTCGGTCTGGCCGATGGCCGTGGTGCGCGGCGATATGCACCGAATCAGGATCGGCAAGCGCACCAGCGTGCAGGACGGCAGCGTGCTGCACATCACCCACGCCGGGCCGTTCAACCCGGACGGCTACCCGCTGCTGATCGGCGACGAGGTGACCATCGCCCACAACGTCACCCTGCACGGCTGCACCCTGGGCAACCGCATCCTGGTCGGCATGGGCAGCATCGTGATGGACGGCGCGGTGGTCGAGGACGAAGTGGTGATCGGCGCCGGCTCCCTGGTGCCGCCGGGCAAGGTGCTGGAAAGCGGCTACCTGTACGTCGGCAGTCCGGTGAAACAGGCCCGCGCCCTGACCGACAAGGAGCGCGCCTTCTTCGCCTACAGCGCCGCCAACTACGTGAAGCTCAAGGACCTGCACCTGACCGAGGGCTACGACCGGTGAACGGCTTCACGCCCTTCGCCTAGCGCGCTGGGCCCGCATCGGCACCGGACATACTCTTGGCGCCCTCGAAAAGGATTTTGCCGATGACCAATCCCTTCGCCACCTCCGCTCCCCAGCCGGCCACCGAGCACCAGGCTTTGCAGCAGCCCTACGCCTTCGGCGCCATGGGTGCGCTGGTGATGCTGCAAAGCCTGATGCTCGGCAATCTGCTGGCCGCGCTCAACCACGCCGAGTTCAGCGACTACCTGCTCGGCAATGTGATGCATCTGCTGCCGGGCTGGCTGTGCAGCATCCTGCTCGGCGGGCTGGCCGCCATCCTGCTGGTCGCCAGCCATCAGGAGCGCCACGCGGCGGTCCTGGTCAGACCCGGCAGGGTGCTGCTGGCAGTCGCCGCCGCCATCGTGCTTACCGGCCTGCTCTACGGCGTGCTGTCCGGCTTCCTGCTCGCCGACCTGTATGGCTGGCTCAGCGAGCACGGCAGCCTGACGGGCCTCTACCAGCTGCTGGTATTCGAGCCGCTGGGCCTACTGGCCTTTGCCTTGACCAACCCGCTGCCGCTGTGGCTCGGCCTGCGCCTGGGCGCGCGGCAGGCCTGGACAACGGCCCCGGTGGGACGCACGAGCGTGGCGGCGCTGCTGGCGCTGTGCGTGCTGCTGTTGAGCCTGAAGACTGTGGACATCCTGATCAAACAGGTGATGCCGGGCTACAGCGCGGCCCTGCCGCTGGCCCTGGCCTGCCTGACTCCGCTGCTCGGCGCCGCGCTGGTGTTCGCCAGCAGCTGGAGCGCGCTACCGGCACGCCTGCATCGGCTCAGGGCGGGGCAGCTGCTGCTGACCGCCCTGGCGATCTTCGTCGTGTGGATGCTGGCCCAGCTGCTGGTCGCCGGCCTGCTGGTGATCTACGCGCTGGCCGACCGCGGCAGCGAGGTTTTCCACCCCGTTCTGTTGCTGATCATGGGCGTCGGCCTGCTGGGCCTGCTATGGCCGCTGACCCTACTGGGCCTGCGCTGGGTCTACCGCGCCGAGGCGGCAGCCTGACGGTTCACTGCGCCTCGCTGTTCCAGCCACCACCCAGCGCCCGCACCAGGGCCACGCTGGCCTGCAGACGGGCCAGGCGCAGCTGTGCACTCTGGTCCTCGGCGGCGTACAGGGTGCGCTGGGCGTCGAGCAGGTTGAGCAAGTCCTCGGCGCCAGCGCGGTAGCGCCGCTCGGCCAGCTGCAGGGCGCGCTCGGCCTGGTCCTGCACCTCCTGCTGGGCCTGCCACCGGGCCTCGACACCGGCCCCGGCGTTGAGCGCCACCTGCACATCGGCGAAGGCCGCGACGATGCTCTGCCGGTAGGCCGCGAGCAGCTCCTCGCGGCGCGCCGCCGTGCGGTCGCGCTCGGCGGCCAGGGCGCCGCCATCGAAGATCGGCGCGGTCAGCGCGGCAGCCAGGGAATAGATCGGATCGGCGAACACCCGGTTGAGGCTGCCATTGGAGCCACTGGCAGCGGCCGACAAATTCAGCCGCGGTAGCATGGCCGCCCGCGCCGCGCGCAGGTCGGCATCGGCGGAGCTCAACTGCGCCTCGGCGCGGGCCAGGTCGGGGCGACGCAGCAGCAGCTCGCTGGGCAGACCGGCATTTACCGAGGGCGCGACCAATGCAGTCAGCTCAGCGCTCGACGGCTCGGCCGGCGCCGCCTGGCCGAGCAGCACGGCCAGGGCACTGCGCACATCGTCGGCCTGCTGGCGCAGCTCCTCGCGGGAACGCCGCTGCTCGGCGACCAGGCCGCGCTGCTGGGCCAGTTCCAGCTGGGTCGCCGAGCCCGCCGCAGCGCGTGCCTGCACGGTGGCCAGCACCCGCTCGGCGTTGGCCAGGTTGAGTTCGGCCAGGCGCAGGCGTTCGGCCAGGGCCACCTGGCGCAGCCAGGTCTCGCTGAGACTGGCGCTGAGGGTCAGACGCAGGGCGTCGCGGTCGAAGCGGCTGGCAGCCAACTCCGCCTCGGCGGCCTCGAGGTCAGCGGACAGGCGGCCCCACAGATCGACCTCGTAACTGGCGGCCAGGCCGCCGCTATAGAGATTACCGGCAGTGTCGGCATCGCCACTCAGGCGCCCCTCGCGACTAGCGCCGAGATTGCCATCCAGACGCGGCAGCAGCGGTGCACCAGCCGCGCGAGCGCTGGCCTCGGCCTGGCGCAGACGGGCGGCTGCGGCGGCCAGATCGAAGTTGTCGGCCAGGGCGCGCTCGACCAGGGCATCCAGCTCGGCGCTGGCGAAGGCGCGCCACCACAGCGCATCCGGCGCCCCAGCGGCGGCAACGGCATGGCTCCACTCGGCGGGCGCGGCGGGCAGGGCGTCCGGCGCCTCGGGGATGGCGGAGCAGCCGGCAAGGATCAGCGCGGCGAGCAGGGTCAGCGGGTATCGGGACATGGAAAACTCGCTCATTCGCTGGCCAGGGCGGCAACCGGGTCGAGGGCGGCGGCGGTCTTCGCCGGCAGGTAGCCAAACAACAGGCCGGTGCCCACCGCGCAGGCGAAGGCCAGCAGCATCGCCGACAGGGAGAAGATCAGCGGCACGCCGGCCACCAGCAGCGCCGCGCCGCCAATCAGGCCGACCAGCACGCCGATGCTGCCGCCGACCAGGGTGACCAGCACCGCCTCGCCGAGGAACTGGCGGAGGATGTCGCGCTGGCGCGCGCCGGTGGCCATGCGCACGCCGATCTCGCGGGTGCGTTCGCGCACCGTCATCAGCATCACGTTCATCACCCCGATGCCGCCGACCAGCAGCGACACGGCGGCGATCAGGCCGAGCATACGGGTCATGCTGTCCTGGGTCTCGGCCTCGGCCTGGACCTTGGCCGCGGCGTTGTCGACCTGGAAATCCTCGCGGCCATGGCGCGCCAGCAGCAGCTCGCGGGCGGCGGTTTCGGCGGCCTGCACCTGGTCGGTGGAGGCGGCGGTGAGCGCGGCGTACTCCGGCTCGGAGATGTCCTGGTAGACCCGCGCGCGCCCGGCGGCGTAGGGGATGAAGACCATCTCGTCGTAGTAGTCGGCGCCGGACTCGCGGCCCTTCTCGGCCATCACCCCGATCACCTCGAACGGCGCCTCGCCGATCAGCAGCTGCTTGCCCAGCGGGTTGGGTTCGTCGCGGAAGAAGAACTGGCGCGCCTTGTGCCCGAGCACCACCACCGGCGCCAGGTCCTGGTCCTCTTCGGCGGTAAAGAAGCGCCCCTCGGCCACCGGCCAGTGCTGGATCGCCGGCAGCTGCTCGTTGCTGGCGAACACGTAGATTTCCCGAGAGGCGTTGCCGTATTGGACCATGCGCGGGTTGCCGATCACCGGGGTGAACAGGTCGATCTCCGGCAGCTCGCCGAGCGCCTCCAGATCGCCCTCGCTGAGGGTGCCCCAGGGGCCGCCTTCCGGCGGTTGCGCGGCGTACAGGTAGAGCGTGGTGGCGCCCATCGAGGCCATCTGCGCCAGGACCTTCTGCTTGGTGCCCAGGCCGATGGCGAGCATGACGATCACCGAGGCCACGCCGATGACGATGCCGAGCAGGGTCAGCGCGGTGCGAAAGCGATTCAGCAGCATCACCCGCCAGGCCGAGCGCAGCACCTCGCCAAGCGCACTCCAGCCGGCACCGTGCACGCTCATGCCGTCGAAGCGCGGCGCCGGCAGGGCGGCCGGATTCGATTGCGCGCCACTGTCGCCAATGATCGCGCCGTCGCGAATCTCGATGACCCGCTGGGCCTGGGCCGCCACCTCGCGGTCGTGGGTGATCAGGATCACCGTGTGCCCGGCCGCCGCGAGCTCGCGCAGCAGGGTCATGACCTCGCGGCCGCTGTGCGAGTCGAGGGCGCCGGTAGGCTCGTCGGCGAGGATGATACGCCCGCCATTCATCAGCGCGCGGGCGATGGACACGCGCTGCTGCTGGCCGCCGGATAGCTGGCCGGGGCGGTAGTCCAGGCGCTCGCCCAGACCAAGACGGGTAAGCAGGGCGCTGGCGCGCTGGCGGCGCTCGTCGGCGGACATGCCGGCGTACAGCGCCGGCACTTCGACGTTTTCGCAGGCCGATTCGGTGGCGATCAGGTGGTAGCCCTGGAACACGAAGCCGAAGGCCTCGCGGCGCAGCCAGGCCAGTTGGTCGGCGTCCAGTTCGGCGACGTCGTGGCCGGCGAAGTGGTAGCTGCCGGCGCTGGGGCGGTCGAGACAACCGAGCAGATTCATCAGCGTCGACTTGCCGGAGCCGGAGCTGCCGACAATGGCGACGAATTCGCCGGCGGCGATGCGCAGGTCGATGCCGTGCAGCACCTCGACCTCCGGTGCGCCGTTTTCTCCCCCGTAGCGGCGGCGGATGCCGCGCAGTTCGATCAGCGGCGTGTCGCTCACCACTGGAACCTCGACGGCGCGGACTCGCGCTCGCCGGTGACCAGCAGTTCGCCCTCGCCCAGGCCGTCGACCACCTCCACCAGTTGGCGGCTGCGCGCGCCGACCCGCACTTCGCGCGCCGCGGTGCGCCCGGAGGCTTCCAGCACGCGGGCGCTGAACAGCCCGGCCTGGCCCGCCACCGGCTGCAGCGCGGCCAGCGGCGCGGTCAGCACGTCATGGGCGGCGGCGGTAACGAAGGTCACCTGGGCGGTCATCTGCGGCATCAGCTCGCCGTCGTCGTTGTCGACGTCGAACAGCACGGTGTACTGCACCGCCTTGACCGTCTGCGGCACCGCGGCGGACTCGCCGGAGGCGCTGGGTGTCACCGGCGGCGCCGGCAGCACCTGGCGCACCTTGCCGTGCCACCGGCGACCATCGCCACCGAGGGTGGTGAAGTACAGCGGCATGTCGACCCGCAGGCGGCGGATGTCGGCCTCGGAGACCTTGGTCCAGGCGGTCATCGCGCCGAGATCGGCCAGGCGCAGCACGGTCGGCGTCTGGTAGGTGGCGTTGAGGGTCTGGCCCTGTTTGACGTCGACACCGATCACCGTGCCGGCGATGGGCGCGTAGATGCGCGTGTAGCTCAGCTGCGCCTCGTTGCCGCGCAGGCGCGCGCTCGCCTCGGCGATCTTCGCACGCAGCTGGCGCAGACGCGCCTCGGCGGAACGCAGGGTGGCGACGGCGATCTGCACGTCTTCCTCGCGGGTCGCCTCCTCGGCGGCCAGGCGCTGCTGGCGCTGGTGCTGCTGGCGCGCCAGATCGAGCTGCGCCTGCTGCTCGGCCAGCTGTGCGCGCAGGCCGTCGAGGGCCGCGCGGTCGGCCTCGACCGAGGCCTGGTGCAGACTGGCATCGATCTCGGCGAGCAGTTGGCCCTTCTCCACCCGGTCGCCGGGCTGCACGTGCAGCCGGGTGACCTGGCCGGACACCTGGGCGCCGACATCCACCGACTCGCGTGGCTGCAGGGTGGCGATGGCGGTGACGCTGGCCTCGATATCACCACGGCCGACGGCCACGGTGTCGTAGGCCACCGCGTCATCCCAGGTCAGCCAGATCAGCGCCGGCACGCCGAGGACGAGGGCGGCCGCCAGGCCACGGCGCAGGAGCGGGGGGACACGCGAGAGCATCGACGACTTCTTCCTTGAACGATGCCGGTTCAGCCGGCGGTCAGCAGCAACACCGGCAGCCCGGCGCCGGCCGCAACGGCGGCCAGCAGGGCGGCGATACGCGGGCGATAGGGCAACAGCAGCACCAGCACGAAAGCGCCGACGCTGAGCATGCCGCACCAGACCACGGGGCCGACGGCGCCGCCCCAGATCTGCACGCACGGCCATACGGCCAGCGCCAGCAGCAGCCAGCCGGCCACACGCAGCAGGCGCTGGCGATTCGGCGCCTTGGCCTTCCACACCTGGGAATGATGACGGTCCATGGCCAGGCACAGGCCGGCCATGCCTGCGTAGCAGAGCGCGGCGGCGAGAATCACGGCGAGGGACAGGCTCATGATTGCGCCTCCGCCACGGCAGCGCGCTGGCGAGCACGCGCCGGCACGGCCCGCGGCCGGGCGATGCGCCGGGCGCCCCACAGCGACAGCACGCCGGTGGCCAGCGCCACCAGCTCGACACCGGCGCGCTCGCCGTCACCGCGCTGCAGGTACAGCAGCAGATGCTCGCCTACGCTCAGCCAGTTGAGCAGCGGCAGCAGCAGGCACAGTGCGGCCAGTGCCAGCAGCTGCTCGACCCAGGCGCGCGAGGCCGGGCGCAACGCGGCGTGGAAAAAGCTCAGCAGCCACACGACGAAGAACACCACGATCTCCCACACCGGACGGTCGTCGATGCCCAGCGGCAGCAGGCGATTGCCCCAGAAGAAGGCCACGCAGGCGATGGACAGGCCGGTGAGGGTGCCGACGTTGAGCACCTCGATCACCCGGTACACGCGGGGGGTGGCGGAGCCGAACTCGTTCAGCGAACGCTGGCGGCGCTTTACCATGAACAGCAGGGCGCCGGTGGCCAGCATGGCCGCGCCGGCCAGGCCGCTGAGGAAGTACAGCCAGCGCACCAGGTGGCCACCGAACGCGGCGAAGTGCAGGTTGCGCATCACCGACTGCACGTCCTGCGCGGCGCCGCCTCGCAGCTCGCCGGGCATCTGGATATCGGTCTGCGCGCCGCTGACGCCGTCGAAAAACACCTGGCCGCCGCCGTCGCCGAGCAGGCGGTATTCGCCCGGTTTCTCGATGAAGCGGCCGAACACCAGCACCGAGGCACTGCTGTCGTTGGGGTGTTCGATGCTGACGAAACTGGCAGGGCGCTGCAGCTGCTGCTCGGCGCGCACCAGCAACTCGTCAACCTTGGCCAGCGGCGCGGCGATGCCGGTGATCTCCTGGTGCTGCGGCTGGGTCAGCAGGTCGGCGAAGTAGGCCTCCTCGCTGTCGTAGTGGGCGACGATGCCGGCCGGCATGTACAGCATGTAGAAGGTCGCCAGGCCGGTATAGGCGATCATCAGCTGGAACGGCAGGCTCAGCACCGACAGCGCGTTGTGCGCATCCAGCCAGCTGCGCTGGCCCTTGCCCGGGCGGAAGGTGAAGAAGTCCTTGAAGATGCGCTTGTGGATGACGATGCCGCTGACCAGCGCCACCAGCATGGCCATGGTGAAGGCACCGACGAACCAGATGCCGGCGGTGCCGCCATGGAATTCGAAGTGCATGTGCACGAAGTGGTGACCGCCCTCGCTGTCACGCTCGTGCGAGCCGTCCACCGGCTGGCCGGTGCGGGCGTCGATGCGGGTGTTGTGGAAGTTCTCCTGCGGGTCCTGCCAGAACAGGCGGATCGATGGGTCCTCGTCCGACGGCAGGCCGACGCCCCAGAAGTGCGCGTCGGGCTGGTTCTTTTCGAACCAGGCCTGGCCCATGCGCACCGCGCCGGGGCGGTCGAAACCATCGTCCAGGCCGGTGTCGCCGCTGGCCTCGGCGGCCTGCGGCAGGTGCGGCTTCATCCAGCGGGTGATCGGCTCGTCGAACACCCCCAGGCTGCCGGTGAGGAAGATCACGAACAGCACCCAGCACGCCCACAGCCCACCCCAGGTGTGCAGCCAGGCCATGGCCTGGCGCAGCCCGCCCTCGGCCGCGCCACTCTCGACCTTGCTCATGCCTCACCTCCCAGCAGAATGCCGGCACCGGTCAGCACCAGCGAGGCGATCACGAGCACCCACCAGATGCGCTTCAGGTTGGGGGTGGCGAACACCCAGACGATCACCGCGGTGTACACCGCAAAGCTGGTCAGCGAAGCGGCGAGGATCGCCTGGCTCTTGGGCAGCGGCAGCACGGCGCCGAGGAAGATCACGCTGGCGCAGGTGAGTGCATAACCGCCGAGCAGCGCGGCCGCGGTGCGCGAGAGCAGCGCGAGGGAACGGGGGGACATCGATTTCATCGGCGAACAACCATGGCCGGTAAAGAGAACACCGCCGGCAAAGCCGGCGGCACGGACGTGTGGGTGATTGCGAACGCATCGTCCCTGACAACAGGACGAACGAGCCCAGCAAAACCTGCATGCCTCCCGTCGGCTCATCTGTGACCAGATGTGTCCGGCTTCACCGCAGCGTCGCCGGACGGCCGCGCGATCAGAAGTCCATGCGCAGGCCGAGGGTGGCGTTGCGCGGTGCACCGTAATAACTGGAGCTGGTGCTGGTGTAGTACTCCTCGTCGAGCAGGTTGTTGAGGTTGAGCGTGGCGTTGAGCTGCTCGGTGAGCGGGTAGCGGGCGAAGGCATCGACCAGCGCGTAGTCGCCCTGGGTGAAGCGCACGCCCAGCGGGCCCGTGTTGTCGCTGTAGATCTCGCTCTGCCAGTTGACCCCGCCGCCGAAGGTCAGGCCGTTGCCCAGGCTGCGCAGGGTGTAGCTGGTGAACAGCTTGGCGGTGTTCTGGGCGATGTTGGTGTTGAGCTTGTTGCCATCGGCGTCCTGCACGATGTTGCGGCTGAAGCTGGCGCTGGCCTGCCAGTCGGGCGCCAGCTCGCCGGTGACTTCCACCTCGAAGCCGCGGGTCTTGGTGCCGGACTCGGCGCGATAGGCCTGGCTGCCGTCGGGCGCCAGCTGGCCATCGCCCAGCGACACGGCCAGGTTGTCCTGCTCGATCTGGTACAGCGCGATGCCAAGGTTGAGACGCTCGTCGAAGAACGCCGCCTTGCTGCCGACCTCGTAGCCCACGCCCTTGAGCGGGTCGATATAGGCGCCGGTCAGGGTCTTGTAGTCCTGCGGCTTGAAGATGCTGGTGTAGCTGCCGTACACCGACCAGATGTCGTCGATGTCGTAGACCACGCCGGCGAACGGAGTGACCACGCCGGTTTCGCCGCGATCACTGAGGTCGGAGGGCGTGCCGTCGTAGTACTCCGTGCGGATCTTGTTATTCCAGTCGATGACCCGTGCACCGAGAATCAGCGAGAGGTCCTCGGTCAGGCGCAGGCGGGTACTGCCGTGGACGGCGTCCTGCTCTTCCTCGTAGTCAATGCGGCCATAGGCCTGCAGATCGAGCTTGCCCGGCGTCTTGCCATCCCAGCGGTAGATGTCGCCTATCACGGGGAAATCGCCGGTCACGGGATCGCGCCACCAGGTGTAGGCAGGCGTGCGGTAATCGGTCTTCTGCCGGCTGTAGCCGACGATCGCGTCGTGCTCAAGACCGAACAGGTCGAAGCTGCCCGCCAGGTTCAGGTCGAAGCTGTCCTGCACCGGCTTGGCCTTCCAGCGGTTGGCATAGAACACCACCGAGGCCGGGTCTGCGCCGGGTGCGTAGTTGTTGCCACCGGCGTAACCGCTGAGTTCGTCGTACTCGCTGCGGCGCTGGTTGAGGGTCAGCTTGGCCTTCCAGCGCTCGGTCAGGTTGTGCTCGAGGGTGGCGAAGGCGGACACGGCGCTGCGCTCGGAATAGGCCCAGCGGGCGGCGGCGGAATCCGACTCGTCATGATCGGCACGGGTGCCGTCGTTGTTGAACAGCGGCAGGCCATTGCGGGCATGGCCGTCGTAGTCGTCGGACTGCGAGTCCATGCCGAAGGTCAGCAGGGTGTCGGGGGTCAGGTCGGCCTCGATGACGCCGTAGAACACGTCCTTGCGCTGGCTCAGGTAGTCGACGTAGGAATCGCTCTCTTGGTACGCGGCGACGAAGCGCCCCCGCAGGTTGCCGCTCTCGGTCAGCGGCCCGCCGACGTCCACCTCGCCACGGCGGTAGTCCCACGAGCCGCCGCTGACGCTGACGCTGCCCTTGAATTCGGAGGTCGGCCGCTTGCGGACCATGTTCAGGGTGGCGCCGGGGGTGCCGACGCCATTGGTCAGGCCGGTGGCGCCGCGAATGACCTCAACGCGGTCGTACAGCGCCATGTCGTTGCTCTGCGCCGGGCTCTCGTAGTTGCTGTCGAGCACCTGCAGGCCATCGATCTGGTAGTTCTCGACCTTGAAGCCGCGCGAGTAGATGCCGCTGTTGTCGCCACCGTTGCCGCCGCTCTGGCTGAGGGTCAGGCCCGGCGTCTGGCGCACCACGTCGGTGAGCTGGGTGAGGTTCTGGTCCTGCATGCGCTGGCGGGTGATCACCGACACCGACTGCGGCGTCTCGCGGATCGACAGCGGCAGGCCGGTGGCGGTGCTGGTCGAGCCGGTGGTGTAGGAGCCGGTGCCCTCGGTGGTTTCGCCCAGGCCGTTGCCGGTGATGCTGGTGGTGTCCAGCTGCAGGGCCGAGCCGACCTCGGGCGCCGGCAGCAGCGAGTAGTTGCCGCTGGCCTGGCGCGACACCTGCAGGCCGCTGTCGGCCAGCAGCCGGGCCAGCGCCTCGTCCGCCGACAGCTGCCCGCTCACGCCCGGCGACTGCAGGCCGCGCACGGTCTCCGGCGAGTACGAGACGCTGACGCCGGTGGTGGCCGCGAAGCTGTTCAGCGCCGACTCCAGCGAACCCGCGCCGATGGCGAAGTCATGCTGCGCCGCCACGCTCTGCGCCCAGGCCGGTTGCACCTGCAGCACGCCGGCCACGGGCAGCGCCAGCATGGCGCCGAGCAACGCGCGGTGGACGGCCAGGTCCAGCGGGCTGAGGGAAGAACTGCGGAGCAGCGAAGCGGTGCGGCGGGACATGGAGAGTACCTGGGATGGTTGGCAGAGGAGCGCACGGCAGGCGCTTTCCTTACCAAGCCGAATGAGAAACAAAATCAACAACACCCCAGGTGAAGTTATTTCGCCGGCTCAGGCTGACTCGACGCGAACCCAGTAGCGGGTCAGGCGCCGTACCCGCAGCGGCAGCGTATTGCTCAGGTTGTCCAGCACCGCGTCGCTGTCGGCCAGCTGGAACGCGCCGGAGATGCGCAGCCCCGCCAGCGCCGGGTCGCAGGACAGCAAACCCGGGCGATAGCGCGCCAGCTCGTCGATGAAGCGCGGCAGCGGCCAGTCGCTGACCACCAGCATGCCGCGCAGCCAGGCGTCGGAATGGGCCTCCAGCGGCTCCGGCGCCGCGCAGGCGTTGGCGTCGAACCACAGTTGGCGGCCGGCCTCGAGTCGCAGCGGCCGTGTCGGCGCCTGCAGCGGGCGCACTTCCACCGCGTGCTGCAGCACCCGCACCTGGGTGCGTTCGCCGTCCTGGCGCACCAGGAAGCGCGTGCCGAGGGCGCGGATGCTGCCCTGCCCGGTGTGCACCACGAAAGGCCGCGGGTCGGCGGCGGTCTGCACGAAGATCTCGCCACGGCGCAGATGCAGCTCGCGCAGGCGTGCGCCGTAGACGATGTCGAGCGCGCTGTCGCTGTTCAGGCGCACGCGGCTGCCGTCGTCGAGACGAACCAGGCGGCGCTCGCCGACGCCGGTGCGGCGGTCGGCACGCAGGCTGCGCACGGGATCGGATTGCCAGCCGAGACCGGCCATGCCGCCGCCCAGCACCAGCAGACCGAGCAGCTTGAGGTTCTCGCGGCGGCGCTGACCGACGCCGCGCAGAGCCGCAGGGGCGACTTCGGCAGGCAACGCGGCCATCCGCCCCTGCAGCTTTTCCAGACGATTCCAGGCCTGGCGGTGCGTCGCATCGGCCGCCAGCCAGCGGCGGTGAGCCTCGCCGGTCTGCGCGCATTCCGGCGCGGCGAGCAGATTGAGGTGCCAGTTGGCGGCGGCGCGCAACACGGCAAGCGACGGCTGGACGGGTGGGCTCATGTCAGTCCCCGATCAGCAGCAGGCACTGGGTCAGGCCGCGGACCACGTACTTGCGCACAGTATTGGTCGACAGGCCCAGGCGCCGGCCGATCTCCACGTGGCTGAGGCCGTCGAGCTGCGCCATCAGGAAGATCTCGCGGCAACGCGCGCCGAGGCCATCGAGCATGCGGTCGATTTCCAGCAGGGTCTCAAGGATCAGCGTCCGCTCCTCCGGCGAGATGTCCAGGGGCTCGGGCAGCGCGGCCAGGGCCTCCAGGTAGGACTGTTCGAGGGCGCGGCGGCGGAAGCCATCGATCATCAGACCGCGGGCGATGCTGCTCAGATAGGCGCGCGGCTCGCGCAGATCCAGAGTCTGGCGACTGGCAAGGACGCGGACGAAGGTGTCCTGGGCCAGATCGGCGGCGCTCTCCGCGCAGGGCAAGCGTTTGCGCAGCCACAACCGCAGCCAGTCGTGATGCTCCCGGTAGAGCGATTGCACGGCGTGCTGGGTGGAGAGGTCGGCGGCCTGGTCGGGAGTGCGCACGGCGGATGAGCTAAATGATAATTGATATCATCCATTCTCCACCGAAAGCTCCCCGCCGCGCAAGCGACGCGGCGTTCACTCGTTCTTCTGGTAGACGATCTTCCTGCTGCCGCCTTCGCAGCTGCCGACCACCATGGCCGGGTCCTCGACCTCGGCGGCGGGAACGATTTCCAGCGTGTAGCTGGTGACGTTGGCGGCCTGGATCTTCACCTCGATCTCCTGCTTCAACTCTTCGCAGGGCTTGGGCGCGGCCAGAGCGCCGCCGCACAGCAGCGTGGCCAGCAGGGCAACGAAACAGCGCTTCATCGCGGAGCTCCTCGGGTGGGATGCGGCAGTTCTAGTTCTGATCCGCCAGCCGCGCCAGCGTTCGCTCGCGCTCGTCCGCCGGCCGTTCGCCGAGGGCGGCGACGCGACGGTAAAACTCGGCCCAGTCGCCGCCGGCCTGGCGGAACAGCGCGGCGAAGGACTCCACCCATTGATCGTAGAGGCCGAAGGGCAGCAGCCGGGCGTTGTTCAGCGGCTGCGCCATCCAGGCGTCGTAGCGCCGATCACCGCCCCATTCGCCGTCGCGCAGTTCTTGGTATTCGGCGCGCAGCCGCTCGAATTCAGCGGCCTTGCCGGCGCGCTTCTGCGCATCGTCCAGCGGCCCTTCATAGAGCTTCTGCAGGCGCTCGCGGCTGGCCAGGATCAGCGCGGTGAACTGCCGGCGCATGCGCTCCTCGTGGGCGTCGCCGGGCGCCAGGCCGCGGGCGGCGCGCCACTGACGCAGGCCCTGCTGCTCGACGAAGCTGGCGAAGGACTCGTTGAACGCCGTGTCGTCGGCCACGTACAGCCGCTGGTGCGCCAGCTCGTGGAAGATCACCGCGGCCAGGCGTTCGTCGTCCCAGCGCAGCATGGTGTTGAGGATGGGGTCGTCGAACCAGCCTAGGGTCGAGTAGGCCTCGATACCGGCGGCGTAGGTGTCCATGCCCTCGACCTGCAGCAGCGCCGCGGCACCGCGGGCGCGGCCCTGTTGGTAGAAGCCGCGGTAGGCCACGCAGCCGGCGATGGGAAAGCAGTGGGTCAACGGCTGCAGCGACAGCTCGGGCGTGGCGAAGACATTCCACACCACATAGGGCCGCCGCAGGTCGGCGTACAGCCGGTAGCTGCGGTTGTCCGGCAGGGCCAGCTCGGCGCTGGCGAAGTCGCGGGCCTGCTGGGCCAGCGCCAGGCGTCGGGAAAGATCGGCATCGGTGGCGGGATCGGCGAGCAGCGCGTCCACCGGCTCGCGGGCGGCGAGCAGTTCGAGCTGGCCGCGGCCGAGGTGGGCGTAGTAGTCGAGACTGGCACAACCGCTCAGCAGGGCGCCGAGCAGTAGCGGAACCAGGCACCGCGCGCGGCGGTCGAGTAGGGCGATAGGCATGCCCCGAGCCTATTGCATTGCCCCTCCGCCTAGGAAGCCCACCATGCGCAAAGCCCTGTTCTGCCTGCCCATCCTGCTCTCCGGCTGCTCCCTGTGGATGCCGCGCCACGATCCCGATCAGGCCTGGATCGATCTGCACGGGCGCGAGGACGGGCGTCTGCAGGCGGTGCAGGTGGACGGCCAGACGCTGGAAGACGACCGCTTCTTCCAGGTGCCCCCCGGTCGCCACGAGCTGCAGGTGCGCCTGCGCTTCGCCGTGGACGCCAGCAACGTCGGCAGCGACCAGGACCTGCCGCGCACCTGCCTGCTGACGCTCGACTACGCCGACTTCAGCGCCGGCCAGCGCTATCGACTGAAGGCCGGCAGCCGCGGCTTCCGCCCCTGGGCGCAGCTGCTGGACGAACGCGGCGAGAGCCTGGCGCGGGCACGCGAGGGCCGCTGCGGCGCCGTCTGATCGGCGTTATGCTGACTCACCCCGTTCCGAGGATCGCCGCCATGCGCCTGCCCCTGCTGCTCTGCCTGTTCGCCCTTAGCGCCTGTGCCAGCCCGCTGCCGCCGGCCGATCCGCAGCAGGCCTGGGTCGAGCTGTACGCCAGCGCCGGCTACACGCTGATGGCGCACAAGCTGGATGATGAGCAGACGCGCGACGGCCGCTACTTCCAGGTGCCGCCGGGCGCCCACGAGCTGCAGGTGCGCTTCCAGTTCGAGGTGCCGGGCGGCGGGGGCGGCAGCGACTTCAGCAGCGAGCCGATCCAGATGACCTGCCAGCTGCGCTTCCGCTACGACGGCTTCGCCGCCGGCCAGCGCTATCGCATCGAGGCGCGGCCGCTGCAGCGCAAGGCCCAGGGCTGGCTGTACGGCGCAGACCGCCAGATTCTGGCGCGCGCCGAGGTGCTGCGCTGCGGCACCTTCTAACGGTCAGTTTTCCAGGGTCGCCTGCAGGCTGATCTCGGTATCCAGCACCTTGGATACCGGGCAGCCGGTCTTGGCCGCCTGCACGGCCTGCTCGAAGGCGTCTCGGTCGGCGCCCGGCACACGCGCCTGGAGGGTCAGGTGCACGGCGCTGATGCGAAAGCCCGCCTCCTCCTTGTCCAGCCACACCTCGGCATGGGTTTCCAGGCTCTCGGCGGTCATGCCGCGGTCGCCCAGCTCCTTGGACAGGGCCATGGAGAAACAGCCGGCATGGGCGGCGGCGATCAGCTCCTCGGGGTTGGTGCCGGGCTGGTCCTCGAAGCGGGTGTTGAAGCCGTAGGGGTTGTCCTCGAGCGCGCCGCTCTGGGTGGAGATGCTGCCCTTGCCGTCCTTGATGCCGCCCTGCCAGTGGGCCGAAGCCCTCTTCTTGATGGTCATGTCGCGTTCCTCTCGTCATTGGGTACCTGTTGAGAGGAACGCGAGGCCGGCAAAGTTCGCCTCAACGCAACCCGGCGACCAGTTCGAAGCTGCGCAGACGATGCTCGGGCTGATACAGGTCGCAGGTGAAGATCAGCTCGTCCGCGCCGGTCTGCTCCAGCAGCACCTCCAGGCGTGCGCGCACCTTCTCCGGCCCACCAACCACCGCCAGGCCGAAGAAGTCGCCCACCGCCTGCTGCTCGTGGGGCAGCCAGCGGCCGACCATGCTCTCCACCGGCGGGCGCAGCACCAGGCTCTGGCCGCGGATCAGCGCGAGGATGCGCTGGAAGGCGGTGGTGGCGAGGAACTCGGCTTCTTCGTCCGTGGGCGCGGCGATCAGCGGCACGCCGATCATCGCGTAGGGCTTGTCCAGCACCGCCGAGGGCTGGAAGTTCTCGCGGTAGATGCGCAGCGCCTGGTGCAGGTAGCGCGGCGCGAAGTGCGAGGCGAAGGCGTAGGGCAGACCCTTCTGCGCCGCCAGCTGGGCGCTGAACAGGCTGGAGCCGAGCAGCCAGATCGGCACACCGCTGTCGACGCCGGGCACGGCCAGTACCGTCTGGCCGGGCTGGCGCGGGCCGAGCAGGGTCTCCAGCTCCTCGACGTCCTGCGGGAAGTCGTCCGGGCTGCCCAGGCGGTCGCGGCGCAGGGCGCGGGCGGTGGCCTGGTCTGCGCCCGGGGCGCGGCCGAGACCGAGCTCGATGCGCCCGGGATACAGCGCCTCGAGGGTGCCGAACTGCTCGGCCACCACCAGCGGCGCGTGGTTGGGCAACATCACCCCGCCCGAGCCCAGGCGCAGGGTCGAGGTATTCGCCGCCAGGTAGCCGAGCAGCACGGCGGTGGCGGCACTGGCGATGCCCTCCATGTTGTGGTGCTCGGCCACCCACATGCGCGAGAAGCCGAGCCGCTCGACATGGCGGGCGAGGTCGAGGGAGCGCTGCAGCGCGGGGCCGGCGCCGACGTCGTCGTCGCGCATGGGCGCCAGGTCGAGCACGGCGAAAGGGGTGTTGGACAGCTTGCTCATGGGAGGCCTCCTGAGGTCATTTCTCGGATATGGGGCCGCCCGGCACAAATGAAAAGGCCGGAGCCCCTCACGAGACTCCGGCCCGGTGCGCGGCGGCGTGTCAGCCGCGCTGGTAGACGATTTCCTTGCTGCCGCCCTCGCAGCTGCCGACTACCTGCTTGTCGCCGGCGGCGCCCTTGTCGACCACTTCCAGGGTGTAGGCGGCGACGCCCTTGTCCTTGAGCTTGGCGTCGATCTCGGACTTCAATTCTTCACAGGGCTTGCCGGCGGCCAGGGCCGAACCGGCCAACGTGAACAGGGCCAGGCCCAGCATCATTCGCTTCATGGTTAACGCTCCTTCGTTGATGGACTCGCGGGACAACCCGACCCGCTCGGCGCAGCCTAGCCGAGCGCAGCCGGTAAAACCGTGCGGCGGTCAGCTGTTGCTGATGCGGAAGCCGACCTTGAGGGTGACCTGGAAGTGCGCGACCCGGCCATCGGCGATGTGGCCGCGGGTCTCGACGACCTCGAACCAGTCCATGTTGCGCACGGACTTGGCGCATTCGGCCAGGGCATTGTTGATCGCGTCCTCGATGCTGGTCGTGGACGAGCCGACCAGGTCGATCAGCTTGTAGGTGTGGTGATCGGTCATGACGCTCTCCTTGTGGGGTCGATGCACGTGCAGTTGTGGCCGTACCAACGCCGATTTAGTTCAGATTAGCTGCCCGCACGCGGCCTGCCGCTGCTCCTTGTGCTCCGCGAATAGCGCATCGCACGGCACCGGCCGGAGACGCCGCGGGCCAAACGCAGCGGCTGGCGATTGCGCAACGAGGCACAAGCCCGATAGGATGAGATGAATTCTCATTCGCGCCACTCCCGCCCGTGTCCTCCTCCAAACTCGGCTTCTTCTTCAGCGAACACCGCCGCTGGCTGCTGCAATACCTGCAGCGCCAGGTGCGCCACCGTGCCGACGCCAAGGACACTGCGGCTGAGACCTTCTGCCAGCTGCTCGCCGCCAAGGTCGACCCGGAAACCATCGAACAGCCGCGCGCCTACCTGTCGACCATCGCCCGCCGCCTGGTCTTCGACCGCCACCGCCGCCGGCGTCTGGAGCAGGCCTACCTGGAGCGCCTGGCGCTGCTGCCGGAAGAGCTGGCGCCCTCGCCGGAAGACAGATTCCTCCTGCTCGAAGCGCTGAGCGCCATCGACCGCGTCCTGACCGACCTGCCGCTGGTGGTGAAAAAAGCCTTCCTGCTCAGCCAGCTGGATGGTCTCGGCTACGCCGAGATCGGCCGCCGCCTAGAGGTCTCCGAACGCACCGTGGGCCGCTATATGACCCAGGCCCTGCGCCAGTGCTACCTGACAGGAGCCCAGCCATGAACCGCGAACTCGACCCCATCGCCGAACAGGCCATCGCCTGGCTGGTGCGCCTGCGCTCCGGCCGCGATCAGGCGCGCCAGCAGGCCGCGCTGCAGGTCTGGCTGGACGAAAACCCAGCCCACATCCGTGCCTGGGAGCAGCTGCAGCGCGGCCTGGGCAACCACTACGAACTGCTGCGCAAGGCGCCGAGCAGCCTGCGCGAGCCCCTGGTGCAGCCGGAGCTGAAACGCCGCGACGTACTGCGCGGCCTGGCCGGCCTCGGCCTGCTTGGCGGCGGCCTTTGGCTGGGCGTGCACAGCCAGCCCGGCCAGACGCTGCTGGCCGACCTCAGCACAGGCAGCGAGCGTCGCGAACTGTCGCTGCCCGATGGCAGCCGCCTGAACCTGAATGCCGGAAGCGCAGTCGATGTCGACTTCACGGCCGAGCGACGCCTGCTGACCCTGCGCCAAGGCTCACTGGTGGTGCAGGTCGCCGCCGATCGCAATCGTCCGCTGATCGTGCGCACCGCCCAGGGCGAAGCCCGCGCGCTGGGCACGCGCTTCCTGGTCGAGCAGCAGGCCGCCAGCACCCACGTGATGGTGCTGGAACACGCCGTGCAGGTCTCGCTGCCCAGCGGCGCGCGGCTCGACCTGCAGGAAGGCCAGGCCGCGCTGTTACAGGGCAATCGTATCGAACGCCTGGCCGGCGAGCAGCGTTACCGCGCCGACTGGCTGGACGGCCACCTGAGCGTGCTCGACGAGCCGCTGGCCACCGTCATCGACGCCCTGCGCCCCTACCATCGCGGTCTGCTGGGGGTCAGCCCACAGGTACGCGACCTGCGCGTGCAGGGTGTTTTCCCGCTGGACGACACCCGGCGCAGCCTCACCGCCCTGGCGGAAACCCTGCCGATTCGTGTTGACCGCTACGGCCCCTGGCTGACCCTGGTCGGCCCGGCCAACTGAACCGGGGCGCCGGGGTAAGTGAAAATTCTTCGCATTCGTGTCCGGTTTTTCGCGCCCGTCACACCTATCTCCTGACCCCCACACTTTTGCAGGAGATCCCCGTGTTCGAACCCTGGCCCCGTACCCTCGCCCTGTCACTATCGCTGGCCTGCGCCAGCACTCTGGCTGTCGCCGAACAACGGCTGATCCGCTTCGACCTGCCCGCCGCCAGCCTGGCGCAGTCGCTCAACGCCATCGCCCGGCTGAGCGGCCAGGTGGTTTCCCTCGATCCGGCGTTGGTACAGGGCAAGCAAGCCCCGGCGATTAGCGGCGAGATGACCGCCGAACAGGCACTGCAACAAGCCTTGCAAGGCAGCGGCCTGGAGCTGCGCAGCACGCAGAGCGGTACCTACAGCGTGCAGCCCAAGGCCGACGGCGATGGCGCTCTGGAGCTGGGGACCACCACCATCAATGGCAATGGGTTGGGGGGCGTCACCGAAGGCACCGGGTCACTGACCACCGCAGGGCCGGTGACCGCTGCGACCGGGCTTAACCTTTCACTGCGTGAAACGCCGCAGTCGGTCACGGTCATCACCCGCGAGCGCATGGAGCAACAGAATCTCAACTCCCTGGCCGAGGTCGCGGAGCAAGTACCCGGCGTGCACTTCAACTCGACCGGCACGCCAATCGGCGGCCGGACCTGGATGTATTCGCGCGGGTTCATCGTGAACAGCTATCAGGTTGATGGCGTCAACGTGCCATGGGAGACGATGTCGGAATCCTCTCAATACGGGCATGGCGCACTGGATACCTCCATCTACGACTCCGTCACCGTGGTACGTGGCTCGACCGGCCTGATGACCGGAGCCGGTGAACCCAGTGCCTTGATGGCATTGACGCGCAAGAAGCCGACAAGCGAGCTGCAGACCACCCTGGAGGCCACCACCGGAAGTTGGGATCACTATCGCGGCATGGCCGACGTGGGCGGGCCGCTCAACGAGTCCGGAACGCTGCGCGCACGCGTGGTGGGCGCCTACGACGAGGGCGATACCTGGGTCGACAGATACAGCAATGAGCGCAGCATCTTCTACGGCGTGATAGAGGCAGACCTCAGCCTGGACACGCTGCTGACCGTCACCCTGGAACATGGCACTGCCGACAGCAAAGGCGCTCCCTGGGCAGCCGACTACGGCGCCTTCTTCTATTTCGCCGACGGGGAAACGCCCATTCCCCATGACGACTCCACCAGCATCGTGCCCGACTGGACTGATCTGAACAGTGATCGCAGCTACCTGACGACGACATTGGCTCACCAGTTCAGCGAAGACTGGAAGGGCAGGCTCAGCTACGGTTACGGCAAATTCAATTCCAAGATGCACCGCGGCATGATCAGCTGGCTCATCCCGGAGGACGGCTCACCTGCCGAGGGGCGCGTTCTCAGCCTCGACTACAGCTACGACACACACATTGTCGATGCCCAGCTCGACGGCAAGTACCAGCTGTTCGGACGGGAGCACGAACTCGTCACCGGCTTCAACTTCTATCGCAACGATCAGCAAGCGGATACCGCCTTCCTGAGTAACGCCTACTCGGATTTCGCGACCTGGAATAACGGCGGGCTGCATTTCAACGAGCCCAACTGGAATGACCTCGACGGCTCCGAAGACGATTACCCCTTTGATTCGAAGATCGAACAACAAGGTGCCTTCGTCGCCACTCGGCTACACCCTACCGACCGTCTCTCGGTGATCCTGGGCGGACGCATGACCACCTGGAAGTCCCACTCGAAGGACCGTGCGACGGCCTATCACGACGCCTACGTTTGGGATGATCGTGTGTACAGCAGTGAGCTGACGCCCTACGCCGGTGTGGTGCTCGATCTCACCCAGAATCTCTCGGCCTATGCGAGCTATACGCAGATCTTCAACCCGCAGGATGTGAAGGATGCCGATGGCCGTCTGCTCGATCCGGAGGAGGGAGATACCTACGAGGTCGGGCTGAAAGGTGCGTGGTTTGATGACCGTTTGAACACGAGCATCGCCGTGTTCGAATCGAAACGCGACAACCTCGCGGTGGAAGACGGCATCAACGTGACCCCGGACGGCGATCAGGCCTACCGTGCCGAAAGCGATACCCAGGGCAGGGGATGGGAGTTCGAGGTGGCGGGAGAGTTGACACCTCGCTGGCAGGTTCAGGCGGGTTATACCTACTTCCGCAACGAGGATCACGATGGCAACGTTCTCGATGCCACACAGCCCGAGCAGCTATTCAAGCTGTATACCTCGTATCAACCGGCACTGGTGCCGAAGCTGACGCTGGGCACCAGCGTGCGCTGGCAAGACGATACCCATGTGGCAGGCGAGAGCGATCCGCTCTACGACATCGACAGCTACTTTGTGGTTGGCGCCAATGCGGATTACCAGCTGACCGAGGAGCTTTCGCTGTCACTGCTCGTCAACAATGTCCTGGATGAAGAGTACCGCGTCAGCAACTACTCCTATTCCTATGGCGCACCACTGAACGCCTCTGTCTCTGTGCGAGCGCAGTTCTAAGACGCGTCCTGTCTTCCACCTGAAGGCCCACACCTGTGGGCCCTTTCCAGGTGGCACTCTCAGCGTTTAGGGCGCCGCCCGAACATCTGGCTGAAATTCCGGGGGCCTTGTCGCGTTAGGGCAATAGGCCCGTCCAACGGCCGCAGCCCATGGCAATTAGATGGAGCGCCACGGGCGTCTTTCACCAGCCCGACGCCACGACCTAGCTCCGATGGATTGGCTGCGCGCTATCCACCCTACTTTTCTTCCACAGCATTCCCAAACCGCACGCCGCGGCCTTAGAATTGCGATAAATTCTTATTTGCACTCGATTCAGAGTAAGAGGCGGATATGTCCAGCGAGGCTCTCGACGGCGTTCAGCTCGACGCGCTCTACCGCAATCATCACGGCTGGCTGCAGGGCTGGCTGCGCAAGCGCCTGGGTGACCGCGAGCGCGCCGCCGATTTAGCCCAGGACACCTTCCTGCGCCTGCTGGTGACCCGGCGCATGCCCGAGCTCGGCGAGGGTCGCCGCTACCTGGCGCAGATCGCCCGCAACCTGATCATCGACCAGTGGCGTCGCCAGCGCATCGAACAGGCTTACCTCGACACCCTCGCCGCGCTGCCGGAACCGGAAACGCCGTCGCTGGAGACCCGCGCCATGATCATCGAGACCCTGCTGCAGATCGACGCCATGCTCGATGCCATGCCGAGCAAGGTGCGCCAGGCTTTCATGCTGGCGCAGTTCGAGGGCCTGGGTTACGCCGAGATCGCCGAGCGCCTGCAGGTCAGCATCAGTTCGGTGCAGAAGTACATGACCCGCGCCATCGCCGCCTGCTACCAAGTGCTATACGCCGAATGAAAGCCGACAGCCACGCCCCCATCGCGCCCGCCATCGTCGAGCAAGCCAGCCACTGGCTGATGCTGCAGTGGGACGGCCAGCTGCTCGGCGAACAGCAACGCAGCTTCGCCGCCTGGCAGGCTGCCAACCCCGAGCACCAGCGCGCCTGGCAGCGCATGCAGCAGCTGCAGCAGACCCTGGCCAGCGTACCGGGGGATACCTCGCGCGCGGTGCTGCGCGACATGCCCGACCAGCGCCGCCGCCACACCCTCAAGCTGCTCGGCCTGCTGCTGATGGCCGGCGGCAGCGGCTATGTCGCGCAATCGCAGCTGCCCTGGCGCGAAGCCATGGCCGACCTGCGCAGCGGCACCGGCGAACGCCTGCAGCGCACCCTGGCCGATGGAAGCCAGCTGAGCCTGAACAGCGCCAGCGCGGTGAACATCCTGTTCGGTCCGAGAGAACGTCGCCTGCGCCTGCTGACCGGCGAGTTGCTGCTCGACAGCGGCAAGGACCCGGCCGGGCGGCCGCTGATCGTCGAGACCGGCGCCGGCGAGATCCAGGCCCTGGGCACGCGCTTTTCGGTGTACGAGATCGATGACGGCAGCCGCGTCGAGCTCTACGACGGCGAGCTGGAGCTGCGCCCGCGCAGTGCCCAACCCACGCGCCTGCAGGCGGGACAAAGTCGCTGGTTCTCCGCCACGCGGCTCGGCCCGCTGATGGCGGCTGACGCCAATCGCAGCGCCTGGCAGCAGGGCCGATTGATCGCCGAGCGCATGCCGCTGGGCCAGTTCCTCAGCGAACTTTCACGCCACCGCCCCGGCGTGCTGCGCTGCGATCCGGCGGTAGCCGGGCTGCAACTGACCGGCGTGTTCCCGCTGGCCGACACCGACCGCGTGCTCACTGCCCTGCAGCAGTCGCTGCCGATCCGGGTGAACAGCCTGACGCGCTACTGGATAACGGTCGTGCCCGCCTAAACCGATCCTTCCCGCCCGACAAGGCGCCTGCTTCCAGCCGAAAGCCCGCCAGAAAATATTTCACCAGTTGCTTGTCGGTTTCGCCGCATCGCTCGGGATACCTCTTGAACTCAATCCAGAAGCATTCTCAAGAGGATCGATCAGAATGCCGTATCTGCCCGCTGCCACCCGCTCCCGACTGAGCCTCGCGGTTCGCCACGCCCTGTTCACCGGCCTGCTGGCCGGCGCGCCACTACTGATGACCGCCCCCCTGGCCCAGGCCGCCGATGCTGCCAGCGAACAGAGCCGCAGCTATGCCATCCCCGCCGGCCCGCTGGACCAGGCGCTGAACCGCTTCGCCAGCAAGGCCGGCATCCTCCTCGCGGTGGACGCCCAGCTCACCGCCGGCAAGCGCAGCCCGGGACTCAACGGCAGCCATACGGTGGATGACGGCCTGGTCCGCCTGCTGCAAGGCAGCGGCCTGCGCGCCCTGAATGCCGGCGGCAGCTATGTACTGGAAAAGGCGGTGGATAGCGGCGCGGCGGTCGAGCTGGGCACCACCAACATCAATGCCAACGGACTGGGCGCCACAACCGAGGGCACAGGCTCTTACACCACTGGCTCGACCAGCGCCGCGACCAAGATGAACCTGTCGCCACGCGAGACCCCGCAATCGGTCAGTGTCATCACCCGCCAGCGTATCGAGGATCAGAACATCAATACGCTGGGGGAAGCGATCAAGTACGCCCCCGGCGTTACCCTGAGCAAATGGGGTGGCGAACGTGAGCGCTTCAATTCGCGCGGCTTCCAGATCAACAACCTGATGATCGACGGCCTGCCGATGGAGTATGAGGAGGCCGCGCTGTCTACCGGGCTGCTGTCCATGTACGACCGGGTCGAAGTGGTGCGTGGCGCAAGCGGTCTGATGGAAGGTGCCGGCACGCCAGGCGGCTCGATCAATCTCGTGCGCAAGCGGCCAACCAAGGAATTCCAAGGCTCGGCCACCGCTTCCGCCGGCAGCTGGGACAACTACCGCAACGAGCTGGATCTTTCCGGGCCACTGAACGACAGCGCCACCCTGCGTGGGCGCACCGTGCTGGCCTACCAGGACAAGAACTCCTTCATCGACGATTACGAGAACCAGCGCAGCCTGTTCTACGGCATCCTCGAAGGCGACCTCAGCGAAGACACCACCCTGACCCTCGGCGCCTCCTGGAGCAAGGACAACAACCCTGGCGCCGACTGGAACGGCCTGGGCACCTACCCTGACGGCAGCTTCCTGCCGATCTCCCGCTCCACACGTATGAGCCCGAGCTGGTCTTACTGGGATAAGGAAAGCACCACCGTCTTCGCCGAACTGGAGCACCGCTTCGCCAACGACTGGAAGGCGCGCATCGCGGCCTCCCTGGTGGAAAGCGAGATGGACATGCTCGGTACCTTCCTCAATTCCTCCACGCTGGATGCCAATGGTGATCCCTCGTTCACCATGCGCGGTGGCGCCTACAACTACGACCGCGATCAGAAAAGCATCGATGGTTATCTGTCCGGTCCCTTCCAGCTATTGGGGCGCAGCCACGAGCTGGTGCTGGGCACCAGTTACCGGCGTAGTGAACATCACGATACTGGGGCTGCAACGACCGATAACGGCAGCTTCGATATCGCCACGATCAATCCTCTGGCCTGGGACCCGGACTCATTGGCCATCCCTGAAATCGGCGCCTTCGGCACCTGGCATCGCTACCAGCAAACCGATCAGACCGGCGTATACGGGGCCAGTCGTTTCAGCCTGACCGACCAGTTGTCGCTGATCGTCGGCAGCCGCCTCGACTGGTACGAAATGGACACCATTCAATACGACGCCGGTTGGCCCTATGGCGAGGCTAACTACAAGACGACGCGCGAGTTCACCCCCTATGCCGGCCTCGTCTATGACCTGAACGACACCTACTCGCTATATGCCAGTTGGACGCGCATTTTCACGCCACAGAACTACGCCACAGCCAGCGGTGGGCTGCTCGACCCCCAGGAAGGCAGTAACTATGAGCTGGGCATCAAAGGCGAATACTTTGATGGGCGTCTGAATGCCAGCCTCGCCATATTCCAGATCGACCTTGAAAATCTGCCACAGCAGCTGCCAACCGCCAGTTGCCAGGCCGGCCTCGCCGCTTGCTATGAGTCTGCGGGTGAAGTACGCAGCCGCGGCTTCGAGCTGGAACTGACCGGCGAGCTGACGCCGAGCTGGCAGGTGGCGGCCAGCTACACCTATAACCACGCCATCGTCCGCGAGTCCGCAGCAGACGGCGCCAACCCCATCGGCACCGGGATCGAAGGCAAACGCTATGGCACGAACCTGCCGCTCAACCTGGCCAAGCTGTCGACCAGCTACCGCCTGCCGGGCGTGCTCAACCAGTGGCGCGTGGGCGGCTCGGTGTATTCGCAAAGCGACATCTTCACGCCACAAGGCGTCGAACAGGGCGGCTACACCCTGTTCGACCTTGAGGCGGGCTATGACGTGAATAGCCAGCTGGCGCTGACGCTAAACGCGAAGAACATCTTCGATAAGCGCTACTACACCAGCATCTCTGAGCCCATTGGCAGCAACTTCTTTGGCGAGCCACGCAGCTATAACCTGACCGCGCGCTATAAGTTCTGAGCAACACGTACGTTGGGCTGAGGCGCCGCGCCGAAGCCCAACATGGACTTGCGACCGGCAAAAGTTCGCAGCCGGCGGTTAGGCTGCGCTATCCCCTCAGTAACGCGGCATCTACAGACAAAAGACGGACGAGCCCGGGAAATCGCAGCTTTATGATCCCTACCCGTTATCGTCCTGCAGCTCCCGGCGCAGCCAGTCAGCCAGCCGCTCGGCACGGCGTTCGCCACGCCGGCTCGGCACCCACAGGGCCAGGCGCGCATCCGTCTCGACGAAGCCCCAGGGGGCGATCAGGCGGCCGGCGGCGAGGTCGTCGGCCACCAGCGCCTGTGGCGCGATGGCCACGCCGAGGCCGCTGGCGGCGGCTTCCAGCAGGTAGTAGAGGTGCTCGAAGCCCTGGCCGTGCTGCAGGCGTTGCGCATCCAGGCCCTGGACCTCGGCCCATTGCGGCCAGGCCTGCGGGCGTGAGGCGGTGTGCAGCAGCGGCTCGCCGAGCAGCGCGGCGGGCGGCTGGCCGGCCAGTTCGGCGCTGCGCGCATAGCGCGGGCTGAGCACCGGGCCGATGCGCTCCACGCCCAGCTCGAACACCTGCATGTCCGCCGGCCACGGCGGTTCGGCGAACAGCAGGGTGGCGTCGACCTGCGGGCTGCGCGGGTCCAGCTCGCCCTGGCTGGTGGACAGCTGCAAACGCAGCTCCGGCAGGTCCTTCTGCAGGCGATCCAGACGCGGGATGAACCAGCGCGCCAGCAGGCTGCCGGGGCAGCCGAGCACGAAGGGACGCTCGCGGTCCTGCTGGCGCAGTTCGGTGCACACCTCGCGCAGACGCTCGAAGGTCTCGCTGCTGACCTCGCGCAGGCGGCGGCCGGCATCGGTGAGTTTCACGCCGCGGCCGTCCTTGTCGAACAAGGCCACGCCGAGCTGTTCCTCCAGCACACGAATCTGCCGGCTCACCGCCCCGTGTGTCACATGCAGCTCGGCCGCGGCCTGGCTGATGCTGAGCAGGCGGGCAGCGGCCTCGAAGGCGCGCAGAGCATTCAGCGGGGGTAGTTCTCGGCTCATTGATTCGTGAGTTTTTCTGACATGTCAGGGCAATCTAATCGCTTTTCCCCGGATCGGCCAGGGTTAGAATGGCGCCATCGCTCACGCTCCCTCGATCCGGCTTTCGCGGATCAGGGCAGCAAGAACAGGAGAACACCATGACTTCCCTGCGCACCGGCCCGGACGCCACCGGCCTGTTCGGCCACTTCGGCGGGCAGTACGTCGCCGAGACCCTGATGCCGCTGATCCATGACCTCGCCGCGGAATACGAGAAGGCCAAGGCCGACCCGGAATTCGCCAGGGAACTGGCCTACTTCCAGCGCGACTATGTCGGCCGGCCGAGCCCGCTGTACTTCGCCGAGCGCCTGACCGAGCACTGCGGCGGCGCTAAGATCTACCTCAAGCGCGAGGAGCTGAATCACACCGGCGCGCACAAGATCAACAACTGCATCGGCCAGATCCTGCTGGCCAAACGCATGGGCAAGAAACGCATCATCGCCGAGACCGGCGCCGGCATGCACGGCGTGGCCACCGCCACCGTGGCCGCGCGCTTCGGCATGGAATGCGTGATCTTCATGGGCACCACCGACATCGATCGCCAGCAGGCCAACGTATTCCGCATGAAGCTGCTGGGCGCCACCGTGATCCCGGTCACCGCCGGCACCGGCACCCTCAAGGATGCGATGAACGAGGCGCTGCGCGATTGGGTGACCAACGTGCACAACACCTTCTACCTGATCGGCACCGTCGCCGGCCCGCACCCGTACCCGGCCATGGTCCGCGACTTCCAGGCCGTGATCGGCAAGGAGACCCGCGACCAGTTGCAGGAGAAGGAAGGCCGTCTGCCCGACAGTCTGGTCGCCTGCATCGGCGGCGGTTCCAACGCCATGGGCCTGTTCCACCCCTTCCTCGATGACAAAGATGTGCAGATCGTCGGCGTGGAAGCCGCCGGCCACGGCATCGAGACCGGCAAGCACGCCGCCAGCCTCAACGGCGGCGTACCGGGCGTGCTGCACGGCAACCGCACCTTCCTGCTGCAGGACGACGACGGCCAGATCATCGACGCCCACTCGATCTCCGCCGGCCTCGACTACCCGGGCATCGGCCCCGAACACGCCTGGCTGCACGACATCGGCCGCGTCGAGTACACCTCGATTACCGATGACGAGGCCCTGGCCGCCTTCCACCAGTGCTGCCGCCTGGAAGGCATCATCCCGGCCCTGGAGAGCTCCCACGCCCTGGCGGAAGCCTTCAAGCGCGCGCCGAAGCTGCCCAAGGACCACCTGATGGTGATCAACCTGTCCGGTCGTGGCGACAAGGACATGCAGACTGTCATGCACCACTACGACGAACAGGAAGAACACATATGAGCCGCCTGCAGACGCGCTTCGCCGAGCTGAAACAACAGAACCGCGCCGCCCTGGTCACCTTCGTCACCGGCGGCGACCCGGACTATGAGACTTCCTTGCAGATCCTCAAGGGCCTGCCGCAGGCCGGTGCCGACGTGATCGAGCTGGGCATGCCCTTCACCGACCCGATGGCCGACGGCCCGTCCATCCAATTGGCCAACATCCGCGCCCTGGGCGCCAAGCAGACCCTGGCCAAGACCCTGCAGATGGTCCGCGAATTCCGCCAGGGCGAGCAGAACACCCCGCTGGTACTGATGGGCTACTTCAACCCCATCCACTACTACGGCGTGGACAAGTTCGTCGCCGACGCCAAGGAAGCCGGCGTGGACGGCCTGATCGTGGTCGACCTGCCGCCGGAACATAACGCCGACCTGTGCTTCCCGGCCCAGGCCGCGGGCATCGACTTCATCCGTCTGACCACGCCGACGACCGACGACAAGCGCCTGCCGACCGTACTCAACGGCAGCTCCGGCTTCGTCTACTACGTGTCCGTGGCCGGCGTGACCGGTGCCGGTGCCGCCACCCTGGAGCATGTGGAAGAGGCCCATGCCCGCCTGCGCCGCCACACCGACCTGCCGGTGTGCATCGGCTTCGGCATCCGCACCCCGGAACACGCCGCCGACGTGGCGCGCCGCGCCGAAGGCGTAGTGGTGGGTTCGGCGCTGGTCGACCAGATCGCCAAGGCGTCCACCCCGCAGCAGGCCGTCGAAGGCGTGCTGAACCTCTGCGCCCAACTGGCCGAGGGCGTGCGCGGCGCCCGTCGCTGAGTTCGCTGCGTTACACGAAAAAGCCGCCCTCGGGCGGCTTTTTCATGGCGCCGGCGCTCAGCGCAGTTTGTCGACCATCGCCGCCAACACGCTCAGCACGTCGCGCGCCAGGCGCTTGGAGCGCGCGCCGTTCCAGCCGGTGCGCGGGTCCGGCGAGAGGTCGTGGTCCTTGAACGGCATCTCCACCGTATAGGCGAGGCAGTCGTAGGTCTGTCCGACCCAGTTGCAGGCCAGTGCCAGGTTGGCCTGGCCCGGCTCGTCGCGCGGGTAGCCGTGCTCCACCTGGAACTCGCCGATGGCCATCAGGCGCTGGCGGAATTCCTGCTCCAGCGCATCGAGGCGCGGGGTGAAGCCGGGGTTGCCCTCGCAGCCGGCGGTGAACACGTAGGGGATTTCCTCGTCGCCGTGGATATCGAGGAAGCAGTCCACGCCCTGGCCGGCCATCTGCTGCTGGACGAACAGCACTTCCGGGCTCTCGCTCGCCGAGGGCGCCTGCCAGGCACGGTTGAGGTCCTTGCCCGCGGCGTTGGTGCGCAGGTTGCCGAGGAAGGCGCCGTCCGGGTTCATGTGCGGCACCAGGTACAGGTCGGCCTGAGCGAGCAGGCGCTGCAGTTCGTCGTCCTGTTGGGACAGGCGCTCGATCAGGCCCTCCATGAACCACTCGGCCATATGCTCGCCGGGATGCTGCTGGGCGATCAGCCAGATTTTGCGCGGCGTGCTAGATGTGCCGCGCACATGCAGCAGCGGCAGCTCGCGGCCCTGCAGGCTGCTGCCGCAGGCCAGCAGTTCGACGTTGGGCAGCGCCAGCGCCTTGACCAGCAGCTGGGCATGGCGGGCGCGGCTGTAGGGCTCGAAATAGGCGAAGCGGGCGGCGCCCTGCTCGGCCACCAGCTCGAAGTGCAGGCCGCCCTCGTCGAAGCGGGTGGGGATGCGGAACCAGTCGAGGCCGTCGTAGCTGGCCACCGCCTGATAGCCGCTCCAGGCGTTCCGGTAGCTGGACTGCCCGGCGTTTTCCAGGGTGAAGCCATGCGTCTGCCCGACCGTCAGCCCCTCGGCGAGGAAGTGGAACCACTGGAAGTGGTCGCTGGCGAAGTCCTTGCGGATCGCCAGGCGCACCCGCGCCGGGTCGCCGGCGTTGATAACCTCGATGTTGCCGCTGTCGAAATCGCTGCGAATCTGCATGGCACGCTCCTGCCGAACTGAGCCGGCAGGATACTCTCCGATTCCCCGGTCGGCATCAGTACCGCACGGATGGGAGGCTCATCGCGCCACGCCCGGCGCGGCGAGTACCCGCAACCGTACCTGCCGTACCCACTCAGCAGTCGCGCTCTGGAACTCCACCCCATGGGGCGCGGCCAGGTGCGCCTGCAGATGCTTGAGGCTCTGCCACTGTTCCAGTATCACCACGCTGTCGCCGTCCTGGGACTGATCGGGCAAGCCGGCCGACACGTCGAGCAACGGCCGATGGGCGAGACAACCGACCTCCGCCTGCACCCGCGCCTGGTTGGCCAGCACGGCCTCCAGCAGTTCCTGCCGCCGCCCGGGCATGCAGGTGATCTCCACGATAACCTCGATCATCCAACCGCCTCCTCCACAGGGCCTGTGACTATGACCCCCGGGGCGGGGCATCAGTCCCAACGCGGTGCAAACTCCGGGTTGGCGACGCGCTCGCCGCGGTCCAGCCCGGCGATCGCGGCCAGGTCGTCGGCGCTCAGGCGAAGTCGGCTCGCCGCCAGGTTGCTGGCCAGGTTGTCGCGCTTGGTCGAGGACGGGATCACCGCGAAGTCCTGCTGCAGTAGCCAGGCCAGGGCCACCTGGGCCGCAGTGGCACCGTAAGCGGCGGCGATGCGCTGGATCACCGGCTCGGCCAGCACCTTGCCGTAGGCCAGCGGCATGTAGGCGGTGAGGTGGATGCCCTGCTGGCGTGCGAAATCCACCAGCTTGCGGTTCTGCAGCAGCGGGTGGATCTCCACCTGGTTGGTGGCGATCTCCTCGACGCCGACCGCGGCGATGGCCTCGCGCAGATGGGCGATGGTGAAGTTGGACACGCCGATGGCGGCGGTCAGGCCCTGACGTTTGGCCTCCAGCAGCTGCGCCATGTACTGCGCCACCGGCACTGCGTCGCCGGGCGAGGGCCAATGGATCAGGCAGAGATCGACCCGCTCCAGACCGAGCCTGGCCAGGCTCTCGCGCAGGCTGGGGACGAGCCGGCCGGCGGCCAGATTCTCCGTCCAAATCTTGGTGGTGACGAACAGCTCGTCGGGCGGCACGCCGCTGTCGGCGATGGCCTGGCCGACAGCAGCCTCATTGCCGTAAATCTGCGCCGTGTCGATGTGCCGGTAGCCGAGCTCAAGGCCGGTGCGTACCGAGTCGATGGCGACCTGGTCCTTGAGGCGGAAGGTGCCGAGGCCGAGGGAGGGGATGTGCATCTGGATATCTCCTGTATCAGTGAGCGGCGACCAGCGCCGAGCGGGTTGGGGCGGCGTCGCCAGCAGGATCGCATCGATCCAGGCGCCCGGCCCAGAAGGTCAGGCCCAGCGCGAGGAGCACCACCAGGGCGCCGATCCAGGCGGTGTGGATCAGCCCGAGGTCGGCGACGATGTGGCCGCCGAGCCAGGCGCCGCCGGCGATGCCGAGGTTGAAGGCGGCGATGTTCAGGCCGGAGGCGACGTCCACGGCCTGCGGCGCATGGCGCTCGGCCTGGCGCACCACGTAGAGCTGCAGGCCGGGCACGTTGCCGAATGCCACCGCGCCCCACAGCAGCACGGTGAGCAGCGCCAGCCAGGGGTGGCTGGCGGTGAAGGTCAGCGTCAGCAGCACAGCAGCGAGCAGGGCGAAGATCAGCTTCAGCGCGCCGATCGGGCCACGCCGGTCGGCCAGCTTGCCGCCCCAGATGTTGCCGATCGCCACCGACACGCCGTAGACCAGCAGCACCAGGCCGACCATGGAAGCACTGAAACCGCTGACCTCCTGCAGGATCGGCGCGAGAAAGGTGAAGGCGGTGAAAGTGCCACCATAGCCCAGCGCGGTCATCGCATAGACCAGCAGCAGGCGCGGCTGCTTGAGCACCGCCAGCTGGGTGAGCAGGGCAGCCGGCGGCGTGTGCGGGATGCTGCGCGGCACGAACAACAGGCTGCCGATGAAGGCGATCACGCCCAGGGCGGACACGGCGAGGAAGGTTTCGCGCCAGCCGAAGTGCTGGCCGATGAAGGTGCCCAGCGGCACGCCGGTGACCAGGGCTACTGTCAGGCCGGTGAACATGATGGCGATGGCGCTGGCCGCCTTCTCCTTGGCCACCAGGCTGGTGGCGATGGTCGAGCCGATGGAGAAGAACACGCCGTGGGCCAGGCCGGTGACGATGCGTGCAGCGATCAGCGACTCGTAGCCCGGCGCCAGCCATGCCAGCAGGTTGCCGGCGGTGAACAGCACCATCAGGCCGAGCAACAGGGCCTTGCGCGGCATACGGCCGGTCAAGGCGGTAAGCAGCGGCGCGCCGACCGCCACGCCGAGGGCGTAGAGGCTGACCAGCAGGCCCGCCGAGGGCAGGCTGACGCCGAGGTCGGCGGCGATGATGGGGATGAGGCCGACGATGACGAACTCCGTCGTGCCGATGGCGAAAGCGCTGAGGGTGAGAGCCAGCAGGGCGATGGGCATGGATTTTCTCCGCAAGGGACTGGATGACGCGCAGTCTCCACGCCAGACTCATGCGGAAAAACCCGGTAGTACGCCAAAGATATTTGCCAAGGAATCACGAATGAAGACCAGCCTGGACGAACTGCAGGCCTTCACCCAGGTGGTGGACGGTGGCTCCATCAGCGCCGCTGCCGAGCAGCTGGGGCAGACCGCCTCGGGCATCAGCCGCGCCCTCGGCCGCCTCGAGGACAAGCTCGGCGTCACCCTATTGCGCCGCACCACGCGGCGCCTGGAGCTGACCGAGGAGGGTGCGGCGTTCCTCGTCCAGGCCCGGCGCATTCTCGCCGCCGTCGAGGAGGCCGAGGAGCAGATGGCCCTGCGCCGCCAGGTGCCGGCCGGGCGCTTGCGGGTCAACGCCGCCTCGCCCTTCATGCTGCACGTGCTGGTGCCGCTGGTGGCCGGCTTCCGCGCGCGCTATCCGCAGATCGAGCTGGAGCTGAACAGCAACGACCTGATCATCGACCTGCTGGAACAGCGCACCGACCTGGCCATCCGCATCGGCGCCCTGCGCGACTCTAGCCTGCACGCCCGACCGCTGGGGCGCAGCCGCATCCGCGTGCTGGCCAGCCCGGCCTACCTGGCGGCGCGTGGCACGCCGCAATCGCCCGCGGAGCTGCGGGACCATGGCCTGCTCGGCTTCACCCAGCCGGACAGCCTAAACCTCTGGCCGCTGCGCCACGATCGGGGTGACCAGCTGCAGATCGTCCCGACGCTCAAGGCCTCCAGCGGCGAGACCCTGCGCCAGCTAGCCCTGGCCGGCGCCGGGCTGGTCTGCCTCTCGGACTTTATGACCGCAGAAGATCGGCGGTCCGGCGCGCTGGTGGAAGTGCTGGCCGCGCACAACGTCGATACCCGCCAGCCGATCAACGCCGTGTACTACCGCAACACCGCGCTGGCGGCGCGTATCACCTGCTTCCTCGACTACCTGAGCGAGTGCCTGGCGGGGCAGGCCTGGGCGCAGAACTGACCAACCGGCCTTGGCCTTGTGAATTTTCTTGTGTATTTTTTCATGAAATAGAAAACAAGAAATTTCATGAGGCCCGCATGTTCAAGCAATCCGCCCAGCACGTCGGCACCTATTACGCCGCCACTTACGGCCCGATTCCGTTGCGCCCGCGCCTTCAGGAAACCCTCGACTGCGACGTGGTGATCGTCGGCGCCGGCTTCAGCGGCCTGCACACCGGCCTGCGCCTGGCCCTGGCCGGCAAGAAAGTGGTGTTGCTGGAGGCCAGCCGCCTGGCCTGGGCCGCCTCCGGGCGCAACGGCGGACAGGCCCTGCCGGGCTGGTCCTGCGACATGCCGCCCCTGGAAAAGGCCCTGGGCACCGAACGCGCGCGTCGCCTGTGGGACAGCATGGTCTGGGCCGCCGAGGAGATGCGCGAGCTGCCCGAGCGCCACGGCTTCGACATCGACTACCGCACCGGCGCCCTCTACACCGCCGTGCTGCCGCGCCGGGTGCGCCAGCTGCAGGAGAACCTGGAAGAGGCCGAGCACACATACGGGTATCGCCAGCTCAGCTTCATCGCCCAGCAGGATCTGCCCGAGTGGATCGCCAGCCCACGCTACCTGGCCGCCCTGCACGACACCGGCGCCGCCCACCTCAACCCGCTGAAGCTGGCCCAGGGCCTGGCCGGTGCCATCGAGGCGGCCGGCGGGCGCATCTTCGAGCAGAGCCGGGCGCTGGACTGGCAGGAGACACCGGCGGGCTACCGCGTGCGCACCGAGCATGGCGAGGTCCGCGGCGATGTGCTGGTGCTGGCCTGCAACGCCTATGTCGACGGCCTCGACCGCGAACTGTCGAAACGCCTGCTGCCGGTCGGCTCGTATCAGGTGGCCACCGCCCCGCTTGACCCCGAGCTGGCCCGCTCGCTGCTGCCGCGCGGCACTTGCGCCATCGACAACCAGTTCGTCCCCGATTACTTCCGCGTCACCCCGGACCACCGCCTGCTGTTCGGCGGCGGCTGTACCTACCTGGGCGGCATTCCCAAGGACGTGCCGGCGGCCACCCGCCCGTATCTGGAACGGGTGTTCCCGCAGCTGCGCGGCGTGCAGATCGACCATGGCTGGGGCGGGCATATCGACTGCACCATGCACCGCACTCCGGACGTCGGCCGCCAGGGCCAGAAGTACTGGCTGCAGGGCTTCTCCGGCCACGGCATCCTGCCGACCCTGGCCGCCGCCCGCGCGGTGAGCGACGCGATCCTCGGCGACGCCGACCTGCTCGGCCTGTATCAGGGCCTGGACAACCCGCGCTTTCCCGGCGGCGACCAGCTAGCCGCGCCCATCGAGGCGGTGGGCAAGGCCTGGTACCGCCTGCGCGATCTTTTCTGAGCCCGTTTACCCTAGCCCGGATGCCAACCGAAATAACCCTCCCCGGATGGCATCCGGGCTACGCGAGGAATGTCATGGACAAGCAGGAAGAAATCGAAGGCCTGGCGATCCTGGTGCGCGATCTGCGCAAGCACAAGGACCTGACGCTCAATGAGCTGGCCGAGCGCATTGGCCGCTCGGTGGGCTTTCTGTCCCAGGTCGAGCGCGGCCTGTCACGCCCGACCGTGGCCGACCTCACCGCCATCAGCGAGGCGCTGGGCGTGCCGACCACCTACTTCTACAACCCCGGCAAACCGCGCCTGGTGCCCTGGGCGACCCGCCCGGACGAGCGCCGCACGCTGTACTACGCCGGCGGCATCACCGATGTGCTGGCCTCGCCGGGGATGTCCGGCGGCTTCGCCATGCTGGAGAGCTTCCTTGAGCCCGGCGCCACCAGCGGCGAGGGCCACCTGAACGACAGCTCCGAGCAGGGCGGCTTCGTTCTCGAGGGCGAGCTGACGGTCTGGTACGGCGACACCGCCGAGCCGGTCACCCTCGGCCCGCGCGACAGCTTCCAGCTGCCACCGCATGCCCAGTTCCGCTACGCCAACCTCACCGATCAACCCACTCGAGTGCTCTGGGTCTTCACCTGAAATGCGGCCAGAACCTACTGCGCTCGGCCAGGCTGCGTTGCACGCTGGCTCGGGCTGCCCACTTACCACTTGTAAGCTCCGCGCCGTCGCCAGCCTGCGCCTTGCCTGGCCTTCGCTCGTGACGGTTCTGATCCGCATTTGACGGGTATTGATGAAAACAAGGACAAGAACGTGACATCTACATTCCCCGACCTGCTCAGCGAAGTGCGCGCCTTCCGCGCCGCCCACCCGGACGTGCGCTACGTCGAGCTGATCTGCCTGGACATCCCCGGGCACTTCTACGGCAAACGCTATCCCCTCGACATGCTGGAGAAGGTCGCCGCCGGCGGCCCGCTCAAGCTGCCGCAGAACTGCGTGCTGCTTGGCGCCCAGGGAGGCCTGCACCCGATCGGCGACTATTGCTTCAACGACGGCGACCCGGACGCCCCGCGCCGCCTGATCCCCGGCACGCTCAAGCCGGTGCGCTGGGAGAAGCAGCCGCTGGGGCAGATGTTGATCAGCTCCGACGGCACCGAGGCGCCGATCGAGTTCGAGCCCCGCGAGGTGCTGGCCCGCGTACTCAAGCGCCTGGAAGCCAGGGGCATCCGCCCGGTGGTGGCCTTCGAGCTGGAGTTCTACCTGTTCGACCGCAAGCTGGACAATGGCCTGCCGCGCTTCCCGCGCGACCCGCTGACCGACGATGAAGACGACCAGCCGAACATGCACATCGAGCGCCTCTCGCGCTTCTCTGACGTGCTGCACGAGATGGTCGAGGCGGCCCAGGAGCAGGACGTGGAGGCCAACGTCATCACCGCCGAGATCGGCCCCGGGCAGTTCGAGATCAACTTCGCCCACTGCGACGACGGCCTGCGTGCCGCGGACCAGGCCGCCCTGTTCTGCCGCAGCACCCGCGGGGTGGCGATGAAGCACGGCTACCGCGCCAGCTTCATGAGCAAGCCCTACCTGGAGGCGCCGGGCAGTGGCATGCATGTGCACGTGAGCCTGTACGACCAGGCCGGCAACAACCTGCTCGACGGCGACGGCCAGCGCCCGCTGCGCCACGCCGTGGCCGGCTGCCTGGAGCTGCTGCCGCACTGCATGCCGATCTTCGCGGCCAACCACAACGCCTACCGCCGCTACGGTTCGCGGGTCAACGCGGCGAGCAAGGCCAGCTGGGGCTTCGAGGACCGCGACGCGTGTATCCGCATCCCCGAGTCAGACGGCAGGAACCTGCGCATCGAACACCGCCTGGCTGGCGCCGACGCCAACCCCTACCTGGTGCTGGCGGCCATCCTCAGCGGCATGGAGCACGGCCTGGACCAGGCCCGCGAGCCGATCCCCTCGCTGAACGACGACCGCTGCAGCGGCGTGGACTTCCCCAAGGACATGCTCACCGCAGTGGCGGCCATGGAGTCCCACGAGGTGGTCAAGGACAAGCTGGGCGCCGAGTTCGTCTTCGTCTATTGCGAGAACAAGCGCCACGACCATCTGGACTTCATGAACGAGGTCAGCGCGCGCGAGTATCGCTGGTTCCTGTAGTGAGCAAGGCGCAATTGCCCGGCTCGCGGCCAGCTGATAAGTTGCCGTCCACGCCGGTGTAGCTCAGTCGGTAGAGCAGCGCACTCGTAACGCGAAGGTCGCAGGTTCGATTCCTGTCTCCGGCACCAACATCCCCAACATGAAAAAGCCCAGCATCAAGCTGGGCTTTTTTTATGGCTGGCGGGTTACTGCGCCGCCTGCATGGTCCGGGCGCGTTCGGCCTGTTTCTGCTGCTTGTAGGCCAGCGCCGCCGGTGCCACCTTGCTGACCTGGCCGGTTTCCAGCCACTTCTTCAGGCGATTGGCGTCGGCCATGTGGGTGTATTTGCCGAAGGCGTCCAGCACCACGAAGGCCACCGGCTTGCCGGCCATCTGGGTGCGCATCACCAGGCAGTGGCCGGCGGCGTTGGTGAAGCCGGTCTTGGTCAGCTGGATGCTCCAGTTGGCCTTGTGCACCAGGCTGTTGGTGTTGCGGAAGCCCAGGCTGTAGCGCGGCTTGGCGAACTGCTGGACGTGCTCGCGGGTGCTGCTGAACTGGCCGATCAGCGGGAACTGGCCGGCGGCCTTGACCAGCTTGACCAGGTCGTTGGCGGTGGAGACGTTCTTCTCCGACAGGCCGGTCGGCTCGCGGTAGCGGGTGTGGCGCATGCCCAGGGCCTGGGCCTTGGCGTTCATCGCCGCGACGAAGCCCGGCACGCCGCCCGGGTAGTGATGGGCCAGGCTGGCGGCGGCGCGGTTCTCCGAGCTCATCAGGGTCAGCAGCAGCATGTCGCGGCGGCTCAGCTGGCTGCCGATGCGCACGCGCGAATACACGCCGCGCATCTCGGGCACGTCCTTGATCACGATGTTCAGCTGCTCGTCCAGCGACTGCCTGGCGTCCAGCACCACCATGGCGGTCATCAGCTTGGTCACCGAGGCGATCGGCACCTGCAGGTCGGGGTTGCTGGAGTAGAGGATCTGGTTGGTCTTGAGGTCGACCAGCAGGGCGCTGCCGGAGGCGAGTTCCTGGGTCTGTGGCGCCGCCTGGGCGACGGGGGCGATGAGGGTCAGACAGGCCAGCAACAGGCCGGCGAAGGAGAGGGCTTTTTTCACTGTCGGGGTCCGCGCGGTTGATGTAAGCCTGGCGGTCCCTGCCAGCGAATGGCGGAGAGTATATGTGTGGCGCGCCGCTCAGGCGAGCGCGGACGCTCTACGGCGGCCCAGGTGCAGCAAGGCCATGGCGGCGAGGATGACCGCGCCGCCGGCGGCCAGGCGCGGTAGGTCGAAGTCGCGGTTCCAGATCAGCAGGTTGACCAGAAGGCCGGCCGGCACGTGCAGCTCGTTCATGATCGCCAGGGTGCCGGCGTCCACCCGCGTACTGCCCTTAACCCACCAGTACAGGCCCAGCGCCGTGGCAAACAGCCCCATCCACACCAGCACGCCCCATTGCACGGCGGTGTGCGGCAGCTTGTCCGGATTGCCGAACAGCAGGAAGGAGGGCAGCACCAGCACCATCGCGCCGAGGAAGAAATGGCCGAAGAAGCGGTGCAGCGGCTGCGTCGGCCGGTAGTGCAGGAGCAGGCGGCGGCACAGTACCTGGCCGGCGGCGAAGGTGGCGTTGGCGATCTGCAGCAGGACGAAGCCGAGCAGGTAATCGCCTTCCAGCTTGTCAAAACGGATGATCACCCCGCCGCCCACGGCGACCAGCGCGGCGAGCAGCGCCCAGGGGCTGAAGCGGCGGGCCAGGGCATCGTCGAGCAGGGTCACGTAGATCGGCGTGAGCACGGTGAACAGCAGCACTTCCGGCACCGTCAGCACCTGGAAGCTGCGGTACAGACACAGGTAGGTGATGCCGAACTGCAGCGCGCCGGCCAGCCAGAAGCCGGCCAGCATCCGCCGCGGCAGGCCGCGCCAGACGGTGAAGGGCAGGAAGACCAGGGCGGCGATCAGCACCCGCGCCAGCACGGCAAAATCGCTGTCGACGCGGCCGGCCAGGTACTCGCCGATCAGGCTGAAGGAGAAGGCCCAGAGGGCCGTGACGACCAGCAGGTACGGCATGTCAGCCCAGCTGTCGGCGCAGCTCGGCCAGCACCGGCGCGCCGTCCGGCCGCACGCCGCGCCAGACGAAGAACGCCTCGGCCGCCTGTTCCACCAGCATGCCCAGGCCATCGAGGCAGCGCGCCGCGCCGTGCCCGGCGGCCCAGCGGTTGAAGGCGGTCGGTTCCTTGCCGTACATCATGTCGTAGCAGACCGTGTGGCCGGGGCGGATCAGGCTCGGGTCGAGCGGCGGCAGCTCACCGACCAGCGAGGCCGAGGTGCCGTTGACGATCAGATCGACCGGCTCGCTGAGCCAGTCGAAGCCGGCCGCGGCCACCGGGCCCAGGTCGGCGAATTCGCGCGCCAGTTGCTCGGCCTTCTCCACCGTGCGGTTGGCGATGGTCAGGCTCTGTGGCCGCTCGGCCAGCAGCGGCTCCAGCACGCCGCGCACGGCGCCGCCGGCGCCGAGCAGGAGGATGCGCTTGTCGGCCAGGTCGAGGCCGGCGTTCACCGTCAGGTCGCGGACCAGGCCGGCGCCGTCGGTGTTGTCGCCGAGCAGGCGGCCCTCATCGAGTTTCTTCAGGGTGTTCACCGCGCCGGCGCGGCGGGCGCGCTCGCTCAGCTCGTCGGCCAGGCGATAGGCCTCTTCCTTGAACGGCACGGTGACATTGCCGCCCCGGCCGGTTTCGAAGAAGGCGCGGGCGTAGCCGGGAAAGTCTTCCAGCGGCGCCGGCAGGGCCTCGTAGGTCAGGTCCTGGCCAGTCTGCTCGGCGAACAGGCGGTGGATCAGCGGCGACTTGCTGTGGCCGATGGGGTTGCCGAAGACGCCGTAGCGGTCCATGGAAAATCCTTCGAAGTTTGCCTGTCTGCGTAAGGTGGAAAACTCGCGCAGCGATTTCCACCTACTGATGTGGGAGGTGGAAAAGCCTACGGCGTTTTCCACCCTACAACTCCCCGCGCCCTTTTATGGGGGCGGGGGGAGAGGGCCGCCCTAAACGCCGGCGAGCCAGTCGCGGTCCTGCAGGAAATACTCGGTCAGGCGCGCCTCTTCGCTGCCCGGCTCCGGCTTCCAGTCATAGCCCCAGCGCACGTGCGGCGGCAGCGACATGAGGATGGATTCGGTGCGCCCGCCGGACTGCAGGCCGAACAGGGTGCCGCGGTCGAACACCAGGTTGAACTCGACGTAGCGGCCACGGCGGAAGGCCTGGAACTCGCGTTGCGCCTCGGTGAACGGGGTGGCCTTGCGCCGCTGGACGATGGGCAGGTAGGCCTGGATGTAGGCATCGCCGATGGCACGCAGGAAGGCGAAGCTGGTGTCGAAGTCCCACTGGTTGAGGTCGTCGAAGAACAGCCCGCCGATGCCGCGCGGCTCGCCGCGGTGCTTGAGATGGAAGTAGCGGTCGCACCACTCCTTGAACTTCGGATAGACCTCGGCGCCGAACGGCGCGCAGGCGTCGCGGGCGACTTGGTGCCAGTGCACGCAGTCTTCTTCATGAGCGTAATAGGGCGTCAGGTCGAAGCCGCCGCCGAACCACCAGACCGACTCTTCGCCCTCCTTCTCGGCGCTGAAGAAGCGCACGTTAGCGTGGGACGTCGGCACGTGCGGGTTTTCCGGATGGATCACCAGGGACACGCCCATGGCCTCGAAGCCGCGCCCGGCCAACTCGGGACGGTGCGCGCTGGCCGACGGCGGCAGGCTGTCGCCGAACACATGGGAGAAGTTCACGCCGCCCTTTTCGATCAGCGCGCCGTTCTCGATCACCCGGGTACGACCACCGCCGCCGGCGGGACGCTCCCAGCTGTCCTCGAAGAAGCGGGTGCCGCCATCCTCGGCTTCGAGGGCGGTGCAGATGCGGTCCTGCAGGTCGAGCAGGTAGGCCTTCACGGCCTGGGTACGTTCACTCACGGCAAGGGTCCGGGCAGTTCGGAAGAGGGCGCCAGCATACCATCGTCGCATTCCGCCGCACTTGACGGGGGTCAGTCCCGGCGCTTGGATGGAGCCCTTTGCAGAGGAGTGCAGCAGATGGCCAAACGCATCCAGTTTTCCCGCCACGGCGGCAGCGACGTGCTCGAGCTGGTCGCCCGCCCAGCCGCCGAGCCAGATCCGCACGAGGTGCGGGTGCGCAACCGCGCCATCGGCCTGAACTTCATCGACACCTACTACCGCAGCGGCCTGTACCCGCCGCCGAGCCTGCCGTCCGGCCTGGGCAGCGAGGGCGCCGGTGAGGTGGAGGCGGTGGGCAGCGCGGTGACTCATCTCGAGGTCGGCGACCGCGTGGCCTACGGCACCGGTCCGCTGGGCGCCTATGGCGAGCTGCACGTGCTGCCGGCGCAGCACCTGGTCAAGCTGCCGGACTCGATCGCCTTCGAGCAGGCCGCGGCGCTGATGCTCAAGGGCCTCACCGTGCAGTACCTGCTGCGCCAGACCTACCGGGTCGAGGCCGGGCAGACCATTCTCTGGCACGCCGCGGCTGGCGGCGTCGGGCTGATCGCCTGCCAGTGGGCCAGAGCCTTGGGCGTAAAACTGATCGGCACCGTGTCGTCGCCGGACAAGGCGGCGCTGGCCAAGGCCAATGGCGCCTGGGCGACCATCGACTATAGCCGCGAGGACGTGGTGCAGCGCGTGCTGGCGCTGACCGACGGGAGCAAGTGCCCGGTGGTGTACGACTCGGTGGGCAAGGACACCTGGGAACGCTCGCTGGACTGCGTGGCACCGCGCGGCCTGCTGGTGAGCTTCGGCAACGCCTCGGGCGCGGTCACCGGGGTCAACCTCGGTGTGCTGGCGCAGAAGGGCTCGCTCTACGTGACCCGGCCGTCTCTCGGCCACTACGCCAACAGCGCGGAAAATCTGCAGGCCATGGCGGACGAGCTGTTCGCTCTGGTCGCCGACGGCCGGATCACGGTGGAGATCGGCCAGCGCTATCCCCTGGCGGATGCGGCCCAGGCCCATGATGCGCTGACCAGCAGACAGACCACCGGCTCGACCATTCTGTTGCCTTGATCCATAGGTGCGCCGTGCGCGCCCGAGCAGGCGCCCGCACGACGCACCCTACGCAACTCAGGACGGGCGGATCACGTCGCCCGTACGCAGATCACGGATCAGGCTGGGGTTCTTGCGCCCGCCCAGGGCGCCGCCGAGCACGGCGTCCAGCTGGCGCGGAAAGTACTGCTCGACCCGCAGGCGCGAGCGCGCCGAGGGCCGCCCGGCCGGGTTGGCCGAGGTGGACACCAGCGGCCCGGTGAGGGCGCAGAGATCGCGCACCAGCGGGTGGTCGCTGACGCGCAGGGCGACGTTGTCGTGCTGCCCGGTGATCCAGCGCGGCAGGCGATCCTGATGTGGCACCAGCCAGGTGTTGGGCCCCGGCCAGGTGCTGGCCAGGCGGTCGATCCAGCGCTCGGGCAGGTCGTCGAGGAGAAAATCGAACTGCTCGATGCTGTCCGCCACCAGGATCAGGCCCTTGTGCACCGGACGCTCCTTGAGCGCCAGCAGGCGGTCCACCGCGGCCTCGTTCCAGGGATCGCATCCCAGGCCCCAGACGGCCTCGGTGGGGTAGGCGATCACCCCGCCTTCGCGTACCACCCGTGCCACTCGCTGTATGCGCCAACTGCCGTGCATGCTCGCCCCCGATGCTCTGTTTGGCAGCGAGTTTACCCAGCTCAGACGGCGCGGTGTACCCAGCGCCCGGCCTCGCACACTACCAGCCCCTCCAGTTCCAGCTCGGTCAAGGCGGCGAGGGTCTCGCCCAGGTCCAGGCCGCAGGCCCGGGCCAGACCTTCGCTGGTCTGCGGCGCGGCGCGCAGCTGATTCAGCAGCGGGCTTTCGCTGCGTGGCGCCTCGCCCGCGGTTGGCGGCAGCCGCTGCCAGCCACCCAGGGCCTGGAGAATGTCGTCCACGCTTTCCACCAGAGCCGCGCCTTCGCGGATCAGCTGATGACAGCCACGAGCGCCGGGATGGTGAATGGAGCCGGGAATCGCATAGACCTCGCGGCCCTGTTCGGCGGCCAGCCGCGCGGTGATCAGCGAGCCGCTGGACGGGCTCGCCTCGACCACCAGCACACCCAGCGAGAGGCCGCTGATGATGCGGTTGCGGCGGGGGAAATTGCCCGCCTGGGGCGGGCAGTCCAGCGGCAGCTCCGAGACCAGCGCGCCTCCGCCCTCGACGATGCGCGCGGCCAGGCCGACGTGACGCTGCGGATAGAGGCGCTCCAGCCCGGTGCCGAGCACCGCCACGGTAGCGCCGCCGACTTCCAGCGCGCCCTGATGCGCCGCGCCGTCGATGCCGAGCGCCAGCCCGCTGGTGACGACGAAGCCGCCGCCGGCCAGGCTGCGGGCGAACGCGCATGCGGTGTCCAGCCCCGTGCGCGAGGCGCGGCGGCTGCCGACCATGGCCAGCTGCGGACGCTCGAGCAGCGCCGGATCGCCTTCGACGAACAACAGTGGCGGAGCATCGTCCAGCTCGGCGAGCAGCTCGGGGTAGGTCGGATCGTCCCACATCAGCAGATGCCGGCCCGGCTGCTCGAGCCAGCCCAGCGCATGTGCGGCGCGCTCGCGGATTTCGGCGTCGCGCCGCGGCTCGGCGCACGCGGCGGGCAGGCCGAGGGAGCGCCACGCGGCGGCGGGTGCGCTGAGGGCGGCGGAGGCATGGCCGAAGGCTTCCAGCAGGCGGCGGAAGCGCCGCGGCCCGAGCTCCGGCAGGCTGTGCAGGCGCAGACGCGCCTCCAGTTCGGCGGGGGAGATGTGCATGGCGATCGTCCTTGATCGTGGCCGGAAAGCAGAACCCCCGCACGGGGCGGGGGTTCGGGGTGTTACGGGTTCTTCACCTTGTCCATCAACGCCAGGTCGCGGGTGGCGTAGAGCACCAGGCCATAGCTGAGCTTCTCGTAGGTGCGGAACACCATCAGCAGGCCGGAACGCTCGTCCGGGATCTTCACCGACTCGCCGGTGATGCGATCACGCACGGTCTCGCCGGTCTTGTAAATGGCCAGCACGTTGCCTTCGCTGAGGCCATCGATCTTGCCCTTGTTGATGGTCACCACGTCGTACTGACCGACCCGGCTCACACCGCGCGGCACGTCCAGGATGACACCGTTTACTTCGGCCTCCGGCTCGCTGGGCATGAAGGTGGAGTTGACGGCGCGTTCTTCGGTCGGGAACAGGCGGTCGCCGAGGCGCACTTCCTGGGTCGAGCGGGTCAGGTTAAGCGTGGCGATGTCGCCCTCATGAGCCAGCACCTCGACGGTACCGATATCGTCGGCATTGATGCCGAGGAATTCCTTGGTCTCGGGGTCGGTATAGACCTTGCCCTGGCGGAAGATGCCGTAGACCGATTGCGCGTCGGCGAACTCGCCGCGGCCGTAGATGCGGTCGCCTGCGCCGGCGATCACGCTCTCCTGCCGGCCCGCGACGATGTACGGCTGGGCCGCGAACTCTTCGGCACTATTCACGATCCGATTGCTCAGCAGGAAACTGTTGATGGCTTCCAGCGGGATGGTCGGAATGGCTTCGGCCATCGGCGTGCTGCGCACCTTGGGCGACAGCTTGATGGTGCCGCGCGAGGCGCCGCGGTTGAGCATCAGGCGCGGTTGGCCGTCGATGTAGACCAGGCTAAGGGTGTCGCCCGGGTAGATCAGGTGCGGGTTTTCGATTTGCGGATTGGCGTGCCACAGCTCGGGCCACTTCCAAGGCTGGCTGAGGAATTTGCCGGAGATGTCCCAGAGGGTATCGCCCTTGACCACCGTATAACGGTCCGGATGACCATCCTTGAGCTGCACTTCGGCCTGGACCAGTCCGGCCTGGGCCAGACCGCCCGCGGCGACCAGCAGCAGGGCGAGTAGTGATTTCCTCATACGGTGAATCCCTTTATTATGTGGCTGGCGCCTGAAGGCCGCGGAAACAGCGGCTTTTGAGCCGTTTTTCAAAGCTGCTCATCATCTTAGCAGCGGTTTTTTACTTTATTCCACAAGTGCATCACAAACAGCCATGGCCATTCTAAACATCCTCGAATTCCCCGATCCGCGCCTGCGCACCATCGCCAAGCCGGTGACCGTTTTCGACGCCGCACTCTCGCAGCTGATCGATGACATGTTCGAGACCATGTACGCCGCGCCCGGCATCGGTCTGGCCGCCACGCAGATCAACGTTCACAAGCGGGTGGTGGTGATGGACCTGTCCGAGGACAAGTCCGAGCCGCGGGTATTCATCAATCCCGAGTTCGAGTCGCTGACCGAGGAGATGGACCAGTATCAGGAAGGCTGCCTCTCGGTACCCGGCTTCTACGAGAACGTCGACCGCCCGCAGAAGGTGCGGATCAAGGCCCAGGACCGCGACGGCAGCCACTACGAGCTGGTCGCCGAAGGCCTGCTCGCCGTGTGCATCCAGCACGAGTGCGATCACCTCAACGGCAAGCTGTTCGTCGACTACCTGTCCACGCTCAAGCGCGACCGGATCAAGAAGAAGCTGGAAAAACAGCACCGCCAGCAGGCTTGATCCTCCGACTCCCAAAGGCTTGCTCCGGCAAGCCTTTTTCTTTTCATGCAGTGAGTGATCCATGCGCATCGTTTTCGCCGGCACCCCGGAATTCGCCGCCCAGCATTTGCAGGCCCTGCTCGATGCGGGTAAGCAGGTAGTCGCCGTCTACACACAACCGGACCGCCCGGCCGGCCGCGGGCAGAAGCTGATGCCCAGCCCGGTGAAGCAGTTGGCCCTGCAGCACGCTATCCCGGTGTACCAGCCGCAGACCTTGCGCGACCAGGCCGCCCAGGCCGAACTGGCCGCGCTCCAGCCAGACCTGATGGTGGTGGTCGCCTACGGCCTGATCCTGCCGCAAGTGGTGCTGGACACCCCGCGTCTGGGCTGCATCAACAGCCACGCCTCACTGCTGCCGCGCTGGCGCGGCGCCGCGCCGATCCAACGCGCGGTGCAGGCCGGCGATGCCGAATCCGGCGTCACCGTCATGCAGATGGAGGCTGGCCTGGACACCGGCCCCATGCTGCTCAAAGTCAGCACCGCCATCAGCGCCGACGACACGGGTGGCAGCCTACATGATCGTCTGTCGCAGCTGGGCTCCCAGGCCGTGGTCGAAGCCGTAAGCAAACTGGCCGCCGGCGAGCTACGTGGCGAAGTGCAGGACGACAGTCTGGCCACCTACGCCCACAAGCTGAACAAGGACGAGGCGCGCCTGGACTGGAGCCGCCCCTCCGTGGAGCTGGAGCGTCTGGTGCGCGCCTTCAACCCTTGGCCGATCTGCCACAGCACGCTGAATGGCGAACCGCTCAAGGTGCTGGCCGCGCAACTGGGCGAGGGCAGCGGCGCTCCGGGTACCGTGCTCGCCGCCGACAAGAGTGGCCTGACCGTCGCCTGCGGCGAGGGCGCCCTGCGCCTGACGCGCCTGCAGCTGCCCGGCGGCAAGCCGCTGGCCTTCAGTGATCTGTACAACAGCCGACGCGAGCAGTTCGCCGCCGGCCTGGTGCTCGGCCAATGAACCCCCGCCTGGCCGCCGCTCGCGCCCTGGCCGCCGTGCTCAACGGCAAGGCCTCGCTGGGTAGCAGCCTGCCGCCGCTGCTGGACAGGGTCGAGCCGCGTGGCCGCGGCCTGGCCCAGGACTTGGCCTTCGGCACCGCACGCTGGCAACCGCGCCTGCAGCTGCTCGCCGACAAGCTGCTGCAGAAGCCGTTCAAGGCGGCCGACCGCGACGTCGAGGCCCTTCTGTTGATCGGCCTGTACCAGCTGCTGCATACCCGAATCCCGGCCCATGCCGCCATCGGCGAGACGGTGGCCTGCGTCGACAAGCTGAAGAAATCCTCGCTCAAGGGCCTGCTCAACGGCGTGCTGCGCAACGCGCAGCGCGAGCACGAGGCGCTGTTCGCCGAACTGGACCGCGACCCGGTGCTGCACACCGCACATCCGCGCTGGCTGCAGAAGCGCCTGAAGGCCGACTGGCCCGAGCACTGGCAGGCCATCTGCGCCGCCAATAACGAACACCCGCCGCTGCTGCTGCGGGTCAATCGCCGCCATGGGGGCCGTGATGCCTACCTCGCCGAACTACGCGGCGCCGGCCTCGAAGCCGAGCCTTGCGCCTTCAGCCGCGACGGCATCCGCCTGCTGCAGCCCTGTGACGTGACGACCCTGCCGGGCTTCGCCGAGGGCCGCGTCAGCGTGCAGGACGAGGCCGCGCAGCTGGCCGCCGACCTGCTGGATCTGGCACCCGGCCAGCGCGTACTGGACGGCTGCGCGGCACCCGGCGGCAAGACCTGCCACTTGTTGGAAGCCCAGCCGCAACTGAGCGAAGTGATCGCCCTGGATCTGGAGCCGAGTCGCCTGGCCCGGGTGCAGGAGAACCTCGACCGCCTCAAGCTCGAAGCCACCCTGATCGCCGCCGACGGCCGCGACGTGGCCACCTGGTGGGACGGCAAGCCGTTCCAGCGCATCCTGCTCGACGCCCCTTGCTCGGCCACCGGGGTGATCCGCCGCCATCCGGACATCAAGCTGACCCGCCAGGCCGACGACATCACCGCCCTGGCCAAGCTGCAGGGCGAGCTGCTCGATGCCCTCTGGCCGACCCTGGAGGTCGGCGGCGTGCTGCTCTATGCCACCTGCTCGGTGCTGCCGGAGGAGAATCGCGACAATATCGCCGCCTTCCTCGCCCGCACCCCTGGCGCGCGCGAGCTGGATATTCCCGGCGCCTTCGGCCTCAAGCAGGCCCACGGCCGCCAGCTGCTGCCGCAGGCCGAGGGCCACGACGGGTTCTACTATGCCAAGCTGATCAAGATCGCCGCGGCACCGCGCGGCTAATGGAGCTCTAGGTGAAAATCATCATTCTCGGCGCAGGCCAGGTCGGCGGCACCCTGGCGGAGCACCTGGCCAGCGAGGCCAACGACATCACCGTGGTCGACACCGATGCCGACCGCCTGCGCGATCTCGGCGACCGCCTGGACATCCGCACCGTGGTGGGCCGCGGCTCCTTCCCCACCGTGCTGCGTCAGGCCGGCGCCGACGACGCCGACATGCTGGTGGCGGTGACCAACAGCGACGAGACCAACATGGTCGCCTGCCAGGTCGCCTACACCCTGTTCCACACCCCGACCAAGATCGCCCGGGTGCGCGAGTCGGCCTACCTGACCCGCGAGGCGCTGTTCGACAACGAGGCCATCCCGGTCGACGTGCTGATCAGCCCCGAGCAGGTGGTGACCAACTACATCAAGCGCCTGATCGAGTATCCCGGCGCCCTGCAGGTGATCGACTTCGCCGAGGGCAAGGCCCAGCTGGTGGCGGTCAAGGCCTACTACGGCGGGCCGCTGGTGGGTCAGCAGCTGCGCCAGCTGCGCGAACACATGCCCAATGTCGACACCCGCGTGGCCGCCATCTTCCGCCGCAACCGGCCGATCATGCCGAAGGGCGACACGGTGATCGAGGCCGATGACGAGGTGTTCTTCATCGCCGCCAAGGCGCACATCCGCGCGGTGATGAGCGAGTTGCGCCGCCTCGAAGACAGCTACAAGCGCATCGTTATCGCCGGCGGCGGGCATATCGGCGAGCGCCTGGCCGAGGCCATCGAGAGCCGCTACCAGGTGAAGATCATCGAGATGAACCCGGCGCGCTGCCGCTACCTGTCGGACAACCTGGAAAGCACCATCGTGCTGCAGGGCAGCGCCTCCGACCGCGACCTGCTGGTGGAGGAGAACATCAACGAGGCCGACATCTTCCTCGCTCTGACCAACGACGACGAGGCCAATATCATGTCCTCGCTGCTGGCCAAGCGCCTGGGCGCGCGCAAGGTGATGACCATCATCAACAACCCGGCCTACGTCGACCTGGTCCAGGGCGGCGATATCGATATCGCCATCAGCCCGCAGCTGGCCACCATCGGCACCCTGCTGACCCACGTGCGCCGCGGCGACATCGAGAGCGTGCACAGCCTGCGTCGTGGCGCGGCCGAAGCCATCGAGGCCATCGCCCATGGCGACGCGCGCTCGAGCAAGGTGGTCGGCAAGATGATCGAGGAGATCGCCCTGCCGCCGGGTACCACCATCGGCGCGGTGATCCGCGACGAGGAGGTGCTGATCGCCCATGACGACACGGTCATCGCATCCGGCGACCACGTGATACTGTTCCTCGTCGACAAGAAGTACATCCGCGACGTGGAGCGCCTGTTCCAGGTCGGTCTGACCTTCTTCTGAGCCACGAGGCGCCCTTGGCATGACCACGCCCGAATCCCTGGAAAAACTGCTGGCCCGTGGGGTGGACAACGCCCTGCTACGCTTCGGCCTGGGCAAGGCCTACCTGGATGGCAACCAGCCCGACGCGGCGGCCAAGCACCTGCAGAAATGCCTGGGCTTCGATCCCAATTACTCGGCGGCGTGGAAGCTGCTGGGCCAGGCGTGCCAGCGTCGGGAGATGTTCGAGGAAGCGCGCCAGGCGTGGCACAATGGCCTGGAAGTGGCGCGCAAACGCGGCGACAAGCAGACCGAGAAGGAAATGATGGTTTTCCTGCGCCGCCTGGAGAAGGTGGCTGGCAATGAGGGCCGCTAGTCGCGCTGGAACTTGAGGGCGACGCCACTGGGTTCGAAGCGGATCACCTGCATCTGCACCACGGGCGCCGGAATCGGCAGGCCCTGGACCTGGCCCTGGACCACCTCACCGATCTGCAACAGGCGCTGGGCATCGTCGATCACCACGAACACGCCGCTCTCGGAGATATCCCGGGTGGTCACCAGCATCTGCCCGTGCAGCGGATGGTCGATACGCAGCTGGACCTTGAGCGGGGTACGCAGGTGATCGCGCTTGTTGTCCATGCCTGTCCTGTCGTGGTGAGAAAAAGTGCTCTGACGGTACTGACTTACACGCAGCGCATCAATACCACTTCTTCTCGCCCGCCGGCCGCTTCTTGAAACGCTTCATGCTCCACAGGTACTGGCTGGGATAGGCGCGCACATAGCGTTCGAGTTCCCGGCTCATGGCCGTAGCTGATACCTGCGGGTCCTCGCTGTACATGTCTTCGGGCACCGCTTCGAAGATCACCTTGAAGCCGCTGTTGTCCGGAAGGCGCACGGCGTTCAGGAAGATGCCGACCGCCTTGCCGCCGGCGAGCATGCCGGGGACGAACTTGCTGGTCAGTGCCTGGATCGCGCAGAACGGCACGAACAGGCCGCTGGAACGGCTCGGCTCCGGGTCGGCGGGAATGCCCACCACACCACCGCGGCGCACCTCCTTGATCACGCTGAGAATGCCTTCCTTGGTCGAGGGCGCCACGCGATTGCCCATCTGTGCGCGCTGCTTCTGCAGCAGCTCGTCGAGGGCCTGCAGCTTGGGCGGGCGGTAGAAGATGATCGGTTTGCACTGGGAGCAGAAGTAGTGGTTCAGCACCTCCCAGTTGCCCAGGTGGCTGGCCACGCCGACCACGCCCTTGCCGGAGGCGAGCGCGGCCTGCAGCACCTCAAGGCCCTCGACCTCGCGCACCAGTTTGAGCGTGCGTTCGACCGGCCAGATCCAGGCGCAGGCGCTTTCAGTGAGGGTCTTGCCGATGTCGCGCAGGGTTGCGCCGACGAGGCGCTCTCGCTCGGCCGGGTCGAGTTCGGGGAAACACTTGGCCAGGTTGATGCGCACCACGTCGCGCGAGCCATTGGGCAGCTTCCACATCAACCAGCCGATGGCCGAGCCGGCAGCCTGCACTGCACCCCAGGGCAGCAGGGCGAACAGGCGCAGAAAGCCGACCACCAAGGCGCCTTTCAATCTCTCCACGAACAACTCCCGGAAACGCAAAAGGCGGGCATTGTAACGGTTGTGACCGAAGGGTTCAGCCTTTGAGAACGTGGTACCTGTCGCAGTCGGTCGTATGGTCCATCACCATGCCGGCGGCCTGCATGTAGGCGTAGCAGATGGTCGGGCCGACGAAGGTGAAGCCGAGCTTCTTCAGCGCCTTGCTCATGGCATCGGCTTCGGGCGTCACCGCCGGCACGTCGCCGCGGCCGCTGAAGTGATTGATCTTCGGCGCACCGCCGACGAAGGACCAGAGCAGGCCGGCCGGGTCTTCCAGCTTCAACCAGGCCCGCGCGTTCTGCCGCGCGGCGTTCAGCTTCGCGCGGTTGCGGATGATGCCGGGATCCTGCATGCGCTCTTCGATCTCCGCGTCGCTCATCGCCGCCAGGCGCTCAGGGTCGAAGCCGAACAGTACCTGGCGATAGCGTCCGCGCTTCTTCAGTACGGTGATCCACGACAGCCCGGCCTGGAAGCCTTCCAGCAAGAGCATCTCGAACAGCCACTGCGGGTCGCGCTGCGGCACGCCCCATTCCTCGTCGTGGTAGGTGATGTACAGCGGGTCGTCGTTGCACCAGAAGCAGCGGGGCATGGCAGGGCACCTGTGAAGGAATCGAAACGAACTATAGCCAATAGATACTGTATGTAAATACAGCCTTTAGCCGACCTTCTGCTCGCGCCGGCGGCACCCTCGTTGCCGCACAGCCTTGGGGTATACTGCGCGGCTTTATGCAAACGCCTCGACACCGGTGGTATTCGTGAGCCAGACAACGCCCGACGTGAGCACCTTCCAAGGCCTGATCCTCGCCCTCCAGAGCTATTGGGCCGAGCAAGGCTGCGTGATCCTGCAACCCTACGACATGGAGATGGGGGCCGGTACCTTCCACACCGCCACCTTCCTGCGCGCCATCGGTCCGGAGACCTGGAACGCCGCCTACGTGCAGCCCTCGCGCCGCCCGGCCGACGGCCGCTACGGCGAGAACCCCAACCGCCTGCAGCACTACTACCAGTTCCAGGTGGTACTCAAGCCGAACCCGGAGAACATCCAGGACCTGTACCTGGAATCGCTGCGCCGCATCGGCGTCGACACCCTGGTGCACGACATCCGCTTCGTCGAGGACAACTGGGAATCGCCGACTCTTGGCGCCTGGGGCCTGGGCTGGGAAGTCTGGCTGAACGGCATGGAAGTCACCCAGTTCACCTACTTCCAGCAGGTCGGCGGCGTCGAGTGCTACCCGGTCACCGGCGAGATCACCTACGGCCTCGAGCGCCTGGCCATGTACCTGCAGGGCGTCGACTCGGTGTACGACCTGGTCTACTCCGACGGGCCGTTCGGCAAGGTCACCTACGGCGACGTGTTCCACCAGAACGAAGTGGAGCAGTCCACCTTCAACTTCGAGCACGCCAACGTCGATAAGCTGTTCGACCTGTTCGACTTCTACGAGTCCGAGGCCAACCGCCTGATGGAGCTGCAGCTGCCCCTGCCGGCCTATGAAATGGTGATCAAGGCCTCGCACAGCTTCAACCTGCTCGACGCCCGCCGCGCCATCTCGGTGACCGCGCGCCAGCAGTACATCCTGCGCGTGCGCACCCTGGCGCGGAACATCGCCCAGAGCTACCTGCTGGCCCGCGCCAAGCTCGGCTTCCCGATGGCCACCCCCGTACTGCGTGACGAAGTACTGGCCAAGCTCAAGGAGGCCGAATGATGAGTGCTCAGGATTTTCTGGTTGAGCTGGGCACCGAAGAGCTGCCACCCAAGGCCCTGAAGAGCCTCGGCGAAGCCTTCCTCGCCGGCATCGAGAAGGGCCTCAAGGCCGCCGGCCTGGAGTACGCCACCGCCCGCTTCTACGCGGCGCCGCGGCGCCTGGCCGTAGTGGTCGAGCAACTGGCTGCGCAGCAGCCGGACCGCAGCGTGCGCCTCGACGGCCCGCCCGTGCAGGCCGCCTTCGACGCCGAGGGCAAGCCGACCCAGGCCGCCTTGGGCTTTGCCAAAAAATGCGGCGTCGAACTGAGCCAGATCGACACCAGCGGCCCGAAACTGAAGTTCGAGCAGAGCATCGCCGGCCAGCCCGCCGCCAGCCTGCTGCCGGGCATCGTCGAGACCTCCCTCGGCGAGCTGCCGATTCCGAAACGCATGCGCTGGGCCGCGCGCAAGGACGAATTCGTGCGTCCGACCCAGTGGCTGGTGATGCTGTTCGGCGACGCGGTCGTTGACTGCGAGATCCTCGCCCAGAAGGCCGGCCGCATCTCACGCGGCCACCGCTTCCATGCGAACCGTGACGTGACCATTTCCAGCCCGGCCCGCTACGCCGAAGACCTGCGCGCCGCCTACGTGGTCGCCGACTTCGCCGAGCGCCGCCAGCAGATCGCCGCCCGCGTCGAAGAACTGGCCCGTGCCGAGAACGGCAGCGCCATCGTGCCGCCGGCCCTGCTCGATGAAGTCAGCGCCCTGGTCGAATGGCCGGTGCCGCTGGTCTGCTCGTTCGAGGAACGCTTCCTCGAGGTGCCGCAGGAAGCCCTGATCACCACCATGCAGGACAACCAGAAGTACTTCTGCCTGCTGGATGGCAACGGCAAGCTGCTGCCGCGCTTCATCACCGTGGCCAACATCGAATCGAAAGACCCGGCGCAAATCGTCACCGGCAACGAGAAGGTGGTGCGCCCGCGCCTGACCGACGCCGAGTTCTTCTTCAAGCAAGACAAGCGCCAGCCGCTGGAAAAGCGCAACGAGCGCCTGGCCAACGTGGTGTTCCAGGCCCAGCTCGGCAGCGTGTTCGACAAGGCCGAGCGCGTCTCCAAGCTCGCCGCCTTTATTGCCGAGCGCATTGGTGGCGATGCCACCCGCGCGGCCCGCGCCGGCATCCTCTCCAAGTGCGACCTGGCCACCGAGATGGTCGGCGAGTTCCCAGAGATGCAGGGCATTGCCGGCTACTACTACGCCAAGCATGACGGCGAGGCCGACGATGTGGCCCTGGCGCTGAACGAGCAGTACATGCCGCGTGGCGCCGGCGCCGAGCTGCCGCAGACCCTCACCGGTTCCGCGGTCGCCGTGGCGGACAAGCTCGACACCCTGGTCGGCATCTTCGGCATCGGCATGCTGCCGACGGGCTCCAAGGACCCCTACGCCCTGCGCCGCGCCGCGCTCGGCGTGCTGCGCATCCTGATCGAGAAGCAGCTGGACCTCGACCTGGTCGAGGCGGTGAGCTTCGCCATCGGTCTGTACGGCAGCAAGATCAAGAGCGAAGGCCTCGCCGTTCAGGTGCTGGATTTCATCTTCGACCGTCTGCGTGCGCGCTACGAAGACGAAGGTGTGGACGTGGCCGTGTACCAGGCGGTGCGCGCGCTCAAGCCGGCGTCGCCGCTGGACTTCGACCAGCGCGTGCAGGCCGTGCAGGCCTTCCGCACGCTGCCGGAAGCCGCCGCCCTGGCCGCCGCCAACAAGCGCGTGTCCAACCTGCTGAGCAAGTACGAAGGCCAGGTCGCCGCCAGCGCCGAAGCCCACTACTTCGACAATCCGACGGAGTTCAGCCTGTACTCGGCCATCCAGCAGGCCAGCCAGGCCGTGGCGCCGATGGCGGCCGCCCGTTGCTACTGCGAGGCGCTGGAACGCCTGGCCGCCCTGCGCGAGCCGGTGGATGCGTTCTTCGAGGCCGTGCTGGTCAATGCCGAGGACGCCTCGGTGCGGGCCAACCGCTACGCGCTGCTCAACCAGCTGCGCGGGCTGTTCCTCGGCGTCGCCGACATCTCCCTGCTGGGCTGACGGCTCACCGGGCGGCGCGATGCCGCCCGGTCGCCCTGGTAAGCGTATGAAGCTGCTGATTCTCGACCGCGACGGCGTCATCAATGAAGACTCCGACGCCTATATCAAGTCCCTCGACGAATGGATTCCGGTGCCCGGCTCCATCGAGGCCATCGCGCGCCTGAGCAGGGCCGGTTGGACCGTGGCGGTGGCCACCAACCAGTCCGGCCTCGCCCGCGGCTACTACGACGTCACGGTGCTGGAGTCCATGCACGCGCGCCTGCGCCAGCTGGTGGCGGAGCAGGGCGGCGAAGTCGGCCTGATCGTCCACTGCCCGCATGGCCCGGACGACGGCTGCGACTGCCGCAAGCCGAAGCCTGGCATGCTGCTGCAGATCGCCGCGCACTACGGCACGGAACTGACCGGTGTCTGGTTCGTCGGCGACAGCCGCGGTGACCTCGACGCCGCCCTGGCCGTCCATTGCCAACCCGTTCTGGTGAAGACCGGCAAGGGCGAGCGTACGCTGGCCAAGCCGTTGCCAGCGGGAACCCTGATATTCGATGATCTGGCGGCGATAGCCGACCAGCTGCTGCTCTAGGAGAGCCCGAGCCCCATGACGACCGTGCAGGCCATCAGAACCTTCGTTTTCTACCTGCTGCTGTCGTCCAGCTCGTTCTTCTGGTGCATCCTCTGCGTGTTCATCGCGCCCTTTCTGCCGTTCCGTTCCCGCTATCGCCTGGTCGTGCAGGCCTGGTGCCGCTGCGCCACCTGGCTGGCCAAGGTGGTGGTCGGCATCCGCTACGAGGTGCACGGCCTGGAGAACATTCCGCAGCAGCCCTGCGTGATCCTGGCCAAACACCAGAGCACCTGGGAAACCTTCTTCCTCTCCGCCCTATTCGAACCACTGTCCCAGGTGGTCAAGCGCGAGCTGCTCTACGTGCCGTTCTTCGGCTGGGCGATGGCCATGCTCAAGCCCATCGCCATCGACCGCAGCAACCCCAAGGCCGCCCTCAAGCAGCTGGCAAAGCAGGGCGATGAACGCATCAAGCAGGGCGCCTGGGTATTGGTGTTTCCCGAGGGCACGCGCATCCCGCCGGGCCAGATCGGCAAGTTCTCCCGCGGTGGCGCCGCCCTGGCCGTGAATGCCGGCCTGCCGGTACTGCCGATTGCCCACAACGCCGGCGAGTTCTGGCCCAAGCAGGGCTGGGCCAAGTATCCGGGCACCATCCGGGTGGTGATCGGCCCGGCGATGCATGCCGAAGGCGAGGGTCCTCGCGCCATCGCCGAACTGAACGAACGCGCCTTTACCTGGGTGAGCCAGGCACAGCAGTCGATCAGCGGCGCCGCCACTCAGGAATGCGTGGAGAACGCGTCCAACGCCGCCTGATTGTGGATAAGCTGTGCAGAAGATACCGGCAGAGTGACATCACCGCTTGCAACTCGCTGATTTACCGATCGTTTTTGGTGCGGCCAGGGAACGGCGCGACAGGGTATAAGTTTCGAGCGGCACCGCACGTTCTATGCGCAGCCGAGTACCGGCAAAGCGGTTAAGCTAGCGGAACGCAACGGGAAAGGGATTTCGTTTCATGCCATCGATCTACCAGCTCAAGCCGCGCTTTCAGAACCTGTTGCGCCCGGGGGTAAAGGGCCTATACGAGCGTGGCGTCACCGCCAATCAGGTGACTCTCACCGCGGCCCTGATCTCCGTGCTGCTGGGCGCCCTGCTGGCCTGGCTGCCGCATCACACCTGGCTGTTCGCCCTGATCCCGCTGTGGATGTTGCTGCGCATGGCGTTGAACGCCGTCGACGGCATGCTGGCCCGCGAGTTCGGCCAGCAGTCCAGGCTTGGCGCCTACCTCAACGAACTCAGCGACGTGGTCGCCGACAGCGCCCTGTACCTGCCCTTCGCCCTGCTCGCCGGCGTATCGCCGACCCTGGTGGTGCTGGTGGTGGTGCTGGCGGTGATCAGCGAATACGCCGGCGTGCTCGGCCCGATGGTCGGCGCCTCGCGCCGCTACGACGGCCCCATGGGCAAGAGCGACCGCGCCTTCTGCTTCGGCGTGCTGGGCGCCGGCGTGGCGTCCGGCCTGCTGCCGGCGTCTTGGATAAACGTTTTGCTGGCCGTGATCCTGCTGTTGCTACTGGCGACCCTGATCAATCGCGTGCGCCAAGGCCTTGCCGAGGTCGCACCCACCTCTCACTCGGAATAGGGACATTTCGATGCGCGACTGCACGACGGCGGTCTTTCTCACCCACGACGGCGTGGAGCTGCTCTACCGCCACTGGCCGGCCACTCAACCCGGCGACGGCCCGCGCAAGGCGGTGGTGATGTTCCACCGCGGCCACGAGCACGGCGGACGCATGGCCCACCTGCCCGCCGAGCTGGACCTGCCCGACTACGACTTCTTCGCCTGGGATGCCCGCGGTCACGGACTCTCGCCAGGCGCCCGCGGCGACAGCCCGAGCTTCGCCACCAGCGTGCGCGACGTGCAGACCTTCCTCGACCATATCAGCGCAACCCACGCTATCGAGCAGACGGAGATGGCCGTGCTGGCGCAGAGCGTCGGCGCGGTGATCATCAGCACCTGGGCCCACGATTACGCCCCGAAGGTGCGCTGCCTGGTACTGGCCTCGCCGGCGTTTAAGGTCAAGCTCTACGTGCCCTTCGCCCGTCCGGGCCTGAAGCTGCTGCGCCAGTGGCGCGGCAACTTCTTCGTCAACAGCTACGTCAAGGCGCGCTTCCTCAGCCACGATCCCGAGCGCATCGCCTCCTTCGAGAACGACCCGCTGATCACCCGGCCGATTTCGGTGAACATGCTGCTCGGCCTGTACGACGCCGCCGAGCGCGTGGTGAACGACGCCCAGGCGATCCAGGTGCCGACCCAGCTGCTGATCTCCGGCGCCGACTTCGTCGTGCATCGCCAGCCGCAGGAGCAGTTCTTCGAGCGCCTGGGCAGCCTGCGCAAGGAAAAGCACATCCTGCCCGGCTTCTTCCACGACACCCTCGGCGAGCGCGACCGCGGCCATGCCTTGAGCCGTGCGCGGCGCTTCATCCTGGATAGCTTCGAACAGCCGGCCGAGCGCCCCTCGCTGCTGGATGCCGACCGTTGCGGCTGGAGCTGCGCCGAGGCCGAGAGCCTGGCCGCGCCGCTACCCAGGAATTCGTTCGCCGATCTCTATTGGCGCGCCACCCGCGCCGGCCTGAAACTCGGCAACGGACTGTCCGACGGCGTGAAGCTCGGCTTCGATACGGGCTTCGACTCCGGCAGCACCCTGGACTACGTCTACCGCAACCAACCGTCCGGCAAGTCCGCGCTGGGCCGCCTGATCGACGCCAACTACCTCAACTCCATCGGCTGGCGCGGCATTCGCCAGCGCAAGGTGCATGCCGAAGAGCTGCTGCGCCTGGCCATGGGCCGGCTGCGCGAGGCGGGCAGGGCGGTGCGCATCGTCGATATCGCCGCCGGCCATGGCCGCTACATCCTCGAGTCGCTGGAAGGGCTTGAACACAAGCCGGACTCGATTCTGCTGCGCGACTACAGCGATATCAACGTGCGCGACGGCGGTACCCTGATCGAGCAGAAGGGACTGGGCGACATCGCCCGCTTCGTCAAAGGCGATGCCTTCGACAAGGCAGATTTGGCCTCACTCGATCCCAAGCCAACAGTGGCGGTAGTCTCCGGCCTCTATGAACTGTTTGGCAGCAACCAGATGGTCGGCGACTCGCTGGCCGGGCTGGCGGCGGCGGTCGAGGAGGGCGGCTACCTGGTCTACACCGGTCAGCCCTGGCACCCGCAGCTGGAGCTGATCGCCCGCGCCCTGACCAGCCATCGCCAGGGCCAGGCCTGGGTCATGCGCCGGCGCAGCCAGGCGGAGATGGACCAGTTGGTGGAAGCCGCCGGCTTCCGCAAGCTGGAACAGCGCATCGATGAATGGGGCATCTTCAGCGTGTCCCTGGCTCAGCGGGTGTCCTGATGGACGCCCCCGCCGCCCGCGAAAGCGGGCTATGGAAACGCGGGGTTCTCTGGCTATTGCTGCTGGGCCCGCTGTTCTTCGCCAGCTATGGCTTCGCCAACTGGTTCACCGCACAGCGCAACGATGTCGGCAGCCTGGTATTCGCCTGGGAAGGCGCGACGCCACTGTGGGTCTGGACCATCGTGCCCTACTGGTCGATCGACTTGCTCTACGGCCTGTCCTTCCTGCTCCCGGCGAACCGCCGCGAGATGGACCGACATGCCCTGCGCCTGCTCAGCACTCAGCTGGTTTGCGTTGCCTGCTTCCTGCTCTGGCCATTGCGCTTCACCTTCGAACGTCCGGAGCTGAGCGGCTTCTTTGGCTGGATGTTCGACGTGCTGATGGGCTTCGACAAACCTTTCAACCAGGCGCCTTCGCTGCACATCGCCCTGCTGGTGGTGATCTGGGTGATGTTCGCCCGGCACACCCGCGGCGCGCTGCTGCGCGGCCTGCTGCATGGCTGGATGGCGCTGATCGGTCTGTCGGTGCTGACCACCTGGCAGCATCATTTCATCGACGTGCCCACCGGCATACTCGCGGGCTGGCTGTGCGTATGGCTCTGGCCGATCGAAGGTCGGGGTCCTCTACAGCAGCTGCGCCTGGCGCGCGAGCCACAGCGCTGGCGCTTAGCCCTGCGCTACGGATTGGTCAGTGCTGTCTGCGCGGCCCTGGCAGTCAACCTCGGCGGCGCCTGGCTATGGCTGCTATGGCCCTGCGCCTCGCTGCTGCTGGTCGCCCTGAACTATGCGCTCTTCGACGCGCCCGGCTTTCAGAAGCGCGCCGACGGCTCGCTCGGGGCTGCCAGCAGCTGGATGCTTGCTCCCTACCTGCTAGGTGCCTGGATCAATTCGCGGCTGTGGACGCGCAAGCATCCGCAGCCGGATCAGGTGGTAGAGGGCATCTGGCTCGGCCGTGTACCGAGCGCGACTGAAGCCGCGCCCTTCGCTGCCGTACTGGATCTGAGCGCCGAGCTGCCGGTTCGCCTGACCGGCAAGGCCTATCGCAATCTGCCGCTGCTGGATCTGGTCGCCCCCGATGCGGAGGCCTGCCGCCAGGGCGCCGAGCTGATCGAGGAGTTGCGCCAACAGGGCCCATTGCTGGTCTGCTGCGCCCTCGGCTATTCGCGCAGCGCCACCCTGGTGGCCGCCTGGCTGCTGCATAGCGGTCGCGCCAGTAGCGTCGAGCAGGCCATCGAGCTGGTCCGAGCCGCGCGCCCGCAGATCGTTCTCGGCGAGCCGCAGCGTCGCGCTCTGCATAGCTTGCTGCAACCCATTGCGAGCCCGGAGATGGCGCATGGCCTCTGAGATGCAACTTACCCTGGTCGCCGGCCTGCTGCGCCGTGGCCGAGGCCTGGACCTGCTATCCAATGCGCTGACCCTACTGGCCTTGGCCTACGGCCTGGCGCCACTGCTCGGCATGCCATACAGCGCCACCGGCGGCGTGCTCTGCGGCCTGCTGGTGATGCTGGGCCTGGCGCAGAAGTACTGGGCCGTCCGCGTGGCGCTGGACGCCGAGCTCTTCACCCGGCTGGCCAACGATGCCGCGGGTCTCGCTGACCACACCACCGACCTGGACCAGGCGCTGCTGCAGCTCGGCCTGCAACACGCAAAAGCTCCGCCTCGGGACTGGGACGACCGCTGCCGCGGCGCCCTGCGCCTGCTGCGCCTGCAGGCCGCCTGGCTGATCACACAGCTGCTGCTCGCCCTGGCCGCCATTCTCGCCATGCCCTGGCTTTCCCTGGCTGGATAAAGGAGTCCTATCCATGCTCGCATCGCTCACCGCCTTCGCCATCACTTCGGCGGCTCGTCTGCTTACCGGCGCCCGTGCACTCTGGCTGGGCTGCACGGCCCAACCGGTGCAGCGCCTGTACTACGCCAACCACAGCAGCCACGGCGACTTCGTGCTGCTCTGGGCTTCGCTGCCGCCGGAGCTGCGTCGGCGCACCCGCCCGGTGGCTGGCTCCGACTACTGGATGAAGGGCGACCTGCGCCGCTTCCTGATCCGCGACGTGTTCAATGGCGTGCTGGTCGACCGCGACCGCAGCGATCCCAATGCCAATCCGCTGCAGCCGATGCTGGATGCGCTGGGGCAGGGCGACTCGCTGATCATCTTCCCGGAGGGCACCCGCAACCTTACCGAGGAGCAGCTGCTGCCCTTCAAGAGTGGCCTTTTCCACCTGGCACAGGCCAGGCCGGAGGTGGAACTGGTGCCGGTATGGATCGCCAACCTCAACCGGGTGATGCCCAAGGGCAGGGCGCTGCCGCTGCCCCTGCTGTGCACCCTGAGCTTCGGCGCACCGCTGGAGCGCATCGACGGCGAAGACAAGGCCGCCTTCCTCGAACGTGCACGTAACGCCCTGCTGGCCCTGGCCCCGGAGATCGTCTGATATGGATCGCAATACCCTCCTGCTGTTCGCCGGTATCGGTGCCGTACTGCTGCTGGCCACCCTGATCGCCCGCATCCTGCGCCATCGAGCCGGTGACGCGCCCAATGCGGTGATCGACAACCTCATTGCGCGTATCGACGCCTGGTGGGTCATGGTGCTGGTCATCGGCATCGCCTTCCTGTTCGGCAACAACGGCGTGGTCCTGCTGTTCTACTTCGTGTCGTTCTACGCCCTGCGCGAATTTCTCACCCTGACGCCAACCCGGCGCAGCGACTACCCGGCCTTGGTGGCGGCCTTCTATTTCGCCCTGCCGATGCAGTACCTGCTGATCGCCCTGGACTGGTACGGCCTGTTCGCCATCTTCATCCCGGTCTACCTGTTCCTCCTGCTGCCGATCCTCGCCTCGCTGGCCGGCGACACCACGCGCTTCCTCGAACGCGCCTCGGAAGTGCAGTGGGGGCTGATGATCGCGGTGTACTGCGTATCCGCGGTGCCGGCCCTGCTGACCCTGGACATCCCCGGTTACGAGGGCCGCAACCTGCTGCTGATCGCCTGGCTGATCATCGTGGTGCAGCTGTCGGACGTGCTGCAGTACGTCTGCGGCAAGCTGGCCGGCAAGCACAAGATCGCGCCCAAACTGTCGCCATCGAAGACAGTGGAGGGCTTTGTCGGTGGTGTGGCGCTGGCCAGCCTGATCGGCGCCTCGCTGTTCTGGATCACCCCGTTCAGCTTCTGGCAGGCCGCGCTGATGGCCCTGACCGTGAACCTGCTCGGCTTCGCCGGTGGCCTGGTGATGTCGGCGATCAAGCGCGACCGTGGGGTGAAGGACTGGGGCCACATGATCGAAGGCCACGGAGGCATGCTCGATCGCATGGACTCGGTGTGCTTCGCCGCGCCGATCTTCTTCCACTTCGTGCGCTACTGGTGGGCCTAGCCCGCCTTTTACAGGCAACAAAAAACCCGCCGAGGCGGGTTCTTTATGACCTTCCGACATCCTGTCGTTTGCCGTCCTGGCGCGGTCTGTCTTCCTTGACCCGGGAACATCCAGTTCCCGGCAGGTGTGTGTAGAGTAGCCAGGCGCATGGGCCGCCGGCAGACGTTCATCCCGCTTCGGCGTGTAAGCTTTTGACCATTGACGCCGACCATAAAAAACCCCGGCCTAAGCCGGGGTGCTTCTTTCTACGAAACGGCTGCCAAAACTAGAAGTCCAGGTTCGACACCGCCAGGGCATTCGACTCGATGAAGTCGCGGCGCGGCTCCACGGCGTCACCCATCAGGGTATTGAAGATCTGGTCGGCGGCAATCGCGTCCTCGATGGTCACCTTGAGCATGCGGCGCACGTTCGGGTCCATGGTGGTTTCCCACAGCTGCTCCGGGTTCATCTCGCCGAGTCCCTTATAGCGCTGGATGCTGTGGCGCTTGGTGCTCTCCACCTTCAGCCATTCGAACGCCTCCTTGAAGGTCGAAACCGGCTTCTTGCGCTCGCCTCGCTGCACGTAGGCGCCGTCTTCCAGCAGGCTGTTCAGCTGATCGCCGAGCGTGGTCACCGAGCGATAATCGTTGCTGGCGAAGAAGTCGCGATTGAAAGTGATGTAGTTGGACAGGCCGTGGGCCAGCACTTCCACCTCCGGCAGCCACAGATGGCGCTCGCGGTCCTCGCGCAGGCTGGCGCTGTAGGTCTGTCCGGACTTCTCGGCGCTCTTCAGGCGCGCCTGGAAGGCCTCCAGCCAGCTCTGCATGGCGCCATGATCGGCCAGTTGCTCGACCGACACGCGCGGCAGGTAGACGAGGTGCTCAGTGATGTCCTTCGGATAGACGCGGGACAGACGATCCAGCGTCTTGATCACGGCGCGGTACTCGTTGACCAGCTTCTCCAACGCCTCGCCGGACAGGCCCGGGGCATTCTCGTTGACGTGCAGGCTGGCATCCTCGAGGGCGGACTGGGTCATGTATTCGTCCATGGCCTCGTCGTCTTTGATGTACTGCTCCTGCTTGCCTTTCTTCACCTTGTACAGCGGTGGCTGGGCAATATAGATGTAGCCGCGCTCGACCAGCTCCGGCAACTGGCGGAAGAAGAAGGTCAGCAGCAGGGTACGGATGTGCGAACCGTCAACGTCGGCATCGGTCATGATGATGATGTTGTGGTAACGCAGCTTGTCGATGTTGTACTCCTCGCGGCCGATGCCACAGCCGAGGGCGGTGATCAGGGTGCCGACCTCCTGGGAGGAGAGCATCTTGTCGAAGCGCGCCTTCTCGACGTTGAGGATCTTGCCCTTGAGCGGCAGGATCGCCTGGGTCCTGCGGTTACGGCCCTGCTTCGCAGAACCGCCCGCGGAGTCACCCTCCACGATGTAGAGTTCGGACAGCGCCGGGTCTTTTTCCTGGCAGTCGGCCAGCTTGCCGGGCAGGCCGGCGATATCCAGCGCCCCTTTGCGGCGGGTCATCTCGCGAGCCTTGCGCGCGGCCTCGCGGGCACGGGCTGCATCGATCATCTTGCCGACCACGGCCTTGGCTTCGTTCGGGTTCTCCAGCAGGAAGTCGGCGAAGTACTTGCCCATTTCCTGCTCTACCGCGGTCTTCACCTCGGAGGAGACCAGCTTGTCCTTGGTCTGCGAACTGAACTTCGGATCCGGCACCTTGACAGAAATGATCGCGGTCAGGCCTTCACGAGCGTCGTCGCCGGTGGTGGCGATCTTGAACTTCTTCGCCAGGCCTTCCTGCTCGATGTAGTTGTTCAGGTGGCGGGTGAGGGCGGAGCGGAAGCCGGCCAGGTGGGTGCCCCCATCACGCTGCGGAATGTTGTTGGTGAAGCAGAGAATGTTCTCGTTGAAGCTGTCGTTCCACTGCAGCGCCACTTCCACGCCAACGCCGTCTTCGTCGCGCTGAATGTTGAAGTGGAACACCTGGTTGACGATGGTCTTGTTGGTGTTCAGGTACTCGACGAAGGCCTTGAGGCCACCCTCGTACTTGAACAACTCTTCCTTGCCACTGCGTTCGTCCTTCAGCAGGATGCCGACGCCGGAGTTGAGGAACGACAGTTCGCGCAGACGCTTGGCCAGGATGTCCCAGCTGAAATGGATGTTCTTGAAGGTGTCTTCGGACGGCTTGAAGTGGATCTGCGTACCAGTGCCTTCGCTGTCGCCAACGGCAGCCAGGGGAGCCTGAGGCACACCGTGCACATAGGTCTGCTCCCATACCTTGCCACTGCGGCGGATGGTCAGGATCAGCTCCTTGGACAGAGCGTTCACCACCGAAACGCCCACGCCGTGCAGGCCGCCGGACACCTTGTAGCTGTTGTCGTCGAACTTACCGCCGGCGTGGAGGACGGTCATGATGACCTCGGCCGCCGAGACGCCTTCTTCCTTGTGCATGTCCACCGGGATGCCGCGACCGTTGTCACGCACTGTGATGGATTCGTCGGGATGGATGGTGATGCTGATCTCGGAGCAGTAGCCGGCCAGCGCTTCGTCGATGGAGTTGTCCACCACTTCGAACACCATGTGGTGCAGGCCGGTGCCGTCATCGGTGTCGCCGATGTACATGCCCGGGCGCTTGCGTACGGCATCTAGACCTTTGAGTACCTTGATACTCGAGGAGTCGTACGTGTTGTTCTCGTCGCTCATGCGTTCACTCCCGATGCGGTGATCAGTCCATGTTCCACGTGGAACATGGCGACCGGCGTTTCCGTGCGCCAGCCATCCTTCAAATATTCTTGGTCGACACAGGTGATGAACACCTGACACTGCAAATCATCCAGCAGGCGGCACAGGGCCTGTCGATGTCGTTGATCCAGCTCCGACGGCAAGTCGTCTACCAGATAAATGCATTGGCCTTGTTTGGCCGCGTTCAGCAAATGCCCCTGAGCGATACGCAGCGCGCAAACCACCAGCTTCTGCTGGCCGCGGGACAAGATCTCTGCGGCGTTGTGCCCCCCTAACCGCAAGCGCAGATCCGCACGCTGCGGCCCAGCCTGGGTATGACCGAGCTGCTGATCGCGCGGTAGGGAAGACGCCAACACATCGGCCAGTGGCTTATCCTTGTCCCATCCGCGGTAATAGCTGAGGGTCAGTCCCTCAAGCTCCAACAGTTCACTCAGTACCTGCTCGAACACCGGCTTCAGGGCTTGGATATACGCCCGCCGATAACCGTCCAGCTCGTCGCTCGCGAGGCACAATTCACGGTTCCAGGCCGCTTGCGACGGGGCGTCCAGTGTACCATGCCGCAGCCACGAGTTCCGCTGACGCAAGGCCTTCTGCAGGCGCTGCCAGGCCGGAAGAAAGCGTGGTTCCACGTGGAACACTCCCCAATCGAGAAACTGACGGCGCACCTTGGGCGCGCCCTCGAGCAAACGGAAGCTGTCTGGATTGATTACTTGCAGCGGCAGCAGTTCGGCGAGCTGCGCGGTGCTCCGCGCGTTCTGCCCATCGATGCGAATCTGCAGTTCACCCTGGCGGTCACGGGATATCCCGAGATTGCTGTGCAAACCGTCTTCACGCAGCACCTGACCGAATACGGTACAGGCTGGCTGTTCGTACTGAATCATCGGCTGCAGTTTGTTGCTGCGAAAGGAACGGGCGAGGCCGAGCAGGTGAATGGCTTCTAGCAGGCTGGTCTTACCGCTGCCGTTAGCGCCGTGAAGGATATTGATGCGAGGGGAGGGGGAGAGCGTCACCGGGTGCAGGTTTCGCACCGCGGTGACGGTGACGCGGGAGAGGGACATTCAGCGGTGATTACAGACGCATCGGCATGACGACATAAGAAGAATCGTCGTTGCCGGCTTCCTGCACCAGGGCGCTGCTGTTGGCGTCGGACAGGATCAGACGCACCTGCTCGGTGGTCATCACGCCCAACACATCCAGCAGGTAGCTGACGTTGAAGCCTATCTCCAGGGAGCCGCCGTTGTAGTCGACCACCACTTCCTCCTCGGCCTCTTCCTGTTCCGGGTTATTGGCCTGAATCTTCAGCTGACCACTGGCCAGTTGCAGGCGAATGCCCCGGTACTTCTCGTTGGACAGAATCGCGGTACGACTGAAGGCCTCGCGCAGCGCCTGACGATCACCGATCACCAGCTTGTCGCCGCCACGCGGCAGCACGCGCTCGTAGTCCGGGAACTTGCCGTCGACCAGCTTGGAGGTGAAGGTGAATTCACCGGTAGTGGCGCGGATGTGGTTGGCACCCAGCACGATGGCGACCTCGCCGTCCTGCTCGGTGAGCAGACGGGCCAGCTCGAGGATGCCCTTGCGCGGCACGATGACCTGATGCCGCTCGGTATTCTCGATCGCCGCTTCCATGGCGCACATGGCCAGACGGTGACCGTCGGTAGCCACCGCACGCAGCACACCGGTCTGTACCTCGATCAGCATGCCATTGAGGTAATAACGAACATCCTGCTGAGCCATCGCGAAACTGGTGCGGTCGATCAGACGGCGTAGCTTGCTCTGAACCAGGTTGAACGTCAGCGAGCCCGGACCTTCTTCCACAGTGGGGAAGTCATTGGCCGGCAGGGTAGACAGGGTAAAGCGGCTGCGACCGGCCTTGACCACCAACTTCTGCTCGTCCAGACGGATGTCGATCATCACGTCACTCGGCAGGCTCTTGCAGATGTCCATCAGCTTGCGCGCCGGCACAGTGATCTCGCCCGGCTCGGCGCTGTCTTCCAGCGTCACGCGACCAACCAGCTCGACTTCCAGGTCGGTGCCGGTCAGCGACAGCTGCTGGCCTTCAACCACCAGCAGCACGTTAGACAGAACCGGCAAGGTCTGGCGGCGTTCGACGACGCCGGCGACCAGTTGCAGGGGTTTCAACAGGGCTTCGCGTTGAATGGTGAAATGCATGGTCTAGTCCCTTGCCTTGTGGGCTGCGTATCAGGTGGTCAGGGTGCGCAGCAGATTCTTGTAGTCCTCGCGGATATCCGCGTCGGCTTCGCGCAATTCCGCAATCTTACGACAGGCGTGCAGCACTGTGGTGTGGTCTCTTCCGCCAAAAGCATCGCCGATTTCAGGCAGGCTATGGTTGGTCAATTCCTTGGACAAGGCCATGGCCACCTGGCGCGGCCGCGCCACCGAACGGGAGCGGCGTTTGGAGAGCAGATCGGCGATCTTGATCTTGTAGTACTCGGCCACCGTGCGCTGGATATTGTCCACGCTGACCAGCTTGTCCTGCAGGGCCAGCAGGTCCTTCAGCGACTCGCGGATCAGCTCGATGCTGATCGGCTGGTTGGTGAAGTGCGAGTGGGCAATCACCCGCTTGAGCGCGCCTTCCAATTCACGCACGTTGGAGCGAATGCGCTGGGCGATGAAGAAGGCGGCATCATGCGGCAAGTCGACCTTGGTTTGCTCGGCCTTCTTCATCAGGATAGCAACACGCGTCTCCAGCTCAGGCGGCTCAACCGCCACCGTCAGGCCCCAGCCGAAGCGCGACTTCAGGCGTTCTTCGAGGCCCTCGATCTCCTTCGGATAGCGATCGCTGGTGAGGATCACCTGCTGACCGCCTTCCAAGAGTGCGTTGAAGGTGTGGAAGAACTCCTCCTGGGAGCGCTCCTTCTTGGCGAAGAATTGGATATCGTCGATCAACAACGCATCCACCGAGCGGTAGAAGCGCTTGAACTCGTTGATCGCATTGAGCTGCAGCGCCTTCACCATGTCGGCGACGAAACGCTCGGAATGCAGGTACACGACTTTCGCGTTCGGGTTCTTCTTCAGCAGGTGGTTGCCCACCGCATGCATCAGGTGGGTCTTGCCCAAGCCGACGCCTCCATAGAGGAAAAGCGGGTTGTAACCGTGCTTGAGGTTATCCGCCACCTGCCATGCCGCGGCTCGGGCCATCTGGTTGGACTTGCCCTCGACGAAGTTCTCGAAGGTGAAGGTGCGGTTCAGGTAACTGGTGTGCTTGAGTGCACCTTCCACCTGCACGGTGCGCTCGGTCGGTCGGCTGGGAGCCGGCGTGGGGGCGACTACGGCCAATGGGTCGCTGCTCGATTCACTGGCCGGCGCAGCGGGCGTGGCAGCCACCGGAGCACTGTTAATAGTGGAGAGCGTAGGTGCCGCCATCCGCGGGGCTGGACCGCGCTTGCTGCCAATCAACAGTGACAACGCCGGAGCCAGGCCGTTGGCGCGCTCGGCCAGCAGCTCGAGCAGGCGCACCATGTACTTCTCGTTGACCCAATCGAGCACGAAGCGATTTGGCGCATAGACACGCAGCTCATCACCCGCCGACTCCACCTGCAGAGGGCGAATCCAGGTATTGAATTGTTGGGCGGGCAACTCGTCGCGAAGCAGCTCGACACACTGCTGCCAAAGTTCTACGGACACTGATATCCCCTGGATCGCTACGGTTGACGAAGCAAAAAAACAGCCCGCATTGTAGCCCTTGGCCACCGAGTTATCCACACGATTAGGCAATTTCAAACCAGTGAAATCAAGGATTTACTTATGTTCCCGGATTCGCAATGCGCTGCTGAAAAGGCTGTGGATAAGGGTACCTTGAACCCGGTGGAGAAGCCTGGGTGTAGACATGGGAATAAATGCTTCTGTGAACAACCAGGCCTTTCTTGCACAGGTCATGCACGCGTGGCACACATGCCGCACACCCGTTTACGGACAGTCTTATCCTGCCGCAGGACCCACGGCGCCTGCGCGCTGGGAGCACTTACCCACAGCCTGACCAGCTCACTAACAAAAGCAACCAGATCAAGCTTTAAAGAATTTCTTTTCTTTTATCCTTCTTTACTCATTCCGGCTGGTTGGAAATTGACCTGGCGGCGCGGTTTCACTAGAATCGCCGGTCTCTTTAAACGGGGGCCATCCAGGCCCGTATGGACCACCCAGGTAAATCACCATGAAACGTACTTTCCAACCCAGCACCCTCAAGCGCGCTCGTGTTCACGGTTTCCGCGCTCGCATGGCCACCAAGAACGGCCGTGCCGTCCTGTCGCGTCGTCGCGCCAAGGGCCGCAAGCGTCTGACCGTCTGATAAATCGGAACGGGTGGTGAGTCGAGACTTCGGTCGGGAAAAGCGCCTGCTGACACCCCGGCACTTCAAAGCGGTATTCGACTCACCCAGCGGCAAGGCTCCAGGCAAGAACGTCCTGCTCCTCGCTCGCGCCAATGATCTCGACCATCCCCGCCTGGGGCTGGTGATCGGCAAGAAAAGCGTCAAGCTCTCCGTCGAGCGCAACCGACTCAAGCGTGTGATCCGGGACACCTTCCGGCTCAACCAGGATTCGCTCGGCGGCTTGGACATTGTCGTGGTGGCCCGCAAAGGGCTTGGCGATCTGGACAATCCGGAACTGCACCAGCAGTTCGGCAAACTCTGGAGGCGCCTGGCCCGGCAGCGCCAAGATGCCGCCCCTCCCGGGGTAAGCGACAGCTCCCATGCGTAAACTGGCGATCCTCCCGATCCAGTTCTACCGCTACGCCATCAGTCCCTTGATGGCCAGCCACTGCCGCTTCTATCCCAGCTGCTCCTGCTACATGCAACAAGCCATCGAGACTCACGGTGTGTTGCATGGCGGCTGGCTCGGCATTCGCCGCCTGGGCCGCTGCCATCCCTGGAATCCCGGTGGTTACGATCCGGTTCCGCCTCCTTCCTCCCCTTCGATGACCGAGTAATCCATGGACATCCAACGCTCGATCCTGCTCGTCGCCCTGGCCGTCGTGTCGTACCTGATGGTTCTGCAGTGGAACGAGGACTACGGCCAGGCCGCCATTCCGGCCAGTGCCAGCGCCACCGTCGGCGGCAAACCGCAAGCCACGCTGCCGGATGTTCCGGCGACCACTCAGGCCGGCAATGACGTACCGACCGCCAATGTGGAAGCCAACCCCCAGCTGTCCGCGCCCGCTGCCATCAGCGACGAGCTGATCCGCGTGAAGACCGATGTGCTCGAGCTGGCCATCGATCCCCGCGGCGGCGATATCGTCCAGCTGACCCTGCCCAGGTATCCGCGTCGTCAGGATCGCCCGGACGTACCGTTCCAGCTGTTCGACAACGGCGGCGAGCGCACCTACCTGGCACAGAGCGGCCTGATCGGCAGCAACTCGCCGGACAAATCCAGCGGTCGCGCCCTGTGGAGCAGTGCCCAGCGCAGCTATGCACTGGCTGAGGGCCAGGATCAGATGGTGGTCGAGCTGACCTATTCCGAGGCCGGGGTCAATTACGTCAAACGCTTCAGCTTCGAGCGTGGCCAGTACGATCTGGGTGTCACCTACAAGGTCGACAACCAGAGCGGCCAGGTGTGGAACGGCAACTTCTACGCCCAGCTCAAGCGCGACAGCAGCGCCGATCCTTCCTCCACCACCGCCACCGGTACCGCCACCTACCTGGGTGCGGCTATGTGGACCGCCGATGAGCCTTATAAAAAGGTGAAGATGGGCGACATGGACGAGAAGAGCCTGCGCGAAACCGTGCAGGGCGGCTGGGTCGCCTGGCTGCAGCACTACTTCGTCACCGCCTGGGTCGCCGACAAGGACGACAGCAACAGCGTCCAGACCCGCAAGGACAGCCAGGGCAACTACATCATCGGCTTCACCGGCCCGCAGCTGAGCGTCGCCGCCGGCGCCAGCGCCGAGACCGGCGCCGTGCTGTATGCCGGTCCGAAGACCCAGGAACACCTCAAGGCCCTGTCTCCCGGCCTGGAACTGACCGTCGACTACGGCATCCTGTGGTTCATCGCCCAACCGATCTTCTGGCTGCTGGAACACATCCATGATCTGCTCGGCAACTGGGGCTGGTCGATCATCGTCCTGACCATCATCATCAAGCTGGCCTTCTTCCCGCTGTCCGCCGCCAGTTATCGCTCCATGGCCCGCATGCGCGCCGTGTCGCCCAAGCTGCAGGCACTGAAGGAGCAGCACGGGGACGATCGCCAGAAGATGTCCCAGGCGATGATGGAGCTGTACAAGAAGGAGAAGATCAATCCGCTCGGCGGCTGCCTGCCGATCCTGGTGCAGATGCCGGTGTTCCTGGCCCTCTACTGGGTGCTGCTGGAAAGCGTCGAGATGCGCCAAGCACCATGGCTGGGCTGGATCACCGACCTGTCGATCAAGGATCCGTTCTTCATCCTGCCGATCATCATGGGCGCCACCATGTTCATTCAGCAGCGCCTCAACCCGACGCCGCCGGACCCCATGCAGGCCAAGGTGATGAAGCTGATGCCGATCATCTTCACCTTCTTCTTCCTCTGGTTCCCTGCCGGTCTGGTGCTGTACTGGGTGGTCAACAACGTCTTGTCCATTGCCCAGCAGTGGTACATTACGCGCAAGATCGAGGCCGCGACGGCGAAAGCCTGAGTCCGCTGAAGCTGCACAAGACGCCCCCTCGTGGGGCGTTTTGCTATCCGCACGATATCCACAGTCGAGAGCCCTCCATGACCACTGCCCGCGAAACCATAGCCGCCGTCGCCACCGCCCAGGGCCGCGGGGGCGTCGGCATCGTGCGCGTATCCGGCCCGCGCGCTCGTGCAATCGGCATCACCCTGGCCGGCCTGGAACCCAAGCCACGCTATGCCCATTACGGCCCCTGGCACGACGACGATGGCGAGGTGATCGACCAGGGCCTGCTGCTGTTCTTCCCCGGTCCTCATTCCTTCACCGGCGAAGATGTGCTCGAACTGCAAGGCCACGGCGGCCCGGTGGTGCTCGACATGCTGCTGCAGCGTTGCCTACAGCTGGGTGCCCGCCAAGCCCGGCCGGGCGAGTTCAGCGAACGCGCCTTCCTCAACGACAAGCTCGACCTGGCTCAGGCCGAGGCCATCGCTGATCTAATCGAGGCCAGCTCGACCCAGGCCGCGCGCAACGCGTTGCGCTCACTGCAGGGCGAATTCTCGCGGCGGGTGCATGAGCTGACGGAGCGGCTGATCCAGTTGCGCATCTACGTCGAGGCGGCCATCGACTTCCCCGAGGAGGAGATCGACTTCCTGGCTGATGGCCACGTACTCAGCCAGCTAGACGGTGTGCGCGACTATTTATCCACAGTGCTGCGCGAGGCGGGCCAGGGCGCTCTGCTGCGGGACGGCATGAACGTGGTGATCGCCGGTCGTCCCAATGCCGGCAAGTCCAGCCTGCTCAACGCCCTGGCGGGGCGCGAGGCGGCCATCGTCACCGATATCGCCGGCACCACCCGCGACGTGCTGCGCGAACATATCCACATCGACGGCATGCCTCTGCATGTGGTGGATACCGCCGGCCTGCGCGACACCGACGATCAGGTCGAACGCATCGGTGTGGAGCGTGCACTCGAGGCCATCGGCGAGGCGGATCGGGTGCTGTTGGTCGTCGACTCAACCGCCCCGGAGGCGGCCGATCCCTTTGCCCTGTGGCCAGAGTTCCTCGACACGAAGCCCGATCCGGCGCGGGTCACCCTGATCCGCAACAAGGCCGATCTGTCCGGCGAAGCCGTGGCCATGGAAACCTGTGACGACGGCCATGTCACCCTCACCCTGTCAGCTAAGTCGGCCGATGGTCTGGATCTGCTACGCGAACACCTCAAGGCCTGCATGGGCTTCGAGCAGACCGCCGAGAGCGGTTTCAGCGCGCGCCGTCGTCACCTCGAGGCCCTGCGCCATGCCCAGGCCAGCCTCGAGCACGGCCGCAACCAGCTGACCCTGATGGGCGCCGGTGAGCTGCTGGCCGAGGACCTGCGCCAGGCCCAGCAGGCCTTGGGCGAAATCACCGGCGCCTTCAGCTCGGACGACCTGCTGGGACGGATCTTCTCCAGCTTCTGCATCGGCAAATAGGTTTCCCAAACCCTGTGGAAAACCACGCCTGAGCCCGGTCGATAAGCCTGGTGACAATAGCGTGGAAAACCAGCCTGTGCATAAAGCACGTTTTCATCCACAGGCGTTATCCAGCTTGCCCAAGGGATAGGGCCAGGAATGGCACAGCCTTATACATCGCTGCAGACCATGGCATATGCAGGCTGTAGCGATCTATCCACAGAAAGGCGCTGCACCATACATAGACATAAAAACTAAGCTTTATAAGATTTCTCTCTTTTATTCTCTCTTTTCCTGAGCAGCGGAGTTCTGGCTATTTTTTGTCCAGAAGGCTTCATTCGGCCAGGCCAACTCCCTATACTTGCCACCCCTTTCCAATCCCCCTTTCTCTACAGGCACGAGGTGCGTGGTGGACTTCCCTTCCCGTTTTGACGTGATCGTGATCGGCGGCGGCCATGCCGGCACCGAGGCTGCGCTGGCAGCCGCACGCATGGGCGTGAAGACCCTGCTGCTGACCCACAATGTGGAAACCCTCGGCCAGATGAGCTGCAACCCCGCGATCGGCGGTATCGGCAAGAGTCACCTGGTCAAGGAAATCGATGCCCTCGGCGGCGCCATGGCACTGGCCACCGATAAAGGCGGCATCCAGTTCCGCGTGCTCAACAGTCGCAAGGGTCCGGCCGTACGCGCCACTCGCGCCCAGGCCGACCGGGTGCTGTACAAGGCAGCCATCCGCGAGATCCTGGAGAACCAGCCGAACCTGTGGATATTCCAGCAGGCGGCGGACGACCTGATCGTCGAGCAGGACCAGGTCAAGGGTGTAGCCACCCAGATGGGTCTGCGCTTTCACGCGGACAACGTGGTGCTGACCACTGGTACCTTCCTCGGCGGACTTATCCACATCGGCCTGCAGAACTATTCCGGCGGCCGCGCCGGCGATCCACCCTCGATCGCGCTGGCCAAGCGGCTGCGCGAGCTGCCGCTGCGTGTCGGCCGGCTGAAGACCGGTACCCCGCCGCGTATCGATGGCCGTTCCGTGGACTTTTCGGTGATGACCGAGCAGCCCGGCGACACGCCGATCCCGGTGATGTCCTTCCTCGGCAACAAGGACATGCATCCGCAGCAGATCAGCTGCTGGATGACCCACACCAACGCGCGCACCCACGAGATCATCGCCAGCAACCTGGATCGCTCGCCGATGTACTCCGGCGTGATCGAAGGCATCGGCCCGCGCTACTGCCCGTCGATCGAGGACAAGATCCATCGCTTCGCCGACAAGGACAGCCACCAGGTGTTTATCGAGCCCGAGGGACTCACAACACATGAGCTGTACCCCAACGGCATCTCCACCTCGCTGCCGTTCGACGTGCAGCTGGAAATCGTGCGTTCGATCCGCGGCATGGAGAACGCCCATATCGTGCGTCCCGGCTACGCCATCGAGTACGACTACTTCGACCCTCGCGACCTCAAGTACAGCCTGGAGACCAAGGTCATCGGCGGTCTGTTCTTCGCCGGCCAGATCAACGGCACCACCGGTTATGAAGAAGCCGGCGCCCAGGGCCTGCTGGCCGGGGCCAACGCCGCGCTGCGTGCCCAGGGCAAAGACGCCTGGTGCCCGCGCCGCGACGAGGCCTATATCGGCGTGCTGGTCGACGACCTGATCACCCTGGGCACCCAGGAGCCGTACCGCATGTTCACCTCGCGCGCCGAATACCGGCTGATCCTGCGCGAGGACAACGCCGACCTGCGCCTGACCGAGAAGGGCCGCGAGCTGGGTCTGGTCGACGACACCCGCTGGGCCGCCTTCGAGGCCAAGCGCGAGGGCATCGTTCAGGAAGAGCAGCGCCTGAAGAGCACCTGGGTGCGCCCCGGCACCCCGCAGGGCGATGCCATCGTCGCGCGCTTCGGCACGCCACTGGCCCATGAGTACAACCTGCTCAACCTGCTGGCCCGCCCGGAAATCGACTACGCCGCCCTGGCCGAAGTGACACAAGCGCCGCAGGTGGATGCCCAGGTCGCCGAGCAGGTCGAGATCAAGACCAAGTACGCCGGCTACATCGACCGCCAGCAGGAAGAGATCGAGCGCCTGCGCGCCAGTGAGGACACCAGGCTGCCGGCCGATATCGACTACGCCAGCATCTCCGGTCTCTCCAAGGAGATTCAGCACAAGCTCGGCAACGCCCGCCCTGAGACGCTCGGCCAGGCCGGCCGCATCCCGGGCGTGACGCCGGCGGCCATCTCCCTGCTGCTGATCCACCTGAAGAAACGCGGCGCCGGCCGCCAGCTGGAGCAGAGCGCCTGATGTCCGTGGTCACCCAACGCCATGCCGATGAACTCGCGCAGGGCGCGCAGACGCTTGGCGTAACGCTCACCGCCCAGCAGCACGAACAGCTGCTCGGCTACCTGGCCCTGCTGATCAAGTGGAACAAGGCCTACAACCTGACCGCCGTGCGCAACCCGGACGAGATGGTCTCGCGCCATCTGCTCGACAGCCTGTCCGTGGTGCCCTACGTCGCCCTGCATGGTGACAACTGGCTGGACGTCGGCAGTGGCGGCGGCATGCCCGGCGTGCCGCTGGCCATCCTGTTCCCAGAGCGCCGCTTCACCCTGCTCGACTCCAATGGCAAGAAGACCCGCTTCCTCACCCAGGTGAAGCTGGAGCTCAAGCTGGCCAACCTGGAAGTTGTCCACAGCCGGGTCGAAGAGTTCCAGCCGCAGCAGCCGTTCACCGGCATCTGCTCGCGCGCCTTCAGCTCGCTGGAAGACTTCAGCAACTGGACCCGTCATCTCGGCGATGCCGACACCCACTGGCTGGCGATGAAGGGCGTGCAGCCCGACGATGAGCTGCAGGCACTGCCGGCGGACTTCCGCCTGCAAAGCTGCGACGTGCTGCGGGTTCCCGGTTGCCAAGGCCAGCGCCATCTGTTGATACTGCGTCGCTCGGTCTAAAGGGGAGCAAGATGGCCAAGGTATTCGCGATCGCCAACCAGAAAGGCGGAGTCGGCAAGACCACCACCTGCATCAACCTGGCCGCCTCGCTGGTCGCCACCAAGCGCCGCGTGCTGCTGATCGACCTCGATCCACAGGGCAACGCCACCATGGGCAGCGGTGTGGATAAGCAGGCCCTGGAGCATTCCATCTACGACGTGCTGATCGGCGAGAGCACCGTCGGCGAGGCCATGCAGTTCTCCGAGCACGGCGGCTACCAGCTGCTGCCGGCCAACCGCGACCTGACCGCCGCGGAAGTTGCGCTGCTCGAGATGAAGATGAAGGAGAGCCGCCTGCGATACGCCCTGGCACCGATCCGCGAGAACTACGACTACATCCTCATCGACTGCCCGCCGGCGCTGTCGATGCTCACGGTCAATGCCCTGGTCGCCGCCGATGGCGTGATCATCCCCATGCAGTGCGAGTACTACGCACTGGAAGGTCTGAGCGACCTGATGAACAGCATTCAGCGCATCGGGCAGCTGCTCAATCCGAACCTGAAGATCGAAGGCCTGCTGCGCACCATGTATGACCCGCGCATCAGCCTGACCAACGATGTCAGTGCCCAGCTCAAGGAGCACTTCGGCGACCAGCTGTACGACGTGGTGATCCCGCGCAACGTGCGTCTGGCCGAGGCGCCCAGCTTCGGCATGCCGGCGCTGGCATACGACAAGCAATCCCGCGGCGCCATCGCCTACCTGGCCCTGGCCGGCGAACTGGTGCGCCGACAGCGCGCCGCCGCAAAAACCGCAACCGCATAAGGAATCCCATGGCCACCAAGAAACGAGGACTCGGCCGCGGCCTGGACGCCCTGCTCGGCGGCAGCACCGCCGCCACCCTGGAAGAGGAAGCGGTCCAGGTCGACAGCCGCGAGCTGCAGCACCTGCCGCTGGACCTGATCCAGCGTGGCAAGTACCAGCCGCGTCGCGACATGGATCCTTCGGCCCTGGAAGAGCTGGCCAACTCGATCAAGGCCCAGGGCGTGATGCAGCCGATCGTCGTGCGCCCCATCGGCGGCGGCCGTTTCGAGATCATCGCCGGCGAACGCCGCTGGCGCGCCAGCCAGCAGGCCGGTCTGGACAAGATCCCGGCCATGGTTCGCGAGGTGCCGGACGAAGCCGCCATCGCCATGGCGCTGATCGAGAACATTCAGCGCGAAGATCTCAATCCGATCGAAGAGGCTGTGGCCCTGCAGAGGCTGCAGCAGGAGTTCGAGCTGACTCAGCAGCAGGTCGCCGACGCCGTGGGCAAGTCGCGGGTGACCATCACCAACCTGCTGCGCCTGATCGCCCTGCCGGACGAGATCAAGACTCTGCTTTCCCATGGCGATCTGGAAATGGGTCACGCCCGCGCGCTGCTCGGCCTGCCCATGGAGCAACAGGTAGAAGGCGCGCGACATGTTGTCGCACGAGGCCTCACCGTGCGCCAAACCGAGGCACTGGTGCGCCAGTGGCTGAACGCCAAGGAAAAACCTGTTGAGAAGGTCAAGGCCGATCCCGACATCAATCGTCTGGAACAGCGCCTGGCCGAGAAGCTAGGCGCTCCGGTGCAGATCAAGCATGGTGCCAAGGGCAAAGGTCAGCTGGTCATCCGTTATGGTTCGCTCGATGAACTGCAGGGCGTTCTGGCCCACATCCGCTGACACAATTGCAAATGTAGCGAGCGGTCGGAATTCACTACCGGCCTGTTGAACGGGGGGGGTTCGCCCCCTATACTCTGCGCGCATTTTGTCGGCACAAAGTATGCCAAGTTGTTGATTTGACGTGCCGACCCAGAGGAACAGCAAAGAGATGGATGCCCGCACGCCGAACCGCCTGCCTTTCCATCGTCTACCGGTTTTTCCGGTGCTGCTGGCCCAGCTGGTCGTGATTCTGCTGGCCGCTGCCATCCTCGGGATATGGCTTGGCCCGGTGAGCGGCTACTCGGGACTCTGTGGGGGGCTCATCGCTTGGCTGCCCAATCTGTACTTCGCCCACAAGGCCTTCCGCTTCAGCGGAGCCCGGGCTGCCCAGAGCATCGTCCGGTCGTTCTACGCCGGCGAAGCGGGCAAGCTGATTCTGACGGCAGTGCTTTTCGCACTGACGTTCGTGGTGGTGAAACCACTGCAGGCGCCGGCCGTGTTCGGCGTCTTCGTGCTGGCGCTCAGCGTCGGCTGGTTCGCACCGCTGCTGATGAGAACAAGACTTTCGAGACCTTAGAGCGTTTGAGGCAAACATGGCAGAACAAACCGCTTCGGGCTACATCCAGCACCACCTGCAAAACCTGACCTATGGTCAGCACCCGGTGAACGGCTGGAGCTTCGCCCACACTGCACAGGAAGCCAAGGAAATGGGCTTCTGGGCGTTCCACGTGGACACCCTGGGCTGGTCCTTGGTACTGGGCCTGATCTTCATCTTCCTGTTCCGCATGGCGGCCAAGCGCGCCACCAGCGGTCAGCCGGGCGGCTTGCAGAACTTCGTCGAAGTGCTGATCGAGTTCGTCGATGGCAGCGTCAAGGACACCTTCCACGGCCGCAACGCCCTGATCGCGCCGCTGGCCCTGACCATCTTCGTCTGGATCTTCCTGATGAACCTGATGGACCTGGTGCCGGTGGACTTCCTGCCGGTCCTGGCTGCCAAGATCACCGGCAACGAGCACCTGTTCTTCCGCGTCGTGCCGACCACCGACCCGAACGCCACTCTGGGCCTGGCCCTGTCGGTGTTCGCCCTGATCGTGTTCTACAGCATCAAGGTTAAGGGCATCGGCGGCTTCCTCGGCGAGCTGACTCTGCACCCGTTTAGCAGCAAGAACATCGCCGTGCAGATCCTGTTGATCCCGGTGAACTTCCTGCTCGAGTTCGTCACCCTGATCGCCAAGCCCATCTCGCTGGCTCTGCGTCTGTTCGGCAACATGTACGCCGGCGAACTGATCTTCATCCTGATCGCCGTGATGTTCGGCAGCGGCCTGTTCCTGCTGAGCACTCTGGGCGTGGCGCTGAACTGGGCGTGGGCGGTGTTCCACATCCTGATCATCACCCTGCAGGCCTTCATCTTCATGATGTTGACCATCGTCTATCTGTCGATGGCGCACGAAGACAACCACTAAGAGGCGCTTTGCGCGTCTCTGGTAGCTGAAAACCGCTTTACCGCTTCACTTAAACCCCTAAACCAATACGACATAAAAAGTCGGGAGGAAAAATGGAAACTGTAGTTGGTCTCACCGCGATTGCCGTTGCTCTGCTGATCGGTCTGGGCGCTCTGGGTACTGCCATCGGCTTCGGTCTGCTGGGCGGCAAGTTCCTGGAAGGCGCTGCTCGTCAGCCGGAAATGGTTCCGATGCTGCAGGTCAAAATGTTCATCGTCGCCGGTCTGCTGGACGCCGTGACCATGATCGGTGTGGGTATCGCTCTGTTCTTCACCTTCGCGAACCCCTTCGTTGGTCAGATCGCCGGCTAATCACTCGCTCCGGCGAGTGGATTGGTTTGACGAAACAACGAACAGCGAGGTGTTGGCGTGAACATTAATGCAACCCTGATTGGCCAGGCCGTTGCGTTCTTCATTTTCGTGCTGTTCTGCATGAAGTTCGTGTGGCCTCCGGTCATCACGGCTCTGCGTGAACGCCAGAAGAAGATCGCCGATGGTCTGGACGCCGCCAACCGTGCGGCTCGCGATCTGGAACTGGCCCATGAGAAAGTGGCCCAGCAACTGCGCGAAGCCAAAACCCAGGCTGCTGAAATCATCGAGCAAGCCAAGAAGCGCGCGACCCAGATCGTCGACGAAGCCCGTGATCAGGCTCGTACCGAGGCTGACCGCGTGAAGGCTCAGGCTCAGGCCGAGATCGAACAGGAACTGAACAGCGTCAAAGACGCCCTGCGTGCCCAAGTGGGTGCCCTGGCCGTCGGCGGTGCCGAGAAGATCCTGGGTGCGTCCATCGATCAAAACGCGCATGCGGAGCTGGTTAACAAACTGGCCGCCGAAATCTAAGCGAGGGCGATCATGGCAGAACTGACCACGCTGGCCCGACCTTACGCTAAGGCTGCCTTCGAGTACGCCCAAGGCAATCAGCAGCTGGCCGCTTGGTCGGCCATGCTGGGCCTCGCTGCTGCGGTGTCGCAGGACGACCACATGCAGCGCGTGCTCCAGGCCCCGCGTTTGACGAGCGCAGAGAAGGCCGCCGCTTTCAACGAAGTGTGCGGTGACAAGTTCGACGCCAAGGCACAGAACTTCATTTCCGTTCTTTCCGAAAACGACCGCCTCGCGCTGTTGCCGGAAATCGCCGCCCTGTTCGAGACCTACAAGGCCGAACAGGAAAAGTCGGTGGACGTGGAAGTGACCAGTGCCTTCGCATTGAGCACAGAACAGCAAGACAAACTCGCCAAGGTTCTCAACGCACGGCTCAGCCGAGAAGTGCGTCTGCACGTGACGGAAGACGCTTCCCTGCTGGGTGGAGTGGTAGTCCGCGCGGGCGACCTGGTTATCGATGGCTCGGTTCGCGGCAAGCTCGCGAAACTGGCCGAAGCGTTGAAATCTTGAGTTTGAAGGGGCAGCAGAGCAATGCAGCAACTCAATCCTTCCGAAATTAGTGAAATCATCAAGGGACGTATCGAGAAACTCGACGTCTCTTCCCAAGCCCGCAACGAAGGCACCGTGGTATCCGTCTCCGACGGTATCGTGCGTATCTACGGTCTGGCCGACGTCATGTACGGCGAAATGATCGAGTTCCCGGGCGGTGTCTACGGTATGGCGCTGAACCTGGAGCAAGACTCCGTCGGTGCCGTGGTTCTGGGTGCGTACACCACCCTGGCCGAAGGCATGAGCGCCAAGTGCACCGGCCGCATCCTGGAAGTTCCGGTCGGTCCGGAACTGCTGGGCCGCGTGGTCGATGCCCTGGGCAATCCGATCGATGGCAAGGGTCCGATCAACGCCGCCGCTACCGACGCTGTCGAGAAAGTGGCTCCGGGCGTGATCTGGCGTAAGTCGGTCGACCAGCCGGTACAGACCGGCTACAAGTCGGTCGACGCCATGATCCCGGTAGGCCGTGGCCAGCGTGAGCTGATCATCGGTGACCGTCAGATCGGTAAGACCGCCCTGGCCGTCGACGCCATCATCAACCAGAAGAACAGCGGCATACGCTGCGTCTACGTGGCTATCGGTCAGAAGCAGTCGACCATCGCCAACGTGGTGCGCAAGCTGGAAGAGTCCGGCGCCCTGGCCAACACCATCGTGGTGGCCGCGTCCGCGTCCGAATCGGCTGCCCTGCAGTTCCTGGCTCCGTACGCCGGTTGCACCATGGGTGAGTACTTCCGCGACCGCGGCGAAGACGCCCTGATCGTGTACGACGACCTGTCCAAGCAGGCCGTTGCCTACCGCCAGATCTCCCTGCTGCTGCGCCGTCCGCCGGGCCGCGAAGCCTACCCGGGCGACGTGTTCTATCTCCACAGCCGCCTGCTGGAGCGCGCTTCCCGCGTTTCCGAGGAATACGTCGAGAAGTTCACCAATGGCGCCGTGACTGGCAAGACCGGTTCCCTGACCGCTCTGCCGATCATCGAAACCCAGGCCGGTGACGTTTCCGCGTTCGTTCCGACCAACGTGATTTCGATCACCGACGGTCAGATCTTCCTGGAATCCGCCATGTTCAACTCGGGCATCCGTCCGGCCGTCAACGCCGGTATCTCGGTATCCCGCGTCGGTGGCGCCGCCCAGACCAAGATCATCAAGAAGCTCTCCGGTGGTATCCGTACCGCTCTGGCTCAGTACCGTGAACTGGCGGCCTTCGCCCAGTTCGCTTCTGACCTGGACGAAGCCACCCGCAAGCAGCTCGAGCACGGTCAGCGTGTTACCGAGCTGATGAAGCAGAAGCAGTACGCGCCCATGTCCATCGCCGACATGTCCGTGTCCCTGTACGCTGCCGAGCGCGGCTTCCTGACCGACGTGGAAGTGAACAAAGTTGGCGCCTTCGAAGCTGCTCTGCTGGGCTACTTCAATCGTGAGCTGGCCGATCTGATGGCCAAGATCAACGAGAAAGGTGACTTCAACGACGAAATCGATGCAGGCATCAAGGCCGGCATCGAGAAGTTCAAGGCCACCCAAACCTGGTAAGCCGCAGCGGGGGTCGGTGACGGCCCCCGCCTGCTAACCCGATAGGTGTCAAATGGCAGGCGCAAAAGAGATTCGCAGCAAGATTGCGAGCATCAAAAGCACGCAGAAGATCACCAGCGCCATGGAAAAGGTGGCGGTCAGCAAGATGCGCAAGGCTCAGCAGCGCATGGCGGCCAGCCGTCCCTACGCGGACCGTATCCGCCAGGTGATTGGTCATCTGGCCAACGCCAACCCGGAATACCGCCACCCGTTCATGATCGAGCGCGAAGTCAAGCGCGCCGGTTACATCGTGGTGAGCTCGGACCGTGGTCTGTGCGGTGGCCTGAACACCAACCTGTTCAAGGCTCTGGTCAAGGACATGGCGAGCAATCGCGAGCAAGGCGTAGAGGTTGATCTCTGCGTGATTGGCAGCAAGGGTGCGGCATTCTTCCGCAACTTTGGTGGCAATGTCGTTGCTGCGATCAGCCACCTGGGCGAAGCACCGTCGATCAACGATCTGATCGGTTCCGTCAAGGTGATGCTCGATGCTTACCTCGAAGGTCGCATCGATCGTCTGTCCGTGGTCTCGAACAAGTTCATCAATACCATGGTGCAAAAGCCCACAGTGGAACAGCTGATTCCGCTGGTGGCGACTCCGGATGAGGGTCTCAAGCACCACTGGGATTACCTGTACGAACCCGATGCCAAGCAGCTCCTCGAAGGGCTGATGGTGCGTTACGTGGAGTCGCAGGTGTACCAGGCGGTGGTCGAGAACAACGCGGCCGAACAGGCTGCGCGGATGATCGCGATGAAGAACGCCACCGACAACGCCGGCAACCTGATCAGCGAACTCCAGCTGATCTACAACAAGGCGCGTCAGGCAGCGATCACCCAGGAAATTTCGGAAATCGTCGGCGGCGCTGCCGCGGTTTAAGAACGGTTCAAATATTCAGAGGAACCAAAGATGAGTAGCGGACGTATCGTTCAAATCATCGGCGCCGTTATCGACGTGGAATTCCCGCGTGATCAGGTACCGGCAGTCTACGAGGCGCTGAAAGTGGTCGGCGCCGAAACCACCCTCGAAGTCCAGCAGCAGCTGGGCGACGGCGTGGTACGTACCATTGCGATGGGTTCGACCGAAGGCCTGAAGCGTGGCCTGGACGTCGGCAGCACTGGCAAGGCCATCTCCGTACCGGTGGGCAAAGCGACCCTCGGCCGGATCATGGACGTGCTGGGCAACCCGATCGACGAAGCCGGCCCCATCGGCGAAGAAGAGCAGTGGGAAATCCACCGCGCTGCACCGTCCTATTCCGAGCAGGCTGGCTCCAATGAGCTGCTGGAAACCGGCATCAAGGTCATCGATCTGGTCTGCCCGTTCGCCAAGGGCGGCAAGGTCGGCCTGTTCGGCGGCGCCGGCGTGGGCAAGACCGTGAACATGATGGAGCTGATCCGTAACATCGCCATCGAGCACAGCGGTTATTCCGTGTTCGCCGGTGTGGGTGAGCGTACTCGTGAGGGTAACGACTTCTACCACGAGATGAAGGACTCCAACGTTCTCGACAAAGTGGCCCTGGTCTATGGCCAGATGAACGAGCCGCCAGGCAACCGTCTGCGCGTGGCGCTGACCGGCCTGACCATGGCCGAGAAGTTCCGTGACGAAGGCCGCGACGTTCTGCTGTTCGTCGACAACATCTACCGTTACACCCTGGCCGGTACCGAAGTGTCCGCGCTGCTGGGTCGTATGCCGTCCGCGGTGGGTTACCAGCCGACTCTGGCCGAGGAAATGGGTGTTCTGCAGGAGCGCATCACCTCCACCAAGACCGGTTCGATCACCTCGATCCAGGCCGTATACGTTCCCGCGGACGACCTGACCGACCCATCTCCGGCGACCACCTTCGCCCACCTGGACGCCACCGTGGTTCTGTCCCGTGACATCGCCTCCCTGGGTATCTACCCGGCAGTCGATCCGCTGGACTCCACCAGCCGCCAGCTGGACCCGAACGTGATCGGCAACGAGCACTACGAGACCGCTCGTGGCGTGCAGTACGTACTGCAGCGCTACAAGGAGCTGAAGGACATCATCGCGATTCTCGGCATGGACGAACTGTCCGAAGCCGACAAGCAGCTGGTGGCCCGTGCTCGTAAGATCCAGCGCTTCCTGTCCCAGCCGTTCTTCGTGGCCGAAGTCTTCACCGGTTCGCCGGGCAAGTACGTCTCCCTGAAGGACACCATCGCTGGCTTCAAAGGCATCCTCAACGGCGACTACGACCACCTGCCGGAGCAGGCGTTCTACATGGTCGGCGGCATCGAAGAAGTCATCGAGAAAGCCAAGAAACTGTAATCCGTGCGCCCGGCAACGGGCGCTCACGTGAGGCAAGCGTATGGCCATTACTGTCCATTGCGACATCGTCAGTGCCGAAGCGGAGATCTTCTCCGGTCTGGTCGAGATGGTGATTGCGCACGGCAACCTGGGCGATCTGGGTATCGCACCGGGCCATGCCCCGCTGATCACCGATCTCAAGCCGGGCCCGATCCGTCTGGTCAAGCAGGGTGGCGAGCATGAGGTGTTCTACATCTCCGGCGGCTTCCTGGAAGTCCAGCCGAACATGGTGAAGGTCCTGGCCGACACCGTGACTCGCGCCAGCGACATCGACGAAGCAGCCGCCCAGGAGGCCCTCAAGGCCGCCGAGAAGGCTCTGCATCAGAAGGGCGCGGAGTTCGACTACGGTTCCGCCTCCGCTCACCTGGCCGAAGTTGCAGCCCAGCTGCGCACCGTCCAGCAGCTGCGCAAGAAGTACTGAGTCCCGCACTCCGACTTCAGCGCGAGCAAGTAAAAGGGTAGCCTTGGCTACCCTTTTTCTTTTTCTGCCGTCCCCTTGCGGGACTCCGTTCGTTCAGGATTTCAGCATGTCCCTCGATATCGTCATCCTCGCCGCCGGCCAGGGCACCCGCATGCGCTCGGCCCTGCCTAAGGTCCTGCATCCGGTGGCCGGCAAGCCCATGCTCGGCCACGTCATCGACACCGCCCGCGAGTTGTCGCCGCGCAAGATCCACGTGGTGATCGGCCACGGCGCCGAGCTGGTCCGCGAGCGCCTGGCGGCCGACGATATTAACTTCGTGCTGCAGGCCCAGCAGCTGGGTACCGGCCACGCTGTGGCCCAGGCGCTGCCGGGGTTGGAAGCGGAGAAGGTGCTGATCCTCTATGGCGACGTGCCGCTGACCCGGGTGGAAACCCTGACCCGTCTGCTCGAGCAGGCCAACGAGTCCCAACTGGGACTGCTGACGGTCAATCTGGCCGATCCCACCGGCTATGGCCGCATCGAGCGCGACGCCCACGGCGTGGTGCAGGCGATCGTCGAGCACAAGGATGCCAGTGAGGCCCAGCGCGCCATTCGCGAAGGCAATACCGGGATTCTCGCCGTACCGGGCAAGCGCCTGGGTGACTGGCTGGGTCGCCTGTCCAACAGCAACGCCCAGGGCGAGTACTACCTCACCGACGTCATCGCCATGGCGGTGGCCGACGGCCTGGTGGTGGCCACCGAGACGGCCCGGGACGAGATGGAAGTGCTCGGCGCCAACGACCGCATCCAGCTGTCGCAGCTCGAGCGCCATTACCAGCAGCGAGCCGCCCGCACGCTGATGGCCCAGGGGGTGACCCTGCTGGACCCGGAACGCTTCGACCTGCGCGGAGAGGCGACCATGGGCCGCGATGTGCTCATCGACGTCAACGTCATCCTCGAAGGCAAGGTAGTGGTCGAGGATGGTGTGCAGATCGGCCCGAACTGCGTAATCAGGGATTCCATCCTGCGCCGCGGCGCCATCATCAAAGCCAACAGCCACCTGGAAGGTGCCGAAGTGGGCGAGGGCGCCGATTGTGGCCCGTTCGCCCGTTTGCGTCCGGGCGCCAAGCTTGGTGCCAAGGCTCACGTCGGCAACTTCGTCGAGCTGAAGAACGCGGTGCTGGGCGAGGGCGCCAAGGCCGGCCACCTGAGCTACCTGGGCGACGCCGAGATCGGCGCGCGTACCAACATCGGCGCCGGTACCATCACCTGCAATTACGACGGTGCGAACAAGCACAAAACAGTGATGGGCGAGGACGTGTTTATCGGCTCGAATAGCTCGTTGGTAGCGCCGGTCACTCTGGGCGATGGCGCCACCACCGGGGCCGGCTCCACCGTGACCCAGGATGTACCGGTCGCCGCCCTGGCCGTCGGCCGCGCCAAGCAGCGCAATATCGAAGGCTGGAAGCGTCCGCAGAAGACTCCCAAGTAGTCCGAAGCGATTGAAAGAAGGCGGCTCTGGCCGCCTTTTTCCATCCAGCGCTTGACCGTTAGCTTTCATTAGGTTTTGATTCGCGCACTTATCTTTCGAATCGAAACTTAAATGTCGAAACGCAACACTCCCCAGCGTCGCCACGCGATTCTCGCCTTGCTCAACGAGCAGGGCGAGGTGGTCGTGGATGCCCTGGCTCAGCATTTCGCCACCTCCGAAGTTACGATTCGAAAGGATCTGGCCGAGCTGGAGAAGAACGGTCTGCTGCTGCGTCGCTACGGCGGCGCCGTGCCCATGCCGCAGGAGCTGATCGGCGAGCCGGCCCAGCCCGTCTCCCGTCACAAGCAGGTGATCGCCCGTGCTGCGGTCGGCCTGATTCGTGAGCACGCGCGCATCATCATCGATAGCGGCAGCACCACGGCGGCGATGATCCCGCAGCTCGGCCGCAAGCCCGGCCTGGTGGTGATGACCAACTCGCTGAACGTGGCCAATGCCCTGCGCGACATCGAGCATGAACCGGTGCTGCTGATGACAGGCGGTACCTGGGACCCGCACTCCGAATCCTTCCAGGGGCAGGTCGCCGAGCAGGTGCTGCGCTCCTACGACTTCGACCAGCTGTTCATCGGCGCCGATGGCATCGACCTGGAACGTGGCACCACCACCTTCAACGAGCTGCTGGGACTCTCAAGGGTTATGGCCGAGGTGGCTCGCGAGGTCATCGTCATGGTCGAGAGCGACAAGGTCGGCCGGCGCATTCCTAACCTGGAGCTGCCCTGGAGCAGCGTCCATACCCTGATCACCGACGACCGCCTGGATAGCCAGGTGGCCGAACAGATACGCGCGCGGGGGGTCCAGCTGATCCTCGCCGCCGCTTCCTGAGGAGAACCGCTATGTGTGGCATCGTTGGCGCCGTCGCCGAACGCAACATCACCCCGATCCTGGTCGAAGGCCTCAAGCGCCTGGAATATCGCGGCTATGACAGCGCCGGCGTGGCGGTCTTCACCCAGGCCGGCGAACTGCAGCGCCGCCGCCGCGTGGGCAAGGTCTCCGAGCTGGAGCAGGCCCTGGCCGGCGAGCCGCTGACCGGCCACCTGGGCATCGCCCATACCCGCTGGGCCACCCACGGCGCGCCGAGCGAACGCAACGCCCACCCACACTTCTCCGGTGAGCAACTGGCTGTGGTGCACAACGGCATCATCGAGAACCACGAGGAACTGCGCGAGCGCCTCAAGGGCCTCGGCTATGTCTTCACCTCCGATACCGACACCGAGACCATCGTCCACCTGCTGCACCACAAACTGCAGCAGCTCGGCGACCTCACCGCCGCACTCAAGGCCGCCATTCCCGAGCTGCATGGCGCCTACGGCCTGGCCGTGATCAGCGCCGCCCAGCCGGACCGCATCCTCGCCGCCCGCAGCGGCAGCCCGTTGGTGATCGGCCTGGGCCTGGGCGAGAACTTCCTCGCTTCCGACCAGCTCGCCCTGCGCCAGGTCACCGACCGCTTCATGTACCTGGAGGAGGGCGATATCGCCGAGATCAGTCGCGACAGCGTGCAGATCTGGGACGTCGCCGGCCAATCCGTACAGCGCGAAGCTGTGCAGTACCACGAAGGGGCTGAAGCGGCGGATAAAGGTGAGTATCGCCACTTCATGCTCAAGGAAATCCACGAGCAGCCCAAGGTCGTGCAGCGCACCCTGGAAGGCCGTCTGGGCGGCGACCATGTTCTGGTCCAGGCCTTTGGCCCGCAGGCCGCCGAGCTGTTCGCCAAGGTGCGCAACGTACAGATCGTCGCCTGCGGTACCAGCTACCACGCCGGCATGGTCGCCCGTTACTGGCTCGAAGCCCTGACCGGCATTCCCTGCCAGATCGAAGTGGCCAGCGAGTTCCGCTACCGCCAGGTGGCCGTGCAGCCGGACACCCTGTTCATCACCATCTCCCAGTCCGGCGAGACCGCCGACACCCTGGCTGCCCTGCGCAATGCCAAACAGGCCGGCTACCTGGCCAGCCTGACCATCTGCAACGTCGGCACCAGCTCCCTGGTGCGCGAATCCGACCTGTGCCTGCTGACCCAGGCCGGCCCGGAAATCGGCGTGGCCTCGACCAAGGCCTTCACCACCCAGCTGGTCTCCCTGCTGCTGCTGACCCTGGCCCTCGGCCAGGTACGCGGCACCCTGCAGGCCGGTGTCGCCGCCGAGCTGGTGGAAGAACTGCGTCGCCTGCCGACCCGCCTGGGCGAGGCGCTGGCCATGGACAAGACCGTGGAGAAAGTCGCCGAACTGTTCGCCGAGAAGCACCACACCCTGTTCCTCGGCCGTGGTGCCCAGTACCCCGTGGCCATGGAAGGCGCGCTCAAGCTCAAGGAGATCTCCTACATCCACGCCGAGGCCTACCCTGCCGGCGAGCTGAAGCATGGCCCGCTGGCCCTGGTCGACGCCGACATGCCGGTAGTCACCGTGGCGCCGAACAACGAGCTGCTGGAAAAGCTCAAGTCCAACCTGCAGGAAGTCCGCGCCCGCGGTGGCCAACTGATCGTCTTCGCCGACGAAGCCGCCGGCCTGGGCAACGGCGAGGGCACCCAGGTGATCAACATGCCGCACATCCACGACGTGCTGGCGCCGATTCTCTACACCGTGCCGTTGCAGCTGCTGTCCTACTACGTTGCTGTGCTCAAGGGCACTGACGTGGACCAGCCGCGCAATTTGGCCAAATCGGTAACGGTGGAATAAGCCGAAGGTGAAAAAGAAAAAGCGGGCCATTGGCCCGCTTTTTCTTTGTCGCTCAAGGAAGTGGAGGGGCTTCGTACTCCAGCATCTCCAGGTCCGCCTTGCCCTGATAGGTAACGCGAAATACGTGATCCTCTATACCCGTATCGGCGATGCTCTCCAACAAGCTGTAGCCGCCGAACTCGGGGGTTATCTCATACAGCGGTTTGTCGTTTGCCTCGAACATCCGATAGAAGCGCACCGATCTGTCTCCCAGGCTCATCAGTACTTCCCGCTCATTGTCGGCGACTTCCACCAACGGAAATGGTCCGCCCAGAAAGCCACCGAGTTTGTAGGCGTAAGTTGCCGAGCAGGCAGTACCACAGCCGAAGGTGAGCAGGAAGATGCCGGACTCATGGCTTGCGTGACTTGGCGGCGATGGAAACTGCAGTACTTGTTCCGAAGTAGCGCCATCAGTCAGCGAGACTTCACAAACGTTTTTTCCGCAATGCGATTCGACCCGCCACGGGCTGCCGGGTATACCCAGCAGCTCTGCCTGGCAAATCCCTGCCGATAGGCTTATTAGAAGAACTACGGCGGCCCGGACTACTGGGTGCATCAACCAATCCCTAGCTTGTCGCCAACCATATCACCAGCCATATCGAGCCAATCTGGCGACTTGGTATTGCTGGGTGGCTCCGTGTCACCCAACTGCCCCGCGAGCATATCGACCAACCCCATCGGATTGCCTTCCTTGGCATCGGCCACCGCCTTGGCTGCCTGTGCGGCCTGGAAGATTTTCTTCAGCTCGGGTGTGGTAGCAGTCTGCTCGGTCAGCTCGACCGGAGCGGGTAGGCTATCTACCAGCTTGTTGAGACTTCCGGTGTCCTTGCTAAAGGTGCGTACCGCTTCCAGACCGGCCTGCATGGGCAGGGCCAGGCCGGTTTGCGGGTCGAAGGCGCTGATTTCGGGGAAGCTGACCTTGCCGCGCAACACCGGGACAGCCAGCGAAGGCAGATTCAGTCCAAGCAAGTAGCGTGGGTCGCGGCGCTTGATGCTGAGGCCGATGCTGGCCAGGGCGATACCGACTCCGACCACACGACCGGTCTTGGCCAGCAGCGAGAGGCGCTTGTTGGACTGATCATCGAAGTGCACTAGGCGATAGCGGAAGTAGTCGGTGAAGGGCTCGCGCTCTGCGATAAAGGATGAGTTCATGAACCAGGCGCGCGAGTCGTGTACATGGTCATCGAACAGCTTCACCAGGTCATCTTTCCCCGGTGCGATCTGATTCCCTTGGGTGAAGAGCTTGCGGTATTCCGAGGTGCCCTGATCCCAGATTTCCTTGTATTCCTCCGCTTCGTCTTCCTCGTTGATCAGGTAGACGAGACCGCCGAGCGCGATATTAATAATGCCGCCGACCGAGAGGGTGTCTTCGCCCATTTCCCAGGATTTTTCGTAGTCGCGGCGGAATTCGTCGGCGGCGCGGCGCAGCTGGCGTCTATCCAGGGTCGGTTCGTAGGTCTTGTTGGTGTTGAGGCCTTCATACTTCTCCGGGCCGACCAGCTTGAAGTCTTCTTCAAAGCAGAAGCGTTTGCCCGGGCTGCCCACCTCCCAGGATTCGCCGGCCGAGTAACCTTGGCAGTCTCCGGCTCCGACAGTTCTGCCGGACGCTATACGATCAGCGCAGCTGACCTCCTCGATACCTTCGCGTTTACGCGCCATCTCCGCATGCCTGTGTGCGTGGAGGCGGCGCTTGGCGTCCCATACTTCCTGGGTCTCGTCGCCCGTCTGGATGGCCCCATAGAAACTGGTCTTCCCCACGCCACCTGCATAACGATCAATCCGCCAGCCGGTAATCAGAGCCGTTTCGCGCTCCACCACGTCTTCGAGTGGCCCTGGCTTGGCATTGGATTGCCAGGCGTTAAAGCGGCGAGTAACCAATTCGCTCAGGCTAAATTCCAAGAGTGATTCATCACTCATCTTTCGCCAGTCTTCGCATTTTGCAGAAAGTATCGGAGGAACTTGTAACGGAGCTCCCGCAGCAAATGCCTCGCTATACATGTGATGCAGCGGCAATTGCGACATCAGCTCGCCCTGCCCCCCCATGGCCTTGCCTTGGTCGCCGGGGGGATAGCCGCCGCCGACATCAGAGTGCATGCCGGGATAGACATATTCGACGGTTCCGGCCCGATAGCTGGATTTCTTCTCCAGCGAGCCATCGGCCAGGCGGGCACGGCGACGAATCGAGTCCAAGGGAAAACTGGCACGCTGCTCATGGGCAGAAACCAGATGCACGCAGCGCTTGAGGAAGCCGCAATCCTCGGGCAAAGCAGTGGGCATGCAACTCTGTGCAGCGCGTTCATCCGGCAGGCGCATGGTGCCGTCGGCCCAGTCCATATGTCCGGCTGCAAAGGGCGCACTGTCGGCGATACCTACCGCCGCCACGGTATCGAACAGCCCGAGAAACTCGATGGAGATAGGGAGGCCGGCAAAGCGGTACTGTTCTCCGTTTTCCGTCGAGCTGCGGGTCAGATCTGCCAGCCAATTCGCAAAGGTGCGCGCCTCGGCGGCGCCGCGGGAGAAGCCGTAGACGTAGAGGCGCAGGGCCAGGATTTCCGGCTTCTGCTGTTTCTGTCGGCGCTGCTCCAGCAGTTGGGCCAGCTTGTCCAGCTCGGGAGTCAGGGTGGCCTTGCGCTTGGCCTCGCCTCTCTCCAGCAAGGTGCCGGTCAGCATATGGCCGAACCAGCAGGTGCTCATATCCTTGACCAGCCCATAGGCTTCGTCTTCGAGAAGGGGCTTTTCAGTCAGGGTCCGACGGAGGGCATCAATAAGGCGGGTGAGTCCCCAATTGATACGATCCTCTCCGCCCTTGGCACCCTTAAGGCCATTCTCATCCGGCACATATTCATGAATATCCTCGAAGACTGTGCCGACGCCCGGTGTGTAATAGCGGAAAAAACCTGCTTCACCAGCTTGAGCATCGGTATGTCGGATAGTGGCATGGAAAAGCCTCGCGATATTGCTTGTACAGCGTGGGTTGGCGGCTTTGTCGCTGGGCTCGTGGTTATTGGTGCCGTCGAAGAACAGGCTGATATGCAGGGTCTTGACGCAGGGCTCGGTGGCCTCTTCGCCATCGCAGGATGCTTTCTGGATGGCCTGGTTCCAGCAACGTTTTTCATCCGTCTTCTGCTTATCTAGATTGGCGTTGATGTCCTGGGCATTTTGCGGCAGGCCCGACTGGGAAAAGCGCGGCGCGATTCTTACCTGGCTCGCGGCCGGCGGACATGCTTTGGTCAGGGTTTCGGACATGTCTCAGGCTCCTCCATATTGAGCGCATTGATGACGTCGTTGTGGGGGTAGCCTGGGTAACCCGGAAGCACACCATTGACGGCGACCAGCACCTGATCACAGGGCAAGAAGTGGACATTCATGCTGCCCACGTCCTCATAACGAGGAATCTCCACGGTGACTCGATGGCGGGTGTATTGAGCCCTATGAGCTTCCGCCTGTTTATTCCAAGCTTCCGAAAACATGGGTTGGGGCCAATTTACGGAGGAAAATGGCTCGGGATCCTTTTCCCATTCCACAGTGGCCTTCATACCCGGCTGCCATTGGCGGGGCACTGTCGTGCAGCAGACAAAGCTGCCCCCGCCCTCGTGAGGACCAATGTTGCCGCCACCGGAGCCGTTGACGGTGAAGTTATTAATTGCAGCGGAGGTATGGTTGTAGCCACTTACCGAGGGGTGCAGGAGTTTGGGCGGTTGGGCCTTGCAGCCACTTATCAGCAGCAGCGGCAGTACCAACAGTCCGTAACGAGCGATGTTTATGGGGTTGGACATTTTTCAGGCTCCTCCATATTGAGCGCATTGATGACGTCGTTGAGGGGATAGCCTGGGTAGCCGGGCAGCACGCCGTTGACGGCGACCAGCACCTGATCGCAGGGTAGGAAGTGGACATTCATGCTGCCTACGTCCTCATAGCGAGGAATCTTGACTGTGGCGCGATGGCGAGTGTATTTGGCTGCGTGCAGCTTATAGGCTGCCTCGTACCCTTCTGTACCCAGAGGTGGCCAGTTGGCATAGGCGAAAGGCTCGGGATCTTTCTCCCACTCCACAGTGGCCGTCATACCCGGTTGCCATTGGCGAGGTACTGTGGTGCAGCAGACAAATCCACCGCCGCCTGTATAGGGCCCCAGATTAGGCCCACCATCACCATTGACGGTGAAGCTGTTGATGGCAGCAGAGGTGTAGTTGTAGCCCGTGACCGAGGGGCTGAGCAGCTTGGGCGGTTGACTGCTACAGCCAGCGACCAGCAGCGGCAAGAGCAGCAGACCGAGTGCTCGGTAGAGAGCGCTCATGCCGCTGTGCCCTTCGAGTGTTGCTGCAGCCAGCCTTTGACGAACTGTTCGCGCTGGTCGAGATCGAGAATGCCCTCGCGGCTGGCTGCCTGTTGCGCGTGAACCAGATGACGCATCAGCGCTTCCTGCTTGTTCAGTCCGTAATCGCAGGGTTCGACATCCTTGCTGCTGTAGTAGCGCTCGGCGAGGCTCCAGGTTTGCAGCTGTACGACCTGAGTGCGTTCGAGGCGCAGGTTCGGCAGGGGCGATGGGAGTTTAGAGCTGCGTTGTAGGTGCCCGGCAAGCTGTTGTGCCTCGCCGTCGCGGTCCCGCCAGTGCCAGGCGATGACCGGCGCATGGAACCAGGCTTGCTGCGGGTTCAGTGCCTCGCTTACGGCAACAAACAGACGCGGGTCGTAGTAGCGCAATAGGCCGCTACTCCTGCCATCGTTCCATTCGGCCTGGGTGCAATGGCCTAGGTGAACTGAGAGCTCATGGAAATCCCACGGGCTGGTCAGCGCCAGCAAATGTTGGTTGCTGCGCGATGCATTTGCTAGATCGGTCAGCAGCTGCAGCTGCTGGGTATTGGCGTGATCGAGCCGCAGCAGCCAGGGGCCGCTTTGGGCAATCTGATGCTCGGGAGTGTGCTGCAGAATGGCGGATTGCAGGATGAGTTGTTCCAGCCTGGCAATACGATCGGTCAGGGGAAATTCCAGATTGGTGGTATCCACCAGCAGATCGAGATAAGGCAGTCGCGCCTGGGCCGCGCTGCGCTGCAGTTCACCAAGCCAGAGAGAAGTAGAGGTGATCACTATTTCCTACTCCTCACCGTGCAACCAGAACTTGTGCTTTCGCCTGCGCTCGACGCAGGCATTCCTCGCAAACGGCTGGTGGCTTGTTCGGCATGCTCAACGGATTGAGCAAGGCCTGATCCAACAGATTCCCCGCCTTGTCCTTGTCCGCCATCCCCGGCTGCAACGGCTGCTTGATGGAGATCCCGGTACCCGAACCCGGCGCGCCGCCGGCGTTGAGTTTGGCCAGGGGGCCGACCAGGGTGATGCCGCTGGGATCGAGTTTGATGAAGCTGCCGCCGGCCTTAAGGGTGAGTTCGACACCGGCTTCGATGACCATCTTCTGTCCGGCCTTGAGGTGGATCTCGCGGCCGGCTTTGGTCAGCTGGGCGGTGCCGAGCTTGATGTGCTGGTTCTGGGCGATGGTCAGGTGGTCTTCGGCCTTCACCTCCACTTTGCGCTCGGCGTGGGTGGTGTGGTGTTCCTCGGCTTTCAGCTCGGTGTAGCTGTTGGCTTCGACCCTGTCGTGGCGCTCGTGGCCGATGCGGATCTTCTGATCGTGCTCGACGTTCTCGTCCCAGTCCTTCTGGGCATGGATGTAGATCTGCTCCTGGCCCTTGCGGTCTTCGATGCGCAGCTCGTTGTAGCCGCCACCGCCCGGACTGCTCAGGGTCTTGAACACCGTGCGGGTCTTGTTGGCTGGCAGGTCGTAGGGCACCACATGTTCCTTGTGGTACAGGCAGCCGGTGACCAGCGGCTGGTCGGGATCGCCCTCAAGGAAAGTGACCAGCACCTCCATGCCGATGCGCGGGATGGCGATGCCGCCATAGCGGTCGCCGGCCCAGCTCGAACTCACGCGCAGCCAGCAGCTGGTGGTGTCGTCGGCCTGGCCCTCGCGGTCCCAGTGGAACTGCACCTTCACCCGGCCGTACTGGTCGCAGTGGATTTCTTCACCCTTGGGCCCGGTGACTACGGCGCTCTGGCTGCCCAGTACCTTGGGTTTCGCATGGCGCAGGGCGGGGCGGTACAGCACGTCCCAGGGGGTGGCGCTGAAGCGGTTGCGGTAGCCCTGTTTGAAGTCGTCCGAGTTGGCGGATGCACCCTCACCCCCGGCCCCTCTCTCAGGGGGAGAGGGGAGGGAGCCGCCGAGGAAGCTGGTTACCGACTCCTCCAGCACTTGCGGCTGCTTGCCCTCGTGCAGCACCTCTTGCAGCAGCCAGAGGTCGTTCCATTCGCGGCGCGGGTGGTCGGAGATTTCCAGCAGGTGGCCGGTCACCAGGCGCGGCTGGTCGCTCTCGCCCTGGGCCAGCTGGTAGTCGGCGCGGTGGCGCTCCAGGGCGCGTTGCGACAGGTGCTTGCCGCGGGTGCGCTCGGTGTAGCGGCCGGGGTAGTCGTAGTCTTCCAGCTTGGGTTGGAAGTCGGCCTTGGCGCCGGTCTCCAGCAGCAGGCGTGGTTGCTCGAAGTCGTAGTCGCGACGGCTGACCTGGTTGGTGCGGGTGGCCAGGCGCAGGTTGAAGCGCTTGATCACCGGCTCGTCGGCCACCAGGCCGCTGTCCTGCACATAGGCGGTGGGCTGGCCGAGTTTGGGGAAGCCGGTCTGGTCGTCGCCGAATACCAGCACGTGGCCCTTGGCCGAGTGTTCGAAGTGGTAGTGCAGCCCCTCTTCCTCGCACAGGCGCTGGATGAAGTGCAGGTCGGTCTCGTCGTACTGCACGCAGTACTCGCGCTCGGGGTAGACAGTGGGGCCGAGCTGGAAGCGGTAGGCGCCGCCGAGGATGCCGTGTTCCTCCAAAACCTGCGCGATGATCTGCGGCACCGTGAGGTGCTGGTAGATACGCTGGTTGGTGCGATAGCCGAGCCAGGTCAGCTTAGGGCTAAGGGTGAGGTGATAGCGGGTCAGGCGCTTGCCCGATTCGCCCTGGCCGACATCGTGGATCAGGCCGTGGATGCCGCTGCCGTCCGGGACGATGGCGAGGAAGGCCGGTTTGCCGAGCAGCTCGTCCAGATCCAGGTCGGGCTTCTCGCTGACCAGTTCCACCTCGAAGCGGTAGGGCTGGTCGAGGGCCTCGCGGCCGTTGAATTCGAGCACCTGCAGGTCGTGTTCGAGGCCTTCGAGATGCAGGCTGAAGTGGGTCTGGTTGGCGGGATTGAACATGCGATCGTCCTTGTCGGTAGGCCTGTCAGGCCGTGCGGCGCAGCCAGCGCGCGAGCAGCGAAGTGGTGGGGCGCTGGTTGCGGAAGGCACGCAGCAGGTCCGGCAGGGTGCTGCGCCGGGCCGGGTCGAATTCCAGCGCGGCGCGCAGTGCCGGCCACAGTGCGCGGGGCAGGTCCGCAGGGGCCGTCAGCGGCAGTTCCATTGCCAGCGCCTGTTTAGCACTTTGCCGGCGGAAAGGATGCTGGCCGCTGCACAGTTCGTAGATCACGCAGGCCACGGCATAGACGTCGGCGGCGGCGTTCAGGGTGGCGCCGTCGAGCAGTTCGGGGGCGGCGTAGCGTGGCGTCCAGGCGGCGAAGCGGCTGCGCGCCAGGCGCGGCAAGCCCTTGAGGAAGCCCTCGCGGGCCTGGCCGAGGCCGAAGTCGAACAGGCGGATGTCGTCGTCGCCGAGCATCAGGTTGCTCGGCTTGAGGTCGCCGTGCAGCACGCCCTGGTCGTGGGCGTAGCGCAGCGCTTCGAGCAGGCTGAGGGCGACCCGGTGTGCCTCGGGCCAGGGCAGGCCGCTGGGGTACTGGTGCAGTACGTGGTCGAGGGTGTTGCCCTTGAGCAGCTCCATGGTGATGAAGGCACGCTGGCAGGCCGGGTCCACCTCGAAGCTGTAGAAGCGCACCAGGTTGCGGTGGCTGAGCCGCGCGGTGAGGGCGAACTCGCTGTAGAGCAGGGCGCTGGCGTCCGGGTATTCGGCGAAGTCCTCACTGAGGGTCTTCAGCGCCACCCAGGGCTGCGGTTCGCCGAACTGTTCGCGCAGCAGGTCGCGGGCACGGTACACCGCGCCCATGCCGCCGACGCCGAGCAGTCGCTCGATCTGGTAGCGGCCGCCGAGCAGCTCGGGCAGGTCCTTGGGCAACGGGCGGGCGACGCGCGCCGGGTTGGCGCCAGCCATCACCGTGAGGTCGGCGCTGACCACCTTGGCTTCCGCGTTCATCGGTTGATCACCACGCCGCTCAGGTTGTCGCGGGCCGGGCCTTGCAGGGCCAGGTCGAACAGGCGCTGCAGGGCCAGCTGCGGGCTGGGGCGCAGCAGCGCGGCGGTCATGTCGTCGTGGTCGAGGTCCTGGTAGAGACCGTCGCTGCACAGCAGGAACACATCGCCGGGCAGGCTCTCCAGTTCGAGGATGTCCAGCTGCAGTTCCTCGGCGGCGCCGATGGCCCGGGTCAGGGCATGGGCGCCGGGCTGGCGCGCGGCGTCCGCCGGGCTCATGCCGCGTTCCTCGACCAGTTGCTGCAGCAGTGAATGGTCGCGGCTGAGCTGGAACAGCTGGCGCCCGCGCAGCAGGTAGCAGCGGCTGTCGCCGGCCCACACGCAGGCCACCCGGCTGCCCTCGGCGAGCAGCGCCACCACCGTGCTGCCAACCAGCAGGTCGGGGGTGGCCTCGGTCAGGGTCAGGCCCAGGCTGAGGTGGCGGTTGAGGCGGTGCAGGCAGCCGCGCAGGGCGTCCAGGCGGTCCTCGAAATCCAGGTCCGTGGGCAGCTCGGCCAGGCTCTCGACGATCAGGCGGCTGGCCAGATCGCCGGCCTGGTGCCCGCCCATGCCATCGGCGACCACCCACAGGCCCTGCTGTGGCTGGTCGAGAAAGGCATCCTCGTTGCGCTCGCGCACCTTGCCGGTGTCGGTGCGCCCGGCGCTGGACCAGAGGCGTTGGGCGACCTTCATCAGAGGGTCGCCGGCAGCTTGAACTGGCGCAGCAGGCTGGCATCGAACGGGTTCGGCGAGCGCTGGCTGTGCAGCAGGTACTTGGCCTGCAGGCCGTCGAGGTTGGCCTTGAGCAGCAGCACGTCGCGACCGCTGTGTTGCTCCACCTTCATCATGTCGATCAGGCGGAACAGTGCCCAGGGCCCGCTGTTCTTCTCGATGCCGACGCGGCGGCCGCCCTGTTCTTCGAGGACCAGGCTGCTGCGCTCGCTCTCGCCCTCGGCCGGCCAGCGGAAGGCGGTGGCGATGATCGGGCCGTGGCGGTACTCCATCTGCTGGCCGCCGAAGCGGAAGTCGGCGCGGTTTAGGCTGTAGTCCAGGGCGAACGGCTCCAGCTTGAACAGCACCAGCGGCTCGGCCGGGTTCTCGGCGAAGAAGCTGCGGCGGATCACCTGGGTGCGGTTCATCTGGGTCAGGAACACCGGCGACAGCGGCAGGCCCTGGCCGTCCATGCGGCGCAGCTGGTACTCGCCGTCGCTGTCGCTGACGAAGTCCTTGAGGTAGCGATCGACGAAGGCGTCGGCCACGCCGTCGGCCTTGAAGAACTCGCGGAAATCGGCGATGGCCACGTCGCTGTCGCTCTTGGCGCTGAACGGATAGCGCTTGAACAGCGACTCCTTGTAGAAGGCGTACAGCTCGTTGCGGTAGCGCTTGTTCAGGTAGCCGTAGGCGTCGTTGAGCACCAGCTGCCAGCTGTCGTCGGCGATCAGCGTCAGCCAGTTGCCCACCGGTTGCGGCAGGCGCGCGGCGGTGCCGCGGACCTGGTTGATCGCATCCGGGCGACCGCCCATGCGCGCCTTGGCCAGTTCGAAGGCGGCCTGCTCCGGCGAGCTGGCGTGAGCCATGCCGCTCAGTTGCAGCTGCAGGGCGTCCAGTGCCTGCAGGGTGGCGGCCAGTTCCGGGCCGGCGCCGCTGTTGTCGTCGAGCAGGCGGTGCAGCGGCTCGAAGCGTCGTTGCAGCGCACGGCGGGCGGTGTCCGGCAGGCTCTTGGCGATGGCGTCCAGGCCCTTGCCGGCCGCGGCGGCGGCCAGCTTGCCCTTCTTCCCGAGCTTGGCCTGGGCGGCCAGGTCATCGGTCTGGTCGGCGGCGGCCGGCAGGTCGAAGCGGGTGTTCTCTCGCACTTCCACCAGCACCTGCAGCAGCGGCGAGTTGGCCGCGGTCAGGGCAGTGAGCACGGTGATGCCCTGGGCGGTGTTGCCGATCGGCTCCAGGCTCAGCTGGGCGATGGCCTCGCCCCAGTAGTTGGCGTAGTCGCGGAAGTACAGCTGCTCCAGTTCCACCATCAGGCGGCCGAGGTCGCGGTCGCTGAGCTGGTTGCCTTCGCCCAGTACCCAGTTGTCTTCGAGGATGTCGCGCACCAGGCCGAGGCCCTGGGCGACGAAGAACTGCTGGTAGCCCTTCTGCGTATACAGGCCGGGGATGGCGTAGTCGCTACCGAGCAGCAATGGCGCCTGGGCACCGAGGGCCTGGGCGATGCGGTAGTCGGGCAGGCTGCGGGCCTGGTCGCGGAGCATGCGGTAGACCACGTTGGCCAGCGACTCGCTGCGCAGGATCTGACGGGCTTCGGCCACCAGGTCGTCGTTCAGCGGGTAGGCGCTGAACGGCTCGGCCAGCAGGCGCTGGAAGTGCGCGTTGAGACGCTTCTGGGTCGGCTCGTCGCCGGCGTAGCGCAGCGACCAGTCGGAGGCCAGCCAGTCCTGCAGGAAGGCCGGGTCGCGGCGCTCCTCCAGGTTGAGCATCAGGTAGGCGCGCAGGCTGCCGAGCAGCAGCTCGCGGTCGTCGCGGTTGGCGCGGATCTGCCCTTCCAGCTGACGTGCCACCCGTGGCAGCAGCTCGCTTTCCAGGCTGCGGCGATAGGCGGCATGCACCTGCGGCTGCACCTGCGGGCCCTGGTACAGGCCGCCGCGCTCCAGAAGGCTGGCGTCGCCGGTGCTGGGGAATACCTGGGTGGCGGTGTAGCTGCCGTCGAGCAGCGGCAGGGCACGCTGGGCGTCGTCCTTGGCGCTGATGCCCTCGCCGTCGCGGCCCAGCTGCAGGGCCAGTTCGCGCAGCTGTTCCAGGCGGCCGTGGTTGGCCGAGTAGCTGGTGCCCCAGAGCAGGCCGAACAGCACCAGGCAGGCGGCGGCGCCGGCATACAGGCCGCGCTGACGCCAGTCGATGCGGCGCACTTCCTTGTCGTCCAGGCCGGCCAGTTCGGCCTCGGGGAAGATCACCCGGCTGAGCAGCTGGTTGATGAAACGCGCACGGCCGCTGCGGTAGGTCGGCAGGCTGCTGCCGGCCAGGCCGAGGTTGCGGCCGATGCCGGTGGTGCTCGGGTCGAGCAGCTCCTGCAGCTGCGGCGCGCTGGTCAGGTAGAAGCCGCGTAGCTGGCTGGAGCGCTGGTAGCGGTTGCCGCTGAAGGCCAGTTCCACCAGCAGGCACAGGCGCTCGCCGAGCTGGCCGAGCTGGTGCGGGAAGTCGAGGATGCGGCCGCGGCGCTGGGTATCGCGCTCCTGGTGCAGGCGCATGATCACCTGGCTGTTGAGGCGGCGCAGCAGCTCTTCGAACTCCTGGCGCACCACGCTGGCGTCGGTGGCGCTCTGGCCCTTGCGGAAGCTGGTGCCGAGCACCTGGTCGCTCTCCTCGCGGCTCAGCTGGTCGAAGAACTCGTCGAAGCCGATGACCTTGTCGGCCTTGCTCAGCACCAGGTACACCGGCACTTCGGCGCGCAGCTCGGCGTGCAGTTCGTGCAGGCGCTGGCGGATCTGGCGGGCCAAGTTTTCCAGTTCCAGTTCGCTGGCGTACAGCAGGGTGTCGACCGGGATGTTCACCAGCACGCCGTTCAGCGGGCGCGCGCGGCGCTTGCGCAGCAGGCTGAGCAGGGTGTGCCAGGCGCGGCTGTCCACCGCCACGTCGGGCTGGGTCAGGTAGCGGCCGGCGGTGTCCAGTAGCACGGCGTGGTCGGCGAAGTACCAGTCGCAGTAGCGGGTGCCGCCGACGTCCTTGGTCAGGCGGCGCTCGTCGCCCTTGTTCAGCGGGAAGTCCAGACCGGAGAAGTCCAGCAGGCTGGTCTTGCCGCTGCCCTCGGGGCCGAGCAGCAGGTACCAGGGCAGGTCGTTGCGCCACTTCTCGCTGCGCCCGCGGTACAGGCTGGAGGTCTTCAGGGTGCGCAGGGCCTGCTTGAAGCGGCCCTTGAGCTCCAGCTGCTCCTCGCTGATCAGGCCGTCGCGGCGCAGGCGTTCCTGGGCGTCGGCATCATCCGCCTCGGCCTTCTTGCGCACGTTGGCGCGCCAGCTGACGAACACGATGAACAGGCCCCAGGCGAGGAACAGCAGGCTGATACTGACCAGGCGGCTGGCCGCCGGCGCCCAGAACTTGGAGTCGGCCACCGCCAGCAGCGGGCCGACGAACCAGATCAGCAGGGCCAGCACCAGGACCAGGCACAGGCTCCAGACCCAGGTCTTGCGGACGAACGCCGCGGTTTTCTTGAGAAAGTCCTTCATCTCAGATCATCCCTGATTGCTTTGTGCGGGGGCCGGAGCGACTTCGGCCGCCTGATAGGGTTGCAGCACGGTGCCGCGCTGCTCGTGCAGCACCCAGCTGAAGCCGGCGTAGAGCAGTGCCAGGCCGGCCACCGTGGCCACCGCCACCAGCCAGCCGGGGACGATGCGCACCAGCCGCCGGCGGCCTTCCTTGAGGCCCTCCCAGTGCGGCGACAGCTCGCGCGGGATGTCGCCACGCAGCTGGCGGATCTGCCGGTACAGGCTGTCGCGGATCGCTTCGAGTTCGAGCATGCCGCGCGGTAGCACGCGGTACTTGCCCTCGAAGCCGAGCGACAGGCAGATGTACATCAGCTCGAGCATGGCCAGGTGCTTGACCGGGTTGCGCGACAGGTGCTCGAGCAGCTGGAAGAACTTCTCGCCGCCGAAGGTCTCGTTGTGGAAGGTCGACAGCAGGCTCATCTGCGACCAGGCACTCTCGTTGCCCCAGGGCGTGGTCACCACGGCCTCGTCGACCACGGTGCACAGCACGTAGCGCGCGGCCATCACCTGGCCGCCTTCCACGCCTTCCTGCAGGGCGCGGTGCTCGAACAGCTTGATCGCCACATTGAGACGCTCGTTGAGCGCGTCGAAGTTCTCCGCGCTGGCGTGGGTCTTCAGCCGCACCACTTCCGAGAGCAGCAGCGCGCTGGCAGCCACCAGCGGGTTGAAGCTGATGTTGAAGACTTCCGCCGGGCGCATGCGCGCGGCGTAGACCATGCGCTCTTCGAGCTGCTCGAAGCGCGGCGTGGCGAAGTCGGTGAGCGGCCCGCGCGGTGCGGCGCCTTCTCCCTGGCGGTTGAGGACGACGGTCTTGTCCTGTGCTTCCCTGATCATGTTCAGCTCCTGATCGCCCAGAATTTCAGCTCAAGCCCGGCGAAGTCGCCGGACACGTGGAAGGCAAAGCCACCGGAGCTCTCCAGCTGCGCCAGTTCCTCGGCGCTGAACTCCAGGGCGAAGTAGGTCTTGCCGGCGTGGAAGGGGATCTGCCGCGGCGCGACTGGCAGCGGCTTCACCTTGATGCCCGGCAGGTGCAGGTTGACCAGCTGGCGGATGCGTTCCACCGCGCCGATCTTCAGGTGCGCCGGCAGACGCTTGCGCAGCTCTTCGGACTCGCACTGGGCATCGGCGGCGAGGACAAAGGTGGCGTTGCCCAGCAGCGCGTGGTCCTGCAGCGGCGAGACCTGAATGCCGTACTGGCGCTGCTGCAGCGGCAGCTCGATGGCGTGCTGCTCCAGCACCATGGACAGCACCTGGCGCAGCGCCTCCATCAGCTTGCGGAAGCTGGCGGCCTGGTCGTTGTGCAGGTAGCGGCCGTCCAGGCGCGGACGCTTGTGGTCGGCGGCGAAGGTGGCCAGCTCGCCGAGCAGGCCGACCAGTTCGCGATACAGCAGCTCCGGGTGCATCTGCTCCAGGGACAGGTAGTGGCGCAGCTGCGGCTCGTAGCGGTTGACCAGCTGCAGCATGAGGAAGTCGCCCACCTCGGTATTGCCCAGCTTGCCGGCGGCGCGTACCCGTTCGGCGAGGATGTCGCCACGGTGGCCGAGCAGGCTGATGACTTCCTTGAGGCAGGACAGCAGGTAGCTGGACGCCTGCACATGCAGGAAGGTCGGGCTGAAGTCCTGGTCGAGGCTGATCACCCCGTCCGGGCTGGTGTCGAAGATCTCCGCCACCTTGAGCTTCACGAAGGCCTGGTCGTTCTGCTGCTCGCCGAGCAGCAGGCGGAAGTCCGGGCGACCGCAGCTGACCTGGCTGACAGTGACGTCGCCAGCGTTGGAGTCGGCCACTTCCAGCTCATGGGCGCGATAGCGGGCCAGCACGTCCTGCTGCTCGCTGCGGCGGCTCTCGATATGGTTGCCGGTGACCAGCGGCAGGGCCAGGTACACCGGGGTGGCGGCGGTGTTCGGCGGGATGTCCAGGGCCAGCGGCTCGCGGCTGGCGTCCAGTTCGAACAGGCTGCCGTCGGGCAGCACGCCGCTGGCCTGGCTGAGCACCAGCTTGCCCATGCCGAGGAACTGGCGGTCCACCTCCAGGCTGAAGAAGCCCCAGGGGTAGATGTCCTGCAGGCGCGAGCGCGACTTGAGCTGGTGCTCGAAGTAGCGATCGTTCTGCTGGAAGTGCTGGGGGCGCAGGAGCATCCCTTCCTGCCAGACAACCTTGAGCATTTCCATTGCTCAGTCCTCTTCCTTGAGCGGCTCCAGGCCGCGCTTGCCGAGCACCACGCCGGCCTGGTTGATCTCGCCTTCCTGCAGCGACACCACGTAGCGCCAGCTGGCTTCCGGCAGGTCGCGGTAGGCGGCGATCACGCCGACGTAGCGGCTGCCCGGCTGCACCGAGAGCTTCAGATCACGCTCCTCGCCGGGGCGCACTTCCATCTCCTCGAAGCTGACCAGGTCGGGCATCAGCGACTCCTTCGGCCGCTGGTACAGGGAGAAGAACTCGGCGTTGTTGAACGACGAGGGATTCTTCAGCTCCAGCAGGCGCACCACGATCGGCGAGGGGCGGCCGGCCAGGTCCGGGTTGAGGTCGTCGCTGGCCTGCAGGCGCAGGTCGAGCTTGGTGGTGTCGGAGTAGGGCGACAGGCTGGAGCAGCCGCCGAGGGCGGCGAGCAAACTGAGCAGGCTAAGGCTGATAAGACGGCGCATGGCATTCATCCTTGCTTCTTACGAAGGCTGGTAATCGGTGTTGAGGGTGGCGATCAGGCGGACCTGCTCTTCGTAGGTCTTGGCGAAGTCGCGGGCGAACAGGCGCTGGCTCCAGTCGTCGTCCTTCTCCAGCGCGCGGAAGTGGCGCTGGTAGGCGCGCCAGCGGGTGCCGGAGGTGGCCAGCAGCGGCTTGCGGTCCTGCTCGAAGCGCAGGGTCAGCTGCTCGGGAGCGAACTGCTCGAACAGGCCCTGCACTGCCGTGCGGCTGGCGGCGAACAGCGCCACCTGGTGCGCCTGCAGGTCGCGGTAGGCGCGGCCCATGACCTGCTCGGCCGGCAGCTGGCCGGGCTTGTTGCCGCGCAGCATGGCGGTGAGCGCCTCGCCGGCATCGCCGACCTGCTTGAGCGGGTTGTTGCCGGCGCTCTGCACGGTGGTCAGGGCCAGACGCAGTTCGTTCTTCAGCTCGCCGCGGGTGCGCAGGCTCTGCTGCAGGCCGGCCACGCTCTGCTTGAGCAGGCGCGCGGCCTGCAGGGCCAGGGCCTCGCGAGCCTCGGCGTCGAGGTCGTCGACTTTCACCCCGAGGGCGTCGCCGAAGCGCTGCCAGAAGCCTTGCGGCAGTGGCTCGGCGGCCACCGGCATCTGCACCGGGCGGGCCTGCGGGCGTGGCGCTTCTACCGGCGTCGGCTCCAGTTCCTGGACCAGCTCGGGCACCAGCAGGCTTTCCATGTCGATGCGCGCGTACTGGGTGCGCGCCTGTTCTTCCTCCGGCGCCTGTACCAGGCCGGCGAACTCGTCCAGCTGGCTGTAGCCGCGCGGGCGCTGCTCGAGGGCGGCGATCGGGTCAAGGTCGAGGAAGGCGTCGTCGGGGATGATGCTGCCGGCGTGCTGGCGCTGGCCGATCTGCTCCTCGAACTGGGCCGGGTCCTGCAGCACGCGGGCGCGGATCTCCAGCTCGCCGAGGCAGTACACGCAACCGTGCTCGATGCGCTGCGGCTCGCCCTTGGGCAGGCGCGCGCCGTTGTCCTTGAGGGTCACGCCATTGCTGCTGATGTCGGTCAGATAGAAGTGACCGTCGGCGTAGCTGACCTGGGCGTGGCGGTTGGAGAGGATGCGCTTGCTGTCCGGGATGGCCCAGTCGCATTCGTCGCCGCGGCCGATCACGCCGCCGGCCTTCTTGAAGCTCTTGCTGGTCAGCAGACCCGGCGCGTACTGCTGGGCGCTGACGATATCGAATACCAGTTCCATGGTAGGGGCTCCTTGCGCTCAGTCTTCGCGCTGCTGTTCGGCGTGCGGGTCACCCAGCGGGCGGTACTCGTCGTCGCTGGACTTGTAGTTGCCGCCGCAGCCGGCGAGGCCGAGCAGGGCGGCGAGCAGGGTGGCGGTCAGAAGGCGGTGGGACATCGCGGTTTCTCCACTGGCGGTGACGGATAGGGAATGCATGGCGGCCTCAGACGTCGGCCGGGCTGATGTTCAGCCGGTCCATGCGGTACAGCAGGGTGCGGCGCGGCAGGCCCAGCTCGCGGGCGGCCTGGCTCTGGTTGCCGCGGTTCTTGCGCAGGCAGTCGAGCAGCAGGTTGCGCTCGACCTTTTCCATGCGCTCGCGCAGGTTCATGCAGCTGTCGTCGGCGAGGCTGGTGGGGTGCAGGTTGAAGTGCTCGGGCAGCAGCTCGCCGCCTTCGCACAGCAGCACGGCGCGCTCCACCAGGCCTTTCAGCTCGCGCACATTGCCGGGGAAGGCGTAGCCGGCCAGGTGGTCCAGCGCCGCCTCGGACCAGCGGCAGGCATCGCGCTGCAGGAAGCTGGCGGCCTTGGCGGCGAAATGCCGGGCCAGTTGCAGGATGTCCTCGGCGCGGGCGCGCAGCGGCGGCAGCTCGATGGGGAAGTGCGACAGGCGATAGAACAGGTCTTCGCGGAAGCGGCCCTCCTCGACCAGGCTGCGCAGGTCGCGATGGGTAGCGGCGACGATGCGCACGTCGACCTTGTGCGTCTGCGTGCTGCCCAGCGGGCGTACTTCGCCTTCCTGCAGCACGCGCAGCAGCTTGGCCTGCAGGGCCAGGGGCATGTCGCCGATCTCGTCGAGGAACAGGGTGCCGCCGTCGGCCGCGTCGAACAGGCCCTTGCGGTCGCGCTCGGCGCCGGTGAAGGCGCCCTTGCGGTAGCCGAACAGTTCGCTCTCCAGCAGGTTCTCCGGCAGCGAGGCGCAGTTCTGCACGATGAAGGCCTGGCTGCGGCGGAAGCCGCAGTCGTGGATGGCGCGGGCGACCAGCTCCTTGCCGGTGCCGGTCTCGCCGGTCAGCAGCACGCTGGTGGGGTTGTGCAGCACCTTGCCGATCAGCTGATACACCGGGCGCATGGCCGGGCTGTTGCCGATCAGGCCGTAGTCGCTGGGCAGCGCCGCGCTGGCCGCTTCCGGCGCGGCCGCCTTGGGTGCGCGCAGGCGCTGCAGCAGCTGGTGCTGGGCCAGGGCGAAGGCGCCCAGGCTGGCCAGCGAGGCGGCGAAGCCGTCGAGGTCGCGGGTGCCGCTGCTGGCCACCAGCAGCAGGCCGGCGACGCGCGCCTGCTCATCCTGCAGCGGCAGGCACAGCAGGCTGCGCCAGGGTTTTTCCGCGGCCGGCAGGAAGCTAGTTTCGTGCAGGCTGGGGTCGAGGCTGGCCAGGCTCAGGTGGCGGTTCTGGCACAGGCAGTACTGCAGCAGCTGCTCGCCGTCGTAGTCGCTGGGCAGGCTGGTCTCGTGCTCGGCGAGTCGGCCATCCAGCCATTCGGCGGCCAGGGTCAGGCGGGTGTGGGTGCTGTCCAGCAGGTACAGCTGGGCCAGGCGGCAGCCGCTGAGCTGCGCCGCCGCCTCGGCCAGGGCCGCCGGCAGGCGCTCGGCAGCGGCCAGGCGCGACAGGCGGGTGAACTGCTGCAGCAGCTGTTCGGCATAGGCCAGCGGCTGGGCGATCTGGCCCAGCAGCGGCGCGGCTTCGACGATGCGCTCAATCGAACTCACAGGCCAGCGCTCCTTCACCGTCCAGGGTGGCGTGTACACGGGAGATCGCCGCGCCGCTGGCCATGGCATCCAGCAGGCGGTCGGCGATGCGCGGCAGCACGCTCTGCTCCAGCAGCTGGTCGATCAGCCGCGCGCCGCTCTCGCCGCTGGCGCAGCGTTCGGCCAGGTGGTCGAGCAGCGCCGGGCTGTGGCTGAAGGCCAGGCGGCGTTTGCCCAGGCGCTGGCCGAGGCGCTCCAGCTTGAGCTGGATCAGCTCGCGCAGCACGACACCGGCCACCGGGTAGTAGGGCACCACGCGCATGCGCGCCAATAGGGCCGGCTTGAAGTGGCGGCTCAGGGTCGGGCGGATCGCCTCTTCCAGCTGCTCCACTGGCGGCCGTTGCTCGCCCGCGCAGAGCGCTTCGATCTTGTCGCTGGCCAGGTTGGAGGTGAGCAGGATCAGGCAGTTGCGGAAGTTGATCTCGCGGCCTTCGCCGTCGTTGGCCACGCCTTTGTCGAAGATCTGGTAGAAGACGTTCATCACGTCCGGGTCGGCCTTCTCCACTTCGTCGAGGAGGATCACCGAGTAGGGCTTCTGCCGTACCGCTTCGGTGAGCATGCCGCCCTCGCCGTAGCCGACGTAGCCGGGCGGCGCGCCGATCAGGCGGGAGACGGTGTGCTTCTCCTGGAACTCGGACATGTTGATGGTGGTGAGGAAGCGCTCGCCGCCGTACAGCAGGTCGGCCAGGGCCAGGGCGGTCTCGGTCTTGCCGACGCCGCTGGGGCCGACCAGGAGGAACACGCCGGCCGGCGCGTCGTCCTTGTTCAGTCCGGCGGCGGCGGCGCGCATTGCGCGGTCCAGCACCTGCACCGCCTGCTCCTGGCCACGCACGCGGGCGCGCAGGTCGCTGGCGAAGCTGGCCACCTTGGCGTTGTGTTCGCGGGCCAGCTGGCTCAGCGGCACGCCGGTCCAGTGGCTGATCACTTCGGCCACCAGGCGCGGGCAGACTTCGAAGCTGACCAGCCGCTCCTCGCCTTGGGCCCTGGCCAGTTCGGCCTGCACCTCGCGTAGCTGGCTTTCCAGCGCTTCCAATTCATCGCTGCCTTCGGCGCGGGCCTGGGCGCATTGCTGGCGCAGGTCGAGCAGGCGTTCGGCCAGCTGGCGCTGTTCGTTCCAGCGCGAATCGATCTGCTGCAGTTCGGTTTCCGCCTCGGTCAGGCGCTGTTCCAGGGCGGCCAAGGCCGCTTCGTCCACCGCCAGGCCGGCCTGTAGGTCGCGGCGCAGGGCCAGGCGCTGGCGCTCGCCTTCGGCCAGCTCACCGCGCAGGCGTTCCAGGGCTTCCGGCGCGGCGGCCAGGCTGATGCGCACCCGCGCGCAGGCGGTATCCAGCACGTCCACCGCCTTGTCCGGCAGCTGGCGCCCGGCCAGGTAGCGCGCGGACAGCTCGGCGGCGGCCACCACCGCGTCGTCGCGCAGGTAGATGCCGTGGCTCTGCTCGTACACCGGGGCCAGGCCGCGCAGGATGGTCACCGCTTCCTGCACGGTCGGCTCGTGCAGCTGCACCGGCTGGAAGCGCCGGGCCAGGGCCGGGTCTTTCTCGAAGTACTTCTTGTATTCGCTCCAGGTGGTGGCGGCGATGGTTCGCAGCTCGCCACGGGCCAAGGCCGGCTTGAGCAGGTTGGCGGCGTCCGAGCCGCCGGCCTGGGCGCCGGCGCCGATCAGGGTGTGGGCTTCGTCGATGAACAGGATGGTCGGCTTGGCCGCGCCCTTCACTTCGTCGATCACCCCCTGCAGGCGCCGTTCGAACTCGCCTTTGACGCTGGCGCCGGCCTGCAGCAGGCCCATGTCCAGGCCGAGCAGCTCGACGCCGCGCAGCACTTCCGGCACTTCGCCGGCGGCGATGCGCAGGGCCAGGCCTTCGACCAGCGCGGTCTTGCCGACGCCGGCCTCGCCGACCACGATCGGGTTGTTCTTCCGCCGCCGGGCGAGGATGTCGATCATCTGGCGGATGGCGCCGTCGCGGCACAGCACCGGGTCGAGCTTGCCGTCGCGGGCGCGCTGGGTGAAGTTGTGGGTGAAGCGCTGCAGATTGGATTCGCCCGGCGCGGCCGGCTTGCCCGGCTGGTTCGACGGCTGCTGGCTGAGGGCGAAGTCACGCAGGCGCTCGGCATCGATCTTCGCCAGCATTGGCTGGTAGCGCGTGCCGGCATAGCGCAGCGGGTTGCGCAGCAGGGCCAGGAGCAGCGCGGCCTGTTCGATCTGGCTCTGGCCCAGTTCCAGGTTGGCCACCAGCAGGGCGTCCTGCAGCCACTGCACCAGTTCGGCGGAGAACACCGGGTTGCGCGACTCACTCATCTCGCCGCGTGGCTGCAGGGTGGCGGCCAGCTCCAAGGCATCCACTTCGGCGTCCTGCAGGGCGCGGGCCAGCAGGCCGTCGCGGCGCTCGAGCAGGCCGAGCAGCAGGTCTTCGACCAGGATCTTGCTGCCGCCGCGCTGCAGGCAGCGTTCGGCGGCGGCTTCCAGTTCGCGGCGGGTCTCGGCGTCCAGTGCCTGGACCAGCTGTTGTAGGTCGACGTTGATCATCGTTCTCTCTTTCCCTAGTGAGTCTTGCTGCCGATGGTGACGACGCCATCGGCTTGTTCGTGGCCGAGCCAGCTGGTCCAGCCCAGATGGCAGGGGTTGTCCGCGCCGATGCGCAGCTCGCGGATCTCCTCATGGCGCAGGGCCAGGCGGATGTCGTAGTCGAGCGGGTCGCGCAGGGTGAAGCGCACCAGCGCGCAGAGCGGCTGGTAACCACTGCCGATCGGCAGGAATTCGTGGAAGCGCGCCCAGCTGAGCTGGCGGATATGGATGCGGAACTTGCCGCCGCGGTCGCGCACCGAGTCGCCCAGCACCAGGCTCTCGCCCAGCTGGCTGTTGGCCAGGCCGAGGCGGTTGCGCTGCTCGTCGATGATCTCGACGCGGCGCTCGACGCACTGCTCGATGCGCAGGTCGGCGTGCTTGAAGTAGTAGCGCAGCACCGACTCGACCAGCGCCGCCGAGTGGGCGCGCAGGCTGAGCAGGCCGAGGTAGGGCAGCAGGCGCCGCCAGTTGAGGTCCTCGGTCGCGCGCATGCGCTCACCGCCCAGGCCGATCAGGGCGAACAGGCGGGAGGAAAAGGCATCGCGGGCGCCCTGGTCGTAGTGCGCGTAGTAGCGGTACTTGCGCCAGATCGGCAGGAGCAGGCGCTGCAGGCGGTCGTTGAACAGGTCGAGGAAGTCGCGGGTGGTGTTGCCGTCCGGGCCGTCGCCCAGCGCCTGTTCGCTGTAGAACGCCGGCAGCGGCGAACCGGAGCCGAACAGGCCGACCAGGTTGATGCGCAGGCGCGCGCGCAGCTCGCCGTGTTCCTCGAAGAACTCCAGGCGATCCGTGTCGCTGCCGGGAAAACCCAGGCTGGGGTTGGCCTGAAATTCCAGCTGCTCGTAGAGCGCCTCCTCATCCAGCTCGGGATGCGCGGCGCGCAGGTGGTCCAGCGCCCGCAGTACGCCCTGGAACAGGCTGTACTCGCGGATGCCGGCGCTGAGTTTGCTCAGAGCAGGGGCTGCTGCCCCATGCGCGGCGTCCATTGGTACACCTCTCCCTGTGTGCTCTGTACGCGCAGCTCGTGGTAGCTGTTGAGGCTGGCGTAGAGGGCGAAAAATTCGTTGAGCACCGAGGCGAACAGGAACAGGTCCCCTTCGCCCAGGTAGCCGTCCGGGTCCATGGTCAGTTCGGTGCGCACGCCGCGAATCGGCAGCCCGCGGTGCAGGCGGTCGACGTGCTGGTGGGCGATCTTCTTCAGGCCGCCGAGCATGCGCTGGCTGACCTTGAGCGCATGCTGGTCGTAGTGGCGCGGCAGGTCGTAGGTCTCGAGGATGACCTTGAGCGCCTCGACGTCGGCCAGCGACAGGTAGTTCAGCGACATGTTGGAGATCAGCTTCCACAGGTAGTCGCGGTGCAGCGGCGGCGCGTAGCTCGGCGTCACCGCGCCGATGTTGCGGAAGGTGAGGAACTCCGGCGTGTCTTCGCTGGGCAGGCAGATGTCGCCCGGCTTGAGCTGGCGCGCCAGGCTCTGGTTGGTGCAGGTCAGCTCGATCGACAGGGTCTCCTGGGCATCGCCGCCGCGCTGGGCGAAGCTCAGCCAGGTCTCCAGACCATCGCCGAGCAGCGACGACTGCTGGCGCACGCTGTAGTGCGGGCGGGCGCGCGGCTGGTCGAAGCTGGTGTCGTGCTCGAACGACTCGAACGGTACGTATTCCTCGTAGCCCATGCCGCCCGGCTTCCAGCCGGTCACCCGGTCCACCGAGAACACGCCGCAGTGCTGCGGTTCGAACTCGGCCGGCAGCAGCAGGTACTGGTCCTGCTTGCCGTCCAGGCGGATCGGGATGGCGTCGTGGGCGAACAGGTTGACCACCGGCGTGCAGTACAGGCGCACGTTGTCCAGGGTTGGGCGAATGCGCTGCAGGCCGGTCTTGCGGATGTCGAAGCGCAGCTCCAGGCCGCGGGCACGCTCCAGCACCTCGGCCGGCTGGCGAGCGATGGCGTCGAGGCCCTTGAGGTCGACGAACAAGAACTTGTCCTGGAAGGCGAAGTATTCCTGTAGGTGGCGATAGCCGCGGAAGGTGTTGTGCGGGTAGGGGATCAGCGCCTGCTCTTCGCTGAAGCCGACTGCCTCGACCTGGTTGGCCGGCAGAGCGATGGCCGGCAGCGGCAGGCCATGCTCGCCGGTCAGCGGCTGACCGTCGTCGTCCAGCAGTACCAGCTGGATGCCGCCCAGGTGGCGCATCAGGCCGAGGTAGAGCAACTGGGCGATGTAGCGCTCGCCGGCCAAATGCAGGCGCAGGGCGCTCAGGCCGATCTCGCCGAGGTGGCCGTCGGCGCTCATCGCCAGGCGCAGGCTGAGCAGCGCGCCGTCGCCCTTCACCGAATAGTCCAGCCCGCTCAGTGCCAGCGGCAGCACTTCTGTGGCGTAGGCGGTGCGGAAACGGCAGGTGACGCCGGCCACGGCCTTGGCTTCCACCGGCGTATGACGCGGCACCGGCAGTGCCGGACCGGGACGCTTGAGCGGATCGAACTGCAGCATGCTGAAGGCCGGCAGCGGACGCATGTAGTTCGGCCACAGCAGGTGCATCAGCGAATGGGTCAGCTCCGGCAGCTCGTCGTCGAGCTTCTGCCGCAGGCGCCCGGTGAGAAAGGCGAAGCCTTCCAGCAGACGCTCCACATCCGGATCACGGCCAGCCTGGCCAAGAAACGGCGCCAGCGCCGGGCTGCGCTCGGAGAAGCGCTTGCCGAGCTGGCGCAGCGCGGAGAGTTCGCTCTGGTAGTGGTGGTTGAAGGACATCAGATTTTTTCCCCATCGATGCCATTGAACGCGCACTGAAGGCGAACGTACTCGCGCCAGTCTTCCGGGTGGCGGATGTCAGCAAGCCAGGCGGCGCGCTGTTGCGGGCTTAGGCTGAGCCAGTACGGCCACCAGCAATGCTGCCACCAGTGTTCGAGCTTGCCCTGCAGACTGCCGAGCCCTGCGGCGTCCGCTTCGGGGAATATTTCCCAGGGGTTTGGCGGTATTGGATCGTGATGATTGAAGGACATTAATTGGCCTGCTCCTTGGCCGATTGGATACAGCGCCAGAGATCCTCTGCGGCGTCTTTTTCCGAGATGACAACGTGGTCCGGCTGCAGTGCCAGATGTGGCAGCCTCATGGGGCTTGACGGACACCAATAGGTGCTCGTCCATATGCAACGGCGGGCGTGATAGCCGGGGGCGCTGATCGACAACGTGGTCCAGCACTGCGGCCCATCGGCCAGCAGGGCGAACAGGCGATAGTCACGGTGTTCGGCGAAGACGAAACGGCCCTCGGCATCGCTGCGGGTTTCGTAGCGCCAGGACTCGTCGCTGCCGATATCCAGCTCGATCTTGGCACCCGCCACTGGCTGACCCGTTTCGGCAGACAGCACGCGGCCCTCGATGGCCGGGTTGCGGGTCACCGAGTGGGGGTAGGGGACGCAGGCGCCGAGGGTCGATAGCGCTACAAGCAAAAGGGGCACGCCTAACTTCTCCTGCCCGGGCAATTCGAGCTGACGGCGATGGTTGAAGATCATGGCGTCAGTTCTCGGTGACCCGGTAAGGGGTATTGCTGATGAACAGATTCATCCAGCTGTCTTGCCATTCCGGCACGCCGATCTCGAAGGACTGCTGCTCCTTGTCGAAGTCGAACCAAACGATGCCCACGGTTCTGTCATCTTCGTGCGAGCGCATGTCTGTGTAGCGCTTGTCGTAAAGCGGCGTGCGGAAGGTGGAGTCCGGTGCCTGGGTGTCGATGACGCGGATGTAGGCGAGGTCGCTCCAAGGGGCGAGCGAGACGTTTTGCACAATGAATCTGCCGCTAGGGCTGTACACCGAGAATTGCGATTCGCGATGGAGAGCGGCTTGAGCCGCGCTGGCACAGGCGATTAGTACAGCAACCAGCAGCAGCGCTGAAGCGATCCGTTCGGGAGTCTGCACTTGGGAGCGGGTGCTCATTGGACTAGATGAAACTTCCATGTTCATGGGCATAATTGAATTGAAGATATTTTCCAGATATCGACAGTATTTCCTGGGTCGCCAATCGTTGTTTCCTCAAGAGCGGCGATAAATTCAGATTTATTTAGCGTTATCTTTTTTCGATTTGCGGATATTTCCAGCTTGTAAGTATCAGGAAAGCCACTTATCAAGTCGTCGCTAAAAGAGATATAAGAAAGCACCTCTGTGGATTCGCCTGGCTGCAGTGTTTTGACAAGATGTAAGGGTGTCTTGGCATTCGAATATTCGTTAACGTCAACATCAACCGAGTATGCGCATTCATTATAAAAATCTACGATATAGACATATTTTTTCTGAGCTGTGCAGCCAGCCATCAGCATGATCGTGAATATGGCTAGTATTCTAATCATTGAATTCTACTCGGGTTAGCCAAAGCAGGCCTTTGACATCCTGCTCGGAGATGGTTGACCTATTCCAGAAGTCACGATGCGCAGCTTCTCCGACCGGATAGTCGGTGAAATAGTGCATCACATCCAACTCTCCGGTGGCTGGAATGTAGTGGTTGTCTTTTCTGTTTTGAGTCAGGACTGTGGAAGTGTCTTTATGACTCCATGAGTAATGAGGGATAAGGCCGCCGTCACCATATTCGTTAAGAATCAAGTGGCCGAACTCATGAGCCGCGGTATGCATGAATTCTTCATCAGGAAAAAATGCTGGATATCTGCGTAATGACCAGTATCCAGAGTTGTGGTGAATAACTCTGAACCCCCCCAGGCTGGTTGACCGACCGCCATCTACGGTTAAATTCTCGGTAAGCGGAAAGTCCTTGGCGGAAGGCTTTGCATTGATGTCCGCCTGTACCGTGCAGCGATAAATTCCACTACTGGTATTAATACCGCTGGCGATGCCTTGGGCACGCGTACCATTGCGCGACCAGTAATGCTCAATCCCTTTCTTGGCCTGAGCTTCCAACGCTGGATATGCCAGCGGTGTGAGACTGTTGTTCTGGCCTTTGATGCCGCCATCGGAAAAGCTCGGCCGTACAGTGACTTGGACCGTCTTGGCATTACGGTCTATTTGCGCATCGACCCAGTCCACCTCTTCGCTTTCATTGGCCAGCGGCAGCTCCACGATCTGCTGCAGGCCGCCCTTGACAGCAGTCAGGCGCACCTTGAGCGCGGCGCTCTTCAGCACCTTGGTATCGAGGACGCCGGCTAGGCTGTAGCCGTCCCACTGCCATGGGTGTTCCCCGGTGGGCAGCAGCTTGGTGGTATCGGCTTCGGCGTAGATCAGCGTGCTGCCGTCCAGCACTTCCAGGGTCATGCTGTCGGCGGGCTGTTCGCGGTTGATGACTAGGAAGTCGATGGCTTCTCGATTCTTCGTGGTGCCGCTGGCCAGCTCGGCGTAGTCGGGGATTTCCAGCGGGGTCAGGATGCGATTGCCACCGGGTTTCAACTCCAGTCGGTAATCCAGTGTCTCGCTCTCTTGCTCCGCGGCTTCGGCGCTTGGGATCAGTGCGTCGACAATTGCAGCCACGGCACTGGCGACAAAGGACACGGGTGCGACCGGGCCTATCGTTGCCCCGCCACCACTGGTCCCGATCAACACCGTCCCCGAGCCCGCCACCACCACATTGCCGTGGTTGCCCACGGTGCCGATGGTGGTCGCCGGCTTGCCGTTGATCAGCACGGTCGGGATCACGTTGCCGGACAGTGCGCCGCCGCAGGCCGAGGCATCGCCCTGGCGGGCCGCCGGCAGGCCGTCGAGCAGCACGTTGGGCGAGCCGGCGGCGATGGGGTTGGTGCCGTGGCCGGGAATCGGGCAGGCGGTGGGGTCGCCCAGGCGGGCGGCGGGTTTACCGGACATCCATGCTCTCCTTTGAACCAGGCCCTTACCTGACCTTCACTTGCCCGCTGCCATCCAGCTGCGCGGCAAAACTGACCTGGCGCTTGATGCCGTCGACCTGCAGCAGCCCTTCGATGGCGAAGTTGAGGCTGAGGGGGTCGTGCTCGCGTGGCAGGGAAATGACCCGCACCTGTTTCAGGCGCGGCTCGTATTGTTCGATGAAGCGTTCGATCGCCATGCGCGCCTGCTGCAACGCGTCGTGCAGCGACAGGCGCATGTCGTTGAGATCGGGCAACCCGTAGTCGGGCAGCGTCTGCACGCTGCCCGCCCGGGTGCTGAGCATCTTGGCCAGATGGGCAGCCACCGACGCCATCACGCTCACCTCGTGGTCGAGGCGGGCGCGGCCGACGGTGTCACCGCCGAGGCGCTCGAACAGGCTGCCGTATCCAGTCATTTGGCTCTTACTCCTTATCCAGCTTGCCGACCAGGGACAGGGTGAAATCGGCACCCATGTACTTGAAGTGCGGGCGCACGTTGAGGCTGACGCGGTACCAGCCCGGCTCACCTTCCACGTCGCTGACGATCACCTGCGCGGCGCGCAGCGGACGGCGGCTGCGGACTTCCGAGCTGGGGTTCTCCTGGTCGGCGACGAACTGGCGAATCCACTTGTTCAGCTCCAGCTCCAGGTCGGTGCGCTCTTTCCAGGCGCCGATCTGCTCGCGCTGCAGCACCTTCAGGTAGTGCGCCAGGCGGTTGACGATGAACAGGTAGGGCAGCTGGGTGCCGAGCTTGTAGTTCAGCTCGGCGGTCTTGCCTTCCTCGCTGATGCCGAAGAACTTCGGCTTCTGCGTGGAGTTGGCGGAGAAGAACGCGGCGTTGTCGCTGCCCTTGCGCATGGTCAGGGCGATGAAGCCTTCCTCGGCCAGCTCGTACTCGCGACGGTCGGAGACCAGTACCTCGGTGGGGATCTTGGTCTCGATCTCGCCCATGCTCTCGAAGTGGTGCAGCGGCAGGTCTTCCACCGCGCCACCGCTCTGCGGGCCGATGATGTTCGGGCACCAGCGGAACTTGGCGAAGCTGTCGGTCAGCTTGGAGGCGAAGGTGTAGGCGGTGTTGCCCCACAGGTAGTGCTCGTGGTCGCCGGCGACGTTCTCCTTGTAGACGAAGGTCTTCACCGGGTTCTCTTCCGGGTCGTAAGGGTTGCGCAGCAGGAAGCGCGGCAGGGTCAGGCCGACGTAGCGCGCGTCTTCGCGCTCGCGGAAGCTCTGCCATTTGGCAAACTGCGGGCCCTCGAAGTGGTCCTTGAGATCCTTCAGGTTGGGCAGGCCGGTGAAGCTCTCCAGGCCGAAGAATTTCGGGCCGGCGGCGGCGATGAAGGGTGCGTGCGACATGCAGGCGACCGAGGCCACGTGCTGCAGGCACTTCATGTCCGGCGAGCTCGGGTCGAAGAAGTAGTTGGCGACCAGTGCGCCGACCGGCTGGCCACCGAACTGGCCGTACTCGGCGGTGTAGATGTGCTTGTACAGGCCGGACTGAACGATTTCCGGGCTGTCCTCGAAGTCGTCCAGCAGGTCCTGCTTGGAGGCGTTGAGGACCTCGATCTTGGTGTTCTCGCGGAAATCGGTGCGATCGACCAGCAGCTTGAGGCCGCGCCAGGAGGACTCGAGGCCCTGGAAGTCGGCGTGGTGGAGGATCTCGTCCATCTGCCGGCTGAGCTTGGCGTCGATCTCCGCGATCATGCGGTCGACCATGGCCTTCTTCACCGGCTCGTTCTGGTTGTGCGGCTTCAGCAGCTCCTCGATGAAGGCGGACACGCCACGCTTGGCGATGTCGTAGGCCTCGTCGTCCGGAGTCAGGCGGGTTTCCGCGATGATGCGATCGAGAATGCCGGCGTCGGCGACATTCCGGGTGTTTTCCACTACTGCACTGGTGCTCATGCTCGGGCTTCCTTGTCGAGAATTCAGGCGTCTTGCGGGGCCTGGGCGGCGAGGCCCAGTTCACCCAGTACGCGGTCGCGGGAGTCGTCGTCGGAGAGGACGCTTTCGATGGCCTTGCGGAAGGCCGGGGCGTTGCCCAGCGGGCCTTTCAGGGCGACCAGAGCGTCGCGCAGTTCCATCAGCTTCTTCATCTCCGGCACCTGCTCGACCACGGCGGCGGGGTTGAAGTCCTTCATCGAGTTGATGCGCAGCTGCACCGGCAGCTCGTCATCTGTTTCTTCGTCCTGCAGACGGTTGGGCACGGCGAAGGTCAGGCTCAGCTCCTGCTTGGCCAGCACTTCGTCGAAGTTGTTCTTGTCGATGCTGATCGGCTTGCGGTCCTCGATCTTGCGATCGTCGGCGCGCTGGGTGAAATCGCCCAGCACCATCAGTTTCAGCGGCAGTTCGATCTCTTCCTGAGCGTTGCCAGTTGCCGGTTTGAAGGTGACGTTGATGCGTTCCTTGGGGGCTACCGAGCCTTCTTTGGCCATTGGGTGTATCTCCTTTACGGTCGGGTTCGTTGCGGGCCTTGCGGCCTCAATCCAGCACCACTTCGAGGTCGAGGTGGCACAGCCTGCGGTGGATCTCTTCCTTGCGCTCGCGGATCGCGTGGTTCTGCGGCAGCAGCTCGTAGCAGTTGTGCAGCAGACGCAGCACTTCCAGGGCGAGATCGGGTTCCCACTCGCCGAGGCCGGAGGCCTGCAGCGTCTGGTCGAGGGATTCGAGTTGGGTCTTGGCCAGTTCGTGTTTCTTCGCCGCGCTGCACAGGCGCGCCAGGGCGAGCTGCCAGAAGAAGCGCGCGCGGCCGCCCTGGGCCTGTGCCATGCCCTGCTTGAGTTGCTGCACGGCGGGCTTCAGGCCGTCCTTGCGCAGGCGCGGCAGTGCGGCCTGCAGGGCGACTTCCCAGGCCGACAGCTCGCCGCCTTCGCCGACCTGCACCGCCGGCTCGGCGCTCGGCGCCTGCAGGTGCGGCATGACGTGGGCGCCGATCCAGGCGCGGGTCTCTGCGTCGGCGAAGGGCGCGCCGTCGTGGAAGCGCAGCTCCTCGAGGCCGGGCACGCGTTGCAGGAACAAGGCGAGCTGGATTTCCACCTCGCACATGGCCGGCTCGGCGTTCAGCTCTTGCAGGCATTCCCAGGCCAGGCGCTGGCCGTCCAGCCAGAAGGGCGCGCGGGCGATGCTGGCTTCCAGTTCCACCAGCAGGTCGGCGTACTGGCCGGCGGCGAAGCGTTCGGCGAAGCTGGCCAGCTTGTCCGCCGGCAGGCCGCGCAGGGTGGTGATCTGTTCGGCGTTGGCCTGCGGCAGGCCATCGATCGGCAGCCACAGCAAGGTGCGGGACAGGCGCAGGGCACGCAGGTCGCTGGCCTTCTGCTTCAGCCACCAGGCGCACAGCGGTCGGGCACCGTCCTGCAGGGCGCGCAGCGACTTGTGCGCGTCGCGCTCGTTGTCCAGCGGGGCGGTGGGATTGATCACCTGGGCGGCGGCCTGTTTGACTTGGGCCAGCGCCGCGCCGACTACACCGGGCTCGCTCTGGCCCTGGCTGGCGCGGGCGATCTGTTCGTCCAGGCGGCGGCACAGCGGCAGCAGCAGCGGCGCTTCCTCGCCCAGGTGCTGCGACAGGCAGGTTTCCAGGCCGCGTAGCAGCTCGGCCAACGTGCGGAACAGCGGCAACTGGCTGGCCACCGGAATGTCCTCGCCCAGGGCCTTCTCCAGGCGCGGGGTGAGCCAGGCCAGGGCGGCGGCGCGGGTACGGTCCTTGCGGGGGTGCAGCTCGCTCCAGCGTTCGTCGCACAGGTGGCGGAGCAGGCCGAGACCGGCCTGCAAGCCGGCAAGACCTTCGCGCTGGTACAGCGCCCAGGTCATCCAGCAGGCGGCGCGCAGGTCCTTGGAGTGGTGACGCAGCAGCGCCTCGCTCAGGTCGCGGATCTTCTGCCAGTCGATGGCTTCGGTCTGGTGCATCGCGGCGGCCTTTTCAAGCTCGCCTTCGAGGGCCTCGAATTCGCCGGAATAACGCATATCGGCACCGGCAAAGTCGCCCTCGTTAATGGGGGATTTTGCCAAATGCAGATAATGTTCGGCGAGTGGAGATAATGCAGTCATTCCATTGACTCTATTGGGCGCTCAGCAACTTAGGCGGGGCTTCTTATATATATAAGAAGCAAGCGGTTGCTTGGCGGCGGTGTGCAACTTTCTGCGCAACTCTTTGCGCAACAACTTGCACAAGATCCTTATGCGGTGGGCATCCTAGCCCCGCAATGAGAGGTGGGCAAGGTAAAAAGTGTGACGTGCGTTGCACGAAGAAAGATTGCTGCGCGTTATTGATCCTTCATTGATACAGGTCATTTGGCGTCAATAATTAGTTGCCGATTTCAAATTGAATAAGGTGAGCAAGTTGTAACTTCGCTTGTAGGAAATGGCTTACTTTTAAATTTGTTCCACTTCACAAATAAGTGCGCGCGGCGGCGCTTTTATGTGAACTGGGCCGGCAAAAAAATCTGTCCGAGAGATCAGAAAGTGACCACGTGTTCACTCAGTTGGCGCGCAGCGGCCCGGCGCAGGTCGCGGTTCGATTTCAGGGTCAGGCGTTCGACCTTGGTCGAGTGCCGTGGCGGGAAACGCACCCGAGGCTGCTATGGTGTCTCGATGGCCTGCCGATGGTGCGGGCCGCTGCAGGACTCCATCCGCCCTGAGCGGATCAGATCACAGAACAATCACGGAGAAACCCGCATGACTCTGACCCAGCGTCTCAGCCTGCTCCTTGCCGCCAGTGCCCTGGCGGTCAGCACCGCCGCTCTGGCGGCGCCCACCTTCATCAACGTGCTCACCGGCGGCACCAGTGGCGTGTACTACCCCATCGGGGTCGCCCTCTCGCAGCTCTATGGTTCCGGCATCGAAGGCTCGAAGACCTCGGTGCAGGCGACCAAAGCCTCGGTGGAAAACCTCAATCTGCTGCAGGCCGGCCGCGGCGAGTTGGCCTTCGCCCTCGGCGACTCGGTGTCGGACGCCTGGAACGGCGTGGAGGAGGCCGGCTTCAAGGCGCCGCTGAAGAAGCTGCGCGCCATCGCCGGCACCTACCCGAACTATATCCAGATCGTCGCCAGCGCCGAATCGGGCATCAAGACCCTGGCCGACCTCAAGGGCAAGCGCATCTCCGTCGGCGCGCCCAAGTCCGGTACCGAGCTGAACGCGCGGGCCATCTTCAAGGCCGCCGGGCTGACCTACGAGGACATGGGCGAGGTGCAGTTCCTGCCCTACGCCGAGTCGGTCGAGCTGATCAAGAATCGCCAGCTCGACGCCACCCTGCAGTCGTCCGGCCTGGGCATGGCGGCGATCCGTGACCTGGCCTCGACCATGCCGATCAGCTTCGTCGCCATCCCCGGCGAAGTGGCGAGCAAGATCGGCAATGCGGCCTACCAGCCGGCCAGCATCCCCGCCAACACCTACGACGGACAGACCGAGGCGGTGCCGACCGTGGCCATCACCAATCTGCTGGTGAGCCACGAGAAGGTGTCCGACGAGGTGGCCTACCAGATGACCAAGCTGATGTTCGACAACCTCGGCAAGCTGGCGAACGCCCATTCCGCCGCCAAGGACATCAAGCTGGAGGGCGCCGCGAAGAACCTGCCCATCCCGCTGCACCCCGGCGCGGAGCGCTACTACAAGGAAGTCGGCGCCCTCTGAGGGTGACCTGGCCGCGGGCGGAGGCCCGCGGCCGCTGTTCGATCCGACCGTGGCCGAGTCGCCTGCGACCTTCGGCCTTTGCCGTTAGGAGACATTCGTGAGCGATCATCCAGACGGGCTGCTGGCGAGCCCGCGCGACTGGCCCAGAACCCTGTTCGTCGTGGCCCTGCTGTTCACCGCTTTCCAGATCGTCACTGCCGCCTTCCACCCGGTCTCGACCCAGGTGCTGCGGGCGGTCCACGCCGGCTTTCTGCTGCTGGTGATCTTCCTCAGCTACCCCGGCTTCGGCAGCGGCAGGCCGTTTCAGCCGCTGGCCTGGTTGCTGGGCCTGGCGGGCATGGCGACGGCGATCTACCAGTGGGTGTTCGAGGCGGACCTGATCCAGCGCTCCGGCGACCTGACGTCTGCCGACATGCTGATGGGCCTGTTGCTGATCGTCCTGGTGTTCGAGGCGGCGCGCCGGGTGATGGGCATCGCCTTGCCGATCATCTGCGGGCTGTTCCTGCTGTACGGCCTGTTCGGTGAATACCTGCCGGGGGATCTGGCGCACCGCGGCTATGGCTTCGATCAGGTGGTCAACCAGCTGTCGTTCGGCACCGAGGGGCTGTACGGCACGCCGACCTACGTGTCGGCCACCTACATCTTCCTGTTCATCCTGTTCGGCGCGTTTCTCGAGCAGGCGGGGATGATCAAGTTGTTCACCGACTTCGCCATGGGCTTCTTCGGCCACAAGCTGGGCGGCCCGGCCAAGGTATCGGTGGTGTCCTCGGCGCTGATGGGCACCATCACCGGCTCGGGTGTGGCCAATGTGGTCACCACCGGCCAGTTCACCATCCCGCTGATGAAGCGCTTCGGCTACAAGCCGGCCTTCGCCGGCGGCGTCGAGGCCACGGCCAGCATGGGCAGCCAGATCATGCCGCCGGTGATGGGCGCGGTGGCCTTCATCATGGCCGAGACGATCAACGTGCCCTTCGTCGAGATCGCCAAGGCGGCGCTGCTGCCGGCGTTGCTGTACTTCGGCTCGGTGTTCTGGATGGTCCACCTGGAAGCCAAGCGCGCCCGCCTCGTGGGCCTGCCCAAGGAGCAGTGTCCGAACCCATGGAAGACCCTGCGCGAGCGCTGGTATCTGCTGATTCCGCTGGGCGTGCTCATCTGGTTGCTGTTCTCGGGACGCACGCCGCTGTTCTCCGGCATGGTCGGCCTGGCCCTGACCGCCATCGTCATTCTCGGATCGGCGATCATCCTGCGGGTCAGCGGCACGGCGCTGCGAGTGGTGTTCTGGGTCGTGCTCGGCGTGCTGTGCGCGGGCTTCTTCAGCCTCGGCATCGGCGTGGTGTTCGGCGTGATCGGCCTGCTGGTGCTGGCCTGCCTCTTCGTCCGCGGCGGCCGCGACACGCTGCGCATCTGCGTGGACGCGATGGCCGAGGGCGCGCGCCACGCGGTGCCGGTGGGCATCGCCTGCGTGCTGGTCGGCGTGATCATCGGCATCGTCTCGCTGACCGGCGTGGCCAGCACCTTTGCCGGCTACATCCTGGCCATCGGCAAGGACAACCTGTTCCTCTCGCTGGTGCTGACGATGTTCACCTGCCTGGTGCTGGGCATGGGCATCCCGAGCATCCCCAACTACATCATCACCAGCTCGATCGCCGCGCCGGCGCTGCTGGAGCTGGGCGTGCCGCTGATCGTCTCGCACATGTTCGTCTTCTACTTCGGCATCATGTCCGACCTCACGCCGCCGGTGGCGCTGGCCTGCTTCGCGGCCGCGCCGATTGCCCGCGAGACGGGATTGAACATCAGCTTCTGGGCCGTCCGCATCGCCGTGGCTGGTTTCATCGTGCCGTACATGGCGGTCTACAACCCGGCGCTGATGCTGCAGGGCGACAATCTGTGGATGTCGCTGTACATGCTGGTCAAGGCGTCGGTGGCCATCGGCCTGTGGGGCATGGCGGTGATCGGCTATCTGAGCGGCCGGCTGGGCTGGTGGGAGCGGCTGCTGGCGTTCGCCGCGGGTGCCTCGCTGATCCTCGCGCTGCCTGTGACCGACGAACTGGGCTTCGCCCTCGCCGTGCTGCTGGTTGGCCAGCACCTGTGGCGACACCGAGCCGCGGCGAGCCCGGCGTGATCGGGCTCTGCCTTGGCCTGGCCGGCACGGTCTGGGCGACGCTGCCGCTGGACTCCTTCACCCTGGCCTGGAACCACAGCGTGGAGAAGATCCGGTGGGAGGAGGACTACCGCGTCACCCGCCAAGGGCTGCTGCTCGGCGAGGCGCGGGTGCGTGGCAGCGGCGCGGGCATGGAGGTGCCCGACGGCGCCGAATGGCGCGACGGCAGCTGGCACTACCGACGCGCCCTGCCGCCGCTGCAGCCGCTGCGCCTGGGCCGCACGCCGGAAGCCGGGGACTACCAGCTGTGCGACGGTCAGGCCTGCCGGCCGATGAGCGACTGGCTGGGGCCGCCGCGGGTCGACCGTCCGCTGGTCGAGATATGGGGATGCGAGCTGCGAGGTTAGCGGTTCAGCCGTTGCGCCCGTTCCACGTGAAACCTGGCTTCGATGTCTGGCACCCAAGCAAGCGGATGCCGGTCGCTTTTCCTTCTGCTTCCCAGCCAAACCCCTCCTCTAAGGTGCCCGCACTACGACCGTGATGAGGCGCTAACGCCTCACTGCGGACTCATCTTCAGCACCCTTCCAGCGATATTCCCTCCGCATTCCTGCGGACTTCAGTAAGAAAGGCGATCCGGGACGCCGGATACAACCCATCTCGATTGGTTAGTGTTATGTTATAACAAAAAACAGAGACAACCCTGACGAGACCCGACCGTGCTCAGCGAATCCGAACTGCTCGCCATGCCTCCCGCCGCCTACATGAACGAGGCGCAGCAGGGGTTCTTCCGCCAGCATCTGCTCGACCAGCGCGACGACCTGCGGCGACGCATCGACGAGGAATTCGGCGAGCTGCGCCAGCAGGAGCCTGCCAGCGATCCCGCCGATGCCGGCAGCGCCGAGGAACAGCGCCAGTGGCAACTGCGCCTGCTGGAGCGGGAGAAGAAGCTGCTGGACAAGATCGACGAGGCCCTAGAGCGCCTGGCTCGTGGCGAGTACGGCTGGTGCAGCGAAACCGGCGAGCCGATCGGCCTGCGTCGGCTGCTGCTGCGGCCGACCGCCAGCCTGTGCATCGAGGCGAAGGAGCGTCAGGAACAACGCGAACGCCATATCCGTGATGTGCGAGGAAACCCCAATGGATAACCGTCTACCCGTCACCGTGCTGTCCGGCTTTCTCGGCGCCGGCAAGAGCACCCTGCTCAACCACGTGCTGAAGAACCGCGAGGGCCTGCGCGTGGCGGTGATCGTCAACGACATGAGCGAGATCAACATCGACGGCGGCGAGGTGCAGCGCGATGTCAGCCTCAACCGCGCCGAAGAGAAGCTGGTGGAAATGAGCAACGGCTGCATCTGCTGCACGCTGCGCGAGGACCTGCTGGAAGAGGTGTCGCGCCTGGCCCGCGACGGCCGTTTCGACTACCTGCTGATCGAGTCCACCGGCATCAGCGAACCGCTTCCGGTCGCCGAGACCTTCACCTTCCGCGACGAACAGGGCCAGAGCCTGGCCGACCTGGCGCGCCTCGACACGCTGGTCACGGTGGTCGACGGGGTCAACTTCCTGCGCGACTTCCATGCCGCCGAGAGCCTGGCCAGCCGCGGCGAGACACTCGGCGAGGAAGACGAGCGCTCGATCACCGACCTGCTGATCGACCAGGTCGAATTCGCCGACGTGATCCTGATCAGCAAGGCGGACCTGATTTCCAGCGCCGAGCGCGAGGAGCTGGTCGCCATCCTCCGCGGGCTGAACACCGAGGCGCAGATCCAGCCGATGGTCATGGGCCAGGTGCCGCTGGGGCGGATTCTCGACACCGGGCGGTTCGACTTCGACCGCGCCGCCCAGGCGCCGGGCTGGCTCAAGGAGCTGCGCGGCGAGCACGTGCCCGAGACAGAGGAATACGGCATCGCCTCGACCGCCTACCTGGCGCGCCGGCCCTTCCACCCGCAGCGCTTCTTCGGCTTCCTCGACCGCGAGTGGAGCAACGGCCGGCTGCTGCGCTCGAAGGGCTACTTCTGGCTGGCGAGCCGCATACAGGAGGCGGGCAGCTGGTCCCAGGCCGGCGGCTTGATGCGACATGGCCTTGCGGGGCGCTGGTGGCGGTTCGTGCCGCGCAGCCAGTGGCCGACCGACGAAGACGGCCTGCGCAGCGTGATGGGCAAGTGGGATGCGGACGTCGGCGACTGCCGCCAGGAGCTGGTGTTCATCGGCCAGAACATCGACTTCGAGCGCCTGCGCCACGAGCTGGACGCCTGCCTGCTGACCGATGCCGAGATGGCCGGCGGGGCCGAGTCCTGGGCGCTGCTGCCGGACCCCTTCGGCAACTGGACCGAGGAGGCCGCCTGATGCACGCCCTGCAGCTGCGTCCACCGCCGCGCCAGGTGCTCAGCGAATACCACGAGGCGCTGGCCGAGGCGCTGCGTGAGGGCGTGAACCTGGCCGTGTGGCAGCGCCGCCTGGCGCCGCAGGTGGAAGATTTCGCCCGTCTGCTGCTGGCCCAGCCGCAGGAGGTGGCCGAGTCGCTGCAGATCGAGGTCGACGCGGACGAGTCGCTGCGCATGCCGGCGCTGCTCGCCGGCGTCGCCGATCTGGAGGGGCATGCGGCCTTCGTCGCCGATGTCACCTGGCTGGTGGAGGCCTTCGCCTGCCTGCTCGGCGCCCGCCGGATCGGCCTGCGCCTGCGCAGCCTGAGCAAGCCGATGTGTCCGCGCTTTCACGTCGACCATGTGCCGTTGCGGCTGATCACCACCTACGCCGGCGTGGCCAGCGAGTGGCTGGAGGAGGGCGCCATGGACAGGCGTCGCCTGGGCGACCCGCAGGCCGAGCCGTCGGACGAGGGGCGGATTCGGCAATTGCGCGCCGGCGATGTGGCGCTGGCCAAGGGCGAGCGCTGGGAAGGCAACGAGGGCGCCGGGCTCATCCACCGTTCGCCGACGCCGGCATTGGCCGAGCGCCGGTTGCTGCTGACGCTGGACTGGCTGGCCTAGGGCGGCTCAGCGATCCATCCACACGCCCTTGCTCTGCTGCTCGCAGGCGGGCTTGAGGTAGCGGGCGTCGCCGGCCACGCCGTAGTAGTGGATGTCCTGCTGGTAGGGCGTGCCCTGGACCTTGGCGTTGCGGCATTCGCCGAAGGCACCGGCCGGGCAGCTGTCGACGAAACTGACCTCGACCTTCTGGCCCTTCAGTTGCGGTGCACAGAAGCCGCTGCGGAACAGGTTGGCGGGAATGCTGCGGTTCTGCTGGCAGAGCTTGACCTCCACCTGGTTGCCTTGGCTGTGCACCACACAGGCCTCGGCCCAGGCCTGGCCGGCCAGGCCGAGCAGCAACAGGGCGACGATTGCGCGCATCGTCTCTCTCCTCGAACAAAGCGGCGACTTTAGCCTTTCCCGACGCCGCGTGAAACAGCACCATAAGCCCATGCTCGCGCACATCCCCACACACCTGATCGCCGGCCCCCTGGGCGCCGGCAAGACCAGCCTGATCCGCCACCTGCTGGCGCACAAGCCGGCGCACGAGCGCTGGGCGGTGCTGATCAACGAGTTCGGCCAGATCGGCCTGGACCAGGCGCTGCTGACCACCACGGACGACGGCGTCGCCATGGCCGAGATTCCCGGCGGCTGCCTCTGCTGCGTGGGCGGAGCGCCCTTTCGCGTCGGCCTCACCCGTCTGCTGCGCCAGGCGCGGCCGGATCGCCTGCTGATCGAGCCATCCGGTCTCGGCCATCCGCCGGAGCTGCTGCGCCAGCTGGGCGAGGCGCCCTGGGCCGGGGTGCTGGCCGTGCAGCCGCCGGTGCTGTTGCTCGACGCGCAGGCACTGGCCGCGGGCCAGGCGCTGCCACAGAGCCAGGCGGCGACCCTGGAGCACGCCGGGCTGCTGCTGCTGAACAAGGCGGAGAACCTGAGCGAAGCCGAGCGGGCGCGGGTGGCGGCCGGCCTGCCGGCACGGCCGTTGCGCTGGACCGATCACGGCGCGCTGGACTTCGCCGAGCTGCCGGGCAGCGCCGTGCGCGCCGGATCGGCGCAGGAGTCGCGCCTGCCCGAGGTCGCCGCGCCGCTGCCGCAGATCTGGAGCGATCCGCGGCGGCCCATCTGCCAGGTGCAGGCCCAACCCGAGGGCTGGAGCATCGGCTGGCGCTTCCATCCCGGCCAGATCTTCGACCTCGCGGGCGTGGCGCAGTGGCTGGCCGGTCTGCCGTGGCGCCGCGCCAAGCTGGTGCTGCACGGCGGGCAGGGCTGGCGCTCGGCCAACGCGCTGGAAGGCGAGGCGCTGCAGTGGCGCCTCAGCGAATGGCGTCGGGATTCGCGGCTGGAGCTGATCTTCGCCGAGGCCCAGGACGCCGAGGCACTCTCCGCCGCCCTGGCCGGCCTTCGCCTGGATTAGCCGGCGAGCAGCGCTTCCAGGCCGGCGCCCAGCAGCACGATGGCCAGCAGGCCAAGGCTCAGACGCCGCACGGCGGGCGAGCGGTAGAAGGCGATCAAGCGGTCTTCGCGGGCTTCGTGCACCTGTAACCGGTAGTCATATTCGCCGGGCGCCTCGCGAAGCGCCTGCCAGGCCCGGGCCGCATCGGCGTCGTGCAGCAACAGCAGGGCATAACGATGCCCGCGCGATTCCGCGCCGAGATCGCAGGCGACGGCCTGGATGCCCAGCTCGCCGAGGCGATCACGGAGAAAATCGAGGTAGCTGCCGTTGTCGGAGGTGCGCAGGTTCTGCACGACGGGGTTCCCGCCCATGTGGAAGGTCCGGCCGCAGCGCGGCCGGGCGCGATGGTAGCAGAATGCCAGAGTGTGATGGAGTTCCCGTTTCGCCTGCTCAGGGGTGGTTGTTGAACCAGGCGAGGATCTTGCCCGGTGAGGCGGCGAACCATGCGTGGCCGCCCGTGGGCTCGCTGTGCACGACCGTCTCTATGCCCTGGTAGAGCAGGCGGTCGTGGTAGGGCTGCATGCTGGTCCAGGGCACCACCCGGTCGGCCATGCCGTGGAGAAACAGGGTGGGCGGGTGATCGGCCGGCAGGCTCGGGGGTATCTGGCAGCGCGCGCCGACGCAGGTGGCGTAGGAGGCGGACTGGATGGCCAGCGCCTTGAAGCGACCCGGGAACGAAACCGCCATGCGGCTGGTGTTGTAGCCGCCGCTGGAGATGCCGGTGGCATACCAGCGAGCCGCATCCAGCTTGCCGAAGTGCCCGGCTTCCATGGCGGCGAAGAGGTTGTCGAAGAACAGCCGGTCGTTGCTCTGCGCGTAGTTCTCGGCATACACGAGCTCGTTGGTTTGCCAGGCCGCGGCGGCGGTGAGGGCGTTGGGCGCGATCACCGCAAAGCCGTTGTCCAGCAGGGTGCGCACCAGGAGGCCCTGGTAGTAGCCCCCGAAGGGCATGTCTGCGCTGTAGCTGAAACCATTCATCCGCACCAGGGAACCGTGGAACAGCAGCACCACCGGCCAGCCGGCGTTCGGTGCCGTACCAGCGGGCACCTGAAATATCACCTTGCGCTGGCCGGCCGCGCCGGAGGCGATCCACGCCGTCTCGGCGGTGCAGTTGACGATGGCCTGCTGGGTGACGGTCGTGCCGACGGCGCAACGGGACGCGGCCTGGGTGTCGAGGCTGGCGGTTGCCAGTAGCGCTGCGGCGATCAGGATGTGGACGGTCGACATGGGGACTCCTGGTATCGATGGCACACACAGGAGTAGATGGCGCACTCGCCGCGGCTATTGGCGTCATCTTTCTGCCAATGGACGGGCGGCGGCCCTAAGTGACAACGAAAATGGCGGAAATCCATCGGCATTGGCCCTGCGGTGCGAGTGGCGAAGCCGAGCGGAAATCGCCGTGCCGCTGGCGACATGGGCCCGCCTGCCATGGCTCGCGTCGTCTCCGCTTCAGGGCCTTTATCGCCGAGCATTCGGCGCCTTTGCCGGACTGACGCGTTGGCCACGCGTCGCTACACTGGCCGCAGTTTTTGTCGCGGCCCGTTCTTCATGCACCTGCTTCCCTGGTCCCATCCCACCTCCGCCGGTTTCACCCTGAGCGGCTGGCACACACCGCCCAGCGGCAAGCCGCTGTTGCACTTCCTGCACGGCAACGGCTTCTGCGGGCGCACCTATGAGCCGCTGCTGACGCCGCTGGCCGAGCACTTCGACCTCTGGCTGTGCGATGCGCAGGGCCATGGCGACACCGAGCACGGCGGTCGCTTCCACGGCTGGAACCGCAGCGCCGAGCTGGCGGTGGAGGCCTTCGAGGCTGGTCGCGGGATGTTCGGCGAGGTGCCGCGCTTCGCTCTCGGCCACAGCTTCGGCGGTGTGCTGACCAGCCTGATCCTGGCGCGCCAGCCGCAGCTGTTCGAGCGTGCCGTGCTGCTCGATCCTGTGCTGTTCACCCCGACCATGATGGGCGTGATGGCATTGTCCGAGCTGGTCGGCCTGCACCGGCGCAACGTCATGGCGAAGAAGTCGGCGGCGCGCCGGCGCCATTGGCCGGACCGCGCCAGCGCCTTCTCCCTGCTGCAGGGCAAAGGCATCTTCCGTGGCTGGACCGACGCCGCGTTGCAGGCCTATGTCGACCATGCGCTGAAGGATGCGGCCGACGGCGGCGTCGAGCTGAAGTGCCGGCCGAGCCGCGAGGTGGACATCTTCAGCTCCTTCCCCAAGCGCCTGTGGCCGTCGCTGGGCAAGTTGAGCACGCCGACCCTGCTGCTCTACGGCGACAGGACCTATCCCTTCGTCGGTCAGTCGGCCAGGCGCCTGGCCGGCCTCAACCGGCACGTGAGCATCGCCGAAGTGCCGGGCGGTCACTGCTTCATGCAGGAGCATCCGCAGGACAGCGCCGTGCGGGTCCTCGCCTTTCTGCAGCCCGGGCGCTGAGATGATCGCCAGCCGCGAGGACGTGTGGCTGGCGCTGTCCGAGCTGTGGCTGGACCACCAGCCGGACGAGCACGACCACCGCCATATCGCCCGCGTGCTGCTGGCCAGCGGCCTGTCGACCGAGGAGCTGCGCGGCATCTATCTGGAGGAGGTGGCGCCGCTGCTGTGGCTGAACCACTGGACGACGGCGGGCGTGTGGAGCGGTTTCGATCCCGCCTGGCTGAGCGCCGGTTGCCGGCGCAATCTGCAGCGCCGCCAGAGCCGTTGGCACCGCTGGCGCTGCCGCCTGCTGCGCCGGCCCATGACTTACGCGGCCGAGCCCGAATGGTGTCAGGTGCTGCTGCGGATGGAGGAGCTGCGCGGCTAGGTCGCGTCGCGGTCGAGGCGGTGGCGATCGTCGGGGCGTGGGTGGCTGCGGCGCCAGGCGTCCAGCTGGATCACCTTGTCGTCGTGCTGCTCCGGGGCCTGAAAGGGATGCGCCGCCAGCTCGATGCCGCCGAGCTGGCGCCCGTACATGCTGATGCTGCCGGTGAGGCGCTGCTCGCCGGTGACGGTGAACTCGAAGCCATAGATGCGCGCCACGCGACGCCGGCCACGGCTGTCGCGGACCAGGGCGAGGCGGCGGAACGCGACGTTGCCGTCGAGCAGTTCCACGTCCAGCTTGGCGCAGTGCTGCTTGGCCAGCGCCAGCGCCCGTTCGCGAATGCCATGGCCGCGCCACAGCCAGGCGCAGACGGTGGCGAACAGCATCAGCAACAGCACATCCAGCAGGTCGATCATGGCGGCTCCGGCGGTATCGGGCCCAAGCTTAACCCATTCGGTCCGAGGGGATTGAGCCGGCGGGCGCATCCCGCTAGGGTCGCTCTCCACGACGAACAAGGATGTTTTACCGATGAAGCGATGGCAGTGGATTGTTCTGACGATCCTGTTGCTCCTGGTGGCGCTGGTAGGCCTGTTGCTGCATGACGAGCCGCTCGATCCCCAGGCCCAGGCCTGGCTGGAGCCTCCGGCGGTCGGCGCTGAAAGCGCCGCTTACTACCAACTGATGGGGCTGGATGCCGGCGCGGGTCAGGACCCGCAAGTGGTCGGCCGCGCGCGGCTCCAGGCCCACCGGCAGTGGCGGACGGCCCATCGATTCGATGATCTGCTGACGGCTGCCGCCGTCGAGCGTATCGAGTTGCCCCGCGAGCCGTTGTGCATGTTCGGCGAGCCGGATTGCCTGCCGCGCTTGCGCGGCGATCGCGCGAGGCTGGCCGAGTTGGCGACGCGCCATGGCGAGCTGCTGCGGCGCTACGAGCACCTGCTGGCACTGAACGATTTCCGCAGCCTCAGTCAGCCGAGCATGGACGAGCCACTGGCCAATGCCGTCGCTCTGGATCACGCCAACCGTCTGCGCGCCGTTCAGGCCCTGGCGCTGGCGGAGGACGGTCGCGGCGCGGAGGCGCTGGCCCTGCTGCAGTGGGACGTCCACCTGCTGCGCCAGTGGTTGGCACGGGCCGACACTGTGATTCTAAAGATGTTGCTGGTGCGCCAGCTGGGCAGCCATCTCGACGCTCTCGCCGCGCTGTACCGCACCGGGTTGGTGCCGCGGCCCGAGACGCAGCCCGCGCTGAGCGAGGCGGAGCATTCACTGGAGGTGGCCATGCAGCGGGAGTTCGCCCTGGTGGGCGGCGGAATGCTGACCATGACTGATAATCCGCAAATGGCTGCCGCACTCAAAGGGCTGCTGCACCTGATGTACAAACCGCACATGACGGTGAACGATATGCTGCCGGACTATCGGCAAATCGCTGCCCGTTCGCACCTAGATGCCCCAACTTTCGCCCACACCTTGGAACGCTCTATGCGCGATACGCCGAGCCTTTGGCGCCGTGCTCGCAATCCCGTGGGCGGGATTCTCGGTGGGATCGCCATGCCCGACTTCAACCCATATTTGGCCCGCCTCCACGACCTGGATGCCAAGCTGGGGCTGTTCAATGCTCTGGGCCAGACCGTGCCGGAGGCCGACAGCCCCTATCGACCAGGCCACCAGGCGCGTTGGAACAACATGCGTCAGGCCTACTGTTTCAGCGGCCCACTGACCGACGGACTCTATGTACGCTGCCTTCCCTGGGCGCCACCGCCAGCCGGATAGCGGCTATGCTTGGCAGCGGGGCGCGCTAGTGTCCCGTCCACTCGCCTGCGGACAATTCCTTGCCCTCGACTCGCCATCAACAGAACACCGCGCGCCTGGCCCTGCTGGCCATGTGGCTGCTGCTGGCCGCGCCGCTGTTTTCCCAGGCGCTGGCCAGCATGGCGCCGACGCCGGCCTGGCTGAGCGAGATGACCTGCGGCGAGGGCGAGCATCATGGAGCGGCGGCGCCGGATCACGCGCCGTGGGCCCAGTGCGGCTACTGCACCCTGCTGCTGTCCAGCCCGGCGCTGGCCGGCGCGCCGCCGGGCCTTACCGGCGCGGCGAGCTTCGCCGACCTGGCGCCGATCACGCAAATACCCGTCGCCCTCGGCGAATCCATCGTCCGCCACGACGCGCCGCCGCGCGCACCGCCGCTGCCGCCTGCTGTCTGATTCCACCACCGGGCCGCAGAGCCCGCCGATCCGACCGTTGCGGAGCCTCCACGTGAGCAAGCCATCCTTCTACAACCTGGCCTGGCGCTGGCATTTCTATGCCGGGCTGTTCGTCATTCCCTTCCTGATCCTGTTGTCGCTGACCGGCATCGTCTACCTGTTCAAGCCGCAGCTCGACGCGCTGATGTACCCCGAGCTGCTCAACGTGCAGCCGGCCGGCACGCCGCTGTCCGCGGACCAGCAGCTGGCACGTCTGCAGCAAGCGTTGCCGCAGGCCCAGGTCAGCCAGTACCTGCCGCCGGTCGACGGCGAGCGCAGCGCGCAGTTCGTCGCCCAACTCGACGGGCGCAAGACCAACCTGTTCCTCGACCCTTACAGCGGCGCGTTGCTCGGCCAGCAGGATGCGGCGAACAACCTGCAGGCCATCGCCCGCGCCCTGCACGGCGAGCTGATGATTGGCCCGCTCGGCGACCGCCTGATCGAGCTGGCGGCAGGCTGGGGCATCGTCCTGGTGGTGTCCGGCGTGTACCTCTGGTGGCCGCGTGGCCAGGGTGGCGCCGGCGTGCTGTGGCCGCGGCTGTCGGCGCGCGGGCGCCTGCTGTGGCGCGACCTGCACGCGGTCACCGGCTTCTGGGGCAGCGCGGTGCTGCTGTTCATGCTGCTCACCGGCATGACCTGGACCGGCTTCTGGGGCGCCCAGTTCGCCGGCGCCTGGAACCATTTCCCGGCGGCCATGTGGGACGCCGTGCCGCAGTCCGATCAGCAGGCGCGCAGCCTCAACACCGCCTCGGGCCAGACCGTGGCCTGGGCGGTGGAGAACACGCCGCTGCCGCAGTCCGATCCGCACGCCGCGCACAAGGGCCACGGCGCCGCGCCGGCACCGGCGTCGGCTGAGCGCATCGGCCTGCAGCAGGTGGTCGACACGGCCAGCCGGCTCGCCGTGCATCCGGGCTACAGCATCACCTTCCCGGCGGACGAGAAGGGCGTGTTCACCATCGCCATCTTCGCCGACGATCCGCGCGACGACGCCACCCTGCACCTCGACCAGTACAGCGGCAAGGTGCTGGCGGACATCCGCTGGGACGATTACGGCGTGGTGGCGCGGGCGGTGGAGAGTGGGGTAATGCTGCACGAGGGCAAGATGTTCGGCCTGGCCAACCAGTTGCTGATGCTGGCGGTGTGTCTGCTGATCCTGCTGGCCTCGATCAGCGCGCTGGTGATGTGGTGGAAGCGCCGGCCCCAGGGCCGCCTAGGCGTGCCGCCCTTGCGCCACGACCTGCCGCTGTGGAAGGGCGGGATGGCGATCATGTTCGGCCTGGGCCTGCTGTTCCCGCTGGTCGGTGCCTCGCTGCTGCTGGCGCTGGCGCTGGACTGGCTCGGCCAGCGTCTGGCCCGGCGCGAGGCCGGCGCTGCCGCGGGCTGAGTGCGCGCCCGTGGAGGCGCGCGGGGTACTTAGCCCTCGTCGGCCAGGGACTGGTAGCGCTGCTCCAGTTCCTGGCGGATGGTGCGGCGCTTCTGCGCCAGGGCGTAGCGGCGTTTCTCGTCCGGGCCTTCGGGTTGCAGCGGCGGTACCGGCGTCGGCTGACCGCGTTCGTCCACGGCGACCATGGTGAAGAAGCAGCTGTTGGTGTGGCGCACCGAGCGCTCGCGGATGTTCTCGGTGACTACCTTGATGCCGATCTCCATCGACGTGCGCCCGGTGTAGTTCACCGCGGCGAGGAAGGTGACCAGTTCGCCGACGTGGACCGGCTGGCGGAAGATCACCTGGTCCACCGACAGGGTCACCACGTAGCAGCCGGCGTAGCGGGCGGCGCAGGCATAGGCGACCTCGTCGAGGTACTTGAGCAGGGTGCCGCCGTGCACGTTGCCGGAGAAGTTGGCCATGTCCGGGGTCATCAGCACGGTCATGGAGAGTTTGCTGGTTGCGAGTTCCATCGTCTGTCTCATAGGCAGTTTCTAGGGCGCTGGCGATGCAGTCCTGCGGGGTCTGCTTGTTGTTATAGGTGCTGCCTGTGTACTTCGCGTTGCCAGCGCCGGGGCCATGCAACTTTGTGGCCGTCGCCGGCAGCGTCGCGGCGAAGCCGTTAAGCTGGGGCTCTTTGGCCAAGGAGTCAGTCATGCGGTTCCATCTGTTTCCCTTGCTGCTGCTGCCTTTCGGGGCGGTCTGCACCGCCGCGCAGCAGAGCTGCGACAGCCCGGCCGCCTGCAACCAGGCTGGCACCGCCGCGTATCAGGCGGGGCGCTTTGCCGAGGCCATCGAGGCCTTCGGACTCCAGTTGCACCACGCCGAGTTGGCGGAGAATCGCGTAGCCCAGGAGCTGGCGCTGAACAACCTGATGCTGGCCAACCTCAAGGCCGGTCGTACCGGGATGGCGCGCGCCTGGCTGCAGCTGGCGCTGCGTGACGGTTTCGACGGTGCCGCCACCCGCCACAACCTGGCCAAGGTCGGCGAGCAGGACCTGTCCGCCCTGGCCGGCACGGTAGAGGGCGAATATCGGCGTTACGCCGGCCAGGGGACCTGGAGCACGCTGGAAATCCGCCGCGAGGGTGACGGCTACCGTGCTGTGTTCGGGCCGATCCGCGCCGGCCGCGATGTTCGGGAATGGGGCCCGGCCGCCATCGGCGAGCTGGAAGGCCGGCTGCGCGGCGGCGGTGACTATTTCGAGCTGCAGGACGCCGGCCTGGCGGCTGAGTGCAAAGTGCAGCTGCTGCGCGACGGCCTGCGCCTGCAGGTGCAGGAAGTGTTCGCCGAGCCGTGCCAGCAATACGGCGGCGCCGGCATCAGCGTGGGCGGTGAGTACTTCAAGGTCGACGCGCCCTAGGGCGCATCTGCCTGCCAGCGCTTGCGCGCGTGCAGGTAGGCGGCGAGGTCGGCGTAGCCGAGCTGCTCGGCGATCTGGCTGCGGTTCAGGCCTTGCAGCTGCAGGCTCTGCTCCAGCTCGGCACGAACCGCGTCGAGCACCTCGCGAAAGCCCAGCCCCTCCTCCTGCAGGCGCCGACGCAGGGTACGCGGGCTCTGGTGCAGGGCCTGGGCGGCGACCTCCAGGCTGGGCGTGCGTGCATGGCGCAGGTCGCTGCGCACACGCTCGGCAACCTTGGCGGCCCAGCCGCTGAGCTGCTGCAGCTGGGCCAGGCGCCGCTCCAGGCCTTCACAGAGCAGCTCCTCGAGCACCGCATGGTGTTGCCGCATCGGCAGCGCCAGGTGCCGGTCCTCGAGGAACAGGCGGTTGTGCGCGGCGCCGAAGCGCGTCTGGCCGAACCAGCGGGCGTACTCGGCATGGTAGGCCGGGCGGGCGTGGCGGAATTCGGCGTGCAGCGGCGGCAGCGCATCACCGGCGCCCTGGCGCAGCACGCCGATGGCCATCACCGAATAGTGTTCGACCAGGCAGCGCTCCAGCTCCGGCGGGGCGTCGATGCACAGGTCGATGATCCAGCGCTCGCCGTCGTGCTGCAGCCGCACCTGCTCCATGTCCGAGGCCAGCCGCGCATAGCGCTGCCAGTGTTGCAGCGCCGTGCCAACGGTGGCGCTGGCCTGGGCCAGGTGCAGCAGCACGTGCCACTCGGCCGGCTGGAAGGCGGCGAACAGGTGCAGGCCGATGGCCGGGTCCGACTCGGCCGCCTGCAGCCACAGCTGTTCCAGCCGCACCAGGTTGTATTGCTGCAGTGGCTGGTGCTGGTGCAGGTAACGTTGCAGCACCCGGCCGAGGGCGCCGCGGTGCATACGCTGGGTGGCCGGCGGTTTGGCCGCTTCGGGCAGATCGTTGTCCGTTTCGCGCATGGTGGCTGTGAGCTGGCTGGCGTCTGATGAGGGCAACCCGGAAGACCGGGATTTCCAACAAGAGGTTGCCATGAACCCCAGTTCCCTCGCCAATAACCCGATTGCCGTGGTGTCCCTGATATTCCTCGGATTCACCCTGCTGGAGCTGGCCGTCGGCTGCTTCCGCCAGCCGCGCGGGCAGCGCCGCGACGTGCTGATCGAGGTGATCGGCTCCAGCCTGCTGCTCGCCGCGACTTTTCCGCTGATCATGTTCCTCGCCGACTTCGCCCTCGGCGCGCTGGCGCCGCAGTGGCGCGACGCCCTGGCCGGGCTGCCCTTCGTCGCCGGCTTCGCGCTGTTCCTGCTGCTGGACGACATGACCCAGTACTGGTGGCATCGCCTCAGCCACCAGGTGCCGTTCCTCTACAGCCTGCACCGCGCGCACCACTCGGCGCCGTACATGAGCATCCGCATCGTCTACCGCAACAACAGCTTCTACTACCTGCTGATGCCCGGCATCTGGCTGTCCGCCACGCTGATCTACCTGGGCCTGGCGCCGGTCTACTACGTCTACCTGATCATCAAAATGTGCGTGATCTTCGGCGCCCACAGCAGCGTGGCCTGGGACGAGAAGCTCTACCGCATCCCGGCCCTGCGTCCGCTGATGTGGCTGCTCGAGCGCACCATCTCCACCCCGTCGACCCATTCCGCCCACCACGGCCTGAATGCCGACGATGGCGTGACCCACTACAAGGGCAACTACGGCAACCTGCTGTTCTTCTGGGACGTGCTGTTCGGCACGGCCAAGATCACCCGCCGCCGCCCCGCGCAGTACGGCATCGAGGACATGGCGCCGGTGAGCTGGCAGAGCGAGCTGTTCTGGCCGCTGGTACGTGCGCCCAAGGCCGAGCCCGAGCAACACGCAGCACCAAAGGAGCTGGCCCGATGAGCCTGAATATCGTCCTGGTCGCCGGCTCCAGCCGCGCCGACAGCCAGACCGCCAAGGTCGCCCGTTATCTGGCCGCGCGTCTGCAACAGCGCGACGTGCAGACGCGGATCGTCGACCTGGGGTGCAGCGCCCTGCCGCTGTGGCCGGCGGAGGATGGCCACGATCACTGGCCGGCCATGGCCGAGCGCCTGCGCAGCGCGGATGCGCTGGTGGTGCTCAGCCCGGAGTGGAACGGCATGGCCAGCCCGGCGCTGAAGAACTTCTTCCTCTACGCCGGGCGCGCTGAGTTGGCGCACAAGGCGGCGCTGCTGGTGGGAGTTTCATCGGGGCAGGGCGGCGCCTATCCGCTGTCCGAGCTGCGCGCCTCCAGCTACAAGAATTGCCGCATCTGTTTCATCCCCGAGCAACTGATCGTGCGCCAGGTGGAGGCGGTGCTGAACGGCGAGACGGCCGCGGATGCCGACGACCAGCGCATCCGCGCGCGGGCCGACTGGGCCATGGACGTGCTGCTGGAGTACGCCGAGGCGCTGCGCGGCCTGTCCCAGCGCATCGACTGGAGCGAGCCGCAGTTCGGCAATGGCATGTGAGACGAGCCGGCGCGCCAGGTGCGGGTACGGGCTTGAGGGAGCGGCGGTGGAAAATGCTGCGCAGTTTTCCACCCTACACAAGCGCTCCAGGGTGGATTGCACGAGCCGTCAGACGTGGGTCAGCGAGTGGGGTGGGTAACGGCGTAGCCTTACCCACCGCAGGCCGGATCAGGCGTGAGTCAGGTACCAGCGCCAGTCCTGCTCGCCGACCTCGCCCATGAACTGGCGGAACTCGGCCCACTTGATCGCCAGGAACACCTCCAGGAAGTCCGCGCCCAGTGCCTCCCTGGCCCAGCTCGACTGCTCCAGGTTGCGCAGCGCGGTCAGCCAGTCGGTGGGCAGGGTCTCGCGGGCCTGCTCGTAGCCGTTGCCGACGATGGCTTCGCCCGGATCGATCTGGTTCTTGATGCCGTGGTGGATGCCGGCGAGGATCGCCGCCGCCGCCAGGTACGGGTTGGCGTCGGCGCCGCAGATGCGGTGCTCCACATGCCGGCTCTTGGCCGGGCCGCCCGGCACGCGGAACGACACGGTGCGGTTGTTCACCCCCCAGCTCTTGGCCAGCGGCGCGTAGCTGTTGGCCTGGAAGCGGCGGAAGGAATTGGCGTTGGGGCAGAAGATCGCCAGGGCGTCGTTGAGCGTGGCCATCATCCCGCCGATCGCCTGTTTCAGCAGCGGCGTGCCGTGAGGATCTTCCGAAGCCATCAGGTTGTTGCCTGCGGCGTCCGCCAGGCTGACGTGCATGTGCAGGCCGCTGCCGGCCAGATCGCCAAATGGCTTGGCCATAAAGCAGGCTTGTAACCCATGTTTATTGGCCACGCCCTTGACCAGGCGCTTGTAGCGCACGCCTTCGTCGACCGCCTGCAGGGCGTCGAAGCGGTGCTCCAGGGTCAGCTCGACCTGGCCCGGCGCGTATTCGGAGATCGCCGTGCGCACCGGCAGGCCCTGCACTTGGCAGGCGGCGTAGAGGTCGTCGAGGAACGGCTGCAGCTGCTCCAGTTCGTACACGCCATACACCTGCGGTGCCTGCGGGCGCACGCCGTTGGCCTGCAGCGCCGGCTGCGGGCGCCCGTTGGCGTCGCGCTGCTTGTCCAGCAGATAGAATTCCAGCTCCACCGCCATTACCGGGTGGTAGCCGTCGGCCTTGAGCGCGTCGATGGCGCGCACCAGCACATGCCGCGGGTCGGCCGGACTGGCCGGCAGGCCCCGGGTCGGGTGCATGCTGACCTGCAGCTGGCCGGTGGGCACCGTGCGCCAGGGTTGCAGGGTCAGGCTGCCAGGGATCGGGTAGGTCCAGCAGTCGGCGTCTGCCACTTCCCAGACCAGGCCGCTCTCTTCGACGTCCTCGCCCTGGATGGTCAGTGCCAGGATCGAACTGGGCAGCGGCCGGCCGTTCTCGTAGATGGCCAGCAGCTCGTCGCGGTGCAGCAGCTTGCCGCGCGGGATGCCGTTGGCGTCGATCAGCATCAGCTCGATGCTGCGCACTTCCGGGTGCTGTTCGAGGAAGTCGCGGGCTTCCTGGGGATTGGCGAATTGCATGGATACCTCATGGCGTTCCGTGACGCGTGATCTGTAGCCCGGATGCAATCCGGGATAGTCCTCCCCGGATTGCATCCGGGCTACCGGCTTTGTTGTCTCCCCGCTCCACTTGTGGGAGAGGGTCCGGGGAGAGGGCGTTAAAGCCGAGCGCCGGGGATGGCCAGCAGCTCGGTGAGGGCCTGATCCAGCATGCCGATCAGCTGGTCCACATCCTCCGCCGTGGTGCTCGGGCAGCACAGGGTCATGTTGTGGAACGGGGTGATCAGGATGCCGCGGTTGATCAGGTACAGGTGCAGGGCCATCTGCAGCTCGTCGTGGAAGGCCGCCTCGGCCTCGGCGCCGGTCTTCGGCGACACCGGGCAGAACTGGAATTCGCTGCGCGCGCCCAGCTCGGTCACCGACCACTTCAGGTCGTGCTTGCCGATCAGGGCGCGGAAGCCGTCGGCCAGGCGCTTGGCCAGCGGCAGCATGTGCGCGTAGGCGGCTGGGGTCATCACCTGCTCCAGGTTGGCGCGCATGCAGTGCATGGCCAGGGCGTTGGCCGAAAGCGTGGTGCCCATGCCGCTGTGACCGTGGCCATGGCTGCCTTCGCTGGCGCGCTTGCGCGACTCGGTCATGGCCTCGGCCATTTGCGCGCTGCAGCCGAAGATGCCGCAGGGCACGCCGCCGGCGATTGGCTTGCCGACCACGAAGAAGTCCGGGTCGAGGTCCCACAGCTGGGTGCAACCGCCGATATCGGTGGAGATGGTGTGGGTCTCGTCGATGATCAGCAGCGCGCCGTATTTACGGGTCAGCTCCCGGCATTTCTGCATAAAGCCCGGCTCGGGCAGGACCATGCCGATATTGGTCATCGCCGGCTCGCAGAGCAGGGCGCAGACGTCGCCCTGGGCCAGCGCGGCTTCCAGCGCCTCGACATCGTTGAACGGGATCGAGCGGCTGTACTCGGTCAGGTCGTAGGCCTGGCCGACCAGGCCGGAGCGCGGCACGGTTTCGCCGTCGCGGTAGCGCACCATCACGTCGTCGACGGTGCCGTGGTAGCAGCCGTCGAACACCAGCAGAGTCTTGCGCTGGGTGATCGCCCGGGCCCAGCGCAGCACGTAGCGGTTGGAGTCGGTGGCGGTGGCGGTGACCTGCCAGAACGGCAGGCCGAAGCGCGCGGCCAGCAGCTCGCCGCAGACCACCGCGTCCTCACCCGGCAGCATGGTGGTCAGACCATTGTTGCCCTGTTCGGCGATGGCGCGGGCGATGGGGTCCGGCGAGTGGCCGAACATGGTGCCGGTGTCGCCCAGGCAGAAGTCGATGTACTCGTGGCCGTCGACGTCATAGAAGCGCGCGCCCTTGGCCCGCTCGACGAACAGCGGCACCGGGGTCGACCAGTCGGCCATCCAGTGCATCGGCACCCCGCCGTAGAGGGAGTTGCGCGCCCGCTCGGCCAGGGCCACCGACTTCGGATTGCGCTCGATGAAGCGCTCGCGCTCGCGGGCGGCGAAGGTCTCCACGGCGGACGGGCTGATACCACTGGCAGTCATGTTGCACACCTCGTTCGAATTTCCGCACATGCTATTTTGTGATCACAGAAATAGCAATGAGTGGTTTAATGGCCTCATAAAAGAGCTTTTAAACCGATCATGTGATCACAAAAGACAAGGTGCTTCTCTATGCGTGACTGCTCCCTGACCCTCAGCCAGCTCCCCGCGCCACCATTGGGACGCTGAAACCATGGCCGACAATCTGCAAGAAACGCTCTACCAACGTATCCGCGAAAGCCTGCTCGAAGGGCGCTTCCAGCCCGGCGAGCGCCTGAAGATCCGCGACCTCGCCGCCCAGTGGGGTACCAGTCCGATGCCGGTGCGCGCCGCATTGCAGCGGCTGGTCGCCGAGGGCGCTCTGGAGGGCGAGCCGCAGCGCTCGGTGCGCGTGCCGGCGATGACCCGCGAGCGCTACCAGAACATCTTTCAGGTGCGCCTGTGCCTCGAGGGCCTGGCCGTGGAGCTGGCCACGCCCAACCTGACCCCCGCCGACATGGCCGAGCTGCGCGACTGCGTGCAGCGCATGGACCTGGCCATCGAGCAGCGCCAGGTGCAGGACTACCTGGAGGCCAACAGCCGCTTCCACCTGCGCCTCTACGGCGCCTGCGGCAATCCGATCCTGCTGCGCTCGATCGAGTCGCTGTGGCTGCAGATCGGCCCGTTCTTCAATCGGCTGTTCACCGGCGCCGACCTCTCGCTGCGGCTCAACGACTTCCACGAAGAAGCCTTCGCCGCCTTCGAGGCCGGGGACGCCAAGGGCGCGCGCCACGCCATGGAGCAGGACCTGATCTACTTCGCCCGCTTCCTCCTCAACCTCCTGGAGCTGGAAGGTCGGCAGGCGCGCGGCCGCTGAAAAGCGGTGAGCCGATGGCGACCGATCGCGGCGCTATCGGCTCAGTTAGCTCCTTTTGGCAGCGCTATCCCGAATCAATATAAGGCTGGCTTGGTCCTCGTCGGCCGCCTGTACTAGCGTCCCTGATGTGCCTGGCCCCGTGCGGGACCGCACCGGGCATGGACGTCTCCGGCCGTGGCCCCATGCTCCGAGAAGAACAACAAGACGAGGACATGCCGATGAAGACTGCCCGGTTGGCCTGCTGCGTCAGCGCGGCGGCGTTGATCACCGCCACCCCTGCCCACGCCGAGCTCGGTGACTACGGTTTCTGGAAGACCCTGCTCAACCTCAGCGCGCCCCCGCTGGCGGACAACCCGGTCACGCCCGAACAGGGCCTCGGCCCGTATCCGCTACTGAACAATCCGGGTGGTTTCAACGCGGGCTTCAAGCCCGGCAACTACTACGGCTGGCAGGCCATCCAGCTGGCGCCGCAGACCGGCGCGGTGTGCGGCAACGGCTCGCCCTACAAGTTCTTCGTCAACCGCGTGCCGAACACCAGCAACACCATCATCTATCTGGAGGGCGGCGGCGCCTGCTGGGACTACGCCAGCTGCACCGGGCAGACCGGCATCCGCGGCGCGCGCAACCCGGACGGCATTCCCGACGACTACATGAGCCTGCTCAACCCCGGCGCCAGCCTGGTCAGCCCGCTGGTGGTGCGCCTGCACCCCTGGACGCGGACCAAGACGCAGAACTGGAACATGGTCTACGTGCCCTATTGCACCGGCGACATCTACACCGGCGACCGGGTCGCGGTGTACGACGACCCGCAGGGTCAGCAACCGCCGCTGGTGTGGCACCACAACGGCCTGCGCAATACCCGCGCCGTGGTCGCCTGGCTGAAGAACAACCTGCCGCGCCCGGCGCAGCTGCTCACCACCGGTTGCAGCGCCGGCGGTGCCGGCAGCCTGACCAACTACGCGAGCATCCGCCAGGACATCGCCCCGACTCGCGGCTTTCTGCTCGACGATTCCGGCCCGGTGTTCAGCGCGCCACCCGGCAGCGATATCGGCCAGTACCCGTCGCGGCCGCTGCAGGATCACATCCGCGCGGTCTGGGGGCTCAACGACGGCATCGTGCCCTACCTGCAGAGCCGTCTGCCGGGGCTGGACGCGGCCGATCTCGGCAGCCTGTACACGGCGCTGTCGAGCAACCTGCCGGGCGACCGCCTGGGCCACACGCACTTCTGGCAGGACCTCAACTACTCGTCCTACTCCTACGAACGCTTCCACCCGGACATCGTCAACGCCCCCGACGCGGCGACCAAGGAGGCGCTGATCCATGCCAAGTGGGCGGTGGACACCGGCCGCCTGCGCGACCAGCTGAGCAACCTGAGCAATTTCGGCGGCTACTTCCCGCAGTACCGGGCGGTGAACGAGAGCCACTGCACCAGCATCATCGAGTTCGCCAACTCGGATATCCAGGAGCAGAACCTGCAGCTGGAGCACTTCGTCGACAACCTGCTGAACGGCAGCGGCGCGGTGCTTTCGGCCTCGGAAAGCAGCGACGCGGCGGACAAGGCCAAGCCGTTCAACCTGCTCTACTACATCCTCGACCAACTGCTGTGAAAGTCCGCCCACGATCTGCCGCGTGCCGGCCAAAGGGCTGTGGAGGCGGTCCGGGACGCGGCGTCTCGGAATGCTCATTTACTTGCGTGAACTGCGCTTCCTCGGCCACCTCGGTCACCCTGTGTCTCTAGCTCGCGAGGTGAGCAGACTCTCTGGCTACTGGTACGCCTGCTCCCGCGCCTCCTGCAGGCGCTGGCGCAGGTACTGGTCGCGACTGAGGCCGTCGGGAATGCTGTCCAGCGCCATAACCTCCTCGACGATGCGTTTCTCGTCAGACTTGTACTGCGAGAAGCGCGCATCGGGAGTCTTGTTGCGCGCTTCGCGCGCCTGGCTGAGCGCCTGATAGCGGGCGACCAGGGCGTCGGCCCGGGCCTTCTGCGCCGCCTCGTCGCCACCTTCGGCCTGGGCCAGGCCGATCTGCAGTAACAACGCCTCGCTCAGCGCCAGTTCGCCGGCCGCCTCGCGCCGGTCAATCTCCTTGGCCAGGGCCTCCGCGCGCTGGCGGCGCTGCGCCTCGTCGAGGTCGGCGGAGGTGTTGATGAAGCTCTGGTAGTCGGCGCCGAACTGCAGGCGGGCCCGGTAGCCCTGCACGGCGGGATCGTTCAGCAGCGCCTGGCGGGCGGCGGGATCGAGCGGGGCGGGGTTGCCGTTCGCGGCGCCGGTGTTTGCCAGCGGAGCCGATGGCGCGGGCGCATCGGCGGGCGTGCGCCCGGAGCCGGCCAGACCGAGCCACAGGCCGCCACCGACGGTGAGGATGGCGAGGCCGCCGACGAGCAGGCGGGTCTTCATGCTGGCCATGTTCCGGTCTCCGAAGTCAGGTGACTCCAGTTAAGACCAAGCGAGCCCTGGCACCAAACGCCTCAGTCCGGATGTGCCGGCACCTGCGCAGGCCAGTCCTTGCGGCGCAGGCCCAGGTGTGGCAGCCAGTCCGCAGGTATTTCTGGTACCGCCTGGTGCGGCCAGTTGGCAGCCCCGCAGCGTTTCTCGAACGTTCGCGCCAGACGCAGCCAGGTGCGACAGGCGTCCTCGCCGCCATGCCCAGGCTGTTCTCCAGGCGCACCCATTGCAGGGCGGGCTGGTGCAGGTCGTCTGCATCGCGCAGGCAGCGGCTGAAGTCCCTGCCGTCGATGGCGGCATAGGGCGAGGTCACTTCGCGCGCCTATTCCGCCGTGCGGATCATGCCGCCGATCAACAGCCCGCTAAGCACGAAGGCCAGAAGGAAGACGCCGAAGAAGAGCATGATCGCCACCTGGACCAGGCGCTGCAGGACTCGGGGTGGCAGGTTGTCGAGGACGCCGCCCTCGGGCGAAGGGACGGGGCTCAGCTCTCCAGCCAGACGTCGCGGCACCAGTGCCAGACCGAGTCCCAGCTCTCGTCGGTCAGCTCGCCCTCGTCGCCGTCCCACAGCCAGACGGTGCCTTCCACGTCCACCGCGTAATAGTCGCGGCCATCCTGGCACAGCGGCACCAGGTCGCGCGGCAGGCCGCGGTCCCAGGCCACCGAGGCGACTTCCGGCAGGTAGGTGTGCGAGTGCGGGTCGCTGGCGGTGACCGGCTCCAGGCGGCCGTAGACCACGTCGCTGACCTTGAGCAGGTATTCGCGCAGTTCGAACGGCAGGTGGATGAGGATCTGCTCCTGAATCTCCACCAGGGTTTCCTCTTCCGGCAGCTCCAGCGGCACCGGTACCGGCTCGTTGAGTTCGCGCAGCTGATCGATGACTTCTTCCACGGTGCGTCTCCTGGCAAAGCGGATTCGGCTAGAGGGTAGCCGATCGGAGGCGCGTTTTACCCTGTGCGGCGGCCAAGGGGAAGTAGCCCGGATGCAATCCGGGGGCGGAGTTGCCGGCTTTCCCGGATTGCATCCGGGCTACGACCTCGAGCTGCCAGGCTGCAGAAGCGAGACCATGTCCGTCTTCAAACAGAAAACCCGGGCGAGCCCGGGTTTCGTTGGTGCAGAGCGGCGTTACATCAAGCGCTTGCCGTCCTCGCGGGTGACCACCACGGTGGCCGAGCGCGGGCGCCGGCCGGGGCCGTCCGGCCAGGTGCTGAGCAGGTTGCTGGCGGTGGAGCCTTCGCCCGGGTGCTGGATGTTGACGAACAGCGTGCGGAAGTCCGGCGTGGCGCTGATGCCGGTGACCTCGGCGCCGAAGGGGCCGACCAGAAAGCGCTTGATCTGGCCGCTGCGCGGGTCGGCCACCAGCATCTGGTTGTGGCCGAACGGGCCGCTGGCCAGCTGGCTGCCGCTCATGTCGGTCTGGATCCAAAGGCGGCCGTCCGGGTCGAACCACAGGCCGTCCGGGCTGGCCAGGATGTTGTGCTCGTCGAGCGCCGCGCCGTTCGGGCTGCGGCTGTCGCCCTGCGGGCCGGCGAGCAGGAAGATGTCCCAGCGGAACTGCCGGCCGGCGTGGTCGCGACGGTTCTCGCGCCAGCGGATGATGTGCCCGTACGGGTTGGCGGCGCGCGGGTTGGCGGCATCCGCCTCGGTGCGCGAGCTGTTGTTGGTGAGGGTGAAGAAGACCTCGCCGTTGTCCGGGTTGACGGCGCCCCACTCGGGACGGTCCATCTTGGTGGCGCCGACGATGTCGGCGGCCAGGCGGGTGTTGATCAGCACTTCGCCCTGGTCGGCGAAGCTCACCCCGGCCTTGCGGCAGGCGGCGCGGAACGCGCGGTCGCGCAGGTCCAGGGCCAGCCATTCGCCACGACCATCCGGGTTGAAGCGTGCGACGTAGAGCGTGCCGTCGTCGAGCAGGCGGCTGGGGTGGCGCAGCAGCGGCAGGTACTTGCCGCGGCTGACGTACTTGTAGATGTACTCGTTCTGCGAGTCGTCGCCGGAGTAGCACACCAGCGGCCGGCCAGGGCGGGTCGGCGCGAAGACCAGGCCCTCGTGGGCGAAGCGGCCGAGGGCGCTGTGCTTGACCGGCGTGGAGTTCGGGTCGAACGGGTCGATCTCGACGATCCAGCCGAAGTGGTTGGGCTCGTTGCGATAGTCGCCGCTGGCGTCGCCGGCCTTGCGGGTGGCGTCGAAGCGCTGGAATTCGTCGCCGGGCAGGGTATCCCAGCCGAAGCGGCTGCTGCTGCGCAGGCCGTAGCGCTGCAGTTCGCGCGGCAGCGCGGTGTCGCGCGTGGCGAAGTAGCCGGCCCAGTTCTCCTCGCAGGTCAGGTAGGTGCCCCAGGGCGTGAAGCCGTTGGCGCAGTTGTTCTGGGTGCCGCGGCTGGCGGTGCCGTCGGGGCTGTGGCGGGTGCGCAGCAGGGCGTGGCCGCGGGCCGGGCCGACCATCTGCATCGGCGTGGCGGCGGTGACGCGGCGGTTGAAGCGGCCCGGCACCACCTGCCAGTCGCCGAAACGGTCGCGGCGGATCTCGACGATGGTCACGCCGTGGGCGTTGATTTCCTTGCGCACTTCCTCGGCCACGGTGCGCTTGCCGTCCACCACGGTCGGGCCGTTGGGGTGCAGCAGCGGCGCGTCGATGTACTCGTTGTTGAACACCAGCAGGCCGTGGTTGGAATAACGGCCGCCACCGCGACGCCCGTCGATGGGGAAGAAGTGCATGCCGTCGTGGTGCATGCCGACCTGCTCGGCCTGGTCCTGGGCGCTGTTGCTGGCGTCCTCCAGGAAGGCCGGGAAGCGCCCACTGATCGGCGTGCCCCACGGCAGGATCACGCTGGCACGGTAGCCTTCGGGCACGGTGATGGCGTCGGCACGGCTCACCGGCACCGCCTCGAAGGGCAGGCGGTTGCGCGGACGCCAGCCGTGCCGGGCACCGCGTTCGACGCCACGTTCGGCGGCCTCGACGGCCTGCGGCAGCACGCCGAGGAAGCCGAGCGCGCCCACCGCCGCGCCGCCGGCGAGAATCTGCCGGCGGCGCTGGTCGATCAGCTCGCTCATGTGCGGGTTGGCGGAATGGTTGCTGGGGAGTTCATCGCCGCTGCCAAAGAGCACGGCGTTCTGGTCATCGAGGCTCACGGTTCGGTTCCTTCTGCTGAGGATGCGACGGAGCATTGACGCTATCGAGCAAAGGAGACGAAATGATGACGCTTGCGTGGCGGGACGACGAGTTGCGAGCGGGTTAACGTTTTTGCCGGCGCCGCTCGGCCGAGCCGCTCATCAGGCGGGCATCGAGCAGGGCGTGATGGGGCACCTCGGCCTCGTCCAGGTCGCGCAGCAGCGCGGCATCCTCGCGGCTACGCACGTGCGCCGGCAGCTCTTCAAGCAGGTCCAGCAACAGTGGCCAGTCCCAGTCCAGCGCGTCGCTGACGATCTCCACTGCGGCATAGCCGGCGAGGAAATCGCCCAGGGCCCGGGCGGCATCGGCGCGGTTGCGGCCGTGGCGCGGCAGGTCCAGCTGCGGCAGGACGATGCGCTGGACGAATTCGGAGCAGTCGAACGGGCTCCAGCCGTCGTTCAGCTCGACGTAGAACTCGGCGCCGCTGGGGTCGACCAGGGCCAGGCTGATCAGCCTGCGCTCGGCGGTCAGGTGGGTGAATTCGGTATCGAGGAAGAGGGTCTGCATCGTCGTGTCCATTCGCCAGTCCATCGCCACTCTAGCAGCCGACCGGGCATGAAAAACCCGGGACGTGCCCGGGTTCTTCGCAGCGCAAGGGATCAGCCGTTCTGGCGGATACCGGCGACCAGCCACGGCTGGTTGTCGCCATTGACGCGCTCCATGCGCCAGCTCTCGCTGAAGGCGTCGCCCTGGTCGAAGCGCGAGGTCTTGGCCACGCCGCGGAAGGTCAGGGTGGCCACGGTCTTGTCGGCCAGCTCGTCGATGCCGTCCAGCTGCACGCTGAGGTCGTCGATGTAGGTGGACTGGTAGCCCTCGCCCATGCTGGCGCGTTCCTCCTTGAGGAAGCTGAGCATCTGCGGGGTGACGAACTCGGCGATCTTGTCCATCTCCGCAGCGTCCCAGTGCTGCTGCAGGGCCAGGAAGTGGGTGCGGCCGGCCTCAATGAAGCGCTGCTCGTCGAACCACGCCGGAGCGTTGATGGCGGTTGCGGCGGCCGGTGCGGCGCTGCCGAAGATCGGCGCCTGCTGCTGCGGCATCTTGCGCTGCATGCCGCCGGCCACGGCCGGGCGACCCTGCTGCTGGCGACGGGAGGCGAACAGCTTGAAGATGACGAAGGCGATCAGGCCCAGGATCAGGAAGTCGAACAGCTGGAAGCCCTCGAAGCCGTCACCCATGAACATGGAGGCGAGCAGGCCACCGGCGGCGATGCCGGCCAGCGGGCCGAGCCAGCGCGAGGCACCGCTGGCGGCTGCCGGGCGAGCCGCACCGGCTGCGCTGTTGGCGGCGGCCGGCTGGTTGGCCTTGGGCGCTTCCATCTGGCGGGTCTGGTGGGTCGGCGCGGAGCCGAAGGACTTGCCGCCGCCCATGCGCTTGGCGGCGCTGGCGTCGAGGCTGAGGGTCAGACCCAGGCACAGGGCCAGGGTGATGCTGAGAAAACGCTGCATGTGGGGTAATCCCGCTGAGGTTGTGGTTCGCGCGTCATGCTGCCGCAGTGTTGGGACCCTGGCCAGCCGCAGAATGTTTCCGGATTTATGTACCGCCCCAGGGTGGGCCGCACGGCGCCGGATCGCGTGTGCGCATGGCGCCCTACGCGCGCAGCAGCCAGCCCAGTGGCCCGCGGCGCAGCTGGCGGCGTAGCAGGGCACGCAGATCGGCGTCGTCCCGGTCCGGGTTGCGCAGCCAGTGCACGAAGGTGCGCAGGAGCACGGCGCTGAGCAGGCTCTCCTCGGCCACCCGCGACAGGTGCAGGTTCTGCCGCCGCGCCGCCTCGCGCCACCACTGCACGGTGCGGCTGACCCGCAGCAGCGCGCCGGCCTGCAGGTGGAGGTGCCCGAGTTCCAGCTTGTACAGCAGCATCTGCCCGGTCAGCGCGCGGTGCGCGGCCATCCCGCCGAGCCAGGCGACCAGCAGCTCCTCCAGGCGCTTGGCCGGGCTCAGCGCGGCCAGGTCGGGGCTGCCGGCGCGCTCGAACAGCGCGCGGTCGGCCCGATCCAGCCAGGCCTCGACCAGATCGTCCTTCTGTCCGTAGTGGCGGGCGATGGCGCCCAGATCGCAGTTCAGCGCCGCGGCCACATCGTGCAGGTGCAGTCGCTCCCAGCCGCAGGCTTCGGCCAGGTCGAGGGCGGTATCGAGGATCTTGTCGGCAGATGGCGTCGAGCGGGGCATGCGCAGTACCTCCGCTCGACAGTATGGCCAGCCAGGACGGCGACTCGGCGCGGCCTGACCGGCGGCGACTACACCGCTTCCAGCTTGGCGTAGGCCAGCATCAGCCACTTGCTGCCTTCGCCGGCGAAGTTGACCTGCACCCGCGCCTGGGCGCCGCTGCCTTCGAAGTTGAGAATCACGCCCTCGCCGAACAGGCTGTGGCGCACGGCCTGGCCGAGACTGAAAGGCGTCTCCGGCACGGCGGCGCCGCTGAACATGGAGCCGCCGCTCATGGTCGTGCTCGGCGCCGAGTAGGGCCGGCTGACGCTGTTGGACAGGCGCACTTCCTGGATCAGCAGTGGCGGGATCTCGCGGACGAAGCGCGAGACCTTGTTGTAGGTCTCGCTGCCGTACAGGCGGCGGGTCTCGGCGTAGGTCAGCACCAGCTGCTGCATGGCGCGGGTAACGCCGACGTAGGCCAGGCGGCGCTCCTCTTCGAGACGGCCGGGCTCTTCCAGGCTCATCTTGTGCGGGAACAGGCCTTCTTCCATTCCGACCAGGAACACCAGCGGGAACTCGAGGCCCTTGGCGCTGTGCAGGGTCATCAGCTGCACGCAGTCCTCATGCTCCTCGGCCTGGGTGTCGCCGGCCTCCAGCGAGGCGTGGGTGAGGAAGGCGGCCAGGGGCGACAGTTCGTCGTCCTCGGTGTTCTCGAAGTTGCGCGCGGCGCTGACCAGTTCCTCCAGGTTCTCCACCCGCGCCTGGCCCTTCTCGCCCTTCTCGGCCTGGTGCCAGGCGATCAGCCCGCTCTGCTCGATGACGGTCTGGGTCATCAGGTGCAGCGGCATGTCCAGCATCTTGGCGCTCAGGTTCTCGATCAGCTCGACGAAGCCGGCCAGCGCGCCGGCGGCGCGGCCGGGCAGGGCCTTGGCGGCGATTAGCTGCTGCATGGCCGCCCACATCGACAGGTCGGCGTGGCGGGCGTGCTCGCGGATCGCCTCGACGGTCTTCTCGCCCACGCCGCGGGTCGGCACGTTGATCACCCGCTCCAGCGCGGCGTCGTTGTGGCGGCCGTCGAGCAGGCGCAGGTAGGCCACGGCGTTCTTGATCTCGGCGCGCTCGAAGAAGCGCTGGCCGCCGTAGATGCGATAGGGGATTCGTTCGCGCAGCAGGGCCTCTTCCAGCACCCGCGACTGGGCGTTGGAGCGGTAGAGGATGGCGATCTCGCTGCGCTTGAGGCCGTCCTTGCGCAGGGCCGCCTCGATCGACTCGACCACGTAGCGGGCCTCGTCGTGCTCGTTGAAGCCGGCGTACAGGCTGATCGGCTCGCCGTCGCTGCCGTCGGTCCACAGCTCCTTGCCGAGGCGCCCGTTGTTGTTGGCGATCAGGGCGTTGGCGGCCTTGAGGATGCCGGCGGTGGAGCGGTAGTTCTGCTCCAGGCGGATCAGCTGGGTGTCGGCGAAGTCGCTGGAGAACTGCTGGATGTTCTCGATCCGCGCGCCGCGCCAGCCGTAGATCGACTGATCGTCGTCGCCGACCACCATCAGGCTCTCGCCACCCTTGGCCAGCAGGCGCAGCCAGGCGTACTGCACCGCGTTGGTGTCCTGGAACTCGTCCACCAGGATGTGGCGGAAGCGCTTCTGGTAGTGGGCCAGCAGGTCGGGCTTGTCGCGCCACAGGTCGAGGGCGCGCAGCAGCAGCTCGGCGAAGTCGATAACCCCGGCGCGGGCGCAGGCGGCCTCGTAGGCTTCGTAGATCTTCAGCATAGTGGCGAGGAACAGGTCGCCGCCGGGCTGGATGTTCTTCGGCCGCATGCCCTCGTCTTTCTGCCCGTTGATGAACCACTGGGCCTGCTTGGCCGGCCAGCGCTGTTCGTCCAGTCCGAGGTCGCGGATCACCCGTTTGACCAGGCGCTGCTGGTCGTCGGAGTCGAGGATCTGGAAGTTCTCCGCCAGGCCGGCCTCGCGCCAGTGGGCGCGGAGCAGGCGGTGGGCCAGGCCGTGGAAGGTGCCGACCCACATACCGCTGGGGCTCAGGCCGAGCATCTGTTCGATGCGCTGGCGCATCTCGGCCGCGGCCTTGTTGGTGAAGGTCACCGACAGGATCGAATACGGCGAGGCGTTGAGAAACTGGATCAGGAAAGAGATGCGGTGCACCAGCACGCGGGTCTTGCCCGAGCCGGCGCCGGCCAGCACCAGTTGGCGGCCGAGGGGCGCGGCCACGGCCTGGCACTGCGCATCGTTGAGGGAAGCGAGGAGAAGTTCGGGGTCGAGACGGGCGGGATCGTTTTGCATCGCGGCATTCTACGGGCGGGGTAGGGCAGCGGCAAAGCGCGGGCGGACGGGCGCGAGTGCGACATGGCTGGAGCCCTTGTGCATCGCAGCGTCCGCGCGTTCTCGAGGGGGCTCGGCGGGACAGGCGAGGCGCGGTGCGGCGCTTTCAGTGAACAAATGTTCGCCACTCAACGAGGCGAGCTGGTAAAAGCCAGCATCGGACTTGGGCAGCCCCTCTAGCTCGGGTATGCTCGTGGAAAGTCAGGCATTCCCATTACAAGAAAAACGCCTATGACCCAGTCTTCCAGGGGGCCCTCCGCCGGCGTGGCGGTGGAGGAAACCCGCGCCATACATCAGCAGTTCGCCACCGAGATCGCGGTGGAGCGGACGCGTCTGCTGTACCAGGGCTCCCAGGTCCCGACCCTGTTCATGCTGCTCGGCGGCCTGGCCTGCGCCGGCCTGCTCTGGCAGCCGCAGCCAAGCCTGCTGCTGGCCGGCTGGCTGGTGTGGGTGGTGCTGCTGGCGGTGCTGCGGTTGATCCAGATGACCGCATTCAAGAGCGCGCTGCCCTCGCGCCAGGCGAATCCGCACTGGCGTCGCGTGTTCCTGGTCGGCGCCGGATTGTCCGGCCTGACCCTCGCCTTCGCCGCGATCTTCCTGGTGCCGGCCGACCGTTTCCTGTTGCAGGCGCTGGTCTACGGTCTGATCGCCGCGGCGATTCTCTCCGCCAGCGTGGCCTACGCGGTCAGCCGCTCGGCCTTTCTCGTCTTCGCCCTGCCGTGCCTGCTGCCATCCATCGGTTACCTGCTGCTCAGCGACAGCGCCAGCCAGCAGGGTTGGGGCGCGCTCGGCCTGTTGATGCTGCTGAGCCTCTGCGTGGTGGCCTGGCAGGTCAACCGGCTGGTCGAGCGCAACCTGCTGCGGCGCTTCCAGAACCAGGCGCTGATCGAGCGCCTGGAGCATGCCCGCGAGAGCGCCGAGGGCCTGAATCAGGAACTGGCCCGCGAGGTGGAACAGCGCCGCCGCGCCGAGCGCGAGCTGCGCAAGGCCCATGGCGAGCTGGAGATCCGCGTGACCCAGCGCACCCTGGAGCTGGACGACGCCACCCACGCCTTGGGCAAAAGCGAGGCGCGCCTGGGCCTGGCCCTGGAGGCCAGCGAACTGGGCCTGTGGGACTGGAACCTGAAGACCGACGAGGTCTACCACAGCCACCTGCAGAGCATCTTCGGCATCAGCCAGGACGAGGTGAAGGGCGTGCTCAGCCACCTCAAGCCGCGCCTGCATCCGGACGATCTGCCGCTGCTGCGCCGGGCCCTGGTCGACCACCTCAAGGGCCGCACCGATGGCTACTGCGTGGAGTACCGCGTGCGCCATGCCGACGGGCGCTGGCGCTGGGTCGAGGACCGCGGCCGTGCGGTCGACCGCGACGAGCGCGGCCAGGTGCTGCGCATGCTCGGCACCCGTCGCGACGTGACCGAGCGCAAGCGCCTGGACGAGGAACATCGCCTGGCCGCCACGGTGTTCGAGGCGGCCAGCGAGGGCATCGTCATTCTCGATGCCGACTATCTCGTGCTCTCGGTGAACCAGGCCTTCAGCGAAGTCACCGGCTATCGCAAGGACGAGGTGCTCGGACGCAGCGTGGCGACCCTGATCAGCAGCCGTGAAGTTCGCCGCCAGTACCAGCTGATCCGCCAGGAGCTTGAGCACCACGGCAGCTGGCGCGGCGAACTGATCGAGACGCGCAAGAGCGGCGAGCTGTACCCGCAGTGGCTGCAGCTCAACGTGGTGCGCGACGGTCGCGGCCGGGTCAGCCACATTGTCGGCTTCTTCTCCGACCTGTCGCAGCGCCGGCAGACCGAGGAGCGCCTGCGCTACCTGTCGCACTACGACGAACTCACCGGCCTGGCCAACCGCAGCCTGTTCCGCGAGCGCCTGCACGAGGCCGGCGAGCGCGCGCGGCAGAACGAATCGCGCCTGGCGCTGCTGCACGTCGATCTGGATCGCTTCAAGCTGCTCAACGACAGCCTCGGCCACGAGGTGGCCGACCAGTTGCTGCGGCAGATGGCGCGTCGCCTGATCCAGGCGGTGCCCGAGGCCGACACCGTGGCGCGCCTGGCCGGCGACGAGTTCGCCATCCTGCTCGACGATTACGGCAGCCTCTCCACCCTGGCGCGCACCGCCAGCCGCCTGCTGACAAAGCTGCGCACGCCGATGGCGGTGGGCGGCCACGAGCTGGTGGTCAGCGCCTCGGTCGGCATCAGCCTGCTGCCGGACAACGCCCGCGAGATCTCCGCGCTGATCAGCCAGGCCGGCATGGCCATGCAGCATGCCAAACACCTGGGCGGCAACACCTTCCAGTTCTTCACCGACAACCTCCAGGCCTGCACCCTGGAGCGTCTGCAGCTGGAGACCCAACTGCGCAAGGGCATCGAGGACGGCCAGCTGGAGGTGTTCTACCAGCCCAAGCTGTGCCTGGCCGACGACAGCCTCAACGCCGCCGAGGCGCTGGTGCGCTGGCGCCACCCGGTGATGGGCCTGGTGCCGCCGGGCGAGTTCATCCCGCTGGCCGAGGAGACCGGGTTGATCGCGCCGATCGGCGAGTTCGTCCTGCGCCAGGCCTGCCTGCAGGCCCGCGAGTGGCAGCGCCAGGGCCTGGCCGACCTGCGCGTGTCGGTCAACCTCTCGGTGCATCAGCTGCGCCAGGGCAACCTGATCGGCCTGGTGCGCCAGGTGCTCGACGAGACCGGCCTGCCGCCGCGCCTGCTCGAGCTGGAGCTGACCGAGAGCCAGCTGCTGGACAACGTGGAAAACGTCATCGCCACCTTCCAGCAGCTGCGTGACCTGGGCGTGAAGCTGGCGATCGACGACTTCGGCACCGGCTACTCCTCGCTCAGCTACCTCAAGCGCTTCCCGGTGGACTACGTGAAGATCGACCAGACCTTCGTCCGCGACCTCTCCGCCGGCGGCGAGGACGCGGCGATCACCCGCGCCATCATCGCCATGGCCCACGGCCTGGAACTCAAGGTGGTGGCCGAGGGCGTGGAGACCCAGGCGCAGATGGACTTCCTCAAGGCTCAGCGCTGCGACGAGATCCAGGGCTTCCTGATCAGCCCGCCGGTGCCGGCCGAGCGCTTCGCCGAGCTGCTCAGGGCGCAGGCGGAGATGTATTGAAGCGCAGCAGCAGGGCGTAGCTCAGGTCGATATCCGCCGGCAGCGGCAGGTAGACGATGTGGCCGTCTCCCGGCGCCACCGTGGTGGTCGTGCCGTCCGCCCTCTCCAGTCTGCCCAGCAGGAAGCCGAGGTTGCCGCGCGGGGTCATCAGCTCGAGGCGGTCGCCGACGGCGAAGCGGTTCTTCACCCGCACCTCGGCGAGCTCGCCACGCCGCTCGCCGGTGAACTCGCCGACGAACTGCTGGCGCTCGGCCAGCGAGCTGCCGTGGTCGTAGTTCTGGTACTCGTCGTGTACGTGGCGGCGCAGGAAGCCCTCGGTGTAGCCACGGTTGGCCAGTGACTCGAGATCGTCCATCAGGCTCAGATCGAACGGGCTGCCGGCCACGGCATCGTCGATGGCGCGGCGGTACACCTGGGCGGTGCGCGCCACGTAGAAGTGGCTCTTGGTGCGGCCCTCGATCTTCAGCGAGTGCACGCCCATCTGCAGCAGGCGCTGCACGTGCTGCACGGCGCGCAGGTCCTTGGAGTTCATGATGTAGGTGCCGTGCTCGTCCTCGAAGGCCTCCATCGGCTCGCCGGGGCGGGCCTCATCCTCCAGCAGGAACACCCGCCCGGTCGGTGCGCCTGCACCGAGGGTCGGCTGGCAGCCCTGGACGATGCCGCCCAGCTCGTCCTCGCGGCCCTCGTGGGCCTGATACTTCCAGCGACAGGCATTGGTGCAGGTGCCCTGGTTCGGGTCGCGCCTGTTGAGGTAGCCGGACAACAGGCAGCGTCCGGAATAGGCCATGCACAGGGCGCCGTGGACGAAGACCTCCAGCTCCATCTGCGGCACCTGCCGGCGGATTTCCTCGATCTCCTCCAGGCCCAGCTCGCGCGACAGAATCACCCGCGTCAGCCCCTGGCGCCGCCAGAACTCCACGCTGGCCCAGTTCACCGCGTTGGCCTGCACCGACAGGTGAACCGACATCGCGGGGAAACGCTCACGCACCAGCATGATCAGCCCAGGGTCGGACATGATCAGCGCATCCGGCCCCATCGCCACCACCGGCTCCAGGTCCTTGAGAAAGGTCTTCAGCTTGGCGTTATGCGGCGCGATGTTCACCACCACGTAGAAGCGCTTGCTCAACGCATGCGCTTCGTCGATGCCGATCTTCAGGTTGGCGTGATCGAACTCGTTATTGCGCACCCGCAGGCTGTAACGCGGCTGCCCGGCATAGACGGCATCGGCGCCATAGGCGAAGGCATGGCGCATGGCCTTGAGGGTGCCGGCGGGGGAGAGGAGTTCGGGGAATGGGAGCAAGATCATGGTTGCGCAGTTGGAGAAACGTGCGCAGAGGATGGCAGAAATAAGGATGCGCGAAGTTGATCCAGAGCAGTCCAGATACTCCTAGTAAGTGATGACCTCGGTGGGGCCGAGCGTAGCCAACTTTTCCAGAAAGAGGCGCTCGTCATGAATACCGGAGAAGTGGAGGACCCACTCGGCTTCAAGCTCAACGAAGATGTCCTGCCAATGGACCATGGCCTCGTCAAAGCTCACTTCTGCACCCATTAGACTGTGGCCTTCTCCTTCTAGAAAAAGAAATTTCCTGCGTGCCAAGCTGTAACCGATAACTACTTGAGATGTGCCCTGAACACTATTGCCGAGTCTTCTTGCAATAAGGTGATAACGCGTCATTTTTTGGCGAAGCCGCTACCATTAATAATTATCTCGCCATCCTGAACTTGAATAGATCCAATTTCGTTGATGACAAACTTGGCGTCAACGGGCCTTGCTGTGAAAAGATAGTTGAGAAGCTCGAAATACAGGTAGTCCTGAACTAGTTCCAAAGAGAACTCTGGCTCATCTTTCAAGAGCTCTTGGAAGGGCGGATAACCCAAGTCGCGAAGCTTGGGTATGTCAGCCTCCGCAAGGCTTAGGTCGTCCAGCCGACATTGCTCGATAAAGTCGTTGGCCTTCTGCTGAAACGAGTTAGACAGTTCATCAAAATCCAATTCAATTCTGTAGGGGATAGCATCTCCCTGGAGATTTTCTCCAAAGCCCAGATCGCGGAAGGTTACAAACCCATGGGCTAATGGAGATTCGTTGACCAAGAATTTCATGGCTCTGCTCCTGGCGGGATTATGACAAGCGAACCATCTGGATTCGCAGTTATTGATCCCGAAGGTACATAGGTTTCTCCGGCCTTGGGATCCGCAGCGCTACGGGTGCCTGAGCGCTGGAAGAATTCTTCTGGTGACTGGATTCTTGCGATGGAGTTTGTTTCATTGCCGGGAACAATGCGGGTTTGCTCGAGTTTTAGGAAGTTGAGCTCAAGGCTGAATCTTTTCTCCAGTTTTTTTAGCAGCTTTGCGGCCTGGTTGGCGTTAAGCCCACCGAAGCCGACGTCAAGATCACTGCTACCGGTGTGATTGCCTCGCACCCTGCTGCCACCGAATACAGCCGATGAGTCTCGTGAATGAGATTCGTCCAGAATGACTTTTGCTTGTGCTTCTGGCAATCCAGGGACATTTTCCGAGAGAAATTTGGCTTGCTCGTCTGCCCCTTTTGTTTGAATAACTGTTTTTTCGGGATAGCGCTCAAATACGGCTTTGTTTTCCCCGTCCGGGCACTGCCCGGGTATCCGGTTTAATCCTAGGGGATCCACCCACCCTGTCGGATTGGGCACATATTGGTAGTTGTTCAACCCTCCAGCCAACTTTATCGGATCCGGCGTCAGGAACGATCCCGTACCAGGGTTGTAGTACCGGTGGCGGTTGTAGTGCAGCCCCGTTTCGGCATCGAAATACTGGCCCTGAAAGCGCAGCGGGTTGTCGATTTCCTCGACCTCCACCTTGGCCAGGCTGCCGTAGGCGCGGTACTTCACCGACCAGAGAATCTGACCGCCTGCGCCGGTCAGCTCCTGCGGAGTGCCCAGGTGGTCGAGCTGGTAGTAGAAGGGCTCGGCGGTCTTGCCTTCTCCCTGCAGCAGCGCCAAGGGGCGGAATGTGCCGGGTTCGTAGACGTAGCTACGGTAGTGCGCCGGGCCGCTTTCGGCGATCAGGCGTTCGCCCTGCCAGAGGAACTCGGTGGTACGACCATCGACTGTCTTGGCGATGCGTCGGCCGAAGGCGTCGTAGCGGTACTGGACCTGGCGGCCGTCCGGCAGGCTGGCGGCGATCAGCCGGTGCTGGCTGTCGTAGCGGTATTCGGTGACCAGTCGCTGTCCCGCACCGCGCCGCTCGCGCACCAGATTGCCGAAGGCGTCGTAGTCGTAGTGGCAGTCGCCCTGCATCAGCAGACGGTTGCCTTTGACGTTGGCCAGCCCCTGCGGAGTGGCCGTGTTCTGTGCCAGCAGAGTGCCGGCGGGGTCGTGGGCGAAGCTTTCCGGCAGGTCACCGCGCACAGCCACCAGACGATCCAGCGGGTCATAGTGGAAGCTGCGATTGCCTTTGCGCGAGTCCTCGATGGCGGCGAGGTTGCCGCTAGCGTCGTACCGGTACTGGCGCTGCAGCAGTTGGCGGTGATCGCTGCGTACTCGGTGGGCCTGCAGACGGCCCTGGTCGTCGTAGTCGTATTCGCTGAGCAGCGCACCCTGGCGCCGGTAGCGTTCGCGGCCCTTGTCGAACTGGTGGCGGGTCAGTGGCTGACCGTTGAGGTCGATGCCCGCCAGCTCGCCGCCCGGCCGGTAGCGGTAGTCCAGGCGGCTGCCGTCCGGGAGGCGGCAGTGGCCCAGCTGGCCGAGCGCGTCGTACTCGTAACGCAGGGTCGCCCAGCCCTGGTGTTCTTCGATCAGCCGGTCGCGCAAGTCGTAGGAGTAGGCCAGCGGCCACTGTCCATCGTCGACGCTGACCAGGCGGCCCAGAGCATCGTAGGCGTAATGGATCTGCTCGCCATCGGGCAGGGTCTTGACCAGCAAGCGCCCGGCACCGTCGCGCTGGTAGGCGGTGGTCCGTTCGCTGCCGTCTTCGGCGAACTCCTTCTTCTCGATCAGGTGGCCGGCGAGGTCGTAGCAGTACGCCGTTCTGCGTCCGTCAAAGCCTGTCTCCTGGCTGATCAGCCCGTTGGGGTGGTAGTCCAGGCGGTAGTGCTCGCCACGCTCGTTCTCGATATCGGTGAGCAGCAGGCGGGCATTGTCGTAGCGGTAGCGCAGCTGGCTGCCGTCGGGGTTGATGCGGCGACTGACCAGGTGCAGCCCGTCGGCATATTCGTAGCGGGTGACGCGCCCCTGCTCGTCGCGCTCGCTGGTGACCTTGCCATAGGCGTTGTAGCCATAGGCACGGCTTGCGCCACCGGGCAGAGTGACCTGGGTCAGGCGGCCGACGGCGTCCCATTGATACTGGGTCAGCGCGCCCTGTTCGTCCTGCCGGGTGATCAGGCGACCGAAGGCGTCGTAGCGATAGCGGCGGATACCCGAGCCCGGCAGCTGCTCTTCGATCAGCTCGCCCTGGGCATTCCACACCAGCAAGTGCTGGCTGCCGTCCGGATGACGGATTTCCAGCAGGCGGCCGCGGGCGTCGTAGCGATAGTGCGTGCTCTGGCCGAGCGGATCGATCTGCTCGGTGATGTCGCCTTGGGCGTTGCGCTCGTACTTCCAGGTCGCCTTGCCGCGCCGCACGCTGCGCACCTGGCCGTCGAAGTAACTGTAGTGAACCGCCTCGCCCTCGGCCGGGATGCGCTTCTCCAGGCGCCCGGCCTCGTCGTAGCGATACTCGGTGATCGCGCCGAGCGGATTCTTCTCGGCGACCAGCTGGCCCTTGTCGTCGTAGGCACGCAGCGTCTCGGCACCGTCCGGGTCGACCTGGCGGATCAGGCGCGCGTTCTGGTCGTGGACGTAGGTCTCCTCGCTGCCGTCGACGTTGACCACGGTGACGCTGCCCTGATCGTCCCAGACATAGCGGGCGTCCATCTGCCCGAAGTTGGCCCAGTGGCGCACGCAGCGCGCCAGCTTGCCGCGACCCTGCCACTCCCAATAGAAGGCCGCGCCGCCGGCGAGCCGACGCTCGAGGATCACGTGCTCCTCGTCGTAGCGGTAATGCTCGGTCTCGCCCAGGGCGTTGCTGGCGGCGATCAGCTGGCCGCGCTCGTTGTACTGGTAGCGAACCAGGGTCTGCACGCTCTCCCAGCTGGCTTCTTGGTTTTCCGCGGGGCGCTGGAACTGATAGTCCACGGCCACGATATGGCTGCTCTCGTAGCGCAGCAGCAGGGCGCGCCCTGCACTGCTAAGGCGCTGCAGCCGTCCCGCCAGGTCGCGGCTGAGCTCGAGGCGGTTGCCGTAGGCATCGCTGATGGCAATCAGGTAGCCGCCCTCGGCATGGCGGCGGAAATGGTAGAAGCGTGGGGCTTCTCCGGCCTGGGCCAGGATCAGCTCGGCCGGGTCCTGGCCGAGGTAGATGGCGGCGCGGGACAGGCGGTTGGTGATGGCCGGGCGTTGCTCGCTGGGCACGGGGAACCGGGTGCGGCGATTCTCGTGGTCGGTCCAGACCAGGCCATCCCCCTCGAGATCGAGGCGGTGGGCCAGGCCGTGGCTCCAACCGAAGCCCAGGCCGCAATCCAGTTCCGCGGCGCTGGTGCGGTACAGCCTGCTCCAGGCGAAGGGCAGCACGCCTTCGAGCATGCCGTCGGTGAGGGTGAGCAATTCTTCACCCGTGACCATCGAGACCGGGCAGTTGTTGGTGCAGGTCTTGTCGGCCTGGTCCGCAGGTTTGTCGTTGGGGGTCCTGGAAGGCGTAGAGGCGTCGTCTACCGCCTCGACCTGTTTGAGCGAGGTAGCGTTTTGCGGCTTGCTGCGCGGATAGACGGTGGCATCGGGCTCGATCTGTGGAGCGCCCGAGGCGCCGCTGGCGGCCTGCCGGCTTTGAGGTTGGCTGGCGCTTCCCGCGCCGCGCCGCCCGCTGGGTCTCGCCGGAGGCTGCGCGCTCTGCGCCGGAGTGGACGGCTCCATCCGCAGTGTCGCCTTGCGTGCCGGCTGCATGCCGCCGCTGCCGTGTGCCAACAGCGGTTTAGCCGTGCTGGCGTGTGGTCTTGCGTGGCCCTGGCTGAGCCTCATCAGCATGCCGGTGAAATCTTCGATCAGCTTGAGCACGCGCCCGCCGTTCTTCGCGGCCGTCAACGCCTTGGTGCCGACGCGTACGGCCAGACCGATGCCGCCGGTGAGCACCACGCCCAGCAGGACGTTCAGCAGCACTTCGCCGGTCAGCTCCGCCAGTACCTCGATGCAGGTTTGCGGAGGCAGCATGCTGGCCCAGGCCACGATGGCGGAGACGTAGATCCACATCAGCGGCTCGTCGCTGGCGATCAGCAGGGCGGTTTCCAGGCCCTCCTTGGAGGCGTCGTAGATGCGCCTGATCTGCTCTTCGGTGAAGAACTTGCTCAGCTTCTCGTAGTTCTCGCGGGGATGGGCGACCAGGTCGTAGAGCGACTTGATGTCCTCCCACAGGCCCATGATCACCTTCAGCAGGCCATTCCAGGCCGCCTCCAGCTGCTGCATCAGGCGTTCGTTCATGCTGGCGGCACTGTGGGCGCGCCATAAGGGTAAGAACTGGCTGTTCCATTCGCCTGTCAGCCATCCCTCGAGCTGCCCGATCACGCCGCGATAGGAGCCGAACAGGGCATCGATCTGCGCGCGGGTCGGGTTGGGGAAGAAGGTGACCTGATACTGCTGATGGGGGATGCAGCCGGCGACCTCCTTGATGCCGCTCGGGCCGATGGTGACGTCGATGGCCTTGGCGATCTCGTTCTTGCCGAAGAAGCGGCCGTCTTCGACCGGGACGATGCGCGCCCGGGTGTTGCCGATGGGCACGAAGCGGGCGGCCTCGAAGCTGTGCACGAGGGTCAGCTTGCCGTTGGCCGGGCAGGTCGCGTACAGGGTGGCCGGGTCCTTGTCGTCCTTGTCCTGGGTGTCCACCTCATCGCCGACCTTGAATTGCTGCTCGGCGTCCAGGACGCCGCCATACCAGGCCTCGCTGTTCTCGCGGTAGTCGCTCAGGCAGCTGCGGAACTGCTGGAGGATGACCTGGATATCGGGTTGCTTGGCATTCAATTGGCCGATGAGGGAGCCGATCACAAAGCTCATGGGGTGACCTCGTATTCCAGGTGGGCTCGTAGCCGCCCGCTGTAGTTGTCTTCCGTGATGGAGGTGCGGCGCACGAAGCGCTCGACCTTGTGCCGCAGGTTCTGCTGCGGAATGGCGAAATAGAGTTCGGCGTGCTCTTCCAGCAGCCATTGCATCAGGTTGTCGACCAGGGTGGAGGGATCATCTTCGGTCAACGCCGTGGCCAGCGCGCGTGGTACTTCCCACCAGGGGTATTCGCGGGTAGGCGGCAAGGGGCCGCTGGAAATATCCAGTGCCTGGCCGTTGATCAGCAGGCGATCGAACACCGGCAGCAACTGACCGGCTGCTTCGCCCAGATGGCGCAGGATCGGCAGCAGGTGGCTGCCGTCCCAGTGGCGGAAGAACACCTCGGCCCCGTCGGGCATGAGGACCTGGGTCAGGCTGCGCAGGTGTTCGAGCACCAGGCTCGGCTCGTGGGAGGAAAGCGCCAGCCAGCCCCAGTCGTGTGTCGGGGCCTCGTCCACCCAGTCGAGGAAGCTGCTGTCGCGCTCCAGTTCACCCAGATAGGGCATGACTTCCTGCCAGCCGGCGTAGGGCGTGCCGCTCCAGATCGGCAGAGGCAGGCTGACGTCGCTCTGCTGGTAGTAGGCCTGCAGCGGGTTGGCCTCGCTGGCGTTGCCCATCACCACGTACAGGCGCTGGCCTTCCCGCCACTCCGCCTCCAGCCAATCTCGGACCGAGATCGCTTCAGATGGCACAGGCGCCTCCCTTGCACTTCTCGCATTCCTCGCAGAAAGGCGCGTTGCGCTTGAGTGTCTGGATCTGCGCGGGGGTCAACAGGGCGCCGGCCTTGTCGGCATCGGCCTGCATAAGCGCACCGGGCCGCAGGATGGCAATGCCGCTGCCTGCACCTGGCGCACCGCCGGAGTTCATCTTGATCGTCGCGCCGCTGAGGGTGACGCCGCTGGGGTCGAGTTTGAGCCAGCTGCCGCCGCCCTTGGCGGTGAGTTCCATGCCGGCGTCGATGACCACCTTGCTGCCGGCGTAGTAGTGGATCTCGTTGCCCGCCTCAACAAACTGCCCCGTACCGAGCTTCACGTGCTGGTTGCTGCCCACGGTCAGGTGGTCGTTGGCGCGGATCTCGGTCTTGCGGTCGGCGTGGGTGGTGCGGTGCTCCTCGGCCTTGAGCTCGGTGTAGCTGTTGGCCTCGACGGTGTCGTGGCGCTCGTGGCCGATGCGGATCTTCTGGTCGTGCTCGACGTTCTCGTCCCAGTCCTTCTGGGCGTGAATGTAGATCTGCTCCTGGCCCTTGCGGTCCTCGATGCGTAGCTCGTTGTAGCCGCCGCCGCCCGGTGAGCTGAGGGTCTTGAACACGGTTCTGGTCTTGTTCGCCGGCAG
>NZ_JAMXBF010000028.1 GCF_023823685.1 Pseudomonas subflava
CTCCTGCCTGCCGCCGAGCTATGCCCAGCAGTTGCTGGACTGGGTGGAATCGCAGGGCCTGAAACTGCCAGTACGTTCCTGGACCCTGGGTGGCGAAGCCTTTACCCGCGAGACCTATGAGCGCCTGCAGAAAGTGCTGCAGCCGCAGCGCATCATCAACGGCTACGGCCCGACCGAGACGGTGGTGACCCCGCTAATCTGGGAAGCCTATCCGGGCGACTCTTTCGAGGCGGCCTACGCCCCCATCGGCAACCCGGTCGGCCCGCGCAGCCTGTACGTGCTGGATGCCGAGCTGAACCTGTTGCCCATCGGAGTGGCCGGTGAGCTGTATATCGGTGGCGAGGTTGGCCTGGCCCGTGGCTACTTCCAACGCCCCGAGCTGACTGCCGAGCGCTTCCTGCCCGATCCGTTCGGTGCTGCTGGCGAGCGCATGTACCGCACCGGCGACCTGGTGCGCTGGCGCGAAGACGGCACCCTGGA
>NZ_JAMXBF010000004.1 GCF_023823685.1 Pseudomonas subflava
AATGTAGATCTGCTCCTGGCCCTTGCGGTCCTCGATGCGTAGCTCGTTGTAGCCGCCGCCGCCCGGTGAGCTGAGGGTCTTGAACACGGTTCTGGTCTTGTTCGCCGGCAGGTCATAGGGCACCACGTGTGCGGCGTGGTACAGGCAACCGGTGACCAGCGGCTGGTCGGGGTCGCCCTCGAGGAAGGTGACCAGCACCTCCATGCCGATGCGTGGAATGGCGATGCCACCGTAGCGGTCGCCGGCCCAGCTCGAACTC
>NZ_JAMXBF010000029.1 GCF_023823685.1 Pseudomonas subflava
CTGGTGCATGGCGGCGAGCGGATTGCCTTCGCCGAGCTGGAAGCGCGCGCCAATCGCCTGGCCAATCTGCTGGTGGCCCACGGCTTACGCCCTGAGTCGCGCGTCGGCGTCTCGCTGGAGCGTGGCAACGCGATGATCGTGGCCATGCTGGCGGTGCTGAAATCCGGCGGCGCCTTCGTGCCGCTGGACCCGGATTACCCGCGCGAGCGCCTCAGCTACATGGTCGAGGACTCGGGGCTGAAGTGGCTGATCACTTCCTCCGATCTGGCCGAGCGCCTGCCGCTGGGCGAGGGCGTTGAGCCGCTGTATCTGGATCAGCTCGATCTGAGCGTTTTCGAGGCTTCGGCTCCTACAGTGCAGCTGAATCCGCTCAATCTGGCCTACCTGATCTACACCTCCGGCTCCACCG
>NZ_JAMXBF010000030.1 GCF_023823685.1 Pseudomonas subflava
GAGTTCCGCGCCTCCGCCGTGGTCGCCACCCTCGTCGCGGTGATCGCCACCCTGCTCCTGCTGGGCATGCTGATCCGCGTGCTGATGCAGCCGCTGCTGCTGATGGGCAAGGCCATGCGCGACATCGCCCAGGGCGAGGGCGACCTGACCAAGCGCCTGAACGTGCAGAGCCGCGACGAGTTCGGCGAGCTGGCCAGCTCCTTCAACCAGTTCGTCGAGCGCATCCACGGCTCGATCCGCGAGGTGTCCTCGGCCACCCAGCAGCTCAACGAAGTGGCCAAGCTGGTGGTCAACGCCTCCAACTCGTCCATGGCCAACTCCGACGAGCAGGCCAGCCGCACCAACAGCGTGGCCGCGGCGATCAACGAGCTGGGCGCCGCCGCCCAGGAGATCGCACGCAACGC
>NZ_JAMXBF010000031.1 GCF_023823685.1 Pseudomonas subflava
GCCTTGAGCGCGACCACCGCGGCCATGTTGCCGCCGACGCTGTTGCCGGCCACGGCTAGACGCGAGCTGTCCACGCTGATCTCCTTGCCGTGTTCGCCGACCCACTGGGTGGCGGCGAAGGCCTGGTCGATGGCGGTCGGGTACTTGGCTTCCGGCGACGGCGTGTAGCCGACGTAGACGGCCACGGCGCCGGAGTTCACCACCAGGTCGCGGATCAGGCGGGCGTGGGTCGGGTAGTCGCCGAGCACCCAGCCGCCGCCGTGGAAGAACATGAACACCGGCAGCTCACCCTTCACGCCCTCGGGGCGGACGATGGTCAGCGGGATCGACTGGCCGCCGGCTTCGATGG
>NZ_JAMXBF010000005.1 GCF_023823685.1 Pseudomonas subflava
CGTACCGTTGGTGCCGGCGTGGTTGCCAAGGTCATCGAGTAATCGGTTGATCCAAGAGAAAGGGGCCCTTCGGGGCCCCTTTTCTTTTGATTGGTCAAAAGTTGACACCCCTTAGGTGCATCCGTACAATTGCGCCTCCTTTTAACGGGCGTATTCCGTCCGTTGGGGATAGCAGAGATAGAGTCTGAGGTCAAAATGCAAAACCAACAAATCCGTATTCGGTTGAAGGCTTTTGACCATCGCCTGATCGATCAATCCACCCAGGAAATCGTGGAAACCGCGAAACGTACTGGTGCTCAGGTGCGTGGTCCTATTCCTCTGCCTACTCGCAAAGAGCGGTACACCGTTCTGATCTCCCCGCACGTCAACAAAGACGCGCGTGATCAGTACGAAATTCGTACCCACAAGCGTGTTCTGGACATCGTCCAGCCGACGGATAAAACCGTCGATGCGCTGATGAAGCTCGACCTTGCGGCAGGCGTGGAAGTGCAGATCAGCCTCGGCTAAAACCTGGCGGTTTTAGTCGTGTAACGCTCTGAAATGGGCGGCCATAGCGGGTGAAAGCCCCGTACACTCATGAGGTTTACAACATGACTATTGGTGTAGTCGGTAGGAAAGCGGGTATGACCCGTATTTTCACCGAAGAAGGTGTCTCCATTCCGGTCACGGTCATCGAGATCGAGCCGAATCGCGTCACCCAGTTCAAGTCCGAAGAAAGCGATGGCTATCGCGCTGTGCAGGTGACCGTGGGCGAGCGCCGCGCTTCTCGCGTGACCAAGGCTCAGGCTGGTCATTTCGCCAAAGCTAATGTCGCTGCTGGTCGTGGCGTCTGGGAATTCCGTCTGCAGGACGGCGAATACCAGGCTGGCGATCAGATCACTGCCGAACTGTTCCAAGCTGGCCAGCTGGTAGACGTTACCGGTGAGTCCAAGGGTAAAGGCTATGCCGGTACCATCAAGCGCTGGAACTTCCGCGGTCAGGACAATACCCACGGTAACTCCGTTTCCCACCGTGCGCCGGGCTCCATCGGCCAGTGCCAGACTCCTGGTCGTGTCTTCAAGGGCAAGAAAATGTCCGGTCATCTTGGCGCTGAGCGCGTGACCGTGCAGTCCCTGGAAGTGGTCCGTGTCGACGCCGAACGCAATCTGCTGCTGATCAAGGGCGCCGTTCCGGGCGCTACCGGTGGCGATGTGCTGGTGCGTCCGGCTGTCAAAGCTCGCGGTTAATAGGGGAAGCTGAGATGCAATTGAATGTAAATGGCGCTCAGGCTATCGAAGTCAGCGAGCGCACTTTCGGCAGCGAGTTCAACGAGACTCTGGTGCACCAGGCAGTCGTAGCCTACATGGCTGGCGGTCGTCAGGGTTCCCGTGCTCAGAAGACCCGTGCCGAAGTCACCGGTGGTGGCAAGAAGCCGTGGCGCCAGAAGGGCACTGGTCGTGCTCGTTCCGGTTCCAGCGTTGGTCCGATCTGGCGTGGCGGTGGCGTGACCTTCGCAGCCAGGCCGCAGGATCACAGCCAGAAGCTGAACAAGAAGATGTACCGCGCAGCTCTGCGCTCCATCCTCTCCGAGCTGGTTCGTCTAGATCGTCTGGTCGTGGTCGAAGACTTCGCCGTCGACGCTCCGAAGACCAAGGGCCTGCTGGGCAAGCTGAACGGCATGGGCCTGAGCGACGTGCTGATCGTCACCGAAGCCGTTGACCAGAACCTGTACCTGGCTGCGCGCAACCTGCCGCATGTCGACGTGCGCGACGTTCAAGGCGCCGATCCGGTCAGCCTGATCGCCTTCGACAAAGTGCTGGTAACCGTGTCGGCCGTGAAGAAATTCGAGGAGCTGCTGGCATGAACCAGGAACGCGTATTCAAAGTGCTGGTTGGCCCGCACATCTCCGAGAAGGCCTCCGTGCTGGCAGATGGCAAGAGCCAATTCGTTTTCAAGGTTGCCACCGATGCAACCAAGCTGGAAATCAAGAAGGCCGTAGAAAGCCTGTTCAGCGTGAAGGTAGACGCCGTCCGCACTGTCAACGTACAGGGCAAGACCAAGCGCACCGCTCGCGGCCTGGGCAAGCGTAACGACTGGAAGAAGGCGTATGTCTCCCTCCAGCCGGGCCAGGATCTCGATTTCACCAGCAGTGCTGAGTAAGGTAGGGGCGCATCATGGCAATCGTTAAATGCAAACCGACTTCCGCTGGCCGCCGTTTCGTGGTCAAGGTGGTCAATCAGGAGCTGCACAAAGGCGCTCCGTACGCTCCGCTGCTCGAGAAGAAGTCGAAGTCCGGCGGCCGTAACAACAACGGTCGTATCACCACTCGCCACATCGGCGGTGGCCACAAGCAGCACTATCGTCTGGTCGACTTCCGTCGCAACAAGGATGGCATTCCTGCCGTCGTTGAGCGCGTGGAATACGATCCGAACCGTACCGCCCACATCGCTCTGCTGAAATATGCCGACGGTGAGCGTCGCTACATCATCGCGCCGAAAGGTGTGAGCGCTGGCGATCAACTGGTATCCGGTGCCGCTGCTCCGATCAAGGCTGGCAATAGCCTGCCGCTGCGCAACATCCCCGTCGGTTCGACCGTTCACGCGATCGAGCTGAAGCCGGGTAAAGGTGCTCAGCTGGTTCGCTCCGCGGGTGCTTCCGCTCAGCTGGTGGCTCGTGAAGGTGCCTACGTCACCGTGCGTCTGCGCTCCGGCGAGATGCGCAAGGTTCTCTCCGAGTGCCGTGCGACTCTGGGTGAAGTTTCCAACTCCGAGCACAGCCTGCGTTCCCTGGGTAAAGCCGGTGCCAAGCGTTGGCGCGGCGTTCGCCCGACCGTTCGTGGTGTTGCCATGAACCCGGTCGACCACCCGCATGGTGGTGGTGAGGGTCGTACCTCTGGTGGTCGTCACCCTGTTTCGCCGTGGGGCTTCCCGACCAAGGGTGCCAAGACTCGTGCGAACAAGCGTACCGACAACATGATCGTTCGCCGCCGTAAGTAATTAGAGGGATACGACAGTGCCGCGTTCTCTGAAAAAAGGTCCTTTTATCGATCTTCACCTGCTGAAGAAGATCGAAGTGGCGGTAGAAAAGAATGATCGCAAGCCGGTTAAAACCTGGTCGCGTCGCTCCATCATTCTGCCGCAGATGGTCGGTCTGACCATTGCTGTGCATAACGGTCGTCAACATGTCCCGGTCCTCGTGAACGAAGACATGGTCGGCCACAAACTCGGCGAGTTCGCTGCTACCCGCACCTACCGTGGGCACGCTGCGGACAAGAAAGCCAAGCGTTAAGGGGTAAGGAAAGATGGAAGTAGCCGCTAAGCTGTCGGGCGCTCGAATCTCCGCCCAGAAAGCCCGCTTGGTCGCCGACCAGATCCGCGGGAAGAAGGTGGGCGAAGCGCTCAACCTCCTGGCTTTCTCCAACAAGAAAGCTGCCGAGATCATGAAGAAAGTGCTGGAGTCGGCCGTTGCCAACGCCGAGCACAACGAAGGCGCAGACGTCGATGACCTCAAGGTCAGCACCGTCTTCGTCAACGAAGGGCGTTCGCTTAAGCGCATCATGCCGCGTGCCAAGGGCCGTGCTGATCGCATCGTCAAGCGGTCTTGCCATATCACTGTCAAGGTTGCGGACAAGTAACGGAGTCGATCAGATGGGTCAGAAAGTACATCCCGTAGGCATCCGCCTGGGAATCGTCAAGGAGCACACCTCCGTCTGGTACGCAGACAAGCGTCAATACGCTGATTATCTGCTGGCCGACCTGAAGGTTCGTGAGTATCTCCAGGACAAACTAAAAAGCGCGTCCGTAAGCCGCATCGACATCGCGCGTCCGGCTCAAACCGCACGCGTCACCATCCACACTGCCCGTCCCGGTATCGTGATTGGCAAGAAGGGTGAAGACGTCGAGAAGCTGCGTCAGGACCTGACCAAGCAAATGGGTGTGCCGGTGCACATCAACATCGAGGAAATCCGCAAGCCGGAACTCGATGCCATGCTGGTTGCACAGAGCGTGGCTCAGCAGCTGGAGCGTCGCGTCATGTTCCGTCGCGCCATGAAGCGCGCCGTACAGAACGCCATGCGCATTGGTGCCAAGGGCATCAAGATCCAGGTAAGTGGTCGTCTCGGCGGCGCGGAAATCGCCCGTACCGAGTGGTATCGCGAAGGTCGTGTGCCCCTGCACACCCTGCGTGCCGATATCGATTACTCCACCTACGAGGCGCACACCACTTACGGTGTGATCGGTGTGAAGGTGTGGATCTTCAAGGGCGAGGTCATCGGTGGCCAGCTCGAAGAGTCCAAGCCTGCCGCTCCGGCGCCGCGTAAGAAAGCTGCTAAGTAAGGAGTACGCAACATGCTGCAACCCAAGCGTACAAAATTCCGCAAGCAGATGACCGGCCACAACCGTGGTCTGGCTCATCGCGGTAGCAAGGTCAGCTTCGGCGAGTTCGCCCTGAAAGCTGTTTCCCGTGGTCGCCTGACTGCTCGTCAGATCGAGGCAGCCCGTCGCGCCCTGACTCGTCACGTTAAGCGTGGCGGCAAGATCTGGATCCGCGTGTTCCCGGACAAGCCGGTTACCAAGAAGCCCCTCGAAGTTCGTATGGGTAAAGGTAAGGGTGGCGTGGAGTACTGGGTAGCCCAGATCCAGCCGGGCAAGGTGCTGTACGAGATCGAAGGTGTTCCGGAAGAGCTGGCGCGTGAGGCTTTTGCCCTGGCTGCTGCGAAGCTGCCCCTCGCCACCTCCTTTGTTAAGCGGACGGTGATGTGATGAAAGCGAAAGAACTCCGTGAAAAATCGGTTCAGCAGCTGAACGAGCAACTGCTCGGTCTGCTGCGTGACCAGTTCAATCTGCGTATGCAGAAGGCGACTGGTCAGCTGGGGCAGTCTCACCTGCTCTCGCAAGTGAAGCGCGACATCGCTCGCGTGAAGACTGTGCTCAACCAGCAGGCAGGTAAGTGATCATGGCTGAAGCTCAGAAAACCGTCCGTACGCTGACCGGCCGTGTCGTCAGCGACAAGATGGACAAGACCATCACCGTTCTGATCGAGCGTCGCGTAAAGCACCCGATCTACGGTAAGTACGTGAAGCGTTCGACCAAGCTGCACGCCCACGACGAGAACAACCAGTGCAAGATCGGCGACAAGGTCACCATTCGTGAGACCCGTCCGCTGGCCAAGACCAAGTCCTGGGCCCTGGTGGAAATCGTCGAACGTGCCGTGGAAGTCTAAGGACTAAGGGTCGGAGAAAGATATGATTCAGACTCAATCCATGCTCGACGTCGCTGACAACAGCGGTGCTCGTCGCGTTATGTGCATCAAGGTCCTTGGTGGTTCGCACCGTCGTTATGCCGGTATCGGCGACATCATCAAGGTCACCGTGAAGGAAGCGATTCCGCGCGGCAAAGTGAAGAAAGGCCAGGTGATGACCGCTGTCGTGGTCCGCACCAAGCACGGCGTACGCCGTGCTGACGGCTCGATCATCCGCTTCGACGGCAACGCCGCTGTTCTGCTGAACAACAAGCAAGAGCCGATCGGCACCCGTATCTTCGGGCCGGTGACTCGTGAACTGCGTTCCGAGAAGTTCATGAAGATCGTCTCGCTCGCCCCCGAAGTGCTGTAAGGAGAAGCCGTCATGCAAAAGATTCGTCGTGACGACGAGATCATCGTCATCGCCGGCAAAGACAAGGGCAAGCGCGGCAAGGTGCTGAAAGTGCTGGCTGACGATCGTCTGATCGTCGGCGGCATCAACCTCGTCAAGCGTCATACCAAGCCGAACCCGATGCTCGGTGTTCAGGGCGGTATCGTCGAGAAAGAGGCGCCCCTGCACGTGTCCAACGTCGCCATCTTCAACAGCGAAACCAACAAGGCAGACCGCGTTGGCTTCAAGGTCGAAGACGGCAAAAAAATTCGTGTCTTCAAGTCCACCCAAAAGCCGGTTGGCGCTTGAGAATCATAGGTAAAACACCATGGCACGACTGAAAGAGATTTACCGGAAAGAAATCGCGCCCAAGCTGAAGGAAGAACTGAAGCTGGCCAACGTGATGGAAGTTCCGCGCGTTACCAAAATCACCCTGAACATGGGTCTTGGCGAAGCGATCGGTGACAAGAAGATCATCGAAAACGCCGTTGCCGACCTGGAAAAGATCACCGGTCAGAAGCCCGTCGTGACCTTCGCCCGCAAGTCCATTGCAGGTTTCAAGGTTCGTGAAGGCTGGCCGATCGGTGTCAAGGTGACCCTGCGCCGCGATCGCATGTACGAATTCCTGGATCGCCTGCTCTCCATTTCCCTGCCGCGCGTGCGTGACTTCCGCGGCCTGAATGCCAAGTCCTTCGATGGTCGCGGCAACTACAGCATGGGCGTAAAAGAGCAGATCATCTTCCCGGAAATCGATTACGACAAGATCGATGCTCTGCGTGGTCTGGACATCACCCTGACCACCACCGCCCGTACGGACGATGAAGGTCGCGCCCTGCTGCGCGCCTTCAACTTCCCGTTCCGCAACTGATTGGAGTAGGAAATGGCCAAAGAGAGCATGAAGAACCGCGAGCTCAAGCGTCAGCGCTTGGTCGCCAAGTTCTCCAAGAAGCGTGCAGAGCTCAAGGCTGTGATTGCCAACCCGAACTCCACTCCGGAGCAGCGTTGGGAAGCTCAGATCGCCCTGCAGAAGCAACCGCGTGACGCCAGCGCCAGCCGCCTGCGTAACCGTTGCCGCATCACCGGCCGCCCGCACGGCGTGTACCGCAAGTTCGGTCTTGCGCGTAACAAGCTGCGCGAAGCCGCCATGCGTGGTGACGTACCGGGCCTGGTGAAAGCCAGCTGGTAATCAAAGCGAAGCCGGCCCAGTGCCGGCTTTGTTTTATCGATCAAGCCCCTTTTGGGGCTTGATTCATTTTTGATCGATCTCTAGAATGTCCGGCTCTCCTGAGCCTGGCATTTGCCGAGCTCGTGGATGGTTCCAGCCGAAAGGCTGTTCTTTTTGTATCAGGAGCATCTAGCCCATGAGTATGCAGGACCCGTTAGCGGACATGCTAACTCGTATCCGTAATGCCCAGATGGCTGAAAAGTCGGTAGTAAGCATGCCGTCTTCCAAGCTGAAGGTGGCAGTGGCCAACGTTCTGAAGAACGAAGGTTACATCGCGGGATACCAGGTCAGCAGCGACGCCAAGCCGCAGCTGTCCATCGAGCTGAAGTACTTCGAAGGCCGTCCGGTCATCGAGGAAGTGAAGCGCATCAGCCGTCCTGGTCTGCGCCAGTACAAGCCTGTCGATCAGCTGCCGAAAGTACGCGGCGGTCTGGGCGTTTCCATCGTCTCCACCAATAAAGGTGTGATGACGGATCGCGCTGCACGCGCTGCCGGTGTCGGCGGTGAAGTGCTCTGCACCGTGTTCTAAGGGGGGATAAGCATGTCTCGCGTTGCTAAGAACCCCGTCAAGCTGCCGGCAGGTGTCGAGGTCAAACTCGCTGGCCAGCAGCTTTCGATCAAGGGCGCCAAAGGCACCCTGGAACTGAATGTGCACTCGTCCGTGGAAGTCATCCAGGACGCCGGTGAGCTGCGTTTTGCCGCCCGCAATGGCGATCAGCAGAACCGTGCCATGGCTGGTACCACCCGTGCACTGGTCAACAACATGGTCATTGGCGTGAGCCAAGGCTTCGAGCGCAAGCTGCAGCTGGTCGGTGTGGGTTACAAGGCCCAGGCCAAAGGCCAGGTCCTGAACCTCGCGCTGGGCTTCTCCCATCCGATCGACTACGAACTCCCGCAGGGTGTTACTGCCGAGACCCCGAGCCAGACCGATATCCTGATCAAGGGCATCGACAAGCAGCTGGTAGGTCAGGTGGCTGCGGAGATCCGCGACTTCCGTCGTCCTGAGCCGTACAAAGGCAAAGGCGTGCGTTATTCCGACGAAGTCGTACGTCGCAAAGAAGCTAAGAAGAAGTAGGGCATAGCAAATGAGCGAAAAGAAAGAAACTCGTCTGCGTCGCGCTCGCAAGGCACGCCTGAAAATGCGCGAGCTGGAAACCGTACGCCTCTGCGTGTACCGCTCTTCCCAGCACATCTACGCCCAGGTCATTTCGGCCGACGGCGCCAAGGTTCTGGCCAGTGCCTCGACCCTGGACAAAGAACTGCGTGACGCCGCCACCGGCAACGTCGACGCGGCCAAGAAAGTCGGTCAGCTGGTTGCCGAGCGCGCGAAAGCCGCTGGTGTTACCCAGGTGGCGTTCGACCGTTCTGGCTTCAAGTACCACGGCCGTGTGAAAGCGCTGGCTGATGCTGCTCGTGAAGGCGGGCTGGAGTTCTAAGTTATGGCAAATAACGAGCAAAAGCGCGATCGCGGTAACCGTGACGATGCCCAGAGCGATGGTTACATCGAGAAGCTGGTCCAGGTTAACCGTGTTGCCAAAACCGTAAAGGGTGGCCGTATCTTCACCTTCACCGCGCTGACCGTGGTGGGTGATGGCAAGGGTCGCGTCGGTTTCGGTCGCGGCAAGTCCCGCGAAGTGCCGGCCGCCATCCAGAAGGCGATGGAAGCTGCGCGTCGCAACATGATCCAGGTCGACCTGAACGGCACCACCCTGCAATACCCGATGAAGTCCGTCCATGGCGCGTCCCACGTGTTCATGCAGCCGGCTTCCGAAGGTACCGGCATCATCGCCGGCGGCGCCATGCGTGCCGTGCTGGAAGTGGCTGGCGTGCAGAACGTTCTGGCCAAGTGCTACGGCTCTACCAACCCGGTGAACGTGGTGTACGCCACCTTCAAGGGTCTGAAGGCCATGCAGTCCCCGGAATCCGTGGCTGCCAAGCGTGGTAAGAGCGTCGAGGAGATTCTCTGATCATGGCTACCGTAAAAGTCACTCTGGTCAAGAGCACCAACGGCCGTCTGGCCAACCACAAAGCTTGCGTCAAGGGCCTGGGCCTGCGCCGCATCGGTCACACCGTCGAAGTTCAGGACACTCCTGAAAACCGCGGCATGATCAACAAGGCTTACTACCTGCTGAAGGTGGAGGGTTAATCATGCAACTGAACGATCTGCGTTCCGCGCCGGGTGCCCGTCGCGAAAAGCACCGTCCGGGCCGTGGTATCGGTAGCGGTCTGGGCAAGACCGGTGGCCGTGGCCACAAGGGTCAGACCTCCCGTACCGGCGGTTCCATTGCTCCGGGCTTCGAGGGTGGTCAGCAGCCGCTGCACCGCCGTCTGCCGAAGTTCGGCTTCGTCTCCCTGAAGGCCATGGATCGCGCTGAAGTGCGCACTTCCGAGCTGGCCAAGGTGGAAGGCGACGTCGTCACCCTGCAGTCGCTGAAGGATGCCAACGTAATCAACCAGAACGTGCAGCGTGTGAAAGTCATGCTGTCCGGCGAGGTTGGTCGCGCGGTCACCCTGAAAGGTATCGCCGCCACCAAGGGTGCGCGTGCGGCTATCGAAGCAGCTGGCGGTAAGTTCGAGGACTAAATGGCTAAGCAAGGTGCTCTCTCCGCGCTCAGCAATGGCGGGTTGTCCGAGCTCTGGGCTCGACTGCGTTTTCTGTTCCTGGCGATCATCGTCTATCGGATCGGCGCGCACATTCCGGTTCCCGGAATCAACCCTGACCGGCTGGCCGACCTGTTCCGGCAGAACGAGGGGACCATTCTTAGCCTGTTCAACATGTTCTCCGGCGGTGCGCTGGAGCGGATGAGCATCTTCGCGCTGGGGATCATGCCGTACATCTCGGCATCGATCATCATGCAGTTGATGACCGCCGTCAGCCCGCAGCTGGAGCAGTTGAAGAAGGAAGGGGAAGCTGGCCGTCGCAAGATCAGCCAGTACACCCGCTACGGCACTCTGGTGCTGGCTGTCGTTCAGGCCGTCGGCATGTCCGTCGGCCTGGCGAGCCAGGGCGTCGCGTTTTCCGATGATTTCGGCTTCCACTTCGTGGCGGTAACCACCTTCGTGGCGGGTGCCATGTTCATGATGTGGCTGGGTGAGCAAATCACCGAGCGCGGCGTCGGCAACGGTATTTCGATGCTCATTTTCGCGGGCATCGTGGCCGGCCTGCCGTCGGCGATCGGGCAGTCTTTCGAGTCTGCTCGTCAGGGCGATATCAACATCTTCGCCCTGATCGCCATCGGCCTGTTGGCGGTAGCGATCATCGGTTTCGTGGTGTTCATCGAGCGTGGTCAGCGTCGCATTGCGGTGCACTACGCCAAGCGTCAGCAAGGTCGCAAGGTCTTTGCTGCGCAGACCAGCCACCTGCCGCTGAAGGTGAACATGGCGGGCGTAATCCCGGCCATCTTCGCCAGCAGTCTCCTGCTGTTCCCGGCTTCGCTGGGTACCTGGTTCGGTCAGTCCGAGGGTATGGGCTGGCTTCAGGACATCTCGCAGGCGATCGCTCCCGGTCAACCGTTGAACATTCTGCTGTTTAGTGCAGGGATCATTTTCTTCTGCTTCTTCTACACGGCGCTGATGTTCAACCCGAAAGACGTAGCGGAAAACCTGAAGAAGTCCGGTGCCTTTATTCCGGGCATCCGTCCGGGCGAGCAATCCGCGCGCTATATCGATGGCGTGCTGACCCGCTTGACCATGTTCGGTGCTCTGTACATGACGGCCGTTTGCCTCCTCCCGCAGTTCCTGCAGGTGGCAGCCAACGTTCCGTTCTACCTTGGCGGGACCTCGTTGCTGATCGTGGTCGTGGTTGTGATGGACTTTATGGCCCAAGTGCAATCCCACCTCATGTCGCACCAGTACGAATCCCTGATGAAGAAAGCCAACCTGAAGGGCTATGGCGGCGGCATGCTCCGCTGACATGGTTACCGTAAGGTTCTAGGAGTTACTGATGAAAGTTCGTGCATCGGTCAAGAAGCTGTGCCGCAACTGCAAAGTCATTCGTCGCGACGGCGTCGTGCGCGTGATCTGCAGCGCGGAGCCGCGTCACAAGCAGCGCCAAGGCTGAGTGTGATTCACGCGTAATGAGCCCGGCAGCTAGTGCGCTGTCGGGTTGATTCTTTGTTATTACAGCGCTAATATCGCGCGCCCTATTTCTTGGCTTCCAGGGCGTGGGTAGCTGTCAATTGGAGTTCCACTGAATGGCCCGTATTGCAGGCGTCAACATTCCGGATAACAAGCACACTGTTATCTCGCTGACCTACATCTACGGTGTTGGTCGCACCACTGCGCAGAAAATCTGCGCTACCACCGGTGTCAATCCGGCGGTGAAGATCAAAGATCTCTCTGACGAGCAGATTGAGCAGCTGCGTGGCGAAGTCGCCAAGCTGGTCACCGAGGGTGACCTGCGTCGCGAAGTCAACATGAAAATCAAGCGTCTGATGGACCTGGGCTGCTACCGCGGTCTGCGTCACCGCCGTGGCCTGCCGGTCCGCGGTCAGCGCACCAAGACCAACGCGCGTACCCGTAAGGGCCCGCGTAAGCCGATCCGCAAGTAATTGCGCCCGCGTATCGACAGGAATTAAGTCATGGCTAAGCCTGCTGCTCGTACTCGTAAGAAAGTCAAAAAGACAGTGGTGGATGGCATCGCCCATATCCACGCTTCTTTCAACAACACCATCGTTACCATCACTGATCGTCAGGGCAATGCTCTGTCCTGGGCGACCTCCGGTGGTTCCGGTTTCCGCGGCTCCCGTAAGAGCACCCCGTTCGCTGCCCAGGTGGCTGCCGAGCGTGCCGGTCAGGCTGCTCTGGAATACGGTCTGAAGAACCTCGACGTAAACGTCAAGGGTCCGGGCCCAGGTCGCGAATCCGCTGTGCGTGCTCTGAACGCCTGCGGCTACAAAATCGCCAGCATCACCGACGTGACGCCGATCCCGCATAACGGGTGCCGTCCGCCGAAGAAGCGTCGCGTGTAATAGGAGACAGTGAAGAATGGCTCGTTACATTGGTCCCAAGTGCAAACTGTCTCGCCGTGAAGGCACCGATCTCTTCCTGAAGAGTGGTGCGCGCGCGCTCGAATCCAAGTGCAACATCGAAGCGGCTCCTGGCCAGCACGGCGCTCGCCGTGGTCGTCAGTCCGACTACGGTACCCAGCTGCGGGAGAAGCAGAAAGTCCGTCGTATCTACGGCGTGCTGGAGCGTCAGTTCAGCGGTTACTACAAGGAAGCTGCCCGTCGCAAGGGCGCTACCGGCGAGAACCTGCTGCAGCTGCTGGAATGCCGTCTGGACAACGTGGTTTACCGCATGGGCTTTGGTGCTACCCGCGCCGAATCCCGTCAGCTGGTATCGCACAAAGCCATCACCGTGAACGGTTCGACCGTGAACGTCCCGTCTTACCAGATCAAAGCTGGTGACGTCGTAGCCGTTCGCGAGAAGGCCAAGAACCAGCTGCGCGTTGCCCAGGCTCTCGACCTGTGCGCCCAGCGTGGTCGCGTTGAGTGGGTCGAAGTAGATGCTGAGAAGAAGTCCGGCGTGTTCAAAAGCGTCCCGGCTCGCAGCGATCTGTCCGCCGACATCAACGAGAGCCTGATCGTCGAGCTCTACTCCAAGTAAGGGCTAGAAAGTAGGTGCATCCATGCAGATTTCGGTAAATGAGTTCCTGACCCCCCGTCACATCGACGTTCAGGCGGTCAGTCCGACCCGCGCCAAGATCACCCTCGAGCCCCTCGAGCGTGGTTTTGGCCATACCCTGGGCAACGCGCTGCGTCGCATCCTGTTGTCCTCCATGCCTGGCTGTGCAGTGGTCGAGGCCGAGATTGACGGTGTACTCCACGAGTACTCCGCCATCGAAGGCGTGCAGGAAGACGTCATTGAAATCCTGCTCAACCTGAAAGGTCTGGCCATCAAGCTGCACGGTCGTGACGAAGTCACCCTGACCCTGTCCAAGAAGGGCGCGGGCGCGGTCACCGCTGCCGATATCCAGCTGGATCACGACGTCGAGATCGTCAATGGCGACCACGTGATCGCCAACCTGGCGGACAACGGCGCTCTGAACATGAAGCTCACCGTGCGTCGTGGCCGTGGCTACGAGCCGGCCGACGCCCGTCAGAGCGACGAAGACGAGAGCCGCAGCATCGGTCGTCTGCAGCTGGACGCATCCTTCAGCCCGGTACGTCGTGTTGCCTACGTGGTGGAAAACGCCCGCGTCGAGCAGCGCACCAACCTGGACAAGCTGGTCCTCGACCTGGAAACCAACGGCACTCTGGATCCCGAAGAGGCGATCCGCCGTGCCGCGACCATCCTCCAGCACCAACTGGCGGCCTTCGTTGATCTGAAGGGCGACAGCGAGCCGGTAGTGGTCGAGCAGGAAGACGAGATCGATCCGATCCTCCTGCGTCCGGTTGACGACCTCGAGCTGACCGTGCGTTCGGCCAACTGCCTGAAGGCGGAGAACATCTACTACATCGGTGACCTGATCCAGCGCACCGAGGTAGAGCTGCTCAAGACGCCGAACCTGGGCAAGAAGTCCCTGACCGAGATCAAGGACGTTCTGGCTTCTCGCGGTCTGTCCCTCGGTATGCGCCTCGACAACTGGCCGCCGGCAAGTCTGAAGAAGGACGATAAGGCTACTGCCTGATCGTCCGTAATCACCGAACTTGAAGTTTGGTAAGGAATTTCAATCATGCGTCATCGTAAAAGTGGCCGTCACCTGAGCCGCACCAGCGCCCACCGCAAGGCCATGTTCCAGAACATGGCGGTGTCGCTGTTCGAACACGAACTGATCAAGACCACCCTGCCGAAAGCCAAGGAACTGCGCCGCGTTGCCGAGCCGCTGATCACCCTGGCCAAGGTAGACAGCGTTGCCAACCGTCGTCTGGCCTTCGACCGTACCCGTTCGAAAGCCATCGTCGGCAAGCTGTTCAACGATCTGGGCAAGCGTTACGCCACCCGTCAGGGCGGTTACCTGCGCATCCTCAAGTGCGGCTACCGTGCCGGCGACAACGCTCCCATGGCGTACGTCGAGCTGGTTGACCGTCCGGTTGCCGGTCAGGTCGAAGCGGCCGAATAAGGTCGCTGCTCTCAAGAAGCCGGGCCATGTGCCCGGCTTTTTGTTGCCTGCATAAAAGTATTTAGCTATCAGTGGATTGATATCAATAAATTAGTTCATTGTTGCGCCTCTTCTTAGACTGCTGCCATCGCCGACAACGAAGCGGCCGATCTAATCTCAAGAGGAGCAGCAAGATGGAACAGAAGAGCGAAGGCAAGTGCCCGTTCTCGGGTAACTCCACCCCAAAACACACGGCCGGTGGCGGCACGACCAACCGCGACTGGTGGCCCAATCAACTGCGCGTAGACCTGCTCAGCCAGCACTCCGCGAAATCCAACCCGCTGGGGCAGGGTTTCAGCTACGCCGAGGCCTTCGGCAGCCTCGATCTGCAGGCGTTGAAGGACGACCTCAGGGCGCTGATGACCGATTCCCAGGACTGGTGGCCCGCCGACTTCGGCCACTACGGTCCGCTGTTCGTGCGCATGGCCTGGCACAGCGCAGGCACCTACCGTACCGGTGACGGCCGCGGAGGCGCTGGTCGTGGTCAGCAGCGATTCGCACCGCTCAACAGCTGGCCGGACAATGCCAATCTGGACAAGGCGCGACGCCTGCTGTGGCCGATCAAGCAGAAGTACGGGCAGAAGATTTCCTGGGCCGACCTGCTGATTCTCACCGGCAACGTCGCCCTCGAGTCGATGGGCTTCAAGACCTTCGGCTTCGCCGGTGGCCGGGAAGATACCTGGGAGCCCGATCAGGACCTCTACTGGGGCACCGAGACCACCTGGCTGGGTGGTGACGCCCGCTACGGCAAGGGCGGGGAGGGCACACTGGTGGCCGAGTCGGCGCTGCACGGCAACGAGCAGGACCGCATTGACAGCCAGGGCCGCAATCTCGAGGACCCGCTGGCCGCCGTGCAGATGGGCCTGATCTATGTGAACCCGGAAGGCCCGGAGGGCAACCCAGACCCCATCGCCGCCGCGCACGACATCCGCGAGACCTTCGCGCGCATGGCGATGAACGACGAGGAGACCGTCGCGCTGATCGCCGGTGGCCACACCTTCGGCAAGACCCACGGCGCCGGCGCGGCCGATAATGTCGGTGCCGAGCCGGAGGCCGCCGATCTGGCCCAGCAGGGCCTCGGCTGGAGCAACGCGTTCGGTAGCGGCAAGGGCGGCGACACTATTACCAGCGGCCTGGAGGTGACCTGGACCACCACGCCGACCAAGTGGAGCAACAACTTCTTCTGGAACCTGTTCGGCTACGAATGGGAGCTGACCAGGAGCCCGGCCGGCGCGCACCAGTGGAAGCCCAAGCACGGCATGGGCGAGGGCACGGTTCCGGATGCCCATGACGACGCCAAGCGTAACGCCCCGGCCATGCTGACCACCGATCTGGCGCTGCGCTTCGATCCGGCTTACGAAAAGATCTCCCGCCGCTTCATGGAGAACCCCGACCAGTTCGCCGACGCCTTCGCCCGCGCCTGGTTCAAGCTGACCCACCGCGACATGGGGCCGCGTTCGCGCTACCTGGGCGCGGAAGTTCCGGCCGAGGAGCTGATCTGGCAAGACCCGATCCCGGCGGTCGACCATGCGCTGGTCGACGAGCAGGATGTCGCGACGCTGAAGGCCCGCATTATGTCCTCCGGCCTGACGGTATCCGAGCTGGTCGGTACCGCCTGGGCCTCGGCCTCGACCTTCCGCGGTTCGGACAAGCGCGGCGGTGCCAATGGCGCTCGTATTCGTCTGGCGCCGCAGAAGGATTGGCAGGCCAACCAGCCGGAGCAACTGGCCAGGGTGCTGCAGGCGCTGGAAGCGATCCAGGGCGAGTTCAATGCAGCGCAGAACGGCGGCAAGAAAGTCTCGCTGGCCGACCTGATCGTGCTCGCCGGTTCGGTGGGCATCGAGCAGGCGGCGAAGAGCGCGGGCCATGAGCTGAGCGTGCCCTTCGCCCCGGGGCGCATGGATGCGTCTCAGGAGCAGACCGACGTCGAATCCATGGCCGTGCTCGAGCCCATCGCCGATGGCTTCCGCAACTTCGTGAGGCGCCACTATCGTGTGCCGGCCGAGGCGCTGCTGATCGACAAGGCGCAGCTGCTGACCCTGACCGCGCCCGAGCTGACGGTGCTGCTCGGCGGCCTGCGCTCGATCAACATCAATGTCGGCGGCGAGCAGACCGGCGTGTTCACTGCACGTCCAGGCACCCTGAACAACGACTTCTTCAGCAACCTGCTCGACATGGGGACGGTGTGGAAGCCGGTCGCCGAGAGTCAGTTGTTCGAGGGGCGTGACCGCCAGACCGGCGAGGTGAAGTGGACCGGCTCCCGTGTCGATCTGGTGTTCGGCTCCAACGCCGTGCTGCGGGCGCTCGCCGAGGTCTACGCCGGTCCGGCCGGCGAGGCGAGGTTCCTCGAGGACTTCGTCACCGCCTGGACCAAGGTGATGAACCTGGATCGCTTCGATCTGGTCTAATCCGGCGCTACAAGAAAAAGCCCCGCTATTGCGGGGCTTTTTCGTTTCAGGCGCGGTCGCGTTCCAACAGGGGTTTGAGGAAGTGCCCGGTGTGCGAGGCCTTGTTCGCGGCGACGTCTTCCGGGGTGCCGGTGGCGATGATCATGCCGCCCTTGGAGCCGCCCTCGGGGCCGAGGTCGACCAGCCAGTCGGCGGTCTTGATCACGTCCAGGTTGTGCTCGATCACCACCACGGTGTTGCCGTGGTCGCGCAGGCGGTGCAGCACGTCGAGCAGTTGCTGGATGTCGGCGAAGTGCAGGCCGGTGGTCGGCTCGTCGAGGATGTACAGGGTCTTGCCGGTGTCGCGCTTGGAGAGCTCGCGCGACAGCTTGACCCGCTGGGCCTCGCCGCCGGACAGAGTCGTCGCGCTCTGGCCCAGCTTGATGTACGACAGGCCTACGTCGACCAAGGTCTGCAGCTTGCGCGCCAGGGCCGGCACGGCATCGAAGAATTCGCGGGCTTCCTCGATGGTCATGTCGAGCACCTCGGTGATGCTCTTGCCCTTGTACTTCACTTCCAGGGTTTCGCGGTTGTAGCGCTTGCCCTTGCACACGTCGCACGGCACGTAGATGTCCGGCAGGAAGTGCATCTCCACCTTGATCACGCCGTCGCCCTGGCAGGCCTCGCAGCGGCCGCCCTTGACGTTGAAGCTGAAGCGGCCCGGGCCGTAGCCGCGCGAGCGCGACTCCGGCACGCCGGCGAACAGCTCGCGGATCGGGGTGAACAGGCCGGTGTAGGTGGCCGGGTTCGAACGCGGTGTGCGGCCGATCGGGCTCTGATCGATGTCGACCACCTTGTCCAGGTGCTGCAGGCCGTCGAACGAGTCGTGGGCGGCGGCTTCCAGGGTGGTGGCACCGTTCAGCGCGGTGGCGGCCAGCGGGAACAGGGTGTTGTTGATCAGCGTCGACTTGCCCGAGCCGGACACACCGGTGACGCAGGTGAGCAGGCCGATCGGGATCTCCAGGTCGACGTTGCGCAGGTTGTTGCCGCGCGCACCCTTGAGCTTCAGCGACTTTTTCTTGTCACGCACGGTGCGGGTGGCCGGGTAGCGGATCTTCTCGCGGCCGGAGAGGTACTTACCGGTCAGCGAGTCGGGGTGGTTCATCACCTCATCCGGGGTGCCCTCGGCGACCACGCGGCCGCCATGCACGCCGGCGCCGGGGCCGATGTCGACCACGTAGTCGGCCAGGCGGATGGCGTCCTCGTCGTGCTCGACCACGATCACCGTGTTGCCCAGGTTGCGCAGGTGGGTGAGGGTGCCGAGCAGGCGCTCGTTGTCGCGTTGGTGCAGGCCGATGGAGGGCTCGTCGAGGATGTACATCACGCCCACCAGGCCGGCGCCGATCTGGCTGGCCAGACGGATGCGCTGGGCCTCGCCACCGGAGAGGGTGTCGGCGCTGCGGTCCAGGGTCAGGTAGTCGAGGCCGACGTTGACCAGGAACTGCAGGCGCTCGCGGATTTCCTTGAGGATCTTCTCGGCGATCTCGCCGCGGCGGCCGGTGAGGTGCATGCCGCCGAAGTAGTCGCAGGCGTCGCCAACCGGCAGGCCGGTGACAGCCGGCAGGGTGCGCTCGCCCACCCACACATGGCGCGCCTCGCGGCGCAGGCGCGTGCCGCGGCAGTCCGGGCAGGGCTGGGTGCTGAGGAACTTGGCCAGCTCCTCGCGCACGGTGGCCGACTCGGTCTCGCGGTAGCGCCGTTCGAGGTTGGGGATGATGCCCTCGAAGGGATGCGAGCGCTTGACGATGTCGCCGCGGTCGTTGAGGTAACGGAAGTCGACGTTGTCCCTGCCCGAGCCGAACAGGATCACCTTCTGGTGCTCGGCGCTCAGGTCGTCGAAGGGCTTGTCCAGGCTGAAGCCGTAGTGCGAGGACAGCGAGCCGAGCATCTGGAAGTAATAGACGTTGCGCCGGTCCCAGCCGCGGATCGCGCCCTCGGCCAGGGTCAGCTCGCCGTTGACCAGGCGTTTGCCGTCGAAGAACTGCTTCACGCCCAGGCCGTCGCAGGTCGGGCAGGCGCCGGCGGGGTTGTTGAAGGAGAACAGCTTGGGTTCCAGCTCGCTGATCGAGTGGCCGCAGTGCGGGCAGGCGAAGCGCGCGGAGAAGATGATCTCGTCGCCTTCCTCATCGTCCATCGGGGCTACGAGGGCGATGCCGTCGGCCAGGTTGATGGCGGTCTCGAAGGACTCGGCCAGGCGCTGCTGCATGTCCTCGCGCACCTTGAAGCGGTCGACCACCACGTCGATGGAGTGCTTCTTCTGCTTGTCCAGCTTGGGCAGCTCGTCCATCTCGTAGATGCGGCCGTTGACCCGCGCGCGGACGAAGCCCTGGGCGCGCAGCTCGTCGAACACCGCCAGGTGCTCGCCCTTGCGCTCGCGGATCACCGGGGCCAGCAGCATCAGCTTGCGGCCCTCGGGCAGGGCCAGCACCTGGTCGACCATCTGGCTGACGGTCTGCGCTTCCAGCGGCACGTCGTGGTCCGGGCAGCGCGGGATGCCGACGCGGGCGTAGAGCAGGCGCAGGTAATCGTAGATTTCGGTGATGGTGCCGACGGTCGAGCGCGGGTTGTGCGAGGTCGACTTCTGCTCGATGGAGATGGCCGGGGAGAGGCCCTCGATGGTGTCGACGTCGGGCTTCTCCATCATCGACAGGAACTGCCGGGCGTAGGCCGACAGGGATTCCACATAACGGCGCTGACCCTCGGCGTAGAGCGTGTCGAAGGCCAGCGACGACTTGCCGGAGCCGGACAGGCCGGTGATCACGATCAGCTTGTCGCGCGGCAGGGTCAGGTCGACGTTTTTCAGGTTATGGGTGCGGGCACCCCGGATCAGAATCTTATCCACGAACGGCCTCGCAGGTGGCGGGCGGAAACGGCGAAGTATACGGCTGCGGGCCGGCACGCGGCAAAGTACCGCTGGGGCGCGCGCCGACCCTCGACACAGGGGCGTTGCGACCGTCTCGATACGACGAGGAATGGTCAACAGTCCCTGCCATGACTGATAGAATCGCCGGCCTCTTTGTTCAGGGTTTTTCCATGCACGATCCGCACAGCGACCGCATGAGCGCCGGCGAAACCCGCGCCGCAGCCAGCCTGGCCCTGGTCTTCGCCTTCCGCATGCTGGGCATGTTCATGGTCCTGCCGGTGCTGGCCACCTACGGCACCGACCTGGCCGGCGCCACCCCGGCGCTGATCGGCCTGGCCATCGGCGCCTACGGCCTGACCCAGGCGGTGCTGCAGATTCCCTTCGGCGTGATCTCCGACCGCATCGGCCGCCTGCCGGTGATCTACTCCGGCCTGCTGGTGTTCGCCGCCGGCGCCGCGCTGGCGGCCAATGCCGACTCCATCTGGGGCGTGATCGCCGGGCGCGTGCTGCAGGGCGCAGGGGCGATCTCGGCGGCGGTGATGGCGCTGCTGTCGGACCTGACCCGCGAGCAGCACCGCACCAAGGCCATGGCCATGATCGGCATGAGCATCGGCCTGTCATTCGCCGTGGCCATGGTGGTCGGCCCGCTGCTGACCCGCGCCTTCGGTCTTTCCGGTCTGTTCTGGGCCACCGCCGGCATGGCGCTGCTCGGCATGCTGATCGTCGCCGTCGCGGTGCCCCGGGCCTCGCGCTCGCTGCAGCACCGCGAGTCCGGAGTGGCGCGCCAGGCGCTGCTGCCGACCCTGCGCAACGGCGAACTGCTGCGCCTGAACTTGGGCATCGGCGTGCTGCACGCCATCCTCATGGCCAGCTTCGTCGCCCTGCCGCTGGCGCTGGTGGACGAAGGCGGGCTGGCCAAGGAAGAACACTGGTGGGTCTACCTCAGCGCGCTGCTGATCGGCTTCTTCGGCATGGTGCCGTTCATCATCTACGGCGAGAAGAAGCGCCGCATGAAGCGCGTGCTGTGCGGCGCGGTAGCGGTGCTGGTGCTGTGCGAGCTGTACTTCTGGGCGTTCGGTCACGGGCTGGCGGCGCTGGTGTGTGGCTTCGTGCTGTTCTTCACCGCCTTCAACCTGCTGGAAGCTTCGCTGCCCTCGCTGGTGAGCAAGGTGGCGCCGGCCGGTGGCAAGGGCACGGCCATGGGCGTGTACTCCACCAGCCAGTTCCTCGGCGCCGCCGTGGGCGGCATCCTCGGTGGCTGGCTCTACCAGCACGGCGGCCTCGCCTATGTATTCGTCGGCTGCGCGCTGCTGGGGCTTCTCTGGCTTGCGGCAGCTGCTACTATGCGCGAGCCGCCTTATGTGACCAGCCTGCGCCGACCGCTCGGAGCCCATGCCGTGGCCGATGGCGCGCTGGTGGGGCGCCTCCTCGCGATACCCGGCGTCAGCGACGCCGTGGTGGTGGCCGAGGAGGCCGCGTTGTACATCAAAGTGGACACCCAACAACTGGACCGCGCGTTGCTCGAGCAGGTGCTCGAAGAGGCCGCGGAGACGCAGAAAGCTTAGGAGAACGAAATGGCCCGTGGGGTTAACAAAGTCATTCTGATCGGCAACGTCGGCGGCGACCCGGAAACCCGTTACCTGCCCAACGGCAATGCGGTGACCAACATCACCCTTGCCACCACCGACAGCTGGAAGGACAAGCAGACCGGCCAGCAGCAGGACCGCACCGAATGGCACCGCGTGGTGTTCTTCGGCAAGCTCGCCGAGATCGCCGGCGAATACCTACGCAAGGGCAGCCAGTGCTACGTCGAAGGCCGCCTGCAGACCCGCGAGTGGGAGAAGGACGGCGTCAAGCGCTACACCACCGAGATCGTGGTCGACATGAACGGCACCCTGCAGCTGCTGGGCAGCCGCGGCGGCAACAACGAAGGCGGTGGCGACTACGCGCCGCGTCAGCAGCAGTCGCGCCCGGCGCCGCAGCAATCCGCGCCGCGTCCGGCACCGCAGCCGGCCGCCCAGCAGCCGGCCCCGGACTACGACAGCTTCGACGACGACATTCCGTTCTGACGGTTGCGTGAATGAAGAAAGGCCCGCCCATCGACGATGAGCGGGCCTTTTTCGTTGGCGCGGGTGCGCCGCTCAGGAGGCGTTGACGCAGCGGCCGTAGCGCTCGGCTGCGGCGAGGAACTGGCCGAACGCGTCCGCCACGCCCTGCTGCAACTGGCGCTCGTCGCAGGCGGTCGCCTGCGCCTCGAAGCACCGCAGAAAGCGCGGCCAGAGTCCGTCGGCCAGTCCATGGCTCAGATAGTGCGCCGGCGTCGCCGGTTGCGCCGCCTGCAGTCGCTGCAGCAGCAGCCGGGCTCCCAGGCGCGAGCCCTCCAGCACGTACAGGGCGCCCCAGCACCAGCCGGCGCCGGCGATGGGCGGCATACCGCGCGATGCCTCGGCGGCGATGCCCAGTGCGTGCAGGTCCGCCAGTACCGCCTCGCTGCGCCGTCGTTGTGGCCAGTCGTCGATCAGGGCTTCGACGCCGTTGTTTTCGAGGGTCCGCTCCAGGGAGAGAATCGCCCGGCCGTGGGCGCGCAGAAAGTCGCCATAACCCTGGCGGGTTTCCAGTGAGAAGGCGGAAAACGCCTCGTCGGCCTGCTTGTGCAGGTCGGCGCCGAAGTGCTTCAGGCGCTGCCGCAGGCTATCCATGCCGGCCCGCGTCGCGCAGCGCCTGGATGATCTTGCGGGCCACCTGCTCTTCCTGGAACGGCTTCTGGATCACCAGGCTATCGGCCAGGCCCAGCTCCTCCAGCTCGGAATAACCGCTGATGAACACGATGGGCAGCTCCGGGCGTCGTGTCCTGACGGCGCGGGCCAGCTCGCCACCGTTCATGCCGGGCATGATGAAGTCGGCGAGCAGCAGGTCGACCTCGACCTCTTCGAGGCGCTGCAGGGCGCTGGCGCCGGAGTCCGCCTCGGAAACTCGAAAGCCCAGGCGCTGCAGCATCTGCGAGGTCACTTCGCGCACGGCGGAATCGTCGTCGACCAGCAGGATGTGATGGTCGCCCGCGACGATGGTTGGCTCGTCTTCCTCGTCCTGCAGCGCGTCTTCATCGGCCTCGGGTTCGGTCCTTGGCAGGAATACCTGAACCGTGGTGCCCGCGCCGGGGGCGCTGACGATCCGCGCGCCGCCGCCGGACTGCTTGGCGAAGCCGAACACCTGGGCCAGCCCCAGGCCGGAGCCCTTGCCCACCTCCTTGGTGGTGAAGAACGGCTCGAAGGCCTTCTGCAGCACTTCCTCGCTCATGCCGGTGCCGGTGTCGGAAACCGACAGCACCACGTACTCGCCGGCCCCCGGTTCGCCGGCGCGCCAGGAGGCTCTCTCGATTCTCACATTGGCCGTGCCGAGTACCAGCTTGCCGCCCTCGGGCATGGCGTCGCGGGCATTGATCGCCAGGTTGAGGATGATCATCTCGATCTGCGTCGGATCGACCAGCGCATGCCAGAGCCCCTGCTTCGGCTGCGTCACCACTTCGATGCTGCCGCCCAGCGTGCTCTTGAGCAGGCTGAGCAGGCCGTCGATGGTGTCGTTCAGATCGAGCGGCGAGGGCGCCAGCTGCTGGCGCCGGGCGAAGGCCAGGAGCTGGCTGGTCAGGGTTGCGCCGCGTTCGCCGGAGGTACGGATGTAGTTCAGGCGGTGCAGGCAGTTCTCCAGCGGCGCGCCGCGTTCGAGGTCGCGCTGGAGGAAATTGGCGCTGGTCAGGATCACCGTCAGCAGGTTGTTGAAGTCATGGGCCACGCCGGCAGTCAGCTGGCCGACCGCCTCCAGGCGCTGCATCTGGTGCAGCGTGGCCTCGACCTTCTCGCGCTCGTGGATCTGCTGACGGAGCGCGCTGTTGGCGTCGGCCAGCTTGTCGATGCTGGCGATCTCACTGGTGATGTCGCGCCCGGCCACATAGGCCCGCCCGGCATCCGGCACCGCGTTCCAGGAGATCCAGCGGTAGCTGCCGTCGCGATGGCGCACCCGGTTGACGAAGCGCTGGGCGACCCGGCCGCGCCGCAGCGTGCTCATCGCCACGCGGCTGGCGCGCAGGTCGTCGGGGTGGGTGAGATCCGCCATGGGGCGGTCGAGCAGCTCGTCCTGGGACCAGCCGAGGATGTCCTGCCAGGCCGGATTGAGCGCCCGGGTGGTGGAGTCGAAGTCGATGATGGCGAGCAGATCGCGGGACAGCTCCCAGGTCCGGTCCCGTTCGCGGGTGCGCTCTTCCACCCGTTCGCCGAGGGTCTCGTTCATGCGCTTGAGCGCCTCGGTTGCCAGGCGCTGCTCGGTGATGTCCATCACCACGCCGACGAAGCGGGTGCAACGCTCACCGACAAAGAATGCCTGGCCGCGCATGTCCAGCCAGCGCAGTCGGCCGTCGGACAACTGGATGCGGTAGGTGGCGGCGAAGTCGGGGCGCTGGTGATCGCTGGTGACGGCCCGAATGCGTTCGCGCATGTAGGGCAGGTCGTCCGGGTGGCAGAGGCGCTCGAACACCGCCATGTTCAGCGGCTCGTCCTCGTCCAGTTCGCACATCGCGCGGTAGCGCTGGTCGCAACGCAGCTGGTCGCTGGCCGGCTCGTAGTCCCACATGCCCAGGCGGGCGGCGTCGACCGCCAGGCGCGCGCGCACGCCCATTTCCTGCAGGGCCTGTTCCGCCCGTTCCCGGCGGTGGCGCTCGTCGACTTCGGCGAGTGCACGGGTTACGGCCTTGGGCAGCAGCCCCAGGTTCTGCTTGAGCACGTAGTCGATCGCGCCGGAGCGCATCATGTTGACCGCGTTTTCCTCGCCGTAGACCCCCGAGAGGAATATGAACGGCGTCTGCGGCGCGAGCCGGCGGGCCTCCTGCAAGGCTTGGCTGCCGGAGAAACCGGGCAGGATGAAATCGGCCAGGATCAGGTCGAACTCGCGCCGCTGCAGGGCCTCGACCACGCCGGCGTGGCTGTAGACCAGCTCGATGTCGAGGACGAAGCCGCTGCGCTCCAGCGCCAACTGGGCCAGCTCCGCATCGTGGGAGCTGTCCTCGATGAACAGGACACTGATGTTCTGTGACGCGGGCATTGGCCTTCCTGCGGCGAGGGTTGCGGGATTCAGTCGTTCTGCTCGTCGACGCGGCGCGTGCGCTTCAGGCGCAGCGAGCCGGGCGGCGGCTCGTTGAGTACCGCCCAGAAGATGCCGAGGTCGGAGATCGCGGCGACGAAGTCCTTGAAATCCACCGGCTTCACCACGTAGGCGTTGACGCCCATCTCGTAGGCGCGCACCAGGTCCGGCTCTTCCCGCGAGGAGGTCAGCATGACCACGGGGATGCTGCGCAGCGAGGGCGTCTCGCGCACCGTCTTGAGCACCTCCAGGCCGTCGACCTTGGGCAGCTTCAGGTCGAGCAGCAGCACGGCGGGATTGCCGTCGTCGCGGCTCTGGTGTTCGCCGCGGCGCAGCAGGTAATCCAGCGCCTCGGCGCCATCACGCTTGACCACCACGTCGTTGGCCAGCTGGCTGCGCTCCAGCGCCACCAGCGTCAGCTCCAGATCGTGGGGGTTGTCTTCAACGAGAAGTATGGGTTTGAGCATCTAGTCTTTCCGATCGTTCGCCGTTTCGGTGTAGGTCAGGTGGGGAAGCGCGAAGAAGAAGGTCGCGCCCTGGTCGACGCGGCCATCGGCCCAGACCCGGCCGCCATGGCGCTCGACGATCCGGCGCACGCTGGCCAGGCCGATGCCCGTGCCTTCGAACTCCTCCATCCGGTGCAGGCGCTGGAACACGCCGAACAGCTTGTTGGCGTACTGCATGTCGAAGCCCACGCCATTGTCGCGGATGTAGACCACCGTTTCGTCAGGTCGTTGATGGGCGCCTATTTCGATAAGTGCGCGCTCGCGCGTGCCGGTGTACTTGAGCGCGTTGCCGATGAGGTTGCGCAGCACCATGTGGATGAAGGACGCGTCGGCGACCACCACCGGCATCGGCAGGATCTCCCACTCGACCTCGCGGCTCTCGTAGTCCGGGCGCATCTCGTCGCGAACGGAGGCCACCAGCGCGCCGAGGTCGACGTCGGACAGGTGCAGCGCCGAGCGGCCCATCTGCGAGAAGCTCAGCAGGTTGTCGACCAGGGTGCCGGCGAAGCGCGCGGCGTCGCCGATGTTGCCCAGGAAGCGCTGGCCGCGTTCGCTCAGCTGGCCGCCCTCCATCTCGCTGAGCAGTTCGGTGTAGCCGGCGATGTGCCGCAGTGGCGCACGCAGGTCGTGGGAAACGCTGTAGGAGAAGGACTCCAGCTCCTTGTTGCTCTCGCGCAGCTCACCCGCCAGCTGGGCCATCTCCTCGGCCTTGCGCAGGACGATACCGAGCACGGCGTTGCGCAGCTCGAGGGCGCCCTCGCGCTCGGCCTCTTCCCAGGGGGCGCAGAAGCCACGTACCACCTCGCGCCAGGTCTCGAAGCTGTGGCGCGGGGTCAGCGCGCCGCTGATTTCGTCCCGCTGCTTCTGCGGCTGTCCGGCCCACTTGATGGTTCTCACCCGCTCCTGGCGGAACCAGATCAGGTAGTGCGGGTGCAGGTTCGAGATCGACACCGCCAGCACGCCGGCGCTGTGCTCGGCCAGCGCCGGCAGCTGCGGTACGTCGCGGCTCAGGTTGTCGCTGCTGAACAGCGGCCCCGATTCGCGCGCGGCGATCCACTTGGCCAGCTCGATGATCTGCTCGCGGGCCGGCACCTCGCCGACGCTGACGCAGCTGTCGGCACTGACCACCGCGGCGCCCTCGGCGGCGGCGAAGGCCAGGACCACGTCCGGCAGGCTCTTGAAGCCCTCGGTCACGCTGTCACGGTCGGCCATGCCGGCCAGCAGGCGGACGATCAGGTGGCGGCGCTCGAGCTTGCGCTGGGCTAGCAGGTCGCTCTCGCTGGCGTCGATCTGCAGCGCCAGGATGCGAGCCAGCAGTTCGCAGGCGGTGCGGCTCTGGTGGCTGACCTGGCGGGCTTCGGCGTCGTGGCAGGAGATCAGGCCCCAGAGCTGATCGCGGACTACGATGGAGACCGACATCGAGGCCAGCGTGCCCATGTTGCGCATGAACTGCAGGTGCACCGGCGACACGCTGCGCAAGGAGGCGAAACTGAGGTCCAACGGGGCGCCGCTGACGGGGTTGAGCTGCGGGATCAGCGGCGAGGGTTGATAGTTGGCGTCGGGGATCACCCGGATCAGATTCTCGCGATACAGGCGCCGGGCCTGGGCCGGAATGTCCGAGGCGGGGAAACAGTGGCCGAGGTAGCTGGCGTAGCCGGGTTCGGCATGTTCGGCGAGCACCTCGCCATTGCCTTCCTGGTCGAAGCGGTAGGCCTTGATCCGCCCGAAACCGGTGATGCGACGCAGCTCGTTGACCGCCAGCTGGCAGATCGATTCGAGGCTCTCGGCGGCGTGCAGCTCGGCAACGAAGGTGCGCATGAGCGGGTACAGCGTGCCGTAGGCCTCGCGGGCGCTGCCGGTGCGTTCGAACTCGAGGATGAGCTGTCCGTCGTTGCGGTGCGCCATCAGGGCGAACGACTGGCCGGCGGCGGCCCCCAGACGCAAGCCGACGTCGCCGACATGGAAGGGGTTGCGGTCATCGCCGGACACCGCCGCCAGGCGTTGCGGCAGATCGCTGTCGCCGATCAGCTCGGCCAGTTGCCGGCCCAGCAGGCCCTGCGCCTCTTCGCCAATCCATTCGGCGACGTTCTGGCTGGCTTGCAGCACGCGCAGGTCGGGCTCGCCGACGACGAGGAGAAAGCCATGCGGCTGGATGCTGCCGGGAACGTGGATCGGCTCGTCGGCGCAGCGCGCGACCGCGTCGGCCAGCGTGTCGGGGGTGCGGTCTGTCATCCTCTGTCCTTCGGGCTGCGGCCTGGGTGCAGTTCAACCATGGCCGGCAGGTCGTTGCGAAACTGCTGCGGGCCGCGGCGAAGCCGGACGGCCCATGTCTGTTTCAGAACCTCTTCTCCGCTTGCAAACGGCGCAGACCCGGAGTCTTCCGCGAAGCGAAACGGCGGCCGAAAAGCCGACACGAAATTGAGCGCGGGAGGGCTGCCAATTTACCTGCAAACGGCCGCTGCGCCAAGGACGCGAGGCAGGCCACGGCCGTCTGTTCGGGCCTCTGTGGAGGGCATTGGCCGGCATGCACCGGGTGGTCGGCGCGGCGCTGGTGACCGTGTCGCAGGGTGGAAGAGCGAACCTGGTCCGCTCGCTGCGCGGATGCGAAGGCGTTCTCGCACCGGACAAATAGTCCGAACTGCCGCTGCGTCCGCCGAGTCGATATTTTCGTGAGGCCTGGAATGGCCTGGCTAGACGGGCGATGCCTGTTGGCGCGCCGCGACCACGACTGCGAGGAACTCGTCATGACCCTGGGAACCATACTGCTGATCGTCCTGATCCTGCTGCTGATCGGAGCCATTCCGGCGTGGCCGCACAGCCGCTCCTGGGGCTACGGCCCGTCCGGCGGCCTCGGCCTGGTGGTAGTAATTCTGTTGGTTTTGTTATTGCTAGGTTACGTCTAGCAGTGAGCGCCGCCCCCGTGCGGGGCGGCCTCCACCGGCTGCCTGCCCATCCAAACGCGTAAAAGGCGGTCAGATAGCCGAGCCGAGTAGCTCGCGGACCCTGGCGATGATCTGGTCCACTTCGAAGGGTTTGTCGAATACATCCTCAAAGAGGTCCGGGGTAGCTCGCCCGATGCTGCCATGAGCCCCACTCATGAGCAGGATCGGCAGGTCGGCGGTCGCCGGGCGGCTGCGAATGGCACGCGCGAATTCCACGCCGTCCATCAGCGGCATCATGAAGTCGGTGATCACCAGTGCGGGCCGCTCGCGGTCGAGTACTTCCAGCCCGCGCCGGCCATTGCTCGCCTTGACCACCATGTAGCCTTCATCCTCCAGCGCGTAGCCGAGAATATCCGCGATCAGATATTCGTCATCGACTATCAGGATGGTTGCCATGCTTAGCTCATCGGTCCGTCGTAGTGGTCGCGGTACCGGTTAGCACCGCGCTGGCATGTCTGAAACCCTTCTCGAGCCGAAGGCCCTGATCGCCGATCACGATTTCCAGAAGGGAGGGGTTGTAGGCGCTGTCTCTCATCTTGAGAATCGACAACGAGCGTTTTAATTCAGAATTCATTTCCACGAAGCGCATCAGCATGAGGTTGTCGACCAAGCTGGACATCTCATGTGAGGGCGCGATGATCTCGGCACCGAACAGGTCGCGCATCTCCCAGGTCGCCATCACGGTTACGCCGCGGGCGCGCAATTCATTCAGTAACGCGCCGAAGAAATCAATCAGGCGAGCCGGATTGGTTGTCACCCGCGCCATGCCGCCGAGGCTGTCAATTAGTACGCGCTTGATACCGAGGCGCTCGACCGTAGCGAGTAGGTTGAGGCCGAGAGCGTCGAGCAGGCCCGCGGTGGTGGGCTGCCAGAGAATATGCAGCGCGCCGCTTTCCTCCAACGCGGGGAAGTCGAGCCCCAGTGCGTGGGCCTTCAGGCGTAGGCGTTGGGGCGTCTCGTAGAAGCCGAAATGCAGGCTTGGCTCCGCCGAGCTGCACTGGGACAGGAAGTGCAGACCCATGCTGGTCTTGCCGACGCCGGACGGGCCCATCAGCAGGGTGACCGAAGACTCCGGCAGGCCGCCCTCGATCTTTTCGTCTAGACCTTCGACGCCGCAGGGCACGCGGCGCATGTCAGGGCTGTCAGGCCGCGAAGGCTGCGCATAGAGGCTCTCGAGGCGCGGATAGACGACCAGGCCGCGGTCGGTGATCTCGCATTCGTGGAGGCCGGAGAGCGCGGCGCTGCCACGGGTCTTGCGCAGCTGGATGCGACGCACCGAGCGGTTGCCGTGCAATTCCTCGCCGATCTCGATGACGCCGTCGACCATGGTGTGTTCGGGGCTGCCGTCATCCAGGCGGGCGCTGGTGATCAGCAGCACGGTGCAGCCGGCGAAGGCGGCGTGGCCCTGCAGCTCGGAGATGAATTTCTTGGTGTCCAGTTGGGAGTCGGCGCGCGAGCGGGCGTTGAGCACGCCGTCGATGATCAGCAGGGTGGCCTGTTGGCGGTTGATCTCCCGGCGCAGCAGGCGCACCACCTCGTCGAGGCCCTCGTTCTGCAGGGTATCGAAGGCGCTGACGAACTGGATCTCGGCACCGACCCGCTGCGGCTCGAAGAAGCTGAGGGTGGAGAGGAACTGGAACAGCCGGTCGTGGGACTCGGCCAGCAGCGTGGCCACCAGCACTCGGCCGCCTTCGCTGACGTGGTTGAAGGCGATCTGGTTGGCCAGGATGGTCTTGCCCGAGCCTGGCCGGCCCTGAACTATGTACGAGGCGCCGGAGACCAGGCCTCCCTTCAACAGGACGTCGAGGCCGCCAATGCCGCTACGAAGGCGTTTTAACTGTTCCAAGATCCTTCCATCTCTCTGAGGGGCGACGCACCGACGCGCCGCTGATGCGGGCACTTTACTCCCACGGCTGCTCGCCGGCCATGGGCTAGAAGGCGGCCGGCAGATAGAGGGTCATGCGGGTGCCGTGCCCGGGCTGGCTCTCGACCCGTACCGAACCGCCTGCGTTGCGCACGAATCCGTACACCTGGCTGAGGCCCAAGCCGGTACCACTGCCGAATTTCTTGGTGGTGAAGAAGGGCTCGAAGATGCGCGCCTGGATCTCCGGTTCGATGCCGGGACCGTTGTCGGTCACGGAGATCAGCACGAAGTCGCCGTGCAGGTTTTCCCATTCGCCGCTCATCCTGCGGTTCTCGGCGCGCAGCAGAATGTGGCCGCCGTCCGGCATGGCATCGCGGGCGTTGAAGATCAGGTTGAGCAGGGCCATTTCCAGTTGGTTGGCATCGACCCGCACGGGGTGCACGGTGGCCACATCCAGATCGAGCTCTATGTGCTTTGGCAGCGCTTGGCGGAACAGCCCGGTGGACGCCTCCAGGGTCGACACCAGGTCGAGCGTGTGGGCCTCGGGTTCGCGGCGGCGCGCGAAGGTCAGCAGGTTGCGCGTCAGTTCGCGTCCGCGCCTACCTGCCTCGTGAATGCTCTCGAGCAGCAGGCGGATGCGCTCCGGGTCCTGGCTGCGCAGGGCCAGGTCGCTCGAGCCGATGATCACCGTGAGCAGGTTGTTGAAGTCGTGCGCCATGCCACCGGTGAGCTGGCCGAGCGCCTCCATCTTCTGCGCCTGGAATAGCTGCGCCCGCACCTCATCCAGATGCAGCTGTGCCTCGTGGCGCTCGGTCAGGTCGCGGGTGATCTTGGCCAGGCCGATCAGGTTGCCGGCGTCGTCGTGGATCGCATCGAGCACCGCCAGCGCCCAGAAGCGCGAACCGTCCTTGCGCACGCGCCAGCCCTCGTCCTGGGCGCGGCCCTCGCGCAGCGCGGTGGCGATCAGCTGCTGCGCCTTGCCTTCGCGGCGGTCGTCCTGGGGAAAGAACATTTCCAGGTGCTGGCCGAGGACCTCCTCGGCGCGATAACCCTTGATGCGCTCGGCGCCGGTGTTCCAGGTCAGGATCCGGCCCTGGGTGTCGAGCATATAGATGGCGTAGTCGACGACGGCCCGGACCAGCAGCTCGTAGTTGCTTTCGGTCAGGCCACTGGAGAGATAGGGCGGTTCGTCGGACATGCTTTTCTCGATTCGGTATCCGGGCTTGCTGCCGCAGCCACGGGCGGCGCGAGGAGCATCGCCGGCCACGGATTCCGGGGCGGCCCCGGGGTGCGACGCCCTGTCAGCAGCGTCATCCTACATGGCTGACTAGAATGCGCGACAACAAAAAGGATGTCGCCCCCCTGAAACCGCTCAGCCGAAATACCCACGATTGGCTCTACGCCTTTGCCCTGGTGGGCATTCTGTTGCGCGTGGGTATGCCGCTGTGGGCGCTGCCGCTGATGAGCGAGAGCGGCTTCATGCTCCTGTGTACCTCGCAGGGCATGCAGTGGCAGCTCGGTGACGAGGAGGGTGGCGTCTCGGGCCAGCAGTTGCCCTGCGTGCAGTGCGGCGCCCATGTCGCCAGCCTGCAGTCGTTCGCTTTCATGCCGCCAGCGCCTCCGGTGGCGCCGGCGCAGCGGCCGCGCTTCGCCGAGGCGCTGAGCCTGGCCCCACCGTTCCTGGTCGCGCCGCCCGGGCGAGCACCGCCGACGTTTTCCTGAAAGCCGCCAACACGCGCCCTCCTCGCGAGGGCTCCCGTTGCCTTTTTTCGGAAAACACCATGACTCTCTCCGTATTCGTGCCGGTGCGCGCCGGCCTGCCGTTCGTTCTTTCCGCACTGACCCTGGCCATGTCCGCCCCGGCCCTCGCCGCAACGTCGGCCGATGCCGAGCTGGCGCCCACCGTGGTCACCGCCGTGCAGCAGAGTTCGCCGCTGACCATCCACGCCGACCCCAAGGACGCCCGCCAGCCGGTGCCGGCCAGCGACGCCACCGACTACCTCAAGACCATTCCCGGCTTTTCCGCCATCCGCAGCGGCGGCAGCAACGGTGATCCCGTGCTGCGGGGCATGTTCGGCTCGCGCATCAACCTGCGCACCAACGGCGGCCTGATGCTCGGCGCCTGTCCCTACCGCATGGATGCGCCCAGCTCCTACATCTCACCGGAGACCTTCGACAAACTCACCGTGATCAAGGGCCCGCAGACCGTGCTCTGGGGCCCGGGTGCCTCGGCCGGCACCGTGCTGTTCGAGCGCGAGCCCGAGCGCTTCGGCGAACTCGATTCGCGCCTGCATGCCAGCCTGCTGGGCGGCTCCAACGGCCGCTTCGACAAGGTGCTGGACGGCGCCGTCGGCAACGAAGCGGGCTATCTGCGCTTCGTCGGTAACCAGGCCCAGTCCGACGATTACGAGGACGGCGACGGCAACACCGTGCCGTCGCGCTGGAACAAGTGGAACGGCGACCTGGCCATCGGCTGGACGCCCGATGCCGACACCCTGATCGAGTTCACCGCCGGCAAGGGCGACGGCGAGGCACGTTATGCCGGGCGCGGCATGGACGGTGCGCAGTTCGAGCGCGAGAGCCTCGGCCTGCGCTTCGAGAAGAGCAACCTCGGCGGCACCCTCGACAAGCTGGAGGCGCAGCTCTACTACAACTACGCCGACCACGTCATGGACAACTTCAGCCTGCGCCAGCCGGACCCGACCAGCATGATGGCCATGCCGATGGCTTCACAGGTCGACCGTCGCACCGTCGGCGGGCGCTTTGCCGCCACCTTCGTCTGGCGCGACGTCGAGCTGGTCGCCGGCATCGACGCCCTGCGCAGCGAGCACCGCGAGCGCAATTCCCGCTACGACATGATGAGCGACCGCTACATCGATACCGACGCCTTTCCCTGGAGCAAGGACGCGGTGATGCACAGCTACGGCGCCTTCGGCGAGCTGACCTGGCGTGTGGCCGAGCGCGATCGGCTGATCGCCGGCGCGCGCCTGGACCGGGCCTCGGCCAAGGACTACCGGCAGAGCACTGGCGGCATGATGAGCATGCCCAACCCGACCGCCGACGAGACCCGTGCCGACACCCTGCCCAGCGGCTTCGCCCGTTACGAGCACGACCTGGCCGGCTCGCCGACCACCCTCTATGTCGGCCTGGGCCACGTACAGCGCTTCCCCGACTACTGGGAGCTGTTCTCGCCGAGCGCCGGCCCGGCCGGCGAGGTCAACGCCTTCGACGGCATCGCGCCGGAAAAGACCACCCAGCTCGATTTCGGCGTGCAGTACAACGGCGACAACCTGCAGGCTTGGGCCTCCGGCTATGTCGGCCAGGTGCGCGACTACATCCTGTTCGACTACCGTGGCGGCATGATGGGCGGCTCGCGGGCCGACAACATCGACGCGCGCATCCTGGGCGGCGAACTGGGCGTGGCCTACGACCTCGACGCGCACTGGAAGGCCGATGCGACCCTGGCCTACGCCTGGGGCAAGAACAGCTCGGACGGCGAGGCCCTGCCGCAGATGCCGCCGCTGGAGGCGCGCCTCGGGCTGAGCTACGAGCGCGACGCCTGGAGCGCCGGTGCGCTGTGGCGCGTGGTGAGCGCGCAGCACCGGGTGGACGAGGGCAGGGGCAACGTGGTCGGCCAGGACTTCGACGAGAGCGCCGGCTTCGGCGTGTTCTCGCTCAACGGCGCCTACCGGGTGGACGAGCATCTCAAGCTCAGCGTCGGCGTCGACAACCTGTTCGACAAGGACTACGCCGAGCACCTCAACCTTGCCGGCGACGCCGGTTTCGGCTATCCGGCCGATCCGGTCGCCATCGACGAGCCGGGCCGCACCCTGTGGACCAAGGTCGACATCGACTTCTGAGTCGTCCATCCCACGAGAGCCCGCCGTAAGGCGGGCTTTTGTCTTTCTGAGCCGTGCATTCTGCAAACCCCCTGGGGGCGTTCGTGCATTCTGCACGGCGCCAGAATGCCATCGTGAAAAGTTAAGTAATTGAAATTTAACGATTTGCTTGGCTTTGAAAAGTTGGCACATACGCTGCACTGGTGAAGGTCCCGAGACCAACAATAGGGAGTAGACCGATGCAACTCGCGATCAAGGAATTCTTCGAAGCCTTCCCCGCTCATTCCGTTTCGATCAAGCCCCGCCCGGATGGGATGCTGTTGCTGACCCTGTCCAAGCCGAATGAAGTGCCGCTGAGCAAGGCCATCGACAGCGCCGCCATCTTCAATCAGGACCGCGTGCGCGAGCTGATTTTTGACGTCAACCTGAGCCTCAAGCTGGCCAACGGCCAGGCCATCGAAAAAGACGACGGCGACCGCTGGGGCCTGCGCGACCTGCCGACCTTCACCGGCGGCCCGATCCACATCACCGCCTCGCGCCTGCTGGTACACAAGCGCAAGCTGGAGTTGATGAAGAAGCAGCGCCACAACCACGAGCTGCTGGCGACCGCTGTTTGATTGGCGGCGCGGCGATCTGGTGACCGGAGGCACAGGAAAGGCCTCCGGTAGATCACCGCTTCAATCAATCCCCTGAAACTCAATGCCCATCGCGGCGAATGTCGCCGTGGCTGTGCTGTCCGCCTGTCCGAGCGCGTTCCGCCCGATCCCGCTTCACATCGATCCCCGTGGTCTGTCCGCCACCCTTGCCGCCTGCGCCCGAGACCTTCTGCGGGTCATCCGCAAAGCTGTGCTTGCCGCCTTTGCGCGTTGTCATATCGTTGCCTCCTCAATGTCGTTCGCCGCGCTGGTCGCTGCTCTCAGCCCGGCTACGGTTGCGATTGCCTAATACGTTGCCGCCACCCTGGCTAGTGTTTTTAATGCCGCTCTTGGGCAACACCTCCGGACCGTGATGGACCGTATGCTTGCCGCCTTTGGACGTGGTCATGTCGCGCCTCGCTGGTTTTCCTGGCTCTCACAATTACGAGTCAAAGGCTCGGGGGATGTTCAACCTTCCGGGCCGGGCCCGCTCGTGTGGAAGGCCGCTGAACTCCTTCGGTTTTGGCCATTTCCCGGTTCTTGGCTGGCCGTTTGAGACCTCATCCGCCCGGTGCCGCTGTTTTAGTGTGGCCATGACGAATGTGCGGCTTCGGAGGTGGCGATGCGGGTAGGGCGGGGTGGGGGAAGCGGGGCAGTGCTGGTGCTGTGCATGTTGCTGGCGGGCTGTGGCGCGGAAGAGGCGTCTAAGGCTTCGCCAAGCGCTGCGCAGGGCGTACCAACGGATACGGCGCTGGCCCAGCTGTACGGCGCCAGCTGCAAGCAATGCCATGCCAACCCGGCCGCCGGTGCGCCGCTGACCGGCGATATCCTGGCCTGGGCGCCGCGCCTGGAGAAGGGCATGGACACCCTGCTGGACCACAGCATCAATGGCTTCCAGGGCATGCCTCCATTGGGCCTGTGTATGCAGTGTTCGGAGGCCGACATCCGCGCGCTGATCGAGTTCATGGCCGCCGCGCCGCAGCCTGCGGGGGGCCACTGACATGGTCTCCCGTCGTCAGCTGTTGCAACGCGCCAGCCTGCTGGGCGCCTGCCTGGCCTTGCCGGGGCGCTCGCTGTGGGCCGCAGAAACGCCGCGTCCCATTCCCTGGCGCAACTGGTCGGGCGTGCAGAGCTGCCTGCCGCTGGAGCGCCTGGCACCGAAGAGTCTGGACGAGCTGGTGCAGGTCATCCGCAAGGCCTCGGGCAAGATCCGCCCGGTCGGCTCGGGGCATTCCTTCAGCGCGCTGGTGCCCACCGACGATACCCTGCTGTCGCTGAGCCACTTCGCCGGGCTGCTGGCGCATGACGCGCAGACGCTGCAGGCGGAGTTCGGCAGCGGCACGCCAATGTCGCAGATGGGCGCGCCGCTGAAGGAGGTCGGCCAGGCGCTGATCAACATGGCCGACACCGACTACCAGACCCTGGCCGGGGCGATCGCCACCTCGACCCACGGCACCGGCATCGGCTTCGGTTCCTACTCCTCGAATGTCTGCGGCCTGCAACTGGTCAGCGCCGCCGGCGAGGTGCTCGACTGCAGCCGCGAGAGCAATCCCGAGCTGTTCAATGCGGCGCGCGTCTCCCTCGGCGCGCTGGGCGTGGTGACCAAGGTGCGCATGCAAAACCGCGCCGCCTTCCGCCTGCGCGAACGCCAGTGGCTGGGCAAGACCGAGGAGCTGCTGGAGGACATCGACAACCTCAAGCGCGACAACCAGCACTGGGAAATGCTGGTGGTGACCCACTCCGACTACGCGCTGTCGGTGGCGCTGAACGAGACCGAGGACCCGAGCACGCCGCCGGTGCCGCCGGACGAGGAGGGCGGTAACGGCTTCATCGACATCATCGAGGGGCTGGACAAGCACCTGAGCGATTCGCCCGGCCTGCGCCGCAGCCTGCTCAACAGCATGCGCCACCTGGCCAGCTTTGACGACCGGGTGGACGCGTCCTACGAGATATTCGCCAACGTGCGCAACGTGCGCTTCAACGAGATGGAATATTCGGTGCCGGCCGAGCACGGCCCGGCCTGCCTGCGCGAGATCCTCAAGCGCATCGACGACGGCAACCTGCGCACCTGGATGCCGGTCGAGTACCGCTACGTGAAGGCCGACGACATTCCCCTGAGCATGTTCGAGGGGCGCGACAGCTGCGCGCTGTCGATCCACCAGCACCACTCGATGGACCATCGCGAGTTCTTCGCCGCCATCGAGCCGATCTTCTGGAAATACGAGGGGCGGCCGCACTGGGGCAAGCTGCACAGCCTGGGCGCGCGCCAGCTGGCGGCGCTGTATCCGCGCTGGAGGGAGTTCACCGAGCTGCGCCAGGAACTCGACCCGCAGGGGCGCTTCGTCAATGCGCATCTGGCCGGGTTGTTCGGCTTGGCTATTGGTTAAGAGCCTATTTACGATCTTTTTCGGGCTATTCAAGGGGGCTTCTGGCCGCGGTATTTAGGCCGGAGCAGTCAGTAGCCCGGACCCGCAGGGGCGCCTCGTCAATGCGCATCTGGCTGGGCTATTCGGTCTAGGTATGGGTTAGGGAGCAAGGATGAAGCGACGCACTCTTGTGCTGGCCGGCCTGGGCGCCGGCGGATTGCTGGCCGCTGCCTGGCTGCGCCCGGGTGACCGCGGTCAGCCGCACGATGCCTATTTCCAGGCGCTGAACCAGGAGCTCAAGGCCAACGGGCCGATGCGCCCGAGCCTGCTGATCGACCTCGACCGCCTCGATCACAACATCGAGGTGTTGCGTCAGTTCCTCGCGCGCAGCGGCAAGCAGCTGCGCCTGGTGGAGAAGTCGCTGCCGGCACCCGGTCTGCTGCGCTATATCGGCGAGCGCATCGGCACCCGCAAGCTGATGTCCTTCCACCAACCCTTCCTCAATCACGATGCACGGCTGTTCCCCGAGGCCGACATCCTGCTCGGCAAGCCGCTGCCGGTGCGCTCGGCGCAGCTGTTCTACCAGCAGCACAGCGGGCCCTTCGATCCGGCGAAGCAGCTGCAGTGGCTGATCGATACCCCCGAGCGCCTGCAGCAGTACCTGGCGCTGGCCCGGGGGCTGGGCACGCGGCTACGGATCAATATCGAGCTGGACGTGGGCTTGCACCGTGGCGGCGTCAGCGATACGCAGACGCTGGGGCAGTTGCTGCAGCTGATTGCGGATAACCCGCAGCAGCTGGAGTTCGCCGGCTTCATGGGTTACGACCCCTTCGTCGGCATGAATCTGCCGTCCGTGCTGGGCGGCCAGGACGAACTGCTGGCCAAGGTGATGGCGCTGTACCAGGGTTATGTCGACTTCGCCCGTCAGCGCTTCCCGGCGCTGTGGCGCGAGGGCCTGACCCTGAACACCGCTGGTAGCCCCAGCTATCGCGCCCACGAGCAGGAGCGGCTGAGTAGCGAGGTAGCCATCGGCACCGGCCTGCTCAAGCCCAGCCACTACGACCTGCCGTCGCTGGCCGAGCACCAGCCGGCGGTGTACATCGCCACGCCGGTGCTCAAGCGCACGGGCGCGCTGCGCATTCCGGCGCTGGACGAGAAGTCGCGGTTGTTCGCCTGGTGGAACGTCAACCAGCGCGAGACTTTCTTCATCTACGGCGGCAACTGGCAGGCCGACCTGGCTTCGCCGGTCGGGCTGCAGCTCAGTGGCCTGTACGGGCGCAGCTCGAACCAGGAACTGGTCAATGGCTCGCCCGCGGTGGGCCTGGCGGTGGACGACCAGGTGTTCCTGCGCCCCACCCAGAGCGAGGCGGTGTTGCTGCAGTTCGGCGATCTACTGGCCGTGCGCGGCGGCAAGATCGTCGAGCGCTGGCCGGTGTATCAGGAGTCTTGAAGCTTTTTAGCTTGCGCCGCGCACCAGGAGCTCTCTACGCGGCTTCTGGTGCGCGCGGCGCACCCTACGTTCGGGCAGCCGGTGCGGCTTTGACCTCTGCGCGGCGGCAAGATCGTCGAGCGCTGGCCGGTGTATCAGGAGTCTTGAAGCTTTTTAGCTTGCGCCGCGCACCAGGAGCTCTCTACGCGGCTTCTGGTGCGCGCGGCGCACCCTACGTTCGGGCAGCCGGTGCGGCTTTGACCTCTGCGCGGCGGCAAGATCGTCGCGCCCTGGCCGGTGTATCGGGAATCCTGAAGCCTGGGCGCCAAGAGTCGTGGCATCGGTCGGCCGCCCGGGGCGACTCCCTGGGCTAGGTGCAATGCTCAGGCCTTCGTAGTGTGTGCCGTGCGCACCAGGGAATCACAGTAGGTCCGGGGGCGCGCGGCGCACCCTACGTTCGGGCAGCCGGTGCGGCTTTGACCTCTGCGCGGCGGCAAGATCGTCGCGCACTGGCCGGTGTATCGGGAATCCTGAAGCCTGGGCGCCAAGAGTCTTGGCATCGGTCGGCCGCCCGGGGCGACTCCCTGGGCTAGGTGCAAGGCTCAGGCCTTCGTAGGGTGTGCCGTGCGCACCAGGGAATCACTGTAGGTCCGGGGGCGCGCGGCGCACCCTACGCTCGGCCGATGTGCCTCGATCATTCCTGAGCGATCCGCTGCTTCGCCGTGCGCGGCGTCACCCCGGTCCAGCGCTTGAAGGCGCGGCGGAAGTTGCGCACGTCGCTGAAGCCGGTCTCGCTGGCCACGTCGATCAGCCGGCTGTCGCGGTGGCTGAGCAGAGCCAGGGCCTTGGCCCGGCGCACGGAGTCGACAATGCCGTGGTAGGACAGCCCAGCCTCGTCGATGCGCCGGCGCAGGGTGCGCTCGCCGAGGTTGAGCTGCTGCGCCAGCTCGGCCAGTTGCGGCGGGCGGCACAGGCTCTTGCGCACCTCGCGCTGGATGGTCTCGATCAGGTCGGAGCTGCCGTGCTGCTCCCAGCGCGCGCTGTCCAGCAGCTCGGCGATCTCGGCGGCCACGTAGTCGTCGCGGGTCGGTAGCGAGAGCTGCAGCCAGCTCGCATCGAAGGCGATCAGGTTGTGTCCGGCGCCGAATTTCACCGGGCAGCGGAAGATCTCCGCGTAGCGCTGCCAGTGGGGCGGGCGCGGGTATTCCAGCTCGATGCGGTCGATGACCAGGTCCTGGCCGGACAGATGGCGGACGATGGCCTGGGCGCTGGCAAAGGCCTCCTCGAGGTAGAACACCGCCACTTCCGGATCGAAGAAGCGCGTGGTGGCGAACACCAGGCAGCGCTCGCCGCGCAGTTCCATCTCGCAGTCGAGCAGGGCGCCTGTGTGGCGCTGGTAGCGGATGGCCAGGTCGAGCGCCTCGCCGAGGGTCGGGCTGGCCAGCATGGCCATGCCCACCAGGCCCCAGGACACGGCAGTCTGTCGGCTGCCGACGGCCAGGCCCAGGCCGCTGTCGTCCAGGCTGTGCAGGGCGCGGCGCACCAGCAGGTAGCTCTGCCGGTAGGACAGGCGATAGTCAGGCTTCTTCAGGTCGTCGGGCTCGAAGCCCAGGCCACGGCAGAGCATGGCCGGGTCGCGGCCGACGGCGGCGACGTGCTGCAGCAGGAAGCGGGAAATCTGCGGTGGGGCCGAGGCCTCCGAGTAACGCGGATCGGCGATGGGTTTCATGGACACGCTCCCTGCAGGGAAGTCGTTGAGCGGCGGCGGGCGCCTGTTCTTGTTGTTATGCGCTGCCTGGTAAGGGCAGCGCCTGCATAGTTAGCACGGCGCCAGTGCACGGCGCCATAGCCCCCCTTTCCCACATGGGGGAGAGCGGCTGGGGAGAGGGGAATGACCAAGCCCTCTCCCCGGTCCTCTCCACTGGGCGTACCCCCGTAAACGGGAGAGGGAGCAACGTAGGGTGGATCACGCTTCACCGATCCACCGGGTGGCGATCCACCGGGGGGCGATCCACCGGGTGGCGCTCCACCGAGGGGCCATTGGTGGATGAGCGGAGCGTCATCCACCCTACGATCAATAGGCCCCCAGCTCGGCAGCCTGCTCGCCGGCCGCATGGCTGCTGGCGGCGCGGGCCTGGTCCTGGCGCAGGCGCCGGCCGGCGATCAGACGCACCCACCAGGGCACTTTCTTCACCCGCTCGCCGCCCAGGCGCGCCAGCACATAGGCCATGGCGCATTTCTCGAACAGCTCGGCATTGAACAGCATGCGGTTGCGCGTCACGCCCAGGGCCAGCAGGCGGCCTTCGAGCGGCCCGGCGTTGCCGCCGCCGGCCAGCAGCTTGGGCAACTGCTCGCTGCTCGCTGGTGCCCAGGAGCGGCCGATATGCCGCGCCTGTTCGTCGAACACAGAGGGCATGGCCTCGCCGAGCTGCTGCAGTTGCAGGCTCCAGCGCGGGCTGAGCAGCGCCGCTGCGCCGATATCGCCGCGTAGGCGATAGAGCCGCGCGTGCAGACCGGCCACACCATCCTCGCCCTGGCCCAGATCGACCTCGCGCGGTGCCTCGCCGTAGACCTGCAGGAGGATGCGCCCGGTGCCGGGCAGCAGCAGCGAGAGGCTGTCACCACCGTCGTTGAACAGGCCCTTGGCGGCCAGGCGCTGGCTGGCCTGGAGTAGTTCGTCGTGCAGGCTCATACCAGTTTGAACACGTCTTCGAAGCGGTTCAGCGCCTCGTCGATGATCTCGTCGCTGTCGGCGGCGCTGGTGTACATGCGGCTGCCGGCCAGCGTCACCAGGCCGTGGGCCATGTAGGCGGCGCCCATCTCTTCCATCATGTGCTTGCGCGGGTTGACCTCGCGCAGCAGCTGGATCGGGTTGCGCACGTTGAGCAGCAGCACGCCGGAGGTCTGCAGGTGCACCACCGAGCCCTGGTTGTAGACCACGTAGGGTAGGCCCAGGCGCTCGATGATCTGGCCCAGGCCGGCGGTCAGGCGGTCACCGGCGCGGCCGGCGATGGCCGGGGCGTTGCGTCGCTCGATCTCCAGCAGGCTGTGGTAGCCGGCCACGCAGGACAGCGGGTTGGCGGTCAGGGTGCCGCCGACGAAGGCGCGCTTGGTCTGCTTGCCGCCGATGCCGCCGGCCAGCAGCATCATCACCTCGCGGCGCCCGCCGATGCCGCCGGCCATAGGGTAGCCGCCGGTCAGGCACTTGCCGAAGATGGTCAGGTCCGGGCGCACGTTGAAATAGCCCTGGGCGCCGGACAGGCCGACGCGGAAGCCACTGACCACCTCGTCGAAGATCAGCAGCGCACCGAACTCGTCGCACAGCTTGCGCAGGTTGGCATTGAACTCGCGGTGCGCCGGGCGGGTTCCGCTCTCCGGGCCCAGCGGCTCGACGATGATCGCCGCGGTACCGCCGCGCAGGCGGTTGATCTGCAGGCGCCGGCGGATGGCGGCGAGGTCGTTGGGGAAGCTCTCCTGGGTGTGCGAAGTGGCGCCACGCGGAATGCCGATGGCCTCGCGCCGGCCGGTGCCGGGAATGCGCATGCCGTACACCAGCTGGTCGCTCCAGCCGTGATAGGCGCCGCCGATCTTGATCACCCATTTCTTGCCGGTGTAGGCGCGGGCCAGGCGGATCGCCCCCATCACCGATTCGGTGCCGGAGGAGAGCATACGGAACATCTCCACCGACGGCACCATGCGGCACACCAGCTCGGCCAGCTTGATCTCGTACTCGTGCAGCAGGCCGGTGACCGGACCGCAGTCGTGGAGGGTCTCGATGACCTTCTGCTGCACCACCGGGTCGTTGCTGCCGAGCAGGGTCGGGCCGCCGGCCTGGAGGAAGTCGATGTAGCGGTTGCCGTCGACGTCCTGCAGATGCGCGCCTTGCGCCTTGTTCATCGCCAGCGGGAAGGGGTAGTTGAACGCCAGGTTGTGCTGCACGCCGCCGGGGATCACCGCGCAGGCCTGCTCGGCCAGTTGCTTGGAGGTGCGGCAGTTGTTCTCGAAATAGCCGAGCACCTTGTCCATGTGCTCGCGGCGGATCGGCCGGATCGGCTGCTTGATCAGCGTCTTCAGGCGCGCGTCGATGGCATCGGTATCCGGCCAGTGGCTGATGCCGGAGGTGCTGTTCAAGTCGGTGGAGGCGTTCATAGCAGATCCTCTTCCAGGAGTTCGAGCGTCTGTCGGTACAGGCGGTTGTCTGGTTGCGCGGCCAGGGCGCGGCGGAACCAGGCGATGGCTTCCTGCTCCAGCAGGCGGACCACGGCGCAGGCGTCTTCCAGGGTCGCGCCGAGGCAGACGGCGCCGTGATTGCGCATCAGGTAGGCGTTGAGGTCGGCGCGCACGCGCTTGCCGACATTGGCGGCCAGCCAGCTGGTGCCGGAGGGCGCGTAGGCGCACATCGGTACCTCGGCGCCGATCAGCCGACGTGCCTCGGCACCGTGCATCGGCAGTGGTCGGTCGAGCAGGGTGAAGGCGCTGGCCACGGGCTGGTGGGTGTGCACGCTGGCCAGGCAGTCCGGCCGTGCCTGCAGCGCGCGGGCATGCAGGCCGCTCTCTACCGAGGGTTTGCCGGTGCCGGAGAGCTGTTCGAGGCTGTCCAGGCGCAGCACGCAGATATCGTCCGCGGTCATCGCGTAGTAGTCGCTGGCCGAGGGCGTGACGGCGAAACGCTCGGCGTCGATGCGCAGCGCCAGATTGCCGCCCACACCGGCGAGAAAGCCCTGGTCGGCCAGGGCGACGGCGGTGCGCACCACCGCCTCGCGGGCTTCGCGCTCGTTCATCGTGGGTCTCCATGGAGCTTGGCGTAGAAGGGCGCCAGCGCCTTGTGCGCGGCGCGGAAGGTGGCGTAGCTGTCGGCGTAGCGCTGGCGGTGCGCGGCCTGCGGCTCGAAGCGGCGGCGGATGGCGACCCGCTCGGCGAGATCGGAAAACTGCAGTGCGCCGATGCCGACTCCGGCGAGGAACGCGGCGCCGCGGGCATTGGCCTGGATCGGCTGCTCGGGCTGCAGCACGGTCATGTCCAGTACGTCGGCGAAGACCTGGCTCCATACATCGGACTGGCCGCCGCCACCGACCAGGGTGATGCTGTCCGGCCGGGTGCCGAGGAAGCTGCGCACCGACTCCATCATCCATCGGGTGTTGAGCGCCACGCCTTCGAGGAAGGCGCGCACCATGTCCTCGCGGGCGTGCTCCAGGGTCAGGTTGAGCAGGCCGGCGCGCAGCTTGCTGTCGTCGACTGGCGTGCGCTCGCCCATCAGCCAGGGCAGGTAGAGCAGGCCGCGGGCACCGGCCGGCACGCCGGCGGCGATCTCGTCGAGGATGCGGTAGACGTCCGGGCCGGCCTCGTTCTGCAGCAGGGCATCCCTGGCGTAGAGGATGCGGTCGCGCAGGAAGCTGAGGTTGGCGCCGGCGGCGGACTGCATGGCCATCATCAGGTAGCGGTCGGGCAGGGCGCAGGGTACGGCGGCGATCTGCCTGAACACATTGGTTTTCTTCTGCGCCACGTGGGCGCCGATCCACGACGAGGTGCCGACGTACAGGTGCAGGGCGTTGTCCGCCACGGCGCCGGAGCCCAGTGCCGATGCGGTGTTGTCCACCGCGCCGGCCACCACCGGCAGGCCCGCGGGCAGGCCGAGCCTCTCGGCCACGGCCGGGCGTAGCGGGCCGAGGATGTCGCTGCAGCGCACCAGTTCCGGCAGCTGCTCGCGGCGAAGGCCGGCCAGGCGCAGCAGGCCGTCGTCGTAGCGGATGTTGGCCGGGTCGCGGTTGTCGGTGACCCAGGTGGTCAGCGCCGAGTCGACGGTGGCGGCGATGCGCCCGGTCAGGCGCAGGTTCATGAAGTCGAGGACGTTGAGGAACTTGTCGGTGCGTGCGTACAGCTCCGGCATCGCCTCGCGGATGAAGGCGATGTGGCCGAACGGGTCCTTGCCGGACAGCGCCGGCGCGCCGCCGGTGAGGCGCAGCCAGCGCCACAGCTTGAGCGGGTCGTAGCCGGCCACGCGCGGCAGGGCGCCGCCGACCTGGCGCTGCACCGCGGCCTGGCCGCGCATGTCCATGTACAGCAGGGCGCGGGCCAGCGGGTTGCCGTCGCGGTCCACCGGCAGGGTGCCCTCGCCCTGGCAGGAGCAGGCCAGCGCGACGATGTTCGAGCGGGTGATCTCCGGGCGCTGCAACACCTCGGTGGCGCTCTCCTCGAAGGCGCGCCACCAGTCTTCCGGGCACTGTTCGACGCCGGCGCCGGGCAACAGGTGGTTGCTCACCGCGCGAAAGGCGAAGGCACGCACCCGGCCATCCAGGCCGACAAGGGCGGTCTTGCAGCCGGAGCTGCCGAGGTCCACGGCCAGGACCAAACGGTCGTCGCGACTCATCGCGGCGCGTTCCCGCAGGGCGCACCCTGCGCACCGTCGCCACGCCCGAAGCGCCTGGCGTCTGTCGTGCGCCGCTGTACTGCGCGGTGTTTCCGGCTGTTTTGCATCGGCCCCTTTCCATTTTTTCAGAGTCGCGCTAAAACATAAGCATTGCTCATGTTTTTCGAGAATGCTGTGGCCAACAAAACCTTGTCAAGCACCCCCGATGCAAAACCCCGTACGCCGCGTGCGCCCAAGCAGGAGCGTAGCCAGGCGCGCTTCGAGGCGATCCTGGGCACGGCGCTGGAGCTGATCGCCGCGCGTGGTTACGAGGCGGTGTCGATGCGCGAGATCGCCCGCGAGGCGGGGCTGCCGATCGCCTCGCTGTACCTGTATTTCCCGACCAAGCTGGCCATCGTCAAGGAGGTCTGGCAGCGCTACACCAGCAGCGTCAGCGAGCGCCTGGAAGCCGATCTGCAACGGATCGTCGACCCGAGCAACAGCGCCGACGCCGGCCTGCTGATCGAGCGGCTGATCGACCTGATGGTTGAGATCCAGGTCAGCCACCCCGGCTTCGTCGAAGTCTGGGGCTGCGTGGCCGCGGCGCCGGAGCTGCGCGAGCTGAACCAGGCGGACACCCTGGCCACCGCCGGCATGGTCGCCACGGCGATCCGTAGCGTGCATCCGAACGTCGATCCGGAGCAGGCCGAGGGCCTGGCGCTGGTGCTGTGCGAGGGCGGCAGCTCGGTGACCAAGCTGGCCCTGAGCCTGCCCGAGCCTCAGCGCCAGCAGCGGGTGCAGCAGCTCAAGCGCACCCTGCAGTTCATTTACACCAGCAGCCTCGAGGCCTTTGCCCGACAGGCGTGAAGGGCGCTGCGCAGAGGGCTGCGCGGCACCTGTGTAGAAATGTTTCAAGGGCCCTTTCGGCGACGCTTTTTGTCCGCTTCGGCCCCATGGAGGTTTTAGCAAGTCGGCTAGTTTCGCCACATCACCGCTAGGGGACAGCAGCATGTCGCATAACAAGAGCAAGATAGCGCTGGCAGTTGGGGTAGGTATCTGGGGGATTCAGGCCCAGGCGTTCGAGATCGACACCGGGCCGAATGTCACCACGTCGCTGGAGAGCGTCGCCGAGTTCACCTCGGTGTATCGCACCAGTTCGCCCGAGCGCATCGAGCAGGGTGGGCAGAACGTCTTCATCAACAATAACGACGGCAGCGAGTACTACGACACCGGCTTCGTCTCCAACGAGTTCAAACTGACCTCCGAGCTGCATGTGCGTACCGAGCAGGACGGCCTGTTCGTCCGCGGCACCGCCTGGTACGACACCCAGATCATGGACCACGACCCCAGCGGCGACGGCTTCGACACCCACAACACCGACAGCGACGAACGCTACCCCTCGGACCTGGAGAACCGCGCCGGCCACCGCGCGCGCCTGCTCGACGCCTACCTGTACACCAACCGCTACCTGGGCGACATGCCGGCCAGCCTGCGCCTGGGGCGGCAGGTGATCAACTGGGGCGAGGGCATCTTCTACGCCGACGGCCTCAACGTGATCAACCCGGTGGACATCGGCCGCGTGGTGCTGCCCAACGCCAGCCTCAAGGACGCGCTGCTGCCGACCAACATGGTCTCCGCCCAGCTTGGCCTCACCGACCGGCTCGACGTGGAGGCGTTCTACGGCCTGGAGTGGAAGGGCCACGAGCTGATCCCCACCGGCGCCTTCCTCAACAACCAGGACTACTTCGGCAAGGGCAGCAACGGCGTGCTGGTCGACCTGCGCGGCGAGCTGGGCCCGCTGGCCGACTTGGTGCCCGGGCTCAACGGCGAGAACGGCATCGTCGCCGGCGCCCGCTACGGCCGCGAGCACGACGCCCGCGACGACGGCCAGTTCGGCGTCGCCATGCGCTACCTGATGGAGGAGTGGAACAACACCGAGTTCAGCCTCTACTACCTCAACTACCACAGCAAGGTGCCGTTCCTGCGGGTGCAGAAGGGGCAGTCGTTCGCCTGCAGCGCCGGCAGCGGCGGCCGCTTCGGCGACCTGTGCAGCCTGGCGCAGCTGCTCGACCCGGCCTCGGTGCCGCTGGTCGACGGCCTGGCCCTGCTCGACAGCACCTACTACGACTTCGTCTACCCCGAGGACATCCGTCTGTTCGGCCTCAGCGTCTCCGGCACGATCGGCGACACCAGCGTCGCCGGCGAGCTGACCTACCGGCCCAACGCGCCGCTGGAGCCCTCGATGACCTACGAGCTGGAACAGATGGCCGAAGGCGCCCTGGGCGGCGGCGGCAGCATCGACCTCGGCGAGTTCGGCGATGGCTCGGCCAACGATCCGCGTCGCAGCATCGACCTGTACAAGCGCGACGAGCTCTACACCGGCTCGCTGTCCGCCATCCACACCTTCGGCCCCACCGCCGGCCTGGACGACCTGATGCTGCTGGGCGAGGCCGCCTTCAACTACATCCCCGGCGGCCTGCTGGACACGGTCAACTACGACTACCTGGACTCCTTCGCCTGGGGCTACACGGTGAACCTCTCCGGCCTGATCCAGGACGTGCAGCCCAACTTCGACCTGATGCCGGCGATCACCTTCCGCCAGGACGTGTCCGGCACCTCGCCGGCGCTCAACGAGAACTTCATCCAGGGGCGCAAGTCCGCCACCGTCGAGCTCGGCGCCAAGTACGGCCAGAAGCTGGCCGGCAAGCTGGCGTACACCTCGTTCTGGGGCGCGCGCAAGGACAACGCGCTGATCGACCGCGACCACGTCGCCCTCAACGTCTCCTACTCCTTCTGATGGCAGGGATCACCATGACTAGAACAGCTTTGAGTGCCGCGACCCTCTTGTTCGCCCTGCTGCCGCTGGCGGCCCAGGCCAAGGTCAGCGCCGAGCAGGCGGCGCAGCTCGGCGCCGCGCTGACGCCCTTCGGTGCCGAGCGCCAGGGCGATGCGGCCAAGGGCATTGCCGAGTGGTCCGGCGGCCTGCAGGCGCCGGCCGGTTATGGCGGCCCCGGCAGTTTCCACGTCGATCCCTTCGCGGATGAAAAGCCGCTGCGGGTGGTCGATGCGCAGAACATGGCGGCCGACGAGGCCAACCTCAGCCCCGGGGTGAAGGCGCTGCTCAAGACCTACCCGCAGAGCTTCAAGGTGCCGGTCTACCCCAGCCACCGCAGCTTCGCCGCCCCCGAGGAGATCGCCGCCAACACCCGGCGCAACGCCGAGCAGGCGACCCTGGCCGAGGGCGGCAACGGGCTCAAGGACGCCTACGCCGGCATTCCCTTCCCGATCCCGGCGGACGGCCGCGAGGCGATCTGGAACCACATCGCCCGCTGGCAGGGGCGCTACATCGACGAGGTGTCGGTGACCGCCCAGGTCACCACCAGCGGCAGCCATTCCATCCTGCGCGAGCACCTGCAGCTGCTCTCCAACTACTACAACCCGCAGAAGGACGCCGGCAGCCTCGACAACATCCTCTACTACTTCGCCTCCGAACTGCTGCCGCCATCGCGCGACGTGGGCCGCGCGCTGCTGGTGCACGAGACCATCGACCAGGTCGCCGAGCCGCGTTCGGCGTGGATCTACAACCCCGGCCAGCGCCGCGTGCGCCGCGCCCCGACCCTGGCCTACGACACGCCGATCGACGGCATCTACGCCGACGACACCGACATGTACAACGGCGCCACCGACCGCTACGACTGGAAGCTGATCGGCAAGCAGAGCCTGCTGGTGCCCTACCATAACTACGCGATGGAAAAGCCGGGGCGCGAGGTGGGTGAACTGGTCAAGCCCGGCCACCTGAACAGCGACCTGACCCGCTGGGAGATGCACCGCGTATGGGTGGTCGAGGCGACCCTGCGCCAGGGCCAGCGCCACGTGCATGCCAAGCGCCGCTTCTACCTGGACGAGGACAGCTGGTACGCCCTGATGGTGGAGAACTACGACGCCCGCGGCGAGCTGTGGCACGTCAACCTGGCCTTCAGCAAGAACGCCTACGAGGTGCCGACCATCACCCCGGTGAACATCGTCTACCACGACCTGATCGCCCGTACCTACACGGTGATCGGTCTGCGCAACAACGAGAAGGCGCCCCGCCAGTTCCTCCTCACCCCACCGCCGGAGAGCTACTTCACCCCGTCCAGCCTGCGCCGTCGCGGCACGCAGTGATTTCGCGCCGCATTCCAATGCCGGAAGCGCTCCTCTCCTCTGTGGGGGCTGGGGAAGAGGGTGTCGGTTGTCGAGCGTCGGCCCTCTCCCTGACCCTCTCCCGTAAACGGGAGAGGGAAGTGGGGCGCCTGCGTACTCTTCACCCCGATCCGTCTGGCCACCGCGGGACTTGTGATCTCTCTCTGCTCCACGCCGGTGCGCTCCCCTCTTCCATTTATGGGAAAGGAGCTGGGGGAGAGGGTGCGGATTGTCGAGCGTTGGCCCTCTCCCTAACCCTCTCCCGTAAGCGGGAGAGGGATGTGGGACGCCTGCGTTCGTGTCATCCATCCCGTCTGGCCGCCGCGGGACTTGTGATCTCTCTCTCCCTGCTTCACGCCGGTGCGCTCCCCTCTCCCATTGATGGGAAAGGGGCTGGGGGAGAGGGTGCGGATTGTCGAGCGTCGGCCCTCTCCCTAACCCTCTCCCGTAAACGGGAGAGGGAAATGGGGGCGCCTGCGTACTCTTCACCCCGATCCGTCTGGCCGCCGCGGGACTGGTGATCTTTCCTTGCTCCGTGCCGGATCGCTCCCCTCTCCCATTTATGGGAGAGGGGCCCGGGGGAGAGGGTGCCGGGTCGACTGAGCATTGGCCCACGCGGACCCTCTCCTGTAAGCGGGGGAGGGAAGTGGGGGACACCCACGCCCGTCGTCCCTACGACAATCTCGCAGGCCACCGGCCAGCCCCCACACCCGGGCCGGTAGTGACGCGCCGCCGTGAAACCCGCAAAATGCCCACTTTCGCCCCGTCGCTCAGGCGGTCGGGGCCTGGTCAGTCTTTCGGGTCCTGTTCTTAATGCGAATGCGGCTGTTATTGCTGGGTGGGGGCAATGCCCTGGGTCAGGCGCTGGTGCGCCAGGGTGCCGAGGAAGACATCGGCTTCCTCGCCCCGCGTCCGCCGGAAGGTGGCTGGGACCGCGCCAGCCTGACCCAGCTGCTCGACGAAACCCGCCCCGATGCGCTGATCAACCTCGCCTACTACCACGACTGGTTCCAGGCCGAGCACTACGACGAGCGCCGCTTCGCCCTGCAGGAACGCGCCGTCGAACGCCTGGCCGAGCTGTGCCAGCACCACAACATCCTCTTGCTGCAGCCCTCCAGCTATCGCGTGTTCGATGGCTCGCGCGCCACCGCCTACAGCGAGAAGGACGAGCCGGTGCCCCTGGGCCTGCGCGGCCAGGCGCTGCTGCGCATCGAACAGTGCGTGCGCGCCACCTGTCCGCGCCATGTGCTGCTGCGCTTCGGCTGGCTGCTGGACGAGAGCCCGGACGGCCTGCTCGGCCGCTTCCTGCGCCGCGCCGAGCTGGAGCAGGAGCTGTTCATGGCCGACGACCGCCGCGGCAATCCGACGCCGGTGGACGACGCCGCGCGGGTGATCCTCGCCGTGCTCAAGCAGCTGGACTGCCAGAGCCCGCTGTGGGGCATCTACCACTACGGCGGCCACGAAGCCACCACGCCGCTGGCCCTGGGGCAGGCGGTGATCGGCGAAATGCGCGGCCTGCACCCGCTCAAGGTGCAGGAAGTCACTCCCCAGGCCCACGCGGCCCGGCCTGATGCCGCCGAAGAGCCGCAACACGCGGTGCTGGCTTGCAAGAAGATCCTGCACACCTTTGGCATCAAGCCACGGGCCTGGCGCGCCGGCCTGCCGGCCGTGCTGGACCGCCACTACCGACGCGCCTGACGCTTTCGAGAATTCCCATGTCCGACTCACTGATTCTGGTCACCGGCGGCGCCGGCTTCATTGGCTCCCACTTGTGCGATGCGCTGCTGGCGGCCGGCCACCGGGTGCGCGTGCTGGACAACCTGTCCACCGGCAAGCGCGAGAACCTGCCGCTGCAGGACGCGCGCATCGAACTGATCGAGGGCGACGTGGCCGACGCCGCGCTAGTGCGCCGCGCCGTGGCCGGCTGCAGCGCGGTGGCGCACCTGGCCGCGGTGGCCTCGGTGCAGGCCTCGGTGGACGACCCGGTGAGCACCCACCAGAGCAACTTCGTCGGCACCCTCAACGTCTGCGAGGCGATGCGCGAGGCCGGCGTGCGCCGCGTGGTGTTCGCCTCCAGCGCCGCCGTATACGGCAACAACGGCGAGGGCGTGGCGGTGCGCGAGGACACGCCCAAGGCGCCGCTCACTCCCTATGCCGCGGACAAGCTGGCCAGCGAGCACTACCTGGACTTCTATCGCCGCCAGCATGGTCTGGAGCCGGCGATCTTCCGTTTCTTCAACATCTTCGGCCCGCGCCAGGACCCGTCGTCGCCCTATTCCGGGGTGATCAGCATCTTCACCGAGCGCGCCCTGGCCGGCCGGCCGATCGCCGTGTTCGGCGACGGCGAGCAGACCCGCGACTTCTTCTACGTCGCCGACCTGGTGCCACTGCTGCTGCAGGCCCTGACCCAGGCGACGGTCGAGCCCGGCGCGGTGAACGTCGGCCACAGCCAGTCGGTCAGTCTCAACCAGCTGCTGGACGCGGTGCGCCAAGTGCTCGGCGGCCTGCCCGAGGTGAGCCATGGCGAGGCCCGCGCCGGCGATATTCGCCATTCCAAGGCGGACAACGGCCTGCTGCGCCAGCGCTACCAGCTGGCCCCGGCGACCCCGCTGGAGACCGGACTGGCACAGCTGCTCGGACGCTGAGCGGGGCGGGTCAGCCCGCCTCTATCCCCGTCGCGAGTTCACCTGCCTACGAAAAGCCCCGCATTCGCGGGGCTTTTCGTTTGTCGATAGGGCGCTGATTTCTCCCATGCTCATCGTGAGCGCAGAGCGGTAGCCCGGATGTGATCCAAGAAGGCTGGCCGCTTCGCCTCCCGGATTGCATCCGGGCTACGCGAGGCGACCGGTAGGGTGCGCCGTGCGCACCGATTCGATTTGCCGGACAAGAAGAAGCCCCGCGATGCGGGGCTTTCCGGTGCTGCGCTCGGGCTTAGAACTTGTAGCCCAGGCCGACCATGTAGACGAACGGATCGACGTCCACGTCCACCTCGACCTCGCGGCCACCGAAGCGGGTGCTGCCCTGGGTGTCGATATCGATGTAGCGCACCTGGGCGTTGAGCATCACGTTGTCGGTCAGCATGTAGTCCATGCCGACCTGGGCGGCGAAGCCCCAGGAGTCGTCCAGGTCCAGGCCGCTGAAGCCCTTGTCTTCGGCTTCGCTGGTCAGTTCGGTGTCGAAGAACCAGGTGTAGTTGATGCCGGCGCCGACATAGGGCTGGAAGGCGGAGGTGGCGGCCATCGGGTAGTACACCAGGCTCAGGGTCGGCGGCAGGTGCTTGAGCTCGCCGAGCTTGCCGTTGAGGCCGGCGAACGGGCCGGGCATGCCGCTGACGCCCACATCGTGGCTGAACGGGGTGGCGGCCAGCAGCTCGACGCCGACGTGGTCGGTCACCATGTAGGCGAAGTTCAGGCCCAGCTGGGTGTCGCTGTCGAGGGTGGCCTTGGTGCCGGCCACGTCGGTGCCGAGGGCGCCGACCCAGATGTCGCTGCTGTCTTCGTGCGGATCGACGGTGATGGCGCCGGCACGGACGATGATGTCGCCGGCCTGGTGGGCCTGGGCCAGTGGTGCGGCCAGGGCGAGGGCGATCAGGGAAGTGGCGAGCAGTGTCTTCTTCATCTTGGGACTCCGGTGAATCGGCAGTTGTATTGGCTGACAGCGATTCTTGGGGAGCCCCGTCCCGTGCTTGTTGATCCAGCTCAATGGCCGGGGTGGCCGGGGTGCGGCAAACCGGCACACCCTACATTTCGTAGGGGTAGATCTTCTCCGCGGCCATCTGGTAGCCGGCGTTGCCCATCTCGCTGCTGCGCGCCTCGACCTTGAGCGGGCCCTCGATCCAGAACGGCTGGTACAGCGCGTCCATCAGCACGCCCAGCTCCGCGGTGACATGGACGATCTGATTGGAAGGCGGCGGCGGTACATGGATGCAGGCGCCGAAGTAAGGCACGAAGAGGAACTCGGTCACCCGGCCCTCCTCGGTCACGCCCAGCGGCACGATGTAGCCGGGCAGCTTGACCTGCTCGCCGTCCAGCGCCTCGATCACCGGCGCGTCCGGCGACTGCTGCTGGGCCGCCGGGCCGCTCTCGGCGGCCAGGGCGTCGGCCAGCTGCGACAAGTCGTGCATAGGCATCTGCTGCGCCTGCAGCGGCGGGGCGTCCGGCGGGATCAGCTCGCTCCAGGTCAGCTCGCGTACCTCGTCGGCCCAGAGCGGTGCGGCCCATAGCGGAGCGATGGCGAGCAACAGGGCGGACAGCAGATGACGCATAAGCAACCTCACAGACGAATGGACAGGCCGTCGGCCAGCGACTGCCGATAGGCGCGCCAGGCCGGCACGGCGCCCATCAGCAGGGCGGCGCTCAGAATACCGCCGAGCAGGCTCCACTCATAGGCGCTGGGCAGCGCCAGCGGCAGGTACAGGCCGTACTGCGCCTGTACCCAGCCCTGGCTGGCGGCGATGCCGCCGTACAGCAGTCCCAGGCCCAGCGCCGCGCCGGCCATGGCCAGCACCAGCGCTTCCAGCACCAGCAGCCCGGCGATATGCCAGGGTCGTGCGCCCACCGAGCGCAGGATGGCCATCTCGCGGCGGCGCTCGTTGAGGCTGGTGAGGATGGCGGTGAGCATGCCGATCAGGCCGGTCAGCACGACGAACAGCGAGACCACGAACAGCGCCTTCTCCGCCGTGCCCATCAGGCTCCACAGCTCCTGCAGCGCCACGCCGGGAAGGATCGCCAGCAGCGGCTCGCCGCGGTACTCGTTGACCTGGCGCTGGATGGCGAAGGTGGCGATCTTGCTCTTCAGGCCCAGCAGCGCGGCGGTGATGGCCTTGGGCTGCAGGTCCAGCGCGCGCGCCTGGTCGGCGGAGACCTTGGCGTTGCCGCGCGCCGGCATGCCGTTCTGCCAGTCGACGTGCAGCGCCTCCATACCTTCCAGCGAGATGTGCAGGGTGCGGTCCACCGGCGTGCCGGTACGGGCCAGCACGCCGACCACGGTGAAGGGCTTGTCGTCATGCTGGGTCAGGCTGACGGTGGCCACGCCGTGGGCCAGCACGATCCGGTCGCCGAGCTTGTACTTCAGCGCCTCGGCCACCTCGGCGCCGAGCACCACGTCGAACAGGTCGGCGAAGGGCTTGCCCTGGGCCAGCTGCAGCGCCTGATCACGGCCATAGCGGTAGTGTTCGAAGTAGCCGGTGTCGGTGCCCAGCACCCGGTAGCCGCGGTGCGAGTCGCCCAGCGACAGCGGAATCGCCCACTTCACCTGCGGGTGTCTGGCCAGGGTCTCGAAACTGTCCCAGCGGATGTTGTTGGTGGCGTTGCCGATACGGAATACCGAGTACAGCAGCAGGTTCACGCTGCCCGAGCGGGCGCCGACGATCAGGTCGGTGCCGCTGATGGTGCTGGCGAAACTGGCGCGCGCCTCGGTGCGCACCCGCTCGACGGCCAGCAGCAGGCACACCGAGAGGGCGATGGCGAACACCGTGAGCAGCGCGGTGAAGCGGCGGTTGGCCAGGCTGGCCAAGGCGATGCGGATCAGGTGCATGTCAGACCTCCACCGGCTTGGCGGCGCGGTTGAGCTCGGCCAGCGAGACGCTGCGGTCGAACAGCGGCGACAGGCTCTGGTCGTGGCTGACGAACAGCAAGCTGGCGCCGGCGGCGCGGCATTCGGCGAACAGCAACTGCAGGAAGGCCTCGCGGGCGTCATGGTCCAGCGCCGAGGTCGGCTCGTCGGCGATCACCAGTTCCGGCTGGCCGATCAGTGCGCGAGCGGCGGCGACGCGCTGCTGCTGGCCGATGGACAGCGAATCGGCGCGGCGCTCCAGCAACTCGGCTTTCAGCCCGAGATGCTCCAGCAACTGCGCGGCGGCACCGTCGATGCTGCCATGCCGCTCGCTGGCCCGTTGTGCGCGGCTCCTGGAAAAGCGGCAGGGCAGCTCGACGTTCTCGCGCACCGAGAGGAACGGCAGCAGGTTGAACTGCTGAAAGATGTAGCCGGTGTGGTCGACGCGGAAGCGGTCGCGGGCGCCGGATGACATCTGCGCCAGCTCCTGGCCGAGCAGACTGAGGCGACCGCGGCCGGGTTTCTGCACGCCGCCGAGCAGGCCGAGCAGGGTGGTCTTGCCGCTGCCACTGGGGCCCTTGAGGAACAGGCTCTCGCCGCGCTGCAGGGTGAAGGTGGGGATGTCCAGCAGCTCGGCCTGGCCGGGCCAGGCGAAGCCGAGGTCGGTGAGTTCGATCAGTGCTTGGGACATGGAGAGGCCGGGCGGAAAAAGATCAGGCGCAGCTTACCGCAGATGCGGCGCCGCGCCCGTATGCGAAGGAGGCGACGCGCGCACCGGGCCGTGCCCGGCGGTGCGCGCGCCCGTGGGCGTTAGAAGCTGAGACGCGACTGCTTCGGCGTCAGCTCCGCGCCCTGCTGGCCGCTCGGGCCGATCAGCTGCACTTCCAGCTTCTCGGTGCCGGGGAAGGTGCCGAAGAAGGTCCCCAGCTCGAGGGTCTTCAGCGCCTCGGCCTTGGCGCAGGCGAAGCGGTAGCTGGCGTCAATATCGCTGTGCGCGTGCTCGTCGCCGTGGTCATGATCCTCGTGCTCGTGCTCGTGCTCTTCGTCGCCGAACAGTGGGCTCTCGAGGTCGCTGTCCTCGAGCGAGCACTTGGCCTCGATCGGCAGGGCGAACAGCGCCTGGGGCTTTTCCAGCTGCTGGCGGGCGGCGGCCACCTTGGCCTTGTCGGCGTCGCTCTTGGCGGCATGCTCGAAGCCGACCAGGTTCATCGCCGGGCTCTGCAGCTGGATCTCCAGGGTCTGGCCGTCCAGCGCCACGTTGAGGCTGGCGACGCCGTGCTCGTGCTTGCCGAGGCTGCCGTGCTCCTCGTGGCCGTGGTCGTGAGCGTGGTCATGCACGTGTTCGTGGCTATCGGCGTGGGCGATGGCCAAGGGCAGCAGGGCGAGGGGCAGGGCGAGCAGGGTGCGGCGCATTGAGAGGGCTCCGATGATATTCGTTAGGTTATGTTGTAACACCTAACCGCTGCGATTGGCCAGCCTCGGTGTGCGTGGCAGCATGTTCGTCTGATGCTTGGAGGATCAAAAATGCTGCGAATCAAGGGGCGGGTCGGCGACTGGCCGGTGGACCTGACGGTGGAGATGGATGCCGAGGACTGGGCCCAGCTGGCCGCTCACCTGCCGGTCGAGTCGTCGCCGGCTCCGGCGCGCGTGGCGCCCGCCGCCAATCCCGCGGACGGCCTGTGGCCGATGGCGCTGGAGCTGCTGCAGCGTGCCGGCAGCATGGAAGGCCCGCAGCTGCTCGGCGAACTGGCCGCGCTGGCCGGCGGCGAGGCGGCGGGCAAGCGCCTGCTGGTGCGGCTGCGTCACAGCCCGCAGGTGCAGGTGGAAAGCAGCGCCGACGCGCCGCTGTATCGCTGGGTCGGCTAGCTGCGTTTCATCGCGACTGGCGTCGCAACGGCAACAGCCCTAGCCGGCCTGGTTCACCGTCACGCCCGGCGCGCCACGTTCCAGCTGGACGCGAATGGCCTCGGGAATGGCCGTCTTGCTGAAGGCCTTGGCATCGACCATTACATAAGTGACTTCGGCCCGGGCGATGGCCGCCTGGTCGGCCTGGCGGCGGATGTCCACCTCCAGGGCGAAGGAACTGTTGCCCAGGCGCAGGGTGCTGACTTCCAGTTGCAGCACATCGTCGAAGCGCGCCGGCGCGCTCCAGTCGATGGCCATGCGCACCACCTGGCTGTCCAGGTTCTGCTCCAGCAGGTTCTGATAGCTGCCGAACACGGCGCGATAAAACTCGGTGGCCGCCACGTCCACGTAATCGCCATAGCGGGCGTTGAACACCACCTGCTGGGCGTCGCATTCGCCGTAGCGCACCCGCAGCAGCAGGCGGAAGGGCGACATCAGTAGATCGCCTGATAGAGCTTGCGGCGGTACAGAGTCACCAGCGGATGCTCGTTGCCCAGCAGGTCGAACACCTGCAGCAGGGTCTTGTGGGCGATGCCCTCGGCATAGCCGCGATTACGCACGAACAGCCTGAGCAGGCCATCCAGCGCCGCCTCGTATTGCTGGCGCGCCAGCTGCTGGATGGCCAGCTGGTAGGTCGCTTCGTCGTCGTTCGGATCTTGCGCCAGGCGGCTCTTCAGCTCGGCGCCATCCGGCAGGTCGGTGGCCTGGCGCAGGAAGGTCAGCTGCGCGCGGGCAGCCGAAAGGGCCTGCTTGTGCTCGTCGCCCTTGACCGCGCCGAGCACCGCCTCGGCCTCGCCCAGCTCGCCGCGCTCGGCCAGGCAGCGGGCATAGAGAATCAGCGCCGCGGCGTTCTCGTTGTTCTCGGTCAGCACCTGCTTGAGCAGGGTCTCGGCCTCGCCGAAGCGCTCCTCGGCGAACAGCGCCTGGGCGGTCTCCAGCGGGTCGGCGGCCAGCGGCGCCGGCTCGGCCACATGCGGCTTGAGCATCTCGCGGATGGCCGACTCCGGCTGTGCGCCGGCGAAACCGTCGACCGGCTGACCGTCCTTGAACAGCACCACGGTCGGCAGGCTGCGGATGCCGAAGCGCATGACGATGTCCTGCTCGGCATCGCAGTCGACCTTGGCCAGCAGCAGCTCGCCGCGGTATTCCTCGGCGATCTTCGCCAGCATCGGCATCAGCGCCTTGCACGGCGCGCACCACTCGGCCCAGAAGTCCACCAGCACCGGCTTGTGGAAGGAGTTCTCGATCACCAGCTGCTCGAAGCTGGCGGCGCCGGATACGTCGAAGATGTAGGGGGTATCGCTCATGGCAATTCTCGATTGGCGGCCCGCGCTGCGGGGCCGGGAACGGTGATGCGACTATAAATGCGGGCGGCGCCCGGCGGAAACAAGTAGCCCGGATGCAATCCGGGGCGCGCAGTGGCCTGGTCCCCGGATTGCATCCGGGCTACGGCTCAGCCGCGCCTGGCGTGATACAGGCTGACGCTGCGGAATTCCGCCGGCTCGGCCAGGTCCGGCCAGGTGCACGCATCGAGCAGGCCCAGGCGCTGGTACAGCGGATGCTGGAAGTCCTTGACCCGCGAGTCGGCCACCAGGGCTTCTTTGCCGCGGCTGAGAAAGGCGTCGAGCAGCGGCAGGTTGGCGCGGTCGTAGAGCACGTCGGCGACGATGATCAGGTCGAAGCGATCCTCTTCGGCAAAGAAGTCCAGCGAATAGCTCAGCTGCACGCCGTTCAGCTCGGCGTTGGCGCGGCAGGATTCGATGGCCAGCGGGTCGAGGTCGCAGGCCACCACTTCCGCTGCCCCGGCCTTGGCCGTGGCGATGGCCGCCACGCCGGAGCCGGCACCGAAGTCGAGCACACGCTTGCCGCGCACCCACTCCGGTTTTTCCGCCAGCCAGCGCGCCAGGGCCAGGCCACTGGCCCAGCAGAAGCTCCAGTAGGGCGGTTCCTCGAGGATGCGCCGGGTCTCCTCCGGGCTGAAGCTGCGGTCCATGTTGCTCGGGTCGACCAGCCACAGGCGGATGTCGGTGCCGGGCAGGGTCTCGGCGCTCAGGCGGGCGTCGCCGAGCAGCTGTTGCAGGGCGTCCTGCAGCGCGGTCGGAGCCTTCATGGCGCGCTGACCAGGGGCAGGGCGCCGAAGTCGCGGTCGTCGGCCAGGGTCACACGCTGCGGCGGCAGGCGCAGGATCAGCCGGCCGGACTGGCTGATGCGCGCGCGCAGCTCCACCCGTTCGCCGGCAGGGAAATACTCGGGGTTGAACGGCAGGCGGAAGGGCAGGGCGCCGCCATCGCCGGCCAGCCTGAGGCTGCCCAGCAGTTGCCGCGGACGGTCGCGCTCGTCCACCACCAGCAGCGCGATCTCCACCAGGCTGCCGGCCGGCGGGGTCAGCAGGCTGCCGCGCAGTTCGCGCAGATGGGCGGGCAGCGGTTGCTCCGCGGGCGCGGCGGGCTCGATCGCCACCGCGGGTTTGACGGCCGCGGGCGGCGCCGCCGGTTTGGAGGGTTCGCCGGCACAGGCGGCCAGCAGCAGGCACAGGCAGGCGAGGGCGGGGCGAAAGGGCATGACGGCATCCAGGGATCGTGCAGGGAACGGGCGCCTGTATACCGCAACGGGCGCCGGCTTGTCTTGCCGGGACCATGCGCTACCATGGGCCACCGTTTCGTAGGGCCTCTTCCTCCATGCATTGTCCGTTCTGCTCCGCCAACGACACCAAGGTCATCGATTCCCGCCTGGTCGCCGAGGGCGAACAGGTGCGCCGGCGCCGCGAATGCGTGGCCTGCGGCGAGCGCTTCACCACCTTCGAGACTGCCGAACTGGTGATGCCGCGGCTGATCAAGTCCGACGGCAGCCGCCAGCCCTTCGACGAGGAGAAGCTGCGCGCCGGCATGCAGCGTGCGCTGGAGAAGCGCCCGGTGAGCGTCGAGCGCCTGGAGGAGGCCATCGCCCACATCAAGCACCGCCTGCGCGCCACCGGCGAGCGCGAGATCAAGTCGCGGGTGCTTGGCGAGCTGGTGATGACCGAGCTGCAGAAGCTCGACGAGGTCGCCTACATCCGCTTCGCCTCGGTCTACCGGCGCTTCCAGGATCTCAACGAGTTCCGCGAGGAGATCGAGCGCCTGGCCCGCGAGCCGTCCAAGGAATGAGTGCGGCCGACCAGCAGTTCATGGCCCGCGCGCTGGAGCTGGCGCGCAAGGGGCTGTACTCCACCCACCCCAACCCGCGGGTCGGCTGCGTCATCGTGCGCGACGGCAAGATCGTCGGCGAGGGCTGGCACGCCAAGGCCGGCGAGCCGCATGCCGAAGTCCACGCCCTGCGCCAGGCCGGCGACAAGGCCCGCGGCGCTACTGCCTATGTGACCCTGGAACCCTGCAGCCACCATGGCCGCACGCCGCCCTGCGCCGATGCCCTGGTGGCTGCCGGCGTGGCCCGGGTGGTGGCGGCCATGCAGGACCCCAACCCGCAGGTCGCCGGCAGCGGCCTGTTGCGCCTGGCCAATGCCGGCATCGCCGTGCACAGCGGCGTGCTGGAGGCCGAGGCGCGCGAGCTGAACGCCGGCTTCATCAAGCGCATGGAACACGGCCTGCCCTTCGTGCGGGTCAAGCTGGCCATGAGCCTGGACGGCCGTACCGCCATGGCCAGCGGCGAGAGCCAGTGGATCACCGGCCCCGAGGCGCGCGCCGCGGTGCAGCGCCTGCGCGCGCGAACCAGCGCGATCATCACCGGCGCCGATACCGTGCTCACCGACCAGGCGCGCCTGACCGTGCGTGCCGAGGAGCTGGGCCTGAATGCCGAGCTGACGGCCCTGGCCATCGATCGTCCGCCGCTGCGCGTGCTGATCGACGGCCGCCTGCGCGTGCCGCTCACCGCGCCGTTCTTCCAGGCAGGGCCGGCGCTGGTCGCCACCTGCGCGGCCGCTTCCGCCCGCGATCGCTTTCTCGAGGACGGCCACGAACTGTTGGCGGTGCCCGGCAGTAATGGCCATGTCGACCTGCGCCGGCTGCTGATGGAGCTGGCCGGCCGTGGCGCCAACGAGGTGCTGGTGGAGGCCGGGCCGAAGCTGGCCGGCGCCTTCGCCCGTGCCGGGCTGGTCGACGAGTACCAGCTGTTCGTCGCGCCCAAGTTTCTCGGTTCCAGCGCCCGCCCGCTGCTGGACTGGCCGCTGGCGCGCATGGCCGAGGCGCAGGAGCTGGAGATCCGCGACATCCGCGCGGTCGGCAGCGACTGGCGGATCACCGCCGTATCCAAGCCCTAGGCCGGGCAGCGCGCATCCTGCGCCGGCCGTACGGCAGCGGTGCGCGCGGCGCACCCTACGATCCGCGGCACTTTTGTGGTAAAAAGCCAGCCGCGGCCCTCGCCGGCCGCAACGTTCTCAGGGCGGGGTGCGATTCCCCACCGGCGGTAATGACAGTCACTGTCTAGCCCGCGAGCGCCTTTCCAGCGAAAGGGACAGCAGACCCGGTGCGATTCCGGGGCCGACGGTATAGTCCGGATAAAGAGAGAGCGGGATTCCCTTCCGGGGCGCCGTCCGTCTGCGCCCGCGAAAATCCCTATCGATCGGCATTGCCCTGTTTTTGACCAAAACAGGAGTTCGTCCATGCTGCATTGCAACACCTTCCGGGAGGACGCATGTTCACCGGCATAATCGAATCCATCGGCACCATCCGGGCCATCACGCCCAAGGGCGGCGACGTGCGCGTCTACGTCGAGACCGGCAAGCTGGACCTCGGTGACGTCAAGCTGGGCGACAGCATCGCGGTCAACGGCGTGTGCCTGACCGCGGTCGAGCTGCCCGGCGACGGCTTCTGGGCCGACGTCAGCCGCGAGACCCTGACCCGCACCGCCTTCGTCGACCTCAAGGCCGGCAGCCGCGTCAACCTGGAGAAGGCCCTGACGCCGACCACCCGCCTCGGCGGGCATCTGGTCAGCGGCCACGTCGACGGCGTCGGCGAGATCGTCAAGCGTGAGGATAACGCCCGCGCCATCCAGTTCACCGTGCGCGCGCCGCGCGAGCTGGCCAAGTACATCGCGCTCAAGGGCTCGATCACCGTCGACGGCACCAGCCTGACGGTCAACGCCGTCAACGGCGCAGAGTTCGAACTGACCATCGTGCCGCATACCCTGCTCGAAACGATCATGGCCGACTACCGTCCGGGGCGCCGGGTCAACCTCGAAGTGGACCTGCTGGCACGCTACCTAGAGCGCCTGCTGCTCGGCGACAAGGCCGCCGAACCCAGCGCTTCGGGCATCAGCGAAGCCTTCCTCGCCGAACACGGCTACCTGAACAAGTGAGATTGCCCGCATGGCCCTGAATACCGCAGAAGAACTGATCGAAGACATCCGCGCCGGCAAGATGGTCATCCTCATGGATGACGAGGACCGCGAGAACGAAGGCGACATCATCATCGCCTCCGAATGCGTGAGCGCCGAGCACATCAACTTCATGGCCCGCTTCGCCCGCGGCCTGATCTGCATGCCGATGACCCGCGAGCGCTGCGAGCTGCTCAAGCTACCGCTGATGGCGCCGCGCAACGGTTCCGGCTTCGGCACCAAGTTCACCGTCTCCATCGAGGCGGCCGAGGGCGTCACCACCGGCATCTCCGCCGCCGACCGCGCGCGCACCGTGCAGGCCGCGGTGGCACGCAGCGCGGTGGCCGACGATATCGTCAGCCCCGGCCACATCTTCCCGCTGATGGCCCAGCCCGGCGGCGTGCTGGCCCGCGCCGGCCACACCGAGGCGGCCTGCGACCTGGCGCGCATGGCCGGCTTCGAGCCGAGCGGCGTGATCTGCGAGATCATGAACGACGACGGCACCATGGCCCGTCGCCCGGAGCTGGAGAAGTTCGCCGCCGAGCACGATTTGAAGATCGGCACCATCGCCGATCTGATCCACTACCGGCTGATCCACGAACGCACGGTGGAGCGCGTCAGCGAACAGCCGCTGGACACCGAACTGGGCCAGTTCACCCTGGTCACCTACCGCGACGGCGTGGAGAACACCGCGCACATGGCCCTGACCCTGGGCAAGGTGTGCGCCGAAGAGCCGACCCTGGTGCGCGTACACAACATGGAGCCGTTGCGCGACCTGTTCCTGGTCAAGCAGCCGGGCCGCTGGAGCCTGCGCGCGGCCATGGCCGAGGTGGCCAGGGCCGGCAGCGGCGTGGTGCTGCTGCTGGGCAATCCGCTCACAGGTCCGGAACTGCTGGCCCACCTGGGCAAGCAGCCGGCGCCGAGCCCGGCGACCTACAGCACCGTCGGCGCCGGCTCGCAGATTCTCCGTGATCTGGGCGTGCGCAAGATGCGCCTGATGAGCTCGCCGATGAAGTTCAACGCCATATCCGGCTTCGATCTGGAAGTTGTAGAATACCTGCCCGCCGAATAAGCCCAGGGCCAGAGGTGCCGCGTGTCGAGCCGATATCGACACGCCGCCGCGACGACCCATGGCCCCGAGTGGGCTTAACATTTCATTACGGAGTGCCACGGGCACTCCGGCTCTTTATCCGAACCGAGACTCGCCCATGACCCTGAAGACCATCGAAGGTACCTTCATCGCCCCGCAAGGCAAATACGCCCTGGTGGTTGGCCGCTTCAACAGCTTCGTCGTCGAGAGCCTGGTCAGCGGCGCGGTCGACGCCCTGGTCCGCCACGGCGTGAAGGAAAGCGACATCACCGTCATCCGCGCGCCGGGTGCCTTCGAGATCCCGCTGGTCACCCAGAAAGTCGCCCAGCGCGGCGAGTTCGCCGCCATCATCGCCCTCGGCGCGGTGATCCGTGGCGGTACCCCGCACTTCGAATACGTCGCCGGCGAATGCACCAAGGGCCTGGCCCAGGTGTCCATGGAATACGGCGTGCCGGTCGCCTTCGGCGTACTGACCGTCGACTCCATCGAGCAGGCCATCGAGCGCTCCGGCACCAAGGCCGGCAACAAGGGCGCCGAGGCCGCGCTTTCCGCCCTGGAAATGGTCAGCCTGCTGGCGGCCCTGGAGGCCAAGTGAGCCTGAATCACGACGACAGCCAGGACGCACCGCAGCCCAAGGCCAAGGGCAAGATCGCGCAACGCCGCGTGGCCCGCAGCCTGGCCATGCAGGCGCTGTATCAGTGGCACATGGCCGGTCAGTCGCTGAACGAGATCGAAGCGCAGTTCCGCGTCGATAACGACTTCAGCGGCGTCGACGGTGCCTACTTCCACGAGATCCTCACCGGCGTGGCGCGCAGCAAGCCGGAGCTGGATGCGTCCTTCGCGCCCTTCCTGAGCATTCCGCTGGACGAGCTGGACCCGGTCGAGCTGGCCATCCTGCGCCTGTCCGCCTGGGAGCTGACCAGCCGCGTCGACGTGCCCTACAAGGTGGTGATCAACGAGGGCATCGAGCTGGCCAAGGTGTTCGGCGCCACCGACGGGCACAAGTTCGTCAATGGCGTGCTGGACAAGCTGGCCCCGGTGCTGCGCGGGCCCGAAGTCAACGCCAACAAGCGCTGAGCGAAAGGCCCGGAGCGGTGAGCGAGCGGAGTGAGGGGCCAGGCGCCGGGCGCGCGGCAAGCGCGGCCTGCCGTGTCGGCCGGCGAGTTTGCGAGCGCCGCGCGATGCTCTTCGCCCGCGCCGCTGCCGATCGGGGTCTTTGAGTACCCCATGGGTGAGTTCGAGCTGATCCGCCGCTACTTCGCCGCCGCGCCCTGTGCGCAGGCGGCCGAAGGCATCGCCCTCGGCATCGGCGACGACTGTGCGCTGCTGCAGCCGGCCCCCGGCATGCAGCTGGCGCTGTCCACCGACACCCTGGTGGCCGGCGTGCATTTCCCCCATCCCTGCGATCCCTTCCTGCTCGGTCAGCGTGCCCTGGCGGTCAGCGTCAGCGATCTGGCGGCAATGGGCGCTGCGCCGCTCGGCTTCACCCTGGCGCTGACCCTGCCCGCGGCCGAACCGGCCTGGCTGGAAGGCTTTGCCCGCGGCCTGTCGCGGATGGCTGCGCAGTGCGCCATCGCCCTGGTCGGCGGCGACACCACCCGCGGCCCGCTGAGCCTGACCCTCACCGTGTTCGGCCAGGTACCGACCGGCGCGGCGCTGACCCGTGGCGGCGCGCGCCCGGGCGATCTGCTCTGTGTCGGCGGCAGCCTGGGAGACGGCGCCGGCGCGCTGCCGCTGGTGCTGGGTCAGCGGCCGGTCGAGGGCGAATCCGCCAGCTACCTGTTGCAACGCTACTGGGCGCCGCAGCCGCAGCTCGCGCTGGGGCAATGGCTGCGTGGTAGGGCCACGGCGGCGCTGGATATTTCCGACGGTCTACTGGCCGACTGCGGGCATATCGCCGCGGCGTCCGGCGTGGCGCTGCACATCGACCAGGCCGAAGTGCCGCTGTCGCCCGCGCTGCAGGCGCTGGCCGGCGAGCGGGCGCTGGACTGTGCACTGGCCGGCGGCGACGACTATCGTCTGGCCTTTACCCTGCCGCCTGAACTCCTGCCGTCGCTGCGGGCCCAATGGCCGGAGGCCTCGGCGATCGGCCGGGTGCGGGCAGGGCAGGGCGTGCAGCTGCTGGACGGCCAGGGGCGCCGTCTCGAGCCGCCGCGGGCGGGCTACCAACATTTCGGACAACACATAGAGATGCACGGTGACTGAACTGGTGAAAGTGGCGCCGCAGGTCTGGCGCAACCCCTGGCACTTCCTCGCCTTCGGCTTCGGCTCGGGACTGTTGCCCAAGGCGCCGGGCACCTGGGGTTCGATGGTGGCCATCCCCTTCATCCCGCTGTGGCAGATGCTGCCGGACTGGGGCTACTGGCTGATGCTCGGCGTCACCATGCTGTTCGGCTTCTGGCTGTGCGGGCGGGTGGCCGAAGACATGGGCGTGCACGACCACGAGGGCATCGTCTGGGACGAGATGGTCGGCATGTGGATCACCCTCTGGCTGGTGCCCGAGGGCTGGTACTGGTTGCTGCTAGGCTTCCTGGTATTCCGCATCTTCGATGTCATCAAGCCGTGGCCGATTCGCTGGATCGACCGCCACGTGCACGGCGGCATCGGCATCATGCTGGACGACGTACTGGCCGGCGTGTTCGCCTGGGTGGCGATGCAACTGCTGGTGTGGGGCCTGGCCTGACCCGGGAGAGTGTAGATGGGTGTCCGCTGGCTGGCATTGCTGCTGTGCCTGTGCTGGCCGACGGTCCGGGCCGAGCCACTGCCGAGCGAGGTCCGGCTGGTCAGCGAGCACTGGCTCGACCACACCAACCCCGACGGTAGCGGCCTGGCCTGGGACCTGATGCGCAAGGTGTTCGAGCCGGCCGACGTCGAGGTGCAGCTGCGCATCGCCCCCTATACCCGCTCCATCGGCCTGGTCCAGCGCGGCGAGGCGGATGCCTGGCTCGGCTCCTACCGCGGCGAAGTGAAGGACGACATCGTCTACCCGCGCTGGCCCTACGACGCCGACCGGATCACCGCCCTGTCCCTGCGCAGCCTGCCCGCGCCGACGCTGGCGAGCATCGGCCAGTACCGCCTGACCTGGATGCGCGGCTACGCGTACCAGCGCTATCTGCCGGGCGTGAGCCGCTTTCAGGAGGTCCGCCGCCGCGTCGGCATCCTGCGCATGCTCGAGCTGGGACACACCGATTTCTACCTGGACGCCGCCACCGAGGTCGACGAGGTCCTCAGCGAGGCGCCGGACCCTGCGCGCTTTCGCACAACCGAGCTGACCCGCTTGCCGCTGTACGCCGGCTTTGCCGATACTGCCCGGGGCCGCGCCCTGGCCGCACTGTTCGATCGGCGCATGGGCGAGCTGGTGGAGGATGGCGAGTTGCGACCGATCTTCCGCCGCTGGCGGCAGCCCTATCCCTTCGATGAGGACATGGAGATCCCCGATGCGTCGCCTTGAACTGTTCGCCGCCAGCCTGCTGCTGGCCCTGAGCCCGCTGCTGCACGCCGAGACCCAGGTGCAGGTGGTCGGCCTGTTCCCCGGCGCCGCGGTGCTGCTGGTCGACGGTCAGCGCAAGCTGGTGCGCACCGGCCAGACCGGGCCGGGCGGCGTGCGCGTGATCAGCGCCGACAGCAAGGGCGCGGTGCTGGAAGTCGACGGTGTGCAGCGCAGCTACGGCATGACCCGCGAATACAACCAGGCCGGCAGCAGCGGGCCACAGAAGACCCAGCTCAGCATCAGCCGCGGCGTGGGCAATCATTACTGGGTGGCCGGTTCCATCGAGGGCCATCCGGTGCAGTTCCTGGTCGACACCGGCGCCACCTCGGTGGCGATGAACGAAGGCCAGGCCCGGCGCCTGGGCATCGACTACCGGGTGGTCGGCCGCCCGATGGTGGCCAGCACCGCCGGCGGCAACGTCAAGGCCTGGCGCGTCAAGCTCGACAGCGTCAAGGTCGGCGGCCTGGAAGTGCTTGGCGTGGAAGGTGTGGTGCTGGAAGGCGGCTCGCCCTCCGAGGTGCTGCTGGGCATGAGTTACCTCAGCCGGGTGCGCTGGCGCGAGGACAACGGCGTGCTGATGCTGGAGTCGAAGCTCTAGGCGCGCCGGCCCGGCCATCCATCGGCCGTTTCGATCCTTATCCCCGATAATTCAGGCTGCGCCGGCCGCTGCGTCGGCTGGTACAATGCCGGCCTTTTCCGCCGAACCTCAACAGGAGCAACCGGTGTCCGTCGTCTTCGTCGCCGCCTCCAAGCTGCCCACGCCTTTCGCGGTGTTCACCATGCACGGTTTCCTCGACGAGGAGAGCGGCAAGGAGCACGTGGCCCTGACCCTGGGCGATGTTGCCGACGGCCAGCCGGTGCTGGGCCGCCTGCATTCCGAATGCCTGACCGGCGACGCCCTGTTCAGCCAGCGCTGCGACTGCGGCGCCCAGCTCGAGGCGGCCCTGCGCGCCATCGCCGCCGAGGGCCGTGGCGTGCTGCTGTACCTGCGCCAGGAAGGCCGCGGCATCGGCCTGCTGAACAAGATCCGCGCCTACGAGCTGCAGGACGGCGGCGCCGACACCGTCGAGGCCAACGAGCGCCTGGGCTTCGCCGCCGACCAGCGCGACTACTCGATCTGCCAGCCGATGCTCGACCACCTGGGCATCCGCGCCATCTCCCTGATGACCAACAACCCGCGCAAGGTCAAGGCGCTGGAAGGCTTCGGCGTGCGCGTCGCCGAGCGCCGTCCGCTCGAGGTGGCGCTCAATGCGCACAACAGCAAGTACCTGGCGACCAAGGCCGGCAAGCTCGGCCATCTGCTGGGTCTCAAGCACCAGGCCGAAGAAGAATGACCCGCGCCGAGGTGCGTCGCCGGCTCGCCCTGGAATGGTGGCGCTGGCTCGGCTTCGCCTTGGCGCCGCTGTTCTTCCTCAACCTGCTGTTCGGCGGCAGCCAGGCCCTGGGTACGGTGCTGGAGATGCCGCTGTTCATCGCCGGCGTGGCCTCGATGTTCGTCAGCCTGCCGCTGTTCTCCGCCTACAAGCGCGCGCTGATCGCCACCCAGGCCGCCCTGGACGGCGAGCATGAGCGCGTGGCCTGGCTGGAGCTGGCGCGCCAGCGGCGCAAGGCCTTCCTCGGCGCCTGCCTGCCGGCCTGGGTCGCCGCCATCGCCCTGTTCAGCGGGCTCAATGCCGTCGCCCTGATGCTCATGGCGCTGAGCAGCGTGGTGCTGCTCTCCCTGTACCGAATCCCGCGCCAGCTGGGTTGATGCGCACCTTCCTGGCTGCCTGCCTGCTCGCCTGCGCGATGCCGCTGGCGGCCGCCGAGCGGGTGGTCAGCCTGGCGCCCTCGATGTCGGAAATCATGCTGGAGCTGGGCGCCACCGAGCGCCTGGTCGGCGTGCTCGACGGCGGCCCGCGGCCGGCCGGGCTGGAGCACCTGCCTTCGGTGGGGCGCTACGGCCAGGTGGAGCTGGAAACCCTGCTGGCGCTGCAGCCCGATCTGCTGCTGCTGTGGCCGGCCAGCGTGCCCGAGGCGCAGCGCAGGCAACTCGAATCCTTCGGCATCCCGCTCTATGTCGGCGAACCCCATGATTTCGCGCAGCTCGCCGAACAGTTCGCCGAGATCGGCCGGCGGGTCGGTTTCGCCGCCCGCGGCCAGGCGCTGCGCGAGCGGTTCGAGACGCGCCTGGCCGAGCTGCGCCAGCGCTACCGGCGCGAGCCGCTGCTGCCGGTGTTCTACCAGGTCTGGCATGCGCCGTTGTACACCCTCGGCGGCCAACAGATCGTCAGCGACGCCCTGCGCGTATGCGGCGCGCGCAACGTGTTCGCCGACCTGCGCCTGCCGGCGCCGCAGGTCAATGTCGAGGCGGTGCTGGCCCGTGCGCCGGCGGCGATCATCGGCGGCAGCGACGCCGAGCTGCAGCCTTGGCGCGCCTGGCCGCAGCTGCCGGCGGTGCGCCTGAATCAGCTGTGGCCGGTGCCCGACAAGGGCCTGGAGCGGCCCAGCTTCCAGATGCTGGTGGCCACGGAGAAGCTCTGCGAGCGACTGGCCGGCGCACGCTTCAACTAGTCCGGAAAGACAAAAGGCCCCGTTCGGGGCCTTTTGCATGTGGCGCAAGACGCTTACAGCTTCGGCGTCCAGACGAAGCCGAGCATCGCGCTGCGGCCTTCCTGGCGGTAGCCGTAGCTCACGCCTTCGTGCTCGTACAGCGCGCGCTGGTATTCCTTGTCCAGCAGGTTGTCGACCTTGGCCTCCAGCTTCAGCTCGGAGGTGGCCTGCCAGCTGCCGCGCAGGCCCAGCAGCCCGTAGCCGCCCATCTCCTGCTGGTTGTCCGGATCGTCGTAGCTGCTGCTCGCCGCCTGCCAGGAGGCGCCGACGGCGAAGTCGCCGAAGCGGCGATCCAGATCCAAACTCAGCGTACGGCGGGCGCGTCGGTTGAGGGTGTGGCCGTTGTCGCGGTCGCGCGGGTCGACGAAGGCGACGCCCAGCTGGCCCTGCCAGCCGAACAGCTCCTGCTGCAGGCTCGCCTCGAAGCCGTGGATGCGCGCCTCGGCGATGTTCTGCGGGATGAAGTTCTGGTCGCTGGCGATGGCGTCCTCGATGTCGGTGCGGTACAGCGAGGCCTCGAGGCGGGTGGTCTCGGCCAGCTGGCTGCGCCACTGCAGCTCGTAGCTCTTGGAGTGCTCCGGCTTGAGGCTCGGGTTGCTGTAGCCCGGGTAGTAGAGGTCGTTGAAGGTCGGCGCGCGGAAGCCTTCGCTGTAGGACAGGATCAGGTCATTGGCGGCGTTCAGCGGCAGGGTCAGGGCGCCGCTCCAGGTGTTCTCGCTGCCGAACTGCTCGTTCTTGTCGTGGCGCAGGCCCAACTCGGTGGAGAAGCCCTCGCCCTCGTAGCGGTGTTGCACGTAGGCGCCCTGGTTCCAGCGCTGCTCCTCGTCGAAGGCGGTGCTGCTGTTGAGCTGGTCCTCGTACCAGTCGGCGCCCAGCAGCAGGCTGTGGCCGCCGCCGAGGCTCAGGGTATTAAGCCAGTTCGCCGAGTCGCGGTAGGTGTTGAACACGCTGCGCTCGTCGCTGAGCTTGTCCAGGCTTTCCTCGCGGTTTTCGCTGTGGCCGACTTCCAGACGGCTGCTCCACAGGTCGTTGATCTGCGCGTCGAAGTAGCTGGACACGCTGCTGACGGTGAAGTCGCTGTACGGGTCCTGGCCGACCGACTCGAAGGTGGTCATGTCGAAGCGACCGAAGGGGTTGTCGTACTCGGTGCGGCCGCGCTGGTCGAGGACGTTGACACCGGCTTCCAGGCGCTCGTTGAACTTGTGGCTGAGGCTCAGGCTGAAGGCCTTGTTGCGATAGGCGTCGTGGTCCCGGTCGGAGTCGTAGGACAGGCCGCTGCGGTCGATGCCGTTGGTCTCGTTGAGGCTGCCGGCCAGGCTGAAGCGGGTCTGCTCGTCGCCGCCGGAGATGCCGGCACTGCGCTGCCAGGTGCCGCGGCTGCCGTAACCCATGCGCACGAACGGGGCGAGACCTCCGCCGGCGCTTCGACGGGTGAAAATCTGCACCACGCCGCCGATGGCGTCTGCGCCGTAGACCGCCGAGCGCGGCCCGCGCAGCACTTCGATGCGCTCGATCTGGTCGATATTGAGGTGCTGCAGGTTGCTGTCGCCGGAGCTGGCCGAACCGATGCGCATGCCGTCCACCAGCACCAGGCTCTGGGCCGACTTGGTGCCGCGGATGAACATGCTGGCCTGGCTGCCGAGGCCGCTGTCGATCACCTGGACGCCGGGCACGCGCTTGAGGATGTCGACCACCGACTGCGGTTGCAGGCGCTCGATGTCGGCGCGGGTGAACACCGTGCTGGCGGCGCTGCTCTCGCTGCGCTGCTGCACGTCGCGGTTGGCGCTGATCAGGGTTTCGGAGAGCTTGAGCGCGGATTCCTGATCATCCGCCAGGGCGACGGAAGGTAGCAGGGACACGGCCAGAGCCGAGAGCGGGAAATAACGGGACAGCTTCATCGGGTTTCCTCAAAGGTCTTGGAGACTTCGAGGAGGGCAGGACAGGCGCGCGGGTGCGCCTGACGGTGATGCCCTCCGCAACACCAGTCGATTCCGTCAGGCCGGTCTCCGGACTCTCGACGCCGATCCGCTCGCCTTCCCGGGAAAACCCAGTGGCCATTGCGGGGCTGCAACCTGGCTGCGGTCGATTACCGTTGCGGGGGCAGTGCCGGGATTGCTCGTGAGCGCACCGGCTTCCCGATTATCGCCGGCGAATACCGGCGCACCTGATGGAAAGAAAAACGCCGCGCACCTTAGTGCACAGCGTGTTGAATCTCAAGCAAGTTTAGCTGCGGTGCGCTTGAGCATCGCTCATGTGCGATGGGCGGATCAGGCCCGCGCCGGCTCTCGGCGGATGTCACCGCTGGCATCGGCCGTACGCTGTGCACCGTTCTGATGGCCCAGGCGGCTGGCGGTTTTGTGCAGGTCGAGCACCAGCTGGGCCAGAGTCTGCGCGGCCTGGCGGGTTTCATCGGCGCTTTGGCTGCTGCGCTCGGCCGCACCGGTGATGGCCTGGGCCTGGTCGGTTACCGCCTTGACCTGCCCGAGCTGTTGGCGCATGGACTGACTGATCTGGCCGAGCCGGTCCTGCATGGCCTCGACCTCGCCTTGAATGCGTTGCAGCGCAGCGTTCGCCTCGTGGGAGCGTGCCACGCCGCGCTGCGCCGCCTCCTGGCAGGACCGCATTGCCGCCATGGCCTGCAGCGTCTGCTGGCGCACGCTTTCGAGGGTGCCGGCGATTTGCTGGGTCGACTGGGCCGTACGTTGCGCCAGGCCGCGTACCTCGTCGGCGACCACGGCGAAGCCGCGGCCGCTGTCACCGGCGCGCGCGGCCTCGATGGCGGCGTTGAGCGCCAGCAGGTTGGTCTGGTCGGCGATGGCGTGAATCGACTCGGTGACGTGCTGGATTTCCTCCGTCTGCCTGTTAAGCGCCTGCAGGGCCTGGCTCGACTGTTCGATGCGCGCGGCCAGTTGGCCCACGTCCTCGGCGTTCTGGCGCACCGCCTCGCTCCCCTCGCGGCTCATCTGCAGGGCCTGGCGCGAGGCGCTTTCGCTATCGAGGATGTGTTCGGTGGCGTGGCCGATGCTGTGGTTCACCTCCAGCATGGCCCGCGCGGTGGACACCGCCGCAGCCTGGCCCTGGACCGCGCACTGGGATGCGTTGGCCGAGGTTTGGCCGAGGGCGTCGGAGGTGCGCCGCAGGGCATCGCCGGCGGCGACGATGCCCTGCATGGTGTGGTCCATCTTGTCGACGAAACTGTTGATCCAGCCTGCCAGCGCGCCGGCCTCGTCGCGGCCGAAGTCTGCCACGCCGAGGCGGTTGCTCAGCGGCGCGCCGCATTCGGCCGTCTCCAGGAAGAAGTCCGACAGCGCCTGCAGCTTGCGCGCCCGCGGGTGCAGACTGAAGGCCCAGAAGGCGCCCAGCAGCAGGCCGGCGGCGGCAAAGGTGAGGGCGGCCGCCTGCTGTGGCAACTGAGCGTCGAGGGCCATCTGCAAGCCGCCGAGGGCGCACAGGCCGAGCAGCAATTGGCGGCTCAGCGAGTAGCTGAAGCCGCGCCGGCGATAGACTTCCTCCAGGTCGCCCTCGCACATCATGCCCCAGGTATCCGGCGAGCCGGGTAGACGCAGGGTCAGACCGGCACCGATCACCGGTACATGGCGGTAGTCGGGGTATCCCGGATAAAGCACGAACAGGTTGCTGCCGTGGCGGATGGTCTCGCGCACGCCGGGGTGCAGTTCGCCGGTGGCCGGGGCGGTGAAGCGCAGTTCGAACTCGGTGTGTTTCTGCACACGAATAGTGCCGAACGGAGTGCGAATGCCCTGTTTCAGGTTGTCGCCGCCGCTGAAGGTGGCGTCCTCGAAGCGCGAGCGTGACAGCGCGGTGCCGGGGGCGATGCTCGGGTCGTAGGCGCTCTGCACCATGAACAGGTAGTTGTCACCGGAATCACGGTAGACGTGGCCGGCCTCGCGCTGGATCAGGTCGCTGAGCACGTCGTTGGGAATGCGCGCGCACAGGCAGCCGACCACCCGGCCAGCGTGGCGCAGCGGCTGGTGGAACATAAGCGTCACGGCATCGTGGAACTGGGAAGTAGTGGCGCCGAGTTGCAGGGTCAGCTCATCGACGTAAGGGCCACGCAGGAAGGGCGCCCGCATGCCGGCGGCGACGGCGTCCGGATCGTGGCGCTGGCCTGCCCGTGGCCTATGGCTGGAGGCGAGCACGCGGCCGTCGCCGGCCACCACGAACAGCTCGGATATCTCCGGCATGTGCGCTCGCGCCTGCTCCAGGGCATCGTTCGACGGTCTCGGCCAGGCCTGGCCGAGACCGTCGCCGATCAGCTCCAGAGCCTGCCAGTGCTGGCGAGCCCAACCCACCAGCAGCTCGACACGGCTCTGCGCCAGGCCGGCGAAGGTTTTCTCGATCTGAGCCGCCTGGCCGCGGTTGAGCAGCCAGGACCAGCCCAGCGCCACCTTGCCGTTGCGCCCCAGCCAGGGCAGCCAGCGGCGCTCGTGATCCCTGAAGGTCATTCGATGACTGAGCAGCGGCATACATGACTCCTGCCGTCGCGGACGGCCCCGTTCCTTGTTGTTATCCGGGACAACAGTGCAAGAAGCAGGCCGGTGCGAGGCGAGGGGTCAGGCGGTGAGCAGGGCGAGGCGCTGGCGGATGGCTGATTCGATGCCGGCCTGGTCCAGGCCGCATTCGGCGAGCATCTGCGCCGGCTTGGCGTGTTCCACGTAGTAGTCGGGCAGGCCCAGGTGCAGCAGCGGCTTGAGCAGGTTCTCCGCGGCGAGGAATTCGCTGACCGCGCCGCCCGCACCGCCCATCACCGCGTTTTCCTCGAGGGTTACCAGCAGGTCGTGGCTGCCGGCCAGCTCGCGCAGCAGGGCTTCGTCGAGGGGTTTGACGAAGCGCATGTCCACCACCGTGGCATCCAGCGTCTCGCCGACCCTGAGGGCCTCGCTCAGCTGTACGCCGAAGGCCAGCAACGCAACGCCCTTGCCCTGGCGGCGCACCACCGCCTTGCCGATCTCCACGCCTTCCAGCGCCGGTTCGATGACTGCGTTGGGGCCGCCGCCGCGTGGGTAGCGCACGGCCGCCGGGCCCGGGAAGTGATAGCCGGTGGTGAGCAGCAGGCGCAGCTCGTTTTCGTCGCTGGGCGTGGCGATCAGCATGCCGGGGATGCAGCGCAGATAGGAAATGTCGAAGCTGCCCGCGTGGGTCGGGCCGTCCTCGCCGACCAGGCCGGCGCGGTCGATGGCGAACAGCACGTCGAGATGCTGCACGGCCACGTCGTGGATCAGCTGGTCGTAGGCGCGCTGCAGGAAGGTGGAGTAGATCGCCACCACCGGCTTAGCGCCGTCGCAGGCCATGCCGGCGGCCAGGGTCACCGCGTGCTGCTCGGCGATGGCGACGTCGAAGTAGCGCTCGGGGAACCTGTCGGCGAAGGCCACCAGGTCGGAGCCTTCCTTCATCGCCGGGGTGATGCCGACCAGTCTCGGGTCTTCCTCGGCCATGTCGCACAGCCACTGGCCGAATACCGCGGAATACTTGGGCCCGGACGCCAGCTTCGGGGCGACCGGCGCGGTGGCCTTGATCGGCTCCAGCTTGGTGATGGCGTGATAGCCGATGGGGTCGACCTCGGCCGGGGCGAAGCCCTTGCCCTTCTTGGTCACCACGTGGAGGAATTGCGGGCCGTCCAGGTCGCGCATGTTGCGCAGGGTGGTGATCAGGGTCGGCAGGTCGTGGCCGTCGATGGGGCCGACGTAGTTCCAGCCCAGCTCCTCGAACAGGGTGCCGGGCACCAGCATGCCCTTGGCGTGTTCCTCGACCTTGCGCGCGATCTCCCAGGCGCCGGGCAGGCGCGAGAGGATCTTCTTGCTGCCCTCGCGCATGCTCGAATAGGTGCGGCTGGAGATGATCTTGGCCAGGTAGTTGGACAGGCCGCCGACGTTCTTGGAGATCGACATGTCGTTGTCGTTGAGCACGACGAGCATGTTGGCCTTGACGTCCGAGGCGTGGTTGAGCGCCTCGAAGGCCATGCCGGCGGTGAGCGCGCCGTCGCCGATCACCGCCACGGCCTTGCGCGGGCTGCCCTGCATGCGCGCGGCGATGGCCATGCCCAGGGCCGCGCTGATGCTGGTGCTGGAGTGGCCGACGCCGAAGGTGTCGTATTCGCTCTCGCCGCGCCGCGGGAAGGCGGCCAGCCCGTCCTTCTGGCGCAGGGTGTTCATGCGCTCGCGACGGCCGGTGAGGATCTTGTGCGGATAGGCCTGATGGCCGACGTCCCACACCAGGCGGTCTTCCGGGGTGTCGAGGACGTAGTGCAGGGCGATGGTCAGCTCGACCACGCCGAGGCCGGCGCCGAAATGCCCGCCGGTCTGGCCGACGCTGTACAGCAGGTACTGGCGCAGCTCGTCGGCAAGCGTTTCCAGCTCGCTTTCCGCCAGGCGGCGCAGGCCGTCCGGTGTCTCCGCGCTGTCCAGCAGGGGCGTGGCGGGGCGCTCACGGGGAATCTCGTGAAAGGTGGTCGACATCAGGCGAATCGTTATAGGTGTAAAAGATGCGGCAGTTTACCTGAAGCGCCGCTCGCTGCCCAAACTGCCATCGGTCTGCTGCGGCCCCGCGGGGCGGGCTGTGCTGGTGTCGGCGGTGCGCGCGGCGCACCCTGCGGTCGCTCCGGCTTAGGCGCTTGGGTAGTGGCGGCCGAGGAACTCCAGCAGCAGGGCGCTGACCTCTTCTCCACGCTCGCTCTGCAGCCAGTGGCCGCAGCCGGGCAGCAGGTGCTGTTCCAGGCGCGGCACCTTGGCGGTCATGCGTTTGAGCGTCGGCGCCTCGAAGCGGCCAACCGGGTCGCGTTCGCCGAGCAGGAACAGGGTCGGTTGCTCGACCTGTTCATCCGCCAGGTGCTCGGTGCGCTGCCAGTTGCGCTCGAAATTGCGGTACCAGTTCAGCGCGCCGTGGAAGCCGCGACCGGCGAAGGTGCGCTCGTACACGGCGAATAGCTCCGGCGGGCACCAGGCCGGCAGCGGCAGGTCGGTGAGGCCATCGAACAGCCGTGCGTCGGCCGGCTTGTCGGCCAGCAACGCGCCCTCCAGGCCGCCGAGCAGCAGGCGCAGGCTGCGGCCGATGTCGGCGTCCAGCTCGGCCTCGGCCAGGCCCGGCTCCTGGAAGTAGAGGATGTAGTGGAAGCGCCCGGCGTAGGCCTCGCGCATCATCTCGATGGCCGGGCGCCTGGGGCGCCCACCGAACGGCACGGACAGCGCGCCGAGTGCCTGCACCCGCTCGGGCTCCAGCAGGGCCAGGTGCCAGGCCACCGGCGCGCCCCAGTCGTGGCCGACCACCGCGACGTGGGTCTGGCCGAGGGCGTCCATGGCGCCCTGGATATCGCCGCACAGGGTGATCAGGTCATAGGCGGCCGGGTCGCTCGGCGCGCTGCTCTGCCCGTAGCCGCGCATCTCCGGGGCGAACACCCGGTAGCCGGCGGCGGCCAGCGCCTCGATCTGCGGGTGCCAGGCATACCAGCACTCGGGGAAGCCGTGCAGCAGCCACACCGGGCGGCCGTCGGCCGGGCCGGTGCTGTAGAGGCTGAGGTCGATGCCGTTGACCGCCAGTAATTGGTGCTCGATGTGCATGGTCATGCTCCTACCAGGTGTCGACGAAGGGCCGCTTCTTGCCCGTACGCGGTGCCGGGGCGGGCGCCGCATTGAGGCCGCGCAGCAGCCAGGCGCGGCTCTCGGCCGGGTCGATGACGGCATCGATCTCCAGGTAACTGGCCATGTTCAACGCCTTACCGTTGGCGTAGGCCTTGCCCACCAGCTTGTCGAACAGCGCCTGGCGCGCCGCGTCGCTTTCCTGCGCCGCCAGCTCCTTGGCGAAGCCCAGGCGCACCGCGCCTTCCAGGCCCATGGCGCCGAACTCGCCACTGGGCCAGGCGGCGGTGAACATGGGCGAGTGGAAGCTGCCGGCGGCCATGGCCTGGGCGCCCAGGCCGTAGCCCTTGCGCAGCACCAGGGTGAAGAAGGGCACGGACAGGCTGGCCGCGGTGACGAACATGCGCGACACATGGCGCACCGTGCCCTGCTGCTCGGCCTGCGGTCCGACCATGAAGCCGGGGGTGTCGCACAGCGAGACGATGGGCAGGTCGTGGGCCTCGCACAGCTGCATGAAGCGCGCGGCCTTGTCACCCGCCACCGCGTCGATGGCGCCGCCCAGGTGGGCCGGGTTGTTGGCGATCAGGCCGTACGGCTTGCCTTCGATGCGAATGAAGGCGGTGATCAGGCTATGGGCGAACTGGCGGCGCAGCTCCAGCACGCTGTCCTCGTCGGCCAGGGTGGCGATGACCTGGCGGATGTCGTAGACGCGCAGGCGATTCTCCGGGATCAGGTGGCGCAGCTCGCGCTGGTCGGCGCAACGCCAGTCGGCCTGGTGGCCCTGGAAATAGGACAGGTACTGCCTGGCCACCCGTACCGCCTCGGCCTCGTCCTCGACCAGCACATCGATCACCCCGTTGGGCCCCTGCACGCTGGTGGGGCCGACGTCCTCGGGCTTGAAGCTACCCAGGCCGCCACCCTCGATCATCGCCGGGCCGGCCATGCCGATGCTGGCGTTGCGGGTGGCGATGATCACGTCGCAGCAGCCGAGCAGCGCGGCGTTGCCGGCGAAGCAGCGGCCGGAGACCACGCCCACGGTCGGCACCAGGCCGGAGAGCTTGGCCATGCCGACGAAGGTGTGGCAATCCAGCCCGGCCACGCCGACGAAGTCGGTATCGCCGGGCCGCCCGCCACCGCCCTCGGCGAACAGCACCACGGGCAGGCGCCACTGCTCGGCCAGGGCCAGCATGCGGTCGGTCTTCTTGTGGTTCATCACGCCCTGGGTGCCGGCGAACACCGTGTAGTCGTAGGCGATGGCCATGCAACGCGCGGCCTGCTCGCCGAACTGTGCGGCGCCGACCGTGCCGATGCCGGCCACCAGGCCGTCGGCGGGGCTCAGCTCCAGCAGCTCCTCGGCGGAGCGTCGGCGGCGCTGGGCGGCCAGGGCCATGGCGCCGTACTCGATGAAGCTGCCTTCATCCAGCAAGTCCGCCAGATTCTCACGCACGGTGCGCTGGCCGGTCTTGCGTCGCTTGGCCACTGCCGCGGGGCGGCGTTCGTCGGTCAGCAGCGCGTGGCGCTCCAGCACTTCGGCGAGGTCGGCGCGGATATGTTCGAGGTCGCGGCTCTCCTCGCTGTCGCCACCGGCACCGGCTACTTCGGCCGGCTCGAGAAACAGCAGGGCCTGGCCCTCGGCCAGGGCGTCGCCGGGTGCGACGGTCAGGGCGCGAACGATGCCGCCGCGCTCGGCGCGCACCTCGAATTCCATCTTCATCGCCTCCAGCACGGCTACCGTCTGCCCGGTGGCCACGGCATCGCCCTCGGTCGCCTGCAGGGCGACCAGCACGCCGCTGCTAGGCGCGCTCAGGGCGACGGTGCCGGGCGGGGCATCGACGCCGCGCTGCGCCGCCCGCTCGGCCGCGCCGCTGCCGGCGAAGTAGTGATGTGGATGCGCCGCGCCGTGGGCCGCGAGCAGTTCGCCCAGGTGGCGTTCGACGAAGCGGGTGTCGACCCGGTTGCCGGTCACTTCCTCGCGCTGCAGCAGGTTCTGCAGCAGGTGCAGGTTGCTCGCCACGCCCTCCAGGCGCACCTCGCACAGGGCGCGGTAGGCGCGGCGCAGGGCGCTCGGGTAGTCGGCCGCGGCGGCGATCAGCTTGGCCAGCAGCGAGTCGTAGGCCGGGCTCACCGGGTAGCCGGCGTAGCCATGGCCGTCGACGCGCAGGCCGGGGCCGGCGGGCGGCTGGTAGGCGCTCAGCACGCCGGCGGCCGGGCGCGCGCTGCCATCGGCCAGCAGGGTTTCCAGGTTCAGGCGCAGCTGCACGGCGCTGCCCTTCGGCGTCGGCGGGTTGCTCAGGCCGAGCTCGGCCAGACTGGTACCGGCGCTCAGGCGCAGCTGGGTGTGCAGCAGGTCGATGCCGGTCACCTGCTCGGTGACGGTGTGCTCGACCTGCACCCGCGGGTTGGCCTCCATGAAATAGAAGCGGCCGGGACTGTCCAGGTCGAGGAGGAACTCGAAGGTGCCGATGCCGCGATAGCCGACCTCGCCGGCCAGGCGAAGGGCGCAGGCGATGATCGCCTCGCGTGCGGATGCGTCGAGGTCCGGGCTGGGGGCGATCTCCACCAGCTTCTGGTTGCGCCGCTGCAGGCTGCAGTCGCGCTCCCACAGGTGGCTGACCGTCTGGCCGTCGCCGAGCACCTGCACCTCGATATGGCGGGCGCGCTGCACCAGCTTCTCGACGTACAGCGCACCATTGCCGAAGGCCGCCTGCGCCTCGGACTGGCAGCGCGCGTAGGCCTCGGCCAGTTCCTCGGCCGCGCTCACCGCGCGCATGCCGCGCCCGCCGCCGCCGGCCAGTGCCTTGACCATCACTGCGCCGTGTTCGGCCTGGAATGTCTGCGCCTCGGCGAGGCTGACCGCACGGTTGAGCCCCGGCACTAGCGGTACCGCGCAGCGTTCGGCCAGCGCCCTGGCGGCGGCCTTGTCGCCGAACAGTTCGAGGGTCTCCGGCGCCGGCCCGACGAAGGTCAGGCCGGCAGCCTGGCAACGGCGGGCGAACTCGGCGTTCTCGGCGAGAAAACCGTAGCCGGGGTGTACCGCCGTGCAGCCCTGCTCCAGGGCGATGGCGATCAGCTGGTCCATGTCCAGGTAGGCAGGCACCCCGCGGCCCCTGAGCGGCACGGCGAGGTCGGCCTTGCGCGTGTGCAGGCAGGCCGCGTCGTCCTCGGCGTAGATGGCGACCGAGCGGATGCCGAGGTCGGCACAGGCCTGAGCGATGCGAATGGCGATCTCGCCGCGGTTGGCGATCAATAGGGAGGAAAAGGGCATGGCCGACCGCTCCGGTCTGGTTCTTGTGATGCGGCCATCTTAGGCGCTGGGCGCCGGGGGTAAAGCAAGCCTGATCAGGCGAAAGGCGGGGTATTGATGCGAGTGATGGGGCGGCGCTCAGCTGCGCCGCTCGACCACGTAGCGGGCCAGCTCGCGCAGCGGCTCGGCGCTGTCGCCGAATGGGCGTAGGGCGTGCAGGGCCTGGTCGCGCAGCTCCAGCGCATAGGCCTTGGCCTGCTCCAGGCCGAGCAGCGCGGGGTAGGTGGGCTTGTGGTTGGCTTCGTCCTTGCCCTGGGTCTTGCCCAGGGTGGCGGTGTCGCTCTCCACGTCGAGGATGTCGTCCTGCACCTGGAACGCCAGGCCGACGGCGCGGGCGTACTGTTGCAGCGAGCGCAGGCTGGCCACATCGGCCTTGCCGCTGGCCAGGGCGCCGAGCTGCACGCTGGCCTCGATCAGTGCGCCGGTCTTGTGCCGGTGCATGGTTTCCAGGGCCTGCTGGTCGAGCTCGCGGCCTACGGACTCGAGGTCGATGGCCTGGCCGCCGACCATGCCGGCCGGGCCGGCGGCGCGGGCCAGGCCGAGGACCATGGACAGGCGCAACTCCGGATCGACCGGGTTGCGCCGGGCATCGGCCAGGGCGGCGAAGGCCAGGCTCTGCAGACCGTCGCCGGCGAGGATGGCGCAGGCCTCGTCATAGGCGATGTGGGTGGTCGGCTGGCCGCGGCGCAGGTCGTCGTCGTCCATGGCCGGCAGGTCATCGTGGACCAGGGAGTAGGCGTGGATCAGCTCCACCGCGCAGGCGGCGCCATCGGCACGCTCGAGGTCGCCGTCCAGCGCCTCACAGGCGGCATAGACCAGCAGCGGGCGCACCCGCTTGCCGCCGTTGACCACGCTGTAGCGCATGGCCTGGTACAGGCGAGCCAGCTCGCTGCGGGGGACGTCGAAGAGTTCTTCCAGGGCTGCGTCGACCCGCGCCTGGCAGCGCTGCTGGTAGGCGCCGATCATGCCTGCGGGTCCGCGTCGAAGGGCACTTCCTCCAGTTCGCCGTCGCGCTCGAGCAACTGCTGCACCTTCTGCTCGGCCTGGGCCAGGGAGGCCTGGCACTCGCGGGTCAGGCGGATGCCCTGCTCGAAGGCGCCCAGCGAGTCTTCCAGCGACAGTTCGCCGCTCTCCAGGCGCTCGACCAGGCTCTGCAGCTCGGCGAGGGAGGTTTCGAAGTCGACGGCTTTCTTGCGTGCCATGGGCGGGTCTCGGCGGAAAATGGGGTCGGGCGCGACACTAGCAGAGCGCCGCGTGGCGGGGCAAACCGGCCAGGGGCGAGCAGGTTGGCGATGGCGCCCGCCGCTCGCCGGCGCGGTCAGAAGCGCAGCACTTCGCCGCTGCTGCGGGTCGGTGCGACCAGCGGGATCTTCGGTTCCGCGGCCTGCGGCTTGGCCGCCCGCTGTGGTGCCGGCGTCGGCTTCGGTGCCTCGGCGATCGGCTGGTTGCGCAGTGGCTCGATGGCCGCGGCCAGGCGCTGGGCCAGCTGGCGCAGCAGGCGGCTCTGCGCCTGCACCTGGTCGGCGGTGGTGCCGCTGTGGGCTTCTTCCAGGCGCAGCAGGTGGCTGTCGCGCAGCTGGCCGGAACGGTCCAGCAGGCGCCACTGGGCCTCGAGCACGGCCGGGTGGGACGGGCCGGAGTCCAGGCGGATGATGTTCAGCAGCACCTGTACGTCCGGTTTGAATTCAGCGCTGGTGGGGGCCAGCACGGTGCGCTGGCTGTCCAGGCGCCAGGCCAGCTGGCGCAGCAGCAGCTGGTCGATGTCGCCAGCGAGGTTGCCGGCCCAGCGGGCATCGTCGGCGGCCAGCAGGCTGCCGTCGTTCTGGCGTTGCAGCAGGGATTCGCGCTGCAGGTAATCGGCCACCGAGACGGGGCCGAGCAATACGGATACGCCCTGGGTCTGGCTGGGGATCTCGGCATTGCCGTTGTCCAGCTGATACAGCGGTACCGGTTGGTGCGCCGTGCAGCCGACCAGGCCGAGCAGGCCGGTCAGCAGCAGTATGGTGGGGAGGCGCAGCAGTCTCATCTTTTCACCTGGGCCGCGGGCGGCCGGAATCTACGTCAAGGCCGCACATGATCCGTCAAAGTCGCCGCAGACTCCAGCCCGCGGCGCTCTACGGCACGGCTTGCCGCTGCGCTTGGGCTCAGGCAGGCGCCTCTACCTGCAGCGCATCGACCCGCTGGAAGCCGCGTGGCAGCTTGTTGCCACGCCGCCCGCGCTCGCCCTTGTAGTGCTCCAGGTCGTCGGGCTTGAGCGACAGGGTGCGCTTGCCGGCCTGCAGCACCAGGGTGGCGCCGCTGGGCAGCACGGCCAGGTCGGTGAGGTATTCCTCGCGACTGGCCACGCGTTCACCGGGGATGCCGATGATCTTGTTGCCCTTGCCTTTGCCCAGTTGCGGCAGGTCGGCGACCTTGAACAACAGCAGGCGACCCTCGGTGGTCACCGCCGCCAGCCAGTCGTTCTCGACGCTGGCCACCGGCTTGGGCGGCACCACTTGGGCGCCATTGGGCAGGCTGAGCAGCGCCTTGCCGGCCTTGTTCTTGGCCTGCAGATCCTCGCCCTTGACCACGAAGCCGTAGCCGGCGTCGGAGGCGATCACGTACAAGGCGCTGTCGTCCGGCAGCAGCACGCAGTCGAAGCTCGCGCCCGGTGGCGGGGTCAGGCGGCCGGTCAGCGGCTCGCCCTGGCCGCGTGCGGAAGGCAGGCTATGGGCGGCCAGCGAGTAGCTGCGGCCCGTCGAATCGATAAATACGGCGTACTGGTTCGAGCGCCCCGGCGCGGCGGCCTTGAAGCCGTCGCCGGCCTTGTAGGACAGGCCGGTGGCATCGATGTCGTGGCCCTTGGCGCAACGCACCCAGCCCTTTTCCGAGAGGACCACGGTGACCGGCTCGGTCGGCATCAGCTCGGTTTCCGACAGGGCGCGGGCCTCGGCACGGGCGACGATCGGCGAGCGGCGCTCATCACCGTACTTCTCGGCGTCGGCGAGGATCTCCTGGCGCACCAACTTCTTCAGCTTGGCCTCGCTGCCGAGCAGGGCCAGCAGCTTGTCGCGTTCCTTGGCCAGCTCGTCCTGCTCGCCGCGGATCTTCATCTCTTCCAGGCGCGCCAGCTGGCGCAGGCGGGTGTCGAGGATGTAGTCGGCCTGCACGTCGGTCAGGCCAAAGGTTTCCATCAGCACCGGCTTGGGCGAGTCCTCGGTGCGGATGATGCGGATCACCTCGTCGAGGTTGAGGAAGGCGATGAGCAAGCCTTCCAACAGGTGCAGGCGCTTCTCCACCTTGTCCAGGCGGAACTGCAGGCGGCGGCGCACGGTGCCCACGCGGTACTGCAGCCACTCGGTCAGCAGGGTGCGCAGGTCTTTCACCTGCGGCTTGCCGTCGAGACCGATGACGTTGGTGTTGACCCGGTAGCTGGACTCCAGATCGGTGGTGGCGAACAGGTGGGTCATCAGCTCTTCGGCATCCACGCGATTGGAGCGCGGGATGATGACGATGCGGCAGGGGTTCTCGTGGTCCGACTCGTCGCGCAGGTCGGCGACCATCGGCAGCTTCTTGGCCTGCATCTGCGCGGCGATCTGCTCCAGCACCTTGGCCCCGGAAACCTGGTGCGGCAGGGCGGCGACCACGATGTCGCCGTCCTCGACGCGGTACACGGCGCGCATGCGCACCGAGCCGCGGCCGGTCTGGTAGATCTTCAGCAGATCACTGCGCGGGGTGATGATCTCCGCCTCGGTGGGGAAGTCCGGGCCCTGCACGTGTTCCATCAGCTGTTCGACGCCGGCGCCCGGCTCGTCGAGCAGGCGCACGCAGGCGCTGGCGACTTCACGCAGGTTGTGCGGCGGCACGTCGGTGGCCATGCCCACGGCGATGCCGGTGGTGCCGTTTAGCAAGAGGTTGGGCAGGCGCGCCGGCAGGGTCGCCGGCTCGTCCATGGTGCCGTCGAAGTTCGGCACCCAGTCCACGGTGCCCTGGCCCAGCTCGGACAGCAGCACCTCGGAGTAGCGCGACAGGCGCGCCTCGGTGTAACGCATGGCGGCGAAGGACTTGGGATCGTCCGGCGCACCCCAGTTGCCCTGGCCATCGACCAGCGTGTAGCGGTAGCTGAACGGCTGGGCCATCAGCACCATGGCCTCGTAGCAGGCGCTGTCGCCGTGCGGGTGGTACTTGCCGAGCACGTCGCCGACGGTGCGCGCCGACTTCTTGTGCTTGGAGTCGGCGTCCAGGCCCAGCTCGCTCATGGCATAGACGATGCGGCGCTGCACCGGCTTGAGGCCGTCGCCGATGTGCGGCAGTGCGCGGTCCATGATCACGTACATGGAGTAGTTGAGATAAGCCTGCTCGGTGAAGTCGGCCAGCGACCGGCGCTCCACGCCTTCCAGGCTCAGGTCGAGGGTGTCGCTCATGCGTGCCTCATGGTCATTGCATCGATGTGGATTGGCGCAGCACCAGGGTGCCGCCCTTCTGGGTGAATTCGAGTTGCTTGAGGGCGCTCATGCCGAGCAGCACCTCGTCCCCGTCCATGCCGGGGGTGATCAGCGCCGCCACGTCGCGCAGCTGGATGTCGCCGAGCTGCAGCAGGCCGAGGCGGGTGCGCCAGCCGGTGGCGATGCCGTTGGCGGTGCGGATCTGCACCGCCGCGCCGGGCTTCAGGCCCAGTTCGCCGGCCAGCTTCTGCGGCACGGCCACGGCGGTGGCGCCGGTGTCGAGCAGGAAGGTCACGGTGCGGCCGTCGATCTGCCCGTCCAGCACGTAGTGGCCGCCGCGGCTGCTGGCCAGGCTGACTTCGATGTAGCCGTTGCCATGCACCGACTGCGGCTGGCGGTTGGGATTGTCGCGGCCGTCCTCCCAGTCGGCGAACCAGTGGGTGGCCAGGGCCAGCGCGGCGATCCAGGCCAGCACCAGCATCACGCGGGCGGCACGCTGACCGGCAGGGCGTTCGCTCACTTTGCGCTCCAGCCGCCGGCCGGTGGCTTGAACTGCCACAGCAGCGGGCGGCGCTCGCCGTCGGCCCGGGCCAGGTCGTTGTTGTCCAGGCCCAGCCAGGCGCCTTCCTCGTCCAGCCAGAGTGCCTCGGCGGCGCCGTAGGGCTCGGGATAGACGCGCCCGCTCTCCTGCGCGGCGGCGCTGAACGACCAGCACTTCTCTTGCGCGCCGGTACTCGGGTTGCGCCGGCAGATGCGGTGTTCCAGGCGCTCCAGGCTGAACAGTTTGTCGTCGTGGAAGACCAGGTCGCCGAAGCTGCGCGGGTAGCGCGTGTCGCTCTGGGGCGTGAGCGGCGAACGCAGCTGGCCCGCCTCGGACATCAGGATGCAGCCGCCGGTGCAGCGCCAGCGGCCCTTCTCCAGATGCAGCACCAGCAGGCCGCGGCGCTCGCGCTCGGCGGCCAGCCACAGGCGCGTGCCGGCGGGGTCGATGGCCAGGCCTTCGAGCAGCGCGTTGTGACGCAGCAGCATGCCGCTGGCGCGGGCCTGGCGGATCAGCGTGTCGGGCAGCGGCAGCCATTCGGCCATGCCGCTGGGGCCGACCTGCAGCAGCGCGACATGCGCCTCGCTGAGCAGATAGCGATTGCCCTTGTCGTCGCAGCCGATGCTCTCGAAGTCCAGCTTGCCTGGGCGCACCAGATTGACCGCCCAGGTGCGCATGCGCAGGCCCCAGGGCAGGGCGCTGGGCGGCACCGGCGGTGCGTCGAAGGTCTCGGCGTCGGCCTGCCAGGCGCCGTCGCCCGGCTTGAGGCTGTACAGGCGGTCGTCTTCGCGGTCGGAAATCGCCAGCCATTCCTCGCCGCAGCGGGTCAGCCCGGACAGGTTGCCGCCGGCCATGCCCTCCACCGGGTGTTCGGCGAGCAGCTCCAGCTGGACGGGATCGGCCGGTTTTTCGGCGGCGAACGTCGTGCCAGCCAGCAGCAGGCCGGCCAGGGCCAGGGCCAGGCTCAACCTCACGCCAGGACCTCGGCCAGGTTGCCCTTGGTTTCCAGCCAGCTCTTACGATCGCCGGCGCGCTTCTTCGCCAGCAGCATGTCCATCACTTCGCGGGTCGCCTCGAAGTCGTCCAGGCCCAGCTGCACCAGGCGGCGGGTGTTGGGGTCCATGGTGGTCTCGCGCAGCTGCGGCGGGTTCATCTCGCCGAGGCCCTTGAAGCGGGTGACCTGCGGCTTGCCACGGCGTTTCTCGGCCACCAGGCGGTCGAGGATGCCGTCGCGCTCGGCGTCGTCCAGGGCGTAGAAGATCTCCTTGCCCAGGTCGATGCGGTACAGCGGCGGCATGGCCACGTAGACGTGACCGGCCTCCACCAGCGGGCGGAAGTGGCGCACGAACAGGGCGCACAGCAGGGTGGCGATGTGCAGGCCGTCGGAGTCGGCGTCGGCGAGGATGCAGATCTTGCCGTAGCGCAGCTGCGACAGGTCGTTTGATCCCGGGTCGATGCCGATGGCCACGGCGATGTCGTGCACTTCCTGGGAGGCCAGGACTTCGCCGCCGTCCACTTCCCAGGTGTTCAGGATCTTGCCGCGCAGCGGCATGATGGCCTGGAACTCCTTGTCGCGGGCCTGCTTGGCAGAGCCGCCGGCGGAGTCACCCTCGACCAGGAACAGCTCGGCGCGCATCGGGTCCTGGCCCGCGCAGTCGGCCAGCTTGCCGGGCAGGGCCGGGCCCTGGGTGATCTTCTTGCGCTCGACCTTCTTGCCGGCCTTGAGGCGGCGGCCGGCGTTGCCGATGGCCTGCTCGGCCAGCAGCAGGCCGGTTTCCGGATGCGCGTTGAGCCACAGGCTGAAGGCGTCTTTCACGACTCCAGACACGAAGGCGGCGGCCTCGCGGGAGGACAGCCGCTCCTTGGTCTGGCCGGAGAACTGGGCGTCCTGCATCTTCATCGAGAGGACGAAGGCGATGCGTTCCCAGACGTCTTCCGGCGCCAGCTTCACGCCGCGCGGCAGCAGGTTGCGGAACTCGCAGAACTCGCGCATGGCGTCCAGCAGACCCTGGCGCAGGCCGTTGACATGGGTGCCGCCCTGGGCGGTGGGGATCAGGTTGACGTAGCTCTCCTGCAGCGACTCGCCGCCCTCGGGCAGCCACAGCAGGGCCCAGTCCACCGCCTCCTTGTTGCCGGCCAGGCTGCCGCAGAACGGCTCCTCGGGCAGGCGCACGTGCTCGGTCACCGCGTCGACGAGGTAGGAGCGCAGGCCGTCCTCGTAGTACCAGCGGGTGGTCTCGCCGTTGTTCTTGTCGGCGAAGGTGACCTCCAGGCCCGGGCACAGCACGGCCTTGGCCTTGAGCACGTGCTTGAGGCGGCTGATGGAGAACTTGGGCGAATCGAAATACTGCGGGTCGGGCCAGAAGCGCACGCTGGTGCCGGTGTTGCGCTTGCCGACGCTGCCGATCACTTCCAGGTCGGTGGCCTTGAAGCCGTCGGCGAAGGTCATGCGGTACTCGCTGCCGTCGCGCTTTACCTTCACTTCCACCTGATTGGACAGGGCGTTGACCACCGAGATGCCGACGCCGTGCAGGCCGCCGGAGAACTGGTAGTTCTTGTTGGAGAACTTGCCGCCGGCGTGCAGCTTGGTGAGGATCAGCTCGACCCCGGGGATGCCTTCTTCCGGGTGGATGTCCACCGGCATGCCGCGGCCGTTGTCGATCACTTCCAGCGAGTTGTCCTCGTGGAGGATGACCTGGATCGATTCGGCATGGCCGGCCAGCGCCTCGTCGACGCTGTTGTCGATGACTTCCTGGGCCAGGTGGTTGGGCCGCGCGGTGTCGGTGTACATGCCCGGGCGCTTGCGCACCGGGTCCAGACCGGACAGTACTTCGATGGCATCGGCGTTGTAGGCGTTCTGTTGAGCCATGGTCTCTCGGGGTCTTTAAAGGGTGGAAAAGTCGAAGTCGGCCCAGAGGGCGGGGGCGAAGCCGGCCAGTGCGAGAATCTCCGGGATGCGCAGGGCGAAGCCCTGGTAGCTGTGGTCACCGCCTTCCCGGATGTCCAGGCCGCCGCCCCGGTAGAAGGCCTCGGCCTGGCGGTAGTCCAGGGTTTCATCCAGCGTCTGCAGCCACACCCGATAGCGTGCGGGGTCGCGCGGCTCGGGCGTTTCCAGCTCGCGCAGGGCGGTGACGTGGTCGTGGGTCAACAGCCAGGTCTCGCCGGTGTAGTGGTTGGTCTGCTCGATTTCCTTGCCGCCGAACAGCCGGTGCGGACGCACGGCCGGGTTGATCAGCACGGCATCGAGGCCATGCTGCTCGGCGAGGAACGTGGAGTAGTAGCCGCCCAGGGAACTGCCGACCAGCAGCGGCCGGCCCAGCTCGGTGATCGCCGCCTGCAGCTGCTGCATGGCCTGACGCGGATGGTGGTGCAGGGCCGGCACGCGCAGTTGCCGGGCGATGCCACAGTGTTCGGCCACCTTCAGCAACTGGCTGGCCTTGGTCGAGGCCGGCGAGCTGTTGAGGCCGTGGATATAGAGGATGCTGGGATTCATGGAGCGGGAGGCTACAAGCTAGGCGGCGCCAGCCGCAAGCATTGACATCCGGGGCCCGGGCCTGGCGCCCGTTTCCGGCTGCGGGGAAGTGGGAAGGACGGTGGGCGACGCGCAGGCTCAATAGCCCTTGATGCTGTAGTCCACCTCGAAATCGATGCCGGTGACCCGCGATACGCCGGTCTCCAGCCGCCCGTCGGCGTGCAGGCGCAGCCAGCGATAGCCGGGGGCCTCGCTGCCGACCTGGAATTCTTCGCTGCCCGGGGCGAACTGCACGCAGGTGGACGGCGAGGCGAGCAGGCGGATATCGCCTCGCTGGCGGTCGAACTCCTGATGCACGTGGCCCCAGAGCACCGCCCTGACCTGCGCGTGGCGTTCCAGCACGGCGAACAGGGCGTCCGGGTTGCGAATGCCGATCGGCTCCATCCACTTGCAGCCGATGGGCACCGGATGGTGATGGAAGCACACCAGGTGATGGCGTTCGGGCGCTTCGCTCAGCGCCTTCTCCAGCAGCGCCAGCTGGTCGTCGGCCAGGTAGCCGGGTACTGCGCCGGGAATCGAAGAATCGAGGAGGATAATGCGCCACTGGCCCAGGTCCACCACCGGTTGCAGCAGGTCGCTGCCGGCGCAGGCTTCGCGCATGGCGGGCAGCTCGTCGTGGTTGCCGGGGAACCAGCGGGTCGTGGCCTCGAGGCCCGAAGTGAGTTCGTGGAAATGCCGGTAGGAGGCCACGCTGCCGTCCTGGGAGAGGTCGCCGGTGGCCAGGATCAGGTCGATGTCCTGCTGTTCAGCCCGTACCTGCTCGACCACCTTTTCCAGGCTGTCGTGCGTGTTCATGCCCAGCAGCTTGCCGTCCGGCTCGGCAAAAAGGTGGCTGTCCGACAGCTGCACCAGCAGAACCGGACGATCGGGGACAAGAGACGACGGGCGCGACAAGGGCCAACTCCTGAGCGGGTTCCCAGGATTATGGTGGGTGAACGGCGATTCGGTAAACCCGACAAACGTGAACCTGTCACATTTGCGCGGTTGCAACCTGGCCGTTTCATCGACTGCGCGATTCCCGCGGCCATGCGGCTCGCGAGGTCGCCGAGGCAACGGTCAGAGCACCGGGACGAGCTCGTGGCCGCAGGCGATGCAGTGGCTCAGCCATTCGCCGAGGAACAGGTTGAGCTGGGTCTTCTCGTCCGGCTGGTGCATGGCGGCGTTGGGATAGGGGTAGATGCTGCGGAAGCGCCGGGCGTTTTCCGCGCCGATCACCTCGGCCATGCGTGCGTCGTGGTAGGCCCGCACCTCCAGGCGCGGCACCGGCAGCCAGGGCAGGCTGTGCTCCTGGCGCACCTCCAGCGTGGTGGTGTAGGGGCAATTCTCGAGGACGCGAACCACCAGCACGCCGAGCAGCAGATCGCCCTGGCTGACCGCCACGCGGCGCTCGCCTTCGGCCTCGCGCATGTCCGGCAGCAGGCGCAGCAGGCGCGCATAGTTGGCCTCGCAGGCGGCCTGCAGCTCGACCAGGTCGACGCGGTAGCGCTCGCGCAGCAGGTTCACGCCCACAGCCCTCGCACTTCGGCGCGGTTCAGCGCCAGCCACTGCAGGGCGATGATGCTGGCGGCGTTATCGATGCGGCCATCCTTGATGGCCTGCAGGGCGCCTTCCAGGGGCCAGACATGCACGCGGATGTCCTCGCCTTCCTCGGCCAGGCCGTGCACGCCGCCGACGCCTTCGCTGTCGCAACGGCCGAGATAAAGATGGACGCGCTCGTCGGAGCCGCCGGGGGAGGGGTAGTACTGGGTGATGGGCCAGAGCGCGGCGAGGGTCAGGTCGGCCTCTTCCTCGGCCTCGCGATGGGCGACTTCCTCGGGCTGTTCGTCCTTGTCGATCAGCCCCGCCACCAGTTCCAGCAGCCAGGGGTTGGCGCTCTTTTCCAGGGCGCCGACGCGGAACTGCTCGAGCAGCACCACGGTGTCGCGTTGCGGGTCATAGGGCAGCACGCAGACGGCGTCGTGGCGCACGAACAGCTCGCGGCTCAGCTGCGGGCCCATGCCGCCGGCGAACTGGCGGTGGCGCAGATGCAGGCGGTCCAGGCGGTAGAAGCCCTTGAAACAGGTCTCACGCTGGAGCACCTCGACATCGGCATGTGACATGCAACTCCCCCTTGTGCGGGGTCGCCCCCGCGTTCGTATCGCATCAGCGTTGAATGTGCGCGCCGCGGACATGCTTTGGCAAGGCCGCTCTCCGAACGTTCCCGGGCCGCGCGCCGGCGCCAAATAAAGAACCGCTCGGCATTTCCTGCAAATGGCAGTCTTTTGCATTGGCTACCGGCGAGTATACTCGGCGACGTCTGTACCGACTCAACAGGGAGGTGGGTATGCGCGCCGCAGAGCTGATCGATCTGCTCCGTCAGTACGATCCGGACACGGATATCCCGGTGGCCTATACCGACGCCGAGTTCGGTGCGGAGCCGCAGCTACGCGTGGCCAGCTGTTACAGCAGCGGCGACACGCGCTGCTACCAGAACCTGGTGGAGCAGGCCCAGGAAGGCCTGGTGGTGCTCGACCCCTTCGGTCGCGTCACCTACATGAACCCCTTCATGCAGCAGTTCCTCGGCTATTCCCCGGCCGAGGCGTTGGGCCGCCCGCTGGCCCAGGTGATTTCCGCCGACCTGGTCGAGGTGGTGCTGATGCAACGTCGCCAGGGGCCATCGGCCGAGCGCTACCCGATGCGCATCGAGGCTCGCGACGGACGGGTGCGCTGGGTGCAGATGAGTGCCACGCCGATTCCCAGCGCCGACGGCAGCGACCGTGGCAGCCTGCTGACCATCACCGACATCTCTCATCGCGAGAGCCACGCCGACAAACTGGGCGACCAGGAAAACCTCGGGCAGAAGGTCTGGCGCATCTCTGAGCAGCTGGACAGCCTCAAGTCGCTGCGCCTGAACCTGTTGGCCGAGCTCGAGGCGCTGCAGGATTCGCCGCGCATCGCCGCCACGCCGTACTGGCACCAGCAGCGTTACCTCTATCTGGTACGCCCGCAGAAGGATGGCAAGCGCGTGCGCGAGTACGTCGGCGCGCAGCCGGAGCGGATCAGCGAAGCCCTGGCCGCCGTGCGCCGCGAGCAGCGCTACCAGGACGTGTGCCGCGAGCTGCAGGAGATGGAGGAGAAGATCCGCACTTCCACCTTCAAGCTGGACAGCTTCCTCTGGGAGCTGGCCAGGGTGCCGCAGAACTTGCACAAGCTGGTGAGCTAGAGCCTCGCGACCGGCTTTTTCGACCACGGTTCCGTCAACGGCCGCCCCATTCCGGGGCGGTTGTCGTTTCTGCGCTCTGAATATCTGTGATCACAGATAAAATATACTTATAAAACAATGGTTTAAGTTGATATTGGATTAATGTCAGCGGGGGGTGATTGGTTCTTGTTGTGCCATTAAAGCGCTGCATAGGATGCCCGCCTCCCTACCCATGCAGGACGCAACCATGACTCTCCCATCGCCTCCCCTGGATCACGATCAGTTCTACCGCGAACTCACCCTGCGCAACGCCGGCTTCATCAGCGCCGACGACCAGTGCGGCCTGCGCGAGGCGGTGATCCTCATCGCCGGTTGCGGCTCCACCGGCGGCAGCGTTATCGAGCTGCTGGTGCGCAGCGGTGCCGAGCACCTGATCCTCGTCGACAACGGCAGCTACGAGCTGAACAACGCCAACCGGCAGAACATGGTCGTCGGCGACATCGGTCGCGCCAAGGTCGAGGTGTTCGCCGAGCGGGTGCGGCAGATCAACCCCTACGTCAGGCTGGAGCTGCATGGTCACGGGGTCACCCCGGACAATGTCGAGGCGCTGGTCGCCCAGGCCGACGTGGTGGTCGACGCCATCGACGTCACCGGGCGCGCCGGGCTGGAGATGAAGTACCTGCTGCACCGCGTCTGCCGGCGCCAGTACAAACCGGTGGTGTGCGGCTACGACATGGCCGCCGCCCAGTACATCCCGGTGTTCGATTACCGCAACCCGGACCTGCAGGTGCTGGGTGGCCTGCTCGGCGCCGAGCAGGTGGCAACCCTCGATCCGCTGCAGGCCTGTACCTTTCTGGTGCCGGTGGAATGCGTGCCGCTGGAGATGTACGCCGAGCTGGACCGCCACCTGGCCGGCAAGGACTACACCTCGCAGCTGGGCATCGCCGCCCACCTGTTCGGCACGCTGGCGACCGCGCTGATCCTCGACCTGATCAACGGCCGCCCGGTGCGCGACGCCATCTACGTCGACGTCTGGGAGCTGACCCGTCGCCGCGACGCCCAGGCCGAGCGCGAGCACCAGGCGCTGCTGGATCAGGGCCGCCAGGCACTGGCGCAGTGGCGCGAGCTGCCGCCCGAGCGGCCCGATGGATTCTTCCTCGAGCGTTCGGTCAAGCACTATCAGCCGCCGCAGCTCGCCGCTCTGCGCGACTACGAGCAGTTCCGTATCGACCGCCGCGCCGGCATCGCCAGCTATGCCATTCCCAATTACCAACTGGACAACAACCTCACCCGCCAGCTGCTGCGCTTCGCCTTCGTGCATTACGCCAGGGTCGGCTTCATCAATCCGCAGGAAGCCGCGTGCCGCCAGCTGCATGCCGAGCCGCTGAAGTATCTGGCGCAGGAGGACGTGCACATCGTCCTGGTGCGCGAGAGCGACCATCAGCTGCTGGCCTATTCCACCCTCAAGGCGCCGATCGCCCGCGACATGCGTTTCGATGCCGCGCAGCGTCCCGCCTTCGGCGTGGAAAACGCCTTCGGCCGCGACCTCTACGCGCAGGTCGCCGAGCTGCAGTCGCTGCCGGTGGAGCAGGTGCGCGAGATCGGCCGGGTGACCAAGGCGCAGATCGGCGATCCGGTGCTCGAGGCCAAGGCCGGTCTGCTCCTGCTCAGTGCCTATGGGCGCCTCTTGTGCCGCACCGACAGCGGCGTGCTGGCCATGGTCGGCGACGGCGAGCGCCAGGTGACCCTGCGCAACCTCGACTTCTTCGGCTTCCGCCCGCAGGTCCTGCCGGCGCGCGCCGCCTGCATCGCACCCCAGCACCTTTACGCCAACCGCTACCAGGGCCGTGAAGTGCACCCCTTCTGGCTGCGCCTGGACGCCGTTGACCGCGAGCGTATCGCGCAGATCGAGGCGCTGATCGAGCTCGAAGGCGACGAATTCCTCACCCGGCTGCGTGACGCCAAGCAGCAGAACACCCTGCACATAGGAGCATGAACATGAACGGTATCTGGAACGAGCAACAGCAGGCCATCCGCGCCCACTACCTGGCCGTCGGCCGCGACCTGGTGCGCCCGACGTCCGCCCTGCGCGACCGCGAGCTGGGCTTCGACCGCGAGCTGTGGCGCGCACTGGGCGCCACCGGGCTGTTCGGCGTGCACATGCCGGCGCGCTTCGGCGGCCAGGGCCTCGGTATCTGGGAATTCTCCGCGGCCCTGGAAGGCTTCTCCGAGGGCTGCCAGGACATGGGCGTACTGGTGTCCTTCGTCGCCCAGGTGGCGCTGGTGCAGTCGGCGCTGCTCAGCTATGGAAGCGAAGAGCAGCTGCAGCGCTGGCTGCCGCCGCTGATCAGCGGCGAGAAGATCGGCTGCTTCGCCATCACCGAGCAGGGCTGCGGCTCCGACGTGCGCTCGCTGAAGCTGGCGGCGCGCCGCGACGGCAGCGGCTACCGCCTGAACGGTCTGAAGTGGAACATCACCAACGCGCCGGTGGCGGACATCTGCATGACCTTCGCCCGCCTGGAGGAGGCCGGTGCCAATGCCATCTCCTGCTTCATCACCGAAACCGCCAAGCCCGGCCTGACGCAATCCGCCCCGTTCGAGCTGATGGGCAACCGCGGCACGCCGATCGGCAGCCTGAGCTTCGACGAGGTGGCGCTGGATGCCGACAGCCTGATCAACGGCGAGGGGCAGGGCCTGCGGGTGCTCTACTTCGGCTTCCTGGTCGAGCGCATCTTCACCGGCGTGGTCATCTCCGGCTGCATGCAGCCGCTGATCGACGAGTGCCTGCAGTACAGCCTCAAGCGCCAGGCCTTCGGCCGGCCGATCAGCGACAACCAGTACGTGCAGGGCCATATCGTCCAGGCCTACACCCAGCTGGAGCTGCTGCGCGGCGTGGTGATCCGCGGCCTGAACGAGCTGGAGCAGGGCCGCGACTGCTCGACCCTGGCCTCGATCATCAAGATGCTGGCCAGCGAGGCGCTGCACGACGCCTGCCTCAACGCCATGCGCATCCACGGCAACTATGGCTACCGCCGTGACCACTACTACGAGCGCCTGCTGCGCGATTCCATCGGCCTGTTCTTCGCCGGCGGCACCAGCGAGATCCACAAGCACGTGATCTGGACCAACCTGGTGGCCGAGGCGCAGAGCGGCGGCAAGCACAAGGACGACCTGCGTCTGGACGCCTACACCGGCGAAGGAGCCGCCGCATGAAGCCCCGCGCCGTCGCGCTGCTCTCCTGGATGCTGCATCGGCCCTGGCTGATGCTCGGCGTCCTGCTGCTGGTTACCGCCCTGGCGGTGGCCGCGGCGGGTCGCCTGGAGATCAACAGCACCCCCTACATGATCGACAAAAGCCACCCCAGCCGGGTCGCCGATGCCGACAACAAGCGACTGTTCTCCAACACCGGCGAGCAGGCCTTCGTCGCCCTGGAGAACCCCCAGGGCAATATCTTCAACCCCGAGAGCCTCACGCGCGTGGCCGAGCTGACCCGTGCGTTCCAGGCGATCGAGCTGGTGCTGCCGAGCGACAGCGAGAAGCTGCTCGCCCTGGGCGCCGATCCGCGCCTGAAGAAGCCCGTCGACGCCGTCCTTGAGGGCGGCCTGACGCCGGCCGACCAGCCGCGGCTGGCGGCGCTGAAGCAGCAGTTGATCGAGCTGGATCAGCTCAGCCACACCCGCGAAGCCTGGCTGGACAGCCTGCAGACGCGACTGGTACCGGTGCGCAAGGTGCGCAGCCTGGTCACGGTCGAGAACATGCTGACCGTCGACGAGGCGCTCGATGTGCATGCGCTGATGCCGCGCGTGCCGACCGACCAGGCCGGGCTCGACGCCCTGCGTGCCGAGGCCATGGGCAACCCGCTGTTCCTCGACAGCCTGGTGTCGCGCGACGGCAGCGCCACCACCATCCAGGTCGAGTTCAATATCGCTCAGGACGACTCGCCGGCCATGCTGCAGGTGTACCAGGCCATCGTCGACATCACCGACCAGATGCAGGGCGACGACCGCATCTACCTCAGCGGCCCGCCGATGATCGCCGCGCAGACCGCGTCGAACATGGAGAAGGACAACCAGACCCTGCTGCCGGCGGTGCTGCTGGTGATCCTGCTGGTCCTGTTCATCAGCTTCGGTCGCCTGCAGGGCGTGGTGGCGCCGCTGCTGATCGCCATCTTCAGCCTGATCTGGACCCTCGGCCTGATGGCCGCCTGCGGGGTGAAGCAGAACATCATCACCTCGATCATGCCGGTGTTCATCATCTCCATCGCGGTGTGCGACGCCATCCACTTCCTCGCCGACTACTACCGCAACCTGCCGCCCAACCCGGACCGCCAGGCGCGCATCGACACCGCCTTCAAGGTGATGCAGCAGCTGTTCTGGCCGATGTTCGTGACCTGCATGACCACCCTGGTCGGCTTCTTCTCGCTGATCTGGACCGACGTCACCTTCATCTTCGAGTTCGGCGTATTCACCGGCTTCGGCATCTTCTTCGCCTGGCTGATCACCGTAGTCTTCCTGCCGGCCATCGTCATCCTGTGGAAGGCCGAGCCGCCGCGCCACGGCCTGCTGGTCAGCGACCGGCTGGACCGCATGATCGCCGCACTCGGCCACTTCGCCCGCTACGGCAGGCGCCTGGCCTTCGGCATGCTGGTGGCCATTGTGCTGTGCAGCTGGTACGTGGTGGAGAACCTCACCGTGGACAACCAGGTGATCGGCTACTTCGAGGAGGACAGCCGCATCCGCCAGGACGACGCGGCGATCAACGCCAAGTTCGGCGGCACCACGCCGATCAGCGTGATGATCGAGAGCGCGCGGGTCGATGCCTTCAAGGACCCGGCGGTGATCGAAGGCGTGGCCAAGCTGCAGGAGCATCTGCGCCAGCAGCAACTGGTCGGCTTCACCTATTCGGCCGCCGACTTCGTCAAACGCCTGCACCAGGTCACCCAGGACGAGTTCGCCGCCGGGCAGTACCGCCTGCCGGACGACATCAGCGGCAGCCTGTTGGCGCAGTACTACCTGCTCTACGAGAACGCCAATGGCCGCGACCTGTTCGACGTGGTCGACCGCCGCTTCCAGAGCGGCCGGGTGCTGGCGATCCTGCACACCGACCGTTCTTCCGAGGTCGGCGCGCTGATGCGCGACGCCCTGGACTACGCCCGCGAGGTGCTGCCGGCCGGCATGACCGTGCGCGTGTCCGGTTACGGCGAAGTGCTGGTGGCCACCACCGACGCGGTGGTGTGGGGCCAGGTCAGCAGCATCCTGTCGTCGCCGGCGCTGATCGTGCTGATGGTCATGGCCATGTTCCACTCGATCCGCCTGGGCTTCGTCGCGCTGCTGCCGCTGCTGTTCACCCTGGTGGGCATCAGCGCGCTGATGGCGCTGACCGGGACCGATCTGGACATCGGCACCTCGATCATCGCGGCGATTTCCTTCGGCATCGGCATCGACTACGCCATCCACGTGATCGCGGCCATGCGCCACAGCCCCGGCACGCCGCAGCAGGCCACCCAGTACGCCCTGCGCCACACCGGCAAGCCGATCCTGATCAACACCCTGGCGCTGGGGCTGGGCTTCCTGGTGCTGTGCCTGTCGGGCTACCAGTCGCTGGTCAACCTGGGCATCTTCATCTCGCTGACCATGCTGTTCGCCGCGGTCTTCGCCCTGCTGGTGCTGCCGGTCTTCGTCAGCACCCGCCAGGCGCCGCAGGCCACGGCGCAGCTGGAGCCGGCCAATGCGTAGGCACCTGCTCTGGCTGCTATGCCTGGCCCTGCCGGCCAGCGCCGATGACTGGCTGGCGCTGACCCTCTATCCGGGCGGCGAGCTGTACCAGGCCGGGCATCTGCAGCAGCTGGTCGGCGCCACGCAGAACCTGTGGCAGATCGAGGACGCCGAAGGCCGTACGCCGATCCAGAGCCTGGACAGCCTGGCCAGCACCAATGCCATCGCCGTTCAGGGTGACGACGTGCGCTTCCGCCGCCTGATCGAAGTCCGCGAGCTGACGCCCGCGGGCCTGCGCACCCTGGCCGAGCTGGTCGAGCGGCACCCGCTGCTCGGCCGGCGCCTGGTCACCGCGCAAGGCGACGGCACGCACTTCTGGCTGCGCCTGGCGCGGCCCTATGCCAAGGCGGAAAAAGCCGAGCTGCTGCTGCAGTACGCCAGGCGCCTGGCCGCCGATTTTGCCCCCGAATGCCGGGTGACCAGCGGTGCCCAGGGCGCGCTGCAGGGCTACAGTCTGCAGCAATGGACGCTGCAGGCCGATGGCGCGGTGCCACCTCGCACCGCCACCCTGCAGGCCCTGCAGCAGGCGACCGCCGCCCTGCGCGAACGCAGCCAGCAGGCCTATTCGGCCGCCGACATCCTGGTCTACCTGCGCCAGGTGCTCAACGGCGAGTCGGGCCTGCCGACCAGCGACGAGGAGGTGGCGCAGTTCTACCTGGTCGCCGAGAGCCTGCGCAGCCGCGACCTGCAGGACCTCGCCCGGCCCGATTTCCAGCGCCTCAAGCTGGTCGCCCTGGGCCGCGAGCGCGCCACCGCGCCGAGCGTGCCGGGCTATCGCCTGGACGACCGATCCCGATGGACATCCACCCCGAACAGTTACCTGACAGTCGACTGTCGCTAAGGAGTTTCCCCATGCGTATTTCCCTGCTGGGCCTCGGCCTGCTACTGAGCTTCCCGGTGTTCGCCGAGGCCCTCGATCCCACTACCATCATGCGCGGCGTGCGCGACCGCGACGAAGGCCAGGACCGCCGCTCCGAACTGAGCCTGGTGCAGACCATGGCCGACGGCTTCGTGCGTGAGCGCAAGCTGCTGATGCTAGAGAAGGAGTACGGCGAGGAGCGCAAGTCCACCCTGTACTTCACCGCCCCCAGCGACACCGCCGGCACCGGCATCCTCATGCACAGCTACGCCGAAGCGCAGGCCCGCGAGGACGACCAGTGGCTGTACCTGCCGGCCCTGCGCAAGACCCGGCGCATCGCCACCAATTCCAAGGAAGGCCCGTTCCTCGGCACCGACTTCTCCTTTGCCGATATCGAGCGCATGCGCGTCGACGACTACCAGTACAAGCTGCTGCGCGAGGAGGTTTACCAGGACCGCCCGGTTTACGTGATCGAGGCGCGCACCGCCGACGGCCTGGAGAACCCGCGCACCGGCTACAGTCAGCGCCTGATTTACGTCGACCGCGAGCGCAAGCTGATCCTGCGCGACGAGTTTTTTCGCGGTGGGCGCCAGATCAAGACCTTCGAGGTTCTGGATGTAGCCCAGGTCGAAGGTTTCTGGACGGTCAACGAGTCGCGCATGAGCAACCTGGTGGAGGGCGGCGAGACCCGCCTGGTGCGCAGCGCCGCCGACTACAACCTGGACCTCGGTGACCAGAACTTCAGCGAGCGCGCCCTGCGCAACGGGATTCGCTGATGCGCACAGTGCTGATTGGCCTGCTTGGCAGTCTGGCCGGCCTGGCCGCGCAGGCCGCGACCCTTAGCGGTCGCGGTCATCTGGAAGACGGCTACCACCACGACACCACCGGCGACAGCAGCTCCGGCCACCGCGTCGAGGCGCTGCTGGAGAGCCGCGTCAGCGAGGGCAACTGGACGCTCGACAGCGTGCTGCTCGGCCGCTACCGCAGCCAGTACGACGATGCCGGCGGCAAGCTGGAGGACCGCATGGAGTTCGACCAGGACCTGCGCGAGCTGTACCTGACCTGGGCCGGCGACAACTGGCAGTGGCGCCTCGGCCAGCAGCAGATCGCCTGGGGCCGGGGCGACTACTTCCGCCTAGTCGACGTGCTCAACCCGCTGGACCTGCGCGAGTTCCTGCTGCCCTACATCGACGACTACTCCCTCGGCCGCCAGACCCGTCCGATGGCCGTGGTGGAGATCTACGGCGACAGCCTGGAGCAGCAGTTCGTCGTCGCGCCCAAGACCAGGACCACCCGCTACGCCCCGGCTGGTGCCGACTTCGCCATCACCGGGCGGCCGGAAGGCCTGGACGAGGACGACGAGCACGAACGGCCGGACATCGGCTGGCGCGGCAAGACCTTCGTCGACGGTACCGATCTGGACTTCTACCTGTTCGATGGGCTCAGTCCCGATCCGCTGTACGTGGTGGAGGAAGGCCAGCTGGTCGAACAGCAGCGCCGGCGCAGCCTGGTCGGTGCCTCGTTCGCGCGGCCGGCCGGCGACTGGGTGGTGCGCGGCGACCTAGTGCACCTGTTCAACGAGCCGCTGCAGACACCGGAAGGCGCGGACGACGTGCCCAGGTCCGCGGCGCTGCTGGGCCTCGACCTGACGCGCAACGAATGGACGGTGAACCTACAGGCCACGGTCAGCCATCGCCACGGCGCACCGGACAGCCTGCAACGGGCGACCGGCTGGGAGGCCTCGGCGGCGGTGCTCAAGGACTGGTCCAGGCAGCGTCTCAATGCCGGCATCCTCTGGCTGTACAACCGCGACGTGCAGAGCAGCCACATGGTCAAGGCCAACCTCGGCTACCGGCCCTGGAACCAGTGGTACCTGGAGGCTGGCTACATCGGTTTCAGCGGCGGCCAGCTCACCCAGTACGGCCAGTTCGACGACCGCGACCGCCTCTACCTGCAGGTGCGCAGGGACTTCAGCCTGTGATTGTCCCGCTGCGCTCCGGCCGGCGACAATGACGCCACCGCCCCGGGAACGCCCGCGGCGGCATGCAGTCGAAACGCCCGTCGCCGTCCCGAGGAAAGCCCATGCGTGTCATCGCCGTAGCCGGCCTGCTGTCCCTGTCGTTCCTGCTCAGCGGCTGCCAGGCGCTGCTGTCCGCCGCCAAGCCCCAGTCGGGCCTGTCCGTCAGCCGTCAGGCCTGGGAGCACCGCGCGCCGGGGTGCGAAGGCAAGGAATGCCCGCTGGTCAACATCGACCTGCAGAACCTGGACGATCTGCCGGAGCTGAACGCGCGCATCGAGCAGGAGCTGCTCAAACTGACCGTCGAGCTGCCGGGCGATCCGCCGCCGCCTTCACTGGACGTCTACGAGCGCGAGTTTCTCGCCAGCGCCAAACCGGGCTGGATGAGCTACCTGCAAGCCAAGGTCCTGGAGCAGCATGACCGCCTGGTGGTGATCGAACTGTCCAGCTATCGCTTCACCGGCGGCGCACACGGCATTCCCGGGCGCGCCTACCTTAACTACGACCGCGAGAAGGGTCGCCTGCTGAGCCTGGACGAGATGCTGCTGCCGGACGGGCGGGCCGACTTCTGGCGGCAGGCCGAGCTGGCGCACCAGGCCTGGCTCAAGGCCAACGGCCTGGACCAGGACCTGGACTACCAGGCCCAGTGGCCGTTCGAGCGCACCGCCAATGTGGCCCTGCTGCGCGGCGTAGTGATGCTCAAGTACGAGGTCGGCCGCATCGCGCCCTACGCCAGCGGCCATCCTGAGCTGCGCATTCCCTATTCGCGGCTGAACGGCGTACTCAAGCCCGCCTACTTTCCGGGGCGTGGCTGAGCGGCTCTAATGGTGTGGTAGCGGCGCGCAGCGCACGCATGGACATGAAAAAGCCGGGGCATGCCCCGGCTTTTCTGTGTGACGGCCGCTCGATCAGACCTGCTTGTAGATCACCGAACCCTCACCCTTGAAGCGCTCGGCCTGTTCGGCGAAGCCGGCCTCAATGGCCTTCTGTTCGTCGGTCAGACCGTTGTCCTTGGCATAGTCGCGCACTTCCTGAGTGATCTTCATCGAGCAGAACTTCGGCCCGCACATGGAGCAGAAGTGCGCCACCTTGGCCGAGTCCTTCGGCAGGGTCTCGTCGTGGAAGCTGCGCGCGGTGTCCGGGTCGAGGCCGAGGTTGAACTGGTCCTCCCAGCGGAACTCGAAGCGCGCCTTGGACAGGGCGTTGTCACGGATCTGCGCGCCCGGATGACCCTTGGCCAGGTCGGCGGCGTGCGCGGCGATCTTGTAGGTGATGATGCCGGTCTTCACGTCATCCTTGTTCGGCAGGCCCAGGTGCTCCTTGGGCGTGACGTAGCAGAGCATGGCGCAGCCGAACCAGCCGATCATCGCGGCGCCGATGCCGCTGGTGATGTGGTCGTAGCCGGGGGCGATGTCGGTGGTCAGCGGGCCGAGAGTGTAGAACGGCGCCTCGTCGCAGCATTCCAGCTGCTTGTCCATGTTCTCCTTGATCAGCTGCATCGGCACGTGGCCGGGGCCCTCGATCATGGTCTGCACGTCGTGCTTCCAGGCGATCTTGGTCAGCTCGCCGAGGGTCTCCAGCTCGCCGAACTGCGCCGCATCGTTGGCGTCTGCGATGGAGCCTGGACGCAGGCCGTCGCCCAGCGAGAAGCTGACGTCGTAGGCCTTCATGATTTCGCAGATTTCCTCGAAGTGGGTATAGAGGAAATTTTCCTGGTGATGCGCCAGGCACCACTTGGCCATGATCGAACCGCCGCGGCTGACGATGCCGGTGACCCGCTTGGCGGTCAGCGGCACGTAGCGCAGCAGCACGCCGGCGTGGATGGTGAAGTAGTCCACGCCCTGTTCGGCCTGCTCGATCAGGGTGTCGCGGAACAGCTCCCAGGTCAGGTCCTCGGCGATGCCGCCGACCTTCTCCAGTGCCTGGTAGACCGGCACGGTGCCGATCGGTACCGGCGAGTTGCGGATGATCCACTCGCGGGTCTCGTGGATGTGCTTGCCGGTGGACAGGTCCATGACCGTGTCGGAGCCCCAACGGATGCCCCAGGTCAGCTTGGCGACTTCTTCCTCGATGGAAGAGCCCAGCGCCGAGTTGCCGATGTTGCCGTTGATCTTCACCAGGAAGTTGCGGCCGATGATCATCGGCTCCAGCTCCACGTGGTTGATGTTGGCAGGGATGATGGCGCGGCCGCGGGCGATTTCGCTGCGCACGAACTCGGGAGTGATTTCCTGGGGGATGCTGGCGCCGAAACTGTGGCCGGCGTGTTGCTCCTTGAGCAGGCCGGCCTCGCGGGCCTCGGTCAGCTTCATGTTCTCGCGGATGGCCACGTATTCCATCTCGGGCGTGATGATGCCCTTCTTCGCGTAGTGCATCTGGCTGACGTTGGCGCCGGCCTTGGCCCGGCGCGGGTTGCGCACGTGGGCGAAGCGCATGGCGGAAAGCTCCGCGTCGTTCAGGCGGCGCTGGCCGAACTCGGAGGACAGGCCCGGCAGCTTCTCGGTGTCGCCGCGGTCCTCGATCCAGGCGCTGCGCACGTCGGCCAGGCCCTGGCGCACGTCGATCTGCACGCCGGGGTCGGTGTAGGGGCCGGAGGTGTCGTAGACGGTGACCGGGGCGTTGATCTCGCCGCCGAAGGCGGTGGGCGTCACGTCCAGGCTGATCTCGCGCATCGGCACGCGGATGTCCGGGCGCGAACCCTGTACGTAGATCTTCTGCGAACGGGGAAAGGGCTGGATCGACTGTTGGTCGACCTGGGCGCTCTCACTAAGATTCTTTTGTTGTTTGACGCTCATCGGCTCGGCTCCTGGCTGGATGTCGGAGCGAACCTGATGGCGAAAGGCGCACCACGGGTGGTGCGAGAGGGACTCGCCGCAGTGGCGAGGACATCTTGTTCCCTACGCAGGCCTTAACCTGATCAGGTTCAACGGGATCCGGAACTATCCGATCTCAGCCCACGACTCTGGGCACCCCGACAAGAACTGCCGCAGTCTAATCAAGGGCACGCGGGAACACCAACCCACAGGCCGGCGGCAGGTGGCGTTTCGTCGGGAATGTCCGGGGCCGAGCGAGGCGGCACTGGCATTGTTGCGGCCCCGCAACAATGCTTGTCGAAAACGGCCCCGCCGCAGCACTGCCGCCGCCTTGACCGCCGCCTGCGGCAGCCTTAGCCTTGCCCGATTCCCCTGCATCTAGGACTGATCATGCTACGCAGACTCTCTCTGGCGCTCGCAGTAGCTGCTGCCACCACTGGAATGGCCTGGGCAGAAGAAGCCCCTCTGGCGACCAAGACCGATCTGGTCACCGTCTACAACGAGGCGGTGAAGAACAACGCCGATCTGGCGGCCGCCCGCGCCAACTATGAGGCGATCAGCGAAGTGGTACCCCAGGCCCGCGCCGGCCTGCTGCCGAATCTCTCGGCGGGTGCCGATGCGATGAACACCGACAGCGACGTGGACACCCGCGCCGGCGAGGTCAGCGCCTCGCGCAGCGGCCTGTCCTACCGCGCCAGCCTGAACCAGCCGCTGTTCCGCGCCGACCGTTGGTTCCAGTTCCAGGCGGCCAAGGCCACCGACCAGCAGTATGCCCTGCAGCTCTCCGCCACCGAGCAGAACCTGATCCTGCAGAGCGCCGAGACCTACTTCGCGGTGCTCCGCGCCCAGGACACGCTGGCCTCGACCAAGGCCGAAGAGTCGGCGTTCAAGCGCCAGCTGGACCAGGCCAACGAGCGCTTCGACGTGGGCCTGTCGGACAAGACCGACGTGCTCGAGGCTCAGGCTGGCTACGACACCGCCCGCGCCAACCGCATCCTCGCCGAGCGTGCGGTGGATGACGCCTTTCAGGCGCTGGTCACCCTGACCAACCACGAGTACGCCTCCATCGAGGGCATCGTGCACAGCCTGCCGGTGCTGGTGCCCACGCCGAACGACGCCAAGGCCTGGGTAGACACCGCGGCCCAGCAGAACCTCAACCTGCAGGCCAGCAACTACGCGGTCGATGCCGCCGAAGAAACCCTGCGCCAGCGCAAGTCCGGCCACGCGCCGACCCTGGACGCCGTGGCCCAGTATGAAAAGGGCGACAACGATTCCCTCGGCTTCACCAACAACGACCTGGCCTCGCCCTATGACGGCGACGCCGAGCAGACCAGCATCGGCCTGCAGCTGAACATCCCGATCTACAGTGGCGGCCTGACCAGCTCCCAGGTGCGCGAGGCCTACTATCGTCTGACCCAGAGCGAGCAGGAGCGCGAGAGCCTGCGCCGCCAGGTGGTGGAGAACACCCGCAACCTGCACCGCGCGGTGAACACCGATGTGGAAACCGTGCAGGCCCGCCGCCAGTCGATCATCTCCAACCAGAGTGCGCTGGAGGCCACCGAGATCGGCTACCAGGTCGGCACCCGCAACATCGTCGACGTGCTCGACGCCCAGCGTCAGCTGTACAGCTCGGTGCGCAACTACAACGACGCACGCTACGACTACATCCTTAACAACCTGCGCCTGAAGCAGGCCGCCGGCACCCTGGCGCCGACCGACCTGGAAGCGCTGTCCAGCTTCCTCAAGCCGGACTACGACCCGGACAAGGACTTCCTCCCGCAGGACCTGGCCAAGGCCGCCGAAGCCAGGCTGCAGAGCAACCCCGACTACTGATCGGTTCTCGCGAAAAAGCCCCGCCCATGCGGGGCTTTTTCTATGCTGGCATTTGGCCTATACCTTGCTTGGCTTCAGCTTTGCCGAATGCGGCCGATGCGCTGTCATCGGGTCGCCTGACCGGAAGGAGTTCCGCTGTGTCCGTTCTGTTCTCGCTGTTGCGCAGCCGCCTGCTGCGTCCCGTCTTCATCGCCCTCGGCCTGGCCATGCTGGCCCAGGTCGGCCTCGCGGTCTGGCTGACCCGCGCCACCGTCGATGGCCTGGTCAGCGATCTGACTCAGCGCCTGGGTGGCGAGAGCCAGCGTCTGGCCGGCGAACTGGGCAGTGCCGAAGAGGAGATGCGCGCCGGGCTGGCCGCGCTCTCCAGCAATACTCGCGAACGTCTCTCCAACGGCCTCTCCGGTCAGCTCAAGAGCGAGCAGGCGCAGCTGCGCAAGGTGCTCGAGGAAAACCTCAAGCAGTCCGGGAACTCCATGGCCCAGCTGCTCGCCGGCGTCGCGCCCAAGGCCATCTGGGACAACGACACGCCCGCCCTGACCGCACTCACCCGCATCGTCCAGCGTGATCCGGCGGTGCTCTTCGCTGTGTTCTACGACGCCCAGGGCCAGCGCCTGACCCGCAACTTCAACCGCAGCAGCCCGCGGGTGCGCGAGCTGGTGGCGGCCGGGCAGGGCGATGGCGCGCTGGCCAAGCTGGTCGACGCCGCCTCGCGCGACCCGAAGGTGTACATCATCGAGACGGACATCAATCCGATGGGGGCGTCCATCGGCAAGGTCCAGCTCGGCATGTCGCTGGACGGGGTGGAGCAGGAGCTGACGGCGCTGGACGCCCGCTTCGCCACTCTGGTCGGCAGCGCCGGTGAACTGGTCGACCAGAGCCTTTCCGGCGCGGCCCAGGAAAGTACCCAGGCCCTGCAGCAGCGCCTGCAGCTGGCCGAGCAGGCCACCGCCGACATGGCGCGCAACGGCAGCGAGACCGTGCGGCAGGCCGCCGACAGCCTGCGCTGGCGCATCGCCTCGGGCCTGCTGGTGGTAGGGCTGCTGACGCTGGTGGTGGTCGCCCTGGTGCTCGGCTGGCGCGTGCTCAGCCGCCTGCAGCTGCTGATCGTGGCGCTCAAGGACTTGGCCGCCGGCGAGGGCGACCTGACTCGGCGTGTGCAGCTGGACAGCAACGACGAGGTCGGCGAAATGGCCGACGCGGTCAACCAGTTCATCGCCAAGCTGCAGCCCATCGTCCGCGAGGCGGGCGAAGTGGCCCAGCGCACCGGCGAGGAGATCCGCAGCCTGGCCCAGCGCAGTGCCGCGGCCGAGGCGGCCGCCGGTCGCCAGCGCGACGAGGTGGCCGGCAGCCTGCAGGCGCTGGAGGACATGGCGGCGGCCGCGCAGCGCGAGAGCGAGGCCATGCAGGAGGCGCAGCAGCGCGTTGCGGCCATCCGCCAGGCGGCCCATGAGAACGCAGCCATCGCCGACAAGGTCGGCCGACTGATCGAGGCGCTGGTGGCACGAGTGGAGAACGGCTCGGCGGTGATCGAGAAACTGGCCAAGCAGAGCGAGCAGATCGAGGTGGTGCTGACGGTGATCCAGTCCATCGCCGAGCAGACCAACCTGTTGGCGCTGAACGCTGCCATCGAGGCGGCGCGGGCAGGGGAGAGCGGCCGCGGTTTCGCCGTGGTGGCCGACGAAGTAAGGGCCCTGGCGAGCAAGACCCAGCAGTCCACCGGCGACATCCAGGCCCATATCACCGCGCTGCAGCAGGGCGCCCGCGAGGCGGTGGCGGTGATCGGTCAGGCCGGCGACCAGGCGAGCGAGGGCTTGCAGGCCCTGCGCGACAGCGCGCGGCTGCAGCAGTCTGTGCAGGCATCGGTGGACGAGGTGCATGGCGCCATCGACAGCGCCACCCGTTCGGCGGGCGACCAGGCCGAAGGCGCGGTCGCCGTGCGCGGCCGGGTCGAAGTGATCCACAGCGAGGCCCAGCGCGCGGCTCAGGCCGTCGGTGAGACGGCGGCCAGTGGCCGGGTGGTCGATGGTTTGGTCGGCCAGCTCAAGGCCAGCTTCGCCCAGTTCAAGGTCTGACGACCGGCTGGGCGTTGGAGAGGCTGCGCCGAAGAAACCTCAACGGGTGCTTGCGGCGCCGTCTTTCCGCCCCGCCTTCCGGCTCGCGCGGTTGTGCGAGGGGCCGAGGCGATTTCCCAAGGCCAGAAAAGACAAAACCGAGCCATTGGCTCGGTTCTGTTTGAAGAGTGGTGCCCAGGAGAAGACTCGAACTTCCACGGTGTTGCCACCGCTAGGACCTGAACCTAGTGCGTCTACCAATTCCGCCACCTGGGCACATAGCGACGATTGCTCGCCGACTTTTGCAGCATTCACCGATTTTGGCGGTACGGAAGCTGCTCCGGTAAAAGCGAAACCGAGCCATCGGCTCGGTTTCTGAAGAGTTGTGCCCAGGAGAAGACTCGAACTTCAACGGTGTTGCCACCGCTAGGACCTGAACCTAGTGCGTCTACCAATTCCGCCACCTGGGCACGGGAAACTATGATTACTCAGTCGCTTCCGTGTTACAACGTCTCAGCAACGTTGTGGGCGCGAACTATACGGAGCACCCTTTTGCTTGTAAACCCCTGACGGCGAAAAAATTATTGTGCTGACCCCCGATGCCGTTTCGCGTTTCAATAGGGGCATGGCACACCACTTATATATGCGTAAAGGTAATTTCACTTAATGGCCGATTGGCAATCCCTCGACCCTGAGGCCGCCCGCGAGGCGGAAAAATACGACAACCCCATTCCCAGCCGGGAACTGATCCTGCAGCACCTGTCCGAGCGCGGCTCTCCCGCCGCCCGAGAGGAGCTGGTGGCCGAGTTCGGCCTGACCACCGATGAGCAGCTCGAGGCGCTGCGTCGCCGCCTGCGCGCCATGGAGCGCGACGGCCAGCTCATCTTCACCCGCCGTGGCACCTATGCGCCGGTGGACAAGCTCGACCTGATCCGCGGCCGCATCGCCGGCCACCGCGATGGCTTCGGCTTCATGATCCCGGACGACGGCAGCGACGACCTGTTCCTCAGCCCGGCACAGATGCGCCTGGTGTTCGATGGCGACCGCGTGCTCGCCCGCGTCGCCGGCTTCGACCGCCGTGGGCGCCGCGAAGGCGGCATCGTCGAGGTGATCGAGCGCGCCCACGAGACCATCGTCGGCCGCTACTTCGAAGAGGCCGGCATCGGTTTCGTCGAGGCCGACAACCCGAAGATCCAGCAGGAAGTGCTGGTCACCCCGGGTCGCACCGGCGGTGCCAAGGTCGGCCAGTTCGTCGAGATCAAGATCACTCACTGGCCCACCTCGCGCTACCAGCCCCAGGGCGACATCGTCGAGGTGATCGGCAATTACATGGCGCCGGGCATGGAGATCGACGTGGCCCTGCGCAGCTATGACATCCCCCATGTCTGGCCCGAGGACGTGACCAAGGAAGCCCGCCGGCTCAAGTCCGAGGTCGAGGAGAAGGACAAGCAGAACCGCGTCGACCTGCGCCATCTGCCGTTCGTCACCATCGACGGCGAGGACGCCCGTGACTTCGACGATGCCGTGTACTGCGAGAAGAACAGCAGCCGCTGGAAGCTGTTCTCCGGCGGCTGGAAGCTCTACGTGGCCATCGCCGACGTGTCGCACTACGTCAAGGTCGGCTCGGCGCTGGATGCCGAGGCCGAGAAGCGCGGCAACTCGGTCTACTTCCCCGAGCGCGTTGTACCGATGCTGCCCGAGGAGCTGTCCAACGGCCTGTGCTCGCTGAACCCGCATGTCGACCGCCTGGCCATGGTCTGCGAGATGAGCATGTCCAAGTCCGGCGAGCTGCTCGACTACCAGTTCTACGAGGCGGTGATCCACTCCCACGCGCGCCTGACCTACAACAAGGTCAGCTACATGCTCGAGCAGCCGAAGAGCAGCGAAGGCAAGTCCCTGCGCGAGGAGTACCAAGAGGTGCTGCCGCACCTGAAACAGCTCTACGCGCTGTACCAGGTGCTGCTGGCCGCCCGCCACGAGCGTGGCGCCATCGATTTCGAGACCCAGGAGACGCGCATCGTCTTCGGCAGCGGGCGCAAGATCGCCGAGATCCGCCCGACCCAGCGCAACGACGCGCACAAGCTGATCGAGGAATGCATGCTGGCGGCCAACGTGGCCACCGCGCGTTTCATGCTCGACCACGACATGCCGTCGCTGTACCGCGTGCACGACGGCCCGCCGGCCGAGCGGGTGGAGAAGCTCAAGGCCTTCCTCGGCGAACTGGGCCTGGCCCTGCACAAGGGCAAGGAAGGGCCGAAGCCGAAGGACTACCAGAAGCTGCTGGCGAGCATCCAGGAGCGCCCGGACTTCCACCTGATCCAGACCGTGATGCTGCGCTCGCTGAGCCAGGCGGTGTACAGCGCCGACAACAATGGCCACTTCGGCCTGAACTACGAAGCCTACACGCACTTCACCTCGCCGATCCGTCGCTACCCGGACCTGCTGGTGCATCGCGCGATTCGCAGCGTGATCCGATCCAAGCGCGAGACCAAGCACGTGCAGCGCGCCGGTGCGGCGAGCATGCCCAAGGCGCGCATCTACCCGTACGACGAGGCGGCGCTGGAGAAACTCGGCGAGCAATGCTCGATGACCGAGCGGCGCGCCGACGAGGCGACCCGTGACGTGGTCAACTGGCTCAAGTGCGAATTCATGCAGGACCGCGTCGGCGAGACCTTCGAGGGCGTGATCACCGCGGTGACCGGCTTCGGCATCTTCGTCGAACTGAAGGACATCTATGTCGAGGGTCTGGTCCACGTGACGGCTCTGCCGGCCGATTACTACCACTTCGACCCGGTGCACCACCGCCTGGCCGGCGAGCGCAGTGGTCGCAGTTTCCGTCTCGGCGACAGCGTCGAGGTCACCGTCATGCGGGTCGACCTGGACGAACGCAAGATCGACTTCGAGCTCAGCCAGAGCAAGCCGGCCAAGGCCGAGCCGCGTCGTCGCGGCGGTGAGCCGGCGGCGAAGAAGTCGGGCAGGGGCGGGGCGCTCGGCAATACCGATGTGCAGAAGAGCCGGGACGTGAAGAAGGCGCTGCTCGACGGTGCCAAGAAAGGTGGCGGCAAGGCCCCGGCGGGCAAGGGCGGCAAGCCGTCTTCCCACCGCAAGGGCGCGCCCAAGTCGGGCGCCGCCCCGGCCGGTGGCAAACCGAGCCGGCGCAAGGCGAAGCCATGAGCCAGCTGGAAAGGGTCTACGGCGTACACGCCGTCGAGGCGCTGCTGCGTCATCACCCCAAGCGGGTGAAGCAGCTGTGGCTGGCCGAGAGCCGGCAGGATCCGCGCGTGCAGGTGCTGCTCGAGCTGTGTGCGCAGAACCGCGTGCCGGTCGGCCACAAGGATCGCCAGGAACTCGACGAGTGGGCCGAGGGCGTGCACCAGGGCGTGGTCGCCGAGGTCAGTCCGAGTCAGGTGTGGGGCGAGAACATGCTCGACGAGCTGCTCGAGCGTAGCGAAGGCCCTGCCCTGCTGCTGGTGCTGGACGGTGTGACCGACCCGCACAACCTTGGCGCCTGCCTGCGCACCGCCGATGCCGCCGGTGCCCATGCGGTGATCGTGCCCAAGGACAAATCCGCCACCCTCAATGCCACCGTGCGCAAGGTGGCCTGCGGTGCCGCCGAGGTGATCCCGCTGGTAGCGGTGACCAACCTGGCGCGGACCCTGGAAAAGCTGCAGAAGAAAGGCCTTTGGGTCGTCGGCACTGCCGGCGAGGTCGACCAGGAGCTGTACCAGCTCGACATGACCGGCCCGACGGTGCTGGTCATGGGCGCCGAGGGCAAGGGCATGCGCCGCCTGACCCGCGAGCACTGCGACTACCTGGTGAAGCTGCCCATGGGCGGCAGCGTCAGCAGCCTCAACGTCTCGGTCGCCACCGGGGTGTGCCTGTTCGAGGCGGTGCGCCAGCGCCGCGCGGTCGCCGCCAAGGCCTGATCAAATAATCGCCAGTCCGCCTTGCGCGCGGCAGGGGGCTTCTCTAGAATGTCGCCCCTTGCCGTGACGGCAGGCGCGCCCGCGCCTTCGCTTCGGCAAGATCAACGAGTCATTCACTCCTTGCCTGACCACTTCGTTGGCAGGCTGCAACCCGTAAGGAGCATTCATGCGTCATTACGAAATCATCTTCCTGGTTCACCCGGACCAGAGCGAGCAAGTCGGCGGCATGGTCGAGCGTTACACCAAGCTGATCGAAGAAGACGGCGGCAAAATCCACCGTCTGGAAGATTGGGGCCGTCGTCAACTGGCCTACGCCATCAACAACGTTCACAAGGCTCACTACGTGATGCTGAACGTCGAGTGCAGCGGCAAGGCCCTGGCCGAGCTGGAAGACAACTTCCGCTACAACGACGCCGTGATCCGCAACCTGATCATCCGTCGCGACGAAGCCGTCACCGGTCAGTCCGAGATGCTCAAGGCCGAAGAAAACCGCAGCGAGCGCCGCGAGCGCCGTGAGCGCGTTGAAACCGAATCCGCCGAAGGCGAAGACGGTGACAACAGCGACAACGCTGACGAGTAATCCACGGATCTATTGAGGAGCCAATTCCATGGCACGTTTCTTCCGTCGTCGTAAATTCTGCCGTTTCACCGCCGAAGGCGTGAAAGAGATCGACTTCAAGGATCTCAACACCCTGAAGGCGTACATCTCCGAAACCGGCAAGATCGTTCCGAGCCGCATCACCGGTACCAAGGCCAAGTACCAGCGTCAGCTGGCCGTCGCTATCAAGCGCGCCCGCTACCTGGCCCTGCTGCCCTACACCGACAGCCACGGCCGTTGATAGCAGACCGTCGATTTCGTAGTAAGGGATAAACCGCATGCGCGCCTTGGCTGATTTCATCATGCGCGGCCGCATGCAGGCCACCCTCGTGGTGGTCGGTTCGGCGGCAGTGCCGCTGTTGTTCTGGTTGAGTGCCGCCGCCAGCTGCCTGGTGCTGCTGCGGCGGGGGCCGAGAGATGCCGTTGGCATCCTCGCCTGGGCATTGCTGCCGGCCGTGGCCTGGTGGCATTTCGGCGAGCCGCGCACCTTGTTGGTGCTGCTCGGTTCGCTGGGGCTGGCGCTGTTGTTGCGTGCCGGCCATGCCTGGGTCCGGGTGGTGCTGGTCAGCATCGCCGTCGGCCTGGTGTTTGGCGTGGTTCTGGGGACGGTGTTCCAGGAACCCATCGTGGCGATGGCGGGTGAGCTGAACAAGCTGATGCCGCAGATGCTCGATGGGGTCTACCAGCAGATGTCGGTAGACGAACGGACCCGCCTCGAGGCGCTGATCGCCCCGGTACTCACCGGATTGATGGCTGCGTTGCTGCAGGCCGTCAGCCTGCTCTGCCTGATGCTCGGGCGGTACTGGCAGGCGGCGCTGTACAACCCCGGCGGCTTCGGGCTCGAGTTTCGTGCCCTGCGCCTGCCCGCACCGCTGGCCTTCGGGCTGTTGGCGGTCATGTTCCTGGCGCCCAACCTGGGCCTGGAGCTGGCCATGCTGACGCCGATGTGCAGCGTGCCGCTGGCGCTGGCCGGTGTCGCTCTGCTGCACGGCTTGGCCGCGGCGGGGCGCCTGGCCCGCTTCTGGCTGGTGGGGCTGTACGTGTCGATGCTGCTGTTTATGCAGCTGGTTTATCCGTTGCTGGTGGTCCTGGCCACCGTCGACAGTCTGATGGATTTTCGCGGTCGCCTGGCGCGCAAAGATGGCGCCGGCCCCGCGAACGGTGAAGGTTAAAAGTTAAGAGGTAAGACCCAAATGGAAGTTATCCTGCTGGAAAAAATCGCCAACCTGGGCAACCTGGGCGACAAGGTGAACGTCAAGGCCGGTTACGGTCGTAACTACCTGCTGCCGCAGGGCAAGGCCACCGCCGCTACCGCCGAGAACGTCGCTGCGTTCGAAGCCCGTCGCGCCGAGCTGGAAAAAGCCGCTGCCGAGAAGAAGGCCTCCGCCGAATCTCGCGCTGCTCAGCTGGCCGAGCTGGAAGTCACCATCACTGCCGTGGCCGGTGACGAAGGCAAGCTGTTCGGTTCCATCGGTACCCACGACATCGCCGAAGCCCTGACCGCCTCCGGCGTGGAGGTGTCCAAGGCCGAAGTGCGTCTGCCGAACGGCACCATCCGCCAGGTCGGCGAGTTCGACGTTGCCGTGCACCTGCACACCGACGTCGAGACCACCGTCAAGGTGATCGTGGTAGCCGCCTAAGGCGAGCGACCCGCGGGCTTGCGCACACGTGCGGGCCTGCCGACAATCGGGCACTCATCGCTTCGCGGTGCGTGCCCGTTGTTTTTTGCGAGAGCCTTTTGCGGAGCCTGCCTGCGCAAAAGCCTCTGAATGCCCGGAATCACAGGTGCCATGAACGATATCAGCGTCCCTCAGCAGTACGACCTGGAAACCGCCGCACTCAAGGTGCCGCCGCATTCCATCGAGGCCGAACAGGCCGTGCTGGGCGGCCTGATGCTCGACAACAATGCCTGGGAGCGGGTCTCCGACGCGGTGTCCGACGGCGACTTCTACCGGCATGACCACCGCCTGATCTTCCGCGCGATCTTCACCCTGGCCGAGCGCAACTCGCCGTTCGACGTGGTGACTCTGTCCGAGCAGCTGGACAAGGAAGGCCACCTCAGCCAGGTCGGCGGCCTCGGCTATCTTGGCGAGCTGGCCAAGAACACCCCGTCGGTGGCCAACATCAAGGCCTACGCGCAGATCATTCGCGAGCGCGCCACGCTGCGCCAGCTGATCGGCATCAGCAATGACATCGCCGACATGGCCTACGCGCCCCAGGGCAAGAGCGCCGTGGAGGTGCTCGACGAGGCCGAGCGGCAGATCTTCCAGATCGCCGAGGCGCGTCCCAAGGCTGGCGGCCCGGTGGGGATCAACGAGATCCTGGTCAAGACCATCGACCGCATCGACGAGCTGTTCAACACCAACGAGGGCCTGACCGGCATCTCCACCGGCTTCACCGACCTCGATGGCATGACCAGCGGCCTGCAGCCGGCCGACCTGGTGATCGTCGCCGGCCGCCCGTCCATGGGCAAGACCACCTTCGCCATGAACCTGGTGGAAAACGCGGTGCTGCGTTCCGACAAGGTGATCCTGGTGTTCTCCCTGGAGATGCCCAGCGACTCGATCGTGATGCGTATGCTCTCCTCCCTCGGTCGCATCGACCAGACCAAGGTGCGTTCCGGCAAGCTGGACGACGACGACTGGCCGCGCCTGACCTCCGCGGTCAACCTGCTCAACGAGCGCAAGCTGTTCATCGACGATACCGCCGGCATCAGCCCGACCGAGATGCGCGCCCGCGCCCGCCGCCTGGCCCGCGAGCACGGCGATATCGGCATGATCATGGTCGACTACCTGCAGCTGATGCGCATCCCGGGCTCCAGTGGTGACAACCGCACCAACGAGATCTCCGAGATCTCGCGCTCGCTCAAGGCCCTGGCCAAGGAATTCAACTGCCCGGTGATCGCCCTGTCGCAGCTCAACCGCTCCCTGGAACAGCGCCCCAACAAGCGCCCGGTCAACTCCGACCTGCGTGAATCCGGGGCGATCGAACAGGACGCCGACATCATCATGTTTGTCTACCGCGACGAGGTGTATCACCCGGAGACCGAGTACAAGGGCGTGGCCGAGATCATCATCGGCAAGCAGCGTAACGGCCCCATCGGCACCTGCCGCCTGGCCTTCATCGGCAAGTACACGCGCTTCGACAACCTGGCGCCGGGGCTCTACAACTTCGAGGAAGACTGACCCTTCACCGGTCTCGCCGGCTGCGCGACGCATGGACTGTGTCGCGCGGTGCTCGTACAGCCTCTGGCTGAACGTCCACAGGGCGAGCGTCGCGAGTCATGCCCCTGAACCTCTGGTCCACTCCGCTTGCTGCGCTCCGGGCTCCTTGCCCTTGCGCCGTTCACTATGGTCTGAGCGGCGAAGGGGCTGATCCCGCTCAATGAAAACGGGCGCCCAGCGGTTAAGATGGGCGCCCGTTTTCTTTCCGGAAGCTCTTCATGCGCCCCCTCGTCGCCACCATCGATCTGGCCGCCGTCGTCCACAACTACCAGTTGGCCAAGCACTGCGCGCCGGGGCGCCAGGCGTTCGCGGTGGTCAAGGCGAATGCCTACGGGCACGGCGTGCGCGAGGTGGTGAGCGCGCTGCATGGCGAGGCGGACGGCTTCGCCGTGGCCAGCCTGGAGGAGGCCGCCGAAGTGCGCGCCATGCACGGCGAGGCGCGCATCCTGCTGCTGGAGGGCTGCTTCGCCGCCGATGAGTTGCCGATGGCCGCCCACCTGGGGCTGGACCTGGTGCTGCAAGGCCCGGAGCAGGTCGAGGCGTTGCTCGCCGCCGAGCTGGCGCGGCCGCTGAACGTCTGGCTCAAGCTGGATTCCGGCATGCATCGCCTGGGCCTCGAGTCCGCGGCCGTGCGCGCGCTGTTCCCGCGCCTGCGTGGTGCGGCCCAGGTCGCCGAGCTGAACCTGCTCAGCCACTTCGCCTGCGCCGACGAGCGCGAGCACAGTCTCAACGAAGTGCAGCTGGAGTGCTTCCTCGATCTGCTCGACCTGGACTTCGACCAGCGCAGTCTGGCCAATTCGGCGGCGCTGCTGATGATCCCGGCATCGCACATGGACTGGGTTCGCCCCGGCATCATGCTCTACGGCGCCACGCCGTTCGCCGAGCATTCCGCCGCCGAACTGGGCCTGAAACCGGCCATGAGCCTGGACGCGCAGCTGATCGCCGTGCGCGAGGTGGCGCGGGGCGAGAGTGTAGGCTATGGCGCCGGCTGGGTCGCCGAGCGGCCGTCGCGCATCGGTACGGTGAGCTGCGGTTACGCCGACGGCTATCCACGCCACGCCCCGGCCGGCACGCCGGTCTGGATCGGCGGGCGCCGGCAGCCGCTGGCCGGTCGGGTGTGCATGGACATGCTGATGGTCGATCTCAACGACCTGCCCGGGGCGGCGGTCGGCGACGCCGTGGAGCTGTGGGGCGTCAACCTGCCGGTGGACGAGGTGGCCCGGGCCGCCGGCACGGTCGGCTACGAGTTGCTGACCAAAGTCACCGCGCGAGTGCCGCGGCGCTATCGCACCTGAGGGTGAACGCGGGAAAGATCCGCGCTTCCGGTGGTGCGCACGGCGCACCCTGCCGTCGCGAAAGCGGCTATCCCAGCCCGCTCGGTACTTTGAGCACGTCCAGCATCAGGCAGGCCTGCGGGCTCAGCTCGCCGTCGCATCCCTGCAGCACGAAGCCCGAGCGACCCTTTTCCTTGGCCCTGTACATCGCCTCGTCGGCGGACTTGTAGAGGCCGGCGAACTGTTGCGCGTGCTGCGGGTAGAGCGCGCCGCCGATGCTGATGGTCACGGCCAGGCGATTGGCGCCGTAGAGCACCGGTCGCGACAGCTCGGCGAGCAGGCGTGCGGCGATCTCCTGGGCATGCTGCTGGGCGTCCGACCCGCAGACCAGCACGGCGAACTCGTCGCCGCCTAAGCGCGCGACCATGTCGTTGGCCCGTACATGCTCGCGCAGACGATGACCGATGGTGCGCAGCAGCAGGTCGCCGGCATCGTGGCCGTAGCGATCATTGATCGGCTTGAAGTGGTCCAGGTCCACCAGCATCAGCGCCACCGACTCGTCGCGGCGCTGGGCGTCGGCCAGGGCCACTTCGGCGCGCTCGATCAGGTAACGGCGGTTGGGCAGCTCGGTCAGCGGGTCGTGGAACGCCGCATGCTGCAGGCGCTGCTCGCGTTCGCTGAGCTGCTGGTTGGCCAGTGCCAGCTCGGCGGTGCGCAGGCGCACGGCCTCATGCAGTTCGTCGGCGCTGGCCTGCATCTGCGCGAGGCGCGCGGTCTTCTCGCGGTCGGCCTGCAGCACGGCTTCGGCTCTTTCCAGCTTGAGCATCTGGATGCGGTAGGCCAGGGCGAAGGAGAACAGGATCGATTCGGCGGCCACCGCCAGCGGGAACACATAGGCGTTCCAGGTGGCCGGCTGCACCAGGCCGGTGGAGCGCATCAGCGCCAGGCTGATGCTGCCGAGGATCAGGCCGTAGCCGCAGAGGTAGAGCAGGGCCGGGAAATAGCCCTGGCGCCAGCGGATCATCGCCGAGCCGAGTGCGGCGGGGATGCTGGTCAGCGACAGCAGGGCGATGATCCAGGCCGCCAGGTTGCGCTGGCCGAACGCCTCGAGCACCACGGCGACGACGTAGAAGACGCAGGCGAAGCTCAGCAGGTGATGGGCCCAGCGCACATGCAGACGCGTCTGCAGCAGGGTCTGGGTGAAGCGGCACGCGCAGAAACCCCACAGCGAGGGCAGGGTGATGCGGTCCAGCCAGAACGGCACCGGTCCCTCCGGCCACAGGTACTGGAAGCCGTGGCCGCTCATGCTGACGATCAGCAGCAGCGCGCCGGCGGTGGTCAGCACGTACCAGAAGTACGCGGAGTCGCGCAGGGTGAAGAAGATGAACAGGTTGTACAGCAGCAGGGCGGCGATGATGCCGTAGATCAGGCCCAGGCCGAGGTTTTCGTGGCTTGCCAGGTGGTCCAGCTGGTCCAGTTGCCAGACCTTGAGCGGGAAGGAGTTGCCGGCCGGATCGTAACTGCGCAGGTAGAAGGTCTGCGGCGTCTCGCCCAGGTCCGGCAGTTGCAGCAGCATGCGCCGATAGTCGTGGTCGCGGCCCTCGGCGAAACCGACGCGCTCGCCGGACTGGCGCAGCGCCCAGCCGCCCCGGCCGTCGGGCGTGTACAGCTGCAGGTCGAGCTGGGTCACCGCGCCGATCTCCAGCCACCAGCGCGCCGGGGCGTCCGTGGTGCGCTGCAGCTCCAGCTTGATCCACCAGGGGTTGGGGTTCTGCCCGACGCTGGCCCGGCCGCGTGCCGGCTGGAAGCGCTGCTGCACGGCCGGGTCGGCCATGTCCTTGATGCGTAGCTCGCCGCCCACATCTTCCAGCAGCTGGATGCGATCGTTCAGCGGCTGGCCGCTACTGCCGGGCTGCAGCTGCACCGGCTGCGCATGCAGGCCGGCGGCCAGGCCCAGGCACAGCAGTGCGAGCAACGCGCGCAAGGTCGGGAAATGCACCGTGGGAGACTCCTTTTCGCCCGGGATGGCATTTGGCAATGAGGCTGGAGTATAGCCAGGGTTGAGATCGTGATCACAAAATCCTCGGCCCTGCGTCCGAGCACGTTGGTCGGATTCTGTATATTTTTTGTGCTATATTCCGCGCCCCCGTGAGAGCCCGCCTGATCAAAAAATATGCAAGCCGCCAAGCCGCTGTTCGACTACTCCAAGTACTGGGCCGAGTGTTTCGGGCCTGCGCCCTTCCTGCCGATGAGCCGGGAAGAGATGGATCAGCTCGGCTGGGACAGCTGCGACATCATCATCGTCACCGGTGACGCCTACGTCGATCACCCCTCGTTCGGCATGGCCATCATCGGCCGCCTGCTCGAGGCCCAGGGTTTCCGCGTCGGCATCATCGCCCAGCCGGACTGGCGCTCGAAGGACGACTTCATGAAGCTCGGCCAGCCGAACCTGTTCTTCGGCGTGGCGGCGGGCAACATGGACTCGATGATCAACCGCTACACCGCGGACAAGAAGGTCCGCTCGGACGACGCCTACACCCCCGGCGGCCTGGCCGGCGCCCGCCCGGACCGCGCCAGCCTGGTGTACAGCCAGCGCTGCAAGGAAGCCTACAGCCAGACCCCGGTGATCCTCGGCGGGATCGAGGCCTCGCTGCGCCGCATCGCCCATTACGACTACTGGCAGGACAAGGTGCGTCGCTCGATCCTGATGGACGCCACCGCCGACATCCTGCTGTACGGCAACGCCGAGCGCGCCGTGGTCGAGATCGCCCAGCGCCTGGCCGGCGGCGAGAGCGTCGAGCAGATGACCGATATCCGCGGCACCGCCTTCGTGCGCCGCGACACCCCGCAGGACTGGTTCGAGATCGACTCCACGCGCATCGACCGCCCGGGCAAGATCGACAAGATCATCAACCCCTACGTCAACACCCAGGACACCGCCGCCTGCGCCATCGAGCAGGAGAAGGGCGCGGCCGAGGACCCCAACGAAGCTAAGGTCGTCGAGCTGCTGCCCAACCCGAAGCTGACCCGCGAGCGGACGGTGATCCGCTTGCCGTCCTTCGAGAAGGTGCGCAACGACCCGGTGCTCTACGCCCACGCCAACCGCGTGCTGCACCTGGAGACCAATCCCGGCAACGCCCGCGCCCTGGTGCAGAAGCACGGCGAGGTCGATGTGTGGTTCAACCCGCCGCCCATCCCGATGAGCACCGAGGAAATGGACTACGTGTTCGGCATGCCCTATGCGCGCGTGCCGCACCCGGCGTATGGCAAGGCGAAGATCCCGGCTTACGAGATGATCCGCTTCTCGGTGAACATCATGCGTGGCTGCTTCGGCGGCTGCACCTTCTGCTCGATCACCGAGCACGAGGGCCGCATCATCCAGAACCGCTCGCACGAATCGATCCTCGCCGAGATCGAGGAGATGAAGAAGGTGCCGGGCTTCACCGGCGTGGTCTCTGACCTCGGCGGGCCGACCGCCAACATGTACCGCATCGCCTGCAAGAGCCCGGAGATCGAGAAGCACTGCCGCAAGCCGTCGTGCGTGTTCCCGGGCATCTGCGAGAACCTCAACACCGACCACTCGTCCTTGATCGAGCTGTACCGCAAGGCCCGCGCGCTGCCGGGGGTGAAGAAGATCCTGATCGCCTCGGGCCTGCGTTATGACCTGGCCGTGGAATCGCCGGAGTACGTCAAGGAACTGGTCACCCACCACGTCGGTGGCTACCTGAAGATCGCCCCGGAGCACACCGAAGAAGGCCCGCTGAATCAGATGATGAAGCCGGGCATCGGCAGCTACGACAAGTTCAAGCGCATGTTCGAGAAGTACTCGAAGGAAGCCGGCAAAGAGCAGTACCTGATTCCGTACTTCATCGCTGCGCATCCGGGCACCACCGACGAGGACATGATGAACCTCGCCCTGTGGCTCAAGCGCAATGGCTTCCGCGCCGACCAGGTGCAGGCCTTCTACCCGTCGCCGATGGCGTCGGCCACGGCCATGTACCACTCGGGCAAGAACCCGCTGCGCAAGGTCACCTACAAGAGCGACGGCGTGACCATCGTCAAGAGCGAGGAGCAGCGCCGCCTGCACAAGGCCTTCCTGCGCTATCACGACCCCAAGGGCTGGCCGATGCTGCGCGCCGCGCTGGAACGCATGGGCCGCAGCGACCTGATCGGCAACGGCAAGCATCAGCTGATCCCCACCTACCAGCCGCAGACCGACGAGTACCAGAGCGCCCGACGCAAGAACTCCACCCCGGCCGGCAGCAAGAAGGTCGCCGGCAACGGCGGCGACAAGGGCAAGACGGTCGGCCGCATCCTCACCCAGCACACCGGCCTGCCGCCGCGCGGCAGCGACGGCAGCAAGAGCTGGGACAAGCGCGAACAGGCCAAGGCCGCCGCCGAGGCCCGGCGCAAGGCGGAGAAGTCCGGCGCCGGCAAACCTGCCAGCAAGAAGCCGAGCAAGCGCCCGGTGGCCCCGCGCTGAGTTTATCGGTGAGCACCTCCCTTCGCCCTCTGGGAGAGGGGCCGAGGATGAGGGAGCTGCAGGCCGTGCGTTCCCCAAGCTCCTCCCGAAAGAGGCTGATTTAGGCTATTCGCCCGCCCTGCAGGCCTTGGTGATCTCTCAGTGCAGGCCTGGAAGAGTCGCCATTCCGCCTTGGGTACGCTTGCCGAATCCCGATGGAATCAGCAGCTCATGCTTCTTCATTTCCGCAAGCTCGGCGCGCCATTCGCCCTCGGTAAAGCGCAGCTTGGTGTCGTTCCAGCTGTACATCACCTCATGCACCAACATCTCGTCGGTCACGACTTTGCCTTCCAGCAAAAAGTCGTTCCAGGCGGCATACAAGGTCACGACACGCTCGCAGCGATCCGTGTCCCAGCCGCGCATCAGGTTGATGACCTGCTGGATGGTGGCGCGCTCGGTGGCAGGCCAGATGTGCTCGTACTCTGGCCGGTGCTTGCCCGCGCTGGGCAGCGGGCGATAGGCGTGGCCAACTGTGTCGCGCTCGATGCGCTCATACCATTGGCGGTTATGCAGCTCGCCTTCTACCTGATCCATCAGTTGGCGATCATGGGGGCCGGCGGCATCGCGCAGGTAGTTGCCCTGAATATCGGTGATCTTGGCCGCGTGTTCGGCCAGGTAAAACACTTTCTGCAGCTTGCGCTGGCCGAAGGTCTTCAGGCCATGCAGGTGATGGGTGATTTCGGCGGCGAGTAGGGTGCGGGCAGTCTTGCGATCCGTGCTCGCAGGGGCCGGCTGGCGATTATCACTGAGCGCGTTCTCGACCAGGGCATTGGCCAGATGCTCATGCACCTGGCAGGCCTGGTTAAGGCGGGCTTTGAGTTGGTCGCAGAGGGCCATCAGCTGGTCGATTTTGGCGACGATGCGGTGTTGTTCGGCGAGCGGAGGTATCGGAACTGGTATTTCTTTAAGGCGAGAGGATTTGATACCAGTGGCGGTCATACCAGTGGCGGCATCTGAAAGCTGCGCCTGAAAGCCAGAGGACATCATGGTCAGCTTCAGGAATGGGCCCGTTTCCAGCTCATGCAGTTGGAAGCAAATCACGCGCTGAGCCAGTGCAAAACGCTCAGCAATATCAATTATCGCCACGTTCCCCATTGGAGCTTCGGTTGTGAAAAGCATGTCTCCAACCCGTGGAAAGCCTCTTGTCATCCAAGACAAGTAATCCGAATCAGCAATGAACTCTTGAGGATCTCTACTGATGAATCCTGGACGCACATTTTTGGCAGTAATGAGCGGTACGCCAGATGATGTTTTTGTAGGTGTCCTGCCGCGGTAGTCAATGAAACGAGCAAGGTTGCCAAGCCGGCAGGACGCCCAACCGGTATGTAGCCTGAAGTAATGCTCAGCCTCTGGGACATCATCTCTTGCTGTCGTTCGAAGGCCTTCTTCGGAGATGAGGCGCGCCTTTTCCTCGGCAATCCGCTTCAGCAATTCATTCGCCGGTTCATCGCTAGGATCTTGCGGCACCAGTTTGCCCATCACGGCCAGTTGCAGCAGGGTTTGCTTGAGGGCGTCGATGCTGGATTCGGTGGTGAATAGGGTGTGGAAGTGTTCGGCCAGACGCTTCCAGCTGGCAGCGAAGTCGGCGGCATCGGTGGCCTGGGTCAGGCTGTCGAGCAGCGCCTGCACCAGTTGGGCGTGAGCGCTGTCGGCATCGGCCTGTCGGGCTTCCAGCCGGTCGCATAGGGCCATCAGCTCATCGACCTTGGCGACGATGCGGTGTTGTTCGGCGAGCGGTGGTAGCGGAAGTAGCCCGCTGAAAAACTGACCGTCATTGATCGCTGGGTAAGCGATACCCATCTGAACAGACTCAACGTATCTGACAAAAACAGGGCTTCTCAAATAACTGAGAAAATATCTCGCAGGCATCTCTAGGTAAGGATGAATGATCGCGAACGCAGTACTGGCAATTGGCTCCTGCTCATATGCCTCTTCAATGACAGCAACATTAAGAAGGTACGGTCGAATAGTCGAGTAAATCACCGTTCCTGGCCTAACAACTTTTCGGGCTCGCGAGGGCGCGTCCTCAGCCATCAGAACCTGGGGGGCACTGATCATCCCAGCAGCATTATCAACAGCTCCAACGTCGATATAAGTGAATGCTTTGTCGGGGGTTTTCTGCCCCCAATCGTGGCCAACAGCGGCTACGCGAACCCACTCCCAGTTGGTAGGTACGTCGAACGGTTTCTCTTCTTCGCCAATCTCGGTCAGCGGCTTCTGTTTCTTAATCTTCCCTTCCGCCACCAACCGCGCCTTTTCCTCAGCAATCCGCTTTAGCAACTCACTGGCCGGCTCATCACTGGGATCCTGCGGCACCAGTTTGCCGCGCACCGCCAGTTCCAGAATCAGCTCGCGCAGCTTTTTGATGCCATTGGGCGCGCCAGCTAGCAGCGGCAGATTGTCGGTGAGCAACGCCGTCATACCTCGCGCTCCAAAGCCTCGGCCAGCACGGCCTTAAGCTGATCGCGCAGCTTGCCAATCTCGCCTTGCAGAGCCGCGTAGTTGCGCAGCAGCTCGTCCGGGTCATGGCTGACCTGCTCGCCGATATGCGGGTTCTTGCAGTCCAGGTTCCAGTTGCGCGCCTTGAGCTCGTCGAGGCTGACCTTCCAGGCAAATTCGTTTTCCACCCGTGTGGCAAAGCCATCGACCTCGCTGCCCCACCAGGCCTCCTCCGCCGTGAACTCCTCGATACGCATGGGCTTGGTCTTGGAGTAGCTCTTGTAACCGGCCGGGTACTGGTGCTCGTAGAACCACACGTCCTTGGTCGGCGTGCCTTTGGTGAAGAACAGCAGGTTGGTCTTGATGCCGGTGTAGGGGTTGAATACACCGTTGGGCAGGCGAACGATGGTGTGCAGGTTGCACTCGGTGAGCAGCTTTTCCTTGATGCGGCTCTTGATGCCTTCGCCGAACAGGAAGCCGTCGGGCAGCACCACAGCGGCGCGGCCACCGTCTTTGAGCAGGTGCATGATCAGCACCAGAAACAGGTCGGCGGTCTCGCGGGTACGGAAGGCGGCGGGGAAGTTGGTTTCGATGCCGTCTTCTTCCATGCCGCCGAACGGCGGGTTGGCGACGATGCAGTCGACCCGCTCGCCCGGGCCCCAGCTGATCAGCGGGCGGCTTAGGGTGTTGTCGTGCCTGATCTGGCTGGGCACTTCTATGCCATGCAGGATCATGTTGGTGGTGGCCAGCAGGTGCGGCAGCGGCTTTTTCTCCACGCCGAAGATGCTGGCCTGCAGCAGGCGTTCGTCCTCGGCGGTTTTCACATAGCGGTTGCGCTTGTGTTCGATGGAGCAGGTGAGGAAGCCGCCGGTGCCACAGGCCGGGTCCATGACCTTTTCCTGCAGCTTGGGATCGACCATGCGCACCATGAATTCGGTGACCGGGCGCGGGGTGTAGAACTCGCCAGCGTTGCCGGCGCTCTGCAGGTCGCGCAGTAGCTGCTCATACATGTCGCCGAAGGCGTGGCGCTCCTGGGCCTTGTTGAAGTCCACGCCCTCCTGAATCTTGTTGACCACCTGGCGCAGCAGTTGGCCGGACTTCATGTAGTTGTAGGCGTCCTCGAACACGGCTCGCACCACGAAGGCAGCCGGGGTGGTGCTGTATTCGTGGAGGTTCTGCAGCTGCGGGAACAGGTTGTTGTCGATGAAGTCCTTCAACGTCTCGCCGGTCATGCCTTCCGGGTCGGCGGCCCAGGTGCGCCAGCGGCAGCTGTCGGGAATTGGCGACCTGTAGTTGTCGTCCATCAGCTCCCATTCCTGCTCGCGGTCGTCGAAGATCTTGAGGAACAGCATCCACACGAGCTGGCCGATGCGCTGGGCGTCGCCGTCGACTCCGACGTCTTTGCGCATGATGTCCTGGATGGATTTGATGATTGAGCTGATCGACATGGTGGTTCCCGTTACTGCTGGGCCGGAGGCACGGCGAGGGCCTCCAGGCGCTGAAAAATAAGTTCTTCCCGCGCCTGCTGCTGGCGGGCGGCGGATTGCACGGCGTAGGCGAAGTCGCGATGGACGAGCAGTGCGCCGATGGCTTGGGCGATGTAGTGGCGCAGGGCGGGTGGAGCCTGGGCCAGTTCGGCCTGCAGGCTGTCGCGGCCGTCCACCACGGCGAGAATGTCTTCGATATCGCGGCTGGCCAGTGGGTCGTTACGGCCACGGCCGCGATAGGCCTCAAGTTTGGTGGCGAGGAAGTAGCCGGGCGCGACGACGCGGATTAGCGTGCCGGAGGGCAGAGCATGGTCGGCTGCGCTTTGCAGGGCGTCGCGGTACCAGCGGTTGGTGAAGTTGAGGATGTCTTCGTCATCGGGCATGAAGTCGACGATCAGCTCGCGACCGGTCAGCGCATTGGGCAGGCGCATGCGGCAGATAACCTCGTCCTCGGGCGACTCTCTGAAACCACGTTCGCGCAGCTCGGTGAGCAGGCGTTGCCATTTGCCGTAACCGAGCACATGGACGATCACGTCGACATCCTCGGTGAAGCGTACCGCCTCGCGGGCGAAGGCATCGGTGAGCAACAACGCGGTGGTACAGCCGCCAACGAAGGCGACCTGGCGCAGCAGCTCCGGACCCAGGGCATCGGCCACGGTCTGCAGCATCTGCTCCTGCACGCGCCATTCAGCGGCCATCGGCTTCGCCTCGCAGCTGTTGTTCCAGCAGTTCTCTGGCCAGGCTGGCCTCGCGCTCGTTGCCCAGGCGAATGGCGTCGACCAGAGCGAGCATGGCGTAGAGGCTTGCGTCCTGGCGGGCCGCGCTGGGCACGCTCTTGAACAGCGGCTCGACCGCCTGGCCCATGTCGCTGCCATGGGCATCTTCCCAAACCGGAATATGCTCGCCACCAGACAACAGCTTGCCGGCCAGCACCGGCGCGGCGTGTGCGGTGGCCAGGCCACGCACAATGGGGCCGGGGCGCACCGGGAAGACGTACTTCAGGCCATGGCCGAGAAACTCGTTGAGGGCGCGGGTATTGGTGCGCGGTATGCCGCTACCCCGTTCCAGCTTGGCCAGCCCTGCAGCAATGCAGCGGTTGAGCGCATTGCTGACTTCAGACTTGCTGATGCCGGTGGACTGCTCCAGCGCGCGCATGGAGAAGTGTTCCGCCGCCTGTTCGGCAGCATGCTGCTGATTTTCAAGGCTGGCGAGCTTGAGTAGCAGCAGAATGTCTTGACCTTTCATCATGAAATGACTTCTCCGTCCACTGTCTATGGACAAAGGACAGTCTGGTGGGCCGGCCAGTCTGCTGTCAACGTTCACCGGTCAGGGGCGTAGGGTGGAAACGCCGCTTGCGGCTTATCCACAGGGTCGCCTGGTGGGCAACGCTACGCCGTTGCCCACCCTACAGACGGCCTGTCAGCTGGCGTAGAGTTGATCTTCCAGCTCGTGGATGGCTTGCTGGTAACCGGGCTTGCCGCCGAATGCCTTGACCAGTTCGAGAGGCGCACCGATCTGGCTGAAGGGGTCGATCTTGAGGATCTGTATGTCCTCGATGCTCTCGATGCCGGTATCGGCGTACTTATCGAGCAGCGCTTCCAGCACCTGGCGGGCAGCGCCGGAGTACCTGGCGAAGTAGTTGCGCTTCTTCACCTGCTCGGCGCGCTCCTTGCGGGTAAGCGGCGGCTGATCGAAGGCGACGTGGCAAATCAGGTCGAAGGGGTCGAGGGGCTGGCCGCGCTTGGCTGCGACTTCCTCGGCCAAGGCTTCCCACATCACGCCCTGGGCGGCCATCTCATCGATAATGGCTTTCTTCTGTTCAGCATCGCCCCAGCGACGGAGGAAGTCGTTCAGCGAGGCGAACTGTTTGTGTACGCAGGCGCGGGTGTAGTCGTGCAGCGACTCGGTGATTAGCTTGCCGTCGGGGCCGTAGTACTGCACGCGTTCGGCGATGACATGAATCGGCAAATCGCCGATCACGTACTTGATGCGCTTCTTGCCGCCGGACTGCTCTTCGGATTCGTCTCCCTCGGGCAGCCAGTCGCCACCGTCGACTATGCCGTCCTCATCCTGCGGGCCTTCGGGCGGCACTGGGGATTCGCCGCCCTCGGGGGCATAGATCACCACGGGGTCGCCGTCGAAAGCCGGGTCGGCGAACAGCTCGGTGGCCTTCTTGAAGTCCATGATGGTGAACCAGTACTTGCCGAAGTCCTCGTTGATGCGGGTGCCGCGGCCGATGATCTGCTTGAACTCGGTCATCGACTTGATGTGCTGGTCGAGCACGATCAGCTTGCAGGTCTGGGCATCGACGCCGGTGGTCATCAGCTTGCTGGTGGTAGCGATGACCGGGTAGCGCGCCTCCGGGTTGATGAAGTTGTCCAGCTCGGCCTTACCTTCCTGGTCATCGCCGGTGATGCGCATGACGTACTTGCGGTTCTCGGCCACGCGCTCGGGGTTGAGATTGACCAGGGCCTGGCGCATACGCTCGGCGTGGTCGATGTCGTCGCAGAAGACGATGGTCTTCTGGAACGGATCGGTAGCCTTGAGGAACTCGCTGACCTTCTGCGCCACCAGCTGGGTACGCGCCTCGATGACCAGAGTGCGATCCATGTCCTTGAGATTGTAGATGCGGTCCTCGATCAGCTCGCCATTCTTGTCGAGCATACCCTTGGGCGGGCGCCAGCCTTGCAGGTCCTTGTCGAAGTCGATGCGCACCACCTTGTAGGGGGCGAGGAAGCCGTCTTCGATACCTTGCTTGAGGGTGTAGCTGTACACCGGTTCGCCGAAGTAGGTGATGCTGGAAACCTCCTTGGTTTCCTTCGGTGTGGCGGTAAGGCCGACATGGGTGGCATTGCTGAAGTAGTCGAGGATTTCGCGCCAGGCGGAGTCTTCGGCGGCGCTGCCACGATGGCATTCGTCGATCACGATCAGGTCGAAGAAGTCCGGGGAGAACTGTTTGTAGACGTTCTTTTCTTCTTCGGCGCCGGTCACCGCCTGGTAGAGCGACAGATAGATCTCGTAGGAGGTGTCGATCTGGCGCTTGGCGATCTTGGTCATCGCCTGGCCGAAAGGCTTGAAGTCATTGTTTTTGGTCTGGTCGACCAGGATGTTGCGGTCGGCGAGGAAGAGGATGCGTTTCTTCTGTTTCGACTTCCACAGCCGCCAGATGATCTGGAAGGCGGTGTAGGTTTTGCCGGTGCCGGTGGCCATGACCAGCAGCACTCGGTCCTGCCCGTGCGCGACAGCCTCGACGGTGCGGTTGATAGCGTTCATCTGGTAGTAGCGCGGCATGCGCCCGGAGCCGTCGTCGTAGTAAGGGGCTTCGATGCGTTTCTGCGCCTGATCGTCCAGGCCTTTCCACTGGCAATAGCGCTGCCAGAGTTCGTCAGGGCTTGGGAATTGGTCGAGGCTGAGTTCGGTCTCGGTCTGCCCGCCGGTGTGCGTACGGTCGTGGAACAGGAAGCCGTCACCGTTGCTGGAGAACACGAAGGGCACATCCAGTGCCTCGGCATAGCTCAGGGCCTGCTGCATTCCGGAGCCGACGGAGTGCTTGTTGTCCTTCGCCTCGATCACGGCGATGGGCAGGTTCTTCTGGTAGCTGAGGATGTAGTCGGCGCGTTTGCGCTCGCCGCGGCTGTGCAGTTTGCCCCGCACCATGATGCGCCCGGCGGTAAATCCGAATTCTTCCAGCACCTGCTTGTGCATGTCCCAACCGGCACGTTGGATCGCCGGGGCGATGTACTTGCTGCAAATGTCTCGTTCGGAGAGCGACTTCTTATCCATGCTTTCTGCTTCCCTGAGGCTCGCTGTGAACTGTATCAAACGAGCGGAGCGCTGCGACAGGCGGTGAGATCAGCGCTGGTGCAACCACTCCAGCGCACCCAGCCCGGCGGCGCGGCCGCTGGCGAAGCAGGCGGTGAGCAGGTAGCCGCCGGTGGGCGCCTCCCAATCGAGCATCTCGCCGGCGCAGAAGGTGCCGGGCAGCTGGCGCAGCATCAGGTGCTCGTCGAGTGCCGCGAAGGTCACACCGCCGGCGCTGGAGATGGCCTCGTCCAGTGGGCGGGTGCGCACCAGTTCGATGGGTAGTGCCTTGATCGCCTTCGCCAGGCGGCGCATGTCGGCGAAGTCGTCTGCTCTGGTCAGTTCGCGCAGCAGCGCGGCCTTGGCCCCGTCCAGGCCGAGCTGGCGGTGCAGGTGCTTGGCCATGGAGGCCGAGCCGCGCGGCTTGCTTAGCAGCGCAGTGACTTTCTCCAGATCGCGATCCGGCTGCAGATCCAGAAAGATCCGCGCGCTGCCGTGCTGCTCGATGCGTTGGCGAATGGCGGCGGATAGCGCGTAGACCAGGCTGCCCTCGATGCCGTGTTCGGTCAGGACGAACTCGCCACGTCGTGGCGCCTCGCCGTCCAGCGCCAGGGTCACGTTCTTCAGCGGCGCGCCGGCAAACTTGCCGCGCAGGTGCTCGCTCCAGCCGGCCACCTCGAAGCCGCTGTTGGCCGAGCGCAACGTCGAGACCCCGACCCCGCGCTGCTCCAGCAGCGGCACCCAGGCGCCGTCCGAGCCGAGCCGTGCCCAGCTGCCGCCGCCGAGAGCGAGCACGCAGGCATCGGCTGCGACCAGGCGCTCACCATCCGGTGTGGCGATACGCAATGCGCCTTGGTCATTCCAGCCCAGCCAACGGCTGCGCGTATGGATCGCCACACCAGCTTCGCGCAGGCGCTTGAGCCAGGCGCGCAGCAGCGGGGCGGCCTTCATGTCGGTGGGGAACACCCGGCCCGAGGTGCCGACGAAGGTGTCGATGCCCAGGCCGTGAATCCAGGCGCATAGGGCCTCGGCATCGAAGTCCGTCAGCAGCGCCGCGATCTCCCGTTCCCGCTCGCGGTAGCGCGCAAGGAACGGCGCCTTGGCTTCCGAGTGGGTGATGTTCATGCCGCCGACCCCGGCCAGGAGGAACTTGCGGCCGACCGAGGGCATGGCATCGAACAGCTCGACCCGCACGCCGCCCGCGGCCAGCGCCTCGGCGGCCATCAGGCCGGCGGGGCCGCCGCCGATAACGGCAACCAGAGGCTTGGAGAGGGGCGTTGAGTCGGTCATGGCGAGTCGGGAATGGGCGGCGGTGCGGCATTCTACCCGAGGCATGGGCTGCCAGCCTTGTCATCTGCGCGGGCTTCGGGCAGGGTCTGGGCATCAATCCTAGAAAGAGCGTGTGTCATGTCCGGCCTCTATCCCAGCGTCGATCCCGAAGGTCTGCTCGAGTATTCGGTGGTCTACACCGACCGTTCCCTCAACCATATGTCGCAGTCCTTCCAGGGCGTGATGCGGGATATCTCCAGCACCCTGAAGCGGGTCTACAACGCCCATGCGGTGGCCGTGGTGCCCGGCAGCGGCACCTTCGGCATGGAGGCGGTGGCGCGTCAGCTGGCGACCGGGCAGAAGACCCTGGTAATCCGCAACGGTTGGTTCAGCTACCGCTGGACGCAGATCTTCGAGATGGGCCAGATCCCCGCCGCTTCCACCGTGCTGAAGGCACGTCCGATTGCCGAAGGTAGCCAGGCCGCCTATGCGCCGGCGCCGCTGGACGAGGTGCTGGCGACCATCGCGGCGGAGAAGCCGCAGGTGGTGTTCGCGCCGCATGTGGAGACCTCCTCGGGGATGATCCTGCCCGACGATTACCTGCGCGCCGTGGCCGATGCCGTGCACGCGGTGGGCGGCCTGTTCGTGCTCGACTGCATCGCCTCCGGCACCGTCTGGGTGGACATGCAGGCGTGCGGCGTCGACGTGCTGATCAGCGCACCGCAGAAAGGCTGGAGCGCCTCGCCGTGCTGCGCCCTGGTGATGCTCAGCGAAGCCGCCCAGGCCCGCGTCGAGGCGACCCAGAGCAGCAGCTTCGCCTGCGACCTGAAGAAATGGCTGCAGATCATGCAGGCCTACGAACAGGGCGGTCACGCCTACCACGCGACCATGCCCAGCGACGCCCTGGCGCGCTTCCGCGACGCGATGAAGGAGGCCGAGGCCAAGGGCTTCGCCAAGGTCTGCGAGCAGCAGCGCGATCTGGGCCAACGCGTGCGTGCGCTGCTCGCCGACAGGGGCTTCAAGAGCGTGGCAGCCGAGGGCTTCGAGGCGCCCGGCGTGGTGGTCTGCTACACCGACGATGCGCAGATCAAGAACGGCAGCAAGTTTGCCGCCCAGGGCCTGCAGATCGCCGCCGGCGTGCCGCTGCAGTGCGACGAGCCGGCGGACTTCCAGACTTTCCGCCTCGGCCTGTTCGGCCTGGACAAGCTGGGCAATGTCGAGCGCACGGTAGCCACCCTCGAGCAGGCCCTGGATAAGGTCCTGGCCTAGGGGCTCTTGATCGTCGCCATGCTGCGTTGAAAGAGGTACGGGGCGCGTAGCTTCGGGCTGCTCATTGGCCGCTCGTGAATCCGTGCCTTCACCCATTTCGCCTTGCCTGGCTCTAGCTCGGAAGCCCCCGGACAATCAGCGAAGTCCCGCCGCGCGCCACACCCGCGCGGCGCTGTGATGCAGGATGCCGTGGCGGCGGGCGAGCAGGGCGCGGTCCTGGTCGTAGCCGCCGCCGATCACCCCGACCACCGGGATGTCGCGCTCCAGGCAGTGGTGGAACACCGCCTCGTCGCGGGCGGCGATGCCGGCGTCGGTCAGTTGCAGGTAGCCGAGGCGGTCGTCCTTGTGCACATCCACACCGCCGTCGTAGAGCACGATATCCGGCTGGTACAGGGCCAGCAGGTAGCCCAGGCTGTCGTGCACCACCTTCAGATAGTCGGTGTCGCCCATGCCGATCGGCAGGCCGATGTCCCAGTCGCTCCTAGCCTTGCGCGTCGGGAAGTTCTTCTCGCAGTGCAGCGACACGGTGATGGCGTCGGGCACGTTCTCCAGTAGGCGCGCGGTGCCGTCGCCCTGGTGCACGTCGCAGTCGTAGATCAGCACCCGGCCGACGCGGCCGCTCTCCAGCAGGTAGCGGGCCATCACTGCCAGGTCGTTGAAGATGCAGAAGCCGGAGGCCTCGTCGAAGTGCGCATGGTGGGTGCCGCCGGCCAGGTGGCAGGCGATGCCGTGTTCGAGCGCCAGTTCGGCGGCCAGCAGCGAGCCGCCCACCGCGCGCACGGTGCGCCGGGCCAGCGCTGGACTCCAGGGCAGGCCCAGGCGGCGCTGTTCCTGGTAGGTCAGCTCGCCGCTGGCGAAGCGCTCGATATAGTCCGGGCAGTGGGCCAGGGCGAGAATATCCGGCGGGCAGATCTCGGGACGATGCAGCTGTTCGTCGCGCACCAGGCCGCTGTCCACCAGGTGGTCGCGCAGCAGGCGGAACTTCTCCATGGGGAAGCGGTGGTTGGCCGGGAAGGGCGGGCTGTAGTCGTCGTGGTAAATCAGCGGCAGCATAATGGGCTCTCAGAACCTATTTACGATCTCCTGACTCGCAGCCATACCGCGTTAAAAACGGCCCGGGGCGCGGCGTCTCGGACTGCTCATTTACAGCTCGTAAACTCCGCTTCTTCGGCGCTTTGACCAGCCGGAGGCTGTTACTGAAGTAGCGCCTTGTCTGGCTCTAATTCAGAAGATCGTAAACAGGTTCTCTCAAAGGTGAGCCCAGTATATGACCACGACCCTGACCAGCGAGCGCCTGATCCTGCGGCCCTGGCGCGACGACGATCTCGATGCCCTGGCGCAGCTGTGTGCCGACCCCGAGGTGATGGCGCATTTCCCCTCCGTGCTGGACCACGCCGGTAGCATCCGCCTGCTCGACAGGTTGATGGCGCACCAGGCCGAGCATGGCTTTACCTTCTGGTGCCTGGAGCGGCGCGAGGATGGTGCTTTCATTGGCTTCACCGGGCTGGCGCGGGTTGGCTTCGATGCGCCTTTCGTGCCGGCGGTGGAGACTGGCTGGCGCTTAGCTCGATCCTACTGGGGCCAGGGTTATGCATTGGAAGCGGCGCGGTGTTCGCTGCGGTTCGCCTTCGAGGATTTGCAGCTGGACGAGGTGGTGGCCTTCACCGTGCCGGCCAACCAGCGCTCCTGGAGCGTGATGGAGCGTCTGGGCATGCGCCGCGATCCAGCCGGCGACTTCGAGCATCCCGGCCTGCCGGTCGGCCATCCGCTGCGCCCGCATTGGCTCTATCGCATCCAGCGGGAGGACTGGCATGGACGCTGAGCAGCAGGTGCGCGCCTACCACGCGCTGAGCAAGCACGCGCCGAATGCCTATGCGCCGGGCCCCGGTCAGCTCGACTGGGCGACCCAGCCCGCACCCTTCCGCCGCTACGCCGGCGCTCGTCTGATCGAGCTGTGGCAACGCTCGCTGGAGGAGACGCCGGGTTACGACACGCCGTTCGCCGGGCCGGTTGGCGCATCGGCGCCGCTGAGCCGCGCCAGCCTCTCGCAGTTGCTGTACGACAGCCTGGCCCTGTCGGCCTGGAAGGAGGCCGGTGGCAATCGCTGGGCGCTGCGAGTCAATCCTTCGTCCGGCAATCTGCATCCGACCGAAGCCTATCTGCTGCTGCCGCCGGGCAGCATCGAGGAGACAGGCCTGCTGGTGCATTACGCGCCGGATGCGCACGGCCTGGAGGTGCGTGCCGAACTGCCTGCGCCGTTGGGCGAGCAGTTGCAGGCCGCACTGCCGGCCGGCGGCTTCCTGCTCGGGCTGGCCGGCATTACCTGGCGCGAGGCCTGGAAGTACGGCGAGCGCGCCTATCGCTATTGCCAGCACGACCTGGGTCACGCGCTGGCCTGCCTGAGCATCGCCGCCGCGATCCAGGGCTGGCAGGTGCGCCTGCTGCGTGGTGTGGCCGAGGTACGGCTGGATGGCCTGCTGGGGCTGGATCGGGACGGCTTCCACGAGGCCGAGCATGGCAATTGCCTGCTGTGGGTCGGGCCGGAGCAGGCGACGGAGTTCGCCCTGCCCGAAACGCTGCTGCGCGGCCTGGCGGCGCTGGAGTTGAGCGGCGCACCCAATCGTCTGTCGCGCCGGTACCGTGGGTGGCCGGAGCTGACGCGGGTGCATGCGCTGTGCCGCGCGCCTGCCCTGACGGGGAGGAACTGGCAGGCGCCGAGAGGGCTCGACGGCAACGACAACCCCGGCCTGCCGCTGCGGCCGATCCTGCATCGGCGGCGCAGCGCTCAGGCGTTCGACGGTCGCAGCGGCATTCAGGCCGAGCTGCTGTTCGCCTGGCTGCGTCGTTTGCTGCCGGAACATTCGCCGGTGCCGTTTGCGCTGACCGGCGAGCCGGCGCACGTCGACCTGCTGCTGTTCGTACATCGCGTGCAGGGCCTGGAACCGGGCCTGTACTGGCTGGCCCGTTGCGATGGTCAGCCCCAGCCGGAGGGCCTGCGCGGTGACTTCGCCTGGCAGCGCGTGCATGAGGAACTGCCGCTGTACCGCCTGCTCGAAGGCGACGCCCGAGGCCTGGCCGGCTTCCTCTCCTGCGGCCAGGACATCGCCAGCGATGGCTGCGTGGCCCTGGCCATGCTGGCGCGCTTCGATACGGCGCTGGCCGCTGGTGCCTGGGGCTACCCGCGGCTGTACTGGGAGTGTGGGCAGCTCGGCCAGCTGCTGTACCTGGAGGCCGAGGCGGCGGGACTGTCCGGCACTGGCATCGGCTGTTTCTTCGACGATCAGGTGCACGAATTGCTGGAACTGGCCGACAGCCGCTGGCAAAGCCTTTACCATTTCACCCTCGGTCGCGCGGTGTGGGATGAGCGCCTCACCAGCGCGCCGGCCTATGACGAATTGCGTGTGCCGAGGAGCGATGTATGAGCCAAGTGCTGGATGATCTGGTGTCCCTGCTGAGCATGGAGCAGATCGAGGAGAACCTGTTCCGTGGGCGCAGCCAGGATCTGGGCTTCCGCCAGCTGTTCGGCGGTCAGGTGCTGGGCCAGTGCGTGTCGGCGGCCAACCAGACGGTGGAGCAGGCGCGCCACGTGCATTCACTGCACGGCTATTTCCTGCGCCCCGGCGACGCCAGCCTGCCGATCGTCTACCACGTCGACCGCGTACGCGATGGCGGCAGCTTCAGTACCCGCCGGGTCACCGCGGTACAGAAGGGCCAGCCGATCTTCTTCTGCTCGGCCTCGTTCCAGGCCGACGAGGAGGGCTTCCACCATCAGTTGCCGATGCCCGAGGTGCCGGGGCCGGAGAATCTGCCCTCGGAGACCGACATCGCCCGCCAGGTGGCGCACCTGATCCCCGAGCGCATGCGCGACCGCATGATCAGCGAGAAGCCGATCGAGATCCGCCCGGTCACCCGCATCAACCCCTTCGCCCCCGAGCCGTGCGAGCCGATCAAGTACGTGTGGTTCCGCGCCAATGGCCAGCTGCCGGACGAGCCGCAGCTGCACAAGCTGTTGCTGGCCTACGCCAGCGACTTCAACCTGCTGACCACCTCGATGCAGCCCCATGGCGTGTCGGTGTTCCAGAAGTTCATGCAGGTGGCCAGCCTCGACCATTCCCTGTGGTTCCACGCCAACCTGCGCATGGACGACTGGCTGCTGTACGCCATGGACAGCCCCTGGTCGGGCAATGCGCGTGGCTTCTCCCGCGCCAGCATCTTCGACCGCAGCGGGCGCTTGGTGGCCTCCTCGGCGCAGGAGGGGCTGACACGCCTGCGCCAGGATTGGAAATGAAGTTAGCCGAGCGCCGCCACTGGGTATTCGACATGGACGGTACCCTGACGGTGGCCGTGCACGACTTCCCGGCGATCAAGCGCGCGCTGAACATTCCCCAGGAAGACGACATTCTCCATCACCTCGCCGCGCTGCCGGCGGACGAGGCGGCGGCCAAGCACGCCTGGCTGCTGGAGCACGAGCGCGAGCTGGCCATCGGCTCGGTGGCCGCTGTCGGCGCCGTGGATCTGGTGCGCGCGCTGCATGCGAGGGGTTGCCGTCTCGGCATCCTCACCCGCAACGCCCATGAGCTGGCTCTGCTGACCCTCGAGGCCATCGGCCTCGGCGACTGCTTCGATTCGTCGGATGTGATCGGCCGCGGCGAGGCGATTCCCAAGCCCGACCCGGACGGTCTGCTGCAACTGGCATCGCGCTGGGGCGTGCCACCGAGCGAGCTGGTGATGGTCGGCGACTACCGCTTCGACCTCGACTGCGCCCGCGCCGCCGGCGCCCACGGCGTGCTGGTCAACCTGCCGGACAATCCCTGGCCGCAGCTGGCCGACCTGCACGCGCCGGACTGTGCGGCGCTGCTCGAGGCCCTCACGCCTCTGGGCGTGGAAGAGGAGCGCTGAGGCGCGGCTACAGCGCCTTCGCCTGGAAGGTATCGCAGCGCCCCGGCTGACCGCTGTCGAAGCCGGCCTTGAACCAGCGCACGCGCTGCGCCGAGGTGCCATGGGTGAAGGAGTCCGGCATCACGGTGCCGCGCGACTGCTTTTGCAGGCGATCGTCGCCGATGGCATTGGCGGCGTTCAGCGCCTCCTCCAGATCGCCCGGCTCCAGCCAGTTCAGGCGTTGCTGGGCGTGGTGCGCCCAGACCCCGGCCAGGCAGTCGGCCTGCAGTTCCTGACGCACCAGCAGACCGTTGTCGCCCTCCACCCGCTCGCCGCGCTGGCGCGCCGCGTTGACCTTGGCCGAGACGCCGAGCAGGGTCTGCACGTGGTGGCCGACCTCATGGGCGATCACATAGGCCTGGGCGAAGTCGCCGGCGGCGGAGAAGCGTGTCTCCATCTCGCGGAAGAACGAGAGGTCGAGATAGACCTGGCGATCACCGGGGCAGTAGAAGGGGCCGACGGCGGCGTCGGCGAAGCCGCAGGCCGAATTCACGCCGCCGCTGAAGAGGATGAGTTTCGGGTCCTGGTATTGCTTGCCGGCGGCCTGGAAGAGGGCGCGCCAGGTGTCCTCGGTGTCGCCGAGCACGGCGCGGACGAATTCGCTCTGCGGGTCGTTGGCCGCCGGCGCCTGTTGTTCCTGCACCGGCGCGCCCTGCTGCACGCCCTGGTTGAGCACGTTGCCGAGGATGGTCAGCGGGTCCTGGCCCATCAGCAGGCCGATCACCACCACCACGGCGATGCCGCCGAGGCCCAGGCCCCTGCCGCCGCCGAGGCGCATGCCACCGCGGCCGCGGGCGTCCACCACGTTATCGCTGCGTCTACCGCGTTCCCAGCGCATGGCCGCGCTCCTTCAGTCTTCCGGAGCTGACAGTGTCGTCGCCGGGCGCGCGGTGCGCCAGCGCAGCGTCACTCGGCCGGATAGTCGGCCAGCACGCTCTCCTGGCCATACTTGTCCAGGCCGATCACCTGGTAGGCGTGCTGCATCCCGGTCTCCATGCCCGGCGAGCCGTGCGGCATGCCCGGTACGGCGGCACCGAGCAGGTCGGGGCGGCCCTGCAGGGCGAGGATGTCGCGGGCCGGCACGTGGCCCTCGACGAACTTGCCGTCGATCACGCCGGTGTGGCACGAGGCCAGGCGCGGCGGTACGCCGAGACGCTGCTTGATCGCGCTCATGTCGGTCTCGACGTGATCGTTGACCTTGATGCCGTTCTCTTCCAGGTGGCTGATCCAGGCCTTGCAGCAGCCACAGTTGGCGTCGCGGTGGACGTCCATGGTGAGCGGCTCGGCGGCCTGGGCGGCGCTGGCGAAGAGGAGGGCGGCGAGAGGCATGAGGCGCATGACGAGTTCCTCGGGTGACGGGGTTGGCGGGAGGATACTCCGGCCGTGCGGGCCTCACACGCCGTGACTGTTTCCGTCTGCGTCCAGGCGGCCTATGCTCGCCCGGTGCCGCCAAGGAGAACCGCGATGCTGCCCGTGCGCCTGTTCCTGATCGTCCAGATCCTGCTGCTGGCCGGCTTCGGCCTGGCCTATTTCGTTCGCCCGCAGGAGACCGCCAACCTCAGCGGCATGCTGCTGATGACGCCCGCCGCCGTCACCGACGTGCGCGCCTATTACGGCGGCCTGCAGCTGGCGCTGGCGGTGTGGCTGTTGCTGGCGTTGCTGCGCCTGGACCTGCTGCGCCCGGCGCTGATGCTGCTGGTGCTGCTTTACGCCACTCTGTGCGTCGCCCGCCTGAGCGGGCTGTGGCTGGACGGCGGCGCGCAGCAGACCTTCAACCTCTATGCGCTGCTGTTCGAGGGTGTCTCCGCCGCGCTGGCGTTCTGGCTGCTGCGGCGCGCTTCAGCGCCGGCGTAGGGCGTGGCTGCAGCGCAGCATGTCGAGCAGGGCATCGACGAACTGCTCGGCCTGCGCCGCCAGCGAGTCGCCGCCCGGCGCCAACAGCCAGTTGGCCTGCAGGCCGTGGATATAGCCGTGCAGGCAGAGCGTGGCGCGGCGGCAATCGAGGTCGGCCGGCAGCTGGCCCTTGCTGACCGCATTACGTAACGATTTCTCGATACGCTCGTCGCACTCCACATGCAGCGCCTGCATCTTGTGGCGCAGGTCGCCGAGGTCATCGGTGTACTCGCACTTGTGCGCGAGGATTTCCTGGATGCGCCGGCTCTGCTCGTCCAGCTCCACGTTGCGCAGCAGGCGCACCAGCAGCTCGCGGGTCTGCCCCAGCGGGTTGGGCTCGTCCTCGCGTTCGCTGGCCTGGGCCAGCTCCTCCAGCGGCAGGTGCAGGCGCTCGAGCATGGCCTGGAACAGATCGACCTTGTTCTGGAAGTGCCAGTAGATGGCGCCGCGGGTCACGCCCGCGCCGCTGGCGATGTCGGCCAGCGAGGTGCGCGCCACGCCGCGCTCGTGGAACAGGTGTTCGGCGGCGTCGAGTATGCGCTGGCGGGTTTCTTCGGCTTCCTCTTTCGTGCGTCGGACCATGAGTGGGCAGTGTGTAAAGGTTGGGAAAAGTTACATGTACGGTCAGAATCCGCATTTACAAACATTCTAGTATGTAAGTATATTCCTTAGCCAGCTAAACAGTTTTCCTTCCCCTCCGCGTGCGGCCTGCTCTGGCTGCGCCGTTCCAAGACATGAGGTCGTTTCAGATGCAGAAGAAGCCAGCCTTCGCAGCCATGGTTTCCGCCGTCGCACTGGCCACGTTGATGCTCGCCGGGTGCCAGGACGACGCCGCGCCGCCTCCCGCGCAGACGCCCAAGGTGGGCGTGGTCACGCTCGAGGCCCAGCCCTTCACGCTCACCACCGAGCTGCCGGGCCGCACCAGCGCCTTCCGCATCGCCGAGGTGCGGCCGCAGGTGGACGGCATCCTGCAGAAGCGCCTGTTCGAGGAGGGCTCGGAGGTCAAGGCCGGGCAGCAGCTGTACCAGATCGATGCGTCCGTCTATCAGGCCAACTACAAGAGCGCCCAGGCCAACCTGGCCTCGACCCGTTCGCTGGCCGAGCGCTACGCCGACCTGGTCACCGACCAGGCCGTGAGCAAGCAGGCCTACGACGAGGCCAAGGCCGCCCAGCTCGCGGCGGAGGCGGCGCTGGACAAGGCGCGCATCGATCTGCGTTACACCAAGGTGCTGGCGCCCATCGCCGGCCGTGTCGGTCGCTCGGCCGTCACCGAGGGCGCGCTGGTCAACAACGGCCAGGCCAACGCCCTGGCGACCATCCAGCAGCTCGACCCGATCTACGTCGACGTCACCCAGCCGATCACCGACCTGCTGAGCCTGCGCCGCGACCTGGCCAGCGGCCGGCTGGAGAAGGCCGGCGACAACGCCGCCAAGGTCCAGCTGAAGCTGGAAGACGGCAGCGAGTACGAGCACCCGGGCACCCTGGAATTCACCGAGGTGTCGGTGGACGAGGGCACCGGCTCGGTGGTGCTGCGCGCCATGTTCCCCAACCCCGATCACCTGCTGCTGCCGGGCATGTTCGTGCATGCGCAACTCAGCTCGGCGGTGGACCGTAAGGCCATTCTCGCGCCGCAGCAGGGCGTGACCCGCGACACCAAGGGCCAGGCCACCGCGCTGGTGGTGGGCGAGGGCAACAAGGTCGAGCTGCGCAAGCTGCGCGCCGAGCGCACCGCCGGCAATCGCTGGCTGGTGAGCGAGGGCCTGAAGCCGGGCGACCGGCTGATCACCGAGGGCCTGCAGTTCATCAAGCCGGGCGACGAAGTGATTCCGGGCGAGGCGGGCAATGTCGCCGCCTCGAAAGACCTGGCCCAGAGCCGCTAAGGAGCGCGTATGTCGAAGTTCTTCATCGACAGGCCGATCTTCGCCTGGGTGATCGCGCTGGTGATCATGCTGGCCGGCGGTCTGTCCGTCCTCAAACTGCCGATTAACCAGTACCCGAGCATCGCCCCGCCCGCGGTCGGCATCCAGGTGTCCTACCCGGGCGCCTCGGCGCAGACGGTGCAGGACACCGTGGTGCAGGTGATCGAGCAGCAGCTCAACGGCATCGACGGCCTGCGCTACATCAGCTCGGAGAGCAACTCCGACGGCAGCATGAGCATCACCGCCACCTTCGAACAGGGCACCAACCCCGACATCGCCCAGGTGCAGGTGCAGAACAAGCTGCAGCTGGCTACTCCGCTGCTGCCCCAGGAGGTCCAGCAGCAGGGCATCCGCGTGACCAAGGCGGTGAAGAACTTCCTGCTGGTCATCGGCGTGGTGTCGACCAACGGCAACCAGACCCGCGAGGACCTGTCCAACTACATCGTCTCCAACCTGCAGGACCCGATCTCGCGGACCAAGGGCGTGGGCGACTTCCAGGTGTTCGGCGCACAGTACGCCATGCGCATCTGGCTCGATCCGGCGAAGCTGAACAACTTCAAGCTGACCCCGGTCGACGTGAAGAGCGCGATCCAGGCGCAGAACGTGCAGGTGTCCTCCGGCCAGTTCGGCGGCCTGCCGGCCGCGCCGGGCAACCAGCTCAACGCCACCATCATCGGCAAGACCCGCCTGCAGACGCCGGAAGAGTTCCGCGACATCCTGCTCAAGGTTGACCGCGACGGCTCCCAGGTGCGCCTGGGTGACGTGGCCAAGGTCGAGTTGGGTGGCGAGAACTACGCGATCAACGCCCAGTTCAACGGCATGCCGGCCTCCGGCCTGGCGATCAAGCTGGCCACCGGCGCCAACGCGCTGGACACCGCCAAGGCGGTGCGCGCGACCATCGCCAACCTCGAGCCGTTCTTCCCAGATGGCATGGAAGTGGTGTTCCCCTACGACACCACGCCGGTGATCTCCGCCTCCATCGAGGGCGTGGTGCACACCCTGTTCGAGGCCATCGGCCTGGTGTTCCTGGTGATGTTCCTGTTCCTGCAGAACTTCCGGGCCACCATCATCCCCACCCTGGCGGTGCCGGTGGTGCTGCTCGGCACCTTCGGCGTGCTGGCGGCCTTCGGCTTCTCCATCAACACCCTGACCATGTTCGCCATGGTCCTGGCCATCGGCCTCCTGGTGGACGACGCCATCGTGGTGGTGGAGAACGTCGAGCGGGTGATGCGCGAGGACGGGCTGTCGCCCAAGGAGGCGACCCGCAAGTCCATGGGCCAGATCCAGGGCGCGCTGGTGGGCATCGCCCTGGTGCTGTCCGCGGTGTTCCTGCCGATGGCCTTCTTCGGCGGCTCCACCGGGGTCATCTACAAGCAGTTCTCCATCACCATCGTCTCGGCCATGACCCTGTCGGTGCTGGTGGCGCTGATCTTCACCCCGGCCCTGTGCGCCACGCTGCTCAAGCCCATCGACGGCGACCACCACGAGGCCAAGCGCGGCTTCTTCGGCTGGTTCAATCGCACCTTCGACCGCGGCAGCAACGCCTACCAGCGCGGCGTGTCGGCCATGCTCCGGCGCAAGGCGCCGTACCTGCTGCTGTACCTGGTGATCGTCGGCATCATGGTGTGGATGTTCACCCGCATCCCCACCGCGTTCCTCCCGGAAGAGGACCAGGGCGTGCTGTTCGCCCAGGTGCAGACCCCGGCCGGCTCCAGTGCCGAGCGCACCCAGGCGGTGGTCGACGACATGCGCCAGTACCTGCTCGAGGACGAGGCCAGCACGGTCAAATCGGTGTTCACCGTCACCGGCTTCAACTTCGCCGGCCGCGGCCAGAGCTCGGGCATGGCCTTCATCATGCTCAAGCCCTGGGGCGACCGTCCGGGCGAGGAAAACGGCGTGGCCGCCCTGGCGCAGCGCGCGCAGCAGCACTTCTTCAGCTTCCGCGACGCCATGGTGTTCGCCTTCGCCCCGCCGGCGGTGATGGAGCTGGGCAACGCCACCGGCTTCAACCTGTTCCTGCAGGACCAGGCCGGCGTCGGCCACGAGGTGCTCAACCAGGCCCGCGACAAGTTCCTGCAGCTGGCCAACGAGCACCCCGTACTCGACAGCGTGCGGGCCAACGGCCTGCGCGACGAGCCGCAGTACCAGCTGCTGATCGACGACGAGCGCGCCCGCGCCCTCGGCCTGTCGCTGGCGGAGATCAACAGCACCCTGTCGATCGCCTGGGGCGCCAGCTACGTCAACGACTTCATCGACCACGGCCGGGTGAAGAAGGTGTACCTGCAGGGCCGGCCGGAATCGCGCATGAGCCCGGAAGACCTGAACAAGTGGTACGTGCGCAACGACCAGGGCCAGATGGTGCCGTTCAGCGCCTTCGCCAGCGGCGAGTGGACCTACGGCCCGCCCAAGCTGTCGCGCTACAACGGCGTGTCGGCGGTGGAGATCCTCGGCGCGCCGGCACCGGGCTACAGCTCGGGCGATGCCATGGCCGCGGTCGAGGAAATCGCCAGCCAGCTGCCGGAAGGCGTGGGCTACGCCTGGACCGGCCTGTCCTACGAGGAACGCCTGTCCGGGGCCCAGGCGCCTGCGCTGTACGCGCTGTCGCTGCTGGTGGTGTTCCTCTGCCTGGCGGCCCTGTACGAGAGCTGGTCGATCCCCTTCTCGGTGATGCTGGTGGTGCCGCTGGGGATCATCGGCGCGCTGCTGTTCACCAGCCTGCGCGGCCTGTCCAACGACGTGTTCTTCCAGGTCGGCCTGCTCACCACCATCGGCCTGTCGGCGCGTAACGCGATCCTCATCGTCGAGTTCGCCAAGGCCCAGTACGAGCAGGGCATGAGTCTGTCCGAGGCGGCCATCGAGGCCTGCCGCATGCGTCTGCGCCCGATCGTGATGACCTCGCTGGCGTTCATCCTCGGCGTGCTGCCGCTGGCCATCGCCAGTGGCGCCGGCGCCGGCAGCAAGCATGCCATCGGCACCGGGGTGATCGGCGGCATGCTCAGCGCGCTGGTGCTGGCGATCTTCTGGATTCCGCTGTTCTACGTGGTGGTCTGCTCGCTGTTCGAGAAGAAGCGCGCCGAGCCGGCCCATGAGAAGGAGGCCCTGCAGTGAGGCATTCCCTGTTGTCCCTCGCCGTCGCCAGCGTCCTGCTCGGCGGCTGCACCATGATCCCCGACTATGAGCGCCCCGCCGCGCCGGTGGACGCCGCCTGGCCCCAGGGCGATGCCTACAGCGCCAGCGGCGCCGCGCAGACCGCCACCGCCGCGGCGGACCTGGGTTGGCGCGAGTTCTTCCGCGACCCGGCGTTGCAGCGCCTGGTCGAGGCCGCGCTGGCCAACAACCGCGACCTGCGCGTGGCCGCGCTGAACGTCGAGGCCTACCGCGCCCAGCACCGCATCCAGCGCTCCGAGCTGTTCCCGAGCATTTCCGCTGGCGGCAGCGGCACCCGCCAGCGCCTGCCGGGCGACCTGTCGCAGACCGGTGAGGCCACCACCAGTGGCCAGTACAGCGCCACAGTCGGCACCAGCGCCTGGGAGATCGACTTCTTCGGCCGCCTGCGCAGCCTCAACGAGCAGGCCCTGGAGCAATACTTCGCCACTGAACAGGCGCGGCGCAGCACGCAGATCGCCCTGGTGGCCAGCGTGGCCAACGCCTACCTGACCCTGCAGGCCGACGAGCAGTTGCTGCAGCTGACCCGCGACACCCTCGGCACCTACCGCAAGAGCTACGCCCTCACCGAGCGCAGCTTCAACGTCGGCGTGGCCGACGCGCTGTCGCTGAGCCAGGCGCGCACCGCGGTGCAGAGCGCCGAGGCCAGCCTGGCGCAGTACACGCGCCTGGTAGCCCAGGACCGCAACGCCCTGGCCTTGCTGTTGGGCGGCGGCGTGCCGAATGACCTGCCGCAGGGCGAGGTGCTCGGTGACGACCTGCTGGCCGAGGTGCCGGCCGGGCTGCCGTCCGAGCTGCTGCAGCGCCGCCCCGACGTGCTGCAGGCCGAGCACGAGCTGCGCGCGGCCAACGCCAGCATCGGCGCGGCCCGCGCGGCGTTCTTCCCGAACATCAGCCTGACCGCCAATGCCGGCAGCGCCAGCAGCGAGCTGTCCGGCCTGTTCGACGGTGGCTCCGGCACCTGGCTGCTCCAGCCGCAGATCAACCTGCCGATCTTCACCGCCGGGCGCCTCAAGGCCAGCCTCGACTACGCCGAGGTGCAGAAGGACATCCAGGTGGCGAGCTACGAGAAGGCGGTCCAGGTCGCCTTCCAGGAGGTCGCCGACGGCCTCGCCGCACGCACCACCTACGAGCAGCAGCTCACCGCCCAGCGCGCCCTGGTGACCACCAGCGAGGACTACTACCGCCTCGCCGAACGGCGCTTCCGCACCGGCGTGGACAGCTACCTGACCCTGCTCGACGCCCAGCGCCAGCTGTTCGGCGCCCAGCAGCAGCTGATCACCGACCGCCTCAACCAGCTGGCCAGCGAGGTCAACCTGTATAAGGCCCTCGGCGGCGGCTGGCACGAGCAGACCCAAGTGGCCACCGCGCCAGCGGCGGACTGACGGTCGGCCTGAAACGAAAAAGCCCCGGCATGCCGGGGCTTTTTCATGGCTGAGGTTTGGGGCACAGCCTGAGACACGCAGATTGCAGGCTCGCCCTGGGCTCCGCATGATGCGCGCGCATCAACAAGGAGCTCACGATATGGATATCGTTCTGGGTCTGATCGGCGTAGGGCTGGTCGCCATTTTTCTGGTTCAGGCGTCGCGCATCTATGCCGGCGCGCTATCGCACCGCATGAACCTGCAGGACCTTCGCCGTCACGGCAAACCGCATCGCGCCATTACCGAACACGAGCGCCGCAGTCTGGCGTCATATGCGGCGTCGCTGGCCTGCCTGGGTAATCACGCGCCTTCGTATCGGCCAGTGAGCGACGATGTGTATCTGCTGCAAGGGGTTGCCGAGATGCGTGGCTTCGAGTTTTCCGGCATCCACAGCGAGCAGCTTTCCATTGCCGGGGTACCGGTTGAGCTGCCATTCACCCTGCGCGACTACCTGATGCATGAGAACAACAAGGCCGAAGTGGTGGTAGCCGACCGACATGCATTGGTGCTGTCGCTGAATGGCTTCCGCTTGCCGCTCCTGACCTGACGCGGCGCTTAGCGCCGCACCAGCAGCACCCCACTCTCCATATGGTGCGTCCAGGGGAACTGGTCAAACAGCGCGCAGCGCTCGATACGGTGCGTATCGTTGAGCTGGGCGATGTTGGCGGCCAGGGTCTCCGGGTTGCAGGAGATGTACAGGATGTTGTCGAAGCGCCGGGTCAGCTCGCAGGTGTCCGGGTCCATGCCGGCGCGCGGCGGGTCGACGAATACCGCGCCGAAGTCGTAGGCCTTCAGGTCGATGCCGGCCAGGCGGCGGAACGGGCGCACCTCGTTGAGGGCCTGGGTCAGCTCCTCGGCACTCAGGCGCACCAGCTCGATGTTGCCGATGCCGTTGTCGGCCAGATTGGCCAGTGCGGCATTCACCGAGGTCTTGCTGATCTCGGTGGCCAGCACCTTGCGCACGCGGGTGGACAGCGGCAGGGTGAAGTTGCCGTTGCCGCAGTACAGCTCGAGCAGGTCGTCCTGGCGCTCGCCGAGGGCGTCGTACGCCCACTCCAGCATCTTCTGGCAGACGGTGCCATTGGGCTGGGTGAAGGCGCCCTCCGGCTGCCGGTAGCGGAAGGTGCGCCTGGCCACCTGCATTTCTTCCTGCACGTAGTCGCGGCCGATTACCAGGCGCTGGCCGCGCGAGCGGCCCACCAGGCTGACGCCCAGCTTGGCCGCCAGCTGCTCGGCCTCGGCCTGCCATTCGGCGTCCAGCGGGCGGTGGTAGCACAGGGTGATCAGCGCATCGCCGCTCAGGGTGGTGAGGAATTCGACCTGGAACAGCTTGAACGACAACACCCGGCTGGCCTGCCAGGCCGCCTTCAGCTGGGGCATCAGCGCGTTGATGCGCTGGCTGGCAATGGGAAACTCGTCGATCAGGATCGGCGTGTGCTTGTCGCCGGCGGCGAACATCGCGTAGTGCCGCTCTTCCTGCTCGCGCCACAGGCGGAACTCGGCGCGCAGGCGGTAGTGCTCGCGCGGCGAGTCGAACACCGCCGGCTCGGGCGCGGCAAAGGGTGCCAGCAGCTCGCGCAGGCGGGCGACCTTGGCGTCCAGCTGGGCGGCATAGGCCGCCTGGTCACCGATCTGGATCATGCGTTGGCGCCGAAGGCGAACTTGACCACGAAGATCGCCGCCAGCACCACCAGCGCCGGGTTGATCTCCTTGAAGCGGCCGGCCAGCGCCTTGATCACCACCCAGGCGATGAAGCCGAAGGCGATGCCGTTGGCGATGGAGAAGGTCAGCGGCATGGCCAGTGCGGTGATCACCACCGGCGCGGCGACGGTGATGTCTTCCCAGTCGATCTCGGCCAGGCCGGAGGTCATCAGCACGGCGACGAACAGCAGCGCCGGCGCGGTGGCGAAGGCGGGCACGGTGCCGGCCAGCGGGGCGAAGAACAGCGCCAGCAGGAACAGCACCGCGACCACGATGGCGGTCAGGCCGGTGCGGCCGCCGGCGGCCACGCCCGAGGCGGACTCGATGTAGCTGGTGGTGGTGCTGGTGCCGAGCAGCGAGCCGCCCATGGCCGCGGTGCTGTCGGCGATCAGCGCGCGGCCCATCTTCGGCAGGTGGCCGTCCTTGCTCATCAGGCCGGCGCGCTTGGCCACGCCGATCAGGGTGCCGGTGTTGTCGAACAGGTCGACGAACAGGAAGGCGAAGATCACGCTGATCATGCCCACTTCGAAGGCGCCGGCGATGTCCAGCTGGAGGAAGGTCGGCGCCAGCGACGGCGGCATCGACACCACGCCGCCGAACGGGGTGACGCCCAGGGCGATGGCGATGGCGGTGACGACGAGGATGCCGATCATCACCGCGCCGGTGACGCGGCGGGCCTCGAGGGCGACGATCAGGAAGAAGCCGAGCACGGCCAGCAGCGGGCCGGGGGAGGTGAGGTCGCCGAGGCCGACCAGGGTGGCCGGGTTATCCACCACCAGGCCGGCTTCCTTCAGCGCGATCAGCGCCAGGAACAGGCCGATGCCGGCGGCGATGGCCGAGCGCAGCGGCAGCGGAATGCTGTTCACGATCCACTCGCGGATACGGAAGATCGACAGCAGGAAGAATAGGGTGGCGGAGATGAACACCGCGCCCAGTGCGGTCTGCCAGGTGTAACCCATGTGCAGCACCACGGTGTAGGTGAAGAAGGCGTTGAGGCCCATGCCGGGCGCCAGGGCGATCGGGTAGTTGGCGATCAGACCCATCACCGCCGAGCCGATGGCCGCAGCCAGGCAGGTGGCGACGAAGACAGCACCCTTGTCCATGCCCGTCTCACCGAGAATCGCCGGGTTGACGAAGAGGATGTAGGCCATGGTCAGGAAGGTGGTGACACCGGCGAGAATCTCGGTGCGCACGTTGGTGTTGTGCGCCTTGAGTTGGAACAGCTTTTCCAGCATGGTGGGGCTCCCGTGGGGCTGGTGCGGCAAGGGTCTGCGGACTGCGAAAGCAAAGCACAAAGCCTGCGAACTCGAAGGGAAACGAGCGCAGATTCGGCCGGGTCCGGAAAAGCCGCGCACTATACCAGCTCACCCCCGAGCGGTGAATTTATGACCGGACGGACAGCATCGGTTTCCGTTCGAGGAGGAACCGGATGACCCATCGCGCCCTGATCGCCGTCGCCGACGGCGTGGAAGACATCGAAACCGTAACCCTCATCGACGTGCTGCGCCGCGCCGAGGTCGAGGTGGTGGTCGCCAGTGTCGAGAACCGCCGCATGTTCACCTGTGCCCGCGGCACCCGGGTGACGGCCGATGCCATGCTGGTCGACGTGCTGGCCCAGGACTTCGACCTCATCGTGCTGCCCGGCGGCATGCCTGGCGCACAGCACCTGGCCGAGCACGAACCGCTGGCCGACAAGGTTCGCCAGCAGGCCCGCGCCGGCAAGCTGTTCGCCGCTCTCTGCGCGGCCCCGGCCCTCGCACTGCAGGCCTACGGCGTGCTCAGGCAGCGGCGCATGACCTGCTACCCGGCGTTCAGCGATCGTCTGTCGGGCTGCACCTTCGTCGACCAGCCGGTGGTGGTGGACGGCAACTGCATCACCAGCCAGGGGCCGGCGACGGCGCTGGAGTTCGCCCTGACCCTGGTCGAGCAACTGGCCGGCAAGGGCAAGCGCAAGGCGGTGGCCGAGGCCATGCTGGTGCCGGTGTGAAGCTGCTGAGCAGCAGCAGCAGCGGCCTTGGCCGGGCGCGGGCACGCATCGCGGCCAAGGCCGCTGCCACAGTGTTCTGTGCCCTGATGCTGCTGGCCGGCTGCGCCAGCGAGACGCGTCTGCCGCCCGCCGAACACCGGCTGGGCATCCATCCGGCCCGTACCGCCGCCCTCGACGGCCTGCAGGTGATGACCGACCGGCACAGCGGCGTGCGCCTGTGGGTGACGCCGCAGCCCGTGCTGACCGAGGCGGACGTGCGACAGGCGGAGATGGCCATGACACCGGATGGCGAGCCGGCGGTGATCCTGACATTGACCGACCAGGGGCGAACCACGCTGGCCGCCCTGACCCGTGCCTACCTGGGCCAACCATTGGCCATTCTGATAGATGGCGAGCTGCGCCTGGCGCCGATCATCCAGGAACCGGTGCTGGACGGGCGGGTGGCACTGGCCGGGTTCGACACCCTGGAGGAAGCCGAACAGCTGGTGGGCGACTGGCGTCAGTGAGGCCGGTGCACCTGGCACCGGCGCGGTGCCGACATTTCACCTGAACGCCCTTCGTTCCTACGAGTCTGTGGTCTGTCTGGCTTCTGCGGGCCGGGCAACGGACGGCTGACTCCTCGGAGAACCGGATGGCAGCGAGCAGGAGCTTCCTGCCGCTTCCGATCAGGCTTACCGGTGGTCAGCCTGCCGCCTGCGGTGGCGGGCGGGTGATCTAACCTGCGTTCGCGGGCAAGCCCGGGTTGCATCGATGTCCGGCCTTACCGGCACCGCGTTGTCTTCCACAAGGCTGCATGTCTCAGAGGCGGTTTCGTATGTTCGCGTCAAGATTCGCGGGTGCCACGCTTCTCCTTGCTCTGTGTTCGCCATGGGTCATGGCAGAGAACGTCATCTCCGTGAGCCGAACGGCGGATCGCTTCGATCCCGCCTGTGTCAGCGACTGCTCGCTGCGCGAGGCCATCTATCGCGCCAACCATACGCCCGGGCCCACGCGCATCATGCTGCGTGCCGGGACTTACACCCTGACCCTGAGCGACCCGATCTGGAATCAGGAAACCGACCCCGATCCCGATGAGAACGAGTGCTGGCGCGGTGACCTGGATGTCCGCGGTGAGCTGACGATCATCGGCGCCGGCCAGGCCGAAACCATCATCCGCAGCACCGGCGAGCCGCTCACCGGAGACAGGCTGATCGAGGTGGTCGAGGGTGCCTCGTTGAGCCTGCGCCGGCTCACGCTGCGCGACGGCCTTTCCGATACCCAGGGTGGTGCCCTGCGCAACCATGGTCGGGCGCGGGTGCAGCAGGTCAGTTTTGTCGACAACCGCTCCAGCGCCGGCATCGAGGGCCAGGGCGGGGCGATTGCCAATTACGGCACCCTCACCATCAGCCAGGCCCTGTTTGAGCGCAATCAGTCCATCGGCGAAGAGGGCTTCTTCGGCCTTGGCGGGGCGATCTTCAATCAGGGGATTGTGCAGGTCCGCGATACCACCTTTCGCGACAATGTCGCCACCGACTACAACGACACCGATCTCGCGCAGGGCGGTGCGCTGTACAACGAAGGCCATGCGGATGTCGCACGGAGCACCTTCGTGGGCAATGCCGCGGGCCTCTCGCTCGATAACGGCGGCGGCGCAGCCATCGCCAACCGCCTGAGCGGCGTGCTGATCCTGACCAACAGCACCCTTAGCGGCAACGTCGGTACCGACACCAACGGAGTGCTGGCCAACGGCATCAGCGGTTATCCCGAGGATGCCCAGGCCCAGGCGCGGCTGGTCAACGTCACCCTCGCCGGCAACGAAGGCCTGGCCCTGAGCAACGTCGGCCAACTGGTGCTGCGCAACAGTCTGGTTGCCGGTAATCGTCTCGAGGGCATGCCGGCCAACTGCTCCAACGGCGGCGGGTACCTCGCGCGAGGACTGCTGCTGGGCACCGACCAGGGGAACTGCATCAGCGACATGCCCACGGACGATGCGCTGACCTGGAGCAAGGTGCTCTACCCGCTGGCCAACAATGGCGGCGCGACCTGGACTCACGCGCTGCGGCGCGGCAGCCCGGCCATCGATGTCGGGGTCGGCAGCTGTGCGTCCGCCGATCAGCGTGCGGTTACCCGTCCGCGCGACGGCGATGGCGATGGTGCCGCCGTCTGCGATGTGGGGGCCTACGAGCGGGCCAGGCACTGAGCCCGGGCCGCTCATTGCACCTCCGCCGAGGTAGGGACTGCCCGGCTGCCGCGCTCGGTTAACGCTTCGTGGCGGCGCCGCAGCACTCCCGGTCGTCCAGCGCTTCCAGCAGCCGGCAGTGTTCGGCGTGGTCGCTCTGGCAGCCGGTCAGCTTGCTCAGCTCGGCCTGCATGTTCTGCAGATCGCGGATGCGCGCGGCGATGGTGTCGAGGTGCTCGCTGACCATCTGGTCGGCGCTGGCGCAGGGGCTTTCCGGGTGCGCGGCAAGGTCGAGCAGGCTGCGGATCTCGTCCAGGCTGAAGCCGAGTTCACGCCCGCGACGGATAAAGCGCAGCCTTCTGACATCTACCTCCTGATAGTGGCGATAGCCGGACGCGCTGCGCTGGGGTGGCGGCAGCAGGCCGCTGCGCTCGTAGAAACGGATGGTTTCCAGATTCACGCCGCTGTCGCGGGCGAGCACGCCGATGGTGATGGCCTTGCCCATGTTGACTCCGTAGTGACTACAGGGTTTAGCGTAGTCTGCACCCTGACAGAGGAGATGCCAAATGGGTGCTCACTGCTGCAATCACGACTCGCCCGAAGCCGCGCTGCGCTCGCGGCGCTACCGGCGCATCCTGTGGACCGCGCTGGCGGTCAATCTGGCCATGTTCGCGGTGGAGATCGGCGCGGGCCTCAAGGCCGGCTCGGTCTCGCTGCTGGCCGACTCGCTGGACTTCATGGGTGATGCCGCCAACTACGCCATCAGCCTGTGGGTGCTGGGCATGGCCCTGAGCTGGCGCGCCCGCGCGGCGCAGTTCAAGGCTGCCAGCATGCTGCTGTTCGGTATCGGCGTGCTGGGCGCGGCGCTCTGGCACTGGTGGCAGGGCGAGGTGCCGAGCGCGCCGACCATGGGCGTGATCGGTGCCCTGGCGCTGGCCGCGAATGTTGGCGTGGCGGTGCTGCTCTACGCCTACCGCGAGGGCGACAGCAACATGCGCAGCGTCTGGTTATGTACGCGCAACGATGCCGTCGGCAACCTCGCCGTGCTGGGCGCGGCGCTGGGCGTGTTCGGTACCGGCAGCGCCTGGCCGGACCTGATCGTCGCCAGCATCATGGCCGCACTGGCGATCACCGCCGCCGTGCAGGTGCTGCGCCAGGCCGATGGCGAGCTGAAGGACGGCCACGGCCATGCGCACTGAGCTGGAGGTCGCGTTGCGCCAGGCCTTTGTCGAGGCCGAAAGGGCGCTCGAACAGGGCGAGCCCGCCGCCGCGCTGATCTGGCTGGAACGGGCGCATATCCTCGGCCAGCGTATGCCGCTGCGCCATGCCCGTTCGCACTGGCTGATGCTGCGTGCCGGTTGGCAGCTGCGCGATTGGCGTGAGGTGGTGGGGCAAGTGCCGCGCATCTTTGCCGCGCTGCTGTTTTCGCGACTCTGGGTGCCGCTGGGTAACAGCGGGCGGGCGCGGGTGAGCGCGTTCAGGCCGATGCCGGTCGGCGACGAGTTGAGGCGGTTGCTGGATGAGTAGGGTGCCCTCGCCGGAGGCAGTGCACCGCTGAGGGCTCGTTGGTGGGCTGCCCGCTGTGCGGGCGAGGCCACCCTACTGTAGGGCGAGGCCACCCTACGAGGCTAGGCCGCCGATTTGGCGGGGCCGCCCGGTAGTGCGGATGGGGACCGCGTGAGCGTTCAGGCCAAGCCCATGCCCCATTTGATGGCGTAGGCGAGGATGCCCACGGCCAGCACGCCGCCCAGCCAGAGGGCGGCGAACCAGGCCAGGCGCCGGGCCAGTGGTGGTTTGCTCTGATTCATCTAGTGGTACCCCTCGCCGACGACCACCTTGCCGCGGAACACCCAGTAGCTGTAGGCGGTGTAGATCAGGATGATCGGCACCATGAACACCACGCCGACCAGGGCGAAGGCCTGGCTGCTGGCCGGCGCCGAGGCCTCCCAGATGCTCACCGACGGCGGGATGATGTTCGGCCACAGGCTGATGGCCAGGCCCGTGTAGGAGAGGGCGATCAGCGCCAGGGTGAGGACGAACGGCTGCCAGTCGATCTTCAGCTGCACGGCGCGGACGATGCCGAGCACGGTCACGGCCACCAGGGTCGGCACCGGGATGAAGTAGAACAGGTTGGGCAGGGTGAACCAGCGCTCGGCGATGGCCGGGTGGGCCAGCGGCGTCCAGATGCTCACGGCGGCGATGAACAGCAGCAGCACGCAGGTCAGCGGCAGCATCAGCTTGTACATCTTGTGGCGCAGCTTGCCCTCGGTCTTCATCAGCAACCAGGCGCAGCCGAGCATGGCGTAGCCGGCCACCAGGCCGGCGCCGCAGAACAGCGGGAAGGGCGCCAGCCAGTCGAAGGCGCCGCCGACGAACTGGCGGTTCTCCACCTTCAGGCCCTCGATGAAGGCGCCCAGCACCACGCCCTGGGCGAAGGTCGCGACGATCGAGCCGCCGATGAACGCGGCGTCCCACACATAGCGGGTGCGCTTGGCCTTGAAGCGGAACTCGAAGGCGACGCCGCGGAAGATCAGCGCGATCAGCATGATCACCAGCGGCAGGTACAGCGCCGTCAGCACCACCGAATAGGCCAGCGGGAAGGCGGCGAACAGGCCGGCGCCGCCGAGCACCAGCCAGGTCTCGTTGCCGTCCCAGATCGGCGCCACGGTGTTCATCATGGCGTCGCGCTCGTCCTTGTCGCGGAAGAACGGGTAGAGGATGCCGATGCCCAGATCGAAGCCGTCCATCACCACGTACATGAAGATGCCGAAGGCGATCACCCCGGCCCAGATCAGCGGAAGGTCGAGGGTCACGGGCGCTTCTCCTGTTCGACGTCGACTTCGCCGTCCACGCTCTCGGCGGCGGCCGACAGCGGCCGCGCCGGCGTGCGGCTGTGGCCCGGGCCGCCCTGTTCGGCGATCTGGGCGGTGAGCAGGCCCAGCACCGGGCCCTTGCGCATCATGCGCAGCAGGTAGGTGATGCCGACGCCGAACACGGCAAAGTACACCACCACGAAGATCGTCAGCGAAACGCCCATCTGCGTGGCGCTGTGGTTGGAGACCGCGTCCGAGGTACGCAGCAGGCCGTAGATCACCCAGGGCTGGCGGCCCACTTCGGTGGTCACCCAGCCGGCCAGCAGGGCGATGATGCCGCTCGGCCCCATCAGCAGCATCAGGCGCTGGAAGCCCTTGGCCTCGTAGACCTTGCCGCCGCGCCGCAGCCACAGGCCGAGCACGCCGCAGAGGATCATCAGCAGGCCCAGGCCGACCATCACGCGGAAGCTCCAGAACACGATCAGCGCATTCGGCCGGTCCTGCGGCGCCCACTCCTTGAGGCCCTTGATCTCGCCATCGAGGTCATGGGTGAGGATCAGGCTGGCCAGGCGCGGGATGCCGATGGCGTAGTGGGTAGTCTCTTCCTGCATGTCGGGGATGCCGAACAGCAGCAGCGGCACGCCCTTCTCGGTCTCCCAGTGGCCCTCCATCGCCGCCACCTTGGCCGGCTGGTACTTGAGGGTGTTGAGGCCGTGGAAGTCGCCGATCAGCGCCTGGATCGGCGCGACGATCAGCGCCATCCACAGGGCCATGGAGAACATCATGCGGGTGGCCGGGTCGCGCTTGCCCTTGAGCAGGTGCCAGGCCGCGGTGCCGCCGACCACGAAGGCGGTGCTGAGGAAGGCCGCCACCGCCATGTGCGCCAGGCGATAGGGGAAGGACGGGTTGAACACGATGTCCCACCAGGAATCCGGGGTGAACACCCCGTCCACCAGGCTGAAGCCCTGCGGCGTGTGCATCCAGCTGTTCGAGGAGAGGATCCAGAAGGTCGAGATCAGCGTGCCGATGGCCACCATCAGGGTGGCGAAGAAGTGCAGACCGCGGCCGACCTTGTTCAGGCCGAACAGCATGATCCCCAGGAAGCCCGCCTCGAGGAAGAACGCCGTGAGCACCTCGTAGGTCAGCAGCGGACCCATGATGCTGCCGGCCGCCGTGGACAGCTGGCTCCAGTTGGTGCCGAACTGGTAGCTCATCACCACGCCGGAGACCACGCCCATGCCGAAGGTCACGGCGAAGATCTGCAGCCAGAAACGGTAGAGGTCGTAATAGACCTCCTTGTCGGTCTTCAGCCACAGGCCCTCGAGCACCGCCAGGTAGCTGGCCAGGCCGATGCTGATAGCGGGGAAGACGATGTGGAAGGAGACGGTGAAGGCGAACTGGATTCGCGCCAGTTCCAATGCATCCAGGCCGAACATGAGAGGCCACTCCGGAAATTGATCTGGGTCAATATTCCGCTCTCCGCCGCTGCGCTCGTAGCTGGCGGATTGTCGCATCGGGCAGAATGTCGCAGGTCTGGTGGCAATTGAAAGTCATTATCAGTTGATATATTTTCGCGGCTTTCCCGCCAGCCCGCGCCGCCACCTTGTCCTCGCCTTCCGATCCCCGCTCTGCCGACGGTCAGTTCGAGAGCCATTCCGCCGAACTGCTGCGTTTCCTCACGCGGCGGGTCAAGTGTGCGGAACTGGCGGCCGACCTGCGCCAGGAAACCTGGCTGCGCTTTCGCCGGCGCGAGTCGGGCGAGGAGATCGGCAACCTGCGCGCCTTCCTCTACCGCATCGCCCGCAACCTGATCATCGACCACCATCGCCAGCAGGAGGCGCGGCCGGTCGAGGAAGAGATTTCCCCCGAGCTGGTCAGCACCCAGCCCGGCCCCGAGCGCGCCGCCAGCGACGCCGAACGCCTCGAGCAGCTGCAGCGCGTGGTCCAGGCCCTGCCGCCGCACTTGCGCCAGGCGTTGCTGTGGAATCGCTTGGATGGCATGACCCAGCGCGAGATCGGCCAGCGCCTGGGTGTCTCGGAAAGCATGGCCGGACGCTATATCCTCAAGGCCCTCGAACACTGTCAGCAGCAGATGGATTCTTCTTCGTGACCCACCCCGCGCTTCTCGCCCAGGCCCGCGAATGGCAGGTGCTCCTGCATTCCGGGCGCGCCACCGAGGCCGACCGCGCCGCCGCGGACGCCTGGCGCCGTGCCGCGCCCGAGCACGACCGGGCGTTGCGCGAGGTGGAGGGGCTATGGGCGCTGCTCGGGCAGATCGAGCGCCCGGCGCAGCCGCCATCGGTGCGGGTGGTGCGGCGACCGCTGCGCTGGGCGGTCCCGCTGGCCAGCGCGGCGGCGGTGCTGCTCGCGTTGTGGCTGCCGCGCGGCACCTGGGTCGGCCTGTATGCCGACATCAGCACCGGACCGGGCGAGGTGCGCGAGCTGCGCCTGGAGGACGGCTCGCTGCTCACCCTCAACGGCGATTCGGCGCTGGACTGGCAGTTCGTCGACGGTCGCCGCGAAATCCGGCTGTACCGCGGCGAGGCGGATTTCCAGGTGGCTCACGACCCACGGCGGCCCTTCACGGTCAGCGCCGGCGAGGCGCATATCCGCGTCACCGGCACCCGTTTCGATGTACGCCTGGACCCCGAGGGCGCCGACCTGGCGGTGAGTGGAGGGCGGGTGCTGGCCTCCAGCGAGGGCCGCGAGCCGCTGCCGGTGGTGGCCGGCCAGCAGGTGCAGTGGCGCGGCGGCGAGCTGCAGGCACCGCAGGTGCTGGACGCCCGCCAGCGACTGGCCTGGCAACGCGGCAAGCTGGTGTTCCGCGACCGGCCGCTGGCCCAGGTGTTCGCCGAGCTGGAGCGCAGCCAGGGCGCGCGTGTGCTGTTCGTCGACGACGCGGCGCGCGCCCTGCAGGTGACCGGCGTGTTCGCCCTCGACGATCCGCAGGCGGTGCTGCGCGCCGTCGAAAGCACCCTGCCGGTGCGCCTGGTCCGCCTGCCGGGGCTGATCCTGGTCGCCTCGCGCGGCTGAAACACGCGTCACCAGAGGCCTGATCGGCACCGCGAAAATATTTTCGCGGTGCCGGTTCAGAACGCCGCGGCGCTTTCGTCTTCTGTGCTGCAAATGCGACTTCTTCGCATGAAACAGCCAAGGACATCAGCATGCGGTCGACCCCCTTCCTCGCGGCGCTAGCCGTTCTCCCCCTGGCCATCGCCGCCGCCAACGCCCAGGCCGTCGAGCTCGACGTGCCGGCCCAGCGCCTCGATGCGGCGCTTACCGATTTCGCCGAGCAGGCCGACGTGCGCCTGCTCTACGACGCCGGCCTGACCCGCGGCAGCGGCGTGGCGCCAGCGCTTCAAGGTGATTATTCGGTGGCCGACGGCCTGCAGCGCCTGCTGGAGGGCAGCGGTTTGACCTTCCAGACCGGCGCCGACGGCACCGTCACCCTGGTGCCGCTGCCCGAGCAGGGCGCCCTGGAGCTGGGTTCGACCACCATCAGCGGGCTCGCCGACGGCCGCGCCGACCTGCCGGCCGAGTACGCCGGCGGGCAGACCGCCCGCGGCGCCAATATCGGCGTGCTGGGCAACCAGGACATGCAGGACGTGCCCTTCGCCTTCTCCAGCTACACCTCCGATTTGATCGAGACCCGCCAGGCGCAGACTCTGGCCGAGGTGCTGGCCAGCGACCCGGGCGTGCGCCAGTCGTTCGGCTTCGGCAACTTCTCCCAGGTGTTCGTGGTGCGCGGCTTCCAGCTGTTCAGCGACGACATCGCCTTCAACGGCCTGTACGGCGTGCTGCCGCGGCAGATCATCTCCACCGAATCGGTCGAGCGGGTCGAGGTGTTCAAGGGTGCCAACGCCTTCGTCAACGGCGTGTCGCCGTCCGGCAGCGGGGTCGGCGGCGCGATCAACGTGGTCTCCAAGCGTGCCGAGGACACCCCCACGCGCAGCGCCACCCTGGATTACGCCAGCGACAGCCGGGTGGGCGGGCACCTCGACCTGGGCCAGCGCTTCGGCGAGGACAACCGCTTCGGCGCGCGGGTGAACCTGGCCCAGCGCGAGGGCGAGACCGCGGTGGACGACGAGCACTCGCGCTTCAGCCTGGCCACCCTCGGCCTGGACTACCGCGGCGACCGGCTGCGCCTGGCCGCCGACCTCGGCTACCAGAAGCAGCGGGTCAACCAGGGGCGCTCGGTGGTCTACCTCACCACCGCCACCCTCAACGGCAAGACGCCGTCGGCGCCGGATTCGGACCACAACTACGCGCAGCCGTGGAGCTGGTCGCAGCTCGAGGACACCTACGGCATGGTCAGCGCCGAGTACGACCTGTCGCCGTCCTGGACCGCCTACCTGACCGCCGGCGGCAAGTACACCCGGGAGAACGGCATCTACGCCTCCAACTACGTGTACGGCGCCAATGGCGATGCGCGGATCGGCCGCCTCTATTCGCCGCTGGACCAGGAGACGCTGAGCGCCGTCACCGGCCTGCGCGGCGAACTGGCGACCGGGCCGGTCAGCCACCGCATCAACCTGGCGGCCAACGGCATCTGGCAGGAGAAGCGCAACGCCTTCGAATCCACCGCGGCGGGCAGCCGCGGCTTCGGCAACCTGTACGAGGGCCAGCCCGTCGCCGAACCGCCGGCCACCAGCATCGCTGGCGACATCCACGACCCGGACACCACCGCCAAGGTGCAGAACCGCAGCCTGGCGCTGTCCGACACCCTGGGCTTTCTCGATGACCGGGTGCTGCTGACCCTCGGCGTGCGCCGCCAGTCCATCGGTGCCGACGCCTGGAGCGCGGCCAGCGGCGTGCGCACCGCCAACTACCAGGAGAGCATCACCACGCCAGCCTACGGTCTGGTGGTCAAGCCCACCGAGTACCTGTCGTTCTACGCCAACCGCGTCGAGTCCCTGCAGCAGGGCCCGACCGCCCCATCCGCGGCGCTCAACAACGGCGAGATGTTCGCGCCCTACCGCTCCAAGCAGATCGAGGTGGGCACCAAGCTCGACTGGGGCACCTTCGGCGGCAGCCTCAGCCTGTTCCGCATCGAGCAGCCGCAGGGCGTGCTCGGCGGCGACGGCTACTACCGGGTGGACGCCGAGCAGCGCAACCGCGGCGTGGAGCTGAGCCTGTTCGGCGAGCCGCTGGACGGCCTGCGCCTGCTGAGCGGCGCGACCTGGACCGAGGCCGAGCTGCGTGGCACTGCCGGCGGCCGCGACGACGGCAACCAGGCGGTGGGCGTGCCGCAGTTCCAGTTCAACCTGGGCGCCGACTGGGACGTACCCGGCGTGCCCGGCCTGAGCCTCAACGGCCTGCTGCTGCGCACCGGCGGCCAGTACGTCGACAGCGCCAACGAATACAGCATCCCCGCCTGGACCCGCGTCGACCTCGGCGCCCGCTACCGGACGCAGCTGGAAGGCCGCGCGCTGACCTTCAACGCCATGCTGGAAAACGTCGCCGACGAGGACTACTGGGCCTCGGCCAACGGTGGCTACCTGACCCAGGGCGCGCCGCGCACCCTCAAGGTGTCCGCCACCGTCGATTTCTGATCGCGGGCCGATACGAAAAAGGACGCCGCTGGCGCCCTTTGCATTTCCCCGGCCGGCTTACTTGGTGGCCCTGAGCACCACGAACTTGGGCGTGGCCGCGACCTGCTCCACGCCGCGGAACAGGCGCTTGAGCTTGGCGTGGTAGCCCAGGTGGCGGTTGCCGACGATCCACAGCTCGCCGCCGGTGACCAGCGCCGCGCGGGCCTGCTGGAACATGCGCCAGGCGAGGAAGTCGCCGACCACCTGCTGCTGGTGGAAGGGCGGGTTGCACAGCACCAGGTCCAGCGAGTCCTTCGGCTGGTCGGCCAGGCCGTCGGCGGCGCGGAAGGTCGCCGGGCGCTCGCCCAGCGCCGCGTGCCAGTTCTCCGCGGCCGACTGCACGGCCATGTAGGACTCGTCGACCAAGGTCAGCTCGGCCTGCGGATTGGCCAGCGCGAAGGCGATGGCCAGCACGCCGTTGCCGCAGCCGAGATCGGCCACCCGCTGGTGGGTCAGCGTCTTCGGCAGGTGTGGCAGGAAGGCGCGGGTGCCGATGTCCAGGCCCTCGCGGCAGAACACGTTGGCGTGGTTGACCAGCTCCAGGGCCGGTTTGTCGAGCTGGTAGCGGGTCGGGTAGGGCGAGGTCGGCGCCGGTTTGTCGGCCGGCGTCGCCGTCAGCAGCCGCGCCTTCTTCACCGCCAGCGAGGCCTGCAGCGGGCCGATGTAGCGCTCCATCAGCTCGCCCGCGCTGCGCGGCAGGTGCTTGATCATGGCGCCGGCGATCACCCGCGCGCCGGGGGCCAGCTGGCCGTGCAGGCGGATCAGCTGCTCCTCCAGCAGGGCCAGGGTCTTGGGCACGCGAAGCAGTACCCAGTCGAACGGCCCGTCCGGCGTCTCGTTGGCCGGCACGAAGCGCACGCTTTCGGGCGCCAGGCCGTTGCGCGCCAGGTTCTTCTGCAGGGCGAGAAAGCCCAGGTGTGAGTCGCCACTGCTGGTCACCCGGCAGTGCGGCGCCAGCGAGCAGGCGAGGGCGCCGAAGCCGTCGTTGAGCAGCAGTACGCGGCTGTCCGCGTTCAGCCCCTGCTCGTGCAGGTGAGCGAGCAGGTACTCGTCGGCCGCATCGAATGCCTGCAGCGGTTCGTCGGCCATTTCGGGCTGGCGGATGAGGTCGAGCTGGGCGAAGGCGGTGTCGAGAGTCGGCATGGCGGCGGGGTAGGTGAGGGACGCCGGCATTGTCCTAGATGGGCCGGGAAAAGTCTCGAAGTGAGAAGCAGGCGGCTTGTGACTGCCGGGTCCGATCCGGAAAATACGCGGCCACCTGTCACCGCCGCGGTTCCGCAGCGGGCGGCATGGTCCAACAACAAATCGGATGGCCACGCGACCGACGCGCCGGCAGCGTCCGAACCCCAGGCCCCTCGCGGCCGAACACCCCGAAACCCGCCACTCGCCCCGCCTTCTTGCGGGGCGCCGCTATTGCATTGCCTCAAGGATGTCCATGAAGTACCTGTTCGCTGCTCTGCTCTCGCTTTCCCTGCTGCATTCCGCTCCGGCACAGGCTGAGCCGATCGTCATCAAGTTTTCCCACGTGGTCGCCGAGGACACCCCCAAGGGTCGCGGCGCGCTGCTGTTCCAGCGCCTGGTGGGCGAACGCCTGGGCGATGCGGTGAAGGTCGAGGTCTACCCCAACTCGACGCTGTTCGGCGATGCCGACGAGATCGGCGCGCTGCTGCGCGGCGAGGTGCAGATGCTGGCGCCTTCAGTATCCAAGTTCGAGGCCTACACCAAGCAGCTGCAGGTGTTCGACCTGCCGTTCCTGTTCGACGACCTGGAGGCGGTGAAGCGCTTCCAGCGCCGCGAGAAGAGCCGCGAGCTGCTGCGCTCCATGGCCGGCCACAATATCTATGGCCTGGCCTTCTGGAACAACGGCATGAAACAGCTCTCCGCCACCCGCGAGCTGCGCGCGCCGGCCGATGCCAAGGGGCTGGCCTTCCGCATCCAGGCTTCCAGCGTGCTGGAGGCGCAGTTCGCCGCGCTCGGCGCCGAGGCCAGGCGCATCCCCTTCGGCGAGTCGCTCAAGGCGCTGCAGGCCGGCACCGTGCAGGGCACCGAGAACGCCTGGTCGAACATGACCGCAGCCGGCTTCGACCGCGCCCAACCGTTCATCACCGAGACCAACCACGGCTCGCTCAACTACATGCTGATCAGCAGCTCGTCGTTCTGGCAGAGCATTCCCTACGCCACCCGCAGCGAGCTGGAGTCCATCGTCGAGGAAGTCACCGCCCAGGTGAACCGCGAGGCCGAGCAGCTCAACCGCCAGGGTCGCGAACAGCTGGCGGCGGCCGGCCAGGCGAAGCTGGTCGCGCTCAGCCCAGCGGAGCGCGCGGCCTGGCGCAGCGCCATGCAGCCGCTGTGGAAGCAATACGAGGCGGAGATCGGCGCCGACGTGCTGCGCGCCGCGCAGACGGTGAATCGGCGCTAGGCCTTTTCCCTGCGAACTGATGGTTTTTGTCCGGCCGCCTTTGCGCCAGACTGCCGGGGCCCAGCGAGGAAAAACCATGAGTGCCAGCGAAGAGAAGTTCACCCGCCAGACCCTCACCGACGTGCGTGTGTGGTCGCCCAGCCTGTTCAGCCTGCGCTGCACCCGCGACGCGGGCTTCCGCTTCCGCGCCGGGCAGTTCGCCCGCCTCGGCGTGCGCAAGGCCGACGGCAGCGTGGTCTGGCGCGCCTACTCGATGGTCTCGGCGCCCCACGACGACCACCTCGAGTTCTTCTCCATCGTCGTTCCCGGTGGCGAGTTCACCTCCGAGCTGAGCCGCCTCGCCGCCGGCGACGAACTGCTGGTGGAGAAGCAGGCCTTCGGCTATCTCACCCTCGACCGTTTCCCCGATGGCCGCGACCTGTGGCTGATCGGCACCGGAACCGGCCTCGCGCCTTTCTTGTCGATTCTTCAGGACCTGGAGGCCTGGCAGCGTTTCGAACGCATCGTCCTGGTGTACAGCGCCCGCGACCGCGGCGAGCTGGCGTACCAGGAGCTGATCGCCGAGCTGCCGCAGCGCGAATGGCTGGAGGGCGCCGGGCACAAGCTGACCTATGTGCCGGTGGTGACCCGCGAGCGGGTGCCCGGTGCGCTGGGTGAGCGGGTCACCCGGCTGATCGAGAACGGCGAGCTGGAGCGCGCCGCCGGGCTGGCGCTGAGCCCGGAACAGTCGCGGGTGATGTTGTGTGGCAACCCGCAGATGATCGACGACACCCGCGCGACCCTGAAGGCCCGCGGCCTGCAGCTGTCGCTCAGTCGCCGCCCCGGCGCCGTGGCGGTGGAAACGTACTGGTAAAGCGCGCCGTGTGCCGCGTTAAGAATTGGTAACTGTTTGCCGCTTAGAGGAGCCAGCGTGTGTCGGTAGCATGGTCGTCCCTTTTTTCCCAAGCGGAACCCATGGACAGCGACTGTTGCCCGCCACCCCCGAGTGGCTTCCCTTCCCTCGACGCCCGCGCGCGTCTTTCCCTTGCCGTATCCGATAGCCTCGCCCAGCGCCGCGACTCTCGCGCCCGCGCCGCGATGACGCCTGCCCGGAGGAAAGCATGATCTTCGAATGGATGGCCGACCCCACCGCCTGGCTGGGTCTGCTGACGCTGATCGTCCTGGAGATCGTCCTGGGCATCGACAACCTGGTGTTCATCGCGATCCTCGCCGACAAGCTGCCGCCGCACCTGCGCGACCGTGCCCGCCTGATCGGCCTGAGCCTGGCGCTGATCATGCGCCTGGGCCTGCTGGCCAGTATTTCCTGGCTGGTGACCCTGACCGAGCCGCTGTTCGAGGTGTTCGGCAAGAGCTTCTCCGGCCGCGACCTGATCATGCTGTTCGGCGGTGTGTTCCTGCTGTTCAAGGCCACCATGGAATTGCACGAGCGCCTCGAGGGCCGCAGTCATCACGCCGCTGGCAGCCGCACCTACGCCGCCTTCTGGCCGGTGGTGGCGCAGATCGTCGTGCTCGACGCGGTGTTCTCCCTGGACGCGGTGATCACCGCCGTGGGCATGGTCGAGCACCTGGAAGTGATGATGATCGCCGTGATCGTCTCCATCGGCCTGATGATCGTCGCCAGCAAGCCGCTGACCGCCTTCGTCAACGCCCACCCGACGGTGATCATGCTGTGCCTGGGCTTCCTGATGATGATCGGCTTCAGCCTCACCGCCGAGGGCCTGGGCTTCCATATCCCGAAGGGCTACCTGTACGCCGCCATCGGCTTCTCGATCCTGATCGAGGTGGCCAACCAGCTGGTGCGCCACAAGCGCAAGCGCCAGCTGCAGGGCGGCCGCGGCATGCGCCAGCGCACCGCGCACGCGGTGCTGCGCCTGCTCGGCGGCAAGATCGAGGCCGACGAGGTGGGCGACGAGATCGCCGACATGCTCGAGGGTGGTGACGGCGAGGCCGCGCTGTTCGACCGCCGCGAGCGGGTGATGATCAGCGGAGTGCTGGGCCTGGCCGAGCTGTCGATCCGTAGCGTGATGACCGGGCGTATCGAGGTCCATCACCTGGACCTGGCCGACGATCCGCAGAAGATCCGCCAGGACCTGCTGGAGTCGCCGTACTCGCGCCTGCTGGTGATCCGCAACGGTCAGGTCGACGAGCCGCTGGGCTACGTGCACAAGAAGGAATTGCTACGCGAGATGCTGCACGGCAGCGAGCCGAACCTGGAGAGCCTGCTGCGTCGCCCGCTCAACCTGCCGGACAGCTGCACCGTGCTCGGCGCGCTGGAGCAGATGCGCCAGGGCTCGACGCACGTGGCCTTCGTGGTCAACGAATTCGGCGGCTTCGAGGGCATGCTGACGCTCACCGACATCCTCGAGGCCATCGCCGGCGAGCTGCCGGATGCCAGCGAGGTGGAGGGGCCGGACATCGAGCCGGCCGACGGCGGCTTCCGCGTCAGCGGCGCGCTGAACCTGCGCCTGGTGCGCGAGCGCATCGGCCTGCGTGCGTTCGCCACCGAGGACTACCAGACCCTCGCCGGCCTGGTGATGAGCCTGCTGGACCGCCTGCCGGCGGTGGGCGACGAGGTGCAGTTCGCCGGCTGGCGCCTGCGCGTGGAAGAGGTGCGCGAGCGGCGGGTCAACCGCCTGTGGCTGGGCCCGCCTGGCGAGCGGTGAAACTGAAAACGGCGCCTTTGGGCGCCGTTTTTCGTCAGGGCTTGCGCTGCTCCTTGAGCAGGTCGCGTATCTCGGTCAGCAGCACTTCCTGAGTGCTCGGCGCCGGCGGAACGGAAGGCGCGGCGGCTTCCTCGCGCTTGAGCCGGTTGATCACTTTGACCCCCATGAAGATGGCGAAGGCGACGATGACGAAGTCGAGCACGGTCTGGATGAACTTGCCGTAGGCCAGCATCACCGCCGGCGCGTCGCCCTGGGCGGCCTTGAGCGTGATGGCCAGGTCGGAGAAGTCGACCCCGCCAATCAGCAGGCCGATCGGCGGCATGACCACGTCGCCGACGAAGGAGCTGACGATCTTGCCGAACGCCGCGCCGATGATGATGCCGACGGCCATGTCCACCACGTTGCCCTTGACGGCGAAGGCTTTGAATTCTTGCAACAGACTCATGTTTCACTCCCTGGAGTTTCTGGTGATGCGGCAAGTGTACCGCTAGGCGGGGTAATGCACGTCGGGCAGCGACTCGAAGCCCGGCTTGGCCAGCAAGTAGCCCTGGAACAGCTCGACGCCCATCTGCCGCAGGCAGTCGAGCTCACCCGAGGTTTCGACGCCCTCGGCGATGACCTGTACGTTGAGCCGGTGACACATGTCGAGCACGCTCTCGACCAGGATCTGGCGCACGCTGTCGGCCTCGATGCCGCGGATCAGGTCCATGTCCAGCTTGATCAGGTCGGGCTGGAAATCGGCGAGCAGGTTGAGCCCGGCGTAGCCCGCGCCGAAGTCGTCGATGGCGGTCATGAAGCCCTGCTCGTGGTAGGCGCGCAGGATCGCGGTCAGGTGCGGGATGTCGAGCACCTGCTCCTGCTCGGTCACCTCGAAGATGATCCGCTCCAGCGGGAACTGGCAGCGCCGCGCCGCCTCCAGCGTGGCGCGAATGCAGGTCTCCGCGCGATACACCGCATTGGGCATGAAGTTGATCGACAGCCTGGCCGGCGCCTGCAGGCGCGAGGCCCATTCCACGGCCTTGATCCGGCAGCTCTGGTCGAAGGCGTAGCGGTTGGCGCTGTCGACCCGCGCCAGCACGCTGCCGGCCGGCTCGCCCGCGGCGCCGCGCACCAGCGCCTCGTGGGCGAACACCTGGCCGCGGCGCAGGTCGACGATGGGTTGAAACGCCATGCTGATGGGAAACTCCAGCGCCTGGCCCTCACGGCAAGCCGAGCAAGCGGACTTCGAGGTCATGCGTCTCTCCTGATGAGCCGGTTCAGGCACCGTCGGCCTTGCGCAGGCGTTCGGCGATCTGGTCCTTGAGCGTCACGCGTTCGGTCTTCAGCGCCTGCAGGGCGAGGTCGTCCAGCGAGGCGCGGCCGTCCTCCACCTCGTAGATGCGCCGGTCGAGCGTCTCGTACTCGTCGGCCAGGCGGGCGAACTGCGCGTCTCCGGCGTGCAGGTCCTGCAGCTGCTGACGGTACTCGGGAAACTCGCGTGACAGGGGATGGTGTTCGAGCGGCATGGTCTTCACTCTCTGCGGTGCATGTCGGTTCAGCCTAGCCCAGTGAGAGCGGCGGCCGTGCAGTCGCGCTCGGCTTGATCCGGATCAATGGGCCTTTGTCGGGGGCCGGTTAGGGTGGGACATCCGTTTTCAGGAAGCTATCCCATGCATGTCGACCACCATCCGCTGATCAAGGATTTCCCCGAGCTACGTGTGCAGCTGCACAGCCTGCGCCAGGACGACCAGGAATTCGCCCGCCTGGCCGACGAGTACGAGGTGCTGGACAAGCGCATCTGCCGCATCGAGGAAGGCACCGAGCTGCTCGACGACCCGTCCCTCGGCCGCCTCAAACAGGCGCGGGTGGTGCTCAAAGACGATCTGGCGCGCCGTCTGCAGCGCGCCGCCGTCCAGTGCTGCGGGTGCGGCAACGGCTGCGCCGGCTGACTCGCCCCGTTCGTAGAGAGCGCCGTGTGCACCAGCCGTGCATTCGGTGCGGCGGCGTTCCCTACACCCATTTCGCGCTCAGTGGGCCGCCGGGGTGATCAGGTAGTTGATCAGCTCGGGTTCGTCGTCCAGCGCGACCTGCCGTGACGGTCGCGTCAGCTGCGGTAGCACGCCTCGCCAGAATGCCGCCGCAAGCTCGTCACCCGGGTGGTAACGCACCAGCCAGGCGTCGTCGCCGGTACACAGCACCTGCTCCGCCAGCGCCCGGCCGATGCCGAGGCGCCGGTAGCGCTTGAGCACGAACAGGTCGGCGAATTCCTGGGCCTCGATGCCCGCCAGTTCGCTGCGTTCGATCAGCAGGAAGCCGGCGATGAAGCCGTCCGCCAGGATCAGGTTGGCGCTCCACCCGGGCTCCTGCCAGTAGCGCACCAGGTGCGGTTCGTGGAGGTAGAAGCGCCCGTCCGTCTCCACGTCTTCCTGCTCCCAGTCCGACGACTCGTAGGCGTAGAACTGGTAGAGGTTGGCGATCAGCGGCATCTGCTCGGCAGCGGTGGGGATCAGTTCGATCTGCATGGTATTCGGCGGTTTCTCTGGGCGGCGCGGGGCTCGGTGATTTCCTGGCGCGCGGTGGCGCCTCGTTGCGACAAGGGCGCTATTATCGCCGTTTTTCCAGCGGAGACTCCCATGGCCAAGGCCAAGCGCATGTACGGCTGCACCGAGTGCGGCGCGACCTTCCCCAAGTGGGCCGGGCAGTGCGGCGAGTGCGGGGCCTGGAACACCCTGACCGAAACCGTGATCGAGAGCGGCGGCGCGGCGGCACCCTCCGGGCGCGGCGGCTGGGCCGGGCAGCAGGCGCAGATCAAGACCCTGGCCGAGGTCAGCGTCGAGGAGGTGCCGCGCTTCTCCACCGTCTCCGGCGAGTTGGACCGGGTGCTCGGCGGCGGCCTGGTGGACGGCTCGGTGGTGCTGATCGGCGGCGACCCCGGCATCGGCAAGTCGACCATCCTGCTGCAGACCCTGTGCAACATCGCCCAGCGCCTCCCGGCCCTGTACGTCACCGGCGAGGAATCCCAACAGCAGGTGGCGATGCGCGCACGCCGGCTGGAGTTGCCGCAGGACAGGCTCAAGGTGATGACCGAGACCTGCATCGAATCGATCATCGACGTGGCGCGCCGCGAGCAGCCCAAGGTGATGGTGATCGACTCGATCCAGACCATCTTCACCGAGCAGCTGCAGTCCGCCCCCGGCGGCGTGGCCCAGGTGCGCGAGAGCGCGGCGCTGCTGGTGCGCTTCGCCAAGCAGAGCGGCACGGCGATCTTCCTGGTCGGCCACGTGACCAAGGAGGGCGCCCTGGCCGGCCCGCGCGTGCTCGAGCACATGGTCGACACGGTGCTGTATTTCGAGGGCGAGTCCGACGGCCGCCTGCGCCTGTTGCGCGCGGTGAAGAACCGCTTCGGCGCGGTCAACGAGCTGGGCGTGTTCGGCATGACCGACAAGGGCCTCAAGGAAGTCACCAACCCCTCGGCGATCTTCCTCACCCGCGCCCAGGAGGCGGTGCCCGGCAGCGTGGTAATGGCCACCTGGGAAGGCACCCGGCCGATGCTGGTGGAGGTGCAGGCGCTGGTCGACACCAGCCACACGGCCAACCCCAAGCGCGTGACCCTGGGCTTGGACCAGAATCGCCTGGCCATGCTGCTGGCCGTGCTGCACCGCCACGGCGGCATTCCCACCTACGACCAGGACGTGTTCCTCAACGTGGTCGGCGGGGTGAAGGTGCTGGAGACGGCCTCCGACTTGGCGCTGATGGCCGCGGTGATCTCCAGCCTGCGCAACAAGCCGCTGCCCCACGACCTGCTGGTGTTCGGCGAGATCGGCCTGTCCGGCGAGATCCGCCCGGTGCCGAGTGGCCAGGAGCGTCTCAAGGAGGCGGCCAAGCACGGCTTCAAGCGCGCCATCGTGCCCAAGGGCAACGCGCCGAAGGAGGCGCCGGCCGGCCTGCAGGTGATCGCCGTGACCCGTCTGGAACAGGCACTGGACGCGCTGTTCGAGTGACGCGCCTGCGGCGCTGTGTCGCTGCCTTCGGCCGGCGGCGTTTGTCGCAGATCAATCTTCCTGTCACGCACGGGGAGGAGCATGGGGCCACGTTCATCACGGAGATGGCTTCATGTTCCTGTTCTTCGATTTCTTCGCCAGAACCCTCAACTACGAGCCGGGTCGGCCCAGGGACAGCGCTGAGGAACGCCGCGAGGCGAGCATCGGCACCCGCCGCGTGGAGGCGCGGCGGCAGCGGCAGGAAAGCCGGGGTTCGTTGAGCCCTCGCTGAGGCAGTCGCCAGGGCCGCCGCGCAGCTTGGATCGGACGGCCACGGTAGGGTGCGCCGCGCGCACCGGGGAATTCCGCGGGAGTCGATGGTGCGCACGGCGCACCCTACGGGCCGCTGGGCTTGGTGCTTACCGAGTTTGCAACGGGCCTGGGAATGGCGGCCTTGCGCGGACGCTCTCGCAGGGTGCGCCGCGCGCACCGGGGAATTCCGCGGGGAGTCGACGGGTGCGCATGGCGCACCCTGCGGCGTTGCGGGGCGGGGTTTCAGTCCGGCTCGCCCAGGGCGGCGAGTTCGCGTTCCAGCAGGCTCTCGTCGCCGAGGTTGAGTTCGACCAGGCGGCGCAGGTGGCTGATGGAGTCCAGGTCGATATGCCGGCAGACGAAGCCGAGCAGGTCGTCGCGGGTGCGGGTCAGCACCACTTCCATTTTCAGGCGGGTGTCGGCGTCCAGGCTGATGGTGGCGATGAAGGGCTGGTTCGGGTCTCCGTTCCAGTCGCGCGGTCGCCTGAGCAGCAGCCCCTTGAGCGACACATCGTGCAACTCGGCCTCCCAGCGCCGCTCGCCCTGGGCGAGTTCGGTGGCGGCGTCGAAGGCGATACGCTGGAAGCGTCGACGCTCGGTGGTCGTATCACTCATGATGGGTATCCTCTGCGGTTTCATCCACTATAGCCAAGGCGCACTGTCGCTGTCGCCGGGCCATCCTTCCTACTGCTGACGGTGTCGACGAAGCCGGGTTCCGGCAATCGCAACCGTCTCTCCTGACACCTCGCGCGGGCGCGCAGTGTAACGCCTGAAAAGGCTCTGGACCGGGCGCTAGACCAAGGTCGAATAATGCGGTTTCGATTCAGCGTCTAAGCTTGAGCGGCAGCCTGTCTGTCTATCGGTTAGGAGTAATCATGAACAATAACAATAGCCTGCTGCGCCACCTGCCCTGGGTGGTGTTGGCCGTGGTGGGCGCCTGTGCCTTGGGTGTCGTGGCGCTGCGCCGCGGCGAAGCCATCAACGCGCTCTGGATCGTGGTGGCCGCGGTGGCCCTCTATCTGGTCGCCTACCGCTACTACGCGCTGTTCATCGCCAACAAGGTGATGCAGCTCGACCCCACCCGCGCCACGCCGGCGCTGCTCAACAACGACGGTCTGGACTATGTGCCGACCAACAAGCACATCCTCTTCGGTCACCACTTCGCCGCCATCGCCGGCGCCGGCCCGCTGGTCGGCCCGGTGCTCGCCGCGCAGATGGGCTACCTGCCCGGCACGCTCTGGCTGATCGCCGGCGTGGTGCTGGCCGGCGCGGTGCAGGACTTCATGGTCCTGTTCCTCTCCACCCGCCGCAACGGTCGCTCGCTGGGCGACATGGTGCGCGAGGAGATGGGCCGGATACCGGGCACCATCGCCCTGTTCGGCTGCTTCCTGATCATGATCATCATCCTCGCGGTGCTGGCGCTGATCGTGGTCAAGGCCCTGGCCGAGAGCCCCTGGGGTATGTTCACGGTGATGGCGACGATACCCATCGCGGTGTTCATGGGCGTGTACATGCGCTTCATCCGTCCCGGCCGGATCGGTGAAGTCTCGCTCATCGGTGTGGTGCTGCTGCTGGCGTCGATCTGGGTAGGTGGCCTGGTCGCCGCCGATCCGGTGTGGGGCCCGGCCTTCACCTTCACCGGCGTGCAGATCACCTGGATGCTGGTGGGCTACGGTTTCGTCGCCGCGGTGCTGCCGGTGTGGCTGATCCTCGCCCCGCGCGACTACCTGTCGACCTTCCTCAAGATCGGCACCATCATCGCTTTGGCCATCGGCATCCTGGTGGTCATGCCCGAGTTGAAGATGCCGGCGCTGACCCAGTTCACCGACGGCACCGGCCCGGTGTGGAAGGGCACCCTGTTCCCGTTCCTATTCATCACCATCGCCTGCGGCGCGGTGTCCGGCTTCCACGCGCTGATCAGCTCCGGCACCACGCCCAAGCTGCTGGCCAACGAGTCGCACGCCCGCTACATCGGCTACGGCGGCATGCTGATGGAGTCGTTCGTCGCCATCATGGCCATGGTCGCCGCCTCGGTGATCGAGCCGGGCGTGTACTTCGCCATGAACAGCCCGGCCGCGGTGGTCGGCTCCGACGCCGCCGCGGTGGCCGCGACCGTCAGCAGCTGGGGCTTCACCATCACCCCCGACGCGCTGGAGGCGGTGGCCAGGGACATCGGCGAGAACACCATCCTGGCCCGTGCCGGCGGTGCGCCGACCCTCGCCGTGGGCATCGCGCAGATTCTCCACAGCGTGCTGCCGGGCGAGAACACCATGGCGTTCTGGTATCACTTCGCCATCCTGTTCGAAGCGCTGTTCATCCTCACCGCGGTGGACGCCGGCACCCGTGCCGGGCGCTTCATGCTGCAGGACCTGCTCGGCAACTTCGTGCCGGCCCTGAAGAAGACCGAATCCTGGGGTGCCAACGTCATCGCCACCGCCGGCTGCGTGGCGCTGTGGGGCTGGCTGCTGTACCAGGGCGTGGTCGATCCGCTGGGCGGCATCAACACCCTGTGGCCGCTGTTCGGCATCTCCAACCAGATGCTCGCCGGTATCGCCCTGATGCTTGGCAGCGTGGTGCTGATCAAGATGAAGCGCCAGCGCTACGTCTGGGTCACCCTGGTGCCGGCCTGCTGGCTGCTGATCTGCACCACCACTGCGGGCCTGATCAAGCTGCTCGACCCGAACCCGGCCGTCGGCTTCCTGGCTCTGGCGAAGAAGTACAACGAGGCGCTGGACGCCGGCCAGATCCTGGCCCCGGCCAAGGACATCGGCCAGATGCAGCACGTGATCTTCAACGCCTACACCAACTCGGTGCTGACCGTGCTGTTCCTGTTCGTCGTCCTCAGCGTGCTGTTCTACGCGATCAAGGTCGGCCGCGCCGCCTGGGTGACACCGGCGCGCACGGACAAGGAATCCCCCTTCCAGCCGATCCCGGACGCCTGACATGTTCAACGACCTCAGCCGCATGGGTAAGTATCTCGGGCAGGCCGCACGCATGCTGGTCGGCATGCCCGACTACGACACCTATGTGGAGCACATGCAGAAGAAGCACCCGGACCAGCCGGTGATGAGCTATGAGGCGTTCTTCCGCGAACGCCAGGAGGCTCGTTACGGCGGAGGGAAGGGACGCCCCATCCGCTGTTGCTGACCGAGGCGCCGTTAGCCGAAGGTGGACTGCCGCTGCGCGGCGAGGCCACCCTACAATAGCGGCACCGCAGTACCCACGCGCCACGCCAGTCGTGGCGCGTGTCTTTCTGGAGGATCGCGATGTACCCGCCCATTCCCGTCACCGTGCTCACCGGCTTTCTCGGTGCCGGCAAGACCACGCTGCTACGCCACATGCTGCAGGCCGAGCACGGCCTGAAGCTGGCGGTGATCGAGAACGAATTCAGCGAGACGCCGATCGACGGCCAGCTGCTCGGCGACCAGCCGGTGGAGCTGCTGACCCTGGCCAACGGCTGCGTCTGCTGCTCCATCCATGTCGAGCTGGAAAAGGCGCTGTTCCTGCTGCTGGACAAGCTGGACGCCGGCGAGCTGGCCTTCGACCGCCTGGTGATCGAGTGCACCGGCCTGGCCGACCCCGCGCCGGTGGCGCAGACATTCTTCGCGGACGAGGAGCTGGCCCAGCGCTACGTGCTCGACGGCATCGTCACCCTGGTCGATGCGGTGAACGCCGAACGCCACCTGCAGGAGGCCATCGCCCAGGCCCAGGTCGGCTTCGCCGATCGCATCCTGCTGAGCAAGACCGACCTGGTCAGCGCGGAGCAGGTCGAGGCGCTGGGCCAGCGTCTGCAGCGGATCAATCGTCGCGCCCCGCAGCGGGTGGTCGAGCATGGCCGCATCGACCTGGCCGAACTGCTCGATATCCGCGGCTTCAACCTCAACGCCGACGTGGCGGTGACGCCGACCCTGCGTCCGCTGGCGCCGCTCGGCAAGAGCCCGGACCGCATCCGTACCCTGGTGCTGCAGAGCGACCGGCCGCTCGACCTGGATCGCCTCAGCGCCTTCATGGAAGGCCTGCTGGAGCGCCACGGCAATGCGCTGCTGCGCTACAAGGGCGTGCTCTCGGTGGCCGGTGACGAGCGCCGCCTGGTGTTCCAGGGCGTGCTGCGCCTGTATGGCTTCGACTGGGACACGCCCTGGGCCGAAGACGAGGCGCGCGAGAGCGTGCTGGTGTTCATCGGCGACGACCTGCCGGAAGATGAGATCCGCGCCGGCTTCGCCGACGTGCAGGACTGAGCCCGGGTCGCGCCCCGGGCCTTGTTTCAGCTCACCACATCGTTCTGCGAGAACGCGTTGACGCCCAGCAGGCGGATGCTGAATTCCGCCGCGCTGTCGGCGTTCACGCTGCCGTACAGCGTGCCCTGGTCGAAGCGCAGCTGGGCGGTGGCGTCGGTGGCGCTGAAGGCGTCATTGCCGATGAATTCGAAGGCTTCCCGAGCCGCCGTCAGCGGGTTGGCGTCCAGTGCCGAGAAGTCGATGCGGTCGCCGTCACCGCTCCTGAAGCCGCTGATGATGTCGGCCAGCTCGCCGAGGCCGAGCTCGCTCAGGTCGCGGAACACATAGAGGTCCGCGCCGCTGCCGCCGATCAGCGTGTCGGTGCCGGCGCCGCCGATCAGTACATCGTTGCTGCCGCCGCCGTTGAGGGTGTCGTCGCCAGCGCCGCCGAGTAGCAGGTTGCTGGCGCTGTTGCCGGTCAGGTTGTCGGCGTAGGCGCTGCCCTCCAGGTTCTCGAAGCTCTTGACCACGTCGCTGCCGGAGCCGCCGGTGGCCTGAGCCAGTCCGGTGGCCAGGCTGACGCTCACACCGGCGGTGGCGAAGGCATAGGAAACGGTGTCGATGCCGCCGCCACCGTTGAGCAGATTGTCGCCGTGGCTGGCATAGAGGGTGTTGTCGAGCGCATTGCCGATGCCGTTGAGCTGATCGTCACCGACCAGCACCAGGTTCTCCAGATTGGCGCCGAGGGTGTAGTTGGCGCTGGCGATCACCAGGTCGACGCCGCCCTTGGCGGCATCCGCCTCGGTTTCCACCGCGCGGTCGCCGGCGTTGTCGACGTAGTAGGTGTCCGAGCCGTCGCCGCCGAGCATCCAGTCGACGCCGCCGGCGCCGTTGAGCACGTTGGCCGCGGCGTTGCCGCCGAGGGTGTTGTCGCGGGCGTTGCCGGTGCCGTCGATGGCCTCGCTGCCGGTCAGCGTCAGCACGTCAAGGTTGTCGCCGAGGGTCCAGCTGACGCTGCTGTCGACCCGGTCGATCTCCACATCGTCGATCTCCGGGCCATCCAGCCCGGTCTCGATGATCTGATCGCCCGCTCCGTCGACGATGTAATAGTCCTCGCCTTCACCGCCGACCAGTATTTGGTCGCCGTTGCGGGCGTCCAGGGTTTCCGCGCCGTCGCTGCCGTACAGGGTGGCGCCGGCGACGCCGGTGATGTGCTTTTCCGGGTACTTGCTGATGGCCTCGGGCGAGGCGTTGTCGCCGGGGTCGGCCTGATAGCCCATGTCTGCGGCGATGAAGTCGGCCAGGCGCTGGCCGACGATTTCGGCCGATTCCTCGTGCAGGTGCCAGACATCGTTGTAGGACAGCACCGGGTCCACCTCATAGCGCAGCGGCAGGTCGCGGTAATCCACGGCGATCTTGATGTCGTCGCGGGCCGCGGCCATTTCGTCCTGGGCTTGGCGCACCAGTTCGGTGGCGGCGACCAACTGGGAAACCTTGAGTGGGTTGGCGCCGCGCACCGCGGCGGCATCCTCCTGATAGCGGCCGGTGTGCATCATGTAGATGGTGGCGTCGGGTACGCCGAGCTGGGTCTTTAGGAAATCGAACACCTTCAGCGTGCTGCTCTTGTACAACTCCAGGTAGGCCTGCTGATCGCTGCTCGCGACCAGCGTCTGCGCGGCTTCCTCGCCCTGGCCCCAAATCATCGCGAAGGTGACGTTGCCGCGTCCCTCCAGTGTCGCCATCTGGCTCTGCAGCTGCGCCAGGGCGTTGAGGGTGAGGTATCCGGGGGTGTCGGTGTCCACGTGCCACCAATTCAGCAGCAGTTGTTCTGGGGAGTCGGTTGAGTGCCCGGTCACCGTGCTACCGCCCTCGGCGATATCGATCGCGTCGCCCTCGTCGTTGTAGAACAGGCTCTCCACCGAGTCGAAATCGGTATAGCGCTGCAGGTCGCCGATCATCTGCGAGACGCCGGATTGATGGTCGTCCTCGTACAAGCGCAGCAGGCGCGAGTTGGATTGACCGAGTGTAGGGATGAAGAGGATCTCGCGATCGCCGCCGCCCTGACTAAAGATGAAGTCACTTGCGCTCAGCTGGCCGGTGAGATCACCTTCCAGGGCGATCTCGAAGCGGTTTCCGTCGCTGTCACTCTCCGCCGACTTCACATAGGTCTTACCGCCGGTGTCGCTGAGGGTGATGTACAGCGTGTCGTTGTGGCCATTCCCCAGGCCGAAGATGCCCAGGGCCGAGACGTCGATCTTGTCCACGCCAGGGGTGAAGTCGAGAATGACATCGGTCGCCGTCAAGCCACCGGCGTCGTAGTTGCGGTAGCTGTCCTGCGGCTCGCTGAAGACGAAAGTGTCCACGCCTTCGCCGCCGCGCAGCTGGTCGATGCCTGCACCTCCGTCGAGCCGATCGCCGCCGCCGGCGCCGTCCAGGATGTCGTCGCCGCCGAGGCCGAACAGTTGCTCGCCGTAGTCGCTGCCGGTCAGCAGGTTGCCCTGTTCGTCGCCCACAATGGTGGCGGGCGGCGGCTGGAAGATGATGTTGCCCTGATGCAGGCCGGTGCGCAGATCGCCCGTGAAGCCCAACTCGAATTGCCGGCCGTCGCCGTCCGGCTCCTGCGAGCGCAGGTAGGTGCGGTTGCTCGCGGCGCTATAGACCAGCTGGAGCGTACCGTCGAAACCGTTGCCCAGGCCGGTGAAGCCCAGGTCGCGCAGGTCGAGCCGATCCTGGGTGGGGTCGAAGTCGGTGATCAGGTCCGACTGGGTGATGCCGGCCGCGCGATAACTGTCTCCCAGTGAGGCGATGCGGAACAGATCTGCGCCGTCGCCGCCGGTAAGACGGTCGCGGCCCGCTCCGCCGTCGAGCAGGTCGTTGCCTGCCGCGCCGGAGAGGTTGTCGGTGCCGGCGAGTCCATAGAGGATGTCGGCATCCGCGGTGCCGCCCAAGGTGTTGGCGCCGGCATCGCCGAGAATGGCGTCGGGTTCTGCCACCGTCAGCTCGAACTGATCGGCGGCGCTGCCGCCGCGTCCATCGCTGACCTGCACCTCGATCTGGTACCGCCCAGGCATGGCGCCTGGCGCGCCGGCGAAGCTCTGGGCGAGGGGGTCGAAGCTCAGCCAGGCAGGCAGGGCGCCGCCGCCGAGCAGGCCCGCGGTGTAGGTCAGCGGGTCGCCATCGGGGTCGAGAAAGGGCGCCGTACTCGGGGCGAAGCCGAAGCTGGCGCCGGCCCGCACCCCTTGGTCCGCCAGGGGTGTTTCCAGCTGCGGCGCGCGATTCGGCGCCGGCGTGGCCAGGATCAGATCGGCCTCCGTCAGGTCCAGGCGATTGCCATCCAGCGACAGGGAGAAGCGCTGCCCCGACGCATCGGCCTGGCTGGCCTGCAGGTAGGTGCGGTCGATGACGGCGTTGTACACCAGCTGCAGCTGGGTGGAGCCGCTGCCGAGACCGGTAAAACCGAGCGCGCTGACATCAATGCGGTCGACACCGATCTGGAAGTCGCCGATGTTGTCACTGAAGTTGCCGCCGTTCAGGTAGCTGTCGCCGAGGGCGGAGAAACGGAATACATCGGCACCCTGGCCGCCGAGAAGCCTGTCGCGCCCGGCGCCACCGTCCAGCAGGTCGTTGCCCGCCGCGCCCGACAGCGTGTCGTTGCCGGCCATTCCGAACAGGCGCTCACTGCCCGCGCCGCCTTGCAACAGGTCATTACCCGCGGTCCCTTCCAGGGTCACTACCAACTGCCCGCTGGGCTCGTCAGACATTACGCTACCTGTGCCGTACAGCAGGGCTTCGCCGCGCACCGTGGCGCTGATGTCGTTGTCGTACACGCCGGTTCCGCGAGTGCCATCGTTGCGTTCCTGCACGCCGTAGGTCGAGTGCCCGTCGCCGCGGATGACGTTGTGCTCGATCAAGTTGTTCTGCGCCGTCCAGAACAGCCCGGAGGGACCGGCCGTATCGTCGTAGGACTGCACCAGGATCTCCGGATTGGGAGCACTCTGCGCATTGCCGTAGATTTCGCTGTTGATCACCTGAACATCGGAGCTGCCATAGATGCGCACGCCGGTGCCACCATTGCCGTAGATCTCGGCGCCATCCACCGTTACCTGGCTGGACAGTTTGATCAGGATGCCTTCCTTGGCATTGCCGTAGTACTCGCCGCCCTGGATCAGGATGTTTTCCGGCGAAGGAATGTCGTCCGAGCCGCGCTGCACGACGATGCCGTTGCCGCCGTTGCCATAGGCCACGTTGTCGAGCAGCACGAAGTCGTGGGTGCTGGTGACCACGTTGAAACCGTGGCGGTCGTTGTCGTAGGCGATGTTGCCGACGAAGGCGCCGTCGATCATGTAATCGGCGACGAAGCCGTCCAGGCCGTTGCCGTGGGCGACGCAGTCCTTGATCAGCATGTTGATGGTCTGTTCGTGCGGATCGAAGCCGTAGCCCGAGCAGTCGCGGATCTCCACGCGCTCCAGGGTCACGTTGCGGTCGGCGCCGTCCTGCCCGGGAATGTAGCCGTTGAACCAGCCATCAACCTTGCCGGTGGTGGCGTCGCGGTTGCCGTCGATGGTGAGGTCGCTGACGCCGAAGTCGTGGGTCTCTTCGCCGTAGGCCGAGCGGATGACGCCGGTGATCTTCTGATTCCAGCCGTCGACCAACTTGATCACCGTCTCGCCCATGCCCGCGCCTTGCAGGTAGACGTTGCTCGGCAGCATCAGGCAGCCGTCGGAGGCCTCCTCTCCACCGCTGACCCGGTAGACGCCGACGGCGATCTGTACCGTACCGCCTCCCGCCGCCGCGGCCGCGTCGATGGCGGCCTGAAGGGCTGCCGTGTCGTCAGTGATGCCGTCGCCCAGTGCTCCGTAATCCCTCGCATCGAAAACCATGGCGCTGTCCCCTGTTTGCCGCCGCCGGTAATAGCGGTTCGGACGAAGAAGGCATGGTTTAAGGCGTTTAAGGCCGGGTGGCGACGACCGTCCGTCAGAGATTTGGCCAAATGCCGGTATGTGGTCGTTTTATCGATCTAACCCTTTGATAAGTCTGCTTATTTATTCTTTCTAACCGCTGCGTCAGGAAAGCGGCACGGATACAAAAAAGCCCGGCGGGTGCCGGGCTCTTCTGTCACGACTTTGACGACTACTTTCCGTACACCGGCAGTTTGGCGCAGACGGCCTTGACCTTCTCGCGCACGGCGTCGACCACGGACTCGTCGCCCATGTTCTGCAGGATGTCGCAAATCCAGCCGGCCAGCTCCTTGCACTCGGCTTCCTGGAAGCCGCGGGTGGTGACGGCCGGAGTGCCGATGCGCAGACCGGAGGTGACGAACGGCGAACGCGGGTCATTCGGCACGCTGTTCTTGTTCACGGTGATGAAGGCGCGACCCAGGGCGGCGTCGGCGTCCTTACCGGTGATGTCCTGCTTGATCAGCGAGAGCAGGAACAGGTGGTTCTGGGTGCCGCCGGAGACGACATCGAAACCACGCTCGATGAACACGCCGGCCATGGCCTGGGCGTTCTTCACCACCTGCTGCTGGTAGGTCTTGAACTCGGGCTGCAGGGCTTCCTTGAAGCAGATGGCCTTGGCGGCGATCACGTGCTCCAGCGGGCCACCCTGGGCGCCCGGGAAGACGGCGGAGTTGAGCTTCTTCTCGATCTCCTCGTTCTTCTTGGCCAAGATCAGGCCGCCGCGCGGGCCGCGCAGGGTCTTGTGGGTGGTGGTGGTGACCACGTCGGCGAACGGTACCGGGTTCGGGTACACGCCGGCGGCGACCAGACCGGCCACGTGGGCCATGTCTACGAACAGGTAGGCACCGACCTTGTCGGCGATGGCGCGGAAGCGGGCGAAGTCCAGCACCTGCGAGTAGGCGGAGAAGCCGGCGACGATCATCTTCGGCTTGTGCTCGACAGCCAGGCGCTCGACTTCGTCGTAGTCGATCAGGCCGGCGTCGGTGATGCCGTACTGCACGGCGTTGTACAGCTTGCCGGAGGAGGACACGGAGGCGCCGTGGGTCAGGTGGCCACCGTGGGCCAGGCTCATGCCGAGGATGGTGTCACCGGCCGACAGCAGGGCCAGGTAGACGGCGGCGTTGGCCTGGGAGCCGGCGTGCGGCTGGACGTTGGCGTAGTCGGCGCCGAACAGCTGCTTGGCGCGGTCGATGGCCAGCTGCTCGACCACGTCGACGTGCTCGCAACCACCGTAGTAGCGCTTGCCCGGATAGCCTTCGGCGTACTTGTTGGTCAGCACGCTGCCCTGGGCTTCCATCACCGCCGGGCTGGTGTAGTTCTCGGAGGCGATCAGTTCGATGTGGTCTTCCTGGCGCTGGGCTTCCTGCTCCATGGCGGCGAAGAGTTCTGCATCGTAGCGGGCAATGGTCAAATCACGGCTGAACATGGTGGTCACCTGATCTATCAGCGGGCGGTAGTAAGAGTCTGCTAACGACGCCTGGCCGGCGGCCAGCGGGTTCGTGAACAGGTTCTAAGGAAGGCGCGCATTCTACCCGATGTGCCGCGCCCTGGCACATGAAAGGCGGTCAAGTGGCGGACAAGCGGACCTCACCCGGCCCGCCGCGTTCAGCCCAGCACGAACAGGGCGTTGCCGCCGAAGCGCGCCTCGAACTGGTCGGCCGGCATCGGCTTGCCGAACAGGTAGCCCTGCACCTCGTCGCAGCCATGTTCGCGCAGGAAGTCGAGCTGTTCCTGGGTCTCCACGCCCTCGGCGATCACCGCCAGGTTCAGGCTGTGGGCCATGGCAATGATGGCGCGGGCGATCTGCGCGTCCTGCTCGCCGCCGGGCACGCCGTCGACGAAGCTGCGGTCGATCTTCAGCACGTCGATGGGGAACTGCTTGAGGTAGTTGAGCGAGCTGTAGCCGGTGCCGAAGTCGTCCACCGCGATGCACAGGCCGAGCTGCTTCAGGCTGGTGAGCATCTGCAGCGTCTCGCCGATGTCGCGCATCAGGATCGATTCGGTCAACTCCAGCTCCAGGCAGGCCGGCGGCAGGCCGCTCTCGCCGAGGATGCGGGAGATGCGCATGCCCAGCTGGCCGTCGCCGAACTGGCGGGCGGAGAGATTCACCGAGATCTTCGGCACGCGCACCTTGGTCTCGTGCCACGCCTTGAGCTGGCGGCAGGCCTCGGCGATCACCCAGTCGCCGACCTGGACGATCAGGCCCAGCTCCTCCAGCACCGGAATGAATTCGTACGGGGCCACCAGGCCGCGGCGCGGGTGGTTCCAGCGCAGCAGCGCCTCGACGCCGGTCAGGCGCTTGCCGTCGCCGGACAGCTGCGGCTGGTAATAAAGGAGGAACTGGCCCTGCTCCAGGGCATGGCGCAGGTCGCTCTCCAACTCCAGACGCTGCAGCGCGGTGGCGTTCATTTCCGCCTGGTAGAACTGGAAGTTGTTCTTGCCGCGCTCCTTGGCGTGGTACATCGCCGTGTCGGCGTTCTTCATCAGCTGACTCAGCTCGTTGCCGTCCTGCGGCGCCAGGGCGATGCCGATGGAGGCGGTGACGAAGAACTCGCGGCCCTGCAGCACGAATGGCTGCGCCAGGCTGGCGAGGATCTGCTCGGCCACGTGGATGGCACGGTTCAGCGCGCCGGCGCGGGTGTTGCGCGGTTGCAGCAGCAGGGTGAATTCGTCGCCGCCCATGCGCGCCACGGTGTCGTCCTCGTCGACGCAGGCGGCCAGGCGCACGGCCACGTCCTTGAGCATGCGGTCGCCAGCGGCGTGGCCGAGGGAGTCGTTGATCGGCTTGAAGCGGTCGAGGTCGAGGAACATCAGCACCACCCATTCCTCGTGGCGCTCGGCGTGCTGCAGCGCGGTGTGCAGGCGGTCCTGGAACAGCGTGCGGTTGGGCAGCAGGGTCAGGGCGTCGTAGTAGGCCAGGCGGTGGATGCGCTGCTCGCTGGCCTTGCGCTCGCTGATGTCGTTGAAGAAGCACACGTAGCTGACCAGGTCGCCGTCATCGTCGTGCACCGCGGTGATGCCGACCCAGGCGGGGAACTGCTCGCCGTTCTTGCGCTTGAGCCACAGCTCGCCTTCCCAGCTGCCGTGATGGTTGAGCTGGGTAAGGATGTAGGCAAACTGCGCCGCCTGCTGGCGATCGGCGGTGAGCATGCCGGGGAGCTGGTCGAGCACTTCCTTGCCGGCGTAACCGCAGATGCGCTGGAACGTCTCGTTGATGCGCACGATGTAACCGGCCGGGTCGGTGACCAGGATGGCCGCGGTGGAGTGGTCGAACACCGTGGCGGCCATGCGCAGGTCGCGTTCGGCGCGGCGCTGCTGGGTGATGTCGCGGCCGATGCCGAGCAGGCCCTCGAAGCGCTCCTGCTCGTCCCACATCAGGGTCAGGCGCATTTCCACGGTGATCTTGCGGCCGTCCGCGTGCAGGCAGTCGAAGACGAACGGCTTGCCGTGCAGGCGGTCATGCAGGGCGAGCAGCTTATCGGGTTCGCCGAGCACGCCGCGCACCTCGCCGAGCAGCTGCAGCATGCCGGACAGCTGGCGCGGGTTGGTGACGATGCCGATCAGGCCGTGCTCCAGCAGCCATTCCGGGCTGTAGCCGAAGAACGCCTGGGCCGAGGGGCTGACGTAGTTGAGCTGCAGCTCGCTGTTGCTGGAGAGGATCACGTCGCTGATGCTTTCGGCGAGCATGCGGTAGCGCCGCTCGCTGTCCAGTAGGCTGGCCTGGGCGGTGATCTCGCCGGTGATGTCCTTGGCCACGCCGATCAGGCGGCTGACCCGGCCATTGCGGTCGCGGCTCAGGGCATGCTCGCGAATGTCGAACCAGTGCCAGCTGCCGTCGCGGTGGCGCCAGCGCAGGCGGAACTGCAGCTGCTGGCCCTGGCCGACCACCTTCTGCAGGTTGCGCATGCGCTGGTACAACTCGAAGTCATCCGGGTGGAGGATCTTTTCCCACAGGCGGTCGCCGAGCCGGCGGATCTCGTCCTTGCTGTAACCGAGGTCCGGCCCCAGGCGGTTGTTGCTGAACATCACCCGCATGTTGCTCATGTCGTGCACGTAGAGGGTGTCCGGCACCGCACGCAGCACGTCGGACCAGAAACGCTCGCGCTCGGCCAGCGACAGCTCTACGCGCTTGCGGCTGGTGATGTCGTGCACCGCCAGTGTCACGGCGCGCAGTTCCTCACGGCTTTCCGGCAGTTGCAGGTTGATCCACAGGTAGCGTTCATGACCACGCGGCGTGCGGGTGTGGCTCTCCACCATCATGTCGCGGTTGCCGTCGAGCAGGGCGCAGACCAAGGCATGGCGCGCGCCGCCCGGGCGCAGCGAGGCGGAGCCAATCAGGTGGGTCCAGACCTGCTGGGCGTCTTCCACGCCGAGCAGCTGCAGGGCGACCTTGTTCACCTCACTGATGCGGATGCGCCGCAGCAGCTCGGCATGGCGCGTCTCGTCCTCGGCCAGCCAGGGCATCAGCTGGGCGCTGTGGTGCAGGTCCTGGGCGTCGAGGTAGGCCTTGAGCTCGAACAGATCGAGCACGCAGAGGGCCACGCCGCTGCCCTCGAAGATGTCCTGATAGCGCCGGCGGGTATCCTGCAGTACGCGCAGGGCCTGGCGCTGTTCGGTGACATCGCGCAGTACCCAGGCGCGGCCCGGTTCGGGATTGTCGGTGTAGAGCGCGTGGCAGGTGACGTCGAACAGGCGCCGCTCGCCGTCCTGCAGCACCTCGATGGGCTCGGCCTGCTCGTAGAAGGCGCTTTCCAGCCAGGGAGCCAGGGCCGGCAGCAGTTCCAGCACGTGCATCTCGCTGGCGGTGGCCAGGTCGAGGCCGAACATCTGCTCGGCGCGCGGGTTGAGGTAGCTGATGTGGCCGTCGGCCTGGGTCACCAGCACCCGCTCGTCGATCGCGCCGAGGGCGCCGATGGCGTCTTCCATCGAGCGCCGCGACAGGGCGTGGTAGTCGCGCAGGCGGTTCTGTTCGCGCAGCAGGCCGAACAGGGCGAGCAGGGCGAGGGCGCCGCAGAGGATGAACAGCAGCAGCTTGCTGGCCTGGCGCGGCAGCAGTTCGGCGCGCAGGGCGGCGGCGTCGAACAGCGGCACCAGGCGCCAGTCGCTGCCGGCCAGCGGCAGCTCGGCCAGGCGCGTGTCCGCGTCGGCGACGGCTTCTTCCGGCTGCTTGAGCATCACCGTGGCGCTCGCCGGGTCCAGCAGCAGCCAGGGCAGTTCGTGGGGCTGGCGCGGCAGCCAGTTGTGCAGCGCCCGGGTGGTCAGGCGCACGCGCCAGCCGCCTTCACCGTCGGCGCGCGGCAGGTCGAGCAGGAGCAGGTCGTCGGCCAGGGCGAAGCGGTAGGGTCGCTCGGCGGCGAAGGGCGGCTGGGTCGGCGTGGGCTGGCTGTCGGCGAGCAGGCGGCCCTCGGCGTCGAACCAGGCCAGGCTGTGCAGGGCGGGGAAGATGCCGCGCAGGCGCTGCAGCAGTGCGGCGCGATCGGCAAGGGCCGGCGGGCGGTCCGCCGTGCTGGCGAGGAAGGCCAGGCCGGCCTCGGCCTTCAGGCGCATGGCCAGGCTCAGCTGCTGGCTGACCTGCTCGGCGTGGTCCAGATGATGGCGTCGCTCGCTTTCCTCCTGGTTGCTCGCCTCCTGATGCAACTGCCACAGCAGCAGGCCGAGCATCAGCGCCACCAGCAGCGCCAGGATGCCTTTCAGCGAGCCACGCGAGGACCAGGCGAGCGGATCGGTGGGGCGGGACGAGGAACGGGATCGGGACACGCGGTTTTAAACCCTGCTGATAAGGCTGCCTGAACGGTGGCAATGAGCGGGCGACAGAAACCGCGTAGCATGCCCGGAAAAGAGGCAGAGTGCCATTACTGTCCATCGCCCGGTTTGCCCCACGAGATGCATTCCGGTAACTTCGCCGCACGCGCGTGGGCGCGGGGCTATGCTGCTCCTCGTCCCGGAGTTTTGCCCGGCAGTGGCCGCGGCGCGGTTCCCTCCTTTCCTCCTCAGTTACGCAGAACCAAGGTCATCCATGGCTCAGTACGTCTATACCATGCATCGGGTCAGCAAGGTCGTGCCCCCGAAGCGCGAAATCCTCAAGGACATCTCCCTGTCGTTCTTCCCCGGCGCCAAGATCGGCGTGCTGGGCCTGAACGGTGCCGGTAAATCCACCCTGCTGCGCATCATGGCCGGGGTCGACACCGAGATCGACGGCGAAGCCCGCCCGATGCCGGGCATCAAGGTCGGCTACCTGCCGCAGGAGCCGCAGCTCGACGCCAGCAAGACCGTGCGCGACATCGTCGAAGAGGCGGTGGGCGAGATCAAGCAGGCCCAGGCCCGTCTGGACGAAGTCTATGCCGCCTATGCCGAGCCGGACGCCGACTTCGACGCCCTGGCCGCCGAGCAGGCCAAGCTGGAGGCCATCCTGCAGGCCTCCGACGGCCACAACCTGGAACGCCAGCTGGAAGTCGCCGCCGACGCCCTGCGCCTGCCTCCGTGGGACGCCAGGATCGAGCACCTGTCCGGTGGCGAGAAGCGCCGCGTGGCGCTGTGCCGCCTGCTGCTGTCGGCCCCCGACATGCTGCTGCTGGACGAACCGACCAACCACCTGGACGCCGACTCGGTGGCCTGGCTGGAGCGCTTCCTCCACGACTTCCCCGGCACCGTGGTGGCCATCACCCACGACCGTTACTTCCTCGACAACGTCGCCGGCTGGATCCTCGAGTTGGACCGCGGCCACGGCATTCCCTTCGAGGGCAATTACTCCGGCTGGCTGGAATCCAAGGCCAACCGTCTGGCCCAGGAAGCCAAGGCCGAGGCGTCGCACGCCAAGGCCATGAAGGCCGAGCTGGAGTGGGTGCGCCAGGGCGCCAAGGCGCGTCAGTCGAAGTCCAAGGCGCGTCTGCAGCGTTTCGAGGAAATGCAGTCGCAGGAATTCCAGAAGCGCAGCGAGACCAACGAGATCTACATCCCGGCCGGTCCGCGTCTGGGCGACAAGGTCATCGACTTCGTCAACGTGTCGAAGTCCTTCGGCGACCGCGTGCTGATCGACGACCTGTCCTTCAGCATCCCCAAGGGCGCCATCGTCGGCGTGATCGGTGGTAACGGTGCCGGTAAATCGACCCTGCTGCGCATGATCACCGGCAAGGAGCAGCCGGACTCGGGCGCCATCGAGATCGGCGAGACCGTGCAGATCGCCAGCGTCGAGCAGAGCCGCGAGGCGCTCGAAGGCAACAAGACCGTCTGGGAACAAGTTTCCGACGGCTTCGACATGATCAAGGTCGGCAACTACGAGGTGCCGTCGCGCGGCTACGTCGGGCGCTTCAACTTCAAGGGCGCCGACCAGCAGAAGTTCGTCAAGGACCTCTCCGGCGGTGAGCGCGGCCGTCTGCACATGGCCCTGACCCTGAAGCAGGGCGGCAACGTGCTACTGCTCGACGAACCGTCCAACGACCTCGACGTGGAAACCCTGCGTGCGCTGGAAGAGGCGCTGCTGGACTTCCCCGGCGCCGCCATCGTGATTTCCCACGACCGCTGGTTCCTCGACCGTATCGCCACCCACATCCTCTCCTACGAGGACGACGGCAAGGTCTACTTCTTCGAGGGCAACTACACCGAGTTCGAGGCGGATCGCAAGAAGCGCCTCGGCGAGGCCGCGGCCCAGCCGCACCGCGTGCGCTACAAGAAGCTGGCGCAGTAAGCGCCGGTCGGTGGAAGAGAAGGGGCCTCAGGGCCCCTTTTTCATGGCCAGGAGTTCGATAATCTGGTCGACCAGCTCCAGCGGCGGAGCGTGGATGTCGACGATCAGCGCCTCGTCAGGCGTCGGCGGCTCCAGCAGCTCCAGCTGGCTGTGCAGCAGTCGCGGCGCGAAGAAATGCTCGCTGCGCCGGGCCAGGCGCGCCGCCAGCAGTTGCTCCGGACCGTCGAGGTAAACGAAGCGGACGGCCTGCTCGTGGTCGGCGAGCAGCCGGCGGTAGTCGCGGGTCAGCGCCGAGCAGGCGCAGACCAGTGGCCGGCCTCGTTCTCGATGCGCCACGATGGCCCGGCGAACCGCCTGCAGCCACGGGAGGCGTTCGGCATCGGTGAGCGCCAGGCCGGCGGCCATTCTGGCTCTGGCGTCGGCCGTGTGCAGGTCGTCGGCGTCGACGAAGTACCAGCCCAGGCGTCGCGCCAGGGCGCCGCCGACGGTGCTCTTGCCGCTGCCGGCGGGGCCCATGACGATCAGCGTCATGTGCGCGCTCAACCCTTGACGCATACCACCTGGCGCAGCGTGTGCACCACCTCCACCAGGTCGCGCTGGGCCGCCATCACCGCGTCGATGTCCTTGTAGGCCATGGGGATCTCGTCGACCACTTCGGCGTCCTTGCGGCACTCGACGTGGGCCGTGGCGCGCGCCTGGTCCTGCACGGAGAACTGCTTCTTCGCCTGGCTGCGGCTCATCACCCGGCCGGCGCCGTGGCTGCAGGAGCAAAACGCCTCCTCGTTGCCCAGGCCGCGGACGATGAAGCTGCGCGCGCCCATGGAGCCGGGGATGATGCCGAGCTGGCCCTTCTGCGCCGACACCGCGCCCTTGCGGGTGACCAGCACCTCGCGACCGAAGTGGCGCTCGCGCTGCACATAGTTGTGGTGACAGTTGACCGCCTCCAGCTGGGCCTCGAACGGCTTGCGGATCACCGTGCGGGCGGCCTCGATAACCGTCTGCATCATCAGCGCGCGATTCTGCCGGGCGTAGTCCTGGGCCCATTCCACCGCCTCCACGTAGTCGGCGAAGTGCTGGCTGCCTTCCTCGAAATAGGCCAGGTCGCGGTCGGGCAGATTGGCCAGGTGCCGGCGCATGTCGGCCTGGGCCAGTTCGATGAACAGGCTGCCGATGGCATTGCCGACCCCGCGCGAGCCGCTGTGCAGCATGAACCAGACGCGGTCGGCCTCGTCCAGGCAGACCTCGATGAAGTGGTTGCCGGTGCCCAGGGTGCCGAGGTGGCTGCGGTTGTTGGTCTTCTCCAGGCGCGGGTATTTCTGGGTGATGGCGCGGAAGCGCCCGGCCAGGGCCTTCCAGGCCTGGTCTGCCTGGGCCGGCACATCGCTCCAGGCGCCCTGGTCGCGACGGCCGAAGGTCTTGCCGTGGGGCACGGCCCGCTCGATGGCGCTGCGCAGGCCGTGCAGGTTGTCCGGCAGGTCGGCGGCGCTCAGCGAGGTGCGCGCGGCGATCATGCCGCAGCCGATGTCCACGCCCACCGCGGCCGGTATCACGGCGCCGACCGTGGGGATCACGCTGCCGATGGTCGAGCCCTTGCCCAGGTGCACGTCCGGCATCACCGCCAGGTGCTTGAAGATGAACGGCAGCCTGGCCGTGTTGATCAGCTGCTGGCGCGCAGCCTCTTCCACCGGAACGCCGCGGGTCCAGAGCTTGATCGGCTTGCCGCCGGCGACTTCCAGCAGTTGTGCGGTGGAATCGTGCATCGTTTGCCTCGTTGCGGATGCCCCAAGTGTGCGCCTGGGCGCCGGGCATTGCAGCCGCCTGATGGTCCTTTACAGAGGACCGGCCATGCCCGGCTTCGATCCCCGAATCGCTCTGCCGCTTTGCGGCGCCGGGGCGGACGGCGCCTTGCCAGCGGCGCAAGGGCGGCGCCAGAATGGTCCCATCTTGCGGCCCGCCGCTTCGACAAGGACTTCCGATGCCTGAATCCTTTGCTGCCAGCCTGCGCCTGGCGCCCGATGCCCTGACCCGTCCCTGCGCCCCCGACCAGTTCAACTTCACCACCACCGACGATCTCGAGCCATTCCGCGGCGTGCTCGGTCAGGAGCGCGCCGTCGAGGCGCTGCAGTTCGGCGTGGCCATGCCGCGTCCGGGCTACAACGTGTACGTCATGGGCGAGCCGGGTACCGGGCGCTTCTCCTTCGTGCAGCGCTACCTCAAGGCGGAGGCCAAGCGCCAGGCCACGCCGGTGGACCGGGTCTACGTCAACCATTTCGACGAGCCGCGCGAGCCCCGCGCGCTGGAACTGCCGCCCGGCACCGCGGCCGAGTTCGTCGCCGACATCGGCCACCTGATCGACAACCTGCTGGCCACGTTCCCGGCGGTCTTCGAGACGCCGACCTTCCAGCAGAAGAAGAGCGCCATCGACCGCGTGTTCAACCAGCGCTACGACAAGGCCCTCGACCTGATCGAGAAGCTCGCGCTGGAAAAGGAAGTGGCGCTGTACCGCGACAGTGCCAACATCGCCTTCACCCCGATGCGCGATGGCAAGGCGCTGGACGAGGCGGACTTCGCCCAACTGCCGGAAGTCGAGCGCGAGCGCTTCCACCAGGACATCGCCCTGCTGGAGGAGCGCCTCAACGAGGAGCTGGCCAGCCTGCCGCAGTGGAAGCGTGAGAGCAGCAACAGCCTGCGCCAGCTCAACGAAGAGACCATCACCCTGGCCCTGCAGCCGCTGCTCGCGCCGCTCTCGGAAAAGTACGCCGAGAATGCCGGCGTCTGCGCCTACCTGCAGGCGGTGCAGGTCAACCTGCTGAAGACGGTGGTCGACCAGCTGCTGGACGACAAGCCGGATGCCCAGCGTCGCGAGATGCTCGAGGACCAGTACTGCCCGAGCCTGGTGGTCGGTCATCACGTCGACGGCGGCGCGCCGGTGGTGTTCGAGCCGCACCCGACCTACGACAACCTGTTCGGCCGCATCGAATACAGCACCGACCAGGGCGCGCTCTACACCAGCTACCGCCAGCTGCGCCCGGGCGCGCTGCACCGGGCCAACGGCGGGTATCTGGTGGTGGAGGCGGAGAAGCTGCTGAGCGAGCCCTTCGTCTGGGACGCGCTCAAGCGCGCGCTGCATTCGCGCCAGCTGAAGATGGAATCGCCACTGGGCGATTTCGGCCGCATCGCCACCGTGACGCTGAGCCCGCAGGTGATCCCGCTGCAGCTCAAGGTGATCATCATCGGTTCGCGGCAGCTCTACTACACGCTGCAGGACCTGGATTCCGACTTCCAGGAGATGTTCCGCGTGCTGGTCGATTTCGACGAGGAGATCCCCGTCGCCGAGGACAGCCTCGAACAGTTCGCCCAACTGCTGAAGACGCGCACCTCGGAGGAGGGCATGGCGCCGCTGAGCGCCGCCGCGGTGGCGCGCCTGGCGACCTACAGCGCGCGCCTGGCCGAACACCAGGGCCGACTGTCGGCGCGCATCGGCGATCTGTTCCAGCTGGTCAGCGAGGCGGATTTCGTGCGCCAGCTGGCCGGTGATGCGGTGACCGACGTCGGCCACATCGAGCGCGCGCTCAAGGCCAAGTCCGACCGCACCGGGCGCGTCTCGGCGCGGATCATCGATGACATGCTGGCCGGCATCATCCTGATCGACACGGCCGGCGAGGCCATCGGCAAATGCAACGGCCTGACCGTGCTGCAGGTGGGCGACTCGGCCTTCGGCGTGCCGGCGCGCATTTCCGCCACCGTCTACCCGGGCGGCAGCGGCATCGTCGATATCGAGCGCGAGGTCAGCCTGGGCCAGTCGATCCACTCCAAGGGGATTATGATCGTCACCGGCTTCCTCGGCAGCCGCTACGCCCAGGAGTTTCCCCTGGAGATTTCCGCGAGCATCGCGCTGGAGCAGTCGTACGGCTACGTCGACGGCGACAGCGCCTCGCTGGGCGAGGTCTGCACCCTGATCTCGGCCCTCTCGCGCACCCCGCTCAAGCAATGCTTCGCCATCACCGGCTCGATCAACCAGTTCGGCGAGGTGCAGGCGGTCGGTGGTGTCAACGAGAAGATCGAAGGCTTCTTCCGCCTCTGCGAGGCGCGTGGCCTGACCGGTGAGCAGGGCGTGATCGTCCCGCATTCCAACGTCAGCAACCTGATGCTCGACGAGCGCGTGCTGCAGGCCGTGCGCAACGGCCAGTTCCACGTCTGCGCGGTACGCCACGTGGACGAGGCGCTCGGCCTGCTGCTGGGCGAGCCGGCCGGCGCGCCGAACGAGCAGGGCCACTTCCCCAAGGGCAGCGTCAATGCGCGGGTGGTGGAGCGTCTGCGCGGCATTGCCGAGCTGGGTCTGGAGGATGATGAGAAGGACAAGGAACCGAAGATCAAGGAAGTGAAGACCCGCGCCAAGCCGGCGGCAAAACCGTCCGCAGAATGACGCCCACGGTCGGGCGACAACTGGTCAGTCATTGCGCATTCCGGCGGCGCCCACGACGGGCCTCGCCGGAGGGGATTTTCCCCCGTTCTCTCCACAGAGTTATCCACAGTGCGCGGGGATAACTTTGCCTTCCCGAAGCGGCGCGCCGGGGTGTAGGCTGCAGGTCAGACCCTGCGAGGATCGCCGCCATGCCGCGCTGCCTCTGTCTCACCCGTCGGTGCCTCGGCCTGACGACCCGCATCGAGTGCGAGATCCGTCCACTGGCCGGTCAGCGGGGGTTGTGGACGCTGCTCTGCGCGGCCGGCATGTCCGGTGCGCAACCTTCGGCGATCAAGGCGCAGGGCCCATTCCACGGGCCTTTGGTGGCCGAATCGGTGCTCGATTCGATCGCCGAGTGTCTCGCCGAGCAAGGCTACGAGACTTGCATCGAGCCGAGGATCTGGCGCCTGCATCTGCAGGCGGAACTGCGTCGTCTCGATGGCGAGCGTCACCGTGAGCTCGGCGGCTGGCAGTCCCGGCCGGAGAGCTGAGTGCTTTTTTGCCCAATCCGTTTCCGGTGCGTGCGATTCCTGGCGTACGGCCATCCGTTCCGCGCCTGCCCACAAGGTTATCCACAGTAAGCGGGGATAAAAAAGCCGCAACGCTTGTCGCCTTGCCCGTCATGCCTGGCTGGGTATACTCGCCGCCAGTTTTTACCCTTATGGCGAGGACCCATGGAACGCTTTATCGAGAACGCGATGTACGCCTCGCGCTGGCTGCTGGCTCCCATCTACTTCGGCCTGTCGCTGGGCCTGCTGGCTCTGGTGCTGAAGTTCTTCCAGGAGATCTTCCACATCCTGCCGAACGTCTTCGCCATGGCGGAGGCCGATCTGATTCTGGTGATCCTGTCGCTGATCGACATGGCGCTGGTTGGCGGCCTGCTGGTGATGGTGATGATCTCAGGCTACGAGAACTTCGTGTCCCAGCTGGATATCGACGAGGGCAAGGAGAAGCTCAGCTGGCTGGGCAAGATGGACTCCGGCTCGTTGAAGATGAAGGTGGCAGCCTCGATCGTGGCCATCTCCTCGATTCACCTGCTGAAAATCTTCATGGATGCGCAGAACGTTAATCCCGATCACCTGATGTGGTACGTGATCATCCACATGGCGTTCGTGGTTTCGGCCTTCGCCATGGGCTATCTGGATAAGCTGACCAAGCACGATCACTGAGTCGGTCGAGCGGTATCGCCGCCCGGTCGTTGCGAGACGCCCGGGCGGTTTCGTTTGTGGATGGCTGTGCTAGTCTGGCCGGCCTTTTTTCGACCCCCTCTGGAGCACGGCGATGTCCGAACTCAACCTGTCTACCGACGAAACCCGTGTGAGCTATGGCATCGGCCGCCAGCTGGGCGACCAGCTGCGTGACAACCCGCCGCCCGGCGCCAGCCTGGAGGCCATCGTCGCGGGCCTGCGCGACGCCTTCAACGGCCAGCCGAGCCAGGTTTCGCCCGAGGCGCTGAACGCCAGCTTCCGGGTGATCCGCGAAGTGATGCAGGCCGAAGCCGCCGCCAAGGCCGAGAAGGCTGCCGCCGCCGGTCGGGAATACCTGGTCGAGAACGCCAAGCGCGAGGGTGTGACCGTGCTGGAGTCCGGCCTTCAGTACGAAGTGCTGGTGGCGGGCGAGGGCGCCAAGCCGTCCCGCGACGACCACGTGCGTACCCACTACCACGGCACCCTGATCGACGGCACCGTGTTCGACAGCTCCTACGAGCGCGGTCAGCCGGCCGAATTCCCGGTGGGCGGCGTGATCGCCGGCTGGGTCGAGGCCCTGCAGCTGATGAACACCGGCAGCAAGTGGCGCCTGCACGTGCCGAGCGAGCTGGCCTACGGTGGTCAGGCCGCCGGCAGCATCCCGCCGCACAGCGTGCTGGTATTCGACGTGGAACTGCTCGACATTCTGTAAGAAGCGATGGCCGGGCGGTCGTCCTGTCCGTCCAGCCTATCCCGCGCAAGCCTCGTCGCTTGCCGCGTATCCCGGAGCCGTCCTGGTCCCGGGCTCGCCGAAGAGGCGACCGGCATTGGTCGCCCTCTTCACGCGTCGCTCAGTGCAGCTCGCCGTGCGGTCTCAGTGCCCGGGCGTAGCAGAACAGGAACAGTCCCCTTACCAGCTCTTTCAGCACGCCCGGCTCGGTGGAGCCGAAGTCGTGCAGGTCGAGATCGCCCTGCTCGCGCAGCTCGCTGAGGGCGTCTTCGTGCAATACGGCGCAGACCTCGCCGGTCTCCCGGTTGAGGATGCGCAGGTAGGGGTGGGGGCGATCCAGCCAGGCGTCGATCAGATAGGTCATGGCTCATCTCCTTGAATGCGAATGAGATGAGAATAATTCCTATTATCTAAATAGCAAGCGCCAATCGTCCTTCGGTCGACAAATAAAAAGCCCGTCACAGGGACGGGCTCTTCGCGGACTTCTCGACGTCAGTGGGTGCGGGCGACGGCGAAGCGGCTGAGTTCGATCATCGCTTCGCGGTAGGTGTTGTCCGGCAGGGCTTCGAGGCAGGCGATGGCCTTTTCGGCGTGTTCGCGGGCGAGACGGGCGGTGTAGTCCAGCGAGCCGGACGCCTGCACGGCGGCGCGGATGCTTTCGAGGTCTTCGATGCCGCCCTTCTGGATGGCGGTACGCACTAGGGCGGCCTGATCGGCGCTGCCTTCGCGCATGGTGTAGATCAGCGGCAGGGTCGGCTTGCCCTCGGCCAGGTCATCGCCGACGTTCTTGCCCAGCGTGGCGGCGTCGCCCTGGTAATCGAGCAGGTCGTCGACCAACTGGAAGGCGATGCCGAGGTGGTCGCCGAAGCGCTGCAGCGCCTCGTGCTGAGCTTCGCTCGCGCCGGCCAGGGCGGCGGCGCTGTGGGTCGAGGCCTCGAACAGCATGGCGGTCTTGCCGCGGATGACCTCCATGTAGGTCTGTTCAGTGGTGCTGGCGTCGCGCACCTTGGACAGCTGCAGCACCTCGCCCTCGGCGATCACCCGGGTGGCGCGCGAGAGGATGCGCATCACCGGCATGGAGCCGAGCTCGACCATCATCTCGAAGGAGCGGGAATAGAGGAAGTCGCCGACCAGCACGCTCGGCGCGTTGCCCCACTGGGCGTTGGCGGTGGCGCGGCCACGGCGCATGCCGGACATGTCGACCACGTCGTCGTGCAGCAGGGTGGCGGTGTGCAGGAACTCGATGGTGGCGGCCAGCAGGCGCAGGTCGTCGGCCTGGTAGCCCAGGGCCTTGCCGCTGAGCAGTACCAGCAGCGGGCGCAGGCGCTTGCCGCCCGCGGAGATGATGTAGTCGCCGATCTTCTCCACCAGGGGCACATGGGACTTCAACTGCTGGCGGATGATGCCGTCGACGGCGGCGAAATCGTCCGCGACCACGCTTTGGAAGGCCTGGGGTTGCATCAGTGTCGGGAGCTCCTGGTACGGGGGCCGGCATTCCCGGACGCGGGAGGCGGCGAAAAGGCGGGTCGGGCGGGGCCGGACCGGGCTGCGCGGCATGCTAGGTGGCGGGGTAGGGGCTGTCAAGGCGAGGCCTGGCGGGGCTTGCCTCGGGGTGGGGCTTTCCGTACAATCGCGGCCCCAAACTTCTATGGGCAACTCCCTGCCTTACGCAATTGCACGGGTGTCAGTCCGGCCCCATGCAGCCATGCCGGCCAATAACTCTTCCTATAAAGAGTCGGGTGAGCAGGTTTTACGGAGAAAAATCCATGTATGCAGTAATTGTTACCGGTGGCAAGCAGTACAAAGTCGCCGAAGGTGAATTCCTCAAGGTCGAGAAGCTGGAAGTCGCCACTGGCGAATCCGTAACCTTCGACCGCGTTCTGCTGGTTGGCAACGGTGACGACGTGAAAATCGGCGCTCCGGTGGTTGATGGTGCCAAGGTCGTTGCCGAGGTGGTCTCCCAGGGCCGTCACGACAAAGTGACCATCATCAAGTTCCGCCGTCGTAAGCACCACATGAAGCGTCAGGGCCACCGTCAGTGGTTCACTGAAATCAAGATCACCGGCATCCAGGCCTGATCCCCTTTTAGGAGGCTATGACTCATGGCACACAAAAAAGCTGGCGGTAGTACTCGTAACGGCCGCGACTCAGAAAGTAAACGCCTTGGCGTGAAGATGTACGGCAGCCAGGCCATCAAGGCCGGCAACATCATCGTGCGTCAGCGCGGCACCCAGTTCCACGCCGGTTACGGCGTTGGCATGGGCAAAGACCACACCCTGTTCGCCAAGATCGACGGCGTGGTCAAGTTCGAAGTGAAGGGCGCCTTCGGTCGCCGCTACGTGAGCGTCGTGGCTGCCTAAGTCCACGCTTGCTGAAAAAGCCCTGTCTCGCGACGGGGCTTTTTTGTTTCTGTGTATCCTGTATTCCTGAGTTCACTGGCCCGCCGTCGCGGTGGGAGGCAGCCCTAATGAAATTCGTCGACGAAGTTTCGATATTTGTAAAAGCCGGCGACGGCGGTAACGGCATGATGAGTTTTCGTCGTGAGAAGTTCATCGAGAAGGGTGGCCCCAACGGCGGTGACGGCGGCGACGGCGGCTCGGTGTTCCTCGAGGCCGACGAAAACCTCAATACCCTGGTGGACTACCGCTACACCCGTCGCTTCAACGCGCAGAATGGCGAGAAGGGCGGCAGCACCGAATGCACCGGCGCCAAGGGCGAGGATCTTATCCTGCCGGTACCGGTCGGGACTACGGTAATCGATGCCGCGACCCAGGAGGTCATCGGCGACCTGACCAGGGCTGGTCAGCGCCTCATGGTCGCCCAGGGCGGCTGGCACGGTCTGGGCAATACCCGCTTCAAGTCCAGCACCAACCGTGCGCCACGCCAGACCACGCCGGGCAAGCCGGGCGAGCAGCGCGATCTCAAGCTGGAGTTGAAGGTCCTGGCCGACGTCGGCCTGCTCGGTCTGCCAAACGCCGGCAAGAGCACCTTCATCCGCTCGGTATCCGCGGCCAAGCCAAAGGTTGCCGACTACCCCTTCACCACCCTGGTGCCGAACCTGGGCGTGGTCAGTGTCGGACGCTACAAGAGCTTCGTCATCGCCGATATTCCGGGTCTGATCGAGGGTGCCTCCGAAGGTGCCGGCCTGGGTATCCGCTTCCTCAAGCACCTGGCGCGTACCCGTCTGCTGCTGCATCTGGTGGACATGGCGCCGCTGGACGAGAGCGATCCGGCCGAGGCGGCCGAGATCATCATTCGCGAGCTGGAGAAATTCAGCCCGGCGCTGGCCGAGCGCGAGCGCTGGCTGGTGCTGAACAAGGCCGACCAGCTGCTCGACGACGAACGCGAGGAGCGCATGCGCGCAGTGGTCGAGCGCCTGGAGTGGAAGGGGCCGGTGTTCGTCATCTCCGCTCTGGAGCGCGAGGGTACCGAGGCGCTGAGCCAGGCCATCATGCGCTACATGGATGAGCGTGCCGTGCGTATCGAGGAGGAGGAAGACTACGCTGCCGAGTTGGCCGAGCTGGATCGGCGCATCGAGGACGAGGCGCGTGCCCGTCTGCAGGCGCTGGATGACAAGCGCGCCCTGCGCAAGGCCGGGTTGAAGAGTGTCGATGATGTCGGCGACGACGATGACTGGGACGACTTCGAGGATGACGAAGACGGTCCCGAGATCATTTACGTCAGGGACTGAGAGTAGGTATCGTGCAGCGCCGCTTTATAGCGGCGTTTTGCTGACTGGCTGGGGTAGAGGGCATCATGCGGGACAAGGTGACCGGCGCGCAGCGCTGGGTGGTGAAGATCGGCAGCGCATTGCTGACCGCCGATGGGCGTGGTCTCGACCGTTCCGCCATGGCGGTGTGGGTCGAGCAGATGGTGGCCCTGCGCGAGGCCGGGGTGGAGCTGGTACTGGTATCGTCCGGCGCGGTGGCGGCGGGCATGAGCAGCCTCGGCTGGTCGTCCCGGCCTAGCGCGATCCACGAACTGCAGGCCGCTGCCGCGGTGGGGCAGATGGGGCTGGTGCGTGCCTGGGAGTCGAGCTTCGCTGAACTCGGTCGCCACACCGCTCAGGTGTTGCTGACTCATGACGACCTGTCCGACCGCAAGCGATACCTGAATGCCCGCAGCACCCTGCGTACCTTGGTGGATCTCGGCGTGGTGCCGGTGATCAACGAGAATGACACCGTGGTCACCGACGAGATCCGTTTCGGCGACAACGACACCCTGGCTGCCCTGGTGGCCAACTTGGTCGAGGCCGATCTGCTGGTGATCCTCACCGACCGCGACGGCATGTTCGACGCCGACCCGCGGCACAATCCCGAGGCTCAGCTGATTTCCGAGGCGCGCGCCGACGATCCGTCGCTGGATGCGGTGGCGGGCGGCACCGGTGGTGCGCTGGGGCGCGGTGGCATGCAGACCAAGCTGCGCGCGGCGCGGCTGGCGGCGCGTTCCGGTGCGCATACAGTGATCGTCGGCGGCCGCATCGAGCGGGTGCTGGATCGTCTCAAGGCGGGCGAGCGCCTCGGCACGCTACTGGCACCCGAGCGCGGCATGCTGGCCGCGCGCAAGCAGTGGCTGGCCGGCCATCTGCAAACCCGTGGCACGCTGGTGCTGGATGCCGGTGCGGTGAAGGCGCTGACTGCCGACCGCAAGAGCCTGTTGCCGGTCGGTGTGCGAGAAGTGCAGGGCAGCTTCCGTCGCGGCGAGATGGTGGTCTGTGTCGGGCCCGATGGTCGCGAGATCGCCCGTGGGCTGGCGAACTACAGTGCCCTGGAGGCGCAGAAGATCGTCGGCCAATCCTCCGATGCCATCGAGAAGCTGCTCGGCTACGTCGACGAGCCGGAGCTGGTGCATCGGGACAATCTGGTGTTGGTCTGAGGGGGTCGCGATGCGTCTGTTCAAGGGAGTGATGTTGTGCCTGGCGCTGCCGCTGATGGCGCAGGCGGAGGAGATCGGCGAGGTCTCCACGGTGTTCAAGTGGCTCGGTCCGAACGACAAGATCGTGGTCGAGGCCTTCGATGATCCCAAGGTGGAAGGGGTGACCTGCTACTTGTCGCGGGCCAAGACCGGCGGGGTCAAGGGTGGTCTGGGCTTGGCCGAGGATCGTGCCGAGGCATCTATCGCCTGTCGCCAGGTGGGTCCGATTCGTTTCAGTGGTGAGTTCAAGGACGGCGAAGAGGTGTTCAAGGAGCGCACGTCGCTGGTGTTCAAGACCATGCAGGTAGTGCGCTTCTTCGACCAGAAGCGCAATACCCTGGTCTACCTGGTGTACAGCGATCGGGTGATCGAGGGTAGTCCGCAGAACGCGGTGACGGCCATTCCGATCCTGCCCTGGTCGGCGCAGTAGATCGAAAAAAGCCGGGGTTTGCTCCGGCTTTTTCATGCCCTTTCGAAAATCGCGGGCAATAAAAAACCGGCCCTGAGGCCGGTCTTTTCAAGAACAGATCAATCAGGCGGCGGTAGCCAGAGCCTTGATGTGACCGTTCAGGCGGCTCTTGTGACGAGCGGCCTTGTTCTTGTGGATGATGCCCTTGTCGGCCATGCGGTCGATGACCGGAACGGCCAGGGTGTAGGCGGTCTGAGCCTTTTCCAGGTCTTTGGCGTCGATAGCCTTGACCACGTTCTTGATGTAGGTACGAACCATGGAGCGCAGGCTGGCGTTATGGCTACGACGCTTCTCAGCCTGTTTGGCGCGTTTTTTGGCAGAAGGTGTATTGGCCACCGTCAAGCTCCTCGAAAACTAGGGGATAGCAAACAAATAAGGCCGCGAATCATGCCGATGCGAGACGCACCTGTCAAGTGTGCAAGTGGCTCGGCGTGCTGGCCTGACCAGCGGCGGCTGGTTACACTCGTCGCCTCCGTCGACCGGCGTCCCGCGCCGGCCTTTCGCAACGCCGAGACTCCATGAACCTGCTCAAATCTCTGGCCGCCGTCAGCTCCCTGACCATGGTTTCCCGCGTGTTGGGTTTCGTCCGCGACACCCTGATCGCGCGCATCTTCGGCGCCGGGGTGGCGTCAGACGCCTTCGTCGTCGCCTTCAAGCTGCCCAACCTGCTGCGGCGCATCTTCGCCGAGGGCGCCTTCTCCCAAGCTTTCGTGCCGATTCTGGCCGAATACAAGACCCAGCAGGGCGAGGAGGCAACCCGCACCTTTCTGGCCTATATCGCCGGCCTGCTGACCTTGGTGCTGGCGTTGGTGACCCTGCTCGGTATCCTCGCCGCCCCCTGGGTCGTGTGGATCAGCGCGCCGGGCTTCGCCGACGAACCGGAACGCTTTGCCCTGACCGTCGATCTGCTGCGGGTGACCTTTCCCTACATCCTGCTGATTTCGCTGTCGTCGCTGGTCGGCGCGGTGCTCAACACCTGGAACCGTTTCTCGGTGCCGGCCTTCGTGCCGACTTTGCTGAATGTCAGCATGATCATCTTCACGGTCTGGCTGGCGCCCTATTTCGATCCGCCGATCATGGCCCTGGGCTGGGCCGTGCTGGTCGGTGGCCTGGCACAGTTTCTCTGGCAGCTGCCGGCGTTGAAGCGGGTCGGCATGCTGGTGCTGCCGCGCCTGAGCCTTCGCGACACAGGCGTGTGGCGGGTGCTGAAGCAGATGGGGCCGGCGATCTTCGGTGTGTCGGTGGGGCAAATATCGCTGATCATCAACACCATCTTCGCCTCCTTCCTGGTCGCCGGCTCGGTGTCCTGGATGTACTACGCCGACCGCCTGATGGAGCTGCCGTCCGGTGTGCTTGGCGTCGCGCTGGGCACCATCCTGCTGCCAGCGCTGGCCAAGACCTACGCCAGCGCCGATCGCGAGGAGTACTCGCGACTGCTCGACTGGGGGCTGCGTCTTTCCTTTCTGCTGGCGCTGCCCTGCACCCTGGCGCTGGCGATCATCGCCGAGCCGCTGATCGTCTCGCTGTTCCAATACGGCAAGTTCACGGCTCATGACTCGGCGATGACCCAGCAGGCGCTGGTTGCTTATGCGGTCGGATTGCTGGCGCTGATCCTGGTGAAGATCCTGGCGCCCGGTTTCTATGCCCAGCAGAACATCAAGACGCCGGTGCGCATCGCCATTGTCAGCCTGCTGGCGACCCAGGCGATGAATGCGCTGTTCGTCTTCGTCTTCGATCTGAAGCATGCCGGCCTGGCGCTGGCCATCAGCCTGGCGGCCTGCCTCAATGCCGGCTTGCTCTACTGGCAGCTGCGCAGCCGACAGATGTATCTGCCCCAGCCGGGCTGGACTCCCTTCGTGGTCAAGCTGGTACTCGCCGTGGTGGCCATGGCGGCGGTGCTGCTGGCGATGATGCATTTCATGCCAGCCTGGGAGCAGGGCGGCATGCTGCTGCGCCTGTTGCGTCTCGGCGCGCTGGTAGCGGCCGGCGCGGCAACCTATTTCGGCATGCTCCTGCTGCTCGGTTTCCGTCCTCGGGACTTTTCGCGTCGCGCGGTGCATTGAGCCCGGACGCGCTGCCTGTCGTCGCTGCCTGCCTGTGCGTATAATCGGCCACTTTGTAAGCAAGAAGCGCGCTATGCAGCTGGTTCGAGGCCTCCACAATCTGCTCCCCCTGACCCAGGGATGCGTTGCCACCATCGGCAATTTCGATGGTGTGCACCGTGGTCACCAGGCCATCCTGGCGCGCCTGCGCGAGCGCGCCATCGAGCTGGGCGTGCCGAGCTGCGTGGTCATCTTCGAGCCGCAGCCGCGTGAATTCTTCGGCCCGGACAGCGCGCCGGCGCGCCTGACCCGCCTGCGCGAGAAGCTCGAGCTGCTCGCCGCCCAGGGCGTCGACCGGGTGCTGTGCCTGGCCTTCAACCGTCGCCTGCGTGAGCTGTCCGCCGACGAGTTCGTGCGCCAGGTGCTGGTCGACGGGCTGCGGGTGAAGCACCTGGAGGTCGGTGACGATTTCCGCTTCGGTGCCGGCCGCACCGGCGACTTCGCCTGCCTGGTGGAGGCCGGCGAGCGCCATGGCTTTAGCGTCGAGGCGGCGCTGACCGTCGAGCTGGACGGCGAGCGCATCAGCAGCACTCGGGTGCGCGAGGCGTTGCAGGCTGGCGAGCTGGAGCTGGCCGAGCGTCTGCTGGGGCGGCCCTACGCCCTGAGCGGGCGCGTGCTGCACGGGCAGAAGCTGGCGCGCCAGCTCGGCACGCCGACCGCCAACGTCCAGCTCAAGCGGCGCAAGGCGCCGCTGCAGGGTGTGTTCCTGGTCAGTGCGCTGCATCAGGGGCATCGTTTTCACGGCGTGGCCAATATCGGCCAGCGTCCCACGGTGGCCGGCGACGGCAGCCCGCACCTGGAAGTGCATCTGCTGGAATTCGCTGGCGACCTCTATGGCCAGCGTCTGACCGTGGAATTCCACCACAAGCTGCGCGACGAGCAGCGTTTCGCCTCCCTGGAGGCGCTGAAGACGGCGATCGACGCGGATGTCGCCGCCGCCCGGGCCTACTGGCTTGGCCAACCGCTTGACTGATCGAAGAGCCTGAGATGACCGACTACAAAGCCACGCTGAACCTCCCGGATACTGCCTTCCCGATGAAAGCCGGCCTGCCGCAGCGCGAGCCGCAGACCCTGGCGCGCTGGGACAGCATCGGCCTGTACCAGAAGCTGCGGGAAATCGGCGCGAACCGGCCGAAGTTCGTCCTGCATGACGGCCCGCCCTACGCGAACGGCAATATCCACATCGGTCACGCGGTCAACAAGATCCTCAAGGACATGATCGTCCGCTCCAAGACCCTGGCCGGTTTCGACGCCCCTTACGTGCCGGGCTGGGACTGCCATGGCCTGCCGATCGAGCACAAGGTGGAAACCACCTTCGGCAAGAACCAGCCGTCCGACCTGACCCGCGAACGCTGCCGCACCTATGCCGGCGAGCAGATCGAAGGGCAGAAGGCCGACTTCATTCGCCTCGGCGTGCTGGGCGAATGGGACAACCCCTACAAGACCATGGCCTTCGCCAACGAGGCCGGCGAGATCCGCGCGCTGGCCGAGATGGTCAAGCAGGGCTTCGTGTTCAAGGGCCTGAAGCCGGTCAACTGGTGCTTCGACTGCGGCTCGGCGCTGGCAGAGGCCGAGGTGGAGTATCAGGACAAGAAGTCCGACGCCATCGATGTGGCCTTCCAGGTCGAGGATGCCGACAAGCTGGCCGCCGCCTTCGGTCTGAGCGAACTGAGCAAGCCAGCTTCCATCGTCATCTGGACCACCACCCCCTGGACCATTCCGGCCAACCAGGCGCTGAACGTCCACCCCGAGTTCAATTACGCCCTGGTCGATACCGGCGAGCGCCTGCTGGTGCTGGCCGAAGAGCTGGTCGAGAGCTGCCTGCAGCGCTACGGCCTGACCGGCGAGATCGTCGCTCGCGCCGAAGGCCGCGCGCTGGATCTGATCCGCTTCCGTCACCCGCTGTACGAGCGCTTCTCGCCGGTGTACCTGGCCGAATATGTCGAGCTCGGCGCCGGTACCGGCGTGGTGCACTCCGCACCCGCCTACGGCGAGGACGACTTCCGTACCTGCAAGCAGCACGGCATGCACAACGACGACATCCTCAGCCCGGTGCAGAGCAATGGTGTGTATGTCACCGACCTGCCGTTCTTCGGTGGCCAGTTCATCTGGAAGGCCAATCCGGCCATCGTCGCCAAGCTGGGCGAAGTCGGCGCGCTGCTCAAGCATGAGAGCATCCAGCACAGCTACATGCACTGCTGGCGCCACAAGACTCCGCTGATCTATCGCGCCACCGCGCAGTGGTTCGTCGGCATGGACAAGCAGGCCAACGACGGCAGCACCCTGCGCGAGCGCGCCCTGAGCGCCATCGAGCAGACCCAGTTCGTACCGGCCTGGGGCCAGGCACGGCTGCACGGCATGATCGCCGGTCGTCCGGACTGGTGCATCTCGCGTCAGCGCAACTGGGGCGTGCCGATCCCGTTCTTCCTGCACAAGGCCAGCGGCGAGCTGCATCCGCGCACCGTCGAGCTGATGGAGGAAGTGGCCAAGCGCGTCGAGGAGCAGGGTATCGAGGCCTGGTTCAAGCTCGACGCCGCCGAGCTGCTCGGCAACGAGGCGGCCGACTACGACAAGATCAGTGACACCCTGGACGTCTGGTTCGACTCCGGTACCACCCACTGGCACGTCCTGCGCGGCTCGCATCCGCTGGGGCACGATGCCGGCCCGCGCGCCGACCTCTATCTGGAGGGCTCCGATCAGCACCGCGGCTGGTTCCATTCCTCGCTGCTGACCGGCTGCGCCATCGACGGCCACGCGCCTTACCGTGCGCTGCTGACCCACGGTTTCACCGTGGACGAGAACGGCCGCAAGATGTCCAAGTCCCTCGGCAACGTGATCGCGCCGCAGGAAGTGACCGACAGCCTAGGTGCCGACATCCTGCGCCTGTGGGTCTCGGCCACCGACTATTCCGGCGAGATGGCCGTGTCCAAGGTCATCCTGCAGCGCAGTGCCGACGCCTACCGTCGTATCCGCAACACCATGCGCTTCCTGCTGGCCAACCTCGGCGACTTCGATCCGGCCAAGGACCTGCTGCCGGCCGAGCAGATGCTCGACCTCGATCGCTGGGCGGTGGACGCCGCCGCGCGCCTGCAGGCCGAGATCATTGAGGCCTACGGCGAGTACCGCTTCTGGAACGTCTACTCCAAGGTGCACAACTTCTGCGTACAGGAACTGGGCGGCTTCTACCTGGACGTGATCAAGGACCGCCAGTACACCACCGGCGCCGACAGCGCCGCGCGCCGCTCCTGCCAGAGCGCCCAGTACCATATCGCCGAGGCACTGGTGCGCTGGATCGCGCCGATCCTGGCCTTCACCGCCGACGAGATCTGGTCGTTCCTGCCGGGCGAGCGCAACGAGTCGGTGATGCTCAACACCTGGTACGAAGGCCTCGACCGCCTGCCGGAAGGCTTCGAACTGGACCGTGCCTACTGGGAGCAGCTCACTGCCGTTCGCGCCGCGGTGAACAAGGAGCTGGAGAATCTGCGCAACAGCAAGGCCATCGGCGGCAACCTGCAGGCCGAGGTCACCCTGTACGGCGACGATGCGCTGCAACAGTCCCTGGCCAAGCTCGAAGACGAGCTGCGCTTCGCCCTGATCACCTCCGCCGCGACCGTCGCGCCGCTGGCCGCTGCGCCGGCCGACGCGGTAGCCACCGAGGTACCGGGCCTCAAGCTGAAGATCGTCAAGTCGGCCCACGCCAAGTGCGGTCGCTGCTGGAACTTCGTGGCGGACGTCGGCAGCCATGCCAACCATCCCGAGCTGTGCGGCCGCTGCATCAGCAACATCGAAGGCGAGGGTGAGGTGCGCAAGCATGTCTGACGCCTCGCGTTTCGGTCGCCTGGCCTGGCTGTGGCTGGCCGTGCTGGTGTTCGTTCTCGACCAGGGCAGCAAGCAGATCGTGCTGCAGGTGCTGGAGTACGGCCAGCGCGTCACGGTCATCGATGGCTACTTCGACTGGGTCCACGTGTACAACCGTGGCGCCGCCTTCAGCTTCCTGGCCGGTGAGTCCGGCTGGCAGCGCTGGCTGTTCGCCGCCATCGCCATCGGTGTCAGTGCCGTGCTGGTGGTGTGGATGAAGCGCCTCAAGCATGACGAAACCTGGCTGGCCATCGCCCTCGCGCTGGTTCTGGGCGGTGCGCTGGGCAACCTCTACGACCGTGTCGTGCTCGGCCATGTGGTCGATTTCATCCTGGTGCACTGGCAGGACCAGTACCGCTTCCCGGCCTTCAACCTGGCCGACAGCGGCATTACCGTCGGCGCCGTGATGCTGGCGCTGGACATGTTCAAGAGCAAGAAGTCCGGAGAACCCGCGCATGACTGAGCAACGTATCGGGCCGGACAAGGAAGTCACCCTGCATTTCGCCCTCAAGCTGGAAAACGGCGATGTTGTCGACAGCACCTTCGACAAGCAGCCGGCCACCTTCAAGGTGGGCGACGGCAACCTGCTGCCGGGCTTCGAAGCCGCGCTCTACGGCTTCAAGGCCGGCGACAAGCGCAGCCTGCAGATCGAGCCGGAGCATGCCTTCGGTCAGCCCAACCCGCAGAACGTGCAGGTGATGCCGCGTAGCCAGTTCCAGGACATGGAGCTGTCCGAGGGCCTGCTGATCATCTTCAACGATGCCGCCAATACGGAGCTGCCGGGGGTGGTCAAAGCCTTTGACGAGCAGCAGGTGACCATCGACTTCAATCATCCCCTGGCCGGTAAGATCCTGAGCTTCGATGTGGAGATCATCGAGGTCCGTCCGGCCTGATCTGCTTCACAGGGAGAGGCGTACACTCTCCCCTTCGCCCCCTTCGCGCGCCGAGATACCCAGCATGCAAATCAAACTCGCCAACCCCCGCGGCTTCTGCGCCGGCGTCGACCGCGCCATCGAGATCGTCAACCGCGCCCTGGAAGTGTTCGGCGCGCCGATCTACGTGCGCCACGAAGTGGTACACAACAAGTTCGTGGTCGAGGATCTGCGCGCCCGCGGCGCGGTGTTCGTCGAAGAGCTGGACCAGGTGCCGGACAACACCATCGTCATCTTCAGCGCTCACGGCGTCTCTCAGGCCGTGCGCAAAGAGGCCGACCGCCGTGGTCTCAAGGTGTTCGACGCTACCTGCCCGCTGGTGACCAAGGTGCACATGGAGGTGGCCCGCTACAGCCGCGACGGCCGCGAATGCATCCTCATCGGTCACGAAGGCCACCCGGAAGTGGAAGGCACCATGGGGCAGTACGACGCCAGCAATGGCGGCGCCATCTACCTAGTGGAGGACGAAGAGGATGTCGCAGCTCTGCAGGTGCGCGACCCGCAGAATCTGGCCTTCGTCACCCAGACCACCCTGTCGATGGACGACACCAGCAAGGTCATCGACGCCCTGCGCGCCAAATTCCCCGCCATCGGCGGGCCGCGCAAGGACGACATCTGCTACGCCACCCAGAACCGCCAAGATGCGGTGAAGCAGCTGGCGGCGGAGTGCGATGTGGTGTTGGTGGTAGGCAGCCCCAACAGCTCCAACTCCAACCGGCTACGCGAGTTGGCGGAGCGGATGGGAACGCCGGCCTATTTGATCGATGGAGCGGAGGATCTGCGGTCGGAGTGGTTCGCTGAAGGGCAGCGGATCGGCATAACGGCTGGCGCGTCTGCACCAGAGGTTCTGGTTCTGGGAGTGGTCGAACAGCTTCGCGCCTGGGGGGCAAGTGGAGCGGCAGAGTTGGATGGGAGGCCGGAAAACATCACGTTTTCTATGCCAAAAGAGCTTCGCATTAAAGCCATCTAATTACTCCAGCTCCCCCAATGGGAGCTGGAGCTCTGCCTCACACGGCTATCGCCAGCAGTCCTCAACACTCATGTCGTTACCGCTACGGCCCTTGACTCCCAGTGCGTTCAATATCAAATCTCCGCACTTCGTGTCGCTAAACTGCTCCATTGCGGTGAGAGTGTAACCCCCGTCACCGTCGATTCTGCTCAGCGACAGCTGGTACTTCCCTGTTTCTGAAAGTCTCCCATTCTTCAACCCTAGCTTGTCGATATCGGCCGTACTTGTGATGTAAGTATTGTTCTGGGCGAAGTAGCGTTCTTGGCGTGCAGAGGCGTCGTTGAGAAAGGCTTGCCCTTCGGAGCGGTGGCCTCGCTTAACGTATTCGCTGTAGCTTGGGAACGCTAAGGAGGCAAGAATCCCTAGAACTACCAAAACAATCATTAGCTCAATTAAGGTGAAGCCGCTGTGGCGTGAAAGACTCTTGTTCATTAGTAATCCTCGTTCTCCACACGTCGCCAGCTTTGGCGTCCGAGGCTAGATGGATCCGGGTAAATGTCAACGCATTCCTGACCTGTGCAGTACTGGAAGGAACTGTCGGGATTTTGCGAAGTGGTGCCGCCTCCCTCACCATCTTGGCGAATAGCTGAAATATCAGGGCCGTTAGTACTGGTTGGCGTGTAATCAAAAGAGTTTCGTGGAGTCCTGCCCCCTGTGAAAGGATTGATCGCATACGTCCAGTTCGAAGCGCCATCTCCGCAAGGGTCATCATTGGGCACCAGTGACTGGAAAAATATAGTCCGGCCGAGCTGCGACAGATTTTCTACAACCATCTCTCCGTCCTCTTGCACCAAATTAAGATACCAGCCGTTCTGTGTGGTCCAATCGATGGAGTTGTTACTGATGATCCGGCCCTGCCGGGTGGATCCATCTTCTGCGCTAACCGTAGTCTGTTGGCTGATGGACTGTTGCTGCAGGCTACTCCGATTGACAGCCGGATCGCCGGAGTTTTCCCCCAATGTTCTCTTGTCCCAGATGCCATAAACTGTCTGAGCTATGTTCTTGTTTCCTTCCTTGTCGGCAGTTTCAAAGAATTTACCTGTACCGAATACAACTAGGTAACCCGAACCGGTTGGGTGTAGAACTAAGCTAGGGGCTGAGGTTATAGGTTGTGGTGTGTTATTGAAGGTCGCGCTAAATAGAGGATCGCCTCCATAGGAAACTTCAAATTCATTGATCGCGGAAGTGCCGTCGTCTACACGGGTAAATGGATTATCGTCGCTGCGGCCGTTACGCAGCAGGTCGAAGCGCCAGATGTTTCCTTGTAGATCACCCGCATAGCCGTAGTCGGCAACTCCATCCGCATTGAAGTCACCGAGTTTTGGTGTCGAAAGCCCATTGGCGATACCCACGGTACCTTGAGTCTCGAGGCTCTTCAACAGAGTGCCCTGCACAGCGTCTACTAGGAAGAGCGCGGCTTTGCCATTGGTGCTGCCGGCACTGTCGTATCCATTTCCAAAGACAACGCCCCATTTACCATTATGAAGACGGGCGATAGTCGGCTGCGAGAAGCTGTAACCCATCTTTACAGCGGCGTCGGTTGGCAAATCCGAGTCGTCGAACTCCCAAAGCAGCTTCTCATTGCCGGGTGTGGTTACATCTAGTGCAAATATAGATTTTCCACCTGCCTTGAGTGTGCCTACCAAAATGGTGCGCCATGACGTGCCGTCAAACACATCTGCAACTACCGGGCTTCCTTCAACGTAAAATTCATGACTGTAATTGCTGCCCGTAAGTTTATTTAATTTGCTAAAGACAGCGCTCGGGATGAATGCAAACTCTTCCACACCTGTCAAGGCGTTGAAGCCGTGCAGCATGCCATCATTTCCACCCACATAAACGCGTGGGGTACGTTGGGCTGCCGTGTTAGCGAAAGCTGTGTAGGTATTGGTGTTTTCTAAGATATTGGCAGTGTTGACCAAATAGCGGGCACCGAGCACTACTGCCGGTGTGGATGAGTAAAAATCGCCCAGAACTCCTGTGCGTTGACGGAAAATATTTCCCTCATTACTGCGATCTCCGCGGAGATACTGCAAGCGTTGTTGCGCTCGACCATCTATTGCATTGCTATTAACCGGATCACGATTGAGCCAATAGGCGAGAGTGCCTACTGTGGCGGAAGATCCAGCGTTGGCCCATGAGAAATCAACCAAGCCGTTACTGTTATTTCCTGCGATCTTAATATTGCGTGTGCTCCAATTTGGAACGTTAGCCGACGCGCTCCAGATCTGAGAGGTTTCAAACGATTTGCTTTGAGCGTTCCATGCTTTCTCGAAGCGTTTTACGTCGCCAGACCAATTGTCATCACTAGCATACGAAGTTTGATAGGAAACAGTTTTAACGATGCCGTTATCGTTGATGTCGGTACTCACTTGGCCGGAGTTGATGGCAGGGCGCGCCGCGGTAGATTTTCGATCCGCAATACGTTTAAGGATATCGTCAAATGCCTGCACCATAGCATCTGGGCTATCTACGCTGAAGAACTCGCCGCGGGAGTTAATGGCCGAATGCCATAGGTCGTAGACGTTGTTGTCGCTGCCACTTGACGCTGCAGGCCAGCTAGCAGAACCCGAAACTAAATTAGCGTAGCCGTTACCGGTAAACGTGCTGCCGGCCCATGGTACATTGGAGTTATTCAATGATTCGGTCAAACCCAAACCCATGACGAAATTGGTCATGTGCTGCCAAGTTGCGGGGTCGTTACGAGGATCCCAAAAGTCATTGGTCGTGTCGCCACTTTTGAAAGGAGTGTATGCGGGGACTCGATTGGATAGGCTGGGGTTTAAGTCAGTAGCCCAGTAATGCATCGCAAGGTCTGCAAGCGTTTCTGCTTGTGAGTCATAGTATGGGCGCCGTTGGCTGTAGCTGCGACCATCTGGGAGTGTGATATTGGCTGCATCGTGGCGCAAATTGCTTGGCATGGAAGTAGTGGCGTTCCATTGTCCATCAGTCATCATAATATGGTAGCTAGCGCGGCAGGAGTATGTGTTTTGGGTGGTGTTGCCTACGCTATTTGGAGATTTCTGCCAAGGCGTGGAGGTACTGTAAAATTCACCCGCTCGTTTCATAGCAGCGGGAAGATAAGTGCTCTGGTCGAAATTTATATTTTGCAGCCAAGTATAAAGTTGGCCTTTGTGTGAGGGGGAATATTCTCTGAAAGCATTGTTTTCACAGTCGCTTGTGGGGCCACCATTAAGTGTGGTGCAGTTCCCGAGGCCTTGCCAGCTAAGGCGGACTGACGAGGATAAATCATAAAAAGCCAATGCGGCTGCAGAGATAGTGGCGAGTGCACGATTTCTGTAAAAGGAATACCAATTGGCAAAATTCTGCTGCTGGTCGCTTTTAACAAATACTAATCGGTAACAGTTATCGTTGGCTCTGTCGCAGTTACTTTGTAGGCTTGCATCAAAAAGATAGTAATACGCTGGAACCCCGCGCTGAGTCAGAGAGGCGGTATAGGTGTTTGTCGCGGTGCGACTACACCCTGCAGTTATAGTGGTTCCGGAAATGCTCGCGGTTGCTGTGCAGCTGTTAGATCCTGTCCGTGTAATAGAGAACGTAATTCCAGCGTTTGTAGTCGTGGATGTGCCATTATTGTTTCTTGTTATGCTTGCTGTGAAGTCTGACGATGGGTTTTCGCCTAGACGATTTGAAGTGCTGCTATAGCCATATGACGTCGCTTGGCCACTCAGTAGGTCATAGCTCCAAGTAAATCGGTAGTTGCTGCGAAGATCAATATTCCCATAAACACTCTTGTAGCCATTTAGGAGCGCTGCGTTGTAAGTGGTGGACAGCTGTTGTTCTGCGCCGGCTGCATTGAAAACGATGGGGGCATTATAGGTAATGTTAGGGTTGAAGTAGAGAGGGTTGAAGGCGCTTGATTTGGCGCGCCTTGTTGCGTGTGTGCCATTTATTGCGTCGGGTGCAAACGCCCAGCGCATGCTGCCGGAGTCGTCCAGGGTGAGAACCATGTTGGGAGGGACGCCAATGGTTAAGCTCAATGGGCTCTGTGAAACATCCGCGTAGCTTTGGGCGGCGCTAAATAAAATGAAACCCGCCAAAGTAAAGCTAAGGGTCTTAATGCTCGTATCGCGTTTTTTGTTCATGGCGGCGATCTCAGTTATTTAGGCCAAGGTAAATATTGGCGTGGGTTGACTGGAGGTACAGACCGGCGCCGGCAATATTTTCCTTGGGCGTGGCTTTGCCGTTATTGAGGTAGAAATAAGTGCCTTGACCTTCGAGTGTCATTCCATACTCTGCGTTGACTGCGGCGGTATTGCTTTCGCCAGCCAGGAGGCTGTTCCATCCGACGTCATAAGTGTCATTTGCTTGGGTGGCATTGGACGCTTCAGTGCCTCGGTAGGGCATCCAAATCAGGCCGCCTTGGGATGCCTCAGTGAGTGCGTTGCTAGTGACATCCCATGGTTTTTCGACGAAATTCTGACGTTCTCCAATGACAACGGCTAGTAAACAAGGCTTGTTAACGCCGTTGGTTTTGAGAGTGTTGCTGCTGCTACAATTTTCCGCATTGGCTGTTAACTTGTCAGCAATATTTCCGGGGCCATAGTAGCGGAACTCGGCCTCGCGGAGGCCGGCATCCGCAATGTTCACTAGTTTGGTGGTCTGTGCACGATTTGCTGTAATGCGGGTTTCAAGCGTCACATTGCGCATACTGCCTACTGCAAGCAATGTCAGCACTAGCAACATGACCAAGGCGACAAGTAGAACTGCGCCTTCTTGACGATGATTAGCGGGTGTCATGGCATAAGATTCCTGAGGGTTTGCGTGCTGCTGGCTACTTCGTAAATACGATGCTTATCCGCATTCATCAATCGGGATTTAGTTGTCTCGGAGGCGCTGGACAGCCAGTTGGTTAAAATCATGGACTCCTCGGCATCTCGCATGTTTTCCCCGCTGGCGAGAAGCAGACTATAGCGGATGCTATGAATCGTGCCTGAACTCACTGTCCAGTCCCTCTGTGCAATGCTGAAAGCCACTTCTTTGTCTAGCGCGTCTGCCGTTCCAACGCCAAATTCTAAGCGCAGATCGGCAATGCCTCTGACTAGCTCACTGTACTGAGGGGCTGTGGCATTCAAGCTTTTGCAAAGCAGGCGGCCCTCTTCAAGTTTGGTATCGTTTGGCTCGTACTTAAAGGCAAGAATGACCAGATCATCTGGGCTGACATTGGCAAATGCTTCATCATAATTTACGGTGCTAGCGTTACCTTGACAGTCCAGTTCTCCGCTGACTTGTGGCTGGTAGCGAATGCAGAAACCAGAACCGATATTCGGATCCAGGCCTGTAGCGCTATGGCCGGCCTTGAATTCCAGGCAGTCATCACCGGCTTCCCGTTTAGGAAAAGCTGTTTCTAGGAGCGATGATGGATTGCGTCGATAGCCTGCTTTTGCCAAGTATTGATTTAGCACTAAACCGGAAAATCGGCTATTTTCCAAATTTCCGATTTGGCTGCCTTGGAAAACTTGGTTGCTCTTATTGTCGATGTAAACTTGAGTTATACCCAATATTAGAAAACTGCTGATCGCAAGGCTAATCAGCAGCTCTATCATAGAAATGCCGTGTTGTTCTCGAATATTTGTCATGGTTGAACCCGCACGGTATAGGTGCATACGGTGGAGTTGGGTGTGTCGGCGTCTAAACAAGCACCTTCACGTACCCGCCAGGCCAGTTTAATCTCCATCATTGACCCTTGATTTGGCGTGCACTGGCCAGGTGCTGCGCTTCGGCAAATATACATGTCGCTGATCAGTAGTTCTGCGCCGCCTGGTAATTGGTCCTCAACACGTTTTGCCCAGCAGTCACGCAATTCAAGTGGGGTGCTTGGAATTTCTCCGGAGTTGCTGACGCATTCATCCTTGTTTTCGAACTCTTCATTTTTGTTCTTGAAGAATAGCGAATTATCTTTCATCCCACTGTTCATTGGTGATTTTGGAAGGGTGCTTGTAAATAGCTCTTTGGGATTGGCGCGAATTATTTCGATCAAATCGTTGCTCAGTTCAACTGCGGTGTTGCGCTGCACGGAGTCTTGTGTGTACTGAATGCTGCGTCCCTGTAATGCCACCATGCCTAGTATGCCTATCGTGGTAAGCAACAATGCCATAAGTATTTCGATTAGGCTGAAGCCATTTATCCGTCTCATGAAATTCCTCATGGGGTGCAGCTCGCTAGCGCAGTGCCGTCTCGGTCCTGGGTGCCTTGTTTGAAAAGCGTAATGGCGCCGCTCGGCTGAATATTTAAAAAGAGCCCTTTTTCCGTTTTTTCGTCTTGGCAGATGGTGAAGTTGCTCGCGGTGGCAGATCCATTACTTCTGAAGCGAATTTCTTCGGCGTTAGATCTTATCTGAGCCTGTTCGGGATTCTGCTCGAGCTGACGTATTATTTCGTCCGCCCGCTTCACCACCCAGTTTTGATCATCGTCTTGTGCGACGACGATGACATCGCTGTGGCTCACTGCCTCACCGCGTGCGTATAAAAGAAGAGACCTAAGCTCTTCCGCTTGAGTTTGAATACGATTGCGATCAATGAAATCCATGAAGTTCGGAACGGCAATGACCGCTACGATTGCCACTAGAGTCAGGACAATCATTAGCTCTATCAAGGTGAATCCGCGGGCTTGCGTTATACCTGGCATGACGAACTCCACTATCAATACACCTTGATGATCTCCGATGTGCGCTGCTGGGTCGCTTCTCTCGGGACAATCGGTGCAAGTGACAGGATGATCGGCGCTGGGATGGCGATGCCCCATTGGCTAATGGCGAGATGCTCAGATGCATCGGTAAGCAGCCGCCTGATTCTCTTTATCGCTGCCTCGTCGAGCGAGGCCTTGGCGACTGATGATCAGTTGCCAAGCTACCTTGTTGCCGTGACAAAGGTAGAATCGCCCGTTGCTGAGCGGTGTCTGACCATCGCGTCGGAATAGGATACGTTCACGATATCCATGCCAGTGGAGTGCCGAATCTTTTAGGGAGAGCTGTTCTACAGCCAGCACCTCCTCCGTTTTTGCAACCCTGAGGATCCAACCCTTATTCCATTCCCCGATACACCGGAGCCCATCTGTCGAGGCGCATATCTCCAGAGTCCGCTCCTGGAGCACCGCTTTGCTTCGAGCTGTTCGCAGATGGTGGAGCAAGCTTTCTTGAAGGGATTGCTGTTCGTTCTTGGTCACCCATTGACTGAAGCTGGGTAACGCATAGGTGTTCATCAGTGCTAGCAACGCTACGACGCTTAACAGCTCAGGCAGCGTCACCGCCCGCTGACGGAAATTGTCCATGATAGGTCCTTTTAGTTTTGGGTTGCCTTCCTGGCCGTTTCAGGTGTAGACCGCAGGGCGGTTTGTCGCAAGTGCGGAGGGAGGGGGATTGAAAGATATTGTTGTTGTTGGTGCAGGTGCCCTTGGTTTGCTGTCTGCCTTGTCGTTGGCGCAAGACGGTTGCTCGGTGCTTTTGCTGGAAGCCGCTCAGGTAGGCCGAGAAGCCTCTTGGGCTGGAGGGGGAATTATCTCGCCTCTGTATCCTTGGCGTTACGGGCTCGCTGTCACCGCATTGGCACACTGGTCTCAGGATTTCTATCCCCGCTTTGGGGAAGCGTTATTCGCGAAATCCGGTATCAACCCAGAGGTGTATGTCACGGGTTTGTACTGGTTGGATTTGGAAGATCAAGCCAAGGCATTGGCTTGGGCGGTGCGGCATCAGCAGGAGCTCTATCTCGTTGAGAAAGAGAAGGTATGTCGTCATGTTCCCGCTCTTGATACGAGTTTCAAGCAAGCGGTATGCATGTCAAACGTGGCCAACATACGCAATCCGCATTTCGTTAAGGCGCTTCGGGCGGTTTTGGATCGTATGCCAAACGTGGAGATCCGCGAGCAGTCGCCAGTCAGCGGCTTCTTGCGTAGCGGCGAGAAAGTATGTGGTGTGATTGGTGCCTGGGGAGTAGCAAAGGCGCGACGGACCGTTGTAGCCGCCGGTGCCTGGAGTGGCTCGCTGTTGAAGACTCTATGCCTTGAACTTCCCGTCGAGCCCGTCAAAGGCCAGATGATCCTCTACAAATGCGCCGAAGACTTCCTCCCTGCCATGGTGCTGGCCAAGGGGCGCTATGCGATTCCGCGTAAGGATGGCCATATCCTGGTGGGCAGTACGCTGGAACATGTCGGCTTCGACAAGACGCCAACCGAGGAGGCGCTGGCGAGTCTGAAGGCGTCTGCCGAGGAATTGCTGCCGGCGCTGGCGGAGGCTGAGGTCATCGGGCACTGGGCGGGGTTGAGGCCGGGCTCGCCGGATGGGATTCCGTTTATCGGTGAGGTGCCGCAATACCCAGGGCTGTGGCTCAACTGCGGGCATTACCGTAATGGCCTGGTGCTGGCGCCGGCGTCCTGTGAGCTGCTGAAGAACCTGATGCTGGGCGAGACGCCTATTGTCGATCCCACGCCCTACTCACCGGCCGGCCGGTTGGGCACTCTATAGCGCGCCCGCTTGCGGGCATCAATCGATGCCCAGCTTCTTCAGGCGATAACGCATCGAACGGAATGTCAGGCCCAGGCGCTGCGCCGCAGCGGTACGGTTCCAGCGGGTTTCTTCCAGGGCCTGCATGATCAGTTTGCGCTCGATCTCTTCCAGATAGTCTTCCAGATTGTCGATCTGCGCCAGGGAGGCCTCGCCGCCTTCGCTGGCGGGGGCGGCGTCCGCCAGGCGCAGGTCGGATGCCTGAATCTGGTCGTTCTCGCACAGGGTATAGGCGCGCTCGAGCATGTTCTCCAGCTCGCGCACGTTGCCTGGGAAGCGGTAGCACTTGAGCTTGTCCATGGCCTCGCCGGTGAGGTGCGCGGCGGCCAGTCCGGCGCCTTCGGTCAGACGCTTGAGCATGGTCTCGGCCAGCAGCGGGATGTCCTCGCGGCGCTCGCGCAGCGGCGGAACGCGCAGTTCGATCACGTTCAGGCGGTAGAACAGGTCCTGGCGGAAGCGCCCAGCGGCTACTTCGGCGGCGAGGTCCTTGTGCGTGGCGCAGAGGATGCGCACATCCACCACCACCTCCTGCTGGCCGCCGACCGCGCGCACCGCTTTTTCCTGGATGGCGCGCAGCAGCTTGACCTGCATGGCCAGCGGCAGATCGGCCACTTCGTCGAGGAACAGGGTGCCGCCATTGGCCGCCTGGAACAGGCCCTGCTTGTCCTCGATGGCGCCGGTGAAGCTGCCTTTTTTGTGGCCGAAGAACTCGCTCTCCATCAGCTCCGAGGGGATGGCACCGCAGTTGACCGGCACGAAGGGCTTGTCGGCGCGCGGACCCTGTTCGTGGATGAGGCGGGCCACCAGCTCCTTGCCGCTGCCCGACTCGCCGCTGATATAAACCGGCGCCTGGCTGCGGGCGAGCTTCTGGATCTGATTGCGCAGCGACTTCATCGGCGGTGATTCGCCGAGCAGGCGGGTGTCCACCGGGCCTTCTTCGCTCTCGCCGCTGCGCAGGCGCAGGGCGGTGGCGACCAGCTCGCGCAGGCGGCCGAGGTCCACCGGTTTGGTCAGGAAGTCGAAGGCGCCGGCCTTGAGCGCGTTGATCGCCGTGTCGAGGCTGCCGTAGGCGGTGATCATCGCCACCGGCACCTGGGCATGGCGCTGCTGGATGTGCTGGACCAGGTCCAGGCCCGTGCCGTCGGGCAGGCGCATGTCCGTCAGACACAGGTCGAACGGCTCGCGCGCCAGCCACTCACGGGCTTCCTTGACGTTGCGCGCGCTGCGCGTGTCGAGCTTCATGCGCCCCAGGGTGATCTCCAGGAGTTCGCGGATGTCGGGTTCGTCGTCGACGATCAGGGCTCTCTGCCGGGTGCTCATGGTCAGCTCAGTTTGCGTGGGTGGGCGAAGGTGATGCGGAAGCAGCTGCCGCCGCCTTCGCGGAGTTTGTAGTCGAGGCGTGCCTGGTTGCTTTCGCACAGCTCGCGGGAAATGTACAGGCCCAGGCCGGTGCCCTTGTTATCCGTGGTGTAGAACGGCTCGAAGATGTGCTGCATCTGCTCGGCCGGCACGCCGGGGCCATCGTCCAGTACCTCGAGGGTCGGCAGGTCGCTGTCGACATCGCGGTAGAGCTTGAGCCACACCTGGCCGAGTTGGTGGACCTGAGCGCTGTAGCGCAGGCCGTTCTGCACCAGATTGGTCAGCACCTGGGTCAGCTGATGCGGGTCCATGCGGGTCTGCAGGCCGCCGCCATGGGCTTCCAGGTGCAGGGTCTGGTCGAGACGGGCGGACTGGCGGAACTCGCTGGCGAAACGGTGCAGCCAGTACTTCAGGTCGAGCAGCTGCGGCTCGGCCTGGCGTCGCCGCGACAGCTGCAGCACGTTCTCGATCACCATGTTCATCCGCCGCGAATGGTCCTGGATGATCTGCGCCAGCCGGCGATCCGGCTCCTCCAGATCCTCCGACTCCTGCAGCAGCTGCGCCGCATGGCTGATGGCGCCCAGCGGGTTGCGGATCTCATGGGCGATGCCGGCGGTCAGGCGGCCCAGGGATGCCAGCTTGAGTTGCTGGGCCTGCTGGGTGATCTGCGAGATGTCGTCGAGGAACACCAGGGTGTGCTGCTCCTCGGCGCGCTGCAGATGAATGAAGCTCGGCTGCAGCAGCGCGCCGTCGGTCATTGCCTGCAGGCTCTGCGGGCGCAGGGTCGGGTTGTGCTGCCAATGCTCCAGGCGCTGGACCAGCATCGGGCAGTAGGGATCGAGCACCTTGTTTTCCAGCTTGTTGCGCCCGAGCATGCCCAGTGCGCTCTGGTTGGCCAGCAGGACCTTGTGCTGGTCGTCCAGCACCAGGATGCCGGTGCGCATGCGCTGCAGGATCAGCGAGTTGAGCTCCTCCAGGCTGGCCACGTCGACCGCGCGCTGTTCGGCCAGGCTCTCGCTCTGCTGCAGGCGACGGGTCAGGCCCTGGAGGAAGATCGCCGCGGCGAAGCACAGCGCGCCGAGGGCGCCGGCCTGGACGAACTGAGCGCTGGCGGCGGGGCGGTGCAGGCTCAGGTAGAACGTCAGCGTCAGCATGCCGATGGCGGCGACCGCGGCGATCAGCAGGCCGACGCGGCCATGCAGCAGGATGTTGGCGATCGCCACCGCGACGATCAGCAGGTTGCCGATGCCGCTGGGCGTACCCCCCGCCGAGTAGAACAGCGCGCACAGCAGCATCACATCGAGCAGCGCCAGGGCGAACACCTGGGCCAGGTGCCGGGGCCGCTGCAGCAGCACCGCCACCAGCACGTTGAGCACCAGGTACGCCCAGCTGCCGGAGCGGAACAGCTGCACGTGGGCCAGTTCCAGAAGTTCGCTGTCCAGCTTGCTGGAGATCAGCAGCACCAGCGCCAGGCCGACGGTGACCCGGTACAGGTTGTACAGGCGCAGGATGCGGCGACCGGGTACGCCTTCGAGGGTCAGCAGCTCGGCGCTCACCGTTCGCTCTGGTCCAGATGGGCCTGACTGCAGAACCACTGCGAGCCTTGGGGCAGGGCCTTGTCGCGGGGGACGTGGATGCCGCACTGGGCGCAGCGGACCATCGGCGCCGGCTCGCTGTCATGCGGCCTGGCCTTGGGCGCGGCGGGGCGGTTGAAGCGTCGCCATAGCCAGAAGGCGGCGGCGATCACGGCGATCCAGAACAGCAGGCGGAGCATGGAATTCTCTCTCGTTGGCAGTGGCCCAGTTTAGCCAAGGTACGAGGCGAGGCGCAGCAGGCGATGGCCATGGCTGTGCACTGCCGCGCGAACGCCGGGCATGAAAAAGGGAGGCTCGGCCTCCCTTCTTGGTGTGTGGCGCTGTATCAGTCGAACAGGCCGAAGGTCATGTAGCTGAACCAGGAGCGATCCTCGGAGTTACCCTCGGCCTCGCTCTCCAGGTCTTCCTCGACCTCTTCCTGATTCTCCGGCTGCAGCTCGTCCGGAATCTGTTCCTGCGCTTCTTCGTACTGACGGATCACGTCCTGGCTGGCACGGGTCTCGCCCGGCGGCAGCGGCGCGTCGGATTCGATCAGGCCCAGGGTGGCCTTGGCCAGCCAGGTGCGGTTGTCGGCTTCCTCTTCGAGCGGCACGAACTGACCGTCGACCAGGGTCGGGTGGTCCGGATAGTTGAGTTTCAGGGTTTCCAGGCTGGTGGCGGCCAGGTCGTTCAGCTCCAGGCGCTGGTAGGCCTCGACCATCAGGGCCAGGCCATCGCCGACCGAGGGCGTTTCCTGGAAGTTCTCGACCACGTAGCGGCCGCGGTTGGCGGCGGCGACGTAGGCCTGGCGGGTCAGGTAGTAGCGGCCGGCGTGAATCTCGTAGGCGGCCAGCAGGTTGCGCAGGTAGACCATGCGCGCCTTGGCGTCCGGCGCGTAGCGGCTGTTGGGGTAGCGGCTGGTGAGCTGGGCGAACTCGTTGTACGAGTCGCGGGCCGCGCCCGGGTCGCGCTTGGTCAGGTCCAGCGGGATGAAACGGGCGATCAGGCCGCGGTCCTGGTCGAAGGAGGCCAGGCCCTTGAGGTAGTAGGCGTAGTCGACGTTGGCGTGCTGCGGATGCAGGCGGATGAAGCGCTCGGCGGCGGACTTGGCGGCTTCCGGCTCGACGTTCTTGTAGTAGGCGTAGATCAGCTCGAGTTGGGCCTGTTCGGCGTAGCGGCCGAAGGGGTAGCGCGACTCCAGGGCCTTCAGCTTGGCGATGGCGTTGTTGTAGCTGCTGCTGCTGAGGTCTTCCTGGGCCTGCTGGTACAGCTCGGTCTCGCTCAGGTTCTCATCCACTTCCGGCTTGTTGGAGGAGCACGCGGTGATGAAGGCGAGGGTGGCGATCAGCAGCAGGTGTTTCACTTGCATGGTGGCTTGCGTCCCTGTGACGGCGGCTGTCTAGGCCTCTGCCGTCCTGTTATGATGGGCGCCCCGGAAATGCCGGGACAAAGACGCCGTATTTAACCACAGCGTGCCGCCGAAACCAAAAGCCGCACCGCCCTCCGCAGCAGCCCATGTCCGAAGACTCCGATCAGCTCATTCAACTCACCGCCGAAGTGCCGTCCGACCTCGGTGGCCAGCGCCTCGACCAGGTCGCCGCCCAGCTGTTCGACGAGTATTCGCGCTCGCGCCTGTCCGCCTGGATCAAGGATGGTCGCTTGACCGTCGATGGCGCCGTGATTCGCCCGCGCGACATCGTCCACAGTGGCGCCGTGCTCAGCCTGGAGGCCGAGCAGGAGGCCCAGGGCGAGTGGGTGGCGCAGGACATTCCGCTGAATATCGTCTACGAGGACGAGCACATCCTGGTGATCGACAAGCCCGCCGGGCTGGTCGTGCATCCGGCGGCCGGGCACGCCGACGGCACCCTGCTCAACGCCCTGCTGCACCATGTGCCGGACATCATCAACGTGCCGCGCGCGGGCATCGTCCATCGCCTGGACAAGGACACCACCGGCCTGATGGTGGTGGCCAAGACCCTGCAGGCGCAGACCAAGCTGGTCGACCAGCTGCAAAAGCGCACCGTCAGCCGCATCTACGAATGCATCTGCATCGGCGTGATCACCTCCGGCGCCACCATCGATGCACCGATTGGCCGCAGCTCGGCCAACCGCCAGCGCATGGCGGTGATCGACGGCGGCAAGCCGGCCGTGACCCACTATCGGGTGCTGGAGCGCTTCCGCTCGCACACCCATGTGCGGGTCAAGCTGGAGACCGGCCGCACCCACCAGATTCGCGTACACATGACCCATGCCGGCTATCCGCTGGTGGGTGATCCGCTGTACGCAGGGCGCTTCCGTATTCCGCCGGCGGCCAGCCCGACCCTGGTGCAGACCCTCAAGGAGTTCCCGCGCCAGGCCCTGCACGCGCGCTTTCTCGAGCTCGAGCACCCGGCTACCGGCCAGCGCATGAAGTGGGTCTCGCCGCTGCCCGAAGATCTGGTGTGGATGCTCTCGCTGCTGCGCCAGGACAATGAATCCTTCGTCTGACTGGCTGCAGCCGGACTGGCCGGCACCGGCCAATGTCCGCACCTGCGTCACCACCCGTGCCGGCGGAACTAGTCCGGCGCCATTCGATAGCCTGAATATCGGCGACCACGTCGAGGACGATCCGGTCGCTGTTGCCGCCAATCGCCAGCGTCTGATTGATCGCCTCGGCTGCCAACCGGCCTGGCTGAAGCAGGTGCACAGCCCCGACGTGGTCGAAGCCGATCCCGCCCAAGTGCCCATCGCCGACGCCAGCTGGAGTGCCACGCCGGGCGTCGCCTGCGCCGTGCTGACCGCCGACTGCCTGCCGGCGCTGTTCTGCGACCGCGCCGGCACCCGCGTGGCGGCGGCCCATGCCGGCTGGCGGGGGCTGGCCGGCGGCGTGCTGGAGCACACGGTCGCGACCCTCGGCGCCGCGCCGGACGAACTGCTGGTCTGGCTCGGCCCGGCCATCGGTCCCGACTCCTTCGAAGTGGGCCCCGAGGTGCGCGAGGCGTTCCTGGCCCGGCATGCGGAGGCCGAGTCCGCGTTCCGCCCCAGCCGGAACCCCGGCAAGTTCATGGCCGATATCTACTCCCTGGCGCGCGTCCGCCTGGCCGCCATCGGCGTCACCGCCGTGTATGGCGGCGGGCTGGACACCTTCACCGATCCGCGCTTCTTCTCCTACCGCCGCGCCGCCCGCACCGGGCGTTTCGCCTCGCTGATCTGGCTGGCGGACTGATCCGCATCAAATCGTCGGCGCTTGAATCGGAAAAAACTGTCCTTATCTAGAGAGCAACCTCATCTAGAGCGTCATTGCGGGCTTCACTATCGGGAGCAGTTCAGCGCTCCGGCCCGCTCATCGAAGGAAGGACATTCCATGCGAATCGACCGTTTGACCAGCAAGCTGCAGCTTGCCCTGTCCGATGCCCAATCCGCCGCCGTGGGCCTGGACCATTCCGCCATCGAGCCCCTGCACCTGTTGCAGGCGCTGCTGGAACAGCAGGGCGGCTCGATCAAGCCGCTGCTGATGCAGGTGGGCTTCGATATCAACAGTCTGCGCCAGGCCCTGACCAAGGAGCTGGACGCCCTGCCCAAGATCCAGAACCCCACCGGCGACGTGAATCTGTCACAGGATCTGGCGCGCCTGCTCAACCAGGCCGACCGCCTGGCCCAGCAGAAGGGTGACCAGTTCATCTCCAGCGAGCTGGTGCTGCTAGCGGCCATGGACGAGAACACCAAGCTCGGCAAGCTGCTGCTGGGGCAGGGCGTGTCGAAGAAGGCGCTGGAGAATGCCATCGCCAACCTGCGCGGCGGCCAGGCGGTCAACGACCCCAATGTCGAGGAGTCGCGCCAGGCGCTGGACAAGTACTGCGTCGACCTGACCAAGCGCGCCGAGGACGGCAAGCTGGACCCGGTGATCGGCCGCGACGACGAGATCCGTCGCACCATCCAGGTGTTGCAGCGCCGCACCAAGAACAACCCGGTGCTCATCGGCGAGCCCGGTGTGGGCAAGACCGCCATCGCCGAGGGCCTGGCCCAGCGCATCGTCAACGGCGAGGTGCCGGACGGGCTCAAGGACAAGCGTCTGCTGGCGCTGGACATGGGCTCGCTGATCGCCGGCGCCAAGTTCCGCGGCGAGTTCGAGGAGCGCCTGAAGGCGGTGCTCAACGAGCTGGGCAAGCAGGAAGGGCGCATCATCCTGTTCATCGACGAACTGCACACCATGGTCGGCGCCGGCAAGGCCGAGGGCGCGATGGACGCCGGCAACATGCTCAAGCCGGCCCTGGCCCGCGGCGAGCTCCACTGTGTCGGCGCCACCACCTTGGACGAGTACCGCCAGTACATCGAGAAGGACGCCGCGTTGGAGCGCCGCTTCCAGAAGGTGCTGGTGGACGAGCCCTCCGAGGAGGACACCATCGCCATCCTGCGCGGCCTCAAGGAGCGCTATGAGGTGCACCACGGGGTGACCATCACCGATGGCGCCATCATCGCGGCCGCCAAGCTCAGCCATCGCTACATCACCGACCGCCAGCTGCCGGACAAGGCCATCGACCTGATCGACGAGGCCGCCAGCCGCATCCGCATGGAGATCGACTCCAAGCCGGAGGCGCTGGATCGCCTGGATCGTCGCCTGATCCAGCTGAAGATCGAGCGTGAAGCGTTGAAGAAGGAAGACGACGAGGCGGCCAAGAAGCGCCTGGAGAAGTTGCAGGACGACATCGCCAAGCTGGAGCAGGAATACGCCGACCTGGAAGAGATCTGGAAGTCGGAAAAGGCCGAGGTGCAAGGCTCGGCGCAGATCCAGCAGAAGATCGAGCAGGCCAAGGCCGACCTCGAGGCCGCGCGGCGCAAGAGCGATCTGCAGCGCATGGCCGAGCTGCAGTACGGCATCATTCCCGACCTGGAGCGCAGCCTGCAGATGGTCGACCAGCACGGCAAGAGCGAGAACCAGCTGCTGCGCAACAAGGTCACCGACGAGGAGATCGCCGAGGTGGTGTCCAAGTGGACCGGCATCCCGGTGGCGAAGATGCTCGAGGGCGAGCGCGACAAGCTGCTGCGCATGGAGGACGAGCTGCACCGGCGCGTCATTGGCCAGCACGAGGCGGTGGTGGCCGTGGCCAATGCCGTGCGCCGTTCGCGTGCCGGCCTGGCCGACCCGAATCGCCCCAGCGGCTCGTTCCTCTTCCTCGGCCCGACCGGGGTGGGCAAGACCGAGCTGTGCAAGGCGCTGGCCGAGTTCCTCTTCGACACCGAGGACGCCATGGTGCGCATCGACATGTCGGAGTTCATGGAGAAGCACTCGGTGGCCCGCCTGATCGGTGCGCCGCCCGGCTATGTCGGTTACGAGGAGGGCGGTTACCTGACCGAGGCGGTGCGGCGCAAACCTTACTCGGTGATCCTCCTGGACGAGGTGGAGAAGGCTCACCCGGACGTGTTCAACGTGCTGCTGCAGGTGCTGGAGGACGGGCGCCTGACCGACAGCCAGGGCCGCACCGTGGACTTCCGCAATGCGGTGGTGGTGATGACCTCCAACCTCGGTTCGGCACAGATCCAGGAGCTGGTTGGTGATCGCGAGGCGCAGCGCGCGGCGGTGATGGATGCGGTGAGCAGCCACTTCCGTCCGGAATTCGTCAACCGCATCGACGAGGTCGTGGTGTTCGAGCCGCTGGCGCGCGAGCAGATCGCCGGCATCGCCGAAATCCAGCTGGCGCGCCTGCGCAAGCGCCTGGCCGAGCGCGACCTGAGCCTGGAGCTGTCGGCCGAGGCGATGGACAAGCTGGTATCGGTGGGCTTCGACCCGGTCTACGGCGCGCGGCCTTTGAAGCGGGCGATCCAGCGCTGGATCGAGAACCCGCTGGCGCAGCAGATCCTGGGCGGCACCTTCCTGCCCGGCATGGCCATTCAGGGACGGGTCGAGGGCGAGGACATCGTCTTCGCCTGAGCGGGACGAGCATGCGAAAAGCCCCGGGAGACCGGGGCTTTTGCTTTTAGACCTGTAGGTGGCGCAGCAGCAGGGCCAGCGGACCGACCTGATCGTCGGCCAGGTCGATGATCTGGAATCCGCACCAGCCGTTGTGGCCGGCCTCGCCGGGACGGCTCCACAGGCAGTCGGCGCCGGCGCGGATCTCATGGATGCCGTCCAGCGGCTGGTCCAGCACCAGGCGGCATTCCCAGACCGAGTCGGCCTCGGGCGGGTGCTCGCTGACCAGCATGAAGCCCTCCTCGGATAGGTCGACGATGCGGCCCAGGCGACGGCCGCTGTGCAGGTCCAGCACTTCGATGGCCAGCTGCGTGGTGTGGCGGCTGTGCTGACGACGGTCGTCCATTCAGGCTCCTTCGACTTCGGTGGCGCGCCCGGTGAAGCGCTGCAGGACCCGGTAGATGGCGCCCAGGGCGCGATCGACCAGGGGTGTACTGCGCTCCGGTGTGACAATGCGCGCCAGGCCCTGTTCCATTTCGCTGGCCAGCTGGCGGATGGGCTTGACCGCCACACGCTGCCCGCTGTGGTCGACGAACATGTAGTTGTGGGTGGTCGGGCTGAACCAGGACAGCTTGAGGGTGAGGGTGGCGCTGCCCTGGACGAACTCGAACCAGGTGCCGAACTCCAGCCGCTGCAACTCCCTGATCAGTGCCTGGACGCGCGGCGACTGAGGCGCGTCGCGCCTGATCGGCTCGGCCAGCACTGCGTCCTCGCCGAGCATGGCGCCGAGCGGGCTCTCCGGCAGCTGGGTCTTGATCTGCGCGGCCAGCTGCGGCTGCTGGCCTTGCACGGCGTGCTGACAGGCGACGATGTCCTGCAGCAGACGGCGGATGCCGTCTTCGTGGTAACCACCGAGCAGCTCCAGCCCCTTGCGCAGCTCGTCGAGCAGCATTACACGGATGGTCTGCAGACGGCTGCGGCCGTCGGCGTCCAGCGGCGAGCCGCTCCAGGCCAGCTGCTCTGCTACCTCGCCGGCGCGTTGCCACTCGGCGCTGCGTTCGCCGTGCCGGAGCAGGACGAAGACCAGCACATCGGCCCAGGTCAGTTCGAGGAAGTTGTGGATCACGCTGGGCAGCTGGCGGTCGCGCAGTACGTCGTGAATCACCTCCACCGCCTGCTGACGTGCGCCGAGCAGGCGGTCGCGGCCCTTGGCCGCCTCCACCGCGCGCTTCTCGCGCAGCTCGACCTTGTGGCGCAGAGTGGCGACGAACTCGTTGAACTCCTCCAGCAGGCTGTCGAACAGCGTGAGGTCGCCGGTGAAGCCCTGGATCACCCGCTCGACGACCCAATGCATCTTCGCCAGCAGACCGCGCTCCTCGCCCTCGCCGCCGTAGAGCACGCCGGCCTGGGCCATGGTGTTGAGCAGGCGCCGGGCGGGGTGGTGGTGCTGGGTGAACAGCGCCTTGTCCAGCAGCGCCACCTTGAGATACGGCGTGTGCAGATGGGAAAGGGCGGTCTTGCAGCTGTGCGGCAGGTTGTCGTCGTCGAGGATGAAGTCGAACAGCATGCCGACCAGGTCGATCACGTCGGCCTCCTGGTCGGCCAGCTTCTGCTCGCCGGGCAGGCTGCCGACGGACTCCAGCTGCTGCTGCAGGCTGACCTTGAGCTCCTCGACCAGCTGCGGACCCTGCAGGCGCTGGGCCAGCATGCTGGCGGACTCGCGCTGCAGGCGATTCAGCGCCTCGAGCAGCTCGCTGGCGCTGTAAGTGCGGCTGGCGATGCGCGGGGCGAAGCTGGCGATGCTGCGGGCGCCGCCGGGCAGCGGGGCTTCCGGGGCCTGCTGGCGTCGTTCGCCGAGCAGCGCGGCGAGGCCGCCCAGCAACTGGCCGGGGTCCTGCGGTGGCGGAGCGCCGAGGTCGGCGGGCGCCTGGGTGACGGAGGCGGTTTGCGGTGCAGTGGGGATGGTGTGAGGCGTCGAGCTGGCTGTGCCCGGCGCAGCTGTGGTCGCATTCCCGGCAGGTTTCGGCGCAGCCGTGGACGGCGTGCGCTGGGCGGTGAACTTGAGGTTGGGCAGGATACCGCCGTTGATCAGGCGCTGGTTGAGCATCTCGTACAGGGTGTCCAGGCCCTCCATCACGTGGCGGTCGAACAACATGTAGAGGATCACCTTGATCCGCAGCGGTATGGGGTGCGGCGACAGCGCCTCGCGGAAGGCGTCGGCCAGAGCCTGCGGGCCGAAGGGGTTGGTGTCTTCAACCAGTTTCTGGCCGTTGTTGAGCAGGGCCAGGCGCTGGTCCAGAGCGAACAGGGTGCGGCTGCTGCGCGCCTTGACCCGGCTGACCATGTTGGTCACCTGCAGGCTTTCCTCGTAGTCCTCGTTCTGTATCAGGGACAGGCTCTCGCTGTCCGTCTCGCTTTGTGCCGCGGGCTTGAGCCGGCCTTCGAGGAAGTCGGAGAAGTTTTGCGCGATGCGCTGGTGGTAGCTGCGCTCGATCTGCGGGCGCAACTTGCGCAGGTCGCGCATGGCGTCGAAGAACAGGCCCTGGACCTTGTTGTTCTCTGCCTTCTCCGCGCCTTCGAAGAGGGTGTCGTCGACCTGGCCGAAGAGGCCGGCGAGGTGCTCGGCGAGGTTGTTCATCACCAGCTTGCGGCAGTCCTGCACGAGCTCGCCGAAACGCGGCTGGATGGCGCGGCTGGCGACGCCGGGAAGCGGGATGGGCGGCGGGAAGTCCTGCGGGCTCATGGGGCGATCCTGTGCGGGATAGAGCCCGCGATACGATCCTGTTCAATCCAAGCAATATGCTAGCCGTTTATCGGCTCAGCGGTGCGGGCAAATAAGTTGCCGGCAGGGTTGACATGGGCTTTCGGCTACGTAAAATGGCGCGCCTCTGATGCGGGAATGGCGAAAGCCGGACGTAACAGAGATTGGAAGGCGTAGTTCCGCGATAGCTCAGTCGGTAGAGCAAATGACTGTTAATCATTGGGTCCCTGGTTCGAGTCCAGGTCGCGGAGCCAACTTCCAGGCGGGGTATAGCGCAGTCCGGTAGCGCGCTTGCTTTGGGAGCAAGATGTCGGGAGTTCGAATCCCCCTACCCCGACCATCTAGGGTCGTTAGCTCAGTCGGTAGAGCAGTTGGCTTTTAACCAATTGGTCGTAGGTTCGAATCCTACACGACCCACCATCATTCAAACGAAGAGCCCGCCTAACGCGGGCTTTTTGTTGTCTGCCATCCAGGGTGCCACCCTTTGGGTCATCGTCCGTAGGGGCGATATCAGAATCGCTCCAACCGATTTCTGTGCCTGTCGTAAGAGGGGCGGCGAACCGCCCCGGACTCCTCAGTGCAGTTTCAGGCGTGGCTCGGTACTGCGGCCGATGCGGTCGCCGAGCATCAGCAGCGCGGTGCGCAGCACGCCGTACAGCGCCATCTGGTGCATGCGGTACAGCGACACGTAGAACATCCGCGCCAGCCAGCCCTCCAGCTTCACGCTGCCCATCAGGTTGCCCATCAGATTGCCGACGGCCGAGAAGCGCGACAGCGAGATCAGCGAGCCGTAGTCGCGATAGCGGAATTCCGGCAGCGCCTGGCCTTCCATGTGCAGCTTCAGCGATCGCGCGAGTAGCGACGCCTGCTGATGCGCCGCCTGGGCCCGCGGCGACACGGTGCGCTCGCCATCGCCGAGCGGGCAGGCCGCGCAATCGCCGAAGGCGAAGATGCTGTCGTCCAGCGTCGTCTGCAGCGTCGGGCGCACCAGCAACTGGTTGATGCGATTGCTCTCCAGGCCGTCCAGCTCCTTGAGGAAGGCCGGTGCGCGGATGCCCGCGGCCCACACCTTGAGGCTGGCGGGAATCTCCATGCCTTGGGCGGTGTGCAGCGCTTGCGCCGTCACCTGACTCACGGCGGTACCGGTGAGCACGGTCACGCCGAGTTTCTTCAGGGTCTTGTGCACCGGGCCGCTGATGCGCTCCGGCAGCGCCGGCAGCACGCGCGGGCCGGCCTCGATCAGAGTGATGCGCATGTTCTGCGGCTGGATGCGGTCCAGGCCATAGGCGGCCAGTTCGCGGGCGGCGTGGTGCAACTCCGCGGCCAGCTCCACGCCAGTGGCGCCGGCGCCGACGATGGCCACGCTGATGCGACCCTCGTCGTTCCTGTGGGCGTGGGCGCGCAGGTAATGGCTGAGCATCTGCCGGTGGAAGCGCTCAGCCTGTTCGCGGGTGTCGAGGAAGATGCAGTGCTCGGCAGCGCCGGCGGTGCCGAAGTCGTTGGTGGTACTGCCAACGGCGATCACCAGGCTGTCATAGGCCAGCTCGCGCTCGGACAGCAGTTCGCCGCCGTGCTCGTCGAGGGTGGCCGCCAGGCGGATCGTCTTGCGCGCACGGTCGAGACCGCTCATGCGGCCGAGCTGGAACTCGAAGTGGTTCCACTTGGCCTGGGCCACGTAGTTCAGCTCGTCTTCGGACGAATTCAGCGAACCGGCGGCGACCTCGTGCAGCAGCGGTTTCCAGATATGGGTGAGGTTGGCGTCGACCAGCACGATGCTGGCCTGTTTGCGCTTGCCCAGGGTTCTACCCAGGCGGGTAGCAAGCTCCAGGCCGCCGGCGCCGCCGCCGACGATCACGATGCGATGGTTCATGGGGATATCTCACAAGGCTTGAGGAAATCGAGAGGCCCGGCTGGGCGAGCGCAAGGCAGCTCATAGCACCAGTCCGGCGAGCAGGCGGGAGAGGAGGCCGAGGCAGATCGTCAGGGCGACGATCACCAGCAGGAGGCGCCAGGGGCGGAACGGCTTGCGCTGTACCTGGTGCTGCGGAGCGCTGAGGTATTGCTCGACGCGTTGCTGGTCTTCCGGGCTGAGACGGCTGGGCATGGCGAACCTCTCGAAGAATTGGGGCCATTCTAGGCGCGCCGAACAGACGGGTACAGCGCGCCGTGGGTGGAAGTCCGATCAGAAGCTTGCGCCTGTGCCGGTTACGGCAGCCCAAGCGGAATGTCGGTCGACGGTGATGCCGGGTGTAGACTGCCCCGACCAGTTGAGGAGCCGCTGTCATGCAGATTCGCGCCATCGTCCCCGACGACCACGCCGCGCTGTTCGCGTTGTGGCGGCGCACGCCCGGTATTCAGCTGCGCGCCGAGGACGAGTTTGCGCCCTTCTGCCGCTATCTCGCGCGCAACCCGCAGCTCAGCCTGCTGGTCGAGGCAGAGCACGTGCCCATCGCCAGCCTGCTGGTGGGGCACGACGGCCGTCGCGGCTATCTGCAGCATCTGGTGGTCGATACGCCCTGGCGCGGCCGCGGTCTGGCCAGCGCGCTGCTGGACGAGGCGCTCGCCCGGCTGGCGGCGCTGGGCGTGTGCAAGTCTCATGTCTTCGTCCTGCGCGATGCCGCGGAGGCCATGGCGTTCTGGCAGGTTCAGGGCGACTGGGGCGAGCGCGAGGATATTGCGGTGTTTTCCATTCGGAGCGAGCCGGCATGATCGCCGCGGAGCTGTTGTTGCCCGCCACGCTGTGGCTGGGCTGGCTGGTTTACGGTGGTGTGCTGGCCTGGGCCGTTTGGCGTACGCCCTGGGTCGAGCTGTTCAGCGATCAGCGCCGCCAGCATCTGTTGTTCGGCACCGTGCTGGCGTTGTTCCTGCTGTGGCTGGTGCGCCGCGACTTCGCCTCGGGGCTGTCCTTCCATTTCATCGGCATGACCGCTGTGACCCTGTTGCTGGACTGGCCGCTGGCGCTGCTCGGCGGCTTCGCCGCGCAGCTCGCACTGGCGGCGCTGGGGCGCCTGGATTGGCTGGCGCTGGGTGTCAACGGCGCACTGCTGGTGGTGCTGCCGGTCGCCATCGCCGAGTTCTTCGCCGTGCAGGTGGAGCGCCGCCAGCCGCGCAACCTGTTCGTCTACATCTTCTGCTGCGGCTTCTTTCCCGCGGCGCTGACGGCGCTGGCCTGCCTGCTCGGCGGCCTGGCGCTGCTCTGGCACGACGGCCTGTACGTGATGCCGCCCTGGCTGGAGGACTTCGTCGGCTACCTGTGGCTGGTGATGTTTCCCGAGGCGTTCATCAACGGCATGCTGGTTACTGGCCTGGTGGTGTTCTACCCGGACTGGCTGGAGACGTTCAATCGCACGCGCTACCTCTCGGCGCCCTGGAAAGACAGCGACACGGATGGGCGCCCATAGCCCGCACTTATCCCGTGGCCGCAGCTGATCTGGGTCAAGGAATGCCGCTCGGCAACGCTCATGCTGGAGTAAATCCAGGAGGCACGAGCATGGGCATACATCGGTGGGCGCGGGGTGAACTCGAGGGTAGCCTGGAGCGGGCGCAGGAGCAGGGATTCGATCCACTCATGAGCCTGCGCGCGCTGCTCAGCGAGGCGGTCGAGCTGAACCGCCTGGAGCGCGAAGTGGCCGACCTGGCCCAGGAGCTGCAGTTTCTCGCCGACAACCTGGATCCGGAGCGCGACTACGCCTTCATGCGTCCCTGAGCAAGACGCCGGTTGATCAATGCTCGCGCGGCGGCAGGTCGTCGGAGAAGGGCGAGTCTTCCACGGCATCGCCAGGGATGGCATGAGTCTCGGAGGCCCAGGCGCCTAAGTCGATCAGCTTGCAGCGCTCGCTGCAGAAGGGGCGATTCGGGCTTTGCGGGCCCCATTCGACGGGCGCGCCGCAGGTCGGGCATTCCACGGTGGTGCTCATGCTTGGCCTCTGCGCAAGGTCAGATAGAAGGTGTGTAGACGCTCGACCTCGCTCTTCAGCCAGGCCAGGTCGCGGTCGTTGAGCAGCACATCGTCGGCGTGGCGCAGGCGTTCCTCGCGGCTGGTCTGCGCCTTGAGAATGGCGCGGATCTGCTCCTCGGAGCTGCTGTCGCGCGCCATGCTTCGCTGCAGTTGTAGATGTTCGGGGGCATCCACCACCAGCACCCGCTGGGCCATGCGGTGCTGGCCGGACTCCACCAGCAGCGGCGACACCAAGACGGCATAGGGAGATGCGGCGCGGGCGAGGTGCTGGTCGATTTCCTGAAAGATCAGCGGGTGCAGCAGGCCTTCCAGCCAGCGGCGCTCGGGCTCGTTCTGGAACACCAACTGGCGCAGCGCGGTACGGTTCAGGCTGCCGTCGGCATGCAGGACCTGCTCGCCGAAGCGCTCGGCGATCTGAGCCAGGGCAGGGCGCCCGGGCTCGACCACCCAGCGCGCGGCATGGTCGGCGTCCACCAGATGCACGCCGAGATCGATGAAATGCTGGGCAACGGCGCTCTTGCCACTACCGATGCCGCCTGTGAGGCCAAGAATCCAAGGTTTGCTCATCTAAAACCGGCAAATTGAAGATAGGTCCCGGTTATTTGATCACCCCAGAGCAATGCGATCCAGCCGGCAATGGCCAGGTAGGGGCCGAAGGGGATAGGCGTGCTGGTTTCCTGATTGCGCAGGCGCAGCATGATCACCCCGAGCACGGCGCCGACCAGAGACGACAGCAGGATGGTCAGCGGCAGAATCTGCCAGCCACCCCAGGCACCGAGCATGGCCAGCAGCTTGAAGTCGCCGTAGCCCATGCCCTCCTTGCCAGTGACCAGCTTGAACAGCCAGTACACCGACCACAGGCTGAGATAGCCGGCGATCGCACCCCAGAGCGCATCCTCCAGGCTGGCGAACAGGCCGAAGTGGTTGGCGATCAGTCCCAGCCAGAGCAGTGGCAAAACCAGGGAGTCCGGCAGCAATTGGTGATCGCAATCGATCATGCTCATCGCCAGCAGCCCCCAACTCAGCACCAGTACCCCCATCGCCTGCCAGCCAAAGCCGTAGTGGAAAGCCACATAGCCGGAAAGCAGGCCGCAGGCCAGTTCGACCAGAGGGTAGCGCTTGCTGATCGGGGTTTTGCAGTTCGAGCACTTGCCATGCAGGAACAGATAACTGACTACCGGGATGTTCTCCCAGGGGCGAATCTGATGTCCACAGTTGGGGCAGCAGGAGTTCGGAAGGATGAGGTTGAAGGTGCCCTGCTTGGGTTCCTCGGGTAGTTCGAGGATTTCCCGAGCCTGCTGACGCCAGTCGCGTTGCATCATCACCGGGAGGCGATAAATGACGACGTTGAGGAAGCTGCCGATAAGCAGGCCGAGCATAGTGGCGAGCAAAACAAAGGCCGGCAAGTTGCCGGCCAGAAATTCAATCAGTTGCATAATTGTTAAACAACTTGACCCAGTTGGAAGATAGGCAGATACATTGCCACAATTAGTCCTCCGACAAGTACTCCAAGTACCGCCATAATCATGGGTTCCATGAGCGCCGTAAGGTTGTCGACCATGTTGTCGACCTCGGTTTCATAGAAGCTAGCGACCTTATCCAGCATGTCGTCGAGAGCGCCAGATTCTTCGCCGATTGCTGTCATCTGCAACGCCATACTGGGAAATACTCCCGTTGTACGCATAGAGAAATTCAGCTGCATACCGGTTGAAACATCTTGCTTGATCTTATTTACCGCCTGACGGAATACGACATTGCCCGTTGCGCCGGCGACAGAGTCCAAGGCCTCAACCAGAGGTACGCCAGCAGCAAACGTGGTTGAGAGTGTTCGCGCGTAGCGCGCAACCGAAGATTTATAAATGATGTCTCCAATAATCGGAATTTTTAGCAACATCTTGTCCAGCTTATTCCGGAAGCTCTCTGACCGCCTATGGGTTTCCCGAAGCGCAAAAGCACATCCCATGAACCCGATCAGCACGATAAACCACCATTCCTGAAGAACTTGGGATAACGCGATTACCATTTGAGTAAATGCAGGAAGTTCTGCGCCAAAATTCTTGAAGACATCTTCAAACTGAGGAACCACCTTGATCAATAGGATGGCGGACACGATTACGGCGACCACCAACACTGCTATTGGATAGGTCATCGCCTTTTTTATCTTGGCCTTCAGTGCTTCGGTTTTTTCTTTGTAAGTCGCTACCCGATCTAGTAGGTTTTCAAGCGCACCTGCCTGCTCGCCTGCCTCTACCAGATTGCAATAAAGGTCATCAAACTGTATTGGTTTTTTTCGCAAGGACGAGGCAAAGCTATTGCCCGCGGCGACTTCTTGTTTTAACTCATCGACCAACTTGCGCATGTTCGGGTTGTCGAAACCTTCGCCTATGATGTCGAAGGAGCTCAGCAGTGGGACGCCTGCCTTCATCATGGTCGCCATCTGCCGAGTGAACAGGGCGATGTCCATGGGTTTGATTTTCTTACCGGAGCCTAAGAGTAAGGTCGATTTCTTGCGCACCTTCGTCGGGTTGATGCCCTGCTTGCGAAGCTGCGCTTTCACCAAAGCCGGGTTTTGCCCGCCCATTTCCCCTTTGAGCTTGGCGCCCCTTTTGTCTGTCCCTTCCCAGCTGAATGTACTGGTTTTGAGAGCCTTTTCCGCCATGGTGGATTAGTCCTTGGTCACGCGGTTGATTTCCTCAAGGCTGGTCACGCCTTGCATGGCCTTGAGTAGACCGGATGTGCGCAGGTCATTGAAGCCGTCCCGGCGAGTCTGCTCGGCGATTTCAATGGAGTTGCCTTCCTCCATGATAATGCGTTGCAGCGCTGGGGTGTTTTTAACCACTTCATAAATACCCACTCGGCCCTTGTAACCATTTTTGCAGTTCTCACATCCCACAGGGCCGTAAATTTTGAAGGTCCCGATTTTATCTTCTGGAAACCCTTCTTTAAGGAGCACTTCCTTCGGGACATCGACTGGCTTCTTGCAGGTGTTGCAAAGCTTTCGAGCCAGCCGTTGCGCAATGATCAAATTGACCGAGGTGGCGATATTGAAGGCGGGCACGCCCATGTTGCGCAGGCGCGTCAGTGTCTCGGCCGCGCTGTTGGTGTGCAGAGTCGACATTACCATGTGTCCGGTTTGCGCCGCCTTGATAGCGATCTCGGCAGTCTCGAGGTCGCGGATCTCACCCACCATGATGATGTCAGGGTCCTGGCGGAGGAAGGCACGTAGCGCTTGGGAGAAATCCATGCCTTGCCTGGGATTGACGTTGACCTGGTTGATACCTTCCAGGTTGATTTCGACCGGGTCTTCGGCGGTGGAAATGTTGACGTCGGCCGTGTTAAGGATATTCAGGCCGGTGTACAGGGACACGGTCTTGCCCGATCCGGTGGGGCCGGTCACCAGAATCATGCCCTGGGGTTGCTTCAAGGCATTCATATACAGTTCTTTCTGCTCGTCCTCGTAACCGAGAGCGTCGATGCCCATCTGCGCACTGGTGGGGTCCAGAATACGCATCACGATTTTCTCGCCCCAGAGTGTCGGCAGGGTGTTGACCCGGAAGTCAATGGCCTTGGTCTTGGATATCTTCATCTTGATCCGGCCATCCTGAGGCTTCCTGCGCTCGGAAATATCGAGGCTGGCCATGACCTTGAGGCGCGCCGAGATGCGGGGCGCCAGTTGTATGGGGGGTCTCGCAGCCTCATGAAGAATGCCGTCCGTGCGAAAGCGCACGCGATAGACGCGCTCATAAGGCTCGAAGTGCAGGTCGGATGAGCCGCCCTTAATGGCGTCCAAAAGCATTTTGTTGACGAAGCGCACCACGGGCGCGTCGTCGGCGTCGCCGCCAGTGCTGGTATCGGAGGTTTCCTCATCGGCACTTTCGATATCGACGCTATCAAGGTCGATGTCTCCCAACTCGCCCAAACCGCTCGTAGCGCTTTCGAAGAATTTGTCGATGGCATCGCCTAGCTTGTCGTCTTCGACGAGCAACGACTCGGTGCTCAGACCGGTACTGAACTGCACATCGGTCACGGCCTGGTGGTTGGACGGATCGGAAGTGGCGATGAATAGCTTGTTGCCACGCCTATAAAGAGGAAGCACGCGATGTTGGCGGGCCAGCTTCTCCGTGACCGTATCGCGGGGCATCACTTCCTTATCAATGCTGCTCAAGTCCAGAACGGCGATGCCGAATTGGTCGCTGATCAGCTCTGCAAGGACTCGGCTTTTTACCAGCTTGTTCTGCGCCAGATAAGTAACAAGGGGCAGCTTGTTGCGCTGCGCCTGAAGCTGCGCTTGCTGAGCCGAGGTCTCGTCTAGGAGATTGTTGATAACCAGTTGCTTGGCAAGACCGGTCAAGGTGGGGGATTCGTTCATGTCGCTATGGCCAGCTGTCGATTCAGTCATCGTTATAACCGACAAGCTAATCACCGACTAGACATGCGGCTGAGCTTGATAAGGTTTCGAGTCGGTTTCTTATAGTGCTAGATAGCAAAAGAGACCGCTGGGCGGTCTCTTTTGCTCATCACTGAACTCAGCAGCAATTACTGGCGGCAGTTAGCCGGCAGATATTTGTCTTCGATGCTGCCAGCATTGCAGGTCCACTGGATAGTGCCGGCAGAGTTGTTGTTAGCAAGAGGGTTGCCGTTGATATTGGGAGTGTAAATCAGGGTGTTGTTTGCGCCCAGCTGCGGGATACCGCCCATGGTCATGGTGATGGTGCCGTCAGCAGCGTCAATAGCTACGTCGGTAATTTTATCGGTACGAATGTTGGCGATGTCTGCAGCGATTACGCCGGAGTAGGCGGCAATGCCATCCACGCCGTCATCGGCGAACGCTTCGGCTACACCGATCTTCAGGGCGCTGGCGGAAACCGAGCCTTCAGAAACCTTGGCACGAACGGTGTAGTCTTGGTAGGCCGGCAGGGCGATGGCGGCCAGGATGCCGATGATGGCAACCACGATCATCAGTTCGATCAGGGTAAAGCCTTTTTGCATTGCTTTCATTGAGAGTTCTCCGGTTGTAAGTGGCAACAATGCGTTGCGCTGCCAGTGGTAAAGCAGGGGGCGTGCCAAGTATGTAAGCAGCGTCATTTGGGCGCCTACGCTGGGTAGGAGGGCGCGAGCGCTGCTTGGAGACGAAGGCGCGGGGCGATAACTGACAAAAAACGTCATTGACGCGATTGTGTCGCTTGAGCTGCTTCGCATTTCGCCGCCCAGTATGCAAATGTGAAATTGCCGGCTTAATGGCTAGGCGCAGCGATAGTACGATTCCGCCTTTCTGTCTGGGTGCAACTGGCGATGTCCCAATCTTTACTTGCGTCTCCTCGTTTCAAGGTTTTCTCCATTCATCTCTGCGGTTCGGCCCTCGTTGCGCTGGCGATGCTGCTGCTGGTGTTTTGGGTATGGTACCCCGCGCCCTTGCATGAGGCAGTCGGTGTAACGAGTATCTTCATGCTGCTGCTGGGGGTCGACGTAATCATCGGGCCTCTGCTGACGTTGCTGGTGTTCAAGGTTGGCAAGAAAACGCTGGTGTTCGATATGGCTGTGATTCTGCTCTTGCAGTTCTCAGCATTCGCGTACGGGGTGTGGACCGTGGCGGAGGGGCGTCCGGCGTGGCTCGTATTCAATGTCGACCGCTTCGATGTGGTACGCGCGTTGGATATCGACGATCGCAGAATTGAGCATGCCCTACCCGAATATCGTGTTGCTTCATTCATGGGGCCTCAGTGGGTGGCTGCCGATAGTCCGGCTGATCCTGAGCTGAGGCAGGCGCTGATTTTCGAGGCCACCACCGGTGGCAGCGACCTCCCTCAGCGCCCTGATCTTTACCGCCCGCTCTCCGATATGGCGTCGTCAATAAAAGAAAGGGCGATGCCATTGGAAAGACTCTCACTGTTCAATGACTCAAAGCGTGTGAGTGCTGTGCTTGATCAATGGAAGGAGGCAGATGCCTGGATGCCCCTGATGGCGGGTGCCAGTCCCATGGTCGTTCTGATTCGTAGAGAGACTGCCGGGGTGATAGCGATCGTGGATCTCCAGCCCTGGTAGATTTCTGCCGTGGGAGTTTCACTTTATTTCCGGCTGCTGCATGCACCTGATCGAGTGGTGTGTTGCCGGTTAACTCAGCAGGTAGGGCAGCGCACTCGTAATGCGAGGGTCGCAGGTTCGACTCCTGTCTCCGCACCATATAAAGAAAGCCCCGCTAGATGCGGGGCTTTGTATTTCTGGTGTGGTTGGTTACAGGCTAAGCCGCATCGACAGATCCACAGCCTTGACGTCCTTGGTCAGGCTGCCGATGGAGATGTAGTCGACACCGGTTTCGGCGATGGTGCGCAGGGTACTTTCGTTGATGCCGCCCGAGGCTTCCAGTTTGGCGCGGCCGGCGGTGAGGGAGACGGCGGTACGCATGTCGTCCAGGATCAGTTCGTCGAGCATGACAATGTCGGCGCCCGCATCCAGCGCCTGGCGCAGCTCTTCCAGGCTTTCCACTTCGATCTCTACCGGCTTGCCGGGGGCTATGCCATGGGCTGTCGAGATGGCTTGGGCGATGCCGCCGCAGGCCGCAATGTGGTTTTCCTTGATAAGGAAGGCGTCATACAGGCCGATGCGGTGGTTGTGGCAGCCGCCCTGCGTCACCGCGTATTTCTGTGCCAGGCGCAGGCCGGGCAGGGTCTTGCGGGTGTCGAGCAGCTTTACCTGGGTGCCTTCGACCAGATCGGCGAAGTGGCGGCAGCGGGTGGCGACGGCCGAGAGGGTCTGCAGGAAGTTCAGGGCGCTGCGTTCGCCGCTGAGCAGGGCGCGTGCCGGGCCTTCGAGGTGAAACAGCGCCTGGTCGGGTTCGACCTTGTCGCCATCCGCCACCTGCCAATGCACGATTACCCTCGGATCGAGCTGGCGAAACACCGCTTCGACCCAGGCGGTGCCGCAGATCACCGCGGCTTCGCGGGTGATCACAGTGGCATGAGCCAGGCGCTCGGCGGGGATTAGCTGGGCCGTGATGTCGCCCCTGCCGATGTCTTCACGCAGGGCGGCGCGTACGTTGGCTTCGATTTCGGCGCCGAGCTCGGCAAGGGTCAGGTTAGCCATTCGGCCTCCGCATTTTCAGTGGCGCGATTATAAGGACAGGAAAAGTTCTGTGCATTGTCGTCGCGCTCGTTGTCACATGGTCTGCCAGATCCTCTGTTCGACCGTTCGTACCCTCGAGCGCTGCGCTCTGTGATGCAGGTCATGTATGCGACAGAGGGTATTTGGTCATGCTTCGCATCCCCCTATACTGGGGCTCATTGACAAGTTTGACGCCATGTTATTGGCGCTTCGGATGCCCAGCGATCGTATGCAGTCTGTTCTGATCAAACGGATTGCGGGAGACTCGACATGAAGACCGACGCGAAAGTGGTGCACCTGAACAAGGTCGCCCCCGAGCAATCGCCAACTTCGCCGGCAGGAAGGCTTCCCGTGGCCCTCATCCAGGTGCGCGACAAGGCTGCCCAGCAGCTCAAGCAGGCGCTGCAAGGACTGTTCGACAATGCGGACGATACCCTCTTTGAGATGGCCGATCGTGCGGCCAGCAATACCGAGCAGAACGCCTTCTTCGAGGCGATGCGCGACCTGCGCCTGAAGCGCAAGACCATCGAGCGCAGTTTCCTGCAGAAGGTGTTCGAGAGCTTCTCCACGCTCAACCAGTACGAGATCGGCAGCCCCGCCCCGCAGCTGGGCGCCGTTTCGTTCGAGAGCCTGTCGCTGGTTCAGGACGATGCGCTGGAAGAGTCGGTCGCGTTGGACGCCATGGTCTCCCGCGTGATGAGCCGGGACGGCGTCGCCCTCGGCCACCTGACCACGCGCCTCAACGCGATGATCAGCAAGAAGCTCGAGGACAAGACCAACCCGCTCGGCCCGCGCATGCTCTGCGAACAGTTCCTCGCGTCCTGCGAGGGGCTGGGCGTGGAGATCCGCGTCAAGCTGATTATCCTCAAACTGTTCGAAAAGTACGTGCTGGGCGATCTGGATCAACTGTACGCCAACGCCAACCAGCAACTGGTCGAGGCCGGCGTGCTGCCGGAACTGAAATCGGCGCCGCCTGCACGCCGTCAGCAGGGGCGTTCTCAGGGAACCGGCCGCGCCAGCCGCGACGATTCCGTCGAGGCGCGTGGCGGGCAGTCCGCCGGCTACGCTGACGAGGACGTTCAGGAGGTCTTCGGCGCGCTGCAGGAACTGCTGTCCCAGGTTCGTGGCTCCGCTGTCCTGCCGCGTCGGGAAATGCCTGCCGACGCCGTGCCGATTTCCAGCAACGACCTGATGCGCCTGCTTTCCCACATGCAGCAGCATTTCCCGGTCGGCAGCCAGCAGGTCGCTCTGGATTACGACCTGCGCAATCAGCTCGAAGGCCTGCTGGCCCGCGCCAGCGCCAAGAGCGGCAAGGCCCGCGTGGTCGGCGAAGTCGACGAGGACGTGATCAACCTGGTCGCCATGCTGTTCGAGTTCATCCTCGACGACCGTACCCTGCCGGATTCGCTCAAGGCCCTGATCGGCCGCCTGCAGATCCCGATGCTCAAGGTCGCTGTGCTGGACAAGACCTTCTTCAGCCGCGGCAGCCACCCGGCCCGCCGCCTGCTCAACGAAATCGCCACCGCCGCGCTCGGTTGGAACGCCCAGGGCGACGAGCAGCGTGACGCGCTGTACCAGCGTATCGAGCAGGTGGTGCAGCGTCTGCTCAACGATTTCACCGACGACCCGGCGATCTTCTCCGACGTGCTCGCCGAGTTCGTCGCCTTCACCGGTGACGAGAAGCGCCGCAGCGAACTGCTCGAACAGCGCACCCGCGATGCCGAGGAAGGTCGCGCCAAGGCCGAGCTGGCCCGTCAGCAGGTCGAGCAGGCGCTGAATTCCCGCCTGCTCGGCAAGACCCTGCCCGAAGTGGTGGTGCGTCTGCTGCAGGAAGGCTGGAGCAAGGTGCTGCAGCTGACCTGCCTGAAGCACGGCGCCGAATCCGCCGAGTGGGAGGCCGCACTGGCAGTAATGGACGACCTCATCTGGAGCGTCGAGCCCCACGAGCAGCCGGAAGATCGCCTGCGCCTGCTGGAGCTGGTGCCGAGCCTGCTCAAGTCGCTGCGCGACGGCCTGGCCAGCGCCGCCATTGATCCGTTCATCACCAGCGAATTCTTCAGCAAACTCGAAGCTGTGCATGTTCAGGCCTTCCAGCGCTTCAAGCGTGAGCCCGAGCCGCTGGAGCAACCGGCCTTGCTGGAAGAAACAGTCGAGGCCCTGGCCGAGGTGCCGGCCGAGGCTGGCGAGGCTCCGCTGCTCGAGCTGCCGCCGCAAGAGGTCGAGGCGGTGCCGGCAATGGTCGAGGTGGTCGAGGAGATCGTTCTCCTGGCGCCCGGCGAAAGCCGCACTCAGGAGCCCGAAGCCAGCCTACCCGACGATGACGAAGCCCTGCAGCACGTCGACAGCCTGCGCGTCGGCAGCTGGGTGGAGATCCAGGAAGACGAGGAGCACAAGCTGCGCGGCAAGCTGGCGGCGATCATCAAGCCAACCGGCAAGTACATCTTCGTCAACCGCACCGGCATGAAGGTGATGGAGAAGACCCGCATGGGCCTGGCCGTGGAGTTCCGCCGCGGCGCCATCCGCCTGCTCGACGACGCGCTGCTGTTCGACAGGGCGCTGGAATCGGTGATCGGCAACCTGCGCAAGCTCAAGGGAGCCTGATCTCCGCCTGACAAAAACGCCCGGCCCGCGCCGGGCGTTTTCGTTCTTGGAGTTCTGCTAGAGTGGCGCCAGTCTTCAAGGAGCCTGCAATGCGGCTGGACCCTGCCAGCGGCTGGTGTGACGGCATCCGTCACTGCCCTTCGCCGAACTTCAACGAGCGCCCCCGGGGCGAGGTGTCGCTGCTGGTGATCCACAACATCAGCCTGCCGCCGGGCCAGTTCGGGACCGGCAAGGTGCAGCAGTTCTTCCAGAATCGCCTGCCTGTCGACGAGCACCGCTATTTTGCCGGCATCGCCCAGCTGACGGTGTCCGCGCATTTTCTGATCGAGCGCGACGGCGGCATCACTCAGTTCGTGTCCTGCAATCAGCGAGCGTGGCATGCCGGTGTGTCGAGCTTCGAAGGCCGCGAGAACTGCAACGATTTTTCCCTGGGCATCGAGCTGGAAGGCACCGACGATTTGCCGTTCACCGATGCCCAGTACCAGGCCCTGGCGGCCCTGACTCGCGAATTGCTGCGTGTCTATCCGCAGATGAGCGTCGAGCGCATCCGCGGGCACAGCGATATCGCCCCGGGGCGCAAGACCGATCCGGGCCCCTGTTTCGATTGGGCGCGCATGCGCGCCGACCTGCAAGGCGAGGAGAGCAAGGTATGAATTTCCTGGTGCTGCTACTGGTGCTCTGGGTGGAGAAGTTTTCCTCGGGGCGCCAGCGTATCCAGCAGGATGGTCCCTGGCGGCGCTGGCTGGCGAGCAGCGAGGGTTCCTCGCCCTGGCTCACGCTGGCGGTCGTGGTGCTGCTGCCGGTGGCGCTGCTCGGCCTGTTGCTGGTGATCCTCGAGCCGCTCGCCTACGGCTGGCTGGCGCTGCCGGTGCATCTGCTGGTGCTGGTGTACAGCCTCGGCCGTGGCGATGTGCTGGCGGACCTCGGACCGTTTCGTGACGCCTGGCGCCGCGGCGACGACCAGGCTGCGCTGCACGTGGCCGAACGCGATCTGGGGGTGACCGCCGAAAGCCAGGCCGAGCTGCTCGAGCGGGTTCAGGACTACGAGCTCTGGCAGGCTTACCAGGGCTTTTTCGCGGTGATTTTCTGGTACGCCCTGCTCGGCCCGCTGCCGGCGCTGGCCTATCGCCTGCTGGCGCTGAGTGCGGAGCATGGCCAGCCCGGCGTGGCCGAGCGGGCGGCGCAGTTGCGCCACGCCATGGACTGGCTGCCGGTGCGGGTGCTGGCGGCCAGCTTCGCGCTGGTCGGCGATTTCGTCGCGGTCAGCCGCGCGGTGCTGCACGATCTGCTGGCCTGGGAACTGCCGGCCGCACGGTTGCTGGCCAATGCCGGGCGCGCCGCCAGCGAGATCGGCGAGGTGCCGGCTCAGGAGTCGGGCATCGACAGCCTGGACCAGCTCTGGCAACTACTGATTCGCGCCGCGGTGCTCTGGTATGCGGCATTCGCCGTGTGGATCCTGCTGTTCTAGAGCGGCGGATTACTCGGGCCAGAGCCAGGCGGCGCCACGCACGCCGCTGGAGTCGCCATGCACCGCCCGGACCAGGCGCGTGTTGACCCGGTCCGAAAACACATGGCGGGCCAGTAGCGGCGGAACTCGCTCGTAGAGCGCGGCGATGTTCGACAGGCCGCCGCCCAGCACGATCACGTGCGGATCGAGAACGTTGATCACCGAGGCCAGCGCCCTGGCCAGCTGTTCGCAGTAGCGCTCCAGCGCCTGCGTCGCGGCCGGCTCACCGCGTTGCGCCGCCTCCGCCAGCTCCGCTGCGTCCAGGCTCAGCCCGCTGCGCGCGGCCCAACCGGGGCCGCTGAGGAAGGTCTCGATGCAGTCGTCCAGACCGCAATAGCAGGGTCTCGCCGGACCGTCCTCGGCGGTGCGCCAGGGCAGGGCGTTGTGTCCCCATTCCCCGGCGATGGCGTTGGGGCCGCCGAGCGGCCTGCCGTGGATGACGATGCCGCCGCCCACGCCGGTGCCGAGGATCACGCCGAATACGCTAGCCATCCCCGCGCCGGCGCCATCGCTGGCCTCCGACAGCGCGAAGCAATCGGCGTCGTTGGCCAGCCTGACCGGGCGCTGCAGCAGATCTTCCAGGTCGCCCTGCAGGTCCTGGCCGATCAGGCAGATGGAGTTGGCATTCTTGATCCGGCCATGGTCCGGCGAGCGGGTACCGGGAATGCCGACTCCGAGACTGCCCCTTTCACCCAGCTCGCCCTCCGCTTCACGCACCAGCCGTACTATTGTTTGCAGGGTGGCCTGGTAGTCGCCGCGGGGCGTGGGCAGGCGACGGCGTAGCCGCTCGTCGGAGCCTTCGAGCGCGACGATTTCGGTCTTTGTCCCACCCAGATCAATGCCGAAGCGAAGTGACATGCGCATTCTTAACCTTAAGTTACACAGGCTTTAGCCGATATCCGGTATACAGGCTGCGGGGGAGCTGCGCCTGGCAGATGGCCAGCCCCCGCTGAAAATCAGAAAGCAACGACACCTTGCCGTTCAATAGACCAGCTTCTCCCGGCTGGCATACAACAATAATGGCAACAGGAGACGTCTAGTGAATAGCGTGTTGTACCCTGCCATCGCGCTGATGAACCGACTGAGCTTCGGCATGAAGTTCAGCTTGATCAGTGTGCTGTTCTTCCTGCCCATGCTGGTCACCAACTACTTCCTGGTTCGTGATTCCTACGACGCCTTCGTCGACACCCGCACCGAGCTGCAGAGCCTGGAGCTGCTGAAGCAGAGCCAGAAGGTGCGCCAGGAGCTGGAGCGCCTCAACGACCTCTACGAGATCAATGCCGTCATCGGCCAGTCCGGCCAGTCGGAGAAGCTCTCGGCGATGATCGGCGAGCTGGAGAAAAGCGTCGCGGCGACCCTCGCGGCGATGGAGTCGCCCAGCAACGATCCGCAGAAGATCGAGGAATTCAACGCCCAGCGCGAAACCATCCAGCAGGCGCTGGATGCGGTGGCCGCCGAGTCCTCGCTGCGCAGCAAGGCCGGGCTAGTGGTCAAGGCGCTGGATAATGCCGAGGTGTTCATCAAGTTCGTCGCCAGCCAGTCCGGCCTGAGCCAGGACAGCGACTTGATCGTGCGCCAGATGTCCGAACTGCTCACCACCGTCACCCCGCCGATCACCGAGGCCCTGAGCAAGGGCCGCGCCTTGGGCTCGTATTCCCTCGGCCAGGGGATTCTCGGTTCGTCCGACAGCACCAAGCTCGATGAGCTGCTGGCCGAGCTGGAAAAGCTGCACGCCGAATACGGCTTCAAAATCCAGAGCGCCCTCGGCGCCGATGCGCGTGCCGAGCGCAGCCTGGGCCAGCTCGCCGAGGCCAGCCGCAACACCCTGACGGAGACCAGCGTGGTGCTCGAAGAGCAGCTGCTGATGGCCGACACCCTCGATGCGCCCTGGCAGGATTTCTACAACCAGCTGACCGTGGCCATCGACAAGACCTACGTGATGAACGATGGCGTGCTCGACTATCTCGACGACGACCTGAGCCGTCGCTTGGAGCAGAAGCGCACCCAGATGATTCTGCTGGTGGTGGCCCTGGTGGTGCTGTTCCTCGCCATCGGCTACCTGTACGGCGGTTTCTACGTGTCCACCCGCGCCACCCTCAAGGGCTTCGGCAAGACCCTCAATCAGGTCGCCGGCGGCGACATGACCGTGCACGTCAATGTCCGGAGCCAGGACGAGCTCGGTGAGCTGGGCGAGGTGTTCAACGGCACCGTGTCGCGAATCCGCGACCTGATCGAACTGGTCGGCCAGACCGTCACCGAGGTCGAGCGCCAGGCCGATCGTGTTGAGCTGGTGTCCGGGTCCAGCAGCCAGGCGGTGAATGCTCAGCGCGGGCAGATCGAGCAGGTGGCCACGGCGATGAACCAGATGTCCGCCACCGCCCAGGAGGTCGCCCGTAGCGCCGCCGCTGCCGTGGGCAGTGCGCAGAGCGTCAATGACGAAACGGTTAGCGGCCGCGCCATGGTCGAATCGCAGGTCGGCAGCATCCGGCGCCTGGCCAGCGAAATCGACCAGTCGGTGGGCGTGATCAATAAGCTGGCTTCCGACAGCGCCGCCATCAGCCAGGTGCTGGACGTGATCAAGGGCATCGCCGAGCAGACCAACCTGCTGGCGCTCAACGCCGCCATCGAGGCGGCGCGGGCCGGCGAGCAGGGCCGCGGTTTCGCCGTGGTCGCCGACGAGGTGCGCAATCTGGCCAAGCGGACCCAGCAGTCGACCGAGGAAATCGAGCAGATGATCGGCCGCCTGCAGAACGGCGTCGGCGCCACGGTGACCGCCATGAACGGCAGCCACAAGATGGTGGAGAGCACGGTCAATCAGTCGTCGCAGGTGCAGCAGGCGCTGGAGAACATCCTCGGCGCGGTCGGCATGATCGTCGATCAGAACCAGCAGATCGCCGCCGCTGCCGAGCAGCAGACCGCCGTGGCCCACGACATCGACATGAACATCGTCGAGATCAACCAGGCCGGCGAACGTACCGCCGAGGGTGCGGTGGAGACCGAGCAGGCCAGCCGCGAGCTGTCCAGTCAGGTGGCGCGGCTCAAGGAGCTGATCAGCACCTTCCGCGTCTGATCATTCCTGCCGCTGCGAGGCCCGCCCCATGGCGGGCCTCGTCGTTTCTGGCCGACCGGTGGCTCAGCCGGGCCAGCCGAACAGCTCGTCGGCGTTGCGGCTGCTGGCTGTGGCCAGTTCCTCGGGCGATACGCCCCACAGCTCCGCCAGGGCGGCGCAGATGTCCGGCAGGTGCTCGGGGCTGTTGCGCACTCCGGGGTGCATGGCCGGGGCCATGTCCGGCGCATCCGTCTCCAGCACCACGGCATCCAGCGGCAGGCGCGGCACGACCTTGCGCAGGCGCTGGGCCTGCGGCCAGGTCGGTGCGCCACCGAGGCCGAGGCGAAAGCCCAGTTTGAGGTACTCGCGGGCCTCCTCGTAGCTGCCGGCGAAGGCGTGGATCACGCCGGCACGCGGCAGCTTGAAGCGCTTGAGCGTGGCGATGGTGGCGGCGTGGGCGCGACGCACGTGCAGCAACACCGGCAGTTCGAACTCGGCGGCCAGGGCCAGCTGCGCCTCGAACAGCCTCTGCTGGCGCGGGCGATCCAGGGTTTCAACGTAGTAGTCCAGGCCGAACTCACCCACCGCGCACAGCTTCGGGTCGCCGGCCAGGCGGCTCAGCCAGTCGCGCAGATCGTCCAGGTGTTCCGGGCGGTGCTGGTCCAGAAACACTGGGTGCAGGCCGAATGCGGCGTACACACCGTCCTCGGCCTGGCACAGGTCCCACAGCCGCTGCCAGTTGTCACGAAACACGCCGAGCACCACCAGGCGCTCCACCCCCAGGGCGCGACTGCGCGCGAGCAGCGCGCCGCGGTCGGCGTCGAAGTCGGGGAAATCCAGGTGGGTATGGGTGTCGATCAGGCGCATAGGCGGGTCCGGGGTTAGGAGCTTCAGCATCGGGCATTTCAGCTGGGCACGCCAGTTCACGGCTGTTCGGCGCAGCGCGAGGCCGGGCAGCGGCCTTGCGACTGGGGGCAGGCTCGCGCGCAACCTGCCTTGGCTCACGTTGAATCCAGACCCAAGGGAGCGTTCCCGCGTTTCGTCAGTCGAAGCCGTTATGAACCCGGTTCGGAAGGAGGTGCAGGTGCGGTTACGCAAGTGGTTGAGCGGGGCGTTGGCCGTGTTGCTGCTGGTGCTGGCGGGGCTGATGCTGTTTCTCGTCCTGTTCGACTGGAACCTGCTACGCCCGACCATCAACGAGAAGGTCTCCGCGGCGCTCAACCGTCCCTTTGCCATCGAGGGTGACCTGCGCGTGGTCTGGCACCGCGAGCCCGAGCAGGGTGGCTGGCGTGCCTGGCTGCCGTGGCCGCATTTCTCCGCCGAATACCTGCGCCTGGGCAATCCCAGCTGGGCTCAGGGCGACACCTTCGTCAGCCTGGACAGCGTGCGTTTCCGTCTCGAACCGCTGCCGCTGCTGTGGAAGACGGTGAGCATTCCGCGCATCGACCTGGGCGCGCCCTTCGCCAATCTACAGCGCGTCGCCGACGGCCGCGCCAACTGGACCTTCGACCTCGGCCAGCAGGAGCCGGAGCAGAGCGACGAACCGAGCCCCTGGTCGCTGCAGATCGGCACCATCGGCTTCGACCAGGCGCGCATCAATCTCGACGACCAGGTCAGCCGAACCCGTCTGGAGGCCCAGGTCGACCCGCTCGGCGCGCCCGTACCCTTCGCCCAGATCGTCGGCGAGGGCACCGCCAAACGCCTGGCCGAAGAGCATGCGGCGGCCCAGGACTACGCGTTCGCCTGGCTGGCCAAGGGGCGCTTCCGAGGCGAGCCGGTGAACGGCAGCGGCAAGGTCGGCGGCCTGCTCGCACTGCGCGACGCCAGCCTGCCGTTCCCGTTGCAGGCCGACGTGCGTGTCGGCGCCACCCGCATCACCCTGGCCGGCAGCCTGACCGATCCGCAGAACCTCGGCGCCCTGGACCTGCGCCTGAAGCTCGCCGGCGCCAGCCTCAGCCATCTCTACCCGCTGACCGGCGTCACGCTGCCGGATACGCCGCCCTATGCCACCGACGGTCGCCTGCAGGCCGATCTGCAGGATGCGGGCGGCGCGATCTTCCGCTACCGCGGCTTCAACGGTCGCATCGGTGACAGCGACATCCACGGCGATCTGACCTTCGTCGCCCGCCAGCCGCGGCCTAAGCTGTCCGGCCAGCTGACGTCCGATCAACTGCTGTTCGCCGACCTGGCGCCGCTGATCGGCGCCGACTCGAACGCCGAGAAGAAGGAACGCGGCGCCGCCGCCAACCAGCCGTCGGACAAGGTGCTGCCGGTGGAAGAGTTTCGCACCGAGCGCTGGCGCAGCATGGATGCCGACGTGCGTTTCATCGGCAAGCGCATCGTTCACTCCGAGCGGCTGCCGATCAGCGATCTCGACACCCACGTGGTGCTGGACGACGGCGTACTGAGCCTGGAGCCGCTGCGCTTCGGCATGGCCGACGGCACGCTCGATGCCCAGATTCGCCTGAACGGCGCGGTCACGCCAATGCAGGGGCGGGTGCGGCTGAGCGCCCGTGCACTCAAGCTCAAGCAGCTGTTCCCGACCTTCGAGCCGATGCAGACCAGCCTCGGCGCGCTCAACGGCGACGCCAGCCTGAGCGGCACCGGCAATTCCGTGGCGGCTTTGCTGGGCAGCGCCGACGGCGAGCTGAAGATGCTAATCAACGATGGCGCGGTGAGCCGCAGCCTGCTCGAGATCGCCGGCCTCAACGTGGGCAACTATCTGGTCGGCAAGCTGTTCGGCGACGACGAGGTCACCATCAATTGTGCGGCCGCCGACCTGGGCATCAAGCAGGGGCTCATGAGCACCCGGCTGTTCGTGATCGATACCGAGAACGCGGTAATCAAGGTCGATGGCTCGGCCAACTTCGCCCGCGAGCAGCTGGATTTCGAGATCGTGCCGGCCGCCAAGGGACTGCGCATCTTCTCGCTGCGCTCGCCGCTCTACGTGCGCGGCACGTTCAAGGAGCCCAACGCCGGCGTGCAGGCCACCCCGCTGGCCCTGCGCGGTGTCGGCCTGCTGGCACTGGGTGTGGCCGTGGCCCCGGCCGCCGGCCTGCTGGCGCTGGTGGCACCCAGCGAAGGCGAGGAGCCAAGCCAGTGCGCGCCGCTGCTGCAGCAGATGCAGAAGGGCGGCAAGGGCTGACGCGATATCAGCCCGTTAGCGCGCCACGCTGGCGGAAATGGCCACTGCCGCGGCGGCAGTGCGGGTCTCAACGCCGAGCTTCACATAGACGTGCTCCAAGTGCTTGTTCACCGTGCGCGGCGACAGGCCGAGGATGTCGCCGATGTCGCGGTTGGTCTTGCCGCAGGCCACCCAGCGCAGCACTTCCACCTCGCGCTCGGTGAGCTGGAAGCGTGCCGAGAGGGTCTCGAAGGTCGGCTCGTTGCTCAGGGTCAGGTCCACCGGCTGCGCGGCGGCGCGCGCCGACTGCAGGGTGCGCGCGGCGCGCAGGTGGGCGGCGACCCGCGCCAGCACCTCGTCGGTGTGGATCGGCTTGGTCACATAGTCGCTGCCGCCGGCGGCGAAGCCTTCCACCACGTGCTCGCTGTCGGTTAGCGCAGTCATGAACAACACCGGGATATCGGCGCTGTCCGGTTCGGCCTTGATCCTGCGGCAGGTCTCGAAGCCGTCCAGGCCGGGCATCATTGCGTCGAGCAGGATCAGGTCGGGGCGCCGCCGCTGGATGCGGTTGAGCGCGCTCTGGCCGTCCAGCGCCACCAGCACCATGTAGCCCTGAGCGTCGAGGGCGTCGGAGAGCAGGGCGAGGTTGTCCGGCGTGTCGTCGACGATCAGCACGGTGCCGCGCTCAGCAAGCTGCGTGGCTGCATTCATGTTCGGCCTCCTTGAGTTGGCGGTTGAACTCGTCCAGGCGGAAGCCCTTGGCCAGGGTCCGCAGGCGTTTGGTGAAGGGCGCGCAGGCTGGGGTCTGGCGTTCGATGGTGTCGAGCTTGTCCTGGATGCCGCGCATGTAGCCGAGCGCCGCCAGCTCGCGCAGTTCGGCCAGCTCGCTGGCGCTGGGCAACGTTTCGACCTGCGGCTGCGCCGGTTCCGGCTCGGCGACGCGGTGCAGCCATTGCAGGTCGAGCTGCTGCTGGATGCGTTCGAGTAGCGCCGCGGTGTGTACCGGCTTGGCCAGGTAGTCGTTGCAGTAGGCGGCGATACTGCGTTCGCGATCGTCGGCGAAGGCATTCGCCGAAATGACGATGATCGGTGCCTGGCACGCCGCGTTGCGGCGGATCAGGCGGCTGGCCTCGAAACCGTCCATCTGCGGCATCGATAGGTCCATGAGGATCAGGTCGGGGCTGAGCAGCGCGGCCTGGCGGATCGCTTCCTGGCCGCTGGCCGCCTGCTCGACGCGAAAGCCCAGCGGTTCGAGCATGCCGGCCAGCACGCGGCGGTGCTCCAGGTGGTCGTCGACCACCAGCACCAGGCGGCGCGGCCCCTGGTAGCCGATGATGTCGTGCGCCACGTGCACCACTGCCTGCGGCGCGCGCACTTCGGAGAGGAACAGGCGCACCTGGAAGCGCGTGCCCTTGCCCGGCTCGCTGTGCACCGACAGCTCGCCGCCCATCAGCGCGGTGAGCATGCGGGTGATGGTCAGGCCGAGGCCGACGCCGTTGTCCTGGCGCATCAGGTCGCCGCGCTCGAAGGGCTGGAAGATGCGCTCGATCTGCTGCGGGTCGATGCCGATGCCGGTGTCGACGATCTCGAAGCAGGCGGTCTCGCGCAGGTAGCTGACGCGCAGGCGCACCTCGCCCTGCTCGGTGAAGCGCACGGCGTTGCCCAGCAGGTTGATCAGGATCTGCCGCACGCGCTTCTCGTCGCCGCGCACCACCGCGGGAATCCGTCCGGCCGTCTCCAGGCGGAAGGCCAGGCCCTTCTCGGCGGCCTGCGGGGCGAACATGCGCTCGAGCTGGCCGACGAATTCGGGCAGGGCGATTTCCGACAGCTCCAGGTGCAGCTTGCCGGCCTCGATCTTGGCCACGTCGAGCAGGCCGTCGATCAGCGACAGCAGGTGCGAGCCGCTGCGGTAGATGGTGGCCAGGGCGTCGTGGTGGCGCTGGGGCATGGCCGCGTCGCGCTGCAGGATCTGCGTGTAACCGAGGATGCTGTTGAGCGGCGTGCGCAGCTCGTGGGACAGGCCGGTGACGTAGCGGCTCTTCGCCGCGTTGGCGTTCTCGGCCAGCACCTTGGCCTTCTGCAGCGCCTCGTCGGTCTTGCCGTGGGCCTCGATCTCCTGCATCAGCAGCAGGGTCTGTCGATCCGACTCCTGCTGCGCCACCTGGCGGCTCTCGCGGGTCAGGACGATCCACCAGGCGAGCATGCCGGCGAACAGCGAGAGGGTGAGAAAGGCCTTTAGGAAGGCCTGGTACAGCGTCTGCTGCACCTCCGGCGAGTGCGGCACCAGGCCGTGGGAGACCTGGCTGTAGATCAGCGCCAGGGCGCCGAACAGCATCAGCACCAGCAGAGCGAGAAAGCCCAGGTACTGCGCCAGGCGGCTGTGCAGGCGCGGGATGCTGGCCCAGGGCAGCAGCCAGTGCAGCAGCGCGTCGACCTGCTGGCTGAGCCGCGCGTGCGGCTTGCAGGCGTCGCCGCAGCGCGCGTCCAGCGAGCAGCACAGCGAGCAGATCGGCGTGCTGTAGGCCGGGCAGAAGGCCATGTCCTCGCTCTCGAAGGCGTTGTTGCACAGGCCGCAATTGCGCGAGTGGCTGGCGTTTGACTGGTGGATCAGCGCCGCCGTACTGGTCCGCGCGATGTAGAAGCGCCCGCCGGTGAGCCAGGCCAGCAGCGGCGCGCAGATGAACGCCGAGAACAGCGCCACCAGTGGCGAGGCGGCCTGGGCCAGGGCGCCGAACAGGCCGAAGTGGGCCAGTACCGAGAGCAGCGAGGCGAACAGCATGGCGCCGACGCCGACTGGGTTGATGTCGTACAGGTGCGCGCGCTTGAACTCGATGTAGCGCGGCGACAGGCCGAGCGGCTTGTTGATCACCAGGTCGGCGACCAGCGCGCCGATCCAGGCGATGGCGATGTTGGCGTAGAGGCCGAGCACCTCCTCGATCGCCTCGAACACGCCCAGCTCCATCAGCATCAGCGCGATGGCCACGTTGAACACCAGCCACACCACGCGCCCCGGGTGGCTGTGGGTGACGCGGGCGAAGAAGTTGGACCAGGCCAGCGAGCCGGCGTAGGCGTTGGTCAGGTTGATCTTCACCTGGCTGACGATGACGAACAGCACCATGGCGCCGAGTGCCCACTGCGGCGAGGCGAACACGTAGTGGAAGGCCACCAGGTACATCTGCGTCGGCTCGGCGGCGCGCTCGATGGGGATCTCGTGCTGCAGGGCGAGGAAGGCGAGGAAGGCGCCGGCGAGCATCTTCAGCGCGCCGGGGACGATCCAGCCGGGGCCGGCCATGAGCAGCGCGGCCCACCAGCGCTTGCGGTTCTGCGCGGTCTTCTCCGGCAGGAAGCGCAGGTAGTCGACCTGCTCGCCGATCTGCGTGACCAGGGCCAGGGCCACGGTGCAGGCGGCGCCGAAGTGCAGCAGGTTGAAGCTGCCGGCCTCGCCCTCGCGCCCGGCGAAGCTGGTCCAGTCGCCGATCGCCTCGGGATTCTTGGCGATGACGAAGGCGTAGGGCAGCAACAGCAGCACCAGCCACACCGGCTGGGTCCAGGTCTGCAGGCGGTTGATCAGGGTGATGCCGTAGGCCACCAGGGGAATGATGATCACCGAACAGATCACGTAGGCCAGCGCCAGCGGGATGTCGAAGTACAGCTCCAGGGCCAGGGCCATGATCGCCGCCTCGAGGGCGAAGAACAGGAAGGTGAAGCTGGCATAGATCAGCGAGGTGATGGTCGAGCCGATGTAGCCGAAGCCGGCGCCGCGGGTCAGCAGGTCCATGTCCACGCCGTAGCGTGCCGCGTAGTAGCTGATCGGCAGGCCGGTGAGGAAGATCACCAGGCTCACCGCGAGGATCGCCCACAGGGTGTTGGTGAAGCCATAGGACAGCGCCAGGGCGCCGCCGATGGCTTCCAGGGCGAGGAACGACACGGCGCCAAGGGCGGTGTTGGCGATGCGCAGCTCCGACCACTTGCGGAACGCCCGCGGGGTGAAGCGCAGGGCGTAGTCCTCCATGGTCTCGTCGGCGACCCAGCTGTTGTAGTCGCGGCGGATCTTGACGATGCGCTGGGTTCCGGTGGGTTGCACGCCCGTGCTCCTGGTGCTGCCGTTTGCTCTGCGAATTTGCAACATCCATGCCCCCAACTGCGGGCCGCGTGCGCGTGCGCCCGGGCTTCTGTCTGGCTTCCTGCTCGGGCTCGAGAGTGCACCAGGCTGGTGCCGTGGCGCTGTACGTCAGATGACGTATGCGCTTACGTCATGCTGCGTATACCCCGGCGGGGAGGGCGCCCGCATTCTTGCGGCGAACCCGGAGCAGACCTGCGCAGACAGGCCGGCAACGACCCAACCGCACGAGGAGCACGACGATGGATGCACAACCGACCCGACTTCTACCCCGCCGGCTGGCGCTGGGCGCCGCCGCGCTCTCGCTGCTGGCCGCCAGCGTGTTCAGCCAGGGCGCCATGGCCGACAGCGTGAACACCACCGGCTTGGCCGTGACCGACACCGAAGTGACGGTCGGCCAGCTGCACTCGGCCACCGGCACCATGGCCATCTCGGAGACCGGTTCGATCCAGGCCGAGCGCCTGGCCATCGAGCAGATCAATGCCTCCGGCGGCATCCTCGGCCGGCAGATCAAGGTGATCCAGGAAGACGGCGCCTCCGACTGGCCGACCTTCGCCGAGAAGGCCAAGAAGCTGCTGGTGGGCGACAAGGTCGCCGCCGTGTTCGGCTGCTGGACCTCGGCCTCGCGCAAGGCCGTACTGCCGGTGTTCGAGAAGGAAAACGGCCTGCTCTACTACCCGACCTTCTACGAGGGCCTGGAGCAGTCGAAGAACGTCATCTACACCGGCCAGGAGGCGACCCAGCAGATCCTCGCCGGCCTCGACTGGATCGCCAAGGAGAAGGGCGCCAAGACCTTCTACCTGATCGGTTCCGACTACATCTGGCCGCGTACCTCGATGAAGATCGCGCGCAAGCACATCGAGAACGTGCTCGGCGGCAAGGTGGTGGGCGAGGAGTACTACCCGCTGGGCAACACCCAGTTCGGCTCGCTGATCAACAAGGTCAAGCTGAAGAAGCCCGACGTGGTGTTCACCGCCGTGGTCGGGGGCTCCAACGTCGCCTTCTACAAGCAGATGAAGGCCGCCGGCGTCACCGCCGCCAAGCAGAACGTGCTGACCCTGTCGGTCACCGAGGACGAACTGCTCGGCATCGGCGGCGAGAACATGGAAGGCTTCTACGCCTCCATGAAGTACTTCCAGAGCCTGGACAACCCGAACAACGCCGCCTTCGTCGAGGCCTTCAAGGCCAAGTACGGCAAGGATGCGGTCATCGGTGACGTGACCCAGGCCGCCTACCTCGGCCCGTGGCTGTGGAAGGCCGCGGTCGAGAAAGCCGGCAGCTTCGACGTCGACAAGGTCGCCGCCGCCTCGCCGGGCATCGAGCTCAACAGCGCGCCGGAAAGCTACGTGAAGGTCCACGACAACCATCACCTGTGGAGCAAGACCCGCATCGGCCAGGTGCAGAAAGACGGCCAGTTCAAGGTGGTCTACGAGTCCGGCCTGATCGAGCCGAATCCCTTCCCGAAAGGCTACCAGTAAGCCCAACCGCACCCCTCTCCCGCCTCGCGGGGGAGGGGCTCCCGCATTCTTCCGCCAGGAGACCATCAACATGGAATGGCTATCGGAATTTGGTGCCATCGCGGCCATGCAGGGCTTCAACGGCTTGTCCGTGTTCTGCGTCCTGCTGCTGATGGCTCTGGGGCTGGCGATCATCTTCGGCCAGATGGGCGTGATCAATATGGCCCACGGCGAGTTTCTCACCATCGGCGCCTACACAACCTTCGTGGTGTCCTCGCTGACCGAGCAGTACGCCCCGGCCTTCGGGCCCTACTACTTCTTCTTCGCCATCGTCCTGTCCTTCCTCATCGCCGGCGCCATCGGCTGGCTGGTGGAATGGGCGATGATCAGCAAGCTCTACCAGCGTCCGCTGGATACCCTGCTGGCCACCTGGGGCCTGTCCCTGGTCATGCAGCAGACGTTCCGCTCGATCTTCGGTGCGCGCGAGGTCAGCGCCACCCTGCCGGAGTGGCTGATGGGCTCGTGGAACCCCACCGAGACCATCGACATTCCGCGCAACGGCCTGTTCGTCATGGGGCTGACCATTCTGCTCACCGCCATCATCTTCCTCATGCTGTACCGCTCGCGCTGGGGCCTGCAGGTGCGCGCCACCATGCAGAACCGGGTGATGAGCCGCGCGGTGGGCATCAATACCAAGCGCGTCGACCGCATGACCTTCGCCCTCGGCTGCGGCGTGGCCGGTGTGGCCGGCGCGGCCTTCACCACCATCGGCTCCACCGGCCCGACCGCCGGCTCGCTGTACATCGTCGACACCTTCCTGGTGGTGGTCTTCGGGGGCGCGGCCAGCCTGTTCGGCACCATCGCCTCGGCGTTCTCCATCGCCCAGGCCCAGTCGATCATGGAGTTCTTCATGAGCGGCTCGATGGCCAAGGTGCTGACCCTGTCGGCGGTGATCCTGATTCTGATGATGCGCCCGCAGGGGCTGTTCTCCATCAAGGTTCGTAAGTAAGGAGCCGCCCATGAACCCGACTCTCGACAAACTCCTGGGCGGCAAGCAGGGCGCCATCGGCCTGGCGGTGCTCGCCGCGCTGATCCTGGTGGTGTTCCCGCTGCTGCTCGACGCCTTCCGCCTGAACATGGTCGGCAAGTACCTGACTTACGCCTTCGTCGCCGTCGGCCTGGTGTTGTGCTGGGGCTACGGCGGCATCCTCAGCCTCGGCCAGGGCATCTTCTTCGGCCTCGGCGGCTACTGCATGGCGATGTTCCTCAAGCTCGAGGCCTCCGACCCGGAAAGCACCAAGATCCAGTCCACCCCCGGCATCCCGGACTTCATGGACTGGAACCAGATCACCGAACTGCCGATGCTCTGGCAGCCGTTCCACAGCTTCGGTTTCACCCTGCTGGCGGTGATCGCGGTGCCGGTTCTGCTGGCCCTGGTAATCGGCCTGACCATGTTCAAGCGCCGCGTCGGTGACGTGTACTTCTCCATCGTCACCCAGGCCATCGCGCTGATCCTCACCGTGCTGATCATCGGCCAGCAGGGCTACACCGGCGGGGTCAACGGCATCACCGACCTGAAGACCCTGATGGGCTGGGATATCCGCACCGACGAGGCCAAGCTGATCCTGTACTTCGTCAGCGCCTTCCTGCTGTTCGGCTGCATCCTGCTGGCGCGCTTCATCATCGCTTCCAAGCTCGGCCGCCTGCTGCTGGCCATGCGTGACAAGGAGGAACGCGTGCGCTTCTCCGGCTACGACGTGGCCAGCTTCAAGATCTTCGTGTTCTGCGTCGGCGCCGCCTTCTCCGCCATCGGCGGGGCGATGTTCACCCTGCAGGTCGGCTTCATGTCGCCGAGCTTCGTCGGCATCGTGCCGTCGATCGAGATGGTCATCTTCGCCGCCGTCGGCGGGCGCCTGTCGCTGCTCGGCGCGGTGTACGGCGCGCTGCTGGTCAACTTCGGCAAGACCTACTTCTCCGAGAGCTTCCCCGAGCTGTGGCTGTACCTGATGGGCGGCCTGTTCATCGCCGTGGTCATGTACTTCCCCAACGGCCTCGCCGGCCTGTGGGACAGCCACGGCAAACGCTGGCTGACGCGTATCAAGCCGAAGGCCAATGCGCCGGTGAAGACCGAGCCGGTGGCCAAGCCGGTCGCCAAGGCCGCACCCACTCCCGAACTGGAGACCACCCCATGAGCCCCAATCCCGCTGGCTTCCAGATGCCCAAACCGGTGCTGGCCATCGAGGGCCTGACCGTGTCGTTCGACGGCTTCAAGGCGGTCGATGACCTCAACCTGTACATCGACCGCAACGAGGTGCGCGTGGTCATCGGCCCCAACGGCGCCGGCAAGACCACGGTGCTCGACCTGATCTGCGGCAAGACCAAGGCCACCGCCGGCAGCATCCAGTTCGAGAACCGCGAGCTGACCAAGATGCGCGAGTTCGACATCGTCCGCGCCGGCGTCGGGCGCAAGTTCCAGAACCCGTCGATCTACGAGAACCTGACGGTGTTCGAGAACCTGGAGATGTCCTATCCCAAAGGTCGCAAGGTGTTCGGCGCGCTGTTCTTCAAGCGCTCGCAGGCGGTGATCGAGCGGGTCGAGCAGGTGGCCACCGAAATCATGCTCGGCGAGCACCTGCACATGCAGGCTGACCTGCTCTCGCACGGGCAGAAGCAGTGGCTGGAGATCGGCATGCTGCTGATGCAGGACCCGCAGCTGCTGATGCTCGACGAGCCGGTGGCCGGCATGAGCGTCAGCGAGCGCGTGGCCACCGCCGAGCTGCTCAAGCGCATCAGCCAGGGTCGCTCGGTGCTGGTCATCGAGCACGACATGGAGTTCGTCAAGAGCATCGCCCACAAGGTCACCGTGCTGCACCAGGGCAAGGTGCTTGCCGAGGGCAGCATGGACGCGGTGCAGAGCAATCCCAAGGTCATCGAGGTGTACCTGGGGCACTGAGCCCCGGGCCAAGGAGTCCAGCATGTTCCAGATCGACAACCTCGTCTCCGGCTACGGCCAGAGCCAGATCCTCCACGAACTCAACCTCGACGTGGCGAAGAAGGAAATCGTCGCCGTGATGGGCCGCAACGGCATGGGCAAGACCACCCTGTTCAAGAGCCTGATGGGCGTGCTGCCGCAGTGGGGCGGGCAGATCAGCGTCGACGGCCGGGACATCTCCAGGCTGGAGACCCACCAGCGTGTCGAGGCCGGCATCGCCTACGTGCCGCAGGGGCGGATGATCTTCCCCAGCATGACCGTGCTGGAGAACATCCAGACCGGCTTGCCGGCATCGGCCAAGGGCAAGGTGCCGGACGACCTCTACGCGCTGTTCCCGGTGCTGCAGGAGATGCGCCACCGCAAGGGCGGCAATCTCTCCGGCGGCCAGCAGCAACAGCTGGCCATCGCCCGCGCGCTGGCCACCAATCCCAAGGTACTGCTGCTCGATGAGCCGACCGAGGGCATCCAGCCGTCGATCATCAAGGACATCGCCCGCACCCTGAAGGAGATCCGCAACCTGCGTGACCTGACCATCATCGTCTCCGAGCAGGTGCTGTCCTTCACGATGGAAATCGCCGACCGCTTCCTGGTCATCGAGAAGGGCAAGTTCGTCATCGAGGAGGCGCGCGACAGGGTCGACGAGGCGACCATCAGCCGCTACCTCTCGGTGTGATTTCAGCCCCTCTCCCGGCCGGGGGAGGGCAACGCTTCACCTGTTTACGGCCGGCGTGTTCTCCATGCGCCGGCCGCTTTTTCGTGTCTGCGCAAAAGCCGCTGCAAGCCTCGCCGTTGCTGGCGCCACGCATACGTTATCCAACGTATTTTCCGTTTCGTTGCGCCCCCCGAGACTGGCCACCGTACCCCGGCGCATTGGCGCCAGGCACCCACCACTGGTCCCAGGAGCAACGTCATGACCGACACCCTGATCAAGGTCGACCTCAACCAGGCCGCCACCGAGAACGAACAAGTCCACAACCGCTGGCACCCGGACATCCCGATGGCCTGCTGGGTCAAGCCGGGCGAGGACTTCATCCTGGAGACCTACGACTGGACCGGCGGCGCGATCAAGAACGACGACGACGCCAGCGACGTGCGCGACGTCGACCTGTCCACCGTGCACTACCTGTCCGGCCCGGTCGGCGTGCATGGCGCCGAGCCGGGCGACCTGCTGATCGTCGAGCTGCTCGATATCGGCGCCAAGGCCGAGTCGCAGTGGGGCTTCAACGGCTTCTTCTCGAAGAACAACGGCGGCGGCTTCCTCACCGACTACTTCCCGTCCGCGCAGAAGTCGATCTGGGACTTCGAGGGCATGTTCACCAAGAGCCGGCACATTCCCGGCGTGCGCTTCGCCGGCCTGATCCACCCCGGCCTGATCGGCTGCCTGCCGGACCACAAGATGCTCGCCGAGTGGAACCGCCGCGAGCAGGAACTGATCGACACCAATCCGACCCGCGTACCGCCGCTGGCCAATCCGCCGTTCGCCAGCACCGCGCACATGGGCAAGATGACCGGCGCCTCCCGCGACATGGCCGCCGCCACCGGCGCGCGTACCGTGCCGCCGCGTGAACACGGCGGCAACTGCGACATCAAGGACCTGTCGCGCGGCTCGAAGATCTTCTTCCCGGTCTACGTCGACGGCGCCGGCCTGTCGGTGGGCGACCTGCACTTCAGCCAGGGCGATGGCGAAATCACCTTCTGCGGCGCCATCGAGATGGCCGGCTGGGTGCACATGAAAGTCGAGCTGATCAAGGGCGGCATGGCCAAGTACGGCATCAAGAACCCGATCTTCAAGCCCAGCCCGATCGTGCCGACCTACAACAACTTCCTGATCTTCGAAGGCATCTCGGTCGACGACGCCGGCAAGCAGCACTACCTGGACGTCAACCTGGCCTACCAGCAGGCCTGCCTCAACGCCATCAACTACCTGACCAAGTTCGGCTACTCGCCGGCCCAGGGCTACTCGCTGCTCGGCTCGGCGCCGGTGCAGGGGCATATCAGCGGCGTGGTCGACATCCCCAACGCCTGCGCCACCCTGTGGCTGCCGACCGACATCTTCGAGTTCGACATCAACCCCAGCGCGAGCGGCCCGACCAAGTACCTGGACGGCAGCATCGACATGCCCATCGCCTACGACAAGTGATGCACCCGCGCACGGCGCCGCGTGCGCCGTGCGCTCCGCTTCCCAGGAGGTTGATATGCCGATCTACGAATACGACTGCCCGCAGTGCGGCGACTTCACCGTGCTGCGGCCGATGGCCGAGCGCGACACGCCCTGCTCCTGCCCCTACTGCGAGACCGAGAGCGGGCGGGTAATTCTCAGCGCCCCCGGCCTGGCCACCATGCCCGGCAGCCAGCGCCGCGTGCATGAGACCAACGAGCGCTCGCGCCATGCGCCGCAGACCCTCGAAGAGTACAAGGCCAACCGCAAGCACCCGGCGGGCTGCAGCTGCTGCGGCCCGAGCAAGCCGGTCGAGCGGACCAAGGCCAACCCCCACGGCCTCAAGGCCAGTCCCTCGGCGCGGCCGTGGATGATCAGCCACTAGTTTCCAGCCTCAACACAGGAGTTCCGTCATGCGTCACGGCGATATTTCCAGCAGCCCCGATACCGTCGGCGTCGCCGTCGTCAACTACAAGATGCCGCGCCTGCACAGCAAGGTCGAAGTGCTCGACAACGCGCGCAAGATCGCCGAGATGATCAAGGGCATGAAGCTCGGCTTGCCAGGCATGGACCTGGTGGTGTTCCCCGAGTACAGCACCATGGGCATCATGTACGACAAGGACGAGATGATGGCCACCGCCGCCACGGTGCCGGGCGAGGAGACCGCGATCTTCTCCGCCGCCTGCCGCAACGCCAGGACCTGGGGCATCTTCTCGCTCACCGGCGAGCGCCATGAGGAACACCCGCACAAGGCGCCGTACAACACCCTGGTGCTGATCAACGACCAGGGCGAGATCGTGCAGAAGTACCGCAAGTGCATCCCCTGGTGCCCCATCGAGGGCTGGTATCCGGGGGACCGCACCTATGTCTCCGAAGGACCCAAGGGCATGAAGATCAGCCTGATCATCTGCGACGACGGCAACTACCCGGAGATCTGGCGCGACTGCGCGATGAAGGGCGCCGAGCTGATCGTGCGCTGCCAGGGCTACATGTACCCGGCCAAGGACCAGCAGGTGATGATGGCCAAGACCATGGCCTGGGCCAACAACTGCTACGTGGCGGTGGCCAACGCCACCGGCTTCGACGGTGTGTACAGCTACTTCGGCCACTCCGCGCTGATTGGCTTCGACGGCCGCACTCTCGGCGAGTGCGGCGAGGAGGAGATGGGCATCCAGTACGCCCAGCTGTCGGTCTCGCAGATCCGTGACGCACGGGCCAACGACCAGTCGCAGAACCACCTGTTCAAGCTGCTGCATCGTGGCTACACCGGCGTGTACAACTCCGGCGACGGCGACAAGGGTGTGGCCGATTGCCCGTTCGAGTTCTACCGCACCTGGGTGCTGGACGCGCAGAAGGCCCAGGAGGACGTGGAGAAGCTGACCCGCTCGACCATCGGCGTGGCCGATTGCCCGGTGGGCGAACTGCCGCACCCCGGCAAGGAAAAGGTCGCAGGCTGAGCCATGCCCTTCGCCAACGACCTGCTCGAACATAATCGCCAGTGCCTGGCCGAGGCGGCGCCGGCGGCCACCCTGCAGTCGCGCTTCCTGTTCGAGCCGGGCAAGGTCATGGCCCTGCTGCGTGAGCGCATCGTCGGCCAGGACGCGGTGCTGGAGCAGGTCGAGGCGCTGCTCAAGGTGGTCAAGGCCGATATCGGCGAGCGTGAGCGGCCGCTGTCGGTCAACCTGTTCATGGGCCCCACCGGCGTCGGCAAGACCGAGGTGGTGCGCCTGCTGGCCCAGGCCATTCATGGTCGCGCCGACGCCTTCTGCCGTATCGACATGCACACCCTGGCCCAGGAGCACTACGCCGCCGCTCTGACCGGCGCGCCGCCAGGCTATGTCGGCAGCAAGGAGGGCACCACCCTGTTCGACGCCGAGGCCATCGCCGGCACATTCGGTCGCCCCGGCATCGTGCTGTTCGACGAACTGGAGAAGGCCAGTCCCGAGGTGCTGCGCAGTCTGCTCGGCGTGCTGGAGAACGGCCGCCTGACCCTCACCGCCGGCAGCCGTACCCTGGATTTCCGCAACAGCCTGATCTTCATGACCAGCAACGTTGGCGCCCTGCCAGTGCAGCGCCTGCGCGAGCGCTTTGCCCGTGGCTGGCGCAGGTGGCTGGGCCTGCGCGCCGACGAGGCCGGCGAGCGCGAGCGGGCGCTTACGCGCAGCTTCGACCCGGAATTCCTCAACCGCATCGACCGTATCCTCGACTTCCAGAGCCTTGACGACGACTGGCTGGAGGCGCTGCTGGAGATCGAACTGACCAAGCTCAACCAGCGCCTGGGTCGCCAAGGTCGCTCGCTGTGGTTGGAGGAGGGCGCGGTGGAGTGGCTGTGTCGCGCCCACGACGCGCGCTATGGCGCCCGTGCCCTGGCGCGGCGGGTGCGTACCGAGCTGGAGCCGGCCATCGCAGATTGCGTGCTGCAGGACCCGGCGGCGATTCGCCTGCGTGCGCAAGCCGATGACGACGGATTGCGCGTGGTAGTCGAGCACGACTGAGAACCTGCCCAAAGCCTGCTGCGCGTCGGCCATGCGTTGTTAAAAACAAGCCGGGACGCGGCGTCTCAGAATGCTCGTTTACCACTCGTAAACCCGTGTGCGGGCCCAGTGCCTTCTTCGCTTGTTTTTGCCTAGCCTGGCTCTAGCTCGCGAGACTTTGAACAGGTTCTGAAGCGAACGGTTAAACTTGCGTCTTTCCGTTTCTGGTTGCTCCGCCATGTCCTTCGAACCCCTCGGCCTGATCGAACCCCTGCTGCGTACTCTGGAGGGGCTCGACTACCGCGAGCCCACGCCGGTGCAAAAGCAGGCCATTCCGGCCGTGCTCAAGGGGCGCGACGTGCTCGCCGCGGCGCAGACCGGCACCGGCAAGACTGCCGGCTTCGCCCTGCCGCTGCTGCAGAAGCTGACCATGGAGGGCAGCCAGGTAGCGGCCAACTCGGTGCGTGCGCTGGTGCTGGTGCCGACCCGCGAGCTGGCCGAGCAGGTGGCGCAGGCGGTGCAGCAGTACGCGCAGAACCTGCCGCTGCGCACCTACTCGGTGTACGGCGGGGTCAGCATCAACCCGCAGATGATGAAGCTGCGCAAGGGCATCGACCTGCTGGTGGCCACCCCCGGCCGCCTGCTCGACCTGTACCGGCAGAACGCGGTGCGCTTCGACCAGTTGCAGGCGCTGGTGCTGGACGAGGCCGACCGCATGCTCGACCTGGGCTTCGCCAAGGAGCTGGACGAGCTGTTCAGCGCGCTGCCGCGCAAGCGCCAGACTCTGCTGTTCTCCGCCACCTTCTCCGACGCCATCCGCCTGATGGCCAAGGAGCTGCTGCGCGACCCGCTGTCCATCGAGGTCAGCCCGCGCAACGCGGCGGCCAAGAGCGTCAAGCAGTGGCTGGTGACGGTAGATAAGAAGCGCAAGAGCGAGCTGCTGCTGCACCTGTACCGCGAGCGCGGCTGGGACCAGCTGCTGGTGTTCGCCAAGACCCGCAAGGGCGTCGACGAGCTGGAGCAGCTGTTGCTGGCCGAGGGCATCTCCGCCGACTCGATCCACGGCGACAAGCCGCAGCCCTCGCGCCTGCGCGCCCTGCAGCGCTTCAAGGCCGGTGAAGTCCGCGTGCTGGCCGCCACCGACGTGGCCGCGCGGGGCCTGGACATCAGCGAGCTGCCACGGGTGGTCAACCTCGACCTGCCGATCGTTGCCGAGGACTACGTGCACCGCATCGGTCGTACCGGCCGCGCCGGCGCCACCGGTGAGGCGGTGTCGCTGGTCTGCGCCGATGAAGTCGAGCTGCTGGCGGCCATCGAGACGCTGATCGGCCAGATCATCCGCCGCGAGGACGAACCGGGCTTCGAGCCTGATCACCGGGTGCCGCAGACCGCTCCCGGAGGCGCGGTGCTGAAGAAGCCGAAGAAGCCCAAGGTCAAGGTGGTTCCCGGCGCCGGCAAGGGCAAGATCCACATGGGCAACTGGTTCGAGGCCGCCGACGACAAGCCCAAGGCCAAGGCCGTGCGCGCGGTGCCCAAGTTCGGCGAGAAGCCGCGGCCGAAGAAGAAGTGAGCGCCGGGCGGGATCAGCCTTCGCGCAGCTGCGCCTCGGCTGCCTCGGTGGCGTCGTAGATCATCAGGCACACGTGTTCCACCTCACGCCCGGCGGCGGCCAGCGGCATGATGGTGAGGTTCTGGTACATGAAGTCCGCCTGGCCGGTGATCGGCCGGTAAGTCTCGAAGCGCAGCAGGTAGGGGCGCTGCTGCCATAGGCTGAAGGCGCGGGTGCCCAGGCGCAGCACCGTGCCGACCTTGCGCTCCAGCCAGACCCGGTCGATCTCCGGAAACAGCTCGAACAGGCTGCGGCCCTGGACCTGGTCGGCACCGAGGCCGGAATGGTTCTCCATGAAGCTGTTCCACACCTCGATGCGGAAGTTGCGGTCCATCACCAGCACGCCCACGTCCAGGCACTGGACGATGTCCAGCAGCCAGTGCAGCTCGCGCATGTCGATCTGGGCTTGGCCGGCCATGGTCTACTCCATCAGGTACTGGATCTTGGCGGTCAGCCGCGGCACGGAGGCCTCGGTGAACAGCAGTAACAGGTCGAAGCGCACGGCGCGGTCCTCCAGGGCATAGCTGATCTCCACCGCCAGGGTCTTGCGCCAGCGCGCGCCGTTGAAATGGATCAGCTCGTCGATGCTGCGCGCATGCTGGCCGAGCAGCTGCGGGTGGCCCTGGGAGAAGCGGATGTCGAGTTGCTCGGCGATGCCGGCGAGGCAGGCGCCGATGATGATGCTCGCCAGGTCCAGCAGCATCTCCGAGGTCGCCTCGTCGCCGCCCGGACGCAGGCCGAGCAGGTGGGCGATGTCCGCCACTTCCGAATCGTGGAACAGCAGCAGCGCCTCGCCAGCGATGGCCTCGCCGACGAAGCCCTGGCATACCGCGCTCAAGCGCTCGCCGCGGTTGGCATCGGCCAGGGCCATGTGCAGCTCGCTGGCCTCGAACAGGTTCACCGCCGGCACCGGCAACTGTATGAACACGCCCAGTTCCTCGGCCAGCAGCGCGGCGGCGCGGCCCATGGCGACGTTGCTGACTTCGCGCAGGGCATCGCGGAAGCCGACCTTGAAGTCCGCCTCGGTCCGCGGCGGAGGGGCCTCGGCGGCGGCTTGGTGGTCGAACAGGCCGAGGCGCTCCAGGGTCTCGCGCAGCTCCTCGGGCGTGGCCGGCTTGCGGATGAAGTCCAGCGCGCCGAGTTCGGCGACCCGGCGCCGGGCCTCGTCCTGGATGTCGCCGGACACCACCAGAATGCGGCAGGCGTGGCCTTCCTCGCGCACCTGGGCGAGCACCTGGTAGCCGTCCATCACCGGCATGGTCAGGTCCAGCAGCACCACCTGGCCCAGGCCCTGGCGGATCGCCGTCATGGCTTCCTCGCCGTGGCTGGCCTGGGTGATGGACACCGGCCATTCCGGCGGCAGGGCGCGGATCAGCTGCTTGCGCGCCATGGTGGAGTCGTCGCAGACCAGCAGTGGCAGCACGTGGGGTACCCCGGGAGAGAGTCGATATCGCAAGCATAGACGTCGCGTCGGCACGCTCGCGATACGTTGCGCCGGGCCTGCCGAGTGGCGCGTCAGCGCGGGTCCTGGGCCTCGTAGTTATAGGTGTTGCGCCCGGCGTTCTTGGCCGCGTACATGGCCCGGTCGGCCTGCTGCAGCAGCGACTCGATGTCGTCGCCGTCGCGCGGGAACAGGCTGACGCCCATGCTGGCCTGGACCTGCACCTCGTGCCTGTCGACGAGCATGGGCAGCTGGAAGCGCTCGTGCAGCTTGTGCAGCACCGCCAGCACCTGCTGCGGGTCGTCCAGCTGCTCGATGAGGATGACGAATTCGTCGCCGCCCAGACGCGCCACCGTATCGCTCTCGCGGGTGGCCGAGCGCAGCAGGTTGGCCACCGCCTGCAGCACCCGGTCGCCGACGCCGTGGCCGAGGCTGTCGTTGAGCTCCTTGAAATGGTCGAGGTCGACGAACAGCACGGCCAGCGGCTTGGCGCTGCGCCGGGCGCTGGCCAGGGCATGGTCGAGGCGCTCGAAGAACACTCGGCGGTTGGGCAGGCCGGTCAGCGGGTCGTGGCGTGCCAGGTGTTCGAGGGCGTCGCGGCGCTGGTTGAGCTCGTCCAGCTGGCCGAGGATTTCCTCCTGCATCTGCGCGAAGCTGCGCGCCAGCTGGCCCAGTTCGTCGTGGCGGTGGATCGGCAAGGGACGGGTGCGGCGTTCCCGGGCGAACTGCTGCACGGCCAGGGTGATGCTCATCAGCGGATGGGTCAGCGCGCGCGAGGCGACGATGGCGATGGCCAGCGCCAGCAGGCTGGACAGCAGCACCACCTGGACGATGCGCTGGCCGAGGCGCGAGGTTTCCGCCAGTACGTGGCTCTCGGGCTGGGCCAGGCCGAGGATGATGAAGCGCTCCGAGTTGCCGGTGTTGACGCTGAGGCGCACGAAGGCGGCGACCAGGCCGCTGTCGACGGTCTCGTGGCGGCTGATCAGGCTGGTCTCGCCGCCGCCTTCGAGCAGGCGGGCGACATCGGCGAACTCGTCCTGGATGAACAGGCGGCGCCCTTGGTCGAAGCCGAAGGTGCGACGGTGGTCGGGGTGGATGAGCAGGTCGCCCCAGCGGTTGCTCAGGTAGACCTGGTAGTGGCTGGGCAAGTCGCTCTTGAGCTGGTCGAACATCTGGTCGAGGTCGACGTTGATCACCAGGGCGCCGACGACACGGCCGCCGGCGTCGACCACCGGCGTGGAGACGTGCAGGGTCGGCTTGCCCAGGCCGGAGTGGGCGCCGAGTTCGCGGTTGATGACGATGGGGGACAGGCGGATCTGCCCCGGCGCCAGGCTCAGGGTCTCGAACAGGTAGGCGTAATGACTCTTCTCCTGCAGCTTGGCGCGGTCGATGCGCAGCAGGCGATGGCCGTCGCGGTCGACCCGAACCCGTTCCAGGCCATGGTCGCCGGCGCCGATCAAGCGGATCTGCATGTACTGCGGGTGGGCCTGCATCTGCGCGCGGAACAGCTCGGCCAGGTCGTTCTCGGCGTGGGCCCGGAGAGCGCCTTCGGGTTGCGTTGGCAGGCGCCTGGCCTGGGCCACGCTGGCCAGGATCAGCGCGTCGCGGGCCACGGCATCGATGCCGCCGCGCAGGTTGCGGCCGAGCACCTGGGTGGCGGTGAGCAGGTCGCGCTCGGCGGCCTTGAGCAGCAGGTTGCGGCTGCTGCTGTAGGAGTAGTAGCCGGTGACGCCGCTGGCCAGCACGCCGAAGGCGGCCAGCAGGCAACCGAGCTTGAAGGCGATGCCGAACTTCACGGCGTCTCCTCCAGCGGCGGGCGCTCACCGGAGAGGATGCGTTCCCACAGGCGTGCGCGGCGCTCGGCATCCTCCACCGGACGCAGCCAGATCAGACGGTCGGCCCCCTCCAGATTTTCCGGCTCTTCCAGGGTATTGGAGAGGCCCTGGCGCTCGACCAGCGCCCGGCTCATCGGCGGCTCCAGGGCGAAGTCGATCCAGGCCTCGGCCAGCGCCATGTTGCGGGCGCCACGGCTGATCGCCCAGCAGTCCAGCCAGGCGAGGGCGCCTTCCCGGGGGATCACATAGCCGACGTCCGCGCCCTGGTCGCGCAGCTGCTTGAGCTGCTGGCGCCCGTAGTTGGCGAACAGCAGCGCCACCCGGTGCTCGCGGAACAGACTGGCCGCCTCCTCGGGCTGCGCGTAGAAGGTCAGCACGTTGCGGCGCAGGGCGATCAGCCGCTCGGTGAGGCGCGGGAAATCGGCGGCCTCGATGCGGAACGGGTCCAGCCCGGCGGCCTGGGCGGCGAGAGAAAAGGCGTGGCTGCTGCCGTTGAAGGCCAGTACCCGACCCTGGAAGCGTGGGTCCCACAGGCTGGCGATGGAGCGCGGCGGCTCGGACAGCTGGGTGCGGTCGTAGATCAGGCCCATCTCGGCGTAGGTGTAGGGAATGGCGTAGACCTTGCCGTCGCGGCTGATCCCCGGAATCCGTGGATAGTCGCGAAAACGCCAGAGCTGGCGCGTGGTGTTGGCGATGCGCGCCGGCTGCAGCGGCTGCAGCAGCCCCTGTTCGATGTAATGGTGGATTTCGGCGGTATTGGCCGCGATCAGGTCGTAATCGCCGCCGTTGTTGGCGCTCAGTTTTTCGCGCAGGACGTCGTCGTTGCCGACCAGGGTGACTTCCACCGCGACGCCGTGGCGCTGCTCGAAGCGTTCCACCAGGTCGGCGTCGGCGTAGCCGGGCCAAGCCAGCAGGCGCAACGCCTCGGCACCGGCGGCGAGGCCAGGAGCCAGGGGCAGGAGAATGGCGAGCGACACCAGGAGCGGGCGAATGCGGGTCATTACGCGGACCGAAGCCGGAGGGGTGCCCGCTCAGTGTAGATGGCAGATTGCCTTGATGATGGGCTTCCAGCCAGGCGGCAGCGCCGCCAGCCGGATGCGCGGTGTCAGCCGCGCTCGACCCACTTGGGCGCGGCCGTTGGCCGCCAGGCCTCCATGCGCGCCAGCAGTTCGCTCGGCGACTCGCCGACCTGGAGGATGTCGCGGTGCTGTTCGCGGACGAAGCGCTCGGCCACCAGATGGTCGAGGAAGTCGGTGAGGCGCGCGTAGAAGCCGTCGACATCGAGCAGGCCCAGCGGCTTGGCGTGGTAGCCGAGCTGGCCCCAGGTCCACACCTCGAACAGTTCTTCCAGGGTGCCCAGGCCGCCGGGCAGGGCGATGAAGGCGTCGGCCAGCTCGGCCATGCGCGCCTTGCGCGCGTGCATGCCGTCCACCACCTCCAGGCGGGTGAGCCCCTTGTGGCCGATCTCGGCGCGTTCCAGGCTCTGCGGGATGATGCCGATCACCTCTCCGCCGGCGGCCAGCGCCGCGTCGGCGACCACGCCCATCAGGCCGACGGCGCCGCCGCCGTAGATCAGCGTCACGCCACGTTCGGCCAGGCTGCGGCCGAGCGTTTCCGCGGCTTCGTGGTAGACGGGGCGGGCGCCGGGGCTGGCGCCACAGAACACGCAAATGGACTTCAGGCTCATGCCGATGCTCCCGTAAGCAAAAGGGCGCACAGGGTAACCTGTCCGGGCGGTCAGGCGAATGGTTCGGGGCAGGCGCCGCTCGCGCCGGCGGCATAGCTGGCCAGCAGCGCGTGGAGAAAGTCGTGGATAGGCATGGTCGTGGCTCGCTGGGTTCCGGTAGGTTCCGGTAGGTCGGGCCGCCAGACTAGGCCGTGGCGGCGCCCGCCGGCTCGTTGATTGTTTCGATGATGGCCATAGCCAGCGACCTCAGTGCGACAGCGAGGTCAGGTCGCGGTCGGGGCGCTCGGCGAAGAAGCGCTCGAGCCAGCCGCGGTAATGCCCCAGGGTCTGCGGCGGGATGTAGGCGTGCTGGGCCGCCTTGAACAGCTCGATCACCTCGGGCTGGCGCGCGATGCGGTCGATGCTGCGGATCAGCGCGGCGCCCTCGGCATTCCTGCTGCAGTAGATGCCGCTGAGGTAGGGCGAGTTGGCTTCCGCCAGCGGTATCAGGCTCAGGCCCTGGGCCAGCCCCTGGCGCTGTACGTACTGCACCACCTCTGCATAGTCGATCAGATAGTCGATACGGCCGTGTTCGAGCATGCCGTACAGGTTGCTGCCGGCGCTGCTGGTCTGGATGCGTTGCAGCTGCAGCAGGGCCTCGGGCGTCTGCAGGATCGGGTCGAGCACCGGCCCGTAGCTGCGGTCGCGCACCAGGCCGCCGTGGAAGTGCCGGTCACGCAGCAGCTGGTGCAGCGAGACTTCGCCGCCGGCGGTGACGAAGCGCGGCAGGTCGGCGCTGCGGACCACCAGTTGATGCGGCATGGCCACGAACAGGCCGACATAGTAGCCGTAGCGGTCACGTTCCGGGGTGGGGTAGGTCGGCAGGAAGCAGCTCAACGGCTCGCGCTTGAGCTGCTCGAGGCCGCGGGTGAGGTTGTTCATGCGGTAGCGGTGCCGGTACTCCGGCAGGCGCTGGACGATCTGCTGCAGGATGTCGACGATGATGCCGTCGCTCGGCTGGCCGTCACGCGTATTGATCAGGCCCGGCCAGGGGCTCATGTTCCAGGTCACCTCCGGGCCCTGCGGCTGCGCCTCGCCACGCAGCGGAGCGCTCAGAATCAGCAGCACGAGCAGAGTGGCGAAGGTGCGAGTGAGCATGGGACGAAACCGCGACGGTGGATGCCTGGAGTCTAGCAACGGCGGGCCAGCGGCTCAGTCGCGACCCTGGCCCAGGCCGCGCCAGTGCTTGGCGCCGATGAAGATGAAGCGCAGTTGCTGGGTCATCTTCGCCTCGGGGGTGAGGTGCGCCGGCAACGCCTCGGCGGGCGGGTCGATCAGCTCGGGCAGGGTGGCGAACACGGTCTTCACCACCAGGTCGGAAACCACGTCCAGCGCCGCATCGTCCAGGTGCGGGGTGCGGTTCATCAGCTTGAGGTCGGCGGCCAGGTCGTCGGTGATCTGCTGGCGCAGCCGGCCGATGGCCTGGCGCACCGGCTGCGAGCCGCCGTACTGCTCGCGGGCGAGGAAGAGGAACTGGCTGCGGTTGTCGCTCACCGCGTCGAGGAAGATGCGCGTGCTGGCCTCGATGATGCTGCCCATCTCGAACTGGCTGCGGCGCACCTCGCGCAGGGTGCTGCGGAAGGTGGCGTCGACCTCGGCGACCAGCGCCAGGCCCAGCTCGTCCATGTCCTGGAAGTGCCGGTAGAAGCCGGTCGGCACGATGCCGGCGGTGCGGCTGACCTCGCGCAGGCTCAGGCTGCCGAAGCCGCGGCCGCTGTCCATCAGGCTACGCGCGGCATCCATCAGGGCGTGGCGGGTCTGCTGTTTCTGTTCGGCGCGTGGGGACATGAGCGGTCGGCGATGGCGGGGGTGCGGCGCACTCTAGCAAATGCGTTTTGTCGGCGTCGACTGAAATCAGTGAACGACTGTTGACTGAATGCGAGGTGCTCTGGCATTTTGTGAACACTTGTTCACTGGATTTGCTCGCATGCCGCTGTTGCCCCTGTTTCTTGTCCGTTGGCTGGCGCCTCTGCTCTGGCCGCTGCGCGCCCTGGCCGCACGCGGCTGGCTGCGCGAGGCGGAAATCGACGCCGTGCTCGGTTGCCTGCATCCCGCCTGGCGCCTGAACCGGGTGATGGCCCGGGTACTGGGGCGCGAGTGGGTCAGCGACGATTTGCTCGCCCTGCGCCTGCGTTGCAACGGCAATGCCCACGGCTGGCGTGCCGGCCAGCACGTGCAGCTGTATCTGCAGCTGGACGGCGTGCGCCACGGGCGCAGCTACAGCCTGACCCGGGTCGCGTCCGGTGGCACCGTCGAGCTGGGTATCCGCCGTCAGCCGGGCGGGCGTCTGTCCAATCGCATCCTCGATCACCTGGCGGTGGGAGCGTGGGTCGAGCTGGGCCAGGCCGAGGGCGAACTGCACTGGCCGGCGCGCGCCGAGGGCGTCGGCCTGCTGGCCGCCGGCAGCGGCATCACCGCGCTGCTCGGCCTGCTGCGCGAGGCGCTGGCCCGCGGCTACGCGGCGCCGGTGACGCTGCTGCACTACGTGCGCGAGGCGGGGCAGCGCGCCTATGGCGAGGAGTTGCAGCAGCTCATGCTGCGTCACCCGAACCTGCAGGTGCGCTGGCTGCTGACCGGCGAGGGCGCACCTGTGGATGCCCATGGCGGGCGCTTCCATCCCGGCCACCTGCTCGGCATGAGCGGCTTCGCGCTGCTGGCCTGCGGTCCGGCCGGCTTCGTCGAGGCGGTAAGGGGCTGCTGGGGCGGCGCGTTGCAGGGTGAGGCGTTCAGTCCACCGCGGCGGGTGAGCGAACCCGGCCAGGCGGTGCGCCTCGGCTTCGCCCGCAGCCGCCTGGAGGCCTGGGGCGACAGCGCGCGCAGCCTGTTGGAACAGGCCGAGGCGCATGGCCTGCGCCCGGCCCACGGCTGTCGGCAGGGCATTTGCGCCAGCTGCACCTGCCTGCTGCTCGGCGGCGCGGTGCGCGACCTGCGCAACGGCGAAACCTTCGCCGAACCCGGCCAGCCGATCCGCCTGTGCATCAGCGCGCCGCTCGGCGACGTCCACATCGATCTCTGAGGAAACCGTCATGCGCCTGGACCGTGAACTGAATGCCGTCGAGCTGCAGGCCTTCGCCGACGAGCTGGATGCACTACGCCGGCAGACCGTCGCCGACCTGGGCGCGGCCGACGCCCGCTACATCCGCCGCGTGCGCGGCGTCGTGCGCCTGTGCTGCTGGAGCGGCCGCGCGCTGCTGATGCTCGGCTGGTTCCCGCCCACCTGGCTCCTCGGCAGCCTGCTGCTGGGGCTCGGCAAGATCCTCGAGAACATGGAGCTGGGCCACAACGTGATGCACGGCCAGTACGACTGGATGAACGATCCCGAGCTGTCTGGGCGCCGCTACGAATGGGACATCGCCGGCCCCGCCGACTTCTGGCGGCACACCCACAACCACATGCACCACACCTGGACCAACGTGATCGGCATGGACGACGACGTCGGCTACGGCCTGGTGCGGCTGTTCCCCGAGCAACGCTGGAAGCCCTTCTACCGCTGGCAGCCGCTGTGGGTGACGCTACAGGCGCTGCTGTTCCAGTACGCGGTGGCCATCCAGCACCTGCGTCTGGACAAGTGGTACAAGGGCAAGATCAGCGGGGCGGAGGTGCGCCCGCTGGCGCGCCAGTTCGGCCTCAAGCTGCTGCGCCAGTGGCTCAAGGACTATGCGCTGTTCCCGCTGTTGGCGCTGCTGCTCGGGGCCAACGCCCTGGCGGTGCTGGCCGGCAACGCGCTGGCCAACCTGCTGCGCAACCTGTGGACCTTCCTGGTGATCTTCTGCGGTCACTTCACCGAGCGCGCGGCGGTGTTCGCCAAGGAGTCGGTGGCGGGCGAGAGCCGCGGGCACTGGTACCTGCGCCAGCTGCGCGGCTCCAGCAACCTGGAGGGCGGCCGGCTGTTCCACATCCTCACCGGCAACCTCAGCCATCAGATCGAGCACCACCTGTTCCCCGACCTGCCGGCCCGCCGCTACGCCGAGCTGGCGCCGAGGGTGCGCGAGATCGCCGCGCGCTATGGCCAGGTCTACAACAGCGGTCGCCTGTCGAGCCAGTTCGCCGGCGTGGTTCGGCGCATCTGGATCTACCGCCTGCCGCCGGTAGCCGCCGCGCAATAAAAAGCCCGGCGTGCGCCGGGCTTGGGATGTTGCGGGCCTGGGGCTCAGGCGACGTTGCGGTTCTCTAGCAGACGATCCGCGCCACCCTCGGCGACATTGCGGCTGTCGTTGAGGCGGTCGGCGCCACCCGCGGCGACATTGCGGCTGTCGTTGAGGCGGTCGGCGCCACCCGCGGCGACATTGCGGCTGTCGTTGAGGCGGTCGGCGCCACCCGCGGCGACATTGCGGCTGTCGTTGAGGCGGTCGGCGCCACCCGCGGCGACATTGCGGCTGTCGTTGAGGCGGTCGGCGCCACCCGCGGCGACATTGCGGCTGTCGTTGAGGCGGTCGGCGCCACCCGCGGCGACATTGCGGCTGTCGTTGAGGCGGTCGGCGCCACCCTCGGCGACATTGCGGCTGTCGTTGAGGCGGTCGGCGCCACCTTCGGCGACGTTGCGGCTTTCGATCAGGCGATCGGCGCCACCCTCGGCGACGGTGGACGGGGCCTGCATCTGCAGGATCTCGGTCAGCGGCGGTTGTTCGTCACCCGGCAGGGCGAATACGGCGCCGCTCAGGGTGGATAGGAGCAGGGTGGCGATCAGTTGCTTTTTCATCTCGGGCCTCCTCGAAGGGGCTGGAAAGTGGCTACGGAGCAAATGGTACTCACGCGCCGTCGAGACAAAAGTTGATCGTCCTGATGTTGGCCATCGACGCCAGTAATGGCTGGCGCGAGCCGCTCTGGAATGCGCTATTCGGCGATGAACAGGCAGGTCAGGTAGCGGTTGCTGAAGCCGTAGCGAAGCATCGCCGCCAGGCGGGAAAACAGGTAGGTGGGGTGGCGACGGTAGTAGTCGAGCACCGCGTTGCCGACGCCCTCGGAGCGATGCCGCTTGGCGTGGTCGGGGCGCCGCGAGAACAGGCCGCGGAATTGCCAGTGCTGAATCTGCTCCAGCTCCTGCGTGCTCGGTCGCAGGCGGTGCCGGCGGAACAGGGCGAGAAAGGAGCGGCGGCTGAAGTCGTGCAGATGGTGCGGATTGCCGTCCAGGGTCGGGGTGATCGGCACCGAGGCGATCACCCGGCCGCCGGCGGCCAGCAACCGCGCGTAGCTGGCCACCAGGCGCGGCGGATGCGGCAGGTGCTCGATGGTTTCCAGGCTGACGATGTTGTCGAAGCGCTGCTCGGCCGCGAAGCCCTCAGCGTCGGCGCAAACGTAGCTCAGGTTGGGCAGGCGGTAGTGGCGCTGGGCGTAGGCGATGGCCTCGGGGTCGATGTCCACGCCGATCACCTGCTTGTCTGGATGCCGCTCGGCCAGCAGGGCGGTGCCGTAGCCGCAGCCGCAGGCCATGTCCAGCACCCGGGCGCCGCTCAGGTGCAGGGCGGCGAACTCGTAGCGCTCCAGATGGATGCGCAGGGTCGCCTGGTCGCTGGGGCTGGCGGGGTCGAGGTCTGGCGGATAGATCCGTTCGATGCTGTGCAGGGTCAGGTCCGCCATGTTCTTCAGCTGCGCCGTGGGCGCCTCTGCCTCCATTGAGTCCATTCGAAGCCCACCACCACCAGCAGCGAGAGCGCGAACGGCAGCAGCAGGTAAAAGGCGCGGAACACGATCAGCGCCGCCAGTACATCGGCCTTCGGCAGTTCCGGCATGGCGGCGAGGAAGGTCACCTCGAGCACGCCGAGGCCGCCGGGCGCGTGGGACAGCAGGGCCAGGGAGAAGGATGCGAGGAACACGCCGAGCACCACCAGATAACCCGGATTGCCTTCGGCCGGCAGGGCGAAATAGATGATCGCCGCGGCGCAGGCCAGCTCCAGCGGCCCGGCCAGCAACTGGCGGCCGACGATACCCAGGCGCGGGTATTCGACGTGCAGCTTGCCCCACTTCCACGGCTTGAACTGGCGCCAGGAGCCGAGCACGTAGAGGCCCACCAGCCCGAGCAGCAGCGCGCCGATGCACATGGACAGCCAGGGCCCGACATCGGCCACGCGCTTGATCAGGTCGGGCTGGCAGAGCAGCACGGCACCGCCGGAAAGCAGCACGCCGAGGGCGAAGGTGAAGGAGCAGAACACGATCAGCACGCCGATCTCGGCGGGGATCAGGCCCTTGCTGGTGTAGGCGCGATAACGCACCACCGCGCCGGAGAACACCGAGGCGCCGATATTGTGGGCCAGGGCGTAGGTGGTGAAGGAACAGAGGGTGATGAACCACCAGGAGATCTTCTTGCCCAGGTGCGCGATGGCGATGCGGTCGTACCAGGCGAGGGCGCAGTACGCGCCGAGGGTGGCCCCAGCGGCCAGCAGCCAGCGATGCAGGGAAATAGCATCGAGGCTCTCTTGCAGCTCGTCCAGGGAGATGGTGCGGATCTCCTTAAACAGCAGGTAGCAGGAAAATACGACTGCGGCCAAACCGATGAGGGTCCAGATCCAGTCGCTTCTTTTCATCATCGACGATGGCTCCCGTCGTTTCGCTGGAGGCAATCCGTGGCAATGGGTGCAACCGCAGTATGGCAGGGCAGGCGGCGCAAATCGGCGTGCAGTATCCCGGAGGCGGCCCGCGGGCTCAAGCCGCGTGTATTCGACTGGCGTAACCGGCTGTTACAAGGCGCACCGGCAGACGGGCCGCGCCTTGCGACCGGCTTTGTCTGGTTCGAGTGTCAAAAATATAAAACTGTGTCGATAATTTTCCGTTCGGAAAATCATTGTTTTCCATGCGATTAGGTTATTGATTGACATCAGGCGCATCCCGCTTGTGCAGGTATTTCGTCATTTTTGTTTGACATAATTTACGGTTTTGCCAGACTGCGCGGCCGTGCCGCTGGGCCGCCCGAACGGGCCCGGCGGACATAACAAAAAACCTGTGGCCCGCCGTTCCGGTCCCCTCGCTCTCTCGCGGGGCAGCATGCGGCGGCCAACGCCTTCGGAAACGGGAACATGCTGATCTGGTTCGTTGCGCTCTACCTGCTGGTCACCGTGGGCATCGGCTTCTACGCCGCTACCCGGGTCAAGAACTCCAAGGATTTCGCTGCCGGTGGACGCAGCATGGGCTTCCCGATCGTCGCCGCCATGGTGTTCGCCACCTGGTTCGGCTCGGAGGCGGTACTGGGCATTCCCGCCACCTTCATCGAGGAAGGTTTCGCCGGCATCATCGAGGACCCGTTCGGCTCCTTCGGTTGCCTGATGCTGGTCGGCCTGATCATCGCCCGCCCGCTTTACCGCATGAACCTGCTGACCATCGGCGACTACTTCAAGAAGCGCTACGGCAGCAACGTCGAGCTGATCCTCAGCCTGGTGATCATCGCCTCCTACCTGGGCTGGATCGCCGCCCAGCTGACCGCCCTCGGCGTGGTGTTCAAGGTGCTCTCCGACGGCTCCATCAGCACCACCCAGGGCATGCTGATCGGCACCGTGATCGTGCTGCTCTACACCCTGTTCGGCGGCATGTGGTCGGTGGCGCTGACCGATTTCTTCCAGATGCTGATCATCGTCGTCGGCCTGGTCTACCTGACCTGGCTGATCGGTGACATGGCTGGCGGTGCCGACGTGGTGATCGCCCACGCGGCCAACGAGGGCAAGTTCACCTTCATCCACGGCTTCGAGCCCAGGGACATCGTCGCCTTCATCGGCGCCGCGGTGACCATGATGCTCGGCTCCATCCCGCAGCAGGACGTGTACGCCCGCGTCATGTCGGCCAAGACCGAGAACATCGCCGCCCGCGCCTCCATGGCGGGAGCGGCGTTCTACCTGTGCTTCTGCATGCTGCCGATCTTCCTCACCTACGCCGCCTCGATGATCGACCCGGCGATGGTCCAGCGCTGGCTGGCCGAGGATGCGCAGATGATCCTGCCGCACCTGATCCTGGAGAAGACTCCGCTGTTCGCCCAGATCATGTTCTTCGGCGCGCTGCTGTCGGCGATCATGTCCACCGCCTCCGGCACTCTGCTGGCGCCCTCGGTGACCTTTACCGAGAACGTGCTCAAGCGCTTCGTGCCGGCCATGAGCGACAAGCAGTTCCTGCTGGCCATGCGCCTGACGATCCTGGTCTGCGCCGCCGCCACCCTGACCTTCGCCCTGTATTCCGATGCGAGCATCTACGAGATGGTCGGCAACGCTTACAAGGTGACGCTGGTGGCCGCGGTGGTGCCGCTGTTCGCCGGTCTGTTCTGGAAGCGTGCCACCACCCAGGGCGCGCTGGTGGCCATCGCCGCGGGCCTGAGTTCCTGGATCTACCTGGAATACAGCCTGACCGACGACGCCTTCTGGCCGCCGCAGCTGGCCGGCCTGCTGTTCAGCCTGGGCGGCATGCTGCTCGGCTCGCTGTTGCCGCAATGGCATCGCGAACCGACCGGAACGCTGGTCGCCCAGCCCGAGTAATCGGCCTTCGCTGACCAAACCCCGCTCCGGCGGGGTTTCGCATTTCAGGGGCGGCGATACAGCTGGGCGATATGCAGGCAGGCGGCCTCGCCGGTCATGCACAGCGCACCGTGCTCGTCCTCCAGCAACAGCGCCTGGCCGGCCTGCAGCGAAGGGTGGCCGTCGATCAGCAGCCGGCCGCCGTTGCACAGAAGCAGCAGGACATCGGCATCGTTGTGCAGCAGCCGTTCTCCGCCCACATGCTCATGCCACAGGCGATGCCGCCACGCGCCGCGCCGGCTCATCACGTTGAGGTCCTCGACCGGCCCGCCCGGCAGCTCGGCGCCGGCGGCCGCCTCGCCGGCGAAGTCGACGGCGTCTGCGCAGGGGCGCAACTCATGGACGTCGTCACCCAGCGCCAGGCGCAGGCCTTCGCCGCGCAGCAGCGCGAGGCTGCGATCCACGCCGGGAAAGGCGGAGAACGGACCGCCGCGTGTTACCTGGGCGCAGCTGATACGCCAATCGAAGCGATCCAAGTCGGCGCCCGGCGGGTGGATGGCCAGCTGGCGCGTGCTGCCGCCGCCGTTCTTCCACGGGCTCGCGGGCAGTCGGTCCAGCTGGATGAGTCGTGCGGGCATGCCGTTCGCCTTTCTGATTAATGTATATACAAATAAAGCTTTTTCCGCTGACGCCCTGTGTTGCGTGGTCTCCAGCACATTCTCTCGTTCCGCCAAGCGTTCCTTTGAGCGGGGCGGCAGCCGGCCAGGGTTGACCTGAGAGCGCTTCGGCTTTAAATGTATATACATTGATGCGAGAGGACAAACCCGATGCCCCTATCTGATTGCCCACGCCGCCTGTGGCGCGAGGTCACGGTGTTCGACGGACTGCAGCAGCTGCCCGAGCCCATGGCGGTGCTGGTGGAAGGCGAGCAGGTCGCCGGCCTGTGGCCTGAGCGCGACTTCGACCCGGCCCTGGCCGCTGGCGCCGAAGAGGCCGGGCGCGGCGGGGTGATGACTCCCGGTCTGGTCGATTGCCATACCCATCTGGTTTACGCCGGCGACCGTGCCGGTGAATTCGAGCAGCGCCTGGAAGGGGTGAGCTACGAGGAGATCGCCCGCGCCGGTGGTGGCATTCTCAGCACCGTGCGCGCCACCCGCGCGGCCGACGAGGACGAGCTGGTCGCCACCAGCCTGCCGCGCCTCGATGCGCTGCTGGCCGATGGCGTGACCACCGTCGAGATCAAATCTGGCTACGGCCTCACCCTGGCCGACGAGCTGAAGATGCTGCGCGTGGCCCGTCGCCTCGGCGAGCTGCGCCCGGTGCGCGTCACCACCACGCTGCTCGGCGCCCATGCCCTGCCGCCGGAATATGCCGGGCGCGCCGACGACTATGTGGCGCTGGTCTGTGAGCAGATGATCCCGGCCGCCGTCGAGGCCGGCCTGGCCGACGCGGTGGACGTGTTCTGCGAGGGCATCGGCTTCTCCCCGGCGCAGTGCGAGCGCGTCTACCAGGCGGCCAGCACCCATGGCTTGGCGATCAAGGCCCACGCCGAACAGCTGTCCAACCTCGGCGGCAGCGCGCTGGCGGCCAAATACGGCGCGCTGTCGGCCGACCATGTCGAATACCTCGACGAGGCCGGCGTGCAGGCCATGGCCGAGGCCGGCACCGTCGCCGTGCTGCTGCCCGGCGCCTTCCATGTGCTGCGCGAGACCCTTGTGCCGCCCATCGAACTGCTGCGCCGCTACGGCGTGCCCATGGCCGTGGCCAGCGATGCCAACCCCGGCACCTCGCCGATCTGCATGCCCAGCCTGATGGCCAACCTGGCCTGCACGCTGCTGCGCCTCACCCCGCGCGAGGCGCTGGCCGGCATGACCGCCCACGCCGCTCGCGCCCTCGGCTTGCCCGAACTGGGCCGCATCGCCGTCGGTGCTCCGGCCGACCTGTGCCTGTGGGACATCCGCCAGCCCGCCGAGCTGGCCTATGCGGTACAGGCCGGTCGCCTGCGCCAGCGCATCTTCAAGGGAGCCATTACCCATGCTCGCTGATCGTTTTTCTCTGGGCGCCTGGACCGGGCGCACCGACCCCGAGGCGGACAGCCCGCGCTGGCACCAGCGCATCCAGCCGCTGGCCGAGGCCGGCGAGCCGGGCCTGGCCCTGCTCGGCTTCGCCTGCGACGAGGGCGTGCGCCGCAACCATGGCCGGGTCGGTGCCGCGGGTGGCCCGCTGGCGTTGCGCAAGGCGCTGGCCAACCTGGCCTGGCACCGCGGCGCGCCGGCGTACGATGCCGGCGACGTGACCTGCGAAGACGGCGACCTGGCCGCCGCCCAGGCGCGCCTGGCGTGTGGCGTACGCACCTTGCTGGACCGCGGCCACCTGCCGCTGGTGCTCGGCGGTGGCCACGAGGTGGCCTTCGGCAGCTGGTCCGGCCTGGCCGAGCATCTCGCCGGCGGGCCGACGCCGCGGCCGGCCGCCCCGAAGATCGGCATCGTCAATTTCGACGCCCACTTCGACCTGCGCGACCCGGCCCACGTGCAGTCCTCCGGCACGCCCTTCGCGCAGATCGCCGCGCAGTGCGCCACGCGCGGCTGGCCGTTCCGCTATGCCTGCCTGGGCGTGAGCCGCGCCAGCAATACCCGCGCGCTGTTCACCCGCGCCGCCGAGCTGGGCGTGCTGGTGCGCGAGGACCGCGATATCCGCGAGTCGACGCTGGACGCTCTCGGCGCCGAGCTGGACGCCTTCGTCGCCGACTGCGATGCGCTGTACCTGACCCTCGACATCGACGTGCTGCCGGCCTGCGAGGCACCGGGCGTCAGCGCTCCGGCGGCGCGCGGCGTGCGCCTGGAGCTGCTCGAACCGCTGCTGGAACGCCTGCGCGACAGCGGCAAGTTGCGCCTGGTCGACTTCGCCGAGCTCAACCCCGAGCACGACATCGATAACCGCACCGCCAGGGCGGCGGCGCGGCTGATCCATCTACTGTCCCTGAACGCCTGACCCAGGGCATTTCCCGCACAACAACAAGTACCGAGGAAACCCGCATGACCGACCACACCCTGGCGGACCGCACCCGCCACACGGCCCTGGCCCGCCTGCTCGGCTACAGCCTGATCGGGCTGGTGCTGTTCTTCGTGCCCTTCGACATCGACGGCCGCTCGACCATTCTCATTGACCACGCCGCCAGCGCCCTGCAGGCCCATGCGCGGCCGCTGGTGATCGGCCTGGCGCTGCTGTTCATGCTCTACGGCGCGCTGGCGCCCTGGCTCGACGGCAGCTGGCGCCGCAGCCTGACCCACACGGTGTTCAGCGTGCTCAAGGTGTTCGGCCTGCTGGTCGGCGCCGCCTACCTGCTGCGGCTCGGCCCGCAGGCGCTGTACCAGCCGGACATGCTGCCGTTCCTGTTCGAAAAACTCGTGCTCAGCCTGGCGCTGATCGTGCCGCTCGGCTCGCTGGCGCTGGTGTTCCTCATCGGCTTCGGCCTGCTGGAACTGGTCGGCGTGCTGATGCAGCCGGTGATGCGGCCGATCTGGCGCACCCCGGGCAAGTCGGCCATCGATGCCGTGGCGAGCTTCGTCGGCAGCTATTCGGTGGGCCTGCTGATCACCGACCGCATGTACCAGCAGGGGCACTACAGCCTGCGCGAGGCGGCGATCATCGCCACCGGTTTTTCCACCGTGTCCGCGCCGTTCATGGTGATCATCGCCAAGACCCTGGGCCTGATGCCGGTGTGGAACCTGTATTTCTGGAGCGCAATGGCCGTGACCTTCGTCGTCACCGCGCTCAGCGCGCGCATCTATCCGCTGTCGCGCCTGCCCTCCGAAAGCCGCGAGGAAGCGCCGCTGCCGCCCGGCGAGAGCCGCCTCGGCCATGCCTGGCGCGCCGGCCTGCAGCAGGCGGGCAGTGCCCCGGCGCTGCACCTGGCGCTGCTGGACACCTTTCGCGATGGCCTGCGCATGACCGCGGCGATCTTGCCGAGCATCCTCGCCGTGGGGCTGCTCGGCCTGCTGGCCGCCAAATACACCCCGCTGTTCGAGGCCATCGGCCTGCTGTTCTACCCGGTCACCGCGCTGTTCGGCCTCGAACAGCCGATGGCGGTGGCGCAGGGCCTGGCCTCGGGCCTGGCCGAGATGTTCCTGCCGGCGATGCTGCTGAAGGATGCCGACGTGCTGGTGAAGTTCGTCACCGCCATCGTCTCGGTGAGCAGCGTGCTGTTCCTCTCCGCCTCCATTCCCTGCGTGCTGGCCACGCGAATTCCCCTGAGCCTGGGCCACCTGCTGCTGATCTGGCTGCAGCGCACCCTGCTCAGCCTGGTGCTCAGCATCCCGCTGGCCTATCTGGCGCAATCCCTGGGCTGGCTGTAAGCGCCGCTCGCCTTTTCCGATTCGATCGAGGAGACACCGACCATGACCAAGTTCCGTGACGTGGAAATCCGCGCGCCGCGCGGCACCCAGCTGAACGCCAAGAGCTGGGTGACCGAGGCGCCGCTGCGCATGCTGATGAACAACCTCGACCCCGAGGTGGCTGAGAACCCCAGGGAGCTGGTGGTGTACGGCGGCATCGGCCGCGCCGCGCGCAACTGGGAGTGCTACGACAAGATCGTCGAGACGCTCAAGGAGCTGAATGACGACGAGACCCTGCTGGTGCAGTCCGGCAAGCCGGTCGGCGTGTTCAAGACCCACAGCAACGCGCCGCGGGTGCTGATCGCCAACTCCAACCTGGTGCCGCACTGGGCCAGCTGGGAGCACTTCAACGAGCTGGATGCCAAGGGCCTGGCCATGTACGGGCAGATGACCGCCGGCAGCTGGATCTACATCGGCAGCCAGGGCATCGTCCAGGGCACCTACGAGACTTTCGTCGAGGCCGGTCGCCAGCACTACAACGGCAACCTCAAGGGCCGCTGGGTGCTGACCGCGGGCCTCGGCGGCATGGGCGGCGCCCAGCCGCTGGCCGCCACGCTCGCGGGCGCCTGCTCGCTGAACATCGAATGCCAGCAGACCAGCATCGACTTCCGCCTGCGCAGCCGCTACGTGGACGAGCAGGCCACCGATCTGGACGACGCGCTGGCGCGTATTGCCAAGTACACCAGCGAGGGCAAGGCCATCTCCATCGCGCTGCTGGGCAACGCCGCCGAGATCCTGCCGGAACTGTTACGCCGTGGCGTGCGCCCGGACATGGTCACCGACCAGACCAGCGCCCATGACCCGCTCAACGGCTACCTGCCGGCCGGCTGGACCTGGGAGCAGTACAAGGACCGCGCCGCCACCGACCCGGCCGCCGTGGTCAAGGCCGCCAAGCAGTCCATGGCCGTGCACGTGCAAGCCATGCTCGACTTCCAGAAGATGGGCGTGCCGACCTTCGACTACGGCAACAACATCCGCCAGATGGCGAAAGAGGAGGGCGTGGCCAACGCCTTCGACTTCCCCGGCTTCGTCCCGGCCTATATCCGTCCGCTGTTCTGCCGCGGCGTCGGCCCGTTCCGCTGGGCCGCACTTTCCGGCAACGCCGAGGACATCTACAAGACCGACGCCAAGGTCAAGGAGCTGATCCCTGACGACGCCCACCTGCACCGCTGGCTGGATATGGCCCGTGAGCGCATCGCCTTCCAGGGCCTGCCGGCGCGCATCTGCTGGGTCGGCCTTGGCCTGCGTGCCAAGCTCGGCCTGGCGTTCAACGAGATGGTGCGCTCGGGTGAATTGTCGGCGCCTATCGTTATCGGCCGCGACCATCTGGACAGCGGCTCGGTGTCCAGCCCCAACCGCGAGACCGAGGCCATGCGCGACGGCTCCGATGCGGTGTCCGACTGGCCGCTGCTCAACGCACTGCTCAACACCGCCAGCGGCGCCACCTGGGTGTCGCTGCACCACGGCGGCGGAGTGGGCATGGGCTTCTCCCAGCATTCGGGCATGGTCATCGTCTGCGACGGTACCGACGAAGCCGCCGCACGCATCGCCCGCGTGCTGACCAACGACCCGGGCACCGGCGTGATGCGCCATGCCGACGCCGGCTACGAAATCGCCATCGACTGCGCCCGCGAACAGGGCCTTAAACTGCCGATGATCGGTTGAGAACCTGTCCAGGCCCTGCGCGTCGGCCTACCGGCGCGCAGAATGTCCGGGACTCCGCATCCTCAGCCAGTCGCCGCGTTGGCTCTGGCTCGCGATTTGAACGCTCTGTGGAAGAACTGCCGATGAACACGCTGAACCTGAAACCCGGCCACCTCACCCTGGCCGACCTGCGCGCCGCCTACCAGGCGCCGCTGCACCTGACCCTGGACCCGAGCGCCCACCCGGCGATCGACGCCAGCGTCGCCTGCGTCGAGAACATCATCGCCGAAGGCCGCACCGCCTACGGCATCAACACCGGATTCGGCCTGCTGGCCTCCACCCGCATCGCCAATGCCGACCTGGAGAAGCTGCAGCGCTCGCTGGTGCTGTCCCACGCCGCCGGCACCGGCGAGCCGCTGGACGACGCCATGGTGCGGCTGATCATGCTGCTCAAGGTCAACAGCCTGGCCCGCGGCTTCTCCGGCATCCGCCGCAAGGTGATCGAGGCGCTGATCGCCCTGGTCAACGCCGAGGTCTATCCGCACATTCCGCTCAAGGGCTCGGTCGGTGCTTCCGGCGACCTGGCGCCGCTGGCGCATATGTCGCTGGTGCTGCTCGGCGAGAGCCAGGCGCGGCGCAAGGGCGAATGGCTGCCGGCTACCGAGGCCCTGGCCATCGCCGGCCTGGAGCCCATGACCCTGGCCGCCAAGGAGGGCCTGGCCCTGCTCAACGGTACTCAGGTGTCCAGCGCCTATGCCCTGCGCGGGCTGTTCGAGGCCGAGGACCTGTACGCCGCCGCCAGCGTCTGCGGCGCGCTGAGCGTCGAGGCCATGCTCGGTTCGCGGGCGCCCTTCGACGCGCGCATCCATGCCGCCCGTGGCCAGCGCGGGCAGATCGACGCGGCCGCCGCCTACCGTCACCTGCTCGGCGCCAGCAGCGAGATCGGCCGCTCCCACGCCGCCTGCGACAAGGTGCAGGACCCGTACTCGCTGCGCTGCCAGCCCCAGGTGATGGGCGCCTGCCTGACCCAGCTGCGCCAGGCCGCCGAGGTGCTGGCGGTGGAGGCCAACGCGGTGTCGGACAACCCGCTGGTGTTCGCCGCCGAGGGCGACGTGATCTCCGGTGGCAACTTCCACGCCGAACCGGTGGCCATGGCCGCCGACAATATCGCCCTGGCCATCGCCGAGATCGGCTCGCTGTCCGAGCGGCGCATCTCGCTGATGATGGACAAGCACATGTCGCAGCTGCCGCCGTTCTTGGTGGCCAATGGCGGCGTCAACTCCGGCTTCATGATCGCCCAGGTCACCGCCGCGGCCCTGGCCAGCGACAACAAGGCCCTGGCTCACCCGCACAGCGTCGACAGCCTGCCCACCTCGGCCAACCAGGAAGACCACGTGTCGATGGCGCCGAACGCCGGCAAGCGCCTGTGGGAAATGGCCGCCAACACCCGTGGCGTGCTCGCCGTGGAATGGCTGGGCGCCTGCCAGGGCCTGGACTTCCGCGAGGGCCTCAAGAGCACCCCGCCGCTGGAACAGGCCCGCCAGGCCCTGCGCGCCCAGGTGCCGTACTACGTCGAGGACCGCTTCTTCGCCCCCGACATCGCCGCGGCCAACGACCTGCTCGCCGAACGCGTGCTGACCCCGCTGCTGCCGGCCGGGCTGCTGCCGTCGCTGGGCTGAGATAGCCCACGACTAACCCTCCGCGCCGGCCGCCTCGGCTTCTTTTCTATAAAAATGGGAGGGTGACGGTGGCGTAGAGGCGTAGCCATGTAGGGTGGATGACGCTCTGCTCATCCACCACGGCCCCGCTCGGTGGAGCGCCATCCAGATACTTAGCCCGGATGCAATCCGGGAAGCAGGCCACCCGGTGCCCCCGGATTTCATCCGGGCTACAGGCTTACTCCCTCTCCCGTCCACGGGAGAGGGCTGGGGAGAGGGCGGGCGAGGTCGGCCATGGTCAAACCCTCTCCCCTGTATTGGCCGCCTAGCTCCGCCACAATCGGAAGAGGGGGGCGGATGGCGTAGCCCGGATGCAATCCGGGAAACAGGCCACTCGGTGCCCCAAATTTCATCCGGGCTACAGGCTTACTCCTTCTCCCGCCCACCGAAGAGGGCCGGCCCACGAGTGGGAGAGAGCCGCCAAGCTCCGCTATCATCCGCCACCATCGGGCATTTCCAAGGAGCCGCCGTGACCAGCACCACCCCGCGCTACAAGGCGATCGAGGACTTCCTCCTCGAGCGCATCCACGGCGGCGCCTACCCGGTCAACCACCAGATCCCCCCGGAAGAGCAGTTGGCCCGCGATTTCGCCGTCAGCCGCATGACCGCCAACAAGGCCATCAACAACCTGGTGCAACAGGGCTACCTGGTGCGCCAGGCCGGCCTCGGCACTTTCGTCACCGACCGCAAGGCCGAGTCCTCGCTGCACGAGGTGCTCAATATCGCCAGCGAGGTACGCGCCCGCGGCCATGCCTACAGCAACGACGTGCTGCGCTGCGAGGCCATCGAGGCCGACGACGAGGTGGCCCTGCGCCTCGGCCTACGCCTGGGCGCCCAGGTGTTCCACAGCATCCTGGTGCACCGCGAGGATGGCGTGCCGATCCAGCTGGAGGATCGCTTCGTCAACCCGCGCTGGGTGCCGCACTACCTGGACAGCGACTTCGCCCTGCACACGCCCAACGAGGTGCTGGTCGCCAGCTGCCCGATCTCCGATGTCGAGCACGTGGTCGAGGCCGTGCTGGTCGATGCGCAGACCGCCGCCTGGCTCGCTATCGACCCGGCCTCGCCCTGCCTGTCGATGATCCGCCGCACCTGGTCCGACGAGCACCTGATCAGCTACGCACGGCTGATCCACCCCGGCGAACGCTACAAGCTGCGCTCCAATACCAAGCGCCGCTGAGCGCCCGCCGGTCGCGCGGAGTGCAGATCGGCACCGCAGTGGTTAGGCTCTGGGGTCTACCGTACCGACGGACGCGCCGATGGATCGCCAGAACAAGCCCGTAGAAACAGCGCTGGAGCGCCTGTACCGCGAGGAATCCCGCCGGGTGCTGGCCACCCTGATCCGCCTGCTCGGCGATTTCGACCTGGCCGAGGAGGCGCTGCACGAAGCCTTCCGCGCCGCCATGGAACAGTGGCCCGAGCAGGGTGTGCCGGCCAACCCGCGTGGCTGGCTGGTATCGGCCGGACGATTCAAGGCCATCGACCAGCTGCGCCGCCAGGCGCGTTTCCAGGCCCTCGACGATGTCGAGGAGCCGGCCGGCGGCGATGCCTGGAATGGCGAGCATCTGGAAGACGACCGCCTGCGCCTGATCTTCACCTGCTGCCACCCGGCCCTGGCGCCCGACTCCCAGGTGGCGCTGACCCTGCGCGAGGTCTGCGACCTCACCACCGAGGAGATCGCCAGCGCCTTCCTGGCCACGCCGCCGACCATCGCCCAGCGCATCGTGCGGGCCAAGAACAAGATCCGCGACGCGCGCATTCCCTACGAAGTACCGGGCCGCCGCGAGCTGCCCGAACGCCTGGAGGCGGTGCTGCGGGTGGTCTACCTGGTGTTCAACGAAGGCTATTTCGCCAGCAGCGGCGACGAGCTGACCCGCCAGCACCTGTCCGCCGAGGCCATCCGCCTCGGTCGCCTGCTCTGTGAGCTGCTGCCGGAATCCGAGGTGCGTGGCCTGCTGGCGCTGATGCTGCTGCAGGAGTCGCGGCGCGGCGCGCGTAGCGATGCCGAGGGCCAGCCGGTGCTGCTGGAGGAACAGGACCGCGACCTGTGGGACCGTGCGCTGATCGTCGAGGGCGAGGCGCAGATCAAGGCGGCCTTCGACTCCGGCGAAATCGGCCCCTACTGCCTGCAGGCCGCCATCGCCGCCGTGCATGCCGAGGCGGCGAGCGTCGAGGCGACCGACTGGGCGCAGATCGTCGGCCTGTACGACGTGCTGCTCGGCGCTGCACCCTCGCCGGTGATCGAGCTCAACCGCGCGGTGGCCTTGGCCATGCGCGACGGCGCCGAGACCGGGCTGCATCAGGTGGAGGCCATCCTCGAACGCGGTGAGCTGGCCGACTACCACCTGGCCCACGCGGCCCGCGCCGATCTGAACCGCCGCCTGGGTCGCTGGAGCGAGGCGCGTGCCGCCTACCAGCGCGCCCTGCAGCTGAGCCAGCAGGGCGCCGACCGGCAGTTTCTCGAACGCCGCCTGGCCGAGTTGCCGGGCGCCTGAAGATTTTTTTCGCGGCCCTGTCGAAATGCCGATGCGCCGCTCGACCAGAGGATGACAGCAGCGATTTCCGCTGCCAGGGAGGAGAGCGATGAAATACCTGTGCCTGATCTACAGCGACGAGAAGCTCCTGCACAGCCTGCCGGAGAGCCCGCGCGATCCGGAGTGCTTCGACTATGCCGAGACCGTGCAGCAGAGCGGCCGCCTGCTGGCCGCCGAGCCGCTGGAGCCGGTCGCCACCGCCACCACGGTGCGCGTGCGCGGCGGCAAGCTGAGCATCACCGACGGCCCCTTCGCCGAAACCAAGGAGCAGCTGGCCGGCTTCTACCTGATCGAGGCGCGCGACCTCAACGAGGCGCTGCAGATCGCCGGCGGCATCCCGGCCGCGCGGGTCGGCAGCGTCGAGGTGCGCCCGGTGCGCCAGTTGCAACTCGAGGGCTGAAGTCGTGTGCCCGTTCTGTCTGGCCGCCCTGGCTCTGGGTGGCGCCAGCGTCGCCGGTGCCGGCGGCATTGGCCTGTGGCTCGGCTGCCGCCGTGCCGCCACGAGGAGGAACCGCAATGAATCCTGAATACCCGAAAGTCGCCAGCCGCGAGGAATGGCTGGCCGCACGTCTCGATCTGCTGGAGCAGGAGAAGGCCCTGACCCACCAGCGCGACGCGCTGAACCGGCAGCGCCGGGCGCTGCCCATGGTCGAGATCACGGCGGATTACCGCTTCACCGGGCCGCAAGGCGAGGTCGGCCTGGCCGAGCTGTTCGCCGGGCGGCGCCAGCTGATCGTCTACCACTTCATGTACCACCGCGACAAAGGCGAGGGCTGCGACGGCTGTTCGCTGGTGGCCGACAACATCGGCCATCTGGCCCACCTGCATGCCCGCGACACCAGCCTGGTGATGGTCTCCAACGCGCCGCTGGAGGAGCTGGAGGCGTTCAAAAAACGCATGGGCTGGGACCTGCCGTGGTACTCGTCGTTCGGCAGCCGCTTCAACTACGACTTCCACGTCACCCTCGACGAGAGCCAGGCCCCGGTGGAATACAACTACCGCGACAAGGCCGAGCTGGAACGCCTGGGGCAGCTCTATCACGTCAAGGGCGAGCAGCCCGGCGCCAGCGTGTTCCTGCGCGACGGCGAGCGGGTGTTCCACACCTATTCCACCTATGGCCGCGGCCTGGACATGCTGATGAACACCTTCCACTACCTCGACCTGACGCCGTTCGGCCGCGGCGAGGGCTGGGACGGCATGGTCGACCTGGAGGGCAAGGGCCTGATGTGGACCCGCCTGCACGACGAATACGACGGCGCCGCGCCGGCCCGCCACGACTGCTGCGCCTGAGCGGCTCAACTTCCGGAGGAGACATTCCATGAGCACTGCCCACAGCGAATTGAAAGCCCTGACCGACAGCTGGGAAGCGGCCAACCGCGCCCGCGACGTCGACGCCATCCTCGGCCACTACAGCGACGACCTGCTGGCCTTCGATGCCATCCTGCAACTGCAGTTCAAGGGCCGCGAGGTCTACAAGGCGCACTGGAAGAAGTGCCTGGAGATGTGCCAGGGGCCGATGACCTTCGAGGTGCACCAGCTGCAACAGTGGGGCGAGGGTGATGTCGGCTTCGGCCACTTCCTCTGCCATTGCGGCGGCACTGATGCCGAGGGCAATACGCACAGCTGCTGGATGCGCGTGACCCAGGGCTATCGCCGGATCGGCGGCCAGTGGCGCATCGTCCATGACCACTTCTCCGCGCCCTTCGATCCCGAGAGCGGCCAGGCGCTGTTCGAGCTGCAACCCTGAGGCTGGAGCAGTAGCCCGGATGAAATCGGGAATGCCCTCGACTGGTTTATCCGGATCGTATCCGGGAACGTCGCGGCAGGTTTACCCGGAGTGCATCCGGGCTACGGTGAGAGGGAACGCCACGGGCTGCCTCCCCTCTCCCACGGTGGAGAGGGGCTGGGGGAGAGGGCACGAACCGCGCACCCTCTCCCCGGCCCTCTCCCGTGAACGGGAGAGGGAGTAGATCGTCCGGGCTACCGGCGAGGGCTGCCATTGAGCTGACACCTCCCGCCCATGCGCGGAAGAGGAACGGGAGACAACCACAATGCAAGGAAGGAAGCGCATGACCATTCTGATCGTCGTCGTACTGCTGATCGCCGGCCTGGCGGTGTTCGTCGCCAGCCGCCCGGATGAGTTCCGGGTGCAGCGCTCGGCACTGATCCAGGCGCCGCCGGCGGCGCTGTTCGCTCAGGTCAACGATTTTCACCAGTGGCCGCACTGGTCGCCCTGGGCCCGGCGCGACCCGGCCATGCGCGTGGAGTACCAAGGCGCCGAGCAGGGCGTGGGCGCGGTCCAGCATTGGGCCGGCAACAAGCAGGTGGGCAAGGGCAGCGCGACCATCCTCGAGAGCGAGCCGGGCGAGCGGGTGCTGATCCAGTTGGAGTTCCTCGAGCCCTTTCGCGCCACCAACCTGGCTGAGTTCAGCTTCCAGCCCGAAGCCAGCGGCACGCGGGTGAGCTGGAGCATGACCGGCCGCAACGGCTTCGTCGGCAAGGCCATGGGCCTGGTGTTCGACATGGACAAGATGGTCGGCGGCGACTTCGAACAGGGCCTGCAACAGTTGCGCATGCGCGTGGAGGTGAGCTGATCGGCGTACAATCGCCCCTGATCGGCTGATGTCCCGAGCCGTACGCGCCGCTCCACACCGCGCTGAAGTGCGCGAGCGAGGCGATGGGGACATGGCTCCTGTTTTGACTGCCTGGCTAAGGAGCAACCGTGGAATCGGTGATTTCCGTCGAGAACCTGAGCAAGACCTACAAGTCCGGCCATCCGGCCCTTAGCAACATCAACCTGGACATCCACAAGGGCGAGATTTTCGCCCTGCTGGGCCCCAACGGCGCCGGCAAGACCACTCTGATCAGCATCATCTGCGGCATCGTCAATCCGGGCGAGGGCAGGGTGCGGGTCGCCGGCCACGACATCAAGTCCGACTACCGCGCGGCGCGCTCGGCCATCGGCCTGGTGCCCCAGGAGCTGGTCAACGACGTGTTCGAAACGGTCTGGGCCACGGTCAAGTTCAGCCGCGGCCTGTTCGGCAAGAAGCCCGACCCGCGGTACCTGGAGCAGGTGCTCAAGGACCTGTCGCTGTGGGACAAGCGCGACGCCAAGATCTTCGAATTGTCCGGCGGCATGAAGCGCCGGGTGATGATCGCCAAGGCGCTCTCCCACGAGCCGTCGATCCTGTTCCTCGACGAGCCCACCGCCGGCGTGGACGTGGAACTGCGCCGCGACATGTGGAACATGGTGCGCCGCCTGCGCGAGCGCGGCGTGACCATCATCCTCACCACCCACTACATCGAGGAGGCCGAGGAGATGGCCGACCGCATCGGGGTGATCCGCAAGGGCGAGATCATCCTGGTGGAGGACAAGGACGTGCTGATGCACAAGCTCGGCAAGAAACAGCTCACCGTGCAGCTCAAGCACCCGTTGGCGAGAGTGCCCGCCGAGCTGGCCGGCCACGGCCTGGAGCTGGCCGACGAGGGTCACGCGCTGGTCTACACCTTCGATGCCCAGCGCGAGCACACCGGCATCGCCGAGCTGCTCAAGGACATGGCCCAGCACGGCATCGACTTCAAGGACCTGCAGTCCAGCGAGAGCTCGCTGGAAGACATCTTCGTCAGCCTGGTGCACGAGAAGGAGCGCGCATGAACCTGCAAGCCATCAAGTCCATCTACCTGTTCGAGCTGCACCGCACCTGGCGCACCCTGCTGCAGAGCATCGCCACCCCGGTGATCAGCACCTCGCTGTACTTCGTGGTGTTCGGCTCGGCCATCGGCTCGAGCATGACCGAGGTGCACGGGGTCAGCTACGGCGCCTTCATCGTGCCCGGTCTGATCATGCTGGCGCTGCTCACCGAGAGCATCGGCAACGCCTCGTTCGGCATCTACATGCCCAAGTACTCGGGGACCATCTACGAGCTGCTGTCGGCGCCGGTGTCGTTCTTCGAGATCCTGGTCGGCTATGTCGGCGCGGCGGCGACCAAGTCGGTGGTGCTCGGCCTGATCATCTTCGCCACCTCGCGGCTGTTCGTCGATTTCGAGGTGGCCCACCCGTTCTGGGTGCTGGCGTTCCTGGTGCTGACGGCGATCACCTTCTGCCTGTTCGGCTTCATCATCGGCGTGTGGGCCGATGGCTGGGAGAAACTGCAGATCGTGCCGGCGCTGATCGTCACCCCGCTGGCCTTCCTCGGCGGCAGCTTCTACTCCATCAGCATGCTGCCGGAGCTGTGGCAGAAACTGACCCTGTTCAACCCGGTGGTGTACCTGATCAGCGCCTTCCGCTGGGCCTTCTTCGGGGTGGCCGACGTCAACCTCGCCCTCAGCGTGGGCATGATCCTCGGCTTCCTGCTGGCCTGCGTGCTGGTGGTGAGCTGGATCTTCAAGACCGGCTATCGGCTGCGCCAGTGACGCCGCCCGCCGCTGCCGCCTTGGCAGCGGCGCCGGCCAACCGAGAGGAGACGCGAGATGGAGCGATTCACCGGCGGTTGTTTATGTGGCGATGTGCGGTTCGTGGCGTCGGGCCGGCCGTACCGGGTCGGCCTCTGTCATTGCCTCGACTGCCGCAAGCACCACGGCGCGCTGTTCCACGCCTCGGCGATATTCCCCGAGGAGGCGGTGACCATCGAGGGCGAAACGCGGGACTACGCCGGGCGCTTCTTCTGCCCGCGCTGCGGCTCGTCGGTGTTCGCCCGCACCGCGGACGAGGTCGAGGTGTACCTCGGCTCGCTGGACGAGCCCGGCCGCTTCAAACCGACCTACGAGAGCTGGACCGTCCGCCGCGAGCCCGGGCTGCCGCCGTTCCCGCTCGCCCATCGCTACGAGCGGGACCGGGACTCTAGCGGGCGTTTCGAGGATTAGCCGTCAGCCGGCGCGCCTGGAGAACCAGGCGTGGATCAGGCCGGCCTGGTAGAAACGCACCGGCAGATCGAAACCGCCCGCGGCGATGATCTTCTCCACTTGGTCGGGCGGCAGCACCGCGACGTCCCTGGCGTACGCCGCGCGCATCTGTTCCACGCCGGCGGCGGGAATGTCGGCGGCCAGCATCATGTTCATCCAGGTGTAGAGCAGTGCGGTGTACTCGCGCGAACTCACGTCCGAGGCCAGGTCCGAGCTGGCCAGGATCGCCCCGGGGCGCAGCCGCGCCGCGATGTCGCGGAAGAAGCCGATGCGCTCCTCCCGCGCGACAATGAACTGCGAGACCAGAAAGGCGGTGGCCGCATCGAAGGGCGACAGCTCCGGCAGCGACTGCAGGTAACCCTCGTGGAACTGGCAGCGCGCCTCGAAGCCTTCCTCCCGGGCCTTGCGCCGACAGACATCGAGCATCGCGCCCGACGGCTCGACGGCGGTGAAGTGCCAGCCGGGAAAACGCCGGGCGAGATAGCTGATCTCCTCGCCGGTGCCCGCGCCGATGCAGAGGAGCCGGGCGTTTTTGGGAAGGCCGGCGAATACCGCCTCGAGGAGAAAATGCAGCGCCTCGCGGATGGGCGCCGTCTTCGCCCAGCGCTCGTCGTAGCTGGCGGCCTGCTGGTCGAAGAGAGCCTTGATTTCGTCACTGTTCACGGTGCGTTCCTTGTGTGGCGCGATGGGCGGGCAGGGCGTGCGGTCGGCGCGCTTCTTCATTCAGCCTACCGGAGCTGTCAAGCCCTCGGCCTGGCCGGGCATCCAGGCGGTGGGCGATACGGCCTCGCGCTCGGGCAATCGGTAGGGTGCGCCGCGCGCACCATTGGCTTCCGCGCCGTTGCCTCGGTGCGCATGGCGCACCCTACGCGGGCGTCTGTGCTGCTGCCCTCGCTGCTTCGGGAGGGTGCTCAACTGTTCAAGCCACAGGCCGTTACCTAGTATGAAATCGCGCCTCTGCGGCGGCGAAGCGATGCCGTGTCCGCCCCACCGATCATTAGTCAAAGGCCTTCCCTGCATGAGTATCAAGAGCAAACTGCTGGCGAGTTTTCTGATCGCAACCCTGGTCCCCGTGCTGATCGTGGCGCTGCTGACCATTCGCAACGTGACCGAACAGGCCGAGACCCATTTTCGCGAATCCAGCAGCCTGGACGTGCGCCTGGTGGACAACACCTTCGTCACCTTCTTCGACGCCGTCGGCCATACCGTGTCGGCCATGGCCGAGTTTCCCGCGGTGCGCGACACCAGCGGCGGCGAGCTGAGCACTTATTTCGGCGACAAGCAGAAGCCTTCCGAGGTGGCCACCGCCAAGGGCGGGCGCGAGAAGCAGATCTTCGACTACTTCTCCGGCATCGGTAACAACAACCCTACCTTCGGCTACGTCTACATGAGCGATGCCGCGGGCGGCTACATCGAGTGGCCGGGCACCGGCGAGTACGGCGAATGGGACCCGCGCCAGCGCCCCTGGTACGGCATGGGGCGTGACGCTAATTTCGCCCTGACCCGCCGCGACGGCTACTACTGGGAGCCGGACGACGCGGTCTACGTCTCGGTGCTCAAGGGCTTCAAGGACCAGGCCGGCAATTTCGCCGGCGTGGTGGCCGCGGACGTGTCGCTCAAGTCGCTGACCGACATGACGCAGAAGATCCGCTTCGGCGAAACCGGCTTCTTCATGCTGGTGGAAAGCAGCGGCACCCTGCTGGTGGACGGCCGCCAGCCGGACAACAACTTCAAGAAGCTCAGCGAACTGCCGGGCGACTACTTCAAGACCATCGCCAGCACCGAGAACGGCCTGATCGAGGTGAACATCGACGGCGTCGACTACATGGCCAACGTCTACACCTCGCCGGAGCTGGGCTGGAAATTCATCGGCTTCATGCAGACTGACGAGATCTTCGCCAGCGCCCACGAGCTGACCTGGCTGACCCTCGGCGTTTCCGCCGTGCTGGTGCTGCTGTTCGGCCTGGCCGGGGTGGTCATCGCCAACCGCATCGTCACGCCGATCAATCTGGTCAAGGACGGGCTACGCACCATCGCCCAGGGCGAGGGCGACCTGACCCGCCGCCTCGACCTGCAGAGCCGCGACGAAACCGGCGAGTTGGCCACCTGGTTCAACCAGTTCATCGAGTCGACCCAGTCGATGATCAAGATGATCAAGGACAACGCCATCAGCATGCACGGCGTTTCCAGCCAGACCAACGAGCGCACCACGGCCATGGCCGCCGGCCTGCAGCGGCAGCTGAGCGCGGTGGAGCAGATCGTCACCGCGGTCACCGAGATGTCGTCCGCCGCCAACGAGGTGGCGCAGACCTGCGTGCGCACGGCCGATGCCTCCAAGCAGGGCCTGGAGGCGACGCACAACGGCAAGCAGGTGATCGCCCGCAGCACCGCCGGGGTCAACAAGCTCGGCGCCAGCATCCTCGAGTCGAGCAAAGTGATTCAGGAGCTGGAACGCGAGACGGTGAGCATCAACAACATCCTCTCGACCATCCAGCAGATCGCCGAGCAGACCAACCTGCTGGCGCTCAACGCGGCCATCGAGGCGGCCCGCGCCGGCGACCAGGGCCGCGGCTTCGCCGTGGTGGCGGACGAGGCGCGCAACCTGGCCAAGCGCACCCCGGATTCCACCGGCGAGATCAACAACATCCTCTCGACCATCCAGCAGATCGCCGCGCAGACCAACCTGCTGGCGCTCAACGCGGCCATCGAGGCGGCCCGCGCCGGCGAACAGGGCCGCGGCTTCGCCGTGGTGGCGGACGAGGTGCGCAACCTGGCCCAGCGCACCCAGGATTCCACCGGCGTGATCAACAACATCCTCTCGACCATCCAGCAGATCGCCGCGCAGACCAACCTGCTGGCGCTCAACGCGGCCATCGAGGCGGCCCGCGCCGGCGAACAGGGCCGCGGCTTCGCCGTGGTGGCGGACGAGGTGCGCAACCTGGCCAAGCGCACCCAGGATTCCACCGGCGAGATCAACAACATCCTCAACCTGCTGGTCAGCCGCATCACCGAGGTCACGTCGACCATGGACCAGAGCCTGTCCGAGTCCGGCAAGGCCATCGAGCAGGCCAGCGAGGTGATGGGCGCGTTCGAGAACATCGAAAACGCCGTGCAGATGATCCGCGACATGACCATGCAGATCGCCACGGCGACCGAGGAGCAGCACCTGGTGACCGAGGACATCAACCAGAACATCGTCGCCATCAACGACGCGGTGAGCCAGGTATCCGGTCAGGCGATGGAGGTGGAGCAGTATTCCCACGAGCAGCGCGAGCTGAGCAGCGCGCTCAAGCAGCTGGTGGTGCGCTTCCGCACCGAGTGAGGCGGGAGTTTCAGAACCTGTTTTTAGGATCTTGCGAGCTGGAGCCAGGCTAGGCGCAACGTTGGTAACAGCCTGCGGCGGGTCAAAACAGCGAGGAAGCGGAGTTCACGAGTGTAAATGAGCATTTCGAGACGCCGTGCCCGGCTTGTTTTTAACGACGCATGGCCGACGCGCAGCAGATCGTAAACAGGTGCTCAGCACTCGATGATATTGACCGCCAGTCCACCCCTGGCGGTTTCCTTGTACTTGCTCTTCATGTCCGCGCCGGTCTCGCGCATGGTGCGGATCACCCGGTCCAGCGAGATGAAGTGCTGGCCGTCTCCGCGCAGGGCCATGCGCGCGGCGTTGATGGCCTTCACCGAGCCCATGGCGTTGCGCTCGATGCACGGCACCTGAACCAGCCCGCCGACCGGGTCGCAGGTCAGGCCGAGGTTGTGTTCCATGCCGATCTCGGCGGCGTTCTCCACCTGCTGGATGGTTCCGCCGAGCACCTCGCACAGGGCGCCGGCGGCCATCGAACAGGCCACGCCGACCTCGCCCTGGCAGCCGACCTCGGCACCGGAGATCGAGGCGTTTTCCTTGTACAGAATGCCGATGGCCGCGGCCGTGAGCAGGAAGCGCACCACGCCGTCGTCCGAGGCGCCGGGCACGAAGCGCCGATAGTAGTGCAGCACCGCCGGCACGATGCCGGCCGCGCCGTTGGTGGGCGCGGTCACCACGCGGCCGCCGGTGGCGTTTTCCTCGTTCACCGCCAGGGCGTAGAGGTTGACCCAGTCCATCACCGTCAGCGGGTCGCGCAGGCTGGCCTCGGGGTTCTGGCTGAGCTGGCGGTGCAGCGCGGCGGCGCGCCGGCGCACCTTGAGGCCGCCAGGCATGATGCCCTCGTTGCGGCAGCCGGCGGTCACGCAGTCCTGCATCACCTGCCAGATGTTCAGTAGTCCGGCGCGGGTCTCCGCCTCGGGCCGCCAGGCCGCCTCGTTGGCCAGCATCAGCTGGCTGATGGAGAGGTTGTGTTCGGCGCACTGGCCGAGCAGCTCCTTGGCGGTCTTGAACGGGTAGGCGAGGGGGGTTTTGTCTTCGACGATGCGGTCGGCGCCCGCGGCCTCCTCGTCCACCACGAAACCACCGCCCACCGAGTAGTACTCGCGCGAACGGATCTGCAGGCCGGCGGCATCGAAGGCGCGGAAGATCATGCCGTTGGGGTGGTAGTCCAGCGGCTTGCGGATCATCGCCAGGTGTTCCTTCTCGACGAAGCGGATCGCCTTCTCGCCGCCCAGCTTCAGCTCGCCGCCGGCGCGCATGGCCGTCAGGCGCGCCTCGATGGTCGAGGTGTCGACGCTGTCCGGCTGCTCGCCTTCCAGGCCGAGCAATACCGCCTTGTCGCTGCCATGGCCCTTGCCGGTGGCACCGAGCGAGCCGTACAGCTCGACCTTGACGCCCACCGTGGCCTCGAACAGGTCCTCGCGGTGCAGGCCCTCGACGAAACGCGCGGCGGCGCGCATCGGGCCGACCGTGTGCGAGCTGGAGGGACCGATGCCGATCTTGAAGAGGTCGAAAACGCTGAGGGCCATGTAAAGAGTTGCTCCGCTGACTTACTGGTCACAGCTTACACCGGCCGCGCCGGCCGATAAGGTCGAGGATGCGACCCGCAGTTGCGCTACTTCGCCCATCGGCGGGCTGTCGTTGCACTGACGAGGCGCAATGCCCCATTGCGTGGTCGGCGCTAGAATGCCGGCCTTTTTCGGAGGTGATGCATGGGCGAGCGTTACGGCGAGGGCGATGCTTCCTACCGGACCGCGGGCGGTCTCGACGGGCTGCGGCGGCTGGTGGACGACTTCTACCGCTTCCTGGACGAGCTGCCCGAGGCGGCCGAGCTGCGTGCCCTGCATCCCGAGAGCCTGGAGGCCTCGCGCGACAAGCTCACCTGCTTTCTCAGCGGCTGGCTCGGCGGCCCGCGGCTGTTCGCCGAGAAGTACGGCAGCATCGCCATCCCCAGCTTCCATGCCCGCTGGCCGATCGATGGCCACCAGGCCGAGGCCTGGCTGACCTGCATGGCCCGCGCCATCGCCAGCCAGGACTACGCCCCGGAATTCGCCGACTATCTGCTGGCCCAGCTGCGCGTGCCGGCGCAGCGCATCGTCCAGGCCAGCGCCGCGCGTCACGGGTGCTAGCGACGCTATCGCTGCGGCTCATAGGCACTATCGAGAACAGCGATTTCTGCCCGCCGGGGCGGCGCCCTAGAGTGATCCCACGTTCAGAGGAGATCACCGAAATGCCCCGCCTAGACATCATGTCCATGATCGGCAGCGCCGTCCCCGAGCCGCTGCGCACCAGCGGTCACCTGGCCTGCTGGTATGTGCTGGTAGACGGCGAGCAACGTTTCGGCCCGTTCGTTTCGCCGGACCTGGCCCAGGATGCCAAGCGCCACTACGAACAGCGCCTGCGCCTGCACTGATCCCTCTGCCCCGTCTGCTCCTGCGCCAACCTGGCGCCCTTGGCAGCCCCGGCTGCCCCTTTATTCCCTCCTGTGCCCGCTCCCCCCGGCGGGCTTTTTTTTGCCCGGCGTCAGCGCACCCGGTCGCGGCTCTGCACGGCCAGGTCCAGGGCCTTCTGCATGTCCAGGCGCGCCGAGCGGCCCACGTCCTTGTCGTCCAGCTCATAGTTGCGCTCGGACGGCAGGATCGGCGCGGTCAGGTCCTCGGCATCCATCGGCTCGAAGTCGTAGTCGCCGCCGATGGTCATGGCGCTGCGCCGCAGCAGCATGCGCAGCTGATCCGGCTGCAACTCGGGGTTGATCGACAGCATGGCCGCCACCACGCCGGTGACCATCGGCGTGGCGTAGGAGGTGCCGCAGTGCGCCTCGCCGCGTTCGCCCTCGCCGAGTGTGGAGGCGTGGGCACAGGCCGAGGCGGTGATGTCCACGCGCATGTCGATGTTCGACGAGCTGCGCTTGATCACGTATTCCGGGTCGTCCACGCCCACGCCGCTCTTCTGGCTGCGCTGGTGGCCGCCGACCACCAGCAACTGGTCGGTGATGAAGGAGGAGGGCAGGCGGTATTCGTCGGTGCCGGAGAATGCCGCGCCGTTGCCGGCCGAGTTGATCACCACCACGTCCGGGTGCTCGCGGCGCAGCCACAGGAAGAATTCTTCCAGCAGTTCCTCGTAGCCGCTCATGGCCAGGCCCGAGCGGATCAGCGAGTCGACCTCGTCGCCCTCGACGTTCTTCGCCCCGACGCGGTGGATGCCCCAGCTCCAGTTGAGCACCCGCGCGCCGTCCTCCACCAGGTTCACCGAGGCGGCGACGTTGGCGATGATGCCGGCGTCGGAATTGCGCTCGACGATCACCTCGAAGCCCGGCCCGGCGTCGTCCAGCGCCTGCAGGAAGCCGCTGTTGCCGCCGCGCTGGTGATGGGCGGCGAGGATGCCGGCCACCGTGCTGCCGTGGTTGTCCGGTTTGTCGGCGTCGCGGGCATAGAGGCAGGTGCGGCGCTGCGGGCGGCAGTTGCCCAGGTAATCGGCGAAGTCCGGCGCGTCGAAGTCGACATTGCGCTCGATCACGCCGATGCGCACCGGCGTGGTCGGGATCGGCGCCTGCTTCGCCGGTACCCGGCGGCGGTAGTAGTTCACCGCGTCGGCGAAGCGGTTGGCCGCCCACTCGTCGTCGCTCGGCTCGCTCGGCCCGCTCGGCACCTCTTGCCGCTCGCCTTCCTCGCCCTTCTCCGGCGCGGACTCCTCGACGATCACCGCGTCCACGCTGGCCTCGCTGCCCAGGCGCAGCAGCAGTGCATCGCGCTGCACCAGGTCCTTGGCCGGCAGGCGCAGCTGGAAGACATTCAGCGGCGCGATGGCGCCGACCACCTTGGCGCCGTACTTGGCGGCCAGGCGCTCGGCTTCCTCGCGGCCGTCGTGCTTCTCCTCGATCAGCAGGCCGACCAGGTCCAGGTAGGTGGTCAGGCCGTCCATGTTCTTCGCCACCTCATCGGGGCCGGCGGCAACCACCTGGCTGCGCCCGCGCGACAGCCACACCGGGTTGCTGCGCCGCTCGCCCTGTTCCAGCCAAACCGGTACACCAGGACCCTGTTGCAGGCTCAGGCGCAGTGTCGGCCCATCGCGACGCACCCGCGCCGCATCCAGTGTCTTGTCGCCCAGGTGCACGCGCAGCTCGCCCTCGGCCAGGCCGTTGGCGCGCAGGCAGTACTCGGGGCTGTCGGCGAGCAGGTCGCCGCAGCGCTGCAGCTGGGTGATGCGCAGCGCCTCTTCGGCCTGGGCGAGCGGAGCGATCATGAGCAGGAGCACGGGCAGGGCGACGCGGGTGAACACGGGATGGCCTCCGGTGAAATTCTTTGTACCTAGACCCGCGCCGCGTCTGCCCCGTTCAGGTCGCTTGGGCCTACACTGCGCAGATCGATACCCGCAGTCGCCGCCGATGCCCGCCCCGCTCCGTGTCCTGATCGTCTCGCTGTGCCTCCTCTTCGCCCCGTCTGCGCCGGGCGCCGAGGCCGTGCGCGAATACCGCCTGGGCGTCGAGGACGTCGACTATTACCCGATCTACTCGGCCGCGCCGCCGGACTGGCACTACCGCGGCTATGCTCGCGAGGTGCTGGACCTGTTCGCCGCCAAGGAGGGGCTGCGCCTGACCTATGTGGTGCTGCCGGTGCGCCGGTTGTTGCGCGAGTACCGGGGCGGGCGGCTGGACCTGGTGTTTCCCGACAACCCGCGCTGGGAGGCCGAGCACAAGCCCGAGGGCATCGCCTATTCGCGGCCGCTGCTGCAGTTCCAGGACGCCATGCTGGTGCTGCCCTCGCGGATGGGCGAGCCGCGCGAGCGCTTTCGGCGGCTGGGGTTCGTCCGCGGCTTCACGCCGTGGAAGTTCCGCGAGGACATCGCCGCCGGGCGGGTGAACATTCACGAGGCGCCGAACCCGGAGGGGCTGATCCGCATGACCCTGGCCGGCTACATCGACGCCGCCAACATGGCCCGGCAGGTCGCACGCTTCCACCTCGAGCGCCAGGGCAGGTCCGACAGCCTGGTGATCGAGCCGACGCTGCTGCCGCTGCGCGACAGCCACTATCACCTCTCCAGCATTCGCCATCCCGAGCTGATCCGCCGCTTCGATGCCTTTCTGCAGCGCGAGGCCGAGGCCGTGCAGGCGCTGCGGAGCAAGTACGGCCTGTGACTTGATCGGCGCCGACGGCGGCGCGATAGTCGGCACCCGGCCCGCTGCCAGGCCCGTTGCCAAGGAGAACCCCATGAGCACACCGATATCGGCACGCGGCGATCTGATCGATACGCCGCTGGGCACCCTGATCGCCCTGGTGGACGCCGAGGGCGCCCTGCAGCGCCTGGAGTTCCTCGACGACGCGCTGTGCGAGCCGCTGGTCTGGCGCGGCCTGGCGCTGCAGCGCGACGCGGCCGCCGTGGCGCCCGTCGCCCGCCAGTTGGGCGAGTACTTCGCCGGTCAACGCCGGGTCTTCGATCTGCCGCTGGCGCCGCTCGGCAATGCCTTCCTGCACGAGGCCTGGCACCACCTGCGCCAGGTGCCCTACGGCACTACCCTGAGTTACGGCGCCCTGGCCCTGAAGCTGCAGCGCAACACCTCGGCGCGCGCCGTCGGAAGGGCCAACGCGGTCAACCCCATCGCCATCATCGTGCCCTGCCACCGCATCATCGGTGCCGACGGCAAGCTCACCGGCTATGCCGGCGGCCTGCACCGCAAGCAGGCGCTGCTGGAGCTGGAGGGCGTGCTGACGCCGGCGCGCCAGCAGTCGCTGCTGTAGAGGACCGGACGCGGGCGACCCCGGCCCAGTAGAATCGCGGACGATAACGTCTTTTCCGGAACGACCGCGTGGATCTGCAACAGGGCTTCGTCCTGACCCGCCACTGGCACGACACACCCGCCGGCACCGAAGTCGAGTACTGGCTGGCCAGCGATGCCGGCCCGCGGCGCCTGCGCCTGCCGCCGCAGACATCGGTAGCCTTCGTCCCCGCCGTGCAGCGCGAGCGTGCCGAGGCGCTGCTGCACAGCGAGCGCGACGTGGAGCTGCGCCCGCTGGGCCTGCGCGATTTCCGCCAGCGCCCGGTGCTGGGCCTGTACTGCCGCTCCCAGCGCCAGCTGATCAAGCTGGACAAGCAGTTGCGCCAGGCCGGCGTCGACGTCTACGAGGCGGACATCCGCCCGCCGGAGCGCTTTCTCATGGAGCGTTTCATCACCGCGCCGGTGTGGTTCGCCGGTACGCCGGACGAGCGCGGCACGCTGCTCGATGGGCGGATGAAGCCCAACGAGGCCTATCGGCCGAAGCTGCGCCTGGTGTCGCTGGACATCGAGACCAGCGAGCGTGGCGAGCTGTACTGCATCGGCCTGGAGGGCTGCGGCCAGCGCCAGGTGTACATGCTCGGCGAGGCGCCGGAGGTGGCCCCGGAGGTCGACTTCGACCTGGCCTACTGCGCCAGCCGCGCCGAGCTGCTGGAGCGGCTCAACGCCTGGCTGGCCGAGCACGACCCGGACGCCATCATCGGCTGGAACCTGGTGCAGTTCGACCTGCGCGTGCTGCAGCGCCAGGCCCAGGAGCTCAAGGTGCCTCTGCTGTTCGGCCGCGGCGGCGAGGCGATGGAGTGGCGCGAGCACGGCAGTCACAACCACTTCTTCGCCGCCGCGGCCGGGCGGCTGATCATCGACGGCATCGAGGCGCTGCGTTCGGCCACCTGGAGCTTTCCCTCGTTCAGCCTGGAGAACGTGGCGCAGACCCTGCTCGGCGAGGGCAAGGCGATCGACACACCCTATGCGCGCATGGACGAGATCAACCGCATGTTCGCCGAGGACAAGCCCGCCCTGGCGCGTTACAACCTCAAGGACTGCGAGCTGGTCACGCGGATCTTCGCGCACACCCGGCTGATCGACTTCCTGCTCGAGCGCGCCGCCACCACCGGCCTGCCGGCGGACCGCAGCGGCGGCTCGGTGGCGGCCTTCACCCACCTGTACCTGCCGGCGATGCACCGGGCCGGCTTCGTGGCGCCGAATCTGGGCGAGAAGATGCCCCAGGCCAGCCCCGGCGGCTTCGTCATGGACTCGCGGCCGGGGCTCTACGAATCGGTGCTGGTGCTGGACTACAAGAGCCTGTACCCGTCGATCATCCGCACCTTCCTGATCGACCCGGTGGGCCTGATCGAGGGCCTGCGCGAGCCGGACGACGAGCATTCGGTGGAGGGCTTTCGCGGCGCGCGCTTCTCGCGCACCCGGCACTGCCTGCCGGCCATCGTCGAGCGGGTCTGGCAGGGCCGCGAGGCGGCCAAGCGCGAGGGCAACGCGCCGCTGTCGCAGGCGCTGAAGATCATCATGAACGCCTTCTACGGCGTGCTCGGCTCCAGCGGCTGCCGCTTCTTCGACACGCGCCTGGCCTCGTCCATCACCCTGCGCGGCCACGCCATCATGAAGCGCACCCGCGAGCTGATCGAGGCCGAGGGCTACCGGGTGATCTACGGCGACACCGACTCCACCTTCGTCTGGCTCGGCCACGAGCACGCCGAGGAGGACGCCGGGCGCATCGGCCGCGCGCTGGTGGCGAAGGTCAACCAGTGGTGGCGCGAGCACCTGCGCGATGAGATGGGCCTGGAGAGCGCGCTGGAGCTGCAGTACGAGAGCCATTACCGGCGCTTTCTGATGCCCACCGTGCGTGGCGCCGAGGAGGGCAGCAAGAAGCGCTACGCCGGCCTGGTGCGGCGCGCCGACGGCAGCGAGGAGATGGTGTTCAAGGGACTGGAGACGGTACGCACCGACTGGTCGCCGCTGGCCCAGCGCTTCCAGCAGGAGCTGTACCGGCTGATCTTCGACCGCCAGCCGTTCGAGGCCTATGTGCGCGAGTACGTGCGCCGCACCCTGGCCGGCGAACTGGACGAGCTGCTGATCTACCGCAAGCGCCTGCGTCGCCGGCTCGACGACTACGAGCGCAACGTGCCGCCGCACGTGCGCGCCGCGCGCCTGGCCGACGAGCACAACGACCGCCTGGGCCGCCCGCGGCAGTACCAGCGCGGCGCGTGGATCAGCTACCTGATCACCACCGCCGGCCCCGAACCGCTGGAAACGCGGCGCGGAGCCATCGACTATGACCACTACGTGAGCCGCCAGCTGCAGCCGGTGGCCGACGCCATCCTGCCCTTCGTGGGCAGCGACTTCGCCAGCCTGATCGACCCGCAGCTGGGGCTGCTCTAGGCCTCAGCGCACCAGGCAGGGACGCTTGTTGTCGAAGCGCCAGCCGGGGATCAGGAATTGCATCGCCACGCTGTCGTCGCGGGCGCCCAGGCCCATGCCCTTGTACAGCTCGTGGGCCTTGGCCAACTGGTCCAGGTCCAGCTCGACGCCCAGCCCCGGACGCTCCGGCACCTTCACGTGGCCATTCTCGATGCGCAGCGGCTCCTTGGTCAGGCGCTGGCCGTCCTGCCAGATCCAGTGGGTGTCGATGGCGGTGATCTCGCCGGGGGCGGCGGCCGCCACCTGGGTGAACATCGCCAGCGAGATGTCGAAGTGGTTGTTGGAGTGCGAGCCCCAGGTCAGGCCCCAGTCGTGGCACATCTGCGCCACGCGCACCGAGCCGGCCATGGTCCAGAAGTGCGGGTCGGCCAGCGGGATGTCCACCGACTGCAGGGAGATGGCATGGCCCATTTCGCGCCAGTCGGTGGCGATCATGTTGGTGGCGGTGCGCAGACCGGTGGCGCGGCGGAACTCGGCCATCACCTCCCGCCCGGAATAGCCGTTCTCGGCGCCGCACGGGTCCTCGGCGTAGGCCAGCACCCGGTGCTGGTCGAGGCACAGGGCCACGGCCTGCTTCAGCGACCAGGCGCCGTTGGGGTCGAGGGTGATGCGCGCCTCGGGGAAGCGCTCGGCCAGGGCGGTGACCGCCTCGATCTCCTCCTCGCCGCGCAGCACGCCGCCCTTTAGCTTGAAGTCGGCGAAGCCGTAGCGGGCGTGGGCCGCCTCGGCCAGGCGCACCACCGCCTCGGGGGTCATCGCCGCCTCGTGGCGCACGCGGAACCAGTCGTTGTCGGCCTCCGGCTCGGCGCGGTAGGGCAGGTCGGTCTTGCCGCGGTCGCCGATGTAGAACAGGTAGCCGAGCATCTTCACCGCGTCGCGCTGCTGGCCTTCGCCGAGCAGCGCCGCCACCGGCACGCCGAGGTGCTGGCCGAGTAGGTCGAGCAGCGCGGCCTCCATGGCGGTGACGGCATGGATGGTGATGCGCAGGTCGAAGGTCTGCAGGCCGCGGCCGCCGGCGTCGCGCGCGGCGAAGGTCTGGCGCATGGCGTTGAGCACGCGCTGGTAGTGGCCGATGGGCTGGCCGACCACCAGCTGGCGGGCGTCCTCGAGGGTCTCGCGGATGCGCTCGCCGCCGGGCACTTCGCCGACGCCGACTTTGCCGGCGCTGTCGCGCAGAATCACCACGTTGCGGGTGAAGTACGGGCCATGGGCGCCGCTGAGGTTGAGCAGCATGCTGTCGTGGCCGGCCACCGGCACCACCTGCAGCTCGGTGACGACGGGCGTATCGAGTACGGGCGAGGCGGCGCGGTCGAAGGCGGGAGCGTGGGTCTGGAGGGTCATGATGCGATTCCGTAAGGCTCAGTGGGTCTGGTTCAGCGCCGTGGCGTGCGTGGCATCGGCGGCGGAGCGGGGTTTGGTGCGCACGAAGAACACCACGATGGCGGCCAGCACCGAGGTCACGGCCAGGCCGTAAAGGCCGCCCTGGATCGAGCCGGTCTGTTCTTCCAGCAGGCCGAAGGTGGTGGGGGCGACGAAACCGCCGAGGTTGCCGATGGAGTTGATCAGGGCGATCACCGCCGCGGCGATGCGGGCGTCCAGGTAGCCCTGGGGAATCGGCCAGAACAGCGCCGAGGCGGACTTGAAGCCGATGGCGGCGAAGCACACGGCGACGAAGGCGAACACCGGGCCGCCGGTGGTGGACATGAACATGCCGACGGCGGCGACCACCAGCGCGGCGGCCACCCAGGCCTGCTGGAACTTCCAGCGCGCGGAGCAGGCGGCGAAGGCGTACATGGCCAGGATCGAGATCAGCCAGGGGATGGAGTTGAGGAAGCCGACCTGCATGTCGCTCAGGCCGCCCATGCTCTTGATGATGCTCGGCAGCCAGAAGGTGGCGGCGTAGATGGTCAGCTGGATGCAGAAGTAGATCAGGCAGAACAGCACGATCTGGCGGTCCTTGAGCAGCGCCCAGGACGAGGTCTTGATGGTGCCGGCGGCCTCGCGCTCGCGCTGTTCATGGTCGATGGCCTCGACCAGCGCCTGCTGTTCGTCGGCCGACAGCCACTTGGCGTCCTGCGGCTTGGAGTCGAGCCAGAACCAGACGAAGAAGCACAGCACCACCGAGGCCATGCCCTCGATGAACAGCATCCACTGCCAGCCGTGCATGTTCAGGCCCTGGATCTGCATCAGCGCGCCGGCCAGCGGCCCGGAGATCAGCGAGGCCACGGCCGAGCCGCTGAGGAAGATGGCGATGGCCTTGCCGCGTTCGGCGGCCGGCAGCCAGCGGGTGAAGTAGTAGATCACCCCGGGGAAGAAGCCCGCCTCGGCCACGCCGAGCAGGAAGCGCAGGATGTAGAACTGGGTTTCGTTCTGCACGAAGGCCATGCAGGTGGCGACGATGCCCCAGGTGAACATGATGCGGGTCAGCCAGACGCGCGCACCCACCCGTTGCAGAAGCATGTTGGAGGGCACCTCGAACAGCGCGTAACCGATGAAGAACAGGCCGGCGCCGAGGCCGTAGGCGGCCGCGCCGATGCCCAGGTCGCTCTCCAGATAGGGGCGGACGAAGCCGATGTTGACGCGGTCGATGTAGTTGACGATGAACATGATGACGAACAGCGGCAGCACGTGGCGCTTGACCTTGGCCACGGCGCTGGCGAGCGCCTCGTCGGTACGGGGTAGGGTGTCGGTCACTGTCGGAACTCCCACTAATTGTTGTTGTGCGGGTTGCGCCGGCGGGCCGGCGCGATCGAAGGCTTACTGCGGGTCGAGTCGGTCGATCAGCGCGGCGAGGCGCTCGTTCTCTTCCGGCGTCAGTTCGGTGAGCGGAGCGCGCACCGGGCCGGCGTCGTGGCCGACCAGGCGGGCGCCGGCCTTGACGATGCTCACGCCGTAGCCGGCGCAGCGATTGCGGATGTCGAGATAGGGCAGGAAGAAATCGTCGATCAGCCGCGCCACGGTGGCGTGGTCGTCGGCGGCGATGGCCTGGTAGAACTCGATGGCGGTGCGCGGGATGAAGTTGAACACCGCCGAACTGTACACCGGCACGCCCAGCGCCTTGTAGGCCGCGGCGTAGACCTCGGCGGTGGGCAGCCCGCCGAGGTAGGTCAGGCGCTCGCCGAGGCGGCGGCGGATCTGCACCAGCGACTCGATGTCGCCGATGCCGTCCTTGAAGCCGATCAGGTTCGGGCAGCGCTCGGCGAGGATCTCCAGACCCTCGGCGCTCAGCTGGCAGACGTTGCGGTTGTACACCACCACACCGCAGTCGACGGCGCGGCAGACCTGCTCGACATGCGCGATCAGGCCGGCCTCGCTGGCCTCGGTCAGGTAATGCGGCAGCAGCAGGATGCCGGCGGCGCCGAGGCGTTCGGCCTCCTGGGCATAGGCGATGGCCTGGCGGGTGGGGCCGCCGGCGCCGGCGAGGATCGGCACCTGGTTGCGGCAGGTGTCCACCGCGACCTTGACGATCTGGCTGTATTCCTTCGGCTCCAGGGAGAAGAACTCGCCGGTGCCGCCTGCGGCGAACAGGGCGCTGGCGCCGTAGGGCGCCAGCCATTCCAGGCGGCGGGCATAGGTGTCGGCGCGGAAGTCGCCGGCGGCGTCGAAGTCGGTGACCGGGAAGGACAGCAGCCCGGAAGAGAGGACAGATTTCAGTTCTTGAGGATTCATCGCACAGCCTTCTTGGATTCTTGTCGGGGCCGGACGGCATGCTTGTATGACATGTCGATGGCGCCGATCTTAGGAGCGCTCCGGGTCGTATGACAAGTGGATTTCGTCAAGGAAAATGGCGCTATACAAGCAGATAAATCGACATTTGTGGCGGTATTGTGCCGATAAAATCAGCCTTCATGCGCAGGCGGTGAGGCGATCTTGATCAGCCTAAAAGGGCCATATTTTTTACTTGTAATACAAGTTTGCCTTGTCGAGTCCGTCGCGGCGTGGCGATACTTGTCATACCGCCTCCGGAGACTCGCCATGACCGTCGCCCCGCTCCCGCCCGAAGCCCCGCTCAAACGCGGCCACAGCCTTGCCCATGACCTGGTCAGCGAGCTGAGCCAGCGCATCCTGCTGGGCAAACTCAAGCCGGGCGACAAGCTGCCCTCGGAAAACCTGCTGGTGGACGAGCACCGGGTCAGCCGCACGGTGGTGCGCGAGGCGCTTTCCAAGCTGCAGGCCTCGGGGCTGGTGGAGACGCGGCGCGGCATCGGCACCTTCGTGCTGGCGCGCACGGCGCCGGAGGGATTGCGCCTGGGGCTGGACACCGCCACCGGCGTACGCGACATCCTCGAACTGCGCATGGGCCTGGAAGCCCAGGCCGCGGCGCTGGCCGCGGTGCGGCGCAGCGACGAGCAACTGGCGGCCATGCGCCGGGCGCTGGACGACTATCAGGACCTGGCGGCGGCGGGGGACAGCTGCGCCGAGGCGGACCGGTGCTTCCACCTGCTGATCGCCGAGGCCACCGGCAATCCGTGCTTCGTCGAGATCATGTCGCACCTGGGCGAGTCGATGATTCCGCGCAAGCGCATCGGCCAGAACGAGCGCGCCGGCGACAACCTGGCCCGCCACGCCTTCCTCGCCAACCTGGAGCACGAGGCGATCCTGGCGGCGATCCGTCGCCGCGACGGCGAGGCGGCGCGGGCGGCGGTCTGGCTGCACCTATCCAACAGCCGCGACCGCTTCTCGCCGGTCGAGTAAGGGTCACACCGCGCGCAGGCGTGGGCGCTCCGGCGTGGCCAGGCCCTTGTCGTGCTCGGCCAGCACGCGGCCGACGATGCGCATCACCTCGAGATTGGCGTCCTCCATGCTCGCCAGGCGCTGCAGGGCGACCTCCAGCCGGCCGGCGGCGAAGGCCTCGATGGCCTCGGCGCCGCTGCGGTGAACCTGTTCATGGGGCTGTTCGATCAGGCGGAATTCGCGGTTGCCCTGCAGCTCGGCGTTGCCCTGGCCGTAGTACCAGCGGCCGAACAGGCATTCCTCTTCGGTGGGCAGGTGGGTGTCGCCGTCGCCGCCGAGGATGGCTTCGTAGACCGAGGCCTTGAGCGACAGCTCGGCGAGGTTGGCCTGCTCGATGCCGGCGCGGAAGAACGAGCGGCCGATCTCGTGGTGCATGCGCTGGGCCTGGCCATGGACCTCGAGCATGGCGGCGCTGGCCTCGGTGGTCATGGCGTGGAAGTGGCGGGCGCTGCCGGTGTGTTCCTGGATCTCCTGCTGCGCGGTGCGGATCACGTTCTGGATGTCCGCCGTCTCGCGGACGATGTCCTGGGTGGCGCTGGCGGTCTTCTCTGCCAGGTCGCGGATCTCGCCGGCTACCACGGCGAAGCCGCGGCCGGACTCGCCGGCACGCGCCGCCTCGATGGCCGCGTTGAGCGCCAGCAGGTTGGTCTGATTGGCGATGTTGCCGATCAGCGCGACGATGCGGTCGATCTCGCCGGCGCGCTGCACCAGCTCGGAGATGCGCCGGTTGAGACCGGCCAGGCCGTCCTCCATGCGCTGGGATTCCTCCTGCAGCTGGCCGAACTTGAGCTTGTTCTGGATCGCCGCGCCGGCCACCTCCTGGGCGCGGCGGTTGTTGTCGTCCAGGCGCGCGTTGAGGTAGCCGAAGGAGTCGCCGATGTGGGTGATGGAGCGGCCGAACTTCAGCAGGTTGCCGGACAGCCCGCGGTAGAAGGCCAGGTCGTCGTGCAGGGTGTCGTCCTCGCGCTGGGCCTGCAGCGCCTCGCGCAGCGCGAGGTTGTCACGCTCCTGCTCGGCGAGGCGGGCGAGGGCGGCCTGGTGTTCGGTGATGAGCGCCTGGTGGCGGCTGGTGCTGACGAAAAGCATGGATCACCCCGTAGGAGAAACGTCTGGATGCCGGGGCAGGATCAGTTTCCGTGCCAGGCGTCGAGGCCTCTCGAATCAACGGCTTGCGAGGGGTGTTGTCACCATGACCGCAGTCGCGATGACATCATGCTGTCATCGCGACTGCGCTACAGGGGCTGGCTGGCCGACATGCCTAGCATCGCGGGCGGCGCGGCCCCGGGCGTGTGGCTCAGCAATACCCCCTCGTAGGGAATGGCGCCGAGGTCGAGCAGATAGGCCGGCCGGCGCGGAGCGTCGCTCCGTTCCCGTCGGAACAGGTGCAGGTTGCTTTGCTGGAACTGGGCGATGGCCAGGCGGCACAGCCGCTCGAGCGTCTCGGGGCCATGGACGAAGGGGGCATTGGGGTAGTACATCGCCTGAATGACGTCGCCGAACAAAACGCAAACGGAAACGATCTGGCGACCGTGGCAGAGGACCTTGAGCTGCAGCGGGTCCTCGTCCAGCCAGAGCGGCACCTCGAAATCGGCATGGTAGACCAGGCCCATGAGCGTGCTCCTGTGTGAGCGCCTCCGGGATCTGTTCGGTTCCGGCGGCTCGCAAGGGTTTTCCACGTTCCTGATCGGCTTCAGCGAAGCTGGGGGCGGTTGCGCTACAGCGGCGGCAATCTGGGCTTGGCGGGAGTGTGGGAGCAGCGATCTTCGTTGACCGCCTGGTTTCGTTTGTACGCCCCTGGGCTTACCCCGTCCAGCGCTAATTCCCGCTTGCGGCGCCGTTTCGCCAGCCGTTGCGCCGGGCTGTGAAGCGCTAGCCAGACAAGGTGCGAGGCAATTCCACTTTCACGCGGAAGGGCTACGAGCGGCGAGCACCCGGGCAGGATTGCCGACCACCGTGGCACGCGGCGGCACGTCGCGGGTCACCACGCTGCCGGCGCCCACCAGGGCGTGGTCGCCGATGGTCACGCCGGGCAGGATCAGCGCGCCCGCGCCGATCCACACGTTGGCGCCGATGCGCACCGGTCGGCCGAACTCCAGCTGGCGTGCGCGCAGTTCCGGGTCGCGCGGGTGGTCCGCGGTGAGAATCTGCACGCCGGGGCCGATCTGCGTGCCGGCGCCGATGTGCACGGCGACCACGTCGAGGATGACGCAGTTGAAGTTCATGAACACGCCGTCGCCCAGGTGGATGTTGTAGCCGTAGTCGCAGTGGAACGGCGGACGCAGGTTGACGTTGGCGCCCACTTCGGCGAACAGCTCGGCTAGCAGCGCGCGCCGCGTCTCGGCGGTTTCGCAGCCGCTGGCGTTGTAGCGGGCCATCCACTCGGCGGCGCGACGGGCATCGGCGGCCAGTTCGGGACAGTCGGCGACGTACAGCTCGCCGGCCAGCATCAGCTCCTTCTGCGTGCGCGCGCTCATGGGCGTGCCCGCTGGCGCAGGTCGACCCAGGTCGGCGCGTGGTCGCTGGCCCGCGGTTCGCCGCGTACCCAGCGGTCGACGCCGGCGTCCAGCAAATCGTCGGCCAATTGCGGGCTGAGCAGCAGATGGTCGATGCGCAGGCCGGCGTCGCGCTGCCAGTGCTGGCGGAAGTAGTCCCAGAAGGTGAACGGCGGCTGCTCGGGATGGCACTGCAGCAGCGCGTCGGTCCAGCCCTGGTCGAGCAGGCGTTGGTAGCAGGCGCGGCTCTCCGGTTGCAGCAGGGCGTCCTTGCGCCAGGAGCGCGGGTTGTAGATGTCGCGGTCGGTCGGCACCACGTTGTAGTCGCCGGCCAGCACCACCGGGTGGCCGCTGGTGAGCAGCGAATCGGCGTGGGCGATCAGGCGTTCGAACCAGGCCAGCTTGTAGTCGAACTTCGGCCCCGGCTGCGGGTTGCCGTTGGGCAGGTACAGGCAGCCGACGATCACGCCATGGGCCGCGGCCTCCAGATAGCGGCTCTGGCTGTCCGCGGGGTCGCCCGGCAGTTCGCGGCGGATCTCCAGCGGCTCCAGGCCCCTGGCCAGGATCGCCACGCCGTTCCACGAGGTCTGCCCGCGCCAGATCACCCCGTAGCCGGCGGCGCGGATGTCGTCGGCGGGAAACTTGCGGTCGTCGGCCTTCAGCTCCTGCAGGCAGACGATGTCCGGCGCCTCGCGCTGCAGCCAGGCCAGCAGGGCGGGCAGCCGCGACTGGATGCCGTTGATGTTGAAGGTGGCGATGCGGAGCTTGGCCAAGGCTGCCTCGGATGACAGGAGATGACGCCTTTAGGATTCGCCCGCCGCGGCCGGAGTTCAGGCAACCGCCGGTGCGCTGGCGACGATGGGCCGAACCCTTTGCCGCCGGGCCGAGTCACTAGCCATAGGTTCCATTCTCGGAGGCAGCCATGGGCACACTCAGCGGGCGTATCGCCATCATCACCGGTTCCGATTCCGGCATGGGCCGGGCCATGGCCATCGCCTTCGCCCGCGAGGGTGCGGACGTGGCCATCACCTACCACAGCGACCGCGAAGGCGCCCAGGCCACCAGCGAGGCGGTGTCGAGCCATGGCCGGCGCAGCCTGCTGCGGCAGCTCGATGTGGGCGACGAGGGCAGCGTGGTCGGCCTGTTCAAGACGGTGGTCGAGCAGCTCGGCACGCCCGACCTGCTGGTCAACAACGCCGGCATCGGCATGAGCAAGGCCTTTGTCGACCTGAGCGCGGACGACTTCGACAAGGTGCTGCGGGTCGACCTGCGCGGGCCGTTCCTCTGCTCGCGCGAGTTCGTGCGCCTGCGCCAGGCCGAGGGCGGCGGCGGGCGGATCATCAACATCACCTCGGTGCACGACTCGATTCCCAGCCCTGGCAACGTGCCCTACGGCGCGGCCAAGGGCGGCCTGCTGACCATGACCCGCAGCCTGGCGCTGGAGCTGGCGCCGCTGCGGATCAACGTCAACGCCGTCGCCCCCGGGCTGATCGCTACGCCGATGACCCAGGCGCGCCTGGACGATCCGCAACGGCGCGCCGAGGAGCTGCCCAATATTCCCTGGAAGCGCCCCGGGCGACCTGAGGAAGTGGCGGAGTTGGCGCTGTACCTGGCCGGCCCGCACGCCGACTACATCACCGGCCAGAACTTCGTCATCGACGGTGGCCTGGAAATGAACTGGGGCCAGGGCGCCTGACGCGCCCGGCCGGAGACTCCCCATGGCCCGCAACGGCGCAGACATCCTGATCGAGACGCTGATCGCCTTCGGCGTCGACACCATCTACGGCATGCCCGGCGACGGCATCAACGGCATCATGGAGGCGATCCGCACCCACGGCGACAAGGTGCGCTTCATCCAGGTCCGCCACGAGGAGTCCGCCGCCTTCGCCGCGGTGGCCCACGCCAAGTTCGGCGGCGGCCTCGGCTGCTGCCTAGCCACCACCGGCCCGGGCGGCACCCATCTGCTCACCGGCCTGTACGACGCCAAGTTCGACCGTGCGCCGGTCATCGCCATCACCGGCTCGCCCTACCACGACCTGAGCGACAGCTACACCCAGCAGGACATCGACCACTGCCGCCTGTTCATGGACGTGGCCGCCTATTCGGCGCGGGTGATGGGCGCGCGGCACATGGAGAACGCCGCCACCCTGGCCTGCCGCCACGCACTGGCGCAGCGCGGCGTGGCGCACCTGGCGGTGCCGGTGGACGTGCAGGAGGAGAAGGAGGCGGACGACGCGCCGTCCAGCCGCAACGTGCAGCATCACGTGTCGCTGGCCCGGGTGCCGCTGCCACGCTGCCCGGCCGAGGGCATCGAGCGCGCCGCCGAGCTGCTCAATGCTGGCGAGCGGGTGGCCATCCTCGCCGGCCAGGGCGCGCTGGACGCGGCCGACCTGCTATTGGAGACCGCCGAGCTGCTGGGCGCGCCCATCGTCAAGGCGCTGCTCGGCAAGGGCCTGGTGGCCGACGGGCATCCGCTGACCACCGGCGGCATCGGCCTGCTCGGCACCCGCCCGAGCCAGGAGGCGATGGAGGCGTGCGACACCCTGCTGATCGTCGGCTCGACCTTCCCCTACATCGAGTACTACCCCAAGCCGGAGCAGGCCCGCGGTGTGCAGATCGACCTGGACCCCACGCGCATTGGCCTGCGCTTTCCGGTGGAGGTGGGCCTGGCCGGCGATGCCCGCGCCACCCTGGAGCAGCTCAATCGCCTGCTGCGGCGCAAGGCCGACCGGCGCTTTCTCGAACGCGCTCAGCAGGGCTACCGTGACTGGCGCGCGCTGCTGCGCGAGGCCTGCGAGCGCCAGGCCACGCCGATGCCGCCCGGACGCATCGTGCGCGACGTCGGCGACCGCCTGGACGAGGACGCCATCGTGGTCTGGGACTCCGGCCACAACACCGGGCTGATGGCCCGCTATGTCGAGGCCAAGCCCGGCCAGCTGTACGGCGGCTCCGGCCTGCTGGCCTCGATGGCCTGCGCCGTGCCCTACGCCATCGCCGCCGCCCTGGTGCACCCCGGCCGCCAGGTGGTCGCCTTCACCGGCGACGGCGGCCTGAGCATGCTGCTCGGCGAGCTGGTGACCATCACCCGCTACCGCCTGCCGATCAAGCTGGTGGTGATCAAGAACAACAGCCTGGGGCAGATCAAGTGGGAGCAGATGATGTTCCTCGGCAACCAGGAGACCGAGTGCGACCTCACGCCCATCGACTTCGCCAAGGCCGCCGAGGCCTGCGGCCTGCGCAGCTGGCGGGTGGAGGACCCGGCGCACAGCGTCGAGGTTGCCGAGGCGTTGCTGGCCTGCGAGGGCGCCGGCCTGGTCGAGGCGGTGGTGGACCCCAATGAGCCGCTGCTGCCGCCCAAGCGCAACGACACCTACGCCGAACACCTGCAGCAGGCCATCGCCAAGGGCACGCCCGGCGCCGACGAGCTGCAGCAGGCCCTGGCCCGGGAACCCTCGCGCAGCATGCTGAAGCCCTGATGGCACCGAAAAGGCGTTGAACGCAGGCTCGCGTCGCGCCCTCTCAAGCGAAACGGCGCAGGGAGTTCTCATGCATTCGGACGTTTCCACCTACCCCACCGCCAGCTCGCCGCGCTGGGCCTTGGTCATGCTGGCCGCGGCCCTCGCCATGCTGGTCGCCTCCGGCATCCAGCCCCACGACCGCGCGGGCTGGATGCTGGAAAACATGTTGCCCGTGGCGCTGCTGGCGGGGCTGAGCCTGGCCTGGCACTGGTGGCGGCTGTCGGCGCAGTCCTATTTCGCCATGCTCCTGCTGTTCGGCGTGCACGAGCTGGGCGCCCATTTCACCTATGCCGAGGTGCCCTACGACGAGTGGGCTCGGCAGCTCTCCGGGCAATCGCTGGACCAGGCCATGGAGTGGCGGCGCAACCAGTACGACCGCCTGGTGCACTTCAGCTACGGACTGCTCTTCGTGCTGCCGATCCGCGAGGTGCTGGCGCGGCTCACGCCGCTGCGCGGTGCCTGGCTGCTGTTCGTCGCCTGGCACCTGGTGCTGTCCACCTCGGCGATCTACGAGCTGATCGAGTGGGTCGGCGGCGCCTACCTGGGCGACGACCAGGCCGAGGCCTTCCTCGCCACCCAGGAAGACCCCTGGGACGCGCAGAAGGATATGGCCCTTGCCGCGCTCGGCGCCGGCATCAGCCTGGCGGCGCTGGCCCTGGTCAACGTCCGGCGTGGTCCATGACCAGCACCACCTTGCCCTCGACGTGGGCCTCTTCGAGATGGCGCTGGGCGTCCGCCGCGCGCTGCAGCGGAAAACGCGCGTCCACATGCGGCGCGAGCTGTCCGCGCTCGATCAGCGCGGCGATCTCGGCGAGCTGTTCGCCCGAGGGCTGAACCAGAAAGAACCGCCCGACCTTGCCCTGCGCCTCCGGCAGCGTCAGGTCCGGATCCTCCAGGGTCGAGACCAGGCGGCCGCCCGGCGCCAGCACTGCCCAGGAGCGTCGCTGGGTCTCGCCGCCGACCAGGTCGATGACCAGGTCGAACTCGCCCAGGTCCTCGAAGCGTTCGCGCTCATAATCGATGGCGCGATCGGCGCCGAGCTGGCGGATGAACTCCTGGCTCGCCGCCGAGCCGGTGGCGCACACCGTGGCGCCGCGGCCCTTGGCCAGCTGGATGGCGAAATGGCCGACGCCGCCGCTGCCGCCGTGGATCAGCACGCGCTCCTCCGGCTCCAGCTGGCCATGCTCGAACAGCGCCTGCCAGGCAGTGTGGGCGGCCAGCGGCACCGCGGCGGCCAGCTCCAGGTCGAGGCCGTCCGGCACGCGCGCCAGATGTACCGCCGGTACCCGCGCGTAGTGCGCATAGCTGCCCTCGTCTCCGCTCATGGCGAACACCCGGTCGCCCTCGTGCCAGCCGATCACGCCGTCGCCCACCGCCGCGACGACCCCGGCCAGCTCGCGGCCCAGGGTGAGCGGCAGCTGGTCTGCGCCGATCATCGGCAGGTGGCCCTGGCGAATCTTGTAGTCCACCGGGTCGATGCCGGCGGCGGCCACCCGCACCAGCACCTCGTCGGCCTGCGGGCGGGGCACGGGAAGGGTTTCGAGGTGGATGACCTCGGGGCTGCCGAAGCGGTCGATGCGCGCGGCTTGCATGGTGGTCATGGTCTGTCTCCGTTGGCTGGGAATGGACGGGAGACTGGCGGGCGGCGACGAGGGTTCCACCAACGGCCCGGCCGCCGCCTCGCTGACGCAACGCGGCACATGTGGCCGCAGACAGTCCCGGCGGGCGACGAAAGGCTGCAAAAAAGCCTGCACCTTTGCCGCCGGGGCGCAGTCTTTTCGACAGTGGCATGGTCCGTGAAAGAACCCGGTGCAGCCGGGAGGTAATCGAAAATGTTCAAGTGTCTGCGGTGCGAAGCACCGATCCGAAAGCCCCGTGAGGCCACCGAGAACCTGCTGGTGGCGTGCGGCGAATGCGGCGCCGAGCACCGGGTGCGGCTCAGCATCGAAAAGAACCTGCGCAGTTTCCGCTACGGCCTGGTGCCGCAGCAGCCCATGATCGACGACGACTTCGAGCGGCCCAGCCTGTCCGGCTGACGGCGCGCCGGCGGGACGCGCCATTGCAGTCGGGTATGGGGGGCATGCGAGTCTGGTATTGGCCATCGCCGGTCGGGCTCTCTAGAGTCGGGCGGCGACCCATTCCAACAAGACAAAGAGTCCCGTCATGTCCCGCTTCCGTCTCAGCGCCCTCGCTCTGGCGCTCCTCGTTTCCGCTGCCCACGCCGAGCCGCCGGCCGCCGGCAAGCCCGCCACCGAGACCACCCGCGAGCGCAACCAGGCCTGGCTGCAGCGCCTGCCGTTCGACGACCGCGCCGACTTCGACGATGCCCGCCGCGGGCTGATCGAGCCCTTCACCGGCGTCATCGAGAATGCCGACGGCAAGCCGGTGTGGAACCGCATGGCCTACAACTTCCTCGACGGCAACGCCCCGGCCAGCGTCAACCCGAGCCTGTGGCGCATCGCCCAGCTGAACAACATCGCCGGCCTGTTCGAGGTGCGCGAGCGGGTCTACCAGGTCCGCGGCATGGACCTGTCGAACATGACCATCATCGAGGGCGACAGCGGCCTGATCATCATCGACCCGCTGATCAGCACCGAAACCGCCCGCGCCGGCCTCGAGCTGTACTACAAGCACCGCCCGCGCAAGCCGGTGGTGGCGCTGATCTACAGCCACTCGCACGTCGACCACTTCGGCGGCGTGCGCGGGGTGATCGACGAGGCCGACGTCAAGGCCGGCAAGGTCGCGGTGATCGCCCCGGAGGGCTTCTACGAGCACGCCGTCAGCGAGAACGTGCTGGCCGGCCCGGCGATGATGCGCCGCGCCCAGTACATGTACGGCGCGCTGCTGCCGCGCGGCGAGCGCGGGCAGGTCGACTCCGGCCTCGGCAAGGGCACGCCGACCAACGCCACCGTGACCCTGATCGCGCCGACCCAGCTGATCGCCGAGCCGCTGGAGAGCCACGTGGTCGACGGCGTGAAGATCGAGTTCCAGCTCACTCCGGGCACAGAAGCCCCTGCGGAAATGAACATGTACTTCCCGCAGTTCAAGACCCTGTGCATGGCCGAGAACGCCACCCACACCCAGCACAACGTGCTGACCCTGCGCGGCGCCCTGGTGCGAGACGCGAAGATCTGGGCGCACTACCTGGATGACGCCCTGGTGCGCTACGGCGACGAGGCCGAGGTGCTGTTCGCCCAGCACCACTGGCCGACCTGGGGCGGCGGCAAGATCCGCGACTACCTGGCCGACCAGCGCGACATGTACGCCTTCCTCGACAGCCAGACGCTGCGCCTGATCAACCAGGGCCTGACTCCGACCGAGATCGCCGCCAAGCTGGAATCGCTGCCGCCGCGCCTGGCCAACAAGTGGTACAGCCGCGACTACTACGGCTCGCTCAGCCACAATGTGCGCGCCGTGTACCAGCGCTACATGGGCTTCTACGACGGCAACCCGGCCAACCTCGACCCGCTGCCGCCGGAGGACGCCGGCCGTCGCTACGTGGCCGCCATGGGCGGTGCCGACGCGGTGCTGAAGACCGCCCGCCAGGCCTTCGCCGACGGCGACTACCGCTGGGCGGCGCAACTGCTCAATCACCTGGTGTTCGCCGAGCCGGACAACGCGGCGGCGCGCGAGCTGCAGGCCGACACCCTGGAGCAGCTCGGCTACCAGAGCGAGAACGCCACCTGGCGCAACGTGTACCTGAGCGGCGCCCACGAGCTGCGCCAGGGCGTGGCCGAGGCCCGCGCGCGCAACGGCGCGCCGGACATGGTGCGGGCGCTGACCCCGAGCATGTTCTTCGACTACCTGGCGGTGCGCATCGACGCGATGAAGGCCGCCCAGGAAGACCTGCGCATCAACTGGCGTTTCACCGACCTCGGCGAGGAATACGCGCTGACCCTGCGCAACGGCGTGCTGACTCACCGCAAGGGCTCGCGCCACGCCGAGGCGGACGTCGACCTGAGCATGACCAAGGCCCTGCTCGACCGCATCGCGCTCAAGGAAACCGGCTTCCTCAAGGAGGCCACCGTCGGCGACATCGAGATCGAGGGCGGCCGCCTGAAGCTGCTCAAGCTGCTCGGCGGCCTGGACGAAGCGAACCCGCAGTTCAACCTGGTCACGCCCTGAGGCACAAACACGACGCCCCGCCCGGTGCGCACCGGGCGGGGCGTTCGTTTGTCCGGGTGTAGGCCTAGGGGGCGTATGGCGCCGCACCCTACGATCGTGCGCCTTGCGAAAGATTGTCGTGAGCACGGAGGGCGCAGGTAGGGTGCACCGTGCGCACCGTGGCGGGCTGCACCGGGTATACGTGTCCAGGTCGGGCACGACTGGTGCGCATGGCGCACCCTACGGTCGTGCGCCTCGCGAAAGATTGTCCTGAGATCGGAGAGCGCATGTAGGGTGCGCCGTGCGCACCGTGGCGGATTTCATCCGGCGAACGTGCCTCGGTCGGGCATGCCGGGTGCGCATGGCGCACCCTACGGTCCTGCGCCTTGCGAACGACTGTCGTGAGCACGGAGGGCGCAGGTAGGGTGCACCGTGCGCACCGTGGCGGATTTCATCCGGCGAACGTGCCTCGGTCGGGCAAGCCCGGTGCGCATGGCGCACCCTACGGTCGCGTGGCCTTGCGAAAAGATCGTCATGAGAGCGGAGGCCGCAGTGGACGCCGTGCCCACCATGGCGGGCTGCACCCGGTATGCGTGTTCAGGTCGGGCACGACTGGTGCGCATGGCGCACCCTACGGTCCTGCGCCTTGCGAAAGACTGTCGTGAGCACGGAGGGCGCAGGTAGGGTGCGCCGTGCGCAGCGTGGCGGATTTCATCCGGCGAACGTGCCTCGGTCGGGCATGCCTGGTGCGCATGGCGCGCCATACGGTCGCGTGGCCTTGCGAAAAGATCGTCATGAGAGCGGAGGCCGCAGTGGACGCCGTGCCCACCATGGCGGGCTGCACCCGGTATGCGTGTTCAGGTCGGGCACGACTGGTGCGCATGGCGCACCCTACGGTCCTGCGCCTTGCGAAAGACTGTCGTGAGCACGGAGGGCGCAGGTAGGGTGCGCCGTGCGCAGCGTGGCGGATTTCATCCGGCGAACGTGCCTCGGTCGGGCATGCCTGGTGCGCATGGCGCGCCATACGGTCGCGTGGCCTTGCGAAAAGATCGTCATGAGAGCGGAGGCCGCAGTGGACGCCGTGCCCACCATGGCGGGCTGCACCCGGTATGCGTGTTCAGGTCGGGCACGACTGGTGCGCATGGCGCACCCTACGGTCCTGCGCCTTGCGAAAGACTGTCGTGAGCACGGAGGGCGCAGGTAGGGTGCGCCGTGCGCAGCGTGGCGGATTTCATCCGGCGAACGTGCCTCGGTCGGGCATGCCTGGTGCGCATGGCGCGCCATACGGTCGCGTGGCCTTGCGAAAAGATCGTCATGAGAGCGGAGGCCGCAGGGGCGCCGTGCGCACCATGGCGGACTACACCCGGCATGCGTGCCCAGGTCGGGCATGCCTGGTGCGCATGGCGCGCCATACGGTCGCGTGGCCTTGCGAAAAGATCGTCATGAGAGCGGAGGCCGCAGGGGCGCCGTGCGCACCATGGCGGACTACACCCGGCATGCGTGCCCAGGTCGGGCATGCCTGGTGCGCATAGCGCACCCTACGGTAGCGTGGCCTTGCGGAAAGATCGTCCTGAAAGCGGAGGCCGCAGGGGACGCCGCCCACCATGGAGGACTGCACCCGGTATGCGTGTTCAGGTCGGGCACGACTGGTGCGCGCGGCGCACCCTACGGTCGTGCGCCTTGCTAAAGATTGTCTCGAGAGCGAAAGGCGCAGGTTGGGTGCGCCGTGCGCACCGTGGCGGGCTGCATCCGACATGCTTGGGTTGATCGCGTACGTCAGGCCAAGCATGGCGCAGCCCACGGGCGTCGATCAGGGCAGGGTACGGATCGCCGGCGGCAGCCAGCGGCGTTCCAGCACTTCGGGTTCGGGCCAGTACAGGCGCAGGAACAGGTTGAAGCGGCCCTCCGGCGCCGGCAGCCAGTTGCGGCGTTGCGCCTCGTCGGTCGGTGCCTCGTGCTGCACGAGGATGTCCAGCGAGCCGTCCGGGTTGTAGTGCAGGTCGTTGCGGTCGCCGAGGGCGTAGCGGTCGAGCGGGTTGGCCGAGAGCAGCTGGCGCTCGTCGTACAGGGTCAGCGACCAGAATGCCCGCGCCGGGGGCAGCTGTCCGGCGGCGAAGTGAAGCACATAGCGCCTCTCGCCGGACAGCGGGCGGCCTTCGGCATCGGTGTGCAGGCTGGGGTAGATGGCGTCTTCCGGGGCGTTGGCGCCCAGCCCGATCTTCGCCACCAGCGCGCGTTGCGGGTAGCGCGTGCCGTACTCGCCCAGTTCGTAGCCGATGCGCCAGCCGTGATGGGTCTTGCCTTCGCCCATCAGGCGCTTGCTGTCCTCCAGCAGGGCCACGGCCTTGCGATAGCCGAGCGCGCTGCCGAGGCGTTGCAGCGGCGATTGCTGCAACGCGCAACCCTCGTCGAGCAGGCCGGCGGCGCGGATGCGTGCGAGCATCGGCGCATCCTCGGCGCGGGCCGGGTTGTCGCCCAGCAGGTGGCAGAAGGCGCCGAAGAAGGCCGCGCGGCTCCAGCCGGCCAGCTGCCGGTCAGGCCCCCTGGCGCGGTCCAGCGGCGGCAGCTCGGCCATGGCCACGGGCACCGGCGTCTGAGGCCGACCCTGCCAGGCGCTGAGCGGCATCAGGCGGAAGCGGTCCTGCAGGGCGTGCACCTCGGCATAGTCCGCGGGGCCGCGGCTCTTGATGCGGCCGATCATCCAGGCCATCTGCGTGGGGATGCGGATCGGCTCCATGCCGGCCGGCACCTCGCCGCGCCAGGTCGGCCCCACCACCAGGAAGGTCTTCGCGCCGCTGCCGATGGTGCGTGTGCCGGGGCTGGCCACCACGTTGGTCCAGGCATCCATGATCGGCATCATGTAGTAGTGCCCGGCGGTGTCGGGGATGTTCATCACCACCGGCTCCCGGCGCAGGTCGAAGTGGACGATGCTGTAGAGGGTGTCGACGTTGGGCGACACCACGCTGTTGAAGCGCGCGTCGGGGAAGCGCCGGCTATGACGGAAGCCGTTGATGGCGGTGGTGCCGAGCAGCTTCTGGTGCTGCTTGGTCAGCTCCATCAGCACCAGCGGATAGGCGAACAGGTAGGCCTGAGCGGTTTCCCGCGCCTGCTGCAGCACCCGGTGGGTCGCCAGGCCGCCCAACAGCAGGACGATGGCAACGAGGCCGAGGCTCCAGCGGGTCTTCTTGCCGAGTCTCATGGGCGTGCGCTCCCCGTGGGTTGAGAGAAATGCCGGGCACGGGCGTGCCGCTCCGCAGGAGTGATCATGGTCGTGGTCTCCGTGTGTCCGGGCCGTCGAGCCCGGTGGGAATGCGTCAGAAGGGTGCCGTGGTCACGGCCTTGAACATCGCCAGCAGGGCCATCGCCAGCAGCGCCAGGCTGGTGCCGAGCACGGTGCGCAGGCGGGCACGGCCGCGCTCGTCGCGCAGCATCGCCAGGCTGCGCTGGTAGCGCCGGCCCTGGCGCAGCCAGAGAATGCCGGCGGTGCCCACGGCGATCAGCACCAGCGGCGGGTCCTGGTCGCGCAGGGCCAGGCAGGCGATCACCAGCAGCGAGATCTGCGTGCGCCGCCAGGCCAGCTCGGTACGCTCGGCCTGCAGGCCGGCGTCGACCGGCCCGTCAGCCATGCCAGCGCGGCCAGAACAGCCCGGCCAGCACCAGCGCCGCCAGGCAGCAGCCGAGCGCCAGCAGCGGCACCAGCACCGGCAACGGCAGGGCGCGGCGATGACGCAGCGCGCGCTCCACCGAGAGCCAGCGCAGGCAGGCGCCGGCGCTGACCAGGATGCTCAGCGCTAGCAGGCTGAGGGTGATGATTAGCCGCAGCTGGGGCCCGAAGGCCTCGCCGGCGAAGGTCTCGACGGCGATGCCGCCGCCGAGCAGGGCCAGCGAGGTGCGGATCCAGGCCAGGAAGGTGCGTTCGTTGGCCAGGGTGAAGCGTGGGTCCGGCTCCTCGCCTCCCAGCAGGGACTGGGAGAGCGGCTTGCGTGGCGCGGGGGTCTCGGGAGTGCTCATGGCGTACCGTGATGGCGGGGATCAGCGCAGGCCCTTGCTGCGCAGGGCACCCGGCGAGTAGTCGGAGGCGCTGGCCTGGTAGCCGAAGTCGAACGGCTGGCGCTGTTCGTTGGTCAGCCCCGAGGCGATGTAGCGGCCGTTATTGAGGTCGTAGGTCACTTCCATGGCATTCACGGCGGCCTTGCCGGTGGGGTGGTAGAAGCTGTGAGCCTCGCCCACCCGCCAGAGTTCGCCGCGGCTGTCGTAGTGATCGGCCTCGAGGATAGCCCAGGTGTCCTCGTCGATGAAGTAATGGCGCTTGCTGTAGATGTGGCGCATGCCGGGCTTGAGGGTGGCGACCACTTCCCAGACGCGGTGCAGCTCGTAGCGGGTGGCCTCCGGGCTGACGTGGCCGGGCTGGATCAGCTCCTCGTAGCTCAGCTCCGGCGAGGCCAGGCGATAGCTGTTGTAGGGCACGTAGAGGGTCTTCTTGCCGACCAGCTTCCAGTCGTAGCGATCCGGCGCGCCGTTGAACATGTCGCGGCTGTCCGCGGTGCGCAGGCCGGCGGTGGTCGGGCCGGCGGTGTCGTAGGCGATGCTCGGGGCACGTCGCACGCGGCGCTGGCCGGCGCTGTAGAGCCAGGACAGGCGCGGCTCGGCGATCTGGTCGAGGGTCTCGTGTACCAGCACCACCTCGCCGACCATGCGCGACGGCGCGGTGATCTTGTGGCTGTAGTAGTAGAGGATGTTGCGCGCCTCGTCCGGCTCCAGCCCCTGCACCGCGTCGCGACGGGTGAAGTACTGCTGGGTGGTCATGATGGTGTAGCTGCCGTCCTTCTGCGGCGCGGCGCTGTCGTTGGTCAGGCTGGAGCTGGCGTTGCGGCTGCGCGTGAGGTGGTTCCACAGCACTTCCAGGCCGTTCTGCGGAAGCGGGAAGGCGACCACGCCGGCGAAGCCTTCCAGGCCGTTGCCGTCGTTGACCAGGCGGGTGGTGATGGCGTTGCGCGCCGCCGCCTGCGCGGTGCTGTGCTCCACGGCGACCGAGCGGTGGGTCGGGTACACCGGCAGGCGGAAGCTGTTCGGGAAGCGCTGCAGCAGGGCGATCTGCCCCGGACTGAGCTGCTCGCGGTACTGCTCGTAGTTGCTCGCGTCGATGCTGAACAGCGGCTGCTCGTCCTTGAACGGGTCGAGCGGCGTGCCGTTGGCGGCGAACTGCAGCGGGGTCTTCAGGCCGCCGTTCCAGGCCGGGATCTTGCCGTCGCTGCTGGCGCCGCGCTCGGCGCCGATCGGGGTCAGGCTGCCTTGCAGCTTGGCCGCTTCGTCGGCGGACACGGCCGCCAGGGCGCTGCCGGTCAGCAGCAGGGAGCAGAACAGTGCGCCGCCACGCAGCAGGCTGTGGGTCTGTTTCATGAGGTACTCCGCTTAGAAGTTGACGCCGAGGCTGATCGACACGTAGTCGCGGTCGCCGCGGGTGCCGTAGTCGCCGTCGATGAAGTCGGTGAACGCCAGGCTGGCGTTGTAGGTGTTGTTCAGCGAGGCATCCAGGCCGACGCTGATGGCCTTGGAACCCTCGCTGAAGGCCGATCCCTCGCCCGGACCGTTGCCGTCCACGTCGTGCTGCCACGACAGGTTGGGGCGCAGGTCGATGCCCGCCACCGCGTTGGGGTAGCTCAGGCTGGCGCGCATCCGGTAGCCCCAGGAAAAACGGGTGAGGAAACCGTCGTCGTTGCAGTGCTCGGGGGTACGCGAGACGGACTCGCAGTTGCCGCCGACCAGCACGCCGTTGCCGTAGGTGCCGTTGCGCCCGTAGCGCGGGCCGTAGGTGCCTTCCAGGCCGCCGACCCAGGTGGCCGCGGCCTCGCCCACCAGCACCAGCTGGTCCGCCCCCAGCACCTGGGGGAAGGAATGGGTGGCGGTGACCTGGGCCTGGGTGACTTCCTTGCGCCGGTAGCCGTTGAACAGGGTGTTGGCCTCCGGCGAGCGGATGCCCTCGGCCACCAGCGGCGAGCGCGCCGGATCGTTGAGCAGCGACTGGATCACGTCGGTGCCGTTGAGCTGGATCGGCATGTTCGGCCGGTAGCTCAGCTCGCCCTGCAGCGCGGTGCCGGTGTCCAGGTTGGTGGAGAACGACAGGCCGTACAGGCGAATGTCCTCGGGGTACTGCGCCAGGTAGTGCGAGGTGCCGAGGCGCAGGGCGTTGTCCAGCGCGTTGCCGAACACGGCGCTGTTGTAGAACGGGCTGCTGATGGTGCCCATGTACGGCAGGCGGCTGTGGTAGTTGGCCACGTAGGCGCCGAACTCGGTGTCCAGCTCGGCGGCGAACCAGCGCAGCGAGACGCCCCACTGGCCGCCGTCGCGGGCGTCCTGGTCCTTGGCCCGCGGAATGCGGATGCCCTCGTCGGTGAGATTGACGCCATAGGGCGTCAGCGCCGCCACCGCCAGCGGCACGCCGTTCAGCACGCTGCCCACGTCGAGGCCGTCGCAGCCATCGGCGAGGAAGTCGTTGCTGGAGAAGAAGGTGCCGCAGTTGTCGAGCTGGGTCTGTTCCCAGTCGAGCTGGTAGAAGAAGTCGGTGGACAGGGCGTCGGTGAGGTTCTGCGAGACGTAGAACATGTTCACCGGCACCAGGCCTTCCTTCACCTCCGAGCCCGGCCGGCGCAGCGCCGACAGGTTGAACGGGTTGACCACGTTGAGGCCGCCCTGGATGAAGGTGCTCTCGCCCCAGTTCACCACCTGCTGGCCGAGGCGCACCGAGCCCGGCTGATCGGCGAGGTCGTAGTTGTAGTAGACGAAGGCGTCGAGCAGCTCCGCGCCGGCGGACTTCGCCGACAGCTTGCGGTTGTTGTCCTCGACGTCCTTGAAACGCTGGTCGCGGTCGCGCAGGACGTAGTCGTACCAGTAGTTGCCGCGCAGGAACACGCCGAAGTCGCCGTGGCTGAGCTGCAGGTCGTGGGTGCCCTTGAAGATGCCGGAGAAGGCGTCGCCGGAGCGGAAGTTGCGCCGGCCGTCGTCGCCGGTGGCGCTGTTCAGCTGGTCCGGATCGGGGTTGGCGGTGGAGATGCTGGTGCCGATGGACAGCGAGGAATCCAGCTGTCCGTCGATTTCACCGAGCTGGAAATCCACCGCCATGGCACTGCCGATCATGCAGCTGAGGGGCAGCAGGAGATAAGGCGGTTTGAGCAAACCGTGCAGTCTGAATCTCATCACTCATTGTCCTCTTTGTTGTCGAGTGAGAATCGGATTTCACGCGCAGAGGACAACAAGCCGCGAAGTTCGCGGGCGAAGCAGACCCCGCTCCACCGGGAGTGGAACGCTGGCATTCGGCAGAATGGATGATTCGCTCGAAAGGGGTTTGCTACGGCATTACTTATTGTTCTGCACTGTTACGTCGAGTTGCGGATACTCCCTTCGTCCTAGTGTTTCAGGGATACTAGGGACCCTCGAAAAGCCCCACAAATAGTGTCTTCGGATGGAAGCCATAACGCTTCGGCATGGCCCAGAGAGAACCGCATGACCCTCAAGCAGCTCCGTTATCTGATCGCCATTGCCGAGGCCGGCAGCTTCTCCGCGGCCGCCCGCCGGGCGTTCATCGCCCAGCCGGCGCTGAGCCGGCAGATCGGCCTGCTGGAGAGCGAGCTGCAGATGCAGCTGCTGGAGCGCCAGCACGACGGTGTGGCGTTGACCGACGCCGGCCGGCGCCTCTACGAGGTGGCGCGCTCGGTGGTGCAGAAGCTCGATTCGGTGAAGGACGAACTGGCCTCGACCCGCGGCGACCCCAAGGGCCACGTGGCCATCTCGATTCCGGCCACCGCCTCGGCGCTGCTGCTGCCGGAGATCATCGCGCGGGCCGCGGAGAAGTTCCCCAGCGTGGCGCTGACCGTGTGCGACGGCCTGACCCGCGAAGGCGGCCAGGCCATCGAATTGGGCAAGGTGGACTTCGGCGTGGTGCCCAATGCCGAGGAGCTGGAGCACGTGGCCGCGGAGCCGATCTTCACCGAGGACCTGTACTGGGTGGGGCAGGGCGATGCCCTGAGCGACGATGCGCCGATCAGCCTGGCGGAGGCCGCGGCCACGCGGCTGGTGATGGCGCCGCGGGCGCTGCACCTGCGCCGGCGTATCGAACAGGCGGCGATGGAGACGGGAGTGGTGCTCAACGTGGCCTACGAGCAGCAGTCGGCGCCGGGTATCGCCAGCCTGGTGCGCAGCGGCCTGGCGGCGACCATCAGCAACTGGCCGCCGCTGGAGGAGCTGTTCCAGCCCACGGCGGCGCGGCTGATCGTCGAGCCGCGCATCACTCGCACCGTGTCCATCGCCCATTCGGTGCACAAGCCGCTGTCGTTCGCCGCGTCGTGCATGCGCGACCTGGTGCGCGGCATCCTGCTGGATGCGGTGCGCACCGGGCGCTGGCGCGGCAGCCTGATCGAGCGTGGCGCCGACGAGGATCAGGCGCGCGAGGCGAGTGCCGGCGCGTCGTCCTGAGCCAGGCGCTCGAGGGAGCGCTGCGGGTTCATCGCCACCAGGCCGATCAGCCCGGCCACGATCATCACGATGCCGCAGACCATGAAGCCCTGGGCGTAGCCGTCCGGGTGAGTGGCGCCGGCGCCGTGCACCAGCAGGCCGGTGATCACCGGCGCCGACAGGCCGGCCAGCGAGGCCACGGCGTTGCCGATGGCGAGGATGCCGCCGCGCTGGCTGCTGGGGGTGAACTCGGCGAGCATCGCCGGCCCCACCGAATACATCACCAGGGCCAGGCCGCCGCTCAGGGTGAGGGCGATGATGCGCGTGGTCACCGACAGCTCGGTGAGCATCAGCGAGGCGGAGAACAGCCCGCCGGCGATCAGGCAGGCCGAGACGAACGCGCCGCGCGCCAGGCGCGAGGGCACGCCGCGGCGCATCAGGCGCTGCGACAGCCAGGCCATGAACAGGCTCAGCGGCGTGGTCACCAGCACGAACATGACGAACATGTGGCCGGTCTCCAGCGGGTCGATGCCCAGGCCGATCTCCAGGTAGCTCGGCACCCAGGTCAGGGTCAGCGCCAGCGACCAGTTGGCGGCGAAGTGGCAGGCGTAGTTGCCGAGCACGCTGCCGTCGCCGAGCAGGCGGCGGTAGGGCACGCGGCGGGTGTCGGTCGCCACCTGGCCGGCGCGCAGGTTGTCCAGCGTGCCTTCGCGGCCCAGCAGCAGCCACAGCGCGCACCAGATCAGGCCGATCACGGCGAGCACGGCGAAGTTGGTGCGCCAGCCGTAGTTCAGGCTGATCCACGGGATCATCGCGCCGGCCACCAGCAGGCCCATGGCGCTGCCGGAGTGCAGCAGGGCCACCGGCAGGCTGCGGCGGTCATCGGGGAACCACTTGTACAGGGCGTGGGCGGCTACCGGCGAGGCCGGACCTTCGCCGATGCCGAGCAGCACGCGGCATGCGACGATCATCCACAGCGAGCTGGCGAACAGCATGGGCAGCTGGATCAGCGCCCAGAACAGGCCCATGCCCAGCAACAGCGTGCGGGTCGGGCGGCGGTTGGCGAGGAAACCGCCGACCACCGCGGACACGGCGAACAGCCAGTGCAGGGCGCCGCCGATCAGGCCGAACTCGGTCGGGGTCAGGCCCAGTTCCTGGGTCATGGGCACGCCGACCAGGCCGATCACCACCTTGTCGAGGAAGTTGACCAGCATCATGAAGGCCAGCAGGAAGGCGATGGTCCAGGCGCTGCGCGGACGGAAGCCCGTTTCTTCTCGGGTCATGGGGAATGCTCTCTTGTTGTTGTGAACGCCCCGTCCGGCTTCCCTGGCGGACGGGGTACGGCAATGCCTCAGGCGGGCATCAGGATGCCCTTGGCGATGGTGTTGCGCTGGATCTCGCTGGTGCCGGTCAGGATGCGCATCATGCGGCTGGCGCGGAACAGCCATTCGACCGGATGACCCTTGATCAGACCGGCGCCGCCGTGGATCTGCACGGCGCGGTCGATGATGCGGAAGGCGGTCTCCGAGGCGTACAGCTTGCACATCGGCGCCTGCACCTTGATGTCGCCGCCGGCGTCGTTGTTGGCCGCGGTGGCGTACATCATGCTGCGCGCCGCGTACAGCTCGGTGGCCATGTCGGCGAGCATGTGGTTGATCGACTGGAACATGGCGATCGGCTGGCCGAACTGCTTGCGCGTGCGGGCGTAATCCAGCGACAGGTTCAGCGCCAGGCCGGCCATGCCGAGCATGGTCGGGCAATGCAGCAGGCGGTTGAGGGTGATGCGCCCCATGGCCAGCTTGAAGCCCTGGCCCTCGTCGCCGATACGGCTCTGTACCGGTACGCGCACGTCCTTGAGCAGGATATTGCCGTGGGCGCCGCCGCCGGACATCACCGAGTAGTCGCTGTCGACGCTGACGCCCTCGGCGTGCAGGTCGACGAAGAACGCCGAGATGCCCTGCGGGCCGCGGCCGGGGGTGGTGACCGCGAGCAGCACGGCGAGGTCGGCATAGGGCGCGCCGGAGATGTAGCGCTTGGCGCCGTTGAGCACGTAGTGGTCGCCGTCCAGGCGCGCCTCGGTGCCGAGGGCGGCGGCGTCGGAGCCGGCCTCGGCCTCGGTGAGGGCGAAGCACACGGCCTTCTCGGCGCGGCAGATCGGCTTCAGGAAGTTCTCCACCTGGTAGTCGTTGGCGACCTTGAACAGGTGGCCGACCCGCGGAGGGCCGGACAGCTCGCCGAGGATGTGCGGCGCCAGCGGCGAGCCGGTGAGCACCGCCGCCTCCTTCAGCGCGCACAGGTCGGCCACGCCCAGGCCGGCGCCGCCGAGGGCCTCCGGCAGCATGGCGTTGTAGAAGCCGAGCTCGCAGGAGCGGCGCCAGATGTCGCGCAGCAGCGGCTTGGCCACCGGCTCGCCCCAGGTGATGCCCTCGCGTTCGGCCAGCGGGGCCAGTTCGTCGCGGGCGAAGGCGTTGATGCCCTCGATCAGGCGGGCGGCTTTTTCACTTGGCTGGATCATGTCCGTCTCCTCAGATGCGGCGTTCGCTGTTCTGCCAGTACGCTTCGCGGATCAGGCGACGCACGACCTTGCCATTGGGGTTCTTCGGCAGCTCCTGGACGAAGTCCACCGCGCGCGGCTTCTTGAAGCCGGCCAGGGAGCGCCCGCAATGCTCGATGATGTCCTCGGCGCTGAGCGTCTCGCCCGGCTTGAGCACCACCACCGCGCGGATCGCCTCGCCCCACTGCTCGTCGGGCACCCCGACCACCGCCGCCTCGAAGACCTGCGGCAGGGTGTAGAGCACCTGCTCCACCTCGGTGGGGTACACGTTGAAGCCGCCGGAAATGATCATCTCCTTCTTGCGGTCGACGATGAACACGTAGCCGCGCTCGTCCACCGTGGCCAGGTCACCGGTGAGGTAGTAGCCGTCGCGCATCACCTCGGCGGTCAGCTCCGGCGCCTGCCAGTAGCCCTGCATGATGTCCGGGCCCTTGACCACGATCTCGCCGATCTCGCCGGGCTTCACGTCCTCGAAGGCGTCGTTGACCACGCGCAGGTCGGTCTCGAAATAGCAGCGGCCGCAGGAGGCCAGGCGGCCCTGGTCCTCGCCCTCGATCAGGTGGTCCTGCTCGGTGAGCACGGTGACCAGCGAGCAGGTCTCGCCGGCGCCGTAGCCCTGGGCCAGGATCGGGCCGAACACGGCGATGGCGCGCTTGACCAGGGCCGGCGCCATGGGCGCGGCGCCGTACATCACCAGGCGCAGGCTGGAGAGGTCGAAGCGCTCCACGTCGGCCACGTTCACCAGGCGGTTGATCATCGCCGGCACCAGGAACAGGCGGGTGACGCGCTCGCGCTCGATGGTCTCCAGCAGCAACTGGTCGTCGTAGCGCTCCAGCAGCAGGTTGCAGGCGCCGACGGCCAGCAGCGGCATGATCTGCATGCCGCTGGCGTGGGTGATCGGGCCGACGTGGGCCATCACGTCGCAGGGGGCGGCGCGGCGGGTCGGGCTGGCGATGCTCTTGCGGATCAGCGCCTTGCGGTTGCCGAAGCTGAGCATGGCGGCCTTGAGCACGCCGGAGCTGCCGGAGGTGTAGTGCAGCACCGCGAGGGCGTCGTCGGCCGGGTCGGCCTGTACCGGCGCCTCGCTGCCGCGTTCCAGCACGGCGGCGTAGCTGGCGTCGCCGGCATCGTCGTCGAGGGAGACGATCCAGCGCAGGCGCGGAGTCTCGCCGCGGCGCGCATGCAGGGCGGCGGCGAAGCGGCCGTCGGCGATCACCGCCTGGCTGTGGGAGTCGTTGAGCACCTGGATGATCTCGTCCAGGGACAGGCGCGCGTTGATCGGCACCTTGACCATGGCCGACTTGTAGAAGGCGATTTCCGCCTCGGCCAGTTCCACGCGGTTGAGGGCGAGGATCGCCACGTGGGACCCCTCCGCCAGGCCGAGGGCCTGCAGGCCGGAGGCCAGGCGGTTGGTGCGGCGCTCGAGCTGAGCGAAGGTGATGCGCTGGCGGGCGTCGACCAGAGCTTCGTGCTCGGGCCAGTACAGCGCGCTGCGGCTGATGATCTTTCCTAGGTTCACTTTATTGTTCTCATCGGCAGGACAAGTGCGCCGATGCTATCCGCGGCCCTCCGGACGCAAGTAATACAACAGTACGATGCGGGCCATGCCGTTATGGAATGGCTGGCGCCGAAACGAAGAGTGCGCCCGCAGGCGCACTCTGGATCGACCGGGCGTGAGGGTCACAGCCAGGTGGAAAGGCTCAGCGAACCGAACTGGTCGTGCTCGTTCTGGCCCTCGAACTCCTTGCTGCGCCAGACGTTGGCGAACGACAGCTGCCAGCGGTCCCAGGTCAGTGCCAGGCCCAGCTGGGCGTCGCCGACCAGGGGCTCGCGGTCGACCGAGTGGCTGTCGCGGAAGGTGTTGCCGTCCAGCAGCATGTTGTGGGCCATGTAGCGGCCCTCGAGGTTGGCGAAGACGAACCAGCCGAAGCCGGCATCGGGCTTGAAGTAGGGCACGCCGGTGGGCGAGGGCGTGACCAGCGGCTGGCTGAGGCTGCGCGACAGACCGTGACCCAGGCGCACGCCGGCGCCGGTCGACAGGTAGCTGTAGAGATTGCCGAGGGCGCCGCCGACGCTGGGGCCGTATTCCAGCTCCAGGCCGCCGAGGCGGTGCTGCTGCCACCAGCGCTTCTCGTAGCCGACGTTGAGGAACAGCTCGTTCTCCAGCTGGTGGTCCCAGCCTTCCGGGGCGTCGCTGCCGGTCACGTCGTGCACGGCGCGCTGCAGGCGCTTGCCGCCGGCGCCCTGGCCCACCAGGCCGACGTCGACGGTGAGGGTGTCGGTCTCCCGGTGGCCGTCCAGCTGCCGGGCGGCGAACAGGGTGACGCCGCCGAACAGCAGGCCGGCGTAGGGGCGGTCGTCTTCCTGCAGTTCTTCGCGCTCGATTTCCTCGGGCGTGTACATCTGGTGGCCGAAGCGGTAGGCCGAGAAGGTCAGGTCCTCGGCCGTCCAGCCGGGTACCACGCCGGCCAGGTTGCGGGTCCAGTGCCCGGCCTCCGGCTCGAAGGCGCGGAAGCCCTCGATGCCGTTGGTGTAGTGGCCATCCCGGCCGCCGGAGAAGACATCGTTCTCCACCTTGAACGACAACACATCGGCGTGGCAGACGCCGGTCAACAGCAGAGCGGGGACGAGCGAAGCGAAGGCTGCGGCTTTCATGCGAGGCTCCCGAACGTATGAGTAGTGGCTTCCTGTGCGTCGCAGGGCGACACGCGGTGTCAGATAGCCTTACAAGCGAAGCGTTCAGGGAAAATTTACAACTGTGCACCGAACGTCGGGCAATTCGCGGTCGCACGCGGCGGAGCGCTGTGGTACCTTGCCCGCCGACTTCCGCTTACCGACCCCGTCGACAGCATGATCCTTCAGCACTCCGCCTGGCTGCCCACGCCGCCATAGCGCACCGCCCCCCTCCTGCCGAGCCCGCGCTCCTGCCTGCGGACTCGCGCCTGCGTGTCCGCAGCCCGGCTGCCGTCACCACACCTGATCCGTAATACCCACAACTCGAACCGACGTATCCCGGCACGCCTCCGCTGAGGCCTGGTGCCGGCGCGTCCTTTGCCTTGGATAGTCCGATGTTGCAGACAATCAAACAGAACTGGTTCTCGAACCTGCGCGGCGATGTGCTGGCGGGGCTCGTGGTGGCCCTCGCGCTGATCCCGGAGGCCATCGCCTTCTCCATCATCGCCGGGGTCGATCCGAAGGTCGGCCTCTACGCCTCCTTCTGCATCGCCGTGGTCATCGCCTTCGTCGGCGGCCGGCCGGGGATGATCTCCGCCGCCACCGGCGCCATGGCCCTGCTGATGATCACGCTGGTGAAGAACCACGGCCTGGAATACCTGCTGGCGGCGACCCTGCTGTGCGGCGTGCTGCAGATCCTCGCCGGCTTCCTCAGGCTGGGCGAGCTGATGCGCTTCGTCTCGCGCTCGGTGGTCACCGGCTTCGTCAACGCCCTGGCGATCCTGATCTTCATGGCCCAGCTGCCCGAACTGACCAACGTCACCTGGCACGTCTACGCCATGACGGCGGCGGGCCTCGGCATCATCTACCTGTTCCCCTACGTGCCCAAGCTGGGCAAGGTGATCCCCTCGCCGTTGGTGTGCATCCTCACACTGACCGCCGTGGCCATGGTGCTAGGCCTGGACATCCGCACCGTCGGCGACATGGGCCAGCTGCCGGACACCCTGCCGGTGTTCCTGTGGCCCGAGGTGCCGCTGACCTTCGAGACGCTGGCGATCATCTTCCCGTATTCGGCCGCGCTGGCCGTGGTCGGCCTGCTCGAGTCGATGATGACCGCGACCATCGTCGACGACCTCACCGACACCCCCAGCGACAAGAACCGCGAGTGCAAGGGCCAGGGCGTGGCGAACATCGCCGCCGGCCTGATGGGCGGCATGGCCGGCTGCGCGATGATCGGCCAGTCGATCATCAACGTGAAATCCGGCGGTCGCACCCGCCTGTCCACCTTCATCGCCGGCGCCGTGCTGCTGCTGATGGTGGTGTTCCTCAGCGACTGGGTCGGGCAGATCCCCATGGCCGCGCTGGTGGCGGTGATGATCATGGTGTCCATCGGCACCTTCAGCTGGGACTCGCTGCGCAACCTGCGCAGCTATCCCCTGTCCACCAACATCGTGATGATCGCCACCGTGGTGGTGGTGGTCTTCACCCATAACCTGGCCTACGGTGTGCTGGTCGGCGTGCTGCTGGCGGCGCTGTTCTTCGCCAACAAGATCGGTCACTACCTTCACGTCGGCTCCGAGCTCGACGCCTCCGGCGAGCACCGCACCTACCGGGTGACCGGCCAGGTGTTCTTCAGCTCCGCCGAGAAGTTCGTCGCCGCCTTCGACTTCCGCGAGGCGGTGCGCAAGGTCACCATCGACCTGAGCCGCGCGCATTTCTGGGACATCACCGCCGTCGCCGCGCTGGATAAGGCGGTGATCAAGCTGCGCCGCGAGGGCGCCGAGGTGGAAGTGCTGGGGCTCAACGAGGCCAGCGCCACCCTCGTCGACCGCTTCGGCGTGCACGACAAACCCGACGCCATCGACCGGCTCATGGACCACTGACAAGGAGAACGCCATGACCCACGTCATCGCCTGCATCGACGGTTCCGCCTGCGCACCGGCGGTGTGCGACTACGCCGCCTGGGCCAGCCTGCGCCTCGCGGCGCCGCTGGCTTTCCTGCATGTCCTGGAACAGCGCTACCCGGCCGCGGCCGACCTCAGTGGCAGCATCGGCCTGGGCAGCCGCGAGCATCTGCTGGAAGAACTGGTCAGCCTCGACGAGCGGCGTAGCAAGCTGCTGCTGGAGCAGGGCCGGATCATGCTGGCGGCCGCCAGGGAGCGCGCCGTGGCCGCCGGTGTGGCGCAGCCCGATTGTCGGCAGCGCCATGGCGATTTGCTGGGCAACCTGCGCGACCTGGAAAGCGAAACCCGCCTGCTGGTGATCGGCCGCCAGGGCGAGTCCAGCGGCGGCCTCGGCCAGCACGTGGGCAGCCAGCTGGAGAGCGTGATCCGCATCATGCACCGCCCGGTGCTGGTCACCAGCGGCACGTTCCGCCCGCCGCAGAGCGTCATGCTGGCCTTCGACGGCAGCGCGACGGCGCGCAAGGGCGTAGAGATGCTGGCGGCGAGCCCGCTGACCCGCGACCTGCCGATCCACCTGGTCATGGTCGGTGCCGACACCGGCGACCACTGGGCGCAGCTGGAGGCCGCCTGCGCGGTGCTGGCGAGTGCCGGCCACCGCGTGCACACGGCCATCCGCGCCGGCGATGTGGAACCCGCGCTGCACACCTACCAGGCCGAGCACGGCATCGATCTGCTGGTGATGGGGGCCTACGGGCACTCGCGCATTCGCCAGTTCCTGGTGGGTAGCACCACCACCAGCATGCTGCGCACCTCGACCGGACCGTTGCTGCTGCTGCGCTGAGCACGACGCGCGCAGGGCGCCGTCGCGCTCGACCGTCAGGAACGGTCGAAGCGGTAGAACAGGTTGGGTTCGCTGATCAGGTACAGGCGGCCCTGGTCGTCCAGGGTCACGCCCTCGGCCTGGGGAATGCCCTCGTGCAGGCCGGCGGAGCCGCCGTGCAGCGAGCGGAAGCTGACCACCTGGCCCTGGTCGGTCATCTCGATCAGCAGCTTCGACTCGTCGCTGAGCAGCACCAGGTGGCCGCTGCGCTGATCGAACACCACCGATGACAGATCGGTGGCGAACACCTTGTCGCGCACCGCCTCGGAGAGGTCCTTCACCTGCAGCGAGAAGGCGCTGTCGAGGCTCTGGCGGATGCCGGTGATCTCCAGCAGCTGGCGCGGGTCGCGTTCCTTGGCCACGTAGAGGCGATCGCCTTTGAGGTCGTAGGCCAGGCCCTCGAAGCCCTTGTTGTCCTCCTTGCCGAGCGCCAGCTGCAAACCCTGGTAGTGATGGCGATGCAGCGTGCGGTCGCCGGCCAGGCGACCGGCGTCGGTCAGCGGCAGACGGATCGGCACGATGTTCTGGCGCCGCTCCTCGACCACCGCGACCATGCCGTCGCCCAGGTAGGACACCGCCTCGACATCGTGGAAACCTTCCAGCGGGTAGCGCCCGACCACGTCGCCATCCAGGCTCATGGCCAGCAGCAGGTTGGGGCCGTTGGTCACGGCCCAGAGCAGGTCGCGGTCCGGGTCGAAGCTGAGCCCGGAGAGGTTGTTGGCGATGCCCGGCACCACCTTGGCGTCCACCTCGACGCGATAGGCCGGCAGCCACACGGACTTGTCGTGCCACTGCGCACTGTTCCAGTGGGTCTTCATCCAGAAGTACAGTCGGTCGTCCAGATGCTCCGTCCGGATGAAATACAGGCTCCAGACGACGAGGACGCACAGCAGTGCCGCCTGGTAGGGCACGCGGATGCCTCGGATCATGAAGTGCTTCGCCAATGCGAGCATGGGTGCTTCTCCTGGTCTGGCCTCCAGCGGAGGCCTGGGGCGGCTCGCGACAACAAGCGGGGCCGGGTGAATGACCCGCGCCATGGGCGGAGTCGATACCGGCGCCTCTTGTAGCAGGCGGGCGCGAAAGTTGTATGACGGAAAGAATCGCCAGCGGCGCGCGGGGGCGGCCGCCGCGCCCTGCACGGCACCGGGGTGCTGCGGGGCGATGGATCCTTGCTGTGTTCGGTCTGCCGTGACCAGGCGAATCGGCGAGCGGGAGGATGCCGCGGCGCGGCCGTCAGGACCAGCGGAGATTGCCGCCGTGCAACATCCGGAAAACCAAAGCCGTTGCGGCCCGGCTATGGATCGATGCGTTTCACCGCCGGGCAGTCCAGCGTCAGCCGTTCGCCGGCGGTGAGGCGCACGCGCCCGCCGGCGTGGCACACCTCGACGGGCGCGGCGCCGGCAGCCAGCTCCAGGGTCAGGCGGCGATCGCGCAGGTGCACGAGCATGCGCTGGCCGTGGAACAGGAAGCCGAGGGTGACGTCGTCCAGCGCGGGCGGAGCGGCGGGGCGCAGGTGCAGTGCGTCGGGGCCCGGGTAGATGCCCAGGTAGTGGCGCTGCAGCACGTCGAGCGCGCCGGCCATGGCGCCCAGGTGCACGCCTTCCTGGGTGCCGCCGTCCGGCGGCGACTCCAGGTCGGTGCGCAGGCAGCCGCAGTACTGCTGCCAGGAGGCCTCGGGGTCGAGGTGGGCGAGGGCGCCGGCGCAGACCATCTTCGACAGGCTCGACTCGTGGGCGATGCGCGCCATGTGGTAATCCGCCGTGCGCCGCATGGCCGTCTCGTCGAAGCGGTAGCCCAGGTGCGCGCACAGCTCGCGCAACTCGTGCGGGGGGAACAGGTGCAGCAGCGTCAGCACGTCGGCCTGCTTGGTCGGCTGGTAGCGGTCGCAACAGTCGCCGCGGGCCTCCAGCCACCAGTCGAGGCGCTCGTGCTCGCCGTTCAGCCAGTCGTCGGGGGCGGGCAGCAGGCGTTCGTAGCCGTCGAACTGGTTGAGCACGCCGTCGGCGAGAAAGGGCAGGTATAGGCGCCGCGATATCTCGTCCCAGTGCCCGGGCTCGGCGGCGTCCAGCTGCAGGCGTCGGCGCAGCGCCTGGGCGTGGTCGTCCGGCAGGCGCTCGAGCAGGTCGACGGCGCGGCACAGCACCCAGGCGGCCATCAGGTTGGTGTAGGCGTTGTTGTCCAGCCCGGGCCGCGGATTGCCGGGGTAGGCGTTGTGGTATTCGTCCGGGCCGATGACGCCGCGGATCGCGTAGCGCCCGAGGGCGTCGTCGAAGGTCGCGGCGCTGGCCCAGAAGCGCGCGATCTCGATCATCAGCTCGCCGCCTTCCCCGGCCAGCACGGCCAACTCTCCGGTCATCTGGTAGTGCTGCCAGACGTCATAGACCACCGCCGCGCCGATGTGCCGCTGCAGGCAGGTGGGGTCGGCCATCCAGCGGCCGGAGAGCGGGTTCTTGCGGTACGGCGGCGTCTGCTCGGTGCCGCTGCGGGCGCTGCGCCAGGGGAACATCGCGCCGCGCCGACCCGCCTCGCGGGCCGCCTGGCGCGCGGCGCCGAGCCGCCGGTGGCGGTAGTGCAGCAGCTGGCGGCTGGCCTCGGGGAAGCGGCTGGCAAGGAAGGGAAAGGCGAACATCTCGTCCCAGAAGATCTGGCCGAAGTAGCCCTCGTGCCAGCCGCGCGGCGGAAAGCCCTGGTCGCAGTCGCGCCCGAGCGGCGGCATGGTCTGCAGCACGTGGAGGATGTTCAGGCGCAACGGCGTGGCCAGCGAGGAGTCGGCGAAGGCGGTGTCGGACGTGGCCCAGCGTTCCTCCCAGGCTTGGGCGTGTTGCGCCAGCAACGACTCGTAAGGCTCCTGCGCGAAGTCGTCCATCAGCTCTGCGAGCGAAGGCGGCAGTTCGTCGTCGACCTTCACCCGCACGCGCTTCTCCAGCACCAGCACCTCGCCGTCGGCCTGCCAGTAGGCCTCCTGCTGCAGCCGTTCGCTTTCCACCGACGTCTGCCAGTGCAACGCGGCCGATGCGCTCAGGCGGCAGGCCACGCCGACGCGTGCGCCGCAGGCCGGCAGGTGCGCGAGGACCGCCGCCCGGCCGCTCGCGTCGTGCTCGAAGGCCTGCACCTCCAGGCGGCGTCCCTCGTAGGGGCGGTCGCGCTCGACCAGCTCGTTGCCCACCGAGGCGTCGAGCCGCGAGCGCAGGTGCAGACCGGACACCGACGAAGGCACCTCCAGGGTCCAGCGCAGCACCGCCAGGGTTGGGTCGCAGAGGCTGAGGAAGCGCTCCTCGCGCAGGCGCAGGCGCTGTCCGCCGAGGCTCGTTTGCAGCTCCCGGCGCAGCACCGCGTGGTCCAGGTCGAGGGCCTGCCGGTAGCTGTCGCAGGCGCCCTCGAACCACTGGCGGCCATCGATGGAAACGCTCAGGCCGAACGGGTCGGGCAGGTTGACCAGCGCCTCGAGCCGCACGGCCTCGCCGTTGACCAGACGCAGCGCATCGTCATACCAGCCGGCCCGGTACAGCCCCGCGTAATGCTGGCCGCCGCGCGGCCGGAAGGCGGCCTCGGGAGCACTGGCGCGCCACGACAGCACGCCGTTGCCCAGCGCGAACAGGGCCTCGCGGCGGCGCTCGTCGCGCGGGTCGAAGTGCTCGAAGACCAGCTCAGTCACGCAGCGGTCTCGCCTGGGCGCGGCGCTGGCGGGCGTGCTCCTCGACGCGCTCCGGCGCCGCGTAGGCCGGCTGCGAGCCGTAGCCGGTGACGGCCAGGTCCGAGGCCGCCACCGCCCAGGCCACCGCGTCCAGCGGCGCCAGGCCCTTGAGCAGGGCGATAGCCAGCACGCCGGTGAAGGCATCGCCGGCGCCGGTGCTGTCGACCACCTCCATCTTCGCCGACGGTACGTGGAATACGCCGTCCGCGCCGGCCACCACCGCACCTCCGTCGCTCAGCTTGATGCAGGCCAGGCCCACGCCGTGGCGGCGCAGCCGCAGCGCGGCGTCGGCCGCCTGCTCCGGGGTCTCCACCTTGCTGCCGACCAGCGTGCTGGCCTCCTCGACATTCGGGGTGATGGCGGCGATGCCTTCTAGGCGAGCCAGGTCAATGCGTGCGGCGAACGAGGGATCGAGCACCACCGGCACCTGGTGCTCGAGGGCGCAGGCCAGCGCGCGGTCGACCACCTCGCGGGGGATTTCGTAGTCCGCCACCAGGTAGCAGGGCCGCGGTGCCTCGACGATGCGCGAGAGCATGCGGGCGATGGCGTCCTCGTCCCAGTCCTCGTTGGCGTTGCCGGCCAGCACGATCTGCTTCTTGCCGTCCGGCGGCACGGTGATCATCGACACGGCGGTGGACTCGTTGCGCGAACAAGTCACCCCGTCCAGCATCACGCCGGCCTCGCGCAGCGGCGCCAGGGCCTGGCGCGCCAGCTCGTCGTCGCCGACCCGGCCGAGCAGGTGGCTGTTCATGCCGAACAGCGCGCCCAGGTAGGCGGTGTTGCCGGCCTTGCCGCCCGGCAGTCGCGAGAACTGGTGGGCCTGGAGGGTTTCCGCGTCGCCGGGCGGGGCGTCGACGCGTACCTGGAAGTCGGCGTTGATGCTGCCCAGGGATAACAGGGTGCCGGTCATGGATTCGCTTGCCTGGAGGGTATGTTGTACAGACCGGCGCGGCCGCCGCTTGGTTCGCGCCGCCGCCATGCCGTACGCCCGAGTGGGTGAACCTTGGCGGCCGGCGGGTCGTCCACAACAGTGAACGCACGCTGAACCGGAGGTGATTCATGAAGCCGCATCACAGCAGCGCGACCGACCCCGTCGGCGACGAGAGGCAATGGCCGAAACGCGACACCCCCGGCGACAGCCGCGGGCTGCCGGGTTATCCGCGCGACGGCGACGGCGACCGCGACCGCGACGGCGCCAAGGAGCAGGGCAAGGTGGACCCGGAGCTGGGGTTCGACCCCGACTCCCCGGACCTCGCCGACCCGCAGATCGACCCGCCGGGCGCGCCGCGGGTCCCCGACGCCCCGGAAGTCGACGACCAGCGCCGGGCGCCGGGCGAGCAGTACCCGCCGTATTCCAAGCCCTAGACGCGACGGCCGGCTGCGCCTTGCGCGCCGCCGGCCAGCCGCCGGTCGGACAGTGCGCGGAGGCGGACCGGGCGGTCTTTTCGGTCACATAAGTGTCATCTGGTGGTAGTAATTTGCCATCACTCCGCGGCTGGAATGAAAAAGCAGTGATCCGCCGGTTCTTCTCCTCTCTCAATTTTCTGCAGTTCCTGCTCCTCTCGCTAAGCGCGGTCACCCTGATGTTCCTGTGGGGCCTGTACTTTCAGCAGAAGGCCGTGTCCCGCCAGGAAGCGCTCGCCGCCAAGGCCGCCGAGCACCTCAACCTGGCGACCATCACCGCGGAAAACCTCAGCCAACTGGTGGATCGTGCCCAGGCCATCGGCCGGGTGGCCCGCCGCGACCAGGACGAGGGCAACTGGACCCTGGTGCGCATGCTCGCCGAGGACCCGGTGCTCAAGCGCATGAGCCTGTACGACCGCGACGGCAGCGTGCTCACCGCCAGCCATCCCGACGAGCCACTGCGGCTGCCGGCGCCGTGGCTGGCGCAGCTCGACGAGCACATCCACCGCTACGGCTTCAAACCCTTCCTGCCGCGCGTGCTGCCCGGCACGCAGGAACCGGGCCGGCCGGACTGGCGCCTGCCGTTCCTGCTGCCGCTGGGCGACCCGGCGATGCGCGAGCTGGAGGGCATCCTGCTGGTGCAGCTGGACATCGGTTATCTCGCGGTGCTGTTCCAGCACATCGACCTGGGTGGCAGCGGTCTGATGCGCCTGCTCGACGGCGGCGGTCACGAGCGCCTGCGGATCAGCCGCAGCGGCGTGGTGGTGGCCGGCGCGGAGCTGCACCCGCCGCTGCCGGACAACGCCGAGGTGTCCGGCCGGCTCAGCCAGTTCGGCGCCGAGGGCGGCGAATACCAGAGCCTGTTCCGCCGAGTGGCGCCGCGCGGCTTCAGCGTCACCGTGAGCCAGCGGGCGGAGGAGATCCTGAGCTCGTCGCGGCTCACCTACGGCCGCCAGCTGTGGCTGAACCTGAGCATGACCCTGCTGATCCTCTGCGGCCTGGTCTGGACCTGGCGCGTGCTGGGCAAGCGCCAGGAGGCCTTCAGCGCCCTCGAGCAGGCGCAGCAGGTCAACCAGCAGCTGATCCAGCGCCTGGAGGAAGAGCACCGGCGCAGCAGCCATGCGGCCGCCACCGACCATTTGAGCGGCCTGCACAACCGCCGCCAGTTCATGGAAGTGGCCGGGCGGGCGCTGGCGGAGCAGCGTGGCCGGCGTCGGCTGATGGCGATCCTGTTCATCGACATGGACCGCTTCAAGTCGATCAACGACTCCCTCGGCCACAAGGTCGGCGACCTGCTCCTGCAGGCCGTGGCCGGGCGCATCAGCCGCGCGCTGGAGCCGGGCGACGAGGCGGCGCGTTTCGGCGGCGACGAGTTCGTCGTGCTGCTGGCCGGCGAGCGCAGCGAGGAGCAGATCGACGCCTGGGTGCGTGCGCTGGTGAAGAAACTCTCGGCGCCCTACGCGCTCGACGAGCACGAGCTGAACACCAGCCCCAGCGTGGGCGTGAGCATCTGCCCGCGCGACGGCCAGGCGGTGGACGAGCTGATCCGCTGCGCCGACGCCGCCATGTACTCGGCCAAGCAGGCCGGGCGAGGCCAGTACCGCTTCTTCGACCCCTCGCTGAACACCGTGGACATCGCCGAGTTCGCCCTCGAGCAGGCCTTCGGCGTGGCCCTCAAGGAGCGCCAGTTCGTCCTTCACTACCAGCCACAGATCCGCCTCGACTCGATGCGTGTGGAAGGTTACGAGGCGCTGGTGCGCTGGCACCACCCGGAGTTCGGCCTGCTCTACCCGGACCGCTTCATTTCCCTGGCCGAGCGCAGCGGTTTCATCGTCGCCCTCGGCTGGGAGGTGCTGCGCCTGGCCTGCGAGGAACTGGCGCGCTGGCAGGTGCAGGGCGTGCAGGCCTGCCTGGCGGTGAACGTGTCGCCACTGCAGCTGCGCCAGGCCGACTTCAGCGAGCGCCTGCTCGACGAACTGCGCCGCCATGGCGTGGAGCCGCGGCGCCTGGAGCTGGAGATCACCGAGACCACGGTGCTGGACCACGAGGGGCAGGGCATCGAGCACCTGCGCCGGCTGCGCGAGGCCGGCCTGGGCGTCGGCCTCGACGACTTCGGCCAGGGCTACGCCGGCTTCTCGCACCTGCAGTCGCTGCCGCTCAACCGCCTGAAGATCGACCGCTCGCTGATCGCCCAGCTGTCCAACAGCCACGACGACAGCCCCATCGTCTCGTCCACCATCATCCTGGCCAAGCGCCTGGGCCTGGAGGTGGTGGCCGAGGGCGTGGAGACCCGCGAGCAGGTCGTCTACCTGCGCCTGGCCGGCTGCGACTTCGCCCAGGGCTACCACTTCAGCCGCCCGCTGCCCGCGGCGCAGCTGCGCGAATACCCTCCCTTCATCGATTCGGTAACCATCGCATGCGAGCAATGAAGCTACTGGCCGGCGCGCTGCTGGCCCTCGGCATCACCGGCGCGGCCCAGGCCCAATGCACCCAGAGCAGCCTGCGCATCGCCGTGATCCCGAAGAAGAGCATGGACGTGCTGATGCGCGAATACCGGCCGCTGCTGCAGCGCCTGGGCACGGCGCTGGACATACCGGCGCACATCGTGCCGGCGTCGTCCTACGAGAGCGTGATCGATGCCATCGTCTCGGGCGGCGTGGACATCGCCTGGCTCGGCCCGGCCTCCTACATGCTGGCCCACCGGCGCGACCCGCGCGTCGAACCCTTCGCCAGCCTGTCCATCGGCCAGGGCCACTTCACCCCGGCCGGGCACCACTACCAGGCGCTGCTGCTGGCGCCCCGCGCCGTCGCCGCCGACCTGCAGGCGCTGCGCGGCAAGCGCGGCGCGCTGAGCGACCCGGCCAGCACCTCCGGCAGCGTGGTGCCCAACGCCGAGTTCTCCGCGCAGGTCGGCATGCCGCTGTCGAAGTTCTTCGGCTCGGTGGTCTACTCCGGCTCCCACGACAAATCGCTGGACGCATTGCTGGAGGGCCGGGTGGACGCCGCGTTCGTCGCCAGCGTACGCGCCGACGCCTACCTCGACAGCGGCCGCATCAGCCGCGACACCTTCAACGTGCTGTGGCGCTCCGAGCGCATCTACTACGACCCCTACGTGTTCAGCGGCGGCCTGTGCGACGAGTACAAGGCGCGCATTCGCCGCGCCATGCTCGAGAACCAGGAAGGCCTCGCCGATTTCTTCGCCTCCCAGGGCGCCACCGGCCTGGCGCCGGTCAGCCATGCCGAGTACGCGCCGCTGCTACGGATGATGCCGGCGCCCTAGTCCGCGGCGCGGTTCGGCCCGGGCGGCGCCACGCTGCTCTCGATGCCGCCGCTGAACGACTCGGCATCGTCGTCGCCCGTGTCGCGTTCGCCGCGCAGCTGCTCGCGGGCCTGGTGCCAGAAGTCCTCGGCCGGGCGCTCGGGGCGTCCGGCCTGTTCCCACAGCGCGTAGGCGCGTGCGCGGATCTGCTCGTCGTCGATCATCTCGTTCTCCTCGCGCGGTCCACCGTCCGACCATCGGAGCGGCATGTCGCGCCCTCCATGAAGGCTTGACCGCCCCGACCGGCATAAAGTTGGGCGCCATTCGCCGCCTGCGCGCCGGCGGCAGCGGGAACACCCGCGGAGCCTGCGCTGTCAGGCACAGGGTGGGCCGCCGCTCGGTCGCCCGCCTGAAACGGATGCCGCCATGCGCCTGCTCAAAGACGAGAAATTCCTGCTCATCGCCCTGCTCCTGGCGCTGCTGGTGTACCCGCTGGAACACCTTCTGCTGAGCGGCGGCCGGGCGCTCGCCGGGGCGACCGTGCTGGTGCTCCTGCTCTCCATCGTCAGCGTCTCGCTGCGCGTGGCGCACCACGCCGAGGTGCTCGCCGAGAAGGTCGGCGAGCCCTACGGCACCATGATCCTGACGCTGTCCGCGGTGCTGGTCGAGGTGGTGATCCTGGCCATCATGATCAGCCACAACCATTCACCGACCCTGGCCCGCGACACCATCTACGCGGCGGTGATGCTCGACCTCAACGGCATCCTCGGCCTGGCCGCGCTGCTCGGCGGTCTGAAGCACGGCGAGCAGCAGTACAACGACGACTCGGGCAAGACCTACGTGACCATGATCCTCACCGCGGTGGGCATCTCCATGGTCATCCCGGAGCTGATCCCGGCCGAGCAGTGGCGCGTGTATTCGCTGTTCACCATCGGCTGCATGGTCACCCTCTACGCCCTGTTCCTGCGCATGCAGACCGGCCAGCACAGCTACTTCTTCAGCTACAACTACGCGGTGCGCCGGCAGCAGCCACAGGCGGCCGAGGAGACGGCGCCCGGCAGCACGCGCGGCGCCATCGCACTGCTGGTGTGCGGCGTGGTGCTGATCGGCACGCTGGCGGAGGTGATGTCCAAGGCGCTGGATGTCGGTCTGGAGGGCAGCGGTGTGCCGGCCATGCTGCCGGCGCTGCTGGTGGCGGCCATCTCCGCCAGCCCGGAGATCCTCACCGCGTTGCGCGCCGCGCTGAGCAACCGCATGCAGTCGGCGATCAACATCGCCCTCGGCGCCTCGCTGTCCACCGTCATCCTCACGGTGCCGGTGATCGAGGCGCTGGCGCTGTATCAGGGCCAGCCGTTCCGCATGGCCATGACGCCGCTGCAGACCGGCATGATGTTCATCACCCTGGTGGTGGCCGGGCTCAATCTCTACGACGGAAAGACCAACGCCATCGAGGGCATGACCCACTTCGTGCTGTTCGCCACCTTCCTGATGCTGTCGCTGATGGGGCTGTGAGCGTCGCCGCCTATTGATCGTGATGCAGCGCGTGGTCGCGCATGTGGTCCTCGATCTGCGTCACCGCGCGGGTGCGGGCGGCCACGCCCAGGGCCTTCTCCGGGTTGTCGATGGGGTACTGCTCGAGCAGGAAGCGCTCCAGTTCCGCCTGGGCCTGGTTGCGCTGTTCGCGCATGGCTTCGAGTTGGCTGTCCGGTTGCATGAGGCACCTCAAGGTTGTCGGTCGATGGGGTGTTTGCCGAGGCGCCGCCGGCGCTCGGCGATCAGGGCATCGGCGATGGCGGCGGCGCTGGCGGCGACGTCCGCAATCGGCATGGGTGGGTCGATGGAAGGCGGCGCGAGAGACGAGTCGTTGGCCACGAGCGCGTGCACAGCGCCAACCGCTGCGGCCGCATACAGATCCCATGCAGCGAGTTCATCCGGCTCCAAGTTCATAGTTCGCTCCGGTGTCTGCTTAGAACTTATGAGCAGGTCGGACGCAGAACGATTCAGCAAATCGACGGTTCGTTCGTCGGTTAGCAGGCTGGCCAGGGCTCCGGCGAAGGCACTCAGCGGGGCGGCACGATGTTGGGGCCGCTGCGCGCCCCAGGGATCGACGCGGCGGGCGCTTCCGACGATGGCGCGTGGGCGATGCAGCGGGCTAGCGAATTGTGTTCGCGGATTGCCTCGTCGGACCCGTGCAGGGCCTCAGCCGCCCCACCAGGTCTCGACCTGCACGCCGACGTTCGAGCCGTGCAGCGCATCGTCGAACGCGCCGCTGGCGGACAGCGCGCTGCCAGCCGGTGCCGCGCGCTGGGCGGCGCGGTTCCAGCGGGCATAGGTGTAGTACAGGCGAACCTCGGGGCGCTGCATGAAGCCCGGACCCACCGAGAGGGTCGGGGCGATGGTGAACTTGCTCAGCCTGCGCGTGCCATCCGTTTCGGTCTCGACGCGGTCGTGGCCGATCTCGCCGACTAGCTTGAAGTGCTGGCTGAAGGCGTAGCTCATCCGCACGCCGGCGGAATACCAAGTCTGGTCGCCGCCGTTCGCGCGTTCGTCGCGCTGCAGGGCCACCAGCAGCATGCCGCCGAAGCGCGGGGTGAGCTGCCAGCGCGGCGACTCCAGCAGACGCCAGCTGCGCACGTCGCGGTCGGCGCGCAGATCGCCGGTGCCGCCGAGGCCGATGCCCGGGCCGACGCCGTACTGGGCGACCAGGCGGTTCTCGCCGCCGAGAAAGTCCTTCTGCTTGTGCTCCACGGACAGCGACCAGCCGCTGTGGGCGTTCTCCACCTGGCCGCGCTGGATGTAGCCGAGGCCGAATTCCAGCGCGCCACCGGGGTTGGTGACGATGTTGCCGACGTTGAAGTCGTGGCGATTGGCCTTGTCCGGCTGGTGGATGTTGTCCTCGCGGGAGAACGCGTAGCTCAGGGTGTACCCGCCCAGGCGGTAGTCCTCGAGGCCGAAGCCGGTGCCGCTCGGGTTCCAGTAGTAGAAGTCGTTGATGTGGATGTCGTGGCGCTTGTAGTAGCGCCGCCCGGCCCATAGCGAGCCGCCCTGCAGCGCGGGCAGCGAGAGGCTCATCCACAGCTGCGGCAGGCGTGCGTCGCCGTGTTCGCCGGTGAAGGTCGGCGCATGCCCGTAGGCGTTGTACAGCGAGACCATGCCGTCGAGCTTGAGGCGCGTGCCGTCGACGCCTTCGTACAGCGCCTGGCTGCCTTCCAGCTCGGCGTACTGCTCGCATTCGTTGCCCAGGCGGTACTTCGCCGGCGCACCGGGCAGCTGGAAGCAGGATTGCGTGCCGCCGCCTTCCGAGCCACCCCAGCCGCCGCGGGCGTAACCGGCGAATTCGAAGCCCTGGGCCGTCAGCGGCAGCCCGCCCAGCAGCATGGAAGACACGAGGATTCGGGTGATCGCCATAGGCTCCAGCCTTGTTGCGACGGCGCTGCCGCCTGCGCGCCAGTTCCGGGCGCGGTGGAGTTGCGCCGCCGGCGCGTCGCTCGCGGCGGCGGCGAAAAGGCTCAGTTGGGCGCGTTCAGCGGGTCGCCTTCGTTCGAGCGACTGCGCGGCTGCTCGCCGGGAATGTCCTCGTCCGGCTGCTCGTTTTCGGCCGGCGGCTCGTGGGTCTGCGGGGTCTTGTCCTTCGGTTCGGTGGGTCTGCTCATGTGCGTGCTCCCTGGTGGCGGGACCGGGCGGTCCCTGCTTTGGAGGGGCGGGCCGTGCCGGCCGTTCAACCCATCGAATCAGCACCGCGAAGGTGCTGCAGATCCTGCGGCAGATCGACATCGAGCAGCACGCCGGGGTCGCCGGTTTCGACCAGCTCCACGGCGTCGGCGTAGCGCGCCAGCACGCTCCTGGCGCCCTGGTCGCCGGACAGCTCGCACAGCGGCGCCCAGAATGCGCGCCCGAACAGCACCGGGTGGCCGCGGCGCTGTGCGCAGGTCGGCACGACGATGCGCGTCGGCGAGGCGAGCGCGAGCAGCGTGGCCAGGGTGGCGCGCCTGATCTGCGGCATGTCGGCGAGGAACAGCGCCAGGCAGTCCGCGCTGGACTCGCGGCTCAACCGGCGCGCGCCGGCGGCGAGGCTGTGACCCATGCCCAGCGCGGTGTCGGCGTGCTGCACGACATTGACGTGCTCGGGCAAGCCCAGCTCCGAGGAGTGGTCGTCCGGGCGAAGGACGATCCACACCTCGTCGAGCATCGAACAGGGCAGCGCCAGGCTGGCGCCGAGCAGGCTGGCGCCGCCGAGATCGGCCGTGCGCTTGTCGCTGCCGAAACGCCGGCCATAACCCGCGGCGAGCATCAGAGCGGCGGTTGGGGTAAGCGCGACTGGCTCACTCATGTTCGGCGCCTCCGCATCCTGTCGTCGGTGTGGCGCATGACGTCTGCGCGCCGCTCGCCCGCCCGCAGCAGGGACTCAGGCACCGGCCATGCTCGACGCCCCGTGCGCCAGCATCGGCTCCGTGTCATGGATGGGCGCGGCGCGCTCCTTCAGCCCTCCGCCGCTGCGGCCGTTGAAGTGCGCGGTGACTTCTGCCAATACCGACAGCGCCACGTTCTCCGGCGTGTCGCCGCCGATGTCCAGACCCATCGGGTAGTGCAGGCGCGCGAACGCAGGCGTCACGCGGCTGCCGTCGATCTCGTCGAGCAGGCGCTCGGTGCGGCTGCGGGGGCCGAGCTGGCCGATGTAGGCGGGGTCGAGATTCAGAGTCTGGGCCAGCCAGTGGCGATCCTGCGCGTAGCTGTGCGACATGACGATCACCGCGGCACCGGCGATCAGCTCGGCGGGTGGCGACGCGGGCAGCGCCAGGTGGAGGACCTGGTCGGCGCCGGCGAAGCGCTCGCGCCGGGCGAAGTGGCTGCGTGCGTCGATCACCGTCACCTGCCAGCCCTGCTGGCGGGCCATTGCCACCAGCGGCTGGGCGTCGTGTCCGGCGCCGAACACGACGAGCTTGCGCGGCGGCGCCAGGTATTCGATCAGCACTTCGATCTCGCCCTCGTCCGAGGCATAGCGGTGCAGGGTGGTGCGGCGCCGTTCGAAGGCGGCGTGCAGGTCGTCGGTCAGCAACTCGGCGAGGGCGGCGCGGCCAGCGCCCAGTTGGAGCTCGCCCGCCGGTGAAAGCGCGACCCGCGCGCCGATCAGCGCATCGGCGCCGCCGATCACCGTCGCCAGCGCGGCGGGGCGTCCCTCCGTGCGCACTCGGCGCAGCAGGCTCGCCGGCAGCAGCGGGCCGCTGGCGCGCACCCGCTCCAGCAGGATATGCACGGTGCCGTTGCAGCCCAGGCCGAAAGTCAGTTCCTCTTCCTCGCCGACTTCGTCATCGGCCATGCCGGTGCTGTAGGTGCGCACGATCGGCTGGCCGCCTTCGGTGAGCCACCAGGCCTTCTTCGCCAGATCGCTCTCCAGACAGCCGCCGCTGACGGTGCCGACGGCGCCGCCGAACTGCGGAATGAGCATGCGCGCGCCGGGCCGCCGGTAGGCCGAGCCTTCCACCTTCACCACGGTGGCGAGCACCGCGTCCTCGGCCTTCGCGGCCAGGTCGTCCAGGGCTTCGAGCAGTTTGTCGAGGTCGCTCATGGCTGCGGTCCCGTGGCGGTATCGGGTCAGCCGGCCAGTGCGGCCCGGCCATGCCGCCGGGCGTCGTCTCCGGGGTCACGGCCGAGCGGCGGATGCTCCGGCCGGCTGCATGTCGTCTTGCTCGGAGTTCGACAGGCGCAGGCGCAGATGTTCCAGAAAATAACGCGTGGTCTGGGTGATGCTGCGGTGGGAGGGCGTCAGCGCATAGAGCGTGGTCGGCGCCGGGCGATCCTCCGGGCAGGCGAGCGCCAGCGTGCCGGCGGCCAGGTCGTCGCGGCAGGCGAAGGCGGGCAGGCACGCCAGGCCCAGGCCGGCTCGGGCCGCGTCGCGCACGGCGCCCAGGTGATCGGCGCAGAAGGCCGGGTTGGCGATGGTCCGTGGGCCGTGTTCCAGCGGCCACGCCAGCGGTGCGGCGAGGGAGCCGAGGGTCAGCAGCGCCTCGTCGTCCAGCGCCGCGCAGCGGGAAGGATGCCCCAGCCGTTCGACCAGGGCCGGGCTGCCGACGATGAGGTTGCGCAGCTGCGCCATCGGCCGGGCCACCACGTCGCTGCTGTCCTGCGGCACGCTGCCCAGGCTGAGGGAGAGATCGAGGCGCTGGGCGCGCAGCTCGAGCTGGCCGTCGGCCTGGGTCAGCGCGTAGCTCACCTGCGGATGGCGGGCACGAAAATCCGCCAGGCCGTCGAACAGCCAGGCAGAGAGAATGCCGGGCGCGGCCAGGCGCAGCAGGCCGCTGGGGCCGGCGAGCGTCTTCTGCGCGCTGTGCGCGGCGGCGTCGGCGGCGGCCAGCATGTCCAGCGCGTGGCGGTAGACCTCCTCGCCCACCGAGGTCAGCGAGAAGGCGCGGCTCGAGCGGTTCACCAGCTGCACACCCAGCTGCTGCTCGAGCTGGGCCAGGCGCCGGCTCAGGCTGGATTTGGCACTGCCGGTGCGCTGCGCTGCGGCGGAGAAACTGCCGGCCTCGATCACGCAGGTGAACCAGTACAGATCGCTGAGCAGGTGGGCCTGGAGCATGTGCATACCGTCAAATGGGAAGCTGGGTTGCCGCCATGCGACGGACTGTCCGTGCCGCGCCGGGGCTTGTTGCGCTATCTTATGCCCCCTTTTTCAGTGGTGACTTTGCTCGAGCGGACAATGGCTTTGCCCAGGCGGAGTCGGTGGCGCGAAGGCACACCGCAGCAAGGCCGTACTGGACATGAAGGTCGATACGCCCCGTAACCCCGTTCCGCACATCCTGGTCATCGACGACACGCCGGAAGACATCCGCACCCTGCTGGTCGCGCTGCGCGCCGAGTCCTGGCGGCTGACCATCGCCCATGATGCGCGCCAGGGCTACCAGCGGGCGCTGGCGTTGCAGCCGGACCTGATCATTCTCGACGTGCGCATGCCCGGCATGGACGGCTTCACCCTCTGCCGGCTGCTGCGCGAGGCGCCGGCCACCCAGCGCGTGCCGGTGATCTTCCTGACCTCGGCCGGTGCCCTCGAAGAACGGGTGGAAGGCCTGAGCCTGGGCGGCGTCGACTACGTGCTCAAGCCGTTCGCCGTCGAGGAAGTGCTGGCGCGCATCCGCATTCACCTGCAGCTGGCCTGGCGGGAAGAGGTTGCCGCCCCGGTCGAGGCGGGCGGGCAGTCGCAGGAGGCCGATCAGGTCATCCTGCGCGCGGCGATGCGCCTCATCGCGCAGAACCTGGCCGAGCTGCCATCGCTGGCGGAGATCGCCCGGCGCGTCGGCACCCACGACAAGCGGCTGTCCGGCATCTTCCGCGACAACCTCGGCCTCACCGTCTTCGCCTACGCGCGCGAGGCGCGCCTGCGCAAGGCCCAGGAGCTGCTCGCCGACAGCGCGCTCAGCGTGCAGGACATCGCCGACCTGATCGGCTTTCGCAGTGCCTGCAACTTCACCACTGCGTTCCGCGAGCGCCAGGGTGTGACGCCCAGCCAGTATCGCCAGCAGGCCCGGGGCGACGCGGACTGATGCGGTACGCGCAATGGCTGTTCGGCCTGCTTTGCCTGCTGGCCGTCGGTCTGGCCCGGGCCGAACCGGCCTGCGAGGCCGAGCGCCTGGACCTGGCCGGCCGCGCGCAGTTGCTGGAAGACCCAGGTGCCGCGCTGACGGTCGATGAAGTCGCCGCGCTGCCCGGCAGCGCGTTCGTTGCGGCCACCCGCGAAAACCTGCCGCGCCGCTACAGCCGTTCCGCGTTCTGGTTGCGCCTGCAGCTGGACGGCGGGGCGCGGGGCTGCGAGCGCTGGCTGACCCTGGGCGACCCGCGTCTGACCGACACCCAGGTGTTCCTGCACCAGGGCGAGGGTTGGCAGAGCCTGCGCGCCGGCAGCCGCTATCCGCTGGAGCAGTGGCCGGCGCCCGCGCGCCAGCCCACCTTCCCGCTGCAGCTGGAGGCGAGCGCGACCCTCGAGGTACTGGTGCGCATCGCCAGCACCTCGACGGTGATCATCGAGCCGCAGCTGCATTCCGAGCTGGGCCTTCTCGAACACCGCCAGCACGCCTATCTGGTGGACGGCCTGACGCTGGGCATGACTCTGCTGCTGGTGCCCTTCAGCTTCGTGGTCGGCTGGATGCTGCGCTCGCGCCTGCTGGTGGTGCATGCCACGTCGGTGCTGACCTACGCGCTGCTGGTCAGCATGGTCAACGGCTACCTCGTCTATTTCCCCTCGCTGTTGCCGGTGTCCACCGAACTGATGTGGCTGCTGGGCCTGGTGCAGTACGGCCTGTTCGTCCTGTACCTGTGGGTGCTGCTCGAGGTGCGCCGGTTGCCGCGGGCGCTGGGCGTCGCGTATGGGATGTTCCTGCTGGCGATCATCGCCTGCCACCTGTGGATGCTGGTCGACAATATCCAGGGGCGGGCGCTGTTCGAGCAGGTGCGCCCGGTGGCATATTTGCTCGTGCCGGCGACGCTGCTGGCGGGCTGGCGTCGCGGCCTGTCCTACAACTGGCTGGTGTACCTGGTCTGCGGCCTGCTCATGCTGCAGGGGCTGATCCGCCTGCTGGCGGTGGCGGGCGTGCCCTGGCAGTCGGTGGGCGACAAGCTGAGCCTGTCGTCGACCCTGCCGGGCCTGTTCCTGCTGGCCTGCACTCTGGTGCTGGAGGTCGGCCGCAGCCGCGAGCGCGAGCGCCGCGCCCTGGTCGACCTGGACAACCAGCAGAAGGCCGAGCACGAGCGGCTGGAGAGCACGGTGGCGACCCGTACCCGGCAGCTGCGCGATTCGCTCAAGGCACGCAGCCTGCTGATGGCGCGCATCAGCCACGACCTGCGTTCGCCTCTGGTCAGCATCGTCAACTACGCGAGGCTGATGCCCGGCGAAGCGGCGCAGGACGTGCCACGCAAGATCGAGCGCAACGCGCGCCAGCAGCTGGAGCTAATCGACGAGTTGCTGGAGTTCTCCCGCACCGAGCTGCACCAGCTCGAGATCATCCTGGCGCCCGGTTATCTCTACGGCTTCCTGCGCGAAATCGAAGAGGAGGCGGGCTTCCTCGCCGCGCAACAGAACAACGCCTTCGAATGTCGCCTCGACGCTGCGCTGCCGGCGCTGGTGCAGGCCGACTTCCGGCGCCTGCGGCGGGTGCTGGTCAACCTGCTGGCCAATGCCGCCAAGTTCACCCGCGATGGTCAGGTGCTGTTCGAGGTGCAGCGCGTCGACGGTGACGCCGAGAGCGTGCGCCTGCGCTTCAGTGTCAGCGATACCGGCATCGGCATTCCCGCCGAGGAGCGCAAGCAGTTGCTGCAGCCGTTCTGGCGCGGGCGCGATGCCGAGCGCTACGTCGGCAGCGGCCTGGGGCTGTCCATCGTCAACGAGCTGCTGCAGCAGATGGGCAGTGCCCTGGCCCTCGACGAGGCGCGCACCCGCGGCAGCCGCTTCAGCTTCGAGGCGACCTTCGCCCTGGCCGGCAAGGAGGATCTGGACCTGGCCTTCGGCGAGGGCGAGGCGCTGCGGGTCGACGGCGAGGGTCGCCACATCCTGCTGGTGGACGACGTGGAGCAGAACCGCGAATGGCTGGCCGACCTGCTCGGCGGCTACGGCTTCGACGTGACCGCGGCCGCCGATGCGCGCCACGCGTTGCAGCTGCTGGAGAGCGGCGGTTGCGACCTGCTGATCAGCGACCAGGTGATGCCCGGCGAGGACGGCTGGTGGCTGCTGGCGGCGGTGCGTCGGCGCTGGCCGGCGCTGCCGGTGCTACTCTATTCTTCCGCGCCGCCGCAGCGGCCCGCGGACCAGCCCGACGATCTGCACTTCGACGCCGTGCTGCTCAAACCCTCCAGCGCCGCCGAGCTGCTCGCCCTGGTCGAGCGGCTGTCGCCTTCACCGGCCCGCCAGGCGGCCACCGACCCATCTTCCGAGGTATGACCTTGTCGTTCGCCCACGGCTCCGCGCGCTATTCCCGTCCCCTGTGCTGGCTGCTCGCACTCGCTGCGGCGCCGGCGGCCGCGGAGGGAGCCGAGCCGGACGCGGCGCTGACGCTCGACGAGGTGACGGTCAACGCCCGCCATCGCGAGGAGCCGGCGCGCACCGTGCCCATCGCCCTCAACGCGCTGGACGGCGAGGCGCTGTCCGAGGCCGGCCTGTTCCGCACCGAGGACCTGCAGCAGCGCGTGCCCAGCCTGCTGGTGTCGGTGCCCAACGCCCGCTACACCAGCTACGGCATCCGCGGGCTCGGCTCCAGCACCTACAACGACGGCATCGACGGCAGCGTCGGCGTGTTTCTCGATGGCGTGTACCTGGGGCGCCAGGGCATGTCGCTTTCCGACCTGGTCGACATCGAACGCGTGGAGGTGCTGCGCGGGCCCCAGGGCACCCTGTACGGCAAGAACACCTCGGCCGGCACCGTCAACATCAGCAGCCGCATGCCGACCTTCGCGCCGGAGGGCAGCGGCGAGGTGTCGCTGGGCCAGGACGGCCTGCGCCAGTACCGCGGCACGCTGTCCGGGCCGCTGGTCGATGGCGTGCTGGCTGGCCGCCTGACCGCCTACGACGCCGAGCGCGACGGCATCGTCGACAACCTCTACGACGGCAGCGAGCTGCGCGAGCAGAACCGCCAGGGTCTGCGCGGCCAGTTGCTGTGGACGCCCAGCGAGGCGTTCAGCGCGCGCCTGATCGGCGAGTACGCCTGGCAGGACGAGCAGACCAACGTCTTCACCGCCAGCAACTTCAGCCAGGCGACCCGCGAGCGGGCGGCCTTCGTCGGCTACCGCCAGCTGCCAATCGACCCCTATGCGCGGCGCGTGCAGCAGGACCAGCCGAACACCATCAAGACCCTGCAGACCGGCGTCACCCTGGAGCTCAACCGCATCCTCGACAGTGGCGCCACCCTGACCAGCGTCACCGGCTACCGCGACTGGACCTACGATGCCGACCAGGACGGCGACGGCACCGCGCTGTCCATCGCCGAGAACGTCGCCGTGCAGCTCGACCACCACCAGTTCAGCCAGGAACTGCGCCTGGCCGACTCGCCCAACGAACACCTCGACTATGTGGTGGGCCTCTACTACCTGCGCCAGCAGCTGAACCGCGAGGTCGGCGTGCGTTTCGGCGACGACGCGGCGGCGTTCTTCCTCGGCGACCGCCCGGAGATCGACCTGCTCGGCATCACCCCCGGCATGATCCCGCCCTCGCTGCTGGAAGGCGCCCATCAGGCCTTCGATGGCGAGCAGCGCACCGACAGCCGCGCGGCGTTCGGCCAGGTCACCTGGCATGCCACCGAGCGCCTGTCGATCACCCCGGGGCTGCGCTATACCCGCGAGCGCAAGCAGGGCTGGCTGTCGCGTAGCGTTTCCGGGCTGGCGCCGCTGGGGCCGGACCTGGTCTCGCAGATCGGCGGTGCGCTGCTGCGCGACACCACGCTGGGCGGCGAGTACTACCGGCGCGACTCCATTGAGGAGAGCAATCTCTCGGGGCAGCTGGCGCTCGGCTACGAGTTCCGCGACGACCTGTTCGGCTATGCCAGCTGGTCGCGCGGCTACAAGGCCGGCGGCATCAACCTAGACGTGGTCGGGCCGAACGTCGAGCCGACCTTCGATGCCGAGCGGGTGACCTCCATCGAGGTCGGCCTGAAGAGCACGCTGTGGGGCGACCGTCTCATGCTCGACCTGGCGCTGTACCAGGCCGATGTCGACGACTACCAGGCGCTGACCAACCGCGCGCCGGTCAACGAGTACGCGCCGCCGATCCGCGACAACCTGATCAACGTTGGCAAGGTGCGCCTGCGCGGCATCGAGCTGGACGGTCTGCTGCGCGCCAGCGAGCGGGTCGACCTGCGCCTGGGCGTGGCCTGGAGCGATGCGCGCTACCGCGACTTCGATAACGCGCCCTGTTCACCGGAGAGCGCGCAGTGGTCGTGCGACCTGAGCGGCGAGCGCCTGTTCAACGCGCCGGAGTGGAGCGCCACGGCGGGCGTCGATTATCGCCACCCGCTGGAGCACGGCCTGGAGTTGTTCGGCGCCGTCGACCACAGCCTGCGCACCGGCTACTACGGCAGCCTGGAAGGCGGCGCCGGCAGCTACCAGCCGACCTATACCCTGACCAACCTGCGGCTGGGGCTGCGCCAGGCCGACCGCCGCTGGGAGGCCGAGCTGTGGGCGCGCAACCTGTTCGACGAGGGGTACATCACCGCCGTCTACGCCCAGCTCGGCGCCGGCGACTACGGCGTGCTGACCGGCGACCCGCGCAGCGTCGGCATGACCCTGCGCACCCGCTGGTAGTTTCCTGCCGCCCGTCGGTTGCCGCCGGCGCGGGGCGGCGGCGCCCGCGCAACGCGTCCGCTGCGGCAAAGGTCGCTCCCCCGGCGCGGTCCGGCGCCCGGCCAGGCTGCGCACGCCGCTCCGTTCGATCCGCTGCGCATTCCTGATTCCGCGGCTTTGCCCGGGCGGATGCACGCATCGCTGAGTGCAACGCTGGTTCCCACCGGCCCGGCTTGTTGCCGTTTCCCGCCATCCCCAATCTGCCGCCCTTTCTTTGACGTCAGTGAGCTTGTCGTCCACAGACAGGGAGCGTCCGCAGCCGGGGACGTGTCTTGGAATGCTTCGATGCTGCGTACCCGCCATGGCGGGGTAGGCGCGGCGGCGGAGTCACGACAGGCGCACTGCGCAACCGCAGGGGGCGTCGTGGTGTCTGGTTCCGTTCGCAGGAAGCGCCTGTTACAGGTGCTGGTGGGAAGTGTCTGGGTAGGTCTGAGCCTGCTGCCGCTGGCGGCCAATGCCGACCTCGGGGTGAGCAAGACCCGCGCGGCGGGTTTCGCCGATCCCAAGTTCGTCGGTGACGTGGATGGCTTCCTGATCCACCTGACCAACAGCTTCGCCAGCGGCGACATCACCAATGTCAGCTTCACCGACAACATGCCCGCGGGCTTTCGCGTGGCCGGCAACGGCGTGGTCTCCACCGAATGCCGCGACGGCGCCGGCGCCACCGTGCCGTTCCAGGGCATCCTCAACGCGCCCATGGGCAGCAGCAGCTTCTCGCTCAGCGGCGGTGTCATCCCCGCCGTGAACGGCGGCACCGAGGCCGGCTACTGCGACATCGTCGTGGAAGTCACCAGCCTCAGCGGTAACGGTACCAACGTGATCCCCGCCGGCTCGGTGACCGGCGAGCATGCCGGCAACCCGGTGAGCAACGCCGACCCGGCGCAGCAGTCGCTGAACTTCAACACACTGTCCGCGCCGAGCATCAGCAAGAGCTTCTCGCCCAGCACCATCGTCAAAGACGACCAGCCGACCCGGCTGACCCTCACCATCACCAACAATGCCTCGCAGCCGCTGCCGCTGAACGGCGCCGGCGACACGCCGGCCTTCGCCATTCGCGACCGCCTCGGCGACTTCGGCCTGCGCGTCGCCTCGGTGACCGCCAGCAACCCGGACGGGCCCGATGCGCAGGTCAGCTGCGGCGCCACGCCGCCGACCTTCGCTCCCGTGGCAGGCGACACCGAGATCAGCGCCGTCGGTGGCGTGATCGCCGCCAACAGTGCCTGCACCCTGAGCGTGCTGGTGGTGGCGGACGGCTCCGACAGCGCCTACTCGACCAGCGTCAACAACCTGGTCAACCGCAACACCGACTTCGCCAACCGTCGCGGCCTGGTGCCACCGAGCAACGCCACGGCCAGCCTGACCGTCACCGCGCCGCTGCGGGTGTCCAAGGAATTCGTTCCGGCCACCGTGGCCAAGGGCCAGGAAGCGGAGCTGAGCATCACCCTGAGAAACGCCAGCCCACTGAGCAGCATGACCCTGGGCAGCTTCAGCGACGCCATCGACGGCGGCGTGGGCCTGCTGGAGATCACCAGCACGCCGACCGCCAACTGCAGCGCCGGCTCGAGCCTGACCGGCCTGGGCGGCGTCGGCACCTCCACCCTGCAGATGAGCGGCGGCACCTTGGCCGCCGGCGGCGACTGCGTGATCACCGTGCCCTACACCGCCGACCTGGCGGTGGCCGGCACGCCGCAGTCCTTCACCAACACCATCGCCGTCGGGGACGTGAGCGTGATCAGCCCGGCAGACGTGGTGAGCCAGGGCGTGAGCGCCTCGGTCAACGTGGTCGACCAGTTCCTGGTGGAGAAGACCAGCCGTCCGTCCATCGTCACCCCCGGCAACCCGGTGCGCTTCGTCGTCACCACGCGCAACTACTCGACCAGCCCGCAGGCGGGCGTGGCGCTCACCGACAACCTGCCCAACGGCATGCTGCTGCTCAACCTGCCGCAGAAGCCGGCGCCGCTGCTGAGCGGCAGCAATTGCACCGGGCTCGCGCTCGGCGGCAGCGCCAGCGACCCGGTGTTCACCTTCGACATGCCGGCAGGTACGTCCGGCAACCCGGCGAGCTGCGCCGTGACCTTCTGGGCCATGGTGCCGGCCGGCGCGCCCGCCGGCGCCATCGTCAACGAGATCCCCGCCGGTGGCGTGTGCGCCCCGGGCGGCACCATCTGCAACCACACTTCCAGCGAGTCGCAGTTCAGCGTCAGCAGCAGCGTGCTGACCGTGGAGAAGAGGTTCGACGCCAGCTCCAAGCCCGAGGGAACCGCGGCGACCATGACCATCGAGCTGGTCAACCTGTCCGCCCAGCCGCTGACCAGCGTCAGCCTCACCGACAACCTGCCGACCGGCAGCAACGGCACGCCGATGCTGGTCGCTTCGCCGAACAGCGCCTCCAGCACCTGCGGCGGCACCATTACCGCGGTGCCCGGCAGCAACCAGGTGACGCTCACCGGCGCCACCGTCCCGGCCCGTGCCGGTGGCGGTCTGGACGATGCTGGTCGCTGCCGCCTGCGGGTCAACGTCAGCGGCGCCGCCGGCCAGTACGACAATCGCGTTTCGGCCAGCGCCACGCAGACTTACGCCGATGGCACCACCGACACCCTGACCAGCCCCGAGGTGGTTGCCACCATCAACTTCCTCTCGGCGCTGAGCGGTGCCAAGTCCTTCACCCCCAACCGCATCCAGCCCGGCGGCCGCTCCACCGTTGCTCTCAGCCTGAGCAACGGCCAGGCGGGCGTGCTCAACGACGTGGCCATCACCGACAACCTGCCGGCCGGCATGACCGTGGCCACTCCCGCCAATGCCTATTCCACCTGTGCCGGCTCGCCGTTGGTCAACGCCGCGCCGGGCGCCTCGGTGGTGGGCATGACGGGTGCGCAGATCGGTGGCAACAGCACCTGTGAGCTGATCTTCGACGTCACCGCCAGCGGCGGCGGCGACTGGGTCAACAGCATCGCCCCCGGCCAGCTCACCGCCGCCGGCGGTGTGCAGAACGTCACCCCCTTCGGCGCCACGCTGCAGAACGCCAGCGGCGGCGGCGTCACCGTCGGCGTCAACCACGCCAGCGCCAGCGTCGCCGCGCCGGGCGCGGTCACCCAGCTGACCCTGACCCTGTTCAACAGTGGCAGCCTGGACCTGACCAACCTCGACCTGAGCAACTACTTCACCGGCAATGGCCTGGCCGGCGGCACGCCCACCGGCGAGCGCATCGCCAGCGTGCCCAACGCCGTGACCACCTGCCCGGGCGGCGTGGTCAGCGCCAACCCGAACGCCACCTCGTTCAGCCTCAGCGACGTCAGCCTGGCGGCTGGCCAGACCTGTACCGTCACCGTCGACGTCACCATGGTCAGCACCGGCACGGTGACCGACACCGTTCCGGCCGGGGCGATCACCACCGACCAGGGCGTGACCAATGCCGCGCCGGCCTCCAGCAGCCTGCAGACCAGCACCGGCCTGGGCGTGACCAAGCAGTTCACCCCCAAGGTGGTGCAGCCCAACGAGCGCTCGCGCCTGCGCATCACCTTCTACAACCCGACGTCGCAGCCGATCGCCAACCTGGCGCTGACCGACACCTTCCCGGCGGGCCTGACCACCGCCAGCCCGGCCAACGCGCTGACCACCTGCCAGGGCAGCGTCAGCAGCGGCGCCGGCCAGGTGACCATCAGCGGCGGCAGCATCGCCGCGGGCAGCAGCGCCGCGCCGGCCAGCTGCTTCGTGGAAATCGACGTGCTGTCGAACACCCAGGGCGACTACCTCAACCTGATCCCGGCCAGCAGCGTGTCCGCCACCGCGGGCGGCAGCCCGATCAGCAACAACGACCCGACCAGCGATACCCTGCGGGTCAAGGCGCCCATCGTCGTGCACAAGGCCATCGCCCAGCGCACCCTGGATGCCGGCGACCCGACCGGTTTCACCACCGGCACCGCCAGTGGTACCGCCAGCACGCCGTACACCCTGAGCATTCGCCTGGACAACCCGAACAGCTCGCCGCTCACTGGCGTGGCCTACCTCGATAGCCTGCCCACCGGCCTGGTGGTGGCGCAGATCCCCGCCATCGGCAACACCTGCGGCGGCAGCGTCAGTGCCTCGCCGTCCGGCACCTCGGTGCGCCTGGCCGGCGGCAACCTGGCGGGCAACGGCAACTGCACCGTCAGCGTGGCGGTGCTGAGCAACATCGCCGGTACCTACACCAACACCATCGAGGCCGGCGGCGTGACCAGCTTCGAGGGCGTGAGCAACGCCGAGCCGACCCGCGCGCGCCTGGTGATCACCAGCCCGCCGACCGTGAGCAAGCAGTTCGCCCCGGCGGTGATCGCGCAGAACGGCATCTCCCGCCTGACGATCTTCGTCAACAACCCGAACGCGGCGGCCATGACCCTGACGGCCGCGCTGACCGACAACCTGCCGGACTCCCCCGGCCAGGTACGCGTCGCCGCGCTGCCCAATGTCGCCGGCAGCTGCCCGACGGGTAGCGTCACCGCCAGCGCCGGCGCCACCCTGGTGCGCCTGGCCAACGGCACCGTGGTGCCGAGTGGCGGCTGCACCATCGAGGTGGACGTCACCGCCGACACCGCCGGCGAGCACACCAACGAGATCCCCGCGGGCGCGCTGCAGACCGACCTGGGCGACAACCCGCAGCCGGCCTACGCCACGCTACGCGTCAGCACCCAGGGCTTCGTCTCCGGCCGGGTGTACCTGGACAACGATCAGAACGGCACCTACCAGGCCGGTACCGACGACCCGCTGCGTGGCGTCGCCATCGAGCTGCGCAGCGGTGCCACCTGCGCCGGCGGCACGCCGGTCAGCGGCATCAACGGCCTGCTCAACCCGGCGACGACCGACTCGGCGGGCAACTACCTGTTCGCCGGCCTGCCGGCGGGTACCTATTCGGTGTGCCAGGCCACGCAGCCGGCCGGCACGCTGAATGCCCAGCCGGTATCCGGCGTCATCACCCCGGCCAACGGCAGCAGCGGCACGCCGGGCAGCGCCGGCAACGCCACGGCCACCAGCAGCCAGATCGAGGGCATCGTCCTCAACGACGATGGCGCTGCGGGCGAGATCAGCGGCTCGCAGCGCAACGACTTTCCCGAAGTGCTGCCGGCCAGCATCGCCGGCAGCGTGTTCATCGACCAGAACAACGACGGCGTTCGCCAGGGCGGCGATGCCGGCCTGGCCGGCGTGACCGTCACCCTCAGTGGCACCGACTGGCAGAACCGCCCGGTGACCGCGACCACCACCACCAATAGCGCCGGCCAGTACCGTTTCGAGGGCCTGCAGCCGGGTACCTACAGCGTCACCGAGCCGACCCAGCCGGCCGGCACCGCCAACGGCCAGACCGTGCCCGGCAACAGCGCCAGCGGCACGCCCAGCGCCACCCCGCCGGGCAACGTGCCCAGCGCCATCGGCGGCATCGTCCTGACCCCGGGCTACGCCTCGGAGGGCAACGACTTCGCCGAGATCGTCAATGGCCGCAGCATCTATGGCCAGGTCTTCCACGACCGCGACACCGACGGCGAGCCGGGCAGCAACGACCGCGGCCTGGGCGGGCAGACCGTGGTGCTCAGCGGCGTGGACATCAACGGCAACCCGGTGAACCGCAGCACCGTCACCGCCAGCGACGGCACCTTCAGCTTCGTCGGCCTGCCGGCGGGCAACTACGAGCTGCTGCAGCCGAACCAGCCGAGCGGGCTGATCAACGGCTCAACCACCGCAGGCAGCGCCGGCGGCACGGTCAGCGAAGGGCCGAGCCGGATCGCCGGCATCGACCTGACCGGCAACAACCTGTCGGTCGACAACTGGTTCGCCGAGGTCACCATTCCGGGGCTGTCCGGCACCGTGTGGTTCGACGGCAACCACGACCGCGTGCTCGATCCGGGCGAGACCCGCCTGCCGGGCTGGACCGTCGAGCTGCTGCGCGGCGGCAGCGTGGTCGCCACCACCCAGTCCGACGCCAACGGCGCCTACGCCTTCTCCGACCTGACCCCGGGCAACGGCTACGAAGTGCGCTTCCGTCACCCGGAAACCGGCACGCTGTTCGGTCGCCCGGTGCCCAACGAGCAGGGCGCCGCGCACACCCCGGGCACAGCCGGGCCGGGCAACCCGGCGGGTGCGGACAACCGCGACGGCACGCTGAAGAACATCACCATCAGCGCCGGGCACAACGTCGTCGAACAGAGCCTGCCGATCGACCCGGCCGGCGTGGTGTATGACGCCATCAGCCGCCAGCCGGTGCGCGGCGCCGTGGTCAACATCAGCGGTCCGGCCGGCTTCGATGCCTCCCAGGTGCTGGGCGGCTCGCTGCAGCAGACCACCGGTGCCGACGGCCTGTACCAGTTCCTCCTGCTCTCCAGCGCCCCGGCCGGTACCTACACACTCAGCGTCACGGTGCCGGCGGGCTACGTGCAGGGGCCGTCCGCGCTGATCCCGGCGTGCAACAACACGCTGAACGTCACCGCCATTCCCGACCCCGCGCTGGTGCAGACCAGCAACCAGCCGCCGGCCGAGGCGGTGGACCCGCACGACGCGGCCACCTGCCCGGTGAGTTCGGCCGGGCTCGCCGCGGGCCACGGCAGCACCCAGTACTACTACAGCTTCGTACTCGGCGCGGCCTCGGCCGACGTGGTCAACAACCACATCCCGATCGACCCGATCCTCGGCGGCGCCATCGTCATGACCAAGAACACGCCGAAGGTCAACGTGACCCGCGGCGAGCTGGTGCCCTACGTACTGACCGCGCGCAACACCCTGTCCACCTCGCTGGCCAATATCGCCATCGAGGACCAGATGCCGCCGGGCTTCAAGTACGTGAAGAACTCCGCGCAGATCGAGGGCGTGCCGGTTGAGCCGCAGGTGGAGGGCCGGCGCCTGCGCTGGCCGGACCGCACGCTCGGCGGCGGCCAGGTGCTGACCGTCAAGCTGCTGCTGGTGGTGGGCTCCGGCGTCGGCTTCAACGAGTACGTCAACCAGACCTGGGCGCTGAACATGATCGCCGACGCGCGCGTGTCCAACGTCGCCACCGCCAGCGTGCGCGTGGTCGCCGACCCGACGTTCGACTGCTCGGACCTGATCGGCAAGGTCTTCGACGACCAGAACCGCAATGGCTACCAGGACCAGGGCGAGCCCGGCCTGCCCGGCGTGCGCCTGGCCACGCCGCGCGGCTGGCTGGTGACCACCGACGAGTACGGCCGCTACCACATCGCCTGTGCCGACGTGCCCAGCGAGATGCGCGGCAGCAACTTCATCCTCAAGGTCGACGAACGCACGCTGCCGAGCGGCTACCGCATCGTCACCGAGAACCCGCGCGTGGTGCGCATGACCCAGGGTCGCCTGGTCAAGGCCAACTTCGGCGCCAGCATCCACCGCGTGGTGCGGCTGGACCTGAGCGGCGAGGCCTTCGATGCCCACAACGCGCTGACCGCGCAGTACCAGGCGCGCCTCGACGAGGTGCTGGTGCTGCTGTACGCCGAGCCGTCGATCCTGCGCATCGCCTACCGCATGCCGGTGGACAGCGAGGTGAGCGATGCGCGCGAGCGTGTCGGCCATGTGAAGGACTGGATCAAGGAGCACTGGGAGCCCCACGACTGCTGCTACGACCTGCAACTGGAGGAAGAAATCGTACCGGCGACCGATAGCGTGGAGGTGATCCGATGAGCATGCGTAACCTGTTGGCGTGCGGCATCGCCGCGCTGACCCTGAACCCCCTGGCCGTCGCCGTATCGATCGCCGCCGAACATTGCGAAGCGGGCAAGGGCTGCGGCCTGCAGGGCCCGCGCGGAGCGATGGAGGACGAGTCGCTGCTGCAGCGCCGACCCTTCACCGCGGGCGGCCTGCCGGCGCTGCCGGCCAACGCCGAGCGCGAGCTGCCGCGCGAGCGGCTGATCCTCTGGCAACTCGACGGCGCCCTCGGCGAGCGCGACCAGCTGGTCGCCGTCGGCGACGAAGAGGTCAGCGCCGTGATGCTGCGCGACGGCCTGCCGGTGGTGCGCTTCGCCTCCGGCCGCTCGGCCGTGCCGACGCGCGACAGCGATGCCCTGGCGAAACTGGTCGAGCGCATGGCCGGCAAGCGCAACCTGCGCCTGCGCCTGATCGGTCATACCGACCCGCAGCGCCTGTCGCCACGCAGCCAGGCGATCTACGACGACAACCAGGGCCTCGGCCTGCAGCGCGCCAAGGAAGTGGGCGAGATATTCCGCCAGCGTCTGAACCTCAAGCCCGAGCAGATCCTGCTGGACAGCCGCGGCCCCCGCGAGCCGCTGGTGCCCGGCGACAGCCCCGAGGCCTGGGCGCTGAACCGCCGGGTGGAAGTGGAAATTTGGTATGACGAGGCAGTGGTCCGCACGCCGGCCAAGGCGCCGGCCTGCGCACCGGGCAGCGTCGCCGAGCAGGGCATGGCACCGTTCCGCATCAGCGTCGACGGCCAGCCGCAGGATGCCACCAACGCCGCGGGCAGCGCCGACGCCCAGCGCTGCGTCGACGTGGCGCTGGCCCAGGACCTGCTGCAGGTGCGCTTCGACAACCTGTCGGCGCAGCCGCGTCTGAATCTGGTGTCTGGCGCTCGCGTGGCGCGCATCGGCGAGCCGCTGACCTTCAGCGGCTACAGCAACTACCTGCACTGGATCGACCGCGCCGAGGTGCGCATCCTCGGCAAGAAGCGCGTGTTCGGCGAGCCGCAGGTGCTGCACACCATCGCCCTCGATGAGCGGCTCGGCGCAAGCTGGACGCCGCCGGCCGACACGCCGGAGCGGGTCTACTACCAGCTGCGCGTGTACGACAAGGAAGGGCGCTACGACGAGACCAGCGTGCAAGTGCTCAATGTGGCGCGCGGCGAGCTGCCCGAGGAAAGCGATGCGGACATCGCGGCCGACCTGCTCGCCGGCTACGGCGGCAACCGCCTGCAGCGCCACAGCATCCCGGTGGCCGGCGGCACGGTGACCGTCAACGGCAAGCAGGTGAAGGACGGCCAGCACGTGTTCGTCATGGGCCGCCCGGTGCCGGTGGACGGCAGCGGCACCTTCGCTGCCGCGCAGATCATCCCGCGCGGCCTGCACACCGTGGAAGTGGCCGTGCTCGACGGGCAGGGCAAGGGCCGCATCTATCGCCGCGACCTGCGCCTGCCGCAGAACGACTGGTTCACCGTGGCCATCGCCGACTTCACCGTCGGCCAGCAGGACACCAGCGGCCCGGCGCGCCTGGTCACCCAGGAAGATCGCTACTACGACGACGCGCTCTACGCCGACGGGCGCCTGGCCTTCTATACCAAGGGCAAGGTCGACGGCAAATACACCATCACCGGCAGCGTCGACACCGGCGAGGAACCGGCGGACAGCCTGTTCAGCAACTTCAACGACAAGGACCCTCGCGAGTTCCTGCGGCGCATGAGCTCCGACTCGGACAAGGGCTGGGCGACCTTCGGCGATGACTCGACCCTGGTCGAGGACGCGCCGACCCGCGGCAAGTTCTACGTCAAGGTCGAGGACGAGAAGTCCCACGCCATGTGGGGCAACTTCCGTGAGCAGATCCGCGAGACCGAGCTGACCCAGATCGACCGCAGCCTGTACGGCGCCCAGGTGCGCTACCGCGACGACGCCTTCACCGCCTTCGGCGAACGCCGCCTGCAGGTCGAGGGCTTCGCCGCCGAACCCGGCACCGCCTCGGCCCGCGAGGACTTCCGCGGCACCGGCGGCTCGCTCTACTACCTGCGCCACCAGGACATCACCGAGGGCAGCGAGCGCGTGCGCATCGAGGTGCGCGACAAGGACTCCGGCCTGGTGCTGCACAGCGAGGACCTGGTCGCCGGCATCGACTACGAGATCAACTCGCTGCAGGGGCGGGTGATGCTCACCCAGCCGCTGTCGGCCAGCGCCGACGGCAGCACGCTGATCCGCTCCGGCGGCAGCCTGTCCGGCAACCCGGCGTTCCTGGTGGTCGGCTACGAATACTCGCCGGGCCTGGAACAGCTCGACGACCTCGCCTATGGCGGTCGCGCGGCCTACTGGGTCAACGACAAGGTGCGCGTCGGCGTTACCGGCAGCATGCAGGAGCAGACCGGGCGCGAAGACCAGACCCTGGGCGGCGGCGACCTGCTGCTGCGCCACAGCGAAGGCACCTGGATGAAGCTGGAGTCGGCGCAGAGCGAAGGCGACAGCCTCGACCAGCGATTCTCCTACGACGGCGGTTTCGGCTTCGGCCAGGAAGTCGCCGGTACCGACTCGCGCGCGCGCGCCAATCGCATCGAGACCGCCTTCGACCTGAAGGACGTGGTCGAGGACGCCGAAGGCCGCGGCACCTTCTACTACGAGAGCCGCGACGCCGGCTTCTCGGCGCCGGGGCGGCTGTCCGAACTGGCCAGCGATCAGGTCGGCGGCAGCTATACCGCGCCCCTGGGCGAGAAGACGGAGCTGACCCTGAAGGCCGACCAGACCGAGGAGGACGGCGGCCGCTCGCGCCGCGCCGCCGAGGGTATCGTCGCCTACGACCTGAGCGACGCCTGGCGCCTGTCCGCCGGCCTGCGCAACGACCGGCAGACCTACGGCGGCTCGTACCGCAACTTCTACACCGGCACCTACGCCGGCTACGACAGCGGCAACTACGACGAGGGCGAACGCAACGACGCGCTGGTCCAGGCGCTGTACCACGCCGAGGAAGACTGGTCGGTGTACGGCTTCGGCCAGGGCACGGTCAGCCGCGACGGCGGCCGCCAGGCCAACAACCGCCTGGGCGTCGGCGGCGACTATCGCCTCAACGAGCGCACCTCGCTGAACGGCGAGCTGTCCGGTGGCAACCTCGGTGTCGGCGCCAAGGCCGGCGTCGGCTACGACGCCTCGGACCGCACCAACGTCTACCTCAACTACGAGCTGGACAGCGACCGCAGCGACGACGGCTTCGCCAGCCGCAGCGGCCTGGAGGGCAGCGGCCGCACCGGGCAGTTCGTCTCCGGCGCCCGCTCGCGCTGGACCGACAGCACCAGCGTGTATGCCGAGCAGCGCGTGCAGCATGGCGATCAGGCTGGCCTGATCCAGGGCTACGGCCTGGATTTCGCCCCCGATGACCACTGGAGCTACGGCGTCACCACCGAATTCGGCACCTTCAACGAGGAGACCGACTACGCCCTGAAACGTCGCGCCATCGGCGGCAAGGTCGGCTACAGCAATGGCGACCTGCGTTACGCCAGCCGTCTGGAATACCGCGAGGACAGCAGCGATGTGCAGGACCTGAGCGTGTGGCTGATGCGCAACAACCTCAGCTACAAGGTCAACCCGGACTGGCGCTTCATCGGCAAGCTGGACTTTTCCGTGGGCGATTCCGACCGCGGCGACTACTTCGACGGCGACTTCGTCGAGGCCTCGCTCGGCTACGCCTACCGGCCGGTGTTCAACGACCGCCTCAACCTGCTGGCCAAGTACACCTACCTGGCGGACCTGCCGCCGCCAGACCAGGTGTCCAACGCCACCGGCAGCACGGTCGACTACGCCCAGCGCAGCCATGTGTTCGCCATCGACGGTATCTACGACCTCAGCGAGCGCTGGAGCGTCGGCGGCAAGTATGCCTACCGCCTCAGCGAGCTGCGCATGAGCCGCGACAGTTCGGCGGACTGGTTCGACAGCCGCGGCCAATTGATCGCCGCGCGCGTCGACTGGCACGTGGTGAAGAAGTGGGACCTGATGGCCGAGATCCGCCGCCGCGACGAGTTCGCCGCCAAGGACAGCCGCACCGGCATGCTGGTCGGCGTCTACCGCCACTTCGGCAATCACTTCAAGGCGGGCGTGGGCTACAACTTCAGCGACTTCAGCGACGACCTCACCGACCTGTCGTACCGCAGCCAGGGCTGGTTCTTCAACGCGGTCGGCAAGTACTGACGGCCGCGCCGCCCCGGGCCGGGCCATGGCCCCGGGGCGGCGCCCGATCAGTAGTCCCAGAACGCCGCGATCCAGCGGAAGGCGTCGCCTTCGACCGCCACCCGGCCCACGGACGGGAAGGGCAGGTGGGTGGCGACGAACAGCTCGCCGCTGGCCGCCGCCTCGCGCAGCAGGCGCACGCGCACGTGCACCGATTCCTCAGGGTCGTGCTCGAAGCCGTTGTGCCAGTCCGGGTGGTCGAAGGCCACCGGGAACAGCGCGTCGCCGGCGAACGTCAGGCGCTCGCCGCCCGAATTCACGTAGACGATACAGTGCCCCGGGGTATGGCCGCCGGTGAGCTTGGCGACCACGCCGGGCGCCACCTCATGCTCGTCGTCGAAGATGTGCAGGTTGCCGCGGTAATGCGCGATGAACTGCTGGGCGGTGGCGCGCAGCACGTCGGGCACCGGCGCCGGCATGGCGGTTTGGGCGAAATCGGGGGTGTCCCAGAACGCCACTTCGGTGGCCGTGACATGGATGCGCACGTCCGGGCGCAGCCGCTGCTTCACCGCGTCGACGAGCAGGCCGCCGATATGGTCCATGTGCATGTGGGTGATGATCACGTCGGTGACCTCGCCGAGGTCGATGCCCGCGGCTTCCAGGCGCTTGGGAAACTGGCCGGCGCGGGGAAGCCGGGGAACTGGCCGCCGAGCCCGGCGTCGACCAGCACGATCTGCTCGCCGCTGCGGACGACCAGCACGTTGAGGGCCCAGTCGAACATGTCCGGGCCGAGGTGCATGTCCTTGAACCAGGCGGCGCGCGCAGCCGGGTCGGCGTTGGTGGACATGGTCTCGGTCGGCAGCGGCAGCACGCCGTCGCTGATGACCATCACGTCGATGTCGCCCAGGCGCAGGGCATAGCGGGAGGGCACCAGTTCCTCGACGGGGGCGGAGCGGGTGGTTTCGTCGTGCGAGCTGAAGGTGGTGAGGTGAGCGGTCATGGTCGTTCTCCATTCTCGGGTCGTTACGACAGGCAATGGCGTCCCCCGGCCAGCGGAGCGGCCGCGGGGAAGTCACAGGGAGCGGTTTGGCCGGCGCCAACGGCACCGGCCGGATCGGCGATCAGGCGACCGGGATCATCGGGTCGGCCGCCGCCAGCGCCGTCGCGCGGTCGGCCACCGGCGGATAGATCCACTGCGTGTTGATCTGCGTCTTGAGTTCCTTGGCCGGCTGGCGCACCAGCTTGACCTGGCGATCCCAGCCCTCGCTGTACACCGCGCCCCAGGCGCCCAAATCCAGGCAGGTCACGTACTTGGGCTGGCGATAGGGCGTCGGCGCCAGGCCCAGCAGGTCGGCCGCGACGTTGTTGCCGGCGTGGCGGCCGAGGGCGATGGCGTGCTGGCAGCTCATCGCCGCGAAGTTGCCCAGGTCATCCGTGGCCGCGTAGGCCACATCGCCGGCGGCGAAGACGTTGGCCTGGCCGAAGACCTTGAGGTTGGCGTCCACGTGCAGCCGGCCCTGGGCGTCGCGCACGCTGCTCAGCTGCTCGGTCAGCGCGCTGGCGCGGAAGCCGACCGTCCAGATCACCGTCTGTGCGTCGATGCGCGAGCCGTCGGAGAGGTTGACCCCCTTGTCGTCGAGCGAGGCCACGCCGGTGCCGACGATCCACTCGATGCCCAGGTGCTTGGAGGCGTCGATGATCGGCACGCGGATCTGGTCGCCCATCACCGCCGCGATCTGCGGGCCGCGGTCGACGACGATCACGCGGATGTCCGTATCCTCACCCAGTACCGCGCGCAGGCGCTGCGGCATCTCGGTCGCGGTCTCGATGCCGGTGAAGCCGCCGCCGGCCACCACCACGGTGTTGCGCGCGGCGCTGGCGGGGCGGTCCTTGAGCGACTGCAGGTGACGCTCCAGCTGGGTGGCCGATTCGATCTGGTCGACATCGAAGGCGTGCCGGTCGAGACCCGGCACGGCCGGCCGGCTCAGGTGGCTGCCGGTGGCGAGGACGAGGCGGTCGTAGCGCAGGCTCCGTGCGACGCCGGCGGCGTCGGTGTAGCCGACGCTGTTCTCCTGCTCGTCGATCAGCGTCGCGCTGCCCTGGACGAAGCGCACGCCGACGACGTCCAGCAGGGCGTCCAGCGGGGCGAACATGGTGTGCACCTCGGGCTCGTAGAAACGCGGGCGGATGCGCAGTTCGGCCTGGGGGGCGAGCAGGGTGATGTCCACATCGCGGCGGCCGTTCAGGTCCAGCAGGCGGGCGGCGCTGAGCGCGCTCCACAGGCCGGCGAAGCCGGCGCCGATGATCAGAATGTGCTGTTTCATGGTGAATTCTCCCGAAGTCATGACAGAGCGAAGGTCGTGGGCCGGGCGATGGCCCGCGGGGGCGTCGGCGGCTGCTGGCGGGGTGTTCGTCGACGCCCGTGCGGCGCGGCTGCCACGGAGCGGGGGCCGTAGGCGATGGGGCGGGGTTGAGGTTTATTGTTCATTCGTTGGTCCTCTGGTCCGGGCCGAGCAGGCCCTGGAGCCGATGTTCCGGCCGTGCCCAGCGGCGGCAGAACTCAATCCGCGTGATAGCTGCTCTCAAAACGAATGATGTTTCGCTGGGCAACCGTATGTGGAAAATCGCCGCGCGGCCGGGCAGCGGGGTTGACTGCCGTGACGCGCAGCGATGGCGGCTGCTTAACTGGATGCACAGGGAGGCCTTGCGATGAACCGAAACGAATTGCGCCGCGTCGACATGAACCTGCTGGTGGTCTTCGAGACCCTCATGTTCGAGCGCAACCTGACCCGCGCCGCGGAGAAGCTGTTCCTCGGCCAGCCGGCCGTCAGCGCGGCGCTGGCGCGCCTGCGCGAGCTGTTCAACGACCCGCTGCTGGTGCGCAACGGCCGCCATCTGGAGCCGACCGCGCGGGCCCTGGTGATCCTCCGTGAGCTGCAGCCGGCGATGGACACCATCTCCTGCGCGGTCAGCCGCGCGCGGGAGTTCACCCCCGGCATCGACCGCGCCACGTTCCGCATCGGCCTCTCCGACGACGCCGAGTTCGGCCTGTTCCCGAAGCTGGTCCGCCAGCTGCGCGCAGAGGCGCCGAACGTGGTGCTGGTGGTGCGCCGCGTGCACTTCCTGCTGATGACGCCGATGCTGACGTCCGGGGAAATCTCCGTTGGCGTCAGCTACACCACCGATTTGCCGGCCAACGCCAAGCGCCGCCGGCTGCGCGAGATGAAGGTCAAGGTGCTGCGCGGCGACGACCGCCCGGGCCCGCTGACCCTGGACGAGTTCTGCGCGCGGCCCCACGTGCTGGTGTCGTTCTCCGGCGATCTCAGCGGCAACATCGACAACGACCTGGCGCGGGTCGGCGCTTCGCGCCACGTGGTGATGGCCGTGCCCCAGTTCGGCGGCCTGCGCTCGATACTGCCCGGCACCGACCTGCTCGCCTCGGTGCCGGACTACGCCGCCGCCGCCCTCATCGAAGGCACCCAGCTACGCGCCGACGACCCGCCATTCCCCACCGTGACCTCCGACCTGTCGATGGTCTGGGGCGAGGGCACGGACGGCGACCCGGCAGAGCGCTGGCTGCGCAGCCGCATCGTCGAGTCGATGGCCGAGCAGGGCTAGAGATCGCGTGTATGGCAGGCCGAGGCGCTCGACAACCGCCGCTTCTGGGGGCGGTGGCGGCCGTTGGCAAACGCGGAAGCTGGAAAGCAAAAGCCCCTGATCTGACGATCAAGGGCTTCTGGTGTTCTGATTTGGTGGAGCCGGGGGGATTTGAACCCTGTTTTTGCCGTTCCGTTACGTCTCAAATTCGCTCAATACGCGGCTCTGCAGACGGACATCGTCTCGAATCCTCACTATCTGGCACAGTAATTTCGACACATTTTCGACACTTACGCCTCCTCCATAAAATCGTAAGCCATATGTCAGAGCTGGAATGCCAAAACACATTAATACTTCCCTAGCTCTTGAATGTTCATGAGCTCGAGGAAATTAATCATATAAAAATTATTCCAGTTATTCGGGCGAGCTTGATCATGCCCAAGTCGAACCTCTAGCTCAAGTGCACGAGGGTCCTCATAGCCAGTAATCGTAGCAATATTTTTGTAATGCTTTTTGAATTGAGCCCTGTTAAAAAGCTCAAATTTACCGTGATATCCAGCGTAGTAAAGAGTTTGAGGGAACCAACGAATCTGTTTCATGAAGGCAATCATTAGAATAAGGGTTTCTGCTTCCATTATCGAGCGAAACGAAATTGATTCCCTGTCTGCTGATTGTTTTATATATGCAGCAGCCGGACTGCTCAGCTTTCTACCGGGCTCTGCTAGTATTTGAAGTGTTTCAGAATAGCCATAAAATCGAGTGAAATCATCGAATCTATTTTCGCCGTATCCTTCTGTGTCTGGTAACAAATAAGATGTAAAGAATACTTCATGTAAGCTTTCAAAAGATTTGGTCTTAATGAGAGCGGCAACTATGTATAGGAATGTCTCATAAACGAAAACACGCTGCGCCTCAAGCATGTTGTCATTCCATTGAGTTATCTCTTCGGGTCGCGATTTTAGTTCTAGTAGCTTTTCCAGGGTACTGGTTAGTGCCTCGTTGAATTCGTTGGAGGCGTCATAATCGCTTTCAAGCAGAACCCATTCCAGCAAGTAATCTCTAACCGGCTTCAACGCCCGCAAATCTCCAAGCACCATTTCGCCTGTAATTTGTTTTTGCTCTCTTATTCTAAACTTGTCTGCATGCTTCACGCATTCATCTATGAGATCTCGACGATAATGACTTATTCGCTTCTTTTCTTGGAGTATCGCCTGCTTCAATGTATTGAATTTGGCGCTGATGGCAGCTGCGGAAACCGGCGCTTCGCCGGTTATGTATGCTGGCGGCTTGCCTAGTTGAGGTTTTGTATGCTCTGGGCGACCAAACAGAAGTCGCACAAGCCTCTCCCAATTTTCATTAACCTTTTCTGGCGAGCTAAAATCAATCGAAATTCTAGACTGAAGGAATGTAGGGGTAATGGCTCTCCCCTCACTATCACGCTCGCATATGATAGGAATGAATTTTGATTGCGCTACTTTCTCATATACATGTTTAGATATGATCTGGCTTTCAGTTCCGACGCCTGCTTTGCGCGCATCAGCTTTTTCTGCATAAGCTTTATCGCTCATGATCAGCACATGGGTTACAGTATCATCAGTAACCATTGACTCCATGAAGGCGTATTTGTCGTCTCCTTCTCGGAGATCAAAAATATCTAGGACAACCTCTATGCCGTCAGATACCAAACGCTCAGCACATTCCTTAACAAATTCTTGGTGATCTATCCCGCTCCAGCTGTAGGAGATAAAAACCTTTGGGCTCTTAACTTCGCTCATACATGCTCCTTATTCGCCGCAACTTTGCATTTTCTTCGCGTTATTTTTGGCATTAGGATTGGCCTGATGTTGTTCCCACCAGAACCGGCATTCGTACGACTGCATTTTCCTCTCAGACTCTTGAGCACGTAGCTCTTCTCGTCTGACTTCGGCCTGTTGCCGTGCCTCAGCCCTGCTGCTTCGAAGTTCTTCTGCCAATTGCTCAAACTGGTAGTTCATCCAGGCATTTGCTGCCAAGAGTCGGATGCCATCAGTTATGAAGGTACCCAGCACAATAGCTAGGGTGATGATGCCAAGCCATTCGAAGCTGCTCCGCTCCTTGGGCCTGGGTGGAATGTAAACGTCCTCGTCATCCACTCGCATGATTCAGTCCTTTTCGCCGCCCGTCCTTCGGGAATACCAGCGCCTAGCTATTTCCTGAGTAATCGCTATCCCGCGTTTTGATTGGGCAAGTTTGAATTGGCCTGCTCGTACTGCGGGCTCAGCTGGCCTTTGTCAGGCATGACCTCACCGGTCATAAGCCACCATCGGTACTGAGGGTATCTTTTCCCTAGCACCTCTAGTTCCTCCGCCCCAAACCTAGCCTTGCCCCGTTTGATGCTCTGCCAGCGAACGTAGTCCTTACTATTCACCTCTGCCAGCTCTTTGAGGCTGGTTTGGCTCAGCAATAGGTGGGCCCTCTCGGCCATTCCTTCCGGCATGAAAAAAACTCGTTATGGACTATTGCCATAGGCGCACTGATATGGATAATGTCCATATGGACTATGGCCATATGAAGAGCCTGATTTCTGCAACGAATAGTGACGGAACGAGCATGGAACTGGAAGAGCTGGAGCCCAGCAAGATCGCAGGGCCGCAACAGGATGTAGAAACCATAGAGAAGTGGGCCGACCGCAACGGCATCACCTTTGGCACTGCTCGCGCCTGGGTGTATCGCGGCGTTCTCCCCTCGGTGAAGCTCGGCAAGCTGCGCATGGTGAACAGCGCCCTGCTTCGCTCCTGGCTGTTGGAACAGGAGTGGACCGCTTGAATGCCCTCTCTCAACAGCTACCAGCGGCTACCGCATGCCGAAACCTGCGACTGCTCTGTCTGCTGGTCCCGTCGCGCACCGGAACCCGAGCGCTCCCCATCCATACCCTGCGACCAATGCCGCCCCGCATCTGTGGCCAAGGTCGATGGAATCTGGAAGGCGACACCGGCTTTTACTTGCGCGAAACACACGCCACCGCGCCGGCCCCCGCAGTACTGGAACGTTATTTACGACTCGGGCAATCCAACGCCCTTCGTTCCAATCCGCAAGCCGTTCGAGTTGGAGAGCTGAGCCAATGAGCGCCTATGTCGGAATTCTCTATGCGGGCGTGCTGATCATCTGGACTGTGCTGATGCTGCAAGTGGTCCGCTATGTCTTGCACCGGCATTTTCTGCTGACCCAGCAAGTCCGCGAGTTCAATGACCTGCTCGCCTCGTATCGCGAGCTCACCGACAAGCCATCGCCGCTGGCTTCCGTGACTGGCCCGCCAGTCGCGGGAGACGGTGGCGACACGGGATGACAAGGGCCGTGGCCCTTGGTGTTTGACGCGATAACGGCCCGCGCATCGGCCGAGTTGTAAACCCCCGGCATACCGAGAAAACCCCTCGGGCGAAAAACTGAAAAGTTCGCCCGTGTGGACCCGCTCGGCCTGCTGAAAGGCAAACCGCGCAATCAGGCGCACCACAAGCGAGGTAACACACATGGCACGTTCCACTATGGAAGTCGCATTCCTGGGCACCCAAAAGACCGAAATGGAAGACGCTAAATACGTGAAGGTCTTCTATGGCGATGAGCCGGATGGCAAGACCGAACACGGCCTCTCCATCATCGGCATGGCCGTCGCTGACGATCAGGCCGACGAGGTCTTCGCCGCTGGCGCTCACTTCCAGCCCCTGGAGCTGGTCCGCATCACCTTCGAGGTGGATCGCGGCGGCCAGAACAAGGGCAAAAATCTCGCCCTACATATCGAGCCAGTGAAGGCCCGCACCACTGCGGCAGTTTCTCCGCAGCCCAACAAGCCGGCCCCTTCGGCTGATCCGGCCAAGTCCTGATTAAGGGGCGGCTCAGATGGTTCGGATCTTCTGCAATCACTGCCAGCGCTGCGCCCCTGAGCGTAACTGGCAGCTGATTAAAGCCTGCCCGCGCTGCCTGAGCCCCCTATGAATTTCCTCGCGTGTGAAGGCGACTGGAGTGTCGGAGCGGCGGGTGAACCCCTCTGCACCGGGACTCTGGTCAGCCTGACCCAAGAGGAAATGCAGGCCCTCTACGGGTCTGCCCTGACCTGGGACGACGTGGCCGAGCTGCAAGGCGAAGCAATTGCTCTGTTTGCCGTGGTGTTCGGCTTCCTAGTCCTGAAAAAAGCACTCAAGAGGTAATGACCATGCAACAAGCCAAAAACGCTGTATCCCGCTCCCGCCTGCTGGTGGGCTCCATCGCTACCGGCGCCCTGGCCTTCGGTAATGCCGTGTACGCCGCCGTCCCGGCCGAAGCCACCGAGGCCCTCGATACCGCCAAGACCGACGTGAACACCATCGGCTGGGCGGTGTTCGCCGTCATCGTCGCGGCTGCCGCCTTCGGCTACATGCGTCGCGCCCTGTAAGCGAGCTCGTCACGGTCCCGTGCCGGGCAAGAACAACCCCGCTCCGGCGGGGTTTTCTTATCCAGCTGGAAGTAACTGCCATGTCTCAAGAATGGTTCGTTCTCATCGTCACAGTGGCCGCCTTGTGGGCGCTGTTCTTCGGGCGGGTGTAGCTATGTCACCGCGTCAGGCTTGCCTCTTTCTGTTGCTGCTGTCGCCAATGTCCTGGGGTGCAGCGACGTATTCAACCAACATTCATCCCGAGGTCTTCCACCTCAACGCCAATGACGCTTGTGCCTCTCTGGCGCCAGAGTCTGACTACCCCTTAGTCGGCCCCAATGGCGTGGTTGAGGGTGTATATGCAGACGGCAACATGTCTTGCTTCTACCGCTATTCAGACCCTTCGCAATTTGGTGGGACTCGCGTTAACGGTTTCGTTGTAGGTGGCGTGTCCCCTCGGGTGATCTCAAAAGATTGCGAGGTTGGTACGTCTACGTCCCTGACTTGGCCCCTGGGCCGGCAAGAAACAAATAATGATTCAACATTCTCCTCCTTCGGCTATGCCCAGCCTCTGAACTACTGCTTCTCCGGGTGTATCGGCGATGCTGACCCCGGTGGCACAGGTGATGACTTCTTCGGGCAGCCAGACACGGACCCCAAGTACGAAATCATCTTCGCCAATCTGGCATATGTTCTGACGGGGCAAGCTTGCAGTACCGCCGATATGGAGCCTATGCCGGAGATTCCGCCTCCGCCGGAGGACAATCCTGATCCTTGCGAGGCTGATCCGAGCGCAGAGGGCTGCACAGACCCAACTGATCCCACTGACCCAACGGACCCTACCGACCCCACGGACCCGACTGATCCCACTGACCCCACTGACCCCACTGATCCCACTGATCCCGGTGGTGGTGATGGCGGTGATGGTGGAACCGATCCAGGCGACGGCGGTGACGGCGGTGGCGGTGATAACGGCTCCGCCGGTGGCCTCGGCTGCGATCAGCCGTTGATCTGCGAGGGCGATGCCATTGCCTGCGCTCAGCTGCGCCTTGAAAAGGAAATGAAGTGCAACGGCGAGGCGGCTACTAACTTCCCTGGGCAGAAAGACGATATCGCCGACTTCCTCGACAACCCTGATTACAAGATGGAAGAGGACGAAGAGGTTGATATCGCTAGCTATTTCGACGAGGGCACCCGCTTTCTTCCGTCGAGCTGTCCGCCTCCTAAGACCTTCCACCTCACCACGGGTGGCGGCCGCACCTTCCAGTTTTCCTACGAATCCATCTGTCAGTTCGCCTCGGACCTCAGTTACCTGATCGTCGCGGCGGCTGGGGTGTTCTTCGCCATCTACATCGGCCGTGCCGCAGGGGGTGAGTGATGCCAGCGTTTTGGCTATGGGCTGCGCAACTGGTCTTCATGATGGTTCAGCCGCTTGTGGGCTGGCTGTTCCGAGTGATCGGCATCGGCTTTGTGTCTTATGTCGGCTACAACGCGTTGCTTGAGGTGGCGATGAACTACGTCACCTCCAAGCTCAGCGGTTCTTCCCTGGAGATTCAGCAGATTCTGGGGCTGGCCAAGATTGATATCGCTATCAATCTTTACTTCGCCGCGGTGACTACCCGCCTCGTTCTGGCCGGCATCAACAAGGCTCAGGACCGTCGCCGTGCTCAGGTCTGGCGCAAGCCGGGCGGCACCTCCATCGAAGCTTAAGGAGGCCGCCCGATGCTCTACATCCGCACTGGTAAGCCCGGCCACGGTAAGACCCTGAACACCATCCGCGAGGTGGATAAGAAGGCCTTAGAAGAAGGCCGCACGGTCTACTTCTTCAACATCACCGGCCTTAAACCCGAACTGCTCAAAGCCAGCTGGTTTCCCTTCGACGATCCGCACAAGTGGTTCGATCTGCCCAAGGATTCCATCGCCGTGATCGACGAGGCGCAAGGGTGGTTCGGCGTGCGTGATCCTCGCAACCGGCCGCCCGAGCACATCACCCGCTTCGAAACCATGCGTCACCATGGTTTCGAGGTGCATCTGATCACCCAGGACCCGCGTTACCTCGACGTCCACCTGCGCCGCCTGTGCAACGGCCACGTGCATTACTGGCGCGTCTTCAAGTCCCAGCAGCTGCTCCGCTTCGAGTCCGAAGCGGTGATCGAAAAGGTCGAGCTGAAAAGCAGCTTCAAGGACGCCGACAAGCGCACCGTGCGGCTCGATAAGAAGTACTTCGGCGTCTACACCAGCACCCAGGCCAAGCATCACTTCCAGTTCAAGGCCCCGAAAAAGATGCTGTTTGCCGTGGCTGCCATGCTTGCTGCTGCCTTCATGGTGTACCGCGCCTATGACCGCTATGAGGAAGGCAAAGCCCAGCAGGCGCAGCCCGCCGAAAGCGCGCCCAGCGCCGTACAGCAGGTCAAGGATACGGTAGGTTCCCTCATCACCCCGGCCACCGCCTCCGGCGACAAGAAGGCCAACACCCTAGAAAAGTACCTCGCTGATCGCACCCCGCGCATACCCGATGTGCCCAGCTCGGCACCGATCTATGACGAGTTAACCAAGCCCAAGACCTACCCCAAGCTTTCCTGCGTCATGAGTTCCGACGAGGGCTACATCGAGCGCAACAGCAAGCGGTACAGGGTCGTTAGGGCGGCAGAGAAAGCCTATATCTGCGAGTGCTACACCCAGCAGGGTACGTGGCACAAAACGTCGTTCTCCTTCTGCAAAAACGTGGTTCAACAGGGTTACTTCGACCCCGCCAAACCCGACCCGCAGCAGCTCGAAAACCCCGCGCTCACCGGTAGGCAGCCGCCACCCAAACAGCTCGAGCAAACCATTGCCAGCTCCCTGGAAGGCGCTCCCAAGGGTTCGTCTGTGGTGGTCGTGCCCTATGAAAAGGAACGCTTCCTGTGGTGATAGGGGAGCGCATAGCGAGTGGCCCTTTAAGCGCGCAATGCGCTGGGCGCATGCGCGCTAAAGGGCGCGCGGGGACGCCCCTGTAACACGTCAGATAAACCCAATTACCGAGTTTCAATTCGTGCCGTTTTGGAGTGAAAAGAGATGAGCGTTAAGGATCAACTGCGAGTCGATCAGCAATTCCAAGAATCTGCCACCGGCAGGCTCTTTTTCGATGACCACACTGCCATCCTCACCGACCTTTCGAAAGTCCGCCTGCTGCGTTGCGGGGTGGATACGGTCCGCCAGCTGTACCGGGGGCTGATCCGCCCGGAGATCATGGCGCTATTCGAGACCCCCGGCGTCATTGTCGACTTTGCTGGCCAGCGCTGGCACTCCGGTCGCGTCGGCCGTGATTCTGGCTACCAATACAAGCTCCAGAATGCAGACCTCGGCTTCGTCCTGCTGGTGAAGAACTTCAACGCCAAGCAAGACGCCATCGGCCCTCACCTCAAAATCGAGGTGTCACCCCATGCCATCGACGCCCTAAGTCCCGAGCGCCTGCAAGCTCGGATGGATTTCTACGCCCAAGAGGTACTGACTCACCTCGAAGTTAACCAATGCGCGGTGCACCTGGCGCTAGACCTGCAAGGCTGGCAACCGCCGTCCGATCTGATGGCGCGTATGCACTGCAAAGCGCGCGCGCACCGGGATATTTCGGGCATCAATGAGATTTCCTGGGCGACCAAGGCCAGCGTGTACGGCCGTGGTGAAACCTCTATGTTTGGCTCCGCTGGTGGCATCCAGCTCTGTATCTACAACAAGACCGAGCAAGCCCGCGCCACCGACAAGCTTGATTACTGGGAAGGCGTCTGGAAGCGCCGCGACAGCTTCGACGAGGGCGACCCCGATAATTACAACCCGGAGCAAGACGTTTGGCGCATCGAGCTGCGCTATCACCACTCGATCATCCAGCAATTTGCTTCCGGCTCCGTCGACGTTCATTCCGGCGTGCTGATCGACACACGCTCTTTCTCCGCCTTCGCTGGTCACCTCGACGGCCTATGGCGCTACGGTCTGAGCCAGTTCCGCCTACAAGCCCGCCCCGGCCGCTATGAGGCCATCTGGACCCTGCTGCGTCACGATGTGCGAGTCGATATCGCCGCCGATTCGCTGCTGGAAGACACCTTCTACAAGCGCCATTACAAGACCGCTCGCGGCTTCTCCGGCAAGAACGTCGAGCTGTTCTTGGGCAACTTCGTCAGCTTGCTGGCAAGGGAAAGGGTGGGCGCAAAAAAGGCGTTTAAGCGGCTCACCGAATGGGAATGCTGGCCGGTGATCCGCGACCACTACGCCGCCAAGCATATGACCACGCTCGACATCTATCACCACATCCGCGACCTCTTGGAAGAGCGCCATGTCCGCTGGGGGAGAGCCGTCTAGATGGCCATTGAGCAACTACCGGACGGCCGTTGGAAGGTCGATGTAGAGCCCATCAAGGGAAAGCGCTTCCGCAAGACGCTCAAGACCAAGGCAGAGGCTCAGCGCTTCGAGGCTACTTGCCGCGCCAAGGTAGTGGATAACCCGAGCTGGTCCCCCAAACCGACCGACACCCGCCGCTTAACCGAGCTGGTAGCTGCATGGTTCGATCTGCACGGGCATTCGTTGCGGGATGGGGAGCGCCGCCGTTCCAAGTTGGATTTGGTCGCCAAGCGCCTGCGCAACCCCCAAGCCGCCAAGCTGGACCCGCAGGCGTATGCCCATGATCGGCGCCTAAGGCTATGGGAGGGCACGTCGCCCAAGACCCTCAACAATGAGCTGGGGTATCTGCGTTCGGTCTACAACGAACTGCGGGGCTTGGGCGTTATCGACTACGCCAATCCGCTCGCCCTGGTGAAGCCCCTCAAGATTCAGGAGCGAGAGCTTTCCTGGCTGACGAATGATCAGATTGCCGAGCTGCTGGAGACTATCCGCAGCGGCTGCGATAACCCACACGTCGAAATCATCACTCTGATCTGTCTGGCCACTGGTGCGCGTTGGTCTGAGGCTGAGAAACTGAGGCCGACCGGGCTGCGTAATGCAGTGATCACCTTCAGCGGGACTAAGAGTGGCAAGGTGCGGTCGGTACCGATCACGGCCGAGTTGGAGGCCAAGGTAATTCGCCATTGGAAACAGCATGGCCAGCCTAACTCGGCCATTACTTCGTTCCGCAGGGCTCTGGCCAGAACCACCATACAGTTACCGAAAGGGCAGGCCGCACACTCTCTGCGGCACACCTTTGCCAGCCACTTCATTCAGAACGGCGGAAATATTCTCACCCTGCAGAAAATCCTGGGTCACTCCAGCCTAGCGATGACTATGCGCTATGCGCATCTGGCGCCTGATCATTTAGCAGATGCTTTGAGATTTGGCCCCTTGGCTGCTTTTTAGACCGTTGGCGAAAAAACGTTATACATGACTCAACTGACGATTGAATCAGTCGATTACTACATGGATAATCGCGCCCCAATGTGGTCTAAGCTGTGGATATCTCTGTGCATAGCTTGTGGGCAAGCAGCAACTGCTGCCCCAGTGAGAGGAGTTAATGATGGCGTTCAATGAGCAAAAGGTTGCTCAGATGGCTGCCTTTTTTCTGTCAAGGAATGGCGGGCCTCTGCCCATCATCAAGCTGATGAAGCTGCTTTATTTGGCTGACCGGCGTGCCTTGGATCTATATGAAATGCCTATGTCAGGTGATCGTATGGTTTCGATGCCGCATGGACCGGTACTCTCTAGAACCTTGGAATTAATGAACGGCGCTATTCGTTCGCAGGAAGGCGGATGGGATTGCTGGGTCGCTGATCGTGCCGGCCACATGCTTTCATTGAAAGACTGTGAAGCCTCTGGACTGGATCGCCTTAGTGAGGCTGATCTGGAGATTTTGGCTGAGGTCCAAGCCCAGTTTGGTCAGATGGATCAGTGGGCTCTCCGCGATTACACGCATGATCGCTGTGCTGAGTGGAAGGATCCGAGCGGCTCGTCGTATCCCATTGAGTACAAAGATGTGCTCGAGGCTTTGGGGCGTGCTCCAGATGAGGCTTATGCCGTTCAAGAAGAGCTCGAAAGTCACCACAGCATGGATCAGCTATTCGCGAGGCTTTAATGTTCTTTGTTACTCGCCGGGCGACTGTTTTAGTGCCTTCCGGAACGCCGCAACAGCCAGATTTAAAGCATTTATTCATACTTCTTAACGATCCCGTCACCTTGGCGCGATTGGTGCTGCTCGTTAGCATCTCAAGGGTAAAGCAGGGGAGACCCCATGATCCTGCCTGTCTGCTTTATCCGGGCGATCATCCCTTCATCACTCAGAACAGTTATGTGGTGTATCGGAAGGCTCGGATTGAAGAGGCTGTAAAGATCGAGCGTGGTGTCCAAGGCCAGATTCTTGTTCCGAGAGAGGCAATGGATGGAGGCGTTTTCGCAAGGATCTGCGAAGGAGTGCTGAACTCCAGGCATACCGAGCCGGCCATCAAGAGCTTCTTTGAGCCCATTTGGCGCCGTAGCGCTGGTTCCTGATCCTCCCTTAGCTTCGACTAATTTTCGACATCCAAAGAAAAACCCCTGAAAAACACTAGGCTTTTCAGGGGCTTGTTTGGTGGAGCCGGGGGGATTTGAACCCCCGTCCGCCAGGACTCCGCTATCGGTTCTACATGCTTAGCCATCTCTATTGAGTTAACTCCTCGCGGCCCGAGTGGCAGGGCGCTTGGAGCGAGCTGTATGAGTTTTAGCCGTTACGTCTACAGCGAACTTGGCGGCGATCCTGTTCTATCTGACAGACCAAATCTTCGGGTTTACAGGCATCCCCTAGGGTCTGCTGGCGCCCTTAGGCGGCCAGAGCGTAGTTGTCGTCGTTGGCAACTATGAAGTTGTGGCAGCGGATTTACGAGAACTGTCACCTACTCGGCATGCCCCTCAAGTTTTGTTACCGGCGTCGAATCCTAATCGGCCCCAGAACGGGTCTTGCGAGGTTGGACGCGCAGTGTACGGCAAAGGTTCATCTGCGTCGACCGCCGTTCTGCCCTTACAATGCCCGGCCAGGCTGGCCGTTCGCTGGCCGTGTGCCATTCTCTGCAGAGTAGAATTCGAGGAGCACTGGATGCCGCCCGCACCGCTCAAGCCCCTGCGCCGCTGGATCTGGCGAGCTTTCCTGAGGAGTGCGCTGATCCCGCTGGTGTTGGTGGAGTCGGTGCTGATCGGCGTCTACCTCTACACCAACGAGTCGATACGCGAGTCCCAGATCGGTTACCTGCAGACCAGCGCGCTGCAGGATCTGGACAGCGCCGTGCGGCGCGAGGGCCAGGTGATCGACAGCCGCCTGCGCGCGATCGAGGCGCAGGTCGGCGTCTATCGCGACGCCGTGGCCGAGGCTCTCGGCGACCGTCGCTTCGAGCCGGACGAGCAGGAGCGCCAGCGCCACGCCCTCACAGCGCAAGGGGTGTTCCACAGCCGCAGCGACGATGGCCGCGCCGCTTCCTTCTATTCCTCCGCCACAGTCGCGCAGGACCGCGACAAGGCCCTGCGCCTGTCGCGGGTAGACCCGCTGATGCGCTCGATCCGCCAGGCCGACCCGCTGGTGGCGGCGGTCTATTTCAACAGCTGGGACAGCTACAACCGCATCTACCCGTACTTCGACGTGCTGCAGCAGTACCCGCACGACATGGTCATCCCGCAGTACAACTTCTATTACCTGGCCGACGGCAAGCACAACCCCGAGCGGAGCACGGTGTGGACCGAGGTCTACCTCGACCCGGCCGGGCAGGGTTGGATGATGTCGGCGATTGCCCCGGTGTACCTCGGCGACTTCCTCGAGGGTGTCGCCGGCCTGGACGTGACCGTGGGCCGGATGCTCGCCGAAATCGGCAGCCTGCAAGTGCCGTGGCAGGGCTACGCGCTGCTGGTGGGCCGCGACAACGCGATCATGGCCCTGCCGGAGGCGGGGGAGAAGGATTTCGGCCTGCGCGAGCTGACCAGCTATTCCTACGCCGAGGCGGTGAGCCGCGAGGTGCTCAAGCCGGCCGACTTCAAGCTGGATCGCCAGCAGGGGCTGCGCCCGCTGCTCGACGGCATGGCGGCCAAGCCCCACGGCGTGGTCGAGGTGCAGCTGGGCGGCCGCGGCCAGCTGATGGCCTGGAGCGAGATTCCGCAGACGGGCTGGCGTCTGCTGCTGGTGGTGGACGAGGCCAACATCTTCCGCGAGACCAATCGCCTGGCCGAGCAGTACCAAATCATCGGCTACCTGCTGATCGCCGGGCTGGTGCTGTTCTACCTGCTGTTCGGCACCTGGATGTGGCTGCGCTCGCGGCGCCTGAGCCGTGAACTGGCCGAGCCGATCACCGGCATCGTCGGCATGATGCGCCGCCTGGTGGCTGGTGAGCGCAGGCCGGCGGCGCCACCGACGGTGATCGCCGAAATGGCCGAGATGGCCGTCGAGGTGCAGCACGCCGGTCAGCAGCTGCAGGACAGCGACGAGAGCCGGCTGAATGTGCAGCGCACCTTGGAGCTGGTGCTGGAAAGCACCACCGAGAGCCTCTGGGAAGTGGACGCCGCGAGCCTGACCATTCGCATCAGCGAGCGCTTCGTGCGGCGCTTCGGGCTGCCGGGCGACTGCATGCCATTCGCCGAATTCAACCAGCGCGTGCATCCGGACGACCTGCCGCGGGTACGCCACCTGCGCCTGAGCATGGCCGACGACAGCGCCGAGGACTTCTTCGAGGCCGAATACCGCTACGCCGACGCTCGCGGGCAATACGCCTGGCTGCTCAGCCGCGGCAAGGTGATCGAGCGTGACGAGCTGGGCCGGGCGATACGCGCCGCCGGCACCCACGTCGACATCACCCGCCTCAAGCAGGCGCAGGAGGAGCTGCGCCGCGCCAGCCTGGAGGCCCAGGCGGCCAGCCAGGCGAAGAGCCGCTTCCTGTCCAGCATGAGCCACGAGCTGCGCACGCCGCTCAACGCCATCCACGGCTTCGCCCAGCTGATCGAGCTGGAAGCCCAGGACCACAACGAGCGGCGCCAGGAGGCCGAATACGCGCGGGAGATCGTGCTCGCCAGCCGCCACCTGACCTCGTTGGTGGACGACATCCTCGACCTCTCCAGCATCGAGAGCCGTCAGCAGCAGCTGCAACTGCAGCCGGTGGACATCGGTCCGCTTCTGCGCGGCTGCGCCGAGCTGATCCAGCCCGAGGTGCAGCAGCGTCGCTTGCAGCTGCAGGTGCAGGCCGAGGCGCACCCGCCGCTGTTCGTGCTGGCCGACCCGCGGCGCCTGCGCCAGGTGCTGCTCAACTTGCTGTCCAACGCGATCAAGTACAACAGCCCGCAGGGACTGCTGCGCCTGGGCTACGAAGTGCGTGCCGGTGGCGTGCGCCTGTGGGTGGACGACAGCGGCCCGGGGCTCAGCCCGGAGCAGCAGGCCCAGCTGTTCCAGCCGTTCCAGCGTCTGGGGCGGGAAAACTCCAACATTCCCGGTACCGGCATCGGCCTGGTGCTGTGCCGCGAGCTGGCCGAGCTGATGGGCGGCGAGATGGGCTTTTCCAGCAATGTCGGCCTGGGCAGCCGCTTCTGGATCGAACTGCCCAGCGCCGCCGAGCCGCATGCGGCGGACGAGAGCCTGCCGCCGGCCGAACAGCCCAGGCGCCAGCCGCTGGCGCGCGTGTTGTGCGTCGAGGACCACCCGGCCTGTCTGCGGGTGCTGCAGGAAGGGTTGCGCGACATCGCCGTGGTGGGCGGAGCGGGCTCGGTGCGCCGGGCGCTGCTGCAGCTGGCCGAAGAAACGCCGGCGCTGGTGCTGCTGGACCTCGATCTGCCGGACGGCAGCGGACTGGAGGTGCTGGAATACATGCGCGGCGAACCGCGACTGGCCGGCGTGCCGGTGCTGGTGGTCAGCGCCGCGGCCGATGAGGAATTGCTGGCGGAAACCCGGGCCAGAGGCGCCCGTGCAAGCCTGCTGAAACCGGTGGATCTGCAGCAGTTGCGCCAGCTCGCGCTGACGCTGCTGGGCGAGCGGGGCTGACTACTCGCTGGCCTGCAGCAGGTTCAGCGCCTCGTCCAGCACCTTCACCGACTCGCTGTGATTGCCATCCTTGTGCAACTGCTCGCCCTCGGCGCGCAGGCGTTGCACTTCGGCCAGCACCTCGGCGTCGGCCGGCGGGTCGGTCTTGAGCATTTCGTCGATTTTGGCCATGTCCTGCGGGCAGTGCATGGCCCACAGAGATGTGCTGAGCAGCAGGGTGGAGCAGACAAGAAAGAGCCGGCGCATGGTGAGTCCTCCTGGGAAGGTGGACTCAGTATAGAAGCGGGCGTGGCGCCCGCTTTGTCGCCGGCTCTGCGACCGTTACTGAGCCGGGCCGTCGCCTTTGGACGACTTCTCCAGCAGGGTCACGGCTTGCCCGGCGTAGCCGGCGCAGCCTTCTACGTCGCCAGCCTGCTGCGCGTCTTTGGCCTGCTTGTGCAGGTCGGTGATCTGCTGCTTCATGGCTTCGCCCAGAGCGGTCTCGGACGCCATCTTGTCATCGATTTTCTGCAGGTTGGTGGTGCACAGGTCGTCGTTGGCGAATGCCGGCGAGGCGGCCAGGGCACAGGCGAAAATCAGGGCAGTACGCTTCATCGAGGTTCTCCTCTTCAGTCGTCGAAGCGAGCCCGTAGCGGGCCCGTATGCAGTCGACTGAGCTAGTGCGGGCTCGGTTCAGAGTTTTTTGCCCGGGTCACCCGGTCCACCAGATAGACCAGGCCGTGGTAGTCGATGCCGCTGTGGGTCGACAGGCCGATCTCGCAGGTGCGGCTGGTGGAGATGCCTTCCTCGCAGAGCTGCACCGCGTCCTTGAGGCTGCGCAGCGAGTGGGCGTTCAGTTCCGGCGTGGTGAAGCCCTTGTCGCCGGCGAATCCGCAGCAGTGGATGCCCTCCGGGATCACCACTTCTCGGGCGCAGCGCCTGGCGATATCGATCAGCCCCTGGGCCTCGCCCAGATGCTGGGTGGAACAGGTCACATGCACGGCCACCGGCTTGTCCTGCGGCGTGAAGACCAGACGCTCCAGCAGGTATTCGCGGATGAACCTTACCGGGTCGTACAGCCGCAGGCGCTCATCCAGGCCTTCCTGCACCAGCCGCAGGATGCAGGGGCTGGTATCGCAGTAGATCGGATCGAGCCCGCCGCGGCTGGCGGCGAGCAGGGCGTCGACCAGTTCCCGCTGCTTGGCGGCGGCCTGCTCGGCGTAGCCCTTGGAGGCGAACGGCTGGCCGCAGCACAGGTTGTCCTGATCGTCCGGGAACACCACCTGGTAACCAGCCTTCTCCAGCAGGGCGCGGGTCTTGTCGATCAGCGGCGTCTGCTCTGCATCGCCGAACGCCGGGCCCATGGCGCGTGACACGCAGGCGGCGAGGTACACCACCCGCGGTCGCTCGTCGCGGCTCGGCGCGGTGAAGCGGATCGGCTGCACCGCCTGCGGCATGGCCGGCGTCCACAGTGGCAGCCCTGCCTTGTCGTGCAGGGCCCGCGCCGTCTTGCCCAGCAGCGGTGCGCCGAGCAGGCGTCGTGCGCCGTCGGCCAGGCGCAGGGTCAGGCGCGCGCCGCGCAGGGTCGTGGCGAAATGGCCGGCCAGCCAGGTGGCCGCGCCGGCATGCCCGGCGTCGCGGGCGCGCAGCTTGCGCACCAGGTCGCCAGTGTTGATGCCCACCGGGCAGCGCTGCGAGCACAGGCCGGTGGCGGCGCAGGTGTCCACGCCCTGGTAGTGGTAGGCCGCTTCCAGCTCGGTGGTGTCGATGCCGGCACGCTTGCGCGCCTGGATATCGCGCCAGATCACGATGCGCTGACGCGGCGTCAGGGTCAGCCCCTTGGACGGGCACACCGGCTCGCAGAAGCCACACTCGATGCACTTGTCGACGATCTCGTCGGCGGCCGGCAGGGGCTTGAGGTTCTTCAAGTGGATCTGCGGATCATCCGACAGCACCACGTCCGGGTTGAGGATGCCCAGCGGGTCGAACAGGCGCTTGATGGTCCACATCAGCTGGTAAGCCTCGCCGCCCCACTCCAGTTCGACGAAGGGCGCCATGTTGCGCCCGGTGCCGTGCTCGGCCTTGAGCGCGCCGCCGAACTCCACCGCCACCAGCTGCGCCACGTCCTGCATGAAGGCCTCGTAACGCGCGACCTGCAGCGGATCGTCGAAGCCCTGGGTGAAGACGAAGTGCAGGTTGCCCTCCAGGGCGTGGCCGAACAGGATGGCCTCGTCGTAGCGGTGCTTCTCCAGCAGCGCGATCAGGCGGTTGACGCCCTCGGCCAGGCGCTCCACCGGGAAGGTGACGTCCTCGATGATCACCGTGGTGCCGGTCTGGCGCACCGCGCCGACGGCGGGGAAGGTCTCCTTGCGAATCTTCCACAGCTGGTTGTAGACCAGCGGGTCCTCGCTGAAGTCGACCCGCTTCTCCACCGGGAAGTGGGCGATGGCGGCCATGATCCGGTCGATCTGCTCGTGCAGCAGTGACTGGCTGGCGGCGCGCGACTCGATGAGCAGGGCGCAGGCGCCGGCCGACAGGCGCTTCACCCATTCGGGCATGCCCTGCATGTTCTCCACCGAGCGCAGGCTGCGGCGGTCGAGCAGCTCAACCGCAGAGACCGGCTGCTGTTTGAGCAGCGGCACGGCCTGGCAGCAGCTCTCCACATCGGGGAAGACGATCAGCGCGCTGGCCTTGTGGGGGTGCTCCGGCACGGTGTCGTAGGTCACCGCGCTGATGAAGCCCAATGTGCCCTCCGACCCGACCATCAGGTGGTTGAGGATGTCGAGCGGCTCGTCGAAGTCGACCAGCGCGTTGAGCGAGAAGCCGGTGGTGTTCTTCAGCCGGTACTTGTGGCGGATCTTGTCGGCCAGCGCGATGTTGGCGCGGGTTTCTCGACCTAGCTGGGCCAGCTGATCGAGCAGGGCACCGTGGCGAGCGCGGAAGGCTGCGATGCTGGCGGCGTCCTCGCTGTCCAGCACGCTGCCGTCGGCCAGCACCACGCGCAGGCCGGCGAGGGTCTTGTAGGTGTTCTGCGCTGTGCCGCAGCACATGCCGCTGGAGTTGTTGGCGACGATGCCGCCGATCTTCGCCGCGTTGATCGAGGCCGGGTCGGGGCCGATCTTGCGCCCCAGCGGGGCAAGCCAGGCGTTGGCCTGGGCGCCGATGACGCCGGGCTGCAGGCGGATCTGCGCGCCGCCCGCGCGAATGTCGCGGCCGTTCCAGCTGTCGCCGAGGACGATCAGCACCGAGTCGCTGATGGCCTGGCCGGAGAGGCTGGTGCCGGCGGCGCGGAAGGTCACCGGCACGCGCTCGGCGCTGGCCAGCTCCAATAGGTGCACCACTTCAGCCTCGGACTCGACGCGCACTACTAGCTTGGGAATCAGCCGGTAGAAGCTGGCGTCGGTGCCAAAGGCCAGGGTCGACAGCGGGTCGTCGAACAGGCGCTCGCGCGGGATCAGGCGGTGGACTTCGGCGAGGAAGGCGGCGGGCAGGCTCATGCGTGCTCCATGTATCACGGTAGGTGCGGGCCGCTTGTGGCGGCCCTGCTTGTTATTGTCGGCTACACCGGACGGGCATGCCCGCCTGGCTGCACTGCGGCGCTGGTGTGCACTCGCAGTGTTTCCACGCCCTGATAGGGCGTGGAGGGCTGGGCGTCAGACGCCCAGTTCACGCACCAGCGAGTCGCGGCTGATATCGGCGATCGACTTGGCGCCGGTGAGGACCATGGCCACGCGCATTTCCTTTTCGAACAGCTCGAGCAGGTTGCTCACACCCGCACCGCCGGCGGCGGCCAGGGCGTAGACGAAGGCGCGGCCGAGCATCACGCCGTCGGCGCCGAGGGCGAGCATGCGCACCACGTCGAGGCCGGTGCGGATGCCGGAGTCGGCGAGGATCTTCAGCTCGCCCTTCACCGCGTCGGCGATGGCCGGCAGGGCGCGGGCGCTGGACAGCACGCCGTCGAGCTGGCGGCCGCCGTGGTTGGACACGACGATGCCGTCGGCGCCGAATTTCACGGCGTCGCGGGCGTCCTCGGGGTCGAGGATGCCCTTGATCACCATCGGGCCGTCCCAGAATTCACGGATCCACTCCAGGTCCTTCCAGGAGATCGACGGATCGAAATTGGCCCCCAGCCAGCCGATGTAGTCGGCAAGGCCGGTGGGATTGCCACGGTAGGTGGAGATGTTGCCGAGGTCGTGCGGCTTGCCCAGTACGCCCACGTCCCAGGCCCAGGCCGGGTGGGTGACGGCTTGCAGCATGCGCCGTGCGGCTGCATTCGGGCCGCTCATGCCGGAATGGGCGTCGCGGTAGCGCGCGCCAGGAGTGGGCATGTCGACGGTGAACACCAGGGTGGTGACGCCGGCGGCCTTGGCCCGCTCCAGGGCGTTGCGCATGAAACCGCGGTCCTTCAGCACGTAGAGCTGGAACCACATCGGCCGGTCGATGGCCGGCGCCACTTCCTCGATCGGGCAGACCGAGACAGTGGACAGGGTGAAGGGGATGCCCTTGGCCGCCGCCGCCTTGGCTGCCTGCACCTCGCCGCGGCGGGCGTACATGCCGGTCAGGCCGACCGGGGCCAGGGCCAGCGGCATGGCCAGCTTCTCGCCGAACAGCTCGGTTTCCAGGCTCAGCTCGGACATGTTCTTCAGCACGCGCTGCCGCAGGGCGATACCGGCCAGGTCCTCGACGTTGCGCCGCATCGTGTACTCGGCGTAGGCGCCGCCGTCGATGTAGTGGAACAGGAACGGCGGCAGCCGGCGTTGGGCGGCGGCGCGGTAGTCGGTGGAGGCGGAGATGATCATTGGCTTCTCATCCATTGGAAAATGGGAACAACGATGTTGCGGACGGATCTCGCGAGCTAGAGCGAGACAAGGCAGACATGGCCGAGGGCGCGGAGTTTACGAGCTGTAAATGAGCAGCCCGAGGCCATGTCTAACGCTGTATCGCCGACGCGCAGCAGATCCGAATGTCCTCAGTGCACGAGCATGCCGGTCAGCCAGTAGGCCTGAACCAGGGTGATCAGGCCAACGAAGGTGGCGAAGATCAGGCTGTGCTTGAGAGTGAAGCGGAACAGGTCGGATTCCTTGCCGACCATGCCGGTGGCAGCGCAGGCCACGGCGATGGATTGCGGCGAGATCATCTTGCCGGTCACGCCGCCGCTGGTGTTGGCCGCTACCAGCAGGGTGTCGTTGACCCCGATCTGGTGCGCGGTGGTGGCTTGCAGCGAGCCGAACAGGGCGTTGGACGAGGTGTCCGAGCCGGTCAGGAACACGCCCAGCCAGCCGAGGAACGGCGAGAAGAACGGGAACAGCGAGCCGGTGCCAGCCAGGACCAGGGCCATAGTGGTGGACATGCCGGAGAAGTTGGTGACGAAGGCGAAGGCCAGCACCATGCCGATGGACAGGATCGGCCACTTCAGCTCGATGAAGGTTTCCTTAAAAGTGGTAAGACCAGTTTTGAGGTCGATCTTCAGGATCAGCATGGAGATCAGTGCCGAGAAAAAGATCGCGGTACCGGTGGCGGAGATCGGGTCCAGCTTGAACACGGCCGGGATCGGCGTGGGGTTGGCGACGATTGGCGCGACTTTCAGTACCAGCTGGTCCAGGTGCGGGATGGCGAACAGGAAGACGAAGCTCTCCAGCGCGCCGCCCGGGGCGAACATGGCCTTGAACGGCTTGAGGGTCCAGATGGTGACCAGCACGGTCAGCACCAGGAAGGGCGACCAGGCCTTGAGGATCTCGCCGAAGCTGTACGGCGACGGGGTGGCGCCGCTCTGGCCGCCGAAGCCGCCCAGGGTGGCGGCACCGCCGGAGACGCTGACTACTTCGCTGTCTTCGGCGCGACGCGGGCTCCAGACCTTGAGGAACAGGGTCAGGCTGATCAGGCTGACCAGGGCCGAGGTGATGTCCGGCAGTTCCGGGCCGATGAAGTTGGAAGTGAAGTACTGGGTGACGGCGAAGCTGCCACCGGCGACCAGCGCGGCTGGCCAGGTTTCCTTGATACCTTTCCAGCCATCCATCATCGCTACCAGCCAGAACGGCACGATGATCGACAGCAGCGGCAGCTGGCGGCCGGTCATGGCGCCGATCTTGAACGGGTCGATGCCGGTGACCTGGCCGGCCACGGTAATCGGGATGCCCAGGGCGCCGAAGGCCACCGGCGCGGTGTTGGCGATCAGGCACAGGCCGGCGGCGTACAGCGGGTTGAAGCCGAGGCCGACGAGCAGGGCGGCGGTGATCGCCACCGGTGCGCCGAAGCCGGCCGCGCCTTCGAGGAAGGCGCCGAAGGAGAAGCCGATCAGCAGCACCTGCAGGCGCTGGTCATCGGTGATCGACAGCACCGAGCTGCGGATCACCTCGAACTGGCCGCTCTTGACCGCGAGTTTGTAGAGGAACACCGCCGCGACGATGATCCAGGCGATTGGCCAAAGGCCGTAGGCGAAGCCGTAGCCGGCGGCGGCGAAGGCTTTCTCGGCGGGCATGCCGAAGGCGAAGATCGCCACCAGCAGCGACAGCGCCAGGGTAATGGTGCCGGCGATGTGGCCCTTGAGGCGGAACACGGCCAGGGCGAGGAAGAAGAAGATGATCGGAATCAGTGCGGCGAGCGCCGACAGGCCGAGGCTGCCGAGCGGGGTATAGAGCTGTTGCCAGGTTTGCATTGCGGGTGGCTCCCTAATTGTTTTTGGAGGTGCCTCGCGCTCGGTGGTCCTCAGGCTTCTGGCCCGGCGGCGGCAGATCGAGCGACTCGATGACTTTGGGATAATTGGTAATACCAATTTACAAAGTCAGGCGCTCAGGGTAAAAGCCTGACTTCGGTCGTGTCAATTTGTCTGTCTGCGACTTTGGTCGAGTAGGGTGCTCGCGCCGCGCTGCTTGTGGCGCCGGGCGGGGCTGGTTAGGCTGCCCGGCAAATGCCGTGGCACAAGCTGCGGCGTGCTGGGAATTTAAGGTGAAAGTGGTATGACATTCGGTCAGGTGCGGCAGCGCCGCCTGTCGGACGACATCGTCGAACGGCTGGAAACGATGATTCTCGAGGGGGCCCTCAAGGCCGGTGAACGCCTGCCGGCGGAACGGCTACTGGCCGAGCGCTTCGGCGTGTCGCGGCCATCGCTGCGCGAGGCGATCCAGAAGCTGGTGGCCAAGGGCTTGCTGGTCAGCCGCCAGGGTGGCGGCAACTATGTGGCGGCAGGGCTGGGCTCGACCTTCAGCGACCCGCTGCTGCACCTGCTGGAGAGCAATCCGGACGCCCAGCGCGACCTACTGGAGTTCCGCCACACGCTGGAGGGCTCCTGCGCCTTCTATGCGGCCCAGCGCGCCACGCCGGTCGATCATGAGCGCCTGCGCGCCGCCTACGACGAACTGCAGCGCTGCTACGCACCGGACAGCAAGGCCAGCCGGGCCGAGGAGGGCGCGGCGGATGCGCGCTTTCACCTGGCCATTGCCGAGGCCAGCCACAACGCCGTGCTGCTGCACACCATCCGCGGCCTGTTCGACCTGCTCAAGCACAACGTGGTGACCAACATCGGCGGCATGTACCTGCAGCGCAGCGAGACCCGCGAGCGGCTGCGCGAGCAGCACCGGGCGCTGTACGAGGCGATCATCGAGCGCCGCGCGGGCGAAGCCCGCGAGCTGTCCAATCACCACATCCACTATGTGCAGGAGGTGCTGGCCGAGGCGCAGCAGGAGGCCAAGCGGCTGGAGCGGTCGCAGCGTCGGCAGGGATTGTAAGGGCGGGCTCGAACGCTCGCGGCATGGCCGTTTGCATCGGAGATGCGGGCCAGAAAAAAAGGGCGGATGATCCGCCCTTTGTCTTATTCGTCCTTGCCCTTGCTGCGCATGGCGCGCTGGACTTCGCGATTGGCGTCGCGCTCTTTCTCGGTATGGCGCTTGTCGAAGTCCTTCTTGCCCTTGGCCAGCGCGATCTCGCACTTGATCAGGTGGGCTTTCCAGTAGATCGACAGGGCTACGCAGGTGTAGCCCTTCTGCTGCACCGAGCCGAACAGCTTGTCCAGCTCGCGCTTGTTAAGCAGCAGCTTGCGGGTGCGGATCGGATCGGCGATGACGTGGGTGCTGGCGGTCTTCAGCGGGGTGATGTGGCAGCCCATCAGCCAGGCTTCGTCATCCTTGAGCAGGATGTAGCTGTCTACCAGCTGCGCCTTGCCGGCGCGCAGGCTCTTCACTTCCCAGCCGGACAGGACCAGGCCGGCCTCGAACTTGTGTTCGATGAAGTAGTCGTGCAGCGCCTTCTTGTTCAGCGCGATGGTCCCGGTGGGATGCTTTTTCTGTTTAGCCATAGGGCGCGCATTATAGGGAGTCGGCGCGAACCTGGCGACAGGTGCGCTTGAGGGGGCAGGTCGAATTCCGCACAATGCGCGCTCCGTGGCGTCGGCAGTGCGGCGCAGCAGTTTCAGGAATCCAAGGCTGATGAGCACCCGCATCCAACGCTCGGCCCTGTTGCCCTATCCGGCGCAGGCCCTCTTCGACCTGGTCAACGATGTGGCCAGCTATCCGCAGTTCCTACCCTGGTGCGCGGCGGCCGAGGTGCTGGAGGCCAGCGAGAGCGAGATGCGCGCCACCCTGACGGTGGCCAAGGGTGGCATCAGCCAGCAGTTCAGCACCCACAACCGCCTGGTGCCGGGCAAGTCCATCGAGATGCGTCTGGTCGAGGGCCCGTTCTCTCAACTGCATGGTCTGTGGGAATTCAAGGCGCTCGGCGACAAGGCCTGCAAGATCAGCCTCGATCTGACCTTCGACTACGCCGGCCCGTTGGTCAAGGCGACCCTCGGCCCGCTCTTCACCCAGGCCGCCAACACCATGGTCGACGCCTTCTGTCAGCGGGCCAAGCAGCTGCATGGCTGATATCGAAGTCGAGGTTGCGCATGCCTTGGCCGGTGAGCAGGTGCTGCTGCGCCTGAGCGTGCCCGTAGGCACCACGGTGCGCGAGGCGGCGTTGCGCTCGGGGCTGGATGGTCATTTCCCCGGCCTGGATCTGGCTGCCGCGCCGCTGGGCATATTCGGCAAGCTCGTCGCCAAGCCGGAGGAGCGGCTGCTCGAGGCGGGCGACCGGGTGGAGATCTACCGGCCATTGCTGGCCGACCCCAAGGAAGTGCGCAAGGCGAGGGCCGCGCGGGCCCGGGCGGCGCAGCAGGGTGAATGAATCGGCAGGCATGAAAAAGCCCGGCACTGGCCGGGCTTTTTTCTGGGCGCCGCGCTTACTGCGGCTGCGGGTCGAGCGGCTCGGGGATCGGCACCGGGATGGGCTCGGCGGCGTCCACTTCGTCCTGGATCTGCTCCAGCAGGGAACCCGGCTTGGCCGGTTCTTCCGTCGGTTGTTCGGTCTGCGGCTGCTGCACGTTGGTGTCGCTGCCTTCGCCCATGATTTCCTGGTCGCGGCTGACGCCGGGCATGAAGTCGCCGGCCAGGCCGATCAACTGGTCGTTGCCGTCGAACATCAGGCTCACGCGCTCCTGATAGCGCTGACGACCGCCCGGCTGGATGCTGTACAGGTAATCCCAGCGCTTGGCATGGAAGGTATCGGTGATCAGCGGGTTGCCCATGATAAACCGCACTTGGCGTTGGGTCATTCCGGGCTTCAACTGGTCTATCATGTCCTGCGTAACGACGTTGCCCTGCTGGATATCGATCTTGTAGACCCCGGGAAACGAACAGCCGGCGAGTGCGAACAGACCCACGAGGGTGAGGCTGGGCAGCAAGAGCTTGGTGTTTTGCATCGGTGGGTGACTTCCACTATCTTGGCTGGGCAAATTAAACCCCGATCATACCCGCATAAACGGGAGCTGCGAAGCAGCAACCACGAGAAAGCCGACCATGGTTGAAAACAACGAACTGCGCAAAGCTGGCCTCAAGGTCACCCTGCCGCGTGTGAAAATTCTGCAAATGCTCGACTCGGCCACCTCCGGCCAGCGCCACATGAGCGCCGAGGATGTGTACAAGGCGCTGATGGAGGCCGGCGAAGACGTGGGCCTCGCCACCGTCTACCGGGTACTCACCCAGTTCGAGGCCGCCGGCCTGGTCGAACGCCACAATTTCGACGGCGGTCACGCCGTGTTCGAGCTCGCCGACAGTGGCCACCACGACCATATGGTCTGCGTGGATTCCGGTGAGGTGATCGAGTTCTTCGATCCGGAGATCGAGAAGCTGCAGAAAGAGATCGTCAAGCAGCACGGTTTCGAGCTGGTCGACCACAATCTGGTGCTGTACGTGCGCAAGAAGAAATAAGCGCAGGTTCAACCGAATAAAAAGGCGCCCTGCGGGGCGCCTTTTTTTGTGGCTGTGGCTCAGGCCTGGGCCTTGGTCACCATCTTGCGGGCGTGGGCCAGGGATTCCTCGGTGAGGTCGACGCCGCCGAGCATGCGCGCGATCTCTTCGATTCGGCCTTCCGGCGTCAGGTTGGCCACTGCCGTCTGCGTGCTGTCCTTGCCGCGCGCCTTGTGCACGAACAGATGCTGGTGACCCTGCGCCGCCACCTGCGGCAGGTGGGTCACGGTCAGCACCTGACCGCGCTCGCCGAGGCGGCGCAGCAACTGGCCGACCACCTCGGCGGTGGGGCCGCCGATGCCGACGTCCACCTCGTCGAATACCAGGGTCGGCACGCGTGAGGTCTGCGCGGTGATCACCTGGATGGCCAGGCTGATGCGCGACAGCTCGCCACCCGAGGCGACCTTGGCCAGCGACTTGATTGGCTGGCCGGGGTTGGCGCTGACCAGGAACTCGACCTGTTCGAGGCCATGCGGCTGCGGCTCGTCGCTGCCGGCGGTCGACAGCTCGATGTTGAAGCGGCCGCCGGGCATGCCAAGATCCTGCATTTCCACCTGCACGGCGCTCGCCAGGCGTTCGGCGGCCTGATGGCGCAGGGTGCTCAGTTCGGCGGCCTTCTCCTGATAGTGACGCGCGTAGGCGGCCAGCTCTTCGCCGAGTCGCTCGACCGCCTCGTCGTCGGCATTGAGGCTCTCGAGTTCTTCCAGCAGGCGCTGCTGCAGTTCGGCCAGTTCGAAGGGCTGTACGCGGTGTTTGCGCGCCAAGCTGTAAATGGCGTCCAGGCGTTCCTCGATCTGCTGCTGGCGCTGGGGATCGGCGTCGAAGTGATCGACGAAACGATTCAGTTCGCCGACCGCTTCCTCGACCTGGATCTGTGCGCTGGCCAGCAGGTTGGTCGCCTCGCCCAGCGCGCTCGGCTGGCTGGTGAAACCGCTGAGCCGGTTGAGGCTGGCGGTGAGTGCCGACAGCACGTTGCCGGCGTCGCTCTCGCTGCACAGCTCGAGGACCTGGCGACAGGCGCCGAGCAGTTGTTCGGCGCTGCTCAGGGTCTTGTGGTCCTGCTCCAGCTGTTCCAGTTCGTTGTCGCCCAGGGCCAGGTTCTCCAGCTCTTCCAGTTGGTAGCTGAGCAATTGGTGACGGGCGCGCTGCTCGTCGCCGGTCGAGGACAGGCGCTGCAGCTCCTGGCGGGTCTGGCGCCAGCGCTGGGCGGCCAGCTGCACCTGGCGCGCCAGCTCCTGGCTGCCGGCATATTCGTCGAGCAGGCGGCGATGGGTGTCGGGCTTGAGCAGCGACTGGTGCTCGTGCTGGCTGTGGATATCGATCAGCAGCTCGCCCAGGGCCTTGAGGTCGCCGAGCGGGCAGGGCGCGCCGTTGATGTAGCCGCGCGAGCGGCCCTCGCTGGTGATGACGCGGCGCAAGATGCATGGGCCGTCGTTGTCCAGGTCGCGTTCGGCGAGCCAGGCGCGGGCCTCGGCGATGTCCTCAAGATCGAAGCTGGCGAGAATGTCGGCCTTGTCCGCGCCGGGGCGCACTACGCCGCTGTCGGCGCGGTCGCCCAGGGCCAGGCCGAGGGCATCGAGCATGATCGACTTGCCGGCGCCGGTCTCGCCGGTGATCACGGACATGCCGCGTTCCAGCTCCAGATCCAGGTGTTCGACGATAGCGTAATTGTGGATGGACAGGTGCACCAGCATGGAGAGCGACCTCGATAATTTGTGCTGGGTATTTATACAGTGTTTTGTTTTGCCGCGGCAATAACCCTTGAAACCTTGTGCGTGGCCCCCATATAGGCGGCAAGAAGCGCGGGTCAGAACCCGCCGAGCAATCACAGGAGGACCCAATGGCAGACGAGCAGAACCTGGACAACCCGACCCCGGAAGAGCAACTGGCGCCCGAAGCGGCCGTCGGCGACGAGGCGGCGGCACGCGTGCAGGCCCTCGAGGAGCAACTGGCAGCGGCCCAGGATCAGTCCCTGCGCATGGCGGCCGACCTGCAGAACGTGCGTCGCCGCGCCGAGCAGGATGTGGAGAAGGCGCACAAATTCGCGCTGGAGAAGTTCGCCAACGACCTGCTGCCGGTGGTCGACAGCCTAGAGCGCGGGCTGGAGATGACCAGCGCCGCCGACGAGGCGAGCAAGGCCATGCGCGAGGGCATGGAACTGACCCTCAAGCTGTTCCAGGACACCCTCAAGCGGCATCAGCTGGAGGCGGTCGACCCGCACGGCACACCGTTCAATCCCGAGCATCACCAGGCCATGGCGATGGAGGAGAGCACCCACGTCGAGCCGAACACCGTGCTCAAGGTGTTCCAGAAGGGCTACCTGCTCAGCGGCCGTCTGTTGCGTCCGGCCATGGTGGTCGTGAGCAAGGCGCCGCTGGCACCGCAGCCTTCGATCGACGAGCAGGCTTGAAATAGTCGGTAACGGCCCCATCTACAAGGCAAGCGATTCATTAGCTGACGGCGCGCGACAAGGCGCGACGTACTCAAGGTTAAAGACAGAGTTTCGGAGACAGTGAACATGGGCAAAATCATCGGTATCGACCTGGGGACCACCAACTCCTGCGTCGCCATCCTGGAAAACGGCAGCGTCAAGGTCATCGAGAACGCCGAGGGTGCGCGTACCACCCCGTCGATCATCGCCTACACCAACGACGGCGAGACCCTGGTCGGCCAGAGCGCCAAGCGCCAGGCCGTGACCAACCCGCACAACACCCTCTACGCGGTTAAGCGCCTGATCGGCCGCCGCTTCGAGGAAGACGTGGTGCAGAAAGACATCAAGATGGTCCCCTACAAGATCGCCAAGGCCGACAACGGTGACGCCTGGGTGGAAGTGAAGGGCCAGAAGATGGCGCCGCCGCAGATCAGCGCCGAAGTGCTGAAGAAGATGAAGAAGACCGCCGAGGATTACCTGGGCGAGACCGTAACCGAAGCGGTGATCACCGTGCCGGCCTACTTCAACGACAGCCAGCGCCAGGCCACCAAGGATGCCGGTCGCATCGCCGGTCTGGACGTCAAACGCATCATCAACGAGCCGACCGCGGCCGCGCTGGCCTATGGCATGGACAAGGCCAAGGGCGACCACACCGTGATCGTCTACGACCTGGGCGGCGGTACCTTCGACGTGTCGGTGATCGAGATCGCCGAAGTCGACGGCGAGCACCAGTTCGAGGTGCTGGCCACTAACGGTGACACCTTCCTCGGCGGCGAAGACTTCGACATCCGTCTGATCGACTACCTCGCCGACGAATTCAAGAAGGAATCCGGCATTGACCTGAAGGGCGATCCCCTGGCCATGCAGCGCCTGAAGGAAGCCGCCGAGAAGGCCAAGATCGAGCTGTCGTCCGCTCAGCAGACCGACGTCAACCTGCCGTACATCACCGCCGATGCGACCGGTCCGAAGCACCTCAACGTGAAGATTTCCCGCGCCAAGCTGGAAGCCCTGGTCGAGGAACTGGTGTCCCGCACCATCGAGCCGTGCCGCATCGCGCTGAAAGACGCCGGTCTGGACGTGGGCAGCATCGACGAGGTGATCCTGGTCGGTGGCCAGACTCGCATGCCGCTGGTGCAGCAGAAGGTCGCCGAGTTCTTCGGCAAGGAGGCGCGCAAGGACGTCAACCCGGACGAAGCGGTGGCCATCGGTGCCGCCATCCAGGGCGCCGTGCTGGCCGGTGACGTCAAGGACGTGCTGCTGCTCGACGTGTCCCCGCTGACCCTGGGCATCGAGACCATGGGCGGCGTGATGACCCCGCTGATCGAGAAGAACACCACCATCCCGACCAAGAAGTCGCAGGTGTTCTCCACCGCCGACGACAACCAGAGCGCCGTGACCATCCACGTGCTGCAGGGCGAGCGCAAGCAGGCCGCACAGAACAAGTCGCTGGGCAAGTTCGACCTGGCCGAGATCCCGCCGGCGCCGCGTGGCGTGCCGCAGATCGAGGTGACTTTCGACATCGACGCCAACGGCATCCTGCACGTCGGCGCCAAAGACAAGGCCACCGGCAAGCAGCAGTCGATCGTGATCAAGGCCAACTCTGGCCTGTCCGACGACGAGATCGAGCGCATGGTGCGTGACGCCGAGGCCAACGCCGAGGAAGACCGCAAGTTCGAGGAGCTGGCCGCGGCCCGCAACCAGGGCGACGGTCTGGTCCACGCCACTCGCAAGATGGTCACCGAGGCCGGTGACAAGGCCACGGCCGACGAGAAGGCGGCCATCGAGAAGGCCATCGGCGATCTGGAAACCGCGCTGAAGGGCGACGACAAGGCCGAGATCGAGGCCAAGATCAATGCCCTGTCCGAGGCCACCACCCCGCTGGCGCAGAAGATGTACGCCGAGCAGCCGCAACCGGGCGCTGCCGCCCAGGGCGCGGATGAGGCCAAGGACGCCGGTGACGACGTGGTCGACGCCGAGTTCGAAGAGGTCAAGGACAACAAGTAAGCTCCCGCTTACTGAGGTGCCAGCCGGCCGCTTCGCGCGGTCGGCGATTCTCCGCGCGGGGGCTTGCTCCCGCGTTGGCGTGTCTGGAGCCTGTGAATCAAAGGTGTTGAGGATTTATGGCCAAACGTGACTTTTACGAAGTGCTCGGTGTGGAGCGCGGCGCCAGCGAGGCGGACCTGAAGAAGGCCTATCGCCGCCTGGCGATGAAGTACCACCCCGACCGCAATCCAGATGACAAGGCCGCGGAAGAGAAATTCAAGGAGGCCAACGAGGCCTACGAAGTGCTTTCCGATGCCGCCAAGCGCTCGGCCTACGACCAGTACGGCCATGCCGGCGTCGACCCGCAGATGGGTGGCGGCGGTGGTTTCGGTGCGGGCGGCGCGAACTTCTCCGACATCTTCGGCGATGTGTTCAGTGACTTCTTCGGTGGCGGCGGTCGCGGCGGTCAGCGTGGCGGTGCCCAGCGCGGCAGCGACCTGCGTTATACCCTCGAGCTGGACCTGGAAGAGGCGGTGCGCGGCACCACCGTGACCATCCGCGTGCCGACCCTGGTCGGCTGCAAGACCTGCGACGGTACCGGCGCCAAGAAGGGCACCAGCCCGGTGACCTGTACCACCTGCGGTGGCATTGGCCAGGTGCGCATGCAACAGGGCTTCTTCTCGGTCCAGCAGACGTGCCCGCGCTGCCACGGCAGCGGCAAGATGATCACCGACCCCTGTGGCAGCTGCCACGGTCAGGGCCGTGTGGAAGAGAGCAAGACCTTGTCGGTCAAGGTACCGGCGGGCGTCGACACCGGCGACCGCATCCGTCTGTCCGGCGAGGGTGAGGCGGGTTCCCAGGGCGGGCCGGCCGGCGACCTCTATGTAGTGGTCAACGTGCGCGAGCATCCGATCTTCCAGCGCGACGGCAAGCACCTGTACTGCGAGGTGCCGATCAGCTTCGCCGATGCGGCACTGGGCGGCGAACTGGAAGTGCCGACCCTGGACGGCCGCGTCAAGCTGAAGATCCCGGAGGGCACCCAGACCGGCAAGCTGTTCCGCCTGCGCGGCAAGGGCGTGGCGCCGGTGCGCGGCGGTGGCGCGGGCGACCTGATGTGCCGGGTGGCGGTGGAGACGCCGGTCAACCTGGACAAGCGTCAGCGCGAGCTGCTGGAGGAATTCCGCAAGTCGCTGGAAGGCGACAGCTCCCATTCGCCCAAGGCCAGCGGCTGGTTTGACGGCATGAAGCGTTTCTTCGGTGATATTTGAGTGAATGCCGCGGGCGGCGGGCCGGGGCGCGGGTAATCGTGCGTCGGGCCCGCCGTTCGAGGCTTGCAGCGTGGAGCTGAGGTTATGCGACGTATTGCAGTGATGGGCGCCGCCGGGCGCATGGGCAAGATTCTGATCGAGGCGATCGGCCAGGCGGAAGGCGCGCAGCTGACTGCGGCCGTCGACCGCCCCGACAGCAGTCTGATCGGCGCCGATGCCGGCGAGCTGGTGGCGCAGGGCAAGCTGGGCGTGACGCTCGCGGGTGATCTGGGTGCGGTACTTGATCGGTTCGACGTGCTGATCGACTTCACCCATCCGTCGGTGACCCTGAAAAACCTGGAAGTCTGCCGCCAGGCGGGCAAGGCCATGGTCATCGGCACCACCGGCTTCTCGCCGGAGGAGAAGCAGTTGCTGAGCGAGGCGGCCAAAGAAATTCCGATCGTCTTCGCCGCCAACTACAGCGTCGGCGTGAATCTCTGCCTCAAGCTGCTGGACACCGCCGCCCGCGTGCTGGGCGATGACGTGGACATCGAGATCATCGAGGCGCATCACCGGCACAAGGTCGACGCGCCATCCGGTACCGCGCTGCGCATGGGCGAGGTGGTGGCCAATGCCCTGGGGCGCGACCTGCAGAAGGTGGCGGTCTACGGGCGCGAGGGCCAGACCGGCGCCCGCGAGCGCGAGACCATCGGCTTCGCCACCGTGCGCGCCGGCGATGTGGTCGGCGATCACACCGTGCTGTTCGCGGCCGAGGGCGAGCGCGTGGAGATCACTCACAAGGCCTCCAGTCGCATGACCTTCGCCAAGGGCGCGGTGCGCGCCGCGCTTTGGCTGCAGGCGCAACCGGCCGGGCTTTATGACATGCAGGACGTGCTGGGGCTGAACTGAAATGCCTTTTTGGTCCATGCAATTGCTGGACCGAAAAGGGCCTTTCCTGTAAGCTGCCCGCTTTAGTGTGTCCACTAAAAGTTACGCAGAATGAATCAGATAAAGAAGCGGGGTGACGGTCAATACGTCATCCCGCTTTTTTACAACCTGCGTTTGAGCAAGCAGCAGATCTAAGGGAGGTCTTCTTGACTAAGCCAGCCATACTCGCCCTCGCTGACGGCAGCATCTTCCGTGGCGAAGCCATCGGGGCCGACGGGCATACCATCGGTGAGGTGGTGTTCAACACCGCCATGACCGGCTATCAGGAAATCCTCACCGATCCCTCCTATGCCCAACAGATCGTCACCCTGACCTACCCGCACATCGGCAATACCGGCACCACCCCGGAAGATTCCGAATCCAACCGGGTCTGGGCCGCCGGCCTGATCATCCGCGACCTGCCGCTGCTTTCCAGCAACTGGCGCAACAAGCAGCCGCTGGATGAGTACCTGAAGGAAAACGGCACCGTCGCCATCGCCGGCATTGACACCCGTCGTCTGACCCGCATCCTGCGCGAAAAAGGTTCGCAGAACGGCTGCATCCTGGCTGGCGAAGATGCCACCGAGGAAAAGGCCCTGGAGCTGGCGCGCAGCTTCCCCGGCCTCAAGGGCATGGACCTGGCCAAGGTGGTCAGCTGCACCGAGCGCTACGAGTGGCGCTCCAGCGTGTGGAACCTGAAGAGCGACAGCCACCCGGAAATCGATGCCAGTGAGTTGCCGTACCGCGTGGTGGCCTATGACTACGGCGTCAAGGTCAACATCCTGCGTATGCTGGTCGCGCGCGGCTGCCGCATCACCGTGGTGCCGGCGCAGACCCCGGCCAGCGAAGTGCTGGCCCTGAACCCGGACGGCGTTTTCCTCTCCAACGGCCCCGGTGACCCCGAGCCGTGCGACTACGCGATCCAGGCGATCAAGGAAATTCTCAATACCGAGATTCCGCTGTTCGGCATCTGCCTTGGCCACCAGCTGCTGGCCCTGGCCTCGGGCGCGAAGACCGTGAAGATGGGCACCGGCCACCACGGCGCCAACCACCCGGTACAGGACCTCGACACGGGTGTGGTGATGATCACCAGCCAGAACCACGGCTTCGCCGTGGACGAGGCCAGCCTGCCGGCCAACCTGCGGGCGATCCACAAGTCGCTGTTCGACGGCACCCTGCAGGGCATCGAGCGTACCGACAAGGACGCCTTCAGCTTCCAGGGCCACCCGGAAGCCAGCCCGGGCCCGCACGACGTCGCCCCGCTGTTCGACCGCTTCATCGAAGCCATGGCCAAGCGCCGTTAAGCCCCGCCGACTGACCCAAGGATTCGAGTAACCGCTATGCCAAAACGTACAGACATCAAAAGCATCCTGATCCTCGGCGCCGGCCCCATCGTCATCGGCCAGGCCTGCGAGTTCGACTACTCCGGCGCCCAGGCCTGCAAGGCCCTGAAGGAAGAAGGCTTCCGCGTCATCCTGGTGAACTCCAACCCGGCCACCATCATGACCGACCCGGCCATGGCCGACGCCACCTACATCGAGCCGATCAAGTGGGCCACCGTGGCCAAGATCATCGAGAAGGAGCGTCCGGACGCGCTGCTGCCGACCATGGGCGGCCAGACCGCGCTGAACTGCGCCCTGGACCTGGAAAAGCACGGCATCCTGGAAAAGTTCGGCGTCGAGATGATCGGTGCCAACGCCGATACCATCGACAAGGCCGAAGACCGCTCGCGCTTCGACAAGGCGATGAAAGACATCGGCCTGGCCTGCCCGGTTTCCGGCATCGCCCACAACATGGAAGAAGCCTACGGCGTGCTGGAGAAGGTCGGCTTCCCCTGCATCATCCGTCCGTCCTTCACCATGGGCGGCACCGGTGGCGGCATCGCCTACAACCGTGAAGAGTTCGAAGAGATCTGCGCCCGCGGCCTGGACCTGTCGCCGACCAGCGAGCTGCTGATCGACGAATCGCTGATCGGCTGGAAGGAATACGAAATGGAGGTGGTCCGCGACAAGAAGGACAACTGCATCATCGTCTGCTCCATCGAGAACTTCGACCCGATGGGCGTGCACACTGGTGACTCGATCACCGTGGCCCCGGCCCAGACCCTGACCGACAAGGAATACCAGATCCTGCGTAACGCCTCCCTGGCGGTGCTGCGCGAGATCGGCGTGGAAACCGGCGGCTCCAACGTGCAGTTCGGCATCTGCCCGAACACCGGGCGCATGGTGGTGATCGAGATGAACCCGCGCGTGTCGCGTTCCTCGGCGCTGGCCTCCAAGGCCACCGGCTTCCCGATCGCCAAGATCGCCGCCAAGCTGGCCGTCGGCTATACCCTGGACGAGCTGTCCAACGACATCACCGGCGGTCGCACCCCGGCGTCGTTCGAGCCGGCCATCGACTATGTGGTGACCAAGGTGCCGCGTTTCGCCTTCGAGAAATTCCCCAAGGCCGACGCCCGCCTGACCACCCAGATGAAGTCTGTCGGTGAAGTCATGGCCATCGGCCGGACCTTCCAGGAGTCCATGCAGAAAGCCCTGCGCGGCCTGGAAGTCGGCGTCGCCGGTTTCGACGAGAAGCTCGACCTGAACGACCCGGAAGCCGAGAGCACCCTGCGTCGCGAGCTGACCGTGCCGAGCGCCGATCGCATCTGGTACGTGGCCGACGCCTTCCGCGCCGGCAAGAGCGTCGCCGATGTGTTCGAGCTGACCCGCATCGACGAGTGGTTCCTGGTACAGATCGAAGACCTGATCAAGGACGAGGAGAGGGTCAAGACCCTCGGCCTGTCCGCCATCGACTACGACCTGATGTTCAAGCTCAAGCGCAAGGGCTTCTCCGATGCGCGCCTGGCCAAGCTGCTCGGCGTTTCCGAGAAGAGCCTGCGCGCCCATCGCCACAAGCTCAAGGTGCTGCCGGTGTACAAGCGCGTGGACACCTGTGCCGCGGAATTTGCCACCGACACCGCCTATATGTACTCGACCTACGAGGAGGAGTGCGAGGCCAATCCGTCGAGCCGCGAGAAGATCATGATCCTCGGCGGCGGCCCCAACCGCATCGGCCAGGGCATCGAGTTCGACTACTGCTGCGTGCATGCGGCGCTGGCCATGCGTGAAGACGGGTACGAGACCATCATGGTCAACTGCAACCCGGAAACCGTTTCCACCGACTACGACACCTCCGACCGTTTGTACTTCGAGCCGGTGACCCTGGAAGACGTGCTGGAAATCGTCCGCGTCGAACAGCCGAAGGGCGTCATCGTCCAGTACGGCGGCCAGACGCCACTGAAGATCTGTCGCGCCCTGGAAGAGGCGGGTGTGCCGATCATCGGTACCAGCCCCGAGGCCATCGACCGTGCCGAAGACCGCGAGCGCTTCCAGCAGATGGTGCAGCGCCTCGGCCTGCGCCAGCCGGCCAACGCCACCGCGCGCAGCGAAGACGAGGCCCTGGCTCTGTCGAAGAACATCGGTTACCCGATGGTCGTGCGTCCGTCCTACGTGCTGGGCGGTCGGGCGATGGAAATCGTCTACCAGGAAGAAGAGCTCAAGCGCTACATGCGCGAAGCGGTGAAAGTGTCCAACGACAGCCCGGTGCTGCTGGATCGCTTCCTCAACTGCGCCATCGAAGTGGACGTGGATGCGGTGTGCGACGGCGAGACCGTGGTGATCGGCGCGATCATGCAGCACATCGAACAAGCCGGCGTGCACTCCGGTGACTCGGCCTGCTCGCTGCCGCCGTACTCGCTGCCCAAGCACATCCAGGACGAGATCCGCGAGCAGGTCAAGAAAATGGCCCTGGAGCTCGGCGTGGTCGGCCTGATGAACGTGCAGATGGCCGTGCAGGGCGAAGACATCTACGTCATCGAGGTCAACCCGCGCGCCTCGCGTACCGTGCCGTTCGTCTCCAAGTGCGTCGGCGAGTCGCTGGCCAAGGTGGCGGCCCGCGTCATGGCCGGTAAGTCGCTGGCCGAGGCCGGTTACGCCGAGGAAGTGATTCCGCCGTACTTCAGCGTCAAGGAAGCGGTGTTCCCGTTTGCCAAGTTCCCCGGCGTCGACCCCATCCTCGGCCCGGAGATGAAGTCCACCGGTGAAGTCATGGGTGTGGGCGATACCTTCGGCGAGGCCTTCTCCAAGGCGCAGTTGGGCGCCAGCGAGATCCTGCCGAACACCGGCTGCGCGTTCATCAGCGTGCGCGAGGACGACAAGGAGCAGGCGGTTCAGGTCGCGCGCGATTTGGTCGAGCTGGGCTTCGAGGTCGTCGCCACCGCGGGCACCGCCAAGGTGATCGAGGCGGCGGGCCTGCCGGTGCGTCGCGTGAACAAGGTGACCGAGGGCCGTCCGCACGTCGTCGACATGATCAAGAATGACGAAGTCACCCTGATCATCAACACAACCGAAGGCCGTCAGTCCATCGCTGACTCCTACTCCATCCGTCGTAACGCTCTGCAGCACAAGATCTACTGCACCACCACCATCGCGGCCGGTCAGGCGATCTGTGAGGCGCTCAAGTTCGGTCCCGAGAAGACCGTGCGCCGGCTGCAGGATCTGCATGCAGGAATCAAGGCATGAACAAGTACCCCATGACCGTTCAGGGCGCTCGCGCCCTGGAGGAAGAGCTGGCCCATCTGACCAAGGTGGTGCGTCCCAAGCTCAGCCAGGACATCGGCGAGGCGCGCGAGCTGGGCGACCTCAAGGAAAACGCCGAGTACCACGCCGCCCGCGAACAGCAGGGCATGGTCGAGGCGCGTATCCGTGACATCGAGGGCCGCCTGCAGCACGCGGTGGTGATCGACGTCACCGCCATCGCTCACACCGGCAAGGTGATCTTCGGTACCACCGTGGATATCGCCAATGTCGAGACCGACGAGAGCGTGACCTATCAGATCGTGGGCGAGGACGAGGCCGATATCAAAGTCGGCAAGCTCTCGGTCAGCTCGCCTATCGCCCGCGCTCTGGTGGGCAAGGAAGAGGGCGATGTCGTGGCGGTGAAGACACCCAGTGGCCTGGTCGAGTACGAGATCGTCGAGGTCCGCCATCTTTAAGCGCGGCCCGCTGCGAGCCGGAGTCATCAGCTGGCAGCTGGCCCAGACCTTCTGGGTTGGCGGCCTGTGGCTGCTGCACTTCGTCATGCTGCCGGGACTGGAGAGGATGGGACTGGCGCCGCTGCTCGTCGAGGAGGTCAAGAACACCCTCAGTCCATTGCTGATCGGTTTCGCCGCCTTCTGCGCGCTGGTGCAAGGCATGGTGCTGGTGCAGGCGGAAGGCCTGCGCAGCCTGTGGCGTGACCTGCGCGGGCAATTGCTGCTGTTGGTGGTGGGGATGGTGGTGGTGTTCTTCGTTGTGCGCCAATACCAGCCAGACGCCGCTCGCTGGCTGCTGTTCAATTATCTGGTGGTCGCCCTGTGCGGGCTGGTGCTGATCCTGCAGCCGCTGCCGGAGCAGCGCAGCGAATAAGCGCAATCGCAGGGCGGGGGCGGGAGCTTGGCGTTCTCAGCTGCCGATTCGCAGACCCGCTTCGGCAGCTCTGTTTTCGCTGGTAGCGAGCCGCAGTTGACGGCTCGCAGTGGCCCGCAGGCTGGCGTCAGGCCTGGTAGCGATGGATGTTGGACAGGTTCTTGTTCGGCTTGGGATTCTTGCGATAGATCAGGGCCATCTTGCCGATCACCTGGACCAGTTCGCAGCGCGCGGCGCTCACCAACTCGTCGATCAGGGCGCGGCGATCCTCGCGCTCGGTCAGGCGGAACTGCACCTTGATCAGCTCGTGATCGTTGAGGGCGCGCTCCAGCTCGGCCAGCACGCCTTCGGTCAGGCCGTTCTCGGCCACGATCAACACCGGCTTGAGGTGGTGGCCGATGGATTTGAAGTGTTTCTTCTGTTCGTTGGTAAGCGCCATGATCTGACCCTGCTGCTGTGGTGGTCGGCCCGTTCGGAAGGCGGCCGTAGCCGTTGCTCCTTCTGCCGCATGCCGGCCGCAAAAACCGCGTAGTGTACCCGAGCCGGCCGGGCGCGCCCATTTCTATTCGAGCAAGGCCCAAGACTGGTCTCGGCAATGGTCTTGCGTCGGCGAAGCTGTTCGGTCAGGCCTTGTGTTTCCCGATATGGCCCCCATATGACAGCGGAAGGCCGGCTCGTTGGCACTGGCCCGTAAATGGCTCCGTGCCTAGACTGAACCGGTGCTCAGGACCGGGGTCGATTGGCCAAAGGTCTCATAAAGGGTTACAGACGGCTTCTGCCTGGGGCGGGGGTTGTGTAGTAAGTTAGGTTGGTAATCCACCAGCCGTCATGCGAAGCGCGTTTTCAGGACGAGGCTCGCTTCAGAGGGTAGCGAATTGAACGACATGGCAAAGAACCTGATCCTGTGGCTGATCATTGCAGCCGTCTTGGTCACGGTGATGAACAACTTCTCCAGCCCGAGCGACACCGGCAAGCTGAACTATTCCGAGTTCATCCAGCAGGTCCAGGAAGGTAAGGTCAAGCAGGTCACCGTCGATGGCTACATCATCAGCGGCAAGAACCTCGATGGCACCGTGTTCGAGACCGTTCGTCCGGCGATCGAAGACCGCGGTCTGATCAAGGATCTGATCGACAACAACGTCGAGATCGTCGGCAAGCAGCCCGAGCGCCAGAGCATCTGGACCCAGTTGCTGGTCGCCAGCTTCCCGATCCTGGTGATCATTGCCGTGTTCATGTTCTTCATGCGCCAGATGCAGGGCGGGGGTGGTGGTCGCGGCGGCCCGATGAGCTTCGGCAAATCCAAGGCGCGTCTGCTCTCCGAAGATCAGGTCAAGACCACGCTGGCCGATGTCGCCGGTTGTGACGAAGCCAAGGAAGAAGTCGGCGAACTGGTCGAGTTCCTCCGTGACCCGGGCAAATTCCAGCGTCTGGGTGGCCGTATTCCGCGTGGCGTGCTGATGGTAGGTCCGCCCGGCACCGGTAAGACACTGCTGGCCAAGGCCATCGCGGGTGAGGCCAAGGTGCCGTTCTTCACCATTTCCGGCTCCGACTTCGTCGAAATGTTCGTCGGTGTGGGCGCCAGTCGTGTCCGCGACATGTTCGAGCAGGCTAAAAAGCACGCCCCGTGCATTATCTTCATCGACGAGATCGACGCCGTCGGTCGCCATCGTGGCGCCGGCCTGGGTGGTGGTCATGACGAGCGCGAGCAGACCCTCAACCAGTTGCTGGTGGAGATGGACGGCTTCGAGATGAATGATGGGATCATCGTCATCGCGGCCACCAACCGTCCCGACGTGCTCGATCCGGCGCTGCTGCGTCCGGGGCGTTTCGATCGCCAGGTGGTGGTCGGTCTGCCCGACATCCGTGGTCGCGAGCAGATTCTGAAAGTGCACATGCGCAAGGTGCCGGTGGGTGACAACGTCGATGCCGCGGTCATTGCGCGCGGTACCCCGGGCTTCTCCGGCGCCGACCTGGCCAACCTGGTCAACGAGGCTTCGCTGTTCGCCGCTCGCGCCAGCAAGCGCCTGGTCGAGATGAAGGAATTCGAACTGGCCAAGGACAAGATCATGATGGGCGCCGAGCGCAAGTCCATGGTCATGTCTGAGAAGGAGAAGCTCAATACCGCGTACCACGAGGCTGGGCACGCTATCGTCGGGCGCTTGGTGCCCGAGCATGACCCGGTCTATAAAGTGTCGATCATTCCGCGTGGTCGTGCGCTCGGCGTGACCATGTTCCTGCCGGAAGAGGACCGTTACAGCCTGTCCAAGCGCGCACTGACCAGTCAGATCTGCTCGCTGTTCGGCGGTCGTATCGCCGAGGAAATGACGCTGGGGTTCGACGGTGTCACCACTGGCGCCTCCAACGACATCATGCGTGCCACCCGCCTGGCGCGGAACATGGTTACCAAGTGGGGCCTGTCCGAGAAGCTCGGTCCGCTGATGTATGCGGAAGAGGAGGGCGAGGTGTTCCTCGGTCGTAGCGCCGGTAGTCAGCATGCCAATGTGTCGGGTGAAACCGCCAAGGCCATCGACGAGGAAGTGCGCAGCATCATCGACGGCTGCTACGCCACCGCCAAGCGCCTGCTGGAAGAGAATCGCGACAAGCTCGACATGATGGCCGACGCGTTGATGAAGTACGAAACCATCGACTCCGATCAGATCGACGACATCATGGCTGGTCGCACTCCGCGGGAGCCGCGTGACTGGCAGGGCGGCTCGGGCACTCCCGCGCCCAAGGAGCAGGCCGAGCGTCCTGAAACGCCCATCGGTGGTCCTGCCGGCGAGCACTAAGGCCATCGAATGATCGTTCCGCAACACCCGATCCGGCTGCCCTGTGGCAGCCGGACGCTCGATCTGGCTCATCCGCACGTGATGGGCATTCTCAACGTCACTCCAGACTCATTTTCCGATGGCGGCCGCTTTGCTGCGCGCGACGCTGCGCTGCGCCATGCTGCCGAGATGGTTGCAGTCGGCGCGACGCTGATCGATGTCGGTGGCGAGTCCACCCGTCCCGGTGCGCGCCCGGTCTCGCCCACCGAGGAGCTGGAGCGTGTGGCGCCGGTGGTCGAGACCATCGCTGCCGAGCTGGATGTCATCATCTCCCTGGATACGTCCACTCCCGCCGTGATGCGCGAAGGGGCGCGGCTCGGGGCCGGCATGATCAATGACGTGCGTGCGCTGCGGCGTGAGGGTGCGCTTGAGGCTGCGGCCGAGACCGGGCTGGCGGTATGCCTGATGCATATGCTCGGGGAGCCGGGCACCATGCAGCAGAGCCCTCGATATGAGGATGTGGTGGCGGAGGTGGGGAATTTCCTAGCTCAGCGCCTGTCAGTCTGCACCGTGGCTGGAATCCCGCCAGAGCGTGTGGTGCTCGATCCTGGTTTCGGCTTCGCCAAGACCCTCGCGCACAACCTGAGTTTATTCAGGCGCCTGGAGGCGCTGCACGAGTTCGGGCGACCATTGCTGGTCGGCGTATCGCGCAAGAGTATGATTGGTCAGGCGCTGGGGCGTGAAGTCGACGAGCGCCTGCCGGGAAGCTTGGCTCTGGCGGCGCTGGCCGTGGCCAAGGGGGCCTGCATTTTGCGGGTCCACGACGTTGCCGAGACGGTCGATGCCGTGCGAATGATCGCTGCCGTGCAGGCGGCAGAATAAGAATCGGAGTGGCTATGAGCAGGAAGTATTTTGGTACCGACGGAATTCGCGGTCGCGTAGGTCAATTTCCGATCACTCCCGAGTTTATCCTCAAGCTTGGCTGGGCCGCTGGCATGGCATTCCGCAAGCAGGGCAAGTGCCGCATCCTGATCGGCAAGGACACGCGCATTTCCGGCTACATGTTCGAGTCGGCGCTCGAGGCCGGATTGGTTGCCGCAGGTGCCGACGTGATGCTGTTGGGGCCGATGCCCACGCCGGCCATCGCTTATCTGACGCGCACCTTTCAGGCCGAGGCTGGCATCGTCATCAGTGCCTCGCATAATCCGCACCATGACAATGGCTTCAAGTTCTTCTCGGGCAAGGGCACCAAGCTGCCGGACGAGATCGAGCTGATGATCGAGGAGCTTCTCGATCAGCCGATGACCGTGGTGGAGTCCGAACAGTTGGGCAAGGTCTCGCGCATCAATGATGCGGCCGGACGCTATATCGAATTCTGTAAGAGTAGCGTGCCGACTAGCACGACTTTCGCCGGACTCAAGTTGGTCATTGACTGCGCCCATGGCGCTACTTACAAGGTGGCGCCCAGCGTTTTTCGTGAGCTGGGTGCCCAGGTCTCGGTGCTCTCGGCGCAGCCGAACGGCCTGAACATCAACGACGATTGCGGTTCTACCCATGTCGACGCGCTGCAAGCCGAGGTGCTGGCGCAGCAGGCGGATATCGGCATCGCCTTCGACGGCGATGGTGATCGCGTGCTGATGGTCGACCACACTGGTGCGATAGTCGATGGCGACGAGCTGCTGTACATCATTGCGCGCGACCTGAAGGAACGCGGCAAGTTGCAGGGCGGCGTCGTGGGTACGCTGATGAGCAATCTGGGGCTCGAGCTCGCGCTTGGTGAGCTGGGCGTTCCCTTCGCTCGCGCCAAGGTCGGCGACCGCTACGTGATGGCCGAGCTGCTGCAGAGGGACTGGCAGCTGGGGGGGGAGAACTCCGGTCACCTGGTGTGCTGTCAGCACACCACCACCGGCGATGCGATCATCGCCGCGCTGCAGGTGCTGCTGGCGCTCAAGCGCGCTGGGCGAACTCTGGCCGAGGCGCGGCAGGCGGTGCGCAAGTGCCCGCAGGTGCTGATCAATGTACGGTTCTCTGGCGATGTCGATCCGGTCGAGCATGTAGCGGTCAAGGATGCCTGTGCCCGGGTCACCGACCTTATGGCCGGGCGCGGCCGGGTGCTGCTGCGCAAGTCCGGTACCGAGCCGCTGGTGCGGGTAATGGTCGAAGGCGACGACGAGGTGCAGGTGCGCGGTTATGCCGAGGAGCTGGCAAACGTGGTTGCCGAGGTTTGCGCCTGAATCGGCTTGCGAGGGGAGAGGCTCTTGGGTAACATCTGCGCCCACTTTGAACGACGAGGTCTGGCATGCGTCGCCCCCTGGTAGCTGGTAACTGGAAAATGCACGGTACCCGCGCCAGCGTCGCAGAGCTGATCAAGGGCTTGCGCCAACTAGCGCTACCCACCGGCGTCGAAGTTGCGGTTATGCCGCCCTGCTTGTATCTCAATCAGGTCATGGTGGGGCTGGAAGGTAAGTCCATTGCCGTCGGTGCGCAGAACTGTGCGGTCGAGCCCATGCAGGGCGCGTTGACCGGCGAGATTGCGCCGAGTCAATTGGCCGATGCCGGTTGCAGCATGGTTCTGGTCGGGCACTCCGAGCGTCGTTTGATTCTCGGTGAGCGCGACGAGCAGGTCAGTAGGAAGTTTGCTGCCGCTCAGTCCTGTGGTTTGGTTCCGGTGCTCTGTATCGGCGAGACCCTGGAGCAGCGTCAGGCTGGCAAGACTCTGTCGGTGGTGGGCGAGCAGCTGGGTAGCGTGATTGAGGAATTGGGCGTGGGGGCTTTCGCGAAAGCGGTAGTGGCCTACGAGCCGGTTTGGGCCATCGGTACCGGGCTGACGGCGACCCCGCAACAGGCTCAGGAAGTTCATGCAGCCATTCGCGCTCAGTTGAGTGCGGAGAATGCCGAGGTGGCGCGCGGTGTAAGAATTCTGTACGGCGGTAGTGTCAAGGCCGCCAACGCTGTCGAGTTATTCGGCATGCAGGATATCGACGGGGGGCTCATTGGTGGTGCCTCCTTGAATGCAGATGAGTTTGGTGCGATCTGTCGCGCTGCAGGAAACTGATAAATGCTGGAAACAGTCGTAATCGTCGTACATCTGCTGGGCGCCATCGGTGTCGTTGGTCTGGTTCTGCTGCAGCAGGGCAAGGGTGCCGACGCGGGGGCCTCGTTCGGTGCCGGTGCATCCGCAACCGTATTCGGTAGCCAAGGTTCTGCTACTTTTCTGAGTCGCTTTACTGCTATACTCGCCGCGGTTTTTTTCATTACCAGCTTGGGTTTAGCCTTCTTTGCTAAAGAAAAAGCTGATAATCTGACGCAAGCTGGTCTGCCGGATCCAGCGGTACTGGAAGTGCAGCAGAAGCCGGCCGTCGAAGACGTCCCGGTGCTCGAAGAGCAGAAGCCTGCGGTGGAGAAATCCGACGTGCCGGCGGCTCCGGAGCAAAAGTAATACCCTCTTTGCCGAGGTGGTGGAATTGGTAGACACGCTACCTTGAGGTGGTAGTGGCCATAGGCTGTAGGGGTTCGAGTCCCCTCCTCGGTACCATATGAAGGCAAGGCCCGCAGATCGCGGGCCTTGTCGTTTTCAGGAGCTCGGTTGACCCTCGGGGGTTAGATCCGTATACTTCTGGCCCAGCTTTGGCGCGGGGTGGAGCAGTCTGGTAGCTCGTCGGGCTCATAACCCGAAGGTCGTTGGTTCAAATCCAGCCCCCGCAACCAGTCGTAAAGAAGCCCCTTATTCAGGGGCTTTTTGCTAGCTGGACAGTCCGCCGCCGGCATCTTCAGTCGGGCGGCAAGATGGATGGGCGTTTCGCCCATTTTTTATTTCTACGACATGCGCGGAGGGCTTCGGGTGTCGAGCAAGCTGGAACAGTTGCAGGCCATGTTGGCCCCGGTGGTCGAGTCGCTCGGCTACCAATGCTGGGGGATCGAGTTCATTTCCCAGGGGCGGCATTCCCTGCTGCGCGTGTACATCGATCATGCCAACGGCATCCTGATCGAAGATTGCGAGACGGTGAGTCGGCAGGTCAGCGCTGTGCTGGATGTCGAGGACCCGATCAGCAGCGAATACACCCTGGAAGTGTCTTCGCCTGGCATGGATCGGCCATTGTTCACCCTCGAACAGTTCGCGGCTCATTCCGGCGAGCAGGTGAAGATCAAACTGCGTTCGCCCTTCGACGGACGGCGCAATTTCCAGGGCCTCCTCCGTGGTGTGGAGGAGCAGGACGTGGTGGTACTGGTGGATGACCACGAATTCCTGTTGCCGATCGATCTGATCGACAAGGCCAACATAATTCCCCGTTTTGACTGAGACGCGGATCCCGCGGATCCAATGGATTGCGAAAGGCGAGGCGTACGATGAGTAAAGAAGTACTGCTGGTTGTAGAGTCGGTATCCAACGAGAAGGGCGTACCGGCCGGTGTAATTTTCGAAGCGCTGGAGCTGGCTCTTGCGACGGCGACCAAGAAACGTTTCGACGACGAAGTCGAGCTGCGCGTGGCGATCAATCGCCATACCGGCAGCTATGAAACCTTCCGCCGCTGGGAAGTGGTTGCCGAGGAAGACCTGGAAAACCCGGCCGCCCAGCTGACCGTGGAAGAGGCTCAGGAGCGCGAAGCCGGTGCCAAACTCGGCGACTTCGTCGAAGAGCCGGTCGATTCCATCGAGTTCGGCCGCATCGCCGCGCAGACCGCCAAGCAGGTGATCGTGCAGAAAGTGCGCGAGGCCGAGCGTGCCCAGGTGGTCGACGCCTATCGCGAGCGTGTCGGTGAGATCATCTCCGGCACCGTGAAGAAGGTCACCCGCGACAGCGTGATCGTCGATCTCGGCAACAATGCCGAGGCCCTGCTGGCCCGCGAAGACATCATCCCGCGCGAGACCTTCCGCGTCGGCGCGCGTATGCGTGCCCTGCTCAAGGAAATCCGCACCGAGAACCGCGGCCCGCAGCTGATCCTGTCGCGCACCGCGCCGCAGATGCTGATCGAGCTGTTCACCATCGAAGTGCCGGAAATTGCCGAGGGCCTGATCGAAGTGATGGCCGCCTCCCGTGATCCGGGTTCGCGCGCCAAGATCGCCGTGCGTTCCAAAGACAAGCGTATCGATCCGCAGGGCGCCTGCATCGGCATGCGCGGTTCGCGCGTGCAGGCCGTCTCCGGCGAGATCGGCGGCGAGCGCGTGGACATCGTGCTGTGGGACGAGAACGTCGCCCAGTTCGTGATCAACGCCATGGCCCCGGCCGAAGTGGCGGCGATCATCGTCGACGAAGATGCCCATGCCATGGACATCGCCGTGGCCGAGGACAACCTGGCCCAGGCCATCGGTCGGGGCGGCCAAAACGTGCGTCTGGCCAGCCAGCTGACCGGCTGGACCCTGAACGTGATGACCGAGGCCGACATTCAGGCCAAGCAGCAAGCCGAGACCGGCGACATCCTGCAGAACTTCGTCGACGAACTGGATGTGGACGAAGAGCTGGCCCAGGTGCTGGTCGAGGAAGGCTTTACCAGCCTGGAAGAGATCGCCTACGTACCGATGGAAGAGATGCTCAGCATCGACGGTTTCGACGAGGACATCGTCAACGAGCTGCGCGCCCGTGCCAAGGACCGTTTGCTGACCAAGGCCATCGCCACTGAAGAAAAGCTGGCCGACGCCCAGCCTGCCGAAGACCTGCTGTCGCTGGACGGTATGGACAAGGGCCTGGCTCAGGAGCTGGCAGTGCGTGGCGTAATTACCCGCGAAGATCTGGCCGAGCAGTCGATCGACGACCTGCTCGACATCGACGGCATCGACGAAGAGCGTGCCGGCAAGCTGATCATGGCCGCCCGAGCCCACTGGTTCGAGTAAGCGGTTGCGGCCCGAGGAGAGAGATGCATGACGCAAGTCACGGTGAAAGAACTGGCCCAAGTGGTCGATACACCAGTGGAGCGCCTGCTGCAGCAGATGCGTGAGGCGGGTTTGCCGCACACCAGTGCCGAGCAAGTGGTAACTGATAACGAAAAGCAGGCCCTGCTCGCGCACCTGAAAGGCAGCCACGGCGAAAAGCTGGAAGAGCCGCGCAAGATCACCCTGCAGCGCAAGACCACCACCACCCTGAAGGTTGCCGGTAGCAAGACCATCAGCGTGGAAGTGCGCAAGAAGAAAACCTACGTTAAGCGTAGCCCGGACGAGATCGAAGCCGAGAAGCAACGCGAGCTGGAAGAGCAACGTGCCGTCGAAGAGGCTGCACGCCTGAAGGCCGAGGAAGAGGCGCGCAAGCAGGCCGAGGTCGAGGCTCGCAAGCAACAGGACGCCGCCGTTCTGGCGGTTGTGGCTCCGGCCGCCGACGAGACTCCAGCTGCCGCGGCTGCCGAAGTCGCTCCGGCCGTCGTCGAGCGCAAGAAGGAAGAGCCGCGTCGCCTCGAGAAGGAAAAAGAGAAGCCGGCTCGCAGCGATGACGACGACCGTCGCGATCGCAAGCACGCGCAGCATCGTCCTGCTCCCAAGGACAAGGCGCCGACTCCGCGCGTCGCTCCGCGCAGCACCGACGAAGAAGTCGATGGTTACCGCGGTCGCGGCGGCCGGATGAAGCCGAAGAAGCGTAACCAGCACGGGTTCCAGAGCCCGACAGGACCTATTGTGCGCGATGTAGCAATCGGCGAGACCATTACCGTTGGTGACCTGGCTGCCCAGATGGCGGTCAAGGGCGCCGAAGTGGTCAAGTTCATGTTCAAGATGGGCACTCCGGTGACCATCAACCAGGTGCTGGACCAGGAAACTGCTCAGCTGATCGCCGAAGAGTTTGGCCACAAGGTCAAGTTGGTCAGCGACAACGCCCTGGAAGAGCAACTGGCCGAATCGCTGAAGTTCGAAGGTGAAGCCTTCCATCGCGCGCCGGTAGTGACCGTGATGGGTCACGTCGACCACGGTAAGACCTCGCTGCTCGACTACATCCGTCGTGCCAAGGTAGCCGCTGGCGAAGCCGGTGGCATCACCCAGCACATCGGTGCCTACCACGTGGAAACCGACCGCGGCATGGTCACCTTCCTCGATACCCCCGGCCACGCCGCATTCACCCAGATGCGTGCTCGTGGTGCCAAGGCCACCGACATCGTCATCCTGGTGGTGGCGGCCGACGACGGTGTGATGCCGCAGACCCAGGAAGCCGTGCAGCACGCGAAAGCGGCTGGCGTGCCGATCGTGGTCGCGATCAACAAGATGGACAAGCCGGACGCCAACCCGGACAACATCAAGAACGGCCTGGCCGCGCTGGATGTGATCCCGGAAGAGTGGGGCGGCGATGCTCCGTTCGTAGGCGTTTCGGCCAAGGCCGGTACCGGCGTCGACGAACTGCTGGAAGCCGTGCTGTTGCAGGCCGAAGTTCTCGAGCTAAAAGCCACCCCGTCGGCTCCTGGCCGCGGTGTCGTGGTCGAGTCCCGTCTGGACAAGGGCCGTGGCCCGGTGGCCACCGTGCTGGTTCAGGACGGTACCCTGCGTCAGGGCGACATGGTTCTGGTCGGTGTCAACTATGGCCGCGTGCGCGCCATGCTCGACGAGAACGGCAAGCCGATCAAGGAAGCCGGTCCGTCGATTCCGGTCGAGATTCTCGGCCTGGACGGCACCCCGGATGCCGGTGACGACATGACCGTGGTCGCCGACGAGAAGAAGGCCCGCGAAGTGGCCCTGTTCCGTCAGGGCAAGTTCCGCGAGGTCAAGCTGGCCCGGGCTCACGCCGGTAAGCTGGAAAACATCTTCGAGAACATGGGCCAGGAGGAGAAGAAGACGCTCAACATCGTCCTCAAGTCCGACGTTCGTGGTTCTCTGGAAGCTCTGCAAGGCTCGCTCAGCGGCCTGGGCAACGACGAAGTGCAGGTACGCGTGGTCGGCGGCGGCGTCGGTGGTATCACCGAGTCCGATGCCAACCTGGCGCTGGCCTCCAACGCCGTGCTGTTCGGCTTCAACGTGCGTGCCGACGCCGGTGCGCGCAAGATCGTCGAGGCCGAAGGCATCGACATGCGTTACTACAACGTCATCTACGACATCATCGAAGACGTCAAGAAGGCGCTCACCGGTATGCTCGGCAGCGATGTTCGCGAGAACATCCTCGGCACCGCCGAAGTGCGTGACGTGTTCCGTTCGCCGAAGTTCGGCGCCGTCGCTGGCTGTATGGTCATCGAGGGTACCGTCCACCGTAACCGTCCGATCCGCGTACTGCGCGACGACGTGGTGATCTTCGAGGGCGAGCTGGAATCCCTGCGTCGCTTCAAGGACGACGTCGGCGAAGTGCGTAACGGCATGGAGTGCGGTATCGCCGTGAAGAGCTACAACGACGTCAAGGTCGGGGACAAGATCGAGGTGTTCGAGAAGGTCCAGGTGGCTCGTACGCTCTAAGCGCGAGTTGCAACACGCGACGCCCGGCCCCGCATCAGCGCGGCCGGGCGTTTGCCGCTTTTGAACCCGTACGCAAGCGCGGCGGGAGAGGTAGGAAAAATGGCCAAAGAATATAGCCGTACCCAGCGCATCGGTGACCAGATGCAGCGCGAACTGGCGCAGATGATTCCGCGTGAGGTCCGCGACCCGCGCCTGGGCTTCGTTACCATCACCGCCGTGGACGTCAGTCGCGATCTGGGCCACGCCAAGGTCTTCATCACCGTGATGGGCGAAAACGACGTCGAGAAGGTCAAGCTGAATCTGGAGATTCTCAACGAGGCCGCCGGCTATCTGCGCATGCTACTGGGCAAGTCGATGAAGCTGCGCAGCTTGCCGCAGCTGCATTTCCACTATGACGAAAGCATCTCTCGTGGCGCGCATCTCTCGGCGCTGATCGAGCGCGCCGTGGCCGAAGACAGCAAGCATCGGGACGACTGACAGTGGCGCAGGTTAAACGTATTCGTCGCAATGTCAGCGGCATCCTGATCCTCGACAAGCCGCGCGGCATGAGTTCCAACCAGGCCCTGCAGAAGGTCCGCTGGCTGCTCAACGCCGAGAAGGCCGGGCACACCGGCAGCCTCGATCCGCTGGCCACCGGCGTTTTGCCGCTGTGCTTCGGCGAGGCAACCAAGTTCTCCCAGTACCTGCTGGACGCCGACAAGGGTTACGAGACGGTCGCCCAGCTGGGCGTGACCACCACCACGGGCGATGCCGAGGGCGAAATCGTCGAGCGCCGCGAGGTGACCGCCGGTCGGGACGCCGTCGAGGCCCTGCTGCCGCGTTTTCGGGGTGAAATCAAACAGATACCGCCGATGTACTCCGCCCTGAAGAAGGACGGCCAGCCGTTGTACAAGCTGGCCCGTGCCGGCGAAGTAGTGGAGCGCGAGGCGCGATCTGTTACTATCGCGCGCCTGGAATTACTGGCCTTGGATAACGCGCAACTGCGCCTGTCCGTGGCCTGCAGCAAGGGCACCTACATCCGCACCCTGGTCGAGGATCTCGGCCGCGAGCTGGGTTGTGGTGGCCACGTCGCCGAACTGCGCCGGACCCAGGCCGGTCCGTTCGTACTGGCCCAGGCGGTGAGCCTGGAGGCGCTGGAAAAGGCCCATGCCGAAGGCGGTAACGAGGCGCTGGATCAGTTCCTCCTGCCGGTCGACAGCGGCCTGGAACACTGGCCGCTGCTGCAGTTGTCCGAGCACAGCGCCTACTACTGGCTGCATGGCCAGCCGGTGCGCGCGCCGGAGGCGCCGAAGTTCGGCATGGTGCGGGTGACCGACCATACCGGCCGCTTCATCGGGATCGGCGAAATGAGCGACGACGGGCGTATCGCCCCGAAACGATTGATTTCTACCGGCGCCTGACGCGGGTAGGACCCGGAGCCGGACTCCGGGACCAGAATTCGGTCGCAGGACCGAAACGAGGGTGGCTGTCAGCAGGCACGGTCATTCCTCTTTTTAAAACACGGGACTGGTTCCCGGCCTGTTCACTCAAGGAGCCCATCATGGCACTGAGCGTTGAAGAGAAAGCCCAGATCGTTAACGACTATAAGCAAGCTGAAGGCGATACCGGTTCTCCGGAAGTGCAGGTTGCCCTGCTGACCGCCAACATCAACAAGCTGCAGGACCACTTCAAGGCCAACGGCAAAGACCACCACTCCCGTCGTGGTCTGATCCGCATGGTTAACCAGCGCCGCAAGCTGCTGGACTACCTGAAGGGTAAGGACACCAGTCGTTACAGCGCCCTCATCGGTCGCCTGGGTCTGCGTCGCTAATAGCGCGCGAGCCGCACGCTTGAAGCTGGAAGCTCGGAGCCGAAAGTCGGGATACCCTCTCGCTTTCGGCTTCGGGCTTTCAGCTTTTAGCTATCTGCAGGAATGTCACGGGCCGACTCCCGTACCTTCCACCGATTTCCCCAAGGCAACATAGAGAAGGAAAACTCCGTGAATCCGGTAATCAAGCAATTCAAGTTCGGTCAGTCGACCGTCACCCTGGAAACCGGGCGCATCGCCCGCCAGGCCTCCGGCGCCGTGCTGGTCACCGTTGACAACGACGTCAGCGTGCTGTGCACCGTGGTTGGCGCCAAGCAAGCCGACCCGGGCAAGGGCTTCTTCCCGCTGTCCGTGCACTACCAGGAAAAAACCTACGCCGCCGGCAAGATTCCGGGTGGCTACTTCAAGCGTGAAGCGCGTCCTTCCGAGAAAGAGACCCTGACCTCGCGCCTGATCGACCGTCCGATCCGTCCGCTGTTCCCGGAAGGCTTCCTCAACGAAGTGCAGGTCATCTGCACCGTGGTTTCGACCAGCAAGAAGACCGACCCGGACATCGCCGCCATGATCGGCACCTCGGCCGCCCTGGCCATCTCCGGTATCCCGTTCGACGGCCCGATCGGCGCCGCTCGCGTGGCCTTCCACCCGGAAACCGGCTATCTGCTGAACCCGAACTACGAGCAGCTCAAGGCGTCCAGCCTGGACATGGTCGTAGCCGGTACCCAAGACGCCGTACTGATGGTCGAATCCGAAGCCAAAGAGCTGACCGAAGACCAGATGCTGGGCGCCGTACTGTTCGCCCATGAAGAGTTCCAGGCCGTGATCAAGGCCGTTGGCGAGCTGGCTGCCGAAACCGGCAAGCCGCGCTGGAACTGGACCGCCCCGGCCGAGAACACCGCCCTGCTCAGCGCCATCAAGGCCGAGTTCGGCGAAGCCATCTCCCAGGCCTACACCATCACCATCAAGCAGGACCGCTACAACCGTCTGGACGAGCTGCGCGATCAGGTCGTCGCCAAGTTCTCCGGCGAAGAAGGCCAGCCGTCCTCCGGTGAAGTCAAAGACGCTTTCGGTCTGATCGAATACCGCACCGTTCGTCAGAACATCGTTGATGGCAAGCCGCGTATCGACGGTCGTGATACCCGCACCGTGCGTGGTCTGAACATCGAAGTCGGCGTCCTCGACAAGACCCACGGTTCGGCCCTGTTCACCCGTGGCGAGACCCAGGCCCTGGTCGTTGCCACCCTCGGTACCGCTCGCGATGCCCAGCTGCTGGATACCCTGGAAGGCGAGAAGCGCGATCCGTTCATGCTGCACTACAACTTCCCGCCGTACTCGGTCGGCGAATGTGGCCGCATGGGTGCCACCGGCCGCCGCGAAATCGGCCACGGTCGCCTGGCCCGTCGTGGCGTCGCCGCCATGCTGCCGAGCAATGACGAGTTCCCGTACACCATCCGTATCGTCTCGGAGATCACCGAGTCCAACGGTTCGTCCTCCATGGCTTCCGTGTGCGGCGCTTCCCTGGCCCTGATGGACGCGGGTGTGCCCATGAAGGCGCCGGTGGCCGGTATCGCCATGGGTCTGGTCAAGGAAGGTGACAAGTTCGCCGTACTGACCGACATCCTGGGTGACGAAGACCACCTGGGCGACATGGACTTTAAGGTCGCCGGTACCTCCAAGGGCGTCACCGCCCTGCAGATGGACATCAAGATCCAGGGCATCACCGAGGAGATCATGGAGATCGCCCTGGGTCAGGCTCTGGAAGCCCGTCTGAACATCCTTGGCCAGATGAATCAGGTCATCTCCCAATCGCGCAGCGAGCTGTCGGCCAACGCTCCGACCATGCTGGCGATGAAGATCGACCAGGACAAGATTCGCGACGTCATCGGCAAGGGTGGCGCCACCATCCGCGGCATCTGCGAAGAGACCAAGGCCTCGATCGACATCGAGGACGACGGCTCGATCAAGATCTTCGGCGAGACCAAGGAAGCCGCCGAGGCTGCCAAGCAGCGCGTGCTGGCGATCACCGCCGAGGCCGAGATCGGCAAGATCTACGTCGGCAAGGTCGAGCGCATCGTCGACTTCGGCGCCTTCGTCAACATCCTGCCGGGCAAGGACGGTCTGGTGCACATCTCGATGCTGAGCGATCAGCGCGTCGAGAAGGTCACCGACGTACTGAAGGAAGGCCAGGAAGTCGAAGTACTGGTGCTGGACGTGGACAACCGCGGCCGCATCAAGCTGTCGATCAAGGACGTCGCCGCTGCCAAGGCTTCGGGCGTCTGAGTCCTAGCCACGCAGCACGAGAGGAGGGCCCCACGGGGCCCTCTTTTTTTTGCCCGCGTTTTGCCCCGACAATGGCGCCTTTCCGCAGTGCCCAAACAAGGACGTCTGGCGATGGAAATCACCCACTGTCGTTACCACCCCGCGCAACCCGCCACCTGGCACTGCTCGCCCTGCCAGCGCGACTACGGCGACTGCTGCGTCCCGCTCAACGCCGACGCGCCGGAGCTGGAACCGACCTGCCCACTGTGCGCCGGCAAGCTGCGCTTTCTCGGTGCGGCCAATACTGCGCAGCCGTTCTGGCAGCGCATCCCCACCTTCTTTCGCTACGGCCTGCAGGCGGGACCGCTGGCCTTCGCCGCGGCGCTGTGCCTGGCGAGCCTGTTCATGCCGGCCTGGAAGCTGCTGTGGCTGGCGCTGTTCTGCGTCGCCACCAAGTACCTGCAGAGCGTGATCGAGAACTCCAGCCAGGGCGTGCGCGAAGCTCCCCGGCTGACGGAAGCCTTCGACGGCGAGGGCTTCAGCCTGTTCTGGCGTCTGCTGGTGATCTTTTTCGTCAGTTTCGCCGTGGTCTGGCTGGCGGCGGACTTCGACAGCGAGGCGCTGTTCTGGGCGGCGACCCTGGGCGTACAGCTGCTGATTCCCGCCAGCATCATCCGTCTCGCCCTGGACAAGACCCTGGGCGCCGCGCTCAGCCCGGACGAGGTGGGTGCGGTGATCAAGGCCATGGGCTGGCGCTATCTGATTCTCTGGGCGTTTCTTTTCATCCTCTGGCAGTCGCCGGGAGTGGTGGTCTACATGCTCGCCAGCGGCCTGCCCAAGGTGGTGCTGATGCCCATCGCGGCGCTGCTGTTCGGGTATTTCAGCGTGGTGATGTGCGCCATGATGGGCTATGCGGTATTCCAGTATCAGGGCGCGCTGGGCTATGTGGCGGTGGATGATGAGGAGCCGCGTGGCTATCCGGGCGAAGAGTACCGGCGCCGTCGTGCGCTGGCCGATGCCGAGGTGCGACTGAAGGAGGGGCAGAGCGCGCAGGCGCTGGAAGTCCTGGCCAAGGCCCTGGACGTCGCGCCCAACGATCTGAAGCTCAATGAGCGCTTCCACCAGTTGCTCTTCGGCCTCAATGCCCGCGAGCGCTGCCTGCGTCACCTTGCCCATTATTTGCCGCTGGCCGCCCGGCTCAATCCGGCTCAGGCGGTTTTCGCCCTGCTCAACGCGCGCCAGCTCCAGGCCAATTACCTGCCCGAGGATGCGCAGGTCTGCGAGCGGGTGGCGGAGGCGTTACTGGAGCGTCACAAGACCCGCGAGGGCCTGAGCATGCTGCGCAACCTGCACCAGCGCTTCCCGGACTATCCGCATATTCCCAGGGCCTATCTGCTGGCCGCCCACGGCTTCGCCGAAGGACTGGGGCAGGTGGAGCCGGCGCAGAAACTGCTGACGTTCATCCGCATTCGCTATCCGCAATCGCCGCTCTTGGATGAGGTCGCTCGCCTTGAGGCGACGCTGGCAAAACTGGCCTGAGGGTATTGCATTCTGCACGGCCCAAACCGCGCAGATCGGCATTTTGCATACTCGCCGAAAGATGGGCGTTTTATAAGCTATTGAAAATAAACGATATTTTATGCCGTTCGGGTTGGCACAGCGCTTGCGATATCTCCCTTGCAAGCGCAGCCAGGAGTTGGCTGCGAATATTCCGAAGCAATCAGGAGTAGATCGCCATGAAACAGCAGTTCAACAAGTGGACCCTCGCCGCCCTTACTGCCGCCGTCCTGGGCCTGCCGCTGAGCAACGCGGCCTTCGCTGACGAAGTGACTTCGCCGGCCTCCCTGCAGCCGATGCAGCTGGCCGCCAACGAGACCGTCGAAAACGCTGAAGAGGCGGTCTCCGACACCTGGATCACCAGCAAGGTCAAGGCCAGCTTCCTGGCTGACGACAGCATCAGTGGTCTGGACATCAAAGTGGAAACCAACGAGGGCGTGGTCTCGCTGTCCGGCGTAGTGCCGAGCGACGCCGAGCGTGACCTGGCCGTCGAGAAGGCCAAGGCCATCAAGGGCGTGACCTCCGTTTCCGCCGACGGCCTGAAGTCCACCGAGTAAAACCCACCGGAGTGCCGGCCTTGAGCCGGCACTTCCTCAATCGGGAGATACCGCCATGAATTCCGACGTCATCAAAGGCAAGTGGAAGCAACTCTCCGGCCGCATGCAGGAGCGTTGGGGCAATTTGACCAACGACGATCTGGATATCGTCGAGGGCCACAGCGAATACCTGGAAGGCAAGCTGCAGGAGCGTTACGGCTGGACCAAGGAACGGGCGCAAGAGGAAGTGCGCGACTTCAGCAGCAAGCTGTAACGCTGGCCGCTGATATGAGAAAGCCCCGCTTGCGGGGCTTTTTCATTTTCAGCGCGCCAGATGCTGCCGGTACAGGGCGAGCTGGCGGGTCTGTTCCGCCTCGGGAAAGGCCGTGCTCAGGTAGCGCGCCAATTCGCTCACGGCCTGCAGATCCTGGCGCTGCCCCTGCTGCTTGGCCAGCTGCAGCGTCAGCGACGGTAACTGTTGCGGCGGTTGCGGCATCCGGCTGAGGCGGCGCCAGGCCGTCATTCCCTGGGCGCCCTCACCGCATCTGAGCAATTTCTGCAGCAGGTGCAGTTGCACGGCGGGGTGCGCCAGCATCGGCTGCTCCCGGCTGTCCGTGGCCAGGCGCAACAGCAGGGGACGAAGCTCCGCGCCTTCCGGCAGGGCGAACAGCTGCTTGAGTACCAGCGTCAGCAGCGGTTTGTCCTGGCGTCCACAGGCGACGGCGTACAGACGCTCCAGCAGCGCCGGTCGGCCCGGATAGCGGGCCAGCAGGTCAGGGCCGCGCTCGGCGGCCTGGGGCAGGGCGAAGCGGCCGATCAGTTGATCCAGAGAAGCCAGTTCGCGCTTGAACGGCGCGTCCGGGTCCTCCTTGTGCAGATAGGCCTCATCCATGTGCAGGCGCCCCGACAGGCGCGCCAGCCACACGGCCAGGAACCCGGCGAGGAGGCCGCCCAGGTGGGCGTAGTAGTTGGTGTGGTCGTCCGCCGCCAGCAGGCCGTAAAGTTCCTTGCCGATCCATACCGGCAGGATCCACAGCGCCGGCGCCTTGAAGTAGCCGATCAGCGGGCCCAGCCAGTAGAAGAAGTTGATGCGCCGCAGGCCGTAGACGCCGATGTACATGCCCATCAACCCCGAGATCGCCCCGGAGGCGCCGACGCCGGTCACCCAGGCCGGGTCCAGCGCCCACCACAGCAGGTGCGAGGCCAGGCCGCTGAGCAGGTAGAGCCCGAGATAGACAGTGCGCCCCAGGGCGATCTCCAGGGCGAAGCCGAAGATGAACAGGAACAGCATGTTGCCCAGCAGGTGCTCGAAGCTGCCGTGCAGGAACATCGCGCCGACCAGCCCCTCGAGGCTGAATTTCGCCGGAATGAAGCCGAAGCGGAACAGGCTGATGCGGTCACGCGCCGCTTCCGCCCTGGCGCGAGCCGTCTGCCAGTCCGGGTCGGCACGGTAGTCGGCGCGCTGATGCACGGCCTGTTCGAACTGCAGATCATGCAGTACCCAGGTCGCCAGCTCCTGGCGGCGCAGGCCGTCGACGTATTCGCGCTCGTCGCGCTCCAGCCCTTCACGGCTTGAGAGGCTGTCGAGGAACAGGGCCCGTTCGCGGCCGAGCAACCCGCCGTCCAGGTAAGCCTGCACCGCGGCCTCGCGGCGCGCCGTGTCGCCGCCCTGGTAGCCGAAGTAGATCAGCACGTTGAGCAGGATCAGCAACAGGGTGACGACCGGCGGGCGCTTCCAGTCCAGCGGGTGTTCGGCGGGGATGATCAGCATGCGTCAGTCGCTGCGCTTGCTGTTGACCCGGACCAGGCGCTCGCCCTCGAACTGCAGGAAATAGATCATCCCGCTGCGTGGGCCATACACCCACTCTTCCTTCACGAATTTGTGGTTGCCGTTATTGTCGAGTACGTAGCCGGTGACCGACTGGCTGACCGGGGTGCCACATTTGCGCAGCACTTCGGAGGTGCGATCGCCCCGGTCGGCGATGCCGTTCTCGCAGCGCAGGGTGGCGGCCTGGGCGTTGCTGGCGACGACAACGAGCAGTGAAGCGAGAAGTAGTTTGTTCATATCGAGCGTCCTTGTTCTGAGAGGCAGTCATTTGCCACGTTTGCTTTCGATCCTGACCAGGCGGTTGCCCTCCAGGCGCAGGAAGTAATACATGCCGTTTCTCGGCCCGTAGGTCCATTCCTCGATCGCCACTTCGCTGACGAACCCGTAGTAATCCACTACCTCGCGATAGCCCAGGAAGTCCCGGGCGACCGGCGTGCCGCACTTGGCCTCGATCTCGCTGGCCAGGTCCTGGGTGCTGACCAACTGGCTGCCGCAGCGCAGGGTGGAGCTGGCATGAGCGGTGCCGGCCATGAGCAGGCAGAGAGCGAGGAGGGTGGTCTTGTACATCGGGCGGGTTCGGCTGCGCGGGCGTTCCTGGCAGCCTACACCGGGCAGGATGGGTTGTCAGTCAGTCGGCACGTTTGGTCTCTATGCGCACCAGGCGGTTGCCCTGGAACGTGAGGATGCTGAGCATGCCGTTGTCGGGCCCGTACACCCATTCCTCGATGACCAGCTCACGACCGCCGTGGTAGCCACCGGTGTAGCCCACCAGATCGCGGTGATCGGGCGCGCCGCATTTGCGCTCGACCTCGAAGGCGCGGTCGCCCTCGTTGATCAGCTTGCTGCCGCAGCGCAGTGTGCCGGCTTCGGCCAGACCGCAGGCCAGTGTCAGGGTGATGCCCCATGCATATCGATTCATTACAGGCTCCCCAGATGCAGCGACGTGGCGACCCGGCCGCCGGCCTGGTCCTGGCCGCGCAGGTTGGCGTCGAGCAGGTAGATGCGCTCGGGTGCCAGGCCGCCGCGCTCGACCAGATAATCCTTGATGCTGGCCGCACGCGCCTGGCCAAGGTTACGTTGTAGCGCCGCACTCGTCGCCCAGGACTGCAGCACCGCCTCGCGCATCCGGGCCGTGCGCTCCTCTTCCGGCAGCTCCTGCCATTCGGCCGGCGGCTGCTGCTTCAGGCGCGCGCGGTAGATGCCCTCGAGCAGCGTCGCCTTGTCATCCTCGTCCACCACCAGTTGCGCGGGCTCGGCGGGCACCGGCTCGCCGCTGCGCTGCAGCATCTTGTACTGGGTGCTCTGGTATTCGCGCTCCAGGCGCTGCATCGCCAGCAAGGGCCCGTCGCTGGCCGCGGCGCTGGTGCCTTCTACCTCGAGGCGCAGCACGGGGCGCTCCTTCAGGGCCGCGGCCAGGGTGTCCAGCGCCTGCTGCGCCGCGCCATCCAGCTCGCTGCTGCCGGCGGCGAAGTGCACCTGGCTGAGGTCGGTGTCGCTGCCGCCGACCAGGCCGGCGATGAACTTGAAGGGCGCCTGGGCGGCCCGCAGCACCAGGTTGCGCAGGGTCTGCCAGACGATGGGCATGAGGCTGAATTGCGGATCGTTGAGGTTGCCCTGCACCGGCAGCTGGATGTCGATGTTGCCCTGGGTGTCCTTGAGCAGGGCCACGGCCAGGCGTACCGGCAGGTCGACGGCGTCCTTGCTGTCCACCTTCTCGCCCAGCTGCAGGTCTTCCAGCAGCACCTTGTTGTCGGCGTTCAGCTGGCCCTTCTCGATGCGGTAATGCAGGTCGAGATTGAGGCGACCCTTGCGGATACGGTAGCCGGCGAACTTGCCGGAGTAGGGGGTGAGGGTGGTCAGCTCGACGTTGCGGAAGCGAGTGGCGATGTCCAGGCTGTTCATCGGGTCGAACGGCGTCAGCTCGCCCTTGATGCTGACCGGCGCGTATTTGTCGACCTTGCCCTCGACGTCGACGCTGGCGGTCTTCGGGCTGCTGTTGTCCAGGGTGCCGATGTGGCCGTTGAGCTGCTGAATGGCCGTGGCGAAGTTGGGTGTCAGGCTGAAGTCGGCGAAGTTGGCCGAGCCCTCCTGGATGTCGATGCCGCCGATGCGGATCGGCAGCGGCTCGCCCGGCGCTTGCGCCTTCGCCCTGGCCTGCGGCGAGGTATCGGCCGGCTGCGGGATCATCAGGTCGTTGATGTTGGTGGTCAGGTTCTCGTTGATGATGAAGCGCGCGTAGGGTCGCAGCATCTGCACCCGGCCGATGGCCAGGCCCTGGTCGTGGCGGTAGTCCAGATCCTCCGCCAGCAGCTGCTGCCACTTGAGGAAGTCGCGGTCTTTCAACTGGTCCACGGTATGCAGCTGGTTGACCTCGGCGCGTCCGCCGACGCTGAAGTCCAGCGGCTCGACGCCTTTGAGGTCTACCGTCAGGTCGCTGCTGAGCTGGCCGCTGCGCAGCTCCAGGCGAACGAACGGGCTGATATAGGCCTGGGCCAGGCGCAGGTCGATGTCACGCGTGGCCACCTTGAGCTGGGCAGTGGCCGGTTGCAGCTGTACCTGGCCTTCGGCCTTGAGCTGGCCGCGCTTGTTCACGCCGGTATCGAGGTTCAGCTGGAAGGGCGCGGTGCCGAGGCTGTCGAAATCGCGCAGGTCGAGGCTCAGCGGCGTCAGGTCGAGCCTGACCTCGCCGCTGCCGGTGGCGCGGTCGGCCAGGTGGATCTGATAGTCGCGCAGCTGCACGTCGCGCAGCAGCACCTGCCAGGGCTTGGCCTGCTGTGGTGGCTGGGCCGTGGCGGCGCTCTGCTGTTCGCCTGCCGGCGGTGGTGGCGTTTCCGGTTCGGCGGCCAAGGCTTCGCTCGGGGTCGGTGTCTGCGGCGCGCTCGTCGAGGCCGGCTTGCCATGGCTGGCGAACAGCTTCTGCCAGTCGAGCTGGCCATCGGCCTCGCGGGCGGCCCAGGTTTCCAGCTTATGGCTGCGGATCTTGCCGATCAGCACCTGCTGCTTCGCCAGGTTCAGGCTGGCCTCGCTGACGTCGAGGCGTCCCAGGCGGGCCAGCGGCCGGTCATCCGGGGCATCGATGGCGACGTTCGACAGGCCGATGGCGACGCCATTCAGCAGCAGTTCGGTGCCCTCGGCCAGGTTCAACACGTACTCGCCGCTGAGGCTGAGGGTGCCGCGCTCCAGATCCAGCGGCACGGCGTCGCGCACGTAGGGCCAGAAGCCCTTCATGTTGCCGTCGGTGAGCTTGAGTTGGCCCTGCGAGACGATCGGGCTAAGGCTGAGCTGGCCCTCCCAGTCGATACGTCCGCCCTGGGGGCCGGTGGCCACCAGCTGCATCTCGGCATCGTTGTCCGGCAGGGTGCTGAGGTGGTTCAGCTCGAGGTTCAGCGAGTCGTAGACGAACTCCACCGGCTCGCTCGGGCGCAGATCCTGGAAGTGCAGGCTGTTCTCGATCAGGCGAATGCTGTCGATGCGCAGCGGGAAGGGCTCGCTCGGCGCCTCGTCGGCCGGCGCTTCCTCGCTCGGCGGCAGGCGGAACAGGCTGGCGAGGTTGAGGGCGCCATCCTGGGCGAACAGCACCTCGGTATGTGCCTTCTCCAGCTGTACCTCGACCAGATGCAGGGAGCCGCTCCACAGGCTGTCCGCCTGCAGGTTGGCGTACAGCCGCTGGAAGGCGACCTGTTGCTGGTCGGCCTCGCCGAGGCGCAGGCCCCACAGGCGCAGCTCCAGGCTGAAGGGATTGAATTCCACCCGTTCCAGGTGCCCCGGCACCGTGGCCCAGTGCGCCAGCTGCTGGTTGGCCACGCGCTGTACCACGCCGGGCAGGATCAGGAAGCCGAGGAGGCTGTAGAAGCCGAGGGCGAGGGTGAGCGCGTAGAGGGTGCGTTTCAGTCCTTTGGGCATGGGTACGGCGTCATCTTTCCAGGCTGAGGAGCCTGGAGTATGGCATGGGCATTGTGGCTTTGTGGGCCATCGGTCTCACCTGGCGGCCCGTCTCGGGCGCCACTTTGCGGCTGCCGGGCCCGTCGTCCGCGGGCCGCGACCGGATGAGTCGTCGGGTTTGCGACGGGTCAGAAATGCAGGGCCAGGGTCTTCAGCGGCGGCCTGCCGTCGCGCGAGGGGAAGTCGGCGGCCGGCAGGATCTGCTCGCACTGGCGCACCGGGCGGCCCAGCTTCTCGGCGCAGCGCAGTACTTGGCCGCGCCATTTCTCCAGTTCGACCTTCGCCAGGTTGTTGCAGCAGATCAGCACGCCATCCTCGGCGGTGGCGAGGATCGCCGGCTTGAGCAGGCTCTGGTAGTCGCGCAGCAGGTCGACGGTGCCGAAGGCGCTCTTGGCCCAGGCCGGCGGGTCGAGCAATACCAGGTCGAACTGGCGCTGTTCCAGGCGCGGATAGCTGGGCAACTTCTGCCCGCGGCGCGCGGCGATGGGCAGGCCGGCCAGTTGGCGGATGGCAGGAAAGTAGTCGGACTGCACGAAGTCCATCGCCAACCCCGGATTGAGCGCCAGATTCTCGCGGCCCACCGCCAGGTTGCCCTCGGCAAAGTCCAGGTTGAGCACCTCGCGCGCGCCACCGGCCGCAGCGCACAGGCCGACGCCGCAGGTATAGGCGAACAGGTTGAGCACGCGCTTGCCGGCGCTGTTGGCCTTGATCCAGCCGCGGGCGTTGCGCAGGTCGAGGAACAGCAGCGGGTCCTGGCCCGGATGGCGCCCGCGTACCCGGTAGTTGAGCCCCCATTCCTGGCCGACTTGGTCTTCCAGCGCCTCGGGGGTGGCCTGGTACACCGGGTCGCGGCGATCGACACGCGAGTTGCCGCCGGAGCGGTCGTTGTAGACCAGCTGCAGGTCGAGGCCGAGGCGCTCGTTGATGGCGGTGTGCAGGTCGAGCAGGGCATCGAGCTGCAGTGGCTGATGGAAGCTCTGCACCATCAGTTGCGGACCGTAGCGGTCGAGCGTGAGGCCGGGTGCGCCTTCCTGGCTGCCATGGAACAGCCGGTAGCAGTCGGTCTGCCGCTGGTGCAGTTCGGTCAGCAGTGGCTGACGGGCGTCGAGGGCGGCGGAGAGCGCCTGGTCGAGAGAGGACATGGCGGCGTCTCGGAACGGGAGGGCGCGCAGTTTACCAAGAAAAACGCCGGCTCCAGGCCGGCGTTACTTCGCTGTCAGTCGTGTACAGCGCTCGTAGTCGCGAGGAGGCGGTGCGCAGACAGTAGACCACCTACGGCAAGCGCCGCCGACGCCGCGAATGCGGGCGATGGGCGCGACGTTTAGCGTTCGATGGCCAGCGCTACGCCCTGACCACCACCGATGCACAGGGTGGCCAGGCCCTTCTTGGCATCGCGCTTGATCATCTCGTGCAGCAGGGTCACCAGCACGCGGCAGCCGGAGGCGCCGATGGGGTGGCCGAGGGCGATGGCACCGCCGTTGACGTTGACCCTGGCCGCATTCCAGCCCAGCTCCTTGCCCACCGACAGGGCCTGGGCGGCGAAGGCCTCGTTGGCCTCGATCAGGTCCAGCTCGCTCAGCTGCCAGCCGGCCTTTTCCAGGCAGCGCTTGGTCGCCGAGACCGGGCCGATGCCCATGATCGCCGGGTCGACGCCGGCGTTGGCGTAGGCGGCGATCTTGGCCAGCACCGGCAGGCCCAGGGCCTTGGCCTTGTCTGCGCTCATCAGCAGTACGGCGGCGGCGCCATCGTTGAGGCTGGAAGCGTTGCCGGCGGTGACGCTGCCGTCCTTCTTGAAAGCCGGCTTGAGGCCGGCCAGGGATTCTGCGGTGGTGCCGGCGCGCGGCTGTTCGTCCTTGGCGAAGCTGACCGGGTCGCCCTTGCGCGAGGGGATCAGGATCGGAGTGATCTCGTCATCGAAGCGGCCGGCCTCAATGGCGGCCACGGCCTTCTGCTGCGAGGCGGCGGCGAAGGCGTCCTGCTGTTCGCGGCTGATGCCGTACTTGTCCACCAGGTTCTCGGCGGTAATGCCCATGTGGTAGTCGTTGAAGGCGTCCCACAGACCGTCCTGGATCATGGTGTCGATCAGCTTGCCGTGGCCCATGCGCTGGCCGGTGCGGGCGGCGGGCATGACGTAGGGCGCCAGGCTCATGTTTTCCATGCCGCCGGCGATGATCACCTCGGCGTCGCCGCAGCGAATCGCCTGTGCGCCCAGGTGCAGGGCCTTGAGGCCGGAGCCGCAGACCTTGTTCAGGGTCAGCGCCGGCACGGCATTGGGCAGGCCGGCCTTGATCGAGGCCTGGCGGGCGGTGTTCTGCCCGGCGCCGGCGGTCAGCACGTGGCCGAGGATCACCTCGTCCACTTCGCTGCCGGCGACGCCGGTCTGTTCCAGCAGGCGCTTGATCACGGCGGCGCCTAGCTCGACGGCGGGCACGCCGGCCAGGGCGCCCTGGAAGCTGCCGATGGCGGTGCGGGTGGCGGCGACGATGACGACTTCTTGCATGACGGTGTCCTCGAACTCGGGCGCGCGGTAGGGCGCGGCGGGGGCGTTATGGTGGCATAGCCGTTCGAGACCCGGCCAGTGCGCGGACCGACCGCTCAGTCGCGCGGCGGCAGGCCCATGCGCTGGCGCGCTCGGTGCAAGGCGCCGCTGCGCATGGCCCAGCGCAGGGTCGGCGCGATGCCGTTGACGCCGGCGCGGATGGCTTGGCTGCGGGCCGGGCCGATTGGCGTGCCGAGCATGGCCTGGGCCCAGTCCGGCAGCAGGTCGAAGCCGGCCTGCATAATCAGCTTGCCCACCGGCACGGCCAGGGCGCTGGGCGCCGGTGCGCCCTGCAGAATGCGCAGAATCTCTCGCGAGCGTTCGTCACACAGCAGCTGTGGGCGCACGGCCTCGAGATAGGCGGCGACTTCGGCGCGCGAGCGCGGCACGTTCTCGGCACCGAGGCGTTCGGCGATCAGTGCCACCTCGGCGTAGTAGCGATCCTGATCGGCCTCGCTGAGCTGCGGGTTGAGGTAGCGCAGGTGGGCTGCGAGGAAGCTGGAGACCTCGGCCACGTGCACCCAGGTCAGCAGTTCCGAGTCGCTGGCGGCGTAAGGCCGGCCGTCCGGCGCGGTGCCGACTACCTGCAGGTGAATAGTGCGCACCTTGTCGATCAGCCATTCGGCATCGCGGCGTGAGCCGAAGGTGGTGCCGGAGATGAACTGGCCGGTGCGGCGAAGGCGGCCGATCAGGTCCTCGCGGAAATTCGAGTGATCCCACACGCCGGATAGCGCCAGCGGATGCAGGGCCTGCAGCAGCAGGGCGCTGATGCCGCCGACCATCATGCTGGTGAAGTCGCCGTGCACGCGCCAGCACACCGCGTCGGAGCCGAACAGGCCGGGGTCGCCCGGGGGCTGGCTGAAGTCGATCTGGCCGAGGGCGATGCCGCTGAGGCTGAGGACCTGGGCTTCGATGCGACGGCGGAGGAATTCCATGGGACAGGTTGTTCGCTTGCTCAGATAGGACCCGCGCCGGGTCAGGCGCGGATTGCAATGTAGGGTGGATCACGCTTCACCGATCCACCGGGTGGCGGCCCACCGGGCGAAGCCGATGGTGGATGAGCAGAGCGTCATCCACCTACATCTTCGCGGGTCGCCCCGCCCTGCGGCTACTGGTTCAGGCGCTGCTCGATCAGGCTGTCCACCACCGAGGGGTCGGCCAGGGTCGAGGTGTCGCCCATGTTGTCCAGCTCGTTGCAGGCGATCTTGCGCAGGATGCGGCGCATGATCTTGCCCGAGCGGGTCTTGGGCAGGCCCGGCGCCCACTGGATCATCTCCGGCTTGGCGAAGCTGCCGATCTCCTTGCCGACCAGGGCCAGCAGCTCCTGCTTCAGCTCGTCGGAGGGCTCCAGGCCCTTCATGGTGGTGACAAAGGCGTAGATGCCCTGACCCTTGAGGTCATGCGGATAGCCGACCACGGCGGCCTCGGCCACGGCGTCGTGCAGCACCAGGGCGCTCTCCACCTCGGCGGTGCCGATGCGGTGGCCGGAGACGTTGATCACGTCGTCGACACGGCCGGTGATCCACCAGTAGCCGTCCTCGTCGCGGCGCGCGCCGTCGCCGGTGAAGTAGTAGCCGGGGTAGGGCTTGAAGTAGGTGTCGATCATCCGCTGGTGGTCGCCGTAGACGCTGCGGATCTGGCTCGGCCAACTGGCCTTGATGGCCATCACGCCGGCGCCGGGGCCCTCGATTTCCTTGCCCTGCTCGTCGAGGAGCACCGGTTGCACACCGAAGAACGGACGGGTCGCCGAGCCGGGCTTGAGCTCGGTGGCGCCGGGCAGCGGGGTGATCATGATGGCGCCGGTCTCGGTCTGCCACCAGGTGTCGACGATGGGGCAGCGCTGCTCGCCGACCACGTGGTAGTACCACTCCCAGGCCTCCGGGTTGATCGGTTCACCCACTGTGCCGAGCAGGCGCAGGCTGGAGCGGTAGGTCGCCTTCACCGGCGCCTCGCCTTCGCGCATCAGCGCGCGCAATGCCGTGGGTGCGGTGTAGAAGATATTGACCTGGTGCTTGTCGATCACCTGCCAGAAGCGCGAGGCGTCCGGGTAGTTGGGCACGCCCTCGAACATCAGGGTGACCGCGCCGTTGGCCAGCGGGCCGTAGACGATGTAGCTGTGCCCGGTGACCCAGCCAACGTCGGCGGTGCACCAGTAGATGTCGCCCTCGTGGTAGTCGAACACGTACTTGTGGCTCATGGCCGCGCCCAGCAGGTAGCCGCCGGTGGTGTGCAGCACGCCTTTGGGTTTACCGGTGCTGCCGGATGTGTAGAGGATGAACAGCGGGTCCTCGGCGTCCATCGGCTCGGCCGGGCAGTCGGCGCTGGCTTCCTTGAGAGCCTGGTGGTACCAGAGGTCACGACCTTCGACCCAGGCGATCTCGCCCTGGGTGCGCTCGACCACCAGCACGGTGCTGACGTTGGGGCAGCTCTGCAGGGCCTTGTCGACGTTGTTCTTCAGCGCGATGTACTTGCCGCCGCGCACGCCCTCGTCGGCGGTGATCACGGTGCGGCAGTCGGCATCGAGGATACGGTCGCGCAGGGCGTCCGGGGAGAAGCCGCCGAACACCACCGAGTGGATGGCGCCGATGCGCGTGCAGGCCAGCATGGCGTAGGCCGCCTCCGGCACCATGGGCATGTAGATGCACACCCGGTCGCCCTTCTTCACGCCGCGGCTCTTCAGCACGTTGGCCAGGCGGCTGACGTTGTGGTGCAGCTTGTTGTAGGTGATGTGGGCGGATTCGGCCGGGTTGTCGCCTTCCCAGATGATGGCGATCTGTTCGCCGCGCTTTTCCAGGTGGCGATCGATGCAGTTGTAGGCAACGTTGAGCTGACCGCCCTTGAACCACTGCGCCTCGCCCTTGGCCAGGTCGCTGTGGTGCAGCTGTTCCCAGGGCTTGAACCAGTGTAGGAACTGCTTGGCCTGCTCGCTCCAGAACTCTTCCGGCTGCTCGATGGACTGGCGGTAGAGGCGCTGGTAGGCCTCATCGTCGATGAGGGCGCGCTGGCGCACGCTGTCGGGCACGGGGTGGCGGTTGATCTCGAACATGGCGGGGCCTTTGTTATTGTGGGTCCGAAGTGCAGTCAGGTTGGACCAGGCCCGTAGCCGGTTCAAGCCCGCTTTTTCGAATCCGACCTTCGCCAGGCCCAGAATGCACGAACCCGGCGCGCGGCCGGGTTCGTGTTGACGCCGATGGCTCAGCCGCGGTGGCGACCGCGGAAGAAGTCGATCAGGCCCTGGGTCGAGGCGTCCTCGGCCGGCGGCTGGTCCCAGCCGGTGAGGCGTTGGTAGACGCCCTTGCCGAGTTCCTTGCCCAGCTCCACGCCCCATTGGTCGAAGGCGTTGATGCCCCAGATCACGCTCTGCACGAACACCTTGTGCTCGTACATCGCCACCAGCGCGCCGAGGCGGCGCGGGCTGATGCGCTCGAGCACCAGGGTGTTGCTCGGGCGGTTGCCCGGGATCACCTTGTGCGGCGCCAGGCGCTGCACCTCGTCCTCGGCTAGGCCCTTGGCGCGCAGCTCGGCCTCGGCCTCGCTGCGGCACTTGCCGAGCATCAGCGCCTGGCTCTGCGACAGGCAGTTGGCGTACAGCCACTGGTGGTGGTCGGCCACCGGGTTGTAGCTGACCACCGGCACGATGAAGTCCGCCGGAATCAGCGGGGTGCCCTGGTGCAGCAACTGGTGGTAGGCGTGCTGGCCATTGCAGCCGACGCCGCCCCAGATCACCGGGCCGGTCTCGGTGCTGGCCGCGGTGCCGTCCTGGCGCACGCTCTTGCCGTTGGATTCCATGTCCAGTTGCTGCAGGTGCTTGGTAATGTTCCGCAGGTAGTGATCGTACGGCAGGATGGCGTGGCTCTGTGCATCCCAGAAGTTGCCGTACCAGACGCCGAGCAGGGCCAGCAGCACCGGCATGTTCCGCTCGAACGGCGCGGTGCGGAAGTGCGTGTCCATGCTGTAGGCGCCGGACAGCAGCTCCTTGAAATTCGACATGCCCACGGCCAGGGCGATGGGCAGGCCGATGGCCGACCACAGCGAGTAGCGGCCACCGACCCAGTCCCACATCGGGAAGATGTTCTTCTCGCGGATGCCGAAGGCGATGGCGGCTTCCTTGTTGCTGGTCACCGCGATGAAGTGGCGGTACAGCTTTTCCTCGGTGCCGCCGCGGGCCAGGTACCAGGAGCGCGCGGCCTGGGCGTTCTTCAGGGTCTCGAGGGTGCCGAAGGACTTGGAAGAGACGATGAACAGGGTGGTCTCGGCATTCAGCTTGGCCGACAGCTCGTGGAACTCGCTGCCGTCGATATTCGCCAGGTAGTGGCAGCGCACGCCGTTCTGGGTGAACGGCAGCAGGGCCTCGGAGACCAGCTGCGGGCCGAGGAAGGAGCCGCCGATGCCGATGTTGACCACGTCGGTGATGGTCTTCTCGCTGTAGCCGCGCCACAGGTTGCTGTGGATGCGGCCCACCAGATCGGTCATCTGGTTGAGCACTCGGTGGACTTCCGGCATCACGTTGGCGCCGTCGACCATCACGCAGTCGCCGATCGGCCGGCGCAGGGCGGTGTGCAGGGCGGGGCGGCCCTCGGAGGCGTTGACCTGTTCGCCATCAAACAGCGCCTCGATCGCCTCCTGCAGGCCGGCTTCCTTGGCCAGGTCGACCAGCAGATCGCGGGTCTCGTCGCTGATGAGGTTCTTCGAATAGTCGAGGAATATCCCGCTGGTGCTCATGGAGAAGCGCTCGAAGCGCTGGGCGTCGGCGCAGAAGGCTTCACGCATGCTGAAGCCCTGCATGTTCTGGCGGTGCTGGAGCAGGGCCTGCCAGGTGGGCAGGGTGGTGACGTCGTGTGGGTGCTGGTAATACGCCATGGGCGGCAATTTCCTTTTATACGGCTTGTAGGCGTTTCGGCTGACCGGGAGCGGGTCGGGTGCGCGGCTGTTCCCGTCTCGGCACGCTACGGCAGATGCCGGATCGCGGATGGCGCACCAATGAAAAGCCCGGAAAGCTTCCGGGCTTGGAGTGTAGCGGCAGCCGACTCGTTCAGGCGACTTGTACCGGGATCGCGTTGCTGGTGTGGCTCAGCTCACCGTCGGCGCCCATATAGAGAACGCGCGGCTGGAAGTTGGCCAGCTCGGCCTCGCTGTAATGGGCATAGGCGCAGATGATCACGCGATGGCCAACGCCGGCCTTGTGCGCGGCGGCGCCGTTGACCGAGATGATCTTCGAGCCTTCCTCGCCGCGGATGGCGTAGGTGGTGAAGCGCTCGCCGTTGTCCACGTTGTAGATCTGGATCTGCTCGTATTCGCGGATGCCGGACAGGTCCAGCCATTCGCCGTCGATGGCACAGGAGCCCTCGTAGTCGAGCACCGCATGGGTGACGATGGCGCGGTGCAGCTTGGCCTTGAGCATGATGGCGTGCATGACTATTTCCCTCTCGGAATACGGCGGCGGCAGAGTGTGCCCGAAGCCCCGGAGGGCATCAAGGCCAGTTGTCGCGTGGGTTACAGCTCGAAAGCGAGGTTGTCGATCAGGCGCGTGTTGCCCATGAAGGCGGCGCCCAGGATCACCAGTTGACGGTCGTCGGCCTGGGCGAGACGCAGGCTGCTCGCCTCGCGGATCTCCAGGTAGTCGGGGCGGAAGCCGGCCGCCGCGAGGCTGGCCGTGCCGTTTGCCATCAGCGCGGCGAAATCGCGGTTGCCGCCACGGATCGCCTCGGCCAGCTCGTTCAGGGTGCGGTACAGGGCCGGCGCCTGGGCGCGCTGCTCGGTGCTGAGGTAGCCGTTGCGCGAGGACAGGGCCAGGCCGTCCTCGGCGCGCACGGTCGGCTCGCCGACGATCTGGATCGGCATGTTCAGGTCGCGCACCAGGGTGCGGATCACCGCCAGCTGCTGGAAGTCCTTCTCGCCGAACACGGCGAGATCCGGCTGGACCATGTTGAACAGCTTGGTCACCACGGTGGCGACGCCCTCGAAGTGGCCGGGACGGCTGGCGCCGCACAGGCCCTCGGAGACGCCGGGCACGCCGACGCGGGTCTGGCCGGCCTGGCCGTGGGGGTACATCTCATCGACATCCGGGTGGAACAGCAGGTGGCAACCGGCGGCGACCAGCTTGTCCTGGTCCGCGGCCAGGGTACGCGGGTACTTGGCCAGGTCTTCGTTGGGGCCGAACTGCAGCGGATTGACGAAGATGCTGGCGACCACGAAGTCGGCGCGCTGACCGGCCTTCTCCACCAGGGCGACGTGGCCCTCGTGCAGGTTGCCCATGGTCGGCACGAAGGCGATACGCTTGCCCTCGCCACGCGCGCGCGCCACGGCGGCGCGCAGTTCCCGGACGGTCTTGACGCTGTTCATGCGGAGAATCCGTGTTCCTCGGCGGGGAAGCTGACGTCCTTCACCGCGCGTACATAAGCGGCGAAGGCGGCCTGGACGCTCGGCTGGCCTTCCATGAAGTTCTTCACGAACTTCGGTGCTCGGCCAGTCAGCGACAGGCCGAGCATGTCGTGCATCACCAGTACCTGGCCGTCGGTGGCCGAGCCTGCGCCGATACCGATCACCGGAATCTTCACCGACTGGGTGATCTCGGCGGCCAGCTCGCTGGGGACGCATTCGAGCAACAGCATGGCGGCGCCGGCCTGCTCCAGGGCCATGGCGTCGGCGCGCAGCTGGCGCGCGGCGGCGTCGCCGCGGCCCTGCACCTTGTAACCGCCGAACACGTTGACCGCCTGCGGCGTCAGGCCCAGGTGGGCGCAGACCGGCACGCCGCGCTCGGCCAGTTGGCGGATCGGCTCGGCCAGCCAGGTCGCGCCCTCCAGCTTGATCATGTGGGCGCCGGCCCGCATCAGCGCGGCGCTGCTGGCGAAGGTCTGTTCGAGGGTGGGGTAAGCCATGAACGGCAGGTCGGCGAGGATCAGCGCGCCCTGGTTGCCGCGCTTCACGGCGGCGGTGTGATAGGCCATGTCGGCCAGCGACACCGGCAGGGTGCTGTCGTGGCCCTGCAGGACCATGCCCAGGGAGTCTCCCACCAGCAGCACTTCCACACCGGCCTGGCAGGCTGCCTGGGCGAAGGTGGCGTCGTAGGCGGTCAGCATGGCGATCTTCTCGCCCTTCTGCTTCAGGCCCAGCAGGGTGCTTACGGTTACATCAGGCATGGGAGAGTCCTCATCAGCGGGCCGGATGGCGGCGCTTGTGGCGCCTGCTCTCGGCCTCTTGGGCGGGGCTGTCTGCACCGCCTCGGGGCAACGGGACGCCTATAGTCCCGATGGGGGGGCGTGAAGTCAATCACGGGTGTTACCGCTCTGTTACGACGTTACCCGTTGCGCCTGGCTAGAGGCGTTCCAGGCCCTCAAAGGGGCAGGCGGCGAGCAGGGTTTGCAGACTCCGGCCATCGGGCAGTTCCAGGTCGGCAGGGGCGATTTCGGCCAGCGGGTAGAGCACGAATGCGCGGGCGTGCAGGTGATAGTGCGGCACGCTCAGACGTTCCTCGGCGAGCAGGCGTTCGCCGAACAGCAGGATGTCCAGATCCAATGTGCGTGGGCCCCAGCGCTCGGCCTTGCGTACGCGGCCCTGTTCCTGCTCGATGCGCTGCAGGGCATCGAGCAGTTGCAGCGGCTCCAGCCCCGTGTCCAATGCCGCCACGGCGTTGACGTAGCGCGGCTGGTCCGGCGGGCCGAGCGGGTCGCTGGCATAGAAAGAGGAGGTGGCGGCCAGGCGGCTGTCGGGCAGCTCGGCGAGGGCGGCGAGGGCGGCCTCGAGCTGCTGGCGCGGCTCGGCCAGGTTGCTGCCGAGGCCGATGTAGACCCGCTCCACTTATTCGCCGGCCGGTGCGTCGCTGCGCGGACCGCGACGGCGATTACGCCCACCGCGGCGGCGCTTGCGTGCTACCGGTGCGCCTTCGCCACCGCCGTCGTCCGGGCGGCTGCTGAGGTCGCGGATCATGGCGCGGCGCTCGCTGTCGCTGGCGTCCTGGTAGTCGGTCCACCAGTCGCCGAGGCCGTCGGTCTGCTCGCCGGCCTCTTCACGCAGCAGGAGGAAGTCGTAGCCGGCGCGGAAGCGCGGGTTCTCCAGCAGCAGGTCGGCGCGCTTGCCGTGGCGGCGCGGCAGGCGTTCCTGCATGTCCCAGATCTCGCGGATCGGAATGGTGAATCGCTTGGGCACGGCGATGCGGCGGCACTGCTCGAGGATCAGCTCGTGGGCGGCTTCCTGCATGGCCGGGATCGGCGGCATGCCGCGGTCCTGCAGCTGCAGCGCGCGCGCCGGCAATGCAGGCCAGAGCAGGGCGGCGAAGAGGAAGGCGGGCGTGACCGGCTTGCCCAGGGCGATGCGCTCGTCGGTATTGGCCAGGGCCTGGCGGATCAGGTCGCCGGCATATTCGGGGTTGCGCTCCAGCGCCTTGGCGCTGGCGGGGAACAGCGGGGCGAACAGGTCGTACTCGACCAGCAGCTCGAAGGTGCGTTCGGCGCGGCCTGCGAGGAACAGCTTGAGCACCTCGTCGAACAGGCGCGCGGCCGGGATGTCGCGCAGCATCGGCGCGAGACGGCGGATCGGTGCGGCGCTGTGTTTCTCGATCTCGAAGCCGAGCTTGGCGGCGAAGCGCACGGCGCGCAGCATGCGCACCGGGTCTTCCAGGTAGCGCTGCTCGGGGTCGCCGATCAAGCGGATCAGGCGATTGCGGATGTCGTGGACGCCATGGGCGTAGTCCAGCACCCGCTCGCCGGTGACGTCGAAGTACAGGGCATTGATGGTGAAGTCGCGGCGCTGGGCGTCGCTTTCCTGGTCGCCGTAGACGTTGTCGCGCAGGATGCGCCCGCTCTCGTGGCGGGCGGCCAGGTGGCTGTCTTCCTCGTCGTCGCCCTGCGGGTGATTGCTGCGGAAGGTGGCGACCTCGATGATCTCGCGACCGAAATGCACGTGGGCCAGCTTGAAGCGACGGCCGATCACGCGGGCATTGCGGAACTCGGCGCGGACCTGCTCGGGCGTGGCGCTGGTGGCCACGTCGAAGTCCTTGGGCTGCATGCCGATCAGCAGGTCGCGTACACAGCCGCCCACCAGATAGGCCTGATAGCCGGCATTCTGCAGACGCTCGACCACATTGACCGCGTTACGGCTGAACTGGCCGCGCTGCAGTGAGTGCTGGCGAGGGCCGAGAATTTCCGGCGTGCTGCGAGGGCGGGGCTGGCGCTTGAGCGAGAGCGGCGAACGAAGGGACTTGAACAGCTTTTTCAGCATGGGAGGCACTGTTTGCAGGAATAAGCGGCCGGAAATGCCGGTAACCGCACGACTGGCGCGGATTCTAGCATCGGGAAGAGGAATGAGGGTAAAGGCAGGCTGGGGATGGCGAGGGGACTGAAGCTACTGGGGGAGCCGAAGCTCCCCCCCAAAATGGTGCGTGCTTTGTTTTTATTGTTATGTCGGGCCTGTTGTTTTTGTTGTAGGCCCGTTTTAGGTATCCCAATTCGGGTACCAGGAGCAAACGGATTGCTTTGGATGCTGATGCTGCCGTGATCCTTCCTTGATCCAACCAGTGCAGGCGCTGCTTTAGTGCAGTTTTTGTTGTTCTCGGCCTGGTCGTGGGGCGAACCCCAAAGGCAAATCCTCTCCAAAAGAATCAGTTAGCTGCGCCTCCGCGTTGTTGTTTTTGTTGTGCTGGAGCCGATTCGTATTGTTTTTGTTATGAGTTTTTCAAGCGTTGTTATTGTTGTTGTGCCAGACATAAAGCAGATGCCGTGCCAGTTTTTGTGATCCCTTATTTTTCAATGACTTAGCATTTACGCGCCGGAATCGCGGGCAGAAAAAAGCCGGGTTCTCGTTACCGATGAACCCGGCTTTTGTTACGCGATGTTTGATTGGGGTAACAGCCTGGAACCAGGGGGGCGCCGACTTGTCACCGCGCTTCGCCTCAGGAACCCGCGGCCGCGCCCTTGCGCCGAGGAATGCCCAGACGCTGACGACGTTCCCACAGGCACTTGCGGCTGATGCCGAGCTTGCGCGCCAGCTCGGTCTCGGTCATGTGGTCCTGATGCTCGAGCACGAAATGCTGGAAATAATCCTCCAGCGACAGGTCCTCGGTCGGCTCGTGATTGTTGACGGCGCCCTGGGCGGGCTGCTCGGCGAATTCGTCGTCGCTCAGGTCGTCCAGCTCGATGTCGATGCCCAGCAGCTCGGCGGAAATCTCGTTGCCCTCGCACAGAATCACCGCGCGCTCGATGGCGTTCTCCAGTTCGCGCACGTTACCCGGCCAGGGGTAGTGGCGGATGGCCTGTTCGGCATCGTGGGCGAAGCGCAGATGGTCGCGGCCCATGCGTTGGCACTGGCGGGCGAGGAAGGCCTGGGCGATCTCCACCACGTCGGCGCCGCGTTCGCGCAGCGGCGGCAGCTTGAGCGCGATGACGTGCAGGCGATAGTAGAGGTCTTCGCGGAACTGGCCGGTCTTGGCCAGCGTCTTGAGGTCGCGATGGGTCGCGGCGATCAGGCGCACATCGACCTTCTGCGACTGCACCGAGCCAACCCGGCGGATCTCGCCTTCCTGCAGCACGCGCAGCAGACGGGCCTGTGCCTCCAGGGGCAGTTCGCCGATCTCGTCGAGGAAAAGGGTGCCGCCGTCGGCCGCTTCCACCAGGCCGGCGCGGCCGGCGCTGGCGCCAGTGAAGGCGCCTTTCTCGTGGCCGAACAGCTCGGATTCGATCAGGGTCTCGGGAATCGCCGCGCAGTTCACCGAGATCAATGGCGCCTTGGCGCGCTTGGAAAGGTTGTGCAGGGCGCGGGCCACCAGTTCCTTGCCGGTACCGGACTCGCCCTGGATCAGCACGTTGGAGTCGGTGGGGGCGACCTTGCGGATCTTGCTGTAGAGGTCCTGCATGGGAGCGCAGGAGCCAATGATGCCGATCTCGCCCTCGGCCGGGGCGCCCGCTTTGCCGGCGGCCTTGCTCGGCGCCTCGCTCGGTGGGTTGCGGCGGGCCTCTTGATGATCGCGCAGGATGCGCGCCACGGCCTGGAGCATTTCGTCGTGGTCAAAGGGCTTGGCGATGTAGTCCACCGCGCCCATCTTCATCGAATCCACCGCCGAGCGCAGGCTGGCGTAGCTGGTCATGATCAGCACTGGGCTGCCTTCGGCCAGTTTGATCAGCTCGGTGCCGGGCGCGCCGGGCAGGCGCAGGTCGCTGACGACAAGATCGAAGGAGGAGATGCTGTAGCGCTCCTGGGCCTCCTGCACCGAGCCGGCCTCGCTGACCTGGTACTGGTTGCGTTCCAGCAGGCGGCGCAGGGCGGAGCGGATGATGGTTTCGTCTTCGACGATGAGGATATGCGGCATTGATTCTCTCTCGACGGTCTCCGAATGCCGTCCGGGGCTGGGCGCTCGCGCGGACGGATTCCAGGTCACTACTCAGGTCGCTACGGACGTCGCTTCGACATAACGCGGCAGGGTAACGCGGAATCGGGTTCCGCGCTGGCGTTCCGGATCGGCCGGGCTGTCGATGATGATCTGTCCATAATGCTCTTCCACGATGGAATAGACCAGCGCGAGGCCCAAACCGGTGCCCTTGCCCGGGTCCTTGGTGGTGAAGAAGGGCTCGAACAGGCGGTCCATGATCGCCTGCGGGATGCCCGTGCCCTCGTCTTCGACGATCAGCTCGACGCTGTGCTCCGCGGTTTCGCTGCGCACGCGGATGGCGCCGCCGGCCGGCGAGGCGTCGCGAGCATTGGACAGCAGGTTGATCAGCACCTGGGCCAGGCGCTGCGGGTCGCCCTTGGCCAGGTGTTCCGGGTCGCACAGGTTGAAGAACTGCACCTCGGTGCTGTTGCGGTTGAGCGACAGCAGGCCGATGGCATCCTGCGCCACCTCGGCCAGGCTCACCGGGTACTCGGCGCGCTCCTGCTGGCCGGCATGGGCGAAGTTCATCAGCGACTGGACGATGCGCGAGATGCGCTTGGTCTGATCGAGGATCTGGGTGCTCAGCTCGCCCAGCTCCTCGTCGTCCTCGCGCTCCTCGCGCAGGTTCTGCGCCAGGCAGGCGATGCCGGTGACCGGATTGCCGATCTCGTGGGCCACGCCGGCGGCCAGCCGGCCGATCGAGGCCAGGCGCTCGGAGTGCACCAGCTGGTCCTCCAGCACGCGGGTCTCGGTGACGTCCTCGACCAGCAGCACCAGGCCGCTGTTGCCGGGGGCCAGCGGCTCGTCGATCGCCGCCTTGTGCAGGTTGAGCCAGCGCACCTCGCCGTCCAGCGCCAGGTGCTGTTTGTGCAGATGCTCCTCGTCCTGCTCGATGAAGTCCCGCAGCAGATCGTGCCAGGGTTCCACCAGGCTCAGCAGACGCGAGCCGACCACCTGCTGCGCGCTGATGCCGGTGAGCTCCTCCATGGCCCGGTTCCACATCAGCACTTCCTGGTCCTTGGCCAGGGAGCACACGCCCATCGGCAGTTCCTGCAGGGTCTGGCGATGGAAGCGGCGCAGGGCGTCCAGCTCGGCGGCCAGGCCGGTGAGGCGCGACTGATAATCCTCCAGGCGGCTCTCGATGAAGTGGATGTCTTCGCTGACATAGGCCTCGCTGCCGGACTTGTAGGGCAGGAAGGTCTCCACCATGTCCTGGGCCACACTGGGGCCCATGAGTCCGGACAGGTTGGCCTCGATACGGTCGCGCAGGCGGCGCAGGGCATAAGGCCGGCGTTCGTCGAAGGGCAGGTGCAGGTCGCGCAGGGCGCGCTCCACTTCCTTCTGCGCGGTGACGGCGCCGAGCGGCTTGGCCAGCTCGGCGGCGAATTCCTGCGGCGAGCCGGCGACCAGCTCGCGGCGCTGCGGGCGACGCACGTTGTCCACGGTGCAGGCCTCGGCGGCGCTCTTTTCCTCGTCGCTGGCCTCGGTGAACAGCGAAACCAGGGTGAACACCAGTACGTTGGCGGCCAGCGAGCCGACCGCGGCGAAGTGCCAGCTGTTTTCGTCCAGCACGTAGAGGATGTCCAGCATCGGCAGGTAGATGCCCTGCAGGTTGGTCACCAGCGGCACCAGCATGCTCAGCGCCCAGACCAGGATGCCGGCGAGCAGGCCGGCGATGAAGCCGCGATGGTTGGCCGTGGGCCAGTACAGCACCGACAGCGCGCCGGGCAGGAACTGCAGGGTGGCGACGAACGCGACGATGCCGAGGTTGGCCAGGTCCTGCTCGGCGCCGAGCAGCAGATAGAAGCCGTAGGCGGCGGCGATGATGGCCAGGATCAGGCCGCGGCGGGTCCACTTCAGCCAGCGGTAGATGTTGCCCTCTGCCGGCGGCTGGTAGAGCGGCAGCACCAGGTGGTTCAGCGCCATGCCCGACAGCGCCAGGGTGCTGACGATGATCAGTCCGCTGGAGGCGGACAGGCCGCCGACATAGGCCAGCAGCGCCAGCGTGCGATCACCCAGGGCCAAGCCGAGGCCCAAGGTGAAGTATTCCGGGTTGGTGGTGGTGCCGATCTTCAGGCTGGCCCAGAGGATCAGCGGCACCGACAGGCTCATCAGCAGCAGGAGCAGCGGCAGGCCCCAGCTGGCGGTGACGATGGCGCGCGGGTTGAGGTTCTCGGTGAAGGTCATGTGGTACATGTGCGGCATGACGATGGCCGAGGCGAAGAACACCAGCAGCAGGGTGCGCCACGGGCCTTCCTGCAGCGGAGTGTGCAGCGCGGCCAGCGCGTGCTGGTTCTGCAGCAGCCACAGCTCCAGCTCCTTGGGGCCGCCGAACACCTGGTACAGCGCGTACAGGCCGATGCCGCCGAGGGCCAGCAGCTTGACGATCGACTCGAAGGCGATGGCGAACACCAGGCCCTCGTGCTTCTCGCGGGTGGCGATATGGCGCGCGCCGAAGAGGATGGTGAACAGGGTGATCAGCGCGCAGAAGCCCAAGGCGAAGCGGTCCTGCAGCGGCTCGCGGGTGAGGATGCCGATGGAATCCGCCACGGCCTGGATCTGCAGGGCCAGCAGCGGTAGCAGGCCGACCAGCATGAACAGCGTCGTGAGCACGCCGGCCCAGGTGCTGCGGAAGCGGAAGGCGAACAGGTCGGCCAGAGACGACAGCTGGTAGGTGCGGGTGATGCGCAGGATCGGATAGAGCAGCACCGGCGCCAGCAGGAAGGCGCCGGTCACACCCAGGTAGCTGGCGAGGAAGCCGAAGCCGTACTGATAGGCCAGGCCGACCGTGCCGTAGAAGGCCCAGGCGCTGGCGTATACGCCGAGCGACAGGGTGTAGACCAGCGGGTGGCGTATCAGCCAGCGCGGGATCAGGCCCTTTTCGCTGATCCAGGCGACGCCGAACAGTAACAGCAGATAGGCGGCGCTGATCAGGATCAGCTGGCTGAGTTCAAAGCTCGTCGGCATCGCGCTGGCTCTGCAGGATCAAGGTGACGACGATGAGGATCAGCCACAGCAGGTAGGGCCTGTACCAGGCGCCGTCGGGGTCGATCCACCAGTCCATGATGGCGGGGGAGAACAGGTAGATGCCCACCACCAGGATCAGTACCAGTCGGTAGATGTACATGGGGTTTCTCGTCGAGGAATGCGGCGATGGTAAAGGAAGCCGCCAGGCTCCGGCCACAGCGATGCGCCGCTGGCCCGATCAGGTGGGCGTACCCGCGGCGCGGTGGGCGGCAGGGAGGCGATGGATATGCGGGCGGGACGGCGGCCTGTTCGCTGTGTTTCTGAGTCCAGCTACGGAAAGTCGCGACGACCAAGCTCCATGTCGATCGCGAATAAGGGGCGGCGCAGGGCGTCCTCGCACAACTGTACGCCACCGGGATGGCGGGGCTTCGGCTGCGGGTGAATGGTGGACTGTTCGCTGCGCTCCTGAGTCCACCCTGCGGAAGCCGCGTAGGGCGCGACTGGCGCGGTGGCGTTAGCGCAGCTGGGCTTCGGCCAGGGTGCGGCTGCGCGGGATGCGCGTGGCGTCCCAGTGGGCGATGCCCCAGTCGAGCACCTGGCGCGCCGTGGTCTCGGCCAGTTCGGCGGGCGGCTGCTGGCCGAGGGCGCGCAGGGCGCGGGTCAGCAGAGGCGGTGCCTGATCGGCCGGCAGCGGTGGCGAGCGGTAGCTCTTGCCAAGCTTGTGGCCGTCCGGCTGGATGATCAGCGGCACGTGCAGATAGCGCGGCTGCGGCAGGCCGAGCAGTTCCTGCAGATAGAGCTGGCGAGGGGTGGAGTCGAGCAGGTCGGCGCCACGCACCACATCGGTCACCCCCTGCCAGGCGTCGTCCAGCACCACGGCCAGTTGATAGGCGAACAGCCCGTCGCGGCGGCGGATGACGAAGTCGCCGACCTCGTGGCCCAGGTGCTGGCGGAATTCGCCCTGCACCCGGTCGACGAAGCGGTATTCCAGCGCCGGAACGCGCAGGCGTATGGCCGCGTCGGTGTCGGCGTGGCCGGCGTTGCGGCAGTTGCCCGGGTAGATGCCGCCGCTGCCTTCCAGCTGTTTGCGCGAGCAGGTGCAGGCATAGGCCAGGCCCTGGTTCAGCAGCCGCTCGATCAGCGCCGCGTATTCCGCATGCCGCTCACTCTGTCGCACCAGCTCGCCGTCCCATTCGAAGCCGTAGGTCTCCAGGCTGCGCAGGATGGCGTCCTGGGCGCCGGGCATCTCGCGGGGCGGGTCGAGGTCTTCCATGCGCAGCAGCCAGCGGCCGCCGGCATTGCGGGCGTCTAGGTAGGAGGCGAGGCAGGCCACCAGCGAGCCGAAGTGCAGATAGCCACTGGGGGTGGGGGCGAAGCGCCCGACGTAGGGGGAGTCGTTCATTGCAGCGAGGCTATCGACTGGGGCGGCTGGATGCCAGCCCGCTGATCAGCGGCCATAAATGAAACGGGGCGCCTTGGCGCCCCGTCATGCAACTCAGGAACCGAGCTGCTTTTCCTTGATTTCCGCGAGGGTCTTGCAGTCGATGCACAGGGTCGCGGTGGGGCGGGCTTCCAGGCGGCGAATGCCGATTTCCACGCCGCATGAGTCGCACCAGCCGTACTCATTGTCCTCAATCAACTGCAGGGTCTCGTCGATCTTCTTGATCAGCTTGCGCTCGCGGTCGCGGGCACGCAGTTCCAGGCTGAACTCTTCTTCCTGGCTGGCGCGGTCGGCCGGGTCGGGGAAGTTGGCGGCTTCGTCCTGCATGTGGTGCACGGTGCGATCCACTTCCTGCATCAGCTCGAGCTTCCACTTGTTGAGGATGCTGGTGAAGTGAGCACGCATCGGATCGCTCATGTACTCCTCGCCCTTCTTCTCTTTATAGGGTTCGAAGCCACGAATCAGCTGGTTGCCGTTCTGTTTTGCTTTGGTGGGCATGGATGACCGCCTCTCACTCTCTCTGATCCATTGCGCAGGATCTGTTCCTTTGCCGGCAAGTGCACCGGGGCCTGCGGCTGCAAGCCGGCGAACTTACCAGATCGATTCCGGCGATGCTACTCCCGGTTGTCTCACGTGTTATGGGGTTACAGGTCAGTTGGTTAGAATCTCCCCTTTTCCTCAATAAAGGAAGGCCAATGGCCCAGTCCTTCAGTGCGCGCAGCCGCGCCATCGAACCCTTTCACGTCATGGCCCTGTTGGCCCGGGCCAACGAGTTGCAGGCCGCCGGCCATGACGTGATCCACCTGGAAATCGGCGAGCCGGACTTCATCACCGCCGCGCCCATCGTGCGTGCAGGGCAGGCCGCGCTGGCCGCCGGCCACACCCGCTATACGGCGGCGCGCGGCATTCCGCAGCTGCGCCAGGCCATCGCCGGTTTCTATGCCGATCGCTATGGTGTGGATATCGACCCCGAACGCGTGCTGATTACTCCCGGTGGTTCCGGTGCCCTGTTGCTGGCGTCCAGTCTGCTGGTCGATCCGGGCAGGCACTGGCTGCTGGCCGACCCCGGCTACCCCTGCAACCGCCACTTCCTGCGCCTGGTCGAAGGCGCCGCGCAGCTGGTGCCGGTCGGCCCGGAGAGCCGCTACCAGCTCACGCCGCAGCTGATCGAGCGGCACTGGGATGGCGACAGCGTCGGCGCCCTGGTCGCCTCGCCGGCCAACCCCACCGGCACCCTGCTGCACAAGGATGAACTGGCGGCGCTGTCGACCACGCTGAAACGGCGCGGCGGCCATTTGGTGGTCGACGAGATCTACCACGGCCTGACCTACGGCTGCGAGGCGGCCAGCGTGCTGGAGGTGGACGACGAGGCATTCGTGCTCAACAGCTTCTCCAAGTACTTCGGTATGACCGGCTGGCGCCTGGGCTGGCTGGTGGCGCCCGAGGCTGCCGTGCCCGAGCTGGAAAAGCTGGCGCAGAACCTCTACATCAGCGCGCCGAGCATGGCCCAGCACGCCGCGCTGGCCTGCTTCGAGCCGGAGAGCCTGGCGATCTTCGAGGCGCGTCGCCACGAATTCCAGATCCGCCGCGACTACCTGCTGCCGGCCCTGCGCGAACTGGGCTTTCGCATCGCCGTGGAGCCGGAGGGAGCCTTCTATTTATATGCGGATATTTCCGCCTTCGGTGGCGATGCCTTCGCCTTCTGCCGGCACTTCATCGAGACCGAGCACGTGGCCTTCACCCCGGGCCTGGACTTCGGTCGCCACCTGGCCGGCCACCACGTGCGCTTCGCCTACACGCAGAGCGTCGAGCGCCTGGAACAGGCAGTCGAGCGCATCGCCCGCGGCCTGAAGAGCTGGAGCCCCGATGCGCTTTGATCCGCCGCTGGAGGAGGGGCGTCTGCTGCGCCGCTACAAGCGCTTCCTCGCCGATATCGAGACGAGCAGCGGCGAGGCGCTGACCATCCACTGTCCCAATACCGGCTCGATGCTCAACTGCCTGAGCGAAGGCGCGCGGGTCTGGTTCAGCCGTTCCAACGACCCCAAGCGCAAGCTGCCGGGCACCTGGGAGCTGGGCGAGACGCCGCACGGCCGTCTGGCCTGCCTAAACACCGGGCGCGCCAACGCGCTGGTCGAGGAGGCGCTGCGCGCCGGCATCATCACCGAGCTGGCCGGCTTCACCGGCTTCAGGCGCGAGGTGGCCTACGGCAGCGAGGGCAGTCGCGCGGACTTTCGTCTGGATTATCTGAGCGGCTCGCTGTTTCTCGAGGTGAAGAGCGTCACCCTGGGCTTCGCCGGTTCCACCGTGGCTGCCTTCCCCGACGCGGTGACCGAGCGCGGCGCCAAGCACCTGCGCGAGCTGGCCGCATTGGCGCGGCAGGGCGGGCGCGCGGTGCTGCTGTACTGCGTGAACCTGTCCGGCATCGAGGCGGTGCGCGCCGCCGAGGAGATCGACCCGGTCTACGCGGCGGGCCTGCGCGAGGCGCGGGCGGCGGGCGTCGAGGTGCTGGCCTACGGCGCCTCGGTCGATCCGGCCGAGGTGCGCCTGCTGCGGCGGCTCGAAGTGCTGTCGTAGGCGCGCCGCGCATCTTCATCTCGCGGCGCGCAGGCGCAGCTATTCGATCCAGATACCTTCGGCGTTCTCGTGACAGGCGATGGCCTGCAGCGACTGCCCGGCGCAGGGGCCGGTCACGCATTCGCCGTTCTCGATGAGGAACAACGCGCCGTGGTGGGCGCACTGGATCAGGCTGCCGCTGGCGTCGAGGAAGTCGTCCGCACGCCATTCCAGCGTCAGCCCGCGATGCGGGCAGCTGTTCAGGTAGACATGGGCGCGGCCGTCGCGGCGCACCGCCAGCAACTTGCGCCCCGCAACGACAAAGCCCCGGCTCTGGCCTTCGACCAGCTCACCCGGGGCGCACAGATGAATCATGAGCATCTCCACGCCGGGGCGGGGATTATCCCGCACGGGCGTGGCGATGGGGTAGGGCGCGCTTCCCTGCGCGAAGTGGAACTCAGTATTGCCAGGACGCGGAGACGCGGAAGTTGCGGCCGACCTCGCTGTAGTAGTCGTCCGGCTGCACCAGAGTGCCGGTGGGCACGTTCAGCGCATTCCAGTACTTCTTGTCGAAGGCGTTGAACAGGCCGGCCTGGAGTTTCACGCCGTCGAGCTCGGCGGGTTGCCACCAGCCGGTGAGATCGACCACGCCGTAGCCCGGGGCTTCGAAGTCGCCCTCGTTCTCCACCTTGTCGCGGCGTGCTGCGGCGCGCAGCATCAGGTCGGCGCCGTATTGGTCGTGCTCGTAGTTCAGGCCGAGCAGGCTGGTGATCGGCGCCACGGAGCTCAGGCGCTGATTGGTTTCGCGGTCCTCGCCGTTGGCCCAGGCCACCGAGCCCCACAGCTTCCAGTGCGGCACGAACTCCCAGTGGGCGGCCACTTCGGCGCCGTAGATCTGCACCTTGGCGCGGTTCTCGGTGCGGGTCACGCCGAACGGGTAGGCGCTGGGGTCGAGGCCGAGTTCGGCGACCTGCGCGGACGACAGCGCCACGTCTTCGTCGATGAAGTTCTTGTAGTGGTTGTCGAACAGGCTGATCGAGCCGCCGAGTTTCTCGTTGCCGAGCTGTGCGCCGATCTCGTAGCCGTTGCTTTCCTCGGGTTTGAGGCCGGCGTTGCCGAGGCGCAGGTAGTTACCCTCGGAACCGTAGTTCATGTACAGCTGGGTGGCGTCCGGCGCCTTGAAGCCCTGGGCCCACTGGGCATAGAGCAGCGCTGCCTCGGCCACCTGCCAGGTGGCGAGCAGGCTGCCGGACAGCTTGTGGTCCTTGCTCGACTTCAGGGTTTCGTTGTTGGTCGGGTTGGTGTTGTTGTCGAAGTCGCCGGTGGCCTTCGGCTCCTGCTTGTAATGGTCGTAGCGCAGCCCGGGGGTCAGCTTGACGCGACCGTCGGCGAAGCTGATCTCGTTGGCGGCGAACACGGCCCACTGGGTCGCCTCGGCCTTCGGCATGTCGGCCTGGTTGGTGTGCAGGAAGTCGCAGGACGCCGGGCCCATGTACATCGGGTGGCTCGGCGAGATGCTGAAGCCGGGGCAGTTGTCGTAGCCCTCGGAGACCTGCTCGGTGTCGATCCGGTACAGCTCGCCGCCGAGGGTCAGCTTGTTCGGCAGGCCGGCGATCTCGAACTGCTTGCCGATATCGCCGGAGACGCCGAACAGCTCCTTCTCGATCTGGTTGTCGCGGCCGAACGGACCACTCGGATAGCGGTAGGGGTTGCCCGGCAGGCCGAAGAACAGGAAGTCGGGAATGGCGGCACGGCTGTCGACCGAGCGGATGCCGTTCTGGTCGTCGTGGCGGCGCAGCTTCTGCCAGTAGGCGATGGCGTTGGCGCTGTCGATCGGGCTGTTGCCGTCTTCGGCCCGGAACGCGTAGTCGACGGACAGGCGCTGGCGCTTGCTGTGTTCTTCGGTGCCGTTCTCGCCGATCAAGTAGGTGCTGCCCTGGTTGGTGCGGCTGTCGATGTCGTTCTCGCGCTCGAACAGCTCGCCGGTGAAGCCGACCTTGTGGCCGCCGTCGAAGCGCTGCTGCAGCTTGACCAGCAGACTCTGCTGGTCGGTGTCGGCCGGGTTGGCCTCGGTGCGACGGGTGCCATAGCCGTCGTCGTTGCCACCGCTTTCCAGCTCAGGACCCTGGCGCTGGCCGCCCTGCAGCAGCCAGGACGTGTCCTGATAGCGGCCGGCGAGGGCGCCGTTCAGGCCCCAGCTGTTGTCGGCGCTGTCGTAGTCGGTCTTGATCAGGCTGCCGAAGTCCTTGCCTTCGCCCAGCAGGTCGTCCGGGTTGAGGGTGAACAGCTGCACCGCGCCGCCGAGGGCGCCGGAGCCGGCCAGGCTGGAGTTGGCGCCGCGCACGATGTCCACCGAGGACAGGCCGTCGAAGTCGATGGCGTCGAGGCCGCCCTGGGCGCCGCCGGTCGGGCCCTGGCTACGCGCGCCATCGGTCAGCCACGGCACGCGGATGCCGTCGATGGTGGTCAGCACCCGGTCGCGATCCAGGCCGCGGATGTTGATGCTCTCGCTGGTGCGGCTGTAGTTGACACCGGGCTCGGAGCGCTGACCGAGGTCGTCGAAGCTGCGGATGAAGCGCTTTTCGATCGTCTCGGCATTGGTCCGTGTTGTCGTCGGCAGCGCCTCGCTGGCGGCGGTGCCGGTGACCTGGGTGGGGGCGAGTTCGGTGGAGCTGTCCGTGGTCTGTGCCAGCGCCAGCGAGGGGCTGAGCAGCAACAGCGCCATCCATGGGCGCAAGGCGAAGGGTGGGGTGGACATGGCTTTACTCCCGCTAGTGGCTCTTGATGGCCAGTGAATTTGGCGGGCAGCACGGTAATGGATATTTCTTCTCAAATGCAAATCGTTATCACAAGCATTGGAATTTAATTCTTGATGGAGTAGCCTGCGCCGACTCGAACGAGCCGCTGTCTCTCCTCCCCGTTAAACGGGGTAGGGGAGGCTCGCTCGCCAAACAACGAAATGAGGTAGCCCATGACCATGCCAACCACCGCCCCCAACGCCTCCGCGCTCTATCAGGACTGGCAGCGCCTGCGCGCCGAACAGACCGGCCTGCGCGCCCGCGATGCCGCCGCCAGACTTGGCGTCAGCGAGGCCGAGCTGACCGCCAGCCGCCTGGGCGTGGACGCCGTGCGCCTGCGCACCGACTGGAGCGAGCTGCTGCCGGCGCTAGGCGAGCTGGGCTATATCATGGCGCTCACCCGCAACGAGCATTGCGTGCACGAGCGCAAGGGCTACTACCGCGAGGTCTCGGTCAGCGCCAACGGCGCCATGGGCCTGGTGGTCTCTCCGGATATCGACCTGCGCCTGTTCATGACCCAGTGGGCCAGCGTGTTCGCCGTCGCCGAGAGCATCGATCGTGGCGTGCAGCGCAGCATCCAGATCTTCGATCGCCAGGGCACTGCCGTGCACAAGGTCTACCTGACTGCCAAGAGCGAGGAAGCGGCCTGGTTGCCGCTGGTCGAGCGCTTCCGCGCCGCAGAGCAGAGCGCCGAGCTGGACCTGCAGCCGCTGGCCGAACGCAAGGCTCCGCGCGCCAATGCCGAGGTGGACGCCGCCGCCCTGCGCGCCGACTGGGCCGAGCTGAAGGACACCCACCACTTCTTCGCTATGCTCAAGCGCCACGACGTAGCCCGTACCCAGGCCCTGCGCCTGGCCGGTCGCGAGTGGGCCGAGCCGCTGGCCACCGCGGAGCTGCCGAAACTGCTGGAAGAAGCCGGTAGCCGTCAGGTGCCGATCATGGTCTTCGTCGGCAACCAGCACTGCATCCAGATCCACTCCGGCACCGTGAGCAACCTGCGCTGGATGGGCGACTGGTTCAACGTGCTCGACCCCGAGTTCAACCTGCACCTGAAGACCCCGGGCGTGGTCGAACTGTGGCGTGTGCGCAAGCCGAGCAGCGACGGCATCATCACCAGCTACGAGGCCTTCGACGCCGATGGCGAGCTGGTCGTGCAGTTGTTCGGTGCGCGCAAGCCGGGCGTGCCGGAGCTGGTCGAGTGGCGCGAGCTGGCCGAATCCATCGCCGCCCTGGAGGCTTGAGATGCGCCTGTCCAAGTATCTGTTGCTATGTGGCAGCCTGCTGTTCAGCCATGCCGCCGCGGCCGCCGATCTGCCGCAACGCTGGGTCAGCTCCGGCGGCTCCCTGAGCGAGTGGGTGGTGCGTCTGGGTGGTGAAGGCAAGCTGGTCGGCGTCGACACCACCAGCCTGCACCCGCAGACCCTGCGCCAGCTGCCGAGCATCGGTTACCAGCGCGCTTTGTCCGCCGAAGGTGTGCTGTCGCTGCGCCCGGACATCCTGATCGGCAGCGAGGAAATGGGCCCGCCGCCGGTGATCGCGCAGATCAAGGCCGCCGGCATCCGCATCGAGACCCTGTCGGCCAAGCCCGACCTGGAAACCCTGGAGCGCAACGTGCTGCGCCTGGGCGAGCTGCTCGGCGCGCCCGAGCGGGCTCGCGAGGAGATGGCCGCCTATCGCCAGCGCCTGCAGCGTCAGGCCGACTGGGTCGCCCGGGTGCGCGAGAAGCAGCAGGCGCCGCGCGTGCTGATGCTGCTCGGTCACGCCGGCAGCAACGTCATGGCGGCGGGCAAGGACAGCCTGGCGGTGTGGCTGATCGAGCATGCCGGTGGCGAGAGCCGCACCGAGCACAGCGGCTACAAACCGATCTCCAACGAGGCGCTGCTGGCCATGGACCCGCAGGTGGTGATCTTCGCCGACCGCAGCCTGCACGGCGAGGAGGCGCGTAAGGCACTGCTGCAGCAGAACCCGGTCCTGCAGCAGACCAGCGCCGCGCGTGACGGCCGCCTGCTGACTCTTGATCCGACCCTGCTGGTCGGCGGCCTCGGCCCGCGTCTGCCCGAGGGACTGGCCGAGCTGTCGGCGGCCTTTTATCCTTCCGAGCAAGCACTGACGGCCAAACTCGACCGATGAATCCTGTTTTTCGACCCCGCCCATTGCTGTTGGCAATGGGCGTTCTGCTGCTGCTCGCATTCTGGCTGTCGCTGGCCCTCGGCCCGGTGAGCCTGCCGCTGGGCGACACCCTGCTGGCCGCCCTGCGCCTGATGGGCCTGCCCATCGATGGTGAGGGACTGCAGCAGGCCGAGCTGATCCTCGGCCAGATCCGCCTGCCGCGCAGCCTGCTGGGGCTGTGTGTGGGCATCGTGCTGGCGCTGTCCGGCGTGGCCATGCAGGGCCTGTTCCGCAACCCGCTGGCGGACCCCGGCCTGGTCGGTGTCGCCGGCGGCGCGGCGCTGGGCGCGGCCATCGCCATCGTCGGCGGCAGCATGATCGGCGGCCTGCCGCCGGCACTGGCGCCCTACCTGCTATCGATCTGCGCCTTCTCCGGTGGCCTGATCGTGACCGCCGTGGTCTATCGCTTCGGCCGCCGTGACGGGCAGACCAACGTGGCTACCATGCTGCTCGCCGGTGTGGCGCTGACCGCCATGTCCGGTGCCGGCGTCGGCCTGTTCACCTACCTGGCCGACGACGCCACTCTGCGCAGCCTGACCTTCTGGAACCTCGGCAGCCTCAACGGCGCCAGTTATCCGCGGCTGTGGCCGCTGCTGCTGGTGACCCTCGGCGTGGCCATCTGGCTGCCGCGCCGGGCCTCGGCGCTCAATGCGCTGCTGCTCGGCGAGTCGGAGGCGCGCCACTTGGGCTTCAACGTCGAGCGGATCAAGCTGGAGCTGGTGCTGTGCACCGCCCTCGGTGTCGGCGCCGCCGTGGCGGCTGCCGGCCTGATCGGCTTCATCGGCCTGGTGGTGCCGCACCTGATGCGGCTGCTGGTCGGCCCCGATCATCGCGTGCTGCTGCCGGCCTCGCTGCTGGCCGGTGCCAGCCTGCTGCTGCTGGCCGATCTGGTCGCGCGCCTGGTGCTGGCGCCGGCGGAGTTGCCGATCGGCATCGTCACGGCGCTGATCGGCGCGCCGTTCTTCCTTTATCTGCTGGTGCGGGGGCGGGCCTGATGTTGCGCGCGCAAGACTTGAGTGTGCGCCGGGGTGGCGCCACCGTGCTGGAAGGCGTCGACCTGGCCCTGCAACCCGGCGAGGTACTCGGCGTGCTCGGCCCCAACGGCGCCGGCAAGAGCACACTGCTCGGCGCCCTGTGCGGCGAGCTGGAAACTGATGCCGGCAGTGTGACGCTGGATGAGCGGGCGCTCGGCCAGTGGTCCGGCCAGGAACGGGCGCGGCGTCTGGCGGTGCTGCCGCAGAGCTCGACCCTGAGCTTCGCCTTCCCGGTGGCCGAGGTGGTTGCCATGGGGCGTCTGCCGCACGATACCGGTCGCGTGCGCGACGCCGAGATTGTCGACGCGGCGTTGCGCGCGGCGGATGCCGAGCACCTGCGTGGGCGCAGCTACTTGGCCCTGTCCGGTGGCGAGCGCCAGCGCGTGCACCTGGCACGGGTGCTGGCGCAGCTATGGCCGGGCGGGGAAGGGCAGGTACTGCTGCTCGACGAGCCGACCTCGGCCCTCGACCCGCTGCACCAGCACACCACCCTGCAAGCCGTGCGCGACTTCGCCAGCCAGGGCGCGGCGGTGCTGGTGATCCTGCATGACCTCAACCTGGCCGCCCGTTACTGCGATCGCATCCTGCTGCTGCAAGGTGGCCGCCCGCATGCCTTCGGCAGCCCCGACGAGGTGCTGCAGGCCGAACCGCTGCGCGCGGTCTTCGGCCTCGACGTATTGATCCAGCGCCACCCGGAGCGCGGCCATCCGTTGATAGTCGCGCGCTGAACGAACTCCCCTCTCCCACGAGTGGGAGAGGGGCCGGGGGAGAGGGCAGGATTGAAGGCCCTCTCCCTAGCCCTCTCCCGTAAATGTAAGAGGGAACTCATCCACAAGGAAATCGCATGCGAATCCTGCTGCTCTGCTGTCTGTCCCTGCTGGCCGCCTGCCAGTCTCGCGGCGTGTTGCCGCCCCCCGCGTCCATCGCGCCCGAGGGCCGCGAGCATGCCAAACTGGGCCAGATCGTCGACCTGGCCAGCGGCGAGCGCATCAGCCCGGCGCAACTGGTCGAACGCCTGGCCAGGGCGCCGCGCGTGCTGGTCGGCGAGCAGCATGACAATCCCGATCACCATGCCTTGCAGCTGTGGCTGTCGCGCGAACTGTCGGCGCGCCGCCCGCAGGGCAGCGTGCTGATGGAGATGATCACGCCCAGCCAGCAGGCCAAGGTCGAGCAGGTACAGGCGCAGACCCGCGCCGGCCAGCCGCCCGCCGATACCTTTGCCGCGCTGGCCTGGCAGCCGGGCTGGGACTGGGGCCTGTACGGCGCGCTGGTGCGATACGAACTGCGCCAACCCTATCCGTTGCTGTCGGCCAACCTGGACCGCGCCGAGATCATGCAGATCTACCAGGCGCGCCCGGCCCTGCCAGGCTCGGCTTCCACCGCGCCGGCGGTGCAGGAGAAATTGCAGGAAGACATCCGCGACTCCCACTGCGGCCTGCTGCCGGACAGCCAGATTCTCGCGATGCTCGCCGTGCAGCAGCAACGCGACCGGCGCATGGCCGAACGCCTGGCCGCCGCGCCACAACCGGCGATGCTGCTGGCCGGGGCCTTCCACGTACGCAAGGATCTTGGCGTGCCGCTGCACCTGACCGACCTTGGCGCGGGCGAGGGCAATGCCGTGCTGATCCTCGCCGAAGTGGGCAAGGAGCCGGCCGCCGGCAGCGCCGACTATGTCTGGTACACCGCCGCCAATGTGCCCGAGGATCACTGCGCCAAGCTGCGCAAGAAATAGGGCTGCTCGCTCATGCAGGGCCGGCACACAACAAAAAGCCCCGCATTGCGGGGCTTTTTGTTTGCGATGCCAAGGCTCGACTCTGCGAGCTAGAGCCGGGCAAGGCGAAACTGGGTGAGGGCGCGGAGTTTACGAGCTGTAAATGAGCAGCCCGAACCCAGTTTCAACGCAGCCCGGCCGCCGCGCAGCAAGTCGAAACGGTCTTACAGGCGCAGGCCGCCGTCGAGTTCCAGGATACGCCCGGTGTAGTAGTCGTTCTCCATGATGTAGGCCACGGAGTGAGCGATCTCGGTCGGCTTGCCCATGCGGCGCAGCGGGATGCCGGCGGTCATCTTCTCCAGGGCTTCCGGCTTCATGCTGCCGGTCATCTCGGTCTCGATGAAGCCGGGCGCGACGCCCGCCACGCGGATGCCGTAGCGCGCCAGTTCCTTGGCCCACACGACGGTGTCGGCGGCGACGCCGGCCTTGGCCGCGGAGTAGTTGGCCTGGCCCATGTTGCCGGCGCGGGAGATGGAGGAAATGTTGACGATGGCGCCCTGGTTCTTCAGCTCGATCATCTTCGCCGCGACTTCGCGGGTGCAGAGGAACACGCCGGTCAGGTTGACGTCGATCACCGACTGCCACTGGGCCAGGCTCATCTTGGTCATCTCGCCGTCCTTGACCTTGATGGTCAGGCCGTCGCGCAGGATGCCGGCGTTGTTGACCAGGCCGTTGATGGCGCCGAAGTCCTCGGCCACCTGGGCGACCATGTGGGTCACCTGCTCTTCGTTGGCCACGTTGCACAGGTAGGCGCGGGCGTCGCCACCGGCGGCCTTGCAGGCGGCCACGGCGTCGTCCAGTTTCTCTTGGTTCAGGTCGACCAGCGCCAGCTTGGCGCCCTTGGCCGCCAGGTATTCGCCCATGGCGCGGCCCAGGCCCTGGCAGCCGCCGGTGATGATGATGACTTTGTCTTTGAGTTCCATAACACTACTCCTCGAAGGTCTGGCAGATGGCCTCGCTGGCGCTCGGTTAATTCGGGCGCCTGTCCGTTTGGTTTTCGACGAATTCTTAGCGAGGAGTCATAAATTGAGCATGACGGCGGAAAAGAATGCCCGAGAATTGCTGCTCAAGGAATACCGCGGGGTGCTTTCCACGCACTCCAAGAGCATGCCGGGCTTTCCTTTCGGATCGGTGGTGCCTTACTGCCTGGACGACCAGGGCCGGCCGCTGATCCTCATCAGCCGCATCGCCCAGCACACCCACAACCTGCAGAAGGACGCCAGGTGCTCGCTGCTGGTCGGCGAGCGCGGCGCCGAAGACGTCCAGGCTACGGGGCGCCTGACCCTGCTGGCCGAAGCACGGCAGTTGGGCGAGGCGGCCGCCATCGAGGCCGCGGCCGAGCGCTACTACCGCTATTTCCCCGATTCGCGCGACTACCACAGCGCTCACGACTTCGACTTCTGGGTGCTCGAGCCCGTGCGCTGGCGTTTCATCGGCGGCTTCGGCTCCATCCACTGGCTGAGCGACGTCGGCCTGGCCAACCCGCATGCCGGCGACGCCGAGCGCGGCATGGTCGAGCACATGAACGACGATCATGCCGCGGCGATTGCCCGCTACGTGCAGCTGGCTGGCCTACCGGACCACGAGCCGGCGCGGATGGCCGGCATCGACGCCGAAGGCTTCCACCTGCGTATCGGCAAGGCCCTGTACTGGCTGGCCTTTCCAATATCCTGTAACAACCCCGGCGCCGTGCGCCAAGCCCTGGTACAGCTGGCTCGCGCCGAGGTGTGGCCTACCGTCGGGCAAGCGTCAGCTTGAATTAAGCGGCCGGCCCCATACTTCCTACCTACCGGAAGCCGTTCTTCCTCAAGGACCCTAGCAATGCGCGCGTTTCTTTTTCTGTTCCTGCTGTTCCCCGTCATCGAGCTGGCCGTGCTGATCCAGGTCGGCAGCGCCATCGGCGTGCTGCCGACGCTGCTGCTGGTGATCGGCACCGCGGTGCTCGGCAGCGTCCTGCTGCGTGTGGCCGGCGTGGCCACCGCCTGGCGCGCCCGCGAGAGGCTGGCCCGTGGCGAGATGCCCGAGCAGGAGATGTTCGAGGGCCTGCTGATCGCCGTCGGCGGCGGCCTGTTGCTGCTGCCCGGCTTCATCAGCGACGTGTTCGGCCTGTTCTGTCTGATCCCCTTCACCCGTCGCCTGATGATCGGCCGCCTGCAGCGCCGTGCCCAGGAGCAGGCCCTGCGCCAGCGCGCCTTCTTCGACGACGCCCAGGCCCGCTCGGGCCAGACTCACCCGCACGTGATCGAAGGCGAGTACCAGCGCCGCGACTGATCCGGCGTCGATCACCTGCGCGTCGATATCCCAGGTTGGCGCGGCGGTGATAAGGACGGCTCGAGTCGCCGCTGGAAACAAAAAATTTCGCGGCCCGCCCTTGAAATGCCCTCGAGCGACCCTATCTAGCGATCACCGCAAGGTTTCTGTCGCTGTCGCGGCAGAACAGACTTCCGCGTCTTGCCACAAGGCGAGGCGCGCCCGGCCCCAAGCCGGTTTTGCCTAACCCGCCGGCGCAGTCGCCGGCTAGTGAAAACAACTAACAGGAGAGATCGACAATGAAGCTTCGTCCTCTGCATGACCGCGTCGTCATCCGTCGCAGCGAAGAAGAGACCAAGACCGCCGGTGGCATCGTGCTGCCGGGCTCGGCCGCCGAGAAGCCGAACCAGGGTGAAGTCGTCGCCGTCGGTACCGGCAAGGTTCTGGACAACGGCGAAGTCCGCGCGCTGGCCGTGAAGGTCGGTGACAAGGTGGTGTTCGGCCCGTACAGCGGCAGCAACACCGTCAAGGTCGACGGCGAAGACCTGCTGGTGATGGGCGAGCACGAAATCCTCGCCGTCATCGAAGCCTGATCCGACGCATCTCCGTCCAAACGTACAGAATTGAGGAACAAGCAAAATGGCTGCTAAAGAAGTCAAATTCGGCGATTCCGCTCGCAAGAAGATGCTGGTTGGCGTCAACGTCCTGGCCGACGCCGTCAAGGCTACCCTCGGCCCGAAAGGCCGCAACGTGGTCCTGGACCGCAGCTTCGGCGCTCCCCTGATCACCAAGGACGGCGTGTCCGTTGCCAAGGAAATCGAGCTGAAGTGCAAGTTCGAGAACATGGGCGCCCAGCTGGTGAAAGACGTTGCCTCCAAGGCCAACGACGCTGCCGGTGACGGCACCACCACCGCCACCGTTCTGGCCCAGGCCATCGTCAACGAAGGCCTGAAGTCGGTCGCCGCCGGCATGAACCCGATGGACCTCAAGCGCGGCATCGACAAGGCCACCGCGGCCATCGTTGCCCAGCTGAAGGAACTGTCCAAGCCGTGCGCCGACACCAAGGCCATCGCCCAGGTCGGCACCATCTCCGCCAACTCCGACAACTCCATCGGCGACATCATTGCCGAGGCCATGGAAAAGGTCGGTAAAGAAGGCGTGATCACCGTCGAGGAAGGTTCGGGCCTGGAGAACGAGCTGTCCGTCGTGGAAGGCATGCAGTTCGACCGCGGCTACCTGTCCCCGTACTTCATCAACAAGCCGGACACCATGGTCGCCGAGCTGGAAGGCCCGCTGCTGCTGCTGGTGGACAAGAAGATCTCCAACATCCGCGAACTGCTGCCGGTGCTGGAATCCGTCGCCAAGGCCGGTCGCCCGCTGCTGATCGTTGCCGAAGACGTGGAAGGCGAAGCCCTGGCCACCCTGGTGGTCAACAACATGCGCGGCATCGTCAAAGTGGCCGCCGTCAAAGCTCCGGGCTTCGGCGACCGCCGCAAGGCCATGCTGCAGGACATCGCCATCCTCACCGGCGGTACCGTGATTTCCGAGGAAGTCGGCCTGTCGCTGGAAGGCGCCACCCTGGAGCACCTGGGTAACGCCAAGCGTGTCGTGCTGAACAAGGAAAACACCACCATCATCGACGGTGCCGGCGCTCAGGCCGACATCGAAGCCCGCGTGGCGCAGATCCGCAAGCAGGTCGAAGAGACCTCTTCCGACTACGACAAAGAGAAGCTGCAAGAGCGTCTGGCCAAGCTGGCCGGCGGTGTTGCCGTGATCAAGGTCGGCGCTGCCACCGAAGTCGAGATGAAAGAGAAGAAGGCCCGTGTCGAAGACGCCCTGCACGCCACCCGCGCAGCCGTCGAAGAAGGCGTGGTGCCTGGCGGCGGCGTAGCCCTGGTGCGCGCGCTGCAGGCCATCGAAGGCCTGAAGGGCGACAACGAAGACCAGAACGTCGGTATCGCCCTGCTGCGTCGCGCCGTCGAGGCTCCGCTGCGTCAGATCGTCGCCAACGCCGGCGGCGAGCCGAGCGTGGTAGTCGACAAGGTGAAGAACGGTACCGGCAACTTCGGTTTCAACGCCGCTACCGACGTCTACGGCGACATGATCGAGATGGGCATCCTGGACCCGGCCAAGGTCACCCGTTCCGCCCTGCAGGCTGCGGCCTCCATCGGCGGTCTGATGATTACCACCGAAGCCATGGTCGCCGACATCGTCGAAGACAAGCCGGCTCCGGCCATGCCGGACATGGGCGGCATGGGTGGCATGGGCGGCATGATGTAAGCCGACCGGCTCCCGAGCTGTACAGAAAGCCCCGCCTCGTGCGGGGCTTTTTTTTGCGCATGAAAAATCCGTCAAAGCCGGCGGCCGCGGGCCTGTTCCGCGGTATCTTTGCCGGCAGTGCGGAACGAGGTGATTTTTCATGCGCATCCTCCTGGTCGAGGACAATCGCGACATCCTGGCCAACATGGCCGACTACCTGCAGATCAAGGGCTACACGGTCGACTGCGCCCAGGACGGGCTCTCCGGCCTGCGCCTGGCCAGCAGCGAGCATTACGACCTGCTGGTGCTGGACATCATGCTGCCGGGCATCGACGGCTACACCCTGTGCAAGCGCCTGCGCGAAGAGGCGCGGCGCGACACTCCGGTGATCATGCTCACCGCCCGCGACCAGCTGGGCGATCGTCTGCAGGGCTTCCAGGCCGGCGCCGACGATTATCTGGTCAAGCCCTTCGCCCTCTCCGAGCTGGCCGCGCGCATCGAGGCGGTGCTGCGCCGCAGCCTGGGTGGCGGCAAGCGCCAGCTGCAGGTCGGCGATCTGCGCTACGACCTCGACACCCTGGAGATCTTCCGCGGCGACAAGCCGCTCAGGCTCAATCCGGTGGGCCTCAAGCTGCTCGCCCTGCTGATGCAGAAGAGCCCGCACGTGGTACGCCGTGAGGTGCTGGAGGAGGCGCTGTGGGGCGATGACAGCCCGGACAGCGACAGCCTGCGCAGCCATGTGCACCAGCTGCGCCAGGTGATCGACAAGCCGTTCGAGCAGCATCTGCTGCAGACCGTCCACGGCGTCGGCTACCGGCTGGCGGAGCCCAGCGATGGAGTTTAAGCAGAGCCTGTCGCGGCGCATCGTCATCGCCTTCGTGCTGATGACGGCGCTGGTCGGCGGCACCTTCGCCGTCGGCATCGTCGAGACGGTGCACCAGGTCGAGGAGCGGTTGATCTCCAGCGAGCTGGGCGGCGACCTCGGGCGCCTGCTGAAGATGGAGAGCATGGACGACTGGCGGCACCGCCCAGAGCCGGGCCAGCTGTTCTACTTCACCGGCGGGCGCGAGGACTTCGCCCTGCCGGCGGACCTGAAGGATCTGTCGCCAGGTTTTCACGAGGTGTTCCGTAACGAGGTGTCGTATCACGGCTTCATGGAACTGGTGGACGGTCGCCGCTACGTACTGCTGCAGGACCAGAGCGGCTTCGAGGAGCGCGAGCAGTTGCTGTTCGCCGTAGTGCTGGTCGGCTTCCTGATCAGCCTGGCGCTGTCCGGCGTACTCGGCTGGCTGCTGGCGCGCAAGGTGATCGAGCCGGTGGTGCGCCTGTCGCGCCAGGTGCGTCATCCGGACCAGTTGCTCGACGAGGCGCCGCAGCTGGCGCGTGACTATGCCGGCGACGAGGTGGGCCAGCTTGCCGAGTCCTTCGACACCACCCTGGGCCTGTTGCGCCGCGCGCTGATGCGCGAGCGGCTGTTCACCAGCGACGTCAGCCACGAGCTGCGTACGCCGCTGATGGTGCTGGCCAGTTCCTGCGAGCTGCTGCTGGACAGTCCGAGCCTGGACGAACGCGGCAAGAAGCAGGTGCGGCGCATCGCCAACGCGAGCGAGGAGATGCGCGGCCTGGTGCAGACCTTCCTGCAGCTGGCCCGGGCACGGCAGGACGAGGGCGGGGCGCCGCGTGCGACCCTGCGCGAGGTGGCCGATGACTTGGTCGAACAGTGGCGGCCGATCATCGAGGCCAAGGGACTGAGCTTCGAATACCGGCCGCAGGAGGCCGGTGAGCAGCTTTACAACGCGCCTTTGCTGCGTTCGGTTATGGGCAACCTGCTGCGCAACGCCTGGCATTACACGGATCAGGGCGGCATTAACCTCAGCCTGCTACCGCAAGGTTTTCGGGTCGACGACAGCGGCGTGGGCATACCTGCCGCCGAGCGCGAGGCGATGTTCCAGCCCTTCGTGCGTGGGGGATCGGCGCGTGGGGAGGGGCTCGGCCTGGGCCTGTCGCTGGTGCAGCGGATCTGCGAGAGCCAGGGCTGGAGCGTCGAGTTGTCCGACGCCGAGCCGCGTGGCTGCCGTTTCCAAGTGGGCCTGCATGAACGGCCCTGAGGCGACGGATGCCCCGCCACACGTCCGAATCGCCTGTCGTTTGGCGACGCGTGAACGTAAGGTCTCGGGCCCGGCGCGGCGTACGCACGTTTGCAACAATCGCATGCGATCCTGCCGCGATGCGATCGCGAGTCGAGGGACGGCTCGCGGGGCTTGGATAACCGCTCGTCGGTTTAGGCGTTGCCACGGAACGGTCTGGACTAGTTTTTGTCAGGCGCTTGGCAGCGCATCACAGGGGTAACCAGATGAAATTAGACATTGCGAGAGGCCTGTTCCTCGTCGGCGCCATGAGCGTGACGGCCCTGGCGGCAGCCGCCTGGCACGAGCCCGCGCCCCGGGTGATAGATGCGAGCACCTGCACGGCATGCCCGGAAGTCTCCAGTCGCCACGTCGATATCGGCGCGGTGGAGCCGGACGGCGATAACCTGTTGCTGCTGATCTTCGGCCTGTCCCATGCGATGAAGGCCGAGCAGTAGTCGCCAGGCTCGCCATGAAAAAAGCCCCGCACGAGCGGGGCTTTTTCGTTTTCGCCGTCGGTCAGTGCGCCGGTGCGCCGGCCGCCGCGGGCGCCTTGTCCGGGCGCGCCAGCAGCGTATAGACGCAGGGCAGCACGAACAGGGTGAAGAGGGTGCCGATCGACATGCCGGTGGCGATCACCAGGCCGATGTCGAAGCGGCTCACCGCGCCGGCGCCGGTGGCGAGAATCAGCGGCACCATGCCGAACACCATCGCCGCGGTGGTCATCAGCACCGGGCGCAGGCGGATCGACGCGGCTTCCTCGATCGCCTCGCGCACCGACAGGCCCTTGTCGCGGCGCAGCTGGTTGGCGAACTCGACGATCAGGATGCCGTGCTTGCTGATCAGGCCGATCAGCGTCACCAGGCCCACCTGGGTGTAGATGTTCATGCTGGAGAAGCCGAGGAAGATCGGGATCAGCGCGCCGCAGATCGACAGCGGCACGGTGACCAGGATCACCAGCGGGTCGCGGAAGCTCTCGAACTGTGCGGCCAGCACCAGAAAGATGATCGCCATCGCCAGGCCGAAGGTGACGTACAGTGCGCTGCCTTCCTGAATGTACTGACGCGAGGCGCCGGCATAGTCGAAGGTGTAACCGCGCGGGGCTTCTTCGCGGGCGATCTGCGCCACGGTCTCCACTGCCTCGCCCATGCTGACGATGGGCACGCCCTCGATCATCGCCGCGTTGAGCTGCTGGAACTGCTTGAGCTTGGTCGGCCGTGCGCGGTCGCTGACCTTGATCAGCGTGCCCAGCGGCACCATCTCGCCGCTCTCGCTCTTCACGTAGTAGCTGCTCAGCCAGCTCGGGTTGTCGCGGTAGGGCCGTTCGACCTGGGCGATCACCTTGTAGCTGCGGCCGTCGATGGTGAAGCGGTTGACCTCACCCTCGCCGAGCAAGATGGCCAGGGTCGCGCCCAGGTCCTGCATCGACACGCCCATCTGCGCGGCCTTGGCGCGGTCGATGTCGACCACTACCTCGGGCTTGTCGAAGGCCAGATCGACGTTGAGGAAGGCGAATTTGCCGGACTCCATGGCGCGCTGCTTGATGCGCTCGGTCACCTGCAGCAGCGACTCGTAGTCGTTCGGCGTGTTGACCACGAACTGGAACGGCAGGCCCTCGCCGGTGCCTGGCAGCGACGGCAGGTTGAAGCCGAAGATCTGCAGGCCGGGGATGTCGTTGAGGCGGCTCTGGACGATCGGCAGCAGCTCCATCTGGGTCCGCTCGCGCTCGCCCCAGGGCTTGAGCAGGAAGCCGCCGATGCCCGACTGCACGCCGTCGAAGCCGTTGATCTGGAAGGACGAGTAGTACTCGGGGAACTCCTTGAAGATCTTCACGAACTGGTCGGTGTAGGCGTTCATGTAGTCCAGGTTGGTCGGCTGCGGCGCGTTGGCGAACAGGAACACGATGCCCTGATCCTCCTCCGGCGCCAGCTCGTTCTTGCTGAACATCAGCAGCACCGGAATCAGGCACAGCACGATCACACCGAACACGATCACCACCGGGCGGGTGTTGAGCGTGCCGTGCAGGGCCTTCTGGTAGCGACGCTTGAGGCGGTCGAAGATCTGGTCGAGCTTATGCGCCAGGCCCGAAGGATTCTCCTCGTGACGCAGCAGGCGCGAGCACATCATCGGCGACAGGGTCAGGGCGACGATGCCGGAGATGATCACCGCGCCGGCCAGGGTCAGGGCGAACTCCTTGAACAGCGCGCCGGTCAGGCCCTCGAGGAAGCCGATGGGGGCGTACACCGCGGCCAGGGTGATGGTCATGGAGATCACCGGCACGGCGATCTCGCGGGCGCCCTCCAGCGCCGCGTCGAACGGCGTCTTGCCCTCTTCTATATGGCGGTGGATGTTCTCCACCACGACGATGGCGTCGTCCACCACCAGGCCGATGGCCAGGACCATCGCCAGCAGCGTCAGTAGGTTGATCGAGTAGCCCATCAGCTGCATGAAGAACAGCACGCCGATCATCGACAGCGGGATGGTGATCACCGGGATCAGTACCGAACGGAACGCGCCGAGGAACAGGAAGACCACCACGATGACGATCAGCACCGCCTCGCCCAGGGTCTTCACCACCTCCTCGATGGAGGCGCGGATGAACTCGGTGGCGTCGTAGGCGATGGACACCTTGAGGTTCGGCGGCAGCTGGGACTCGATCTCCGGCAGCGCCTCGCGCACATGCTTGATCACGTCCAGCGGGTTGGCGCTGGGCGTGCCCTTGATGGCGATGTAGACGGAGGGAATGCCGTCGAACGAGCTGATCGAGTCGTAGTTTTCCGCACCCATCTCCACGCGGGCGATGTCGCGCACCAGCACGCGGCTGTCGCCGTCGGTCTTCACCGGAATGGCGCCGAAGGCCTCGGCCGACTTGAGGTCGGTGGTGGCGTTGATGCTGGTGACCACGTACTCGCCCTTCACCTCGCCGGCGGCGGCCAGGAAGTTGTAGCGCTGCACGGCGTTGGTCACGTCCACCGCGGTGATGCCGTAGGCGGCCATTTTCACCGGATCCAGCCACAGGCGCATGGCGAACACCTGGTTGCCGAGGATCTCGGCCTCGGCCATGCCGGGCAGGGTAGCCAGCTTGGGCTGGATGACGCGCGACAGGTAGTCGGTGATTTGCGGGTTGGACAGCTCGTCACTGTAGAAGCTGACGTACATCAGCGCCGACGCGTCGGCCGCCTCCTTGGACAGCACCGGGTCCTCGGCATCCTGCGGCAGCTGGTTCTTCACCTCGTTGGCTTTGGCCAGCAGCTCGGTGAACAGCCGGTCGGTGTCGGCACCGATGCGCGCGTAGATCGAGATGATCGACAGGTTCTGCTGGCTGGCCGAGGTCATGTAGTCGATGCCTTCGGCGCTGGCCAGACTCTGCTGCAGCGGCTGGGTGATGTAGCCCTGGATGGTCTCGGCGTTGGCGCCGGGATAGGCGGTGGTCACCGTGATCAGCGCGTTTTCCATCTGCGGGTACTGACGGATCACCAGTTTGCTGAAGGCCTGGAAGCCCAGCAGGATGATCAGCAGGCTGACCACGGTCGCGAGGACCGGGCGCCGGATGAACGGATCTGTGAAAGCCATAGCGGATTCCTTGGCGTCGGGCTTACTGCCCGGCGCTGGCTTGTTTGTCCTGGGTCAGCGACGGATCGTCGACGATGGCCACGTGGGCGCCGTTGTCGAGCTTGAGCTGGCCGGAGGTGACCACGCGCTCGCCGGCCTCGAGGCCCTTGAGGATCAGCACCTGGCCCGCGCGGCGCTCGCCGGTCTCGACGAAGCGGCGCTCCACCACCAGCTGGGCCTGGCCCTTGTCGTCCTTCACGACCTCGCCCTTGTCGTCCTTCTTCTCGCCGATCACGTACACCGAGTTGCCGTAGAGGGTGTAGGTGATGGCGGTTTCCGGCACCACCACTTGCGATTGCTCGCCCGGCAGCAACACCTCGAGGTTGGCGAACATGCCCGGCAGCAGCTTGCTGTCGGGGTTGGGCAGCATGGCGCGGACCTGCACGTTGCGCGTGGTTTCTTCGACCTTGGGGTTGAGCGCGTTGATCTCGCCCTCGAAGACCTCGCCCGGGTACGCCGCGACGCTGATGCGCACCCGTTGGCCGATGGCCAGCTGCGGGTAATCCTGCTCGGGCAGGAAGAAGTCGACGTACAGGCGGGACAGGTCCTGCAGGGTGGCGAAGGAGGTACCGGGGCTCAGGTAGTCGCCGGTGTCCACTTGGCGAATGCCGATGGTGCCGGCGAAGGGCGCGAGGATGCGCTTCTTGTCCAGCTCGGCCTTGAGCTGGGTGACGCTGGCCTCGGCCTTGAGCACCTCGGCGTTGAGGCGGTCGAACTCGCTCTTGGAGATCGCCTGGCGCTTGATCAGGTTCTGGCCGCGCTGGTACTCGACCCGGGCGAGGGCGCGTACGGCCTCGGCGGTGGTGAGGATGGCGCGCTCCACTTCGCTGTCCAGCTGCAGCAGCGGCTGGCCGAGGGTGACCTTCTCGCCGGACTGGAACAGCACGTCCTTGACCGTGCCCTGCACCTCGGCGGTCAGGTCCACGCCCTGGTAGGCCTTGAGCGTGCCGATGGCCGGCAGGCGGCTCTGCCACGGCTTCTTCTCCGCGACCGCGGCGGACACGCTGATGGCCGGCTGCGGCGCCGAGAACATCTGGATCTGCTGGTAGATGGAGAAGCCTTTATAGGCGGCGAGGGCGAGCACCACGGCGAGCACGACGCCCAGCATGATGAGCATGCGGCGAAGCAACATAATCCGAATCCTTGGCAAGGCAGAGAGAGGGCCTGGAGAGGCGAAGCGAGCACCTTAGTGCCACTCGATTCCCAAGTCAAAAGCCGGTGGTTGCCGGACTTTGCGCCGGCATTATGGCGCAACGCTCTGTCTCGAAAACCGCACAGAAGGCGGCAAAATCGGCACCTCCCTGTGCCGATCAGGAGAGGGTCAGGCGCTCAGTCGTCGGGTCACCTGGCTCAGCTCGCCGGAGAGCCCGTGCAGGGCCTGGCTGGCGGCCTGGGTGCGTTCGACATTCTCCTGGTTGGAGCTGGCGATGGCGGTGATCTCGGTGAGGTTGCGCGAGATGTCCTCGGCCACCGAGGTCTGCTCCTCGGCGGCGGTGGCGATCTGCCGGTTCATGTCGCGGATGGCCTCCACCGCGCCGGTGATGCGCTCGAGCATGGCGCCGGCCTCGGTCACCTGGGTCACGCCTTCCTCGCTGCGGCTCTGCCCGCTCTCGATGGCGCGCACGGCGTTGAGCGCGCCGGTCTGCACGGTGTCGATGATCTGGTGGATCTCGGCGGTGGACTCGGCGGTGCGCTGGGCCAGGGTGCGCACCTCGTCGGCGACCACGGCGAAGCCACGGCCCTGCTCGCCGGCCCGTGCCGCCTCGATGGCGGCGTTGAGCGCCAGCAGGTTGGTCTGCTCGGCGATACCGCGGATCACCTCCAGCACCTTGCCGATACGCGCGCTGTCGGCCTCGAGGCGGCGGATCACCTCGGCGGTGCTGGCGATCTCGCCACGCATGCCGGTAATGGTCTGGATGGTCGACTCCATCACCCGACCGCCCTGGCGCGCCGAGCTGTCGGCATCGTCGGCGGCATGCGCGGCCTCGGCGGCGTGGCGCGCCACTTCCTGGGCGGTGGCGGACATCTCGTGCATGGCGGTGGCGACCTGGTCGGTGCGCTCGAACTGCTCGTTGATGCCCAAGGTCATGCGCGAGGCGATCTGATTCAACTCGCCGCTGGCGGTGTCGAGGTTGCCGCTGCTCAGGCGCAGGCTCTCGGTGGTGCTGGCCAGGAAGTCGCGCAGGGTGTTGGAGGCGATGGCCAGCAAGCCCAGCTCGTCGTGGCGGCTGGTTTCGACGCGCTGGCCGAAGTTGCCGCGGCTGAGCTGGTCGACGTGAGTGATCAGATGACGGATCGGGATGATCAGGTGGCGGTTGACCAGCCACAGGCTGAACAGGGCGATCACCACGCTGGCACCGAGCATGACGAGAGTGCCCAGCATGATGGTGCGATCGGCGTTGGCGTTGATCCGCTCGGCCTGCTCGATGCTCTGCTCGCGCAGGTGATCCACCAGGGCGGTCATCTGTTCGCTGGCGGCGCGGTCGATGCCCTTGACCGCGGCGTCGCCGGCCTGGGCATCGCCACCGGCGGCGACGAAGGCATCGCGGCCCTTGCGGTAGTTCGTCCCCAGGGTTTGATGTTCACTGCGCAGGCGGTCTACCTGGCTTTTCAGGCTGGCGTCATCCCCAGCCTCCTGCGAAAGCTCGCCGAGGATGTCCTGCACCTTGCGTTCCTGGGCCTCGAACTGACTCCAGTACCTGGCAAGGTTTTCGCTGTCCTGGCCGCGTAGCAGGACGTTCTTCCACTCCTGTACCTGGATCTTGAATTCGACGTTGGCCGAGTCGATCAGGCGGGCGGCGTGCAGCGGGCCGTCGAGCAGGCCGCGGTAAGCCTGCATGCCGCTGGAGAGAAAGCTGAAGCAGGCGAGGGCGGTGACCAGGATCAGCGCCAGGCTGCCGCCGAGCAGCGCGAGAATCTGCGCGCGCAGGGATTTTTGCAGGGGCATTTGCGAGAGAACCTCTTAGGGTGGTGTGCAGGCGGCGCGGGCAGGCGCCGGCAGTGCAGATATCCCTATCATCCGGACATGAAACGCCGGCGACACCGGCCACCGGGGAGGCGGCGCGGGTGCGTGTCGTCAGTATAGGTCGGCCGCGCGATGCTGGCCTTTAGCTGCCATTCGGCAGCCGAGGGAATGGCCGCGGCCTGCGCGGCGCAGGCCGGGGCGTGCCGCTGGTCAGGCCAGGCGCAGGTGGTTGTCCCACAGCCCGGCTGGCAGCTCCAGCGGGCGCACGGCGATCTTCTCGCCGCGGCAGTCGTACAGGCGGCAGCGGCCCTGGCCGGAGGTGACCACGAAGCCGTCGGCTACCGCGCCGACGCCGGCGCAGTCCGGCAACGGTGCGTCCAGCAGCAGCGCGGCGCTGTCCAGGTCCCAGATGAAGAAGCGATTGCCGCGCGGCGCCGTCAGGCCGAGCAGGCGCAGCTCGTCGTGGATCGCCAGGCTGGCGGTGTACTGGTGCATCGCCATGCGCTGCGCCTCGCCCAGGGGGAAGGGCTGGAACGGCTGGCCGGGGCGCTTGATCGCCAGCAGCGGCACGGCGTCCTGCGGGTCGCCCTCGTACTGCTGGCCCGAGACGACGGTGCCGTCGGCCGCCACGGCGAGGTGGCGCACGCTGTTCATCTGCTGCGGCAGCTGCTCCTTGCTGATCAGCGTGCCGTCGCGGCGCATCAGCACCAGGCTGGGTTCCATGGCGTCGAGATTCATCATCACCCGGCTGTCGGCCTCGGTGCGGATGCCGCCGTTGGCCACCACCAGCTCCTCGCCACCCGGCATCCACAGCAACTGGTGCGGGCCGATGCCGTGGGTGCTGTTTTCGGCCACGCGCTGCAGGCGCTCGCCCTGCAGGCGATAGACGCCGAGCACGCCGCGGCCGGCGTCACGGGTGTCGTTCTCCGTGCTGTAGAACCACTCGCCGTCCTGATGGAACACGCCGTGGCCGTAGAAGTGCCGGTCGGCCGGCGAGGCCAGGGTCTGCAGCAGGCGACCGTCACGGGTATCGACCAGATAGCTCTCGCGGCTCGGCCGGCGGCCGACGAACACGGCCAGCGGCAGGGTGGGATGCGGCACCACGTCGTGGCAGCGCTCGGCGACGCGGGTGGCGAACGCCTTGCTGCCGTCCAGGCGGTAGCCGACGGCGTAGTGGTGGCCATCGGCATCATCGCGGGCCGACAGCAGCAGCGGTTGCGGGCCGTGGTCGATCAGCTTCCAGCCGCCGAAGGCTCCTGCGGCAAGGGCCAAGCCGCTCAGACCGAGAAAGGCTCTGCGCTTCATTCAGTCACCATCGTGTGCGTTGAAGCCCAGCTGAATGCCGAGCACCTTGGCCAGCTCGCCGCCTTGCAGGCGATGCACCAGGTTGAGGTTGTCGTAGAAGGCGGTCAATTCGGCGCGGCCGGTCTCGTCGGCGAGCAGTTCACCGAGCGGTCGTTGCAGGGTTGCCAGTTGTTGGCGGGTGACTGCGTACTGCTGATCGATGCGCCCGGCCAGCTCCTTTTGCCCGTCGTTTAGCAGCGAGCGGACGCCATCTTCGTTGGCGCCGAGCCACAGGCGTTCGGCGCTGGCCAGGCTGGCGGCGAGGCTGGCCAGGCTGGCGTTGCTGCGCCAGAACTCGGCCTGGTAGGGCTGCGGCTGGCCCTTGCTCTGGCGGCCCAGGGCGGCTCCGAGCTTCTTCTTCAGCCCGTCGATGGCGTTGACCTGGGCACGCAGCAGCTCGGCCACCGCTTCGGGGGCTTCGGCGTAGCGGGTGTTGGGGAATTCCTTGAGCTGCGCGGTCATGCCGTCTTCGGCCTGCCACTGGCCGAGCACCTCGGCGGACAGGCGCTGCTGGTGTTCGCCGATGGCCGTCAGCAGCGGGCAGTAGCGGCTCTTCTGGGTCGCGTCGGAGAGGTCGATGCCGGCGTCGAACAGGATGTACTCGTAGGCGGTCAGGCCCTGCACCACTACGCTGGCCTTCTCCACATCGGCCTGGCTCAGCTGCGGCTTCTTCTTCAGCAGGTTTTCGACCTGACGCTGTACCAGGTTCTTCTTGTCCGGCCAGAACTGCACCTGCCAGGCGCGATTGCCTTCGGCCAGGGGGCCGACCTGCAGCGGCTGCAGCGCGGCCCAGCTGGCGACGTCGGTGAGGAACGCCTGCTGCGCGGCGCCCAGGTCCTGGCTGCCGGCGCAGAAGGCCTTGGAGCTTTCGGCCAACTGCTGGCTGGACTCGTGCCAGGCCTTGTACGCCGGCAGCAGCACGCCATCGGCCAGGGCGGCGCTGGTGCGCTGCTGCGGGTCCTGCGGGGTACATGCGGCGAGGCCCATGGCGAGCAGGACGAGGGCGAGGGGCGAGCGGATCATACCGGGCTCCTTTACAGGGAGTTGAGGAAAGCCAGCAGCGCACCGCGCTCGCTGGCATCGAGATCGACGACGGCCTGTTTGGCGCTTTCCGCCTCGCCGCCGTGCCAGAGGATGGCTTCCAGCAGGTTGCGGGCGCGGCCGTCGTGAAGGAACTGGGTGTGGCCGGTCACCGCCTCGGTGAGGCCGATGCCCCACAGTGGCGGAGTGCGCCATTGGCTGCCGCTGGCCCTGAATTCGGGGCGGCCATCGGCCAGGCCTTCGCCCATGTCGTGCAGCAGCATATCGGTATAGGGGCGAATGGTCTGGTTGGCCAGTTCGGGCTCGGCGGCATCGGCGGCGGTGACGAACATTGGCGTGTGGCACTGGTTGCAGCCGGCGTCCATGAACAGCTGCTTGCCGCGGCGTACTTCCAGCGCGTCGACGTCGCGCCGTTGCGGCACCGCCAGGTTGCGGGTGTAGAACAGCACGGTGGCGAGAATGTTGTCGCTGACTTCCGGCTCGCCGCCGTGGGGCGCGGCGAGGCAGTCGCGCTGCGTGGCGGTGCAGTCGTCACGGGGCAGCAGGCTGGTGGTCAGGCCCAGATCGCCGGAGAAGGCATGTGCGTTCTGCTGGTTGAGGCTGGGCTGGCCGGCCTTCCAGCCGAAGCGGCCTACAATCGTCTCGCCACGGGCGTCGTCCCAGACCCGGTTGGCAACACCGCGGATGCCATCGCCATCACGGTCGTCCGGGTCTTCGCCGGCGAGAATCGCCGCCTCGGGAATCGCCTCCAGCAGGCCCAGGCCGATCATCGGCGGGGCGATACGGGCGGAGAACAGGGTGTCCGGCTGCATCTTGCCGTAGCCCAGCTTGCTGATCACCAGGCGCGGCTTGCGCAGCTCGATCACGCTGCCGTCGGCCAGGGTGACCTCATGCTGTTCATATTCGACCCGCACCTTGCCTTCGGGGGCGAAGCCGGGGTTGCTCATGTCCTGCAGCTGACCGCCGTACACCGGCTCCGGCACCACGCCCAGGCGCTGGCGCAGCTCGGCATGGGCCGGCGAATCGTCGCCCGGCACCGACAGACGCACCAGCATAGAAGCGGCGCTGAGGGCGTCGGGCGCCGGTGGGTGGCCGCGACCGTCCTTGACGTGGCAGTTCTGGCAGGCGTTGGTGTTGAACAGCGGACCCAGACCGTCGCGCGCCGTGGTAGTGGTCGGCGCGATGACCCAGGGGTTACGGAAGAAACTGTTGCCGACCGCGAAGTCCAGGCGCCGCGAGGGGGCCAAGTTGGCGGAGGGCAGAGAGAAGGCGTTCTGGTCGCTCTGGCGCACGCTGGTGGCGCCGCCCGAGAGTGCCTCGCCCGGTTCAGCCGGGGCCGGCTCGCGTTCGCAAGCCGTCAGTGCGAGCGCGAGCGGGAGAAGACAGAGGCGAAGGGGGGAGGGCATCGGGGGGACCTGAACTGCTAATCAGGCGGGCAATCTTAGCAGGCTAATGGATCTCAAATAAGAGGAATTAGCGTTTGTGTCCGGGCCAGATTGTCGCGGGTATGAACTTCGGCGTCGCCTGGAGGCCGCCGAGGCGCAGCAGCCGGAACGGCAGGCCATAAAAAAACGGATGCGCCTTGTGGGCGCATCCGTTCGGGACAGCTCTGTGGATATCAGAACTGGTGATCGGCGGTGTCCGGGTTCAGATCGCTGACGCCCAGAACGGCCGAGGCCTTCTCGATGGCGGCGGTCTGCTTGACCAGGGCGGCAATGGCGTCACGCACCTTCTGCTGGCCTTCGGCGTTGTCGGCGGCGATCAGCTGGTCGAAGTGCACGTTGTCCTTCTCGGCGCTGTCGACCAGCACCTGCAGCTTGGCTTCGGTGGCTTCCAGGTCGGCCTTCAGGGTGCTGTCGGCCTGGGCGTCGGCCTTGGCGACCAGCGAGGACAGGCTCGGGCCGGTCAGGGTGGTGCCGTCGACCTTCTTGTACTCGCCCAGGTAGATGTTGCGGATGCCCTTGCCGTTATAGAAGTGCGAGTTGTGGGTGTTGTCGCTGAAGCAGTCGTGCTCGTCTTCGGTGGAATTGGCTTCCAGGGCGACCTTCATGCGCTCGCCGGCCAGTTCGCCAAGGGAAAGGCTACCCATGCCGAACAGCATCTTGCGCAGGCCGCTCTCGGCCGGCTCGGCCTCCAGCTTGGCGCGGTAGTTGTCGGCGACGCCGGCTTTCCACTGGCCGACCATTTCGTCCAGGTCCGCGACCAGCAGGTCGGCGGCGGCCTTGATGTAAGCGCGACGGCGCTCGTTGTTGCCACCGGTGGCGCCTTCGCCGACCACGAAGTCGGTGGCCGGGCGGGCACCGGCGCCCGGGTTGGTGCCGTTCAGATCCTGGCCCCAGAGCAGGAATTCGATGGCGTGGTAGCCGGTGGCGACGTTGGCTTCGGAACCGCCCAGTTCGTTCAGCTCGGCCAGTTTCTCGCTGGTGATCTCGGTGACGTCGACCTTGTCTTCACCGACCTGGATGGTGGTGTTGGCGACGATGTTGGCGCTGGCGCCCGGGTTGCCCAGGGCATGCTGGTAGTCCTTGGCGACGTAGTCGATCAGACCCTCGTCCAGCGGCCAGGCGTTCAGCTGGCCTTCCCAGTCGTCGACCACGGCGTTGCCGAAGCGGAACGCTTCGGTCTGCATGTAGGGAACGCGAGCGGCCAGCCAGGCCTGCTTGGCGGCTTTCAGGGTGTCTTCGTTGGGGCTGGCCAGCAGGGCGTCGATGGCGCTCTGCAGCTGCTTGCCGGTGCTGGCGGCATCGCTGAACACGGCGAAGGCGAGGTCGGCGTAGTGGCTGACCACGGCTTTGGCGGCGGCTTCGTCGACCTTGGCGGCGGATGCCGGAGTGGCTTCGCTGGTGACGGCGGCAGGTGCGGTGGCCTGCGGCGCGGCGGCTTCTTTCTTGTCGTCGCCGCAGCCGGCGAGGGAAATGGCGAGGGCCAACAGGCTGGCGGTAGCCAGGGGCATACGAGTCATGGCGGAGTCCTTTGCTTCTTAGTGTTGGGCGTGAAAACCGGTCAATGATGCGAAAGATTTTCATTAAATGCAAAGCCGTTTTCCGTTCGTCGGCTTGTGGACGTGCGGCATGCTGTCGCTAGAATGCCAGCAATTCACAAGGAGCGTTGTCCATGAGCCTCACCGTCGTCGCCGTCATCGTCGTGCTGTTTCTTCTCGCCGCCTGGGCGGTGGTGCTCTACAACGGACTGGTGCGCCTCAAGCACGGCGTGACCAAGGCCTGGTCGAACATCGACGTGCTGCTCAAGCAGCGCCACGACGAGCTGCCCAAGCTGGTGGAGACCTGCAAGCAGTACATGCAGCACGAGCGCACCACCCTGGAACGGGTGATCGCCGCCCGCAGCGCCGTGGCCAGTGCCCGCGAGCAGCAGGACGTGGGTGCCCTGGGCAAGGCCGAGAGCAGCCTGCGTGCCGGTCTCGGTCAGCTTTTCGCCCTGGCCGAGAACTATCCGGACCTGAAGGCCAACGACAGCTTCCAGCACCTGCAGCAGCGCATCTCCGGGCTGGAGAACGCCATCGCCGACCGCCGCGAGCTGTACAACGAGGCGGTCAACCTGAACAACGTGCGCATCGAGCAGTTCCCCGACGTGATCCTGGCGCGGATGTTCGCCTTCAAGGAGGCCGAGCTGCTGCAGTTCAGCGAGCAAGAGAAGGCCGACGTCGACCTCAAGTCGCTGTTCAGCTGAGATGGATGTCGGCGGTCTGGCCATGAGCATGGCCTTCAGCGTCGGCGCCTGCGTCGGTGGCGGCTGGTGGTGCATCCAGCGCCTGTCCGAGGCGCGCTTCCTGCTCAACACGCCGACCTCGAAGATCCGCTCGGCGGCTCAGGGCTACGTCGAGCTGTACGGCGTGGTCGATGCGTTGCCCGAAGGCGCGCAGCTGGCCGGGCCGCTGACCGGCCAGCCGTGCCTGTGGTGGCGTTTCAAGATCGAAGAGTACGACGATGACGGCAAGCACAAGCGCTGGCGTATGGTGGAGAGCGGCACCAGCGCCGAGCCGATCCGCCTGAAGGACGCCACTGGCGAGTGTCTGGTCGATCCGCGCGGCGCCGAAGTCCGTCCCGCCACGCGCGATGTCTGGCATGGCAGCGAGCGTCATCCGCTCGGCGCCAGCGCCGACACGGGGCTGCTGTCCGCACTCTTCTCCAGCGGCGAGTACCGCTACACCGAGGAGCGCCTGCATGTCGGACAGCCGCTGTACGCCATCGGTGACTTCCATACCCTCGGTGGGGCCGAGGCGTTCGACCTGACCCTGGCACAGGGCGCGGTGGTGCGCGAGTGGAAGGGCGACTTCGCCGGGCTGCTGCAGCGCTTCGACAGTAATGGCGACGGCGAACTGGGGCCGCAGGAGTGGGAGAGGATGCGCGAATCGGCGCGAGCCGAGGCGCAGCGACGCCAGCTGCAGCGCGGCGATGCGCCAGTGCACAACCAGCTGCGTCGTCCCCGCGAGAGTTATCCCTTCATCCTCGCCTGCGCCGGCGAGGATGAACTGGCGAAAAGCTTTTACTGGCAGGCGCTGGCCGGTGGCGTGCTCTGCCTCTTGGGCGCCCTGGCCACCACCTGGCTGCTGCTCAACGTGGTGCTTCCCGAGCTGGGCTGATCACTTGCCCTGCTTGTGAATGCCCTTGGGCAGCTGCACCACCCGGCTTTCGGAATAGATGTCGTGCCAGCTGCGCTTCTCCTTGTCCCAGAGACTCCAGAAGAAGCCGAGCCCGAGGAACAGCCATGAGCCAATGGCCACGACGAAGCGCAGCAGCGCCTGCCACAGGCTGATCGCCGAGCCATCGGCGTTCTGGATGCGCAGGCCCCAGGCCTGCATGCCGAGGGTCTGGCCATTGTGGGTCCAGAACTTGGCGAAGAAGGCGAACAGGCCGAGCAGCACGAGGCTTGCCAGCAGCGGATCGTTGTCCAAGGCGCCGGCCTGGGACAGTTCGAGCAGCCGCTCGCTGCCGTGGATCAGGCGCAGCAGACCCTGCTGGTAGATCAGACCGATGACCATGACCAGGGCGACGCAGAGCAGGAAGTCGTAGAAGATCGCGGCGAAGCGGCGGATCAGTCCGGCGGTGGGGAAATCGCCCTGGGGGCGCAGCATGTGCTTGGGCATGGAGGGCTCGCGGCGTGAAAGTGCGCGCGATTGTACGGGGTGAAAGCAGCGGGCACAAAAAAGCCCCTGATGTCGCCATCAGGGGCTTTTCGTAGCAGCAGCGATTAGCCCAGAACCTGGACCTTGTCAGCTTGCATGCCTTTCTGGCCTTGCACGGCTTCGAAAGTGACCTTCTGGCCTTCTTTCAGGCTGCGGAAGCCACTACCTTCGATAGCGCGGAAGTGCACGAACAGATCCGGACCGCTCTCGGGGGTGATGAAGCCGAAGCCCTTCTCGTCGTTGAACCATTTGACGGTGCCGGTTTGACGATTCGACATTGTCTTATTTCCTTGAAACTAGAGTTGATGACAGCCTCCCGGTTTTGGACACGAGAGGGCTGGAACTGGTTGCAGAGAGTAAGAGAAGTCGAGCGGGATGTAGCGGATCTAAGATCTACTGCACCAGGTCACGATTCAAGGCGACCCATGCAAACACAGTTGGCCAACTCTACGCTAACTCAAATGAGTTTGCCAACCCCCTTGGAAGGGCTGATTCCAGAGGCTTTGCGAGGGATTTTAGAGGGAAGTAAATCGTGGTGCCCCGGGAGAGACTCGAACTCTCACTTCTTTCGAAAACGGATTTTGAATCCGCCGCGTCTACCGATTCCGCCACCGAGGCACGATGGGCGCGCAGTATAGGGAAGGCGGTCCTGGCCGGTCAATTGCGCAAGAGGTTTGCCACGGGCACTTACAAATTCTTCTCCGCGATCCGATTAGCCAGCTAAATCAAAATGTTAGGCTGCGGTCTCGAATTCGCGGCGCTCCTTTTGGCAGCGCCCGGGAGGTTTGCCTAGCAGAGGAGAGCGCCGCGATGCACGCCATCAGCTTTATCCAGGACCTTGCCGTGATCATGCTGGTCGCCGGCGTGGTGACGGTGCTGTTCCACCGCATGCGTCAGCCGGTCGTACTCGGCTACATCCTTGCAGGCTTCATCATCGGCCCGCACACGCCTCCCTTCGAGCTGATCCACGACGAGGAGACGATCAAGACCCTGGCCGAGCTGGGTGTGATTTTCCTGATGTTCTTCCTCGGTCTCGAGTTCAGCCTGCGCAAGCTCTTCAGCGTGGGGGCTACGGCGTTCATCGCGGCGGCGCTGGAGATCGCGCTAATGCTGTGGATCGGCTACGAGATCGGCAGCTTCTTCGGCTGGAGCAAGATGGACTCGCTGTTCCTAGGCGGCATCCTGGCGATCTCCTCGACCACCATCATCATCAAGGCGCTGGGCGATCTAAAGCTGAAGAACGAGCGCTTCGCGCAGCTTATCTTCGGTGTGCTGATCGTCGAGGATATCCTCGGTATCGGCATCATCGCCCTGCTGTCGGGCATCGCCGTCAGCGGCTCGGTGGAGACCGGTGAGGTGTTCGCCACCGTCGGCAAGCTGTCGCTGTTCATGGTGGTGGCGCTGGTCATCGGCATTCTCCTGGTGCCGCGCATCCTGGCTTACGTGGCGCAGTTCGAGAGCAACGAGATGCTGCTGGTCACGGTGCTCGGCCTGTGCTTCGGCTTCTGCCTGCTGGTGGTCAAGCTGGAGTACAGCATGGTGCTGGGCGCCTTCCTGATCGGCGCGATCATGGCTGAGTCGCGCCAGTTGCCGCAGATCGAGCGGCTCATCGAGCCGGTGCGTGACATGTTCAGCGCGATCTTCTTCGTTGCCATCGGCCTGCTGATCGACCCGGCCGTGCTGGTCGAGTACGCGGTGCCGATCCTGGTGATCACCGTCGCGGTCATCGTCGGCAAGGTGCTGTCCTGCAGTCTCGGCGCCTTCATCGCCGGCAACGACGGGCGCACCTCGCTGCGAGTCGGCATGGGCCTGTCGCAGATCGGCGAGTTCTCTTTCATCATCGCCGCGCTGGGCATGACTCTGCAGGTAACCAGCGACTTCCTCTACCCGGTGGCGGTGGCAGTTTCGGCCATCACCACCCTGACCACGCCCTACCTGATTCGCGCCGCCGATCCCTTCTCCAATCGGCTGGCCGGCCTGATGCCCGAGCGCATCGCGCGGGTCTTCGGCCTCTACGGCGAGTGGTTGCGTAGCATTCAGCCCCAGGGGCAGAACGTGGTGCTGCTGGGCATGATCCGGCGCATTCTGCTGCAGGTAGGCGTGAACATCGCGCTGGTAGTGGCGATCTTCCTAAGCGCCAGTTACTTCGCGGCGACGCTGGCGGGTTATCTGGAGCCCTGGGTCGAGGCGCAGAACGCGCAGAAGGCGTTGGTCTGGGGTGGTGCGCTGTTGCTGTCGCTGCCTTTCCTGGTCGCCGCCTATCGCAAGCTCAAGGCGCTGGCCATGCTGCTGGCTGAGCTCGGTGTGCGGCCGGAGAGTGCCGGCCGCCACACGGTGCGGGTGCGCAAGGTCATCTCCGAGCTGATCCCGCTGCTGTCGCTGGTAGTGATCATGCTTATGCTCGCACCGTTGTCCGCCAGCATCCTGCCGACCGGCGAGGCGCTGCTGATCATCGGACTGGTGGCGGTGGCGGCCATCGCCCTGTTCTGGCGCTGGCTGATCCGTCTGCATTCGCGCATGCAGATCGCGTTGTTGGAGACCCTGGAGCAGGACAAGCATGAATCGCACTGAGCCGGTGATCGGCCCGCGCGTGGCCCGCGCGTGCGCTTTCCGGTAAGCTCTGCGCCCCCTGCGAGACTGACCCCATGCGTGTTGCCGACTTCCATTTCGACCTGCCCGATGAACTGATCGCCCGCCATCCGCTGGCCGAGCGCAGCGCCAGTCGTCTGCTGGTGCTGGACGGTGCGAGCGGTGCGTTGGCCCATCGGCAGTTCGCCGACCTGCTCGACTATCTGCGCCCTGGCGACCTGATGGTGTTCAACGACACCCGGGTGATCCCGGCGCGCCTGTTTGGCCAGAAGGCCTCTGGTGGCAAGCTGGAGATTCTGGTCGAGCGCGTGCTGGACGAGCATCGGGTATTGGCGCACGTACGCTCCAGTAAATCGCCCAAGCCCGGCTCTCGCATCCATATAGAAGGTGGTGGCGATGCCGAGATGGTCGCCCGCCACGACGCATTGTTCGAGCTGCGCTTCGCCGAGGCCGTGCTGCCATTGCTGGACCGGGTCGGCCACATGCCGCTGCCGCCGTATATCGACCGCGCCGACGAGGCCGCCGACCGCGAGCGCTACCAGACCGTCTATTCCGACAAGGGCAAGGCCGGCGCCGTCGCCGCGCCCACCGCCGGACTGCATTTCGACGAGGCCCTGCTTCAGGCGATTCGCGAGAAGGGCGTGGACAGCGCCTTCGTTACCCTGCATGTCGGCGCAGGCACCTTCCAGCCGGTGCGCGTGGAGCGCATCGAGGATCACCACATGCACCGCGAGTGGCTGCAGGTCGGCCAGGATGTGGTCGACGCCGTGGCCGCCTGCCGTGCGCGCGGCGGTCGGGTGGTCGCCGTCGGCACCACCAGCGTGCGCTCGCTGGAGAGTGCGGCGCGCGATGGCGAGCTGCAGGTCTTCAGCGGCGACACCGACATCTTCATCTACCCGGGCAAGCACTTCCATGTGGTCGATGCCCTGGTCACCAACTTCCACCTGCCGGAGTCGACCCTGCTGATGCTGGTGTCGGCCTTCGCCGGCTATCCCGAGGCCATGGCTGCCTATGCCGAGGCGGTGCGCGAGCGCTACCGCTTCTTTAGCTATGGCGATGCCATGTTCATCACCCGCAATCCCGCCCCGCGCGGCCCCGAGGAGACCCCATGAGCCATATGTCCTTCGAGCTGCTGGCCAGTGACGGGCGTGCCCGTCGCGGTCGCCTGACCTTCCCGCGTGGCGTCGTGGAGACGCCGGCCTTCATGCCGGTGGGCACCTACGGCACGGTCAAGGGCATGCTGCCGCGCGACATCGAGACCATCGGTGCGCAGATCATCCTCGGCAATACCTTCCACCTGTGGCTGCGTCCGGGGACCGAGGTGATCAAGCGCCACGGCGACCTGCACGACTTCATGCAGTGGCAGGGGCCGATCCTCACCGATTCGGGCGGTTTCCAGGTGTTCAGCCTGGGTGCCATGCGGAAGATCAAGGAGGAGGGCGTGTACTTCGCCTCGCCGGTCGACGGCGCCAAGGTGTTCATGGGGCCCGAGGAGTCGATGCAGGTGCAGCGCGACCTGGGCTCGGACATCGTGATGATCTTCGACGAGTGCACCCCGTATCCGGCCGACTTCGACACCGCCAAACGCTCCATGGAGCTGTCGCTGCGCTGGGCCAAGCGCTCGAAGAATGCCCACGAGGGCAATCCGTCGGCGCTGTTCGGTATCGTTCAGGGTGGCATGCACGAGGAGCTGCGCCTGCGCTCGCTGGAGGGACTGATGGAGATCGGCTTCGACGGCCTGGCCATCGGCGGCCTGTCGGTGGGTGAGCCGAAGGAGGAGATGATCCGCGTACTGGACTTCCTGCCGCCGCACCTGCCGGCCGACAAGCCGCGTTACCTGATGGGTGTGGGCAAGCCGGAAGACCTGGTCGAGGGCGTGCGCCGCGGTGTGGACATGTTCGACTGCGTGATGCCGACTCGCAATGCGCGCAATGGGCACCTGTTCATCGACAGCGGCGTGATCAAGATCCGCAACGCCGTGCACAAGCACGATGACTCGCCGCTGGACCCGAGCTGCGACTGCTACACCTGCAAGCACTTCTCCCGCGCCTACCTGCATCACTTGGACAAGTGCGGCGAAATGCTCGGAAGCATGCTGAATACGATCCACAATTTGCGCCATTACCAGCGCCTGATGGCTGGTTTGCGCGAGGCAATTCAACAGGGTACATTGGCCGCCTTCGTCGATGCCTTCTATGCCCGGCGCGGCCTGCCGACACCGCCGCTGGAGCCCTGAGGGCGGGCGCGCGGCTTGAAATTCGCGGTGCGCCTCCCCATGTATGCGCGATGCTGCCGAGAACCGGCTTCGCTCCACACGACACAGTCAAAAAAGACCGAAATAGGAGTTTTCCATGAGCTTTCTGATTCCCGCCGCCTATGCCGACGCCGCCGCTCCGGCCGCCGCTGCCGGCCCCGCCGGCTCCGGCTTCGAGTGGGTGTTCCTGATCGGCTTCCTGGTGATCTTCTATCTGATGATCTGGCGTCCCCAGGCCAAGCGCGCCAAGGAGCACAAGAATCTTCTCGGCGGCCTGCAGAAGGGCGACGAGGTGGTCACCAGCGGTGGCATCGTCGGCAAGGTCAACAAGGTCACTGATGACTTCGTGGTGGTCGAGATCGCCGACAACGTCGAGCTGAAGTTCCAGAAGCAGGCCATCGCGGCGACTCTGCCCAAGGGCACTCTGAAGTCGATCTAACGATTCTTCGTTCATCTCAACGGGGCGCCTAAGGCGCCCCGTGTCATAACGGGCGGCGTCATGCTCAACAAATATCCCCTGTGGAAATACCTGCTGATCCTGGCTGTGCTGGCGGTCGGATTCATTTACTCCGCACCCAACCTGTATCCGGACGATCCGGCCATCCAGATCAGCGGCTCCAGTTCCGCCCTGCAGGTCGGCCAGGCCGACCTCGACCGCGTCAACCGGGCGCTGGAGGATGGCGGCATTCAGGTCAAGGCCGCCAAGCTGGGCGAGAAGCCGGGCGAAGGCAGCCTGCTGCGCCTGGTCAAGCAGGAGGATCAGCTGCCGGCCAAGGAGCTGGTACGCAAGCTGCTCGGCGACGAATACGTCGTGGCCCTGAACCTGGCGCCGACCACCCCCGAGTGGCTGCGCAATCTGGGCGCCGGCCCGATGAAGCTGGGTCTGGACCTGTCCGGTGGCGTGCACTTCCTGCTGGAAGTGGACATGGACAAGGCCATGGATGCCCGCCTCAAGGTCTACGAGAGCGAAATCAAGAGCCTGCTGCGCAAGGAGCGCGTGCGCTATCGCAGCCTGCCGCAGCAGGACGGCGCGATCCAGCTGGGCTTCGCCGACACCGAGACCCTGGAGAAGGCCCAGGATCTGGTGCGCAAGAACTTCACCGACTTCGCCATGACCTCGGCGGAGCGCGCCGAGCAGCAGGTGCTGCGTCTGGCCCTGACCGAGGCCAAGCGTGCGGAGATCCGCGAGTACTCGATCAAGCAGAACCTCACCACCGTGCGCAACCGGGTCAACGAGCTGGGCGTCGCCGAGCCGCTGGTCCAGCGCCAGGGCGCCAACCGCATCGTGGTCGAGCTGCCGGGCGTGCAGGACACCGCCGAAGCCAAGCGCATCCTCGGCAAGACCGCCAACCTGGAGTTCCGCCTGCAAGCCGAGCCGGACGCGGCGCGCGCCTCCACCGAATCCTTCGAGTTCCGCGAGGAGGGCCGCCCCGCCGTCGCGCTGGAGCGCAGCCTGATCATCACCGGTGACCAGGTCACCGATGCCCAGGCCAGTTACGACGAGAACGGCCGTCCGCAGGTGAACATCCGCCTGGACGGCCACGGCGGCGAGCTGATGAACCGCGCGACCCGCAACAACGTCGGTCGCAGCATGGCGGTGATCTTCATCGAGCAGAAGCCGCTGACCCGCTACGTCAAGCAGATGGTCGACGGCGTCGAGAAAGAAATCGCGGTACCGTCCTTCAAGGAAGAGAAGAAGATCATCAGCCTGGCCACCATTCAGTCGGCGCTGGGCAGCCAGTTCCGCATCACCGGCCTGGATGGCCAGGGTGAGTCCTCCGAGCTGGCCCTGCTGCTGCGCGCCGGTGGCCTGGCCGCGCCGATGTACTTCGCCGAAGAGCGCACCATTGGTCCCAGCCTGGGTGCCGACAACATTGCCAAGGGTATCGATGCCTCCATCTGGGGCATGATCTTCGTGTCGATCTTCATCATCGCCATCTACCGCTTCTTCGGTGTGCTGGCGACCGTGGCCCTGGGCTTCAACATGGTCCTGCTGCTGGCGCTGATGTCGGCGCTGAGTGCGACCCTGACCCTGCCGGGCATCGCCGGTATCGTGCTGACCATGGGCATGGCGGTGGACGCCAACGTGCTGATCTTCTCGCGTATCCGCGAGGAGATCGCCAACGGCATGTCCATCCAGCGCGCCATCCACGAGGGCTTCGATCGTGCCTACTCGGCGATCCTCGACGCCAACCTGACCACGCTTCTAGTCGGCGGCATCCTGTTCGCGATGGGCAGCGGGCCGGTCAAGGGCTTCGCCGTGACCATGTCGCTGGGCATCCTCACCTCGATGTTCACCGCCATCATGGTGACCCGTGCGATGGTCAACCTGATCTTCGGCGGGCGCGACCTCAAGAAGCTGTGGATTTAAGGAGCAGCCATGAAACTCGGTACTATCAATTTCATGGGTGTGCGCAATTTCGCGTTCGCCCTGACCATGCTCCTGACCGTCATCGCCCTTGGAAGCTGGTTCTTCAAGGGGCTCAACTTCGGTCTCGATTTCACCGGCGGCAGCCAGATCGAATTGAGCTACGACCAGGCGGCCGATCTCGGCGAGGTGCGCGAGCAGCTGGCCCAGGCCGGCTATCCCGATGCCGTGGTGCAGAACTTCGGCGCCACCACCGACGTGGTGGTGCGCCTGCAGGGTGACGATCCGCAGCTGGGCAACAAGGTGGCCGCAGCGCTGCAGGCCGCGAATGCCGACAATCCTCCGACCGTGAAGAAGGTCGAGTTCGTCGGCCCGGCAGTGGGCGAAGAGCTGCGTGACCAGGGTGGTCTGGGCATGCTGCTGGCTCTGGGTGGCATCCTGATCTACGTGGCCTTCCGCTTCCAGTGGAAGTTCGCCCTCGGTGCCATCCTCTCGCTGGTGCACGACGTGGTGGTCACCATGGGCATCCTGTCGTTTTTCCAGATTACCTTCGACCTGACGGTGCTGGCGGCGGTGCTGGCGATCATCGGCTACTCGCTGAACGACACCATCGTGGTGTTCGACCGGGTGCGCGAGAACTTCCGCGTGCTGCGCAAGGCGACGCTGATCGAGAACATCAACATCTCGACCACTCAGACCCTGCTGCGCACCATGGCGACTTCCATCTCCACATTGCTGGCGATCATCGCGTTGCTGGTGTTTGCCGGCGACAACCTGTGGGGTTTCTCCATCGCCCTGTTCGTCGGTGTGCTGGCCGGTACCTACTCGTCGATCTATATCGCCAACGTGGTGCTGATCTGGCTGAACCTGACCACCGAGGACCTGATTCCGCCGGCGGTCACAGAGGAAGTGGACGAGCGTCCCTGACCTCTTGTGTCTACCGCAGAAGCCCGGCCCTGAGCCGGGCTTTTGCTTTTCGGGGATGTGAGTCTCGTCGCAGTTGCCGCTGCGCTGTCCAGCGGGGCGGGAACTTGGCCGGCGCCGACTCATCCAAGGCAGGGAAGAGGGCGCGAACGCCCGGCCACGAAGTCTCTGGAGGACCCCATGAACAAGTCGATGATCGTAGGTGCAGTGCTGGGTGCGGTCGGCGTTACCGCCGGCGGCGCCGTCGCCACCTATAGCCTGGTGGGCGGCCCCCAGTACGCCGAAGTACTGGCCGTGAAGCCGGTGAACGAAACCGTTAAGACGCCGCGTGAGGTCTGCAAGGACGTGACCGTCACCCGTCAGCGCCCGGTCAAGGATCAGCACCAGATCGCCGGTACCGCCATCGGTGCAGTCGTCGGCGGTCTACTGGGTAACCAGGTCGGCGGTGGCAATGGCAAGAAGATCGCCACCGTGGCGGGCGCCGTCGGCGGCGGCTACGCCGGCAATAAGGTGCAGGAGGGCATGCAGTCGCGTGACACCTACACTACCACTGAAACCCGCTGCAACACCGTGACCGACACCAGCGAGAAGCTGGTGGGCTATGACGTCAAGTATCAGCTGGACGGCCGCGTCGGCCAGGTGCGCATGGATCGCGATCCGGGATCGCGGATTCCGGTCAATGACCAGGGCCAGCTGGTGCTGGCCGATCAGGGTCAGGTCGCGCAGTAAGAGCGTCGAAATGAAAAAGCCGCCCGAGGGCGGCTTTTTTATGGGCGCTCGAACTGTCAGCGCTTCATCGACGGCGCCAGGTGCGGCTGGATGGCGGTCAGCACGGCCTTGAAGCACTTGGTGTTGCCGGCCACGACCTGGCCCTTCTCGAGAAACTCGTGGCCGCCGCTGAAGTCGCTGACCAGGCCACCCGCTTCCTGGATCAGCAGGGCGCCGGCCGCCATGTCCCACTCGGACAGGCCGAATTCCCAGAACGCGTCGTAGCGACCGGCGGCGACGTAGGCCAGATCCAGGCTGGCGGCACCGGCGCGGCGGATGCCGGCGGTCTGGCCGACCAGGCTGCGGAACATGCCCAGGTAATTGTCCAGGTTGTCGACCTGCTCGGCGCGGAACGGGAAGCCGGTACCCAGCAGGGCTCCGTCCAGGCTCTTGCGGTTGCTGACGCGGATGCGGCGGCCGTTGACGGCGGCGCCACGGCCGCGGCTGGCGGTGAACTCCTCCTGGCGCACCGGGTCCAGCACCACGGCGTGCTCCAGGCGGCCACGGTACTTGCAGGCGATGCTCACGGCGAAGTGCGGCACGCCGCGCAGGAAGTTGGTGGTGCCATCCAGCGGGTCGATGATCCACTGGTAGTCGGCGCCTTCGCCGCTGCCGGCGATGCTGCCGCTTTCCTCGCCGAGGAAGCCATGGGTCGGATAGGCCTTCTGCAGTGCCTGGATGATGGTCTGCTCGGCGGCGCGGTCGACTTCGCTGACGTAGTCGTTGGCATCCTTCTCGTTGACGGCGATGACGTCCAGGCGTTCGACGGAGCGGATGATCAGTTCGCCGGCGCTGCGCGCAGCGCGCAGCGCGATATTCAGCATGGGCTGCATGGAAGGTACCTGGGTCGTTAAAGAGGAAAGCCGGCCATTCTAGCAGAGTAGGTCGCGCTGTGCAGCCGTCACTCGGCGATACGGGCGAACGCCACGCATGGAATTGGAGTGAGGCCTTCTGTAACATTCATGGCCTTTTCGCATTCTGAGCGGAGCTGGCGTTGCTACAGAACATTCGCGTGGTCCTGGTTAATACCAGTCATCCGGGCAATATCGGCGGTGCGGCGCGCGCCATGAAGAATATGGGCCTGACGCGTCTCGTGCTGGTCGATCCGGAAGACTTTCCGAGCAGCGAGGCGGTTGCGCGCGCCTCGGGCGCTACCGACATCCTCGACGACGCATTGGTCGTCGACACCCTGGAGGAAGCGCTGGTCGGCTGCAGCGTGGCGCTCGGTACCAGTGCGCGCGACCGGCGCATCCCATGGCCTTTGCTCGATCCGCGCGAGTGCGCGACTACTTCACTGCAGCATGTGGCGCAGGGTGGCGAGGTGGCGCTGGTGTTCGGTCGTGAGTACGCCGGCCTGACCAACGACGAGCTGCAACGCTGCCAGTTCCACGTGCATATCCCGTCCAACCCGGATTTCAGTTCGCTGAACCTGGCGGCGGCCGTGCAAGTGCTGGCGTACGAAGTGCGCATGGCCTGGCTGGCGGCCGAAGGGCAGCCGACCAAGATGAGCAAGCTGGAGACCACGGCCATGCTCAACACCCAACCGGTGACCACGGATGAGCTCGAGCTGTTCTACGGTCATCTGGAGAACACGCTGGTCGATATCGGCTTCCTCGATCCGGCCAATCCCCGTCATCTCATGTCCCGCCTGCGTCGCCTGTATGGGCGCGCCAGCGTGAGCAAGCTGGAAATGAACATCCTCCGCGGCATCCTCACGGAAACCCAGAAAGCGGTGCGCGGCGAATCCCCCAAGCGGAGAAAGGACGATGTTTGAGCGTATGCGCGAAGATATTCAGGGCGTGTTCCATCGCGATCCGGCGGCGCGCAACGCCTTCGAGGTGGTCACCTGCTATCCCGGCCTGCATGCGGTGTGGCTGCATCGGCTGGCGCACGCCTTGTGGGGGCGCGGCTGGAAGTGGCTGGCGCGCCTGGTATCCAACTTCGGGCGCTGGATGACCGGAATCGAGATCCATCCGGGCGCGAAGATCGGCCGGCGCTTTTTCATCGACCATGGCATGGGCATCGTCATCGGCGAAACGGCCGAGATCGGCGACGACGTTACCCTCTACCAGGGCGTGACTCTGGGTGGCACCAGCTGGAACAAAGGCAAGCGCCATCCGACGCTGGGTGACGGCGTCGTAGTCGGTGCCGGTGCCAAGGTGCTCGGCCCCTTCACCGTGGGCGCCGGCGCCAAGGTCGGCTCCAACGCGGTCGTGACCAAGGAGGTGCCGCCCGGCGCGACCGTGGTCGGCATTCCGGGGCGGATCATCGTCAAGAATGATGACGAGACGGAGGCCAAGCGCCAGGCCATGGCGGAGAAGCTGGGGTTCGACGCCTATGGCGTGGGCCCGGACATGCCCGATCCGGTCGCGCGCGCCATCGGTCAGCTGCTGGACCATCTCCAGGCCGTGGATGGCCGACTCGAGGGCATGTGCTCGGCGTTGAAGGAGTTGGGTAGTGACTACTGCGCCAAGGACCTGCCGCAGCTGCGCGAAGAAGACTTCGCCGGTGTGTGCAAGGGGCAGAACGACAAGCCGGCTGCCTGAAGACGGATAGTCTGCTATCATTCGCGCCCCGCGCTGCGCTTATATCCGACTGTTTTAATCGGTCTTATAGTTGACCTAAATAGTCGGAAAAGGAGATACTGGCGCCATTCCGAACAACCGTGGGCGAAAGCCATGCGTCTGACCACCAAAGGCCGCTATGCCGTCACTGCGATGCTCGATCTGGCGCTGCATGCCCAGAACGGCCCGGTATCGCTGGCGGACATTTCCGAGCGTCAGGGCATTTCCCTGTCGTATCTCGAGCAGCTGTTCGCCAAGCTGCGCCGCGGCAATCTGGTCAGCAGTGTGCGCGGGCCGGGCGGCGGTTATCAGCTGTCGCGCGACATGCGGGTGATCCAGGTGGCGCAGGTGATCGACGCGGTCAACGAATCGGTCGATGCCACGCGCTGCCAGGGCATGGGCGACTGCCATTCCGGTGACACCTGCCTGACCCATCACCTGTGGTGCGACCTCAGTCAGCAGATTCACGAATTCCTCAGCGGCATCAGCCTGGCTGATCTGGTGACCCGGCGCGAAGTGCAGGAAGTCGCCCAGCGCCAGGATCAGCGTCGCTGTAATGGCAGGACGCCGCAGCTGGACAAGATCGAAGCGTCCGCCATCGAGTGAGCAGGGCGCCTGCCTGTAATAGGAGATACCTGATGAGATTGCCGATTTACCTCGACTATTCCGCCACCACACCGGTTGACCCGCGCGTGGCGCAGAAGATGAGCGAGTGCCTGCTGGTGGATGGCAACTTTGGCAACCCGGCTTCGCGCTCCCACGTGTTCGGCTGGAAGGCCGAGGAAGCGGTGGAGAATGCCCGTCGTCAGGTGGCCGAGCTGGTCAATGCCGACCCGCGCGAGATCGTCTGGACCTCCGGCGCCACCGAGTCCGACAACCTGGCCATCAAGGGTGTCGCGCACTTCTACGGCACCAAGGGCAAGCACATCATCACTTCGAAGATCGAGCACAAGGCGGTGCTGGATACCACCCGCCAGCTGGAGCGCGAGGGCTTCGAAGTCACCTACATCGAGCCGGGCGAAGATGGCCTGGTCACCCCGGCCATGGTCGAGGCGGCACTGCGCGAGGACACCATTCTGGTGTCGATCATGCACGTCAACAACGAGATCGGCACCATCAACGACATCGCTGCCATCGGCGAGCTGACCCGCTCCCGCGGCGTGCTGTTCCATGTCGACGCGGCGCAGTCCACCGGCAAGGTGGCCATCGATCTGGAGAAGATGAAGGTCGACCTGATGTCCTTCTCCGCCCATAAGACCTACGGCCCGAAAGGCGTCGGCGCCCTCTACGTGCGCCGTAAGCCGCGCGTGCGGCTGGAAGCCCAGACCCATGGTGGTGGTCACGAGCGCGGCATGCGTTCCGGGACCCTGGCCACGCACCAGTGCGTCGGCATGGGCGAGGCGTTCCGCATCGCCAAGGAAGAGATGGCGCAGGAGAACCAGCGTGTGCTGGCGCTGCGTGATCGCTTCTACAAGCAGCTCGAGGGCATGGAAGAACTGTACGTCAACGGCAGCCTGACCCAGCGCGTGCCGCATAACCTGAACCTCAGCTTCAACTACGTCGAAGGCGAGTCGCTGATCATGGCGCTCAAGGATCTGGCGGTCTCTTCCGGCTCCGCCTGCACCTCCGCCTCGCTCGAGCCTTCCTACGTACTGCGCGCCCTGGGCCGCAACGACGAGCTGGCGCACAGCTCGATCCGCTTCACCTTCGGCCGCTTCACCACCGAAGAAGAGATCGACTACGCCGCCAGCAAGGTGGCCGATGCGGTGAACAAGCTGCGTGAGCTGTCGCCGCTGTGGGACATGTTCAAAGAAGGTGTCGACATCTCCAAGGTCGAATGGCAGGCACACTGATTTTCGAGTCGCCTGTAGAGCGGCACCTGATGAGAGAGGATTTGCAGCATGGCATACAGTGAAAAGGTCATTGACCACTACGAGAACCCGCGCAACGTCGGCAAGATGAATGCCGAAGATCCGGACGTCGGTACCGGCATGGTCGGTGCGCCGGCCTGCGGTGACGTGATGCGCCTGCAGATCAAGGTCAACGAGCAGGGCGTTATCGAAGACGCCAAGTTCAAGACCTACGGTTGTGGCTCGGCCATCGCCTCCAGCTCCCTCGCCACCGAGTGGATGAAGGGCAAGACCCTGGACGAAGCCGAGTCGATCAAGAACACCCAGCTGGCCGAAGAACTGGCGCTGCCGCCGGTGAAGATCCACTGCTCCGTGCTCGCCGAGGACGCCATCAAGGCCGCCGTGCGCGATTACAAGCAGAAGAAAGGTCTGCTCTGATTTTCGAGGAGTCGTTATGGCCATCACCATGACCGAAGCCGCCGCCCGCCATGTGCAGCGTTCCCTCGAGGGGCGCGGCAAGGGCGAGGGCATCCGCCTGGGCGTGCGCACCACCGGCTGTTCCGGCCTGGCCTACGTGCTGGAGTTCGTCGACGAAGTGGCCGGTGAGGACCAGGTGTTCGAGAGCCACGGCATGAAGGTCATCATCGACCCGAAGAGCCTGGTCTATCTCGACGGCACCGAACTGGACTTCGTCCGCGAAGGCCTCAACGAGGGCTTCAAGTTCAACAACCCCAACGTGCGTGGCGAATGCGGCTGCGGCGAAAGCTTCAACGTCTGAGGTTCTCTTGGGTAGCCCGTGCCACTTCGCGCTGTTCGAGCTGCAGCCGGCTTTTCGCCTCGATCTGAATCAGCTGTCGGCGCGCTATCGCGAGCTGGCCAAGGCCGTGCATCCGGATCGCTTCGCCGATGCCAGCGAGCGTGAGCAGCGCCTGGCGCTGGAACAATCCGCCGGTCTCAACGAGGCCTACCAGACGCTTAAGAGCGCGCCGCGTCGTGCGCTCTATCTGCTGGCGCTGCGTGGTCGGGAGCTGCCGCTCGAAGTGACGGTGCAGGACCCCGAGTTCCTGCTGCAACAGATGCGCTGGCGCGAGGAGCTGGAAGACCTGCAGGACAGCGCCGATCTGGCCGGCGTGGCGGTATTCAAGCAGCGTCTCAAGCGCGCCCAGGGCGAGCTGGAAGACGATTTCGCCGCCTGCTGGGACGATTCCGCCCGGCGTGACGAGGCCGAGCGCCTGGTGCGTCGCATGCAGTTCCTCGACAAGCTGGCCCACGAAGTGCGCGACCTCGAAGAGCGCCTCGACGACTAACCCGGCGCAGCACGCGCTGCGCGCCTGACGACAGAACGCCATGGCCCTATTGCAGATCGCCGAACCCGGACACAGCCCGCAGCCCCATCAGCGTCGCCTGGCGGTGGGCATCGACCTGGGCACCACGAATTCGCTGGTCGCTGCCGTGCGCAGCGGTCTCTCCACGCCGCTGGCCGATGCCGACGGCGCCGTGATCCTGCCGTCGGCGGTGCGTTATCACGCCGACCGCGTCGAGGTCGGGGCCAGCGCCAAGGGCGCTGCCGCGCAGGACCCGCTGAACACCGTGCTGTCGGTCAAGCGCCTGATGGGGCGCGGGCTGGCCGACGTCAAATCGCTGGGCGAGCAGCTGCCGTATCGCTTCGCCGAAGGCGAGTCGCACATGCCCTTTATCGAGACGGTGCAGGGTGCCAAGAGCCCGGTGGAAATCTCGGCCGAGATCCTCAAGGTGCTGCGCGAGCGTGCCGAGGCGAGCTTGGGCGGCGATCTGGTCGGCGCGGTGATCACCGTGCCGGCCTATTTCGACGATGCCCAGCGTCAGGCCACCAAGGACGCCGCGCGCCTGGCCGGTCTCAACGTGCTGCGCCTGCTCAACGAGCCGACTGCGGCCGCCGTGGCCTATGGCCTGGACCAGGGCGCCGAAGGCGTCGTGGCGATCTACGACCTGGGCGGCGGTACGTTTGACATCTCCATCCTGCGCCTCAGTCGCGGGGTGTTCGAGGTGCTGGCCACCGGAGGCGACAGCGCCTTGGGTGGCGACGATTTCGATCATGCCATCGCCGGCTGGATCATCGAGCAGGCGGGCCTGTCGCACGATCTCGATCCCGCCGCACAGCGCCGTTTGCTGCAGGCCGCCTGCGCGGCGAAGGAGGCGCTGACCGACGCCGACAGCGTCGTGCTTGCCCATGATGGCTGGTCCGGCGAGCTGAGCCGGGCCCGGTTCGACGCGCTGATCGAGTCGATGATCGCCCGCAGCCTCAAGGCATGCCGCCGCGCCGTGCGTGATGCCGGCATCGAGGTCGAGGAGGTCGAGGCGGTCGTGATGGTCGGCGGCTCGACGCGTGTGCCGCGGGTGCGCGAGGCCGTGGGCGAGCTGTTCGGTCGCGCGCCGTTGACCGACATCGATCCCGATCAGGTGGTGGCCATCGGCGCCGCCATCCAGGCCGACACCCTGGCCGGCAATCAGCGCGGCAACGGCGAGGAGTTGTTGCTGCTGGACGTGATTCCGCTGTCCCTGGGACTGGAGACCATGGGCGGGCTGATGGAGAAGGTCATCCCGCGCAACACCACCATTCCGGTGGCGCGTGCCCAGGAGTTCACTACCTACAAGGATGGACAGACCGCCATGGCCATCCACGTGCTGCAGGGCGAGCGCGAACTGGTCAAGGACTGCCGTTCGCTGGCGCGCTTCGAGCTGCGCGGCATTCCGCCGATGGTGGCCGGTGCGGCGAAGATTCGCGTGACCTTCCAGGTCGATGCCGACGGCCTGCTCAGCGTCGGGGCACGCGAGTTGGCCTCCGGCGTGGAGGCCAGCATCCAGGTCAAGCCCTCATATGGCCTGACCGATGGCGAGATCGCCCGCATGCTGCAGGATTCCTTCAGCAATGCCGGTGGCGACAAGGCCGCCCGCGCGCTGCGTGAGCAACAGGTCGAGGCCGAGCGTCTGCTCGAGGCGGTGCAGTCGGCTCTGGATGTCGACGGCGAGCGCCTGCTCAGCGAGGACGAGCGGCTGGCCATCCTCGCCAGCATGGACGAGCTGCGTGGGTTGTCGGCGAGTACCGACACGGCGGCCATCGAGCGACAGACCAAGCGGCTGTCGCAGATCACCGACGCCTTCGCCGCGCGGCGCATGAATTCGACGGTTAAAGCCGCCCTGGCCGGGCGCAATCTGAACGAAATCGAGGACAACTGATGCCACAGGTCATTTTTCTGCCGCACGAGAAGTTCTGCCCCGAGGGCATGGTCGTCGAGGCAGAGCCCGGTACGTCGATCCTCGAGCTGGCACATGAGCACCACATCGAGATGGAGAGTGCCTGCGGCGGCGTCTGCGCCTGCACCACCTGCCACTGCATCGTGCGCGAGGGTTTCGATTCGCTGGAAGAGGCCGACGAGCTGGAAGAGGACTTTCTCGACCGCGCCTGGGGGCTGGAAGCGCAGTCGCGCCTGGCCTGTCAGGCAATCGTCGGGACGGAGGACCTGACCGTCGAGATCCCGAAATACTCGCTCAACCACGCCGCCGAAGCGCCGCACTGAGTCAAGGAACCGACATGAGCCTGAAATGGACCGATGTGCTGGATATCGCCATTGAACTGGCCGACAGCAAGCCGGACGTCGACCCGCGCTACGTCAACTTCGTCGAGCTGCACCGCTGGGTAGTCGCCCTCCCGGAATTCGCCGACGACCCGCAGCGCGGCGGCGAGAAGGTGCTGGAAGCCATCCAGGCCGCCTGGATCGAAGAGCGCGACTGAAAATCCCGCGAGGTCGCGGCAGCAGGCGCCGACGCGCACCGCTACGGGGCGTCGCCCTACGCATTTCTCCCTAACCCGCGTATAATTCGCGGGTTTAATTTTTCGCTTTAACTCTGGAGCTTCAAATGGCCGTTCAACGTACTTTCTCCATCATCAAGCCGGATGCCGTCGCCAAGAACGTCGTCGGTGAAATCACCACCCGTTTCGAGAAGGCCGGCCTGCGCGTCGTCGCTTCCAAGATGGTCCAGCTGTCCGAGCGCGAGGCCGCCGGCTTCTATGCCGAGCACAAGGAGCGCGGCTTCTTCAAGGATCTGGTTGCCTTCATGACTTCCGGTCCGGTCATCGTCCAGGTTCTGGAAGGCGAGAACGCCGTTGCCAAGAACCGTGAGCTGATGGGCGCCACCAACCCGAAGGAAGCCGCTGCCGGCACCATCCGCGCCGATTTCGCCGTGTCCATCGACGAGAACGCCGTTCACGGTTCCGACTCCGAGGCCTCCGCGGCTCGCGAGATCGCTTACTTCTTCTCCGCTACCGAGCTGTGCGACCGCATCCGCTGATCGCATCGCTGTAGGTGAATCCATGAGTGACGCAGTGAAAGCCAACCTGCTGGGCATGACCAAGCCGGAACTGGAGCAGTTCTTCGAGTCGATCGGGGAAAAGCGCTTCCGTGCCGGCCAGGTGATGCAGTGGATTCACCACTTCGGCGCCGAGGATTTCGACGCCATGTCGAACGTCGGCAAGGCCTTGCGCGAGAAGCTCAAGGCCTGCGCCGAGATCCGCGGTCCCGAGATCGTCAGCCAGGACATTTCCGCCGACGGCACCCGCAAGTGGGTGGTGCGCGTGGCATCCGGCAGCTGCGTCGAGACCGTGTACATCCCGCAAGGCGGCCGAGGCACTCTCTGTGTGTCTTCTCAGGCCGGCTGCGCGCTGGATTGCAGTTTTTGCTCCACCGGCAAGCAGGGCTTCAACAGCGACCTGACTGCCGCGGAAATCATCGGTCAGGTATGGATCGCCAATAAGTCCTTCGGCACCGTACCGGCCAAGATCGACCGTGCCATCACCAACGTGGTGATGATGGGCATGGGCGAACCGCTGCTGAATTTCGACAATGTCGTGCCCGCCATGCAGATCATGATGGAGGATCTGGGCTACGGCATTTCCAAGCGCAAGGTGACGCTGTCCACCTCCGGCGTGGTGCCGATGATCGACAAGCTGGCGACCGTCACCGACGTGTCCCTGGCCCTGTCGCTGCACGCACCGAACGACGAGTTGCGCAATCAGCTGGTACCGCTGAACAAGAAGTACCCGCTGTCCGTGCTGCTGGCGGCCTGTCGCCGCTACATCGATGGTTTGGGCGAAAAGCGTTACCTGACGGTCGAGTACACCCTGCTCAAGGATGTGAACGATCAGCCCGAGCATGCCGAGCAGATGGTCGCACTTCTCAAGGATTTTCCTTGCAAGATCAATCTGATTCCGTTTAATCCCTTCCCCTTTTCCGGTTACGAACGGCCGAGCAACAACGCCATTCGCCGCTTCCAGGACCTGTTGCACAAGGCTGGCTTCAACGTCACCGTTCGCACCACCCGTGGGGACGACATCGACGCAGCCTGCGGGCAATTGGTCGGCCAGGTGCAAGACCGCACCCGGCGCAGCGAGCGTTACATCGCCGTGCGCCAGCTGGGCAGCGAGGTCGCCGAGCCTCGTGACGCCGCCAACCGAAACTGAAAGGGAGGAACTCCATGACCTTGCGCACTGCGCTCTATCTGTCTCTGATCTGCCTGCTGGCAGGATGTGTTAGAACCGGTGGGCCGGTGGATCCCATGAGTACCGAGGAAGGCCGGGATGCGGCGCGCGATGCCTACATCCAGCTGGGTGTTGGACACCTGCAGCAGGGCTCTACCGAGCGGGCCAAGGAGCCGCTGCGCAAGGCGTTGGAACTTGATCCTTCGAGCTCCGAGGCAGTAGCCGCCCTGGCGGTGGTCTACCAGTACGAGATGGAGCCCAAGCTGGCCGACGAGCACTATCGCAAGGCGATTTCCTTAAGCGACGGCGATGCCCGGATCCTCAACAATTACGGCGGCTTCCTGTTCGAACAGAAGCGCTATCCTGAGGCTTACACCCAATATCTGAAAGCCTCTCAGGACACCCTCTACAACGAGCGCTCCCGGGTTTTCGAGAACCTCGGTCTCACCGCCCTCCAGCTGGGCAAGCGCGAAGAGGCCAAGCAGCATTTCCAGAAGGCCCTGCGCCTGAACAGCCAGCGCTCGGTTTCCCTGCTGCAGATGGGCGTGCTCTCGTATGAAGACAAAGACTACGTGGCCGCTCGCAGTTACTATGCGGGCTTCAGTCAGCAGGCGCAGCAGAACCCGCAGAGCCTGCTGCTCGGCATTCGCCTGGCCAAGGTCTTCCAGGATCGCGACCAGGCCGCCAGCCTCGGGCTGCAGTTGAAGCGACTCTATCCGGGCACTCCGGAATATCAGCAATACGTGTCGGAGCAGTGATGAAAGCCTCGCATCCCGAAGTGGTCGCCGCGTCCCGGGTCAATCCCGGAGAAACGCTGCGCAAGATGCGCGAAAGCAAGGGTCTGGAGCTCGGCGAGGTGGCGATCCAGCTCAACCTCACCGCCCAGGCGCTGCGCAATCTCGAGGGCGGTGCCTTCGACCAGCTGCCGGGACACACCTTCGCCCGCGGCTATGTGCGGGCGTACGCCAAGCTCATGGGCATGGACCCCAATCGTCTGGTCAACGAGTTCGACCAGTACACCGGCACCGACGCCAGCGGCAGCAGCGTGGCCAGCCTCGCGCGTATCGAGGAGCCGGCGCGCGTTTCGCAGAGTCTGGTGAAGCTGTTCAGCATCGTCGCGCTGGTCGCCATCGGTGGCGTCGGCTTCTTCTGGTGGCAGGGGGAGAAAGAGCGCCTGGACCTCGGAGTCGACAAGACCAGTCTCGAGCATGTCGAGGTCGAAAGTGCCGATGGCACCACCGAGATTCATCCGCTGGCCGAGCCCGAAGACCAGGCGGTAGCCGACGCGCAGGGCGAAGTCCCGGCCATCGAACCGCCGGCCGATGTCCCTGCCCAGGCCGCGGCGCCATCCGCCACTGCCGACGGCGCCGCCGAGCAAGCGCCGCCGGTGACATCCGAAGAAGCTGCACAGGCGCCATCGCCTGCGACCGAAACAGCCGAGACCGCTGCGCCGGCGGCCGCCGAGCCGCAGGCCGCCATTGCGGAGCCGAACACCGAAGCTGCCGAGACGCAGGCGCAAACCCAGGCCCCGGTCGCGCCGGCCGCCGGCGAAGCGCTGGTCAATCTGCAGTTCACCGCGGATTGCTGGACCCAGCTCACTGACGCCGACGGCAAGGTGCTGCTCAGCGCGCTCAAGCGCCGCGGTGATAGCGTCGAGCTGGCCGGCAAGGCGCCGCTGGACCTGCACCTGGGCTTCGCCCGTGGCGCCGTGGTGCTGGTCAATGGCCGGCCGGTCGACGTCGCCCCTTTCATCCGCGGTGAAACCGCACGCCTCAAGCTGGGGCAGTGAGCCAGAACATGCATTGCGAATCTCCCATCAAGCGTCGCCCGTCCCGCAAGATCTGGGTCGGCTCGGTACCGGTCGGCGGCGATGCGCCGATCGCCGTGCAGAGCATGACCAACACCGAGACCTGCGACGTCGCCGCCACGGTCGGCCAGATACAGCGCCTCGAGGCCGCCGGCGCCGATATCGTGCGCGTCTCCGTACCGTCCATGGAGGCTGCCGAGGCTTTCGGTCAGATCAAGCGCCAGGTCAACCTGCCGCTGGTGGCGGACATTCACTTCGATTACCAGATCGCCCTGCGCGTGGCCGAGCTGGGCGTCGACTGCCTGCGCATCAACCCGGGCAACATCGGCCGTGAGGACCGCGTCAGGGCGGTGGTCGAGGCGGCGCGCGACAAGGGCATCCCGATCCGCATCGGCGTCAACGCCGGCTCGCTGGAGAAGGACCTGCAGAAAAAATACGGCGAGCCGACGCCCGAGGCGCTGGTGGAATCCGCGCTGCGCCACGTCGAACACCTCGACCGCCTGAACTTTCCTGACTTCAAGGTCAGCGTGAAGGCCTCCGACGTGTTCATGGCCGTCGAGGCCTACCGCCTGCTGGCCAAGCAGATCGAGCAGCCGCTGCACCTGGGCATCACCGAGGCTGGTGGCCTGCGCTCCGGTACCGTGAAGTCGGCGGTCGGCCTGGGCATGCTGCTGGCCGACGGCATCGGCGACACCATCCGCATCTCCCTGGCCGCCGACCCGGTGGAAGAGATCAAGGTCGGCTTCGACATCCTCAAGTCCCTGCGCCTGCGCTCGCGTGGCATCAACTTCATCGCCTGCCCAAGCTGCTCGCGACAGAACTTCGACGTGGTCAAGACCATGAACGAGCTGGAGCAGCGGGTCGAGGACCTGCTGGTGCCGCTCGATGTCGCGGTGATCGGCTGCGTGGTCAACGGGCCGGGCGAGGCCAAGGAGGCGCATATCGGCCTCACCGGCGGCACGCCGAACAATCTGGTCTACATCGACGGCGCCCCGGCCTCGAAACTGACCAATGACAACCTGGTGGACGAGCTGGAGAAGCTCATTCGCCGCAAGGCGGCCGAGAAGGTAGAGGCCGACGCGGCGGTGATCGCCCGCGGCTGATTCACACCTGCTCTCGACACGTCGCGAGCGCGGGTCAGGCAAGAAAGAAGAAGACAAAAGCGCAGTTTACGTCAGCATTTTGAGCCCGTTTTAGACGCTGCATGAGCAAGCGCAGCCGCGTCGAGAGCGGGTTTAAGGAATATTCGTGAGCAAGACCCTGCAAGCCATCCGTGGCATGAACGACATCCTGCCGGAACAGACTCCGGCCTGGCGCTACCTGGAGCGCAGCTTCGCAGAGCTGCTGGATGGCTACGGCTACAGCGAGATCCGCCTGCCCATCCTCGAGTTCACCGAGCTGTTCGCTCGCGGCATCGGCGAGGGCACCGACGTGGTCGACAAGGAGATGTACACCTTCCTCGACCGCAACGGCGAATCCCTCACCCTGCGTCCCGAAGGTACCGCGGGCTGCGTGCGCGCCGTGCTCGAACACGGCCTGTCCGGCGGTGGCCAGGTGCAGAAGCTGTGGTACACCGGCCCGATGTTCCGCTACGAGAAGCCGCAGAAGGGCCGCTACCGCCAGTTCCACCAGATCGGCGTGGAAGTCTTCAACCTGCCCGGGCCGGACATCGACGCCGAGCTGATCATCCTCACCTGGCGCCTGTGGCAGAAGCTCGGCATGGCCGATGCCGTGACCCTGCAGCTCAACACCCTGGGTTCCAGCGAAGCCCGCGCGCGCTACCGCGAGGCGCTGGTGGCCTTCCTCCAGGACCGCTTCGACCAGCTCGACGAAGACAGTCAGCGGCGCATGACCACCAACCCGCTGCGCATCCTCGACAGCAAGGTGGAGAGCACCCAGGCCCTGCTGGTCGGCGCGCCGACCCTGCATGACTACCTCGACGAGGAGTCGGTCGCCCACTTCGAGGGCCTCAAGGCCCGACTGGACGCGGTCGGCCTGCGCTACGAGATCAACCAGAAGCTGGTGCGCGGCCTCGACTACTACTGCCGGACCGCGTTCGAGTGGGTCACCGACAAGCTCGGTGCCCAGGGCACGGTCTGCGGCGGCGGTCGTTACGATGGCCTGGTCAGTCAGTTCGGCGGCAAACCGACCCCGGGTGTGGGCTTCGCCATGGGCGTGGAGCGCCTGGTGCTGCTGCTGGAGACCCTCGGTGTGGTACCGGCCGAGCTGAACCGTCCGGCCGACCTCTATCTCTGCGCCTTCGGCGAGGCCGCGGAGCTCGCCGGCCTGGGCCTGGCCGAGCGTCTTCGCGACGCCATTCCCGGCGTACGCCTGCTGGTCAATGCCGGCGGCGGGAGCTTCAAGAGCCAGTTCAAGAAGGCCGACAAGAGCGGCGCCCGCTTCGCCCTGATTCTGGGTGAGGACGAAGTGACCGCCCGCGTGGTAGGTTGCAAACCCCTGCGCGACGACGCACAGCAACAGAACATCGCCTGGGATGCGCTGCCCGCGCACCTGGCCGCCTGCCTGCAGGCCTGAGAACAAAGCGAATAAGGAGTTATTGGGGTGAGCATGACCGAAGACGAACAGATTGCGCAGCTGAAGGACTGGTGGCAGCGCAACGGCAAGCCCCTGCTGACCGGCGGCGTGCTGGCGCTGGCCCTGGTGGTCGGCTGGCAGGCCTGGCAGCAGTACCAGGAGAATCAGGCCCAGGGTGGCGGCGCGCTGTATCAGCAACTGCTGGAAACCACGCTCACTCCCACGGGCGAGCCGGATGTCGGCAAGGTCACCGAGCTCGCCGACAAGCTGAAGAAAGAATACGCCGGCACCCACTACGCCCAGTACGCCAGTCTGTTCGTCGCCAAGGTGGCGGTCGACAGCGGCAAACTGGATGACGCCGCGGCCGAGCTGCAACCCTTGCTGAAGGACCCGGCCGACGTCACCGTCGGCGAGCTGGCGCGTCAGCGCCTGGCCCGTGTACTGGCCGCCCAGGGCAAGACCGAGGAAGGCCTCAAGCTGCTGGATGGCGAGGCCGACAAGGCCTGGCAGGCCAGCCGCGAAGAACTCAAAGGCGACCTGCTGGCCCAGCTCGGTCGTGGCGACGAGGCGCATGCCGCCTACGAGAAGGCCAAGGCCGCGCTGTCCGAAGAAGCCGCCGTGGGCGGTCTGCAGATAAAACTCGACGACCTGGCGAAAGGGGATGCGTGACGTGATGCGCTGGAAGAATGCCGCAGTGCTGGCCCTGGCCGTATTGGCCGTGGGTTGCAGCAGCAACAGCAAGAAGGAACTGCCGCCGAACGAGCTGCCGGACATCCAGGAAGAAGTGCGCCTGGACGAGCAGTGGAGCCGCTCCATCGGCGACGGCCAGGGCGAGCTCTACAACCTGCTGACTCCCGCCGCCGACGGTGATCGCCTGTACGCCGCCGCCGCCAATGGCGACGTGGTCGCGCTGGATCGCCTGACCGGCGACAAGTTCTGGGAAGTCGAACTGGACCTGCCGGTCTCCGGTGGCGTCGGTGCTGGCTACGGCCTGGTACTGGTCGGTACCCTCAAAGGTGAAGTCGTCGCTCTGGATGCCAGCAGCGGTGAAGAGCGCTGGCGCGCCCGCGTCACCAGCGAAGTGCTGTCCGCCCCGGCCACCAACGGCGACGTCGTCGTGGTGCAGACCCAGGACGACCGCCTGATCGCCTTCGATGCCGCCTCCGGTGAGCAGCGCTGGATCTACGAGAACAGCCCGGCCGTGCTGACCCTGCGCGGCACCAGCAGCCCGGTGATGACCAATCGCCTGGTGATGGCCGGCCTGTCCAGCGGCAAGATCCTGGCGCTCGATGCCGGCCGCGGCATCCCGGTATGGGAGCAGCGCGTGGCCGTGCCGCAGGGCCGCTCCGAGCTGGAGCGCGTCGTCGACATCGACGGCAACCTGCTGCTTTCCGGCGGCACCCTGTATGCCGTGACCTACCAGGGCAAGGTCGCCGCGTTCGACGTGGAAAGCGGCCGCCCGCTGTGGAACCGCGATGCCTCGAGCTACGTGGGCCTGGCCCAGGGCTTCGGCAACGTCTACGTCAGCCTGGCCAACGGCGCGCTGGAGAGCATCGACGAGCGTTCCAATTCCGCGCTGTGGAGCAACGACGCCCTGCTGCGTCGCCAGCTGTCCGCACCGGAAGTGTTCTCCAGCTACGTGGCGGTCGGCGACTTCGAGGGCTATGTGCACCTGCTGAGCCAGGTCGACGGCCACTTCGCCGGTCGCGAAAAGGTCGACGGTGACGGCGTGCGCGCGCGTCCGCTGGTGATCGGCGACTGGATGTACGTCTACGGCAACAGCGGCAAGCTGGTCGGCCTGACCATCCGCTAAGCTGTTGAGCAATGTCCGGCCGCTGCCGTTCTACGGCAGCGGCCTTTGTGTTTTCTGAGGTATATGTCGATGGTTCCTGTAATCGCCCTGGTGGGCCGCCCCAACGTCGGCAAGTCGACGCTGTTCAACCGTCTGACCAAGACCCGCGACGCCATCGTCGCGGAGTACGCCGGGCTGACCCGCGATCGCCAGTACGGCGAGGCGAAGTGGCAGGGGCGCACCTACATCGTCATCGATACCGGCGGCATCTCCGGCGACGAGGAGGGCATCGATGCGAAGATGGCCGAGCAGTCGCTGCAGGCCATCGAGGAGGCCGATGCCGTGCTGTTCATGGTCGACTCGCGCGCGGGCATGACCGCCGCCGACCAGATGATTGCCGAGCACCTGCGCAAGCGGAACAAGCGCCGCTTCCTGATCGCCAACAAGGTCGACACCGTCGATCCGGACATCGCCCGCGCCGAGTTCAGCCCGCTGGGCCTGGGTGACGCCCTGCCGATCGCCGCTGCCCATGGCCGTGGCATCAACCAGATGCTGGAAGCCGCGCTGGGCATCTTCCCGCGTGACAACGGCGAGCCGGAGCCGGTCGAGGGCGAGGAGGGCGTGGAGGCGCCGACCGAGGAAGTGGTTGCCGAGGGCCAGGAGGCCAAGCGCATCCCCGGCCCGAGCGAGAAGGATGGCATCAAGATCGCCATCATCGGCCGCCCCAACGTCGGCAAGTCGACCCTGGTCAATCGCATGCTCGGCGAGGAGCGGGTGATCGTCTATGACCAGGCCGGTACCACCCGCGACAGCATCTACATCCCCTTCGAACGCGACGAAGAAAAGTACACCCTGATCGATACCGCCGGCGTGCGCCGCCGCGGCAAGATCTTCGAGGCCGTCGAGAAGTTCTCGGTGGTCAAGACCCTGCAGGCCATCCAGGACGCCAACGTGGTGATCTTCGTGATGGACGCCCGCGAGGGCGTGGTCGAGCACGACCTTAACCTGCTCGGCTTCGTGCTGGAGACCGGCCGCGCGCTGGTCATCGCCCTCAACAAGTGGGACGGCATGGAGCAGGGCGAGAAGGATTACGTGAAGACCGAGCTGGAGCGCCGGTTGATGTTCGTCGACTGGGCCGACATCCACTTCATCTCCGCCAAGCACGGCACCGGCGTCGGCCACCTGTACAAGTCGGTGCAGACCGCCTTCAAGGCCGCCGTCACCCGCTGGCCGACCAACCGCCTGACGCAGATCCTCGAGGACTGCGTGCAGGAGCACCAGCCGCCGACCGTCAATGGCCGCCGCATCAAGCTGCGCTATGCCCACCTAGGGGGCGCCAACCCGCCGCTGATCGTCATTCACGGCAACCAGGTCGACTCGGTGCCGAAGACCTACACCCGCTACCTGGAAAACACCTACCGCCGCGTGCTCAAGCTGGTCGGCACACCGATCCGCATCGAGTACAAGGGCGGCGAGAACCCCTACGAGGGCAAGAAGAACAAGCTCACCGAGCGCCAGGTGAACCGCAAGAAGCGCCTGATGAGCCACCACAAGAAGGCCGAGAAGAAGCGCAAGGACAAGAAGCGCTGATTCCCAAGCGTTCCAGACTAAGGCGCAGCAGCTTCGGCTCCTGCGCCTTTTTCATGGGCGCCGCTGCTGCACCCCGAGCGGCCCATCGGCTATCCTCGCGGCTCGCACCACGCCAGCAGGAAGTCCCGATGCTCGCCAGCAAGCTGCCCAATGTCGGCACCACCATCTTCACCCGCATGTCCCAGCTCGCCGCGGAAGTCGGCGCCATCAACCTGTCCCAGGGCTTCCCCGACTTCGACGGCCCGCAGGCCCTGCGCGAGGCGGTCGCCTGCCATGTGCTGGAGGGACGCAACCAGTACTGCCCGATGACCGGCCTGCCGAGCCTGCGCCAGCAGGTGGCGGCCAAGATCGCCCGCAGCTATGGCGTGCAACGCGATGCCGACAGCGAGATCACCATCACCCCCGGTGCCACCGAGGCGATCTTCTGCGCGGTGCAGGCGCTGATCCATCCGGGCGACGAGGCCATCGTCCTCGACCCCTGCTACGACAGCTACGAGCCCTCGGTGGACCTGGCCGGCGGCCGTTGCGTGCATGTGCCGCTGGCCCTTCCGGACTTCGCCGTGGACTGGCAGCGCCTGGCCGACGCGATCACCGAACGTACCCGCCTGATCTTCCTCAACTCGCCGCACAACCCCAGTGGCGCACTGCTCACTCGCGCCGATCTGGACCAACTGGCGACGCTGATTCGCGGCCGCGATATCCACATCATCAGCGACGAGGTCTATGAGCACCTGATCTTCGACGGCGCCCGTCACGCCAGCGTGTTGGCCCACGAAGAGCTGTATGCCCGCGCCTTCGTGGTCAGCTCGTTCGGCAAGACCTATCACGTCACCGGCTGGAAGACCGGCTACGTGGTGGCGCCGCCACGGCTCACAGCCGAGCTGCGCAAGATCCATCAGTACGTGAACTTCTGCGGCGTGACCCCGCTGCAGCACGCCCTGGCCGACTTCATGGCGGTAAGCCCCGAGCACGTCGAGGAGCTGCCGGCCTTCTACCAGGCCAAGCGCGACCTGTTCTGCGACCTGCTGGCCGGCTCGCGTTTCCGCTTCACCCGCGCGCCCGGCACCTACTTCCAACTGGCCGACTACTCGGCGATCCGCCCGGACCTGGATGACGTGACCATGGCCGAATGGCTGACCCGCGAGCACGGCGTGGCGGCCATCCCGGTGTCGGTGTTCTACCAGCAGGCCCCGAGCCAGATGCGCCTGGTGCGCTTCTGCTTCGCCAAACGCGAGGAGACGCTGCGCCTGGCAGCGGAAAAGCTATGCGCGATCTGAGCCAACTGCCCGACCTCGAACTGGCGCTGATCCAGAGCGAACTGGACTGGCACGACGCCGCGGCCAACCGCGCGCGCTTCGAGCCGCTGCTGGAACAGGCCCGCGGTGCCGACCTGGTGGTGCTGCCGGAAATGTTCAGCACTGGCTTCTCCATGCATTCGGCCGAGCTGGCCGAGGCGGAAGGCGGTCCGACCACCGCCTGGTTGCGCGAGCACGCCCAACGCATCGGCGCCGTGGTCACCGGCAGCCTGATCATCCAGGCCGCCGATGGCAGCTACCGCAACCGCCTGCTGTGGGCGCGCCCGGACGGTTCGCTGGCCCACTACGACAAGCGCCACCTGTTCCGCATGGCCGGCGAGCACAAGCACTACAGCGCCGGCGAAGAACAGGTGCTTCTGGAGATCAAGGGTTGGCAGGTACGTCCGCTGATCTGCTACGACCTGCGCTTCCCGGTGTGGAGCCGCGACCCGCGCGACACCGACCTGCTGCTGTACACCGCCAACTGGCCGGGGGCGCGGCGCCACCACTGGAACCGCCTGCTGCCGGCGCGGGCCATCGAGAACCTGTGCTACGTCGCCGCGGTGAACCGCATCGGCAGCGACGGCAATGGCCATCCCTATAGTGGCGACTCGCAGGTGCTGGACTTCCAGGGCGAGCCCCTGCTGGCGCCGGGCGATGCCCCCGGCGTGTTCCGCGTGCGCCTGTCGGCCAGTGAGCTGGCGAGCTACCGACAGCGCTTCCCGGCGTTCCTGGACGCCGACACCTTTCACCTCTCGTCCCACTGAAGGAGTTTTTGCATGGATGCCAATCCCTACCGCGCGCCTGAGGCCGATCTGGTCGTTCCCCAGCAGGCCGCCACCGGTCCGCTCTATCGCATGAGCGCGGTGGGCATCGCGACCTTCTTCGGCACGCCGCTGGCCGGCGCCTTCATCACCACCCGCAACCTGCGGGCACTCGGTCTTCACGAGCAGGTACAAAAGACCTGGTGGATGGGCGTCGGCCTGCTCGTTGCGGTCATGGTGGTCGGTTACTGGCTGCCGGAGAGCGCCAGCATGGGCCTCACCGTCGGCCAGGTGTTCGCCATGCACTATTACGCCAAGCCGCTGTTCGGCGACACGGTGGCCGGGCATGGCGGACCGTTCTATTCCAACTGGCGGGCCTTCGGCATCTCGCTGCTGTTCCTGCTCGGGGTGATCGCGGCGCTGATTCCCATCGCCCTGCTGCTGGTCTGAGCGGCCAGAAAAAAGCCCGCCAATCGGCGGGCTTTTTCGTTCATGTGAGGCTTTGGCGGAGCGTGGCCATGCGCATCGTCACTCCTGAGCATGCGCCCATGGGCCTGGTGAATCGGCTCGCCGGCCGGACGACCTGATGCGCCGCGCCGCAGCCCTGTCTCCCTGCCGGCCGAATCCATGTCTAGCTCGCGGACATGAAAAAGGGGGCCATAGCCCCCTCGTTCAAACGCGTAGTGCTCAGGCAGCCTGCACGTCGGTCTGTGCCAGTGCGCGATTGAGGGCGCTGAACAGGGCGCGGAAGGTCGCGGTGGTCAGGTTCTCGTCGATGCCGATGCCGTGCAGCGGACGGCCGCCATTCAGGCGCACCTCGATATAGGCCGCGGCCTGGGCATTGGTGCCGGCGCTGATGGCGTGCTCGTGGTAGTCCATGATCTCGATGTTCTGCGGCAGGGCGGCGACCAGCGCCTCCAGCGGGCCCTTGCCGATGCCATGCTTGCGGCGCGCCTCGCCGTTGTGGGTGACGTCGACGTCGACGGTGCAGATGCCGTTCTCTTCCTGCAGGCGATGGCCCTTGAGCACGTAGGGGCTGTCGGCTTGCAGGTACTCGCTCTGCAGCAGGCCGTAGATCTGCTGGGCGGTCATTTCCAGGCCGAGGCGGTCGGTCTCGCGCTGCACCACCTGGCTAAACTCGATCTGCATGCGGCGCGGCAGGCTGATGCCGTATTCCTGCTCGAGCAGGAAGGTGATGCCACCCTTGCCGGACTGGCTGTTCACGCGAATGACGGCCTCGTAGTCGCGGCCGATGTCGGCCGGGTCGATCGGCAGGTACGGCACTTCCCAGATGCCTTCCGGGTCCTGCTGGGCAAAGCCCTTGCGGATGGCGTCCTGGTGCGAACCGGAGAAGGCGGTGTGGACCAGGTCGCCGACGTACGGATGGCGCGGGTGCACCGGCAGCTGGTTGCACTCTTCCACCACCTTGCGCACGGCATCGATGTCGGAGAAGTCCAGTTCGGGGTCGACACCCTGGGTGTAGAGGTTCAGTGCCAGGGTCACCAGGCAGACGTTGCCGGTACGCTCGCCGTTGCCGAACAGGCAGCCTTCCACGCGGTCGGCACCGGCCATCACGGCCAGCTCCGAGGCGGCCACGCCGGTGCCGCGGTCGTTGTGGGTGTGCACGCTGATCAGCACGCTGTCGCGGCTATCGATATGGCGGCCGAACCATTCGATCTGGTCGGCATAGTTGTTCGGCGTGGCGCACTCGATGGTGGCCGGCAGGTTGAGAATCAGCTTCTGCGTCGGGGTCGGCTGGAACACGCCGATCACCGCGTTGCACACCTCGACGGCGAAGTCGATTTCGGTGCTGCTGAACACTTCCGGCGAGTACTCGAAGCCCCACTGGGTCGCAGGCGCGGCGTCGGCCAGGCGCTTGATGGTGGTGCCGGCGGCCACGGCGATGGCTTTGACGCCGGCCTTGTCCTGGTTGAAGACGATCTTGCGGAAGCTCGGCGCGCAGGCGTTGTAGTAGTGGACGATGGCGCGCTTGGCGCCCTTGAGCGACTCGAAGGTGCGCTCGATGAGGTCGTCGCGGGCCTGGGTCAGCACCTGGATGGTCACGCCATCGGGGATGTGCCCGCCTTCGATCAGCTCGCGGACGAAATCGAAGTCGGTCTGCGAGGCGGACGGGAAGCCCACTTCGATTTCCTTCAGGCCCACGGCCACCAGGCACTTGAAGAAGCGCATCTTCTTCTCGGCATCCATCGGCTCGATCAGCGACTGGTTGCCATCGCGCAGGTCGGTGGACAGCCAGATCGGCGCCTTGTCGATGATCCGGTCCGGCCAGGTGCGGTCGGGGAGCTGGATCTGGGCGAACGGGCGGTACTTCTTCGAGGGGTCTTTGAGCATGGTCATGGTACGGAGTCCTTGGGCGACGACGGGCCAGCGAGGCGGGGAAGGCGAGCGAGAGGGTGTTCAGCTACGCAGTCGCGGGCTGACCAGGCGCTGGCAGGCGAATTGGCGTCGCAGAATGAGGGTGTGCGCGGTATTCATGGCGCTCACCTTAAGGTCGAAGGTTAAAAGTGGCAAGCCTTCGTAAAAGAACGCCGTTTACCCGTCATTTGCTCTGCTTTTGCGATGGATTGTTGCTCTCGAGCGGCGCATGTTGCGTATGAATTGCGTGATCGCCGCGGCTCGCTGCTTCGGCCGGCATCAGCCGGCGGAAGTCTGCGCCGCAAGGGCTCTGGAATACTCGGAGGCCGAATTCGGGCAGCAGCGCCAGGAGGTGGTCGAAAATGTCGGACTGGATCGCCTCGTAGCGCGCCCAGGCGGTGGTCGCCGTGAAGCAGTACAGCTCCAGCGGCAGGCCCTCGGCGGTGGGCGCCAACTGGCGCACCAGCAGGGTCATGTCCTGGCGCACGTCGGGATGCTGGCGCAGGTAGTGCTCGACGTAGGCGCGGAAGGTGCCGAGGTTGGTCAGGCGGCGGGTGTTGGCCGGCTCGTCGGCGTGTTCGGCCAGCTGCGTATTCCAGCTGAGCAGCTCGCTGCTCTTGTTGGTGAGGTAGCGATCCAGCAGCTGCAGGCGGTGCAGTCGGTGGATCTGCTGCTGATCGAGGAAGGCCACGCTGGTCTGGTCGAGGAACAGGCTGCGCTTGATGCGCCGCCCGCCGGATTCCTGCATGCCGCGCCAGTTCTTGAACGAGTCGCTGATGAAGCGCTTGGTGGGAATGACGGTGATGGTCTTGTCCCAGTTCTGCACCTTGACCGTGTGCAGGGCGATGTCGATGACGTCCCCGTCGGCGTTGAGCGCCGGCATCTCCACCCAGTCGCCGACCCGGATGATGTCGTTGGAGCTGATCTGCACGCTGGCCACCAGCGACAGCAGGGTGTCCTGGAAGATCAGCATCAGCACCGCGGCCATCGCGCCGAGGCCGGACAGCAGGATCAGCGGCGAACGGTCGATCAGCGCGGCGACGATGAGGATGGTGGCGACCAGGTAGATCACGATCTTGACCACCTGCAGGTAGCCCTTGATCGGCTTGAGGTGGGCGTCGGGCCGGCGCTGGTAAAGGGTGTTGACCAGGGTCAGCACGCTGCCGATCGCCAGCGCCACGGTGAACACGACGAAGGCCGCGCAGACGTTGCGCACCACCGTGACCACCGCTTCGGGGAGGTGCGGTACCAGGCCGATGCCGGCGGACAGCACCAGGGCCGGCACCACGTTGGCCAGGCGGCTGACGACCTGGATGTCCCTGAAGGTCTGGTCCTGGCCCAGCGCGGTGCTGGCCAGGGCGCGGAACAGCCCGCGCAGGAGGATGCGCTTGACGATCCAGTTGGCGGTCCAGGCGGCCATTGCCAGCAGGCACAGGCAGATCAGGCTGTACAGTTCGGGATGCTGGCGCAGCCAGTCCAGGGCGGCGGTGTACTGCTCCCTCATGCGGGGGCCTCGAGGTTGATGCTTAGCTCCCTACCTTAACAGCCGAAACGCTGGCGGCGGGCCGCGAAGTGCTTCGGAATCTGTCGCTCAGCGCGAGAATGCGCCGATGAAGATCGCCGGATCGACGCGGGCGTCGTTGAGGCTGACGTTCCAGTGCAGATGCGGTCCGGTGGCGCGCCCGGTGGCGCCGACCCGGCCGAGCACGCCGCCGCGCGGCAGCTCCTGGCCCAGCTGCACCTCGACCTTGGACAGGTGGCAGAACATGCTGATCAGGCCCTGGCCGTGGTCGACGAACACCGTCTTGCCGTTGAAGAAGTAGTCGCCGATCAGGATCACCTCGCCGGCCGCCGGCGCCTTGATCGGCGTGCCGCTGGGTACGGCGAAGTCCAGCCCGGAGTGCGGGTTACGCTCCTCACCGTTAAAGAAGCGGCGCAGGCCGAACGGCGAAGACAGCGGGCCGCTCACCGGCTTGTCCAGCAACAGGTTGCTCGGCTGGCGCGGGCTGAACTGGCGGTAGGCGGCGGTCTGCTCGGCCAGCTCGCGCTCGATGCGCGCCAGGTTCTTCGCGTTCGGGTTGACCTGCTGCTTGTTCTTCAGGGTGATGCGTTGCTCGCGGTAGTGCTTGCCGCCGACCTGGAAGCTCAGCGCCTGCCCATCGACCTCGAGCTGCTGGGTGCCGGGCTTGACCGTCAGCGGGATGCCGATGATGGCGATCCAGCGCTTGCCGTCTTCCTTCACCACCAGCACCGGTTTGCCCTGGTAGCGCGCCTGCGGCGCGGCGGGTCCGTCGCCCAGGTCGAGCACGGCTACGCCGCCGGGCACCGGCTTGTTCAGCAGGCGGGTGATAAAGCCCTCGGCGTGAGCGGGCAGGGCGAGGCAGAGCAGAATGAAGAGGCTGGTCAGGCGCATGGGCTATCCCTGTGGCGGTTCAGTCGAGCAGCGACAGGGTCACCGGCTCCAGATGGTTGTCTTCGACCCGCACGTCCAGTTCGCCCTCGGCCAGGCGGGCCTTGAGCCTCTGCCCCGGGTGGGTCTGACTGGCGGCGCGGATGGCCTGGCCGCGCTCGTCGAGGAGAATGCTGTAGCCGCGGCCAAGAGTGGCCAGCGGGCTGACGATGTGCAGGGTCTGCGCCAGGCCCTGCAGGCGCTGCCGCTGCTCGCGCAGACGGGCTTGGGTGGCGCGGGGCAGACGCTCGGCCAGGCTGTCCAGGTGCTGGCGCAGCAGCGCCAGGGCGCGGCCGGGATGCTGGGCGTTGAGCCGGCCTTCCAGGCGCGCCAGGCGCTCGTGGCGGCTGGTGGACTGCTGGGTGAAGGCCCGGCGCAGGCGCATGTCCAGATCGTCCAGTCGCTGGGCCTGTTGGCGCAGACGCTCGCCGGGGTGGCGCAGGCGCCGGGTCAGGCCTTCCAGGCGCAGCTGCTCGCGGGCCAGACGGGTCTGCAGGGTCAGGGCCAGGCGCCGGGTCAGGGCGTCCAGGCGGCGCTGCAGGTCGGCGCCGTCCGGTGCCAGCAGCTCGGCGGCGGCGGAGGGCGTCGGCGCGCGTACGTCGGCCACGAAGTCGCTGATCGACACGTCGGTCTCGTGCCCCACGGCGCTGACGATGGGCGTGACGCAGGCGGCCACGGCGCGGGCCACCGCCTCCTCGTTGAAGCACCAGAGGTCTTCCAGCGAGCCGCCGCCGCGGGCCAGGATGATCGCGTCGAAGCCGGCGCGGTCGGCCAGCTGCAGGCCGCGGACGATCTGCGCGGTGGCCTCGCGGCCCTGCACGGCGGTGGGAATCAGGGTCAGCGCCACCTGCGGGGCGCGGCGGCGGAACACGCTGATGATGTCGCGAATCACCGCGCCGGTCGGCGAGCTGACGATGCCGATGCGTTGCGGATGAGCGGGCAGGGCGCGCTTGCGCTCGGCGGCGAACAGGCCCTCGGCGGAGAGTTTTTCCTTGAGCGCCTCGAAGGCCAGGCGCAGGGCGCCGTCGCCGGCCGGCTCCACCGAGTCGAGGATCAGCTGGTAGTCGCCGCGGCCCTCGAACAGCGAGACCTTGCCGCGCACCTTCACCGCCAGGCCGTCGCGCAGGGCTTGGCGCACGCGGGCGGCGTTCTGCCGGAACAGCGCGCAGCGCACCTGGGCCTGGTTGTCCTTGAGGGTGAAGTAGAGGTGCCCGGAGGCGGGCTTGGCGAGGTTGGAGATCTCGCCCTCGACCCAGACCTGGGCGAACACGTCCTCCAGCAGCAGGCGGGCGCGGTTGTTCAGTTGGCTGACGCTGAGCACGTCGCGGTCGAGGCCGAGGCGCTGGAACGGGTCGGTAATCATGGCCGGCATGATAGCGGGTTGCCCGGCGTGCCCAAAGCGCGACGAGCCAGTAGACTGCGCCGCCTTTTCAGCCATCCTCCCTTATATGAACGTCATACAAAGCATCCTGGTGCCGCAGATTTCCAGCCTGCCCCACCTGGGCGCTCACTCGCAGCGGATCGTACGTTGGCTCAGTGGCCAGCGTCTGATCGAAGCGCAGCTGAGCACCTGCGGCCGGCTGGGCAACGGCATGGCGCATGCCATCGGCGAGGGTGCGCGGCGCCTGCCCCATGCCGAGCGCCTGCCGTTCGGCCAGCCTTACAACGGCCTGCAGGTGGTGACCCTGCGCAGCATCTATACGCCGACCCGCGGCTTTCTCGAGGAGGCCGGTTGCCCCGAGTGCCGCCAGGAAGTCGGCGTGGCGCTGTTCGAGAGCCTGGACGAATGGATGGCCGGGGTCAGCGACAACTTCACCTGTCCCGAATGCGGCTTCGAGGATGACATCAACGGCTTCCTCTTTCTGCAACCCTGCGCCTTCTCCAACCTGGCGTTCGTGTTCAACGGCTGGCCGCCGGAGTGCTTTTCGCCGGCGCTGCTCGAGCAGTTCGCCGAGCGTTTGGGCTTTCCTGTGCGCCTGGTGCAGGTGCACGACTGAGTGGCGCGTCGCCATTGAGCGAAGATGGGCCGCTAGGTATAATGCCGCGCTTCTTATTTTTCCCTCCCGGGAGCCCCGCCATGCTGCGCATCAGCCAAGAAGCACTGACCTTCGACGACGTTCTGCTCATCCCCGGTTATTCCGAAGTCCTGCCCAAGGACGTCAGCCTCAAGACCCGCCTGACCCGTGGCATCGAGCTGAACATCCCGCTGCTGTCCGCCGCGATGGATACCGTCACCGAAGCGCGCCTGGCCATCGCCATGGCCCAGGAAGGCGGCATCGGCATCATCCACAAGAACATGACCATCGAGCAGCAGGCTGCCGAGGTGCGCAAGGTCAAGAAATTCGAGGCCGGCGTGGTCAAGGACCCGATCACCATCGAGGCCGACGCCACCGTACGCGACCTGTTCGAGCTGACCCGCCAGCACAACATCTCCGGTGTACCGGTGCTCTCCAACGGCGACCTGGTCGGCATCGTCACCTCCCGCGACGTGCGTTTCGAGAACCGCCTGGACGCCCTGGTGCGTGACGTGATGACGCCGAAAGAGCGCCTGGTCACCGTCAAGGAAGGCGCCACCAAGGAAGCCGTGCGCGAGCTGCTGCACAAGCACCGCATCGAGAAAGTCCTGATCGTCGACGACGCCTTCAACCTGAAGGGCATGATGACCGTCAAGGACATCGAGAAGGCCAAGGCCTACCCGCTGGCCAGCAAGGACGACCAGGGCCGCCTGCGCGTCGGCGCCGCCGTCGGTACCGGCGCCGATACCGGTGACCGTGTCGGCGCACTGGTCGCCGCCGGCGTCGACGTGATCATCGTCGACACCGCCCACGGCCACTCCAAGGGCGTGATCGACCGCGTACGCTGGGTCAAGCAGAACTTCCCGGAAGTCCAGGTGATCGGCGGCAACATCGCCACCGGTGAGGCCGCCAAGGCCCTGGTCGAGGCTGGCGCCGACGGCGTCAAGGTCGGTATCGGCCCGGGCTCCATCTGCACCACCCGTATCGTCGCCGGCGTCGGCGTGCCGCAGATCAGCGCCGTGGCCAACGTTGCCGCCGCCCTGGCCGGTACCGGCGTACCGCTGATCGCCGACGGTGGCATCCGCTTCTCCGGTGACCTGTCCAAGGCCATCGTCGCCGGTGCCTCCGCCGTGATGATCGGCTCGATGCTGGCCGGTACCGAAGAGGCCCCGGGCGAAGTCGAACTGTTCCAGGGTCGTTCCTACAAGGCCTACCGCGGCATGGGCTCGCTGGGCGCCATGGCCCAGGCCCAGGGCTCGTCCGACCGTTACTTCCAGGATTCCTCGGCCGGTGCCGAGAAGCTGGTGCCGGAAGGTATCGAAGGCCGCGTGCCGTACAAGGGGGCGATGAGCGCCATCGTCCACCAGCTGATGGGCGGCCTGCGCGCCTCCATGGGCTATACCGGCTGCGCCACCGTCGAGGAGATGCGCACCAAGCCGGAGTTCGTGCGCATCACCGGCGCCGGCATGGCCGAGTCGCACGTGCACGATGTGCAGATCACCAAGGAAGCCCCGAACTACCGCGTGGGTTGATTCAAGCAAGACGATGTACACACGGGGCTGACTAACCAGCCCCGTGTCATTTGTGACTTCCGCTACGAGAGACGGCCATGGCCCACGACATTCACGCCCACCGCATCCTCATCCTCGACTTCGGTTCCCAGTACACCCAGCTGATCGCCCGCCGCGTGCGTGAGATCGGCGTGTACTGCGAGATCCACCCGTTCGACATGGCCGACGCCGACATCCGCGCCTTTGCCCCGCGCGGCATCATCCTCGCCGGTGGCCCTGAGTCGGTGCACGAGGCCAACAGCCCGCGCGCGCCGCAGGCGGTGTTCGACCTGAACGTGCCGCTGTTCGGCATCTGCTACGGCATGCAGACCATGGCCGAGCAGCTCGGCGGCAAGGTCGAAGGTTCCGACCTGCGCGAGTTCGGCTACGCCCGCGTCGACGTGGTCGGCAAGGCCCGCCTGCTCGACGGCATCGAAGATCATGTGGATACCGACGGCGTGCTCGGCCTCGATGTGTGGATGAGCCACGGCGACAAGGTCACCGCCATGCCGGAAGGCTTCCATATCCTCGCCAGCACCCCGAGCTGCCCGATCGCCGCCATGGCCGACGACAGCCGCGCCTACTACGGCGTGCAGTTCCACCCGGAAGTGACCCACACCAAGCAGGGCGGTCGCATCCTCTCGCGCTTCATTCTCGACATCTGCGGCTGCGAAGCCCTGTGGACCCCGGCCAACATCGTCGAAGACGCCATCGCCACCGTGCGTGCCCAGGTGGGCTCGAGCAAGGTGCTGCTGGGCCTGTCCGGCGGCGTCGACTCCTCGGTGGTCGCGGCCCTGCTGCACAAGGCCATCGGCGACCAGCTGACCTGCGTGTTCGTCGACAACGGCCTGCTGCGCCACAAGGAAGGCGACCAGGTGATGGCCATGTTCGCCGAGAACATGGGCGTCAAGGTTATCCGCGCCAACGCCGAAGAGCTGTTCCTCGGCCGCCTGGCCGGCGTCAGCGATCCGGAAGAGAAGCGCAAGATCATCGGTCGCAGCTTCATCGAAGTGTTCGATGAGGAAGCCACCAAGCTCAAGGACGTGAAGTTCCTCGCCCAGGGCACCATCTACCCGGACGTGATCGAGTCCGCCGGCGCCAAGACCGGCAAGGCCCACGTGATCAAGTCCCACCACAACGTCGGCGGCCTGCCGGAGGACATGCAGTTCTCCCTGGTCGAGCCGCTGCGCGAGCTGTTCAAGGACGAGGTGCGCAAGATCGGCCTGGAGCTGGGCCTGCCCTACGACATGGTCTACCGCCACCCGTTCCCGGGCCCGGGCCTGGGCGTGCGCATCCTCGGCGAAGTGAAGAAGGAATACGCCGACCTGCTGCGTCTGGCCGACCACATCTTCATCGAAGAGCTGCGCAACTTCGACTGGTACCACAAGACCAGCCAGGCCTTCGTGGTGTTCCAGCCGGTGAAATCGGTCGGCGTGGTCGGTGACGGCCGTCGCTACGCCTGGGTCGTGGCCCTGCGCGCCGTGGAAACCATCGACTTCATGACCGCACGCTGGGCGCACCTGCCCTACGAGCTGCTGGAGAAGGTCTCCAACCGCATCATCAACGAGATCTCCGGCATCTCTCGCGTCACCTACGACGTGTCGAGCAAGCCACCGGCGACCATTGAGTGGGAATGATGCCGCGCTAGCGGTACGACGAACGGGGCGGGTGGCGACACTCGCCCCGTTTGCGTTTCAGCCGTAGCGAATCTGGCACTGCTCGCAGTAGTAGCTCTGGCGCTGAGTGCGCCCCAGCTTGGCTTTGCTCAGGGGAATGGCGCAGCGCGGGCAGCGGCTTTGCCGGTGCGCCTGCCAGTGCTGCTTGAGCACGAAGGCCCTCTTCCAGGCGAGGAAGTCGAAGGCGTACTGGCGCACTTCGCTCACCAGCTCCCGCAGCTTGTCGGCGGGCAGGGCGCCCAGTGGGCTCAATGGGTGCACCCGGATGCGAAACAGCACCTCGTTCTTGAAGATGTTGCCGGCGCCGGCGAACACCTGCTGATCGAGGATCGCATCGCAGGCCAGGGTGGCGGGCATCGCCTGCAGCTTGGCCAGGGCCAGCTCGGCGTCCCAGTCATCGGCAAGGGTGTCGCAGCGCCAGTCGTAATGCTCGCTGAGCGGCGGCTGCAGGAATTGCACCGAGCAGCCATAGAAGTTCAGCTCGCCATTGGCGAAGCCCAGGCTCAGGCGCGGCGCCGCATCCTTGCGCTCGTCGATGCGGTAACTGCCGAACAGCAGCAGATGGATGCGCACCACGACATCTTCCAGCTCGATCAGGAAGTGCTTGCCCCAGCTGCGCAGGGCCTTCACCCGCTGGCCTTGCAGGCGCTGCAGGTCGACCTTGCTGTTGCCCTCCACACGCAGGATGCGCTGGCCGGCGAAGCGCTCGGCCTCCTCGCGCAGGATCAGGATGCTGGGGCCCTCGGGCATGGCTTTTCTCCGCTGTGTCGCGGGTAGACCCTGGCGGCTCGCAAGGAGTTGCGACAATCGGACGCCGCCGCGCAGGCCTCCGCGTTCGCACAAGGCCCGGTGTTAATGAGAAACTGTGTCGTCTTCGCAGTAAGGATCGGGTTCATGTCGTTCACCCGCAGACAGATTCTCGCCGGCCTGGCCGGTCTGGGCGTCGCCGGCCTCGGCGCCGGTGGCGTGCGTTACTGGCTGGGCCGCCCGGAAAACGTGGCGACCCACGACTACGAGCTGATCGCCGCGCCGCTGGACATGGAGCTGGTGCCCGGCCATATCACCCCGGCCTGGGCCTACGGCGGCAAGGCGCCCGGCCTGGAGCTGCGCTGCCGCCAGGGCGAGCGCCTGCGCGTGCGCTTCGTCAATAAGCTGGAGGTCGAGACCACCATCCACTGGCACGGCATCCGCCTGCCGCTGGACATGGATGGCGTGCCCTACGTGTCGCAGCTGCCGGTCAAGCCCGGCGAATATTTCGATTACGACTTCATCTGCCCGGATGCCGGCAGCTACTGGTATCACCCGCATACCAGCAGCGCCGAGCAGCTCGGCCGCGGCCTCGTCGGTCCGCTGATCGTCGAGGAACGCGAACCGACCGGCTTCCGTCACGAGCGCACGCTCAGTCTGAAGACCTGGCACATCGACGAGCAGGGCGCCTTCACCGAGTTCCTGGTGCCGCGCCTGGCCGCCCGTGAAGGCACCCGCGGGCGCCTGTCGACCATCAACGGCGAGCCGCTGCCGACGCTGGAGCTGCCGGCCGGGCAGGTGGTGCGCCTGCGCCTGATCAACGTCGACAACACCATCACTTACCGCCTCAACCTGCCGGGTGGCGAGGCGCGCATATACGCGCTGGACGGTAACCCGGTCGCGCCGCGGCCACTGGGCAAGGACTACTGGCTGGGCCCGGGCATGCGCCTCGACCTGGCGCTGAAGGTACCGGCGGCCGGCCAGGAACTGTCGCTGCGCAACGGTCCGCTGCGCCTGGCTACCCTGCGCGGCGTGGCCAGCGCCGAGGCACCCGGCGACTGGCCGCCGGCGCTGCCGGCCAACCCGGTGGCCGAGCCGGACCTGTCCCGCGCCGAGACCCTGCGCTTCAACTTCGAGTGGGCGGCGGCGCTGTCGGGCGACGTGGCCAAGGGCGGCAGCTACAAGTACTGGCAGATCAACGGGCAGGCCTGGGACATCAACGACAAGACCTGCGCCGAGCGCCCCATCGCCAGCCTGAAGAGGGACGGCCATTACATCTTCGTGCTGCGCAACATGGCTCAGTACCAGCACCCCATCCACCTGCACGGGATGAGCTTCAAGGTGCTCGACTCGGATCGCAAGGACATCGAGCCCTACTTCACCGACACCTACCTGCTGGGCAAGAACGAGACGGCGCGGATCGCCTTCGTCGCCGATAATCCCGGCGTGTGGATGTTCCACTGCCATGTCATCGACCACATGGAAACCGGCCTGATGGCCGCCATCGAGGTGGTCTGAGGCGTGAGCTGAAAATCGGCACAGCGCCTGCGAGTACCTTTACGGAAGAAGCATGAAGAGACCCCATATCATCGACCGCAGCCAGGATGAGCGCTTCATGCGCGAGGCGCTGGCGCTGGCCGCCGAGGGCGCCGAGCGGGGCGAGGTGCCGGTCGGTGCGCTGCTGGTGCAGGGCGGCGAGGTGCTGGGGCGCGGCTTCAACTGCCCCATCGGCACCCACGACCCCAGCGCACATGCCGAGATGGTGGCGATCCGCGCCGCGGCCGCCGCGGTGCAGAACTACCGTCTGCCCGGCAGCACGCTATACGTGACGCTGGAGCCCTGCAGCATGTGCGCCGGGCTGATCGTGCATTCGCGCATTGCCCGGGTGGTGTACGGCGCCACCGAGCCCAAGGCCGGGGTCGCGATCAGTCGCGGCCAGTTCTTCGATCAGGCGTTTCTCAACCACAGGGTGCTGATCGAGGGCGGGCTGCTGGGCGAGGAGTGCAGCGCGATGCTCAGCGCCTTCTTCAAGGCGCGTCGCGGCGGCTGAGGGCAGACTGGGCGCCGTTCAGCGTCCGGCAGGTTCGGCTTTCGGCGGGGTCTTGTCCACGGCCGGCAGGTGCAGGCCGCTCTCGGCCACGCGCGCGCCTTCCAGCTGCGGCTGGGTCACCCAGTTGAGGATGTCGTAGTAGCGCCGCACGTTGCGCACGAAGTGCACCGTCTCGCCGCCGCGGGCGTAGCCATAGCGGGTCTTGCTGTACCAGCGCTTCTGCGACAGGCGCGGCAGCATCTTCTGCACGTCCAGCCACTTGTTCGGGTTCAGCCCTTCGGCCTTGGCCATCTTGCGCGCGTCCGCCAGGTGGGCGATGCCGATGTTGTAGGCGGCCAGGGCGAACCAGGTGCGGTCCGGCTCGGTCATGTCTTCGGTCAGGCCGCTGTGCACCAGGGTGAAGTACTTGGCGCCGCCGAAGATGCTCTGGGTCGGGTCCAGCCGGTTGACCACGCCCATCGCCTGGGCGGTGTTCTGGGTCAGCATCATCAGCCCGCGCACGCCGGTCTTGGAGGTGGCGTCGGGGGTCCACAGCGACTCCTGATAGCCGATGGCGGCGAGCAGGCGCCAGTCCACCTTGTGCTTCTCCGCCGCTTGCTTGAACTGCTTCTCGTAGCGCGGCAGGCGCTGCTGCAGGTGCTTGGCGAAGGTGTAGGCGCCAACGTAGCCAAGTACGTCGACGTGGCCGTAGTAGCGCTCCTTGAGGCGCTGCAGGCTGCCGTTCTCTTCGACCAGCTTGAGGAAGTGGTTGGCCTCGCGCAGCAGGCTGTCGTCCTCGCCGGCGGCCACGGCCCAGCCGAGGCTGCGCGCCTCGCCCAGGTCGAAGGCGACGCGCACGTTGGGGAAGTAGACCTGGTTCATCGCCAGTTCGTTGGAGTCGACCAGGGTCAGGTCGACCTGGCCCTCGTCGACCATGCGCAACAGGTCGACCACCTCGACGTCGCTGGACTCTTCGTACTGCAGCGCCGGCAGGGTCTTCTTCAGTTCGGCGAGCTGCTCGGCATGGCTGCTGCCCTTGAGCACCAGGATGCGCCGGCCGATCAGATCCTCGGGGCGGGTGGGGCGGCGCTGGCCGTTGCGGTAGATGACCTGCGGGGTGACATCGAGGTAGGCGCGGGAGAACCTCGCCTGGCTCTTGCGGCCTTCGCTGGCGACCAGACCGGCGGCGGCCAGCACCGGGCCGCCTGGCTGGTTGAGGCGGGCGAACAGGTCGTCGAGGCTGTCGGCCGTCTCGACCTTGAGCTCGACACCGAGGTTGTCGGCGAAGCGCTTGGCCAGCTCGTACTCGAAGCCGGTTTCGCCGGCGCGGTCGCGGAAGTAGGTGGTGGGGCTGTTGCGGGTGACCACGCGTAGCACACCCTCCTCCTGCACGCGCTCGAGAGTGCTGGGCTGCTTGGCGGCATTGCCTTCGCAGCCCGCGAGCAGCAGGAGGATAGCGGTCGCCAACAAACCGGCGGTCGTGCGGGTGCGCAACGCAATGTGGGCAAACATCGGCGCAGTATACGCAAAGCCCAACGGCTGCCATATCTCGACAGCACTTCGGGGCTCTGCTAGATGCGCCGTTTCGCGGTCGGCCCAGGGTGCCGTCGCGCGGCGCTTTAGGCTAGAATGCACGGCCTCAAAGAACCTGCTCCCGGGGGCCCGTGGCAGGTTCGAAGTACACCCCTTCTCAGAGGCTGTTCTCCATGTTGATCCTGCGCGGCACGCCCGCTCTTTCCTCTTTCCGTCACGGCAAACTGCTTTCGCAACTGACCGCCAAGGTCCCTGCCGTGACCGGGCTGTATGCCGAGTTCGCGCACTTCGCCGAGGTGACCGGCCTGCTCGACGCCAGCGAGGAGCAGGTGCTGGCCCGGCTGCTGAAGTACGGCCCGAGCGTGCCGGTGCAGGAGCCCGCGGGTCAGCTGTTCCTGGTGATTCCGCGCTTCGGCACCATCTCGCCCTGGTCGAGCAAGGCCACCGACATCGCCCGCAACTGTGGCCTGGCCAAGATCGAGCGCCTCGAGCGCGGCATCGCCTACTACGTGGCCGGCGAGCTGAGCGACGCCGACCGCCAGGCCGTCGCCTCCGCGCTGCACGACCGCATGACCCAGCTGGTGCTGGGCAACCTGGAAGACGCCGCCGGCCTGTTCAGTCACGCCGAGCCCAAGCCGCTGACCGCCGTGGACGTGCTGGGCGGCGGCCGCGCCGCCCTGGAACAGGCCAACGTAGCGCTCGGCCTGGCCCTGGCCGAGGACGAGATCGATTACCTGGTGAAGAGTTTCGTCGAGCTGGGCCGCAACCCCCACGACGTCGAACTGATGATGTTCGCCCAGGCCAACTCCGAGCATTGCCGCCACAAGATCTTCAATGCCAGCTGGGACATCGACGGCCAGAGCCAGGACAAGTCCCTGTTCGGCATGATCAAGAACACCTACGAGATGCACCGCGAGGGCGTGCTGTCCGCCTACAAGGACAACGCCTCGGTCATCGTCGGCCATACCGCCGGACGTTTCTTCCCCAATCCTGAAACCCGTCAGTACGGTGCGGTGCAGGAGCCGGTGCACATCCTGATGAAGGTGGAGACGCACAACCACCCGACCGCCATCGCCCCGTTCCCCGGCGCCTCCACCGGCTCCGGCGGCGAGATCCGCGACGAGGGCGCCACCGGTCGCGGCGCCAAGCCCAAGGCCGGCCTGACCGGCTTCACCGTCTCCAACCTGAACATCCCCGGCTTCGTGCAGCCCTGGGAGAAGCCCTACGGTAAGCCCGAGCGCATCGTCACCGCCCTGGACATCATGATCGAGGGCCCGCTGGGCGGCGCCGCGTTCAACAACGAATTCGGCCGTCCGGCGCTGAACGGCTACTTCCGCACCTTCGAACAGGCCGTGCAGAGCCCGCGCGGCGAGGAAGTACGCGGCTACCACAAGCCGATCATGCTCGCCGGCGGTCTCGGTAACATCCGTGAAGACCACGTACAGAAGGGCGAGATCTCGGTCGGCGCCAAGCTGATCGTGCTCGGCGGCCCGGCCATGCTGATCGGCCTGGGCGGCGGCGCCGCTTCCTCCATGGCCACTGGCGCCAGCTCCGCCGACCTGGACTTCGCCTCGGTGCAGCGCGACAACCCGGAAATGGAGCGTCGCTGCCAGGAAGTCATCGACCGCTGCTGGCAGCTGGGCGCCGACAACCCGATCAAGTTCATCCACGACGTCGGCGCGGGCGGCATCTCCAACGCCCTGCCGGAGCTGATCAACGACGGCGGCCGCGGCGGTCGCTTCGAGCTGCGCGCCGTGCCCAACGACGAGCCGGGCATGGCACCGCTGGAAATCTGGTGCAACGAGTCGCAGGAACGCTACGTGATGAGCGTGGACGCCGCCGACTTCGAGCGTTTCAAGGCCATCTGCGAGCGCGAGCGCTGCCCGTTCGCCGTGGTCGGCGAGGCCATCGCCGAACCGCACCTGACCGTGTCCGACAGCCACTTCGGCAACAAGCCGGTGGACATGCCGCTGGAAGTGCTGCTCGGCAAGCCGCCGCGGATGCACCGCAGCGTGGCCCGCGAGGCCGAGCAGGGCGATGACTTCAACGCCGCCGGTATCGATATCGAAGAGGCGGTGAACCGCGTGCTGCGTCACCCGGCCGTGGCCAGCAAGAGCTTCCTGATCACCATCGGCGACCGCACCATCACTGGCCTGGTCGCCCGCGACCAGATGGTCGGCCCGTGGCAGGTGCCGGTGGCCGACTGCGCCGTGACCGCCACCAGCTTCGACGTCTACACCGGCGAGGCCATGGCCATGGGCGAGCGCACCCCGCTCGCCCTGCTCGACGCGCCGGCCTCCGGCCGCATGGCGGTGGGCGAGACCATCACCAACCTGGCCGCCGCGCGCATCGACAAGCTTTCCGACATCAAGCTGTCCGCCAACTGGATGGCCGCCGCCGGCCACCCGGGCGAGGACGCGCGCCTGTACGACACCGTCAAGGCCGTGGGCATGGAACTGTGCCCGGCGCTGGGCATCACCATTCCGGTGGGCAAGGACTCCATGTCCATGAAGACCCGCTGGCAGGACGAGGGCGTCGACAAGAGCGTGACTTCGCCGCTATCGCTGGTGATCTCTGGCTTTGCTCCTGTGCTGGACGTGCGCCAGTCGCTGACCCCCCAGCTGCGTCTGGACAAGGGCGAGACCGACCTGATCCTGATCGACCTGGGCCGCGGTCAGAACCGCCTGGGCGGCTCGATCCTGGCGCAGACCCATGCCCAGCTCGGCCAGACCGTGCCGGATCTGGACGATGCTGAGGACCTCAAGGCCTTCTTCGCGGTGATCCAGGGCCTCAACGCCGACGGCCACCTGCTGGCCTACCACGACCGCTCCGACGGCGGCCTGCTGACCACCGTGCTGGAAATGGCCTTCGCCGGCCACTGCGGCCTCAACCTGTTCCTCGATGCCCTGGCCGACGACGCCTCCGAGCTGCCGGCCGTGCTGTTCAGCGAGGAACTGGGCGCGGTGATCCAGGTGCGCCAGGGCGCCACGCCGGAAGTGCTGGCCCAGTTCAGCGCCGCCGGTCTCGATGATTGCGTGGCGGTGATCGGTCAGCCGATCAACGGCAGCGAGGTGGCCATCAGCTTCAACGGCGAGCCGGTGTTCGGCGGCCAGCGCCGTCTGCTGCAGCGGATGTGGGCGGAGACCAGCTACCAGATCCAGCGCCTGCGCGACAACGCCGAGGGCGCCGACCAGGAGTTCGATCTGATCCTCGACGAGGAGAACCCGGGCCTGTCGACCAAGCTCAGCTTCGACGTCAACCAGGACATTGCCGCACCCTACATCAAGAAGGGCGCGCGTCCGCAGGTGGCGATCCTGCGCGAGCAGGGCGTCAACGGCCAGGTCGAGATGGCCGCGGCCTTCGACCGCGCCGGTTTCTCGGCGATCGACGTGCACATGAGCGACATCCTCGCCGGCCGCGTCAGCCTGGAGCAGTTCAAGGGCCTGGTGGCCTGCGGCGGCTTCTCCTACGGCGACGTGCTCGGCGCTGGCGAGGGTTGGGCCAAGTCGGTGCTGTTCAACAGCCGTGCCCGTGACGGCTTCCAGGCCTTCTTCGAGCGCAAGGACAGCTTCGCCCTCGGCGTGTGCAACGGCTGCCAGATGATGAGCAACCTGCATGAGCTGATCCCCGGCACCGAGTTCTGGCCGCACTTCGTGCGCAACCGCTCGGAGCAGTTCGAGGCGCGCGTGGCCATGGTGCAGATCCAGGAGTCGGCGTCGATCTTCCTGCAGGGCATGGCCGGTTCGCGCATGCCGATCGCCATCGCCCACGGCGAGGGTCATGCCGAGTTCGAGAGCGAGGAGGCGCTGCTGGAGGCCGATCTGTCCGGTACCGTGGCCCTGCGTTTCATCGACAACCACGGCAAGGTCACCGAGACCTACCCGGCCAACCCGAACGGTTCGCCGCGTGGCATCACCGGCCTGTGCAGCCGCGACGGCCGCGTGACCATCATGATGCCGCACCCGGAGCGGGTGTTCCGCGCCGTGCAGAACTCCTGGCGCCCGGACGAGTGGCAGGAAGACGGCGGCTGGATGCGCATGTTCCGCAACGCCCGCGTCTGGGTGGATTGATCGCATGGTGATGTCCTCTCCCGCTCTACGCGGGGGAGGGCGCAGCCACGAGGCTGGCGATGTCAGACTCCGAAGAAAATCCGCTTCCCGAAGTCCGCCAGGTCAGCCCTGGGGAGACGTATCTGCTCTGCCGCTGTGGGCGCTCGCCCACGCTTCCCGATTGTTCTCCCGGCTGTGTCGATGGCCTGCATCTGCAGCCCGTGCGCGAGCAATTCCTGCTGCTGTGCCGCTGCGGCCTGTCTCGCCGTCTGCCGTACTGCGACGGCAGTCACAGCCCGCCCGCCGAAGGCTTCAAGGCGCGCTGGCGCCGCTTTGCCAGGGGGGATTAGGTTGGCCGCGTTTTAGCGCCAAAGATTCTGCCGCCCGCGGGACGTTTCGGATTTGCAACACTCCAATGCGCAGATGCGAACTAGGCCGCGTGGTCGAGGCAAGGCAAAATGCCATTATTGCCTTGGCAGAGCGGCCTGGAGCTGCTGAATTCGTCGATGCTCGGAGGGGCTGGATGTACAAGTTCTGTTTCTATGCGCCGGAAAGCCATTTGGACGCGGTGAAGACCGCGGTGTTCGCGGCGGGTGGCGGTCGGATCGGACACTACGACAACTGCTGCTGGCAGGTCCTCGGTAAAGGCCAGTTCCGCCCGCTGGCGGGCAGCGATCCCTTTCTCGGTCAGGTCGACCGGGTCGAAGAAGTGGCGGAGTGGAAAGTGGAGATGGTGGTGGCCGACGAGTTGATCCACGACGTGGTCAAGGCGATGAAGAAAGCCCATCCCTACGAGACGCCGGCCTTCGAGGTGTGGCGCCTGTCCGACCTGCAGTTCTGATCTTTGCTGAAGGAAGACGCTGCCCCCTGAAGACGCAGCGTTCGTGGGGGGCGTCGTGCGTGCCTCTTGAAAGGGTGCCCTCCAGAACCGCAATAAAAAGCCCCGGCCTGAACCGGGGCTTTTGCTTTTAGCGCAGGTGCTGCTTCAGCTCGTTGCCGGCTTGACGCATTGCCGCCTGCACGGCCGGCACGTGCGCCAGCGGGTTGAGCAGGCCGTAGTCGTGGATCATGCCGTTGTAGCGCACGGCGGTGACGGTGACGCCGGCGGCGTCCAGCTTGCGGGCGTAGGCCTCGCCCTCGTCACGCAGCACGTCGAATTCGGCGGTCTGGATCAGGGTCGGCGGCAGGCCTTTCAGCTGTTCGGCGGTGGCGCGCAGCGGCGAGGCAAAGCGCTCGGCGCGCTGCTTCGGATCGGTGGTGTAGTTGTCCCAGAACCACTGCATC
>NZ_JAMXBF010000006.1 GCF_023823685.1 Pseudomonas subflava
GGCGGACGATGGTCAGCGGGATCGACTGGCCGCCGGCTTCGATGGTCTTCTCGGAGACGCTCACGCCGGACAGGTCGACCTTGACCGAGGCCTGGGCGCCGACCAGCACGGCGCGGGCGTCCAGCGGGCTGAGGGCTTCCAGCGGCTTGCCGCCGCCGGCTTCCAGGGCCTGGAGGAAGGCCTGGGTGTTGTGCTCGACGCCGGGGCTGCCGGCGGCGAAGGCTTGGCCGGCGGCCAGGGTGATCAGGGCACTGAGCAAGGCAATACGAGGCATGGTGGTAGTCCTTTTAGTCGACCAGCGTGAGAGTCACGTCGATGTTGTTGCGGGTGGCGTTGGAGTACGGGCAGACGATGTGCGCGCGCTGGATCAGTTCCTGCGCGGCCTCGCGGGCCAGGCCCGGCAGGCTGATGCGCAGCTCCACCTCGATGGCGAAGCCGGTGGGCACGGCGCCGATGCCGACCACGCCCTCGATGGAGGCGTCGGCCGGCACGCTGAGCTTGTCGCGCATGCCGACGAATTTCAGGGCGCCGAGGAAGCAGGCGGAATAGCCGGCGGCGAACAGCTGCTCGGGGTTGGTGCCGTCGCCGCCGGCGCCGCCCAGTTCCTTGGGCGTGGTCAGGGCGACGTCGAGGATGCCGTCGGAGGACACGGCGCGGCCGTCACGGCCGCCGTAGGCTTCGGCGTAGGCGCGGTAGAGGACTTTTTCGATGGACATGGCGAATCTCCAGGGCGGGGCCGGGCCGCTTGGCCCGGCGCGCGCGATCAGTGGCCTTCGGAGGCGTTGAACATGGTCTTGGCGTAGATCAGGCCGAGGCCGTAGGCGCCACCGTTGGCGATGGCGGTCTTCACCGTCTGCTCGTAGGTCTCGCCGCGGGCCCAGTCGCGCTGCAGCTCGAGCAGGTACTGCAGCGAGGTCATCGGCCGCGCGCCGAGCTGGATCATGCGCTGCAGGGCCATGTGGTGGGCCTCGTCGGAGACGTCGCCGCAGGCGTCGGCGATGACGTACACCTCGAAGCCCTGATCCAGCGCGGACAGGGCCGGGCCGACGATGCACACCGAGGTCCACAGGCCGGCGAGAACGATCTTGTTCTTGCCGGCCTTGTTCACTTCCACGGCGATGCGCGGGTCTTCCCAGGTGTTCATGGTGGTGCGGTCGATCACCTTGTGGTCGGGGAACACCGACTTGATCTCGTCGAAGATCGGCCCGGAGAAGCTCTTCTCGGCGACGGTGGTGAGGATGGTGGAGACGCCGAATTCGTGGGCCGCCTTGGCCACCAGGGCGGCGTTGTTGCGCAAGGCCACGGCGTCGATCGATTTGGTGGCGAAGGCCATCTGCGACTGGTGGTCGATCATGATCAGGGTGTGGTCGAGCGGGGTGAGCAGGGACTTGCCGGCGACGGCGGAGGCGGTGGCCATGGTGACGCTCCAGAGAGGGGATATGAGGAGCATCGAGTGTCGCGCCGGGCCGCGCCGCGCTCTTGCATGGGCGTGCCGGTTTTGCACCGGCGTGCGCAAAGAAAACGCCCCGCGGGCGGGGCGTTGGCTCGGATGGGCAGGCCGCTTCGCCGGCCCTAGAGGCGCGCCGCCGTGATCGGCGCGCGGAGACACCACTCAGCAGGTGCTGAGCCAGGCTCAGGTGGCGACGGGCGACAGCCAGGACGGCCGCTGGCGATCGCGCTGATAGGTGCTGGAGGCCAGCACCTGCACCACGAAGTCTTCCAGGCGATGCGGCGACAGCCCGCCGAGCACTTCGCTCTGCAGCAGGATCTGCACCGGCGACGGCACCTGGCGGGTCAGCGTGGCGATCTCCTCGACGGCATTGAAGCCGCCGCGGCCACCCTGGGTGCAGACCACCGAGATGCGCTTGTGCGACAGGTCGTGGTCGCTGAGAAACGCGCGCAGTGGCGCGGCCAGGCCCTTCATCCACACCGGGGTGAGCAGCACGACGTGGTCGAAGCGCTCGAGCGGCGGGCCTTCGTAGCGATAGTCAGGGCAGCTGCGCAGCCAGGCGTCGAGCATGCAGCGCCAGTCGCCGCTGGCGCCGGCGCGCGGTTTGACGTCCTCGATCAGCGCCAGCGGCCAGCCGGTGAGCCGCGCCAACTGGTCGGCCACCAGGCGGGTATTGCCGGTACGCGAGTAGCACACCAGGAGAATGTCGTGCATGGCGACCTCCATCGCTCGATCCGGGACGTCCCGGCTACGACTCCAGCCTACGCGGAGCAGGGCGGTGGGGATTGATCCGCATCAAGGAAGAAGCGGCTGGACGGGCGCTGCACGTCCCGCTTTTGATCCCCTCTCCCGTTTATGGGAGAGGGCTAGGGAGAGGGCCAAAGGGCCGAGAGCGGCGGGGCGCGGCGAGGCAGGGCGTTGGCCGCTTGCCTCTCCCCCGTCCCCTCTCCCGTGAACGGGAGAGGGGTGAACTGCTTATTCCTTGACCTTCATATCCAGCGACAGGTCGCGGGCGGCCTTGGTGGCGAGGATGCCCATCAGTTGGCCGATCTCGTCCTGGCGGCTGGCGCTGGCACCGCCGCCGGCGCCGCCCATCATCACGCCCGGCACCGGCGCCTGGGAGGCGGCCTCGGCCCAGACCTTGTTGATCTGCACCAGGGCGTCGAGCTTGGGCTGCAGGGCGCCGTCCGCCTCGATCACGGCCTTGCGCGCATAGGCCTCGGCGTCGGCGGTGATCTTGGTGGCGTCCGCGGTGATCGCCGCCTTGTCGCGCAGCAGCTCGGCGGTCTGTTTTTCGATCTCGGCGCGCTGCTTCTCGCGTTCGGCATTGATCACTGCCAGTTGCTTCTGGGTCTCGGCCTGGGTGGTCTGCTCGATCTGGTCGCGCAGGGTCTCCTGACGACGGGCCTCGACCTCGCGCTCGCCACGGGCGGTGACCAGCAGCTTCTCTTCCTCTTCCTTGAGGCGGTTCTGCCGCGCCACAGCCAGCTCGGCCAGGGCCTGCTGGACCTTGACCATGCGCTGCTTGTACTGCGGGTTGGGGTCGACGTTGGTGATGCGCGCCTCGACCACTTCCACGCCGTACTTGCGGAACTGCTGCTGCTTGCGCACCGGAATGCCCTTGTCGTCGGTGACCTTCTCGGTGATGAACTGGCTGGCACTGTTGTCGCCGAAGGTGCCCTGCTCGGTGCCGGCCTGGAGGATGGCGGTCTGGCTCGGCACATGGCCGCGGCGGCCGCGCACTTCCTTGCGCTTGATCAGGTACAGGCCGTCGTTGAGCTGGTTCTCGAACTCGGCGGCGAACTCGCTGCGGGCGCCGGCGTAGTAGTCGTCGGCGCTCATCAGCGAGGCGGTAGCCTGCAGGGTTTCCTTGATGGCCGGCACCAGCGCGGTTTTGATGAAGTTGTCCGGGTTGCGGTATTCCTGGGCGATCTTCAGGAACTGGTCGCCGGAGGGCAGGCGGAAGCGCGCCGAGGACTCGACCTTGGCGTCCACGTTGCCGAGGAAGACGATGGGGAAGGCCTCGATGGTGGCGCCCAGGCTGTCATTGTCGAAGCTGGTGTCGACCTCGTGGTCCTCGCCGAGCACCGACTGCACGCTCAGCGCCTTCTTCCAGGGGGTGGCGCGGCCGAACCACTTGGTGGCGTAGCCGACGTCGTCGACGATCTTCTCCTCGCCGAAGAGGGTGCGCACGTGGGTGGCGTAACCGGCCTCGTTGTAGAAGAAAATGCCGTTGAAGCCGATCAGGCCGACGGCGGCGACCACCAGCGGCACCGCGACGTACTTGATCAGGGAGAGCTTGGAAGCCGTTCCATTGGGGATGTCCATGAACTATCGGTCCTTGACTGCGAGAAAGGAGCGCGAATGCTGGGGAGCCGCCAAGGGAGCGTCAAGTGGCATTGTGCCGGTATGTGCAGCGCCTCTCGCGGCGGCCTCAGGCCAGCGGAAACGGCGCCTGGTGGAAGCCCTGCTCGTCCACCTGCAGGGCCCAGCCCTGCTTGTCCCAGTCGCCGAGGACGATGCGTCTGGCCGGCTGGCCGTTAACCTGCAGCTCGTGCACGGCGGGGCGGTGGGTGTGGCCGTGGATCAGCGTGCGCACGCCGTGTTCGGCCATGATCCGCGGCACCTCGTCCGGGGTCACGTCGATGATCTCGCGGGCTTTCATCTGCGTCTGCGCGCGGCTCTCGCTGCGCAGCTTGCGCGCCAGCTTATGCCGGGTGGAAAGCGGCAGGTGGCGCAGGATGAACAGGCTGAGGGGGTTGCGCAGCAGGCGGCGCAGCTTCATGTAGCCCACATCCAGAGTGCATAGGCTGTCGCCGTGCATCAGCAGCACCGGCTCGCCATTGAGTGGCACCAGGCTCGGCTCTTTCAGCAGGGTGCAACCGGCCAGACGACAGAAGCTTCTGCCGATAAGGAAATCGCGGTTGCCGTGCATCAGGAAGATGCGCGTGCCGGCATCGCTCAGCTCGCGCAGGGCGCGGGCGATGCTGTGCTGGAAGGGCGACATGCCGTCATCGCCGATCCAGGCCTCGAAGAAGTCGCCGAGGATGTACAACGCCTCGGCCCCGCGGGCGCGGGTCTGCAGGAAATGCAGAAACGCCCGGGTGATGTCCGGGCGTTCCTCTTCCAGGTGCAGATCGGAGATCAGCAGGATCATCGAATCACTCGACGACTTCGGCCTTCTCGATGACGACGTCTTCCACCGGTACGTCCTGATGGCCGGACTTCATGGTGGTGTCCACGCCCTTGATCTTCTCGACCACGTCCATGCCCTCGGTCACCTGGCCGAATACGGCGTAGCCCCAGCCCTGCATGGTCGGTGCGCTGTGGTCGAGGAAGGTGTTGTCGGCGACGTTGATGAAGAACTGCGCGGAGGCCGAGTGCGGGTCCATGGTGCGGGCCATGGCGACGGTGCCGACCTTGTTGGAAACGCCGTTGTTGGCCTCGTTCTTGATCGGGGCGCGGGTGGACTTCTGCTTCATGCCCGGCTCGAAACCTCCGCCCTGGATCATGAAGTTGCCGATCACGCGGTGGAACACGGTGCCGTTGTAGTGGCCTTCGCGCACGTACTGCTCGAAGTTGGCGACGGTTTCCGGGGCCTTGTCGGCGAACAGTTCCAGGGTGATGACGCCGTGGTTGGTGTGCAGCTTGATCATGGCGGATGCGCTCTCGAATTCGGGCAAGGCGGGCAGGGCGGGCGGCGCATTTGCGCTGGGGGCCACGCCTGGTCGCTTTGCGGCTGTCAGGGGGTTGACGGGTTGGGTATCATACGGCCTTTGTCTTGACCGGCCTACCCTGGGGCGAACCGCCACGGGCCGCGGGCCGCGCACCTCGAAGCTAAGGACATCATGAGCAAGCCCACCGTCGAAAAAGCCGCCAATTTCCTGCGCCCCATCGTTCAGGCCGATCTGGACAGCGGCAAGCACGCCAAGATCATCACCCGCTTCCCGCCGGAGCCCAATGGCTACCTGCACATCGGCCACGCCAAGAGCATCTGCCTGAACTTCGGCCTGGCCCAGGAATTCGGCGGCGAGTGCAACCTGCGTTTCGACGACACCAACCCGGCCAAGGAAGACCAGGAATACATCGACGCGATCAAGGCCGATGTGCAGTGGCTGGGCTTCCAGTGGGCCGGCGAGGAGCGCTACGCCTCCAACTACTTCGACCAGCTGCACGCCTGGGCTGTGGCGCTGATCGAGGCCGGCAAGGCCTTCGTCTGCGACCTCAACGCCGAGGAAATGCGCGCCTACCGCGGCAGCCTCACCGAGCCGGGCAAGAACAGCCCATTCCGCGACCGCTCGGTGGAAGAGAACCTGGACCTGTTCGCCCGCATGAAGGCCGGCGAGTTCCCGGACGGCGCCCGTTCGCTGCGCGCCAAGATCGACATGGCCTCGCCGAACATCAACCTGCGCGACCCGATCCTCTACCGCATCCGCCATGCCCATCACCACCAGACCGGCGACAAGTGGTGCATCTACCCGAGCTACGACTTCACCCACGGTCAGTCCGACGCCCTCGAGGGCATCACCCACTCCATCTGCACCCTGGAGTTCGAGGACCATCGCCCGCTGTACGAGTGGTTCCTGGCCAACCTGCCGGTGCCGGCGCAGCCGCGCCAGTACGAATTCGCCCGCCTGAACCTGAACTACACCATCACCAGCAAGCGCAAGCTCAAGCAACTGGTCGATGAGCAGCATGTGGCCGGCTGGGACGACCCGCGCATGTCGACCCTCTCCGGCTACCGTCGCCGCGGTTACACCCCGGCCTCGATCCGTACCTTCTGCGACATGATCGGCGTCAACCGCGCCGGCGGCGTGGTGGACATCGGCATGCTGGAATTCGCCATCCGCGAGGATCTGGACGCCAACGCCGCCCGCGCCATGTGCGTGCTCAAGCCGCTCAAGGTGGTGATCACCAACTATCCGCAAGGCCAGGTCGAGAACCTCGAACTGCCGCGCCATCCCAAGCAGGACATGGGTGTGCGCGTGCTGCCGTTCAGCCGCGAGATCTACATCGACGCCAGCGACTTCGAGGAAACCCCGCCGGACGGCTTCAAGCGCCTGATCCCGGGTGGCGAAGTACGCCTGCGCGGCAGCTATGTGATCCGCGCCGACGAGGCGATCAAGGACGCCGACGGCAACATCGTCGAGCTGCGCTGCTCCTACGACGAGAACACCCTGGGCAAGAACCCGGAAGGCCGCAAGGTCAAGGGCGTGATTCACTGGGTGCCGGCCGCCGAGAGCGTGGAGTGCGAAGTGCGCCTTTACGACCGCCTGTTCCGCTCCGCCAACCCGGAGAAGAGCGAAGAGGGCGGCAGCTTCCTCGACAACATCAACCCGGATTCGCTGGTCGTGCTCACCGGCTGCCGCGCCGAGCCGTCGCTGGCCAACGCCGCGCCGGAAGAGCGCTTCCAGTTCGAGCGCGAGGGCTACTTCGTCGCCGACCTGAAGGACTCGCAGCCCGGCAAGCCGGTGTTCAACCGCACCGTCACCCTGCGCGATTCCTGGGGTCAGTAAATGGCACTCTCCATCTACAACACCCTCTCCAAGACCAAGGATGTCTTCCAGCCGCTGGAAGGCAACCAGGTGCGCATGTACGTGTGCGGCATGACCGTGTACGACTTCTGCCACATCGGCCACGCCCGCGTGATGGTCGCCTTCGACGTGGTCACCCGCTGGCTGCGTCAGCGTGGCTTTGATGTGACCTACGTGCGCAACATCACCGACATCGACGACAAGATCATCAAGCGCGCCCAGGAGAACGGTGAGCCGTTCGAGGCCCTGGTGGATCGCATGATCGCCGCCATGCACGAGGACGAGGCGCGCCTGTCCGTGCTGCGCCCGGACATCGAGCCCCGCGCCACCGGCCATATCGCCGGCATGCACCAGATGATCCAGACCCTGATCGACAAGGGCTTCGCCTACGCCCCGGGCAATGGCGACGTGTACTACCGCGTCGGCAAGTTCCAGGGCTACGGCAAGCTGTCGCGCCGCAAGATCGACGAGCTGAAGATCGGCGCGCGCATCGAGGTCGACGAGATCAAGGAAGACCCGCTGGACTTCGTGCTGTGGAAAGGCGCCAAGCCGGGCGAGCCGAGCTGGGAGTCGCCCTGGGGCAAGGGCCGTCCGGGCTGGCACATCGAGTGCTCGGTGATGTCCACCTGCTGCCTGGGCGAGACCTTCGACATCCACGGCGGCGGCCCCGATCTGGTGTTCCCGCACCACGAGAACGAGATCGCCCAGAGCGAGGCGGCCACCGGCAAGCTCTACGCCAACGCCTGGATGCACGCCGGCGCGGTGCGCGTGGACGGCGAGAAGATGTCCAAGAGCCTGGGCAACTTCTTCACCATCCGCGAGGTGCTGGAGAAGTACCACCCCGAGGTGGTGCGCTACCTGCTGGTGTCCAGCCACTACCGCAGCCCGATCAACTACTCCGAAGACAGCCTCAAGGAAGCCAAGGGCGCCCTGGAGCGCTTCTACAACGGCCTCAAGGGCCTGCCGGAAGCGCCGGCTGCCGGTGGCGAAGCCTTCGTCGAGCGCTTCGGCGCGGCGATGGACGACGACTTCAACTCGCCGGAAGCCTGCGCCGTGCTGTTCGAGATGATCCGCGAGGTCAACCGCCTGCGTGAGTCGGACGTACAGGCCGCCGCGGGTCTGGCCGCCCAGCTCAAGCAACTGGCCGGCGTGCTCGGCGTGCTGCAGCTGGAGCCGGACGCCTTCCTCCAGGCCGGTGCCGCCGGCAAGGTCGACGCCGCCGAAGTCGAGGCGCTGATCGCCGCGCGCCTGCAGGCCCGCGCCGACAAGAACTGGGCCGAGTCCGACCGCATCCGCGACCAGCTCACCGCCATGGGCGTGGTGCTGGAAGACGGCAAGGGCGGCACCACCTGGCGCCTGGCCGAGTAGCCATCGCGCCTCATGAAAAAGCCGCTCCCGGGAGCGGCTTTTTCGTTTCGGCGACGGATCAGGCCGCCGGCATCTGCGCCAGCAGCTTGTCGAGCGTGATGGGGTAGTCGCGCACCCGCACGCCGGTGGCGTTGTAGATGGCGTTCGCCACCGCCGCGGACACCCCGCAGATGCCCAGTTCGCCCACGCCCTTGGCCTTCATCGGCGAGGAGAGTGGGTCAGTCTCGTCGAGGAAGACCACCTCCTGGTGCGGAATGTCGGCATGCACCGGCACCTCGTAGCCGGCCAGGTCGTGGTTGATGTAGAGCCCGTAACGGGTGTCGACGGACAACTCCTCCATCAGGGCGGCGCCCACGCCCATTGTCATGGCGCCGATGACCTGGCTGCGGGCCGTCTTCGGGTTGAGGATGCGTCCGGCCGAGCAGACCGCCAGCATGCGCCGGACCCGCATCTCCGCCGTGGCGGCATGCACGGCCACCTCGACGAAGTGCGCGCCAAAAGTGGAGATCCGGTAGCGCTTGTCCAGGTCGCCGAACTCGATGCCGTCCTCGGCTTCGAGCGTGCCGCCGGCCGCGGCGTCCGTGAGCGCGGCGCTTCGGTCGCCCTGGCGGACCTCGCCGTTCTCGAAGGTCGCCTCGGCGGGATCGAAGCCGAGCTTGCGGGCGATCTGCTCGCGCAGCTTCACGCAGGCGGCGTAGACGCCCGAGGTCGAACTGTTGGCGCCCCACTGGCCGCCGGAGCCCGAGGAGACGGGGAAGGTGGAATCGCCGAGCGTCACGCTCACCCGCTCCAGTGGCACACCCAGCATCTCCGCGGCGGTCTGGCCGATGATGGTGTAGCTGCCGGTGCCGATATCGGTCATGTCGGTCTCGACGATCAGCCGGCCGTCCGCGTCCAGGCGAACCCGTGCGGCGGACTGGGTCACCGGCCCGTCGCGAAAGGCGCCGGCCATGCCCATGCCGATCAGCCAGTCGCCCTCGCGGCGGGCGGCGGGGCTGGCGTTGCGCTGGTTCCAGCCGAAGCGTTGCGCGCCCTGCATCAGGCATTCCTTCAGGTGGCGCTGCGAGTAGGGCCGCTCGGGTTTCTCCGGGTCGACCTGGGAGTCGTTCATCACGCGAAACTCGACGGGGTCGAGGCCGAGCTTTTCCGCCATCTCGTCCATGGCGATCTCCACGGCCATCGATCCCGGCGTATCGCTGGGCGCGCGCATGGCATTGGCCTCCGGCATGTCGAGCGTCGCCAGGCGCGTGCTGGACATGCGATTGGCTCCGGCATAGAGCGGTCGCGAATAGATCACGCCGGCCTCGGCGTTGTTGCCGTTGAGGTCGCCGGACCAGTTGTCGTGGCCGATGGCGACGATCTTGCCGTCGCGGGTGGCGCCGATGCGGATGCGCTGGATGGTGGCCGCGCGGTGGGTGGTGTTATTCATCATCAGCGGGCGCGGCAGCGCCACCTTCACCGGGCGCCCGGCGGCCCGTGCGCCCAGCGCCGCGAGCAGCGCGTCGGCGCGGATGAACAGCTTGCCGCCGAAGCCGCCGCCGACGTAGGGCGAGATCAGCCGCACCTTGTCGCTGGGAATGCCCAGGGTCTTGGCGAGGTCCTGGGTGCCCCAGTTGATCATCTGGTTCGAGGTCCACAGCGTCAGACGGTCGCCGTCCCAGCGGGCCATCGACGCGTGCGGCTCCATCATCGCGTGGGTCTGGTCGGGGGTGTGGTAGGTGGCGTCGAGCTGCACGGGCGCGCCGGCGAATGCGCCGTCGAAGTCGCCCACGGCGGTGTCCGGCTCGCCTGCGGTGATCTCTTTCGGCTTCTTCGCCTGGCCCTTGGCCGCCTCGAGGTCGAAGCTGCCGGGCTCACGGGCGTACTCGATCTTCACCAGTTCCGCTGCCGCGCGGGCCTGCTCGAAGGTCTCGGCCACCACCAGGGCCACGGCCTGGTGGTAGTGCTCGATCTCCGGTCCGCCGAGCAGCTTGGCGTTGTTGCGCTCACCCTTGTCCAGCGGGCCGGCCGTCTGGGCGGTGACGACGGTGATCACGCCGGGCGCGGCCCTGGCCTGGGACAGGTCCATGGAGGCGATGCGCCCCTTGGCGATGGCGGCGCCGACGATCTGGCCGTAGGCCAGGTCGCTGACCTCGCCGTGCCATTCATAGGCGTAGGTGGCGGTGCCGGTGGTCTTCAGCGGCCCGTCGATGCGGTCGACCGGCTGGCCGACCACGCGCTGGCGGTCGATGGGGTTGCCGCTTGCTGCGGTGTCGAACTTCATGCGTCGGCCCTCGCGTGTGCCAGCACGGCGCCGAGGGTGCGCCGAACCAGGGTGAGTTTGAAGGCATTGTGCGGCGTGGTGCGGGCGTCGGCGAGCAGACGCTCGGCCACCGCATCGGCCCCGCGGGGCAGCTCGGCTTCGGCCGCCTCGACGCGCCAGGGCTTGTGCGCGACGCCGCCGAGGGCGATGCGGCCGCTGCCGTCCGGCTGGATCACCGCCGCCACCGAGACCAGGGCGAAGGCGTAGGACGAGCGGTCGCGCACCTTGTGATAGAGATGCCGGCCGCCGAGCGGCTTGGGCAGGGTCACCGCGGTGATCAGCTCGCCGGGAGCCAGGGCATGCTCGATGTGCGGCGTGTTGCCGGGCAGGCGATGCAGGTCGGCCATGGCGATGCGCCGCGTCTGGCCGCCGGGCTGGACGGTCTCCACGGTGGCATCGAGCAGGCGCATGGCGATCGCCATGTCGCTCGGGTGGGTTGCGATGCAGGCGTCGCTGGTGCCGAGCACCGCGTGCTGGCGGCTGATGCCCTCGCGCGCCGCGCAGCCGGAGCCCGGCTGGCGTTTGTTGCACGGCAGGTTGGTGTCGTAGAAGTAGGGGCAGCGGGTGCGCTGCAGCAGGTTGCCGGCGGTGGTCGCCTTGTTGCGCAGCTGGCCGGAGGCCCCGGCGAGCAGGGCGCGGGAGAGCACGGCGTAGTCGCGGCGGATGCGCATGTCGGCGGCCAGGTCGGTGTTGCTTACCAGCGCGCCGATGCGCACGCCGCCGTCGTCCGTCGGCTCGATGCGATCCAGGCCGAGGCCGTTGACATCGATCAGGTGCAGCGGCGTCTCGATCTCGAGCTTCATCAGGTCCAGCAGGTTGGTACCGCCGGCGATGAACTTCGCGCCGGGCGTGCGTGCGGCCGCCGCGGCAGCCTCGCCCGGAGTGCGGGCGCGTTCGTAGGAGAAGGGCTTCATGCGCGTTTCCCCGCCACGTCGTTGATCGCTTCGATGATGTTGGAGTAGGCGCCGCAGCGGCAGATGTTGCCGCTCATGCGTTCGCGCAGCTCGGCATCGCTCAGTTGCGGAGCGCCCTCCAGGTCGTCGCTGACATGGCTGGGGATGCCGCGCTGCACTTCGTCGAGCACCGCCACGGCGGAGCAGATCTGCCCGGGCGTGCAGTAACCGCACTGGTAGCCGTCGTGACGGACGAAGGCGGCCTGCATCGGGTGCAGTTGCTCGGGCGTGCCGAGGCCTTCGATGGTGGTGATCTCTGCGTCCTGGTGCATCACCGCCAGCGTCAGGCAGCCGTTGATGCGGCGACCGTCGACGATCAGCGTGCAGGCGCCACACTGGCCGTGGTCGCAGCCCTTCTTGCTGCCGGTGAGGTGGAGGTGCTCGCGCAGCGCGTCGAGCAGCGAGGTGCGGTTGTCCAGCTCCAGTTCGTGGGCCTTGCCGTTGACCCGCAGGCGGACTCGGGATGTTTCGATGCGGCGCATGGGGCGGGCGTCCTCCTGTGCGGGTTCGTTGGCGAGCGCCGCGGCGGGCGTTGCGCCCAGCACCAGCAGGGTTCGGCTCAGCGAGAGGATGTCCCGACGCGTGTAGCCGTTGTCGTCACCGGATTCGCTCATGCGGGTCTCCTCGGGCTGCGGACTGTAGGCGGCCGGATTGCCCGGGCGCTGCGGTGTCCAGGTTCCGACTGTCCCAGGGCGCGGCAAGTTGCAGCGATATGCCGAGCGGCCGAAGGCGAGGGGAGGCGCGCAGTGCCAGCGACCCTATGTCGCGGCGCCTCCGGCGGATGGCCGGCTACACTCCATCGGCTGCCCGCCGGCTGGGCATCGGGCAAGGATGACAGCCGGGCAGGGTGGTCGAGGCGCGCGGCGTGCGTGCCTCGTGCAGCCTGGCCAGCCCGAGGCCAGGGTGGACGCCTTCACCGCTCTGTTGGCCGACCTCCGCCGAGCCCGGTCGAACCTTCCCTACGGCCTCAGCGCTCCAGTGTGGAGAGAATCTGCAGGGCGATGCGCACCCGCTCGGCGTTCGGGTAGTTGCGGTTGGCCAGGATCACCAGACCGGTGTCGCGGGCCGGCAGCAGCACCACGTAGGCGCCGAAGCCGTTGGTCGAGCCGGTCTTGTTCAGCAGCAGGTCGCCTTCGGCCGCCTGTGGCTGGTCGAACCGCTCGACCGCGTGTGGCTCCAGCGCCATCTGCGAGGAATTGCCGTCCTGCAGGCGTTGCAGGGTGATGGGGTACGCATAACGCTCCCAGCCCAGGCCCTGGGTCATGTCGCCGACCTGGTAGTAGCCCCTGTGAGTGGTGTCGATGGCCTGGCGCAGCGGGGCCGGCAGCTGCGACGGATCGAGGTTGGCCTCGACGAAGCGCAGCATGTCGGCGGCCGTGGACTTCACCCCATAGGCCTCGGCATCCAGCGCGCCCGGTTGCACGCGGATCGGCTTCTCCTCGCGATAGCCCCAGGCGTAGCGCGCCATCTGGTCCGCCGGCACACGCACGTGGCTCTCGGTCATACCCAGCTGCGGGAACAGCCGGCGCTCCAGCGCCTGCTCGAAGGGCTCGCCCAGGCTGGCGGCGGCCAGGTAGCCGAACAGGCCGATGCTGGGGTTGGAGTACAGGCGCTGGCTGCCGGCGGGGTAGGCCGGCTGCCAGGCGCGGTAGTAGTCGAGCATCTGCCGCTCGTTGTGCACGGCATCCGGGAACTGCAGCGGCAGGCCGCCGGGCGTGTAGGTGGCCAGGTCGAGCAGGCTGATCTGCTCGAAGGCAGTGCCGCGCAGCGCCGGCAGATGCTGGCTGGCCGGGTCGCTCAGGCGCAGCTTGCCCTCGGCCTGGGCATAGGCACCGAGGGTGGCGGTGAACAGCTTGCTCACCGAGCCCAGCTCGAACAGGGTGTGCTCGCTCACCGCCTGGCCGCTGTCGCGGGAGGCGACGCCGTAGTTGAAGAAGTGGTGCTCGCCCTTGTGCACGATGGCCACGGCCAGGCCGGGAATCCGGTGCTGCTCGATGGCCGGCTGCACGGCGGCATCGACGGCGGCGCGCAGCTCGGTCTGGGCCATCACGGTCTGCGCGGCCATGGCCGTCTGACCGATCAGTAACAGCGCCAGCGCGCAGAGTGTGAACGGCATGTCGGTCTCCTTCAGTTCATCGGCGGCAGCCGGCGCGGCACCGAGGTCTTCTTGACGATGGCGGTGTTGGTCTCGGCAGAAGCGTTGATGCGGTCCAGCAGCTCGTCGAGCTGCTCCATGGAGCGCACGTGCAGGCGGGCGACGAAGCAGTCCTCGCCGGTGATCTTGTCGCACTCGGTGAACTCGGGGATCGACTGGATCTGCCGCTCCACCTCGTGCAGCTTGCCGGGCAGCGGGCGCACGCGAACGATGGCTTGCAGCTGGTAGCCGAAGTGGCGTGGGTCCACCTCCACGGTGTAGCCCTTGATCACGCCGCGCTCCTCCAGGCGGCGCAGGCGCTCGGCCACGCTGGGCGACGACAGTCCGCTGATCTGCGCCAGCGCCTTGAGCGAGCGGCGCGAGTCTTCCATCAGGGCGTTGAGCAGAAGCTGGTCGATTTCGTCGGTCATGGCGTGCTCGTTAGGTGATCTCGGGAAATGGCCTTCGCAATAAAGGCAGTGCCGCAGTTTCACCTTAGATTAGCCCTGTATCGGTCGGGCGGGGTAGCCGAATAATAGTCGCACCCCAACCGGAGATTCCGACCATGGACAAGACCCTCAAGCGCGGCTCGCTGGAAATGATCGCGGCGATGCTGATTTCCGGCACCATCGGCTGGTTCGTACTGATTTCCGGCCAGTCCGTGATCGACGTGGTGTTCTGGCGCTGCGTGATCGGTGGCGCCATGTTGCTGCTGGTGTGCTGGGCGCTCGGCCTGCTGCGCCGCGAGCTGCTGAATCGTCGCGTGCTGGTCCTGGCGCTGGTCAGCGGGGTGGCCATCGTCGGCAACTGGCTGCTGCTGTTTGCGTCCTATTCCAAGGCTTCGATCGCCATCAGCACGGCGGTGTACAACGTGCAGCCGTTCATGCTGGTGGGGCTGGCGGCGGTGTTCCTCGGCGAGCGCATCACCCTGGCCAAGCTGGCCTGGCTGGGTGTGGCCTTTCTCGGCATGCTGGCCATCGTCAGCGCCCATGGCGATACCGGTATCTCTGGCGAGAATTACCTGCTGGGCATCGCCCTGGCCCTGGGCGCGGCGCTGCTCTACGCCGTGGCGGCGCTGATCGTCAAACGCCTCTCCGGCACGCCGCCGCACCTGATCGCGCTGGTCCAGCTGATCACCGGCATCCTCATGCTGGCGCCGCTGGCCAGTTACCAGCTGCCCGAGCAGCCGCAGGCCTGGGCCAGCCTGGCGGCCCTGGGCATCCTGCATACCGGGGTGATGTACCTGCTGCTGTACAGCGCCATTCAGAAATTGCCGACGGCGCTGACCGGGGCGCTGTCGTTCATCTACCCGATCGCGGCGATCTTCGTCGACTGGCTGGCCTTCGGTCATCGCCTCAGCCCGCTGCAGTGGCTGGGCGTGGCGGCCATCCTGCTGGCGGCGGCCGGCATGCAGCAGGGCTGGAGCCTGCGTCGGCGCCTGCAGGTCGCCGAGGCGAAGTAGGGCTGCAGGCTAGAGCGGGCGGCGCGCGTCGAAGCGTTCCGCCCACCGGTGTTCGCGAAAGCGCTCGACGATGAAGTCGATGAACACCCGCGTCTTCGCCGGCAGCAGCTTCTGCGCGCTGAAGTAGAGGCTCAGGCTGCCGGTGTCCACGTACCAGTCCGGTAGCACCCGCTGCAGGCTGCCGTTCTGCAGGTAGGGCAACGCATGCACGGTGCTGACCAGGGTCACGCCCAGGCCCTGCAGGGCGGCGTGGCAGGCCGCCTCGGGGTCGTTCATGGTCATGCGTCGGGTCAGCTCGTAGGTGGCCTGGTGGTCGTCGCGGGTGCGCAGCGGCCAGCTGCGCACGCGGCCGGTCTGCGGCGAGCGCAGGAGGATGCCGGCATGGGTAGTCAGGTCTTCCGGCCGCTCGATGGGCGCATGGCGGGCGAGGTAGTCCGGCGAGGCCAGCAGCACCCGGTGGGCCGGCGCCAGTTGCCGGGCAATCGCCCCGGGCGGCAGCTCGAAGCCACCGCCGAGGGCGGCGTCGAAGCCTTCGCCGATCAGGTCCACGGCGCGGTTATCGAAGTGCCAGTCGGGGACTATCGCCGGGTAGCGGGCCAGGAAATCGGACAGGTGCGGCAGGATGTAATCGCGGCCGAAGGCGATGCCCATGCTCACCTTGAGGGTGCCCGCGGGCTGGCCCTGGCTGCTGGCCAGGTTGGCCACCGCGCCCAGGATGCTGGCCAGCCCGCCACTCACTTCCGCGAGAAAGCGCTCGCCGGCCTCGGTCAGGGTCAGGCGCCGGGTGCTGCGCAGGAACAGGCGCACGCCGAGGTTGCTCTCCAGACGAGCCACATTCTTGCCCACCGCCGCAGGCGTCAGGCCCAGGCGCCGCGCGGCCTTGGCGAAGCTTCCAGCCTCCGCGGCGCGGACGAAGCACTCGATGCTGATGAGGGTTTCCATGGGCTCTCTATAAACCATTGGTATCGACTGAATATAGCGATTGCCAGCTTATCGGTTGTGAGTGGCAGGTGAATACTGGGGCCGTCTTGCACACCCACCCAGATTCAGGAGATTCAAAAAATGAGCACTCACAAAACCCTCGAAGGCAAAGTCGCATTCATCCAGGGCGGTTCCCGCGGCATCGGCGCCGCCATTGCCCAGCGTCTGGCGAAGGACGGCGCCGCCGTCGCCCTGACCTACTCGTCCTCCGCGGCCGGCGCCCACGATGTGGTACAGGCCGTCGAAGCCGCCGGTGGCCGCGCCATTGCCATCCAGGCCGACAGCCGCGACGAACAGGCCATCCGCGCCGCCATCCGCCACACCGTGGAAAGCTTCGGTCGCCTCGACATCCTGGTGAACAACGCCGGCGTGCTGGCCATCGCGCCCATCGAGGAGTTCAGCATCGACGACCTGGACCGCACCCTGGACGTGAACGTGCGCAGCGTGGTGATCGCCAGCCAGGAAGCCGCCCGCGTGATGGGTGAAGGCGGGCGCATCATCACCATCGGCAGCACCAACGCCGAGCGCATGCCCTTCGGTGGCGGCTCGGTCTACGCCCTGAGCAAGGCCGCGGTGGCCGGTTTCACCAAGGGCCTGGCCCGTGACCTGGGGCCGCGCGGCATCACCGTCAACAACGTGCAGCCGGGCCCGGTGGATACCGACATGAACCCGGACAACAGCGACTTTGCCGAGTCGCTGAAGCTGACCATGGCGCTGCCGCGCTACGGCAAGGCGGAGGAGATCGCCAGCTTCGTGGCCTACCTGGCCGGCTCCGAGGCGGCCTATATCACTGGCGCCAACCTGACCATCGATGGCGGCTTCTCCGCCTGAGGTGCCAGAAACGACAACGCCCGTCGCATATGCGATGGGCGTTGTCGTTTCCGCGCAGCTGAATCAGTCGTCGCGGGTCAGCACTTCCAGCAGTTCGATCTCGAACAGCAGGTTGGAATTAGGCGGAATCGACCCGACCTGGCGCTCGCCATAGCCCAGGTGCGCCGGCACCCACAGCTTGCGCTTGCCGCCGACCCGCATGCCCATCAGGCCCTGATCCCAGCCCTGGATCACCCGGCGCGTACCGATCACGCACTGGAACGGCTTGCCGCGTGAGTAGGAGGAATCGAACTCGCTGCCGTCCTCCAGCCAGCCGCGGTACTGGGTGGTGATCAGCGCACCCTTGACGGCAGCCTTGCCGCTGCCGATTTCCAGGTCTTCGATTTTCAGTTCGTCGCTCATTGAGTGGATCCTTGCTCATCCGCGGATAGCGGAATGGATATTTTATTCAGCGTTCCGCCCGGAGCGCCTCTGGCTCCACAGAAGGATCGGCAGTCGCCGCCAAGCTGTTTTACGGTGACCGTTCTGCCGAATAGCAGCTCTATTTCGCAAGGCGACTCATCATCAAGCGGAGGCAAATAACCTTCCCAGCGGCCTGCCCACCGTTGGTTCTCCGGGATATTTCGGAATACGTAGCGAGTTTCGGATTGTTCTTGTGAGGGCAGTTTGACGGCGTAGCCCGGGATTCGGCAGACGAAGTAACCGGCCTCTACTTGGTAGTCAAAGACAATCCGCTCGCCTTCGTCCATCACTTGCAGCGTTTGGTAGCCCCTCTCGGTTTTTAATCCCCAGACACTATCCCCAACTTCTCCAACCGCCACCTCGGAAAGCAGGGCGCAAAGAAAAAGAAGTCTTGCTGACGCGGCCATATTCGCTTCCTTGTGCGTATGCCCAGAATGATGTGGTTCAGGGTACGGCAGTTTTTCTCGTTGGCTAGAACTCTACTCGCCGCTTTTAGCAAGTGCGCCGCGGGCGAAGTCGATGAAGGCGCGCAGCGCCGCGGGCACATGGCGGCGGCTCGGGTAGTAGAGGTGCAGACCGGCGTAGTAGGGGCACCAGTCGCCGAGCACCTGGACCAGACGGCCGTCGGCGATCGGCTCGCGGACCATTTCCTCGAATACGTAGGCAAGCCCCACGCCCTGCAGCGCTGGTTCGACCATCAGGCCCAGATCGTCCAGGGTCAGCGGGCCTTGCACCTCGATCTCCAGGGCGATGCCGCCGCGCTCGAATTCCCAGCGGTAGAAGTTGCCGCCGGGGAAGCGGTGGCGGATGCAGGGCAGGCCACGCAGGTCTTCGGGCTTCTGCGGAGCGGGGTGGCGCTCGAACAGGGCGGGGGCGCCGACCACCACCGAGCGCATGCGCGGGCCGATGGGCAGCGAGACCATGTCCGCCTCCAGGCGCTCGCCGAAGCGCACGCCGGCGTCGAAGCCGGCCGAGACCACATCGACCAGGCCGTCGTCGGCCACCAGCTCCAGACGCACGTCCGGGTAGGCGTCGAGGAAGCGCCCCACCAGCGGCAGCAGCACCAGCTGGATGGCGGCGCGCCCGGCATTGATGCGCAGGCTGCCGGAGGGCTTGTCGCGGAAGTTGTTGAGGTCTTCCAGGGCGTCGGCAATGTCGCGGAACGCCGGGCGCACCCGTGCCTGCAGGCGCTCGCCGGCCTCGGTCAGCGCCACGCTGCGGGTGGTGCGGTTGAACAGGCGCACGCCCAGACGCTCCTCCAGCCCGCGCAGGGCGTGGCTCAGCGCCGAGGGTGTGAGGCCCAGGTCGACCGCGGCGCGGGCGAAGCTGAGGTTCTGGGCGATGGCCAGGAAGATCGCCAGGTCGGTGGGGGAGACGCTCTTCATTAATGAAATCTGCTCAGCAAGTCATTCGATTTTATTTGGATTATCACATCAGTAACCCAGCCCTAGAGTGTCGTCAACGGCCCGCATGGTGCGGGACGACATCCGAGGAATTCGATATGCGTACCTGGCTGATTACTGGAGCTTCCCGTGGTTTCGGCGCACTGATCGCCGAACAGGCCCTCAACGCCGGCGACGCGGTCATCGCCACCGCCCGCAAGCCCGCCGACGTCACCGCCCGCCTGGGCGAGCATCCCAACCTGCTGGCCGTGCGCCTGGACGTGACGCGCGAGGACGAGGCCTTTGAGGCCGTCGCCGCCGGCATCGCCCGTTTCGGCCGTATCGACGTGCTGGTCAACAACGCCGGCTTCGGTGTGCTCGGTGCGGTGGAGGAAACCAGTGCAGCGGAGACCGAGCGCCTGTTCGCCACCAACGTGTTCGGTGTGCTCAACGTTACCCGCGCCGTGCTGCCGCACATGCGTCGCCAGCGCTCCGGCCACGTCATCAACATCTCTTCGCTGGGCGGCTACCAGGCCTACATGGGCTGGGGCGTATACGGCTCCACCAAGTTTGCCGTGGAAGGCATCAGCGAGGCGCTGCAGCAGGAAGTCGCGCCGCTCGGTATCCACGTCACCGTGGTCGAGCCGGGTTTCTTCCGCACCGACTTCCTCGACGAGCAGTCGCTGGTGAAGACGGCGCTGGAGCTGGCCGACTACGACGAGACGGTCGGTGCCATGCGCACGTTCGCCGCCGCCGCCAACCATGCCCAGCCGGGCGACCCGGCCAAGTTCGCCGAGGCCATGCTGGCGCTGGCCAACGCCGAGCAGCCGCCGCTGCGCCTGCCGCTGGGTAGCGATGCGCTGGCGCGCATCGAGCAGAAGCACGCCCAGGTCGAGGCCGAGTTGCAAGCCTGGCGCACGCTGACGCTGTCCACCGACTTCTCCGCCTGAGTCCGTCGGTATGAAGGAGCCGCGTTCTTGCGCGGCTTCCTGCGTCCATCGGTCTACTTGTACGACGACCCTCTTATTGGCTAGGGTTCGCCCCTACTTCGCATCAGTCGCTCATGGAAGTCGGTCGTTATGACGCCTGCACCAACACCTCGGGAATCGGATATCGGCAACGATGCGCTGGAACGCCGCCTGCAGGCGCAGCGGCTCATGCAGATCGCCAACGTGCTGTGCGTGGTCCTGCTGTGCATCGGGGCGCAGATGCTGGTGTCGCGCAGCTGGCTGAATGTCGGCCTGATCGGGGCTTCGCTGGTGCTGGTGCTGGTCGGCCGCTGGCTGAACCGGCGGGGCAGGGTGGAGGCCTCGGTGATGCTGGTGCTCTGCTCGCTGACGGCGATGGTCAGCGCCTCGCTGTGGTTCAGCCAGGGCCTGTACAGCGCGGCGGTGCTGGGTTTCCCGGCAATCCTGATCGTCGCCGGCATGGTCGCCTCGCTGCGCCTGTTCGTCGGCCTGCTGATCAGCATCCTGGCGGTGGTGGCCTTTCTCACCTTCGCCGCGCTCACCGGCCTGCAGCGGTTCGAACCGCTGCCGCTGGGCATCGGCCGCATGATCAACGTCAGCTGCATCCTGCTGACCTGCGCCGCCGCCGTGTGGCTGCTGGCCAACGACCTGCGCAAGACCCTGCTGCGCCTGCAGCGCGAGATCCTGCGGGTGAAGGATTCCGAGGCCAACTTCACCCACCTGGCCCAGCACGACGCCCTGACCAACCTGCCCAACCGCCTGCTGATCCGCGACCGCATGGAGCAGGCCATCGGCCATGCGCGGCGCGACGGTTGCCAGGTGGCGCTGCTGTTCCTCGACCTGGACAACTTCAAGACCATCAACGACTCCCTCGGCCATGCCGCCGGCGACGAGCTGCTGCAGGAGGTGGCGCGGCGCCTGCACGAGGCGCTGCGCGACATCGACACGGTGAGCCGCCAGGGCGGCGACGAGTTCCTCGTGGTACTGGCGGACGTCGACGACCTAGCGGCCGTGTCCTCGCTGGCCGGCCAGGTACAGCAGCGCCTGGCCCAGCCGTTCGCCCTCAAGGGCATGCAGATCGTCACCTCCAGCTCCATCGGCATCTCGCTGTTCCCCGGCGACGGCGAGGACTTCGACACCCTGCTCAAACACGCCGACATGGCCATGTACCAGGCCAAGGCGGCGGGGCGTAACGCCTACTGCTTCTTCGACCCGCGCATGAACGCCGACAACCGCGAGCGCCTGGCCCTGGAGCTGGACCTGCGCCAGGCCCTGAGCCGCGACGAATTCGAGCTGCATTACCAGCCGATCGTCGACCTGGGCAGCGGGCGTCTGCTGGCGGCCGAGGCGCTACTGCGCTGGCGCCATCCCGAACGCGGCATGCTCGGCCCGGACCGCTTCATCCCGGTGGCCGAGCAGTCCGGACTGATGGTCGAGATCGGCGAGTGGGTGCTGCATGAGGCCTGTCGCCAGGCGATGCTCTGGCAGGCGGCCGGCCAGCCGCGCTTCGCCGTCTCGGTCAACCTCTCGGCGGTGCAGTTCCGCCGCGGCGACGTGGTGAAAGTGGTGGAAGGCGCGCTGAACCGCTTCGGTCTCAGCCCGTCCTGCCTGGACCTGGAGCTGACCGAATCGATCCTGCTGCAGGACCCCCAAGAGCTGGCGCGGCTCAAGGCGCTGGGGGTGAAGCTGTCGATCGACGATTTCGGTACCGGCTATTCCAGCCTGGCCTACCTGCAGCGCTTTCAGGTCGATCAGCTGAAGATCGACCAGTCCTTCGTCCGCGGCCTGGATGGCAATCCGCAGAACCGCGCCATCGTCACCGCCATCGTGCAGATGGCCCGCAGCCTGGGGCTGCACACCACGGCCGAGGGCATCGAGGACGAACCCACCCGCGCCCTGCTGGCCGAGCTGGGATGCGACCAGGGCCAGGGCTATCTGTTCGCCCGGCCCGCGCCGGCCGCGGAGTTCGCCGCCTTCGCCCGGCGCGAGCGGGGGTTCGCCTAGACCTTCAGGCCCTGCTCGCGCAGGCGCTTGTAGAGGGTGTTGCGGCTCAGGCCCAGGCTGCGCGCCAGATAGGAGATGTTGCCGCCGCAGGCCTGGTACTGGCTGGCCAGGTCGCCGGCCTCGACCGGCGGCTCGCTGGCCAGCGGCGCGCGTTCGTCGGGCTGCAGGTCGGCGAAAAAGTCGTCCGGCAGGTGTTCGACGCGGATCGGCTGGTCCTCGGCCATGGCCAGGGCGATCTGCATCACGCTGCTCAGCTGGCGCAGGTTGCCGGGCCAGGGGTGGCGCTGGAACAGCTCGAGCACCTCGCGGCTCAGGCCGGCCCACTGGCTGGGTTCGCGGTGGTGCTCCCACACGCGCTGGAACAGCGCGGCCTTGTCGCTGCGTTCGCGCAGCGGCGGCAGCTCCAGGTTGAGGCCGCTGATGCGGTAGTAGAGGTCGGCGCGGAACAGCCCGGCGTCCACGTCCTGGCGCAGTGGCCGGTTGGTCGCCGAGACCAGACGGATGTCCACCGGGTAGGGCTCGCCGCCGCCTAGTGGCTGCACGCTGCGCTCCTGCAGCACGCGCAGCAGGCGCGCCTGCACCGCCAGCGGCATGTCGCCGACCTCGTCGAGAAACAGCGTGCCTTTGTGCGCCTTGCGGATCAGCCCGATGCTGCCTTTCTGGTTGGCGCCGGTGAAGGCGCCTTTCTCGTAGCCGAACAGCTCGGACTCCACCAGCTCGGCGGGAATCGCCGCGCAGTTCACCGCGATCAGCGGCTGGCCTGCACGCGAGCTGGCGTTGTGCAGCGCCTTGACGAACACCTCCTTGCCGGCGCCGGTCTCGCCCTGAATCAGGATCGGGATGTTCTTCTCCACCAGGCGCTCCGCCTGGCGCACGGCCTTGTCCACCCGCGGGTCGCCGAGGTTGATATTGGCCAGGGTGAAGCCTTCCTGGCGCGGCGCCGGGGCCGGTTGCGGGCGGAAGTCGCGGGGCTGGATGCGCGGCTTGCGCGGGCGCTTGAGCAGGCCATGGAAACGGTAGCGGCCGGCGGCGCGCAGGGCGAAGGGCAGGCTCTCCGGCTGGTTGAGCAGTTGCTGCAGCGGCACGTCGAACAGGCTCTCGATATTCACCCGCGACAGGCCTACGCCGAGCAGGCTGTCGGCGCGGCGGTTGGCCGAGACGATCTGCCCGGCCTCGTCGAACACCAGCAGGCCGGCCCACTGGCTGTCCAGATTGTCCAGGCTGGTGTTGAAGCTGAGCTGGAAGTAGTCGTCCTTGAACAGGTTGAGGATCAGCCGGTTCTCCACCGACTGGCTCATCATCTTGACCATGCCCAGGGTGTGGGCCGGCGGCAGGTAGCTGTCACTGGAAACATCGAGCACGCCGATCATCTGCCGGGCGGCGTCGAAGATCGGCGAGGCCGAGCCGGTCATGAAGCGGTTGGCCTTGAGGAAGTGCTCGTCGCGCTGGATGTGCACCGCCTGGCCGCAGGCCAGCGCCGTGCCGATGGCGTTGGTGCCGCTGTGGCGCTCCTGCCATAGCGCGCCGGGCACGAAGCCGGCGGCCTGGGCCGGCTCGACGAAGCGGCGATCACCCCAGGACTGCAGCAACTGGCCCTGGTTGTCGGCCAGCATGATCAGGCAGTTGGAGTTGGCCAGGATGTTCTCATAGTAGGGCAGCACCTCCTGGTGGGTGGTCTGCACCAGGAAGTGCTGGCTCTCCAGCAGGGCGGAAACCTCGCCGGGCGCGGCCTGGCCGAAGGCCGGCTGGCTCTGGTGGGTGAGGCCGAAGTCGCGGCAGCGGCTCCAGGAATCGCGAACGATGGCGTCGTGGCTCGGCGCCGGGGCAGTAGCAGTCATGGGTATCGCCTGGTTCTTGTCTTTATTAGGTCCAGCGGCCGAGTCGGCCTCGCCGTTACTGCAATGGGCGGGCCGGCGGGAGCGTAGTGGCTCCCGGCCCGCGCTCATGGGCGTGAGCGGGGCGAGCGGTTCGCCCAGTGTTGTTCATTGCTGTTCAAAGTCAAAGGCCGAATTGTTCAGTTGTTCAGCTTTCGCTGTTCAAAACTGTTCAGCGTGAGCGGCGCTACACATCGCGTCCGACGGGCATGTCTTTGCAAATCAAGGGCATGGCGAATTTTCGCTTGCGCGCAACGGCACTGGCACGAATGTCGCCTTATGCCAGTGCCGACCGCGAGGCATCTTCGCGGCGGCGGGCGAAATAACCATAAGGACACGCCATGTCGTTAACGCTGGAACATGTCTGCCGCGTGGTCGACCAGCAGATCTATATCGACGACGCCTGCCTGAGCTTCGAAGCGGGCTCCTTCAACGTGCTGGTGGGCCGCACGCTCGCCGGCAAGACCTCGCTGATGCGCCTGATGGCCGGGCTCGACAAGCCCACCAGCGGCCGCATCCTGATGCACGGCGCCGACGTCACCGGCGTGCCGGTGCGCCAGCGCAACGTGTCGATGGTCTATCAGCAGTTCATCAACTATCCGAACCTGACGGTCTTCGAGAACATCGCCTCGCCGCTGCGCCAGGCCGGCGTGGCCAAGGCCGAGATCGAGCGCAAGGTGCACGAGACGGCCGCGATGCTGCGCATCGAGAAGTTTCTTAGGCGCTACCCGCTGGAGTTGTCGGGCGGCCAGCAGCAGCGCACGGCCATGGCCCGCGCGCTGGTCAAGGATGCCGACCTGGTGCTGTTCGACGAGCCGCTGGTGAACCTCGACTACAAGCTGCGCGAGGAGCTGCGCCAGGAGATGCGCGAGCTGTTCCGCGCCCGCCGCAGCATCGCCGTGTATGCCACCACCGAGCCCAACGAGGCGCTGGCGCTGGGCGGCACCACGACCATCCTCCACGAAGGAAGGGTGATCCAGAGCGGCAAGACCACCGAGGTCTACCACCGGCCGCAGCAGGTGCTGGCCGCCGAGCTGTTTTCCGAGCCGCCGATCAACCTGATGCACGGCCGCATCAGCGACAGCGAGGTGAGCTTCGAGGACTTCGTGCACTTCCCGCTGACCGCCGAGTTGCGTGGCCTGGCCGAGGGCCAGTACCGCTTCGGCGTGCGCCCCGGGCATGTCGGCCTGGTGCCGTCCAACGACGACGACCTGGAGCTGGCGGTGACCGTCGAGCTTGCCGAGATCAGCGGCTCGGAGACCTTCCTGCATGTGCGCAGCGAGCACTTCGCCCTGGTCCTGCACCTCCAGGGCGTGCACGAGTACGACGTGGACGCGCCGATCCGCATCTACATCCCGACGCACAAGCTGTTCGTCTTCGACACCCGGGACCAGCTGGTCCTGGCGCCGATCCGCCGGTCCTGAGGAGCGCACCATGGCCGAGATACGCCTGCAGAACCTGGCCCACAGCTACAGCGCCCAGCCGAGCGGGGCGGAGGATTACGCCATCCGCGAGATGACCCACGTCTGGGAGCAGGGCGGCGCATATGCGCTGCTCGGCCCCTCCGGCTGCGGCAAGTCGACCCTGCTGAACATCATCTCCGGGCTGCTCAGCCCGTCCGAAGGCCAGGTGCTGTTCGACATGCGCGAGGTCAACGACCTGTCGCCGCAGGAGCGCAACATCGCCCAGGTTTTCCAGTTCCCGGTGGTCTACGACACCATGACGGTGTTCGACAACCTGGCCTTTCCGCTGCGCAACCAGGGCCTGGCCGAGTCGCGCGTAACCAGCAAGGTGCACGAGATCGCCGAGGTGCTGGACCTGCACCCGCTGCTGCACAGGAAGGCACGTAACCTCACCGCCGACGAGAAGCAGAAGGTCTCCATGGGCCGCGGCCTGGTGCGCGACGACGTGTCGGCGATCCTCTTCGACGAGCCGCTGACGGTGATCGACCCGCACCTGAAGTGGAAGCTGCGGCGCAAGCTCAAGCAGATCCACGAGCAGTTCAACATCACCATGGTCTACGTCACCCACGACCAACTGGAGGCCTCGACCTTCGCCGACAAGATTGCGGTGATGTACGGCGGGCAGATCGTCCAGTTCGGCACTCCGCGCGAGCTGTTCGAACGCCCGAAACATACCTTCGTCGGCTTCTTTATCGGTAGCCCGGGGATGAACCTGATCGAGGTCTCGCCCTATGCCGGCGGCGTGTGCTTCGGCCAGACCCGCGTGCCGCTGGCGCCGGCCTTGTGCCAGCGCATTGCCGAGCTCGGCGGACAGTCGCTCAAGCTGGGCATTCGCCCCGAGTTCGTACACGTCAGCGACGAGCCCTTCGTCGATGCCCTGCGCGGCGAGGTGCGCCACGTCGAGGACCTGGGTACCTACAAGATCCTCACTCTGGAGTTGGATGGCGTAACGCTCAAGGCGCGCCTGCAGGAGGACCTGCCGGTGCCGCACAAGGTGGCCTACATCGGTTTCCCGTCCCAGTGGCTGATGGTCTATGCCGATGACGTGCTGGTGGAGGTGCGCCCATGAACAAGGTGATCAACAACAAGGCCTGGTGGCTGGTGCTGCCGGTGTTCCTGCTGGTGGCGTTCAGCGCCATCCTGCCGATGATGACGGTGGTCAATTACTCGGTGCAGGACATCTTCGACGCCAGCACGCGCACCTTCGTCGGCGTGGAGTGGTATCAGCAGGTGCTGCAGAACGAGCGCCTGCACGACTCGCTGCTGCGCCAGTTCATTTTCTCCGCCTGCGTGCTGCTGATCGAGATTCCACTGGGCATCGCCATCGCCCTGTGCATGCCGACCAAGGGCCGCTGGGCCTCGGCCTGCCTGATCGTCATGGCCATTCCGCTGCTGATCCCGTGGAACGTGATCGGCACCATCTGGCAGATCTTCGGCCGCGCCGACATCGGCCTGCTGGGCTGGACCCTGAGCGAGCTGGGCATCAGCTACAACTATGCGGCCAACACCATGGACGCCTGGGTCACGGTGCTGGTGATGGACGTCTGGCACTGGACCTCGCTGGTAGCGCTGCTGTGCTACTCGGGCCTGCGCGCCATTCCCGACGTGTACTACCAGGCCGCGCGCATCGACCGCGCCTCGGCCTGGGCGGTGTTCCGCCACATCCAGCTGCCGAAGATGAAGAGCGTGCTGCTGATCGCCGTGATGCTGCGTTTCATGGACAGCTTCATGATCTACACCGAGCCCTTCGTGCTCACCGGCGGCGGGCCGGGCAACGCCACCACCTTCCTCAGCCAGACGCTGACCAAGATGGCGGTGGGGCAGTTCGACCTGGGGCCGGCGGCGGCGTTCTCGCTGGTGTACTTCCTGATCATCCTGCTGGTGTCCTGGGCGTTCTACACGGCCATGACCCACAACGACCAGCAGCGCTGAGGAGCCCGTCATGACCATCCGCAAAACCCTGGCGCTGCTGCTCTACATCCTGTTCCTGCTGGTGCCGATCTACTGGCTGCTGAACATGTCGTTCAAGAGCAACACCGAGATCCTCGGCGGCCTGACCCTGTGGCCCCAGGAGTTCACCCTGGCCAACTACCAGGTGATCTTCACCGACCCGAGCTGGTACGAGGGTTACCTCAACTCGCTGTACTACGTGTGCCTGAACACCCTCATCTCGCTGCTGGTGGCGCTGCCGGCGGCCTATGCGTTTTCGCGCTACCGCTTCCTCGGCGACAAGCACCTGTTCTTCTGGCTGCTGACCAATCGCATGGCGCCGCCGGCCGTGTTCCTGCTGCCGTTTTTTCAGCTGTACTCGTCGATCGGCCTGTTCGACACCCACATCGCCGTGGCCCTGGCCCACTGCCTGTTCAACGTGCCGCTGGCGGTGTGGATTCTCGAGGGCTTCATGTCGGGCGTGCCGAAGGAGATCGACGAGACGGCCTACATCGACGGCTACAGCTTCCCCAAGTTCTTCGTGAAGATCTTCATCCCGCTGATCGGCTCCGGCATCGGCGTCACGGCGTTCTTCTGCTTCATGTTCTCATGGGTCGAGCTGCTGCTGGCGCGCACCCTGACCTCGGTGGACGCCAAGCCCATCGTCGCGGTGATGACCCGCACGGTGTCGGCCTCCGGCATCGATTGGGGCGTGCTGGCGGCAGCGGGGGTGCTGACCATCCTGCCGGGCATGCTGGTGATCTGGTTCGTGCGCAACCACGTGGCCAAGGGCTTCGCCCTGGGCCGGGTCTGAGGAGACGACTATGGAATGGATGGCCTGGACCCCGGTCACGGCGGCCTTCTTCGGCGGCATCGCGCTGCTGCTGGTGGGCATGACCGTATGGGAAATCCGCTCGCCCTGCGTGGAGCGCAGGGGCTTTCTGCCGATCGCCACGACCCGCGGCGACCGGCTGTTCATCGGTTTGCTCGGCAGCGCCTACCTGCATCTGCTGGTGGTGGGCGTGACCGACTGGAGCACCTGGATAGCCTCGGCGCTGTCCGTCGTGTGGTTACTGGTGGTGATGCGTTGGGGCTGACCGGCTGCCTTTCGATTCCGGTCGGTTTTCTATTCAAGCAAGGAGGAGTCTATGTTCGACAACAACTACAAGACCCGACATAGCATGGCGCTGGCGGCCCTGCTGACGTTGTCCGGATTGAGCGGCGCGGCCTGGGCCGATGCCTACGAAGAGGCGGCGAAGAAGTGGATCGGCAGCGAATTCTCGCCGTCCACCCTGACCAAGGAACAGCAGCTCGAGGAGCTGAAGTGGTTCATCAAGGCGGCCGAGCCGTTCCGCGGCATGGAGATCAACGTCGCTTCCGAGACCATCGCCACCCACGAGTACGAGGCCAAGGTGCTGGCCAAGGCCTTCAGCGAGATCACCGGGATCAAGCTGCGCCATGACCTGATGCAGGAAGGCGACGTGGTCGAGAAGCTGCAGACCCAGATGCAGTCGGGCAAGAACATCTACGACGGCTGGGTCAACGACTCGGACCTGATCGGCACCCACTTCCGCTACGGCAAGGCCGTGTCGATCACCGACATGATGGCCAACGAGGGCAAGGACTTCACCTCGCCGACCCTGGACCTGCAGGACTTCATCGGCATCTCCTTCACCACCGGGCCGGACAAGAAGATCTACCAGCTGCCCGACCAGCAGTTCGCCAACCTCTACTGGTTCCGCGCCGACTGGTTCGAGAAGCCGGAGCTGAAGGCCAAGTTCAAGGAAATCTACGGCTACGAGCTGGGCGTGCCGGTCAACTGGTCGGCCTATGAGGACATCGCCCAGTTCTTCACCGAGCACGTCAAGGAGATCGACGGCAAGCGCGTCTACGGCCACATGGACTACGGCAAGAAGGACCCGTCGCTGGGCTGGCGCTTTACCGACGCCTGGTTCTCCATGGCCGGCGGCGGCGACAAGGGCCTGCCCAACGGCCTGCCGGTGGACGAGTGGGGCATTCGCGTCGAGGGCTGCCGCCCGGTGGGCTCCAGCGTCGCCCGCGGCGGCGACACCAACGGCCCGGCGGCGGTCTACGCCACCACCAAGTACGTCGACTGGATGCGCCAGTACGCGCCGCAGGAGGCTCAGGGCATGACCTTCTCCGAGGCCGGCCCGGTACCCGCGCAGGGCAACATCGCCCAGCAGATCTTCTGGTACACCGCCTTCACCGCCGACATGACCAAGCCGGGCCTGCCGGTGGTCAACGAGGACGGCACGCCGAAGTGGCGCATGGCGCCGTCGCCGAAAGGCCCGTACTGGGAGGAGGGCATGAAGCTCGGCTACCAGGACACCGGCTCCTGGACTTTCCTCAAGTCCACGCCGGAGAAGCAGCGCCTGGCCGCCTGGCTGTACGCGCAGTTCGTCACCTCCAAGACCGTCTCGCTGAAGAAGACCCTGGTGGGCCTGACGCCGATCCGCGAATCGGACATCAACTCCCAGGCGATGACCGAGGCCGCGCCGAAGCTCGGTGGCCTGGTCGAGTTCTACCGCAGCCCGGCGCGCCTGCAGTGGTCGCCGACCGGCACCAACGTGCCGGACTACCCGCGCCTGGCGCAGCTGTGGTGGCAGTTCATCGCCGAGGCGGCGAGTGGCGACAAGACCCCGCAGGAGGCGCTGGACGGCCTGGCGGCGGCCCAGGACAGCATGATGGCGCGCATCGAGCGCTCCGGCGTGCAGGGTGACTGCGGTCCGAAACTCAACGAGGAGCAGGACCCGCAGTACTGGTTCGACCAGCCGGGCGCGCCGAAGCCGAAGCTGGCGAACGAGAAGCCGAAGGGCGAGACCGTGAGCTACGACGAGCTGGTGAAGTCCTGGCAGAAGGCCGAGTAAGGCCTGCGGGGGAAACGAAAACGGCGCCCGAGGGCGCCGTTTTTCATGGCCGGAGCCGCTATCAGGCGTGCAGATGCTCGGCGGCGTACAGGGTGTTCTCCAGCAGGCAGGCGCGGGTCATGGGGCCTACGCCGCCCGGCACCGGGGTGATCCAGCCGGCGCGCTCGGCAGCCACGTCGTACTCCACGTCGCCGACCAGCTTGCCGTCGGCCTGGCGGTTGATGCCGACGTCGATGACGATCGCGCCTTGCTTGATCCACTCACCCTTGACCAGGCCGGTCTTGCCCGCGGCCGCGACGACGATGTCGGCCTGAGCCACGTGGCCTGCCAGGTCCTTGGTGAAGCGGTGGGTCACGGTGACGGTGCAGCCGGCCAGCAGCAGCTCGAGGGCCATCGGCCGGCCGACGATGTTGGAGGCGCCTACGACCACGGCATGCTGGCCGTGCAGGTCGACGCCAGTGCTTTCCAGCAGGGTCATGATGCCCTTCGGCGTGCACGAACGCAGCAGTGGCATGCGCTGGGACAGGCGACCGACGTTGAACGGATGGAAGCCGTCGACGTCCTTGTCCGGGTTGATGCGCTCGAGCAGTTGCGAGGCGTCCAGGTGGGCGGGCAGGGGCAGCTGCACCAGGATGCCGTCGATGGCGTTGTCGCGGTTGAGCTGGTCGATCAACCCGAGCAGCTCGCCCTGGGTGGTGGTGGCGGGCAGGTCATGGGCCACGGAAACGAAGCCGACTTCCTCGCAGTCCTTGCGCTTGTGCGAGACGTACACCTGGGAAGCCGGGTCGCTGCCGACCAGGATCACGGCCAGGCCCGGAGCCCGCAGGCCCTGCTGGCGGCGCTCGGCGACACGTTTGGCGATTTCCTGGCGGAGGTTGGCGGCGATGGACTTGCCGTCGATCAGTTTTGCGGTCATGACGCTTGCTTAACCATGGGGAAGGGTGGAAAAAAGATCGCGCATTCTCGCATGGGTGGCGGGTGGGGCAAAGGCGCATGCGTGGTGCTTTCCCGTAACTCCTTTATCCAACAGGATTTTTTTCATTATCGTGTTGACGCTGTCGGGCGGCCTCTATAAGATTCGCCCCGCTTGTCGAGCACAGCCAGCCGCTGGGTAAGATGGCAACGGCCGGAAGCGGTCGGAGCTGTAGCTTTAGAGTCTGTTCCGCAGATGACTAAGCGCCCGTAGCTCAGCTGGATAGAGCATCCGCCTTCTAAGCGGATGGTCGCAGGTTCGAGTCCTGCCGGGTGCGCCATTGGCGGATCAGGCGCAAGCAACGCAATATGGTGGGCGTAGCTCAGTTGGTAGAGCACAGGATTGTGGCTCCTGGTGTCGTGGGTTCGATTCCCATCGTCCACCCCATATTCGAGAAAACGCCAGGCCAAAAGCCTGGCGTTTTCGTTTCAAGCGTTACCACGCGGACGTGGTGAAATTGGTAGACACACCAGATTTAGGTTCTGGCGCCGCAAGGTGTGAGAGTTCGAGTCTCTCCGTCCGCACCATCTCCCTCTCGCTATTCCCTTCCTTATATATACGGTCGTTTTTTGTGCCCGTTTGCGCAGGTGACTTCTGTCAAGCGAGCCACTAGAATGCTCCGCTTCGATTCTGGGGCCGGAACGGCCGGCTTATGTCTGTGCAACGAGGAATATCCATGCAAGTTTCTGTTGAAAGCACCTCCGCTCTCGAGCGCCGCATGACCATCGGCGTGCCGGCCGAGCGCATCGAGACCGAAGTGACCAAGCGTCTGCAGCAGACTGCCCGCCGCGCCAAGGTGCCTGGCTTCCGTCCCGGCAAGGTGCCGATGAACGTAATTCGCCAACGTTACGAGGATTCCGCCCGTCAAGAAGCCCTGGGCGACCTGATCCAGGCCACCTTCTACGAGGCCATCGTCGAGCAGAAGCTGAATCCGGCTGGCGCTCCGTCCGTCGAGCCTAAGACCTTCGAGAAGGGCAAGGACCTCGAGTACGTCGCCACCTTCGAAGTGTTCCCGGAAATCCAGCTGGCCGGCTTCGACGGCATCGAGATCGAGCGCCTGCAGGCCGACGTTCAGGATTCCGACGTCGACAACATGTTGGAAATCCTGCGCAAGCAGAACACCCGTTTCGAGGCTGCCGAGCGCGCCGCCGAGCACGGCGACCAACTGAACATCGACTTCGTCGGCAAGATCGACGGCGAAGCCTTCGCTGGCGGCAGCGCCAAGGGCACTCCGCTGGTGCTGGGTTCCGGCCGCATGATCCCGGGCTTCGAAGATGCCCTGGTCGGCGTCAAGGCCGGTGAAGAGCGCGTGATCAACCCGACTTTCCCGGCGGATTACCAGAACCTGGACCTGGCCGGTAAGACCGCCGAGTTCACCGTGACCGTCAACAGCGTCTCCGCTCCGCAGCTGCCGGAGCTGAACGACGACTTCTTCGCCCTGTTCGGCATCAAGGAAGGCGGTCTGGAAGGTTTCCGCACCGAAGTCCGCAAGAACATGGAGCGCGAGCTGCGCCAGGCCATCAAGTCCAAGGTCAAGAACCAGGTAATGGAAGGCCTGCTGGCCGCCAACCCGGCTGAAGTACCGAGGGCCCTGATCGGCAACGAAGTGAATCGTCTGCGCGTGCAGGCCGTCCAGCAGTTTGGCGGCAACATCAAGCCGGACCAGCTGCCGGCCGAACTGTTCGAAGAGCAGGCCAAGCGCCGCGTCGTGCTGGGTCTGATCGTCGCCGAAGTGGTCAAGCAGAACGAGCTGAAGGCTGAAGAAGCCCGCGTTCGCGAGCTGATCGAGGAAATGGCTTCCGCCTACCAGGAGCCGCAGCAGGTCGTGGCCTGGTACTACAAGAACGACCAGCAGCTGAACGAGGTGCGTTCGGTTGTACTGGAAGAACAAGTTGTAGATACTGTCCTGCAGAAGGCCAAAGTGACCGATAAAGCGGTCTCCTACGAAGAAGCGGTCAAGCCGGCGGAAGCCCCGCAAGCAGCCTGATCCCTCGCCTCGTTCGAGCACAACCATAAGCCAGCCTTCGTGCTGGCTTATGCGTCTTTAGAGACATGACTATTAGGGAGAGATCGCTAGACATGTCGCACAACTCTTTCATGAACACCATGCCTGACATCCAAGCCGCCGGCGGCCTCGTGCCGATGGTGATCGAGCAGTCCGCCCGTGGCGAGCGTGCTTACGACATCTATTCTCGCCTGCTGAAAGAGCGGGTGATCTTCATGGTCGGCCAGGTCGAGGACTACATGGCCAACCTGGTGGTGGCCCAGCTGCTGTTCCTTGAGGCCGAGAACCCGGACAAGGACATCCACCTGTACATCAATTCCCCGGGCGGCTCGGTGACTGCCGGCATGTCGATCTATGACACCATGCAGTTCATCAAGCCCGACGTGTCCACCATCTGCATCGGCCAGGCCTGCAGCATGGGTGCGCTGCTGCTGGCTGGCGGTGCCGCCGGCAAGCGTTACTGCCTGCCGCACTCGCGCATGATGATCCACCAGCCACTGGGTGGCTTCCAGGGTCAGGCCTCGGACATCGAGATCCATGCCCGTGAAATCCTCACCATCCGCGAGCGCCTGAACAAGATCCTGGCCGAGCACTGCAAGCAGCCGATCGAAGTCATCGCCCGGGACACCGACCGCGACAACTTCATGAGCGGCGACGAAGCGGTCAAATACGGCCTCATCGATCAGGTTCTCAGCAAGCGTCAGATGGCCGTCTGATCGGTGCGCCAGCGTAGCGGCCGGGCAGGTCCGGCCGTCCCGCAGGGTTGAAAATGCCCGCAATTGCCTTCATCTTGTGTTACATGCCTACCGTATTGGATCGATCGAATGACTGACACCCGCAACGGCGAGGACAACGGCAAGCTGCTCTACTGCTCCTTCTGCGGCAAAAGCCAGCACGAAGTGCGCAAGCTGATCGCCGGCCCCTCGGTCTTTATCTGCGACGAGTGCGTCGACCTGTGCAATGACATCATCCGCGAGGAGGTGCAGGAAGCCCAGGCCGAGAGCAGCGCTCACAAGTTGCCCGCGCCAAAGGAAATCAGCGGTATCCTGGATCAGTATGTGATCGGTCAGGAGCGCGCCAAGAAGGTGCTCTCCGTTGCCGTGTACAACCACTACAAGCGTTTGAACCAGCGCGACAAGAAAGACGACGTCGAACTGGGCAAGAGCAACATCCTGCTGATCGGCCCGACCGGCTCGGGCAAGACTCTGCTGGCCGAGACCCTGGCCCGCCTGCTCAATGTTCCCTTCACCATCGCCGACGCCACCACGCTGACCGAGGCCGGTTACGTGGGTGAGGACGTCGAGAACATCATCCAGAAGCTGCTGCAGAAGTGCGATTACGATGTCGAGAAGGCCCAGATGGGCATCGTCTACATCGACGAGATCGACAAGATCTCGCGCAAGTCGGACAACCCTTCGATCACCCGCGATGTTTCGGGTGAGGGCGTGCAGCAGGCGCTGCTGAAGCTGATTGAGGGTACCGTCGCTTCGGTGCCGCCTCAGGGCGGTCGCAAGCATCCGCAACAGGAGTTCCTGCAGGTCGATACCCGCAACATCCTGTTCATCTGCGGTGGTGCCTTTGCCGGTCTGGAGAAAGTCATCCAGGCCCGCTCCACCAAGGGCGGCATCGGCTTCAATGCCGAAGTGCGCAGCCAGGACCTGGGCAAGAAAGTCGGCGAAGCTCTGCGTGAAGTCGAGCCGGACGATCTGGTGAAGTTCGGTCTTATTCCGGAATTCGTCGGTCGCCTGCCGGTCATCGCGACCCTCGACGAGCTGGACGAGGCTGCGCTGATGCAGATCCTCACCGAGCCGAAGAACGCGCTGACCAAGCAATACGCCAAGCTCTTCGAGATGGAAGGCGTGGACCTCGAGTTCCGCGCCGATGCGCTCAAGGCGGTGGCCAACCGCGCGCTCGAGCGCAAGACCGGTGCGCGTGGCCTGCGTTCGATCCTCGAAGGTGTGCTGCTCGACACCATGTACGAGATCCCTTCGCAGACCGAAGTCAGCAAAGTGGTGATCGACGAGAGCGTCATCGAAGGCAGCTCCAAGCCGCTGCTGATCTATGAGAACAGCGAACCGCCGGCCAAGGCCGCTCCGGACGCCTGACGTCCAGCGCTGAAACAAAGGGCCCTTAGGGGCCCTTTGCTTTTCCGGCTCTCTCGCTTGTTTTTTTCCAGGGGTGGCCCCATCTTAGGTCCAAGGGTACCCCGTCCGTTTACGGCCGAATGGCCGCCGTAGAGCTGAAAATCATGAAGACAACCATCGAATTGCCACTGCTGCCGCTGCGTGATGTCGTGGTCTATCCGCACATGGTCATCCCGCTGTTCGTCGGTCGCGAGAAGTCCATCGAGGCCCTGGAGGCCGCCATGGGCGGCGACAAGCAGATCCTCCTGCTGGCGCAGCGCAATCCGGCAGACGATGATCCGGGCGAGGATGCGCTGTACCGCATGGGTACCGTGGCCACCGTGCTGCAGCTGCTCAAGCTGCCGGACGGCACCGTGAAGGTGCTGGTGGAAGGCGAGCAACGCGGCGCCATCGAGAAGTTCATCGAGGTGGATGATCACTACCGCGCCGAGGTCCAGCTGCTGGACGAAAATGCGGTCGCCGAGCGCGAGTCCGAGGTCTTCACCCGCAGCCTGCTGAGCCAGTTCGAGCAGTACGTGCAGCTGGGCAAGAAGGTTCCTGCCGAGGTGCTGTCGTCGCTGAACAGCATCGATGAGCCGTCGCGTCTGGTCGATACCATGGCCGCGCACATGGTGCTGAAGATCGAGCAGAAGCAGGAGATTCTCGAGATCACCGGTCTGGCCGAGCGTGTCGAGCACGTGCTGGCGCTGCTGGACGCCGAGATCGACCTGCTGCAGGTCGAGAAGCGCATCCGGGGTCGCGTCAAGAAGCAGATGGAGCGCAGCCAGCGCGAGTACTACTTGAATGAGCAGATGAAGGCCATTCAGAAGGAACTGGGCGATATCGACGAGGGCCACAACGAAGTCGATGAGCTGAAGAAGCGAATCGAGAACGCGGGCCTGCCCAAGGAGGCCTATGCCAAGGCCAACGCAGAGCTGAACAAGCTCAAGCAAATGTCGCCGATGTCGGCCGAGGCCACCGTGGTCCGCTCTTACATCGACTGGCTGACCAACGTGCCGTGGAAGGCCGAGAGCAAGGTGCGCCTGGACCTGGGCAAGGCCGAGGACATCCTCGAAGCCGACCATTTCGGCCTGGAGGAGGTGAAGGAGCGCATCCTCGAGTATCTCGCCGTGCAGAAGCGGGTGAAGAAGCTCAAGGGGCCTGTGCTTTGCCTGGTTGGCCCGCCTGGCGTGGGCAAGACCTCGCTGGCTGAGTCCATCGCGCGTGCCACCAATCGCAAGTTCGTGCGCATGGCCCTGGGCGGCGTGCGTGACGAAGCCGAGATTCGTGGCCACCGCCGCACCTACATCGGCTCCATGCCTGGCCGCTTGATCCAGAAGCTGACCAAGGTCGGCGTGCGCAATCCACTGTTCCTGCTCGATGAAATCGACAAGATGGGTAGCGACATGCGCGGCGACCCGGCCTCGGCGCTGCTGGAGGTGCTGGACCCCGAGCAGAACCACAATTTCAACGATCACTACCTAGAGGTCGACTACGACCTCTCGGACGTGATGTTCATCTGCACCGCCAACTCCATGAACATCCCCGGTCCGCTGCTGGACCGTATGGAAGTCATCCGCCTGCCGGGCTACACCGAGGACGAGAAGGTCAACATCGCTATCAAGTACCTCACGCCCAAGCAGGTCCAGGCCAACGGCCTAAAGAAGGGCGAGCTGGAGTTCGAAGAGGCGACGATCCGCGACATCATCCGCTACTACACTCGCGAGGCCGGCGTGCGCAGCCTGGAGCGGCAGATTTCCAAGGTCTGCCGCAAGGCGGTAAAGGAGCACGCCAAGGAGAAGCGCATCAAGGTGTTGGTCACCTCGGATTCGCTCGAGCATTACCTCGGCGTGCGGCGTTATCGCCATGGTCTGGCCGAGCTTGAAGACCAGATCGGCCAGGTCACCGGCCTGGCCTGGACCCAGGTCGGCGGCGAGTTGCTGACCATTGAGACCGCCGTGGTGCCGGGCAAGGGCCAGCTGATCAAGACCGGCTCGCTGGGCGACGTGATGGCGGAGTCCATGACCGCCGCGCTGACCGTGGTGCGCAGTCGTGCCAAGAGCCTGGGCATCCCGCTGGACTTCCACGAGAAGCGTGACGTGCACATCCACATGCCGGAAGGCGCCACGCCGAAGGACGGCCCGAGCGCCGGCATAGGCCTGTGCACGGCGCTGGTCTCGGCGCTGACGCAGATTCCGGTTCGGGCCGACGTGGCCATGACCGGCGAGATCACCCTGCGGGGGCAGGTGCTGGCCATCGGTGGGCTGAAGGAAAAACTTCTCGCTGCGCACCGGGGTGGAATCAAGACCGTGATCATTCCGGAAGAGAATGTCCGCGACCTCAAGGAAATTCCGGAGAATATTAAGCAGGACCTGACCATTAAGCCGGTTAAATGGATTGACGAGGTCCTGCAAATTGCGCTGCAATACGCCCCGGAGCCCTTGCCCGATGCGGCTCCCGAGATGGTTGCAAAGGATGACTCGCGCGAGTCTGATTCCAAGGAGCGAATCAGCACGCATTAGCCGGAGGGCTTCCTTGACACTTTTTTCGAGCCCTTGTTATAAAGCGGCTCCTATGTGTCGGCAGGCCCTTCAGCACCCGCTTTGCTTACACCAAACAACTAAGAAACAACTCAACAGAAATAAGGGGACTTAAGAGTGAACAAGTCGGAACTGATTGATGCCATCGCCGCATCCGCTGATATCCCGAAAGCTGTTGCCGGCCGTGCGCTGGACGCAGTAATCGAATCCGTCACTGGCGCTCTGAAGGCCGGTGATTCCGTGGTGCTGGTTGGCTTCGGTACCTTCGCCGTTAAAGAGCGCGCCGCCCGTACCGGCCGCAACCCGCAGACCGGCAAGCCGATCAAGATCGCCGCTGCCAAGATCCCTGGCTTCAAAGCTGGCAAGGCTCTGAAAGACGCCGTCAACTAAGCGTCTCTCGGGCTTGGCCCTCGCCGGGCCGGGGTGATCCGATCCGGCACGGAGCCGCTAAGGCGCTCCAAGAGTTATGAGAAGGCGCATCCTCGGATGCGCCTTTCTTTTATCCGCAATCAATACCCACGCTGCATGGCTGTTCGTTCAGTGCAGACGTTTCGGGGGAAGCATGCTGCAGAACATCAGGGACAATTCCCAGGGCTGGATCGCCAAAACCATCATTGGCGTGATCGTCGTGCTGATGGCCCTAACCGGGTTCGATGCCATCATCCAGTCCACCAGCAACAGCCGCAATGCCGCCGAGGTCAACGGCGAAGAGATCAGTCTGGACAGCCTCAACGCCGCAGTGGATACGCAGCGCCGCCAGCTCATCCAGCAATTCGGCAGGGACTTCGACGCCTCGCTGCTGGACGACAAGTTGCTGCGCAAGACCGCCCTGGACGCCCTGATCGAACGCAGGCTGCTGCTGCAAGGCGCCCACGACGCCGGCATGGGTTTCTCCGATGCATCGCTCGATCAGCTGATCCTGCAGACCCCCGCCTTCCAGGTTGAAGGCAAGTTCGATGCGACGCGCTTCGATCAGGTGCTGCAGCAGCAGGGCATGACCCGCATGCAGTTCCGCCAGCGCCTCAAGGAGGACGTGCTGGTCAGTCATCTGCAGGCCACGCTGGCCGGCAGCAATTTCGTGACCGACACCGAGCTGCAGGCCTTCGTCGGCCTGGACAAGCAGACCCGCGACTTCGCCAGCCGCACCATCGCGGCCAACGCCGAGGCCGTCGCGCTGACGGACGACGAGGTGAAGGCCTACTACGACCAGCACCCGGATCGCTTCATGAGCAGCGAGCAGGTGGTGGTCGACTACGTCGAGCTGAAGAAGGACAGCTTCTTCGATGAGACCGAGGCCAGCGACGAGGAGCTGCAGGCGCTGTACCAGAAGGAAATCGCCAACCTTGCCGAGCAGCGCCGCGGTGCCCACATTCTGGTGGAGGTCAACGACAAGCTGAGCGACGAGGAGGCCAAGGCCAAGCTGGAGCAGGCTGCCGAGCGTCTGAAGAAGGGCGAAGATTTCGCCGCGCTGGCCAAGGAGCTCTCGCAGGACCCGGGCTCCGCCAGCAACGGCGGCGATCTCGGGTTCGCCGGCCCCGGTGTCTACGATCCGGAGTTCGAGAAGGCGCTGTATGCGCTGAAAAAGGACGAAGTGTCCGCACCGGTGCGCAGCGCTTTCGGCTGGCACCTGATCAAGCTGCTGGATGTGCAGTCGCCCGAGGTACCGAGTTTCGAGAGCCTGAAGGCCAAGCTGGAGCGTGACGTCAAGGCGCAGCAGGTCGAGCAGCGGTTCGTCGAGGCCGCCAAGCAGCTCGAGGAAGCCAGCTTCGAGGCCTCCGACCTGTCGCAGCCGGCGCAGGAGCTGGGCCTGCAGGTGCAGACCAGCGGTGCCTTCGGTCGTGAGGGCGGTGAGGGCGTCGCCGCCAATCGCCAGGTGGTGCAGGCCGCGTTCAGCGCCGAGGTGCTGGAAGATGGCGCCAACAGCGGTGCCATCGAACTGGACCCGGACACCACCATCGTGCTGCGCGTCAAGGAGCACAAGAAGCCGGCCCTGCTGCCGCTGGAGGAGGTTTCCGTCGGCATCCGCGAAACACTGGCCCGCGAAAAGGCGGCCGAGGCGGCCAAGGCACAGGGTGAAAGCCTGATCGCGTCGCTGCGCAAGGGCGAAGGCAGTGGCGAGGGCTGGAAGGTGGTCCAGGCCGCCGGTCGCAGCCAGGACGGCGTGGCGCCGGAAGTCCTGCAGAAGCTGTTCCGCATGGCCAAGCCCGGAGAAGACGGCAAGCCAACCTACGCCGGTGTCAGCCTGAACAATGGCGACTACGTGGTGCTGCGCCTGGATGGCGTCAGCCAGGCCGAGGCCGAGCTGAGCGACGAGGAGAAGACCAGCTATCGTCGCTTCCTGGCCTCACGTGCCGGTCAGCAGGATTTTGCCGCTTACCGCCAGCAGCTCAAGGAGCAGGCCGAGGTCGAGCGTTTCTGACGCTCGCCCGACCTGGACATGAAAAAGCCCGCTGAGAAGCGGGCTTTTTCATGTCAGGCTTTCGCCTCAGTCTTCGATGGCGCCCATCGCGGTAGTGTTGAAGCCACCGTCGACGTAGAGGATCTCGCCGCTGATGCCCGAGGCCAGGTCGGAGCAGAGGAAGGCCCCGGCATTGCCGACTTCCTCGATGGTCACGTTGCGGCGCAACGGGGTCTGCTTCTCGTTGGCGGCGAGCATCTTGCGGAAGCTCTTGATGCCGGAAGCGGCCAGGGTGCGGATCGGACCGGCGGAGATGGCGTTGACGCGGGTGCCCTCCGGGCCGAGGCTGCCAGCGAGGTAGCGCACGCCAGCCTCCAGGCTGGCCTTGGCCATGCCCATCACGTTGTAGTTGGGCATGGTGCGCTCGGCACCGAGGTAGGAGAGGGTGAGGATGCTGCCATTGCGGCCCTGCATCAGCGGGCGACCGGCCTTGGCCAGGGCCACCAGGCTGTAGGCACTGATGTCGTGGGCGATCTTGAAACCGTCGCGGGTGGTGACTTCGGTGAAATCGCCATCCAGCTGGTCGCCCGGGGCGAAGCCGACGGAGTGGACGATGCAGTCCAGGCCGTCCCATTTCTTGCCCAGTGCCTCGAAGACCTTGGCGATCTCCTCGTCATCGGTCACGTCGCAGGGGAAGCACAGCTCGGGGCTGGAACCCCAGCCGGCGGCGAACTCTTCGACGCGGCCCTTGAGCTTGTCGTTCTGGTAGGTGAAGGCGAGCTCAGCGCCCTCGCGGTGCATGGCGGCCGCGATGCCCGAGGCGATGGACAGTTTGCTGGCCACGCCAACGATCAGTACGCGCTTACCGGCGAGAAAACCCATGTGCGTCATTCCTCTTTCAGTGAGTCGGCGGTCGCCGGAGCCATGAATGCGGCTTCCAGCAACTGCCGGGTATAGGGGTGCTGCGGCGCGGCGAATACCTGCTCGGCCGGCCCCTGTTCAACCACCTTGCCCTGTTTGACCACCATCAACTGATGGCTCAGGGCCCTGACCACCGCCAGATCGTGGCTGATGAACAGGTACGTCAGGTTGTACTTGGCCTGCAACGAACGCAGGAGCTCCACCACCTGACGCTGTACCGTGCGGTCGAGCGCCGAAGTGGGCTCGTCCAGCAGGATCAGCGCCGGTTTCAGCACCAGTGCCCGGGCAATGGCGATCCTCTGCCGTTGCCCGCCTGAAAACTCGTGGGGATAGCGGAACCGGGTCTCCGGGTCCAGTCCTACCTCCTTGAGCGCGTCGATGACCGCCTGTTCCTGCTCCTTCTCGCTGCCGATGTCATGGATGCGCAGGCCCTCGCCGACGATCTGGCTCACGCACATGCGTGGGCTGAGACTGCCGAAGGGGTCCTGGAAGACCACCTGCATCTGCCGCCGCAACGGCCTCACGGCCTGTTGCGACAGCCCGTCCAGCGCCTCGCCCTGGAAGCGGATGGCGCCCTGGCTGCCGAGCAGCCGCAGGATCGCCATGCCGAGGGTGGACTTGCCGGAACCGCTCTCGCCGACGATGCCCAGGGTCTGGCCCTGGGGCAGGCTGAAGTCGATTCCGTCCACCGCCTTCACATGGTCGACCGTGCGTCGCAGCACTCCCTTCTTGATCGGGAACCACACACGCAGATCGTCCACTTCCAGCAGCGGCGCGCCTGCGGGGTTGGCCGCCGGTTCGCCGCTGGGCTCGGCGCCGAGCAGTTCCCGGGTATAGGGATGCTGCGGAGCGCGGAACAATTCGTCACACGACGCCTGTTCGACGATGCAACCGCGCTGCATGACACATACGCGGTGGGCGATTCGTCGAACCAGGTTGAGGTCGTGGGTGATCAGCAGCATGGCCATGCCTAAGCGCGCCTGCAGATCCTTGAGCAGATCGAGGATCTTCAGCTGCACGGTGACGTCCAGCGCGGTGGTCGGCTCGTCGGCGATCAGCAGCTCCGGCTCGTTGGCCAGGGCCATGGCGATCATCACCCGCTGGCGCTGGCCGCCGGACAGTTCATGCGGGTAGGCCTTGAGGCGTTTCTCCGGCTCGGGGATGCCGACCAGTTCGAGCAGCTCGATGATCCGCGCGCGTGCCGGCTCGCCGCTCAGGCCCTTGTGCCAGGCCAGTACCTCGCCGATCTGCTTGCCGATGCTGTGCAGCGGGTTGAGCGAGGTCATCGGCTCCTGGAACACCATGGCGATGCGGTTGCCGCGGATGCTGCGCAGCTTGTCCGGCGCCAGCTTGAGCAGGTCCTGACTGCCGTAGCGGATGCTGCCGGCCGGGTGGCGGGCAAGCGGGTAGGGCAGCAGGCGCAGGATGGAGTGGGCGGTGACCGACTTGCCCGAGCCGCTCTCGCCGACCAGGGCCAGGGTCTCGCCCTTGCGGATGTCGAAGCTGATGCCTTCGACCACCCGCTGGGCCTGGTTGCCGCTGACGAATTCGACGGCCAGGTCGCGCACTTCGATGAGGTTGTTCGAATTGGTCATCTCATTTCCTCGGGTCGAAGGCATCGCGGGCGGCTTCGCCGATGAACACCAGCAGGCTGAGCATCAGCGCCAGCACGGCGAAGGCGGTGATGCCGAGCCAGGGCGCCTGCAGGTTGGCCTTGCCCTGGGCCACCAGCTCGCCCAGCGAGGGCTCGCCGGCCGGCAGGCCGAAGCCGAGGAAGTCCAGCGAGGTCAGAGTACCGATGGCGCCGGTGAGGATGAAGGGCATGAAGGTCATGGTCGAAACCATGGCGTTGGGCAGGATGTGGTGGAACATGATGCCGCCGTTGCCCATGCCCAGCGCCCGCGCCGCGCGTACGTATTCGAGGTTGCGGCCGCGGAGGAATTCGGCGCGCACCACGTCGACCAGGCTCATCCAGGAGAACAGCAGCATGATGCCCAGCAGCCACCAGAAGTTGGGCTGCACGAAGCTGGCCAGGATGATCAGCAGGTAGAGCACCGGCAACCCTGACCAGACTTCGAGGAAGCGCTGCCCGGCCAGGTCGACCCAGCCGCCGTAATAGCCCTGCAGGGCGCCGGCCAGCACGCCGATCAGCGAGCTGAAGAGGGTCAGCGCCAGGGCGAACAGTACCGACACGCGGAAGCCGTAGATCACCCGCGCCAGCACGTCACGGCCCTGATCGTCGGTGCCCAGCCAGTTCTGCGCCGAGGGCGGCGCGGGGGCCGGCACCTGCAGCTCGTAGTTGATGCTCGAGTAGTCGAAGGGGATCGGCGGCCAGAGCATCCAGCCGTCCTTTTCCGCGATCAGCTCGCGGATGTACGGGCTCTTGTAGTTGGCCTGCAGCGGGAATTCGCCGCCGAAGGTGGTCTCCGGGTAGCGCTTGAACACCGGGAAATACCACTCGCCGTCATAGCGCACGGCCAGCGGCTTGTCGTTGGCGATCAGCTCGGCGCCGAGGCTCAGCACGAACAGGACGAGGAACAGCCACAGCGACCACCAGCCGCGCTTGTGCGACTTGAACAGGGCGAAACGGCGTTGATTGAGAGGGGAGAGCGCCATATCAGTGCTCCCGGCTTTCGAAGTCGATGCGCGGATCGATCAGGGTGTACATCAGGTCGCTCACCAGCTTGGCCAGCAGGCCGAACAGAGAAAAGATGAACAGGGTGCCAAACACCACCGGGTAGTCACGGTTGACGATGGACTCGAAGCCCAGCAGGCCCAGGCCGTCGAGGGAGAAGATCACCTCGATGAGCATGGAGCCGGCGAAGAAGATGCCGAGGAAGGCGGCCGGGAAGCCGGCGACCACGATCAGCATGGCGTTGCGGAACACATGGCCATAGAGCACGCGGCGGTCGGTCAGGCCCTTGGCGCGGGCTGTGACCACGTACTGCTTGCCGATCTCGTCGAGGAAGCTGTTCTTGGTCAGCAGGGTGAGGGTGGCGAAGTTGCCGATCACCAGGGCGGTCACCGGCAGGGCCAGGTGCCAGAAGTAGTCGAGGATCTTGCCGCCCAGGCTGAGTTGGTCGAAGTTGCCCGACGTGAGCCCGCGCAGGGGGAACCAGTCCCAGTAGCTGCCCCCGGCGAATAGCACGATCAGCAGGATGGCGAAGAGAAACGCGGGAATGGCGTAGCCGATGATGATCGCAGAGCTGGTCCAGACATCGAAGGCGCTGCCGTGGCGGGTGGCCTTGGCGATGCCGAGCGGAATGGAGATCAGATAGGTGATCAGGGTGCTCCACAGGCCCAGCGAGATGGATACCGGCATCTTCTCGAGGATCAGATCGACCACCGTGGCGTCGCGGAAGAAGCTCTCGCCGAAGTCCAGCTGGGCGTAGCTCTTGAGCATCAGCCAGAAGCGCTCGGGGGCCGACTTGTCGAAGCCGTACATCTTCTCGATCTCGGCGACCAGCTCCGGGTCCAGGCCTTGGGCGCCGCGGTAGTTGGCACCGGCCGAGGCGACCTCGCCGCCACCGCCGGAGACCCGCGCGGTGGCACCGCCGGAGGCGGCGTCGAAGCCTTCCAGCTTGGCGATCATCTGCTCCACCGGGCCACCGGGCGCGGCCTGGACGATGATGAAGTTGATCAGCAGTATGCCGAGCAGGGTGGGGATGATCAGCAGCAGGCGGCGGACGATATAGGCCAGCATCAATTAGCTTCCTGCGCGTTCGTGTCGGTTGGGGCCGGCGCGGTGCGGTGGAGCGGCTGCTCTTCCCACCAGGTGAGCAGGCCGAAGTCGGACAGCGGGGTGATCTCGGGGCGGCCGAAGCGCTTCCAGTAGGCCACGCGCCAGGCGTCCACGTAGTAGTTAGGCACCACGTAGTGGCCCCACAGCAGCGCCCGGTCCAGCGCGCGCGCGTGGGTAATCAGCGACTGCCGGGAGTCGGCGCGGATCAGGCCCTCGACCAGCTTGTCGATGGCCGGGTCGCGCAGGCCGATGTAGTTCTTGCTGCCCGGCTTGTCGGCGCTGCTGGAATGCCACATGTCCAGCTGCTCGTTGCCGGGCGAGTTGGATTGGGCCCAGACGGCCGAGGTCATGTCGTAGTCCCAGTCGCGCAGCCGGTTGATGTACTGCGACATGTCGACCCGGCGGATCTGCAGATCGATGCCCAGCTCCGCCAGGTTGCGCTTGAACGGCAGCACGACCCGCTCCAGGTTCGGCTGGAAGTTGAGGAACTCGAAGGCTAGCGGCTTGCCGTCCGGGCCGACCATCTTGTCGTCGACGATGCGGTAGCCGGCCTCGGTGAGCAGCTGGAAGGCGCGGCGGCTCTGCTCGCGGATGATGCCGCTGCCGTTGCTGACCGGCGGCCTGAATTCCTGGCTGAAGACCTCTGGCGGCAGCTGTTCGCGCAGCGGCTCGAGCAGCTTCAGCTCGGCCTCGTCCGGCAGGCCGGTGGCGGCCATCTCGGAGTTCTCGAAGTAGCTGCGGGTGCGCTTGTAGTCGCCATAGAAGATCTGCTTCCTGGCCCACTCGAAGTCGAACAATTGGGCGATAGCCTCGCGCACCCGGCGGTCCTGGAACATCGGGCGGCGCAGGTTGAACACATAACCCTGCATGCCCGCGGGTACGTACTTGGGAATGGACACCTGGACGAACTTGCCGTCGCGCAGCGCCGGCGAGTCGTAGCCGGTGTTCCAGTCCTTGGCGGAGTACTCTTCGTTGACATCGAAGTGCCCGGCCTTGAAGGCCTCCAGGGCCACCTGGGTATCGCGGTAGTAATCGACGCGGATGCGGTCGAAGTTGTACAGGCCGCGGCTCACCGGCAGATCCTTGGCCCACCAGTCCTTGACCCGCTCCAGCTCGAGGGAGCTGCCCGGCGAGAACTTGCCGATGCGATAGGGACCGCTGCCCAGCGGCGGCTCCAGGCCACCCTTGGCGAAGTCGCGGCTGGCCCACCAGTGCTTGGGCAGCACCGGGAGCTGGCCGAGGATCATCGGCAGTTCGCGGTTGTCCTTGTGCTTGAAGTCGAAGCGCACCGTGAGCTTGTCCTCGGCCACCACTTGCGCCACGTCGGCGTAATAGTGGCGGTACAGCGGATCGCCTTTTTCCAGCAGCGTGTGGAAGGTGAAGATCACGTCCTCGGCGGTGATCGGCGTGCCGTCGTGGAAGCGCGCCTTCGGGTTGAGGAGGTAGCGCACATGGCTGTTGTCCGGCGCCTTGTCGATCTTCTCGGCAACCAGGCCGTATTCGGTGAAGGGCTCGTCCAGCGAGTGATAGGTCAGGGTGTCGTAGATCGCACCGATGCCGGCCGGATTGCCCTTGGGAATGAACGGGTTGAAGCTGTCGAAGCCACCTATGCCGCGCTGGCGCAGGAGGCCGCCCTTGGGCGCCTCGGGGTTCACGTAGTCGAAGTGCTGGAAGTTCGCCGGGTATTTGGGCGCTTCGTCGTAGAGGGTGATGGCGTGTCGGGGTTCGGCCTGGGCCGCGCCGGTCAGCATCAGCAGGGCGACGCCGAAAGCGCGTAGGGGCAGGGTCATCGAGCGGTCTCCGTGGGCTTCAGCCACCAGGCCCGCAGCCCGAGGGTGTAGGGCGGGGTGGTGACGAAGGCGAACCGATTGCGGTACGCCAGACGATGGTGATTGATGTGCCAGTTGGGAATGCTGTAGTGCTGCCAGAGCAGCACGCGGTCGAGCGCGCGCGCCGCAGACACCTGCTCCTCGCGGCTCTGCGCGGCGAGCAGTTTGTCGAGTAGTGCGTCCACCACGGGGTGGCGCACGCCTGCGTAGTTCTTGCTGCCCTTCACGCCGGCCTGGCTGGAGTGGAAGTACAGCCACTGTTCCAGGCCGGGATTGAGGCTCTGCGGCAGGGTCATGAGGATCATGTCGTAGTCGAACTGGTCGAGGCGCTGCTTGTACTGGGCGCGGTCGACGGTGCGCAGATCGGCCTGGATGCCGATGCTGGCGAGGTTCTCGGTGTAGGGCTGGAGGATGCGCTCCAGGTTAGGGTTGACCAGCAGGATCTCGAAGCGCAAGGCCTCGCCCCTGGCGTTGACCAGTCGCTGGCCGGAAGGTTTCCAGCCGGCCTCGGCGAGCAGGCCGAGGGCGCGACGCAGGGTCTCGCGCGGGATGCCGCGGCCGTCGGTGGCGGGCAGGGTGAATTGCTGGGTGAAGAGCTTGGCCGGCAGTTGCTTGCGATAGGGCGACAACATCAGCCATTCGCCGCCCTCCGGCTTGCCGGTCGCACTGAATTCGCTGTTGGGGTAGTAGCTGGTGCTGCGCCTGTAGGCACTGTTGAACAGCGCGCGGTTGGTCCATTCGAAGTCGAACATCAGGCCCAGGGCCTCGCGCACCTTGCGCTGGGCGAAGGTGTCGCGGCGGCTGTTCATGAACAGCGCCTGGGTCTGGGTGGGGATCTGGTGCGGGATTTCGGCGCGGATCACGTCGCCGCGGGCGATGGCCGGAAAGCGGTAGCCGTTGGCCCAGTTCTTCGCCTGGTGTTCGACATAGAAGTCGAATTCGCCGGCCTTGAACGCCTCGAAGGCGACGCTGCTGTCGCGGTAGAACTCCACCTCGACCCGGTCGAAGTTGTACTTGCCACGGTTCACCGCCAGCTTCTCGCCCCACCAGTCCTTGACCCGCTCGAACACCAGGCGCCGGCCCGGCTCGACCTGGGCGATGCGGTAGGGGCCGCTGCCCAGTGGCACGTCGAAGCTGGTGGCCTTGAAGTCGCGGTTCTTCCAGTAGTGCTGGGCCAGCACCGGCAGCTCGCCCAGGCGCAGGATCAGCAGCGGATTGCCCGCGCGCTTGAGCACGAAGCGGATGCGGTGGCGGTCGAGGATGTCGACCCGCTGCACCTCCTGCAGGTAGGTGCGGTATTGCGGGTGTCCGTCGCGGACCAGGGTGCGGTAGGAAAACGCCACGTCGTAAGCGGTGATCGGCTTGCCGTCGTGGAAGCGTGCCTCCTTGCGTAGGTTGAACACCACCCAGCTGCGGTCTTCGTTGTACTCCACGCTCTTGGCGATCAGCCCGTAGCTCGAGGCCGGCTCGTCGCCGGACGGGTCGTAGGGGCCGGTACCGACCATCAGCGGCTCGTTGAAGTCGCTGACCCCGTAATGCAGGAAGTTGGGCGCCGCCGAGGGGCTGCTGCCCTTGAAACTGTAGGGGTTGAGCGTGTCGAACGTGCCAAGGGCCATGACGCGCAGGGTGCCGCCCTTGGGCGCACCGGGGTTCACCCAGTCGAAGTGGGTGAAGCTGGCCGGGTACTTGAGCGCGCCGAACTGGGCGTAACCGTGGCTTTCGCTGAGGGTCGCGAAGGCGGGAAAGCTCATGGCCAGGCCGAAGATCAGCGAGAGGAGGAGACGCATCGGGTGCGGAATCCGGTCCATGGGGCTTGTGGCGGCCTCTGTGGGGGCAGGTGGATCGTGTGCGCGTTGCCGCCGAGGGTGGCCGTCCGGCCTTACCGTTGCGTGCTGCACAGGCCTGCCTGCAGGCCGGCTGGTTGTTTGGTCCGTACAGTAACAGCTTGTATAGGCTGGAAAAAGAGTGCCTTATTCGGCCCCTGTGCCATCAATTTGATTACACTGAAACAAATTGCAATGAGGTTGCTGTCTTGGCGGAACGCAGTATCGGGTTACAGGCATGGATAGACCGTTTGAATCAGGCCGAATTGCCAGCTCTCGCCGCCGTGGTGCAGGACCTTCATCGCCTGTCGCAGGCCGACAAGGCCTCGGTGCAGCAGCTGGCAGACCTGCTGCTGCGCGACGCCTCGCTCACCTCCAAGGTGCTGCGGGTTGGTAACAGCGCCTACTACAACCCCTCGCAGGAAAGCATCCGCACCATCTCGCGGGCCATCGTGCTGATCGGCTTCGATAACGTGCGACTGATCGGCATGTCAGTCAGCCTTATCGACAGCCTGCTGACCAAGGTGCCGCGCGAGCAGCTGCAGATGTTGCTGGCGCGCTCGTTCCACGCCGCCGTGCAGGCGCGCAACATCGCCGGCTACGTGCTGACCCGGAACCAGGAAGAGGTGTTCATCGCCGCCCTGTTGCACACGGTGGGCGAGCTGGCCTTCTGGGCCTGTGGTGGCGAGCAGGCCGATGAGCTGGCCGATGCTCTGCAACAGCCGGGCATCGATGCCGACGACGCGGTGCGCCAGGTGCTCGGCACCAGCTTCCGCCAGCTCACCCAGGGCCTGGTGAAGAGCTGGAACCTCGGCGAGCTGGCCAGCTTCGCCCACGGCAGCGGCAACCAGCACGACCCCGCGGTGCGTGCGGTCAGCCTGGGCGTGAAGATCAGCGAGGCGGCGCTGGACGGCTGGGACTCGCCGGAGATGGAAAAGCTGGTGCAGCAACTGGCCGACTTCACCGGCGTGAGCCCGGAGGACGCGCTCAAGCAGGTGCTGGAAAGTGCCGAAGAGGCGGTCGAAGTGGCTGCTACCTTCGGCGCCAGCCAGTTGTGCCGGCTGATCCCCAATACCGACCCGGAACAGATCAAGCTGCAGCAGCAGGAACGCAAGGCCAGGCTGCTGCAGCCGGACCTGCTGGTGCTGCAACAGGCCCTGCAGGACCTGGGCATGATGGTCAACCAGAAGGGCGATGTCGGGATGGTCCTCGACACCCTGCTCAAGGGCTTGCATCAGGGCGCCGGCCTGGAGCGGGTGATGCTCGCCGTGCTGGCCGACGGACAGACCAGCTTCCGCGTCAAACGGGCGGTGGGCGAGGGCACCGAGCAGTGGCTGAGCGACTTCCGCCTGCCGGCCAAGCAGGCCGAGCAGCCACACATCTTCAGCTACGCGCTGCGCAACCGTGAGGCGATCTGGATGGGCGTGCCGGCCAGCTACAACCTGGCCGAGCTGGTGACCCTGCCGATGCGTCAGCTGCTCGGCCAGGGTATGTTCTTCATCGCCCCGCTATTGGCCGGCACCCGCGAGATCGGCGTGCTCTACGCCGACAACCGTCTCTCCGGGCGGGCGCTGAAACACGAGCAGTTCGTCGCCTTCCAGCGCTTCACCCAGCTCACCGGCCGCTGCCTGGAGGCGCTGGGCAAGCGCTGAGAAGGCGCGGCGGCCCAAGCCAAAAGTCGTGCTGTCGATTCCCTCTCCGGTTCGTGGAGAGGGTTGGCGGAGCGCGGGCTCATGAAGGCGCCCGACTCGGAGCATGCAGTCAGTCGAGATACAGCGTCAGCGTCTGCCCCGGCTTCAGCGCACGGCTGTCGCTGCGCGGATTCCAACGCTGCAGGTGCTGGAGGTCGACCTTGAAGCGTTGGGCGATCAGGTACATGGAGTCGCCACTCTTGACCCGGTAGTAGGTCACGTTCTGCCGTTCGCCGGCCTTCTGTTGCGGCGCGGCGGCCACGGTGCTGCCGCCGCGAAGCACCAGTTCCTGTCCGAGGCGCAGCTTGCTGCGGGCGGTGAGGCCGTTCCAGCGCTGCAGGTCCTTGAGCGATACGCCGTGGGTATTGGCGATCTGCCAGAGCGTGTCGCCGCTCTTGATCTTGTAGCGGCGCGCCTGGGTGACGGGCGCCTTGGCCACCTGTTCGTGCAGCGCGCGGGCGGGTTCGCCGCCGACCTGGCCGGGAATCTCGAGCATCTGGCCGACGCGCAGGTGATTGCTGCGCAGCTTGTTGACGTCCTTGAGCGTGGCGACCGTCAGGTGGTGGCGATTGGCGATGCTGTGCAGGTTGTCGCCCGAGCGCACCCGGTACTGTTGCCACTGCACGCGATCCTCGGGCTTCATCAGGGCCAGGCTGGAGTTGAACTGCTCGGCCTTGCCGATCGGCACCAGCAAATGCAGCGGGCCGTCCATGGTGATGCCTCGCTTGAAGGCCGGATTGAGGCTTTCCAGCTCTTCTTCTTCCATGTCGACCATGGCCGCCAGCTGCGCCAGGTCCAGCCCGGGCTTGCTGGCGACCTGCTCGAAGTAGGGCTCGTTGGCGATGGGGTTGAGGGAAACGCCGTACGCCTCCGGCGACATGATGATCTGCGAGAGCGCCAGCAGCTTCGGCACGTAGTCCTGGGTTTCTTTCGGCAGCGGCAGGTTCCAGTAGTCGGTCGGCAGGCCGAGGCGCTGGTTGCGCTCGATGGCGCGGCTCACCGTGCCTTCGCCGGCGTTGTACGCGGCCAGCGCCAGCAGCCAGTCGCCGTTGAACATGTCGTGCAGGCGACCGAGGTAGTTGAGCGCGGCATTGGTGGAGGCGGTGATGTCGCGGCGGCCGTCGTACCAGTTGGTCTGGCGCAGATTGAAGTAGCGGCCGGTGGAAGGAATGAACTGCCAGATGCCGACGGCATGGCTGCGCGAGTACGCGTAGGGGTTGTAGGCGCTTTCGATCACCGGCAGCAGCGCCAGTTCCATCGGCATGTCGCGCTCTTCCAGGCGCTCCACCACGTAGTGGATATAGAGGCTGCCGCGGGTGCTGGCGCTTTCCAGGAAGGAGGGGTTGCTGACGAACCACAGGCGCTGGTTCTCGATACGAGGGTTGACGCCGATCTGCTCCTGCAGCGCGAAGCCATCACGCATGCGCTCCCAGATGTCCTTGGGCGCCTCCACCTGCACCGTATCGCTGAGCCATTCCGGCTCCTGCTCCAGCGTCACCGCGCGGTCGGTGTCGACGCCTTCGTCATCGCCCGTATCCATGCTCTGACAGCCGGCCAGAGACACGAAAAACACTACCGCCAGAGCCCTCGCTGCCCGCGCAAACGTCGTCGATTCAAGGGTTCCAAAAGGTAATAAAAGCATTGGTTTCTAGTATCTGCCGGCGAAAAAAATTCCGGGGATTCTAGAAACGGCCCCTGGGGTGGTCAAGTTTTCACCAGGGCCCGAGAAGTGTTCTAGCTCGCCTTGAAATGGTCCTTCCAGTCGCGCAGGCAGGCAAAAACCTGGGCTTGCGTCCGCTGCTGTCTGCCGTTCCGCTGGTCGAGTAATTGTTTAACGGATGTTTCGTTGCAGCGCAGGAACGGGTTGGTCGCCTTCTCCAGGCCGAGGCTCGACGGCAGGCTGATGCGCCCGGCGGCGCGCCAGGCCTCGACCTCGGCGAAGCGTGCGGCGATGGCCGGGTTGTCGGGCTCAACCGCGCGGGCGAAATGCAGGTTACTCAGGGTGTACTCGTGGGTGCAGTAGACGGCAGTGGCGTCGGGCAGGGCCGCCAAACGGCCCAGGGATTCGTGCATCTGCGCAGGCGTGCCCTCGAACAGGCGCCCGCAGCCGGCGGCGAACAGGGTGTCGCCGCAGAACAGCCAGCCTTCGTCTTTCTGGTAGTAGGCGATATGGCCCAGGGTGTGACCGGGCACCGCATAGATAAGGAAGCTGCGGCCGAGCACTTCTACGCTGTCGCCCTCGTCCAGGGCCAGGTCGCGGGCCGGGATGTTCTCGTGCGCCGGGCCGCTGACGCGCGCGCCGGTCGCGGCTTTCAGTGTGGCCACACCGCCGACGTGGTCCGGATGATGGTGGGTGACGAGGACGTCGGTGAGCTGCCAGTCCGGGTGCGCTGCCAGCCAGTTCAGCACCGGCGCGGCGTCGCCCGGGTCGACCACGGCGCAGCGGCGGGCGCCGGTATCCTGCAGTAGCCAGATGTAGTTGTCGCTGAACGCGGGAAGGGCATCGATCTGAATCATGTTCGGGGTCGCCATTCGGGAAGCAATGGCGCATCTTAAGCGCTGAATCAGCTCACGATCTGCTGCGCGTCGGCTAAACGGCGTTGAAAGTGGCCTCGGAATGCTCATTTACAACTCGTAAACTCCGCTTCCTCGGCCACTTTCGCCACCGTTTATCTCTAGCTCGCGAGACCGTGAGCAGATTCCGACATCTTGTTTGTGTCATGGAGGTTCCGATGAGCGAGCGACCCTTCGCCCAGGCCGATGCCGAGTGGCTGGAGCTGACCCGCGCCGCCCGCGAGTGGCTGGCCTCGCCGTTGGGCGAGCTGCTGCTGGCCGAGGAGAGCAAGGCGCTGGACGAGGAGCTGGCGCGGTTTTTCGGCGGCTACCTGGTGCATTACGGTCCGGCGCTGGCCGAGCCGCCCAAGGCCCCGCAGATTCGCTGCAACGTGCGCCTGGGAGCGCCCCTGCCCGGCGTGCACATCGCCTGCGAGGAACAGGCCTGGCCGCTGGGCGAGCATGCCGCCGACGTAGTGGTGCTGCAGCACGGGCTGGACTTCTGCCTGTCGCCCCACGGCCTGCTGCGCGAGGCGGCGCGCAGCGTGCGCCCCGGCGGCTATCTGCTGGTCACCGGGATCAATCCCTGGAGCGCCTGGGGGCTGCGTCATCGCTTCGCCCGCGATGGCCTGGCCCAGGCCCGCTGCTTCGCGCCCAGCCGCCTGGCGGACTGGCTCGGCCTGCTCGGATTCGCGCTGGAGAAACGCCGCTTCGGGTGCTATCGTCCGCCGCTTTCCGCGCCGGCCTGGCAGGCCCGTCTGGCAGGGCTGGAGCACTGGGGCGCGCGTATCCACGCGCCCGGCGCCGGTTTCTACCTGCTGGTGGCACGCAAGCTGGTGGTGGGGTTGCGCCCGTTGCGTCCGCCCCAGCGCGCCAGCGTGGGCAAGCTGCTGCCGATGCCGGTGGCCAAGGTCAGCCGGCGCGATTCCGAGCAATAAAGCAGGACTACATGAGCGACATAGTCGAGATCTACACCGACGGCGCCTGCAAGGGCAATCCCGGCCCCGGCGGCTGGGGCGCGCTGATGATTTACAAGGGTGCGGAGAAGGAGCTGTGGGGCGGCGAGCCCAACACCACCAACAACCGCATGGAGCTGATGGCGGCGATCTGCGCGCTGATCGCCCTGACCCGGCCCTGCCAGGTGCGCCTGGTCACCGACTCGCAGTATGTGATGAAGGGCATCCAGGAATGGATGCCGAACTGGAAGAAGCGCGGCTGGAAGACTTCGACCAAGGAGCCGGTGAAGAACGCCGACCTGTGGCAGGCGCTGGACGAGCAGGTCAACCGCCACCAGGTGACCTGGCAGTGGGTGCGCGGGCATACCGGCCACCCGGGCAACGAGAAGGCGGACCAACTGGCCAACCGCGGCGTAGATGAAGTGAGGGCAATGAAGCATGCGTAGCGTCGTACTCGACACCGAAACCACCGGCATGCCGGTCACCGATGGCCACCGCATCATCGAGATCGGCTGTGTCGAGCTGGAGGGGCGGCGCCTGACCGGCCGTCACTTCCACGTCTACCTCAACCCGGATCGCGAGATCGACGAGGGCGCGATCGCCGTCCACGGCATCACCAACGAGTTCGTCGCCGACAAGCCGCGCTTCAAGGACGTCGCCGACGAGTTCTTCGAGTTCATCACCGGCGCCCAGCTGATCATCCACAACGCGGCGTTCGACGTCGGCTTCATCAACAACGAATTCGCCCTGCTGGGCCAGAGCGAGCGCAGCGACGTCGCCGACTACTGCTCGATCCTCGACACCCTGCTGATGGCCCGCGAGCGCCACCCGGGCCAGCGCAATAACCTCGACGCGCTGTGCAAGCGCTATGGCGTCGACAACTCCGGCCGTGACCTGCACGGCGCACTGCTCGACGCTGAGATCCTCGCCGACGTCTACCTGACCATGACCGGCGGCCAGACCCACCTGTCGCTGGCCGGCGAGGGCGGCGACGGCTCGGGACGTGTGCTGCCGAGCCCGATCCGCCGGCTCGACCCCAATCGCGCGCCGATCCGCGTGCTGCGTGCCAGCGAGGAGGAACTGGCCGCCCACGCCGCGCGCCTGGCGGTGATCGAGAAGGCAGCCGGTGGTCCTTCGCTGTGGGCCAAGATGGACGCGCCGGCCGAGGAGCCGGTGGCCTGACGAAAACGGTCAATGCGACCTTTTCTTACAGCGTTCCGCATCGGGGGTTCCGCCGCCATCGGCGAACTTCTACCCTGAGGCGATCGGGCACTTCGACGTGCCTCGCCTCAGGAACCTCCAATGTATAAAGACCTGAATTTTCCCATCCTCATCGTTCACCGCGACATCAAGGCCGACACGGTCGCCGGCGAGCGCGTCCGCGCCATCGCCGAGGAGCTGAGCAAGGACGGCTTCACCATCCTTTCCACCGCCAGTTCCACCGAGGGCCGCATCGTCGCATCGACGCACCATGGCCTGGCCTGCATCCTGGTGGCGGCCGAGGGGGCAGGGGAGAATCAGCGTCTGCTGCAGGACATGGTCGAGCTGATCCGCATCGCCCGCCTGCGTGCGCCGCAGCTGCCGATCTTCGCCCTGGGCGAACAGGTCACCATCGAGAACGCGCCGGCCGAGGCCATGGCCGATCTCAACCATCTGCGCGGCATTCTTTATCTGTACGAGGACACCGTGTCCTTCCTCGCCCGCCAGGTGGCGCGCGCCGCGCACAACTACCTGGACGGCCTGCTGCCGCCATTCTTCAAGGCGCTGGTGCAGCACACCGCGCAGTCCAACTATTCCTGGCACACGCCCGGTCATGGCGGCGGCGTGGCCTATCGCAAGAGTCCGGTGGGGCAGGCCTTCCACCAGTTCTTCGGCGAGAACACGCTGCGTTCCGACCTCTCGGTATCGGTGCCGGAGCTGGGCTCGCTGCTCGATCACACCGGCCCGCTGGCCGAGGCCGAGGCGCGCGCGGCGCGCAACTTTGGCGCCGACCACACCTTCTTCGTGATCAACGGCACCTCGACGGCGAACAAGATCGTCTGGCATTCGATGGTTGGCCGCGACGACCTGGTGCTGGTGGACCGCAACTGCCATAAGTCGATCCTGCACTCGATCATAATGACCGGCGCCATCCCGCTGTATTTGATGCCCGAGCGCAACGAGCTGGGCATCATCGGGCCGATTCCGGTTTCCGAGTTCAGCCGGGAGTCGATCCAGGCCAAGATCGATGCCAGCCCGCTCGCCCGCGACCGTCAGGCCCGGGGTGGCGCGCCCAGGGTCAAGCTGGCGGTGGTGACCAACTCCACCTACGACGGCCTCTGCTACAACGCCGAGATGGTCAAGCAGGCCCTGGGCGACTCGGTGGAGGTCCTGCACTTCGACGAGGCCTGGTACGCCTACGCCGCATTCCACGAGTTCTACGCCGGGCGCTACGGCATGGGCACCCGCTGCGAGGCGCATTCGCCGCTGGTGTTCACCACCCACTCCACGCACAAGCTGCTGGCGGCCTTCAGTCAGGCCTCGATGATCCACGTGCAGGACGGCGGCGTGCGCCAGCTGGACCGCGACCGCTTCAACGAAGCCTTCATGATGCACATCTCCACCTCGCCGCAGTACGGCATCATCGCCTCGCTGGACGTGGCCTCGGCAATGATGGAAGGCCCGGCCGGCCGCTCGCTGATCCAGGAGACCTTCGACGAGGCGCTGAGCTTCCGCCGTGCCCTGGCCAACCTGCGCCAGAACCTGGCTACGGACGACTGGTGGTTCAGCATCTGGCAGCCGGAGCAGGCCGGTGGCGAGGACGTGCAGACCGGCGACTGGCTGCTCGAGCCCAACGCCGACTGGCACGGTTTCGGCGAGGTGGCCGAGGACTACGTGCTGCTCGACCCGATCAAGGTCACCCTGGTGATGCCGGGGCTGTCCGCCGACGGCAAGCTGGCCGAGGCGGGGATTCCGGCTGCCGTGGTCAGCAAGTTCCTCTGGGAGCGCGGCCTGGTAGTGGAGAAGACCGGCCTGTATTCCTTCCTGGTGCTGTTCTCCATGGGCATCACCAAGGGCAAGTGGAGCACGCTGCTCACCGAGTTGCTGGAGTTCAAGCGCCTGTACGACGCCAATGTGCCGCTGCTCGAGGCGCTGCCCTCGATCGCCCGCGAGGGCGGGGCGCGCTACGCCGGCATGGGCCTGCGCGACCTGTGCGACGAGCTGCACGCCTGCTACCGCGAGAACGCCACGGCCAAGGCGCTGAAGCGCATGTACACGGTGCTGCCGCCATTGGCGATCAAGCCGGCCGACGCCTACGACCAGCTGGTGCGCGGCGGGGTCGAGGCGGTGCCGATCGAGCAACTGGAAGGGCGCGTCGCCGCGGTGATGCTGGTGCCCTATCCGCCGGGCATTCCGCTGATCATGCCGGGCGAACGCTTCGCCGCCGAGACCCGCTCGATCATCGACTACCTGCAGTTCGCCCGCGCCTTCGACAGCCGCTTCCCCGGCTTCGACGCCGATGTGCACGGCCTGCAGCGCGAAGGCGCGTGCTATACCGTGGATTGCATCAAGGAATAACGCACGGCCTGACGACTCGTTTCGCGCAGGCCGGCCACGCCAGCGGGGGGCGTCATGGCTGAAGGCAAGAGCGCGCGCGGGGAAATGGGGTTCTGGACCTGTACCGCGCTGGTGGTCGGCAACATGGTCGGTTCGGGGGTGTTCCTGCTGCCCTCGGCGCTGGCGCCGTACGGCGGGTTGAGCCTGGTCGGCTGGCTGGTCTCCACCACCGGTGCGGTGCTGCTGGCACTGACCTTCTCGCGCCTGGCGCGCTTCAATCCGGCCGCCGGCGGGCCCTACGCCTATACCCGCGATGCCTTCGGCGGTTTCGCCGGTTACCTGTGCGCCTGGACCTACTGGAAGGCCGCCTGGATCGGCAACGCCGCCATCGCCGTGACGCTGGTGGGCTACCTGCAGGTGTTCTTGCCGGTCCTGCGCGATCCGCTCATGACCGTGGCGGCGGCGATCGGCGCGATCTGGCTGTGCACCCTGATCAACCTGCGCGGCATCACCGCCTTCGGCTACGTGCAGAACGTGCTGACCTTGCTCAAGCTGATCCCGCTGCTGCTGGTCGGGGTGCTCGGCTGGTTCTACTTCAATCCCGAACACCTGAGCATTCCCGCGCCGGCGCAGCTGCCCGGCGGCGGCTATGCCCAGGCCATCGCCACCACGGCGGCGTTGACGCTGTGGTCGTTCATCGGCCTGGAGTCGGCGACGGTGCCGGCCGAGCACGTGCGCGAGCCACGCCGGACCATCCCGCGTGCGACGCTGGTCGGCACGCTGGTGGCGGCGACGGTCTACATCCTCTCCATCACCGCCGTGCAGGGCATTCTGCCGCCCGAGATACTGGTCAAGTCCACCGCACCGTTCGCCGATGCTGCGCGGGTCATGCTCGGCGACTGGGGCTACTACGTCATCGCCGGCGGCGCGGTCATCGCCTGCCTCGGTGCGCTCAACGGCTGGGTGCTGCTGCAGGGCCAGATTCCCATGGCGACCGCCCGCGACGGTTTGCTGCCGGAGGCCCTGGCGCGTACCAACAAGCACGGCGTGCCGGCCAACGGACTACTGATCTCCGGTGTGCTGGTGACGCTGCTGGTGCTGGTGGACGGGCAGGGCGATCTGGTCGAAGTGTTCAACGTGATCATCCTGCTCGGCACCATGGCCGGCGTGGTGCCCTATGTGTTCTGCGCCGCGGCCCTGCTGCACCTGCTGGCGATGCGCCCGGCCGATTTCGGTCGCCATGAAAGCGGCCGGCTGCTGTGGGTGGGTTGCTGCGCCTTTCTCTATTCCATGTGGGCGCTGTACGGCACAGGCGAGCAGGCGATCTTCTGGGGCTTTCTCGTGCTGATGGTCGGTATCCCGCTCTACACCTGGCGCCAGTGGCGCAACCGGGTAGAGGCGGAGGCCGTCACAGCCAGTGGCTCACCGCCCACCAGCCCAGACCACCCATGACGAAGGTGTAGGGCAGGGCCATCCACACCATGCGCCCGTAGGACAGTCGCACCAGCGGGGCGACGGCCGAGGTGAGCAGGAACAGGAAGGCCGCCTGACCGTTGGGTGTGGCCACGCTCGGCAGGTTGGTGCCGGTGTTGATGGCCACCGCCAGCGCCTCGAAGTGTTCGCGACTCATCTGACCCTGGGTGAACGCCTGCTTGACCTCGGTGATGTAGATGGTGGCGACGAACACGTTGTCGCTAATGGCCGAGAGCAGCCCGTTGGCGATGAACAGCATGCCCGGCTGCTGCTCGGTGGGCAGCGCCAGCACCCATTGGATGACCGGGGTGAACAGCTGTTGTTCGTGGATCACCGCGACCACGGCGAAGAAGGTCACCAGCAGCGCGGTGAAGGGCAGGGCCTCCTGGAACGCGCGACCGATGCGGTGCTCGTCGGTGATGCCGGAAAACGCGGTGATCAGCACGATCACCATCAGGCCGATCAGCCCGACCTCCGCCACATGCAGAGCCAGGCAAAGGATCAGCAGCAGCGCCGCTAGACCCTGGACCAGCAGCGCGGCTCGCTGCAGGGAGGTGCGCTGGGCATCGCTGGCGCGTGCCTGCTCGGCCAGCACCTGGCGTACGGCGGCGGGCAGCGGGGTGCCGTAACCGAACCAGCCCAGGCGCTCGAGCAGGGCGCAGGTCGCCAGGCCGGCGGCCAGCACCGGCATGGAGACGGGGGCCGTCCGCAGGAAGAACTCGCCGAAGTGCCAGCCCATCTCGTGGCCGATCAGCAGGTTCTGCGGCTCGCCCACCAGGGTGCACACGCCGCCCAGCGCGGTGCCCACCGCACCGTGCATCAGCAGGCTGCGCAGGAAGGCGCGGAATTGTTCCAGGTCCTCGCGATGCAGCTCGATGGGCTCGGCGTGCAGCGCCTCCTCTTCATGCGGGCCGCGGTCGGAGGCGACTCGGTGGTAGACCGAGTAGAAGCCCAGCGCCGCGCTGATGATCACGGCGGTGACCGTCAGCGCGTCGAGAAAGGCCGAGAGAAAGGCGGAGAGCAGGCAGAACAGCAGGGACAGCAGCGTCTTCGAACGCACCACGAGCAGGATGCGCGAGAACAGGAACAGCAGCAGGTCTTTCATGAAATAGATGCCCGCCACCATGAACATCAGCAGCAGGATCACCGGGAAATTGTGCTCGAGCTCGTCGTACAGCGCCTGCGGCGTGGCGAGGCCGAGCAGTATCGCCTGCAGCACCAGCAGGCCGCCGGGTTGCAGCGGATAGCACTTGAGCGCCATGGCCAGGGTGAAGATGAATTCGCCCACCAGCAGCCAGCCGGCGACCGCCGAGCCGAGGTTCCACAGCACCACCGGATTGACGATCAGGAAGACGACGATCGCCAGCTTGTACCAATGCGGCGAATTGCCGAGGAAGTTATGGGCAAGGGCGGCGGCGAAAGAGCGCGGCATGGGTCTGGTCCCCCTGAATCGGAGAGCGAAGATTCCGGGGCAGTTTCAAAAAGATCAAGCGTTTAACGTATATAGTCAGAAATCTTCTCAGCTTTGCTAGCGTGCCGTGCGTCACAGTGGCCGGCATCGACTTTTGGATCGTGCTTGTTATAGTGCTGCGATTGATTCCAAGACCCACTATCCGTATCGCCGCCCCGCGTGCCCGCCTTCGAGGATGATCTGCGTGCCCGAATACAAAGCTTTCCGTGTCGAACTCGTCGACAAGATCGCCCATGTGCAGATCAACCGCCCGGAGAAGATCAACGCGATGAACGTCGACTTCTGGGAGGAGATCATCGAGATCTTCCGCTGGGTCGATGACACCGACGAGGTTCGCGTCGTGGTGCTCTCGGGGGCCGGCAAGCATTTTTCGTCCGGCATCGATCTGATGCTGCTGGCCCAGGCCGGCAGCCAGCTGGGCAAGGACGTGGGCCGCAACGCCGAGGCCCTGCGCCGCAAGATCCTTCAGCTTCAAAGCAGCTTCAACGCCGTCGACAACTGCCGCAAGCCGGTGCTGGCGGCGATCCAGGGCTACTGCCTGGGCGGCGCCATCGACCTGATCTCCGCCTGCGACATGCGCTACAGCACTCTCGACGCGCAGTTCTCCATCAAGGAGATCGACATGGGCATGGCTGCCGACGTCGGCACCCTGCAGCGCCTGCCGCGCATCATCGGCGATGGCATGATGCGCGAGCTGGCCTTCACCGGGCGCACCATCGATGGCCCCGAGGCCCTGCGCATCAACCTGGTCAACCGCACCTACGCCAGCCAGGAAGAACTGCTGGCCGGCGTGTTCGAGATCGCCGGCGAGATCGCCAGCAAGTCGCCGATCGCCATCCGCGGCACCAAACACATGATTCGCTACATGCGTGATCACCGGGTCGACGACGGCCTGGAATACATCGCCAACTGGAACGGCGCGATGTTGCAGTCTGCCGACCTGCGCGTGGCCATGGCCGCGCACATGAGCAAGCAGAAACCGGAATTCGCCGACTAATAGAGGTTCAGCAGACCCATGGTCACTGGAGCGACATCCCTGAGCTTGGTGCGTGACGAGTTGTTCACCACCATGGAAGAGACCGAGCAGAGTCTCGAACAGTTCATCGCCGAACGGAACAACGGCAGCCTGCTGCAGCAGGCCGTGGAAAACCTGCAGCAGGTGCGCGGCACCCTGAGCCTCATCGAACTGGCCGGCGCCGAGTTGCTGGCCCAGGAAGTGCTGCAACAGGCCACCGACATTCCCGCCGGTGCCGGCGAGGAGCGCGACGGCCAGCTGGCCGCCCTGAGCAACGCCCTCTACGTGCTGCGCCGCTACCTCGAGAACGTCGACGCCAGCCGCCAGGAAATGCCCGAGCTGCTGTTGCCGGCGATCAACGACCTGCGCCAGGCAGGTGCCCAGCCGCCGCTACCGGAGAGCTTCTTCTTCAGCGTACGCCTCGATCAGCCGCGCCCGGTCGGCGTGCCCGGCGTGCCGCCCAGCGCCCAGGACGCCCGCCGCCTGCGCCACATGTTCCAGGTCGGTCTGCTCGGCTTCATCCGCGAGGACAATCCCCAGGCCGGTCTCAAGCTGATGCTGCGCGCGCTCGGCCGCCTCGACGGGCTGTTCGCCGACACCCCGGCCGCTCGCCTGTACTGGGTCGGCGCCGCGGCGGTCGAGTCCCAGCTGGACGGCCAGTTGCTGCCGCGCAAGTCGCGCAAGCAGCTGTTCTCCCGCCTAGATCGCGAGATCAAGCAGGCCCTGGCCGCCAATGGCGGCTACGAGACACCACGCAGCCTGCTCAAGGAGCTGCTCTATCTGGTGGCTCTGGCCGACACCCGCGGCCCGCAGGCCAGCGCCGTGCGCGACGTGTTCGGCCTGACCGCGCTGCCGTTCACCGATCACCTGCTCGACGAGGAATACCAGCGCCTGTCCGGCCCCGGTCAGGGCGTGATGCGTTCGCTGTCCACCGCCATCCGCGAGGAACTGGCCAGCGTAAAGGACCTGCTCGACCTGATCGAGCGTGGCACCGCCCAGCCGGAGAGCTTCGGCAATCTGCACGCGCTGCTCGGCAAACTGGCCAAGACCCTCAGCATGGTCGGGCTCAGCTCGGCGGCCAACGCGCTGCAGGTGCAGCTGCCGGTGGTAGGTGGCTGGAGCGAAGAAGCCCCCGCCGCCGGTACCGATCTGCACAAGCTGGCCGAGGCGGTGCTTTACGTGGAAAGCATGGTCGCCAGCCTCGAACGTGGCGAGCAGCGTAACGCGCGGCCGGCGCCGGTGGCCCCGGGCGACGAGGGCGAGGCCTTTGCCGCGCACCAGCTGGCCGAAGCGCGCATCGTGGTGGTCGACGAGGCTCAGGGCGGCCTGGCCCTGGCCAAGCGCGCCATCACTTCCTACCTCGAATCCAACGGCGACAAGCTGCACCTGGCCAACGTGCCCTTCAGCCTGCAGGCGGTGCGCGGCGGTCTGTGGTTCCTCGGCCAGGAGCGTGCGGCCCGGCTGATCGGCCTGTGCGGCGACTACATCCAGACGCAGATGGTCGATGCCCGGCAGATGCCGTCCGAGCAGATGCTGGAAACCCTGGCCGACGCCCTCAGCAGCCTGGAGTATTACCTCGAGGGTGGTGCCGTGCTGCGTCCCGAGACCACGCCGAGCGTGCTCGACCTGGCCGAGGAAAGCGTGCGCGCCCTGGGCATGCCGGTAGCCGCGTGATGGCTTCCGGCTGGCAGACCACGCCACCGCTGAACAATGACCAGGCCGGCGGCTGGGCGCTGGTGCGCAGCTCGCAGGGCTTTCTCGCCGACGGCAACGGCGTGCTCTTTCCCCGCGAATGGCTCAAGCGTCAGGAGCTGTCGCTGCTGGCCGAGCACGGCCTCGGCCATTTCGACGGCGAGCCGGTGTGGCTGCTGACCCTGGACCGCCCGGCCGAGATGCCCGGCTGCTTCTGGCAGGGCCTGCGCCAGTTCATGCTGCAGGCCGACTATCCGACTTTCCGCATGCTGTCGTTCGCCGAGCAGGTTGGTCACTGGGATCTCAACCACCGTTTCTGCGGCCGCTGTGGCAGCCGCAACCGTCAGGTGCCGGGCGAGCGCTGCATGCGCTGCCCTGATTGCGGCCTGGACAGCTATGCGCGCATCTCGCCGAGCATGATCGTGCTGGTCACCCGCGGTGACGAGGTGTTGCTGGCCCGTTCGCCGCGCTTCGTCTCCGGGGTCTACAGCACCCTGGCCGGCTTCGTCGAGCCGGGCGAGTCGGCGGAAGAATGCGTGGCCCGCGAGGTGCGCGAGGAAGTCGGCATCGAGGTCGGCGCGCCGCAGTACCTGGGCAGCCAAAGCTGGCCCTTCCCGCATTCGCTGATGCTGGGCTTTCACGCCGAATATGTCAGCGGCGAGATCGTGCCCCAGGCCGACGAGATCGAGGACGCCCGCTGGTTCCCCATCGACCAGCTGCCGCCATTGCCGATGTCGCGCTCGATCGCCCGCTATCTGATCGACCTCTACGTCGCCCGTCGCCTCGGCCAGCCGGAGCCCGAGCTGCTGCGCTGATTCAGCCGACCGCGTCGGTGAAGGTCAGGCGGTTGCCGAAGGGGTCGCGCACGCTCATGTCGCGGCTGCCCCAGGGCATGGCTTCGATTCCCGGGCGTGCATAGCCGTAGCTCTTCTGCTCCAGCTCACGATGAAACTCGTCCAGGCCGTCGGTCTCGATGCGCATTGCCGCGCCGGGGCAGGCGTCGCCGTGGTGTTCGGACAGATGCAGCACGCAGCCGTCGCGCGACACCTGCAGGTACAGCGGCATGCCGGGGGCGAAGCGGTGCTCCCAGTCGACCCGGAAGCCCAGGTAGTCCACATAGAATTCCCGGGTCTTGGCTTCGTCGAAGATGCGCAGGATCGGAGTCGTCTTGGCGAGTCGCATGGTGAAAATTCCTTTTTAGAACCAGTGTTGCCAGGCCAGGCGCGCGGTCAGCGCCAGCACCACGAGGATGAACACCGGGCGAATGAACTTGGAGCCGCCGCTGATCGCCGTGCGCGCGCCGAAGAAAGCGCCGGCCATCAATGCCAGGCCCATGCTGATGCCGAGCACCCAGGCCACCTGGCCGGCGATGATGAATACCGTGAGGGCCATGGCGTTGCTGACGAAATTCATGCTGCGCGCCACGCCGCTGGCGCGCACCAGGTCCATGGGGTAAAGCAGCAGGGTGCTCACCGTCCAGAACGCGCCTGTGCCCGGGCCGGCCACGCCGTCGTAGAAGCCCAGGCCGAAGCCCTGGGGCCATTGCCGGCCCTGGGCCACGGGAGCGTCGTGCTGGCCATGGGTCTCCGGCATCTTGCCGAACAACAGGTAGAGACCGCAGCCGAATACCACGGCGGGGAGCATCTGGTTGAGCCAGTCCGCCGGCAGCCAGTGGGCGATGATGGCGCCGATGGCCGCGCCCACCGCCGTGGCGATCAGCGCGTTGCGCCACTGTCGTGGCGAGAACAGCTTGCGCCGGTAGAAGGTGTAGCTGGCGGTCGCCGAGCCGAAGGTGGCGCACAGCTTGTTGGTGCCCAGTACCAGATGCGGCGGCAGGCCGGCGGTGAGCAGGGCGGGAATGGTCAGCAGGCCGCCGCCGCCGGCAATGGCGTCGATGAATCCGGCGATGAAGGCGACGATGGCGAGGATCAGCAGGGTGGTCGGATCTACGGCCAGCTCGAAGGGGAAGGGCATAAAAAACTCGAAGTGGGTTCAATTGTGCGGGGCCATCGCTGGTCCACCGCACAGTGGCTGAGCATAATGCCGGCAAAAAATCGCAGAAGGAATCGCTTCCATGCAGTATGACGGCCTGGCCTGGTTCACCGGCCTGCTGGCCCTGCTGGCCCTGTTCGTCGCCGCCCGTATCCTGTTCGCACCCAACTGGTTCCTCGCCTGGCTGCGCGGCACCCTGGGCCTGGCCGTTCTCGCCGTGGCGCTGCTGGTCGGTGTGGTGGCCTATGACCTGCGCAGCTACGACGCGCAGGTGCGCGACAAGCCGCTGGTGACCCTGAGCTTCGCCGCCGAGGGCGCGCAGCGCTACCGGGTCAACCTGCTGGAGGGCGGCGAGGAGCGTCAGGTACTGCTGGAGGGCGATCTCTGGCAACTGGACGCCCGGCTGTTGGGCTGGAAGGGCCTGGCGGCGCTGATCGGCCTGGAACCGGGCTATCGTCTGGAAAAGCTCTCGGGCCGTTTCCTCGCCATCGAGCAGCAGGAGACCGCCCGTCACGCCCAGGTACAGCTGGCGCAGAGTCCCTACGGCATCGACCTGTGGCGCTGGCTGCGCCTGGGCCAGCGCGACCTGTTCCTGTTCGAGCCGCAGGCCGCGCGTGTCACCTACCTGCCGATCGCCGATGGCGCCGTGTTCAGCGTCAGCCTGAGCCCCACCGGCCTGCTCGCCAAGCCCATGAACCAGGTCGCCGAACAGGCGCTGAAGGACTGGCAATAGCTCGCAGGATGCACCGTGCGCGCCCTGGCGCGGCACAACGAAAAAGGGACCCGAAGGTCCCTTTTTTCATGCTCGCGGGGAAGGCTTCAGGAGAGGAAGCCGCCGTCCACGTTCAGCGCCACACCGGTGGTGTAGCTGGAGGCATCGCTGGCCAGGTACAGCACGGTGCCGGCCATCTCGCTCGGAGCGGCCACGCGCTTTAGCGGGATGCGCTGCAGGGCGACGTTGAGGATGGCGTCGTTCTTGGTCAGGGCCGAGGCGAACTTGGTGTCGGTCAGGCCCGGCAGCAGGGCGTTGCAGCGGATGCCGAACTGCGCGCATTCCTTGGCGAAGACCTTGGTCATGCTGATCACGGCGGCCTTGGTCACCGAGTAGATACCCTGGAACTCGCCCGGCGAGACGCCATTGATCGAGGCGACGTTGATGATCGAGCCGCCGCCGTTGGCCTTCATCAGCTTGCCGCCTTCGATGGACATGAAGTAGTAGCCGCGGATGTTGACGTCGACGGTCTTCTGGAAGGCGCCCAGGTCGGTGTCCAGCACGTTGCAGAACTGCGGGTTGGTGGCGGCGTTGTTGACCAGGATGTCGAGGCGTCCGAACTGCTCACGGATGAAGGCGAAGACGTTGCTGATCTGTCCCATCTCGCCGATGTGGCAGGCGATGGCGGTGGCCTTGCCGCCGTCGGCGACGATGGCGTCGGCGACTTTCTGGCAGTCGTCGATCTTGCGGCTCGAGACGATCACGTGGGCGCCTTGCTGGGCCAGCAGTTTGGCGATGGCCTCACCGATGCCGCGGCTGGCGCCGGAGACGAAAGCGATCTTGCCGTCGAGGTCGAACAGGTTGGTCTTGGACATTGCTATTCCCTTGTCTGAGCCGGGTTACAGGGTGGATTTCTTGATGACCTGCAGGGCAGCCTGCTCCAGCAGCTTGTTCATCATGATGAACTGGGCGAAGCGCTTGTCCTTGGTCTGGCCATGGAAGAAGCGGTAGTAGATCTGCTGCACGATGCCGGCCAGGCGGAACAGGCCGTAGCAGTAGTAGAAGTCGAAATTGTCGATCCGGATGCCGGCGCGCTCGGCGTAGTAGTCGACGAACTCCTGGCGGCTCAGCATGCCCGGCGCGTTGCTCGGCTGGCGGCGCATCAGCTGCATGGGCTGCGGATCGCCGGCCTCGATCCAGTAGGCGAGGGTGTTGCCCAGGTCCATCAGCGGGTCGCCGATGGTGGTCAGCTCCCAGTCCAGCACGCCGATGATCTGCATCGGGTTGGCCGGGTCGAGGATGACGTTGTCGAAGCGGTAGTCGTTATGCACGATGCCCGGCTTGTGGTGGTCGGCGGGCATCTTCTCGCGCAGCCAGGTTTTGACCTGCTCCCAGGCGGGCGCGTCGGGGGTCATGGCCTTCTCGTAACGGTCGCTCCAGCCTTCGATCTGGCGCTTCACGTAGCCTTCCGGCTTGCCCAGGTCGGCCAGGCCGCAGGCCTGATAGTCGACGTTGTGCAGGTCGACCAGCTTGTCGATGAAGCTCTTGCACAGGGCGTTGGTCTGCTCGGCGCTGAAGTTCAGCTCGGCCGGCATGTCGCTGCGCAGGATGATGCCCTTGACCCGCTGCATCACGTAGAACTCGGCGCCGATCACCGACTCGTCGGTGCAGTGCACGTAGGCCTTCGGGCAGTACGGGAAGCCGGCGTTGAGCTGGTTGAGGATGCGGTACTCGCGGCCCATGTCGTGAGCCGACTTGGCCTTGTGGCCGAACGGCGGGCGACGCAGGACGAACTCCTGCTCCGGGTACTCCAGCAGATAGGTGAGGTTGGAGGCGCCGCCGGGGAACTGGCTGATCCGCGGCGTGCCGGTAAGCCCCGGGATGTGCGCCTTCAGGTACGGGTCGATCTGCGCGGCATCGAGCTCTTCGCCTTCGCGGATGCCGGTGGACTGGTCTGTCAGCGTCATGCTTATCCCTTCTGCTGATGATGGGGGCCACTAATCATTGGCTAATTTAATGGTGCCCTTAAGCAAAGCACAGCGTTATAGATGCGGATGTTGGTCGTCGATCAAGGGACCTGATTGCCGCACGCCGCCTGGGCTCGGGCGAAAAAAAACCGGAGTCCGAGGACTCCGGTTCTGCTCTGTTCGCGGTGTGCCCTTGGGCTTATACCGGGAACAGTTCGGCCAGTTTCATGGCCAGCATCATGTCGCCTTCGGCGCGCAGCTTGCCGCTCATGAAAGCCTGCATGCCGTCGGTTTCACCGGAGGCGATACCGGCCAGGGTGGCGCTGTCCATGATCAGGGTGACGTTGGCGTTCGGGTTGTCGCCCTGTTGCACGTCGCAGGTGCCGTCCTTGACGATCAGCGCGTAGTTGTCACCGTCTTCGATGTTGAACTGGAATACCAGGTCCAGGCCGGCGGCAGCGCTGGCGTTGAACTTGGACTTCATGGTGTTGATGGTGTCGGCAACGGAGCTCATGGTTTCTGTCCTTTTTATCAAGGGTTGCTGGCGGCCTTGCGGGCCGCTGTGGGCCGGTACTCAGCGATAGGTGATGAGTTCCGGGGTCTTCAACAGCTCCAAATGCACACGGCTGTTGAAGGAAGCCAGGGTCGCCTCGCCGCCGCGGAAGATCAGGCGCGACAGCGAGGTGTTGACGATCTGCCAGTTGAGTTCGAAGGCCTTCTCGGCCGGTACGCCGGTGAGCGCATGGAGCAGGGCGGTGATGGTGCCGCCGGAGGTGAACACGGCGATGTTGTGGCCGCGCTCGGCTTGCGCCAGCAGGCGCTGCAGGCCGCCGTGCACCGTGTCGACGAAACCCTGCCAGGAGGCATGCCCGGGCTCGTCGTACTGGCCGCTGACCCAGCGGCGGATGATGCGCGCGAACAGGTGCTGGAAGGCGGCGCGGTTTTCCTTGGGGTTGCGCAGGATTTCCAGCGCGTCCGGTTCTTCCGGCAGCATGGCCGGCAGCAGGTTGCGGATCACCGCCTCGGCGTCGAATTCGTTGAAGGCCGGGTCGATCTCCAGCTCCGGCGCGTTCAGGCCGGCGGCCACGCAGCGCTGCAGGGCGGCGCTGGCGGTATGTTGCTGACGGCGCAGGCTGCCGCTCAGGCAGCGGTCGAAGACGATGCCGAGCTCGGCCAGGTGCTCGCCGAGCACTTCGGCCTGACGCACGCCGAGCGGCGACAGCACGTCGTAGTCATCGGCACCGAATGAGGCCTGGCCATGTCGTATCAGATAGATGCTACCCACGTCCGCAATCGATCCCGGCGGGTTGAAGTTTCGCGAGGGTAGGGCCGGAACCCGGCCCCTGTCAACGGAAAAACATACGCTTGTTTGAATTGGTGCGAGGCCACTCGCGCATGGCCCGCTGCGGTTGGCCGGCGGGCTTCGGCGCCGTTATGCTTGGGCCTGGCGAGCCGCCGTTCGGCGGCATCGCTTCACAATAGACGAGGGAGAACCTGTGGAGTTTCTGTTGGATTACGCGGACTTCCTGCTCCGCACCCTGACGGTCGTGGTCGCCATCATCATGGTGCTATTGACCATCGCCGCGCTGCGCAGCAAGGGCCGTGGCAAGGGCTCCGGCCACTTGCAGGTGAGCAAGCTCAACGAATTCTACAAGGGCCTGCGCCAGCGCCTGGAGCACGAGCTGCTGAACAAGGCGCAGCTCAAGGCCCAGCGCAAGGCCGAGGCGAAGCAGGCCAAGCTGGATAAGAAGGAAGGCACGCACAAGCCACGGGTGTTCGTGCTCGACTTCGACGGCGACATCAAAGCCTCGGCCACCGACAACCTGCGCCACGAGGTCACGGCGCTGTTGAGCATGGCCACCGCCCAGGATGAAGTGGTGCTGCGCCTGGAGAGCGGCGGCGGCGTGGTCCACGGCTACGGCCTGGCCGCCTCGCAACTGGCACGCATCCGCCAGGCCGGCGTGCCGCTGACCGTGTGCGTGGACAAGGTCGCCGCCAGCGGCGGCTATATGATGGCGTGCATCGGCGATCGAGTGCTCTCGGCGCCCTTCGCCATCCTCGGCTCCATCGGCGTGGTGGCGCAGTTGCCGAACATCCACCGCCTGCTGAAGAAGCACGACATCGACGTCGAAATGCTCACCGCCGGCGAGTTCAAGCGCACGCTGACCATCCTGGGAGAGAACACCGAGAAGGGGCGCGAGAAATTCCAGGAGGATCTGGAAACCACCCACGAGCTGTTCAAGAACTTCGTGGCCCGCTACCGCCCGCAGCTGAACATCGACGAGATCGCCACTGGCGAGGTCTGGCTGGGCATCTCCGCGCTGACCAAGCAACTGGTGGACGAACTCAAGACCAGCGACGAGTACCTGGCCGAGCGTGCCCGCGAGGCCGAGCTGTTCCACCTGCATTTCGCCGAGAAGAAGAGCCTGCCCGAGCGCTTCGGCCTGGCCGCCAGCGTCACGCTGGACCGCCTGCTGCTGAACTGGTGGAGCCGTCTCAATCAACAACGTTTCTGGTAGGAGTAAGCCATGACAGCCTTCAAGGCTCTGCTGGTCAGCGAGGAGAACGGCGCGTTCGTGCCCCGGGTGGTGGAGCGCAATGTCGCCGAGCTGCCTGCCGGCGAGGTGCTGATCCGCGTGCAGTATTCCTCGCTCAACTACAAGGACGCCCTGTCCGCCAGCGGCAACCGCGGGGTGACCAAGGCTTATCCGCACACCCCGGGCATCGATGCCGCCGGCGTGGTGGCCGAGTCCTCGGCGAGCGAGTTCGCCGCCGGCGACGAGGTGATCGTCACCGGTTACGACCTGGGCATGAACACCGCTGGCGGCTTCGGACAGTACATCCGCGTGCCGGCCGCCTGGGTGATCAAGCGTCCCAAGGGCCTGTCGCTGCGCGAATCCATGCTGCTCGGTACCGCCGGCCTGACCGCCGCGCTGTGCGTGGACAAGCTCGAGCAGGCCGGGCTGACGCCGGCCGCCGGCCCGGTGCTGGTGACCGGTGCCACCGGCGGCGTCGGTTCGGTTGCCGTGGCCCTGCTGGCGCGTCTCGGCTACAACGTCGCCGCGTCCACCGGCAAGGCCGGGCAGGGCGAGTTCCTGCGCCAGCTCGGCGCGCAGCAGATCGTGCCGCGCGAAGAGCTGCAGGACGGCAGCGAGAAGGCCATGCTCAAGGAGCGCTGGGCCGGCGCGGTGGACACCGTCGGCGGCGACATCCTGTTCAACGTGGTCAAGTCCCTGCGTTACGGCGCCAGCGCCGCCTGCTGCGGCCTGACCGCCGGCATGGGCTTCAAGGGCAGCGTCGCCCCGTTCATCCTGCGCGGGGTCAACCTGCTGGGAGTGGATTCGGTGGAGCTGCCGCTGGTGGTCAAGGCCTCCATGTGGGACAAGCTGTCCCTGCAATGGAAGCTCGGCAATCTGGAGAGCCTGGCCCAGGAAGTGGGTCTGGAGCAGCTGCCGCAGGCCATCGAGCAGATCCTCTCCGGCAAGATGGTCGGCCGGGTGCTGGTCAATCTCGGCTGATTTCTGCCGTCAGGAAGAGGCCCGGTCCGACCGGGCCTTTTCGTTGGCGTGACTCCGCTTCGGGCTGGTCAGGTGCGAAGGTCCGCTCAGGCCTGGCTGACGTACATGGTGATCTCGGCGCGGAACACCGGCTCGCCGTCGACGTAGGCCACCACCGGCACCTTGACGTCGCCGGTCTGGTTCCAGTCGATGGCGCTGCCGTCGGCCACGGCGCGTACGTCGCCCTTGGCCTTGGCCAGGTACTCCACGGTCATGCCGCGGGGAATCCAGCGGCAGCCGGCCGGGATCGAGGCGTCGGTCATGGTGCCGGCGGCCAGCTCGGCGGCATTGCATAGGGCGATGGCGTGCACCGTGCCGAGGTGGTTGAGCACCTCGCGACGCTTGGGGAAGGTCACCTCGGCATAGCCCGGGCGCAGCTCGACGAACTGCGGGGCGATGCTGGCGAAGTAGGGGGCGACCTGGCCGATCATGGTGCTGAACTGGGCGGGGCCGACCTGCTGGTACATCTGCATCATCTGACTCATGGGGTGCTCCTGAACTGAGATTGAAGAGAAGCGCGCGCCGAGGCAGTATACGGATACTAGAAAACAATTCTAGAAAATTATTCTAATTTGCTGAGTCTGTTGATGATCAGAAGCTAGCCAAGCGAGAGAAGGTGATGGACGAGCATATGAGCCCCCCTCCAATGCCGCTTGGCCGGCGCCTAGCAGACTTTGTAGAGATTCTTAAGGAGGCCTGATGGCCCGCCGTTCCCGCAAGGACGAAATCCTCCAGGCCGCCCTGGCCTGCTTCACCGAATACGGAGTGGACGCGACCACCATCGAGATGATCCGCGACCGCTCCGGCGCCAGCATCGGCAGCCTGTACCATCACTTCGGCAACAAGGAGCGCATCATCGGCGCCCTGTACCTGGCCGGCACCTCCGAATACGCGGCGTTGCTGGACCAGGGATTCGCCAGCGCCGACAGCGCTGAGGCCTGTGTGCGGCTGCTGGTCACCAGCTACATCGACTGGGTGGTGGCCAATCCGGACTGGGCGCGCTTCGTTCTGCACAGCCGCGGCCGGGTGGAGGCGGGGGAACGGGGGGACGAGTTGCGCGAGGCTAACCGGGTGCATTTCCAGCGCATTCTCGAGGCCCTGTCCGGGTATCGCGAAGAGGGCGTGTTCAAGGCGATGCCGGCGGACTGTTTCGCGTCGGTGGTCATCGGCCCGACCCACGACTTCGCCCGTAACTGGCTGGCGGGACGCACCCAGACGCAGTTGGCCGATTGCCGCGAACTGCTCGCCAGCGTGGCCTGGGAGTCAGTACGGGCCCAGTAATGAGCCCTACAAGAGTTCTGCGAGCTGTTTAGTAGCCCGGATGCAATCCGGGAAGCAGGCGACTCCGCTCCCGGATTGCATCCGGGCTACAGCTTGGGCTCTGAAACGAAAAAGCCCCGCGATGCGGGGCTTTTTGCTTGCGGCGGCGATCAGGCGCGGCGGCGGAACAGCGGCAGCGGCTGGTCGGTGGAGGCCTGATAAACCTCGCCGAACTCCTCGAAGGCCTTCAGCGCGTCGACCGGGTCCTTGTCCGCACGCAGGGCGAAGGCATCGAAGCCCACGCGCTGGTAGGAGAACAGCTGGTCGCGCAGCACATCGCCGATGGCGCGCAATTCGCCCTTGTAGCCATAGCGGTTGCGCAGCAGGTAGGCGCTGGAGCAGTGGCGGCCGTCGGTGAAGGCGGGGAAGTTGAGGGCAACCACCTGGAAATGCTCCAGCTGATCGGCGATCTCCTCGACCTCTTCGCCGGCATCCAGCCACACGCCGAGGCCGCCGTCGCGGGCCTTGAGCGCATGAGCGTGCTCGCGCCACAGCGCCAGAGGCACGATCAGGTCGTCGCAGTTGCTGATGCTGTCGAGGGTGGCGTCGGCCGGCAGCAGGTGCCAGGTCTCGTCCAGTACCTGGCCGTTCTTAATGATTCGCTGCATAGACGCGCTCCTTGAACGGGTCGATTCCGACGCGGCGGAAGGTGTCGAGGAAGGTTTCTTCTTCGGTGCGGCGCTCGACATAGACCTTGATCAGCTTGTCGATCACGTCGGCCATTTCCTCTTGGGCGAAGGACGGGCCGAGGATCTGCGCCAGGCTGGATTCGCGGCCGGCGCTGCCGCCGAGGGACACCTGGTAGAACTCCTGGCCCTTCTTGTCCACGCCGAGGATGCCGATGTGGCCCACGTGGTGGTGGCCGCAGGCGTTCATGCAGCCGGAGATGTTCAGGTCGAGGTCGCCGATGTCGAACAGGTAGTCGAGATCGTCGAAGCGGCGCTGGATGGCCTCGGCCACCGGGATCGACTTGGCGTTGGCCAGGGAGCAGAAGTCGCCGCCCGGGCAGCAGATGATGTCGGTCAGCAGGCCCACGTTCGGCGTGGCAAAGCCCTGCTCGCGCAGCTCGCCCCACAGGGTGAACAGCTGCTGCTGCTCGATGTCGGCGAGGATGATGTTCTGGTTGTGGCTGTTGCGCACCTCGCCGAAGCTGTAGCGATCGGCCAGGTCGGCGATGGCATCCAGCTGTTTGTCGGTGACATCGCCCGGCGCCACGCCGGTGGGTTTCAGCGACAGGGTCACGGCGACATAGCCCGGCTTCTTGTGGGCGAAGGTGTTGCGCTGGCGCCAGCGGGCGAAGCCCGGGTGCTGGGCGTCGAGGGCGGCCAGTTCGGCGTCCTGGTCGGCCAACTCGCGGTAGGCCGGGTCGACGAAGTGGGCGGCGACGCGGGCGACTTCGGCCTCGGTCAGGGTAGTTGGGCCATCCTTGAGGTGGGCGAACTCGGCATTCACCTTTTCGGCGAAGACTTCCGGGGTCAGCGCCTTGACCAGGATCTTGATGCGCGCCTTGTACTTGTTGTCGCGACGGCCGTAGCGGTTGTACACGCGCAGGATGGCGTCGAGGTAGCCCAGCAGGTGCTGCCAGGGCAGGAATTCGTTGATGAAGCTGCCGACGATCGGGGTACGGCCCAGGCCGCCGCCGACGGAGACGCGGAAGCCCAGCTCACCGGCGTCGTTCTTCACCGCTTCCAGGCCGATGTCGTGCACCTCGATGGCGGCGCGGTCGCTCACGGCGCCGTTGACGGCGATCTTGAACTTGCGCGGCAGGTGGGTGAACTCGGGGTGGAAGGTCGACCACTGACGGATGATCTCGCACCACGGGCGCGGGTCGACGATCTCGTCGCGGGCCACGCCGGCGAACTGGTCGGTGGTGGTGTTGCGCACGCAGTTGCCGCTGGTCTGGATCGCGTGCATCTGCACGGTCGCCAGCTCCGCCAGGATCTCCGGCACGTCCTCCAGCTCCGGCCAGTTGAACTGTACGTTCTGGCGGGTGCTGATGTGCGCGTAGCCCTTGTCGTAATCGCGCGCGATCTGCGCCAGCTTGCGCACCTGGGTGGAGTTCAGCAGGCCGTACGGCACGGCGATGCGCAGCATCGGTGCGAAGCGCTGGATATAGAGGCCGTTCTGCAGGCGCAGGGGGCGGAACTCCTCGCCGGAGAGTTCGCCGGCCAGGTAGCGGCGGGTCTGGTCGCGGAACTGCTTGACGCGGTCCTCGACGATCCGCTGATCGTAGTCGTCGTATACGTACATAGGTGTCCTGTGGAGGTCAGGCTACTGCTTCATCAGGCAGTGATGGCTTTTGCGCGCGCACGGTTAAAACGCGCTTTTATCAGGGCTGGGGAAAGATACCAGCTGACAAATATGCGAAAAAGTGAAGTTTCCATATAAGTACATAGCTAAAGTAGATAAGCGAAGCGCCTTGAGCGCGGCCGGAGCCTGGTCTTAACTCAGGGAAACCACAACAACAACGAGGCCGCCATGACCGACTCCACCTCCCATGACAAGGACAGCGCCATCGACGCTTGGGCCATCTTCATACTGATCGCAATCGTGGTGAGCACGGCGGTGTTCTGGGTCAGCCAGCAGTAGGCTGACGCCGCCATGCGAGGGCCAGCGACGGATCACCGGCGCTGGCCCTTTCGTTTGTGCGCCCAAAGGCGCGAACGCGGCGGCGACTTGTATACTGCGCGCCGCGATTCGCCTGAGCCTGGATCACGATCTTGTTCCCGCGCCTTCTACTGCTCTGCCTGAGTCTCTTCTGCCTGCCGGCGCAGGCCGCTTCGGTGGTCTTCCTCAACCCCGGCTATTCCAACGAGCGCTTCTGGCTCGACTACAGCCGCTACATGCATGACGCCGCCGGCGACCTCGGCCTGCAGTTGGAAGTGCTGTACGGCGAGCGCGATGCCGATACCCTCCTGCGCAACGCACACGCCGTGCTGCGGCGCCCGCAACGCCCCGACTACCTGCTGTTCGCCAACGAGCAGTACCTCGGCCCGGAAATCCTGCGCCTGATGGCGGACAGCGGCATACGCCTGTTTTCCCTGCACAGCACGCTCACGGCCGAACAGCAGCAACTGATCGGCGGCACGCGGGAGCGATATCCCAACTGGATCGGCAGCCTGGTGGCCAATGACGAGGAGGCCGGCTACCTGATGGCCAGATCGTTGCTGCACGGGGCGCCGGGCGGCAGCGAGCTGGTCGCGTTCTCCGGCGTGAAGAACACGCCGTCGGCCAGCCTGCGCGAGGCCGGCCTGCATCGCGCCCTGGCCGAGCATCCCCAGGTGCGCTTGCGCCAGCTGCTATACGGCGAATGGCGCAAGCAGCGTGCCTATGAGCAGGCGAGGGCGCTGCTGCCGCGCTATCCCGCCGTGCAGATGGTCTGGTCGGCGAACGACGAAATGGCCTTCGGCGCCATGCAGGCGGCGAGCGAGTTGGGCCGTCAGCTGCGCTACACGGCGCTGAATAACTCTGAGGAGGCCCTGCGGGCGCGCGCCGAGGGTCGCCTGGCGGTACTGGCGACGGGGCACTTCTTGCTCGGCGGTTGCGCCCTGGTGATGCTGCACGATCATGCCGCCGGGCTGGATTTCGCCGAGCGCGGCGGCAAGGACCAGAGGGTTCGTCCGCTGCGGCTGATCGATGCGAGGGAGTCGAAGAGGCTGCTGCAACGGCTCCGGCGTCCGGACGTGGGCCTGGATTTCGCCGAGTTCAGCGCCACCCGCAACCCGGCAATGAAGGCCTACACCTGCTCCATCGACCCACTGCTGCGCTAGCGGGCGCGGCAGCCGCGGGCTAGACGCCGGCCAGGTGCAGCACCAGCCGCACCAGCGCGAACAGCACCACCACGAACACCGAGGTGAACAGCACGCCGAGCAGGATGAAATGGCTCGGCTTGCCGCGGCTGAAGTCGCGCGTGCGGTTCTTGCCGCTCTGCACGCCGAAGGCGGCAGCCAGCACGCTCTGCAGCATCTCGCGAAAGGTCAGCGGCTTGTCGTCGTCCTGCTGTTCCATCGTTGCTTCTCCGCCCGGGTCTGCCTACAGGGTAGACCAGCCTTCGCGGCGCTAGAGTTCGGCGTCCAGGGCCTGCACGCGCAGGCGCTCGCGTTCGTCGAAGCGGCTGGCCTGCAGGTCGGCGATGGCGGCCTGCAATTGGCTGTTGTCGAGCCCGGAGTCGCGCAGGCGGTTGCGCTCGGCGGCGTAGTCGGCGAGGCGCTGTTGCCAGGCGGCCTGCTGGCGATCCAGCTCGGCCAGGGCATCGGCGGCCTCGCTGCCCAGGGACTGCTCGCGCACCTGGCGGATCTCCTCGGCGCTGGCGCCTTGTGCCTGCAGGGCCTGGGTGGTGGCGTACAGGTCGCCGTAGCGGCTGCTCTCGGCGCGGGCCGCGCGTACGTCCTCGGGCAGCTGCAGCTCCAGCTCGGCCAGCGCCAGATCGCGTTGTTCGTCGCTCAGGCCGTCCTGCCGGCTCAGCGCCAGGCGCTGCACCCGGTATTCGTCCTCGGCGTTCTCGCGGGCGAAGAACAGCGCGTATTCCTCGGCGCTGAAATAGCGCTGGCGCACCGCGTTGAGCGCGTCCAGGCGCTGGCGCAGGGCGACGGCGTCCAGACCGGCGCCGGCCTCGGGCAGCTCCTGTAGGGCGATACGGTAGTCCACGTAGCGGCGCAGCAGGTCGCGGGCCTGGTCCAGTGCCGGCTCGCGCAGCTGGGCGGCCAGGTCGCGGTGAATACGCGTCAGGACCTTGTCCAGACCTTCCTCTTCGCGACCGGCGAGATAGAAGTCGAACAGGTGCAGCAGGTCCGCCTGCAGGATCAGCTTGCCCCACTCATCCATGCGCAAGGCCACGCCGTGACGGGCGCCTTGCAGCGACGGCGGCAGCGAGCCGGGATCGGCCAGGCGGACGGTCGGCGTCTCGCGCAGGTCGCGGTTGAGGGTGCTGGCCTGGCGGCTGCGTGCATCTTCAGCCCGTTCGCTGGCGCTGGACGTGGATGAGTGGGATGCAGCGGGCGCTGGTTCGGGGCGATAGAGCGCCAGGGTGCCTCCGACGGCGACCGCCCCCAGGGCCAGGGCGGCCAGGATGATTCTGCCGGACATCGAATTCTCCTCGCGGCGGGCATGGCGCGGGAGGGTCGCCATGCCCGCCGGTATCACAGGCCGAGGTTTTTCAGGCGATTGGCCTGACTCTGGAACAGCGTCTTGGGGTTGGTCTCGAACAGCGACACCAGCCCCAGGACCTGGTTGGTCACATCCAGATGGTTCATGGTGTAGTTGTCCTTGAGGACCTTGCCGAAGTGGCTGGAGCAGCGCCCGGTGACGCCGTCGTTGGCCTCGCCGAAGGCCAGCGAGGTGACGGTGAACAGCGGGTCGGAGATGTCCAGCACGTTGGTCAGCGGCGCGGTGCCGCTCATGGAGTACAGACGGATGCTGTTGCCGTTCAGGCTGACGGTCTCGGGGCCCTCACCGCAGCTGCTGGTGGGAATGCCGACCGGGTAGCGCTGGTTGTTGGCGGCGGCCCCGTTCTTGTTGAACTCGGCGAGCATGGCGCGCACGTCCGAAGCGCTCTTGCGGTTGTTCGACAGCAGGTTGACCAGATTGCCCACGGCATTGGCGAACACATCGAAGGCCACGCCGCGCAGGCTGCCGGCCGGCGCCACGCCGGTGACGATATCGGCCATCGGCGAGCCCTTGTGCGGCGAGTTCAGGGTGGTCACCGAGGCCACCAGATCGGGGCGGGTATTGAGCACGTAGCGGGCGGTGAGGCCGCCCTGGCTGTGGCCGATCAGGTTGAATTTCTTCACGCTGCCGCCCGAGGCGGCGCGGATCTGCTCCAGCTGGGCGATCAGCGATTCACCGCGCTTGGCCGAACTGTCGAAGGCATTGATCTTCGGCACGTGAACCTTGGCACCCTGGCTCTGCAGGGCGCTGGGGATCTGGTACCAGTAGTCGATGCCGGCGATGGTGTCGAAGGCGAAGATGCCGGGGACGAGGACGATGGGGTTCTTGGTCTGCGACTGGGTGTTGGCCAGGGCAGGGAGGGACGCGCAGAGGCCGAGGGCGGCCAGCGCCGGGACGAGCAGTTTCTTCATGGTGGGGTACCTGTGTGTTCGTTTTTTGTTGTTGTAGCTCCGCACACAGCAGCGGAGTGGCGGCCATCAAAGCACCCGGGTGCGGAGGCGGCTTGTAAGAACTGATGAAATCAACCCGGCGGCGCACAAATATTTGCGACGCGGTTGGCAGATGCACTTTCATCGGCGCCGGGCCTGTGCTAACCCTGCCGCCCACAAGAACAACAAGAACAGGGCGGGAAACGTCCATGACCAGGCTCCCCTGCGATGCCCCGGTGCTGCTGTACCTGTGGGACAAGCGCACCTTCTACCTGAGTGCCTTCGACGAGCCGCTGCGCCTGTCCCAGGCCGCCGCCATGCTGCTCGTCGCCCTCGACGGCGAGCTGTCGATCAATGCCTCGCTGACCTGCCGCAGCGCCCTGGTGCCGGCCGGGCTGGACCTGGTCGTCGACAGCCGCGGCTCGCGGGTGGCGATCATCTACCTGGACGTGTTTGGCGAGGATCACGCCCTGTTGCGGCCGCGCATGGGCGCCTGCCGTGGCGCGGTGCAAGTCGCGCTCGACGACGAGGCGGCGTGCATCGCCAGCCTCGACGACCTGCACCGGCGCATCGCCGCGCCGGCCGAGGCCTACGATGCGCTGGAGCGGCTGATAAACCCCCAGCAGCAGCGTCCGTCCGGGTTCGCCTGCGACCCGCGCATCGTGCGCGCGGTGACGCTGATCAAGGCCGACGTGGCGTGCAACCAGTCCATCGAATTTCTCGCCGAGCAGGTGGGCCTGTCGGTGCCGCGCCTGACCCAGCTGTTCCGCCAGAAGATCGGCATTCCCATCCGCCGCTACCGCCAGTGGCACCGGCTGTTCGTCACCAGCGTCGGCGTGGCGCGGGGGCTGAATCTCACCGATGCGGCGATGGCCGCCGGCTTCACCGACTCGGCGCACTTCAGCCACACCTTCCGCAGCATCATCGGCATGAGCCCCTCGGCGGCGCTGGCCCAGCCGCGCGGCATTCGCCTGTTCGCCGGCTGAGGAATCGGGCAAGCTGCATGCTTCTGCACAGCCGATCCGCCCCATGCACGACAGCGACTTTCCCGACGACGCCGCGCAGACCGAGCGCACCCGCGAGACCATCCTGCGCTACCACCTCAGCTGGCGCTGCCGGGACCTGGAAGCGGTGATGGCGCTGTTCCACCCGGACATCGAATACAACGACTTCTTCCAGCAACGCACCATGCACCTGGGCGAGCTGCGCGAATACGTCGAGGACAACCTGCCGCGGCGGCCGGGCGAGATGCTCGAGCACGTCGACCGCATCCGCATCGACGGCCACACAGCGTTCATCCAGTACCGCTTCGCCCTGCAGGGCAGCGAGGGGCTGGCGTCGTTCCGCACCGGCGAGTCGATCACCGTGCGCGACGGGCTGATCTGGCGGATCAACGAATACGCCACCCTGGTCCACGAGGCCCGCGCGAGCAAGGGCGCCAGCGCGCGTCCGGCCACCAGTCGCCTCGGGCTGTCCGCGTGGCAGCTGAGCATGCTGGCGCAGGACCTGCAGGACTACTTCCACAAGCACAAGCCCTTCCTCGATGCGGAACTGGACCTGCAACAGGTCGCGGCCGCCACCGGCTACAGCCGCAACCAGATCTCCCATCTGCTCAACCAGGTGCTGGGGCAGAGCTTCTACCGCTACGTCAACCAGGCGCGCCTGCAGCACCTGCTCGACGGCCTGGAGGCGGGCGGCGATCCGCGGCGGGTCGACGAACTGGCCTTCGCCGCCGGCTTCAACTCGCTGTCGGCGTTCTACAAGTGCTTCCGCGAGCACATGGGCGTGACGCCCAAGGCCTACCTCAAGCAAATTTCCTCGCGGGCCCGCACGCAAGACAAGCCCTGAGCCGCCTGACTAGTCTGCGCCCATCGACTGATTGGCGGAGACCCCGATGAATCCCTGGCGCAACATCAGCCTGTGGATGGACCAGCTCGCCGAGCCGCTGACGGCGCGGCCGAGCCTGCAGGCCGACCTGAGTGCCGACGTGGTGATCGTCGGCGCCGGCTACACCGGCCTGTGGACGGCCTACTACCTCAAGCGCCAGGCGCCGCAGTTGCGCGTCGTGGTGCTGGAGGCGGAGATCGCCGGCTTCGGTGCCTCCGGGCGCAACGGCGGCTGGCTGATGGGCAACATCCTCGGCGAGGACCGCCTGCTCGCCGGCCTGCCGGCCGAGCAGCGACGGGCCTCGTTCGACCTGCTGCACGGCATCCCCGACGAGGTGGCCAGCGTCACCGAGCGCGAAGGCATCGCCTGCGACCTGCGCAAGGGCGGCGTCCTGTACTGCGCGGCGCGCTACCCCGAACAGTTGAGCGGTCTGCAGGAGCAGCTACGGCACCTGCGCGCTCTGGGGCTGGGGGAGGACGACTACCGCTGGCTGCCGCCGGCCGAGCTGGCCGAGCAGCTGCGCGTGGCCAACCCCTACGGCGCGCTCTACAGCCCGCACTGCGCCACCATCCAGCCGGCCAAACTGGCCCGCGGCCTGGCCCGCTGCGTCGAGGCCATGGGCGTCGAACTCTACGAGCAGAGCCGGGTGACCGACTGGCAACGCGGCCAGGTACGCACCGCCCACGGCAGCGTCCGTGCCGACTGGGTGGTGCCGGCGGTGGAGGGCTACGCCGCCAGCCTGCCGCCGCTGGGTCGCCATCAGCTGCCGGTGCAGAGCCTGCTCGTCGCCACCGAGCCGCTGCCGGCCTCCGTCTGGGCCGAGATCGGCCTGGAGCGCGGCCAGGCCTTCAGCGAGGCCAGTCGCCAGGTCACCTACGGCCAGCGCAGCGCCGACGACCGCCTGGTGTTCGGCGCCCGCGGCGGCTACCGCTTCGGCGGTCGCCTGCGCAGCGACTTCACCCTCACCGAGGACGAGCGCGAGCTGCGCCGCTACCTGTTCGGCGAGCTGTTCCCGCAGCTGCGCGACGTGCGCCTGACCCATGCCTGGGGCGGCAACCTGGGCATGGCCCGGCGCTTCCACCCGCACATGCTGCGCGACACGCGCAACGGCATCGCCCTGTCCGGCGGCTACGGCGGCGAAGGCGTCGGCGCCAGCAACCTGGGTGGTCGCACCCTGGCCGCGTTGATCCTCGGCCAGGACAACGAACTGACCCGCCAGCCCTGGGTACAGGCCGATTCCGGCCTCGAGCGCCTGGCTGGCTGGGAGCCCGAGCCGTGCCGCTGGCTCGGCTACAACGCCATCATCCGCAGCTTCGTCCATGAGGACCGGGTGCTGGCCGACCCGCACAGCGCGCCCTGGCGCCGCCGCCTCGCGCAGGGCGTGGCGGGCCTGATGGAAGGTTTCATGAAATGACCCTGGAGAATCCGATGAGCATCGACCACTTCAAGAACACCGCCGAGCTGACTCTGGACGAGGTCAACCCGGTGGCCGTGCCGCTGGGCGAGCCGCACGCGGTGACCCGCACTCACAGCGTCGAGCGCGCCGATGGCGTTGAGGCCGGCGTGTGGGAGTGCAGCCCGGGCCGCTGGCGCCGGCAGATCGTCCAGCAGGAGTTCTGCCACTTCATCGCCGGGCGTTGCACCTTCACCCCGGACGGCGGCGAGCCGATCGAGATCCGCGCCGGCGACGCGCTGATGATGCCGGCCAACACCACCGGCGTGTGGGACATACAAGAAACCGTCCGCAAGACCTTCGTGCTGATCCACTGATCGGCGCAGCCCCTGAGCCACTGCCTAACAAGAACAATCAACGAGGTAACCCATGCTGAAGAAAATCATCCCGCTGATGCTCGTCGCATCCGCCAGCCAGGCCGCCGACGGCGTGCGCATCTACAACTGGACCGACTACATCGCGCCGGACACCCTGAAGAATTTCGAGAAGGCCAGCGGCCTCAGCGCCCAGTACGACGTGTACGACAGCAACGAGACCCTGGACGCCAAGCTCATGGCCGGCCGCTCCGGCTACGACGTGGTGTTCCCCTCCAACCACTTCATGGCCCGGCAGCTGCAGGGCGGCGCCCTGAAGAAGCTCGACCGCAGCAAGCTGACCGGCTGGAACAACCTCGACCCGGTGCTGCTCAAGGCGCTGGAAACCAACGATCCGGGGAACCAGCACGGCTTCCCCTACCTGTGGGGCACCACCGGCATCGGCTACAACGTCGACAAGGTCAAGGCCGTGCTGGGCGAGGGCGTGGCCGTGGATTCCTGGGACCTGATCTTCAAGCCCGAGCACATGGCCAAGCTGGCCCAGTGCGGCGTGGCCATCCTCGACAACGGCCCGGAGATGCTGCCCATCGCGCTGCATCAGCTGGGCCTGCCGCACCACAGCCAGGACCTCGACGACTACAAGAAGGCCGAGGCGCTGCTGATGGAGATGCGCGAGAACGTGCGCTACTTCCACTCCTCCAAGTACGTCGGCGACCTGGCCAACGGCAACATCTGCGTGGCCGTGGGCTTCTCCGGCGACATCATGCAGGCCGCCAGCCGCGCCGCCGAGGCCGGTAACGGCGTGAAGATCGAGTACGTGATTCCCAAGGAAGGCGCGCCGATGTGGTTCGACATGGTCACCATGCCGGTCGACGCGCCGAACGAGGAGGCCGGCTACGCCTTCATGAACTACCTGCTGCAGCCGGAAGTGGCCGCCAGCATCAGCAACCACGTGCACTACGCCAATGGCAACCTGAAGGCCGATGCGCTGGTCGACCCGGCGCTGAAGAGCGACAACAAGGTCTACCCGCCGCAGGAGGTGATGAGCAAGCTGTATGCGCTGGAGGCCATGCCGCTGAAGATCGATCGGGTGCGCACGCGCATCTGGAGCAAGGTCAAGAGCGGCATCTGATCCGCCTCTTGCCTGCATGCGAAGCCCCGGCCGGTCCGGGGCTTCGTCATTTCAGGCGGGCGACGATCTCGGCGAAGTCCGGGCGCTGGGCCGTGGCGGACTGGCGGCATTCCTCGGCCAGCGTCTGCAACTCGGCCGGCGGCGTGTCGCAACGCTGCAGCAGCTCTTGCAGCAGGATGCCGAAGGCGCGGCTCTCCACGCGCTGCAGTGCCGCGCCCTGGGCGCTGCCGGCGGTGAAGAAGGACGCCGCGCCGAAGTCGCTGAGGCGGCAGTCGTGGCCGTCGACCAGCAGGTTGTGGGCGTACAGGTCGCCATGCAGGATGCCCTGGCCGTGCAGGTGCGCCAGCGCGCCGGCCACGCCGCGGGCCAGCGCCTGCACCTGCTCGGCGGAAAAGCGCTGCTCGGGCCCGTAGCAGTCGCGGGTGCAGCTGGCCAGCGAGGGCGGCCCGGCCAGCACGCGGAAGCGCGGCTCCAGCAGTTCCAGCAGCAGCCCGTCCGGCTCGCCTTCCTGCGGCTGCAGCGGGCCGATCACCGGCAGCAGCTGCGGGTGGCGGCCGGCGGCAAGGCAGGCGGCCATCTCGCTGTGGGGCAGGCCGTCGCTGGTCATCTTCCCCTTGAACAGCTTCGCCGCCACCTCGCGGCCGTTCCAGCGGGCGCGGTGGATCAGGCCGCTGGCGCCCTGGCCGAGCAGCTCGCCCAGGACCAGCTGATCGCGAGCGATGGGCGCCTGCGGATGGGCGGCCAGGGCCGCCGCCTCGGCGCGGTCGCTACACGGGTTGCCGTCGAAGGCCAGCCAGGCCAGGCGCGGCAACTGCGGCAGCCAGTCGGGCAGGGTCTCCAGGCGGTTGGCGGCAATGCGCAGCAGCTCCAGCTGGTGCAACCCGGCCAGGCTCTCCGGCAGCTCGCTCAGGCGGTTGCCGGCGAGCATCAGCTTCTGCAGTCGCGAGCGCTCGCCCAACTCGGCCGGCAGCGACTCGATGCGGTTGTCGGTGAGGATCAGCCAGCGCAGCTTCTCTGGCAGCGCGGCGGCCGGCACATGCTGGAGGCGGTTGGACTTGAAGCCGACCATCTCCAGCTGCGGGCAGTCGCCGAGCGCTTCAGGCAGGGTCTCGAAAGGGTTGTCGGAGCAGAACAGCACCTTCAGCTTGTGCAGCCGCGAGAGGTCGTGGGGCAGGGCGCGCAGGTGGTTGCCGCTGAGGTTGAGCACCTCCAGGCTGTCGGCCAGCTCGATGATCTCGCGGGGGAATTCGTCGAGGTCGGCGGCCAGGTCCAGGCGGCTGATGCCGGCCAGTTCGCCGCGGCGCAGTTGTTCCAGGCTGTGCATGTCAGTCGCTTCCCAGCAGTTGCAGGTGCACGCGACGCGGCAGGTGATCGGCGCCGAGGTCCGGGCCCAGGCCCTGTTCGACCACTCGCCAGGGGCCGCGGACCAGCACCTGGTCGATGGCGATGCCCAGCCAGCCCTGGCCGAGGGCCGGCCAAGTGGCCTGCAGATCGCTGGCGCGGTACCAGCCCAGGTCGTGCAGGTCGCGGGTGGCCTGGGACCAGGGGCTGGCGTTAAGGTCGCCGGCCAGCAGGCCGGGCTGGCCGGCGGCGGCATTGCGCTGCAGCACCAGCTGCAGGCCGAGGTTGCGCTTGTGGTGCCAGTAGGGCGACAGCGGCGGCATGGGGTGTACCAGGCTCAGGCTGACGGCCTGCTCGCCGCTGCGCAGGGTCGCCTCGATGCTGGGGATGTCGTCGCTGTCGCGGCGCACCCGGCCATTTTCCAGCGGCAGGCGCGACAGCAGGGCCAGGCCGAAGGGTGAATCCTGCGGGGCGAGGACGCGATGCGGGTAGTCCTGCCAGCGGGCCAGCTGCCCGGCCAGCGCGGGGGTGACCTCCTGCAGCAGCACCAGGTCCGCCGGCTGCTCGTCGAGCCAGGCGCGCAGGGCGCGGGCATCGCCGCTCTGCTGCAGGTTGGCGGTGACCAGGCGCAGCTCCAGGCGCGGCTCGCCGGCCTGCTGCGGCAGCATCGGCGCCACGCTCAGGCAGGGCAGCACGGCCAGTGGCAGCAGGAGCAACCAGAGCGGCCGGCGCCGCGCCAGCAGCGCCAGGCACGCCAGCAGCAGGGCGAGGTGCAGCCACTGCCAGTGGCTGGCCAGGTCGAACAGCCAGGCCAGGTGCTGCGAGTGGTCCGCCAGCAGCGTCACCAGCCAGGGCGACAGCAGCCCCAGGGCGGCGCAGACGGCGAGCAGGCGTAGCATCAGCCGTGCAGCCGGCTGGTGTTGACCCGCTCGGCGCGGGCGCGCAGCTGGCCACAGCCGCCGTCGATGTCCTGCCCGGCGCTATTGCGTACCTTGGTCAGCACGCCGCGGCTGTGCAGGTAGCGCACCATCTGCACGATGCGCTCGCCGTCCGGGCGCTGGTATTCGTCCAGCTCCAGGCTGTTGTAGGGGATGAGGTTGAGCACCGCGTACTTGCCCTTGAACAGGCGCAGGATCTCGTCCATCTCTTCCTGGCTGTCGTTGATGCCCCTGAGCAGCGTCCACTGGTACTGGATCGGGTAGCCGACCCCGCGGGCATAGGCCTCGCCCAGCTCCATCAGCTCGGCGGGGGCGATCTTCGGCGCCTTGGGCAGCAGCTGTTCACGTAGCTCGGCATTGGTCGTGTGCAGCGACAGCGCCAGGGCCGGGCGCACCCGCTGCTGCGGCAGGCGCTCGAACACCCGCGGGTCGCCGACGGTGGAGAACACCAGGTTCTTGTGACCGATGCCGCCGTCGGTGCCGAGCAGGTCGATGGCCTCCAGCACGTTGTCCAGGTTGTGAGCGGGCTCGCCCATGCCCATGAACACCACCTTCTTCACCGGTCGCCGGCGTCGTGCCAGGGCCACCTGGGCGACGATCTCGGCGCTGCTCACCTGGCGCAGCAGGCCGCTCTTGCCAGTCATGCAGAACACGCAGCCGACGGCGCAACCGACTTGGGTGGACACGCACAGGCCGTCGCGCGGCAGCAGCACGCTCTCCACCATCTGGCCGTCGTTCAGCTCCACCAGCAGGCGCACCGAACCGTCGGCGGCCGGGTGCTCGGAGCGCACCCGGGCCAGGCCCTCCAGCTCGTCGCTCAGCTGCGGCAGGCCGTTGCGCACCGACAGCGGCAGGAAGTGCTCGGTGTGCTGGCGGCGGGTGCCGGTGTTCAGCGGCTTGCCCTGCAGCCAGGCGCGCACCACCCGGCCGCTGTGGGCGGGCAGGGCGCCGAGGTCGGCGAGGCGCTGGTGGACATCGGAGATTCGCATGGGGCGCGCATGCTACCACTGGGCGCCGGTGGCGCGTAGGTCGGCTTGTCCGCTTGCGGCGGGCGAATGACGCGGCCCGCGGGCCCCTCGGCCTCTCGCCGGGAGAGGCGTGGCCCGCGTCATGGCCGGGTTATTCGGATGTGGCCTGGAAGTGCAGTGCCAGCCACACGGCGTCCGGCGAGCACTCGGCAACCCGATGCCGGCAACCGGCGGGAATCAGCAGGGCATCGCCGGCCACCAGCGGCCGCGCGCCATTGTCGAACTCGAGGCGCGCCGTGCCGCGTAGCAGGGCCACCCACTCGGGCTGCGACTGGTCGTACCAGAAGCCCTCGGGGCTGGCCTTGCCATGGGAGACGATCTGCTCCAGCAACAGGCCACCCTCGCGCAGCAGCGGCACGAACTGCTCCTGTGCCGCCGGGTCCGGGATGGCCTGCAGCAGGTTGAGCGGCTCGGGTGGCCGGCTCATTGCGGCTCGACGCTGACGGCCACGGCGGTGGTGACGCGCAGCACCACCTGGCGGCCGAGGTAGGCGGTCTTCATGTCCACGTCCGGGCGGACCGGGATGACGCGCTCGCGACCGTCGGGCATCTGCAGGGTCACGTTGCGCAGGGTGGTGTCCATGCCCTTGACCAGCGCCGTGATCTCCACCGTGTCCGCCGCCAGCATGCCCGGCTTGTCGCCCGGCGCCGCGCTGGCGACGATGCCCGCGGCACCGTCCTCCAGCGGCTCTCCCGGCTGGCGCAGGTAGACGACGCGCTCCTGGGTGACCACGGCGCGAACCTGGTCGCCGGTTTTCAACTGGTCGAAGTTCTGCATCTGTGCCGGCGCGTGGAAGGTACGCCGGTTGCCCTGCGTGTCCTGCAGGGTGAAGGTGCGTTTGGCCGTGTCGACGGCGCTGACGCGGGCGGTCAGCTCCTCGGTCTCGAGCACGGCGCCGCCCGGAACGCCTTCGGCGTAGACGTCGGTGCGGCTGTAGTCGGTGGTCAGTTCGTCGTCGCCATGGCTCTGGCAGCCGAGTGTGAATGCGGCTGCCAGGCACAGGCAGACCAGGCGGGGTGTGTTCATGGGGGCTCCTTGCGTGCGTTGGGTCACCGCAGGCGCCGCGGGCACCTGCGCTCAGTCCAGCCTAGCAGCGGCTCGGCGGCGTGGTGGCGCTCGTGCTATCTTCGCCCACCGCTTTTCCTGCCCGGTTTCACACCATGAAATTCATCCACCAGCGCGAGTTCCTCCACGAGGGCGACACGGTCGTCATCCATTGCTCGCAGCCGTGCAACATCCGCCTGATGAACGACGCCAATTTCCGCAGCTTCAAGAACGGCGGTCGCCACACCTACCACGGCGGCGCCTTCGACCGCTTTCCGGCGCGCATCAAAGTGCCCAGCGACGGCTTCTGGAATGTCACCCTCGATACCGTGACCCGCCGCGCCATCAGCGTGACGCGCAAGCCGCAGATGGAATACACCATCAAGTTCATCCGCCGCTCGGGCGCCTGATCACTCGCTGCGGGTGCGCGGCGCCTGGCCCAGGCGATACTGGTTGTCGCCGCTGCGCTTGGCCTCGTACATGGCCTGGTCGGCGATATGGATCAGCCGGTCCATGTTCGTTGCGTGCTCGGGGAACAGGGCGATCCCCAGGCTGATGCCGATCCGCTGCGCCTCGCCGTCCATCTGCACCGGCGGGCTCAGCGCCGCCAGCAGCTTGTCGGCGATGGCCTGGCCTTCTTCCTCGGGCGAGCGCTCGGCTGACAGCCCTTCCAGCACCGCGACGAACTCGTCGCCACCCAGCCGCGCCACGCAATCCGAGCCGCGCAGCGTGGTGCGCAGGCGTTCGGCGGTGGCCATCAGCACCTGATCGCCGGCGCGGTGGCCGAGCTGGTCGTTGATCGTCTTGAAGTCGTTGAGGTCGATGAACACCAGCGCCACCCGCGTCCGCCCGCGGCGCGCGCGCTCCAGGGCGCCGGCGAGGCGCTCCTCGAACACCAGGCGATTGGGCAGGCCGGTCAGCGGGTCGTGATGGGCCAGGCGGTGCATCTGGCTGGCCCAGGCCTTTTCCTCGGTGATGTCGCGGACCACGCCCATCATCTTCACCGGCGTGCCGTCCTCGTCCTTCACCACGTTGCCGGTCTCGCGCAGCCAGCGCACCGTGCCGTCCGGCCAGACCACCCGGTATTCCTCGTCATGGTTCTCGCCGGTGGCGATGCAGCGCAGCTCGCCGGCGCGCACGTGCTCGCGGTCGTCCGGGTGCACGCTGCGGCAGAACAGCTCGTAGCTGGGCGTGACCGCGCCGACCGCGTGGCCGAACATGGCGTAGATGGCTTCGGACCAGTACAGGCGGTTGGTGTCGATGTCCCAGTCCCAGGTGCCGATGCGGGCGAAATACTGGCTGCGCTGGAAGCGTTCGGCGTCGCTCTGCGCAGGGCGCAGCAACAGGTAGTCGCCGACACGCTGCAGCCGCACGGCGCGCTGCAGGCCGTCTTCGCCCCTGGCCAGCGCGTTTTCCTGGGTGTTCTCCAGCAGCGGCAGCCAGCGCTCCAGGGCCTCGCCGCGCAGGTCGCGCCCGGCGCAGCCGAGCAGCTCGGCGGCGGCCGGATTGTGCCAGCGCACCCGCTCCTGGCCGTCCAGGCGCAGCACGCCCTGGTCCAGCTGCTGCAGCAGTTGGTCCAGCTGGCGCAGCCGCTGACGGTGCCGCAGCAGGAACAGCGCGGCGACGGGCAGGACACAGGCGAGTATCAGCAGCAGCGGGAGCAAGGCGCGAGCACCGGGTCGGCTGGAAAGCGCGCATTATCGGGGTCGCACCCGGCTGGCGACAATCAGGGGAAACGCCGGGGGGCTTGCAGCGGTCTCAACTGAGAGACCCGCAAACCAGGAGTAACAACAATGCTGAAGTTTCTCGGAGGCACCGTCGGCATCATCTTCATCATCGGCCTGATCGTGGTGATCGGACTGTTCCAGCTGATTTTCTGACCCGCAAAAAAAAGACCCGCTGCCAGCAGCGGGTCTTTTTTCGTCCGGGCCTCAGAGGCGCCGCTTGTTGTCCTGGTGATCCTCGCAGGTCATGAAACCCTTGCCGTCGACCCGGCCGTTGGTGTCGAAGGTCACGTAGTAGGGCTGTTCCTTGCCTTCCACGTTGAGGATGTAGTTGTTGCAGGTGCCCGGGGTGACGGTGTTCTCGACCTCGGTGGAGGGCGGCCCGCCGATGGTCAGCACTTCATCCCGGGTCATGCCGTCGCGGACGTCCCGCACCAGCGGCTCGTCGTTGTAGGTCACGTAGTCGGCGGGGTTTTCCATGGTCGAGCAGCCGCTGGCCGCGGCCGCTACAGCCAGTACTGCGAGAGTTTGCTTGTACATGTCGTCGCTCCGTCGCATGAGCCGGACTGGCTCCTTGCAGTTGGAGCGTTGCGCTTGTGGCGGAGTTCGAGGTTTTTCAGCGCTTGGCCACGGTCAGCGCGATCAGCCGCGACACCACCAGCGCCAGGTACATGACCCCGGCGAACTCCTCGATCATCACCAGCGAGCGCGCCACCGGCGTGAGCGGGATGATGTCGCCCAGGCCGACGCCGGAGAGCGTGGTGAAGCTGAGGAACAGCAGCTCCATCCAGGTGCGCGCCGCCTCGGGGTCGACGGCGGCGGTAAAGCTGCCGGGCGCCAGCAACTGGCAGAAGGTGAACAAGTGCGCGAAGGCCCAGGCCAGCACGGTGAAGGTGGCGCCGGCAGCGTACAGCTCGTCGGTGCTGGCGTGCAGATCGGCGTTCATGTAGGCGATCAGACAGACCGTCGCGTAGAAGTAGAAGACCGCCTCGAGCAGCGCGATCAGTGCCTCCAGCGGCTGGCTGGTGATCAGCATGTCGAGCAACGTCAGCAGCAAGACCACCAGGGCCAGCACGACCGCCAGCCAGGTTTCCGCGGGGCTGCGCTTGACCACGCGCAGCGCCAGCCCCAACACCAGCAGGCCGAAGGTACCGAACAGCGCGCGGCCGAATTGCGTGCTCTCCATCCAGGGATACAGCAGCACGCCAAGCAGCTGGACGAAGAGCAGGCCGGCGGAGGGGTGGCGAACGAGGTAGGTGATCGGCGACATGGGCGTCCTGCGGGTTGGAAAGTGATAGGCAGTGTAGGCGGCTCAGCCGAGCAACCGAGTCACCTGTTCGACCGCCCGGGCCTCGCGCTGTGCCCAGTCGCCGTCGATGTCCACCCAGGATTGGGCATGCTGCGCCAGCCAGTCGGCGCATTGGCGATGAAAACGCAGGCGCTCGGCCAGGTCGGGCTGGCAGCGCTGGCCGTCGCCTTGCCACTCCACGCCGTGTGGGGACAGCAGCAGGTGCAGGTCGTAATGCCGTGCCAGCAGCGCCGGCTCCAGCCAGGCCGGACAGTCGCCGAACAGGGTGCGGCTCCAGAGGATGTTGCTCAGCAGATGGGTGTCGAGGATCAGCAGGGCTGGCTGCTGGGCTCGGGCGGCGTCCTCCCACTCGAGCTGGCCGCGGGCGATGGCGGAGATGTCCGCCAGGCTGGTGTCTCTGCGTTCCTGGTCGATGAAATGGCGCACGTACTCGCCCACCACCCGGCCGCCGAAGCGGCGCTGCAGGCGTTCGGCGAGAAAGGTCTTGCCGCTCGATTCGGGGCCGGTAAGGACCACCACCTTCACGCCGGGCGCACCCGCGCCGCACGCCACTCGCGCAGGCCGAGCACGGCCAGGGCGGTGAACACGCCGTACAGTCCGGCCGTCAGCCAGTATTCCTGGAAGGCGAAGAAGCCGACGTAGAGCACATCGATCACGATCCACAGCGGCCAGCACTGCCAGCGCTTGAGCGCCATCCACAGCTGGGCGAGCAGGCTGAAGGCGGTGAGCAGGGCGTCCGGCCAGGGATAGACGGCCTCGGTGAGGCGGTCCATGGCCAGGCCCAGCAGCAATCCGACGGCCAGCGCCGCCGCCAGGCCTGTCACGATCTCGCGTCCGCCAGAGCTGCTGATCGGCCGTCGGCCACTGTCATCGACACCCTGACGCCATTGCCAACCGCCATACAGCTGCATGGCGGCGAACACCCCGTGCAGCAGCACCAGGGAATACAGGCGGGCGTCGAAGAAGAACCAGGCGTAGAGCAGCACCATCACCAGGCCGACGGGCCAGCACAGCGGGTTCTGCCGCACGGTGAGCCACACGGAGATGATGCCGAGGACGGCGGCGATGATTTCCAGGGGCGTCATCGGGTTTGCAGATCCACCAGCAGCTCGCACTCGATCATGCCGTTGCGGTCCCAGGCGTCCAGCTTGAACTGACGGTGCACGGCGTCGACTTCCAGCGTCGACTCGGCGCCGATGGCCTCGGCTCGGGCGATATCGCCGCTGCGGATATAGGCCAGCAGGTAGTGCTCGCCTGCCAGCTGCACCTGGAACCAGGACTCGACCTCGATGCCTTCGTTGCGAATGGACTCGATGGCCTGCTCCTTGAGCTGCAGGATGCGTGTTTGCCAATCGGCGACCCTAGGGGCGGTGTCGGGTTTGAGGCAGATGAGTACGGCTTTTACGTCCATGGCTTCAATACGATTTTCTAGGCGAGCGACCACGACAAGGGGCCGCACCACATCAAGGTGTTGCAGACGACGAGCTGGTTCGCGGCGAAACCCAGCAGCAGACCGCCCAGGCCCAGTGCGAACGCCGGGCCCGGCCCTGGCCATCTTCTGCTGAGCACCGCGCCCAGAATGACTCCCGCCGCAGCTCCCGGAAGCGAGAACAGATGCCCGAGTGCGAGGAGCCCTTCGACGCGCTGGGCATTGATAAGCGCGTAAACCGCCAGCGTGAGCAAGGCGCCGATGGTCGTGCCGGTGAGAAACCACGGCGGACACCGGCACAGCAAGCCCAGGCCGAGTGCCGCCAGGGGCACGGCGAGGTAGTACCAGATGCCCAGGTAGAGGTGATCGCCCAGTACCAGAACGACGCACGAGAACAGGCCGGTGAGGGCGAGCGCACGTGCCAGGTCCCTCCGGGTCGATGCTTGAAAAACGCTGCTTTCCTTGGCCATTGCTTCTCCAATCGTCGTCCATGACGGGTGTGTCAGGGGCAAGCGGTCAGCTGTCATACCCCAGATTCGGCGCCAGCCAGCGTTCGGTCACGGCCAGCTCCTGGCCCTTGCGCTGGGTGTAGCACTCCACCTGATCCTTATCGACTTTGCCGACGGCGAAGTACTGCGCCTCGGGGTGGGCGAAGTACCAGCCGCTGACGGCTGCGGCGGGGAACATGGCGTAGTGCTCGGTGAGGAACACCCCGCTCTTTCCGGCCTGGTGGTAATCGGCTTCGGGGTCGAGCAGCTTGAACAGGGCGGCCTTCTCGGTGTGATCCGGGCAGGCCGGGTAGCCGGGGGCCGGGCGGATGCCGACGTATTGCTCGCGAATCAACGCCTCGTTGTCCAGTGTCTCATCCTTGGCGTAGCCCCAGTACTGCTTGCGCACGCGCTCGTGCAGCCACTCGGCGCAGGCCTCGGCCAGGCGGTCGGCGAGGGCCTTGACCATGATCGCGCTGTAGTCGTCGCCCTTGGCCTCGTAGGCCTTGGCCACTTCCTCGGCGCCGATGCCGGCGGTGGTGATGAAGCCGCCCATGTAGTCGGTCTTGCCGCTTTCCTTGGGCGCGACGAAGTCGGCCAGTGACAGGTTCGGCTTGCTGTCCGGCTTGATGGTCTGCTGGCGCAGGTGGTGCAGGGTGGCCAGCGGCTTGCCGTTGTCGCCGTACACCTCGATGTCGTCGTGGCGTACCTGATTGGCCGGCCAGAAGCCGAAGACGGCGCGGGCCTTGATCAGCTTCTCGTCGATCAGCTTGGTCAGCATCGCCTGGGCATCGTTGAACAGGCTGGTGGCGGCCTCGCCGACCACCTCGTCGCTGAGGATGCGCGGGTACTTGCCGGCCAGGTCCCAGGAGATGAAGAAGGGCGTCCAGTCGATGTACTCGGCCAGCTCGCGCAGGTCGATGTCGTCCAGCACCTGCACGCCGGTGAAGCTCGGCTTGGGCGCGACGTAGGTGGACCAGTCGAAGTCCGGCTTGTTGGCGATGGCGTCGGCGTAGCTCAGGCGCTCGGTACGCGTGGCGCGGGCGGCGGTGCGCTCGCGCACCACCACGTACTCCTCGCGGGTCTTCTTGACGAAGTCGGGCTTGAGTTCCTTGGACAGCAGCTGGGTGGCCACGCCCACGGCGCGCGAGGCGTCGGTGACGTAGATGACCGCGTCGTTGCTGTACTGCGGGTCGATCTTCACTGCGGTGTGGGCCTTGGAGGTGGTGGCGCCGCCGATCATCAGCGGCAAGGTGAAGCCCTGGCGCTGCATCTCCTTGGCCACGTGCACCATCTCGTCCAGCGACGGGGTGATCAGACCGGACAGGCCGATGATGTCGCACTTCTCGGCAATCGCCGTCTGCAGGATCTTCTCCGCCGGCACCATCACGCCGAGGTCGACGATGTCGTAGCCGTTGCAGCCGAGCACCACGCCGACGATGTTCTTGCCGATGTCGTGCACGTCGCCCTTCACGGTGGCCATGAGGATCTTGCCCTTGGCCTCCGGCTTGTCGCCTTTCTCCGCCTCGATGAAGGGGATCAGGTGGGCCACGGCCTGCTTCATCACGCGGGCGGATTTCACCACCTGCGGCAGGAACATCTTGCCCGAGCCGAACAGGTCGCCGACCACGTTCATGCCGCTCATCAGCGGCCCCTCGATCACTTCGATGGGGCGCGCGCACTGCTGGCGGCACTCCTCGGTGTCTTCGACGATGAAGGCGGTGATGCCCTTGACCAGCGCATGTTCCAGGCGCTTGTCGACCGGCAGCGAGCGCCATTCCTCGTCCTCCGCTTCCTTCACCGCGCCGCCGCCGCGGTAGTTCTCGGCGATGGCCAGCAGGGCGTCGGTGCCGCCCGGCGTGCGGTTGAGCACCACGTCCTCGACCCTGTCGCGCAGCTCCTTGGGGATCTCGTCGTAGATCTCCAGCTGGCCGGCGTTGACGATGCCCATGGAGAGGCCGTTCTGGATCGCGTAATAGAGGAACACCGAGTGGATCGCCTCGCGCACCGGGTTGTTGCCGCGGAACGAGAAGGACACGTTGGACACACCGCCGGAGCTGAGCGCATAGGGCAGCTCGTCACGGATGAAGGCGCAGGCCTCGATGAAGTCCACCGCGTAGTTGTTGTGTTCCTCGATGCCGGTGGCGACGGCGAAGATGTTCGGGTCGAAGATGATGTCTTCCGGCGGGAAGCCGACTTCGTTGACCAGGATGTCGTAGCTGCGCTGGCAGATTTCCTTCTTGCGTGCGGCGGTGTCGGCCTGGCCGACTTCGTCGAAGGCCATCACCACCACGGCGGCGCCATAGCGCTTGCACAGCTTGGCGTGGTGCTTGAACTGCTCGACGCCTTCCTTCATGGAGATCGAGTTGACGATGCCCTTGCCCTGGATGCACTTGAGGCCGGCCTCGATCACGTCCCACTTGGATGAGTCGATCATGATCGGCACGCGGGAGATGTCCGGCTCGGAGGCGATCAGGTTGAGGAAGCGCACCATGGCCGCCTGGGAGTCGAGCATCCCTTCGTCCATGTTGATGTCGATCACCTGGGCGCCGGCTTCGACCTGCTGCAGGGCGACCTCCAGGGCCTCGGTGTAGTTCTCCTCGCGGATCAGCCGGGCGAACTTGGCCGAGCCGGTGATGTTGGTGCGCTCGCCGACGTTCACGAACAGCGAACTGCGGTCGATGGTGAACGGCTCTAGGCCCGACAGGCGGCAGGCCTTGGGGATGTCCGGGATCACGCGGGGCGGGTACTTGGCCACGGCCTCGGCGATGGCGCGGATGTGCCCCGGGGTGGTGCCGCAGCAGCCGCCGATGATGTTGAGCAGACCGCTGGCGGCGAACTCCTCGACCACCTCGGCCATCTGCGCCGGGGTCTCGTCGTACTCGCCGAAGGCGTTGGGCAGGCCGGCGTTGGGGTGGGCGGACACCTGGGTGTCGGCCTTGGCCGAAAGCTCCGCCAGGTACGGGCGCAGCTCCTTGGCACCGAGGGCACAGTTCAGGCCCACGGAGATCGGCTTGGCGTGGCGCACCGAGTTCCAGAAGGCCTCGGTGGTCTGGCCGGACAGGGTGCGGCCGGAGGCGTCGGTGATGGTGCCGGAGATCATGATCGGCAGCTCGACATCGTCCTCGTCGAACACCTGCTGCACGGCGAAGATCGCCGCCTTGGCGTTGAGGGTGTCGAAGATGGTCTCGATCAGGATCAGGTCGGCGCCGCCCTCGATCAGGCCGCGGGTGGCCTCGGTGTAGTTCTCCACCAGTTCGTCGAAGGTGACGTTGCGGAAGCCCGGGTCGTTGACGTCCGGGGAGATCGAGCAGGTACGGCTGGTCGGGCCGAGGACGCCGGCGACGAAGCGTGGGCGATCCGGGGTTTCCAGGGTCTTGGCATCGGCCACCTGGCGGGCGACACGGGCGCCGGCCACGTTCAGCTCGTAGGTCAGCTCTTCCATGCCGTAGTCGGCCTGGGACACGCGGGTGGCGTTGAAGGTGTTGGTTTCCAGGATGTCGGCACCGGCATCCAGGTAGGCCTTCTCGATCTCGGCGATGATCTGCGGCTGGCTCAGCAGCAGCAGGTCGTTGTTGCCCTTCACGTCGCTCGGCCAGTCGGCGAAGCGCTCGCCGCGGTAGTGCTCCTCCTTCAGCTTGTAGCTCTGGATCATGGTGCCCATGCCGCCGTCGAGGATCAGGATGCGTTCTTTCAGAGCGTGCTGAAGGGCCTGGAGGCGGGCGCTGCGGTCGGACATGGAGACTACCTGGGGCGAACGTGAAGAAAGGCCGTGGATGATAGCAAAGCTGCATCCTTCTCAGACGCGGAGGAGGTCTGCATGAAAATGGCTCAAGTTGGGCCGTTTCGCTGTCACAGCCTTACAATGCCCTGTCGTTGCCAAGGACCATGCCATGCCCCGCCGTCTACTCGCCCCGCTGGCGCTGCTGTGCGCGCCGCTGTTCGCCGCCGAGCCGGTCTCCTACAGTCGTGACGTTCAACCGATCCTGACCCACAAGTGCGTGGCCTGCCACGCCTGCTACGACTCGCCCTGCCAGCTCAACCTCGGCAGCGGCGAGGGCGTGCTGCGCGGTGCCAGCAAGCTGCCGGTGTACGACGGCGCACGGACCGAGGCGCAGCCGACCACGCGCCTGTACTTCGACGCCCAGGGCGAAGCGGCCTGGCGCGACAAGGGTTTTCATTCGGTGCTCGATCCGCGGGCCGACCAGGCGGCGCTGATCACCCGCATGCTGGAGCTCGGGCGCGACAACCCGCCCGAGCCCAATGCCAAGCTGCCGGCCGATCTGGACCTGTCCATCGAGCGGGACAACCAGTGCCCCTTGCCTGGCGAGTTCGAGGCCTACGCGAAGAAGCATGCCCGTGCCGGCATGCCGTTCGCCGTCACCGGGCTCAGCGACGGCGAGTACGCCACCCTGCAGCAGTGGCTGAAGGAGGGCGCGCCGGTACAGGAGCAGGCGCTGCAGCCGTCGGCCGCCGAGCTGGAGCAGGTGAAGCAGTGGGAGACCTTCCTCAACGCGCCCGGCGCCCGCGAGAGCCTGGTCAATCGCTGGCTGTTCGAGCATCTGTTCCTCGCCCACCTGTATTTCGAGGGCGGCGAGCCGGGGCATTTCTTCCAGCTGGTGCGCTCGCGCACGCCCAGCGGCCAGCCGATCGACCCCATCGCCACGCGCCGCCCCAACGAGGACCCCGGCAGCGACTTCTATTACCGGCTGTGGCCGATCCAGGGCGTGATAGTGCACAAGACGCACATCACCTATCCGCTGAGCGCGGCGAAGATGGCGCGAGTGCGCGAGCTGTTCTATGCCGGCGACTGGGCGGCGAACGCCGTGCCCGGCTACGGCGCCCAGCGCCGCGCCAACCCCTTCGAGACGTTCCAGGCCATTCCGGTGCAGGCGCGCTACCAGTTCATGCTGGATAACGCCGAGTACTTCGTGCGTACCTTCATCCGCGGCCCGGTGTGCCGCGGGCAGATCGCCACCGACGTGATCCGCGACAACTTCTGGGCGGTGTTCCAGGACCCGCGGCACGACCTCTACGTCACCGATGCCGACTACCGCGCCAAGGCCACGCCGCTGCTGGCCATGCCCGGCCAGTTCGACGAGATCGGCGACCTGCTCGGCCTGTGGAAGGCCTATCGGGACAAGCGCAACGAATACGAGGACCTGCGCCGCGAGGCTTACGCCGACGCGCCTGCGCCGGGCTGGTCGAGCCTCTGGGCCGGCAACGACAACGCGCTGCTGTCGATCTTCCGCCACCACGACAGCGCCATGGTGCGCAAGGGCCTGATCGGCGAGATTCCACAGACCCTGTGGCTGATGGACTATCCGCTGTTCGAGCGCACCTACTACCAGCTGGTGGTCAACTTCGACGTGTTCGGCAACGTCGCTCACCAGGCGCAGACCCGTTTGTACTTCGACCTGATCCGCAACGGCGCCGAGCTGAACTTCCTCCGCCTGCTGCCGCCGGAGTCGCGCCAGCTCTACCTGGACGACTGGTACCAGAACAGCGGCAAGCTGAAGATGTGGCTGGACTACACGACGGCCGATGTCGACACCGCCAGCGGCCTGAATCTGCCGGAGCGGGGCGCCAAGGGCGGGTTCGCCCAGGCCCTGCTGGCCCGTTACGCGGGTCTCAATGCGCGGCCCGATCCGATCAACCGCTGCGAAGGCGCCGATTGCTCTCGACCCGGGCTGCCGGCCGACCTCGCCGATGCCGAGCAGGCGCTGAGCCGCCTGACCGGGCGCCCGGCCGGGGGGCTCAAGGCGATCGACCAGTTGCCCGAGGCGACCCTGTTGCGCGTCGAGCTGGCCAACGGCGAGCGCGAGGTCTACAGCCTGCTGCGCAACCGCGCGCACAGCAACGTGGCCTTCATGACCGGCGAATCGCTGCGCTACCAGCCGGGACTGGACACGCTGACGGTCTACCCGGGTGTGCTGACCAGCTATCCGAACTTCATGTTCAGCCTGCCGGCCGACGAGGTGCCGGCGTTCGTCTCGGCCCTGGAACAGGCCCGCGACCCGGCGGCGTTCGAGCAGGTGGTGCAGCGCTGGGGCATCCGCCGCAGCCACCCCGAGTTCTGGCGCTACTTCCACGACCTGTCGGCCTACATCCGCGAGACCGAACCGACGGAGGCGGGCGTGCTGGACATGAATCGCTACCAGAACCTCTGACTGCCGAACGCGTGCGTCCGCCGGAAGGCGGCGCATCACGAAAAAGCCCGCCGAGTGGCGGGCTTTTTTCTGCGCGGAGCCGGGCTTAGAAGTGGCCCTTGAACAGCAGGCTGATGGCGCTCTGGTCGGTGCCGCCGAGGATCTCGTCGCCGACGTAGCCGTCGTCGTCGATACCGTACTTGTCGGTCCAGTAGTCGTACTCGACACCGACGTAGAAGCGTTTGCCCCAGCCCATGGCCTTGGCCATGTCGTACTTGATCTGCGGGTTGAAATGCAGGTTGGCGTGGTAGCTGTCGTCGTTGTCCACCACCCAGTCCATGAAGCCGTCGATCACCAGGTCCGAATCGCCCACGGCTAGGGTGTAGCTCCAGGCCGGGGTGATCTGCCACACGCCGCTGCCGTCGCGCTTGCCATCGGTTTCGCGGTAGTAGGTGTTGAGCTGGAAGAAGTCGAAGCCGGGGACGTTCAGGTCGAGCGCCGGGCCGAGCAGGTAGGAATCGACGTCGTCCTCGCCGAACTCGTAGGTGGCGGCCAGCAGCACATCCTTGATCGGGCCGAACGACAGGTCGGCGCCGCTGAGCTTGCCGAACGACAGGCGCGGGCTGATCTCGCCGTAGAAGGTGTGGCCGTCGCCGGCGCCGTTGGTGGCCTCGGTGTTGTACTTGATGCCATCGACGAAGATGAACAGGTCACCGAAGCTCCAGCCGCTGGCGTGCTCGAAGGTCAGGGTCTGCTGCTTGGGCGGGTCGACCTTGAAGTCGATGCCGTTGAGGTAGGTCAGGCTGTTGTCCTGCCATTGCAGCAGGTCGGCGGCCAGAACCTGGCCGCTTGCGAGGGTGGCGGCCAGGCTTAGGCCGATGGCGAAGCGGGACATCTACAACTCCGATTCTTGACTGGGTAGGCGAAAAAAAGCGCGCTACTTTACCAGCCTCGCCTCGAGACTGTTGCTGGCCAGACGAGCGGCCTGCTCGCGGGTCATGCCCAGGTCGCGCTCCAGCGCGGCGAAGTTCTCGCCGACATAGCCGCCGAAGTAGGCCGGGTCGTCCGAGTTCACCGTCACCTTCACGCCGCGTTCGAGCATGGCCAGGATGTTGTGCTGGCGCATGTCATCGAACACGCAGAGCTTGATGTTGGACAGCGGGCAGACGGTCAGCGGGATCTGCTCGTCGATGATGCGCCGCATCAGGCGCTCGTCCTCGATGGCGCGCACGCCGTGGTCGATGCGCTCGATCTTGAGCAGGTCCAACGCCTCCCAGATGTACTCGGGCGGGCCTTCCTCGCCCGCGTGGGCGACGGTGAGCAGGCCTTCGCTGCGGGCCTTGGCGAACACCCGCTCGAACAGGCGCGGCGGAAAACCCTTCTCCGAGCTGTCCAGGCCGACGGCGACGAAGGCGTCGCGGAACGGCATGGCCTGTTCCAGGGTCTTGAACGCCTCTTCTTCGGAGAGGTGGCGCAGGAAGCTGAGGATCAGGCCGTGGGTGATGCCCAGTTGCTGCTCGCCGTCGACCAGCGCCTGCTGGATGCCGCGCAGCACCACTTCGAAGGGCACGCCACGGTCGGTGTGGGTCTGCGGGTCGAAGAACGGCTCGGTGTGGATCACGCCCTGTTCCCGGCACTTGAGCAGGTAGGCCCAGGTCAGGTCGTAGAAGTCCTGTTCGCTGCGCAGGACGTCGGCGCCCTGGTAATAGAGGTCGAGGAACTCCTGCAGGTTGTTGAAGGCGTAGGCGGCGCGCAGGCTCTCCACGTCGGCCCAGGGCAGGGCGATCTTGTTGCGCTCGGCCAGTGCGAACATCAGCTCGGGCTCCAGCGAGCCCTCCAGGTGCAGGTGCAGTTCGGCCTTGGGCAGGGCGGTGATCCAGTCGGTCATGGTGCTCACTCGGGTCTATCGAGCGCGCATTCTAGCGGAGTCGGCGCTGGGAATTATTCCTACTAAAACACTAGGACTTTATCCGCGCGGGTCGATTGGCGTACACTGGCGCCACGTTTGCGAGGAGTTGCCATGAGCGCCATCACCATTACCGACGCGGCCCACGATTATCTGTCCGATCTGCTGAAGAAGCAGAACACCACCGGCATCGGTATTCGTGTGTTCATCACCCAGCCCGGCACGCCCTACGCGGAAACCTGCATCGCCTACTGCAAACCGGGTGAGCAGAAGCCGGAAGACACCGCCCTGGCGCTGAAGGAATTCACCGCCTGGATCGACGCCGTCAGCGAGCCCTTCCTGGAAGACGCCGTGGTCGACTACGCCACCGACCGCATGGGCGGCCAGCTGACCATCAAGGCGCCGAACGCCAAGGTGCCGATGGTCAACGAGGACAGCCCGGTCACCGAGCGCATCAATTACTACCTGCAGACCGAGATCAACCCGGGCCTGGCCAGCCATGGCGGCCAGGTGAGCCTGGTCGACGTGGTCGAAGAGGGCATCGCCGTGCTGCGTTTCGGCGGCGGCTGCCAGGGTTGCGGCCAGGCCGACTTCACTCTCAAGGAAGGCATCGAGAAGACCCTGCTGGAGCGCATTCCCGAGCTCAAGGGCGTGCGCGACGTGACCGACCACAGCAACCGCGAGAACGCCTATTACTGAGTGTTCGCGGTTCTGCAAAAAGGCGCCTCCGGGCGCCTTTTTTCGTTTAGGTAGATCATTTTTCCGGTCATCACACACGACGGTCGCTGCTGAAGGGGGGGAACGTTGGCACACCGAGCCAGTCCATGGGGAGGACCGGGCCGCCCGCCGCAGACCGAATGCTGTCCATCGGATGCTGTCTTTTGTCGCCGTAAGAGAGAGCGTGCGGCCTGTCGCAAATGGGATGAGTGATGGCATATTGCTATGGCATTTCCCGGAAAAAAGTGCTTCCTTATGGGCCCTTTGCCCGCCGCTGCGGCGTGACTCTTGGCGGCGGCGGTGATAACAAGCAGGCAGCACCCCGCTTTTCGTGTTCGAGGCATTGCCGATGGCAACCACTTCCCTGTTGGTCTGCGACGACTCCGCGATGGCGCGCAAGCAGCTGCTGCGCGCCCTGCCGGCGGATTGGCCGGTCGAGATCAGCCAGGCCACCAATGGCGCCGAGGCGCTGCAGCGTATCCGTGAGGGCGGCATCGACCTGCTCCTGCTCGACCTCACCATGCCGGTGCTCGACGGCTACGGCGTGCTCGCCGGGCTGCGCGATGAAGGCCTGGCATGCCGGGTCATCGTGGTCTCCGGCGACGTGCAGGAAGAGGCGGTACGGCGTGTCACCGAACTGGGCGCGCTGGCCTTCCTGAAGAAGCCGGCCGATCCCGAGATCGTGCAGGAGACCTTGCAGCGCCTAGGGCTGCTCGGCCAGGGCGGCGCCGCGGCGCCGATGGCGCTGGTCGAGCCGGCGGTGAATTTCCGCGATGCCTTCCGCGAAGTCATCAACGTCGCCATGGGCCGCGCCGCCGCGCTGCTGGCGCGGGTCTTGGGCGTGTTCGTGCAGTTGCCGCTGCCCAACGTCAACATCCTCGAGGTCGGCGAGCTGCACATGGCGCTGGCCGACGCGCAGAGCGACGACCGCCTCACCGCCGTGTGCCAGGGCTACATCGGCGGTGGCATCGCCGGCGAGGCGCTGCTGATCTTCCACGACTCGGAAGTAGGCGACATGGGCAAGCTGCTGCACCGCAGCGACGGCGGCAACTCCTCCATGGAAATGCTGCTGGACATGTCCAGCGTGGTGATCGGCGCCTGCCTCGCCGGCATCGCCGAGCAGATCAACATCAAGTTTTCCCAGGGCCATCCGCAGATTCTCGGCCAGCACGCGCCGATCGACGAGCTGATCCGCCTCAACCAGCAGCGCTGGCGCAAGACGCTGGCGGTGGAGTTCAGCTACAGCATCGAGGGCCACGACATCCACTTTGACCTGATGCTGCTGTTCACCGAGGACTCCGTGCCTCTGCTGACCCACAAGCTCGCCTACATGATGGGTTGATCCATGGCCGAAACCGTCGATCTCAACGAATTCCACTGGTTGCTGACGATCGTGCAGAGCATTGACGTCGGCGTGGTGGTGCTGGACCGCCAGTTCCGCGTCGAGGTGTGGAACGGCTTCATGGAGAACCGCTCCGGGCGTACGCCGGAGGAAGTGCTGCAGAAGTCCTTCTTCGAGTTGTTCCCCGAGGTCGAGGAAGAGTGGTTCCGCCACAAGGTCGACAGCGTGGCCACCCTCGGCACGCCGGCCTTCACCATCTGGGAGCAGCGGCCCTACCTGGTGCGGTTCAAGAACTACCAGCCCATCACCGGGCAGGAAGACTTCATGTACCAGAACACCACGATCCTGCCGCTGCAGGCGACCAACAGCCGCATCGAGCACGTCTGCCTGATCATCTACGACGTCACCGACGTGGCGGTGAACAAGCACCAGCTGCAGTCGGCCAACCAGCAGCTCAAGCACCTGTCGCGCACCGACCGCCTCACCGGCCTGAACAACCGCGGACACTGGGAAGAAGAGCTGCGCCGCGAGTACTCGCGCCATCGTCGCTACGGCAGCATGGCGGCGCTGGTGATCTTCGATATCGATCACTTCAAGAAGGTCAACGACACCTACGGGCACCCGGCGGGCGACAAGGTCATCCAGCTGGTCGCGGACGTGGTGCGCGAGACCATCCGCGACACCGACATCGCCGGACGCTACGGCGGCGAGGAGTTCGTGGTGTTGCTGCCGGACGTGGACAAGCTCAGCGCCAAGCTGTTCGCCGAGCGCCTGCGCCAGTTGATCGAGGCCCTGGTGGTCGATCATGAGGGGCAGGAAATCCGCTTCACCATCAGCCTCGGCGTAGCTGACCTGGCGCAGAGCAGCCAGGACCATCAACAGCTGATCGACTGGGCCGACCGCGCCCTGTACCAATCCAAACATGGCGGCCGCAACCAGGTGACGGTGCACGGCTAGGGCATGTCCCGCGTGGTGTTCTTCAGGTTTTGGGTGCCCGCGACGTAGGGCGCCCTCGCCGAAGGCAGCGCGCCGACGAGGCTGTGCGCGACGGTGAGGTTCGGACGGTGGGCTGCCGCTGCGCGGCGAGACCACCCTACGGGAAGCGTTGCGTCAGATTGCGTGTAGGGCGACCTCGCCGAAGGCAGCGCGCCGACGAGGCTGTGCGCGACGGTGAGGTTCGGACGGTGGGCTGCCGCTGCGCGGCGAGACCACCCTACGTGAAGCGTTGCGTCAGATTGCGGGTAGGGCGTCCTCGCCGAAGGCAGCGCGCCGATGAGTCTGTGCGCGACGGTGAGGTTCGGAGGGTGGGCTGCCGCTACGCGGCGAGGCCACCCTACCTGAAGCGTTGCGTCAGGTTGCATGTAGGGCGCCCTCGCCGAAGGCAGCGCGCCGACGAGGCTGTGCGCGACGGTGAGGTTCGGACGGTGGGCTGCCGCTGCGCGGCGAGACCACCCTACGTGAAGCGTTGCGTCAGATTGCGTGTAGGGCGTCCTCGCCGAAGGCAGCGCGCCGATGAGTCTGTGCGCGACGGTGAGGTTCGGATGGTGGGCTGCCGCTACGCGGCGAGGCCACCCTACATGAAGCGTTGCGTCAGGTTGCATGTAGGGCGCCCTCGCCGAAGGCAGCGCGCCGACGAGGCTGCGTGCGGCGGTGAGATTCGGGGGGTGGGCTGCCGCTGCGCGGCGAGGCCACCCTACGTGAAGCGTTGCGTCAGATTGCGTGTAGGGCGTCCTCGCCGAAGGCAGCGCGCCGATGAGTCTGTGCGCGCCGGTGAGGTTCGGATGGTGGGCTGCCGCTCCGCGGCGAGGCCACCCTACATGAAGCGTTGCGTCAGGTTGCATGTAGGGCGCCCTCGCCGAAGGCAGCGCGCCGACGAGGCTGCGTGCGGCGGTGAGATTCGGGTGGTGGGCTGCCGCTGCGCGGCGAGGCCACCCTACGTGAGTGCGTAGTCGGGGTGCGTGTAGGGCGCCCTCGCCGAAGGCAGTGCGCCGACGAGGCTGCGCGCGGCGGTGAGGTTCGGATGGTGGGCTGCCGCTGCGCGGCGAGACCACCCTACGTGTAGCGTTGCGTCAGAGTGCGTGTAGGGCGACGTCGCGGAAGGAAGGGCGCCGAGGGAGATGCGGGCGGCGGTGAGGTTCGGTTGGTGGGCTGCCGCGGCGCGGCGAGGCCACCCTACGTGAGTGCGTAGTCGGGGTGCGTGTAGGGCGCCCTCGCCGAAGGCAGTGCGCCGACGAGGCTGCGCGCGGCGGTGAGGTTCGGATGGTGGGCTGCCGCTGCGCGGCGAGGCCACCCTACGTGAAGCGTTGCGTCAGGTTGCGTGTAGGCGCCCTCGCCGAAGGTAGTGCGCCGACGGAGCTGCGTGCGGCGGTGAGGTTCGGGTGGTGGGCTACCGCTGCGCGGCGAGGCCACCCTACGTGTGCGTTGTGTCGGGCTGCGTGTAGGGCGCCCTCGCCGAAGGCAGCGCGCCGACGAGGCTGCGAGCGGCGGTGCCGACCGGCCGGTGGGCTGCCCCTGCGCGGCTTGCCCACCCTACGTGTGCGGTGTGTCGGGCTGCGTGGAGGGCGCCCTCGCCGACGGCAGCGCGCCGACGCGGCTGCGTGCGGCGGTGAGCTTCGGGTGGTGGGCTACCGCGTCGCGGCGAGGCCACCCTCCGTGTGCGTTGTGTCGGGCTGCGTGGAGGGCGCCCTCGCCGAAGGCAGCGCGCCGACGAGGCTGCGTGCGGCGGTGAGGTTCGGATGATGGGCTGCCGCTGCGCGGCGAGACCACCCTACGTGAAGCGTTGCGACAGATTGCGTGTAGGGCGCCCTCGCCGAAGGCAGCGCGCCGCCGGAGCTGCGGGTGGCGGTGAGGTACGGATGGTGGGCTGCCGCTGCGCGGCGAGACCACCCTACGGGAGCGCGTAGTCGGGCGGAGTGTAGGGCGCCCTCGCCGAAGGCAGCGCGCCGCCGGAGCTGCGGGTGGCGGTGAGGTACGGATGGTGGGCTGCCGCTGCGCGGCGAGACCACCCTACGTGAAGCGTTGCGTCAGATTGCGTGTAGGGCGCCCTCGCCGAAGGCAGCGCGCCGACGGAGCTGCGTGTGGCGGTGAGGTTCGGATGGTGGGCTGCCGCTGCGCGGCGAGACCACCCTCCGTGAAGCGTTGCGTCAGATTGCGTGTAGGGCGCCCTCGCCGAAGGCAGCGCGCCGTCGAGGCTGCGTGCGGCGGTGTGGTTCGGATGATGGGCTGCCGCTGCGCGGCGAGGCCACCCTACGTGAGCGCGTAGTCGGGCTGAGTGTAGGGCGCCCTCGCCGACGGCAGCGCGCCGATGAGGCTGTGCGCGGCGGAGAGGTTCGGATGGTGGGCTGCCGCTGCGCGGCGAGACCACCCTACGTGAGCGCGTAGTCGGGCTGAGTGTAGGGCGCCCTCGCCGAAGGCAGCGCGCCGATGAGGCTGTGCGCGGCGGTGAGGTTCGGATGGTGGGCTGCCGCTGCGCGGCGAGACCCCCCTACGTGAGCGCGTAGTCGGGCTGAGTGTAGGGCGCCCTCGCCGACGGCAGCGCGCCGATGAGGCTGTGCGCGGCGGAGAGGTTCGGATGGTGGGCTGCCGCTGCGCGGCGAGGCCACCCTACGGGGGCGGCGAGACCACTGCGTGGAGGCCCGGGTCGCGGCGAGAGTGAGCGCGGCGGGGCTGATAGGAATAGGCCATGCCATGATTCGCTTCAACGGCACCTCAGGCCGGCTGGGTTCGCCGGGCTCCGCCGATCAGGGTGATTACCGCGAGTGTCAGCAGCCCCAGCATGGCCAGGTTCACTGGGCTCCAGCCCAGGCCGCTGATCAGGGCGCCGGAGGCGAAGGAGGCCATGGCCGCCACCATTCCATTGCCCAGTTCCATCAGCCCCTGCGCCTGGCCGCGTTCGGCCGGGCTGTGGCCCTGGCCGAGCAGGGTGGTGCCGGCCACCAGCATCAGATTCCAGCCCATGCCCAGCAGCAGCGACGAGATCAGGAACTGCAGCTGTTGCTCGCCGCTCAGGGCGATGCAGGCGCTGGCGGTGAGCAGGCCGATGCCGATCAGCGCGACGCGGCGGCTGCCCAGGCGATCCACCAGCGGTCCGGCGACGAAGGCCGGCAGGAACATGCCCACCATGTGCCAGCGGATTACCTCCGCGCCGGCCTCCAGCGGCAGACCGCAGAAACTCATGGCCAGCGGCGTGGCGTTCATCACCAGCACCATCAGGCCCTGGCCGATCGCCGTGGTGATCATTGCCGCGCGGATCACCGGGCGCGCCAGCAGCTCGCGCATGGCGGCCAACGCGCCGCCGTTGGCCGGCGGCAGGGCGCCCTGGCGCAGGCCGGCGAGCAGCGGAATGGCCAGCGCGGCGAGGGCCGCGATCAGCAGGTAGGCGCCAACGAAGGGCCGCTCAAGGGCATCGCGCGCCCACAAGGTGAGGCTGGGCGCCAGCAGCGCGGCAAACAGGCCGCCGCCGATCACCCAGGCGGTGGCGCGGCCCTTGTGCGCGTCGTCCACCGCCTCCAGGGCGGCGAAGCGGTAATACATGGCCGAGGCCTGGTATACGCCGATCGGCAGGGCGCCGAGACACAGCAGCCAGAAGTCCGCCAGCCACACGCCGGCCGCGCTGAGCAGCCCGCCGAGGATACCGGCGCCCGCGCCCAGCACCAGTCCCGCGCGACGCCCGCGGCGCTGCATGAAGCTCGACAACGGTTGTGTCGCCGCCAGGTAGCCCAGCACCATGAGCGCCAGCGGCAGGGTCGCCAGGCTGTTGCGTGGCGCCAGCTGCAGGCCGACCAGCGAGGTCAGGGTGACGCCGACCATCGCGCAGCTCCAGAACAGTGCCTGGGCCAGGAACAGGCGCAGCAGCGTAGGGTTTCGCAGGAACAGCATGGTCGTCACCAGTACCTGGGGTAGCGCGCGGCGCGCGTCGTGTTGTTGTAGATCAGCGCCACCAGCATCAGCAACAGGGCACCGCTCAGGGTCGGGAAGAGCAGGAAGTCCCAGCCCGGCTGGGCGAGGAAGATGATCACCGGGTTGGATCCGGCCGGCGGGTGCACGGTGCGGGTCGCCATCATCAGGGCGATGGCGGTGCCGACCGCTAGCGCCAGTGCCCACCATTGTGGGCCGAACGCTTGCAGCAGGGCCAGGCCGACCAGCGAACTGAGGAAATGCCCGCCGACCAGGTTGCGTGGCTGCGAGAAGGGCAGGTCGGGAAAGCCGAACACCAGTACGCAGGAGGCGCCGAAGGAGCCCAGCAGCAGGCTCAGCGACAGCCAGTCGCCGGTGCTGGCGACGCAGGCGATGGCCAGCGCGCCGCCGAGCCAGGCCAGGGCGATCTGCTGCCAACAGGCGCGGGGTGGCAGGGCGGCGGCATCGCCGCGCAGCTTGTGCAAGAGTGTGCTCATGGTCATCACCCAGCCGCCGCGCAGCCGGCGGGCTTGTGGGTGCGCGCCGTGGCTGCGGGAAAGCGCTCCAGCTTGGTGGTCGGACGGATCGGTCGGCGCACCAGCTCGCCGCCGCAGTTCGGGCAGCGGCCCTGCAGGCGCTGTTCGGCGCAGTCGTGGCAGAAGGTGCATTCGAACGAGCAGATGCGCGCGTCCGGCGAGTCGGGTGGCAGGTCGCGGTCGCAGCATTCGCAACCGGGGCGCAGTTCGAGCATGGTGGTTCTCCTTGGCGCGGTGGGTGAGTCAGGCGAAGCGTTCGGCGTAGTCCTGGGGGCTGACCGAGAGGTGCTTGTGAAAGCTGCGGCGCAGGTTCTCCGGGTGGCGGAAGCCGGTCAGCCGCGCCACGGTGCCGATCGAGGCGCCGCTGTCCTGCAGCAGGCCGCGGGCCGCCTGCAGGCGCAGTTGCTCGACGTAGCGCCCCGGGCCCATGCCGAGTTCCTGGACGAACAGGCGGGACAGGCTGCGCGGCGACAGGTTGGCGCGCTCGGCCAGGGTTTCCAGCGACAGGTCGGCGGCCAGGTTCTGCGCCATCCATTCGAGCAGCGCGAGCAGGCGCGGTGTACGCGCCGAGTCCGGGGCGAGCAGGGCGCTGAACTGCGCCTGGCCGCCGGGGCGCCGCAGGAACATCACCAGGCGGCGCGCCACGGCCAGCGCCAGCGGGCGGCCGAGGTCGGCTTCCACCAACGCCAGGGCCAGGTCGATACCGGCGGTGACCCCGGCCGAAGTGAATACATGGGCGTCGCCGTCGCGGCCGGTCGGGTCGTAGGTGTGCAGGCGGTCGCCGTCCACCTCGATGGCCGGATGGCAGCACAGCGCCGGCACATCGGCCCAATGGGTGGTAGCGCGGCGCCCGTCGAGCAGGCCGGCGGCGGCGAGGATCAACGCGCCGGAGCACACCGAGCCGAGCCGGCGAATGCGCGGCTCTGCCGCACGCAGCCAGGCCAGTAACGGTGGGTTGGCGCACTGCGCCGTCTCGCCCTGACCGCCGGGTATGAGCAGGGTGTCGAGCTGGTCGGCGGGGCAATCACGCCAGGCGCGGTCGGCGACGATCTGGAAGCCCGCGGACGTGGCCAGCGGGCCGGCCTCGTCGGCCAGCACTAGGAGGCGATAGGCCTCGGCCTGGCCCTGGCGACGCAACTCGACATTGGCCGAGGCGAACACCTGCAGCGGGCCGGTGACGTCCAGGCTCATCACGTCGGGGTAGATCAGGCTGGCGATGGTTTTCATGGGGCTCTCCAGAGGCTGGAGAGAGTCTGGGCTCTGGCCGATCTGGCAACAAGGACAATCGCCCCACAGATATGGCCAAACTAGTCGGGCTTCGCCAGCCCTTCGAGAAAACGCAGCAGCAGACTTTCCTCGTCGCGCAGGCCGCTGCGCGCACGTGCCGGACGCAGCGCGGCCAGGCGTCCCCCGAGGAAGGCGTCGATCACCGCAGGATGGATGTAGCACTTGCGACAGATCGCCGGCGTGTTGCCCAGCAGCCGCGAGACCTGGCGGGTGACCTCGACAACCTGGCTCTTGGCCTCGGTGGCGCTGCCCGGCGTCAGCTCGCGCAGAAAACGCAGCGCCAGCGCGCTGCCGGCCCAGGTGCGGTAGTCCTTGGCGCTGAACTCGCCGCCGCTGTGCTGCTGCAGGTAGGCGTTGACGTCTGCCGAGCTGACGTCGTGGCGCTGGCCTTCGTCGTCCAGGTACTGGAACAGCTGCTGCCCGGGCAACTCCATGCAGCGCCGCACCGCGCGCGCCAGACGCGGATGACTGAGGCTGACGCGGTGCTCGATGCCGCCCTTGCCGCGGAAGTGGAAGCGGATGGCGGCGCCGCTGACCTCGACGTGGCGATTGCGCAGGGTGGTGAGGCCGAACGACTTGTTGTCGCGGGCGTACTGCGGGTTGCCGACGCGGATCAGCGTCGAGTCGAGTAGGGACACCACCGTGGCCATGACCTTGTCGCGGCACAGATCGCGCAGCGCCAGGTGCTCCTCGACCTGCCGGCGCAGGCGCGGCAAGGCATGGCCGAAGTCGAGCATGCGCCCGTACTTGTCGCTGTCACGCACCTCGCGCCAGCGCGGGTGGTAGCGGTACTGCTTGCGCCCGCGGGCGTCGCGGCCGACCGCCTGCAGATGGCCCTGCGGGTCGGCGCAGATCCACACGTCGGTGTAGGCCGGCGGGATCGCCAGGGCGTTGATGCGACGGATTTCTTCCTCATCGCGGATGCGCTGGCCATCGGCGTCGAAGTAGGCGAAGCGGCCGCGCAGCTTGCGCCGGGTGATGCCCGGCTGGCGGTCATCGACATAGCGCAGGTCGGGCGGCAGCACCGGGCACAGCGCGGTGCCGGTGTCGCCACGTTCGTCGTCCGGTAGCGGGCGGTCGCCGCTGGCCAGTGGGGGTGCCTGTTCGCTCATGGTTCGCGCTTCCAGTCCAGTGCCCTGCTCCAGAGGTTGCTGCCACAGCGGGCGCAGGTTGGCGTGCTACTCGCCGCCAGCGGCTGGGGATTGCCGCAACGGTTGCAAGCGTACAGGCCGTCCTCGGGGATCTGCCGGTAGACCGGGCGGAGTTCCGCCGGCAGCACCGACAGGCCGCTGTGGGTGGCCTCCGGCGGGAAGAAGTACAGGCTGAGGTCGCCGTCCACTTCGAGAATGCCCAGGCGCACCTGGCCCAGATGCTCGACGCCGGCGCGGCGCAGCTCCATGTGGAATTCGTCGCTGGTGATGTTCTGCGCCTCCAGCGTGCCCAGCTCGTAGAGGCCGTCGCGGATGATCACCACCGGCTTGCCTTCGACCCAGTCGGCGAAGCGGGTGCTGCGCTTCATCATGCGTGTGGTGAGGTTGTAGAGCAGGAGCAGGGTGGCGAAGACCACGACGATCGGCAGCAGCGGCACGTCTTCGTAGAACGACACGTCGCCGGCCGCCGAGCCGAGGGTGAGGATCACCACCAGCTCGAACAGCGACAACTGGCGTACGCCGCGGCGCCCCGAGACCTTCAGGAACAGGAACACCACCAGGTAGGCGAACAGCGCGCGTACCGCCACCTCGCCGAGGAAGGCGAGGGGAAATTCGTCGAGCAGCATGCGCTGCCAGTCGAAGGCCTCCATGCGCATCTCCTCAGGATGGCTGCGGATTGCTCCAGGGCATGGACCAGGGTGTGAGTTCGTAGCCGTCCTTGCTCAGCTCCAGGCGGGCCAGCTCGATCAGGCCGGCCAGTCGCGTGGGGTCGGCATACTGCGAGCGGGCCACGTGGGCCTGGGACAGCAGCTCGACCTCGCTGTCGTCGGCGACGCGGAAGGAGAAGCTGGCGTCGTCGTGATCCGCCAGGGTTGCGCAGGCGTGGGGCAGGAAGGCCTGTTCGACGATGCGGCGGGCCTCTTCGAGACTGAGGGTGCTCATGCCGGCTCCTTGGTCCATTGCTGATACTGGATAGACGGGGCGGCAGGCGTTAGGTTCGTATAGAAAAACGCAGCCCCCTTGAACCTTGCGGCGCAGGGGGCTGGGGCGGCGGCAGGCCGGGGTCTTGCGGAAGGACTTACTCCGGCATGCTCCACGGGTCGAGCGTGTAGCCCTGGCGGCTGATCTGCTCGCGGGAGCGGACCAGCGCATCGGCCAGGCGGGCCGGGTCGAGGTAGGTCTGGCTGGCGATGCAGGCCTGACCGACGCGGTTGTTGGTGCGGTCGACAACGGCGAGGTTGAGTTCGCCGCCGACCTGCGGCAGCCAGGCCACGCACTGGTAAGGTTGGAACGCGCGGCCTGCGATCAGAAGAGCTTCGTTGACGCGGAGCGAGGTGTTCATGGGTCTGTTTCTCCGAGGTGCCCAATGTACGATTGGCCAGCGAGAACAGCATGTGCCGTGGCCTATGCACTGTGGATGGCGAAACCCGACTCATAAGTCACAGGGTGTCGTAAAAACGTAGCAATCTGTCGCATATCTGTGTTTATCCAGTGAATTTTCACCCTCAGAGGAGCGTTTTCATGGGGTCTCTGCTTAGCGGTCTGTCCAGCCTGGTCATCCTTGCGCTCGACATCTGGGCCATCCTCAACGTGGTCAAGAGCGATGCCGAGACCGGCAAGAAGGTGCTCTGGGTGCTGCTGATCGTCCTGCTGCCGGTGGTCGGCCTGATCATCTGGGCACTGTTCGGCCCGCGCGGCAACCTGCGTTTCTGACCCACACATCCTGTTGCCGCGCGCGTCTGGAGCGGCCGGGCCGATCTCCTTACAATGCGCGCCTTCTTCATGGGCGGGCGTCGGTCCGTCCGAATCCACCAGCGGCGACGGGGGAACCCATGAGCGACTATCAGGAAACTCTCTACGACGGCTACGGCCAGCGTTTCAGCATGGACAGGCTGCTGCACGAGGTGCGCACCGAGCACCAGCACCTGGTGATCTTCGAGAATGCCCGCATGGGCCGGGTGATGGCGCTGGACGGCGTGATCCAAACCACCGAGGCGGATGAGTTCATCTACCACGAGATGCTCACCCACGTGCCGATCCTCGCCCACGGTGCGGCCAAGCGCGTGCTGATCATCGGCGGCGGCGACGGCGGCATGCTGCGCGAAGTGCGCAAGCACCACAGCGTCGAGAGCATCACCATGGTCGAGATCGACGGCACCGTGGTGGACATGTGCCGCGAGTTCCTGCCCAACCACAGCTGCGGTGCCTACGAGGACCCGCGCCTGAACCTGGTGATCGACGACGGCATGAATTTCGTGGCGACCACCACGGAGACGTTCGACGTGATCATCTCCGACTCCACCGACCCGATCGGCCCGGGCGAGGTGCTGTTTTCCGAGAACTTCTACCAGGCCTGCCGCCGCTGCCTGAACGATGGCGGCATCCTGGTTACCCAGAACGGCACGCCCTTCATGCAGCTCGGTGGCGTGCAGAGCACCGCCGGCCGCATGGACGGGCTGTTCGCCGACTGGCACTTCTATATGGCCGCGGTGCCGACCTACATCGGCGGCAGCATGACCTTCGCCTGGGGCGCCACCGATGCGGGCTACCGCAAGCTGCCGCTGGAGACCCTGCGCCAGCGTTTCGCCGGTAGCGGCATCGTCACCCGTTACTACAACCCGGAGATCCACCAGGGCGCCTTCGCCTTGCCGCAGTACGTGCTGCACGCGGTGAACAAGCCGAGCAACGACTGATAGACGCTCAGAAAAAAAGCCGGCGAAAGCCGGCTTTTTTGTGGGCCCGACTTACATCGTGATCAGACCCTTGAGCAGCGCCTGGTGGAAGCGCTCCGGCGCCTCGACCTGCGGCGAATGGCCCAGCTCGGGGAATTCCACCAGCGAGCCCTTGGGCAGCGCGGCGGCGGCCTCGCGGCCCAGCTCGGGGTAGTTGCCGAGGCGCTCGGCGATCTCTTTCGGCGCGCGGTTGGCGCCCGGCGCGGTGCGGTCCTTGCCGCCGATCAGCAGCAGGGTCGGCGCCTGGATGCGGCCGAACTCGTGGATTACCGGCTGGCTGAACAGCATGTCGGCGGTCTGCGCCTGGTTCCAGGCGACGATCTCGCGGCCCTTGCCGTGGTACAGGCCGACCTGCATGTCCACCCAGCGGTCGTACTCCGGCTTCCACTGGCCGTTGTAGTAGAACTTCAGCTGATAGTTCTTGATGCTCTCGTAGGTGGTTTTCAGCTCGCCCTGGTTGAGCTGGTCGATGCTGGCGTAGGGCACGCCCTTGGCTTGCCAATCCTCGAGGCCGATGGGGTTGACCAGCACCAGCTGCTCGACGGTCTGCGGATGGTTGATGGCGAAGCGCGCGGCGAGCATGCCGCCCATGGAGTGCCCGATCACGGTGGCCTTGTCGACGCCGAGCTTGTCCAGCAGCGCCTGGGTGTTCAGCGCCAGCTGGCTGAAGCTGAACTGGTAACCGCGTGGCTTGCTCGAGGCGCAGAAGCCGATCTGGTCCGGCGCGATGACTCGGTAGCCCTTGTCGCTGAGAGTCGCGATGGTCTGTTCCCAGGTCGCGCCGCAGAAGTTCTTGCCGTGCAGCAGCACCGCGGTGTGGCCGTTGGCCTTGCCTTTCGGCGCCACGTCCATGTACGCCATGGACAGCTTCTGGCCCTGCGACTGCAGCTCGAAGTGCTCGCGTGGATGGGGATAGTCGAAGCCCTCCAGCTGCTCGCCGTAACTGGGCGTGGCGGCCTGGGCGAGGGGAGCGCCGGTCAGCAGCGGAACGAGGAGAAGAGACGCGCTTGTCCTGGGCATTGGAACCTCCTGACAGTGGGAAAGCGGCAGTTGTATGACAACCTTCCCGAACGAGAAAGCTTCGCAATGTGCCGGAATGTTTCCGAGGCCCCATCCAGAGCCTTCCGATGGGTACGGGCGGGCACGGGCCCGTTGACCGACGCGCCCCCTACATCGCGTAGGGTGCGCCGTGCGCACCAAAGGCGCCGCGGTGCTAGCCGAGCCTCGCACGCCGCGCACAGCGCACAGCGCACCCCACGGCGTGCTACGTGTGCGGCGTTATTCGGACCAGACCGCGTATTCGTTGCCGCTGGGGTCGGCGAAATGGAACCGTCGGCCACCGGGGAAGTCGAACACCGGCTTGACGATGCGTCCGCCGGCCTCCTTCACCGCGTTCTGGCTGGCATTGAGGTCGGCGCTGTAGAGCACGATCAGTGGGCAGCCGCGGTCGGTCGCGAAGTCCAGCGGCGAGCGGAAGAAGCCGCCGTCGATGCCGGTGCCGAGGAAGCAGCTGTAGTCCGGGCCGTAGTCGGTGAAGGTCCAGCCGAAGACCTGGGCGAAGAACGCCTTGCTCGCCTCGAGCTCGCGGCAGGGGATTTCCAGGTAGTTGATGCCGTGGTGCTGGTGCATGTCGTCACTCCTTCGTCGATTCGGGGTCGGTCTAGCCCAGGCTGCGGGTCAGTTTCTGCAGCTGCCGGTCGGCATCGCGGCGTGCCGCTTCAGCGCGCTGCTGCCAGGTGGTGTGCAGCGGCGTGAGGTCGGGCTCGCGGGCGATGCGCCGGCACCACTGGAAGTGATCATGCCAGTCGCCGAGGGCCGACTGGGTGTGCTTGAGCGTCTCGCGCCCACGCTTGTCCAGGCTGCACAGCTGCGGGTAGGCCTCGCAGGCGTAGCGCACGCGCTTGATCAGCAGGCGCAGGCGGTGGCGGTCGAAGCCCTCGGTGGCCAGGGCGTCGCGCAGCCGCGCCATCTGTTTGTGCAGGCGACGCGCGACGATCTTCTCGAAGTGGCGCAGCTGGCCCTCGCGCTGGGCCTCGCGCAGAAACTCCGACCAGGCATCCAGGAGCACAAGCAGGCGCTCCAGTTCGACGCTCTCCAGCACCGCGGCATGCCGATCACGCAGCTGGGCGCGCCGCTCCCGCGCCAGCTCGGCGAAGCCCTGGCGCTCCAGTTCGGCCGCCAGTACCTCCAGGTCTCGCGCCGGCCCGGTCAGTTTCGCCAGGTTGCGCGCGGCATCGTACAGCGGGCCCAGGTCGATGGCCTTGCGCAGCGGTGCGAGCAGGCTGCGCAAACGCCGCAGCGCCACCCGCAGGTCATGCAGGGCCTCGGCATCGGTGTCCGCCTCCAGGCGGAGACGGGCGTGTTGCAAGGTCATCTGCAGGCCGATCAGCGCGGCCACCAGCGAATCGACCGGGTTCGGGTTGTGCTTCTTGGTCATGGGCTCCTTCTCGTCGCTCTGGGGGTGAACCCGGGCAGTGTGCCCGGCAGGCTTACAGCGTAGCGGCCGGAATGCCGCCTGCTCATCCTGACCGCTCCGGCAGGTATCAGTGCCGTTTCGACAGAATTTTCACCTGTCGCGGACGAATATCGCCGCCCTCTCAATTTCGGACGCCATTTCGTCATGCCTTCAGTGGACGCCCTGCAACCCAATCTGCGCAGTCACTTCGCCTTCACTCTCGCCAGCGCGTTGCTGCTGATGCTGATGTTCGCCGCGCTGCGCCTGGCCCTGCTCAATCACAACGCCGAGCTGATCGGCGAGACTGCCACCGGCGACCTGCTCGAGGCCTTCTTCAACGGCGCGCGCTTCGACCTGCGCGTGGTGGTCTATGCCGTCGCGCCGCTGCTGCTGTCGATCCTCAGCCTGCGCGCCATGGCCGCGCGCGGCGCCCAGGTGGTGTGGCTCAGCACCGTCGCCAGCCTCAGCCTGCTGCTCGGCATCACCGAACTGGACTTCTACCGCGAGTTTCACCAGCGCCTGAACAGCCTGGTGTTCCAGTACCTGGAAGAGGACATGGGCACGGTGTCGAGCATGCTCTGGCACGGTTTCCCGGTGGCCCGCTACCTGCTGGCCTGGGCGCTGGGCAGCCTGGCCGTGGCCATGCTGTTCCGCTGGATCGAACACGCCACCCGGCCGCGCCAGGCGCGCCCGGCCATGGCCTGGTACAAGCGCTTCGGCGTGTTCTTCCTGTGTCTGCTGGTGGCGGTGCTCGCCGCCCGCGGCACGATCAAGCAGGGCCCGCCGCTGCGCTGGGGCGACGCCTTCACCACCGATTCGATCTTTGCCAACCACCTGGGCCTGAACGGCATCCTCACCCTGGTCGATGCCGCCGAGAACAGTTTCTCCGATCACCGCGACAACGCCTGGAAATCGACCATGCCGGACGCCGAGGCGCAGGCCGTGGTGCGGCAGATGCTACTGGGCGAGCACGATGTGCTGGTGGACGAAGGCAGCGCCGCGGTGCGCCGCGACTTCACGCCGCCGGCCGACGGCACCCTGCCGGTCAAGCATGTGGTGGTCATCCTGATGGAGAGTTTCGCCGGTCGCTGGGTCGGCGCCATGGGCAGCGAGGCCGGCATCACGCCGAACTTCGACCGCCTGAGCGAGGAGGGCCTGCTGTTCACCCGCTTCTTCTCCAACGGCACCCACACCCACCAGGGCATGTTCGCCACCATGGCCTGCTTCCCCAACCTGCCGAGCTTCGAGTACCTGATGCGCATGCCCGAGGGCAGCCACAAGTTCTCCGGCCTGCCGCAGCAGCTCAGCGTGCGCGGCTACGACGACCTGTACGTCTACAACGGCAACTTCCAGTGGGACAACCAGTCTGGCTTCTTCAGCAACCAGGGCATGCGCAACTTCATCGGCCGCGAGGACTTCGTCGACCCGGTGTTCATCGACCCGACCTGGGGCGTGTCCGACCAGGACATGTTCGACCGTGGCGCCGCCGAGCTGGCCAAGCTGGACCCGAACAAGCCGTTCTACGCGCTGCTGCAGACCCTTTCCAATCACACGCCCTACGCGCTGCCGGAGCAGCTGCCGGTGCCGCCGGTGACCGACCGCGGCTCCTACAACCAGCACCTCACCGCCATGCGCTACTCGGACTGGGCGCTGGGCCAGTTCTTCGAGAAGGCCAAGCAGTCGCCGTACTACAAGGACACCCTGTTCGTGATCGTCGGCGACCACGGCTTCGGCAGCCCCGAGCAGCTCACCGAGATGGACCTGTATCGCCACAACGTGCCGCTGCTGCTGATCGCTCCGGGCATCCGTGAGCAGTTCGGCGCTCGCCGCGACACCGTCGGCACGCAGATCGACGTGGTGCCGACCATCATGGGCCGTCTCGGCGGCGAAACCCGTCACCAGTGCTGGGGCCGCGACCTGCTGAACCTGGCGGAGAACGACGCCGGTTTCGGCGTGATCAAGCCGTCCGGCAGCGACCAGACGGTGGCCATCGTCAGCGGCGAGAAGGTGCTGGTGCAGCCCAAGGGCCTGCCGGCCAAGCTCTATCGCTACCAGCTGGAAGAGCGCAAGGTCGAGGTGCTCAAGGACGACGCCCAGCAGCCGGAGCTGCAGAAGCGCCTGGAAGCCTTCCTGCAGGTCGCCACCCAGAGCCTGCTGCGCAACACCACGGGCGTCAGCGATGCCGCCGGGGCGGAGTCGCGCTAGCGTCTCCGTTCGCGACTAGCGCCCACGTAATGCTCCATGTAGGGTGGCCTCGCCGCGCAGCGGCAGCCCACCATCCGAACCTCCCCGTCGCGCACGGCCTCGTCGGCGCACTGCCTTCGGCGAGGGCGCCCTACACGCCACTCTCCTACGCACTCACGTAAGGTGGCCTCGCCGCGCAGCGGCAGCCCACCATCCGAACCTCACCGTCGCGCACGGCCTCGTCGGCGCACTGCCTTCGGCGAGGGCGCCCTACACGCCACTCTACTACGCACTCACGTAAGGTGGCCTCGCCGCGCAGCGGCAGCCCACCATCCGAACCTCACCGGCGCGCACGGCCTCGTCGGCGCACTGCCTTCGGCGAGGGCGCCCTCCACGCCACTCTACTACGCACTCACGTAAGGTGGCCTCGCCGCGCAGCGGCAGCCCCCCATCCGAACCTCACCGCCGCGAACAGCCTCGTCGGCGCACTGCCTGCGGCGAGGGCGCCCTCCATGCCACTCTACTACGCACGCACGTAGGGTGGCCTCGCCGCGCAGCGGCAGCCCACCATCCGAACCTCACCGCCGCGCACAGCCTCGTCGGCGCACTGCCTGCGGCGAGGGCGCCCTACATGCCACTCTACTACGCACGCACGTAGGGTGGCCTCGCCGCGCAGCGGCAGCCCACCATCCGAACCTCCCCGCCGCGCACAGCCTCGTCGGCGCACTGCCTGCGGCGAGGGCGCCCTCCATGCCACTCTACTACGCACGCACGTAGGGTGGCCTCGCCGCGCAGCGGCAGCCCACCAACCGAACCTCACCGCCGCGCACAGCCTCGTCGGCGCGCTGCCTTCGGCGAGGGCGCCCTACACGCAATCCCCCGCCGTGCGCTGGAACTGGCGGGGCGCCACGCCTTTCCAGCGCTTGAAGGCGTGGATGAAGTTGGATACCTCTCCGTAGCCGAGGCGCTCGGCGATCTCTTCCAGGCTCAGGCCGCCGGTGGCCAGCAACTCTCCGGCCAGGGCCTGGCGCACCTCGTCCAGCAGCTGGCGGAAGTGGCTGCCTTCCTCGTCCAGGCGCCGGCGCAAGGTGCGCGAGCTCATGTGCAGGCTGGCGGCGACCTGTTCCATGTCCGGCAGCCGGCCGGGTCGCTCCAGCAACAGCGCGCGGATGCGCCCGGCCAGGCCGTCGTGCTGGCTGCGTTTGGCCAGCAGGCGCTGGCACTGTTCCTCGCACAGCTGCGCCGCCTGCGGATGCGCGCCGGCCAGCGGCAGGTCGAGCAGGTGGCGGGGGAAGACGAAGCGGTTGTGCGGGCGCTCGAACAGCGGCAGCACGCCGATCTCCTCGACGAAGGGTCGTGGGTCGGCCGGCTGCTGCAGGTCCAGCTCCACCCTCAGGATCGGCAGATCGCGGTGAAACAGCTCGCGCAGCACCTGCAGCATGCCGGACAGGTCGCGCTCCAGCAGGAAGCCGCGCAGGTCGGTGGGCACGTCCTGATCCTCGAGCAGCAAATGCACCTCCTCGTCCCGTTCCTCCAGGCGCATGCCGTGGAAGGCGTAGGTCAGGTCGAGATAGCGCAGGCCGAGGTTGGCGGCGTCGCGGAAGGACGGGCTGGCGAGCAGGGCGAAGCCCCAGATGCCGTAGCTGTTCAGCCGATAGCGGCGGCCCAGCGGCAGGCCGAGGCCGGGGCGCTGGCCGCAGGCCTGCACCAGATTGCGCACCAGGCGCAGCTCCTGCTCGGCGTCCACCTCGGCACCGGGGTCGGCCAGCAAGCGCCAGTCCAGGCCGGTGCCCTGCAGGCAGACGTCCAGGCTCAGGCCCAGATCCAGGGCGTATTGGGTGAGGAGTTGCACGCTGACGGCGCTGCGGCGAGGGCGGGCCATGCTCTGTCCGAAAGTCACAATTTGTTGGCCGACTATGCCATAAACCGCACCGTGGGGAGTGGGTAGCATCCGTTCATCCGCGATACTGGCGGCTCACGGAGAAAACAATGACCAACAAGACTCCCGAGCAGGCACCCCTGGGCGTGCTGATCATCGGTGCCGGCTTCGCCGGCCTCGGCCTGGCCATGCTGCTGCGCAAGCGCGGCGAGGACGACTTCCTGATCCTCGAGAAGGGCGCCGAGCCCGGTGGCACCTGGCGCGACAACCACTACCCCGGCGCGGCGTGCGACGTGCCCTCGCACCTGTATTCCTTTTCCTTCGAGCCGAAGACCGACTGGAGCCGGCGCTACGCGCCGCAGGCGGAGATCTTTGCCTACGTGCGCGAGTGCATCGACAAGCACCAACTGGCGCCGCGCATTCGCTGCAACAGCGAGGTGGCCGATGCCTGGTTCGACGAAGCGGCCGCCCTGTGGCGGGTGACCACCGGCGATGGCGCCGTCTTCAGCGCGCGGGCGCTGGTCAGCGCCTGCGGCCAGCTCAACCGACCGCTGCAGGCGAAGCTGCCCGGGCTGGAGCGCTTTGCCGGCGAGAGCTTCCACTCGGCGCGCTGGCGCCACGACGTCGATCTGACCGGCAAGCGCGTGGCGGTGATCGGCACCGGCGCCAGCGCCATCCAGTTCGTGCCGCAGATCGTGCCCAAAGTCGGTCGCCTGCACCTGTTCCAGCGCACGCCGGCCTACGTGCTGCCCAAGCCGGACCGCGCCTACAGCCGCTTCGAGCGGGCGCTGATGCGGCGTTGGCCCTGGACACAGAAACTCGACCGGGCCTGGCAGTACCTGTTCCACGAGGTGCGCGGGGTGGCGTTCTTCCTTCTGCCCTGGCTGATGAAGCCCTATCGCCAGCTGTTCCTGCGCCACATCGCCCGCGAGGTGGCCGATCCGGCGCTGCGCGCGAAGCTGACGCCGGACTACCCGCTGGGCTGCAAGCGCATCCTGATCAGCAACGACTACTACCCGGCGCTGGTGCAGCCGCAGGTGGAGGTGGTGAACGAGGCGATCCGCGAGGTGACCGAGCGCGGCATCGTCACCGCCGATGGCGTGGAGCGGGAGGTGGACGTGCTGATCCATGGCACCGGCTTCGCCGCCAGCGACTTCCTCGCGCCGATGCACATCCGCGGCCTCGGCGGCCTCGACCTCAACCAGGCCTGGCACGACGGCGCCGAGGCCTACAAGGGCATCAGCGTCGCCGGCTTCCCCAATCTGTTCATCCTCTACGGGCCGAACACCAACCTGGGCCACAACTCGATCATCTACATGCTCGAGAGCCAGTTCCCCTACGTGCTGGATTGTCTGGACCAACTGCAGAAAGGCGTGCGCTATCTGGACGTGCGCCGGCCGGTGCAGGACGCCTGGAACCGCCAGGTGCAGCACGACATCCAGCGCTCGGTGTGGGAGCAGGGCTGCAGTAGCTGGTACAAGAACGCCGCCGGCAAGCACACCAACAACTGGGCCGGCTTCACCTTCAGCTACCGCAATCACACCCGCCGACCGCAGTGGAGCGACTATGACCGGGTCCGTTGAGCTGCCGGCACCAGGCGTTGGCCAGCGCCTGCTCACCGCCTTGCTGCGCACCTGTACGCGCCTGGTGTTCGCGCTCGGCATGCGCCCGAGTGTGTCGCCGGTGGTGCAGCGGCGGGTGCTACGCCTGGCCACACTGGTGGCGCCGCGAGCCCGCGGTGTGACGATCGAGCCCGGGCGACTCGGCGCGGTGCCCTGCGAATGGCTGCGGCCGGCGCAGGACAACGGCTGGGTGCTGCTGTACCTGCACGGCGGCGCCTTCATGATCGGCAGCCCGCAGACCCATCGGGCGATCACCACCCACCTGGCCGCGTTGAGCGGCGCACGGGTCTGCGCCCTGGATTACCGTCTGGCGCCCGAGCATCCCTGGCCGGCGGCCGCCGACGATGCCCTGGCCGCCTATCGCGCACTGCTGGAGCAGGGCCAGCCGGCCGAGCGCATCGCCATCGCCGGCGACTCGGCCGGCGGCCACCTGACGCTCGCCACCGCGCTGCGCCTGCGCGACGAAGGGCTGCCATCGCCAGCGGCGCTGGTGTGCTTCTCGCCGGTGACCGACCTGAGTGGCGCCACCTGGCACCAGCCGCCAGCCGGCGACCCGCTGCTCAGCGCCGCCTGGCTGGGGCAGGGCGCCGACGCGTACTGCCCGCCGGGCATTAACCGCCGGGTGCCGGCGCTGTCGCCGCTGCACGCGGACCTGTCGGGCCTGCCGCCGCTGCTGGTGCAGGTCGGCGAGGACGAGCACCTGCTGACCCAGAGCCTGCGTCTGCGCGACTGCGCCGGGCTGGACCTGCGCCTGGAGGTCTACCCGCGCCAGTGGCACGTGTTCCAGATCAACTGCGGCCTGCTGGAGGTCGCTGCGCTGGCGCTGCGGCGGGTCGTCGAATTCCTCGAAGAGAAGGGCTGCCGATGAAGAGCATTCTGATTACCGGCGCGGCTTCCGGCATCGGTGCCGCCAGCGCCCGGCTGTTCCATGCCCGCGGCTGGCGCGTGGGCCTGCTGGACGTGGGCGCGCAGCCGCTGGCGGCGCTGGCGTCGGAACTGGGCGGCGCCTGGCACGCGGCGCTGGATGTGACCGACGGCGAGGCGGTGCGACGGGCGCTGGCCGACTTCTGCGGCGCGGACGGGCGCCTGGATGTGCTGTTCAACTGTGCCGGCGTGCTGCGCTTCGGCCTGTTCGAGGAGATCGATCCGGCCGAGCACGCGCGCATTCTGCAGATCAACGTGGTCGGCCTGCTGCAGGTCACCCACGCCGCCTTTGCCTACCTGCGCGCGGCGCGCGGGCAGGTGATCAACATGGGCTCGGCCTCGGGCCTGTACGGCACGCCGCACATGGTCAGCTATTCGGCCTCCAAGTTCGCCGTGCGCGGACTGACCGAGGCGCTGGAGTTGGAGTGGCGGCGTCATGGCATCCGCGTCGGCGACCTGATGCCGCCGTTCGTCGCCACGCCCATGGTCGACAGCCAGCGCTTCACGCCGCCGACCTTGCGCCGCCTGGGCGTACGGCTGCGCGCCGAGCATGTGGCCGAGGCGGCGTGGCGGCAGGTCAGCGCACCGCGAGTACATCGCACCATCCATTGGCTGTTCGGTCTGATGTACTGGTCCGGCCAGCTGTCGCCGCCTGCCGTCAACCGCGCCGTGATGGCCTGGCTGGCGCGCGACTGAGCCGCCCGTCGTACCAGGGCGGGCATATCGGTCGAACAGGCACTACCCTCAAGCAGGGGCGGTCCGGGCTGCATTCGCGAGGCCTGCCGCCCCGGGCTTGCGCCCGTCATGACAGATCAGGCGGTTTCTGCCTGGTTCTCGGGTGGCACCTCAAGGTGTCGCAAAGCCGCCGTTCTGGCGGCAGCGGTCAATCCATCGCCTGAGAGGAGGTCGTTTATGAGCACAACCTTCCAAGATGATGTCAGCACTAACGTTTTGCGCCGCATGAAGGAGGGAGGGTTCGATTTCGCCCGGGTTCATCCCATCGAGTTCTACGCCATTTTTCCCGACGAGGAGCGGGCCAGGAAGGCGGCATTGCAGTTCCGCGGCGAATCCCTCAACGCGCAGGTCAGCGCCCGTGACGACGGCGCCTGGCACCTGCAGGTGAGCAAGGTGATGTATGCCACCCATGCCGGCATCGGCGACTTCGAGCAGGATCTGGAGGCGCTGGTGGTGCCGCTCGGCGGGGTGATGGACGGCTGGGGCGTGACCCAGGAAGTGCGTCTGGACAATCAGGTCGCCAGCCGGGCCTGAGTGCGGCGATTCCGGCCAACCATTCGGTTGGTCGGTTCCAACCCCCTTCGAATCAGCTCGCGGTGCGCTGCTGCAGCGCTTCGATATAGGCGATCACGTCCGGCGCGCCGGCCAGGCGCAGCCCTTCGCCCAAGGCGTTGGATTCCGGCGATTCCTTGGGCAGCAGCAGGAACTCGGGCGCCTGCGGGTAGCGCAGCAGCGACAGGCGAGCGTAGGGCAGGCCGTGATCGAGCAGCAGGCTCATGAAGGCCGGCTCGCTCCAGGCCTGCACCGGCATGGCGGTCATGTGGTAGAGCCGTTGCAGCTCGGCCAGGCCGCTGGCACTCAGGCGGTAGCGGGTCAGCTCGGCCGGCAGGGTGACTTCGAGCCCGCGCAGCCGTGCATAGGCGATGGCGCAGGCGAACTCCTCGCCATGCTGTTCGCCAGCCCAGTACAGCCGTTCGCCATGCCAGCTGGCCTGGCGCAGCTCCACCGCGTCGGCGGCGAGGAAGCGCGGCATGGCGTGGCTGATGGTCTTGAGGAAGTCCTTGTAGCTGATGATGCGGGCGCAGCGCCCTAGAGGACTGGCGGCCAGTTCCTCGAAGCTGGCGAGGCTGTCGTCGAGGCTGGGCGGCGGGCTGCACAGGCCGTCGATGCGGCGCAGGTCGAAGTCGTCCAGGTGCTGGGTTTCGCGCTCGACCACCCCCATCAGCACGGCGCGTGCGGCGGCCTTGTCTTCCTGTACCGGCCCGGAGAGGGCATCGCGCGGCAGGTCCACCAGCCGCTGCAGGGGCGGCCCGGCCTGCCACCATAGGCTCTGCGTCGGCACCGGCAGCGCCATGAACGGCAGCCGCAGTGTGCGCGCTCGCTCGAACACCATGCGCGGCACACGCCCGCTCAAACCCAGGCGCTGGGCCAGGGCAGACAGGCGTGAGGCAATGCTGGTGGGGGATTCGGAGAGGCTCATGACCCGCGGGACACTCCAGGTGCTTGGAGTTGAGTGTGGCAGAGCGGAAGTTCGGCTGCACTATCGCACTGCGCGAGGTCTATGGCCCTGAGGGGCGGGATTTTTCGCGCCTGTGGCAGAATGAATCCGATCATTGTCGAGGATGCCTCCATGCCCAGCCTGGTGCTGGATATCGCGTTGCCTGCCGAGCGCTACCTGGCCGTATACCAGGGGCGTGCCAACCGGGTCCTGCTGCACAGCCGCGACGGCCGCAAGGTCAGCCTGCCGGCCCATCACCTGCGGCCGTTCCTGCGTCATGACGGCATCCACGGCGTATTCGAGCTGGAATTCAGCGCGGAAGGCGAGCTGCTGGGCCTGCGCCAGTTGCGCTAAGGCGCCTTATTACTCCCTTGCCTCGCCCGCGGCTAGTGCCGGCGGCTATAATCGCGCCCTGCTTCCCACTGTCACTATCCGAGCCGACCCGCCCATGTACGACCTGGCCCGCGCGCTGCTGTTCCGTCTTGCTCCCGAAACCTCCCACGAATTGTCCATCGACCTGATCGGTGCTGGCGGCCGCATGGGCCTCAACGGCCTGCTGTGCAAGGCACCGAGCCTGCCGGTGAGTGTGATGGGCCTGCAGTTCGACAATCCCGTCGGCCTGGCCGCCGGCCTGGACAAGAACGGCGACGCCATCGACGGTTTCGCCCAGCTCGGCTTCGGCTTCGTCGAGATCGGCACCGTGACCCCGCGCCCGCAGCCGGGCAACCCCAAGCCGCGCCTGTTCCGCCTGCCGGAAGCCTCCGCGATCATCAACCGCATGGGCTTCAACAACCACGGCGTCGATCACCTGCTGGCCCGCGTAGCGGCGGCCAAGTACAAGGGCGTGCTGGGCATCAACATCGGCAAGAACTTCGACACGCCGGTCGAGCGCGCGGTGGACGACTACCTGATCGGCCTGGACAAGGTCTACGCCCACGCCAGCTACGTCACCGTCAACGTCAGCTCGCCCAACACCCCGGGCCTGCGCAGTCTGCAGTTCGGCGACCAGCTCAAGCAGCTGCTCGAGGCGTTGCGCCAGCGTCAGGAAGACCTGGCCGTGCTGCACGGCAAGCGCGTACCGCTGGCGATCAAGATCGCCCCGGACATGAGCGACGAGGAGACGGTGCAGGTGGCCCAGGCGCTGGTCGAAACCGGCATGGACGCGGTGATCGCCACCAACACCACGCTGGGACGTGAAGGGGTAGAGCATCTGCCGTTCGGCAACGAGGCCGGTGGCCTGTCCGGCGCGCCGGTGCGCGACAAGAGCACCCATACCGTGCGCGCGCTGGCCGGCGAGCTCAAGGGCCGTCTGCCGATCATCGCCGTGGGCGGCATCACCGAGGGCGCGCACGCGGCCGAGAAGATCGCCGCCGGCGCCAGCCTGGTACAGATCTATTCTGGATTCATCTACAAGGGCCCGGCGCTGATCCGCGAGGCGGTGGACGCCATCGCCGCGCTGCCGAAGTAGCGGGTGCGGGCACTGCGCAGCCTTGCGCTGCGGAGAGCTGGAAGATGGGCAATAAAAAAGGGCCCCGGAGGGGCCCTCGGGCTCTCGCCCACCGCCCGGATGGGACGGTCTGGTTGAAGTCGGGGTGATCCTGTTCTCAGCCGACGGCGTGAAGTTCGTTGAGTCTGTGGATGCCGGCGGCGCCGGTCAGTCCGTCCCAGTTGTCACCGCGGCCCTCGCGCCAGCCGTTGATCCAGGCTTGACGGGTCGTGGGGTGGGTGAAAGGACACATATCGCGGGATTTACCATGAATGCCGTGCTGATAGCCGCGCAAGAAAGCTCGTTCCAACGGATCACGCTTAAGTCTTCTCATCGGGTGTTGCCCTCACTGTTGACTGTTATGTCCCGTTGGCCCCTTGGTGGGACCAGGCAGAAAATGCTTCTGCGAGTGGGGCCCGCTGCCGGCGTGGCGGGCCACCTGCCGGCACCGTTGCGGTGTCGGCCTGAGTTGATTTCTATCGAATGCCTTTCACCCTGTGAATGATCGTTTTGTCATAAGGGCGTAACGTGAACGGGGGACGAGCCATAAGGTTCAACTCTTTTTTCGCTGTTCGATGGCCGCAGCCCGCGTGACGATTGAGTCTCGGCCGGCCGCGCAGGCGCTTTGCCATTGCGAACGGCTCTCGTCTGAGAGCGCTCTCTATTCCGACGAAGGGTCGCCTTGCGACCTTCCGTCACACTCGGCGGCGTGCCGCCTCGTTGACTGGATTCTCTTATGTCTGACCGCTACGAATTGATACTGACCTGCCCCAAGAGCCTGGAGGGCCTGCTGCTCGAGGAGGCCGGTGGCCTGGGGCTGGAAGAGGCCCGCGAGCAGACCGCCGCCGTGCGCGGCTTCGCGCCCATCGAGGTGGGCTACCGCCTGTGCCTGTGGTCGCGCCTGGCCAACCGGGTGCTGCTGGTGCTGCGCCGCTTCCCGGTAGCCAACGCCGAGGAGCTCTATCAGGGCGTGCTGGCGGTGGACTGGGCCGAACACCTGGACCCGGCCGGAACGTTGGCCGTGGAGTTCAGCGGCCACGGCGCCGGCATCGACAACACCCACTTCGGCGCGCTGAAGGTCAAGGACGCCATCGTCGACAAGCTGCGCACGCCGGCCGGCACCAGGCCCTCCATCGACAAGGTCGACCCGGACGTACGCGTACACCTGCGCCTGGATCGCGGCGAGGCGGTGCTGTCGCTGGACCTCTCCGGGCACAGCCTGCACCAGCGTGGCTACCGCCTGCAGCAAGGCGCCGCGCCACTTAAGGAAAACCTGGCCGCGGCCATCCTGATCCGCGCCGGCTGGCCGCGCATCGCCGCCGAGGGCGGCGCGCTGGCCGACCCCATGTGCGGTGTCGGCACCTTCCTGGTCGAGGCGGCGATGATCGCCACCGACATGGCGCCGAACCTGAAACGCGAGCGCTGGGGCTTCTCCAACTGGCTCGGCCATGTGCCGGCGATCTGGAAGAAGCTGCACGCCGAGGCCGAGCAGCGCGCCGCCGCCGGCCTGGCCAAGCCGCCGTTGTGGATTCGCGGCTACGAGGCCGATCCTCGGCTGATCCAGCCGGCGCGCAACAACATCGACCGCGCCGGCCTCGGCGAATGGGTCAAGCTGTACCAGGGCGAACTGGCCACCTTCGAGCCGCGTCCGGACAAGAACCAGACCGGCCTGATCGTCAGCAACCCGCCCTACGGCGAACGCCTGGGCGATGAGGCGAGCCTGCTGTATCTCTACCAGAACCTCGGCGAGCGCCTGCGCCAGAGCTGCCTGAACTGGGAGGCGGCGGTGTTCACCGGCGCGCCGGAGCTGGGCAAGCGCATGGGCCTGCGCAGTCACAAGCAGTACGCCTTCTGGAACGGCGCGCTGCCGTGCAAGCTGCTGCTGTTCAAGGTGCTGCCTGAGCAGTTCGTCACCGGTGAGCGCAGCGAGCGGCGCCAGGCCGGCGGGGAGGGTGCTGCGGCGCCGGTGGCCAGCGAGCCGGCGCGCCTGTCCGAGGGCGGGCAGATGTTCGCCAACCGCCTGCAGAAGAACCTCAAGAGCCTGGGCAAGTGGGCGAAGAAGGCCGGCATCGAGTGCTACCGCCTGTATGACGCCGACATGCCCGAATACGCCCTGGCCATCGATCTATACCGCGACTGGGTGCATGTGCAGGAATACGCGCCGCCGCGCTCCATCGACCCGGACAAGGCCCAGGCGCGCCTGCTCGATTCCCTGGCCGCCATTCCGGTGGCGCTGGGCATTTCGCCGGATAAGGTGGTGATCAAGCGCCGCGAGCGCCAGGCTGGCACCAAGCAGTACGAGCGCCAGGCCACGCAGGGCCAGTTCATGGAAGTGAACGAGGGCGGCTTGCGTCTGCTGGTCAACCTCACCGACTATCTGGACACCGGCCTGTTCCTCGATCACCGCCCGCTGCGCCTGCGCTTCCAGCAGGAGGCGGCCGGCAAGCGCTTCCTCAACCTGTTCTGCTACACCGCCACGGCCACCGTGCACGCGGCCAAGGGCGGCGCGCGCAGCACCACCAGCGTCGACCTGTCGAAGACCTATCTGGACTGGGCGCGACGCAACCTGTCGCTGAATGGCTTCTCCGACAAGCAGCGCCTGGAGCAGGGCGACGTGATGGCCTGGCTGGAGGCCGACCGTGGCGAGTACGACCTGATCTTCATCGACCCTCCGACCTTCTCCAACTCCAAGCGCATGGAAGGGGTGTTCGACGTGCAGCGCGACCACGTGCGCCTGCTCGACCTGGCCATGGCCCGCCTGGGCAAGGGCGGCGTGCTGTACTTCTCCAACAACTTCCGCAAGTTCCAGCTCGACGAGAGCCTGGCCGAGCGTTACGCGGTGGAGGAGATCAGCGCGCAGACCGTCGACCAGGACTTCGCCCGCAACGCCAAGATCCACCGCGCCTGGCGCCTGACCGCCAAGGCCTGAGCAGGGCTCCCATGAAAAAAAAGGCAGGACAGCCGTTTTTCACGGCGAAGCTGCCCGAAGGGCGGCGCTAGGGATGTACGCCATGAAAAAGCCCGCCATCTGGCGGGCTTTTCTTTGCCACCGCGTCAGCGGCGGTAGATGTCCAGCAGCAGCTGGTCGAGGATCGCCGAGGCGCCCCAGGGCCGCGGGTCGTTGATGATCGCCACCACCACCCAGTTCTTGCCTTTGGCCGTGCGGGTGAAGCCGGCGATGGCGCGCACGTTGTTCAGGGTGCCGGTCTTGATATGGGCCTGGCCTTCCATGCCGGTGCGCTTGAGGCGCTTGCGCATGGTGCCGTCCATGCCCACCAGCGGCATCGAGGCGATGAACTCCGCCGCGTAGGGGCTGTGCCAGGCGGCCTGAAGCATGCCGGCCATCTCGCGGGCGCTGACCCGTTCGGCGCGCGACAGGCCGGAGCCGTTCTCGATCACCAGGTGCGGCGCGGTGATGCCCTTCTTCGCCAGCCAGCCACGGATCACCCGTTGTGCGGCCTTGGCGTCGTCCGGGTCGGCACGGTCGCGGAAGGTCTGGCCGAGGCTGAGGAACAGCTGCTGGGCCATGGTGTTGTTGCTGTACTTGTTGATGTCGCGGATGACTTCCACCAGGTCCGGCGAGAAAGTGCGCGCCAGCAGCTGGGCCTTCTCCGGCACGTCGCCGACGCGGTCCTTGCCGAGGATGCTGCCGCCCAGTTCCTGCCAGATGGCGCGCACGGCGCCGGCGGCGTAGCCGGGGTGATCGAGCAGGGCCAGGTAGGTCTGCGCGCTGCAGCCCTCGGCCAGCTTGCCGGTGACCATCAGGGTGGTGCCGTCGAACTGGGTCACCGGGTTGTAACGCACGTCCGGCCAGGCCGGGCACTTGGCGGCGCCGAGGGCCTTGACCTTGTTGTCGATGCGCACATTGGTCAGCGGCGGCTCCATCATCACGCTGACCTTGCCGCCCGAGGTGCGGGCGATCATGCGCACGGCCTTGAGGTTGACCAGCAGCGAGTCGGGGCCGACCAGGAAGGGCTTGTTCGGGTTGCCGCCGTCGTCGTTGAAGGCCGGCAGCTGCGGCTGGTTGAAGTGGCTGCGGTCCAGCACCAGGTCGCCGGTGATCTGCTGCACGCCGTTGGCGCGCAGGTCACGCATCATCAGCCAGAGCTTTTCCATGTTCAGCTTGGGGTCGCCGCCGCCCTTGAGATAGAGGTTGCCGTTGAGCACCCCATTCTTCAGCGGGCCGTCGCCATAGAACTCGGTGCGCCACTGGTGGGTGGGGCCGAGCAGTTCGAGGGCGGCGTAGGTGGTGACCAGCTTCATGGTCGAGGCCGGGTTCACCGACACGTCGGCGTTGTGGATGATGCCGCCGTCGCCCTCCAGCGGCAGGGCCACCACGGATAGGCTGGCGGGCTTGAGCTTGTTGGCCTTGAGTGCCTGCTGGACCTTGGCCGGCAGCACGCTGCTGACCTGGGCGGCGGAAAGGGGGAGGGCGACGGGAGCGAGCAGGGAGACGACGAGGAGACTGCGGAGCGTTTTGATCATATGGCACTGGCCCAGAAGAAAGAGGGGCGAAAAGAGGTGCGGTCGGGATGCGGCGCATTATGCCCGATGCCTCCGGCCTCGGGGGACCGAACGACGGGACCTGCGCTTTTTTCTGAACGTGCGGGCAGCCGCCGCTTCAACCTGCTAGAGTGCCGCCCGTGCAACCATCGAGTATCTAGGAGTGTATATGGCCACCAACCGTTCCCGCCGCCTGCGCAAGAAGCTGTGCGTCGACGAATTCCAGGAACTGGGCTGCGAGCTGACCCTGAACCTGCGCGAGGGCCTGAGCGAGGCGGAGATCGACGAGTTCCTCGACGCCTTCCTGCTCGACGCCATCGAGGGCAACGGTCTGGGCTATGTCGGCGGTGAGGACTACGGCTTCGTCTGCCTGGGCAAGCGCGGCTCGGTCAACGAAGAGCAACGCAGCCAGCTGGAAGCCTGGCTCAAGGGCCGCAAGGAACTGAGCGACTTCACCCTCAGCCCGCTGCTGGACGTCTGGTACCCGGATAATCCGATCGCCAACGCCTGATCCCTGCGTGCAAGCGAAAAGCCCGGCCTAGGCCGGGCTTTTTCATGGGCGCTCGATCGATCAGTTCAGGCCCGCCTTGGCCAGGATGGCGCCCGCATCCACCGCGTCTATCTGTTCCGGGCGCAGATGGCGCTCGGCGTAGACCTGAGGGATGCCGGAGGCGACGAACAGGCCGAACAGCGGCGGATCGATGTGCGCGCCGCGGCACATGCCGGCCATGATGCCGAGCGACTCGCTGAGCGTCTTGCCCTTCTTGTAGGGCCGATCCACCGCGGTGAGTGCCTCGAAGATGTCGGCGATGGCCATCATGCGCGCCGGCCGGCTCATCTGCTCGCCCTTGAGACGCTTGGGATAGCCGGTGCCGTCCATCTTCTCGTGATGCCCGCCGGCGATCTCCGGGACGTTCTCCAGGTGCCGGGGAAACGGCAGGTGGTCGAGCATGAGAATGGTCTGCACGATGTGGTTGTTGATGATGTAGCGCTCCTCGGCGGTCAACGTGCCGCGGGCGATGCCGAGGTTGTAGAGCTCGCCGCGGTTGTGCTTGTAGTGCGGCACCTCGAGCTTGAAGCCCCAGGGGTTGTCGGCGGGCATCAGTTCGCTGGCGGGGCGCTCGAACAGGTGCTCGGGCTTGTCCGCCAGCAGCGCCTCGCGCACCGGCAGGCTGGGCGCGGGAGTGCGGGCCTGGCGCTGGTTCTCCTCCCAGGACACGCCGAGGCGGTCGTCCAGGGTGCGGGTCCAGGTGCGTGCCGCGATCTGCCGCAGGCGCTCCAGGTCGGCGTCCGCCATCGCCTCGCCGCCCAGGTTGCAGCGCGCGACGAAGGCGAACTCTTCATCCAGCGCGGCGAGCGTCGCGTCGCGCAGGTCGGCCAGCTCGGTATCGCTTGCGCCCTTGGCCACGCCCTCCCAGTAGGTCACCCAGGCGTCGCGCTTGAGTACCTCGAAACGCATGCGCACCTCATGGATGCGGTCGTACAGGGTCTCCAGCTTGGTCGCCTTGTCCACCACGTACTCGGGCGTGGTGATCTTGCCGCAGTCGTGCAGCCAGGCGGCGATGTGCAGCGCCTCCCAGTCCTCGTCGCTGGGGCTGTAGTCGCGGAACGGCTCGGCGGTGCTGTCGGCGGCGGCGCGGGCGAGCAACAGGGTCAGTTCCGGTACGCGCTGGCAATGGCCTCCGGTGTAGGGGCTCTTGGCGTCGATGGCGCCGGCGAGCAGCTGGATGAAGGCGTCCAGCAACTGCTTCTGCTGTTCCAGCAGGCGCTGGCTCTCGATGCACAGCGCGGCCACGCCGGACACCGCCTCCACATAGGCGATGCGCTGCGGTCGCAGCATCACCGGCTCGGTGCCGCTGTCGCGGTGCAGCAGCAGGAGCACGCCGAGGCAATCGCCTTGACGGTTGTGCAGGCGAGTGCAGACCAGATGCACCCGCGGGCTGTCCAGGGTGTGCAGCAGGCTCTGCAGGCCGTCGACCTGGTCGTAGCCGAGCGAGGCCACCGCGGTGGCGCCGCCCTCGGCGGGCTGACGCAGCCATTCGGGAATGTGCTCGCTCGGCCGGTAGGTGGGGATGCGGTGCTCGTCGAGGCTGTGCTGCTCGTCGTTGATGAACAGGCCGTGGGGTTCCAGCGCGCCGCTTTCGCCGTCGCGCAGAAACAGTAGGCCGGCGTCGGCCTCGCTGAGGTCGACCGTCTCCTTGAGCACGCGCCTGAGCAGTGGGTCGAAGCGGGTCTCGGCGGACAGGCTGGCGGTGATCTCGAGGAAACCTGCGAGGGTGTCCTTCATCCTGCCCATGGCCACCGCCAACTGATCGATCTCCAGCACCGCCGAGCGGCCGCTGGCCGGATGCGAGAAGTCGAAGCTGCGGATCGCCTCGGCCTCGCTCACCAGCGCGCGCAGCGGCTTGACCAGGATGCGCGACATCAGCCAGCCCAGCGGGATGCACAGCAGCAGGATGGCCAGTGTCAGCATCGCGCCCTGCCAGCGGATGCGATAGGCGTCGGCCAGTAGCTCCTGCTCCGGTGCCAGCAGGGCCAGGCGCAGGCCGTTGGGGCCGCCCTCGGCGAGCTGGCTGTAGGACACCTGCCACTGTCTGCCGGCCAGGTGCATGGCGCCCTGGCGATCCTCGTCGAGGCCGCGGGCGAACAGTTCGCCGAGCGCCGGGCTCAGGCGGTCCACCTGGGCCAGGTGGGTGGTGCCGTTGCTCACCACCAGCTTGCGCATGTCGGGATAGGCCACCGCCGCGCCGTCCGGACGGTAGAGCACCACCTCGGTGGACGGCGTGACGCGATGGCGGGCCAGGGTAGCGGAGAGGTCGGCCAGGGTCAGATCGGCGCCGATCACGGTGTCGCCGCTGCTGATGCGGGCGAGGGTGGTGCCGACGTCCTTGGTGGAGAAGAACACGTAAGGGTCGGTGGTGATCAGCGCGCCACGCTCGCGGGCGTTCTTGTACCAGCCGCGGCTGCGCGGATCGTAGGTCTCGCGCAGCTCCTGGCGCCGGCTGATCCAGTTGAGCTCGCTATCGAAATACTGCGACTCGGACACGGGGCGGGCATCGCCGCTGCGGTCGATGGTCCAGACCTGGTAGGCGGCGCTGTCCGGGGCGTCGAAAATCTGCTTGATCCGCGCGTCGCGCAGCGGCCGCACCATGAAGAAGTCGCCGTCCGGGTAGCCCAGATACAGCGCCGCTAACTTGGGATTGTCGCGCAGGGCCTGGGCGAACAGCGGCAGCAGACTCATGCGCTGATGGCTGTCGCCGGCGAGGTTGCGTTCGTTGAGGGCGAGCAGGCCGAGCAGGTGGCGGATCGGTTGGTAGGTCTGCTGCAGGTCGCTTTCCACCTCTTCGCGCATCTGCTGGAACAGCTGCTTGCTGCTGGAGATGATCACCTGGGTGGTCTGGTGATAATTGAACAAGCCGAGGATCGCGCCGCTGCCGAGCAGCAGCAGGGTGAACAGCACGCTGATGTGCACATGGAGCGGGAAACGGCGCTCCTTGCTCCCGGTCTTGCCCCGCATTGTCCTACTCCTTCGACAAACATCCAGGCCAGAGCCCAAAGCATAGTCGCAACACTAGCGTTGCGGGGCCTCCTTGCGGCGGTTCAGCCACTGTTCCAGACCGTGCATCAGCAGCGCCACCAGCATGGCCAGGACAACGCCTATCAGGCTGTTGAACAGGCGTACCTGAGCCAGATGCCAGTCATGTGACAGGCTCTCGGCCAGGAGCACGAAGCTGACCGTCACCTGCAGCACGAACAGCCCGTAGTGATGGGCCTGGAAGGCCCGGCTGACGATGATCAGCGGCAATATGATGGCGACCATCACCGGCGGGCTCTGCAGGCTGTGACCGAAGTAGATCAGCAGGCCGGCGGCGGCCAGGCTGGCCATGCTCAGCTGCAGGGCGCGCACCAGGCTGCCGCGGAATTCCAGCTGCAGGGTGGCGATCAGGGCGAGCGTCAGCCAGTAGCCACGTTGCAGGCCGGCCAGCTGCACGGTCAGGCCGGCGGCTGCACAGGCCAGGGTGCAACCCAGCGCGTGCAGGCGCCAGCGTTGCTCCGGCAGGCGCTTGGCGTGGCGCCGCAGCACCCTGAGAATGGCCATCAGCCGTGGCATGTGAGGCCACATGCGCAGGCCGTGCAGCCCGCGCAGGCCGAAAGCGAGCAGGGCGACCCAGAGCCCGCCGAGGACGAACAGCGCGGCCACCGCGTCGGCATTCTTCAGCGTGCCCACGCCGAACTGGCCCTGGCCGAGACACAGACACACCGCCAGGCCGATACCCAGCTTGCCCGCCTCGGTGCCGAAGCGTTGCAGCCAGGCCAGCAACAGACCGTAGCAGGCAAACAAGCCCAGGCTGAGCAGCGGGTGGCTGGCGGACCAGAAGCCCAGGCCGGCGCTGCAGGCGCCGAGCAGGGTCAACAGCAGCAGGCGCAGCATGCCGAAGCGGTGCAAGGGATTGGCCTGCGCCGCCTGGAAGGCGCCGGCCGAGGCCCAGAGAAAACCCGGATGGCCGCTGAACAGGCCGAGCACCAGCGGCAGGGCGCAGCCCAGGCCGGCGACCATGGCCGGCCCCCAGGCCGGAGGGCCCGCGTGCCAGCTGAATGCCTGCCGCAGCGCTGCTCTCATCCTGTCACACCGGGCTGGAGCGCCCGGTCATCTCCCGGGCCATCTCGGTGGCGTAGCTGTCGGTCATGCCGGCGATGAAATCGATCATGCGCAGGAACGACATGTACAACGGCCACCCCGGTTCCGGCGCGTAGTGCGCCAGCAGGTCGAGGATGCGCCGGTTCTTAAACGACAGCTCGCGTCCGCTGTGCTGCTCCAGTGCCGCGCCGCAGAAGGCATTGAGAAGGATCTCCAGGGTGGTGTAGGCGCCGATCTCGTGCAGGGTCTTGCGCTTGTCCTGGAAGATCTTCTCCCGAGCGATGCCCTTGGCGCGCAGCACGCAGCGCTTGGCCGGGCCGTGCATGTGCTCCACCAGGTCGCCTTCCAGGGTGCCGCTCAGCAGCGCCGGCTGCTGTTCGACGAAGGCCCGCGCGGCGGCGTTGGTCAGGTGCTCGATGGCCTTGCCGCGCAGGATCGCCAGCTTGCGTCGGCGCGAGTCGGACGGGCCGAGCTGGCGGTAGGTCTCCGGCAGATCGTCGCCGACCAGGTCGAACAGCAGGGCCTCGACCTCCGCGTAGTCGAGCAGCTCCATCTCCACGCCGTCCTCCAGGTCGATCAGCGCGTAGCAGATGTCGTCAGCCGCCTCCATCAGGTAGACCAGCGGGTGGCGTGCCCAGCGCTGGTCGCCGAGCTGGGGCAGGCCGAGCTTGGCGGCAATCTGTTCCAGGCGCGGCAGCTCGTTCTGGTAGCAGCCGAACTTGTGCTTCTTGTAGCCGAGCGCCTCGGCATGGCGGGCGGTCCAGGGATACTTGAGGTAAGTCCCAAGGGTGGCGTAGGTCAGGCGCATGCCGCCGTCGAACTGGTGGTATTCCAGCTGGGTGAGCACGCGAAAGCCCTGGGCATTGCCCTCGAAGCTGAGGAAGTCGGCCCGTTGCGCGTCGTTCATGTCGTCCAGCCAGCCGCGCCCGGCGGCCTGCTGGAACCAGTGGCGGATGGCGTCCTCGCCTGAATGGCCGAAGGGCGGATTGCCGATGTCGTGGGCCAGGCAGGCGGATTGCACGATCACGCCCAGGTCGCTCGGCGCGCACCAGTCCGGCAGCGCATCGCGCAGCATTTCGCCGACGCGCATGCCCAGCGAGCGGCCGACACAGCCGACTTCCAGGGAATGGGTCAGGCGGGTGTGGATGTGATCGTTACTGGAGACCGGGTGGACCTGGGTCTTGCGGCCCAGCCGGCGGAAGGCGCCGGAGAAGATGATGCGGTCGTGATCCTTGTGGAACGGGCTGCGGCCCAGCTCGTCGGAGCTGTGTACGGTTTTGCCGAGTCGTTCGCGGGTGAGCAGGGTCTGCCAATCCAAGGGCTGTCCTCGCCGGTGGGTATTTCCTGGCGCTCCGCCAGGCCGATAGCCCTAGCTTCGGCAATCGCGGCGGTGCCTGCAAGTGCCGCGGCATTCGACTTTCCGCCACTGGGCGGCGACGGGCGGCAGCCAAAGGGGCGGAAGTTCGGTGATATCGTCCTGCTATCGCGTACCGCCGATAACAACAAGAGCAAGAGCACGTGATTTCAGAAGCTGCCTTACCCAAGGACTCGCAGCAGCAGCTGCGCATGCGCCGCTTCATGATGAGCCTGGCCATGTACGTACTGGCCAGCGTTCCCCAGGGCGTTTCCCTGTACAACGGCATTTCCCCGGCCTGGGTCATGGCCCTCTGGGCCGCCATCGCGGTGGTCACCAACCTCGCCTTTTACCTGCTGTTCCGTTGCGGCCTCAATCTGCGCTTTCGCGATCCCAGCCTGACGCTGCCGCAGATGGTCGCCGCCATCGCCATGGTGCTGTTCACCCAGACCTACGCCGGCGAGGCCCGTGGCGCCTATCTGGTGGTGCTGCTGATCATCATGGTGTTCGGCTGCTTCAAGCTGCGCACCGGCCAGTTGCTGGGGCTCAGCCTGCTGACGATCGCCGCCTACGGCCTCACACTGCCGCTGATCCAGCGCATCGACGGCGCGCGCTTCGACCTGGCGGTGGAGATGGTGCTGTGGTGCAGCTTCTCCGCCTTTCTGCCGTTCATCTCCATTCTCGGCGGCAGCATCAGCGACCTGCGCAAGAAGCTGATGGCCAGCAACGCCCAGCTGCAGGAGGTGCTGCAGCAGGTCACCGAGCTGGCCACCCACGACGAGCTCACTGGTGCCTACAACCGCCGTTACCTGCTGGAGATGCTCAACCACGAGAAGAACCGTACCGACCGCGGCGGGGCCGGCTTCTGCGTGTGCATCCTCGACCTCGACTACTTCAAGCGGATCAACGACAGCTACGGCCATTCGGCCGGCGACGAGGTGCTCAAAACCTTCGCCGATGTGGTGCAGCCGCTGCTGCGCAGCACCGATTTCTTCGCCCGCTATGGCGGCGAGGAGTTTCTCCTGTTCCTGCCGCAGACCTCGCTGGAGATGGCCCAGCGCTGCATCAAGCGCATCCAGGACGCCCTGGCCGAGGCGCATTTCGCCAGCCTGCCACCGGAGGTGCGCATCACCGCCTCGATCGGCGTGGCCCAGTACTACCTGCAGGAAACGGTGGCGGGGCTGATCGAACGCGCCGACAAGGCCCTGTACCGGGCCAAGCAGAACGGCCGCGACCGGATGGAGCTGGCGCCGTTTCATCGGCCGATCCTGATCTGATCCTCGAACCTGCTACGCCAGCCTGGCCGCGTCTATGTCGAGCAACAGCAGGCGCCGGCCGTTGTCGATGAACTGGCCGGCGGTCATGCAGTACTGGTTGCTGGTGGCGTCGCGGTAGGTGCTCGACAGGGTCAGCCGGCGTTCTTCCCAGCCTTCGGCGAGCAGCTGATAGAAGTACGGCCGCCAGGACCAGTTGTGGCCCAGGTAGCGTGCATCCTTCTGCCAGTTAAGGCCGTCCCACTGCAGGTTCGGGGTGAGCTGCGTGCCATGCCGGTCGCACTGGTAGATGCGCAGCAGCCAGGGGTAGTCGGATGGGTCGAGCAGCGTGTCGAGACCATCGCCGCGTTCGGCCCAGTGACGCACCAGGCTCATCAGGTCGGCCAACTGGCGGCGCAGGTCCATCAGCCGCGCCCGCTCGGCCAGCTTGCGCTGCACGTACTGGTCACGCAGGCGGGCGAAGCGCTCGACGAAGGCGTCGGTGGCGAAGAACTGTTCTTCGGGCTGGGCGAACAGAAAGCCCTGCACGAAGCGCGCACCGCACTCGAGGGCGAAGTCGAGCTCGGCCTCGGTCTCCACGCCTTCGGCGATGATCCAGCATCCGGTCTTCTCCGCCATCTGCGCCAGGGCGCGCACCACCTCACCGCTGGGGCCTCCGCGGGCGGCTTCCTGGAACAGGCGCATGTCCAGCTTGAGGATGTCGGGTTGCAGCGCCAGCACGCGGTCCAGCTGCGAATAGCCGGCACCGAAGTCGTCGATGGCGATGCGTGCGCCGGCCTCGCGATACTGCGCAACCACCGAAGCGAGCTTGTGGCCGCCGCCGGCCAGTTCGGTGATTTCGAACACCACCCGTTCCGGTGGCGCCTCGTGGCGTTTCAACTGCTTGAGGCTGGGTAGCGCCTGGTTCGGGCGTAGCAGGCCGATCCAGCGTGGCGAGATATTGAGGCTGAGGAACCAGTCCGCCGGGGCCTCGGCCAGGCGGGCGAGGGCGTCTTCGCGAATCTGCCGATCGAGCCTGCGCAGCTGGGACGCGGGAATCCTGGGGTCGGTGAAGAGTGGACCCACCGAGCGCAGGCTGCCGTCGTCCTGACGCAGCCTGCCGAGGGCCTCGATGCCGGCGATGCGGCCGGTGGCGGTATCGATGAAGGGCTGAAAGACTGCCAGGGGTTGCCCGTCGATCACGAACCGTTTCCTTGCACTGGATGAAAAACTTGACCGGCTGGACCGGTCGGCGATTCATCGCAATTGCAAGGATGGGGCCAGTTGGCCGTCAGCGGTGATAGTGCTCTACGCTCGGCTTCTTCACTGCCTTCACACCGCGCACCACCGGATAGAGCATCAGCGCCGCGCGAGCCACCTTGCCGAAGGTGCCGAGGCGGCCACCGAACAGCGTCAGCAACACACCGGCGCCGACCATCAGCGGGGTCTTCACATTAGCCGGGTCGCCCTGGCGCATCTGGCGGAATTGCTGAAGCGGATGGGTCAGCGGCTGAGCGTTGTACAGCAGCTGCTGGCGGTGCATCTCCAGACGCAGACGCACCAGCTCCTTGCGCAGGTCGCGGCGCGCCGCGGAAGTCAGGGATTCGCTCATGGCAACAGGCGCTCCTTGTTACGGGCCAGCTCCGCCATGGTGGCGCGGAACGGCAACTCACCGTCGCGAGCCAGACGCATGGCCTTCATCACGCAGGCCAGCAGGGCGAGTGCGTAGACCACGCAAAGGCCAATGGCGGCAGGTAGACGGTAGGTGTCCCAGAAGGCAATCAGCACTACCGTCGACAGGCCCAGCAGGACCAGCAGGCCGAAGATCAGGCTGAGCCCGGAGAACACGAAGAGGCGGAACGAACGGGACTTCTCTTCCTGGAACTCTATACCGAGGAGTTCCAGATGGCCCTGCAGCAGGCCGACGAAGGCTCCGCCCAGTTTCTTCAGAGAAGGCTTGGGCGGCTCGGCCGCCGGCTGCTGAAGGTCATCATCCATGGTGCTTCTCCGTTAGCGGCGACCGGCCAGCAGGCCGAGCAGGAAACCCACGCCGGCAGCGATGCCGAGAGTCTGCCAGGGATGCTGATGCACGTATTCCTCGGTCTTTTCCATGGCCACGCGACCTTGCTGCTCCAGGCTGTGCTCGGTTTCCTTGAGCAGCTCGCGGGCGCGACCCAGGTTGCCGTTGATGCGGGTGCGCAGCTCCTGCATTTGATGGCCGGCGACTTCGGAGGTCTGGCGCAGCAGGCTTTCGGTGTCGCGGATCAGTGTCTGGAACTCGGAGGACATAGCGTTCTGCGCGTCGCGCAGATTGCGGCGATGGGCTTCCTTGTCGATGTTCGGGGTGGTGCTCGAGGTGGTGCCGGTGGTCTCGAGACCGGACAGGTCAGCGTTCGGTGTGGTGGACATGGCGCTCTCCTTTGGCGTGTTTTACGAACTCTTCAGGTTCGAGCGAAGCAGCTGCGCCGAGGTTCAGGCTTTTTATCCCGCGCTTCAGCTGGCGGCGAGCGGTGCGTCACGTTCACGTCCGTGCCTCGCAATGGCACAGGTTTTGCCACTCGCTGGTGCGCCATACTCGCCGCGTGCCCTCGGATGGTTCGCTCGGTCCATGGCGGGTCTGCCGCCTCTTTTGCTATCTCGCTGAAATAAAAAGGAAAAATGTGCGAGTGCGAGTTTTTGGCGAAGTGCGCGCGCCGAAACGGAGCGAAGTCACCGGATGGTGCTGTCCGGGGTTGCTCGTGTTTGGTGCGTGGTGGCGGCGAAGAGATCGTTTTTGGTGCTTTCAGCCGGGGCAAATGATTCGATGGAAAACCTAAACAGCGCCGTGGAAACCCTGATCCACGGTTCCAACACCCTGTTCATCCTGCTCGGCGCGATCATGGTCCTGGCCATGCACGCCGGCTTCGCCTTTCTCGAAGTCGGCACGGTACGGCACAAGAACCAGGTCAACGCCCTGTCGAAGATCCTCTCGGACTTCGCCGTCTCGGCCCTGGCCTACTTCTTCGTGGGCTACTGGGTGGCCTACGGCGTGACCTTCATGGAGCCGGCGTCCACGCTCACCGCGGGCAGCGGCTATGCGTTGGTGAAGTTCTTCTTCCTGCTGACCTTCGCCGCCGCCATCCCGGCGATCATCTCTGGCGGCATCGCAGAAAGGGCCAAGTTTGGCCCGCAGCTGTGCGCCACGCTGCTGATCGTCGCTTTCGTCTATCCCTTCTTCGAGGGCCTGGTGTGGAACGGCAACTTCGGCCTGCAGGCCTGGCTGACCGAGCGCTTCGGCGCTGCCTTCCATGACTTCGCCGGCTCGGTGGTGGTGCATGCGGTGGGCGGCTGGCTGGCCTTCGGCGCGGTGATCCTGCTCGGTCGTCGCGACGGCCGCTATCGCGACGGCCGCCTGGTGGCCTTCGCGCCGTCGAACATTCCGTTTCTGGCGCTTGGCTCGTGGATCCTGATCATCGGCTGGTTCGGCTTCAACGTGATGAGCGCGCAGACCCTCGGCAGCATCAGCGGCCTGGTGGCGGTCAACTCGCTGATGGCCATGGTCGGCGGCACGGTCGCCGCGCTGCTGGTCGGCCGCAACGACCCCGGCTTCCTGCACAACGGCCCGCTGGCCGGGCTGGTGGCGATCTGCGCCGGCTCCGACCTGATGCACCCGGTCGGTGCGCTGGTCACCGGCGCGATTGCCGGTGCGCTGTTCGTCTGGGCCTTCACCGCGACCCAGGTGAGGTGGAAGATCGACGACGTGCTCGGCGTCTGGCCGCTGCACGGCCTGTGCGGCGTGTGGGGCGGCATCGCCTGCGGCATCTTCGGGCAGGGCTATCTGGGCGGCTTGGGTGGCGTGAGCCTGGCCAGCCAGCTGATCGGCACCGCGCTGGGCGTGCTGGTGGCGCTGGTCGGCGGCTTCCTGGTCTACGGCTTGCTCAAGTCAGTGACCGGCATTCGTCTGAGCCAGGAACAGGAGTACTACGGTGCCGACCTGTCGATCCACAAGATCGGAGCCAACAGCCAGGACTGAGCCCTTCCTGGCAGCACAAAAAAGCCCGCCAATCGGCGGGCTTTTTCATCACTCGGCGCTCACCAGAGCGACAGGCTGTAGCTCAGGATCAATCGGTTCTCGTCCAGGTCGTTGCCGAAGTTCGAGCGCACCGTGGCGTTACGCCATTTTACGCCGAAGTTCTTCAGCGGACCTTCCTGGAACACATAGGCGATGTCGGTGTTGCGTTCCCACTCCTTGCCCTCGGAAGCCCCTGCGCCGAGGTCGACGTTGTCGCCGCTCAGGTAGCGGGTCATGAAGGTCAAGCCAGGGATGCCGATGGCGGCGAAGTTATAGTCGTAACGCGCCTGCCAGGATTTCTCGTCCTTGAAGGCGAAGTCGCCGACCTGCACGTAGTTGACCAGGAACGGATCGGTGCCGCCGATATAGGCGTAGCCGGTGTCGCCGCTCATCTTCTGGTAGCCCAGACCGAAGGCGTGGCCGCCTAGGCTGTAGGTGAACAGGGCGCCGAAGGCCTTGTTGTCGACGTTGGTGTCGCCGTCGTCTGTGGAGCGGGCGAAGCGCAGGTCGCTCTTGAGGCTCTGCTTGTCGCCCAGCGGCAGTACGTGCGTGGCGCTGAGGATGTGCTGCTTGTAGAAGTTGTCCAAGGCGCCGTAGTGGTAGGAGGTGGTCAGCGCGTCGTTCCATTTGTAGCTGGCACCGGCGAAGTTGAACTCGTCGCTGTTGACGCCGCCGGTGCCGGTAAAGCCGCGGCCGTTGCCGGAGGTCATGATCATCGGCTCATGGTCGGACGAATCGCGCTGGTTGACGCGGCTCAGCTGGCCGGCGTCGAGGGCCAGGCCGGCGATTTCCTGGGAGTTGATCCAGCCGCCCTGGAAGCTCTGCGGCAGCAGGCGCGAGTCGTTGGCCTGCACCACCGGCAGCTTGGGCATCAGGGTGCCGGCCTTAAGGACGCTCTTGGAGACCTTGACCTTGGCGGTGACGCCCAAGTCGCCGTAGTCATCCTGGGCGCGGCCGGTTTCGCGGTCGCGCTGCAGGAGACCGGTGCCGGCACGATCCGGGCTGGAGTCGAGTTTCAGGCCCAGGGTGCCGATGGCGTCCACGCCGAAGCCGACGGTGCCCTCGGTGTAGCCCGACTCGAAGCGCAGCAGGAAGCCCTGGGCCCATTCCTCGGCCTTCGACTGGGCGGCGCCCTCCTGACGGAAGTCGCGGTTCATATAGAAGTTGCGTGCCTCGACGCTGGCCTTGCTGTCTTCGATGAAGGCGGCCTGGCTGACGGTTGGCAGGGTGAGGCTGGTGCCCAGCGCGGCGAGGGCCACGCTGCGGGCGAGGGGAGACTTGCTCATTGTTATTGTCCTCGGCTGGTGATGACGGCCCGACATCCGGTCCGGTGCAGCGAAGGGAATAAACCACTTCGCCGCGACGCCGGCCTCTAGACCTTGGTCGAGTCACTCACTCGATCCACTGCGATAGTAGCCAAGCCCCCGCTGTACGGCTTCGTCATGGGCCGGGCGCCTCGACTAGCGGCGGCTGCTCCCGTAGCAAACGATGCACCTCTTCCAATTGCTGGAGGGGCTCTGCGGGTCGTTGTCGACCATGCTTCGGCCGGTGAACCCCTCCAGGCACCCAGCGGGGTGTCGCCGGTGAAGAAGAAGCGCCGGACATCGTCGAGGGTGAAGAACAGGTCGATCGAGCCGGGGGTGTGGCCCGCCATCGGCACCAGCACCAGGCTGCCGTCGCCGAACAAGTCGTAGCTGCGTTCGAAACCCGGGAACGGCTGCGCGTCGAACTGCAAGGGCACCCAGCGGATGGCGCGGGCGAACTGGCTGGGCAGCACCTCCGGCGGAGTGGCGATGCGGCTGAACTCGATCTCCCCGTAGGGCGCCCACACCGGCACCTCGGCAAAGTCGGCCAGGCCCGAGGCGTTCCCATTAGCATCGGCAGTGGCTGAGCGGGATGCGGCATTCTGCGGCTGCAGCTTCATCAATGCTGTTGCCGAATTCCATGCTCGCGAGTACCCCATTTACCGCCAGGCGGGGTCTTTCAAGGCGGCCTTCGCCAGCCGCTGGAGCGGCTCGGTGCCGGCAATGCCGCTCAGCTGGCGAGCCAGCTGCAGTTCCTCTTCGAAGGCACGCGAAGCGGCCGAGGCTTTGCTGCGCGCAGGGAGATCCAGCGCTTCGCTCGATAGCCACTGGTCGGGTTGCCCTCAAATTTCCGGTGTGTCGGCCGTCAAAGGTGCAGTGACTCTTTTTGGTACGCCATCATGACCAATCTGGCTTCTCTGTCGCCTTCACTGGCACGCCCCACTGGTATCAACACCCTGGCCAATCCGCGTGGTCACGTCGAGCCGCAGAACACGCTCGCCAACCGGCTTTCCAGCCATCTCGGCCTTGAGCCTGGCTCTCTCAACGGCAAGCGCGACGATTACACGCCGGAGAAAGTGGCCGGCCGCATCCTCGATTTCATCGACCAGCGCATGAAGAGCGAAGCCGCAGCGGGCGCCGATCCGGCCAAGCTGCAGGAGATGATGGGCCAGGCGCGCGAGGGTGTGGAGAAGGGCTTCGCCGAGGCGCGCAAGATCCTCGACGGCATGGGCGTACTGAAGGGCAAGGTCGCGGAGGATATCGACGCCACCTACGCCAAGATTCAGGAGGGCTTCAGAAATATGGAGTCCACCTATGGCATCAAGGCGCCGAGCACCGGTGACACCGTTTCGGTGACGCCGCGTGGCGAGGGCTTCCGGGCCCAGGCGGAAACCTTTGACATGCAGGTGACGACCCGCGACGGTGATCGCCTGAATATCTCGGTGGCGCGCGCCTCGGCCGAATGGTCGCAGAAGGCCAGCGAAGGCGGCGAGGAAAGCTCGGGCCGTATGCAGATCGGCGGCTGGCAGGTGGATGTCGAGGGCGAGCTGAGCGACGACGAGCGTACTGCGCTGGAAGGACTGTTCAAGCAGGTGCAGGACATCTCCAGCGACTTTTACGCCGGTGATCTCAATGGTGCCTTCGACCGTGCCCTGCAGCTCAATATGGATGGTTCGCAACTGGCGTCCATGTCGCTGCGGCTGACCCAGACCAGCATGCGCCAGGCCAACGACGCCTACAGCTCCGTTGCCCAACAGGGTGGGCAGCCGGCAGCGAGCGCGATGAACGAATCCCTGGTGGATTACGCGCGCGGCCTGCTCGATGCGCTTCGCACTGCCGACAAGGTCTCGGAGGACGCGACCGGCACCTTGGAGCAACTGCTGGATGGCGGTTTCAGCCTCGACGAGCGCCTTGACCAGCAGTCGCTGGAGAAGGCGCGCGAGCTCAATAGTCGCCTGCTCGACGGTATGCAGGGCATGCTCGACAAGACGCCGGCGGAGCAGGCCTGAGCCAGTGGTAGACTGCGTTTCTGATTGAGTTCGGAGACGCCCTATGCCCCCTGAATGCCAACTCTTCGGCACCCTCGGCTGTCATCTCTGTGAGGTGGCCGAGGCGTTGCTGATGCCCTTCGTCCAACACGGCCTGCTGGTCGAACTGATCGACATCGCCGAGCGCGAGGACTGGGTCGAACAATACGGCCTGCGTATTCCCGTGCTGCGCCGTAACGATACGGGTGCCGAACTCGACTGGCCGTTCGACGCCGACCAAGTGGTCGCCTTCCTGCGCTGAGTCGCGAAAACCAACAAACAAGCCGTGCGTTTACGCCATATACAAGAAGGCCGCCTCAGAGGCGGCCTTTTCGTTCAGCGCGACTGCCTATTCCTGCTCGACGCGCCGGGCCTCACGTTGCAGCTGGTAAACGAAGCGCTCGACCTGGCGCTGTTCCAGGCCGCTCATGCGATGGAAGCGCAGCCCGGCGAAGGTCATATCGACCTTCTCCACGTAATGCGCATGGCGCAACTCTGCGGCGGTGGTCATCGAGCCGATGGGCAGCAGGGCGGTAAAGCGCTCGTAGACCTGCCCGGGCTGCAGGCGTCCGGTGACGTCGCCGGAGAAGCGCAGGCGGCAGCCAGTGGCTGAGATGTCCAGCATCTGGCCTTTGAGTGCGGGACTCAGGCGGCTTCCGGAGAGTTCGATATTGACCTGCTGGCCCTGGCCGATGGGGGCGCGGAAGGCGTTGCGGCGCTGGTGATAGGTCACCCGCTCCGGCATATGGCTCCAATAGCAGCGCGCGCCATCCAGTTCGCCGATCTGAACTGGATCCTCACATTCCCAGGCGATGCGTACGCCTTCGTGGAACGCCTCCACGCGGAACGGTTCGCCGTTCTGCATGAAGCGTTCGCCATCGTTGGGTACCATTTCATCCAGCGCGATGACGCCACGCTCCCGATTGACCTCGACCAGATAGCTCTGAAAGCGCTGGTTGCGGTCCTTGAACATCACGATCAGCGGGTCATGGCTCTGCTGCAGCAGGCGCAGGTTGGCGAAGATTTCCAAAGGCGCACTGAGCACCTTGGGCGGCTGAGGGCCTTCGTCTTCGTGAAATGGATTGGACACGATCCAGCATTCTCCAGGTACTACAGCGCTAGCATACTGGCATATAGCCGGTATGTCCCTGTGCTTGTTGTTATTGGCTCAGGCTTGGCTGAGCGGGCGTTGATGCGCGATTTTAGCGGCGCCGCCGCGGCTGTCATAGAGTCCCGGAGTCTCTCCGCCGCGGAGAATGCCCAGAATGCTCTTGAGGGAAGCCTGGTTGGCCCGGATCAAGCGGCCGTTGCGCAGATTGGCGTCGCGGCAGCTTTCCAGGAGTTGGCTTAACTCTTCGCTGCGCGTCAGGAGGTCGGCACCATTTTCGCTCCGGCTGGCCAGCGCTTCCAGGCCGGCGCGATCGGCGCTCAGCTGCTGAGCGGCGAGCATCTGGCTGCGGGCGCTACCGTGCTGGTCGAGTTGGCTGAGGAGGGGGATCTTTTCGGAGAGGATCTGTTCTAGGCGCGGCAAGTCGCGCTCGCTCATGGCCTGGAATTCGGCGTCGATCAGCTCAAGTAGGCGCTGGGCCGTGCCGATATCGTCTGTGAACAGTTGCAGCAGTTCGTTGGTTTGCATCGCGGGCTCTGGGGATCGGGCGTCCAATATCCCCAGCGCAGCCCTGGGACTAGCGCTGGGATTCGAAATCGAGCAGCTTGCTGGCGACGCGCTTGGCATCGACCTGGTAGCTGCCGTCGGCAATGGCCTGCTTCAGTTTGGCGACGCGCTCTTTATCCACGGTCGGCAGGTCACGCAGCTTGTCGCTCACTTTCTGCAACTGTTGGGCTTCGCGGCTGAGCTGTACGGATTCGCCCGTTTTGCCGGCACTGGCCTGCTCGTCGGCGACCTGGGTCGCGCTGGGCGGCGTAGTGCTGACGGCCTCGTTACGGCCGGTGGCCTGGGCGTTGCCTGCGCGACCGCTGTTGGCGGTATTGGCGGCATTGTTCAGCCGGTTGAAGTCGATAACCATGTTGTGAACCTCTGACGGTATCTGGACGCTTGACTAAGGTGTCGGCAGGTTCCGTCGTAACTTTAGGGCGCGAAAGTGTGTTTCGTTCAACAGTGTAGAAAATCGCTCTGGAGTTGCGCTACAAGAATCGTGCCTACATCTCCACTTCGACCTGTCCAGGCCCTATCACACGAGCTCTGACAACCCGTTGCGAGCTAAGGTTGCGTACGCTGATCTGCTCGCCGAGGGTGCCGTCCGCCAGCGCTTCCCCCTGAACGCGCACCGCGATGCCGCCGCTTCGCGCGGCGATCACCACCTGGTCGCCGCGGTACACACTCTCCGCCAGTTCCAGTTGCGAAGGTATCAGGACCTGATCTGCCGCGACCGGCCGCGTCATTTTTCTGCCGATGACCAGGGTCGGATCGGTGATGTAACTGCGCAGAGCCCCCACGTCCTGTTCGATCAGAGCAATGTTCCGCTCGCTGACGATGCTGTTGCGCTTGAGCGGCGTCTTGAGCACGACCACCGGTCGGAAGACACGCACTTGTGCCGGTACGAAGACTGTCCAAGGCGTACTGCCTTCGCAGCTGACCCGCACCGTGACCCTGCCGACCGGCTGAGCCGGACTCTCCAGGCTCTGTGTCAAATCGCTGTCGCAGGCGGCGAGACGTAGGCGGGGATCAATCGGATTGACCTCGATTTCATGGCGCGCGGAGATTTCGCTACGCTCCAGATAGTCTTCTACGGTGAATTCAAGAAAGCCCTCGGTGGCGCCGATAAGCTCCTCGGGCAGAGTCATTGGCGCGGCGTGCAGCGCGCTGTAGCCGAACAGGCCCAAAGCGGGTAAAACACCGGCGAGACCTAGGCGTTTTGCCATCATGCGTCGGAAAAGTGTCGTGAGTGCGTTCATGTCGCTCACGAAGCAAGGCTTGTGCCGCCTGCTAGGCTTCAGCAGGAAGCGCGGCAAAATGAACGATAAGGAGTCTGGGCATGGCCGGAGTATTGGACTCGGTTAACCAGCGTACTCAGCTGGTCGGGCAGAACCGCCTGGAGCTTTTGCTGTTCCGGCTGGATACCCCTCAGCTGTATGGCATCAACGTGTTCAAGGTGAAGGAGGTGCTGCAGTGCCCCAAGCTCACCGTGATGCCCAAGTCCAGTCGCGTGGTGCGCGGCGTGGCGAACATTCGCGGGGGCACCATACCCATCCTCGATCTGGCCCTGGCCACCGGTAGGCAGGCGCTGGACAACATCGAAAACAGCTTTGTGATCATCACCGAATACAACACCAAGGTGCAGGGCTTCCTGGTGCGTTCGGTCGAGCGGATCGTCAACATGAACTGGGAAGAGATCCATCCACCACCCAAGGGCACCGGTCGTGACCACTACCTGACGGCGGTGACGCGGGTGGACAAGCAATTGGTCGAGATCATCGACGTGGAGAAGATCCTCGCCGAGGTCGCGCCGATGTCAGAGACCATTTCCGAGGGCGTGGTTGACGTCGAGACCCAGGCCAAGGCAGTTACCCAGCGGGTGCTGATCTGCGACGATTCCTCGGTGGCGCGCAAGCAAGTCTCGCGCTGCCTGGAGAGCATCGGCGTCGAAGTGGTGGCGCTCAACGATGGCCGCGAGGCCTACGACTATCTGCGCAAGATGGTGGAGGAGGGCAAGAACCCCTCTCAGGAATTCCTCATGCTGATCTCCGACATCGAGATGCCGGAGATGGACGGCTACACCCTGACGGCGGAGATTCGCTCCGATCCGAGGATGCAGAATCTGCATGTGATTCTGCATACTTCGCTCTCCGGCGTGTTCAACCAGGCGATGGTTAAGAAGGTCGGTGCGGACGACTTCCTCGCGAAGTTCCGTCCGGACGAACTGGCTTCCCGCGTGGTTGAACGCATCCGGGTGGCCGATGGAGGCTAGGGGCGGCGCCCCTGGTCAGGACTATGTTTGGTGAGGCGCCATTAGTGTCTTCGGGCAATTTGGATTTCGAGCAGTTCCGGACCTTTCTGGAAAAGGCTTGCGGCATTCTGCTGGGGAGCAACAAGCAGTACCTGGTATCCAGCCGCCTCAACAAGCTGATGGAGCAGCAGGGGATCAAGACCCTCGGCGAACTCGTGCAGAAAATGCAGGCTCAGCCGCGCGGTGGCTTGCGCGAACAGGTGGTCGATGCCATGACCACCAACGAGACGCTGTGGTTTCGCGACACCTATCCCTTCGAGGTGATGAAGAACCGGGTGTTGCCGGAGCTGATCAAGGCCAACCCCAGCCAGCGGCTGCGCATCTGGTCGGCGGCCTGCTCGTCCGGTCAGGAGCCCTATTCGCTGTCGATGACCATCGACGAGTTCGAGAAGACCAACCTGGGCCAGCTCAAGGCCGGTGTGCAGATCGTTGCCACCGATCTGTCGCCGTCGATGCTGACGAACTGCAAGTCCGGCGAATACGACAGCCTGGCCATGGGCCGGGGCCTGTCGCAGGATCGGTTGCAGCGCTACTTCGACCCCAAGGGCCCGGGGCGCTGGGCGGTGAAGCCGGCGATCAAGAGCCGCGTGGAATTCCGTCCGCTGAACCTGTTGGAAAGCTATGCGGCGCTGGGCAAGTTCGACGTGGTGTTCTGCCGCAACGTGCTGATCTATTTCTCCGCCGAGGTGAAGAAGGACATCCTCACCCGCATCCACGCGACGCTGAAGCCGGGCGGCTACCTGTTCCTCGGTGCTTCGGAGGCGCTCAATGGCCTGCCGGACCTGTATCAGATGGTTCAGTGCAGCCCGGGGATCATCTACAAGGTGAAGTGATTCTTGCCGGTTGTACGAGACGGGAGGCCACGGCCTCCCGTTTTCGTTTGCGAGCGGCAAGGCGGCATTGCCGCTCGGGCCTGCGAGGCGGAAAACCCTTGCCGCTTGCCGCTCTGTCTCGTACCGGAAATCCTTCAGGTGTCTGATAAATAACGAAAAATTATTCTGGCATGGCACTTGCTAATTCACTGGCACGGCAACATCGGTCCGTCCAAACGGCAAGGTCCAAGCTCATGAGCATCAGTTTTTCGAACGCCCTCGGCATCCACGAACAGGCCCTCAAGTTCCGCACCCAGCGTGCAGAGGTGCTGGCCAACAACCTGGTCAATGCCGACACGCCAAACTTCAAGGCGCGTGATCTGGACTTCGCCGCCGTGCTGGAAGCCGAGAACGAGAAGAACAAGGGCGGCTTTAGGCTGGAGCAGACCGATGCTCGTCATATCCCGGCCGAAGGCATCACCGAGGACGCCTCGCTGATGTATCGCCACCCCTTCCATCCGTCCCTTGACCAGAACACTGTCGATGCCCAGATCGAGCAGGCCAAGTACGCCGAGAACACCACGCAGTTCCAGGCCAGCTTCACCCTGCTCAACAGCAAGTTCAAAGGTCTGATTGGCGCCCTGCGCGGCGAATAAAGGAGCACGAAGTCATGTCTCTCGCCAACGTCTTCAACATCGCCGGCACCGGCATGAGCGCCCAGAGCACTCGGCTGAACACCATTTCCAGCAACATCGCCAATGCCGAGACCGTTTCCTCGAGCATCGACCAGACCTACCGCGCGCGCCATCCGGTGTTCGCCACCGTGTACCAGGGCTCCCTGGATGGCACTGGCGACCGTGGCTCGCTGTTCGCCGACCAGGACGAATCGGGCGTCGGCGTGCAGGTGCTCGGCATCGTCGAGGACCAGAGCTCCCTGACGCCGCGCTACGAGCCGAACCATCCGGCGGCGGACGAGAAGGGCTACGTGTACTACCCCAACGTCAACGTGGTGGAGGAGATGGCCGACATGATCTCCGCCAGCCGCAATTTCCAGACCAACGCGGACGTGATGAACACCGCCAAGCAGATGATTCAGCGCGTGCTGACACTGGGCCAGTAAGGCGAGAGGGAACGAGATGAGCGTCGAAAACGTTAATGGAAGCGGTTCGGTCCTCGACCAGTACCAGATTCGTGACCAGGCCGGCAGCAACGAGCTGGGCAAGGATCAGTTTCTGCAACTGCTGGTGGCCCAGATGAACAACCAGAACCCCCTCGATCCGCAGACCAACAGCGAATTCGTCGCCCAGTTGGCCCAGTTCAGTACCGTCGAAGGCATCGACAACCTGAACACCAGCTTCGAGAACATGCTCGCCAGCACGCAGTCGTCCCAGGCGCTGCAGGCCTCGTCGCTGGTCGGTCGCAAGGTCATCGTCACCACCAACAAGGCGCTGGTCGATACCAGCGAGCCCCTCAAGGGCAGCGTGGCCGTGACCCAGTCCACCGACAACCTGTACGTGAACATCTACGACAGCAAGGGCAACCAGGTGAACCGCATCAGCCTCGGCGCCGCGCCGGCCGGCAACATTGGCTTCACCTGGGACGGCAAGGACGCCGACGGCAAGGTATTGCCGGAAGGTGTCTACAAGTTCGAGGCGCAGGTGCAGGTCGAGGGCAAGACCGTGGCCATGGACACCGCGCTGCCGGCCAATGTCGACAGCGTCACCCTCGGTCAGAACGGCGGCGAGATGCTGCTGAATCTCGCCGGCCTCGGCAGCATTCCTCTTTCCAAAGTTCAGGTCGTCGGCCAGTAATCGGTTGCCACTCAGGAGTATTCCAATATGTCGTTCAACATCGGTCTTAGTGGTATCAAGGCAGCGTCCAGTGATCTGAACATCACCGGCAACAACATCGCCAACGCCGGTACCGTCGGCTTCAAGCAGTCCCGTGGCGAGTTCCAGGATCTCTACTCGGCATCCATGCTCGGCTCCGGCAGCAAGCAGATCGGCAGCGGCGTGCTGCTGGCCAACGTTGCCCAGCTGTTCAACCAGGGCACCATCGATTACACCGAAAACGCGCTGGACCTGGCCATCAACGGCAACGGCTTCTTCGTCACCAGCAACAACGGCGCGGTTTCCTACACCCGTGCCGGCTACTTCGGCACCGACCGGTCCGGCTTCGTGGTCGACAACAACGGATATCGCCTGCAGGGCTACAGCGTCAACGAGAACGGTGACCTGCAGAACGGTGTAGTCGGTGACCTGCAGATCAGCACCTCCAATCAGGCGCCGCGGGCGACCACCGAGATCCTGCAGACGCTCAACCTGAACTCCACCAACACCACGCCGGTGAATACGCCTTTCGATCCAGCGGACCCGACCACCTACAACTCCTCGACCTCGGTGAACATCTACGACGCGCAGGGCAACGCGCACGTGATGACCCAGTACTTCGTCAAGAACAGCGCCAACAACTGGACCATGAACGTGCTGGTGGATGGTCGCAACCCATCCGATCCGGCGTCCACCGAACCCTACACCGTGACGGTACCCTTCGATGACAGCGGCAACCTGGGCACCATGGTGCCGGGTACGCCGACCACCGGTGCCGGCTTCTCCATCGCCGACAACGTGCTGACGCTGAGCGATTGGGTACCGGCGCAGTCGGATGGCGGCACGCCGCCGGTGTGGGCCGCCAATGGCGCCGCGGCCTCGGACATCGACCTGGACATGCGCGGTTCCACCCAGTATTCCAGCGCCTTCGCGGTGAATAGCATCGAGCAGGATGGCTACACCACGGGTCAGCTGTCCGGTCTGGAGATCGACGCCGAGGGCAACGTGTTTGCCCGCTATACCAATGGTCAGTCGACGATTCAGGGGCAGGTGGTGCTGGCCAACTTCGCCAACCCGCAGGGCCTGACTCCGGTCGGCAAGACTTCCTGGGTGCAGTCCTCGGAGTCTGGCGAGCCGGTGATCGGCACGCCACGCTCTGGCACCTTGGGCGCCCTGCAGTCCGGTGCGCTGGAGGCCTCCAACGTGGATATTTCCACCGAGCTGGTCGACCTGATCGTGGCGCAGCGTAATTACCAGGCGAACGCCAAGACCATCGAGACCGAAAGCGCGATCACCCAGACCATCATCAACTTGCGTTGATCCCGGCGGCGGCAAGTCCGTTGCCGCTGGCGGCAGCGGATCGCCGCTTTCCCGACTCGAAGCCCCTCGCGGGGCTTCTTTGTTTTATTTTTCCCTATATTTATCAGTGTCTTATGGGTTTTTCGCGGCGTTGGCACAGGGATTGCTGAATACCTGCCAATAGCACTCGGGGCGTCAATGTCCCAGCGGAGAACACCATGGACAAGATGCTGTACGTCTCCATGACGGGCGCCAAAGAGAACACGCTGGCCATGCGCGCCCATGCCAACAATCTGGCGAATGTTTCGACGACCGGTTTCAAGCGTGACTTCGAGCAGGCTCGCTCGATGCCTGTATTCGGCGATCACTTTCCGGCGCGCGTGTACGCCATGAGCGAGCGTCCGGGCACCGATTTCACGGCGGGAACGCTGCAGGAAACCGGCAACGACCTGGATGTGGCCGTCGAGGGCCAGGGCTGGGTCGCCGTGCAGGCGGCGGACGGTAGCGAGGCGTATGTACGTACCGCCGCCATGCAGATCGACGCCCTCGGCATCCTGCGTACCGGCAGCGGCTTGCCGGTGCTCGGCAATGGCGGGCCGATCGCCGTGCCGCCCGAACAGAAGGTGGAAATCGGCGCCGACGGCACCATCAGCATCCGTGCCCTTGGCGAAGCGCCGAACGTGATGGCCGAAGTGGATCGCATCAAGCTGGTCAATCCCGATCCGAGCACCCTTGAAAAGGGCCTCGACGGCATGATCCGTGTCAAAGATCAGACCGAGCCGCTGGCGCCGGACGCCAACGTGCGAGTGGTCTCCGGCTTCCTGGAAGCCAGCAACGTGAACGCCGTTGAAGAGATGACGGCCATTCTCTCGCTGTCTCGGCAATTCGAACTGCACGTGAAGATGATGCGCACCGCCGAAGAAGACGCGACTGCGGCGGCAAGAGTCCTGCAGTCCAGCTAATCACCCGTAGCAGCGTCACGACGTCGACGCTTCAGGAGAACACTTATGCTTCCGGCACTTTGGGTCAGTAAAACCGGTCTGTCCGCCCAGGACATGAACCTGACCACCATCTCCAACAACCTGGCGAACGTTTCGACCACCGGCTTCAAGCGCGACCGTGCCGAGTTCCAGGACCTGCTGTACCAGATCCGCAAACAGCCCGGCGCCCAGTCCACCCAGGACAGCGAGCTGCCCACCGGCCTGCAGCTGGGTACCGGTGTGCGCATCGCCGGCACCCAGAAGATCTTCACCCAGGGTAGCCTGCAGACCACCGAGCAGCCGCTGGACATCGCCATCAACGGCCGGGGCTTCTTCCAGATCCTGATGCCCGACGGCACCGTGTCCTACACCCGCGACGGCAGCTTCCACCTCAATTCGGACGGTCAGGTGGTCACCGATCAGGGCTATCCGCTGGAGCCGGCCATCGTGCTGCCACCGGAGGTGCAGACCTTCATGGTCGGCGAGGACGGCACCGCGTCGATAACCACCTTCGGCAACCCGACGCCGCAGGTGATAGGCAACATCCAGACCGCCGACTTCATCAACCCGGCCGGCCTGCAGGCCATCGGCGGCAACCTGTTCCTGGAAACCGCGTCCAGTGGCGCGCCGCAGGTCGGCACGCCGGGCCTCACCGGCCTCGGTCAGGTGCTGCAGAACACCCTGGAAAACTCCAACGTCAGCGTGGTCGAGGAGCTGGTGAACATGATCACCACCCAGCGTGCCTACGAGATGAACTCCAAGGTCATCTCCACCGCCGACCAGATGCTGTCCTTCGTTACCCAGAATCTTTGATCCATAGGCGCCGGCTCCGTCGGCGTCGCGCTGTGAGGTACCAGGTTATGAACCGGCCGATGATGATTGTTTGCCTGCTGGGATGCGCGGCTCTGAGTGGATGCGTCTCCCCGCCACCGAAGCCGGATGACCCCTATTACGCACCGGTGCTGCCGCGCACGCCGCTGCCCGCCGCCCAGACCAACGGTGCTATCTACCAGGCCGGCTTCGAGAACAATCTGTATGGGGATCGCAAGGCCTACCGGGTCGGCGACATCATCACCATCTCCCTGAGCGAGCGCACCCAGGCGAGCAAGTCGGCGGGCTCCAATATGTCCAAGGACAGCAGCGCCAACCTGGGCCTGACCTCGCTGTTCGGAGGCGGTGTGTCCCTGAACAATCCGAATTCCAGCCTCAATCCGCTTAGGGCCGACGACCTCAGCCTGGACGTGGGCTACCGCGGCACCCGCGCCACCGAGGGTGACAGCGCGGCAGACCAGAGCAACAGCCTGACCGGCTCGATCACCGTGACCGTGGCCGAAGTGCTGCCCAACGGCATTCTCGCCGTGCGCGGCGAGAAGTGGCTGACCCTGAACACCGGCGACGAGCTGGTGCGCATTGCCGGCATGGTCCGTGCGGACGACATCGCCACCGACAACACCGTGTCCTCGACCCGTGTGGCCAATGCGCGCATCACCTATTCCGGCACCGGCGCCTTCGCCGATGCCAGTCAGCCGGGCTGGTTCGATCGGTTCTTCATGAGCCCGTTGTTCCCGTTCTGAGCAGGTAACCGAGCATGAAACGACTGATATCCGTCTTCTGCCTGCTGCTCGCCACGGGCGTGGCTCAGGCCGAGCGCCTGAAGGATCTGGCCAGCATCCAGGGTGTGCGGAGCAACCAACTGATCGGTTACGGCCTGGTGGTCGGCCTCAACGGCACGGGCGACCAGACCACCCAGACGCCGTTCACCCTGCAGACCTTCAACAACATGCTGGCGCAATTCGGCATCAAGGTGCCGGTCGGCGGCGGCAACGTGCAGCTGAAGAACGTCGCGGCGGTCTCCGTACATGCCGAGTTGCCGGCTTTTTCCAAACCCGGCCAGACCCTGGACGTGACCATTTCCTCCATCGGCAACGCCAAGAGCCTGCGCGGCGGCAGCCTGCTGATGACCCCGCTGAAGGGCATCGATGGCAATGTCTACGGTATCGCCCAGGGCAACCTGGTGGTCGGCGGCTTCGACGCCACCGGTGGCGACGGCTCGCGCATCACCGTCAACGTGCCGTCGGCCGGACGTATCCCCGGCGGCGCCACCGTCGAGCGGCCCGTGCCGAGTGGCTTCGATCAGGGCAACACCCTGACGCTCAATCTCAATCGCCCGGACTTCACCACGGCCAAGAATATCGTCGACCAGATCAACGGCCTGCTCGGCCCGGGCGTGGCCCAGGCGTTGGACGGTGGCTCGATCCGCGTCAGCGCGCCGCTGGACCCGAACCAGCGCGTCGATTATCTGGCGGTGCTGGAGAACATCGAGATCGAAGCAGGGCAGGCGGCGGCGAAAGTCATCATCAATTCCCGAACCGGCACCATTGTCATCGGTCAGAACGTTAAGGTGCAGCCGGCCGCGGTGACCCACGGCAGCCTGACGGTGACCATCACCGAAGACCCCATCGTCAGCCAGCCCAACGCGCTGTCCGGCGGCCAGACCGCGGTGGTGCCGCGCTCGCGCGTGGACGCGGCGGAGGAGGCCAAGCCGATGTTCAAGTTCGGCCCCGGCACCACGCTCGACGAAATCGTCAGGGCGGTCAACCAGGTGGGCGCGGCGCCGTCCGACCTGATGGCCATCCTGGAAGCCCTCAAGCAGGCCGGTGCGCTCCAGGCCGACCTGATCGTGATCTGAGGAGGCAGCCCATGGATATCAACGTCCCGGCCGGCCTGTCCCGTGGCAAGCACTTCGACAGCGGCGCCTACACCGACCTGACCCGGCTCAGCCAGTTCAAGGTCGGCGGCGACAGCGACAGCAACATCAAGAAGGTGGCGCAGGAGTTCGAGTCGGTCTTCGTCAATGAAATGATGAAGGCAATGCGCAAGGCCAACGAGGTCTTCGGCGAAGACAACTTCATGAACAGCAACGCCAGCAAGACCTACCAGGACATGTACGACCAGCAGCTGGCCGTGACCATGTCCAAGAGTGCCAATGGCATCGGTCTGGCCAATGTGCTGGAGCGTCAGCTGAGCAAAATGAAGGGCGGCGACCATCGGACCAATCCCTTCCCGCAGATGGCCGCCGTGGCCAGCAACGATGCTGCCGTCCCGCGTCCGGGTGCGTTCAAAGCCGCCGCCAGCCCAGAACCGAATCCTGGTCGCGACGATTCCAAGCTGCTGGCCCAGCGCCGCCTGACCCTGCCACCGCGGCTCACCGACCGGCTGCTGGCCGGCATCGTGCCCGCCAATGGCGTGGCCGAGGGCGAAGCGGTGGCAGGCAGCGACTGGATATCCGACGGCGCCCGCAAGGTCGAGGGCGGCAAGCCGCTGGCTCTAAGCGACAGTGATGCGATCAGCGGGCGCCGCATGGCCCAGCCGCCGCTTGCCACGGGCAAGTCCGCGTTCGCCTCGGCCGCAGAATTCGTCGAGACCATGCTGCCGATGGCCGAGGAGGCCGCGCGGCAGATCGGCGTCGACGCCCGCTACCTGGTGGCCCAGGCCGCGCTGGAAACCGGCTGGGGCAAGTCGATCATCCGCCAGTCCGACGGTAGCAGCAGCCACAACCTGTTTGGCATCAAGGCCCATGGCGGTTGGCAGGGCGATTCGGCGCGGGTGCTGACCACCGAATACAAGGGCGGCGAGGCGGTCAAGGAGGCGGCATCGTTCCGTACCTACGACTCGTACCAGCAGAGCTTCAACGACTACGTGAACTTCCTGCAGGGCAACGGCCGCTACGAGGAGGCGCTGGCCTCCACCGACAACCCCGAGCATTTCGTCCGCGAGCTGCAGGAGGCCGGTTACGCCACCGACCCGCAGTACGCCCGCAAGATTTCCCAGATAGCCCGCCAGATGCAGACCTACCAGACCGTCGCCTCTGCCGAAGCCAACACCACAAGGAGCTGATGAGTCATGGCCGATTTACTGGGTATCGGGTTGTCCGGGCTGCGCACCAGCCAGACCTCCCTGACCGTTACCGGGCACAACATCAGCAACGTCAACACGCCCGGCTATTCGCGCCAGGAGACGGTGCAGGGCACCCGCACGCCGCAGTACAACGGCTTTGGCTACATCGGCTCCGGTGCCACGGTGCAGGACGTGCGCCGCCTGGCCAGCGAATTTCTCACCGCCCAGGTGCGCAACAACACCGTGGTGGCCAGCGACGTGGAGGCCTACAAGACCCAGATCGACCAGCTCGACTCGCTGCTCGCCGGCACCGTGACCGGCATCAGCCCGGGGCTGGAATCGTTTTTCTCGGCGCTGCAGGCGGCGGTCGAATCGCCGTCCGACATTCCCGCCCGGCAGCTGGTGCTGTCCGAGGCCGAGGGCCTGGCCAAGCGCTTCAACACCGTGTACGAGCGCATCGACCAGCAGAACCAGTTCATCAACAAGCAAATGGGTTCGATTGCCGACCAGGTCAACCGCCTGTCGGCCAGCATCGCCGGCTATAACGATTCCATCGCTGCCGCCCGCGGCAATGGCGCCGAGCCCAACGATCTGCTGGACGCCCGTGACGAGGCGATCCGCGAGCTCTCCGAGCTGATCGGCGTGCAGGTCACCGACCAGGACGGCGCGAAGAATGTGTTCATCGGCACCGGCCAGCCGCTGGTAGTGGGCAAACAAGCCAACAGTATCGCCATCACGCCCAGCACCAATGACCCGACCCGCACGCAGGTGGAGTTCATTTCCGGCGGCTCGCGACAGAGCATCACCAACCAGGTCACCGGCGGCGAGCTGGGCGGCCTGTTGCGCTACCGCGACGAGGTGCTGGACCCGACCTTCAACTCCATCGGCCGGCTGGCGCTGTCCGTCAGCGAGCAGGTCAACGACCAGCTGGGGCAGGGCATCGACCTGGCCGGCAACGTCGGCACGGGCCTGTTCAAGGACATCAACTCGCCGGACCTGCAGGCCCTGCGCAGCTTCCCCACCGGCGCCGATGTGGCGATCAGCGACACCAGCAAGCTGACCACCAGCGACTACCGCCTGGACCTCAGCACCACGCCGCCGACGGCGCGCCGGCTGAACGATAACGCCACCCTGGCCGTGACCGGCACGGGTACCGCCGCCGATCCTTATCTGATCGGCGACGAAGGTTTCGAGGTCAGTTTCGCCTCGCCGCCCACCGCGACCGCCTACACCATCATGCCCACCCGGCGCGGCGCCGCCGGCATCGAGAAGACCCTGGACCAGCCTGAGCAGTTGGCGTTCGCCGCCTCGGCGCGGGCCACGGCCGCTACCCAGAACCGCGGCACCGGCGCTATCGGCCAGCCGGAGCTGGTCGAGGGGCCGTCGCCCATCGATACCGCCGACCTCGGCCGCCTGTTCGGCACCAGCGGTCGTACGCTGACCTTCGATGGCACCACCGGCACGTTCGACACCAGCAACCTGCCGGCAGGCGCCACGCTGTCCTACGTGTCGCCGTCGACCACCGGCCTGACTTCGGGGCAGAACAACACCGTGCGTCTGGAGTACACCGACGCCGTGACCGGCAACTCCTACACTTACGACTTCACCGTCAGCGGGGTGCCGCAGTCCGGCGACACCTTCAACCTGGCCTACAACCAGAGCGGCGTGTCGGACAACCGCAACGGCCTGAAGCTGGTCGACCTGCAGAACAAGGCCACCGTGGGCGTCAGCTACGACGGCGCCGGCGATCCGATTGCCAACACCGGCGTATCCTTCAGCGACGGTTACGGGGATTTGGTCGAGCGCGTCGGTACCCTGACCGCGCAGGCGCGTGTCGACAGCGAGGCGACCACCGCGCTGCTGACTCAGGCGCAGAACAACCGCGATTCACTCTCGGCCGTGAACCTCGACGAGGAGGCGGCCAAGCTGATCCAGTTCGAGCAGTACTACAACGCGTCGGCGCAGGTGATTCAAGTTGCGCGATCTTTGTTCGATACCCTAATCAGTTCAATTGGGTAATTGGCCATGCGTATTTCCACGATCCAGGCATTCAACAGCGGCGTCGGTGGCATCCAGCGTAACTACGAGAACATCACCCGCACCCAGCAGCAGATCAGCTCGGGCAGCAAGATTCTCACGCCGGCGGACGATCCGGTCGCCTCGGTGCGCCTGCTTCAGCTGGCCAAGGAACAGTCCGCGCTGGATCAGTACAGCTCCAACCTCACCGCCGCCACCAACAGCCTGACCCAGGAAGAAAGCATCCTGCAGGCCATCGGCAACTCGATGGGACGCATCCAGGAAATCGCCACCGAGGCGGGCAACGGTGCCCTCAGCCAGGAGGACCGCGAGTCCTTGGCCGCCGAGCTGGACGAGCGGGAGAAGGAGCTGTTCAACCTGATGAACAGCAAGAACGCCCGTGGCGAATACCTGTTCGGCGGCTTCCAAGGCAAGACCCAGCCCTACATGCGCAACGCCGACGGCACCTATAGCTACGTCGGCGACGAGGGCCAGCGTTCGGTGCAGATTGCCGGCTCTCAGAGTGTGGCCATCACCGACAACGGCAAGGCGATCTTCGATAACGTGGCCAACGCGTCGCGCCTGCTGACCAACGCGCAGACCGTGCCGGGCTCGACCCTGGGCATCGGCGAGGCCATCGTCACCGATGAGGTGGCCTACAACGCCTTCCTGCGCAACAACCCCACCGGCGGCGTTGAGGTGGTGTTCGACACCAACGACCGCAACAGCTACTCGGTCTACGCCTATCCGTGGGACGGCGCGGCTGCGCCGTTGCAGACCGGTACCCTCGACAACGACCCGGACGAGGGCGACCGCGTGGTGGTCGGCGGCATGAGCTTCCACATCGATGGCGAGCCGGCGCCGACGCCGAAGGCCACCGGCGAGCGCTTTTCCATCGTGCCCGGGCGCCAGTCGGTGGACGTGCAGTCCACCAGCACCGCGCTGGGCGCCGTGGCCATTTCCGACCTGGGCGCCTGGCAGGCCGCCAGCGGCGGCGGTACCGCCACGCTCGGCGTGAGCAATGTGGTAGCCGGTCCGCCTGCCAGCTTCGATCTGACCTTGCCCTCCGGCGCCACGCAAAACGTGAGCGGCACGCTGCCGCTGACGGCCGATGCCTTCGGCCTCAGCCTGCGCTTCGACAGCCTGCCCGCGGGTGGTGACAGCTTCGACCTGACGGCGGGTGCGGCCACCGAGAAACAGAGCATCCTCAACACCGTGGTAGCCCTGCGTGAGGCGCTGGAAAACGGCTCCGACTCGCCAACCGGCGGCCTGGAAATCCGCGATGCGGTGGCGGCGGCGCTGACCAATCTGGAAAACGGCCAGTCCTCGGTGCTCAAGGCGCGCGGCGAGATCGGCGCGCGCCTCAACGTGGTGGACTCGACCATCACCAGCAACGAAGACCTGTCGCTGATCAATGCCAGCATCCGCTCGGATCTAGAAGATCTCGACTACGCCGAGGCCCTGTCGCGCCTGTCGCTGCAGTCGGTGGTGCTGGAAGCGGCGCAGCAGAGCTTCGTGCGGATTTCCTCGCTGAGCCTGTTCAACAAGTTGTAAGACCCGTGCGCTAGCCTCGAGGCGAGCGCTCGTTCAGACAGGTAGGTCATGAAGATATCGGTATTCGGTGCGGGTTATGTGGGGCTGGTGCAGGCGGCGGTGCTGGCGAATGTCGGCCACGATGTGCTCTGCGTGGACGTCGATGCGGAAAAGGTCGAGTCGCTCAAGCGCGGCGTGATGCCGATCTACGAGCCCGGCCTGGAAGGGCTGGTCAACAGCAATGCCGCCGAGGGGCGCCTGCACTTCACCACCCGGGTCGTCGATGCCGTCGAGCATGCGGACATCCATTTCATCGCCGTGGGCACGCCGCCGGATGCCCAGGGCATGGCCGATCTGCGGTATGTCTACGAAGTGGCCGAGGCCATCGGCCAACACATGTCTCGTGACAAGGTGGTGATCAGCAAGTCCACCGTGCCGGTGGGCACCGCCGACGAGATCAAGCGTCGCATCGGCGCCGCGCTGCAGGCCCGCGGCCGCGAGGATTTGGTGATCGACGTGGTCGCCAACCCGGAATTCCTCAAGCAGGGCGCCGCCGTGTCCGACTGCCAGCGACCGGACCGCATCATCGTCGGCGCCGACAGCGATCGTGGCGTCCAGGTGCTGCAGGAGCTGTACGCGCCGTTCAACCGCAACCGGGAAAAGATCATCCTGATGGACGTGCGCAGCGCGGAGCTGACCAAGTACGCGGCCAACTCCTTCCTCGCCACCAAGATCTCCTTCATGAACGAAATGGCCAACTTGGCCGAGTTGTTCGATGCGGACATCGAGATGGTGCGCAAGGGCATCGGCGCCGATCCGCGCATCGGTTACGACTTCATCTACCCGGGCTGCGGCTACGGCGGCGCCTGTTTCCCCAAGGACGTGCGCGCGCTCAAGGAGTCGGCTTCGCGGGTCGGCTACGAGCCGGCCATCCTGCGGGCGGTGGAGTCGGTGAACGAGCGGCAGAAGCGCAAGCTGGTCGCCAACATCCAGAGCTGCTACGGCGAGGATCTGCGCGGCCGCGTCTTCGCCCTGTGGGGCCTGGCCTTCAAGGCCAACACCGGCGACATGCGCGAGGCGCCCAGCCGCGCGCTGCTGGAGGGGCTGTGGCAGGCCGGCGCCCGAGTTCGCGCGTTCGACCCCGAGGCGATGCCCGAATGCCGCCGCCTGTACGGCGAGCGCGACGACCTGCATCTGGTCGACAGCAAGGAAGAGGCGCTGGCCGGCGCCGATGCGCTGGTGGTGGTGACCGACTGGCAGAGCTTCAAGGCGCCGGATTTCGACCTGCTGCGTCAGGAGCTGCGGGACGCCCGCGTGTTCGACGGCCGCAATCTCTATGACCCTCAGGTGATGCGCCGCTACGGCCTGCGCTACCACTCCATCGGCCGCTCGCCGGTCTGATTCCCGCCCTCGCTCGACAAGCAGGCCACGCAGATGCGTGGCCTGCTTATTGCTATACCTGTATATCGGACAACAAAATGTCGACTAATTGACGGTTGGTCGGGTATCCGCGGTCGAGGGAGTAGCGATGAAGGCGGTCATTCTTGCCGGTGGGTTGGGCACGCGTATCAGCGAGGAGTCTCACCTGAGACCCAAGCCGATGATCGAGATCGGCGGCAAGCCGATCCTCTGGCACATCATGAAGATCTATTCCCATCACGGCATCCAGGACTTCGTGATCTGCCTCGGCTACAAGGGCTACGTGATCAAGGAGTACTTCGCCAACTACTTCCTGCACATGTCCGACGTGACCTTCGACATGTCGAGCAACACCATGGAAGTCCACCAACGCTACGTCGAACCCTGGCGGGTAACCCTGGTCAACACCGGAGAGGACACCCTGACCGGTGGCCGGCTACGCAGGGTGCGTGAGCACTTGGGTGAGGAGCCGTTCTGCTTCACCTATGGCGATGGTGTGGCGGATGTCGACATCTGCGGGCTCATCGACTTCCACAAAGCGCATGGCAAGCCGGCTACCGTGACTGCCATCCAGCCACCAGGCCGTTACGGCGCCCTGGATATGGATGGCGACCGCGTCGGTGCCTTCCAGGAAAAGCCCGCTGGCGACGGCTCCTGGATCAACGGCGGTTTCTTCGTTCTCAACCCTTCTGTCATCGACTATATCGATGGCGACCAGAGCAGTTGGGAAGGCGAGCCGCTGATGCAGCTCGCCGAGGAGGACAACCTCATGGCGTTTCGTCACCGTGGTTTCTGGCAGGCGATGGATACCCTGCGTGACAAGAACCAGCTCAACGACCTCTGGCTCACCGGCAAGGCGCCTTGGAAAGTCTGGCAATGACTCAGTTCGCGGCGTGCTACCAGGGGCGCAGAGTGTTGCTAACCGGGCATACCGGCTTTAAAGGCAGCTGGCTGGCCGCCTGGCTGGTCGAGCTGGGTGCCGAGGTGGTTGGCTACTCGCTTCCCCGAGAAGTGGACGGTGAGGCGCCTCATTGGGACGCGTTGGGTCTGGCGGCCACCGATCTGCGTGGCGACATTCGCGACGCCGCGGCGCTGCAGCGGCTTATGGCCGAATACCGGCCGGAGATCGTCTTTCATCTGGCCGCCCAGTCACTCGTACGGCCTTCCTATCGCGAGCCCCTGGAGGCTTGGTCGAGCAACGTGCTCGGTACCGCCAACGTGCTGGAAGCCTGCCGCGTGACACCCGGCGTAGCCGCCATAGTGGTGGTGACGACTGACAAGGTCTATGCCAACCGGGAATGGCCGTGGGGCTACCGCGAGTGCGATGAGCTGGCGGGGCACGATCCCTACAGCGCTTCCAAGGCCGCCACCGAATTGCTCTGCGACAGCTATCGCAAGTCGTTCTGGCAGCAGACCGGCCCGCTGCTCGTCACCGCCCGTGCCGGTAACGTCATCGGTGGCGGCGACTGGGCGGAGGATCGGCTGATTCCCGATCTGGTCCGCGCCGTGCAGATCGGGCGAACGTTGCAGATTCGTTCACCGTCCTCGACCCGCCCCTGGCAGCACGTGCTCGAATGTCTGTCTGGCTACCTGCTGCTGGGTCAGCGCCTGCTCCAGGGCGACCGCGCCTGCACCGGAGCCTGGAATTTCGGTCCGGCGACGGAGGCCAATCGCAGTGTCGCCGAGATCCTTGAGGCATTGCGCGAGCAATGGCCAGCGCTGAACTGGCAGTTCGGCTCGGAAGACGGTCTGCATGAGGCGCGGCTGCTTTATCTGGACAGCGCCAAGGCGCGTGCCGAGCTGCGTTGGACTCCGGTGTGGCCGCTGACCACCGCGCTACAGATGACGGCCGACTGGTATCGCCGCAGCCATGAGCGGGGCGAGGTCTGTACCCGCGAGCAATTGCGGGAGTTCACCACCGCCGCGCGGCGGGCCGGGTGCACATGGGCCTGACCGTGAGCGTGACCCCCATCGACGGCTTGATGCGTGTCGACTGCGACTCCTATCGCGACGAGCGAGGCGCATTCACCCGTCTGTTCTGCGCCGATGAGCTTGCGCCGCTGCTGGGTGAGCGCCACATCGTACAGGTCAACCAGTCGATTACCCGTCAGGTAGGGGCGGTACGGGGCCTGCATTTTCAGCACTTCCCCCACGCCGAAATGAAGCTGGTGCGCTGTCTTCGCGGCCAGGTTTGGGATGTAGCGGTGGACCTGCGCCGCGACTCGCCGACCTTCCTGCACTGGCACGCGGAACAGCTGAGTGCCGAGAACCGGCGCATGCTGGTGATTCCGGAAGGCTGCGCTCACGGATTTCAGGTGCTGGAGCAAGACAGCGAGCTGCTCTACCTGCACACTGCGTTCTACCGTCCCGATGCCGAGGGCGGGGTACGGCATGACGATCCCGCGCTTGCCATCGAGTGGCCGTTGCCGGTGCAGGACCTGTCGACACGCGACCGGCAACATCCCCCGATCACCCCGAAATTCAACGGACTGGCACCATGAACTGTCGCCACTGCGAGACGCCGCTGCGGCATCCTTTCCTCGACCTGGGCCATGCGCCGCCGTCCAATGCCTATCTCACGGACGCGGATCTGCATCGGCCCGAGCGCTACTACCCGCTGCGTCTGTGGGTCTGCGAGCGGTGCTGGCTGGTGCAGACCGAGGACTATGCTGACGCCGGCGAGCTCTTCGATGCCGATTACGCTTATTTTTCCTCTACTTCCAGCAGTTGGCTGGCGCATGCCCGCAGCTACGCCGAGTGCATGCGCGAAACATTGTCGTTAGGGGCGGGCAGCCTGGTGATCGAGGTTGCCTCGAACGATGGCTACCTGCTGCGCAACTTCGTCGCGGTCGGCGTGCCCTGTCTCGGCATCGAGCCCACCGCCAGCACCGCGGATGCCGCCGAATGCCTCGGCATTCCGGTGCTGCGCGAGTTCTTTGGCGAGGCCCTCGGCCACCGATTGGCCGAGGAGGGCAGACAGGCCGACCTGCTGCTGGGCAACAACGTATTTGCCCATGTCCCGGACATCAACGACTTCTCACGTGGATTGAAAGCGGCGCTAAAGCCGGACGGCACCCTGACGCTGGAATTTCCGCACCTGCTGCGGCTGATCGAGCTGGTGCAGTTCGATACCGTCTACCACGAGCATTTTTCCTACCTGTCGCTGTACAGCGCCCAGCGCATCCTGGAGGCGGCCGGTCTGCGCATCCATGACGTCGAGGAGTTGGGCACCCACGGCGGCAGCCTGCGCATCCACGCTTCGCACCCGGACGACAGCCGCGGGGTTTCCGGGGCGGTCGCCGCTATATTGCAGGCCGAAGAACAGGCTGGGCTGCGCGACCTTGCAACTTACCAGAGCTTTCAGGCGCGAGCGGACCGGCTGAAAGATGATCTGCTCGGCTTCCTGCTGGAGCAAAAGCGCGCAGGGCGCCGGGTCGCGGCTTATGGGGCGGCCGCCAAGGGCAACACCATCCTCAATTACGCCGGCATCAAGCCCGACCTGTTGCCTTGTGTGTTCGATGCGGCGCCGTCGAAGCAGGGCAAATACCTGCCGGGCAGTCATGTGCCTATCCGGCCGCCGCAGGCATTGGACGAGGTGCGCCCCGAGCTGCTGCTGATCCTGCCGTGGAATATCGCCGACGAGGTCATGGCGCAGAACGAGCGCATCCGTCAGTGGGGTGGCCGTTTTGTCACCGCCGTACCAAGGCTGGAGGTGAAATGAAGCCGCGCATTCAGTACACCCAGCCATCGATTTCCGAACTGGAAGTCCAATATGTGACGGATGCTGCCCGCAACGGCTGGGGGCCGCGTTGCTACGAGTACATCGAGCGATTCGAGGCGGCTTTCCGGCAGCACTTGGGAGTGAAGCACGCCATCGCTACTTCCAGCTGCACCGGCGCCTTGCACATGGGATTGGCGGCGCTCGGCGTCGGGCCAGGCGACGAAGTGATTCTCGCCGACACCAATTGGATCGCCTCAGTGGCCCCGGCGGTTCATCTGGGTGCAACCCCCGTGTTCGTCGACGTCCGCCCGGACAGCTGGTGCTTGGATCCGACCGCTGTGGAGGCGGCTATCACGCCGCGCACCCGGGCGATCATCGCCGTTCACCTGTACGGCAATCTTTGTGCGATGGACGAGCTGCTGGCCATCGGTGAACGACACGGTATTCCGCTCATCGAGGACGCGGCGGAAGCCATCGGTTCCGAATGGCATGGGCGCCGCGCCGGCAGCATGGGCCGTTTCGGTGTGTTCTCCTTCCACGGCACCAAGACCATGACCACCGGCGAAGGCGGCATGTTCGTCACCAACGATGACGAGTTGTTCGAGCATGTGCTGGGGCTGTCCAACCATGGTCGGGTGCGAGGACAAACACGCCAGTTCTGGCCGGACCTGCTCGGTTTCAAATACAAGATATCCAACCTGCAGGCCGCGCTGGGCTGTGCCCAGACCGAACGTGTCGATGAGCTGATCGAGCGCAAGCGGGCCATCATGGCCGCCTATCGTGAGCGCCTCGGGGGGCTGGCAGGGTTGAGCCTGAATCCCGAACCGGAGGGTATCCGTATCGGCGCGTGGATGCCCACGGTCGTTTTCCAGCCCTCGCTCGGCATCACTCGTGAGCGCCTGTTGGCGCGCTTTGCCGAGGATAATATCGACGCACGGGTGTTCTTCTATCCGCTTTCGGCGTTGCCGATGTTCCAGGGGCGCATACCGGCTGCCGGCGGCCATTCCGCCAGCATTCCCGAGCGCGCTATCAATCTGCCTAGCTTCCACGACATGCGTGACGCCGACATCGACCGCGTCTGCGCGGTGGTCGAGGCGCTGTATCGGGAGGCGCGGCCGTGAGCACCGTGGTCATCTCCCAGCCAATGTATTTCCCCTGGGTGGGAATGTTCGAGCAGTGGCGGCTGGCTGATGACTTCGTGTTCTTCGACGATGTGCAGTTCGCCCGCGGATTCATCAACCGGGTGCAGTACAAAACGCCCCATGGCAGCGCCTGGCTGACCATACCGCTGCGCCAGCACAGCCGCGATGCGCGAATTTGCGACCTGCAGTGCGCCGAGGAGGCGGGCTGGCGCGACAAGCACCTGCGCACCCTGGCGCTGGCGCTCGCCGGCACGCCGCATCTGCAGGATGCGCTCGGCCTCGCCGAAGCCGTGCTGTTGCGTCGCGATCTGGGCTTCTGCGAGTTACTCATCGAAGGCATGCAAGTGGTGGCGGATTATTTCGGCCTGCTGCAGGGCAAACGCCTGCACCGCTCCTCGCAACTGGCGGTAGAGGGGCGCAAGAGCGAGCTGATCCAGGGATTGGTGGCGCACCTGGGCGGCAATCGCTACGTGACGGGCATGGGGGCGCTGAATTACCTGGATCATGAGGCGCTCGAGCAGGCCAGCATCGAGGCTTGCTACATGGATTACCGCAAACGCGAGTATCCGCAGAAATTTCCACCGTTCACGCCTTATGTCACGGTGCTCGATCTGGTGGCCAACTGCGGGCGAGGCGGACGAGATTATATTGATTCGGGTGTGATCCACTGGAGCCAGGCGTTGGCGGCAAGGAATCAGGCATGAGCAAGCTCAACGAAGTGACTTCGCAGTACAAACCCGGTGCGGTGACCTCGAGGGAGAACGAGCTGATCCTCAACTGGTATCCGCCGCGCATCCTGCGTCGCCTCGAGGCGCTGTCGCCCAGCTCGCTGCTGGAACTGGGGTTGGGACATGGGTACACCACGGCGCTTTTCAATCGTCACTTTCAGCGGCATGTGGTACTCGAGGGTTCGTCCGTGGTGATCGACCTGTTCCGGGAAAATTACCCGGGACTGAATATCGAGCTGGTAGAGGGTTATTTCGAGCACTTCGATAGCCAGGAGCAGTTCGATGTGGTGATGATGGGCTTCATCCTCGAGCACGTGGATGACCCAGGTCTGATCCTGCGCCGTTTCCGCCACAACCTGCGCCCCGGTGGTCGGCTCTATGTGGCCGTGCCTAATGCCAAGTCGTTGAATCGGCGTCTGGGGCTGGCCATGGGCAAGATCAACGACATCTATGAACTGAATGCCAACGACCACGCACTCGGCCATCAGCGCCAGTTCTGTCGTGACACCCTGAAGGCGCTGCTGCAGGCGGAGGGCTATCGGGTCAGCTGGGAGGAAGGCATCTATCTCAAGCCCCTGCCGCTCGGCTACATGCAGACCATGCCGGAATTCGAGGAGAACCTGCAGGCCATGTGCGAGGTGGGTGTGGACTTCCCCGATCTCTGCGTCGGTTTGCTGATGGAAGCTCAGGCCGCCTGATGCCACGTGCGCTGGTGGTGGGCCCAAGTTCGATGCTCGGCAGCCGGTTGAGCGAGCATTTGCGCGCGCGGGGTTGGCAGGTCATCGGCGCGGGGCGTTCAGCCGGCTGCGAGATTCCCCTAGAGCTGGGTGCTGAGGTCCTGCGCACCGACTTCCCGCAGATTGAGGCGGACGTGCTGTTTCACTGTGCAGCGGCCTTCGGCGACGACTCGCCCGAAGGGGCTTGGCTGAACGACAGAGTCAACGTGCTGGGTGCTCACCAGATCCTGGCGCTGGCACGGTCGGCCGGTTGCCGGCAGATCGTGTACGCCGGCAGTACCTCGTCGGCGCGGCGTGAGGGCGAGGTCTTCGCCAGCAGCTATGGGGCTTCCAAGGCGCGCGCGGAGGGCGTGCTGGCCTGGGGCCTCGCATTGAGCGGTCGGGCCTTCGTCAGCCTGCGCTTCGCCCAGCTGTACGACGAGCGTGGCGACTGTATACGGCATCAACGCTGGTTCGGCCGCATCATCAGCTATGCCCGCAGCGGCCGAGTGCTGCGCCTGCCGCCTGGCGATGCACCGCGCAATTTCGTGCATGTGCGGGACGCCGTTGCAGTCATGGTCGCCGCCGCCGAAGCGGGAGTGGAGGGCGTTGTGCATGTCTGTCATCCGCTAGACGAAAGTTACGCCGAGATTGCCCATCAGGCCTGCGCCGTGTTCGGCGGCGGGGCGAGGGTGGAAATTGCCCAGGAGAAAACACCTTTCTGGCCGGCCTACTTCCCGCCCGCATCGCCCGAAGTGGCGGCGCTGGGGGTGACATTCATGTCGATGGCGGAGGGCTTGCGTAGCATCCGCGACGGCGGCTACGCCGCCCGCTTCGAGGTGTTCGATGTTGCCTGATGCGGAGATAAGCGTACTGGTCACGGGCGTAGGCGCGATCATCGGCCAGGGCGTTGTGAAATCCTTGCGTCGGCTGTCCGGCGTGCGGATCGTCGGTCTTGACCGAGATCCCGAGGCCTTCGGGCGCCACGCCTGCTACGCCTTCCAGGCCAAGCCGAGTCTGCTGGAGACCGACCCCGCCTTCGACCGTTTCCTGCTGGAGTTGCTAGAGCGCGAAGCCATTGATCTGGTACTGCCCTGCATCGAGCAGGACGTTTTCCATTTCGACACGCGTCGTGAGCTGTTCGCCGCGGCGGGTGTAGCCGTGGCGCTCAACGACAGCCGCCTGATCAACCTGGCGCGGGACAAGTGGAGCCTGCACCAGGCGCTGCTCGAGGCCGGCCTGCCGGCGATTCCCTCCAGCCTCGCCACCGACTGGGAGCAAGCGTTAGCGCAGCTCGGGCCTGCGCCTCTGTTGTGCAAGCCGCGTCGAGGCTCCGGTGGCCGTGGCCAGGCCCTGGTGGAGGATGAAGAGGACCTGCACTACCAAGCGCGCAAGCACGGCGACAATTTCATGCTGCAGCGGCTGATCGGCACTGCCGATGAGGAATACACAGTTGGCCTGTTCGGCTACGGCGATGGCCGCTCCAGTCGCCCCGCCATCCTGCAGCGTACTCTGGGCCCGGGTGGCGCCACGTGGCGCGCCCGCAGCGTTGCCGGCGACCCGCTGATCGAGAGCGCCTGCGAAGCGCTTACCGCGCATTTTCGACCGGTGGGGCCGACCAACTATCAATTTCGCAAGGCAGACGGTCGCGCCTGGCTTCTGGAAATCAATCCGCGCCTGTCGGCGTCGGTGTCGTTGCGCGCGGCGCTCGGCTTCAACGAGGCGGCCATGAGCATTGACTTCTTCTGCCGCGGCCGGCGCCCGGCGCTGGCCGATTGGCGGGCCGCCCGCTGCGCGCGCTACATCGAGGATCACGTCGAGTACCTATGATCGCAGTGATATCGGATGTTCACGGCAATTTCCCGGCCCTGTGCGCGGTACTGGCGGAGGCGGATCGCCTCGGCTGTACCCGAGTGATTTCCCTCGGCGACGTGACGGGCTACTACGCCGAGCCGGAGAAATGCATCGATCTGCTGGTGCAGCGCGGCGCCGTGCAATTGCTCGGCAACCATGATGGTTATCTGGTCGACGGTACCGGCTGCCCCCGCTCGCGGCTGGTTTCTTCGTTACTCGAACACCAGACTCGTGTGGTCCGTCGCGACCAGATCAAGGTGCTGGCCGGCCTCGGATCGCAGTACGAGGAAGGCGACGCCTGCTTCGTTCATGGCGGCTGGGAAGATCCGCGTGACCAATATCTTTATCGGGTATCGCCGGACAAGCTGAGCGGTCCGTGGCGCTTTTATTTTTCCGGGCATACCCACGTCCAGGTGCTGGGCGTGCTGGGCGGGAAAACCTACTGCAATCCAGGGTCGGTCGGGCAGCCGCGCGACGGCGATCCCCGCGCGGCATTCGCCGTCTTCGACGGCTCGCGGATCGCTCTGCAGCGGGTGGCCTACGATATCGACGAGACGGCTGCGGCCATGCGTCGGGCCGGCTACGACGAACCCCGATTATGGGAAAACCTTTATATCGGCGCCCAGATTGGTGGGCGCATCGACAAGGTCGAAATCATCGAGCGAGAGCACACAAAGTGAGCGCAAACGACGAGTTCCAAGCTGAAGTGCAACGCAACATCGAGGCTGTCGGCCAGGACCAGGGGCTCAAGGCGCGCTCTCTGGACTGGATGCTGGAGGCGGGCGGCAAGTACCGCTACTCCTACAACTTCAGCTGGCTGGGCCGGCCGATCATTCAGTATCCCCAGGACATAGTGGCCATGCAGGAGCTGGTGTGGGCCGTGCAGCCGGAGCTGATCATCGAGACCGGTATCGCGCATGGTGGGTCGCTCATCCTGTTCGCCTCGCTGCTGGAGCTCAACGCGGCGTGCGGCGGACCAGTCGAGGCGCGAGTGCTGGGCATCGACATCGATATACGCCAACACAACCGCGAGGCGATCGAAGCGCATCCGATGGCCCGGCGCATCGACATGATCCAGGGCTCGAGCATCGCCCCCGAGGTGGTGGAGCAGGTTCGACAGGCAGCGCAGGGCAAGCGGGTGCTGGTTTCGCTGGACAGCAACCACACCCACGATCATGTGCTGGCGGAACTGCAAGCCTATGCGCCGCTGGTGTCGTCGGGCAGCTACTGCGTGGTGTTCGATACCGTGGTGGAGGACACCCCCGACGAGTTGCAGGCCGGCCGTCCCTGGGGCAAGGGGAATAGTCCGAAATCGGCCGTGCGCGAGTACCTGCGCAGCCATCCCGAGTTCCAGGTGGATGCGCGCATGGACAACAAGCTGCTGATCAGCGTGGCGCCGGAAGGTTATCTGAAGCGAGTCTGATCGGCGTTACAGGACCTCCGGCCCGACCGGAGCGTGAAGAACAAGGTGTGGGGTGTGCATGCACAAGATTGAAAGCAGGATCGTAGTCAGTGTCCCGGTGTACAACGAAGGGGCTTATATCCTCGAGACGCTGGAGTCGCTTGCTGCGCAAACCCACTCCGACTTTTTGGTGCTGGTCGCGGACAATGCCTCCACCGATCGCACGGGCGATATCTGCCGGGAGTTCTGCGCACGCGATCCGCGCTTCCACTACGTGCGCCATGAGCACAACCTCGGTGCTTCGGCCAACTTCCGTTACTGCTTCGATCACACCTCGTCCGAGTTCCTCATGTGGCTCGGCGGCCACGACGTCCTGGCTCCCGAGTTCCTTGCGGAGGCCTATGCCCGCATGCTGGAGGACGAGCGGGTCAGCCTTGTATATAGCCACACCCAGTGGATCGACGATACCGGTCGGATACTCGGCCAAACCAACGGCGGCAACTACGTCTTCGCCGAGCCGCTAGCGCCACATGAGCGCTTTCTCAAGGTGCTGCATGCGCTGGACCGCTGCGAGGCAGTCAATCAGCTGATCCGCCGCAGTTTCATCGACCTGGACTTCCGTCCGGTAGTCAGCGCCGACCTGGCGTTTCTCTGCCACCTCGCCGCTCATGGCCCTTTCGCGCGTATCGAGAAACCACTGTACATCCGCCGGGAGATTCGCAAGCGCGACAGCACGGCGATGGAGCGCATGACCGGCAGCAAGGGCATCGCGCGCTACCACCTGCTCGCCGAATTATTCGTGCACAGCATTACCACGCACCGGGCCATCACTCCCGAGCACAAGCTGGAAGTGATAGGTAAGGTGTTGAACTGGCTGAACAAGCGCTTCCAGCTGTTTAGCGAAACGGCGCCGATGCCCGAAGTGATGGCGCCTGCAGCGAGTCTGGCCTCACAGGCGGCGCAGTCGCCCGCACCGTTCTTCAGCGTGGTCATGCCGGTCTACAACCGCGAGCGCTATGTGAAGGAAGCGATCGACTCCGTGCTGGCGCAGAGCGATGCCGACTTCGAGTTGATCGTGGTCGACGATGGCTCCACCGATCGTTCGCTGGAAATCATCGGCAAGATCGAGGACCCGCGGCTGCGCCTGTTCCGCAACCAGCACGCCGGCGGCGCGGTGGCGCGCAACACCGGCATCGAGGCGGCGCGCGGCGAATTCATCGTCTGGATCGACAGTGACGACCGCCAGGCCCCCGGCGCGCTGGCCGCGCTGCGGCAGACCATGCAGGCCAGCCCGGACGCGGACATCTATTACGGCGACCTGGAAATCTTCGACGACACCCGCCCTGGCAAGCTCTGGCACACCCATTACCCGGACTTTCATGGCGAGGCACTGCTGCCCCGCCTGATGCGTGGCAACTGCCTGCCCAACCCAGGCACCGCCGTGCGCCGCTCGCTGTACCAGCGCTACGGCGGCTACGACGTGAATTTCGTGCGCTGCCACGATTTCCAGATGTGGACCCGCCTGGCCGACAGCGCGCGCTTCAAGAAGGTCGAGACCGTGCTCTGCCACTGGCGCCAGCACGGCGAGAGCCTGTCCAGTGCGAAGACTCGGGCGTTTGAGGCCAAGGTGGCCCAGGACATGGTCGACCGCTATCCGCCGAGCCGCCTGTTCCCGGACCTGCGCGACGACAGCGAAGGGCAGGGCACCGCCCTGTGGCGCGTCTCGCAGATCCACCAGGGGCTCGGCGAGCCGGGGCAGGCGCTGCGCGCCGCCTATCGTGCGCTGGCGCTGGGCGTTGGCGACCAGGAGCGGATCAAGGAACTGGAACGTCTGTCCGGCAGCCGCTACGAGCCGTTCTTCAGCGTGGTGCTGACGACCTTCAACCGGCCACAACTGCTGCTGGATGCCCTGTCCAGCCTTGAAAAACAGCAGTTCCGCGACTTCGAGGCGATCCTGGTCAACGACCATGGCGAAGAGGTCGAGCCGCTCCTGGCGCGTTTCCCCTATCGCATCACCTACGTGCGCCAGGGGCGCAATCAGGGCCCGGCGGCGGCGCGCAACGCCGCGCACCGTCTGGCTCGTGGTCGCTACGTGGTCTACCTGGACGATGACGACATCTTCCTGCCCGAGCACCTGCAGACGCTCGCCGATGCGCTGCAGGAGCACCCGGGCGAGGTGGTGTACAGCGATGCGCTGTTCGTCGCCGAGCGCATCGACAACGGTGTGCGCCACAGCCTCAAGGAGGAGCGGCGCTACCCGCATGACCTCTACTCGCGCGAGCGCCTGTTCGTCGACAACTATATTCCGGTCAATACGTTCGCCTGGCCGCGGGCGGTGGCCAGTGAGGTGGGCGAGTTCGACGAGACCCTGTCGGGTCTGGAGGACTGGGACTTTCTCCTGCGCCTGGCGGCGCGCCTGCCGTTCCATCACCTGCAGCGCGAAACCGTTCAGGTGCGTATGCGTGTGGGCGATGCGGCGCCCGATCGCCGCTCGCAGCAGGCCTTCAAGGATTATCCGGCGCTGTACCGGGAGCTCTATTCGCGGCATTCGGACCTGGACGATGCGCAGGTCAAGCGTCAGCGCGCGGCCAAGCTAAAACAGCTGGGGCAGACGCCGAGCGTGAGCCCCGGCGAACTGGTGCGCGCCTGGCTCGCCGCGCGACGCCCGAACCCGGTGCAGCAGCGGCTGATCGATCAATACCTGGAGAACAATCAGAACGGCCCACGCATCGGCGTGGTGATCCTCGACCTGCTGGGCGACGCCGACGCCATCACCCGCACCCTCGGCAGCCTGCAGGAAGAACAGCAGGGCTACCGCAACCTGCAGGTACGCGCGCTGACCGTCGGCGACTTCGCCGAGGATTCCGCGTTGCTGGTGAAGATCGAGCGCGATGGCTATATCGAGGCGCTCAATCTGGCCGTGGCGGGCATGGACAGCGACTGGTGCGTGCTGGTGCGCGCCGGTGAGTGCTTCACCGCCAGCGGCCTGCTGATCGCAGCGCTGGAGCTGATAGCCGCGCCGCAATGCCGTGCCATCTACGCCGACGAGATCCAGGTGGCGGCCAATGGCGAACCCCAGGCCGTGCTGCGACCGGACTTCAACCTGGACCTGCTGCTGAGTTTCCCCGCCAGCATGGCGCGGCACTGGTTGTTCCGTCGCGATGTGTTCATCGAGGCCGGCGGGTTCGGCGCCGAGTACGGCCAGGCGCTCGAGTTCGAACTGGTACTGCGGCTGATCGAGCAGGGCGGCCTGGAGGGGCTCGGGCACGTGTCCGAGCCATTGGTCATCAGCGCAGCGCTGCAGCTGGAAGACAACGCCGACGAGCGCAGGGCCATCGAGCGCCACCTGAACACGCGCGGCTATGCCGAGGCCAGTGTTGAGGCCCTACAACCCGGTCGCTACCGGCTGCGTTACGGCCACGCCGGGCAGCCCGGGGTTTCCATCGTGGTGCCGGCGCTGGCGCCATTGGCGAAATTGCAGCGCTGCGTGGAGAGCATTCTGGAGAGCACGCTGGACGTGCCGTACGAGATCCTCCTGCTGGCCCGCGACAATCCGGACGAAGAACTCAACGCCTGGCTGCAGGGGCTGCGCGGATTGGGCGAGGCTAACCTGCGGATACTCGACCAGCGCACCGGGGATACCCTGGCGGCGGCGCAGAACTTTGCCGGGCGCGAGGCGCGCGGGGACTATCTGCTGTTCCTGGCGGCCGACACCGCCGTGGTGCAGGGCGATTGGCTGGCGGGGCTGCTCGATCATGCCCAGCGCCCGGAGGTCGGCCCGGTCGGCGCCAAGCTGCTGAGCCCCGAGGGCACCATTCGCCACGCCGGCCTGGTTCTCGGCCTGGAGGGCCCGGCCGCCTCGCCGTTCGTCGACGAGGCGCTGGATGCCGCCGGCTACATGCACCGTCTGGAGGTGGATCAGAACTACAGCGCGGTCAGCAGTGATTGCCTGATGATCGCGCGGGCCACCTTCGAGCAGCTCGGCGGCTTCGAGGAAGCGGTCGAGGCTGCGCGCTGGACCGATGTCGACCTGTGCCTGAAGGCGCGCCAGGCCGGCTACATGACCCTGTGGACGCCTCATGTGGCCTTGATGAAGGAGGGCAAGCGCGAGTCGCTGTCGGTGGCGGAGCAGGACGCACTGTTCGCCCGCTGGCTGCCGGCGCTGGCTCAGGACCCGGCCTACAACCCGAATCTTTCCCTGCAAAAGCCGGGCGGCTTCAAGCTCACCGACCTGCAGCTGTCGTGGCGCCCGTTGATGGCGTGGCGTCCGCTGCCAGTGGTGCTGGCCCACCCGGCCGACCAGTTCGGCTGCGGCCACTATCGCGTCATGCAGCCGTTCAAAGCGCAGCAGGATGCGGGGTTGATCGACGGCGCGCTGTCGACGGGGCTGATGCACGTCACCGATCTGGAGCGCTATGACCCCGACGTCATCGTGCTGCAGCGCCAGATCGGCGACGCCCGGCTGGAGGCCATGCGCCGCATGAAGGCCTTCTCGCGGGCCTACAAGGTTTACGAGCTGGACGACTACCTGCCGAACCTGCCGATGAAGAGCAAGCACCGCGAGCACATGCCCAAGGACATTCTCAAGTCATTGCGCCGCGGCCTGGAGTTCGTCGATCGCTTCGTGGTGTCCACCCAGCCGCTGGCCGAGGCCTTCGCCGGCCTGCACTCGGACATTCGGGTGATCGAGAACCGTCTGCCGGTGCACTGGTGGAAGAATCTGGCTGATCATCGCGGCACCCAGCCGCGCGCGAAGCCGAGGGTCGGCTGGGCCGGCGGCTCCAGTCACACCGGCGATCTGGAAATGATCGCCGACGTGATTCGCGAGCTGGCCGGCGAGGTGGACTGGATCTTCTTCGGCATGTGCCCCGAGTCGGTTCGCCCCTACATCAAGGAATTCCATCGCGGCGTGCCCATTGATCAGTACCCGGCGGCGCTGGCGCGTCTGGATCTCGACCTGGCGCTGGCGCCGGTGGAGCAGAACCTGTTCAACGAGTGCAAGAGCAACCTGCGCTTGCTGGAGTACGGGGCCTGCGGCTTCCCGGTGATCTGCAGCGACATTCGTTGCTATCAGGACGGCCTACCGGTGACCCGGGTGAAGAACCGTTTCCGCGATTGGGTGGATGCCATCCGCATGCATCTGGCGGAGCCGGAGGCCACCGCGGCGGCAGGCGTGGCACTGCGCGAGGTGGTGCGGCGTGACTGGATGCTGGAGGGGGCGCACCTGGAAGACTGGCTGCGCGCCTGGTCCGGAAATTGACGCCAAAAAAGTTTAGGTGAGGCCTTAAAGTTTCCTGGGGGAGCGCCGATACGCCCTTCGAGCGAGCAGCACATCGGCAATATCGCCGACCAGCCGCTCAAAAAAACTCTGGATAGACCCTAAAGCTTCCCGCAAAGGGGTCGATATAAAGGACGAATGCGAACTCAAATGGTTGCCTGAGCATTGCAGGCCAGAGTCGCAAGCCCAGGCAAACTGAAGTTAGGTCCTACGGAGGACAATCACCATGGCTTTGACCGTCAATACTAACGTTGCGTCGCTCAACACCCAGCGCAACCTGAACACCTCTTCCCGTTCTCTGGATGTTTCGCTGCAGCGCCTGTCCACCGGTTCGCGCATCAACAGCGCCAAGGACGACGCCGCCGGCCTGCAGATCGCCAACCGTCTGACCAGCCAGGTCAACGGCCTGAACATCGCAGTCAAGAACTCCAACGACGGCATCTCCATGGCTCAGACCGCTGAAGGTGCCCTGCAGCAGTCCACCAGCATCCTGCAGCGTATGCGTGATCTGGCCCTGCAGTCCGCCAACGGTTCCAACAGCGAAGACGAGCGTACCGCTCTGAACTCGGAAGTGACCGAGCTGAAGAAAGAACTGGACCGTATCTCCAACACCACCAGCTTCGGTGGCAAGAAGCTGCTGGACGGTACTTTCGGCAGCACCACTTTCCAGGTCGGCAGCGCCGCGAACGAGTCCATCACCGTCAAGATCGACGAGATGAGCACCGAGTCGATGGAAGCTACCTTCACTTCGGGCTCCATCTCGGCCTCTGACGTGGCCGCCGGCGATGCCACTGCTTCGGGTGCGATTGCCGTATCCTTCACCATGGCTGATGGCACTGCCAAGACCTTCAGCACCACCTTCGCCAGCGGTGCTTCCGTTGACGAGCAGGTGGCTGCCCTGGCCGCGACCATCAACGATGCCAACATCGGTGTGGGTGCGTACATCAACGAAGACGGCGACATCGACCTGGTGTCCGCACTGGGTTCCGGTAGCGCTGCTGGCGAGATCGAGTCCTTCTCATTCGGTTCGGGTGCAAGCGTTGATGCCGCCGAAACTGCGGCTACCGACAACGACATCAGCCTGACTTCGGTGACTGACGACAACACTGTCGAAGACATCGATATCACCGACGTGCTCGGTTCGCAGAAGGCGGTGGTGATCATCGACCAGGCGATCCAGAAGATCGACTCGCAGCGTGCCGACCTCGGTGCCGTGCAGAACCGCTTCGAGAACACCATCGGTAACCTGCAGAACATCGCAGAGAACGTATCGGCCGCTCGCGGTCGAATCCAGGACACGGACTTCGCCGCCGAAACTGCTAATCTGACCAAAAACCAGATTCTGCAACAGGCCGGTACTTCGATCCTGGCCCAGGCCAACCAGCTTCCGCAGGCTGTACTCAGCCTGCTGGGATAACAAGGTCCGGGTGAACGAATGGGGGGAAAGGCGACTTTCCCCCCATTTCCTCGTTGAGGAGGCTTTATGGACATCAATTCGATCAAAGACTGGGCGAAGCCGATTCAGACTGCCGCCCAAACGTCCGCCGCATCTGCAAACAAGGTGGGGACAGCCTCCGCTCCCAATTCCCTAGCGGGGAGCGATCAGGAACAGCAGGCTGGCACGGCTGCTTCCGCTTCTCGCCAAGATATCGAGACCGCCGTCGGTAACATCCAGGAGTTCGTTCAGTCGGTGAAGCGCAATCTCAGCTTCTCCCTGGATGAAAGTACCGAGCGTGTTGTGGTCAAAGTAACTGACGCCGTTTCCGGGGAAGTGATCCGCCAGATCCCTTCGGAGGAAGCGCTCAAGCTGGCCGAGAGTCTTTCCGAAGCACGCAGTCTGCTGTTTACGGCTCAGGTTTAGCTGCCGGCACGCTTCTTGAAGAGCGTTCTTCCATGAAGCGAGAAACGTCGACTTTCTGACGAGGTTAACGAAATGGCAGGTATCACTGGACTGGGTTCGGGGATGAAGATCGATGAGATCGTCACCGCACTCGTGAACGCAGAAAAGGCGCCGAAGGCCGCTCAGCTCGCTCGGCTGGAAAAGGCAACTACGGCGAAGATCTCATCGTTGGGATCTTTAAAAAGCTCCTTGAGTGACTTCCAGACTGCGCTCAAGGACCTCAACGATGCCAAGCTCTTCAACACTCGTACTGCCACCTCCTCGGATACGGCTCGCCTGACGGCGAAGGCCGGAGAGAATGCACTGGCCGGTAAATACTCTATTGAAGTTCTCTCGCTGGCCAAGTCCAGCAAGATCGCTTCCGGCTCGGTTGCCGGTACCTCGACTGCCGCCTTTGCCAATGGCGGCAAGCTGACCATTGGCCAGGGCAGCGATTCGTACAGTATCGATGTTGCAGACGGCGCTTCGCTGAAGGACGTCCGCGATGCCATCAATACGCAGCTGAAGGACAAGGGCGTTACTGCCAACATCGTTACCGATCCGGTAGCCAAGACGTCTCAGCTGGTACTTTCTTCGTCGAAGACGGGGGCGGGTAACGACCTTACTCTGGCCGTGGATGATCCGAGCAGTGATCTGCAGGCATTGGTAACCGGCATGCCTGCTGCTCTCAGCACTTCGGCAAACGCCAAGTTCAAAATCGACGGCCTGGAAGTGCAAAGCGCTACCAACGAGGTCAGCGATGTCATTGAGGGCGTGACCTTCAACTTGCTGAGCGCTGAAGAAGGTAAAACTGCCACACTGACCGTCGGTGACAACACCAGCGCGGTGAAGACCAACCTGCAGAAGTTCGTCGACTCCTATAACAAGCTCATCTCTACTACTACCTCGCTGACCAGTGTCGTGGCGGTGGAAGGTTCCGAGCCGGTGACAGGTAATCTGGTGGGCGACGCCACCGTGCGCAGTCTGCTCAGCGGTATCCGTAGCGAGTTGGTCACTCCCGGCTCTAGCGATTTCCGCGCCCTGAGCGATCTCGGGATCACTACCGACAAGAGTGGCAAACTGGTCATCGACAACACCAAATTGGACAAGGTGCTTGCCGAGAATTATGACCAGGTCGGAGAGTTCCTCACGGGTGACACGGGCCTTCTGAACCGACTCAACGAGACAGTCAGCGGGTACTCGAAGAGCGGCGGTATTCTTGAGCAGCGCATATCTGCCCAGCAGAAGACCCTTAAAGACGTGGACGAGCAGCGCGAAGCTCTCGACCTGCGTATTGCCAAGGTGCAGGACCGTCTCTACGCCCAGTACAACGCAATGGATGCCTTGATCGGGCAGCTGAGTTCAACCAGCGACTCGCTCGCCTCGGCCTTGTCCAGTCTCCCCGGCGTCGTGAGGAATGAGCGCTAAGCCATGAAAAAGCCCATCGATACATACAAGCAGGTCAAGACCAGCCAGGAAGTCAGCCGTTATCGTGCGGTACAGATGCTTCTCGAAGGCGCCCTGGAGCGTGTGGCCATTGCCCGTCTCGCGCAGCAGCAGGGCGACCCCGAGAGCAAGGGCGTTGCGGTAGGGACTACCCTGAGCATCATCAGCATCCTGCAGGCCAGCCTCGACAAGCAGCAGGGCGGCGCCATCGCCGACAACCTCGACAGCCTCTACGAGTATATGACCCGCAGGCTGGCACACGTGCCCCTGGATTCCACCACCGAGAGCCTGGACGAGGTCGAGACGCTGCTGCGTCAGATCAAGGAAGGCTGGGATGGAATTGGCGACGACGAGGCCGCTTCGCACTAAAGTTTTTCCACCTGCCGTCGATACTTAAGGTATCAACGAACAGGTGGAGCCTTCCATGTACTCATCGTCCGCCCTCAAGCAGTACCAACAGGTCAACACGACTTCCCAGGTGTCGGATGCCAGCCCACACCGGCTGATTCAGATGCTCATGGAAGGCGGCCTCACTCGCATCGCCCAGGCCCGTGGTGCACTGACCCGTGGCCAGCTCTCTCTCAAGGGCGAGCTGATCGGCAAGTCGATTGCCATCGTCGGCGGCTTGCGCGAAAGTCTCAATTTCCAGCAGGGCGGCGATGTCGCCGCCAATCTGGATCGCCTCTACGAATACATGATCTCCCGTCTCGTCGAGGCCAACGTCAAGAATGCGGAAGCCCCCTTGCTCGAAGTGGCCGATCTGCTGCGTAATGTAAAAGAGGGCTGGGACGCGATCGCGCCTGCCGCATGAGGGAACACACCATGAATGCATCCGTTCAACGTCTGGAAGCCACCGGCGACGCGCTGCGCAAGGCGCTGGCCAACGGCGAGTGGTCCATGGTCGCCGAGCTGGATCAGCAGTGCCGTCAAGCCGTTGAAGAGGCCATGGTGGAGCCGCTGCGCGATGAAGCGGTGCTGCGCGAGCGGATGGAAGATCTGCTGGGCCTGTACCGTCAGCTGGTGGAAGCCTGTCGCAGTGAACAGGAGCGTCTCGCCGGCGAACTGGTACAGCTGAACCAGTCTCGACAGGGTGCCAAGGTCTACCAGTTGTTCGGTTGAGAAACCGAAGAAAAAGCCTCCGAACCGGGGGCTTTTTTTTAACTTCAACATGGCCATTGAACCCAAGAGAGAAAATCACGTCATAAAATTGACTCTTGCCTTGATTTTGACTTTACTAATGGCCAATTGCCGTTGTCGCTTGGAATTCTGCTTGGCGACTTTCATCCCTCAGTCCGCGAGCCAGACCAGAACAAGATGTGGCGTGAAACCAAAATCCTGTTGATTGACGATAACGCCGAGCGCCGCCGCGACCTGGCGGTGATTCTCGGTTTCCTGGGCGAAGACCATCTGGCCTGTGGCAGCAACGACTGGCGCCAGGCCGTCGACAAGCTCGAATCCAGTCGCGAAATTCTCAACGTTCTGCTCGGCGATGTTTCCGCCAAGGGCGGGGCTCTGGAGCTGCTCAAACAGATCGCTGCCTGGGACGAAAATCTGCCGGTGCTGCTGATCGGCGATCCGGCTCCCACCGAATGGGCCGAAGACCTGCGCCGCCGTGTGCTGGCCAGCCTGGAGATGCCGCCGAGCTACAACAAGCTGCTCGACTCGCTGCACCGGGCTCAGGTCTACCGCGAGATGTACGACCAGGCGCGCGAGCGGGGCCGCCAGCGCGAACCCAACCTGTTCCGCAGCCTGGTGGGTACCAGCCGTGCCATCCAGCAGGTGCGCCAGATGATGCAGCAGGTGGCCGATACCGAGGCCAGCGTGCTGATCCTGGGCGAGTCCGGCACCGGCAAGGAAGTGGTGGCGCGCAACCTGCACTACCACTCCAAGCGCCGCGAGGCGCCGTTCGTGCCAGTCAATTGCGGCGCCATCCCCGCCGAGCTGCTGGAAAGCGAGCTGTTCGGCCATGAGAAGGGCGCCTTCACCGGTGCGATCACCAGCCGTGCCGGCCGCTTCGAGCTGGCCAATGGCGGCACCCTGTTCCTCGACGAAATCGGCGACATGCCGCTGCCGATGCAGGTCAAGCTGCTGCGCGTGCTGCAGGAACGCACCTTCGAGCGGGTCGGCAGCAACAAGACTCAGTCGGTCGACGTACGCATCATCGCCGCCACCCACAAGAACCTGGAGAAGATGATCGAGGAGGGGACCTTCCGCGAGGACCTCTACTATCGCCTCAACGTCTTCCCCATCGAGATGGCTCCGCTGCGTGAGCGCGTGGAAGACATCCCGCTGCTGATGAACGAGCTGATTTCGCGCATGGAGTTCGAGAAGCGCGGCTCCATTCGCTTCAACTCCGCCGCCATCATGTCGCTGTGCCGCCACGACTGGCCGGGCAACGTGCGTGAGCTGGCCAACCTGGTCGAGCGCATGGCGATCATGCATCCCTACGGCGTGATTGGCGTGGGCGAGCTGCCGAAGAAATTCCGCCACGTCGATGACGAGGACGAGCAGCTGGCGCTCAGCATCCGCGAGGAGTTGGACGAGCGCGCGGTGATCGGCGCCGGCCTGCCGAACGTCTCCAACACTGCGATGCTGCCCCCGGAAGGCCTGGACCTGAAGGACTACCTGGGCAACCTCGAGCAGGGCCTGATCCAGCAGGCGCTGGACGATGCCGGTGGCGTCGTGGCGCGTGCCGCCGAACGCCTGCGCATCCGCCGTACCACGCTGGTGGAGAAGATGCGCAAGTACGGCATGAGCCGGCGTGACGACGAGGGTGGTGACGAGGACTGACCGGTCCCCCCACCTACCCGATAAAGCCGGAGCTTTGACGCAAGCTCCGGCTTTATTTTTTATGTCGTTGAAAATTAAGCATTATTTTTTAGGCATGGGGATTGCTAAGACTCTCTCGACCGACCGTTTACCGACGGCACGACACGCGAGAGATGAACATGCGCCAAGTCGCCCCCCTGCCTGATACCCCCGAAGCCGCCGCGGCGCCTGCCGAACAGGCCAACCGCGCTGATCTGGAGCAGACCTTCGCGCTGTTCAACCAGATGTCCACCCAGCTGAGCAGCTCCTACAGCATGCTCGAGGCGCGGGTGAGCGAGCTCAAGGGCCAGCTGGCACTGGTCAGCGCCCAACGCATGCAGGAGCTGGCCGAAAAGGAACGTCTGGCGCAGCGCCTGCAGAGCCTGCTGGATCTGCTGCCCGGCGGCGTCATCGTCATCGACGGCCAGGGCGTGGTGCGCGAGGCCAATCCCGTGGCGCGCAACCTGCTCGGCAAGCCGCTGGTGGGCATGCTCTGGCGCGAGGTGATCACCCGCAGCTTCTCGCCGCGCAAAGACGACGGTCACGAGATATCCCTGAAGGACGGCCGTCGCCTGTCCATCGCCACCCGCTCCCTGCAGGGCGAGCCGGGACAGCTGGTGCTTCTCACGGATCTGACGGAAACCCGCCGCCTGCAGGATCAGCTGGCCCGGCACGAGCGGCTGTCCGCCCTCGGTCGCATGGTCGCCTCGCTGGCCCATCAGATCCGCACGCCGCTGTCGGCCGCACTCCTGTACGCCAGCCATCTGTCTGAGCAGGAGTTGCCCTTCGAGCAGCAGCAGCGCTTTGCCAGTCGCCTGAAGGAACGGCTGCATGAGCTGGAACACCAGGTCCGCGACATGCTGATCTTCGCCCGCGGCGAGCTGCCGTTGCCCGACCGCATCGCACCGGGGGCGTTGTTCGATGCTCTGCGCGGCGCCGCGGAACCTCACGTGCTGGGCATGAACGTGCGCTGGCAGTGCGACGCCCGCCTGGGCGAGCTCCTGTGCAACCGCGACACGCTGGTCGGCGCCGTGCTCAACCTGATCGAGAACGCTATCCAGGCCGGTGGGCGCGAGGCCAGCCTCAAGGTTCACCTGTACACGCGCGGCAATGACCTGTGCCTGAGCATCAGCGACAACGGCCCGGGCATTGCGCCGGCCACGCTGGCGCGCCTGGGCGAACCCTTCTTCACCACCAAGACCACAGGCACCGGCTTGGGCCTCGCCGTGGTCCAGGCGGTGGTGCGCGCCCACCAGGGCGAGGTGCGCCTGCGCTCGCGCGTCGGCCGCGGCACCTGCGCCACCCTCGTACTGCCGCTGATCCACGCGGCGCAACCGGATATTCAGGAGTAAGCCATGACCGCCAAGGTTCTGCTGGTCGAAGACGACCGCGCGCTGCGCGAGGCCCTCGCCGACACCCTGCTGCTGGGCGGCCATGAATTCCGGGCCGTGGAGTGCGCGGAGGCGGCCGTCGAGGCGCTGACCCAGGAGGCGTTCGGCCTGGTGATCAGCGACGTCAACATGCCGGGCATGGACGGCCACCAGTTGCTCGCGCTGATCCGCAGCCGCTATCCGCAGCTGCCGGTGTTGCTGATGACCGCCTACGGCGCCGTCGAGCGCGCGGTGGAGGCCATGCGCCAAGGCGCCGCCGATTATCTGGTTAAGCCCTTCGAGCCCAGAACCCTGCTCGAACTGGTAGCTCGCCATGCCCAGGGCCGTCTCGGTAGCGAGGGCGAGGGGCCGGTGGCTTTCGAGCCAGCCAGCCGCCAGCTGCTGGAGCTGGCCGCACGGGTCGCCAGAAGCGATTCGACCGTGCTCATCTCCGGCGAATCCGGCACCGGCAAGGAGGTGCTGGCGCGCTATATCCACCAGCAGTCCGGCCGTGCGGAAGGCCCCTTCATCGCCATCAACTGCGCGGCGATTCCCGACAACATGCTCGAGGCCACCCTGTTCGGCCACGAGAAGGGCGCCTTCACCGGCGCCATCGCCGCCCAGCCGGGCAAGTTCGAGCTGGCCGATGGCGGCACCCTCCTGCTGGACGAGATTTCCGAGATGCCGCTGGGCCTGCAGGCCAAGTTGCTGCGTGTGTTGCAGGAGCGCGAGGTGGAGCGGGTCGGCGCGCGCAAGCCGATCAGCCTGGATATCCGCGTGCTGGCGACCACCAACCGCGATCTCGCCGGTGAAGTGGCCGCAGGGCGATTCCGTGAAGACCTCTATTACCGGCTGTCGGTATTCCCGCTGGCCTGGCGCGCGCTGCGCGAGCGGCCCGCCGACATCCTGCCGTTGGCCGAGCGGCTGCTGACCAAGCACGTCAAAAAAATGAACCACGCCGCCGTGCGATTTTCGCCCCAGGCCCGTTCGGCGCTGCTGGCCCATGCCTGGCCGGGCAACGTGCGGGAACTGGACAACGCCATTCAGCGCGCGCTGATCCTGCAGCAGGGCGGTCTGATCGAGCCGCACGACCTGTGTCTGACCACGCCCATCGGCATGGCGCCGATGCCGGCCGCGCCGAGCCTGAGCCTGGTGCCGGGCGCGCCGCCCGGCGCAGGCGCTCAGGCTGGCGAGGAGCCGCTGGCCTCTGAGAGTGCGGGCGCTCTGGGCGAGGACCTGCGCCGCCGCGAATTCCAGCTGATAATCGACACCCTGCGCGCCGAGCGCGGGCGCCGCAAGGAGGCCGCCGAGCGCCTCGGCATCAGCCCCCGCACCCTGCGCTACAAGCTGGCCCAGATGCGCGACGCCGGCATGGACGTCGAGGCTTATCTCTACGCCAGCTGAGGCTGGCATACGGTTGGCCGTACTGTTGTAAAACGGCGGCTCGTCCGTCTCGAACCCTCTCTTGGCCCGCCTTGCGCGGGCCTTTTCTTTTTCTGGCACCCTGTTTGCAAATACCCCGGCAACCATCGCGAAGTGTCAAAAATCCGCGATCGCTGGAGGAAGAAGGGTCATGAGCCAGGGTGTCGAATTCAATCGCCTGATGTTGGAAATGCGCTCCATGCAGATGGAGGCCATGGCCAAGCAGAAACCGGCTGTCGAAGCGCCGGTGCCAGGGGCGCCGAATTTCGCCGATATGCTCGGCCAGGCGGTGAACAAGGTGAGCGAGACCCAACAGATCTCCGGCCAACTGGCCACTGCCTTCGAGATGGGGCAGAAAGGCGTCGACATCACCGACGTGATGATCGCCTCGCAGAAAGCCAGCGTTTCCTTCCAGGCCTTGACCCAGGTGCGCAACAAGCTGGTCCAGGCCTATCAAGACATCATGCAGATGCCGGTTTAACAGGGCGGAATTGAGACATGGCTGAAGCAGTCGCAGCAAACGTACCCGCCACAACCGGCGCCGACGAGCCGAAGAAGCCGCTGTTCGGGCTGGCCTTCCTCAATAACCTTTCGCAGATGTCAATGCTGCGTCAGCTCGGCCTGCTGGTTGGCCTGGCCGCCAGCGTGGCCATCGGCTTCGCCGTCGTGCTCTGGTCGCAGCAGCCGGACTACAAGCCGCTGCTGGGCAACCTGGCGGGCATGGACAGCACCCAGGTGATGGACGTGCTGAATGCCGCCGACATCGCCTACACCGTGGAGCCGAACTCCGGCGCCCTGCTGGTCAAGTCCGAAGACCTGGGGCGCGCGCGCATGCGCCTGGCTGCCGCCGGCGTGGCACCGGCCGACGGCAACGTCGGCTTCGAGATCCTCGACCAGGAGCAGAGCCTGGGAACCAGCCAGTTCATGGAAGCCACCCGCTACCGCCGCGGCCTGGAAGGCGAGCTGGCGCGCACCATCTCCAGCCTGAATAACGTCAAGGGCGCCCGCGTGCACCTGGCGATCCCGAAAAGCTCCGTGTTCGTCCGCGACGAGCGCAAGCCCAGCGCCTCGGTACTGGTCGAACTGTATCCGGGCCGTGCCCTGGAGCCGAGCCAGGTGATGGCCATCGTCAACCTGGTGGCCACCTCGGTGCCGGAGCTGACCAAGTCGCAGGTCACCGTGGTCGACCAGAAGGGCAATCTGCTGTCCGACCAGCAGGAGCTGTCCGAGCTGAGCGTTGCCGGCAAGCAGTTCGACTACACCCGTCGCATGGAAACCCTGTTCACCCAGCGCGTGCACAACATCCTGCAGCCGGTGCTGGGCAATGGCCGCTACAAGGCCGAGGTTTCCGCGGACGTCGATTTCAGCGCGGTGGAATCCACCTCCGAGATGTTCAACCCGGACCAGCCGGCCCTGCGCAGCGAGCAGCAGGTCAACGAGCAGCGTTCCAGCAGCCTGCCGCCGCAGGGCGTGCCGGGCGCGCTGAGCAACCAGCCGCCGGGCGCCGCCGCCGCGCCCGAGCAGGCTGCTGCGGCACCAGCTCCGGCCGGCCCGGTGTCTCCGGGCCAGCCACTGGTGGACGCCAACGGCCAGCAGATCATGGACCCGGCCACCGGCCAGCCGATGCTGGCGCCGTATCCGGCGGACAAGCGCGAGCAGTCCACCCGCAACTTCGAGCTGGACCGTTCGATCAGCTACACCAAGCAGCAGCAGGGCCGGCTCAAGCGCCTATCCGTGGCGGTTGTGCTGGACGATCAGGTCAATATCAACGCCGAGACCGGCGAAGTCACCCGCAGCCCCTGGAGCGCCGAAGATCTGGCGCGCTTCACCCGACTGGTGCAGGACTCAGTGGGCTTCGACGCCAGCCGTGGTGACAGCGTCAGCGTGATCAACGCGCCGTTCTCCACCGAGGCCGCGGAAGAAAGCATCGAAATTCCGTTTTATTCGCAACCCTGGTTCTGGGACATCGTCAAACAGGTACTGGGCGTGCTGTTCATCCTGGTGCTGGTCTTCGGTGTACTGCGTCCGGTGCTGAACAACATCACCAGCCCGTCCCGCGCGGGTGGCGGCGAGGGTGCCGACGGTGACGTGGAGCTGGGCGACATGGGTGGCCTGGAGGGCGAGCTGTCCTCCGATCGGGTCAGCCTCGGCGGACCGCAGAGCATCCTGCTGCCCAGCCCGTCCGAGGGGTATGATGCGCAACTGAACGCCATCAAGAGCCTGGTGGCGGAAGATCCGGGCCGCGTGGCCCAGGTAGTCAAAGAGTGGATCAACGCCGATGAATGACAATCGTCCCGCCACCAAGCTGACCAAGGTCGACAAGGCCGCCATCCTCCTGCTGTCCCTCGGCGAGACCGATGCGGCTCAGGTGCTGCGCCACCTCGGCCCCAAGGAAGTACAGAAGGTCGGCGTCGCCATGGCCGGCATGCGCAACGTGCAGCGTGCGCAGATCGAACAGGTGATGGGCGAGTTCGTCGAAATCGTCGGTGACCAGACCAGCCTGGGCGTCGGTTCCGATGCCTACATCCGCAAGATGCTCACCGCAGCGCTGGGCGAGGACAAGGCCGGCAACCTGATCGACCGCATCCTGCTCGGCGGCAGCACCAGCGGGCTGGACAGCCTCAAGTGGATGGAGCCGCGGGCCGTGGCCGACGTGATCCGCTACGAGCACCCGCAGATCCAGGCCATCGTGGTCGCCTATCTCGATCCCGACCAGGCCGGCGAGGTGCTCAGCCACTTCGACCACAAGGTGCGCCTGGACATCATCCTGCGCGTGTCGTCGCTGAACACGGTGCAGCCGGCCGCGCTCAAGGAGCTCAACCAGATTCTCGAGAAGCAGTTCTCCGGCAGCGCCAACACCACCCGCGCCTCGCTGGGCGGGGTGAAGCGCGCCGCGGACATCATGAACTTCCTCGACAGCTCGGTGGAGGGCCAGCTGATGGACTCCATCCGCGAAGTCGACGAGGACCTGTCCAGCCAGATCGAGGACCTGATGTTCGTCTTCGACAACCTGGCCGACGTCGACGACCGCGGCATCCAGGCGCTGCTGCGCGAGGTGTCCTCCGACGTGCTGGTACTGGCGCTCAAGGGCGCCGACGACGGCATCAAGGAAAAGGTCTTCAAGAACATGTCCAAGCGCGCCGCCGAGCTGCTGCGCGACGACCTCGAAGCCAAGGGCCCGGTGCGCGTCAGCGAAGTGGAGGGCGCGCAGAAGGAAATCCTCACCATCGCCCGGCGCATGGCCGAGTCCGGCGAGATCGTCCTCGGCGGTGCCGGTGGCGAGGCGATGATCTAAGCCATGGCCACCAAGGACGCACAGAGCGAGCTGATTCGCGCCAAGGACGTGGCGGGCTTCGATCGCTGGTCGCTGCCCAGTTTTGACCCGGAGGTCGAGGCCGCTCCGGTACCGGCGCCCGAACCCGAACCGCATCCGGCGGCTGCCGAACCCGAGCCGCAGGTGGAGGAGGTGGCGGTCGAGGACGTCAAACCGCTCACCCTCGACGAGGTCGAGGCCATTCGTCAGGACGCCTACAACGAAGGCTTCGCCACCGGCGAGAAGGATGGTTTCCGCGCCGGCCAGCTGAAGGCCAAGCAGGAGGCCGATGCGGCGCTGGCCGGCAAGGTGGCCCAGTTGGAAAAGATCATGGGCCATCTCATGGAGCCCATCGCGAACCAGGACCAGGAGCTGGAAAAAGCCCTGGTCGGCCTGGTGAGCCAGGTAACTCGCCAGGTCATCCAGCGCGAGCTGACCACCGACTCCAGCCAGATCCGCCATGTGCTGCGCGAGGCCCTCAAGCTGCTGCCCATGGGCGCCAGCAATGTGCGCATTCACATCCATCCGCAGGACTTCGAGTTGGTCAAGGCGCTGCGCGAGCGTCACGAGGAGAGCTGGCGGATTCTCGAGGACGATTCGATGCAGCCGGGCGGCTGCCGGGTTGAGAGCGAGAACAGCCGCATCGATGCCAGCATCGAGACGCGCATCGGTCTGGCGCTCAAGCAGCTGTTCGATCAGCAGCGTGCGCAGGTCGGTAACCCTCCTGAGTCGGACATCCGCGTCGATCTGGATTCTTCCGATGCGTCTTGAGCGCGTCAGCTTCGCCAGGCGCCTGGCGGGCTACGCCGACGCCGTCTCGCTGCCTGGCCAGCCGGTGGTGGAGGGACGACTGCTGCGCATGGTTGGCCTGACCCTGGAGGCAGAAGGATTGCGCGCCGCCCTGGGCAGCCGCTGCCTGGTGATCAACGACGACAGCTATCACCCGGTGCAGGTGGAGGCCGAGGTGATGGGCTTTTCCACCGGCAAGATTTACCTGATGCCGGTCGGCAGCCTGTCCGGCATCGCCCCGGGCGCCCGCGTGGTGCCGCTGCCGGATACCGGCCGTCTGCCCATGGGCACGTCCATGCTGGGCCGGGTGCTGGATGGCGCCGGCCGCGCCCTGGACGGCAAAGGCGGGATGAAGGCCGAGGACTGGGTACCGATGGACGGCCCGACCATCAACCCGCTCAACCGCGACCCGATCCATGTGCCGCTGGACGTGGGCATCCGCGCCATCAACGGCCTGCTCACCGTCGGCCGCGGCCAGCGTCTGGGCCTGTTCGCCGGTACCGGCGTCGGCAAATCGGTGCTCCTGGGCATGATGACCCGCTTCACTGAGGCCGAGATCATCGTGGTCGGCCTGATCGGCGAGCGCGGCCGCGAGGTGAAGGAATTCATCGACGAGATTCTCGGCGAAGAGGGTCTCAAGCGTTCCGTGGTAGTCGCCTCGCCGGCGGACGACGCACCGCTGATGCGCCTGCGCGCGGCGCAGTACTGCACCCGCATCGCCGAGTATTTTCGCGACAAGGGCAAGAACGTTCTGCTGCTGATGGACTCGCTGACCCGCTACGCCCAGGCCCAGCGCGAAATCGCCCTGGCCATCGGCGAGCCGCCGGCCACCAAGGGCTATCCGCCGTCGGTGTTTGCCCGGCTGCCGAAGCTGGTGGAGCGTGCCGGCAACGCGGAGGAGGGCGGCGGTTCGATCACGGCGTTCTACACGGTGCTGTCCGAGGGCGACGACCAGCAGGACCCGATCGCCGACGCCGCCCGCGGTGTGCTCGACGGCCACTTCGTGCTGTCGCGCCGGCTCGCCGAAGAGGGCCATTACCCGGCCATCGACATCGAAGCGTCGATTAGCCGCGTAATGCCGCAAGTGGTTAGCCCCGAGCATCTGAAGCAGGCGCAGCGGTTCAAGCAGCTGTGGTCGCGCTACCAGCAGAGCCGCGACCTGATCAGCGTCGGTGCCTATGTGGCCGGCGGCGATGCCGATACCGACATGGCCATCGCCCGCCAGCCGGCCATGGCCCGCTACCTGCGCCAGGCCCTGCGTGAAAGCGTTTCGATGACCCAGAGCGTCGAACAGCTGGCGCAGGTCTTCGCGCCTCCCCAGGGTTGATAGATGGCCAACAGCCGCGCCGCGCGTCTCGCCCCGGTGGTGGAAATGGCCGAGCGCGCCGAGCGCGAGGCGGCCCGCCAGATGGCGCACATGCAGGGCCTGCTCGCCCGCGCCGAGGCGCAGCTCGGCGAACTGGAGCGCTACCGCGCCGACTACCAGCAGCAGTGGATCAACGAGGGTAGCCGCGGTGTCTCCGGGCAGTGGCTGATGAACTACCAGCGCTTTCTCAGCCAGCTGGAGACCGCCATTGGCCAGCAGCTGCAGAGCATCGCCTGGCACCGGCAGAATGCCGACAGGGCGCGCGAGACCTGGCAGCAGCGCTACGCCCGCGTGGAGGGCCTGCGCAAGCTGGTGCAGCGTTATCTGGACGAGGCCCGCGCCATCGAGGACAAGCGCGAGCAAAAGCTGCTCGACGAGCTGTCGCAGCGGCTGCCCCAGCGAGATCAGGGATGATTCGCGGTTGCCGCTGTCATCTGTGGGTGCTAAATCTTCTTTGCACGAAACCAACAAGGAGTTCCACATGGCTATCACCGCGATGCCCTCGGGCGACGGACAGGAGCTGACCATCCACATCCAGGGCCGCTTCGATTTCTCCGCGCACCAGGAATTCCGCGATGCCTATGAGCGCGTGAGCACCACCCCCAAGCGCTACGTGGTGGACCTCAAGGGCGCCACCTACCTCGACAGTTCCGCCCTCGGCATGTTGCTGCTGCTGCGCGACCACGCCGGCGGCGACCACGCGCGCATCAGCCTGGTCAACTGCAACCCGGACGTGCGCAAGATCCTCTCCATCTCCAACTTCGAACAGCTGTTCCAGATCGGTTGACGCCATGTCCGGCCGCCTGTCCATCCTGATCGCCGAGGACAGCGCGGCGGATCGCATGCTGCTGTCGACCATCGTCAGTCGCCAGGGGCATCGGGTGCTGACGGCCAGCAATGGCCTCGAGGCGGTGGCGCTGTTCGAGCAGGAGCGCCCGCAGCTGGTGCTGATGGACGCGCTGATGCCGGTGATGGACGGATTCGAGGCGTCGCGGCGGATCAAGGAGTCCGCCGGCGAGCAGCTGGTGCCGATCATCTTCCTCACCTCGCTGACCGAGAACGAAGCGCTGGTGCGCTGCCTCGAGGTCGGCGACGACTTTCTCGCCAAGCCCTACAACCAGATCATCCTGCAGGCCAAGATCAGCGCCATGGACCGCCTGCGCCGCCTGCAGCAGGTGGTGCTGCAGCAGCGCGACCTGATCGCCAAGCACAACGAGCACCTGCTCACCGAGCAGCGGGTGGCCAAGGCGGTGTTCGACAAGGTGGCGCATTCAGGCTGCCTCAGCGCCGCCAACATCCGCTACCTGCAGTCGCCTTTCGCCCTGTTCAACGGCGACCTGCTGCTGGCCGCGTTCAAGCCCTCCGGCGGCATGCACGTGCTGCTCGGCGACTTCACCGGCCACGGCCTGCCGGCGGCGATCGGCGCCATGCCGCTGGCGGAAGTGTTCTACGGCATGACCGCCAAGGGCTTCTCCATGGCGGAAATCCTGCGCGAGATGAACGCCAAGCTGAAGCGCATCCTGCCGGTGGGGGTGTTCTGCTGCGCCACCATGCTCAACCTGAGTTTCCAGCGGCGCGTGGTCGAGGTGTGGAACGGCGGCCTGCCTGACGGTCATCTGCTGCGCGTGGCCAGCGGCGAGCGCGTGCCGCTGGTGTCGCGGCACCTGCCTCTGGGCGTGCTGGAACCGACGGCTTTCAACGAGGCCTACGAGGTCCATCCACTGCTGCCGGGCGATCGCATCTTCCTGTTGTCCGATGGCGTGCTGGAGACCCACGGCGCCAGCGGCCAGTTGTTCGGCGAGGAGCGCCTGCTGGAGGTGTTCGCCGCCGGCCATTCGCCGGAGCGGCTGTTCGACGAGATCCAGGCGGCGCTGGCCGCGTTCCGCGGCGAGGCCCAGGACGACATCAGCATGATCGAGCTGAGCATGGTCGAGGACGGCCTGCTGGCGCGGCCGGCGCTGGCGTTCTCCGACAGCGGCCAGAGCAGCCCGCTGGATTGGTCGGTCAGTTTCGAGTTCCGCGCCGAGGCGCTCAAGCGCTTCAACCCGTTGCCGTTCCTGCTGCAGCTGCTGATGGAGGTTCGCGGCCTGCGCGCCCAGGGTGGCGCGCTCTACACCGTGATGGCCGAACTCTATTCCAATGCCCTGGAGCACGGTGTGCTGGGCCTGGACTCCAGGCTCAAGTCGGACGCCCAGGGCTTCGCCCGCTACTACCGCGAACGCGGCCAGCGCCTGCAGGCATTGAGTGAGGGCTTCGTGCGCTTCTCGCTGGATGTGGTGCCTGAGGCCGGGGGTGGCGGCTGCCTGCGCATCCGCGTGGAGGACAGCGGCAAAGGCTTCGACGTGGCGCGGGCGCTGGATCGGCCCCAGGACAAGGAGTGCCTCAGCGGCCGCGGCATGCGCCTGATCCGGCAGCTGACCCATCACTGCCAGTGGTCGCCCGACGGTCGCGGCGCCCAGGTGGAGTTTCGCTGGCCGGCCTAGTGGCGCGGCCGTGCTCTGGCCAATCGGCGATCGTTCTCAGGCATAATCCCCGCTTCCCGATCATGGAGTGAGCCGGTGTCCGATATCCACCTCGACCAGAACGTGTTGGCTTCCCTGCTGGATGTCATGGGGGAGGAATACCCGGTGCTGCTGGACACATTCCTGATCGACTCGGAGGAGCGCCAGCGGCATATCCATGAGGCCATGGCCGCCGCCGACGCCCAGGCCCTGCGCCTGGCCGCCCACAGCTTCAAGGGCAGCTGCAGCAACATGGGCGCGCCCATGCTCGCCGGCCTGTGCAAGCAGCTGGAGGAAGCCGCCCGGCGCGAGCGGCTGGACGAAGCGCCGACGCTGGTCGAGCAGATCGGCCGCGAGTTCGCCATCGTCCGTATCCTGCTCAAGTCCGAGCGCCAGCGTTATCGCTGAGAGCCGTTGCGGGCCGCGGGATCGTTCGCCAACGACGACTGGCCGACGCGCAGTCATTCTCATCAGCAAAGTTGGCCCGCCCCTTGCTCTAGCTCCGTCAGGATCCACCCCTAACGGAGAGTAGCCATGTCCGTTGCACCCGATTTTCTCCTTCAGTCCGCCCCCGAGGTGAGACCGAAGGCGCCTGCCGCCAAGGCGCCGGCCAGTTCGCCGGAGCCCAGGAGCGGCGAGACTTCCAGCTTTGCCGACGTCTATGCCAAGGAGCGCCAGGCCAAGGCGGCCGAGCGCAAGGAGGCCAGCGCCAAGGCGGCGCAGGAGCGCTCCGCCGACGCCAAGCCGGCTGACGAGCCGAAGGCCGAGGCTGCCGCCGAAGAGCCCGCGGTTGCCGAAAGCGGCAAGGCCTTGCCGGAGGAGGTGACAGAGGCTGGCGAGGAGGCTGTCGATCCGCTGCTGCTGATGGCGCTGGCCGGCCAACTGCCGGCCGAAACCGATCCGGCTCTGACGGGCGAAGGCGAGGGGACGGGCGAAGAGGCCGATCCGCTGCCGCAGACTGGCGTGCCGTTGGCCGCCAGCGCCGCGCCGGCGACGCTGACCGAGGCGAGTCATGATCCCGAGCTGGACATGCTGAACAGCTTGCCGGCGGTGAAGATGGCCCTGGAAATCGGTGCGAAGAACCAGGCCGCGGCCCAGCAGCTGAGCCCCGGTGCGGTAGCGGCGCAGAAATCCGCCGACGCCAGCCAGGGCTTCGCCAACGCGCTGGCGGCGATGTCTGGCGATGCCATGCCCAGCGAGGAAAAACCGGGCGAAGGGCTGGAGAGCGAGCTGTTCGGCGAGGGGCTGGACAGCCCGCTGCCCAACGTCCGCGAAGCGCAGGGCGAGGCCCGCGCCGAGGCCTTCGCCAGCAAACTCAATGCGCTGAGCCAGGCCATCAACCAGCAGACCAACGCCGCCCAGCGCCTGCCGCTGGTGCCGGGACAGCCGGTACAGGTCGGGCATCCCGGCATGAGCGAGGCGGTGGTCGACAAGGTGATGTGGCTGTCCAGCCAGAACCTCAAGTCCGCCGAGATCCAGCTGGACCCGGCCGAGTTGGGGCGGCTGGAAGTGCGCATCGAGCTGAACAAGGACCAGGCGGCCCAGGTGACCTTCGTCAGCGCCAACGCCAACGTGCGTGATCAGCTCGAAGGCCAGTCCCATCGTCTGCGCGAACTCTTCGCCCAGCAGGGCATGAACCAGCTCGACGTGAACGTCTCCGACCAGTCCCTGGCCCAGGGCTCCCAGGGCCGCGGCGAGGGCGGCGGCGGTCGCTCCGGTGGTCGCGGCCTGGGCGGTGGTGGCGAGGAGGAGATGCTGCTCGGCGTCAGCGAGATCCGCAATTCGGAGAGCGGAGCCGCGCCCCGCGGCATGGTGGATTACTACGCCTGATCGTCATCCGATGAACTCCCCGCAGTGCTGCGCCCGAAGCCGTCAAAGCTTCGGGCGCAGTCGTTTTCGGGTGACAGGCGGGCGCTGCCTTGGTATATCGGCTGCCAGCGTCAAGGGTCTATCGTGTTTACAAGGTGGCATAACACTTGCTCCTAAGCCCTTGACGGACAAAACACACCGAATAGCGACGGATTTCTGGCATGGCAAAGAAACAGGCTCCCCAACCCCCGGCGGCCGAGGGCGGCGAGAAGCCGGGCAAGGGCAAGCTCAAGCTGATCATCCTCATCGTCGTCGTCGTCCTGCTGGCGATCGGCGGCTCGGTGGGCGCAACCCTGTTCTTCCTCGGCAAGGACAAGGGCGCTGAAGAAGAGAAGCCTGCGGAAGAGGGCGCCAGCGAGACCGCCGCGCCGGTCAAGCAGCCGGCGCTGTACGAGGCCATCGCTCCGGCGTTCATCGCCAACTACAAATTCCAGGGCCGCCAGCGCTACATGCAGGTCAGCGTGGCGCTGATGGCACGTGACCAGGCCGAGCTCGATGCGCTTAAGGTGCACATGCCGCTGATCCGCAATCGCCTGGTCATGCTGTTCTCCGGTCAGGACTTCGCCGCACTGATGACGCCGGTCGGCAAGGAAATGCTGCGCAGTCAGGCCACGGCGGTGGTGCAGGAACTGGCGCAGAAAGAAACCGGCAAAACCGTGGTCGAACAGGTTCTGTTCACCAACATCGTGTTGCAGTAGCGGGAGTCCCCATGGCCGTACAAGACCTGCTGTCACAGGACGAAATCGACGCGCTGCTGCACGGCGTCGACGATGGTCTGGTCGAAACCGAGGCCGATGCCGACCCCGGCAGCGTCAAGAGCTATGACCTGACCAGCCAAGATCGCATCGTCCGCGGGCGCATGCCGACCCTGGAAATGATCAACGAGCGCTTCGCCCGCTACACCCGCATCAGCATGTTCAACCTGCTGCGCCGTTCCGCCGATGTGGCCGTGGGCGGCGTGCAGGTGATGAAGTTCGGCGAGTACGTGCACTCGCTGTACGTCCCGACCAGCCTCAACCTGGTGAAGATGAAGCCGCTGCGTGGCACTGCGCTGTTCATCCTCGACGCCAAGCTGGTATTCAAGCTGGTGGACAACTTCTTCGGCGGCGACGGCCGCCACGCCAAGATCGAGGGCCGCGAGTTCACCCCCACCGAGCTGCGCGTGGTGCGCATGGTCATCGACCAAGCCTTCGTTGACCTCAAGGAGGCCTGGCATGCGGTGCTGGATGTGAACTTCGAGTACATCAACTCGGAAGTGAACCCGGCGCTGGCCAACATCGTCAGCCCCAGCGAAGTGGTGGTGGTGTCCACCTTCCATATCGAGCTGGACGGCGGCGGCGGCGACCTGCACATCACCATGCCGTATTCGATGATCGAGCCGATCCGCGAGATGCTCGATGCCGGCTTCCAGTCCGACGTGGACGACCAAGACGAGCGCTGGATCAAGGCCCTGCGCGAGGACATCCTCGACGTCAACGTCCCGCTGGCCGCAACCCTGGCGCGCCGCGAGCTGAAGCTGCGCGACATCCTGCACATGCAGCCGGGGGACGTGATTCCGGTGGAGCTGCCGGAGCAGATGATCATGCGCGCCAACGGCGTGCCGGCGTTCAAGGTCAAGCTGGGCGCGCACAAGGGCAACCTGGCCCTGCAGGTGCTCGAACCGGTCGAGCGCACGCGCTGATCGCGCGGCGCGAATAAATGAAGAGGCGGGCGGCGCAATGGCGCGGCCGGCCAGAAACGAGATAACAGCCAGCCGAGGTAGAGCGATGGCAGACGAAAACGAAGGCACCAGCCCCGAAGAGCAGGCCCTGGCGGACGAGTGGGCTGCGGCCCTGGCCGAAGCCGGTGACGGTGGCCAGGACGACATCGACGCGCTGATGTCCCAGACCGGCGGCGCCCCCGCTGCGCCGGCCGCACCGCGCATGGCCATGGAAGAATTCGGCGCGGCGCCCAAGCCCGGCGGCGGCCCGGTGGCCCTGGAAGGGCCGAACCTGGACGTGATCCTCGACATCCCGGTGTCCATCTCCATGGAAGTGGGCAGCACCGAGATCAGTATCCGCAACCTGCTGCAGCTCAATCAGGGCTCGGTGGTGGAACTGGACCGCCTGGCCGGCGAGCCGCTGGACGTGCTGGTCAACGGTACCCTGATCGCCCATGGCGAGGTGGTGGTGGTCAACGAGAAGTTCGGCATCCGCCTGACCGACGTGATCAGCCCCAGTGAACGCATCAAGAAACTGCGCTGAGGCCATGATGCGGCGATTCTGCAGCCTGCTCCTGCTGGCCCCGTTGACGGCGCTGGCGGCCGAGCCGGCGACCAAGGCGGCGACCACGCCCCTGGCCGGCAGCGATGTCGGCGGCCAGTTGGTGCAGCTGATGCTCGGCTTGCTGCTGGTGGTCGGCCTGATCTTCGCGCTGGCCTGGTTGCTGCGCCGCGTGCAGCAGATCGGCCCGCGCAGCAACCAGGCGATCAAGCTGGTGGCCAGCCAGGCCCTGGGCCCGCGTGATCGGCTGCTGCTGGTTCAGGTCGGCGGCGAGCAGATCCTGCTCGGCCTCAGCGCCGGTCGCATCACGCCCCTGCACGTGCTCAAGGAGCCGGTGCATCTGCCCGACGGCGAGCCCGCCACGCCAGAATTCGCCCAGCGCCTGATGGAGCTGCTCGGCAAGGATCAGAAGGACAAATCCTGATGCTGCGTTTGTTGCTGGTGCTGGTCCTCAGCCTGGGCGCCTCGCTGGCTTTCGCCGAGGAGGCGCCGCCGGCTGTTTCCCTGATCCAGCAGGGCGAAAATCCGCTGTCGATCCCGGCCATCACCCTGTCCACCGACGCGGAGGGGCAGCAGGAATACTCGGTCAGCCTGCAGATCCTGCTGATCATGACGGCGCTGAGCTTCATCCCGGCGTTCGTCATGCTGATGACCAGCTTCACCCGGATCATCATCGTCTTCTCCATCCTGCGCCAGGCGCTGGGCCTGCAGCAGACGCCGTCGAACCAGATCCTCATCGGCCTGGCGCTGTTCCTGACCATGTTCATCATGGCGCCGGTGTTCGACCAGATTAACCGCGAGGCGCTGCAGCCCTACCTCAACGAGCAGTTGCCGGCGCAGCAGGCGATCGACAGGGCCGAGGTGCCGATCAAGAACTTCATGCTGGCGCAGACCCGCGCCTCCGACCTCGAGCTGTTTGTGCGCCTGTCCAAGCGCACCGACATCGCCTCGCCCGAGGCCGCACCGCTGACCATCCTGATCCCGGCGTTCGTCACCTCCGAGCTGAAGACCGCGTTCCAGATCGGCTTCATGATCTTCATCCCGTTCCTGATCATCGACATGGTGGTGGCCAGTATCCTCATGGCCATGGGTATGATGATGCTGTCGCCGCTGATCATTTCCCTGCCGTTCAAGATCATGCTGTTCGTCCTGGTGGACGGCTGGGCGCTGATCATGGGCACCCTGGCCGGCAGCTTCGGCACGCTATAGAGGGCTTACCGATGACCCCTGAAGTCGCTGTCGACCTGTTCCGCGAAGCACTCTGGCTGACCGCCGTGATCGTCGGTCTGACGGTGCTGCCGAGCCTGCTGGTAGGCCTGCTAGTGGCCATGTTCCAGGCGGCCACGCAGATCAACGAACAGACCCTGAGCTTCATCCCACGTCTGCTGGTGATGCTGCTCACCCTGATGTGGGCCGGGCCCTGGCTGGTGCGCGAGCTGATGGAGTACACCCAGACGCTGGTGCAGAACATTCCGCTGTTGATCGGCTGATGCTCGAGCTGACCAACGCGCAGATCGGCGGCTGGGTGGGCCAGTTCCTCCTGCCGCTGTTCCGCATCGCCTCGGTGCTGATGGTGATGCCGGTGATCGGCACCCAACTGGTGCCGATGCGCGTGCGCCTTTACCTGTCGCTGGCCATCTGCGTGGTGCTGGCGCCCAACCTGCCGCCCATGCCACAGGTGGATGCCGTCAGCCTGCAGGCCATGCTGCTGATCTTCGAGCAGATTCTGATCGGCGTGATCTTCGGTTTCTTCCTGCAGCTGTACTTCCACCTGTTCACCGTCGCCGGGCAGATCATCGCCATGCAGATGGGCCTGGGCTTCGCCTCCATGGTCGATCCCAGCAACGGCGTGTCGGTGCCGGTGCTGGGACAGTTCCTGCTGATGCTGGTGACGCTGATGTTCCTGGCCATGAACGGCCACCTGGTGGTGTTCGAGGTACTGGCCGAGAGCTTCGTGACGCTGCCGGTAGGCGGAGGGCTGCTGCTCGACCACTACTGGGAAATGGCCGGCAAGCTGAGCTGGGTGATCGCCGCGGGCCTGCTGGTCGCGCTTCCGGTGATTACCGCGCTGCTGATCGTCAACCTGGCGTTCGGCGTGATGACCCGCGCCGCGCCGCAACTGAACATCTTCTCCATCGGTTTCCCGCTGACGCTGGTGCTGGGGATGGTGATTTTTTGGCTGGGCCTCTCCGATTTCCTCTCGCACTTTCAAGTGCTGACCAGCGAGGCCCTGCTGCAACTGCGCGAACTGGCGCGCGCTCGCTGAGGAGGCTCCAGCATGGCGGAGAGTGAAAGCGGCGCGGACAAGAGTGAAGAGCCAACAGGCAAGCGCCTGGAAGAGGCGCGCAAGAAAGGCCAGATCGCCCGTTCGCGTGAGCTGGGTACCCTCACCGTGACCATGGCTGGCGCGGCGGCGCTGCTGATGTTCGGCGCCGACATGGGGCAGGCCATGATGGACATGATGCGCGGCAACTTCTCCCTGTCGCGCGAGGCGCTGCTGGAGGAGGGCGCCATGGCCCGCCATCTGCTGCGCACCGGTATGGAGGCGCTGAAGGCGCTGCAGCCGTTCTTCATCGTATTGCTGATCGCTTCCGTCGTCGGCAACGTCGCGCTCGGTGGCTGGCTGTTTTCCGGCGAGGCGCTGATGCCCAAGTTCAGCCGCATGAATCCGCTGGAGGGCCTCAAGCGCATGTTCTCCACCAAGGCGCTGGTGGAGCTGCTCAAGGCGCTGGGCAAGTTCGCGGTGATCCTGATAGTGGCGCTGGCCGTGCTCAAGTCCGATCAGGACGACCTGCTGGCCATCGCCAACGAATCGGTCGAATCGGCCATCCTGCATGCCATGAATGTGACCGGCTGGAGCTTGATCTGGCTGGCCTGCGGGCTGATCCTGATCGCCGCCCTGGACGTGCCGTTCCAGCTCTGGGACACCAAGCAGAAGCTGATGATGACCAAGCAGGAGGTCAAGGACGAGTACAAGGACTCCGAGGGCAAGCCCGAGGTCAAGTCGAAGATCCGCCAGCTGCAACGGCAGATGGCCGAGCGGCGGATGATGCAGCAGGTGCCCGAGGCCGATGTGGTGATCACCAACCCGACTCACTTCGCCGTGGCGCTGAAATACGATCCGGAGAAGGGCAACGCGCCGTTGCTGGTGGCCAAGGGCGGCGACTTCCTGGCCCTGAAGATTCGCGAGATCGCCCAGGAACACCGGGTGACCCTGCTCGAATCGCCGGCCCTGGCCCGGGCCGTTTACTACTCCACCGAGGTAGATCACGAAATCCCCGCGGGCCTGTACCTGGCCGTGGCCCAGGTGCTGGCCTACGTCTACCAGCTCAAGCAGTTCCGCGCCGGCAAGGGCAAGCGGCCGAGCCCGCTGGGCAGTCTGCCGATCCCGCCCGATCTGCGGCGCGACGAATAAGGCCTCGAAGCGCCACGCGCCTCGAGGCCGTCGAGCTCGCCGGTCAGCGGATCACGCCGCAGGCGACCCGCGCGCCGCCACCACCGAGCGGCATGGGATGGTCCGAATGGTTGTCGCCGCCGGCATGCACCATCAGCGCATGGCCCTTGAGCTCGTCAAGGCTCTTCAGGCGCGGTGCCAGCACTGGCTGCTCGGACTTGCCATTGGCATCCACGTAGAGCGGTGGCAGGTCGCCGCGGTGGGCATCATCCTGCCAGGGCGCGCCGTGGCTGCCGGTGCCTTCCGGGTCCCAGTGACCGCCGGCCTTGTCCGCGGCGGTCGCCTTGCCATCCTTCATGCCTGGCTCGCAGCTCGGATTGGCATGTACATGGAAGCCATGGATGCCGGGCTCCATTCCGGACAGGGCGGGGGTGAACACCAGTCCGTAGCGGCTTTGTTCGACCTTGACGGTGCCGACCGCCTTGCCGACACCGGAGCTGTCGACGGCATGCAGGGTGATGTCGAGCGGCGCGGCCTGCGCGCTAGCGGCAGCGGCGAGGAGGGCGGCGAGGGTCCATTGGCGCATGGTGATTTCTCCTGTTGGGTGGCTAGTTCTGACTCTCTAACCCGCGGTGGGTTTCCGACCCGATGTAACGTGTTGTTTTGCCTGGCCGGCCCAACATGGCCGGGTTCTTGCTCTAGCCCAGTCATGGCGCCATTCGCGTCAAAAGATTGAATAGGCGAGGTAGCACGTGGCTTTGGATCGTGGGCAAATCATCGGTGATGTGCGCAGCAATCTGTCGGGATTGCGGCACGGCAACCTCGGCATCCCGCTGCTGCTGCTGGTCATGCTGGCCATGGTCATGCTGCCGATCCCGCCGTTCCTGCTCGACCTGCTCTTCACCTTCAGTATCGCCCTGTCCATCGTCGTCCTGCTGGTCGCCATCTATGCCTTGAGGCCGCTGGATTTCGCCGTATTCCCCACCGTACTGCTGGCCGCGACCCTGCTGCGCCTGGGCCTGAACGTCGCCTCGACCCGCGTGGTCCTGCTACACGGCCAGGAGGGCCACGACGCCGCGGGCAAGGTGATCCAGGCCTTCGGTGAAGTGGTGATCGGCGGCAACTACGTGGTCGGTGCCGTAGTGTTCGCCATCTTGATGATCATTAACTTCGTGGTGGTTACCAAGGGCGCCGGGCGCATCTCCGAGGTGAGTGCGCGCTTCACCCTGGATGCCATGCCCGGCAAGCAGATGGCCATCGACGCCGACCTCAACGCCGGCCTGATCGACCAGGCCGAGGCCAAGAAACGCCGGACCGAGGTGGCCCAGGAGGCCGACTTCTATGGCTCGATGGACGGTGCCTCGAAATTCGTCCGCGGCGACGCCGTCGCCGGCCTGCTGATCCTCTTCATCAACTTGATCGGCGGTATCGCCATCGGGGTGGTGCAGCACGACCTGGCCTTCGGCGACGCCGGCCGCATCTACACCCTGCTGACTATCGGTGACGGCCTGGTAGCGCAGATCCCGTCGCTGCTGCTGTCCACCGCGGCCGCCGTGATGGTCACCCGCGTCTCTTCCGCCGAGGACATGGGCCAGCAGATCAACCGGCAGATGTTCGCCTCGCCCAAGGCCTTGGCCGTCTCGGCGGCGATCATGATCGCCATGGGCCTGGTGCCCGGTATGCCGCACGTGCCTTTCATCGGCCTCGGCCTGATCGCGGCGGGCGCCGCCTACTGGATCGTGCACAAGCAGCGCCAGTCCAAGGTGGAGGCCGAGCAGGAGGACAAGCGCCAGCAGGAACTGCTGCCCGCCCAGCGCGCCCAGGAGGTCAAGGAGCTGGGTTGGGACGACGTGACCCCGGTGGACATGGTCGGCCTGGAGGTGGGCTACCGCCTGATCCCGCTGGTTGATCGCAACCAGGGCGGCCAGCTGCTGGCGCGGATCAAGGGTGTACGCAAGAAGCTGTCCCAGGAAATGGGCTTCCTGATGCCCTCGGTGCACATTCGCGACAACCTCGACCTGATGCCCAACGCCTATCGCCTGACGCTGATGGGGGTGAGCGTGGCGGAGGCTGAGGTCTACCCGGAGCGCGAGTTGGCGATCAACCCCGGCCAGGTCTTCGGCAGCCTGAACGGCATCGCCGCCAAGGATCCGGCGTTCGGGCTGGAGGCGGTGTGGATCGACCCGACCCAGCGCGACCAGGCCCAGTCCCTCGGCTACACGGTGGTGGACGCCAGCACCGTGGTCGCCACCCACCTCAATCAGGTCCTGCACAAGCACGCCCACGAGCTGCTCGGCCACGAGGAAGTCCAGCAACTGCTGCAACTGCTGGCCAAGAGCTCGCCGAAGCTGGCCGAGGAGCTGGTGCCGGGCATGATTTCCCTGTCGACCCTGCTCAAGGTGCTGCAGACCCTGCTGGCGGAACAGGTGCCGGTCCGCGACATCCGCAGCATCGCCGAGGCCATCTCCAACGTGGCCGGCAAGAGTCAAGATCCCGCCGCGATGGTGGCGGCGGTTCGCGTCGCGCTGTCCCGCGCAATCGTGCAAAGCATTGTGGGACTAGAGCCGGAGCTGCCTGTGATCACCCTGGAGCCGAGGTTGGAACAGTTATTGCTGAATAGCCTGCAGAAGGCCGGTCAGGGCTCCGAGGATGGCATCCTCCTCGAGCCCGGCATGGCCGAGAAGCTGCAACGCTCCCTGGTGGAAGCGGCGCAGCGCCAGGAAATGCTCGGCAAGCCGGTGATTCTGCTGGTGGCCGGTCCGGTCCGGGCGATGCTCTCGCGATTCGCGCGGCTCGCCGTACCGTCCATGCACGTACTGGCCTACCAGGAAATACCGGACAACAAGCAGGTCACGATCGTCGCCACGGTCGGCCAGAACTGAGGGTTCTAAGCCATGCAAGTCAAACGCTTCTTCGCCGCCGATATGCGTACCGCCATGAAACTGGTGCGTGATGAGCTGGGCGCCGATGCCTCCATCATCGGCAATCGCCGTGTGGCCGGTGGCGTGGAGCTGACCGCTGCGCTGGATTACCAGCCCGCCGCGCCGTCTCGCCAGCCCAACCCGGCGCTGGAAGCGGAGCTGCGCAAGACCCAGGCGACGATCGCCAATGCCCAGGCCGAACTGGCCGTGCGTGCAGTGGCCGACGAGCGCAAGGATCGCCAGCTGTTCGCCAACGAGTCGCTGATCGCCCCCGAGCTGCCGGCCACCGCGGTCAAGGTGCAGCGCCCGGTCGCCGGGCCCCAGCCGGCGCCGAAACCGGCCGCCGCCGCCGCGGTCGACCAGCGCGCGCTGGACGCCATGCGCTTCGAACTGAACGGTCTGCGCGAGCTGATCGAGGTGCAGCTGGGCTCCATCGCCTGGGGGCAACTGCAGAACCGCAAGCCGCAGCAGGCCAACCTGTGGCGCCGCCTGCAGCGCATGGGCCTGTCGGCCGACCTGTCCAAGGCCCTGCTGGAACGCGTGGCGCAGGTTGCCGATCCGCGCCAGGCCTGGCGTATGCTGCTGGCCCACCTGGCCCATGCGATCCGCACCCCCGAGGTCGAGCCGCTGGAAGAGGGCGGCGTGATCGCCCTGGTCGGCCCGGCGGGCATGGGCAAGACCACCACCCTGGCCAAGATGGCGGCGCGCTACGTATTGAAATACGGCGCGCAGAGCATTGCCCTGGTGAGCATGGACAGCTTCCGCATCGGCGCTCAGGAGCAGATCAAGACCCTCGGCCGCATCCTCAACGTGTCGGTGACCCAGGTCGACCCGGGCCAGTCGCTGGTTCAGGCCCTGGCGCCGCTGGCACGCAAGAAGGTGGTGCTGATCGACACCGCCGGTCTGCCGGCCAACGATCCGGCCCTGCGCATACAGTTGGAGAGCCTGGCCGGTCGTGCGGTCAAAGCGAAGAACTATCTGGTACTGGCGGCGACCAGCCAGGCGCAGGTGCTCAAGGCCGCCTATCACGGCTACAAGCACTGCGGTCTGGCCGGCTGCATCCTGACCAAGGTGGACGAGGCGGCCAACCTCGGAGAGGTTCTGGGACTGGCTATCAGCCAGCATCTCCCGGTAGCCTATCTGGCAGATGGGCCGAAGATCCCGGACGATCTGCAGGTGCCGCGCAGCCATCAGCTGGTGAGCCGCGCCGTGAGCCTGCAGACTGCGGAGGATCCGAGCGAAGAGACCATGGCGGACATGTTCGCCGGCCTGTACCACCACCCGGCGCGTCGCGCGGGCTAGGGCAGGCAGCGCCGCTCAAGGCGTTCTAGTGTTAGGAAAGGGTCGGTGTCGTTGCCCGACCAGCCCAGACCGGCAAGACAAGGGTAAGAGAAGAACATGGGTAGTATGCATCCCGTACAGGTGATCGCAGTCACTGGCGGCAAGGGCGGCGTCGGCAAGACCAATGTGTCGGTGAATCTGTCGCTGGCACTGGCCGACCTCGGTCGCCGGGTCATGCTGATGGACGCTGACCTGGGCCTGGCCAACGTCGACGTCCTGCTCGGCCTGACGCCGAAGCGCACGCTGGCCGACGTGATTGCCGGAGAGTGCGATATCAAGGATGTCCTGCTCCAGGGGCCCGGCGGCATCCGTATCGTGCCGGCCGCTTCGGGCACCCAGAGCATGGTGCAGCTTTCGCCGGTGCAGCACGCGGGCCTGATCCAGGCCTTCAGCGACATCAGCGACAACCTCGACGTGCTGGTGATCGACACCGCCGCCGGCATCGGTGACGGCGTGGTCAGCTTCGTGCGCGCCGCCCAGGAAGTGCTGGTGGTGGTCTGCGACGAGCCGACTTCGATCACCGACGCCTATGCGCTGATCAAGCTGCTCAACCGCGATTACGGCATGAGCCGCTTCCGCGTGCTGGCCAACATGGCCCACAGCCCGCAGGAAGGGCGCAATCTCTTTGCTAAGCTGACCAAGGTGACCGATCGTTTTCTTGATGTGGCTTTGCAGTACGTCGGGGCCGTGCCCTACGACGAATCCGTTCGCAAAGCCGTGCAGAAACAGCGCGCGGTATACGAAGCCTTCCCGCGCTCGAAATGCGCACTGGCGTTCAAGGCGATCGCCCAGAAAGTCGACACGTGGCCGCTTCCGGCCAACCCGCGCGGCCATCTGGAGTTCTTCGTCGAGCGTCTGGTGCAGCAGCCGATCGCGGGGACGGCCGTATGACAGCAGCCAGTGGACTTCGCATGTACAACAAAGCGCAGGCGCAGGATTCCCAGCACCAATTGATCGAGCGCTACGCGCCTCTGGTCAAGCGCATCGCCTACCACCTGTTGGCGCGCCTTCCGGCCAGCGTGCAGGTCGACGACCTGATGCAGGCCGGCATGATCGGCCTGCTCGAAGCCTCGAAGAAGTACGACGGCAGCAAGGGCGCCAGCTTCGAAACCTACGCCGGCATCCGCATTCGCGGCGCCATGCTCGACGAGGTGCGCAAGGGCGACTGGGCGCCGCGCTCGGTCCACCGCAACACCCGCATGGTCAGCGACGCCATCCGCGCCATCGAGGCGCGCACCGGCAGAGACGCTAAAGATCAAGAGGTTGCGGCCGAACTCCAATTGAGTCTCGAGGATTACTACGGCATTCTTGGCGACACTTTGGGCAGCCGCCTGTTCAGCTTCGACGACCTGGTGCAGGACGGCGAGGAGGGCGGGCTGCACGAGGACATCAACAGCAGCCACGGCGGCCCTCTGCACGGCCTGGAGGACGAGCGCTTCCAGGAGGCGCTGACCGACGCCATCGCCCATCTACCGGAGCGCGAACGTCTGGTCCTGTCGCTGTATTACGACGAAGAACTGAATTTGAAGGAAATCGGCGAGGTACTGGGGGTCAGCGAATCCCGGGTCAGCCAGTTGCACAGCCAGTGCGCCGCGCGTTTGCGGTCCAGGCTGAGCGAGTGGCGAGCCAGCTGACGGGCTGGCCGATTTTCATGATTGACGGCGCCCCCGGACTTCCGGGGGCGTTTAGGACTGTACGGAGGTCGACTTGGACAAAAACATGAAAATCCTCATCGTTGACGATTTCTCGACGATGCGACGGATCATCAAGAACCTCCTGCGTGATCTGGGGTTCACCAACACCGCGGAGGCCGACGATGGCAATACCGCGTTGCCGATGCTGCAGAGCGGCAGCTTCGATTTTCTGGTGACCGACTGGAACATGCCCGGCATGACCGGTATCGACCTGCTGCGTGCCGTGCGTGCCGACGAGCGCCTGAAGACGCTGCCGGTGCTGATGGTGACCGCCGAGGCCAAGCGCGAGCAGATCATCGAAGCCGCCCAGGCCGGTGTTAACGGCTATGTGGTCAAGCCGTTCACCGCTCAGGTGCTGAAAGAGAAGATCGAGAAGATTTTCGAACGAGTCAACGGTTGATGTCCGCCGCGGGGGCGCTATGGCAAACGATGAATCCTCCCTGGGCGAACTTGAATCGACCCTGAAGGCACACGCCAGCCAGCTCGTCGAGAGCCTGGAGAAAGGCCGTTTCGGCGAGGCTGTGCATCTGATCCACGAACTGAGTCAGGCCCGCGATCAGGGGCTTTACCAGGAAGTTGGCAAGCTCACGCGTGAGCTGCACAACGCGATCGTCAATTTCCAGATTGATCCTCGCAATCCGCATGCTCAGGAAATCTCGCAGATTTCCGATGCCACCGAGCGTCTGTCCTACGTGGTGCAGATGACCGAGAAGGCCGCCAACCGCACGATGGACCTGGTAGAGCAGAGCGCTCCGCTGGTCAACGACCTGGGCGACGAGGCCAAGGTCCTGTCCGAGGACTGGGGCAAGTTCATGCGCCGGGAAATGGGCGCCGATGCCTTCCGCGATCTGGCCAAGCGTATCGAGCTGTTCCTCGCCCGCAGCGAGCGCGACAGCCAGAAGCTGTCCAGTCAGCTCAACGACATTCTGCTGGCGCAGGACTATCAGGACCTCACCGGGCAGGTGATCAAGCGCGTGACCCAACTGGTCACCGAGGTCGAGAGCAACCTGCTCAAGCTGGTACTGATGGCCAGCCATGTCGATCGCTTCGCCGGCATCCAGCACGACATGGACGCCCTGCGTGCCGAGCAGGAAAAACAAAAAGAGCCTTCCAAGGGTGAAGGTCCGCAGATTCATGCCGATAAGCGTGATGACATCGCTTCCAGCCAGGACGATGTCGATGACCTGCTGTCCAGCCTTGGATTTTAAGAGCTCTAACAGAGCCTTTGGAGCGCAACGATGAGCTTCGACGCCGATGAAGAAATCCTCCAGGACTTCCTGGTAGAGGCCGGCGAAATTCTTGAGCAGCTGTCCGAGCAACTGGTCGAGCTGGAAAGCCGACCGGATGACATGGACCTGCTCAATGCGATTTTCCGCGGTTTCCATACCGTCAAGGGTGGTGCGGGCTTCCTCCAGCTGAACGAGCTGGTGGAGTGCTGCCACATCGCGGAAAACGTGTTCGACATCCTGCGCAAGGGCGAGCGCCGCGTCACCGCCGAATTGATGGACGTGGTCCTGCAGGCGCTGGACGCAGTCAACGAAATGTTCGGGCAGGTGCGCGAGCGCGCCGAACCGACTCCCGCGTCCCCCGAACTGCTGGCTGCGCTGGCGCGCCTGGCCGAGCCGGAGAGCGCCGACGAGCTGGCCGCCGAGCCGGAGCCGGAGACCGACACGGGCGCCGCGACCGAAGCGGGTGGCGACATCACCGACAGCGAGTTCGAACAGCTGCTGGAAGCCATCGGCGAGCAGCCGGCCGCCGAGTCCACGGTGGCGGGCACCGACGACATCACCGACGACGAATTCGAGGCGCTCCTCGACGAGCTGCACGGCAAGGGTAAATTCAGCGGCGCCGACGAAACCGCCGCGCCTGCGGCCAAGCCAGCCACGGCCGCGCCGACGGCAGGTGCCGGGGACGAAATCACCGACGACGAATTCGAGGCGCTGCTGGACCAGCTGCATGGCAAGGGCAAGTTCAGCGCTGCCGCCGAGGAACCCGCCGCGCCAGTCGCCAAGCCTGCCGCCGCGACGCCTGTGGCAGGGGCTGGCGATGACATCACCGACGACGAGTTCGAAGCGCTGCTGGACCAGCTGCACGGCAAGGGCAAGTTCACCGGCCCCGCGGAAGTGCCCGATGCCCCAGCGCCGGTAGCCTCTGCTGCGGCGGCGTCAGCCAAGAAGGCGGAGCCGAAGAAGGCCGAGCCGCCGAAGCCTGCCGCTGCCAAGCCGGCGGCGAAACCCGAGCCGGCCAAGCCCGCCGCGCCGGCTCCGGCACCTGCCCCCGCCGGTGGTGGCGCTGCCGCCAGCGAGGCCGAGACTACCGTTCGTGTCGACACCGCGCGCCTGGACGAGATCATGAACATGGTCGGCGAACTGGTGTTGGTGCGTAACCGTCTGGTGCGCCTGGGCCTGAACAGCGGCGACGAGGCGATGGCCAAGGCCGTCTCCAACCTCGACGTGGTCACGGCGGACCTGCAGACGTCGGTCATGAAGACCCGTATGCAGCCGATCAAGAAGGTCTTCGGCCGCTTCCCGCGCCTCGTTCGCGACCTGGCGCGCAACCTGAAGAAAGAGATCAACCTGGAGCTGGTCGGTGAAGAGACCGACCTCGACAAGAACCTGGTCGAGGCCCTGGCCGACCCGCTGGTGCACTTGGTGCGCAACGCCGTCGACCACGGCATCGAGGGGCCGGACGAGCGCGAGGCCGCCGGCAAGGCGCGGGCGGGCAGGGTGGTGCTGTCCGCCGAGCAGGAGGGCGATCACATCCTCCTGTCGATCTCCGACGACGGCAAGGGCATGGACCCGGAGGTCCTCCGCGCTAAGGCGGTGGAGAAGGGCCTGCTGGACAAGGACGCCGCTGATCGCCTGAGCGAGACCGAGTGCTACAACCTGATCTTCGCCCCGGGCTTCTCGACCAAGACCGAGATCTCCGACGTCTCCGGCCGCGGTGTCGGCATGGACGTGGTGAAGACCAAGATCTCCCAGCTCAACGGCATCATCAACGTGCACTCGGCCAAGGGGCAGGGCTCGAAGATCATCATCAAGGTCCCGCTGACCCTGGCGATCATGCCGACCCTGATGGTGATGCTGGCCAATCAGGCCTTCGCCTTCCCGCTGGTCAACGTCAACGAGATATTCCACCTCGACCTGTCGCGCACCAACGTGGTGGACGGTCAGGAAGTGGTGATCGTGCGCGACAAGGCGCTGCCACTGTTTTACCTCAAGCGCTGGCTGGTTGTCGGTGCTTCCAACGAGGAGCAGCGCGAGGGCCATGTGGTGATCCTCACCGTTGGCAGCCAGCGTATCGGCTTCGTGGTCGATCAACTGGTGGGCCAGGAAGAGGTGGTGATCAAGCCGCTCGGCAAGATGCTGCAGGGCACGCCCGGCATGTCTGGCGCAACCATTACCGGTGACGGGCGTATCGCCCTGATCCTCGACGTGCCGAGCATGCTCAAGCGCTACGCGCGGCGCATCTGATCGTTCACGACCGGCCCCGCCGGTCGCTCTGGAGTGTTTATGGCAGTCAAGGTCCTGGTGGTGGACGACTCCGGCTTCTTCCGCCGCAGGGTCTCGGAAATCCTCTCCGCCGACCCCGATATCCAGGTGGTCGGTACCGCCACCAATGGCCGCGAGGCCATCGATCAGGCGCTGGCGCTGAAGCCGGACGTGATCACCATGGACTACGAGATGCCGATGATGGACGGCATCACGGCAGTGCGGAACATCATGCAGCGCTGCCCGACGCCGGTGCTGATGTTCTCCTCGCTCACCCACGAAGGCGCCCGCGTCACCCTGGATGCGCTGGATGCCGGTGCGGTGGACTACCTGCCGAAGAATTTCGAGGACATCTCGCGCAACCCGGACAAGGTCAAGGCGATGCTGTGCGAGAAGGTGCATACCATCGCGCGAAGCAACCGACGCTACAGCACCTTCAGTCCGGCGGCGCCGAGCCCGTCTAGCCATGGCACGGCATCTTCCTCGGCGCCCGCGCAGTCCGGTTTCGGCACCGCGCGCAGCACTGCGCCCTCGCCGAGTGCCCGTCCCGCGGCACCCGCCGCACCAGCCGCCAGTGGTGGCGCCCCAAAGCGTAAACCGTACCGGCTGGTGGCGATCGGCACTTCCACCGGTGGCCCCGTCGCGCTGCAGCGCGTGCTGACCCAGCTGCCGGCCAATTTTCCGGCGCCCATCGTGCTGATCCAGCACATGCCGGCGGCTTTCACCAAGGCGTTCGCCGAGCGCCTGGACAAGCTGTGCCGGATCACCGTCAAGGAGGCCGAGGACGGTGACGTGCTGCGCCCGGGCCTGGCCCTGCTGGCCCCCGGCGGCAAGCAGATGATGGTCGACCCGCGCGGCACGGTGCGAATCCTGCCCGGCGACGAACGCCTCAACTACAAGCCCTGCGTGGACATCACCTTCGGCTCGGCGGCCAAATCGTTCAATGACAAGGTGCTGGCGGTGGTGCTCACCGGCATGGGCGCCGATGGCCGCGAGGGCGCGCGCCTGCTCAAGCAGAGCGGCAGCCAGGTGTGGGCCCAGGACGAGGCGAGCTGCGTGATCTACGGTATGCCCATGGCGGTGGTGAAGGCCAATCTGGCCGATGCCGTGTATGGCCTCGACGAGATCGGCCGGCATCTCACCGAGGCCTGCGTCTGATGGATGTACTGAGCCTCATCGGGGTCATTCTCGCCTTCGTCGCCATCGTCGGCGGCAATTATCTGGAGGGCGGGCATGCGGGCGCGCTGATCAACGGGCCGGCGGCCCTGATCGTGATCGGCGGCACCCTCGGCGCGGCCTTTCTCCAGGCCCCGATGAACGTGTTCAAGCGGGCCCTGACCATCCTGCGCTGGATCATTTTTCCGCCGCGTATCGACCTGGCCGGCGGCATCAACAGTGTGGTCGGCTGGAGCATGACGGCGCGCAAGGAGGGCCTGCTGGGCCTCGAGCCGGTGGCCGACGCCGAATCCGACCCCTATGCCCGCAAGGGCCTGCAGCTACTGGTGGACGGCACCGAGCCGGAAGCCATCCGCAGCATTCTCGAAGTCGACCTCTACACCCAGGAGGCCCGTGACATCCAGGCGGCCAAGGTGTTCGAGAGCATGGGCGGCTACGCGCCGACCATCGGCATCATCGGCGCGGTGATGGGGCTGATCCACGTGATGGGCAACCTGGCCGACCCCAGCAAGCTGGGCGGCGGCATCGCCGTGGCCTTCGTCGCCACCATCTACGGCGTGGCCTTTGCCAACCTGCTGCTGCTGCCGGTGGGCGCCAAGCTGAAGGCCATCGCGGCGCGCCAGTCGCGTTACCGCGAAATGCTGCTGGAGGGCATCCTGTCCATCGCCGAAGGCGAGAATCCGCGATCCATCGAGCTGAAGCTGCAGGGCTTCATGGACTGACCATGCCCCGTCGGCGGATTCACGAAGAGCACGAAAATCACGAACGCTGGCTGGTGTCCTACGCGGACTTCATCACCCTGCTGTTCGCCTTCTTCGTGGTGATGTACTCGATCTCCTCGATCAACGAGGGCAAGTACAAGGTGCTGTCGGAGAGCCTGACGGGCGTGTTCAGCGAGCCGGAGCGGGCGATCAAGCCGATTCCCATCGGCGACGAGAAGCCGCGGACCACCGAGCCGGATCGCTCGATGATCGAGGACAACCCCAACAGCACCACCTCCAGCGACGACCCGGCCAGCGACCCGTTGCAGCAGATCGCTTCCAGCATGCGCGACGCCTTTGGCGACCTGATCACCTCGGAGCAGCTGACCGTGCGCGGCAACGAGCTGTGGGTGGAGATCGAGCTCAATTCCAGCCTGCTTTTTCCGAGTGGCGATGCCGTACCCAACGACACGGCCTTCGCGCTCATCGAGAAAGTGGCGAAGATTCTCTCGCCGTACGAGAACCCGGTGCATGTCGAAGGCTTCACCGACAACCTGCCGATCAATACCTCGCAGTATCCGAGCAACTGGGAACTTTCCGCCGCGCGGGCAGCCAGCATAGTGCGGATGCTGGCGATGGACGGCGTCAATCCGGGGCGTTTGGCGGCCGTCGGTTACGGCGAATTCCAGCCGGTGGCCGACAACGACACCGAGGAAGGGCGGGCACGCAATCGCCGCGTGGTGCTGGTGGTGTCGCGCAATCTCGATGTGCGTCGTAGTGTCAGCGGTGTGGGCAGCGGCAAGGCGCAGCCCGACGCCGCGCTGAAGCGGGCTGGCACGCAACCTGCACCGCCACAGCCATCTGCGGCTCCGGTGACCGGTCCCGCCAATATTTCGACGCCTGCACCCTGAGGCGTTCCAGTTCTCGGCTGAGGCGGACAGGGCCGGGAGGATGAAGAGCATGAAAGTCTGGGCAGTAGCCAATCAAAAGGGTGGAGTCGGCAAGACCACCTCATCCATCGCCCTGGCGGGTTTGCTGGCCGAGGCGGGTAAGCGCGTGGTGGTGGTCGATCTCGATCCGCACGGGTCGATGACCAGCTATTTCGGCCACGATCCGGACACCCTCGAGCACAGCAATTTCAACCTGTTCCTGCACCAGGGCAACGTGCCGCAGGGCTTGCCGGCCGAGCTTTTGCTGCCGACCAGCCACGAGAACATCGCCCTGCTGCCGTCCAGCACCGCGCTGGCGACCCTGGAGCGCCAATCGCCGGGGCAGAACGGCCTGGGGCTGGTGATCGCCAAAAGCCTGGCGCAGCTGTGGGACCGGTTCGACCACGCCATCATCGACAGCCCGCCGCTGCTCGGCGTGCTGATGGTCAATGCGCTGGCCGCGAGCCAGCAACTGGTGATTCCGGTGCAGACCGAGTTTCTTGCCGTGAAAGGCCTGGAACGCATGGTCAGCACCCTCAACATGGTCAACCGTTCGCGCAAGCAGCCGCTGCCCTACACCATCGTGCCGACCCTATTCGACCGTCGTACCCAGGCGTCGCTGAACACCCTGCGGGTGTTGCGCAACTCGTTTCCCGAACACCTGTGGCAAGCCTACGTGCCGGTGGATACCCGCCTGCGCGACGCCAGCCGTGCCGGACTGACGCCGTCCCAGTTCGATGGCAACAGCCGCGGGGTGATCGCCTATCGCGCCTTGCTCAAGCACCTGCTGGCGGGGCAGCCGGCCTCTCAGGTAGCCTGAGGGGGCGAGCTATGCTGATCTCACGGGTTCAAGTCTTCGGCCGCACCTGCCGATAGGCTGTACAGACTCTTTCGTGGAATTCCCTATGAGCCGCATCTCCACCGCCGCCGTCCGACCCCAGCAGGCCCTGCAGTCCTATCTGGATGCCCTGCTGCAGGAGGCTGCCGTCGACCTGGAAGAGAGCATTAGCCTCGACGAGTTCGAGGCCGCCGTGATCGAGGAGCAGGTGCGCGATGCTCGCAGGGAAGAGGCCAAGCCGGTTCTGGTGAGGCCGCTGGCCTTAGCCGAGGCCAAGCCGCAAGTGCTGCCAACGATCGAGCTGCGCCTGCCGGAAGTGGCGCCGCTGATCGAGGTCGAGGTGGAGGCGCCGGTCGTGGTCGAGCCGGTAGTCGCCGAGCAAATTGAACAGGCGCCGGTGCCGGCCGCTGCGCCGAGTCTGGACGGCCGACCGGATTGGGCCGACGAACCCTTCGAATGCCTGCTGTTCGATGTCGCCGGTCTTACCCTGGCGGTGCCGCTGGTATGCCTGGGCTCCATCTACCCGCTGGCCGAGGCCGAGCTGACACCGCTGTTCGGCCAGCCCGACTGGTTCCTCGGCATACTGCCCAGCCAGGCGGGTAATCTGAAAGTGCTGGATACTGCGCGCTGGGTGATGCCCGAGCGCTACCGCGAGGATTTCCGCGAAGGGCTGCAGTACGTGATCTCCGTGGAGGGTTACGAGTGGGGGCTCGCGGTGCACCAGGTCAGCCGCTCGATCCGCCTGGAGCCCGACGAGATCAAATGGCGCAGCCAGCGCTCGCAGCGCCCCTGGCTGGCCGGTACCGTGATCGAACACATGTGCGCGCTGCTCGATGTCTCGGCCCTGGCCGAGCTGATCGCCAGCGGCGCCACACGCAACGGAGCGATCCGCGCGCACTGAATGCAACGCCTCGCGTGTGCGGGGCTCTATAGTTAACGACAAGCGGGCAGACCCGCGAACTTGAGGCTAGGGACATGAAGAAATCGTCAGCGCAGGGTTCCGAAGATCCGATTCTGCAGTGGGTGACCTTTCGCCTGGACAACGAGACCTACGGCATCAACGTGATGCAGGTGCAGGAAGTCCTGCGCTACACCGAGATCGCTCCGGTTCCGGGGGCGCCGGCCTATGTGCTCGGCATCATCAACCTGCGCGGCAACGTGGTGACCGTGATCGACACCCGCCAGCGCTTCGGCCTGCCGCCAGCGCCGGTCACCGACAACACCCGTATCGTCATCATCGAGGCGGACAAGCAGGTGGTCGGCATCCTGGTCGACAGCGTGGCCGAGGTGGTCTATCTGCGTCAGTCCGAGGTGGAAACCGCGCCCAACGTGGGTAACGACGAGTCCGCCAAGTTCATCCAGGGCGTTTGCAACAAGAACGGCGAACTGCTCATCCTGGTCGAGCTGGACAAGATGATGAGCGAGGAAGAGTGGTCCGAGCTGGAGAGCATCTGATCCATGCTCGTGATGGCGATCGCGGTGGCCGTACTTGGTCTGTTCTGCGTACTGCTGGCCGTGTCCTGCTATCAGCTGTCGCTGAAGCTGCGCCAGCAGGCGGAACTGCAGAAGGAGCGCGACGCGCTCCGCGATCAGCGCCTCAAGGAGCTGGCCAAGCGCCTGGACGCCTATCTCACCGGCAGCATCCGCATGGGCGAGGAGCTGCACGAGCTGCGCCGTGTGGTGGCGCCGCTGCCGGACAAGCTGAGCCAGATGGAGCAGCGCGATCCCTCCAGCCTGTCCTTCACCCAGGCTGCGCGCCTGGTGGGAATGGGCGCCAGTGTGGAAGACCTGACTCAGTCCTGCGGCCTCAGCCAGGCGGAGGCCGAGCTGGTCAGCCGTCTGCACCAGTCGCAGAAGCAGCGCTCCTGAGCGCCGCCTTAGGTCCTGGGGTTCTTATCCGCCGCCGTTGCGGCGTCAATGGTTCCTAGTCTGTCCTGCATTCCCGCCTAGTCTCAACACATGGGGCCACGTGACTTCCAGAGGAGGTCCGCCATGCGTTCGGGGCTGATATTCCTATTGCTGCTGATGTTGCCGCCTGCGCAGGCCAGCGAGGCGCCGCTGCAGGTCAGCGGGGCCACCACCATCAGCGTCATGCAGGCGCGCCAGCTGTATGAGTACGGTGTGCTGTTCATCGATGTGCGTCCGCCCCAGCAGTGGGGCTGGGGGCACGTTCACGGCGCGTTGCATCTGGAACTCGATGGCCGCTTCGCCGAGCTGCAGGGCACGGACTGGCCTCGGGAGATGCCGCTGGTGCTGTATTGCGACAGTGAGTTCTGCCCGCACAGCGCCGAGGCCGCGCGCCGCGCCGTGGACTGGGGCTTCCAGCAGATCTACTACTTCCGTGGCGGCTACTTCGCCTGGCAGTTGCTGGACTTTCCCCAGGGCAAGGGGCAGGAGGGCGAGCTGTTCGCCTTCATTCTCGGGGCGCCGCCAACAGCGGCGGGAGAGCCGAACCCGGTGGTGGAGTGACGTCGCGCTCCGCCGGGTCTTCGACGAAGCCTTCCGGGCGCTTGCCCTTGAGGTACCAGGCGAAAGCGATGATCTCGGCAATGCTGCGGTACAGCGGCTCCGGAATCGCGTCGCCCAGTTCCATGCGCGCCAGCAGGCGTACCAGTTCGGCGTTCTCGTAGATCGGCACTTCGTATTCGCGGGCGATGGCCAGGATGGCCTCGGCCAGCTCGTCGTCGCCCTTGGCCGTGAGGCTGGGCGCATTGCTGCCGTCGTAGGAGAGGGCGATGGCCTGGCGCGGTGCCTTGTCCTGCTTCATGCGGTTTCATCCACCCAGCGCTGCTCCAGATGCGTCTTCGGCCCCTGCGGCGGCATGCCCTGACAGCAGCTAAGCTCGCCAACCTCGAGGCCGGCACTCAGCAGGCGCTGACGCAGGTTGTCCAGCTCCTGGTCGATCAGCTTCACCGTCTCGGCGCGTTCGGCCCACAGCTGGCTGGACAAAGCGCCACGCAGCAGCTGTGCCTGGACCTGCAGCGGGCCCAGCGGGTCAAGGTCGAAAGCCAGGTCGATGCGCCACAGCGCTTCCTTCTGTTCCTTGCGCCCGTCGGGACCCGGCTCCTCGCGCTGCAGCTTGACCTGCAGCGGCACCACGTCGTGCTGGTTGCGCATTGGCAGCTCTAACTGCCAGGTGGTCAGCAGGTTGCCTTCCGGCGTCGTCTGGCTCTGCGCCAGGCTCGACAGCTGGTGGGTCTGCAGGCGCGACACGGCCGCCGCGGCCAGCTTGAGCAGGATCTCCAGATCGGGCTCGCCGTCCATCGACTGCAATAGTCGCGAGGGCAGCGGAAAGCTCATGGCCTGCTGACGCAGATTGGCCTGGCCGAGCGCGCCCAGGGCGTTGCGGGCGAAGGCGGGCAGGGCCTGTGCCAGCGCGCCGCCGGCACTGGTCGCTGGCATCGCCGCGCCACCGGGCAGGCCCGGCAGCAGTTGGGCGACCAGGCGCAGCAGGCTGGCCTTGAGATCCTGCGGCAGCTGCTGGGCCTGGCCACCGAGCAGCTTGGCCTCGAGAAACACGCCGCTCTGTTCAAGGGCCTTGGCCAGACCGTCGGCGGTGCCGAGCTGCTTGCCGTCTGGCAGCAGGCCGAGCAGCTTGTCGATGGTGGCGCGCAGGTCGGGCGACAGATCGCCCTGCTGGGCCATGCCCTGTAGGCCCTTGAACAATCCTTCCAGCGATCCCTGGCGGGCCTGTTGCGCGGCCAGTTGCTGGCCGAGTACCAATTGATCGAGTCGACCGCTGAGCGGCAGGAAGCTGAGGCTCTGGCTGCCCTGGACTTGCGCCGTCACCAGGCTGCCGAGGGCCAGCGGAAGCGTTGTTTCGACGTCCAGCTTGCTGCCGGCCAGCGGCGTGTTGAGCAGGCTCACCACCACCCGGTAGAGCGCCTGCTGGCCCTTGGCCTGGGCGATCTGCTCGCGCGCCTCGACCTTGCCCTGCAGCAGCGTGCCGGCCGGTACCTGTTCGAGGTCCAGCGCGCCGAGCGTGCCGCCGCTCGAGCCTTGCAGCGCCACCGCCAGGCGGGTGTCGGAGAGTGCGGTCACGGCCAGCGTGGTGCCCTGGGCCAGGGGCCGGGTGCTGCTCGCCTCTAGGGTGGCCTGCTTGCCGTTGTCCAGGGTCAGCTTGAGCAACAGCTGGAAGTTCTGCGCCGCCTCCTTGGCGACTATCACTTCGGCCTTGGCGGTTTCGCCCGGCATCAGCGTGCCGTCGAGCGGCTGCAGCAGCTTGACGGCGAGATCGGCGGGATTGGGCTGGGCAGGGCGAATGGCCGGCGGGGTCGCGGGAAGCGGGCGAGGACTGCTGATTTCTGCCATGGCCGGGTCACACCCTGTCAAAAAGCCGGCTTCGGAGGGTAAAGCCCGGCATGTATAATGCCGGCCGTTTCGGGCTGGCTGTACGGTCAACTTGCCACAGTATAGCGGCCGGCCCCCCTCCGACTTGAACCCCTCCGGAACGCCATGCAGTGACCAGTCCTCGCCTCCAAGCCGTAGCTCTCGCCTGTGAGCGGGACTGGCGCCTGCTGTTCGAGGGCCTGGATTTGGACCTCGGCGCCGGCACCCTGTTGCAGGTGGCCGGGCCCAACGGCAGCGGCAAGACCAGCCTGCTGCGCCTGCTCGCCGGGTTGATGCAGCCCACCGCCGGCGAGGTGCTGCTGAACGGCAGGCCGCTGGCGCGACAGGGTGGCGAGCTGGGCGACAGCCTGCTGTGGATCGGCCACGCGGCCGGCATCAAGGGGCTGCTTACCGCGGAGGAGAATCTGGCCTGGCTCTGTGCGCTGCATAGGCCGGCCGGGCGCGAAGCTATCTGGCAGGCGCTGGAGGCGGTCGGTCTGCGCGGCTTCGAGGATGTACCCTGTCACACCCTGTCTGCCGGCCAGCAACGCCGTGTCGGCCTGGCCCGGCTGTATCTGGACGCACCGCCATTGTGGATTCTCGACGAGCCCTTCACCGCCCTGGACAAGCAGGGCGTCGCGCAGCTGGAGGCACATCTGGCGCACCACTGCGATGGCGGCGGCATGGTGGTGCTCACCACCCACCACAGCCTGACCGAGAAGCCCGCCGGCTATCGCGAACTGGACCTGGGGCGGCGCAGCGCATGAACAACGTCTTCCTCCTGCTGCTGTCACGCGAGGCGCGCCTGCTGTTCCGCCGTCCGGCCGAGCTGGCCAACCCGCTGGTGTTCTTCGCCATCGTCATCGCGCTGTTTCCGCTGGCCGTCGGCCCCGAGACCAATCTGTTACAGACCTTGTCGCCCGGGCTGATCTGGGTCGCGGCGCTGCTGGCCGTGCTGCTCTCGCTGGACGGGCTGTTCCGCAGCGATTTCGAGGACGGCTCGCTGGAGCAGTGGGTCCTTTCGTCGCACCCGCTGCCCCTTCTGGTCCTGGCCAAGGTGCTGGCACACTGGCTGTTCTCGGGGCTGGCGCTGGTGCTGCTGGCGCCGCTGCTGGCGCTGATGCTCGGTCTGCCAGGGCGTTGCCTGCCGGTGCTGCTCGGCTCGCTGCTGCTCGGCACCCCGGTACTCAGCCTGCTCGGCGCAGTGGGCGCGGCGCTGACCGTCGGCCTCAAGCGCGGCGGGCTGCTGCTGGCGCTGTTGATTCTGCCGCTGTACATCCCGGTGCTGATACTCGGCACCGGGGCGCTGCAGGCGGCCCTGCAAGGATTGCCGGCGGCCGGTCACCTGTTGTGGCTGGCCAGCCTGACCGCCCTGGCGGTCACCCTGACACCCTTTGCAATTGGCGCCGGACTGCGAATCAGTGTCGGCGAATAACTAAAGAGTCACCGTGATGAGATGGACCTGGTTTCACCAGTGGGGTTCGCCCAAGTGGTTCTATGAGCGCAGCGGCCGCTGGCTGCCGTGGCTGACCGCGGCTGCCGTCGTGCTGCTGGCCGTTGGCATCGTCTGGGGCCTGGCCTTCGCGCCGCCCGAGAAGTATCAGGGCAACAGCTACCGGATCATCTACATCCACGTGCCGGCGGCGTTCCTCGCCCAGTCCTGCTACCTGCTGATGGCGGTGGCCGGCCTGGTCGGTCTGGTGTGGAAGATGAAGCTGGCCGATGTGGCGCTGCAGCAGGCCGCGCCGATCGGCGCCTGGCTGTGCTTCGTCGCGCTGGTCACTGGCGCCATCTGGGGCAAGCCGACCTGGGGCACCTACTGGGTGTGGGACGCGCGCCTGACCTCGATGCTGATCCTGCTGTTCCTCTACTTCGGCGTCATCGCCCTGGGCAACGCCATCACCAACCGCGACAGCGCGGCCAAGGCCTGCGCCGTATTGGCGCTGGTCGGTGCGGTGAATATCCCGATCATCCAGAAGTCGGTGGAGTGGTGGAATACCCTGCACCAGCCGGCCACCTTCAAGGTCACCGGCAAGGCCAGCATGAACGCCGAGATGTGGCTGCCGCTGCTGCTCTGCGTACTCGGCTTCTACTGCTTCCTCGGCGCGGTGCTGCTCTATCGCATGCGCACCGAAGTGCTCAAGCGCGAGGCCCGCAGCAGCTGGGTGAAGGCCGAGGTCGGTCGTCTGGTGGAGGGCAGGGCATGAGCTTCGCCTCCTTCTCCGAATTCCTCGCCATGGGCAGCCATGGCGTCTACGTGTGGTCGGCCTACGGCATCAGCCTGGCGGTACTGGTCCTCAACGTCGCGTTGCCGATCCTAGCGCGCCGGCGTTACCTGCAAGACGAGGCGCGCCGTCTGCGCCGGGAGAAGCCCCTCCAGGAGAAAGAAAGTTGAACGCGGTCCGCAAGAAACGCCTGTACATCGTCCTGGCCATCCTGGTCGGCGTCTCCGCCGCCGTGGCCCTGGCCCTCAGCGCGCTGCAGGAGAACATCAACCTGTTCTACACCCCGACCCAGATCGCCAATGGCGAGGCGCCCAAGGATACCCGCATCCGTGCCGGTGGCATGGTCGCCAAGGGCTCGGTCAAGCGCTCCGCCGATTCGTTGGACGTCGAGTTCGTGGTCACCGACTTCGCCAAGAACGTGACCATCCGCTACCGCGGCATCCTGCCGGACCTGTTCCGCGAGGAGCAGGGCATCGTCGCCCTCGGCAAGCTGAATGACCAAGGCGTGCTGGTCGCCGACGAGGTGCTGGCCAAGCACGACGAGAACTACATGCCGCCGGAAGTCACCAAGGCGCTCAAAGAGAGCGGAAAACTGCCGGCCGATGGCGAGGCACAGCAATGACCGCCGCGCTGATGATCCCCGAACTGGGCCACATAGCCCTGATCCTCGCCCTGTGCCTGGCGCTGGTGCAGGCAACGCTGCCGCTGATCGGTGCCTGGCTCGGCGATCGCCAGTGGATGGGCCTGGCCCAGCCGGCGGCCTGGGGCCAGTTCGCCATGCTGGCCTTCGCCTTCGCCTGCCTGACCTGGGCGTTCATGGCCGACGACTTCTCCGTGGCCTACGTGGCCAGCAACTCCAACAGCGCGCTGCCCTGGTACTACAAGTTCAGCGCCGTGTGGGGCGCGCACGAGGGCTCGCTGCTGCTGTGGGCGCTGATTCTCGCCGGCTGGACCTTCGCCGTAGCGATCTTCTCGCGCCAGCTGCCGGACGTGATGCTGGCCCGGGTGCTGGCCGTGATGGGCATGATCAGCGTCGGCTTCCTGCTGTTCCTGATCGTCACCTCCAACCCGTTCGAGCGGTTGCTGGTCAACACGCCGATGGACGGCCGCGACCTCAATCCGCTGCTGCAGGACTTCGGCCTGATCGTCCATCCGCCGATGCTCTACATGGGCTACGTCGGCTTCTCGGTGGCCTTCGCCTTCGCCATCGCCGCTCTGCTCGGCGGCAAGCTGGATGCCGCCTGGGCGCGCTGGTCGCGGCCGTGGACCATCATCGCCTGGGCCTTCCTCGGCGTCGGCATCGCCCTGGGCTCCTGGTGGGCCTACTACGAACTGGGCTGGGGCGGCTGGTGGTTCTGGGACCCGGTGGAGAACGCCTCCTTCATGCCCTGGCTGGTCGGCACGGCGCTGATCCACTCGCTGGCCGTCACCGAGAAGCGCGGCGTGTTCAAGAGCTGGACCGTGCTGCTGGCCATCGCCGCGTTCTCCCTCAGCCTGCTCGGTACTTTCCTGGTCCGCTCCGGCGTGCTGACCTCGGTGCATGCCTTCGCCAACGACCCGGAGCGCGGCGTGTTCATCCTGGTGTTCCTGCTGGTCGTGGTCGGCAGCTCGCTGGCGCTGTTCGCCCTGCGTGCGCCGGTGGTCAAGAGCCAGGTGGGCTTCGCCCTGTGGTCGCGCGAGACCTTCCTGCTGGCCAACAACCTGGTGCTGGTGGTGGCCGCCTCGATGATCCTGCTCGGCACCCTCTACCCGCTGGTGCTGGACGCGCTGACCGGCGCCAAGCTGTCGGTCGGCCCGCCTTACTTCAATGCCCTGTTTGTGCCGCTGATGGCGCTGCTGATGCTGGTCCTGGCGGTCGGCGTACTGGTGCGCTGGAAGGACACTCCGGTGAAGTGGCTGACCGGCATGCTCACCCCGGTGCTGATCGGCGCCGCGGTGCTCGGCTTCCTCGCCAGCTGGGCCTTCGGCGACTTCCACTGGAGCGTGCTGGCGGTGTTCCTGCTGGCCTTCTGGGTGTTGCTGGCGGGCGTGCGCGACCTGCTCGACAAGTGCCGCCACAAGGGCCTACTCAAGGGCGTTCGCAGCCTCTCCAGCAGCTACTGGGGCATGCAGCTGGCGCACCTGGGCATTGCCGCCTGCGCCGTTGGTGTGGTGCTGGTCAGCCATGGCAGCGCCGAGCGCGACCTGCGGCTGGCGCCGGGCGAGTCGCTGGAACTCGGTGGCTACCGTTTCGTCTTCGAGGGCGCGGAGCACTTCGAAGGGCCGAACTTCACCTCGGACAAGGGCACCGTGCGCGTGCTGGACGAGGGCGAGGAGATCGCCGTGCTGCACCCGGAGAAGCGCCTGTACACCGTGCAGCAGATGCCGATGACCGAGGCGGGCATCGATGCCGGCTTCACCCGCGATCTCTACGTTGCCCTCGGTGAGCCGCTGGAGGATGGCGCCTGGGCCGTGCGCGTGCACATCAAGCCCTACGTACGCTGGATCTGGCTGGGCGGCCTGATGATGGGCCTCGGCGGCCTGCTGGCGGCGCTCGACCCGCGCTACCGGGTCAAGGTGCGCACCCGTGTGCGTGATGTGCTGGGCATGAAGGAGGCCACCGCATGAAGCGCCTGATCCTGTTGCTGCCGCTGGCGCTGTTCCTCGGCGTGGCGGTGTTTCTGTACCGCGGCCTGTTCCTCAACCCGCAGGAGCTGCCCTCGGCACTGATCGACAAGCCGCTGCCGGCCTTCAGCCTATCGGACCTGAAGAACGAGCAGCGCCTGGTCACCGAGAAGGACCTCGAGGGCCCGGCCCTGGTCAATGTCTGGGCCACCTGGTGCCCGACCTGCAAGGCCGAGCACCAGATGCTCAATCGCCTGGCCCAGGCCGGCGTGATCATCCACGGGGTCAACTACAAGGACGACGGCGAGGCCGCGCGCAAGTGGCTCAAGGACTACCTCGATCCCTATCAGGTCAACATCGCCGATCCCAAGGGATCGCTGGGCATCAACCTGGGCGTCTACGGCGCGCCCGAGACCTTCCTGATCGACGCCCAGGGCATCATCCGCCACAAGTACGTCGGCGCCATCGACGAGCGTGTCTGGCGCGAGGAACTGGCGCCGCGCTACCAGGCACTGCTGGAGGACGGTCAGTGAGGCGCCTGCTGATCGCCTGCCTGCTGGGCCTGAGCCTGGTCGGCGCCGCCCGCGCCGCCATCGACACCTATCAGTTCAAGGACGAGGTCGAGCGCGAGCGCTTCCGCAGCCTCACCGAAGAGCTGCGTTGCCCCAAGTGCCAGAACCAGAACATCGCCGACTCCAACGCGCCGATCGCCACCGACCTGCGCCGCGAGATCTACCGCATGCTGGAGGAGGGCCGGAGCGACAGGGAAATCGTCGATTTTCTGGTCATGCGCTACGGCGACTTCGTGATGTACAAACCGCCGCTGGACAGCCGCACCTGGCTGCTCTGGTATGGGCCGTTCGGCCTGCTGGGCCTGGGCGCCATCGCCCTTTGCGTGCTGGTGCTGCGCCGCCGCAAGGTCGAAAAGGCGCCCGAGCGGGTGGCCCTGAGCGCCGCCGAACATGAGCGCCTCAACGCGCTGCTGAAAGAAACCCGGGATACCCAAGACTGATGATCGAATTCTGGCTCGCCGTCGGCCTGTTGCTGCTGGTCGGCACGGCTTTTCTGCTGATCCCGCTGCTGCGCGGCCGTCGCGCCCAGGCCGAGGAAGACCGCACCGCGCTCAACGTCGCGCTGTACCAAGAGCGCCTCGCCGAGCTCACCGCCCAGCGTGACGCCGGCACCCTCACCGCCGCGCAGTTCGAAGCCGGTCAGGCCGAGGCCGCGCGCGAGCTGCTGGCCGACACCGAGGGCGCAGGCACTGGCCGCGGCCATCGCCTGGGCCGCGCCTTGCCGCTGCTGATCGCCCTGGCCGTGCCGGGCCTGGCCTTCGGCCTGTATTGGCACTGGGGCGCCAGTCAGGAGCTGACGGCCCTGCAGGAGCAGCCGAGCATGGACCAGATGACCGCGCGCCTGGAGCAGGCAGTCAAGGACAACCCCGAGTCTGCCGAGGCCTGGTACTTCCTGGCGCGCCTGTACATGGGCGAGGGCCGCGCCGCCGAGGCGGCCAAAGCCTACGAGCAGGCCGTGCGCGTGGCCGGGCGTCAGCCCGAGCTGCTCGGCCAGTGGGCCCAGGCGCTGTATTTCGTCAAGGGCAAGCAGTGGGATCAGGAACTGCAGGCGCTGACCGACGAGGCGCTGAAGCTGGATGCCGGCGAGGTGACCAGCCTCGGCCTGCTCGGCATCGCCGCCTTCGAGGACGAGCGCTTCGCCGACGCCGCCAGCTACTGGCAGCGCCTGCTGGAGCAGATGCCGGCGGACGATCCGTCGCGCGCCTCGATCCAGGTCGGCATCGACAAGGCCCGCGAGCAGCTGCAGGCCAGCGGCCAGCCGGCCCCTGAAGAGCTGGTCAACAAGTCCATGGCGGTGATCAGCGTCAGCGTCGACCTGGCCCCGGAACTCAAGGCCAAGGTGCAGCCGGGCGACGCGGTGTTCATCTTCGCCCGCGCTGCCTCAGGCCCGCCCATGCCGCTGGCGGTCAAGCGCCTGACCGTGGCCGACCTGCCGGCGAAGGTCGAGCTGAGCGATAAGGATGCGATGATGGAGCAGCTCAAGCTCTCCAGCTTCGCCGAGGTGCAGCTGGTTGCGCGCATCTCGCGCAGCGGCGTGGCCACCCAGGGTGAGTGGGTCGGCCGCGGCCAGCCGATTCCCAGCAGCACCCGCGAACCCCAGCAACTGTTGATCGACAGCCCGGAGCAGGCGCAATGAACAAGGCATGTCTTTCCCTGACCCTGCTGCTCGCCCTGAGCGGCTGCGCCCTGCAACCGGGCGTCACGTCCAAGGACGACGCCCCCGCGCAGAAGCAGCAGAGCCACCCGCGCTACGCGCCGCCGCCCGGCGGCAATGCCTACTGGGACCCGGCGCTGGGCGTATACGTGATCCAGGGCGCCGACAAGCTGTACTACCGCGAGCGCGTGTATTACCGCTGGAGCCGCGGCTGGACCTGGGCCAGCAGCCCCAACGGCCCGTGGCAGCCCACCGACAGCAGCGGCGTGCCGGCTGGGCTCGGTCGGACCATCGCCGACTAAGAACCATCCCGTATCTCTTGATCGTCGGCCATGCGGCGTTGAAATGGGGCGGGACGCGTAGTCTCGGACTGCTCATTTACACCTCGTAAAGTCGCCCGCGACTCCGAACGGTCCTCGCCCCACTGATTCGCTGGCGCTCACCCTTTGGGCCAGCCTAGCTGTTACTCCCGCTGGTCGTTGCGCCTTGCCTGGCTCTAGCTCAAGAGATTCGGAATAGGTTCTAGAGCGGTCAGCGCAGCCTCCAGATTGCGCCGGGCCGGCTCCTCCCACAGGGCCGCCAGCGGCGCGTGCTGATAGAGCGCCGGTGTATCCAGCAGCTGGCGCAGCAGCCTGGCGCGGCCGGCGCGGAACAGCGGCTCCGGCACCCAGGCGTACTCGGTGCGCACCGCCGCCTCGTAGCCGGCATACGTCCGCTCATCCGTGGCCAGGATGGACAGGTCGATGTCCACCACCAGGGCAGCGTCGGCCTCCGCCGGCGCCTCCTGATGGCGGGTGGCGAGGATCATCTCGCGCAGCGCCGGTGCCCGTTCACCGAGCCCGGCGTCCTCCAGCCACTGGCAGGCGCGTTCGGCGCTGGCCGCCTCGTTGTCCTGGCGGCGAGTGTCGTAGATCAGATCGTGGGTCCACAGCGCCAGCTCCAACAGCGCGGCGTCCCCGGCCAAGTGGCGCCAGCGGTCCAGATGGCCCAGGCAGGCCTCGATATGGGCGCTCCCGTGGTAGTGGCGATCCGCTGCGGCATACGCGGCGCTCAGCTCGGCGAAGCAGCCCCTCGGCAGGGGGCCGCCGAGTGTCTGCCACAGGTCGTTCCAGCGTGTTTCCGAGAGCATCCATGGCCTCTCCAGAATGGGGCGGACAGCATAGCGCGGCTGCGAAAAACCCTGTGATACACTCGCGCGACTTCCCGTTTCGCCCCTCAATCACAAGGATTTCCATGCACTCGATGGCAGCGGACAGCTATGTCCCGCGTGGCGCCGACCCGGTCTTCGCGCAGGCTCCGGCATGCGCCTGAAGTGCATCAAGCTGGCGGGCTTCAAGTCCTTCGTCGACCCCACCACCGTGAGCTTCCCGAACAACATGGCGGCGGTGGTCGGGCCCAACGGCTGCGGCAAGTCCAACATCATCGACGCCGTGCGCTGGGTGATGGGCGAGAGTTCGGCGAAGAACCTGCGCGGCGAGTCGATGACCGACGTCATCTTCAACGGCTCCAACACCCGTAAGCCGGTGACCCAGGCCTCCATCGAGCTGATCTTCGACAATTCCGACGGCAGCCTGGTGGGCGAATACGCGGCCTTCGCCGAAATCTCCATCCGCCGCCGGGTGACCCGCGACTCGCAGAACACCTATTTCCTCAACGGCACCAAGTGCCGCCGGCGCGACATCACCGACATCTTCCTCGGCACCGGCCTGGGCCCGCGCAGCTACTCGATCATCGAGCAGGGCATGATCTCCAAGCTGATCGAGGCCAAGCCCGAGGATCTGCGGAATTTCATCGAGGAAGCCGCCGGCATCTCCAAGTACAAGGAGCGCCGCCGCGAGACAGAGAGCCGCATCCGCCGCACCCAGGAAAACCTGGCGCGTCTGACCGACCTGCGCGAGGAGCTTGAGCGCCAGCTCGAACGCCTGCATCGCCAGGCCCAGGCGGCGGAGAAGTACCAGGAATACAAGGCCGAGGAGCGCCAGCTCAAGGCGCAGCTCGCCGCCCTCAAATGGCAGGCGCTGAATGAGCAGGTCGGCGCCCGCGAGAAGGTCATCGGCGACCAGGAAGTGGCCTTCGAGGCCCTGGTGGCCGAGCAGCGCAGCGCCGACGCCAGCATCGAGCGCCTGCGCGACGGTCACCACGAGCTGTCCGAACGCTTCAATCAGGTGCAGGGCCGTTTCTATTCGGTGGGCGGCGACATCGCCCGGGTCGAGCAGAGCATCCAGCACGGCCAGCAACGCCTGCGCCAGCTGCAGGACGACCTCAACGAGGCCGAGCGCGCGCGTCTGGAGACCGAGTCCCACCTGGGCCACGACCGCACCCTGCTGGCGACCCTGGGCGAGGAGCTGGACATGCTCGCGCCCGAGCAGGAGCTGACCGCCGCCGCCGCCGAGGAGTCCGCTGCCTCGCTGGAAGAAGCCGAGAGCGCGATGCACGGCTGGCAGGAGCAGTGGGAGGGCTTCAACCAGCGCAGCGCGGAGCCACGCCGCCAGGCCGAGGTGCAGCAGTCGCGCATCGCCCAGCTGGAGCAGAGCCTGGAGCGCCTGGTCGAACGCCAGCGCCGTCTCGCCGACGAACTCGCGCAACTGGCCGCCGATCCCGAAGACGCGGCGATTCTCGAACTCTCCGAACAGCTGGCCGCCAGCGAGCTGCAGCTCGAAGAGCTACACGCTGCCGAAGAAGGCCAGGCCGAGCGCCTCGAACAGTTGCGCGGTGAGCTGCAGCGGGCCATCCAGGCCCAGCAGCAGGCCCAGGGCGAGTTGCAGCGCCTGAACGGCCGCATTGCCTCGCTGGAGGCGCTGCAGCAGGCCGCGATGAATCCCGGCAAGGGCGCCGCCGAGTGGCTGCGCGAGCAGCAGCTGAGCCATCGTCCGCGCCTGGCCGAGGGCCTGCGCGTGGAGAACGGCTGGGAGCTGGCGGTGGAGACGGTGCTGGGCGCCGATCTGCAGGCCGTGCTGCTGGACGATTTCGACAACCTGAACCTGAGCGGCTTCGACCAGGGCGATCTGCGCCTGATCGATCCGCAGCGCGGGGGCGAGCGCATCGCCGGCAGCCTGCTGGACAAGGTCGAGGCCAATATCGACCTGGCACCCTGGCTGGGCAAGGTGCGCCCGGTGGAGAGCCTGGATCAGGCCCTGGCCCAGCGCCTTCAATTGGGCGACGGCGAGTCGCTGATCAGCCGCGAAGGCTACTGGGTCGGTCGGCATTTCCTGCGGGTGCGCCGCGCCAGCGAGGCAGAAAGCGGCGTGCTGGCCCGTGGTCAGGAACTGGAGCGCCTGCAGGACGAGCGCGACGAGCGCGAGGCGGCGCTGGCCGATCTGGACGAGCGCCTGCAGCAACTACAAATGACCCAGCGCCAGCAGGAAGAGGCACGCGAACAGCAACGCCGCCTGGTGCAGGACGAATCACGTCGCCAGGGCGAGCTGAAGGCCAGGCTTTCCGCCGGCCAGGCCAAGGCCGAGCAGCTGGCCTTGCGCCGTCGTCGCCTGGACGAAGAGCAGGGTGAGGCCGCCGAGCAGCGCGAGCTCGAGCAGGAACAGCTGGGCGAGGCGCGCCTGGTGCTGCAGGACGCGCTGGACGCCATGGCCATCGACACCGAGCAGCGCGAGACCCTGCTGGCCAGCCGCGACCAGCTGCGTGAGCGCCTCGACCGGGTACGCCAGGAGGCGCGCCAGCACAAGGACCACGCTCATCAACTGGCCGTGCGACTGGGCTCTCTCCGCGCCCAGCACGAATCCACCCGTCAGGCCCTCGAGCGTCTGGAGCTGCAGTTCGAGCGCGCCATCGAGCGCCGCGAGCAGCTCACTCTCAATCTGGAGGAAGGCGCCGCGCCGCTGGAAGAGCTGCGCATGAAGCTCGAGGAGCTGCTGGAGCGGCGCATGGGCGTTGAGGACGAACTCAAGCTCGCCCGCCTGGCCCTGGAAGACGCCGACCGCGAGCTGCGCGACGCCGAGAAGCGTCGCAGCCAGGCCGAGCAACAGTCGCAACTGCTGCGTGGCCAGCTAGAGCAGCAGCGCATGGACTGGCAGGGCCTCAACGTGCGACGCAAGGCGCTGCAGGAGCAGCTGCTGGAGGAAGGCTACGACCTGCACGGCGTGCTCGCCACGTTGCCGGACGAGGCCAGCGAGGCGGCCTGGGAACAGCAGCTGGAGCAGTTGGCGGCGCGCATCGGCCGTCTCGGCGCGATCAACCTGGCAGCCATCGACGAATACCAGCAGCAGTCCGAGCGCAAGCGCTACCTGGACGCGCAGAACGCCGACCTGGTGGAGGCGCTGGAGACCCTGGAGAACGTCATCCGCAAGATCGACAAGGAAACCCGCAATCGCTTCAAGGAGACCTTCGACCAGATCAACGCCGGCCTGCAGGCGCTGTTCCCCAAGGTCTTCGGCGGCGGCCATGCCTACCTGGAGCTGACCGGCGAGGACCTGCTGGACACCGGCGTGGCCATCATGGCCCGCCCGCCGGGCAAGAAGAACAGCACCATCCACCTGCTGTCCGGCGGCGAGAAGGCGCTGACCGCGCTGGCGCTGGTATTCGCGATATTCAAATTGAACCCGGCACCGTTCTGCATGCTCGATGAGGTGGACGCGCCGCTCGACGACGCCAACGTCGGTCGCTATGCGCGGCTGGTCAAGGAGATGTCGGAGACCGTGCAGTTCATCTACATCACCCACAACAAGATCGCCATGGAGATGGCCGATCAGCTGATGGGGGTGACCATGCACGAGCCGGGTTGTTCGCGCCTGGTGGCGGTGGACGTGGAAGAGGCCATGAATCTGGTGGAGGCTTGAAACTTCAGGAAATGCCCGGCGACGGTGCACATTTACCGTTCGTCGTGCTAGCTTAGGCCTCACTTTTATTACACGCGGATTTTACCTGTAGAAACATACAGTTATCCGCGTTTCAAGAGGGCAGGAAGCCCTTGTTTTCATTAGTTTTTCATTTTTCATCTTCATCGCTCAGGGGCTTGGGATTTACATGGAGCTGCGTTATTGGCTGATCGTCATCGGTGTCATCGTCATTGTCGGGATTCTGTTCGACGGCTGGCGGAGGATGCGGGGCGGCAGCGGTAAGTTGAAGTTCAAGCTGGACCACAGTTTCAGCAACCTTCCGGATGACGACTCCGACCCGGATCTGCTCGGCCCGGCGCGGGTCATCGATCGCAAGCGCGAACCCGAATTCAACGAAGCGGACATGCCCACCGTCAGCGCCAGCGAGCTCAATCGCAAGCGCAACATCGAGCCGCGCCAGGGCGACCTGGCCCTGGATGCCGACGAGCCGGTCCCGACCCTGCTGACTCCGGTGGAGGAAGAGGACGACCTGGCCGACATGAAGCCGAGCAAGGACCTGCCCCCGGTCGAGGAAGTGCTGGTGATCAACGTGATCGCCCGTGACGCGGACGGCTTCAAGGGCCCGGCACTGCTGCAGAACATTCTGGAAAGCGGCCTGCGCTTCGGCGAGATGGACATCTTCCACCGCCACGAGAGCATGGCCGGCAACGGCGAGGTGCTGTTCTCCATGGCCAACGGCGTCAAGCCGGGCACCTTCGACCTGGACGACTTCGACCTGTTCTACACCCCGGCGGTGAGCTTCTTCCTCGGCCTGCCGGGCCCACGCCATCCCAAGCAGGCGTTCGACCTGATGATCGCCGCCGCGCGCAAGCTGGCCCACGAGCTGAACGGCGAGCTGAAGGACGACCAGCGCAGCGTGATGACCGCGCAGACCATCGAACACTATCGCCAGCGCATCGTCGAATTCGAACGCAAGAAGCAGCTCGCCGGCAAACGCTGATCGCTTTGCCGCATGCATCCCCAAGAGCAGCCTAGGCTGCTCTTGTCGTTTTCCAGGACACACGCACCATGACCGACGCCGCCCAACGTGTTGCCGAGCTCCGCGCCGAGCTGGACGAGCACAACTACCGCTACTACGTGCTCGACGAACCGAGCGTGCCCGACGCCGAGTACGACCGGCTGTTCCGCGAGCTGCAGGCACTGGAGGCCGAGCATCCGGAACTGGTGACGCCGGAGTCGCCGACCCAGCGCGTCGGCGGCGAGGCCCTGAGCGCCTTCGGCCAGGTGCGCCACGAGGTGCCCATGCTCAGCCTGGGCAATGGCTTCGAGGAGGACGACCTGCGGGGGTTCGACCGCAGCGTGCAGAGCGGTCTCGGCCTCTCCGGCGGTGGCCATGCCGCAGACCTGTTTGGCGGTGGCGCCGAGGTGGCGTACAGCTGCGAGCCCAAGCTCGACGGTCTGGCGGTCAGCCTGCTGTACCGCGACGGCCAACTGGTGCGCGGAGCCACCCGCGGCGACGGCAGCACAGGCGAGGACATCAGCGCCAACGTGCGTACCATCCGCAACGTGCCGCTGCGCCTCAAGGGCGAGGGCTGGCCGGCGCTGCTGGAAGTGCGTGGCGAGGTGTACATGCCCAGGGCCGGCTTCGAGGAGCTCAACGCGCGCCAGGCCGAGGTGGGTGGCAAGACTTTCGCCAACCCGCGTAACGCCGCCGCCGGCAGCCTGCGCCAGCTGGACTCGAAGATCACCGCCAGCCGCCCGCTGGAGTTCTGCTGCTATGGCGTCGGCCAGGTCAGCGGCGAGCTGCCCGACACCCAGTTCGACATGCTGCAACGCCTGAAAACCTGGGGTCTGCCGATCAGCCGCGAGCTGAAGCTGGCCCAGGGCGTTGAGGCCTGCCTGGAGTACTACCGCGACATCGGCGAGCGGCGCATGGCGCTGCCTTACGACATCGACGGCGTGGTGTTCAAGGTCAACAACATCGAGGACCAGCAACAGCTGGGCTTCCGCGCGCGCACCCCGCACTGGGCGTTGGCCCAGAAGTTTCCTGCCCAGGAGGAACTCACCGAGCTGCTCGACGTTGAGTTCCAGGTCGGCCGCACCGGCGCCGTCACTCCGGTGGCGCGCCTCAAGCCGGTCAAGGTTGCCGGCGTCACTGTGGCCAACGCCACCCTGCACAACATGGACGAAGTCGCGCGACTGGGGTTGATGATCGGCGACACCGTGATCATCCGCCGCGCCGGCGACGTGATTCCGCAGGTGATGCAGGTGGTCACCGAACGCCGCCCGGCGGACGCCCGCGCGGTGCACGTGCCCGAGCAGTGCCCGGTGTGTGGCTCCGCCGTCGAGCGCACCCAGCTGATCAAGCGCAGCAAGGGCCGCGAGACCACCAGCGAGGGCTCGGTCTATCGCTGCGTCGGCCGCCTGGCCTGCGGCGCGCAGCTCAAGCAGGCGATCATCCACTTCGCCTCGCGCCGCGCTCTGGATATCGAGGGCCTCGGCGACAAGATCGTCGAGCAGCTGGTGGACACCGGCCTGGTGGCCTCGCCGGCCGACCTGTTCACCCTGACCTACGAGCAGGTGGTGGCGCTGGAGGGCTTCGCCGACCTGTCGACCCGCAACCTGCTGGCGGCGATCAAGGACAGCGCTCGCCCGACCCTGGCGCGCTTCATCTACGCCCTGGGCATTCCGGATGTGGGTGAGGAGACCGCCAAGTTGCTGGCCCGCGCCCTCGGCTCCCTGGCGCGTATTCGCGTGGCGCTGCCGGAGGTGCTGACCTACCTGCCGGACATCGGCCTGGAGGTGGCTTCGGAGATTCACAACTTCTTCGAGGACGCGCACAACCTCAAGGTCATCGACGACCTGCTGGCCCGCGGCGTCGAGCTGCAGGAGGAGGGCGACCTCAGCCCCGAGTTCTCCGCCTGCGCGACCCTGCCGGGCTTTATCGACAAGCTCAACATCCCCTTCATCGCCGCCACCGGTGCCGAGAAGCTGGCGGCCAGGTTCGGCAGTCTGGAGGGCGTGATCAACGCCGACTGGCTGGACCTGCGTCAGGTCGAGCGTCTCAACGAAAAAGCCGCGAAATCCCTGCGCGACTTCTTCGATACCCCGGCCAACGCCGAGCGCGCCGCACGCATCGAGGCGCAGCTGCGTGAATTCGGCATGCACTGGGCGAGCGAGAAGAAGGTGGTCGAGGGCTTGCCGCTGGCGGGGCAGACCTGGGTGCTGACCGGCACGCTGGAGGCCATGAGCCGCGATGTCGGCAAGGACAAGCTGGAGAGTCTGGGCGCCAAGGTGGCGGGTTCGGTGTCGGCGAAGACCGCCTGCGTGGTGGCGGGGCCGGGCGCCGGTTCCAAGTTGACCAAGGCCAACGAGCTGGGCGTGAAGGTGATGGACGAGGCGGAGTTTCTACAGCTGCTGGCCGGCTACGGCCTCTGAACGGGAGGCCCCGGCGGACGCCGGGGCCCGGCGCCATCACTGGCCGGTGACGTTGACGCAGGTCTTGCCGTAGAAGGGGTAGAAGCCCTTGGTGTGGTAGTCCGCGCTGGCCACGGTGGAGATGTTGCCGTTGGCCTTGGCCGCTTCGATGGAAGCGTCGCCCTTGTTGACGAGACCGATGATGGTGGTGGCGCAGGCAGTGCCCTGCTTGCTGCCCTGGGCGGTGGTGGCGGTGATCGGGCCCTTCACGTCGGTGATCAGGCCGACGCCTACCGGGGACAGGCCGTTGGCGCAGCCGCTCAGCAGGGTGGCGAAGGCAGTGGCAGTCAGAATACGTTTCAGCATTTTCTAGCATCCTTGGCTTTTAGTACGACCCGGCCCAATACCGGGCTGGCAGCGACCTTACTCAAGGATGCACTGCGGCACAAACGCGCGTGTCCGCAGCGTTGACTGGTTCAAATTCTGCCGAATCAGTTCAGGCCGTCGACCAGCGCCTTGGCCGGCACCAGCTTGACCGCCTTCTTGGCGGCGATCTGAATCGCCTTGCCGGTGGCCGGGTTGCGGCCGGTTCGGGCCGGGCGCTCGCTGACCTTGAGTTTGCCGATGCCCGGCAGGCTGATCTCGCCGTCATTCTCCAGGGCATCCGCGACGATCTCGCCGAGTTGGGCGAGCAGGGCGCGCACGTCGCTCTTCTGCAGGTCGGTGGCTTCGGCGAGATCGGAAATCAGCTGCTCTTTGGTGATGGCCATGAGGCGCTCCATACGGGGGAAGGGGCCCAGCGGGTGGGCGTTACGGCCGGCACGCTACCACAAAGCGATGACGGATGAGGGCGGCTATGCTGGATCCATGATCACTGCGCTTCGGAGTCGACCATGCTGCGTCTGTTCGCCGATCTGGGGTTCCGCTGGAAAATCGCTCTACCGATCCTGCTGCTCGCCATGCTGCTGCTGGTCATGGGTGGCCTGGGCATGCAGGGCATCGGTCAGGTGGCCGATTCCAGCACGCGTCTCGCCCATCGCTACCTGCCCGCCATCAGCCTGCTGCTCAATGCCGACCGCGACCTCTACCAGGCCTTCGTCGCCGAACGCAGCCTGCTCGACGAGGCGGCCGGCCAGTATGCCGATGCCCTCAAGGCCTCCCATGCGGAGAACCTGCAGCAGGCCTACGAGCGCGTGCACAAGTATGCCGACATGCAGCCCGGGCCTGAGGCCGCCAGGCTGGTGGCCGATTTCGACCGCGGTTTCGCCCAGTGGCAGGCCACCTCCAGCCGGGTCGTGGAGCTGGCAACCAGCGACCCGGCGGCGGCATCCGCCCTCAGTTTCGGCGATAGCGAGGCGCACTTCGAGGCGATGCGCGAGCCCATCGACAAGCTCGGCGAGCTGGAAGACAACGCCGCCAGCGCCGAGGGCGCTGCGGCCATCGAACTGGGCGACCAGCGCAGCTGGCAACAGGGCATGGTGATCGCCGTCGGCCTGCTGCTCTGCGTGGTGCTGGTGCTGGGCTTCCCGGCGCTGGTGACCCGCCCGTTGCACAACCTGCTGTACCGCATCGAGCAGATCGCCGAGGGCGACGGCGACCTGCGCGTGCGCCTGGACGTGCTCTCGCGCGACGAACTGGGCAAGCTCAGCGACGCCTTCAACCGTTTCCTCGACAAGCTGCAGCCTCTGATCCGCGAGGTCGGCCGGGTGACCGGCGAGGTCGCGGACTCGGCACAGACTCTGGCGGGGATGGCGGCGGCCAACGATCGCCTGATCAGCAGCGAGCATGCGGCGGTGGACCAGGTCAGTACCGCGGCCACCGAGATGAGCGCCGCCGTGCACGAGGTGGCGCGCAACGCGCAGAACGCCGCGGATGCCGCGCGTACTGCCGAGGTGCAGTCGCGTGAGGGCGCCGAGGTGGTCGGTGCGACCATCCACGCGATTCGCCAGCTGGCCCATGAGGTCGAGAGCGCCTCGGAAACCATCCAGACCCTGGAGCAGGAAACCGCCAACATCGGCGCCGTGCTGGCGGTGATCAAGGGCATTGCCGAACAGACCAATCTGCTGGCGCTGAATGCCGCTATCGAGGCGGCGCGGGCGGGCGAGCAGGGCCGTGGTTTCGCCGTGGTCGCCGACGAGGTACGCGCCCTGGCTGCACGTACCCAGGACTCGACCAAGGACATCCAGCAGATGATCGAGCGCCTGCAGGTCGGCGTGCAGAACGCGGTCAGGGCCATGCACTCCGGCAGTGCCAAGGCCCGCGACAGCGTGGAGCGTGCCGCCGGGGTGGATGGCGCGCTCTCGGCCACCGGCGACTCGGTGGCGCGGATCAACGACATGGCCGCGCAGATCGCCACCGCCTGCGAGGAGCAGAGCAGCGTGACCGAGGAGATCGCCCGCAACATCAGTGACATCCGCGACTTGTCCAACGAGGCGGCGCAGACCTCGGAAAAGAGCACCCAGGCCAGCGCCCGGCTGTCGGAGCTGTCTCACGGATTGGCGCAGCTGGTCGGCCGTTTCCGCGTCTGAGCGCGGCGCTGCATGCCGCCGCACCCGCCGGTTGCGGATCGTCCGGCGATGGCCGAGGCCCGTTTCCTGCTTCGGCACGGCAGAGCGGGCCTCGCGTCTAAGTGGTTGTAACTTCTCGGTTTGCCAGTACAATGGCGCGGCCCGTCGCTCGACGGGCGTCGTTATGGTGGTCCCATCGGTCCCCCCGCAACGATTACCCGTCAACCTGGTCAGGTCCGGAAGGAAGCAGCCACAGCGGGAACATCGTGTGCCGGGGTGTGGCTGGTGGGGCCGCCTCCAATCTTCCCCCCTCGTATTTGTTCCCCCACGGACTCGCGCCGCGTTTCGTCGTGCCTATTTGAAATCCCGGCTGCGCACGTCCAGGCCGTCGAGCAGGGGCGTGAGGTCGTGCAGGCGCCCGGCGATGACGTGGCGCACGCCGTCGGCCTGCTCCAGATGGCCGTCCACCTGCATCAGCCGCGAGCCGACCAGCACGCGGCGCTGGCGCTCGGCCAGTTCCAGGCGGACCACTACGTTGAGCATGCCGTGTTCGTCTTCCAGGGTGACGAAGGTGATGCCGCTGGCGGTCTGCGGTCGTTGCCGGCCGATGACCAGGCCGGCGACTTTGACCAGGCGGCCGTTGTTGAGCCCATCGAGTTCCTGGGAGCTGCGGCAGCGGCGTGCGCGCAGGTCGTCACGCAGCAGGCTCAGCGGGTGCGGGCCCAGGGTGGTGCCGAGGGTGGCGTAGTCGGTCTGCACTTCCTCGCCCAGGCTGGGCCGCGGCAGGTCGACGGGCACCTCGTCGGCGGCCGGCAGGTCGGCAAACAGCGGTGCCTGGCGCTCCACGCCGGCGATGGCCCAGCGCGCCAGGTGGCGGTGGCCGACCAGGTTGTGCAGGGCGCCGGCGTCGGCGAGCAGGGCGCGGCTACGGTCGTCCAGGTCGGCGCGCAGGCAGAGGTCGGCGATATCGCTGAAGGGACGCAGGCGGCGCACGGCCTCCAGGCGTCGCGCCTGTTCCTCGCGCAGCCCGCGGATCAGTCCCAGGCCCAGGCGTAGAGCCAGTTGCCCGTTCTCGCCCGGCTCCAGGCTGCAGTCCCAGTCGCTGTGGTGCACGTCCAGCGGGCGTATCTCGATGTGGTGTCGTCGGGCGTCCTGCAGCAACTGGTCGGGGCTGTAGAAGCCCATCGGCCAGCTGTTGATCAGGGCGCAGGTGAAGGCCGCCGGTTCGTGGCACTTGAGCCAGCTGCTGGCGTAGGTGAGCAGGGCGAAGCTGGCGGAGTGGGATTCCGGGAAGCCGTAGTTACCGAAGCCCTTGATCTGCTCGAAGATGCGCGCGGCGAACTCGGCGGTATAGCCGCGCGCCAGCATGCCCTCGGTCAGGCGCTGCTGGTGTGGTTCCAGCCCGCCGCGGCGCTTCCAGGCGGCCATGCAGCGGCGCAGGTCGTCGGCCTCGCCGTGGGTGTAGCCGGCGGCGACCACGGCCAGTTCCATCACCTGTTCCTGGAACAGCGGCACGCCCAGGGTGCGCTCGAAGACCTTCTTCAGTTCCTCGCTGGGGTAGGTGACTTCTTCTTCACCGTTGCGACGGCGCAGGTAGGGATGGACCATGTCGCCTTGGATCGGACCCGGGCGGACGATGGCCACCTCGATCACCAGGTCATAGAACTTCTCGGGTTTGAGCCGCGGCAGCATGGCCATCTGCGCCCGCGACTCGATCTGGAACACGCCGATGGTGTCGGCCCGGCTGATCATCTCGTAGGTGGCCTTGTCTTCCGTGGGTAGCGTCGCCAGGGTCCAGCGCTGGCCGCGATAGCGTCGATCAGGTCGAAGCAGCGGCGCAGGGCGGTGAGCATGCCGAGGGCCAGCACGTCGACCTTGAGCAGGCCGACCTCGTCCAGATCGTCCTTGTCCCACTGGATCACCGTGCGCTCGGCCATGGCTGCGTTTTCCACCGGCACCAGTTCGGTCAGGGGCCGCTCGGAAATGACGAAGCCGCCGGGGTGTTGCGACAGGTGCCGGGGAAAACCGATCAGCGCGTCGGTCAGTGCCAGCACCCGGCGCAGTGCCGGGCTTTCCGGGTCGAAGCCGGCCTCGCGCAGACGCTCGGGTGATGGCAGTCGATCGGTCCAGCGGCCGCAGCAGTCGGCCAGGTCGCCTTGCTGCTGCGCCGGCAGGCCGAGGGCCTTGGCCACGTCGCGAATGGCGCCGGCGCCGTGGTAGGTGTTGACCACGGCGGTGAGGGCGGCGCGGTCGCGACCGTAGCGACGGAACACGTACTGGATGACTTCCTCGCGGCGCTCGTGCTCGAAATCCACGTCGATGTCCGGCGGCTCGTTGCGCTCGCGTGACAGGAAGCGCTCGAACAGCAGTCGGCGGCCTTCCTGTAAGGGGTCGAGCTCGGTGATGCCGAGGACGAAACACACCGCCGAGTTGGCCGCAGAACCTCGGCCCTGGCAGAGGATGTGCTGGCGACGGGCGTAGGCGACGATGTCGTGGACGGTGAGGAAATAGCTCTCGTACTTCAGTTCGGCGATCAGCTGCAGTTCCTTCTCCAGCTGTTCGCGGGCCTTCTGCGTCACCCCTTTCGGCCAGCGCTTGTGCGCGCCTTGCTCGACCAGGTGGCGCAGCCAGGTGGTGGGCGTCTCGCCCTTGGGCACGACCTCATGGGGATATTCGTACTTCAGATCATCGAGGTCGAAGCGGCAACGCTCGGCGATGCGCAGGCTCTCCTCCAGCAGCTCGGGCGGGTACAGCTCGCGCAGCTCGTCCAGACGGCGCAGGTGGCGTTCGCCGTTGGCGAACAGGTACTGGCCGGCCTCGGCCACGGTCAGGTGATGGCGGATGGCGGTCATGCAGTCCTGCAGAGCACGACGACCTCGGGCGTGCATGTGTACATCGCCGCAGGCCACGGCGGGGATGCCGGTTTGTTCGGCCAGTACCAGTAGCTCGGCTAGGCGCCCGGCATCGTCCGGGCCGCGGTGCAGCTCCACGCCCAGCCACAGCCGCTGGGGGAACAGTGTCTGCAGCCAGTGGCCGTCCTCGTGTTGCTGGTCGGGCAGCCAGATCGCCAGCAGGCCTTCGAGCGGTGTCTGCAGGTCCTCGCGCAGCAGGCGGTAGCGCCCCTTGTCGGCGCGCCGACGGGCGAGTGTGATCAGTTGGCACAAGCGCTGGTAACCGCTCAGGTTTTCCACCAGCAGGACCAGCTTGGGGCCGGCCTCGATGCGCAGCTCGCAGCCGACGATCAGCGCCACATCGCTGCCCTTGGCCGCCTGCTTGGCGCGCACGATGCCGGCCAGGCTGCATTCGTCGGTGATGGCCAGGGCGCGGTAGCCCAGGCGCTGGGCGCGCTCGAACAGTTCCTGGGCACTGGAGGCGCCGCGCTGGAAGCTGAAGTTCGACAGGCAGTGCAGCTCGGCATAGCCGCTCATGCGAACCACCCGTGCAGCTGGAACGGCTCGTCCGTGCCGGCGCCGCGGAACACCCAGGCACGCTGGCCATTGCGGGTTTCCACCCGGTAGTAGTCGCGGCGCAGATCGCCACCGTCCCACCAGCCGGATTCGATGCGCTCCGGGCCGGTGAGGATATGGGCCAGGGGCTCGCGTAGGGGCTGCGGTTCTGCCAGCAGCCAGCCCGGTCGCGGCCGATCGGACAGCGGTGGAGCCATGCCGGGGTGCGGCCGCCAGGCCTGCTCGGGGCGCGGATCGGCATGGGCATTGAGCCCGTGCAGGGCCTCGTCACCGAGGCGTGCGCGCAGCCGCTCGCGCAGCTGGTCCCAGCTCTGGTTCTGCTGGGGCCGTGGGTCGAACAGCTCGCGGCATTCCGGCACGAAGGTCGGCAGGTCACGCGCGGTCAGCACCAGGGCCAGCACCGGTGCGGGAAGCTGCAGTTGCTCCAGACGTGCGCGAGTCAGCTCGAAGAGCATGCCGGCGTCGCGTTCGGCGGCCAGCAGGCCGACCTTCAGCTCGGTGGGCGCGCCGCTGCGGTGCTCCAGCGCCAGGCTGAAGCGCTGCACGCCACTGTCGCGGCCGGCCAGGTAGGCGGCTAGATCGCCCAGGGCGCGGCGCAGCGGGAAGAGCAGGGCCTGGTGCGACTCCACCTCGAAGTTCAGCTCGATGCGGGTAGCGAACTCATCGGGCGGCAGATAGAAGTCCAGCCCCAGCGGGCGATGGCCGAGCAGCAGGTCCAGTTGTTCCAGCAGCACGGGCGGAAAGCGTCGGGCCAGACCCGCGCGCGGCAATTGCAGCACCTGGCGCAGCTGGCGCAGGCCCATGCGAGTCAGTGCCGTGGCCATCTCGCCGGGCAGGCCGGCGCGGTTGACCGGCAAGCGCTCGATGGCCCGTGGCAGTTCGTGTTCGGCGACGGCCAGACCGTCGTGCGCGTTGGCCAGGGCACGGGCGGCGGCAGGGTTGGGCGCCAGGACGATGCGGTGGCGATAGCCCAAGCTATCGAGCTCGGCGCGCAGGCGCGCCTCCAGGCGTGGCCAGGGGCCGAGCAGGGCCAGGCTGGAATGCACCTCCAGCAGCAGGGCGCGCGGGTAGTGCAGGCTGACCTGGGAGCTGAAGCGGTAGGCCCAGGCGGCGAGGAACTGCTGGCAGCGCTCCACGGCGGCCAGGTCGTAGTCGGCGGTGGCGAAGTCGCGGCTCAGCAGCTGGGCGGCGGTGAGCGCCATGCCCGGGCGCAGGCCGAGGTCGCGCGCGGCTCCATTGATCGTCTGCAGCACGCGGCGATTGGCCGGGCCGCTGAGCAGGGCCAGCGGCGCCTGTGGATCGTCGCGCTGACGCAGCGCGTGGTCCAGCGCCAGTTGTGGCAGGAGAATGCAGGCCCAGCGCATGTCGACCTCAAAGCGCGATGGCGCGGGCCGGCGCAAGGCCGCCGCGACACTTGAGCACGCGCACCCGCGCCGGTCCTTCCAGGAGCAGACGCAGGGCGGCGGGCGAGGGGTTATGGGCTGCGCTGGCCGGACGATAGGCGAAGCCCAGGGTCTGCCCGGTCTCGGCCGCTACCTGCAGGCGGCGCAAGGCGCGGTCGCTGGCCTGGCGCGGCCAGCACAGCACGGCGCCGCAACTGCCGGAGCGCAGGCATTGCTCGGCGGCCCACAGGGCGTCTTCCTCGTTGGCGCGAATCACCTCCAGCGATTGCAGGTCGAGCCCGGCCGCCTGCCAGGCCGGGGCGTAGGGCAGGAAGGGCGGGGCGACCAGCACCAGGCGCTCGCCGGCCCGGCTCAGGCGGGCCAGGGTCGGCCACAGCAGCTGCAGTTCGCCTCGGCCCGGCATGGGCAGGAGAATCTCGCTCAGCGCCGCCTCCGGCCAGCCGCCGCTGGGCAGAGCGGCATCCAGTGCGGCGTGCTCGCTCGGCTGGGTGCCGACGGCCGGCCCCAGGGGCTGGCCTTTCCAGACACGGCGCTCGTCGAGCAGTCGATCCAGGGCGATGACCGATGCATTCATGGCAGGCACCGGAAAGAAGAGGAGGCTGGGGAGGGCATGAGAAAATCGCTAAATACTGTATATAAAAACAGTATTCGATGAGTCCGGTGCCGGCAAGCCCGGTCCGATGAGGGGCACGGACCGCGGCGGATGCAATTTGCCCGGTGCTCCGCTAGGATTAGCCACTTCCGCACTCCCAGCCGCGACGGTTTTTCATGAGTTATCAGGTTCTTGCACGTAAATGGCGCCCGCGCAGCTTCCGCGAGATGGTCGGCCAGACCCATGTGCTCAAGGCTCTGATCAACGCGCTGGACAGCCAGCGCCTGCACCACGCCTACCTGTTCACCGGTACCCGCGGCGTGGGCAAGACCACCATCGCGCGGATCATCGCCAAGTGCCTGAACTGCGAGACCGGCATCAGCGCCAGCCCCTGCGGCCAGTGCTCGGTGTGCCGGGAGATCGACGAGGGCCGCTTCGTCGACCTGATCGAGGTGGACGCCGCGAGCCGCACCAAGGTCGAGGACACCCGCGAGCTGCTGGAGAACGTGCAGTACGCACCGACCCGCGGGCGCTACAAGGTCTACCTGATCGACGAAGTGCACATGCTCTCCACGCACTCGTTCAACGCGCTGCTCAAGACCCTCGAAGAGCCGCCGCCCCACGTCAAATTCCTGCTCGCCACCACCGACCCGCAGAAACTGCCGGTCACCATCCTCTCGCGCTGCCTGCAGTTCAGCCTGAAGAACATGCCGCCGGAGCGGGTGGTTGAGCACCTGACCCATGTACTGACTGCCGAGAGCATTCCCTTCGAGGAAGACGCCCTGTGGCTGCTCGGTCGCGCCGCCGATGGCTCGATGCGCGACGCCATGAGCCTCACCGACCAGGCCATCGCCTTCGGTGAAGGCAAGGTGCTGGCGAGCGACGTGCGTTCGATGCTCGGCACCCTCGATCACGGCCAGGTCTACGGCGTGCTGCATGCGCTGCTGGAAGGCGACGCCCGCGCGTTGCTGGAAGCGGTACGCCACCTGGCCGAGCAGGGCCCGGACTGGAACGGCGTGCTCGCGGAAATGCTTAACGTGCTACACCGCGTGGCCATCGCCCAGGCACTGCCGGAGGCGGTGGACAACGGCCAGGGCGACCGCGACAAGGTGTTGGCGCTGGCCCAGGCGCTGCCGGCCGAGGACGTGCAGTTCTACTACCAGATGGGCCTGATCGGCCGCCGCGACCTGCCGCTGGCGCCGGAGCCGCGCGGCGGCTTCGAGATGGTGCTGCTGCGCATGCTGGCGTTCCGCCCGGCCGATGCCGATGGCGCGCCCCCACGCTCTCCATTGAAAGAGCTACCGCTAAAGAATCTGGGGATCAGCAAGGCCACAGCTGATTCCGACAAGACCCCGGTGGCCGGCGCAGCCCCCGTTGCCGCGCCGGCCGCTATCGTTGCTCCGGTTGCTCCGGTTGCTCCGGTTGCTCCGGTTGCTCCGGTTGCTCCGGCTGTTGCGCAGCCTGTGCCTGCCCCCGAATCTGTCCCGGCTCCGGCTCCGGCTCCGGCTCCGGCTCCGGCTCCGGCTCCGGCTCCGGCTCCGGTTGTTGCATCGGATCCCGAACCGCTCCCCAAACCCGTTCCCGCCGTGGTCGCCACGCCGCCGGCCGAGTCCGCAGCCATGCTCGAGGCGCTGGCCGAGCCCGCGGCGGCTGTCGATGTGCCCTGGGCACAGAGCGCGCCGGTAGAGTCCAGCCCGCCTCCGGCTCCGGTCGCCGAGCAGCCCCAGGTCGCCATCGTGGAAGGCCCCGTGGATGAGCCCGTGGCGCTGCCGTTGGGCGAGTCGGCGGCTCATGTGGTCGACTCTGCCGAAGATGACGACGAGCCGCCGCCCGGCGACTACGACTACTACGAGGCCGATGCCGACAGCCTCGACTACGATTTCGATGCGCCCGCCGCCGCACCGGCCGAGCCCGAGCCGCTGCCGCCCGCGCAGCCGGCCACCGGCCTGGCCGCCGAATGGCTCGACCTGTTCCCGCGCCTGGGCCTCTCCGGCATGACCGGCAGCATCGGCGCCAACTGCACCCTGATCGAGGCCAACGGCGACGACTGGCTGCTGCACCTAGACCCGGCCCACAGCGCGCTGTTCAATGCCACCCAGCAGCGTCGCCTGAACGAGGCGCTCAACCAGCACCTGGGGCGCAACCTGAAGCTGCGCATCGAGCTGCTGCGCCCCGAGCAGGAAACCCCGGCCCAGGCCGCCGCGCGCAGGCGCGCCGAGCGCCAGCGTCAGGCCGAGCAGTCGATCCACGACGACCCGCTGGTGCAGCAGATGATTCAACAGTTCGGCGCCGCGATCCGCGCCGACTCCATCGAACCCCTGACTCTCTGAGTCGGATAGCTGAGGAACATCACCATGATGAAAGGCGGCATGGCAGGCCTGATGAAGCAGGCCCAGCAGATGCAGGAAAAGATGCAGAAGATGCAGGAAGAGCTGGCCAACGCCGAAGTCACCGGCCAGTCCGGCGCCGGCCTGGTGAGCGTGGTGATGACCGGCCGCCACGACGTCAAGCGCATCACCCTGGACGACAGCCTGATGCAGGAAGACAAGGAAGTGCTGGAAGACCTGATCGCCGCCGCGGTGAACGACGCCGTGCGCAAGATCGAGCAGAACAGCCAGGAGAAGATGTCGGGCATGACTGCCGGCATGCAGCTGCCCCCCGGCTTCAAAATGCCTTTCTGAGTCGGGCCGCCCAGTCAACGCACATGGCTGCGTTGCTCGAAGGCGCGGGCATCCTCATTTACACCAGTAAACTCCGGTGCCCACGCCTTCTCGCGCCTTGCCCTGCACGTCGCCTGAACGCCCCTTGCTCCGTGCCGGGCCATTCAAATAGCCGTAGCCCGGATGGGGCTCCTGAGCCTCGTAGCCCGGATGAAATCCGGGAACGGCCAACTCCCGGATTGCATCCGGGCTACATGTCCTGACCATTCGAATAGCGACACTTGCCCATGAGCTTCAGCCCGCTGATCCGCCAACTGATCGATTCGCTGCGCCTGCTGCCCGGTGTCGGGCAGAAGACTGCGCAGCGCATGGCCCTGCAGCTGCTGGAGCGTGACCGCAGCGGCGGCATGCGTCTGTCGCAGGCGCTGGCGGCGGCAATGGAGGGGGTCGGGCACTGCAAGCAGTGCCGCACCCTGAGCGAGGACGAGCTGTGCCCGCAGTGCAGCGACCCTCGCCGCGACGACTCGCTGCTGTGTGTGGTCGAGGGGCCGCTGGACGTGTTCGCGGTGGAGCAGACCGGCTATCGCGGGCGCTACTTCGTGCTCAAGGGTCATCTCTCTCCGCTGGACGGCCTGGGCCCGGAGGCCATCGGCATTCCCGAGCTGCTGGCGCATATCGGCACCAGCCAGTTCAGCGAAGTGATCCTCGCCACCAACCCGACGGTGGAAGGCGAGGCCACGGCCCACTACATCGCGCAGATGCTGACGGGCAAGAACATCGTGCTGTCGCGCATCGCCCACGGTGTACCGCTGGGTGGCGAACTGGAACTGGTCGACGGCGGCACCCTGGCCCACGCGCTGGCCGGGCGACGGCCGATCTCCGGCTGAGTCGGCGCAAGCACGCAGCCACTGCTTGCCGACGCCCGGCAGCTGACCTGCCCGAAATTCCCATCGACCATCACGGAGCTCTGAACCCGTGAACTCGCCTCACTTCAGCCCGGTAAAGGCCGGCGCGTTGTCGCGGTAGTGGGCGAGGGCGTCGACGAATCGCTCCGCCTGCTCGCGATCGGCGATGCGGAACTCACGCAGGGTGTCGCCGCCCGGGCCGCTCAGGCGTACCCGGTAATCAGGGCCGTGGCGACGCAGCTCGATGCTGTCGAGTGAGCTGAAGTAGATTCGCTCGCGGATGTCCTGAGGCGTGCCGGTGGCGGCATCGGCCTCGTTGCGAAAGCCGAGGAAGCGGCTGTCGAGGTAGGTGGCGGCAGTCTGCTGGTTCGCCACCTCGGTGATCACCGCGTAGGCCTCGCGTTCGGAAATGGCCCGCGGCTGGTATTCGACCGTTGCGCACCCTGCCAACAGCAGGACGCACAGGATGATGCGGAAGGTCTGCATCGTTGCTCTCCCTGCAGCGCATTAGGGAAATGCCGGCTCCCCGCGCCGGTCATGGCGTGCGCCGCCATCCGCTGCCATGATGGCGACCCACCGCTTCCCCCCGAATTACTCCTGGAAAATCCGTGATTCCTGCTCTTGTTCGCCGCGCCGTGCTGCTCCTCGTTCTGGGAGCACCGTTCGGTGCTTCTGCCGCCTGCCCGGTGGGGCAGATGGAAATCTGCCTCGCCAGCTGCATCTGTGTGCCCGACGTGGAGCAGGTCCGCGAGCGGGTCCTCGGCTCGGCCTCGGTGACGCTCGAGCGCTGGATCCTGCAGTCGCGCGATACCGCCCTGATGGCCGGGACCCTGCCGATGCCGCTGGAAATCCGCGCACGGCTGTCGCCCTATTACGACAGCGACCTGCTCGACACGGTTCGCTATCGCGTCGGTGCGCTCGACGAGTTGGATGTGGCCAGCACCATGCTGCAGAACCCGGATATCAAGGCGGTGACGCTGGTCGATGTGGTGGTGTTCCGCAGCCAGGAGGCCGCCGAACAGGACACCGGGCTCTGGGCCCACGAGCTGTTTCACGCCAAGCAGTACCGCGAGTGGGGTTCGACCGGCTTCGCCCAGCGCTACACCCGCGACTTCGAGGCCGTGGAGCAGCCGGCCTATGCCATGCAGATCCGGGTGATGCAGGCGTTGCTCAGGCCGAAGAAGCCATGACTTGAAAACCAAGCAAGCGCTCGGTTAGGGTGGCGCAAACAAAAACGGGAGACCACCCGCATGTCCGCCTTCCAGGAATACTTCGACGAATCCCATCAACTGGTCCGCGATTCGGTGCGCCGTTTCATCGAGCGCGAGGTCCTGCCGCACGTGGCGGACTGGGAGGAGGCCGAGGAATTCCCCCGCGAGCTGTACCGCAAGGCCGGTGCCGCGGGCATTCTCGGCATCGGTTACCCGGAGCATTACGGCGGCAGCCATGAGGGCGACCTGTTCGCCAAGGTAGCGGCCAGCGAAGAGTTGATGCGTTCCGGCTCCGGCGGCCTTGTCGCCGGCCTCGGCTCGCTGGATATCGGCCTGCCGCCGGTGCTCAAGTGGGCCAAGCCGGCACTGCGCGAGCGCGTGGTGCCCGCAGTGCTGGCCGGCGAGAAGATCATGGCCCTGGCCGTGACCGAGCCGTCCGGCGGCTCCGACGTGGCCAACCTCAAGACCCGCGCCGTGCGCGATGGCGACTTCTATCGCGTCACCGGCAGCAAGACCTTCATCACCAGCGGCGTGCGCGCCGACTACTACACCGTGGCCGTGCGCACCGGCGGCGAGGGTTTCGGCGGTGTCAGCCTGCTGTTGATCGAGAAGGGCACGCCCGGTTTCAGCGTCGGCCGCTCGCTGAAGAAGATGGGCTGGCGCGCCTCGGACACCGCCGAGCTGTTCTTCGACGACTGCAAGGTGCCGGTGGAGAACCTGGTCGGTGCCGAGAACATGGGCTTCGCCTGCATCATGGCCAACTTCCAGAGCGAACGCCTGAGCCTGGCACTGATGGCCAACATGACCTCGCAGATGGCATTGGAGGAAGCCCTGGCCTGGGCCCGCGAGCGCGAGGCCTTCGGCAAGCCTGTCGGCAAGTTCCAGGTGCTCAAGCATCGCCTGGCCGAGATGGCCACCCAACTGGAAGTCTCCCGCGAGTTCACTTATCGCCAGGCCGCCAAGATGGCCGCCGGCAAGAGCGTGATCAAGGAAATCTCCATGGCCAAGAACTTCGCCACTGACGTGGCCGACCGCATCACCTACGACGCCGTGCAGATCCTCGGTGGCATGGGCTACATGCGTGAATCGCTGGTGGAGCGCCTGTACCGCGACAACCGTATCCTCTCCATCGGCGGCGGCTCGCGGGAGATCATGAACGAGATCATCAGCAAGCAGATGGGGCTCTAGCACGAGCCTTCTGGACAGCACAGGGGCAAATGGGTAGCTTCGCATGCCGCCCAGACAGCGCCTTCGCTGACGCTGCAGGCGATCATCCAAAAACATCAAGGAAGAAAAATGAACACGTTCAAATCCGTGCTGGCCGGCTGCTTTATTGCTGCAGCAACGCTTTCCGCTCCGGTGTTAGCCGGTGACACGGCTGCTGCGTTGGGCAGTTGTCTGGGTGACCACACGACAGGCAAGGACCGCAAAGACCTGGCTCAGTGGGTATTTGCCGCGATGGCAGCTCACCCGGAAATCAAGCCTCTCTCCAATGTGACCGAGGCCAATCGCGAAGAGATGGACAGAAGCATGGCCGCTCTGGCTACCAGGCTGTTGACTGAGAACTGCAGGACCGAGGCTAAAGCGGCCATTTCCACCGGAGGCAGCGCAGCAATCGAGGCGGCCTTCGAGGTGCTCGGCCAACTGGCCATGCAGGAAATCATGTCGGATGCGTCAGTGAATGCATCGATTACCCGATATGGAAAGTACCTGGACAATGCGAAGTTCGAAGCCGCGTTTAAATAATGGCCCCAAACCTCTCTTGTTCGCCATCGGGCCTTGATCGCGCAGGTAGCGCTGACCGTGTGCGCTGTGGTCCTGCTGTTCGCCGGGTATACGCACCTGACGAATCCCGAGGGAATACTGCTCTACACGCCGCCCGCCGATGGGGCTCGCCCTAGAGGCACGCCAGCGTTTGCGCTTGGGCTGGTGATCGGTTTCGGCCTGTCGGCGTTGGTTTCCCTGGCGCTGCTGTTGCCCGGGGTGCTCGGAGGCTATCTGGCTCACCGAATCGGCGCTGCAATGGTGGTCGATGCCATGAACCGTTATTGCCTGGCCGCTTTCGCCGCGGCTGCGGCGTCGCTCCTCGGCTGTCTCTGCGCCTTGGCGTTTCTCTGATTCCTCGCGGGAACTATCGTCGCTGAACAACGCGAGAGAGCCGGTCTGCATCCTTTGATTCAGGCATTGGCGGCATCGCCTGCTGACCTGAGACAGGGCGATCCGTAAATCCTACCCGTCCGCTGACATCCCGCACCCTTGTAAGCCAAAAGCTATCTCTTTCGTCGGAAAAAGGGTGATTCCACATTGATATCACCGTTTTGCCCGCTTACCCTGTGCCCACTATCGCTTCAGCTGTCGGCCCGTGAGGCCCGCCAGTCCAGTTCTACGGATGGACTATTCAGTAACCAATAGGCCGCAGTTACCGTAGAGCAGTCGGTATGTACCTCCAGCGAACTCTCCTCCCCATCGTGGCGTTTGCCGTTCTCATCATCCCTGCTGTCCAGGCCCAGGCGGGGCAGGTGGGCGGGCAGATCGGAATCAGCCTGACCATCGTCAAGAGCTGCCAGGTGGCGAGCGAAACCTCCCTCGATACATACCGGGTCAGCAGCCAGGGCTGCGAAGCCTCGGCGTTCCAGCTGCAGGACGAACGCGGCCGGCCCATGGCGGCGCAGCCATCCGGGCAGGACGCCGTCACCCGCGTGGAAAGCGCCGACGGCGCTGGCTCGCGCGTGGTCGTGTATTGGTAGGCCCGCTTCAGTAGCTGATGATTAGCAGCACGTTGTCGATGTAGGTGCCCGCCGGCACGTTGGGCTGGCCGGGGTCGATGACCGCCCGGTAGGGGAAAATCTGCGCAGTGCCGGTGCCGGTGGCGCTCAGGGGCGTCGCGTTGTCCCAGATGACGTTGCTGTTGGGGCGGTACAGGTGATAGCGCAGGTACCGGCCGCTGCCCGCCGCCAGTCGTCTCCAGGTCGATTGGAAATTCTCACCATTGTCGAAGCCCAGGGTGTAGCCCTCGGTGTTGGTGCAGGTCACCGTGACCGATTGCACCTGCGGGCTGAACTGGCTGACCAGTGCCTGGCTGCCGAAATTTACCGGTGGAACGTTGTTGATCTGACAGGCCTTGGTGACCACCAGCGTGATATTGATCGTGACCGGCGAGCCTGTGCCCCAGTTGGTCGGTACGCCGCAGATGCCGAGCGGGCAGTTCTGGGTCAGCCCAGGGCTGCGCTCCCAGGCGCAGATGTTGATCAGGCCGAGTGTGCAGATCGCCCATTGCCAGCGCAGGTTGACAGTTGCCGTATAGGTGCCGGCCGGCACATTGGGTCCGCTGTCGGTGCGGAAATACAGGGCGATCGCCGTCGCGCTGGCGCCCAGGGTCAGCAGGTTGACGCTGTCCAGCTGACGCGGCGTCCCCGGGGGCAGCGGCTGGGTGTAGCCGATGTCCTGATAGATCTGGAAAGGGATCTGGTTGCCATTGCCGTCGCGCAGCAGCAGCGGTGCCGGGGTGTTTACCGTGACCCGCACATAGGCGGCGGTGAGCAGCGTCAGCACGCCCTCGCAGCCCAGGCCGGCACCAGCGGCGGCCTGCTGGGGTTGAGCGCGCAGGCTCAACGAGTTGGTGCTGCCCAGATTGACCGCCGTGGTGGCGGTGATGCAAACCGCCCGTGCCGGCGAGGCCGCCAGCAGGCCGAGCAGCATCAGCAGAGCGAGCAGGCCGCGGCGGCTCATGGCGCGACTGCCGAACGCTGACAGGGCAGCGGGCCGATCAGGGCGATTTCCTGCGCCTGCGGCTCCAGCGTGAACCGGCTGCTGCAAACCGCACCGCTCGGCAGCCTCACGTCCAGGCGGTTGTCCTGCTCCAGCCCCTCCAGATACACCTGGCCGTCCCAGCCGACATAGGTCTGCTGCCCCGAGGGTAGGTGGGTGACGCGCGAACCCCTCGGCAGCGCTGTGCCACCGGCGTCGGTCAGGGTGATGCTGGCGGACAGGCGATTCTCCAGGGCGAATTCCAGCAGCGCGCCGCTGCCCTCGTGCACGGCGATCTGCCGCTGGGTGTCGCCGCTCTGCACGTTGCTCGGCAGCTGCAGCAGGTCGACCTCGTACTGGCCCGCATAATAGGACGGTACCCAGGGCACCAGCAGGTAGCCGGCTTCGTCGGTGCTGCCGAGCAGCTGGTGCTCGAAGCGCACCGGCACATCGGCATAGCCGCGGGTGCTGACCACGACGAAGGCATCGTCGATGCGGTTGGCGGCGAACATCTGCCCCTGCATGGCGACCAGCGAGCCGCTCGCGCCGCCCCAGTGGGTGGTGACTTCGCCGTCTTCGTAGATGCCCGCCTGCAGCTGGGCCTTGCTGGTGCGCCAGGTAAGGTCTGCCTGGCGGTATTCGCTCTCGCCGCCGGCATAGCCCAGATTCCAGCCCAGGCCGCCGTCGCTGGGCGGGGTGCGGCTGTAGTTGACCCGCGTGCGCTGGTCGCCCTCGCTGTTGCGCTCGAGGCCGGCGGAGACTGTGGACAGCAGGTCGAAGGGGATCACGACCTGCGCCTGGGCGGAATAGCCCGACTCGCCGATTTCCCGGTTTACCGAGAGGTAGACGCTGCTGTTGCTCCACAGGCTCTTCGACCAGGAGAGGTTCAATAGCCGGGTACGCGTGCCGTCCTGCTCTTCATTGGCGAAGTAGCCGACGCCGAACGAGCCGAGGCGCTCGGGACTGAAGGTGAAGGTCAACTGATCGCTGAGTTTGCTCAGCCGGCCGCCACTGGTGCCGTCCTCGAGGGCGACGACGCGGCTGAGATCGGCATAGTCCGAAGTGCGCTGGATACGCTGGGCGGTGATACCGAAGCGCCGCGCGTAATAGCTGTAGCCCAGGCTGTACTGCTGGCCATTGCCCAGGCCCTGGCTCTGGCTGAGCGAGGCGGTGAGGGTACCGAACAGGCCGACACCCCAGGTGCCGCCGACCCCGCCCAGGCGCAGGTCGTCGCCGAGCTCCGCGTGACCCTCGAGGGTGAAACTGTCGCTGATGCCATAGCGCAGAGTGCCGCTGCTGGCGAAGCTGCCGTAGGAGAAGTTATCCACGCCATAGTCGCGGCGCAGCTTGCCGGCGGAAAGCGAATAGTCGAACAGCCCCTTCTTGAGCAGCGTGTCGGTGACGTAGAACGGTACGGCGGTGCTCACCTGGCGACCGAGGGCGTCGGTGGTGACCAGGGTCGCGGTGCCGGCGCCGCTGATGTAGGGCACGGTGTTGAGGGTGAAGGGCCCGGGGCGCAGGTTTTCGCTGCTGACCCGCGAGTTGTCGATGAACAGATCGAGGGTGCTGGGCACCGCGGCGTCGCCCTCGAAGCGCGGCAGCGGGTAGGTGATCAGGTCCGGACGCAAGGAGAAGTTGCGGGCGATCTGCAGGCCGCCCAGGCGTACGGCGCTGTTCCAGGTCAGCGCGTCGGTGATCAGGTCGCCGCCGCCGAAGCTCATCAGGTCGTCCTGGCGGTTGAAGCGCCAGGTGGTGTCGTAGCGGATGTAGCCGTCCTGGTAGCTCGGCCCGCTGAAGCTGTGGCGGTACACGCCGGTGTTGGACACCACGCCGAAGCCGTCGAACACGCGCTGTTCCAGCCAGGTGTTGGCGAAGTGCACGCCGCTGTCACTGTCGCTGTAGTAGAGGTCGTAGTTGAACAGCATGCCGAAGGAGCTCTGCGCCGGCAGCGGCTCGGTGAGGCGGGTGGTGTCGAAGCTCTGTTCCGGCAGCCATTCGCTGGGCAGGGTGAGCAGCAGGCGCTGGCTGTCCTGCTGATACTCGCTGCCGAGGTCGGCGATGCCGTCCAGCGCCACCCAGGGTTCGCCCGTGGACTCGACCCGCACGCCGGCGGCGATCAGCTCGCCGCGCTCGACGAAGAGACGCCCCTGGCTCTCGCGCACTTCCACCACCTTGCCGCTCGGCATCGCGTTCACCAGCAGCTCCAGGTACAGCAGTTGGGCGTCTGCCAGTTGCTCAGACGTCTCGGCCAGCGCCGGTGGACAGAGCAGCAGCGCCAGCAGGCAGAGGCGGCGCAGCCGGTCAGTAAGACTGGATGGCGTGGGACTCTTTCCATTCGTTGATCCGGGCGTGCAGCGGTCCTTTGGCGGGGGCGGCGGCGGGCAATGGCCAGCGCATTTCGGCGCCCGGCAGCACATAGCCGAGCAGGCCCTTGGCCAGGGTGAAGCGGCCGAGTTCGACCTGCGAGAGCCGGGCGTGAGCAGGGCCGCGGTTGCGCACGTAGAGGAAGCGCTGGCCGCCGCTGTCGGCGATGCGGTAGTGCAGCTCGGGAGCGAGGGCCTGGCCGCGGCGCGGCGCGTCACTGGCGCCGTCATCCAGATACGCTCCCGTGCCCGTGACGATCAGCGGTACCGAATAGCGCATCTGGAACTGCACGCCGAGCTCGGGCGGCCGCTCGTTGGGCGGCAGCACTTCGTCCACCAGCACCCGATAGGTCTGCAGGGTACCCGCCGCAGGCGTCTGCAGCCTGACCAGACGGACCAGCTGGCGTTTGCCCGGCTGCAACGTGGCCATGGGCGGGCTGCCGACCACCGCCTTCTGCGGGACGAGCTGGTCCTCGAAGCCCGATTGCTGCCAGGCCAGCACGCGAATCTGCAGGTCGACCGGAGCCTGGCCGCGGTTCTCCAGCCAGAGCGCGGCGGCTTTGTGCTCGGCGTCGATCAGCGGATTGATCGGCCAGATCAGGATGGAACTGGCGGCCTGACTGGCCGGCGTGGCGAGCAGCCAGAGGGCCAGCAGCCAGAGCGAGAGGAGAGGGCGAGAACTTGCCATGATCGTTCAATAGCTCAGAGTCACTGTGACGGTGTCGGTGTACACGCCGGCCGACGGCATGGGGCTGACGCTGAACAGCCGCGCGTATACCGGGTAGGTCAGGCTGTTGCCGCTGGCCGGGAAGGTGGTGCTGATGCTGGCGCCGCCGTTGCTGCCATTGCCCCAGACGACGCTGTAGCCCGCGTCCTGGTACAGCTGGTAGCGCAGTCGTTCGCTGTCCTTGGCCATGAAGCGCCCGCTGCCGACGCTGCTGGCGTGGTTGCCGGCATTCAGCGCCAGGGTGAAGTTGGTGCCGGGCGAGCATTGCACGACGATCGAGCCGCTGCCCGGCGTGCTGACCACGTCCAGGTTGCTGTTCAGCGTGCTGATCTGGCCGAAGGAGATGCTGCCGAAGGTGGTCACGTCGCTGCTGCCGGCACCCAGCAGGCAGCCGGGCACTACTTGGGCGCGCAGCTCGAAACTCTGGCTCACGACCTGATCGTTGACCCCGGTGTCGGCCAGCGCCGGTGGGCACAGGGGCAGGCAGATCAGGGCAGACCAGGCGCGGCGTGGCGAGCACGACATCACCAGCTCACCGTGACGGTTAGGGTGTCGCCGTAGTTGCCTACCTGCGACACCGCTTGCGCCGGCACCCGGCCGTATACCGGCAGCCACTGGTCCTGGCCGGTGCCCACGCCGGTGACCCCGGTGCTGTCGTCCCAGACCGTGGTGTAATCCGCGGCGGTGTAAAGGTTGTAGGCCACCTCGGCGGTGCTGGGGCCGATCATCCGACGGTCACCGACCGAGCCATTCTGACCGCCGTTGATCAGCACCCGGTACGGCACGTTCTGCTGGCAGTTGACGCGCAGCGCGCCGGCGTTGGGCTGGCCGGCCACGCTGATGGTGTTGTCGAGGGCGAAGTGGGTGCCGAAGTCGAGGACGCCGAAATCGACACTGCCGCCACCGGCGCTGCCCGCCTGGCAGGCCGGCAACACCTCGACTCTCAGGCCGATGCTGGCGGTCTTGTCGACTGCCTGCGCCGGCAGCGGGGCGAGCAGAAGCGATGCCGTGAAGCAGGGATAGAACGAGCGGCGCATGGTTCTTCTTTGAGCTGCGGGTCCTAGGGAAAGCTGCGCTGGCTTACCAGCTGATGGTGACCTGGACGGTATCCAGATAGGTGCCGGGGCTCGGCGTGGTTTGTGGCGGGACGCGGCCGTAGACGATTACTTCCTCGCTGGTACCGGTGCCGGTGCCGGCCAGCACGGTGCCGCCGGCACCGCCGTCGCCCCAGGGCACGGCGCGGGCGCTGTCCTGGTACAGGTCGTACTCGATGAATTCGCCGCCGCTCTGCATGCGGCGCTGGCCGCCGGCGGAATTGGCGCCGTTGTCGATGGCGATGGTGTAGTTGGTGCCGAGGCTGCACTGCACGCCGAAAGAGCTGCCGCCGCCGCTGCCCAGCGAGCGGCCGTCGATGATGTTGTCCAGGCCGGTGTAATCACCGAAGGCCAGAGTGCCGAAGGTGTTGGTCCCGCCGGTTTGCCCGCCGTTGGTGATGGTGCAGCCGGAGCCGACGGTGAGTTGCACGTTGAGCTGCCCCTGCAGCTCCCCCGCGGCCCAGGCCGAAGCGCTGAAGAGACCCAGGAGTGTTGCCGAGGCTTTTGCGAAATTGTTCATGGCCTAATCCTTCCTGCAGGCGAAGTGCTCCCCTGATTGGGACCATAGTTCAGCGATCCGGGCCTCTCAAATTCCGGGTACTGCCTGATCTCCCGTTCCGCTTGCACTGCAGTTTTGAGCTAACTAACTGATCAAAAATGACTTTCTGCAGTCTTGTAGGCCGTTACGCACATCAGTCTATGGCAAATGGATTACAGGCCATTTCGCGCATGGATTACTCGAAACTCGGGCTGGATTCTGACTTTTCGATCAGGTCGTTGGCGCTGGAGCCTGCTCCTCCATGGGCGGAGGAGCGAAGTCGCTGTTCGCGTCGCGTAAGACAGGGAGACGATGGCCCGGAGCCAGCTTTCGGGCGCCCGACAGGCCGGTATGGTCGCAGGCGCCGACGGCCCGGGCGGGCCGAACTCAGCGCTCGCTGAGTTCGAAGGCGGTGAGGGTGAAGGTGGCGATGCCCATGTCCTGCAGCCGCTGCGAGCCGCCCAGTTCCGGCAGATCGATGATGGCGGCGGCTTCGTGTACCTCGGCGCCCATGCGTTTGACCAGCTGGGTGGCGGCCAGCAGGGTGCCGCCGGTGGCGATCAGGTCATCGAAGATCAGCACACGGTCGCCTTCGCACAGGCTGTCGGCGTGCACCTCCAGCAGCGCCTCGCCGTACTCGGTCTGGTAGCTCTCGGCGAGCACCTCGGCCGGCAGCTTGCCCTGCTTGCGAAACAGGACCAGGGGCTTGTTCAGCTCGTAGGCCATGATCGAGCCGAACAGGAAGCCGCGTGCGTCCATCGCCGCGATATGGCTGAACTCGGTCTCGACATAGCGCTGGATGAAGCTGTCCACCACCATGCGCAGGGCGCGCGGCGACTGGAACAGCGGGGTGATGTCGCGGAATACCACGCCGGGCTTGGGGAAATCCGGCACCGGGCGGATCAGCGATTTGATGGCGAATTCGTCGAAGATCATCTCGCTCTCCTTGGGACTACCGGCGCTTGGCGAGCCGGAACATGCGGGCTACGTGCTCCGCCACGCCGGCGAGCACTGTTTTTCAGGTTAGATGATGGCGACGCTCCGGCGAGGGTGCCGGAGCATGGGGCTCAGTCGGGCATGTTGCCGCCGGCCAGGGCGCACAGCTCGATGGGGTCGAGAATCTGCACTTCCTTGCCTTCGGCGTTGATCAGGCCGTTCTGCTGGAAGCGGGTGAACACCCGCGACACGGTCTCCACGGCCAGGCCCAGGTAGTTGCCGACCTCGTTGCGCGACATGGCCAGGCGGAACTGGTTGGCCGAAAAGCCGCGGGCGCGGAAACGCGCGGAGAGGTTGACCAGGAAGGTGGCGATGCGCTCGTCGGCGGTCTTCTTGGACAGCAGCAGCATCATCTGCTGGTCGTCGCGGATCTCGCGGCTCATCACCCGCATCAGCTGGCGACGCAGCTGCGGCAGCTGTACGGAGAGTTCATCCAGACGCTCGAAGGGAATCTCGCATACCGAGGTGGTTTCCAGCGCCTGGGCCGACACCGGGTAGACCTCGGTGTCCACGCCGGACAGGCCGACCAGCTCGCTGGGCAGGTGGAAGCCGGTGATCTGCTCCTCGCCCGAATCGCTCAGGGTGAAGGTCTTCAGCGCGCCGGCACGCACGGCGAATACCGAGTCGAAGGCATCGCCCTGGCGGAACAGGAACTCGCCCTTCTTCAGCGGGCGGCCGCGCTTGACGATGCGGTCCAGGGAGTCCATGTCCTCCAGGTTGAGCGACAGCGGCAGGCACAGCGCGGCCAGACTGCAGTCCTTGCAATGGGCCTGATGCGGGCTGTGCACCTTGATGGTTTCTGACATCGGATATCCCTGACTGCAGTTCACACACAAAGACAAAGGTTAACCCATGGCCAGTCTCGACGGCCAGCACGACCATGGTGTTACAGGGCTGACCGCTCGCTCAAGTTATTCATTCACTTTCCGATAGCCTGGGAAAGAGCGGCGTCGAGGGAAAATCCATGCGAATCAACGGAACCGGCTTTACCGAGCGCTTGGCCACGGGTGTGCAACGCCACTATGCCCCGCCCGAGGAAAAGTCGACCAAGGAAGATCCGTTCGAGGGGCTGCGAGTGACGCTGTCCGACATGGGCAAGGCGCGTGCCTCGGCGAGTACCAAGGACATCGACGACGCCGAGCTGCCGGACAACGTCAAGGAAATTCTCAAGATGATCCGCGAACTGCGCGAGAAGATCGCCGAGAAGAAGGCCGAGCTGCAGGCCCTGGCCGCCGATACGGCGATGGACCCGCAGCTGAAGCAGGCGCGTCTCGAGGCGTTGCAGGGCGAGCTGGCTTCGCTGCAGGGCGCGCTGAGCATCGCCCAGGGCAACCTGTTGACCGCGCTCAAGGACAAGCGCCTGAGCGACGGCCAGCGCATGCAGGCGAATAGCCTGGCGATGGCCTGAGCCGACAGGCGCCTGGACGCACTCGACAGCGCACCCTGGCGGCTCTAGATCACCCGCGAAAAGCGCTGCAGGTTCTGCTGTTCCAGATAATGGTCGAACAGCATGCATACCGAGCGCACCAGCAGGCGTCCGGCTGGACGCACCCCGATGCCTTGCTCGCCCAGCTCGATCAACCCGTCGCGGGCCATCTGCTGCAGCTGCGGCCAGATGGCCGAAAAGTAGCTACGAAAATCGATGGCGAAGCGCTGCTCGATCTCGCCGAAGTCCAGTCGGAACTGGCAGATCAGCGCCTGGATCACTGCGCGGCGGATGTGGTCGTCCTCGTTGCAATGCAGGCCGCGCTGGGTCGCCAGCTGGCCGTTGCCCAGGCTCTGCTGATAGTTGGCCAGGTCGCTGCTGTTCTGGCTGTAGAGGTCGCCGACCTGGCTGATGGCCGACACGCCGAGGCCGATCAGGTCGCAATGGCCGTGGGTGGTGTAGCCCTGGAAGTTGCGTTGCAGGGTGCCGTCCTCCTGGGCGATGGCCAGCTCGTCGTCGGGCAGGGCGAAGTGGTCCATGCCGATGTAGCGGTAGCCGGCGGCGGTGAGCTGCTCGATGCTGCGCTGCAACATCTCCAGTTTCTGCGCCGGGCTCGGCAGTTGCTCGGCGTTGATGCGCCGCTGCGGCATGAAGCGCTCGGGCAGGTGCGCGTAGTTGAACACCGACAGGCGATCCGGCTGCAGGGCGATCACCTCGGCCACGGTGCGGGCGAAACTCTCGGGCGTCTGCAGCGGCAGGCCGTAGATCAGGTCGATGTTCACCGAGCGGAACTGCAGGGTATGCGCCGCCTCGACGATGGCGCGGGTCTGTTCGAGGGTCTGCAGGCGATTGACGGCGCGCTGCACGTCCGGGTCGAGGTCCTGCACGCCGAGGCTGACACGGTTGAAGCCCAGCTCGCGCAGCAGGCCCATGGTCGACCAGTCGGCCTCGCGGGGGTCGATCTCGATGCCGTAGTCGCCGCTGTCGTCGTCCAGCAGGTTGAAGTGCTGCCGCAGGTGGTCCATCAGCCGGCGCAGCTCGTCGTGGCTGAGGAAGGTCGGAGTGCCGCCGCCGAAGTGCAGCTGCTCGACCACCTGGCCGCGGTCCAGATGGCGCGAGATCAGTTCGACCTCCTGTTCCAGCCGTTCCAGATAGGGCAGGGCGCGGCCGCGGTCCTTGGTGATCACCTTGTTGCAGGCGCAGTAGTAGCAGATGTTCGCGCAGAACGGCACGTGCACGTAGAGCGATAGCGGGCGCAGGGCCTTGCGGCTGTCGCGCAGCGCATGCAGCAGGTCGAAGGAGCCGATCTCGCTGTGGAACTGCACGGCGGTGGGGTAGGAGGTGTAGCGCGGACCCGGCCGGTCGTGGCGGCGGATCAGGTCGGCGTCCCAGTGGATGGCGTCGAGCATTGGAGGATCCCTGGAGTGACAGTGAGGCCAGTCTAGGGATTGGTCGCGCGGCGACTCTTGATCTGAGTCAGGCTGTCGCCTGTTCTCCAGACCGTGGATGCGTCAGCGGTACGTCAGTGGCCCATCAGCCAGTGCTGGTGCGGGCCGGGTAGGGTCCAGAGGCCGAACAGGATCACCAGCAGGCCGCCGGCGACGCGCACGCCGCGTTTGCGCAGCAGGGCGGTCAGGCGCTCGGCGGCCATGCCGGTGGCCAGCAGCACCGGCCAGGTGCCGAGGCCGAAGGCCAGCATCAGCAGCGCGCTGTCGGCCGGCGAGCCCTGGCTGGAGGCCCACAGCAATGTGCTGTAGACCAGGCCGCAGGGCAGCCAGCCCCACACCGCGCCGAGCAGCAGGGCGCGCGGCAGGCTGCTGACCGGCATCAGGCGGCTGGCGAGCGGCTGCAGGTGGCGCCACAGATGCCGCCCCAGCGCCTCGATGCGCGTCAGGCCGCTCCACCAGCCGGCCAGATACAACCCCATGGCGATCAGCAGCAGGCCGGCGACCACCCGCAGGATCATCGCCGCCGGGCTGCTGGCCACGGCCCAGCCGGCCAGGCCGATCAGCAGGCCGGCCGTAGCGTAGCTGAGGATGCGGCCGAGGTTGTAGGCCAGCAGCAGGCGCAGGCGACGGGCGCGCTGCTCCGGCGGGATGGCCAGGGTCAGCGCGCCCATCAGCCCGCCGCACATGCCCAGGCAGTGGCCGCCGCCGAGCAGGCCGAGGATCAGCGCCGAGACCAGCTGGGGCGCGAGGTCAGGCACGCGGTTCGTCCTTGGGTTCGTCGCCCTTGTCCGCCTCGGCGATACCGGCCTTGTGCTGCGGGTCCTCGTCGTCGAACAGGATGCTGTGGGCCGGGCTGTCCAGGTCGTCGTACTGGCCGTTGTCCACCGCCCAGAAGAACAGCCAGATGGCGAAGCCGACCAGGCCGACGGCGATCGGAATCAGGATGTAGATGGCGGACATACAGCCTCCGGGGGTGGAGCAGCGAACTCTGCAAATGAGGCGCTCGCTGCTGGAGATTCACGGGTGGGGCTCGCTTCTGGCGTCAGACCCGGGCCAGTCGCAGCGCGTTGAGCACTACCAATAACGAACTGGCCGACATGCCGACCGCGGCCCACAGCGGAGTGACCCAGCCGACGGCGGCGAATGGCAGCACGAGGCCATTGTACAGGGTGGCCCAGGCCAGATTCTCGACGATGATGCGGCGGGTGCGGCGGGCCAGGGCGAAGGCCTGCACCAGGCTGCCCAGATGGTTGGACAGCAGCACGGCATCGGCGCTGGTCTTGGCCAGGTCGGTGGCGCTGCCCATGGCCACGCTGATGTCGGCACCGGCCAGCACCGGCACGTCGTTGACCCCGTCGCCGAGCATCAGCACGCGGCGGCCGCGCTGGTGCAGATCCTTGAGTACGGCCAGCTTGGCGTCCGGAGTCAGGCCGCCCCGGGCGTCGTCGATGCCGAGCCGGCGCGCCACTTCGCCGACCATCGGCGAGCTGTCACCGGACAGCAGGAGGATGTCCCAGCCCTGGGCGCGGCAGGCGGCGATCAACTCCGGGGCATCTTCGCGCAGGAGATCGTCGAGGACGAACCAGGCCAGCGGGCCGCGCGTATCGCCGAGCAGCAGCCATTGGCCGCGTTCGCCGGGAATCGCCGGTGCCTCGCGGCCCGCCAGGGCGGCGACATAGCCGGGCTGGCCGATGCGCAGGCGACGGCCGTCGACCACGCCCTCCAGGCCCTGGCCCGGCTCGCTGGCCAGCTGTTCGGCGCCTTGGCTGCAATGGCCGAAAGCGCGGGCGATGGGGTGTTCGGAGCCGTGCTCCAGCGCCGCGGCCAGGGCCAGGCAGGCGTCGGCGTCCAGCTCGCGCAGGGTCTCGATGCGCTCCAGGGTCAGGCGCCCCTCGCTGAGGGTGCCGGTCTTGTCGAAGATCACCGTGTCGATCTGCTTCAGGCCTTCGAGCACGTGGCCGCGGGTCAGCAGCAGGCCCAGCTTGTGCAGGCTGCCGGTGGCCGTGGTCAGTGCGGTGGGCGTGGCCAGCGAGAGGGCGCAGGGGCAGGTGGCGACCAGCAGGGCGAGGACGATCCAGAAGGCGCGCTCGCTGTCGATCTGCCACCAGACCACACCGACCACGGCGGCGAAGCCCAGCACCACCAGCAGGAACCACTGGGCCACCCGGTCGGCCAGTTCGGCCATGCGCGGCTTGTCGGCCTGGGCGCGCTCGAGCAGGCGCACGATGGCGGACAGCCGGGTGTTCTCGCCCAGGGCGCCGACCTCGATGGTCAGCGGCCCCTCGACATTGAGCGTGCCGGCGGTGACGGCGTCGCCTTCGCCCCGCGGCAGCGGCAGGTATTCGCCGGTGAGCAGCGACTCATCGATGCTCGACTGGCCGGCGAGGATGCGGCCGTCCGCCGGCAGCTGGGCGCCCGGCGGCACCAGCACGCGGTCGCCGATCGCCAGTTCGCGCAGCAGCACGCGCTGGCTCTGGCCGCGCTCGTCGAGGCGCAGGCACGAGGGCGGCAGCAGGCTGACCAGCTGCGCGGTGGCCGCCGCCGTGCGCTCGCGGGCGCGACGCTCCAGGTAGCGGCCTGCCAGCAGGAACAGGGCGAACATGCCGACCGCGTCGAAGTACAGCTCGCCGACCCCGGTGACGGTGGACCAGATGCCGGCCACGTAAGCGCCGCCGATGGCCAGCGACACCGAGACGTCCATGGTCAGGTGGCGGGTGCGCAGGTCGCGCAGGGCGCCGCGGAAGAACTGGCCGCAGCAATAGAAGACGATGGGGGTGGTGAGGAACAGGCTGGTCCAGCGCAGGATCTTGTCCAGCTCTGGCGAGAGGTCGACGTTGAACTCCGGCCAGGTGGCCATGGCCGCCATCATCACCTGCATCCACAGCAGGCCGGCGACGCCGATCTGGCGCATCGAACGGCGGTTCTCTTCGGCCAGGCGTGCGCTGGCCTCGTCGTCCTGCCAGGGGTGGCCGGCATAGCCGATGCGGCGCAGCTCGGCGAGCAGTTGGCTGAGCGGGATCTGACTGTCGGCCCAGCGCACCTGCAGGCGCTGGTTGGACAGGTTGAGGCTGGCCTCGGCCACGCCCGGCAGGCTGCGCAGGTGTTTCTCGATCAGCCAGCCGCAGGCGGCGCAGCTGATGCCCTCGATCAGCAGGCGCGTCTCGCTGAGCTCGCCCTGGTGTTCGACGAAGTTGCGCTGCACCTCGTCGCGGTCGTACAGCGCCAGTTCGTCCGGCAGCGCCTTGGGCAGGGTCTGCGGATTGATGGCGCTGTCGCTGCGGTGACGGTAGTAGCCGTCCAGTCCGCCGGCGACGATGGCCTCGGCCACCGCCTGGCAGCCCGGACAGCAGAAGGCCCGCGGCTGATCCAGGACGCGGGCCTCGAAACGGCTGCCGGCAGGTACCGGCAGGCCGCAGTGGTAGCAGGGAAGGGGGCTGCTCATGCGCGCGGGCTTACTCGCCGAGCTGGAAGCGCTGGCCGCTGGCCAGTTGCTTTTCCTCGAACAGGCGCCAGTCCTTGCCGCCTTCCTGGCCGATCAGCTCGACGAAGCGGCGGCCCTCGACGGCATCCAGCAGGTTGCCGGCGTAGCTGCCGTCGCCTTGGGGCTGCAGGATCACCCGGCGGTCACGCTCCGGCTGGGTCGGCGAGATCAGGTTGAGCACCAGTTGCGGCGGGTTGCTGTAGCCGTCCAGCTGCAGGCTGACGGTGCCGCGCTCGTTGTCCAGGGTGAAGGCGGCCTTGAGCTTGAGGCGCTCGGCCAGCTCTTCGCGCTCCAGCGAGGTGTTGATGCCTTTGCCGACGTCGTAGTAGTTGTCCGACAGCAGGCCCGGCGGGTTCTTGGTGGCGATCACCAGCATGCTGGTGCCGAGCACCACGGACAGGCCGAGGATGCCGAGGATGAACCAGACCCAGACTTCTTTGTACCAGGGGTTGACCGGGGGTTGTTGCGGCGACATGAAGGAACCTGTGTTCAACGTACGCTGGGGCCGATGAAACGGCTGTCGGCGTCGCTCTCGATGGACGGATCTTCCAGGGCCTTGACCCTGAAGACGATTTCATTGGCGCTGGACGGCAGCTTCTCCGGCGGCACGGACAGCTCCACCGGCAGCGACAGCACTTCGCCGGCCGCGGCCCTGACTTCGCGCCGACCCTCGTATTCGAGGCCGTCGATGCCCTCGACGGAGATCAGATAGGTCAGGTCGCGCTGGGCCTTGTTCATCAGCTTCACGGTGTAGACGTTCTCGACGTGGCCTTCCTCGTTCTCGCGGAACAGCACGCGGTCCTTGAGCACGTCGACCTCCACCAGCGAGCGGCTGGCGATGGCCCAGACGAACATTGAGCTCATCGCCACCAGCGCGACGGCGTAGCCTATCAGGCGCGGTCGCAGCAGATGGGTCTTCTGCCCGGAAAGATTGTGTTCGGTTGTGTAGCTGATCAGGCCGCGCGGGTAGTTCATCTTGTCCATGATGCTGTCGCAGGCGTCGATGCAGGCGGCGCAGCCGATGCACTCGACCTGCAGGCCGTCGCGGATGTCGATGCCGGTGGGGCAGACCTGGACGCACATGGTGCAATCGATGCAGTCGCCGAGGCCCTGGGCCTTGTAGTCGACGTTCTTCTTGCGTGGGCCGCGATGCTCGCCGCGACGTGGATCGTAGGAGACGATCAGGGTGTCCTTGTCGAACATCACGCTCTGGAAGCGCGCGTAGGGGCACATGTAGATGCACACCTGCTCGCGCAGCCAGCCGGCGTTGCCGTAGGTGGCCAGGGTGAAGAAGCCGACCCAGAAGTAGGCCCAGCCATCGGCCTCGCCGGTGAGCAGGTTGGGAATCAGCTCGCGGATCGGCGAGAAGTAGCCGACGAAGGTCAGGCCGGTGACCAGGCCGATGAGAATCCACAGGCCGTGCTTGGCCGTCTTGCGCAGGAGCTTGTTGGCGCTCATCGGCGCCTTGTCCAGCTTCATGCGCTGGTTGCGGTCGCCCTCGGTGATCTTCTCGCACCACATGAAGATCCAGGTCCACACGCTCTGCGGGCAGGTGTAGCCGCACCAGACGCGGCCGGCGAACACGGTGATGAAGAACAGGCCGAAGGCGGCGATGATCAGCAGCGCCGAGAGCAGAATGAAGTCCTGCGGCCAGAAGGTGGCGCCGAAGATGAAGAACTTGCGTTCCGGCAGGTTCCACCAGACGGCCTGGCGTCCGCTCCAGTTCAGCCAGACGGTGCCGAAGTAGAGTAGGAAGAGAAAGGCTCCGCCGCCGAGCCGCAGGTTGCGGAACAGGCCGGTGAAGGCGCGGGTATAGATCTTTTCGCGGCTGGCGTAGAGGTCGACGGTTTCGCCGCCCTTGGCCGGGGGAGGGGTGATGTTTCGGACGGGAATCTGTTCGCTCATCGGGTGTACCACGGCTTGGGTGAGTGCTCCTCCGATACTTGCCGGAGGAGTCAGAATTTCACGTCACTATGGTACGCCTGATCGAGCGTGGCCCGGGTGCGACCAGCGGTCGCGTCCGGGCGGGGTAGAGCCTTACTTCTCGACGTTGGCGCCGGCGTTGCCGTGCGACAGGCTGTACACGTAGGCGGCCAGCAGGTGGACCTTGTCTTCGCTGCCCACGTACGGCAGCTGGGCGGGCATGTTGCCGCTGCGGCCGTAACGGATGGTCTGCTGCAGCTGGGCGAAGCTGCTGCCGTAGATGAACGCGCTCGGGTTGGTCAGGTTCGGGGCGCCCATCGCGGTGTTACCGGTGCCTTCCTTGGTGTGGCAGGCGAAGCAGACGCTCTCGAAGACCTGCTTGCCGGCGGCGACGTCGGCAGTGGCGCCTTCCGGCAGCTTGCGGCCGGCCAGTTCGGTCAGCACGTAGGCGGCTACGTTGCGCACGCCTTCCTCGCCGATGGTCGGCGCCTGGGCCGGCATCTGGCCGTGACGACCACCGATGATGGTCTGCTTGATGTCTTCCGGCTTGCCGCCCCAGCGCCATTCGTTGTCGGTCAGGTTGGGGAAGCCGTAGGCGCCCTTGGCGTCGGAGCCGTGGCACACCGAGCAGTTGGAGGCGAACAGGCGGCCGCCCATCTTCAGGGCCTGCTCGTCCTTGGCCACTTCCTCGATCGGCATCTGCGCGTACTTGGCGTAGATCGGCGCGTATTGCTTGTCTGCGCGGACCATTTCCTTTTCCCACTGATGCACGCCGGTCCAGCCGGCTTCGCCGCTGGCGAAGGGACGGCCGTCGCCGGCTTCGTTGTAGCCCGGCAGCAGGCCTTTCCAGGTACCCAGGCCCGGGTACAGGACCAAGTAGCCGAGGGCGAAGACGATGGTGCCGACGAACAGCATGAACCACCACTTCGGCAGCGGGTTGTCGAACTCCTCGATACCGTCGAAGGCATGGCCGACGGTGTCCTCGGTGGTTTCAGGGCGCTGGCCCTTACGCACACCGAAGATCAGCGCAGTGAGAGCCACGATGGTGCCGAGGCTCAGGACGCTGATGTAGATACTCCAGAACAAAGTCATTCTTTATTGCTCCCAGAATCTTGCTCGTCACGCTTCTTGGCCGGGACGTCGTCGGCGAAGGGCAGGTTGGCCGCTTCGTCGAAGTTCTTCTTGCGCTTGCTGCTGAAGGCCCAGAGCACCACGCCGATGAAGGCGATGAACACTACTGCGGTGCCAATGCCGCGAATCATCCCGATATCCATGAGGCGTTACCGTTTGTTCTTGATGGCTGTGCCAAGACCCTGCAGGTACGCGACGATCGCGTCCATTTCGGTCTTGCCCTTGACGGCCTCGCGTGCGCCGGCGATGTCTTCGTCGGTATAGGGCACGCCGAGGGTGCGCAGAGCTTCCATCTTGGCGGCGGTGTCCTTGCCGTCGAGCTTGTTCTCGACCAGCCAGGGGTACGCCGGCATCTTCGATTCCGGAACCACGTTGCGCGGGTTGTACAGGTGGGCGCGGTGCCAGTCGTCCGAGTAGCGGCCGCCGACGCGGGCCAGGTCCGGACCGGTACGCTTGGAGCCCCACAGGAACGGGTGGTCCCAGACGCTCTCGCCGGCCACGGAGTAGTGGCCGTAACGCTCGGTCTCGGCGCGGAACGGGCGGATCATCTGCGAGTGGCAGCCGACGCAGCCTTCGCGGATGTAGATGTCACGGCCTTCCAGCTCCAGCGCGGTGCGTGGCTTCATGCCTTCCACCGGGGTGTTTGTGACGTCCTGGAAGAACAGCGGCACGATCTGGGTCAGGCCGCCGATGCTCACGGCGATCACCATGAACAGCGAAAGCAGGCCGATGTTCTTCTCGAGAAATTCGTGTTTGCTACCGGCCATCAGTGAGCGACCTCTGCAGGAATCAGGGCGGCGGAGTCGTACTTGCTCTTGTCAGCGGCACGTACGGTGCGCCAGGTGTTGTAGGCCATCAGCAGCATGCCGGTGACGAAGAAGGCGCCGCCGAGTGCGCGAACCATGAAGCCGAGGTGGCTGGCTTCCAGGGCTTCGACGAAGGAGTAGGTGAGGGTGCCGTCTTCGTTGACCGCACGCCACATCAGGCCCTGGGTGATGCCGTTGACCCACATGGAGGCGATGTACAGCACGGTGCCGATGGTCGCCAGCCAGAAGTGGGCGTTGATCAGGCCGATGCTGTGCATCTGCTCGCGGCCGAACACTTTCGGGATGAGGTGGTACAGCGAGCCGATGGAGATCATCGCTACCCAGCCGAGGGCGCCGGCGTGTACGTGGCCGATGGTCCAGTCGGTGTAGTGCGACAGCGCGTTGACGGTCTTGATGGCCATCATCGGGCCTTCGAAGGTGGACATGCCGTAGAAGGCGAGGGACACCACCAGGAAGCGCAGGATCGGGTCGGTGCGCAGCTTATGCCAGGCGCCGGACAGGCTCATCATGCCGTTGATCATGCCGCCCCAGCTCGGCGCCAGCAGAATCAGCGACATCACCATGCCGAGGGACTGGGCCCAGTCGGGCAGGGCGGTGTAGTGCAGGTGGTGCGGACCGGCCCAGATGTACAGGGTGATCAACGCCCAGAAGTGCACGATGGACAGGCGGTACGAGTAGATCGGGCGCTCGGCCTGCTTGGGCACGAAGTAGTACATCATGCCGAGGAAGCCGGTGGTCAGGAAGAAGCCCACGGCGTTGTGGCCGTACCACCACTGGACCATCGCATCGGTGGCGCCTGCATAGACCGAGTAGGACTTGAACAGGGTGACCGGGATTTCCATGCTGTTGACGATGTGCAGCATGGCGGTGACCAGGATGAAGCCGCCGAAGAACCAGTTGCCCACGTAGATGTGCTTGGTCTTGCGCTTGACGATGGTACCGAAGAACACGGCTGCGTAAGTGATCCAGACGACCGCCAGAAGGATGTCGACCGGCCACTCCAGCTCGGCGTACTCCTTGGAGGAGGTGTAGCCCAGCGGCAGGGTGATCACGGCCAGCACGATCACGGCTTGCCAACCCCAGAAGGTGAAGGCGGCCAGACTGTCGGAGATCAGGCGGGCCTGGCAGGTGCGCTGTACCACGTAATAAGAGGTGGCGAACAGGGCGCAGCCGCCGAAGGCGAAGATCACCGCGTTGGTGTGCAGCGGGCGCAGACGGCCGAAGCTGGTCCACGGCAGGTTCAGGTTGAGTTCCGGCCACACGAGCTGCGCGGCGATGAACACTCCGAGACCCATCCCGATGACCCCCCAGATTACCGTCATAACGGCGAACTGGCGGACCACCTTGTAGTTATAAGCAGTCTGACTGATTGCTGTGCTCATGCTAGGGGTACCACGGTTAAGGGAGTTTTATAGGCTAAAAAAGCGGCGGCAAGTATGGAGAAACGAGGTATCCATTGCAACGCCGCATGCCGTTGCGCTCGGGCTTTCAGCGGCCTTCGAGGGCCGGGGAAATCCACGTTCGCGATGCTCTCTTGCACCGGGAGCGAGACCGCCGGAAGGGGCCATCGCCTAGACACTGTTACCGGATGCGACTGTTCGCCAGCTTAGACCAACTGCTGTCGCCGGGTGCGCAACCGGTCTGCGCGGGTGCGACATCGGGTCGCATTAGCGCAAGGGTGCGGGCGCCGGGCGGCGCCCGCGGGAGGGATCATTCGCTGGCCAGGGTCTCCTCCGCCGCCGGCTTCTGCGACAAGCTGTAGACGTAGGCGGCCAGCAGGTGGACCTTGTCTTCGCTGCCCACGTACTGCAGCTGCGCCGGCATGTGGCCGGTGCGGCCATAGCGGATGGTCTGCTGCAACTGGGCGAAGCTGCTGCCGTAGATGAACGCGCTCGGCTTGGTCAGGTTCGGCGCGCCCATGGTCGGCATGCCCTTGCCGTCCGCGCCGTGGCAGGCGAAGCAGGTGCTGGAGAAGATCTTCTGCCCGGCGCCGATGTCGGCGGTCTCGCCTTCCGGCAGCTTGCGGCCGGCCAGTTCGGTCAGCACGTAGGCGGCGACGTTGTGCACGCCTTCCTCGCCGATCATCTGACCCTGCGGCGGCATCATGCCGCTGCGGCCTGCAGTGATGGTCTGCTTGATGGAGGTCGCGTCACCGCCCCAGCGCCATTCCTTGTCGGTCAGGTTGGGGAAGCCGTAGGCGCCCTTGGCGTCGGAGCCGTGGCACACCGAGCAGTTGGAGGCGAAGAGGCGGTTGCCCATCTTCAGCGCTTTCGGGTCCTGGGCGACCTGTTCCAGCGGCATTTTGGCGTAACTGGCGTAGATCGGGCCGTAGGTCTGGTCGGCGCGATCCATCTCGCGTTGCCACTGCTTGGTCTGGGTCCAGCCGCCTTCGTAACCCGGCAGCGTGCCGGCGAAGTTGCCGAGGCCCGGGTACAGCAGCAGGTAGGCGCCGGCGAAGACCAGAGTGCCGAGGAACAGCATGAACCACCACTTGGGCAGCGGGTTGTCATATTCCTCGATACCGTCGAAGGCGTGGCCCAGGGTCTGGTCGGTGGTGCCGGGGCGCTGGCCCTTGCGGGTGGCGAACAGCAGCCACAGTAGAGCGACCAGGCTGCCCAGGGTGAGCAGGGTGATGTACCAGCTCCAGAAAGTGGTCATGTCCGATTACCTCTTGTTCTTCAGGCTGGTGCCGAGCACTTGCAGATAGGCCACCAGGGCGTCCATCTCGGTCTTGCCCTTGACCGACTCCTGGGCGCCGGCGATGTCTTCGTCGCTGTAGGGCACGCCGAGGGTGCGCAGGGCGCCCATCTTGGCGGCGCTGTCCTCGCCGCCGAGCTTGTTCTCGACCAGCCAGGGATAGGCCGGCATCTTCGACTCCGGCACCACGTTGCGCGGGTTGTACAGGTGGGCGCGGTGCCAGTCGTCCGAGTAGCGGCCACCGACGCGGGCCAGGTCTGGACCGGTACGCTTGGAGCCCCACAGGAACGGGTGGTCCCAGACGCTCTCGCCAGCCACGGAGTAGTGGCCGTAACGCTCGGTCTCGGCGCGGAACGGACGGATCATCTGCGAGTGGCAGCCGACGCAGCCTTCGCGGATGTAGATGTCACGGCCTTCCAGCTGCAGCGCGGTGTAGGGCTTCATGCCGGTAACCGGCTCGTTGACCACGTCCTGGAAGAACAGCGGGACGATCTGGGTCAGGCCGCCGATGCTCACCGCCAGGACCATGGCGATGGCCAGCAGGCCGACGTTCTTCTCGAGTATTTCGTGCTTGCTGCTCATCAGTGGGCGACCTCTGCGGGAATCAGGGCTTCTGCGTCGTATTCGGCCGGCTTGGCGGCGCGCACGGTCAGCCAGGTGTTCCAGGCCATCAGCACCATGCCGAAGAGGAAGATGGCGCCGCCGGCGACGCGGATGACGAAGCCCGGGTGGCTGGCCTCGAGCGCCTCGACGAAGGAGTAGGTGAGGGTGCCGTCGTCGTTCACGGCGCGCCACATCAGGCCCTGGGTGATGCCGTTGACCCACATGGAGGCGATGTACAGCACGGTGCCGATGGTCGCGAGCCAGAAGTGCGAGTTGATCAGCGCGAGGCTGTGCATCTGCTCGCGGCCGAACACTTTCGGAATCAGGTGATACAGCGAGCCGATGGAGATCATCGCCACCCAGCCCAGCGCACCGGCGTGTACGTGGCCGATGGTCCAGTCGGTGTAATGCGACAGCGCGTTGACGGTCTTGATGGCCATCATCGGGCCTTCGAAGGTGGACATGCCGTATAAGGCGATGGAGACCACCAGGAAGCGCAGGAACGGGACGGTGCGCAGCTTATGCCAGGCGCCCGAGAGTGTCATCATGCCGTTGATCATGCCGCCCCAGCTGGGGGCCAGCTGCACCTGGGACATGACGATGCCGAGGGACTGTGCCCAGTCGGGCAGGGCGGTGTAGTGCAGGTGGTGCGGACCGGCCCAGATGTACAGGGTGATCAGCGCCCAGAAGTGCACGATGGACAGGCGATAGGAATACACCGGGCGCTCGGCCTGCTTGGGCACGAAGTAGTACATCATCCCCAGGAAGCCGGCAGTGAGGAAGAAGCCCACGGCGTTGTGGCCGTACCACCACTGGACCATGGCGTCGGTGGCACCGGCGTACAGCGAGTAGGATTTGGTCAGGCTGACCGGCAGTTCCAGGTTGTTGACGATGTGCAGCATCGCCACGGTCAGGATGAAGCCGCCGAAGAACCAGTTGCCCACGTAGATGTGCTTGGTCTTGCGCTTGAGCAGCGTGCCGAAGAACACCAGCGCGTAGGCGACCCAGACGATGGTGATCAGGATGTCGATCGGCCACTCCAGCTCGGCGTACTCCTTGGAAGAGGTCCAGCCCAGCGGCAGGCTGATGGCGGCGAGGACGATCACCAGCTGCCAGCCCCAGAAGGTGAAGGCGGCCAGACTGTCGGAGATCAGGCGGGTCTGGCAGGTACGCTGCAGCGAGTAGTAGCTGGTGGCGAACAGGGCGCAACCGCCGAAGGCGAAGATCACCGCGTTGGTGTGCAGCGGGCGCAGGCGGCCGAAGCTGGTCCACGGCAGGTTGAAGTTCAGTTCGGGCCAGGCCAGTTGGGCGGCGATGAACACGCCGAGCCCCATCCCGACTATGCCCCAAACCACCGTCATAATGGCGAACTGGCGGACAACTTTGTAGTTGTAGGCCGCAGTGCTGGTTGTGTTCATGTGTTGGGCTTCCATCCACGGTTTAGAAAAGCAGGGCAAGCATGGGTAATGGCAAGGTGATGGTTATTGACGGGGATCAATGCGAAGCGCGGGGGTGGCTGTGGAGCGGGGTGGACGGAATGTCGCAGGCCACCCTGATCCTCGCCCATGGCGCCGGCGCGCCGATGGACAGCGCGTTCATGCAGCGCATGGCCGAGTTGCTGGCCGAGCGTGGTGTGGCGGTGCTGCGCTTCGAGTTCCCCTACATGGCGCAGCGCCGGCAGGGCGGCGGCAAGCGCCCGCCCAACCCGCAGGCCCAGTTACTGGATGCCTGGCGCGAGGTGTGGCGTGAGGTGAGGGCGCGGGTGAGCGGGCCGCTGGCCATCGGCGGCAAGTCCATGGGCGGACGCATGGCCAGCCTGCTGGCCGATGAGTTGGGCGCCGACGCGCTGGTCTGCCTGGGTTATCCCTTCTACGCCGCGGGCAAGCCGGAGAAGCCGCGGGTCGCGCATCTGGCCAAGCTGCGCACGCGCAGCCTGATCGTCCAGGGCGAGCGCGACGCGCTGGGCAATCGCGAGACCGTGGAGGGCTATGTGCTGGCGCCGGGCATCACCCTCGAATGGCTCGCCGCAGCGGATCACGACCTCAAGCCGCTCAAGGCCTCGGGGTTCAGCCACGAGCAGCATCTGCAGCGTGCGGCCGATGCGGTGGCGGAATTTCTGCGCGGATAATGCGATAGGCGTGTTCGGTGCGCACGGCGCACCCTGTATTCGCAACGGTCGGTGCGGCGGCGAAAACCTAGGGTGCGCCGTGCCCACCGAACGTTCAGCCACAAAAAAGGCCGTCCCCGTGGGAGCCGGCCTTTTTCTCTGCCCAAACCGCCGCAGACCTCAGCGGTTGAACCGCTCCACCAGCGAATACTGGTCCTGGGCGGTGGCGGTCAATTCCTTGCTGAGCAGCGCGGTGCTCTGCGCTTCGCCGGAGGTCTGGTCGGCGAGCTGGGCGATGGTGGTGATGTTCTGGTTGATCTCGTCGGCCACGGCGCTCTGCTCCTCGGCGGCAGCGGCGATCTGGTTGGCCATGTCGGTGATATTGGCCACCGCGTCGCTGATGCCCTGCAGCGCCTCGTCGGCCTTCTGCACGCGCTCCACGCCTTCGTCGGCCTGCTGGCGACCGATCTCCATGGTCATCACCGCCTCCTCGGCGGTGCGCTGCAGCTTGGCGATGAGGCCGTGGATCTGCCCGGTGGACTCCGCGGTGCGCTGAGCCAGCGAGCGCACCTCGTCGGCCACCACGGCGAAGCCGCGGCCCATTTCCCCGGCGCGCGCAGCCTCGATGGCGGCGTTGAGGGCGAGCAGGTTGGTCTGGTCGGCGATGCCCTTGATCACATCCACCACGCCGCCGATTTCGTTGCTGTCCTGGGCCAGGCGCGACACCGTTTCGCCGGTCTCGCCCACGGACTGCGACAGGCGCTGGATGGCCTCGCGGGTTTCCGAGGCGACATTGCGCCCCTCGCTGGTCAGACGGTTGGCCTCCTGCGTGGCGATGGCGGCGCGGGCCACGTTGCTGGCGACTTCCAGCGTGGTCGCCGCCATCTCGTTGATGGCGGTGGCAACCTGCTCGGTCTCCACGCGCTGGCGCTCCAGGCCGGAGGAACTGTTGTGGGCCAGCTGGTCGGCCTCGCGGGCCTGGCTGGTGAGGCGCTCGGCGGTGTCCTGCAGGCGGGTCAGGCAGGTGCGCAGGCGCGCTTCCTGGCTGAGCATGGCCATTTCCAGGCGTGCCTCGGCGCCGCGGCTGTCGGTGTACATCTGGGCGATCAGCGGATCGGAAGTGGTCTGCTCGGCGATGTGCAGCAGACGCTTGATGCCGCGAGTCTGCCAGCGGATGCCGGCCAAGCCGAGTGGCACCGAAAGCAGGGCGGCGAGCAAGAAGCCCCAGGTGGAGCCCATCCAGTGACCGATCAGGAAGCCGATCTGGCTGACCAGAATGAACGGCAGCCAGGCCTGCAGCACCGGCAACCAGCGATCGGTCGTTGGGATCGCCGGCTTACCGGAATTGATCCGGGCATACAGTGCCTCGGCGCGACGCACCTGTTCGGCGGTCGGCTTGACCCGCACCGACTCGTAACCCACCACCTGGCCCTTATCGAGCATCGGCGTGACATAGGCGTTGACCCAGTAGTGGTCGCCGTTCTTGCAGCGGTTCTTCACCACGCCCATCCACGGGCGGCCCTTCTTGAGCGTCTGCCACATATGATCGAACACCGCTGAAGGCACATCCGGATGACGCACGACGTTGTGCGGCGCGCGCATCAGCTCTTCTCGTTCAAATCCGCTCACATCGACGAACGCCTGGTTGCAATAGGTGATCTGGCCCTTGAGGTCGGTAGTGGAAATCAGGCGTTGCTGGGCAGGAAAGATGCGATCACGTTGAGTGACAGGCTGGTTGTTTCGCATGCGGGCGTGCTTCTTTGAACTGAGGGGTAGTAGACGACAGATCGGCCGCCGAGCGGGAAAGTTTAATGGTCACATTTTCAGCAAGCGATGTGACGCGCGTCGCGATTGTTCTCTGTAATTTTCGGGAACTTTTTCAGGTATTAATTTATGCGCGAAAAATATATGAAACTATTCGGGAGCAGTTATGTCACGCGCTCCGCTTCTTACTCATACTTTTGGGCGATTGAGCATGTTGGAAAGTGTCAATAGTTGGTGCGTCGGTTTTTTGGCATTAGATCTTTTGTGAACATTTAAAGAACTCGCTAGTTCGTGAAGAAATGCTCGAAATTAGGTGTTACTTTCTACTTGCGCCCTTGTATGATCTGTCCTAGAGCACCTGCACCATAGGGGTGCCATAAAAATGACGGGTCTCATGCCCGCACCTGGTTACCAGTGGTAACTAGGTCACTGTTTTCAAAGAAATAACTTTCTTTCTGTCTGTCGCGGAACTTTGTTGTTTCGCGTGGCATCTGTTTTGCTCGGGATGATATGTACTTCCTGTATCAATTTACGCGGAACGGAAGTGCGTCTCGAGCAGTAATGGAGACCCGAGGAATGTGTAGTACCTGTAGTCCGGTCTCGCGAGAAGTTTGCGGCAGCCATGGGGCTTGCCGCGTCGATCAACGCAAGGAGGAGATCGTCCAATGCGTATCAGCATCTTTGGACTGGGCTATGTGGGTGCGGTGTGTGCAGGGTGCCTGTCGGCCAGGGGGCACCAGATCATCGGAGTGGACATCTCGCCACTGAAGATCGATCTGATCAACGACGGCAAGTCGCCGATCGTGGAGCCCGGGCTGGAAGAGCTGCTGCAGAAAGGCGTGTCCAGCGGCAAGTTGCGCGGCACGCTGAACGTGCGCGAGGCCATTCTGGAAACCGACATTTCCTTCCTCGCCCCTCCGACGCCGAGCAAGCGCAATGGCGACCTCGACGTGTCCTACATCGAAGAAGTCTGCGAGCAGATCGGCAAGGTCCTGCCGGAAAAAACCAGCCGCCACACCGTGGTGATCCGCAGCACCGTGCTGCCGGGTACGCTGCGCAACGTGGTCATCCCGACTCTGGAGAAATTTTCCGGGCTCAAGGCCGGTGAAGACTTCGGCGTGGCGGTGAACCCGGAGTTCCTGCGCGAGAGCACCGCGATCAAGGACTACGACTTCCCGGCCATGACCGTGATCGGCGAGCTGGACAAGACTTCCGGCGACCTGCTGGAAGAGATCTACAGCGAGCTGGACGCTCCGATCATCCGCAAGACCGTCGAGGTCGCCGAGATGATCAAGTACACCTGCAACGTCTGGCACGCGACCAAGATCACCTTCGCCAACGAGATCGGCAACATCGCCAAGGCGGTGGGTGTCGACGGCCGCGAGGTGATGGAGGTGATCTGCCAGGATCACAAGCTCAACCTGTCGAAGTACTACATGCGCCCCGGCTTCGCCTTCGGCGGCTCCTGCCTGCCCAAGGACGTACGCGCCCTGAACTATCGCGCCACCCAGCTCGATGTCGACTCGCCGCTGATCAGCTCGCTGATGCCGAGCAACGAGGCGCAGGTTCGCAACGCCTACAACCTGATCGCCAGCCAGGACAAGCGCAAGATCGCGCTGCTCGGCCTGAGCTTCAAGGCCGGCACCGACGATCTGCGTGAAAGCCCATTGGTGGAGCTGGCCGAGATGCTGATCGGCAAGGGCTTCGACCTGAAGATCTTCGACCGCAACGTCGAGTACGCCCGTGTTCACGGCGCCAACCGCGAATACATCGAATCGAAGATCCCCCACGTCTCCTCGCTGCTGCGTTCCGACCTCAACGAGGTGGTGGCCGACGCCGACGTCATCGTGCTCGGCAACGGCGACGAGCTGTTCGAGACCGTCGTTCAACAACTGCCCCCCGGCAAGAAACTCATCGACCTGGTCGGTTTCATGCGCCAGTGCAGCGATGAGGTGAAAGAGGGCCTCTGCTGGTAGCGGACTGCGCGACCTAGGTATGCACAGGGCGTTACAACAACAATAACAGCGCCCCCGTTGCAAAGCGGTAACTCAAACGGGGTTGGCAACAATGGAAAGTATCCAAGGAAGCCTGCGCAACAGCGCCGGCTGGTTGTTCTACATCTCGATGCTGGGTGGCATGGCCTTGCTGCTGCCGCACAGCATCTTCGATCCGGAGTCGACGGATTTCCTCCTGCTGCTCGGTGCGGTGGGGATCTGGCGTTACTCCATGGGCGCGATCCATTACGTTCGCGGCCTGATCTTCCTCTATGTGGTCTACCCGCACTACCGTCGCAAGGCCCGCAACCTGGGCAAGGCGGCCGATCCGTCGCACGTGTACCTGCTGGTGACCAGCTTCCGCATCGAGGCCATGACCACCGCCGCGGTGTACCGCTCGGTGATCCAGGAGGCGATCGATTGCGGCTATCCGAGCACCGTGGTGTGTTCCATCGTCGAGCTCTCGGACGAGCTGCTGGTCAAGAACCTGTGGAACCGGCTATCGCCGCCCGAGCATGTGCGTCTGGACATCGTGCGAATTCCCGGCACCGGCAAGCGTGATGGCCTGGCCCAAGGGTTCCGTGCGATCTCCCGGCATCAGCCGGATGATCGGGCGGTGGTGGCGGTGGTGGACGGTGACACCGTGCTTTCTTCCGGCGTTATCCGCCAGACCGCACCGTACTTCACGTTGTTCGGCAATCTCGGCGGCCTTACCACCAACGAGTTCTGCGAGGTGCGTGGCGGCTACGTGATGCAGGAGTGGCACAAGCTGCGCTTCGCCCAGCGGCACATCAACATGTGCTCGATGGCCCTGTCCAAGCGCGTGCTGACCCTGACCGGACGCATGTCGGTGTTCCGTGCCGAAGTGGTGACCGACCCGGGCTTCATCGCCGACGTGGAGAACGACCACCTCGACCACTGGCGCCTGGGCCGCTTCAAGTTCCTCACCGGCGACGACAAGTCCAGCTGGTACAGCCTGATGCGTCTCGGCTACGACACCTTCTACGTGCCGGATGCCACCATCCATACCGTGGAACACCCGCCGGAGAAGAGCTTCATCAAGGCCAGCCGCAAGCTGATGTTCCGCTGGTACGGCAACAACCTGCGGCAGAACTCGCGTGCCCTGCGCCTTGGCGTGCGGCGCCTGGGGGCCTTCACCAGCGTGGTACTGCTGGACCAGCGCGTGTCGATGTGGACCAGCCTGCTCGGCCCCTCGGTGGCCATCATCGCCAGCATCAAATACGGCTTTGCCTACCTGCTGATCTATCTGCTGTGGATCGGCCTCACCCGGTTGGTTCTGACCCTGCTCCTGCTGGCCTCCGGGCACAGCATCGGTCCGGCCTATCCGTTGATCCTCTATTACAACCAGATCGTCGGCGCACTGGTGAAGGTGTACGTGTTCTTCCGCCTGGACCAGCAGTCCTGGACGCGCCAGAAGACCAAGCTCAACCGCGATCTCGCCAGCTTCCAGCGCTGGTTCAACCCATGGTCGTCGCGGGCCATGACCTTCTCCGCGGGTAGCGTCTTCGTCGCCGCCCTGATGTGGATCGTTTGACCCGTTGGCTCCCTCAAGACTCTCGATTGCATAAAGGAACGAACATGAGCGCAGTGATCAGCCCCAGCATCAACAGTAATGTTGTTCATGAAGCCGAAGCTCAGCGTCAGTACGCGCGACTCAAGCTACCGGCGAAGATCCGCTACTACACCCCCCAGGGACAGGAACTTGAGGCGCCACTGCTCGACCTTTCGGTCGGCGGCTTCTCTTTCGCTCCGGGCAACCATCTTCTGCACGAAGGTCAGTATTGCCGCGGCAAGCTGATGTTCGAGGTGGAGGGCATCGGTTTTGCCATGGACGTGGAATTCCAGGTGCGTTCCCTCGCCGGCGGCAAGCGTGCCGGATGCGAGTTCCACCACCTGCGTCAGCGCGAGCAGGCCGCGCTTCGCTACCTCATCAGCTCGTTCCTGAGCGGCGAGCTCATCAACGTCGGCGACCTGATCAGCACCCTGCAGCGGGAAAACTTCACCAAGCCGCGCAAGGGCGTGGACGGCGCGCCGACCGGCATCTTCGGCCGCATGCGCGCCGCCGGCCTGAGCCTGGTGATCTTCCTGATCGGTGTCGCCGCCTGCACCTACGTGCTGTATCAGCTGTACGACATCTATTTCATCACCCACGCCGACTCCGCGCAGGTGGCGGTGCCGGGCCAGCAGGTCTCGATGCCGCGCGAAGGCGCCGTGCAGGCGCTGGTCAAGGTCGGCGATACCGTGGCCAAGGGCGCGCCGGTGGGCACCTTCTCTTCGAACATGATGGATGTGCTCAAGGGCGTACTGCCGACCGAGGACCTCACCCCGGACAATCTGCAGCGCCTGTTCGGCAAGACCTTCCAGGGCACCCTGACCAGCCCCTGCGATTGCCGTGTGACCGCCCAGCTGATCGGTGATGGGCAGACCGCGGGCAAGGGCGCTCCGGTGTTCCTGCTGTCGCCGGTCGATGCCGTTGCCACCGTCGAGGCGCGCTTCCCCTACCGTTCCTTCGACGAGCTGCAGCCGGGTACCGCGGTCGACTTCGTGGTCGCCGGCGAGACCGCCGAACGTAGCGGCCGCATCACCACTCTGGCGCTGCAGGACGGCGGCCTGGCCTCCGACATCCGCGTCATGATCCAGCCGGACGAGCCGCTGGCCACCGAACTGGCCAAGCGTCCGGTGGACGTGCGCATTCCTCCGCTGGGCGGCATGTTCGACGCGCGCCTGGCAGCCGAAGGCGAGATGCTCGCCAGCAAGCTGCTGCCGGCCAGTGAAACGGCGGCCGGCCAATGAACGGGCGTCTCACCGCGATCGCGCTGTGCGTGGCCATCGGCGGCTGCGCCCAGCTGCCCGATCTGGAGCGCGCCGAGCGCGCCAAGACTGGCGGTGATCTGCAAACGGCGGAGGAGAACTTCCGCCCGTTGGCAGAAATGGGCTACGAGGAGGCGCAGCTCGGCCTGGCCGATGTCCTGGTGAAAAGCCCGGCTCCCGAGCGCCGGGCTGAGGGCGAGGCCATTTACCGTCGCGCCGCCGCCAGCTCCGTGCAGGCAAGGATCAAGCTGGGCAAGTGGCTGGCGGTCAAGGAGAACGCCACCGAGGCCGAACGCCAGGAGGCTATGGGTCTTCTGAGCGATGCCATCGACAGCGGCGATCAGAGCGTGCTCATCGCCTTGGTGCGGTTGCAGCTGGAGGACCCGCAGCGCCAGGGCACGGCCGAGCTGGAACGCCAGCTCGCGGCCTGGCAGGCCCAGGGCATGCCCCAGGCGAAGCTCGGTTGGATCATGCTCTACCGCGCCCGTGGCGACTACGAGCAGCATCTGGATGAGATCCGTCAGTCCTGCGAGACCTGGCTCAATGAGGTCAGCGACTGCTATGCCGAACTGGCCACGGTCTACCGCATCCAGGGCGACGAGGAAGCGCTTAAGGGCCTGCTCGTGCGTCTTGAAGCCGACTACACGAGCGAGCGTGTGCCGCCGGTCGAGGTCAAGAGCGTAGCCCGGGCCCTAGCCGACGAGGGCTCAGGCGAGCCGCGGCCGGACGAGGCCAAGCAACTCTACGAGATGATTGCACCGCAGTGGCCGGATGCCTGGGCCAGTCTCGCCACCCTGGTTCGCAACTACCCCCAATTGGGTGAGGGCGAGCAGGTGGTGGAATACCTGGAGAGGGGCGTTGAAGCCGGCTCGAGCAAAGCTGCCGCCAGCCTTGGGCAGGTTTACCTCAACGGTCAGCTCGTCCCGGCGGAGCCGGACAAGGCCGAGAAGTACCTGCTGATCGCTGCGCCGCAAGAGCCCAAGGCGCGAATCATGTTGGCTCGACTGTACCGCGAAGGAAAGCTCGGCGCGGTTTATCCCGAGAAGGCCCTCGAGCAGCTCCTGATCGTCGCCCGCAGCGGCAATCCGAGCGCCGACGTGGCGCTGGCACAACTGTTCGGCGACGGCCGCGGCATTCGCATCAATCCGGTCTATGCCTACGGTTTCGCCACCCTGGCCAAGGAACAAGGCATGCCTCAGGCCGACCTCTGGCTGGAGCGAATTGCACCGCGCCTGCAACCCGGAGACATGGAGCGGGTTAGGGCAATGGTGGCCAAGGAAAAGGCAGCCAGGACTGGCGAGCAAGTCAGTCTGGGCGCCTCCAATAATCTAGTGCGGGAAACGCTATGACCCTTAGCAAATCTCTCCTCGGTATTGTCATCGCGGCCAGCGGAACTCTGACCGTCAATGGCGTGCGCGCCGATGAGGCCTCGAGCTTCGATTACGGCGTCAACTTCAAATTCACTGCCCAGTCCGTGGACGACCTGGACCTGGGCACTCGCGACGAGGGCGACTACAACGGCGTCGGCCTCAGCGCCCGGCCCTGGCTGTTCGGCCAGCGCGGCGACTGGTCCGGTTTCGTTCGCGGCGAGGCATTTGTTGCCACCGACGTGCTCGAGTCCTCCCAGGTGGACAGCGACGCCATCGAATCCCAGGACGCCCGCGAGCGCGACGAGAACTTCCTCGCGCTGCACGAGTTCTGGGTCGACTACGGCGGCTTTACTTCCTATCCCGGAGAATCGCTGCGCTTCGGCCGTCAGCGCATCCGTACCGAGGATGGCTTGTGGTGGGACTCCAATATCGAGGCGCTGCGCTGGAACTTCGATACCACGCTGCTGAGTGGTCATGTGGCGATCGCCGAGCGCTTCAGCGACTACCGCACCGACCTGGACGACCTAGCGCCGCAGGACGAGGATCGCCAGCACTTGCTGGCCGGTGTCGCCACTCAGTGGCGCCCCAACCACTGGGCCGGGCTCAAGCTGCATCACAGCCGCGACAACGGCGACCTGCCGAATACCGGCGAGCGCATCGATGAACTGAGCAAGACCTACACCGGCGACATCACCTGGTTCGGTGCCGAACTCAATGGTGACTTCTTCAATCCGCGCAGCACCGCTCCGATCAACTATTGGGCCGCGGCTACGGTCATGCGCGGTGACGCCGAGCTGCTGCAGACCAGCAGTGTCACCGGCGAGCGCCGGGCGGCCGGCAGCCGCGATCAGGATGTGGACGGCTGGGCCGTGGATCTGGGTCTGCGCTGGAACATCGACGAGAACTGGCGCGTCGGCGGCACCCTGACCCGCGCCAGCGGCGGTGGCGATGCTGAGGACTCCGACCAGTTCATGCAGACCGACCTGCACAGCAACCGTGCGCGCTTCACTGGCACCCGCTCGACGGTCCACCGTTTCGGTGAGGCCTACCGCGGTGAGATGAACAACCTGCAGGCCGCCTCGCTGTTCGGCAGCTGGATGTTCGACAAGAAGTACGACGCCAGTCTGGTCTACCACCGCTTTTGGCGCGTGGACGAGGACCTGGACAGCACCAGCGGCCTGAACGCCCCCCTGGAAGCCGGCGACAAGGATCTCGGCCAGGAGGTCGACCTGGTGCTGACCCGCTACTTCGATCGCAGCGAACTGGGTGTGGTCGAGGCCGACTCCGCCCTGGTGCGCCTGCGTGGCGGCGTGTTCTTCCCCGGCGATGCCTATGCCAGCGGTACTGATTCGAGCATGCATCGGGTGATGCTCGACGTGATTTGGCGCTATTGAGGAATTGACCATGAAGCAGTGCAATCACGGATGGCCGCGTGGCATCGGGCTAGGGCTCTGCGCCTGGCTCGCCATGGCCGGCAACGCCCACGCGGTCAACACCGAGGTGTCACCGGAGTTCTACCGCGTCAGTAGCGCGCCGGCCGAGCCGCTACAGATGGATCCACCCAAATTACCCGATTTGACCCCGTTCACCCCCGCGGCGGTTGAAGCAAAGATCGTACGCAAGCCGGCGGCCAAGGTGTCCCTGCAGCGCATGACCGGTATGGATCAGTTGACCGAGTTTACCGGTGGCGACGAGCGTCTGCGCGAGTGGGTATCGCGGCAGCGCGGCATGCCCCAGGCCATCGTGGTAGAGGGCGGATACTTGACCCCCGCCGGGCTGGCCAAGGCCCTGCAGCCGCGCTATTTCGCCGAGGTCGAGCCAGGCGTGTACATGCTGCGCGCCCCGCTGGTGGTGATGCCAGGCGCGACGCTGCACATCGATAAGGCTACCAAGGACTTCCGCATGTCCACGGACCGCGGGGCCTTCCTCATCAACGACGGCAAGCTGTTCATCACCGACACCCGGGTTACCGCCTGGCGCGAGGCCGATAACAAGCAGGACTGGTTCGCGAAGAAGGGGCAGTTCCGCCCCTTCATCAACGCCTGGGGCGGCACCGAGACCTACGTCGTCGGTTCGACCATCTCCAGTCTCGGTTACACCTCGAGTAAGTCGTACGGCTTCTCGATCTCCCAGTACAGCCCATCGATGCACCCGAAAATGAAGCGTGGCCACCCCACCGGCTGGCTGCTGAACTCGAAATGGGATGACATGTGGTACGGCTTCTACTGCTACGAGGCCGACGATGTAGTCATTCGTGGCAATACCTACATCAACAACCTGGTGTATGGCATCGACCCGCACGACCGTTCGCGGCGCCTGATCATTGCCGAGAATACCGCCTACGGCACCAAGCAGAAGCACGGGATCATCGTCTCGCGTGAGGTCAACGACAGCTGGATCTTCCACAACCGTTCCTACGAGAACGAGTTGTCTGGCATCGTCATCGACCGCAGCAGCGTGAACAACGTGCTCGCTTACAACGAGACGTACCGCAACAAGTCCGACGGCGTGACCATTTACGAGAGCGGCAACAACCTGCTGTGGGGTAACAAGGCCTACAACAACGAGCGTCACGGCATCCGCGTGCGCAACAGCATGAATATCAAGCTGTACGAGAACCTGGTGGTGAGCAACGGCAAGTTGGGTGTCTACGGCCACGTCAAGGACCTCAGCAATACCGATCGCGACCTCCTCCTCGACCCCTTCGAAACCAGCATCTCGATGCTCATCGTTGGCGGCAAGCTGGTTGCCAATTCTTCCGGGCCCATGGGCGTGGACTCTCCGCTGAGCCTGGAACTGTACCGGGTGGAAATGCTGTCGCCGACCAAGAGCGCCGGCATCACGCTGCCGGGCATCCTCGGTCCCTACCAGGACAAGATCCTTGACCTGATGGTGCGCCAGGACAAACCGGTACTAATCGATTATCTCGGCAAGGACATGGAGGCGAAACGATGAATGCTCTGCTGCGCGCCCGCCACGGTCTGGCGCTAGGTCTGCTGCTTGCCACCACTCCGACGGTCGCGGCCCAGTTCCCCACCTACGAGATCGAGCTGATCGACGGGCTGTGCCCGGCGGCAGCCGACCCGGCCAGGTACGACACGAAGGAACTGCAGTTCCACTTCTCGCTGATCGACGGGCAGGACGGCTGGCTATTCCGCACCAAGAATGACTTGCGCACCGACATCGGGACCTCGCCGCAAGGCTATGCCCAGCTCAAGCGTTTCCGCGATGCGCTCAAGGCCCGTGGCGTGGAACTGCTGGTGGTGTTCCAGCCGACAAAGGGGCTGGTCAACCGGGAGAAGCTGACGCCCGAATGGCAGGCCAAGTACGACTGGGAAACCGCCCGCGCCAACTACATCAAGACCATCGAGCAGTTTCGCAAAATCGGCATCTGGGCTGCGGATTACTCGCCGCTGTTTGACGAGCATCACCAGGAAACCAACTTCTTTTTCAAGGATGACCACCACTGGACATCTCGTGGCGCTCGCGAGACGGCCAAACTGACCGCGGAAGTGCTGAAGCAGATTCCGGCCTATGCCGACATGCCGAAAAAGGAATTCGTGACCAAGCGCGTCGGCATTCTCGGTAGCCCGGGCAGCTCGGGCGAGGCGGCCGGCAAGCTCTGCAACAATAGCTACGACACCGAGTACGTCGACCGCTTCGCCACCGAGCCGGCCGACGAAAGCTCTGGCGACAGTCTGTTCGGCGACGAGCCCACGTCGGATGTCGTGCTGGTGGGCACCAGTAACAGCGGCGTCGCCTACAACTTTTCCGGATATCTGGAGCAGTACAGCGGCGTGCCGGTCATGAACATGGCGGTTACCGGCGGTGGCTACGAGGCGGCCATGCTGCAGCTACTGGCCAGCGATGAGTTCCAGAAGAATCCGCCGAAGGTGGTCGTCTGGGAGTTCGCCACTCATTACGACATGTCCCTGCGTGACTTCTACCGCCAGGCCGTTCCCATGGTCAACAACGGTTGCGCCGGCCAGCCGGCGTTGATGAGCAATAAGGTCAAGCTGCATCAGGGTAACAACCAGGTACTGCTCAACGGGACGAATGGCCTGAAGGAGCTGCGTAGCGCCGATCACATGATCGACCTTCGCTTTAGCGATCCGAGCATCCACGAAGCCAAGACGACTGTCTGGTACTTCAGTGGACGCAAGGAGGGCTACAAGCTTGAACAGAGTGACCGCATCGATACCGGTGGCCGCTATGTCTTCGAACTTCGCGATGAGGGTGACTGGGCCGACCTGACCTTGATGGGGTTGGAAGTGGAGGCGCCGGAGAACACGCCTGAGGGCCTGACTGTCGAAGCGACGGTGTGCAAACGTCACGACATGGGAGGCCGCCAGCGGCTGGCGCGCAACGACTGATGAATCTGCAATCCATTCCGGTCGCGCTGACGGCCGGCGGCCTGCTCATTTCCAGGAGAGACTAGGATGGTTTTCTCGTCTAACGTGTTTCTGTTCCTGTTCCTGCCGATCTTCCTCACGCTCTACTACCTGTGCGGAAATCGCTATCGCAACCTGCTGCTGCTGGTTGCCAGCTATATCTTCTATGCCTGGTGGCGGGTGGACTTCCTCGCCCTGTTTGCCGGCGTCACTGTGTTCAACTACTGGATAGGCCTGCGCATTGGCGCGGCCGGGGTGCGCACGAAAAAGGCCCAACGCTGGCTGCTGTTCGGTGTGGGCGTCGATCTCTGCGTGCTGGGTTACTTCAAGTACGCCAACTTCGGTGTCGAGAGCTTCAACGCGGTAGTCGCTTCGTTCGGCATGGATCCCTTCGTGCTGACCCACATCCTGCTGCCGATCGGCATCTCGTTCTACGTATTCGAGTCGATCAGCTACATCATCGACGTGTACCGCGGCGATACCCCGGCGACCCACAATCTGATCGATTTTGCCGCCTTTGTGGCGATCTTCCCGCACCTCATCGCCGGTCCGGTGCTGCGTTTCCGCGACTTGGTGGACCAGTTCAATCACCGTACCCACACGGTGGACAAGTTCGCCGAGGGCTGCACGCGCTTCATGCAGGGCTTCATCATGAAGGTGTTCATCGCCGACAGCGTGGCGCCAATCGCCGATCATTGCTTCGCCCTGTCCGACCCCACCACGGGTGAGGCGTGGCTCGGTGCGGTGGCGTACACGGCGCAGCTGTACTTCGACTTCGCCGGTTACAGCAGCATGGCCATCGGCCTGGGCCTGATGATGGGCTTCCGCTTCATGGAGAACTTCAACCAGCCCTACATCAGCCAGTCGATCACCGAGTTCTGGCGGCGCTGGCACATCAGCCTGTCCACCTGGCTGCGCGACTATCTGTACATCAGCCTGGGCGGCAATCGCGGTAGCACCTTCCAGACCTACCGCAACCTGTTCCTGACTATGCTGCTGGGCGGTCTGTGGCACGGCGCCAACTTCACCTACGTGATCTGGGGTGCCTGGCACGGCATGTGGCTGGCCATCGAGCGGGCCCTGGGCGTGGATGCCGCGCCGCGTACTCTCAATCCGCTGAAATGGTTGTTCACCTTCTTCCTAGTGGTCCTGGGTTGGGTCATCTTCCGCGCGGAGAACCTCGACGTGGCCGGGCGCATGTACGGCGCGATGTTCAGCTTGTCCAACTGGGGGCTGTCGGAGCTGACCGTGGCGCAGCTGACCAGCCTGCAGATCGGCACGCTGATCCTGGCCTACGTGGTGATCGCGGTGCTGGGCATTCGCCAGTTCTATTCCAACCCGCTGGCCAAGCGCGCGCCGCAGGCCAAAGCTGGGGAGGAGGGCGGAGCCGTCGCGCCGCTGGGCGCCGGTACGGCAGTCGCCGCGGCCGCCGCGCCGGCCTATGCGGTCGTGCTCGGACGCACGCTGGTTCTGCTGCTGTTTGTCGCCTCGGTACTGAAGCTGTCGGCGCAAAGCTTTTCACCCTTCCTGTACTTCCAGTTCTAAGGAGGAGCCGACATGCGCACCATCAACATCGCTTATGGCCTGATCTTCGTCGCGCTGCTCGTCGGGCTGTCGCTGGCCTCGCTGCCCAACCTGTTTAGCTTCTCGGCGGCGGCCGGCACACCATTCCTCAACGGCAAGCTGTCCCATGCCATCGAGAAGCACTATGACAAGGGCTTCCCGGTCAAGGAGTTCGGTACCAATGCCTGGGCTGCGGTGGAGTACGGCCTGTTCGGCGAGGGGCGTCCGGGCGTGGTCGTGGGTCGCGAAGGCTGGCTGTACACCGACGAGGAGTTCAAGCCGGCCAAGCAGGCCGACCAGCTGGATGACAATTGGAAGCTGATCGCCGGCGTGCAACGTGAGTTGCAGCGCCGTGGCATAGAGTTGCAACTGGTGCTGTTGCCGGCCAAGGCACGCCTGTACCCGGAGCACCTCGCAGGACGGCAGCCCGCTCGTCAGCAGCAGGAGCTCTATGGCCAGGCGCAGGAACGCATGCGAGCTCTCGGTCTGCAGGGGCCGGATCTGCTCGCCGCCATGCGTAACGGCAAGGCGCAGGGCCAGGTCTTTCTGCGGACCGACACACACTGGTCGCCCTACGGAGCAGAGGTGGCGGCGCGGGCGGTGGTCGACCATCTGCAGCGCAACGCGCAGTGGCAACGGGGCGGGGTGGGTTATCACACCCAGGTGACCGGCAGCGAAACGCACAAGGGCGACTTGCTCAGCTACTTGCCGCTGGACCCGTACTTCGCCGGCATGCAGCCACCGCACGAGGAACTCGAGCAGCGTCGCACCGATCAGAACGGTGGTGAAGATGCTGCCGATCTGTTCGGCGGCAGCGTTCCCCAGCTGGCTCTCGTCGGCACCAGCTACAGCGCCAATCCCAAGTGGAATTTCCCCGGCGCACTGCGCCAGGCCCTGGGGGCTGACCTCTACAACTACGCCGAGAACGGCCACGGCCCGCTGGTGCCGATGCTGCGTCTGCTGGCCAAGGGCGAGGAGGAAACCCAGGGCATCAAGCTGGTGCTGTGGGAAGTGCCGGAACGCTACCTGACGATGCCCAGCGACCTGACCGAGTTCGATCCCCAGTGGCTGGCGCAGCTGCAGGGCGATTCGGGTGAGGCCGAGCGTCTGGCGATGAAGGGCACCGCCAAACCCCTGGCGGCCCATTGAGAACCCCCATAAGGAGATGAATATGCATACCACCATCCGCAAACTGGCCCTGGGTCTGAGCTGCCTGAGCCTGGGAGTCGCCATCAACGTTGCCCACGCTGACGAAGGCGGCTTGTACGGGCCTACCGCACCGGCCGGTTCGGCTTTCGTGCGCGCCTATAACGCTGGCTCCAGCGAACTGGACCTGACCCTCGGCTCGGTCAGCATCAAGGATGTGGGGCCGCGCGCCAGCAGTGACTTTTCCTTCCTGCCGGCTGGCAGCTACAGCGCCAGCGCCTCCGGCAAGAGCCTGCCGGTGGACCTCAAGGCCAATCAGTACTACACCTTGGTGCAACTGCCCAGCGGCGAGCTGAAGCTGGTCGAGGATCCGGCCTTCAAGAACCGCCAGAAGGCCCTGGTGCGCATCCAGAATCTGTCCGACACCCCCGTCAGCCTGAAGACCGCCGACGGCAAGACCGCGGTGATCGAGTCCGTGGCCGGCAAGAGCCGTGGCGATCGTGAGATCAATCCGGTCAAGGTGCGCATGGCGCTGTTCGCCGGTGATCGCAAGGTCAGCGAGCTGAGTCCGGTGGTTCTGGAGCGCGGCGAAGTGGCAGCGCTGTATGTGACCGGCAGCGGCTCGAGCCTGACCCCTGTGTGGGTCCAGCGCCCCGCAGGTACCGAGTGATGCTTGTGACCCCGTCCAAGCGCCTCGTGTCGTCCGTCGCAGTGCTGAGCGCACTGCTGGCGGGCTGCACCCCGTCCTCCGAGCGCGGCCCGTCCGGCTCGGCGGCACTGGTGGCGCCGACCGGCTATTACCGCGCCGCGCCGCCGCCGGAAGGCAAGCCGCGTGAGTGCGAGGCGCCGCCGCCGCCCTATACCGGCGAGCTGGATTTCCCCAGCAAGTACCAGGGCTCCGACTCGTCGCGCGACACGCTCAACGTGGCTGCCGAGCGGCGTTATCTGAAGCTGACCGGCGACATGCGCGAGATGGAGAAGGGCGTCAACCGCATGGTGGGACGCTACTTCAAATACGGCAGGCCTCAGGAAGTGGACTGCGCCATGACCTGGCTGGAGAGCTGGGCCGATGCCGGCGCACTGCTCAGCAAGGACTACAACCACACCGGCATGTCGGTGCGCAAATGGACCCTTGGTAGCCTGGCCGGCGCCTATCTGCGTCTGAAGTTCTCTACCTCGCGACCACTCGACGCACATACGGAGCAGAGCGCCAAGGTGGAGCGCTGGTTCGGTCAGATGGCCGATATGGTAGTGGCGGACTGGAACGCGTACCCGAAGGAACGCAGCAACAACCACAACTACTGGGCGGCCTGGTCGGTGATGGCCAGCGCAGTGATTCTGGACCGCCGTGACCTGTTCGACTGGTCGGTGGGTCAGTATCGCCATGGCGTGGACCAGATCACCAGGGACGGTTACCTGCCCCGCGAACTGGTGCGGGAGACCCGTGCCTTGTCCTACCACAACTACAGTATCGCTCCGCTGATGATGGTGTCGGCCTTCGCCAAGGCCAACGGCCTCGATCTGCGCGGCGAAGACGACGGCGCCTTGCTGCGCCTGGCCCGCAACGTGGAAGCGGGCCTGCAGAACCCGAAGATATTCCAAGAAAAGACCGGCTATGAGCAGAAAGCTGTCGACCTGCAACAGAGCAGCCGGTTCGCCTGGTTGGAGCCTTACTGCGCGCTGTATCAGTGCTCACCGAGCACCGAGGCGTGGCGGCGTTCGATCGAACCGCTCAGCACCTATCGGCTAGGCGGCGATCTAACTCAACTCTTTTCCGGGCAACTGCCTTGAGATCGACCCTGACGTTCACCCCCGACCGGGTTGTCCGGTACGGGATATGACAGAGATTCGAATGGAGATTGACCCATGATTCCGGTAATCCTCTCTGGTGGTAGCGGTTCCCGCCTGTGGCCCCTGTCGCGCAAGATGTATCCCAAGCAATTCCTCGCCCTGACCGGCGAGCAGTCGCTATTCCAGCAGACCCTGCAGCGTTTGAGCTTCGACGGCATGCAAAAGCCGATGGTGGTGTGCAACCTCGAGCACCGCTTCATCGTCAACGAGCAGCTCGGCAAGATCGGCATCACCACTCAGGGCCTGCTGCTCGAGCCGTTTGGCCGCAACACCGCGCCGGCCGTGGCCATGGCCGCCCTGCAACTGATCGCCGAAGGCCGTGACGAGCTGATGCTGGTGCTGCCGGCCGATCACGTGATCGACGACGAACTGGCCCTGCGCAAGGCCCTGGAGCTGGCCCGCGTAGCCGCCGAGGAAGGCGAGATGGTGTTGTTCGGCATTCCCGCCAACGCGCCGGAAACCGGCTTCGGCTACATCAAGGCCGCCCGCAGCGACGATGGCGACGACCTAGTGCCGGGCGCGTTCCGCGTCAGTCAGTTCGTTGAGAAGCCCGATCACGAACGCGCCGCCGAATTCGTACGCAGCGGCGGCTATTACTGGAACAGCGGCATGTTCCTGTTCCGCGCCAGCCGCTTCCTCGATGAGCTACGCAACCACGAGCCGGACATCTACGACACCTGTGTGCTGGCGCTGGAGCGCAGCAAGGCGAGCAACGGCGTGGTGACCATCGACGCCGGCACCTTCGAGTGCTGCCCGGACAACTCCATCGACTACGCCGTGATGGAAAAGACCAGCCGCGCCTGCGTGGTGCCCCTGGCCGCGGGCTGGAACGATGTCGGCAGCTGGTCCTCGCTGTGGGACGTGCACGAGAAGGACAGCGACGGCAACGTGCTCAAGGGCGACGTGGTCACCCACAGCAGCCACAACAGCTTCGTCCATGCCACGTCCAAGCTGGTCACCCTGATCGGCATGGACGACGTGGTGGTGGTCGAGACCAAGGACGCGGTGATGATCGCCCACAAGAGCGCCGTGCAGGACGTTAAGAAGATGGTCGGCATGCTCGACGCCAAGGGCCGCCAGGAAACCCAGAGCCACTGCGCCGTGTACCGCCCGTGGGGCAGCTATGACTCGGTGGACAACGGCAACCGTCACCAGGTCAAGCACATCACCGTGCGTCCGGGCGCGCAGCTGTCGCTGCAGATGCACCACCACCGCGCCGAGCACTGGATCGTGGTGTCCGGCACCGCGCAGGTGACCTGCGACGACAAGACCTTCCTGCTCACCGAGAACCAGTCGACCTATATCCCGATCGCCTCGGTGCACCGCCTGGCCAACCCCGGCAAGATCCCGCTGGAGATCATCGAGGTGCAGTCCGGCAGCTACCTCGGCGAGGACGACATCGAGCGGCTGGAGGATGTCTACGGACGCACCCAGACCCAAACTCAGCCGGCAACGGTTGGCTGATCGGTTGAATGAAAAGGGGCGGCCAGATGGCCGCCCCTTTTCTTTTGTCGTCCCATCGTGCCGTCGCGGGAGCGTCGCCCGGGACGTAGGGTGGCCTCGCCGCGAAGCGGCAGTCCACCGGACGCGGCAAGAAGGATCGCATCGCCGACACCCACCTCCGAGCCGTAGCCGGCGGCGCGCTGCCCTGCGGGCGAGGGCGCCCTACATGGAGCGTTGCTCTACACGGAGCGTCGCCCGACGTAGGGTGGCCTCGCCGCGCAGCGGCAGCCCACCGCATCATCCCCTGAGCAGCTGACGCAGCACGTAGTGCAGGATGCCGCCGGCCTTGAAGTACTCCACTTCGTTCTGCGTGTCGATGCGGCAGAGGACCTCCACCAACTGATGGCTGCCGTCCTCACGCTGAATGTCCAGCTCCAGGGTCATCTGCGGCCGCAGTTCGACGCCCTCCAGCCCGCGGATATCCACCTTTTCCCGGCCGCTCAGGCCGAGGCTCTTGCGGTCCTGGCCCGGCTTGAACTGCAGCGGCAGCACGCCCATGCCCACCAGGTTGGAGCGGTGGATGCGCTCGAAGCTCTCGGCGATCACCGCCTTCACCCCGAGCAGGTTGGTGCCCTTGGCCGCCCAGTCGCGGGACGAGCCGGTGCCGTACTCCTTGCCGGCGAAGATCACCAGCGGCACGCCCTCGGACTGGTAGCGCATGGCCGCGTCGTAGATGGCCAGCTTGTCGCCGCCGGGCAGGTGCAGGGTGTTGCCGCCTTCCTCGCCACCGAGCATCTCGTTTCTGATGCGGATGTTGGCGAAGGTGCCGCGCATCATCACCTCGTGGTTGCCGCGCCGCGAGCCGTAGGAGTTGAAGTCCACCGGTGCCACGCCGTGTTCGCTGAGGTAGCGCCCGGCGGGGCTGTCCTTCTTGATGTTGCCGGCCGGCGAGATGTGGTCGGTGGTCACCGAGTCGCCGAGCAGGGCGAGAACCCGCGCGCCCTGGATGTCGCCGACCCGTGGCGGGGCGTCGGCGATGCCTTCGAAGAACGGCGGGTGCTGGATGTAGGTGGAATCGGTCTGCCATTCGTAGGTCGCCGCCTGCGGCACGGCGATGGCCTGCCATTGGGCGTCACCGGCGAACACCTCGGCGTATTCCTTGCGGAACATGGCGGTGTCGACCTTGCCGATGGCCTCGGCGATTTCCAGCTGGCTCGGCCAGATGTCCCTGAGGTACACCGGCTGGCCGTCCTTGCCGGTGCCCAGCGGGTCGCGGCTCAGGTCGATGCGCACGCTGCCGGCCAGGGCGTAGGCCACCACCAGCGGCGGCGAGGCCAGCCAGTTGGTCTTCACCAACGGATGCACGCGGCCCTCGAAGTTGCGGTTGCCGGACAGCACCGAGGCCACCGTCAGGTCGGCGCTCTGGATCGCCTGCTCGATGGGCTCCAGCAGCGGGCCGGAGTTGCCGATGCAGGTGGTGCAGCCGTAGCCGACCAGGTCGAAGCCCAGCTGGTCCAGGTAGGGCGTCAGGCCGGCGGCCTTGAAGTATTCGGTGACCACCTTGGAGCCGGGCGCCAGCGAGCTCTTCACCCAGGGCTTGCGGGTCAGGCCCTTTTCCACCGCCTTCTTCGCCAGCAGGCCGGCGGCCATCATCACGCTGGGGTTGGAGGTGTTGGTGCAGGAGGTGATCGCTGCGATCACCACCGCGCCGTGCTGCAGGCGGTGAGTGGCGCCTTCATAGCGGTATTCGGCCTCGTTGACCTGGGCGGCATTGCCCACTGCCACGCCGCCGCCACCTTCGCTGAGCAGGCGGCCTTCCTCCTTGCTCGGCGGCTTCAGCTGCACGCCGAGGAAGTCCTCGAAGGCGGCCGGCACGTCCGGCAGCGCGACACGGTCCTGCGGGCGTTTAGGGCCGGCCAGGCTGGCTTCGACGCTGCCCAGGTCCAGCGCCAGGCTGTCGGTGAACACCGGCTCTTGGCCGGGCAGGCGCCACAGGCCCTGGGCCTTGGCGTAGGCTTCCACCAGCTGCACGCTCTGTTCCGGGCGGCCGGACAGGCGCAGGTAACCCAGGGTGATGTCGTCCACCGGGAAGAAGCCACAGGTGGCGCCGTACTCCGGCGCCATGTTGGCGATGGTGGCGCGGTCGGCCAGCGGCAGGTCGGCGAGGCCGTCGCCGTAGAACTCGACGAATTTCCCCACCACGCCTTTCTTGCGCAGCATCTGGGTAACGGTCAGCACCAGGTCGGTGGCGGTGATGCCCTCACGCAGCTTGCCGCTGAGCTTGAAACCGATCACCTCGGGAATCAGCATCGACACCGGCTGGCCGAGCATGGCCGCCTCGGCCTCGATACCGCCCACGCCCCAGCCGAGTACGCCGAGGCCGTTGACCATGGTGGTGTGCGAATCGGTGCCTACCAGGGTGTCGGGGAAGGCCCAGGTGGCGCCGTTCTCGTCCTTGGTCCACACGGTGCGGGCCAGATATTCCAGGTTCACCTGGTGGCAGATGCCGGTGCCCGGCGGCACCACGCTGAAGTTGTCGAAGGCGTTCTGCCCCCAGCGCAGGAAGGCGTAGCGCTCGCCATTGCGCTGCATCTCGATGTCGACGTTCTGCTCGAAGGCGGCGGCGGACGCGTAGCGATCGACCATCACCGAGTGGTCGATGACCAGGTCCACCGGCGACAGCGGGTTGATCTTCTGCGGGTCGCCGCCGGCCTTGGCCATGGCCGCGCGCATGGCGGCCAGGTCGACCACGGCGGGTACGCCGGTGAAGTCCTGCATCAGCACTCGCGCCGGGCGGTACTGGATCTCGTGATCGGAGGTGCGCGGGCCGAGCCAGCCGACCATGGCGCGGATGTCCGCTGCGCTGACGGTGTGTTCATCCTCGAAGCGCAGCAGGTTCTCCAGCAGCACCTTGAGCGACATGGGCAGGCGGTCGATTTCGCCGAGGTTCTTGGCGGCCTCGGGCAAGCTGTAATAGAAGTAGGTCTTGTCGCCCACCTTCAATTCACGTCGGCAATTCAGGCTATCCAGGGAAGGCATTATCAGACTCCTGCTCGGTTGAGCTTTTGAAACTAGACCTTCAGGTCAGCTCCTGCCACTGGTCTGGACCGGCCGGGCGCGCCTGGGGTTCCCGAGTTCGCTATCATGCGCGCCCTGAGGAGAACCCCGGATGAACATTCTGCTACTGCATTGCCGCCCCGGCTTCGAGGGCGAGGTCTGCGCCGAGATCAGCGACCACGTCGCGCGCCTCGGTGTGGCCGGTTATGCCAAGGCCAAGCCGAACAGCGCCCATGCCGAATTCACCTGCCTGGAGCCCGGCGGCGCCGAGCGATTGATGCGAGGCCAGCGCTTCAACCGGCTGATCTTTCCGCGCCAGTGGGCGCGGGGCGACTATCTGCCACTGCCGGAAACGGACCGCATCAGCGTGCTGCTGCAGGCCCTGGCCGACTACCCGGTGTGCGGCAGCCTGTGGCTGGAGGTATTCGATACCAACGACGGCAAGGAGCTGTCGAACTTCTGCAAGAAGTTCGAGGGGCCGCTGCGCAAGGCGCTGGAAAAGGCCGGCAGGCTGGTCGAGGACGCGAGCAAGCCGCGCCTGCTGCTGACCTTCAAGAGCGGCCGCGAAGTCTTCCTCGGTCTGGCCGAGGCCGACAACCAGGCGCCCTGGCCGATGGGCATCCCGCGCCTGAAATTCCCCCGCGAGGCGCCGAGTCGCTCGACCCTCAAGCTGGAGGAGGCCTGGCACTTCTTCATTCCGCGCGAGCAGTGGGGCGCACGCCTGTCGGATGAGATGACCGGCGTCGACCTCGGGGCCGCCCCCGGTGGCTGGACCTACCAGCTGGTGCGCCGCGGCATGTTGGTCACCGCCATCGACAATGGCCCCATGGCCGAGAGCCTGATGGACACCGGCCTGGTGACCCACCTGATGGTCGACGGTTTCACCTGGAAGCCCAAACAGCCGGTGGACTGGATGGTCTGCGACATCGTCGAGAAGCCGGCGCGCACCACGGCGATGGTCGAGGAGTGGATCGGCGGCGGGCACTGCCGCGAGGCGGTGGTCAACCTCAAGCTGCCGATGAAGCAGCGCTACGCCGAAGTCTGCAAGCTGCTGCAGCGCCTGGAAGATGCGTTCGCCGAACGCAGGATCAAGGTCTCCATCGCCTGCAAGCAGCTGTACCACGACCGCGAGGAAGTCACCTGCCACCTGCGCCGTCACTGAGGCGTGGGCGCCGCGGGTGAGCGGCGCTCGCCGCCGAGCCCAGGTGTCGCCGCCGGCCACCGTTCGGCCTCCCGCGCTGGGCGCGTCTGACCCTTTGCGCCACAATAGCCGCCTGTTTTCCGGAGTAGCCCATGTCCCAGCAACCCGACGCCATCCTCGACGCCTGCGGCCTCAACTGCCCGGAGCCGGTGATGATGCTGCACAACAAGGTGCGCGACCTGCCGGCCGGCGGCCTGCTCAAGGTGCTCGCCACCGACCCCTCGACCAAGCGTGACATTCCCAAGTTCTGCCTGTTCCTGGGGCACGAGCTGCTGGAGCAGGGCGAGGACGCGGGCACCTATCTGTACTGGATTCGCAAGAAGCTCGATTGATCCACCGGCGCCCGCGCTGGCGCCCCGAGTTCCCCATGCCTTATTACTTCGCCTACGGCTCCAACATGAACCCCGCACGCATGCAGGCCCGCGGGCTCGTGGTGGAGGAGATGATGGCCGCGCGCCTGCCGGGCTACGCCCTGAGCTTCAACAAGCGCGCCCTCGACCAGCCCGGTCGGGCCTACGCCAACATCCGCCATCAGGCCGGCGGCGTGGTGGAGGGCGTGCTGTACCGGCTGGCGGACGAACGCGAGATCCTCAAGCTGGATGTGTTCGAAGGCACGCCCATCAACTACAGCCGCGAGCGCATGCGCGTCGAGACCGAGCGCGGCGCCATCTCCGCCTGGCTTTATATCGCCAATCCGGCCTGGCGCAGCGACGGGCTGGCGCCCAGCAGCGGCTACCTGGCCCATCTGCTGGCCGGGCGCGAGTTGCTGTCCGCGGACTACTGGGCGGCGCTGGCCGCCACCGTCGCACTGGCCGACTGAATGCGGATCTGCCGGCGCGCGCTGCGCTGCAGGCGGATGCCGAGCAGCACGGCGGCGCAGGTCAGGCCGACCACCAGGCCCTGCCACAGGCCCTTCGGCCCGGAAGGCTCGCCGAACAGGTCGCTCAGGCCCAGGGCGTACCCCACCGGCAGGCCGATGCCCCAGTAGGCGAACAGGGTGAAGACCATGGTCGCGCGGGTGTCCTGATAGCCGCGCAGGGCGCCGGCGGCGGTGACCTGGATGGCGTCGGAGAACTGGAACAGCGCGGAGTAGACGATCAGCCCGCCGGCGATGACGATCACCTCGGGGGCCGAGGTGTAGATCTGCGCGATCTCGTGGCGCAGTGCGAACATCAGGCTCGCCGACAGGCAGGCGTAGCCCAGCGCCGTGCCCATCGCCACGCCCGCGGCGAAGCGCGCCTCGCGCGGCTGACTGCGGCCCAGCGCCTGGCCGACCCGCACCGTGGCGGCCATGCCCAGCGAGTAAGGGATCATGAACACCAGCGAGCTGAAGTTCAGGGCGATCTGGTGGCCGGCCACCACCGTGGCGCCCAGGCCGCCGATCAGCAGGGCGATGACCGAGAAGATGCTTGCCTCGGCGAAGATCGACACGCCGATCGGCACGCCGATCGACAGCAGGCGCCGGATCACCGGCCACTGCGGTCGGTCGAAGCGCACGAACAGCTGGCTGGCCCGATAGTAGGGCGCGCGCCGCACCCACCACAGCAGGGCCAGCAGCATGGCCCACATGACGATGCCGCTGGCCCAGCCGCAGCCAACGCCGCCCAGCGCCGGCAGGCCGAGGTGGCCGTAGATCAGCACGTAGTTGAGCGGGATGTTCAGCAGCAGGCCGGCGATGCCGATGACCATGGTCGGCCGGGTGTGGCCCAGACCGTCGCTGAAGCAGCGCAGCACCTGGTAGATGGCCACCGCGGGAAAACCGACGGCGATGCCCTGCAGGTAGCGCATGGACATGTCGGTCAGCGCCGGCTCCACCTGCATCAGGCGCAGCACCGGCGTGGCATGCCACAGGGCCAGGCCGGCCAGGCAGCCGATGGCCAGGCCCAGCCACAGGGCCTGGCGCACCAGCGGGCCGATCTCCGCGTGCTGGCCGGCGCCGAAGCGCTGCGCCACCTTGGGCGTGGTGGCCAGCAGCAGCCCGGTCATCAGCAGGTACACCGGCACCCACAGCGAGTTGCCCAGGGCCACGGCGGCCAGGTCGCGGGCGCCGACACGGCCGGCCATCACGGCGTCGACGAAGCCCATGGCGGTGTGCGCCAGCTGGGCAATGATGATCGGTGTCGCCAGGGCCAGCAGGGCGCGCAATTCGGCCATGGCTCGGGCGGAACGGGAGAGGGCGGGCATGGAGGGTCCGGCGGGAGGAGCGAAGAGGCGCGCTAGTCTAGCCCTGTCCTCCCGGTCAGCAAAGTGCTTGCGCGCGGTCGCATGCCGGCCGCGACGAAATCCGGGCGGGCCCTTAGAATGGCCGCTCGTGATTGGAGTGCCCCATGCAGATAGTCGCCGACGAAAACATCCCGCTGCTCGACGAGTTCTTCTCCACCTTCGGCGCGATTCGTCGTCACCCCGGCCGCGCCATCGACCGCGCCGCGCTGGGCGACGCCGAGGTGCTGCTGGTGCGCTCGGTGACCCGCGTCGACCGCGCGCTGCTCGAAGGCAGCCAGGTGCGCTTCGTCGGCACCTGCACCATCGGCACCGACCATCTCGACCTGGACTACTTCGCCGAGGCCGGCATCGCCTGGTCCAGCGCCCCCGGCTGCAACGCCCGCGGCGTGGTGGATTACGTGCTGGGCTGCCTGCTGGCGCTGGCCGAGCGCAGCGGTGCACGGCTGGCCGAGCGTCGCTATGGGGTGGTCGGCGCCGGCCAGGTCGGCGGGCGCCTGGTCGAGGTGATGCGTGGCCTGGGCTGGAATGTGCGGGTCTGCGATCCGCCGCGCCAGGCCGCCGAGGGCGGCGACTTCGTCGACCTGCAGACCATCCTGCGCGAGTGCGACGTGATCAGCCTGCACACACCGCTGGATGCCGGCACCCGCCACTTGTTGGGCGCCGAGCAGTTGCGCGCGCTGCAGCCCGGTGCCTGGCTGATCAACGCCAGTCGCGGTGCGGTGGTCGACAACGCGGCGCTCAAGGCCCACCTGCAGAGTGGCGCCGACCTCGAGGTGGCGCTGGATGTATGGGAGGGCGAACCGCTGGCCGATCCCGAGCTGGCCGCGCTGTGCCGGATCGCCACGCCGCATATCGCCGGCTACAGCCTGGACGGCAAGCTGCGCGGCACCGCGCAGATCTACCGGGCCTATTGCGAGCGCATGGGGCTGGAGGAGGCGGTGCAGCTGGACGACCTGTTACCGCCGGCCTGGCTGGGCGAGCTGACGCTGCACGAGGATGCCGATATCGACTGGGCGCTGGCGACCCTGTGCCGTGCGGTCTACGACCCGCGGCGCGACGATGCGGATTTCCGCCGCAACCTGGTCGGCGATGCGGCCCGTCGCAAGGCGGCGTTCGACGCGCTGCGCAAGCACTATCCCTATCGCCGCGAGATCGACGGCCTGCGGGTGCAGCTGGTGGGTGAGGCGCCGCACCTGGCGGCGCTGGCGGCCGCGCTGGGGTGCGGGATTTCCTGAGGCTCGTCTCAGGAGGCGCGGCGCGCGGGCTGCCAGGTCTGGTCCAGTTCGCGGCAGGCCTGCTGGATCATCTGCTCGGTGATGGGGATTTCCCGGCCCTGAGCATCGATGATGGCGCCACCGACCGGCTGTTGCGGGTTGAAGGGGAATTCACGGTTCTGCTGTTGTGCGTTCATGGCCGACTCTCTCCTGGCTGTGGGGCGCAGTCTAGGCAGGGCATATGAAAGCGCCGTTACAGCGGCGCGACAGTGTTTCGGGCGCCGGCAGGTGCCGTGATGTGGAGTGGTTATGAGCGTTTTCCATCTGGGTCTGATCATCAACCCGCTGGCCGGCCTCGGCGGCCCGGCGGCGCTCAAGGGCAGCGACGGCGTGGCCGCCGAGGCCCTGGCCCGTGGCGCCGAGCCGCGTGCGGCGGAGCGTACGCGCATCGCCCTGGAATGCCTGCGGCCGGTGGCCGGGCGGCTGGAGTTCGTCACGTTCCCCGGGCCCATGGGCGCCGACCTGCTGGCCGAGCTGGGTTACGCCCACCGGGTGCTCGGCAGCCTGGGCGAAGGCCCGACCACCGCGGCGGACACCCAGGCCGCGGTGCACGCCCTGCAGGACGCCGGCTGCGCGCTGATCCTGTTCGCCGGCGGCGACGGCACCGCGCGTGATGTGTGCAGCGCGGTGCGCGAGGATCAGCCGGTGCTGGGCATTCCCGCCGGGGTGAAGATCCATTCCGCGGTCTACGCCATCAGCCCGCGCGCCGCCGGGCAAATGGCCCTGCGCCTGATCGAGGGCCGCCTGGTGCGGCTGTCCAGCGGCGAGGTGCGCGATATCGACGAGGCAGCCCTGCGCGACGGCAAGGTCGGCTCGCGTCACTACGGCGAGATGTGCGTGCCGGTGGAGGGCGAGTTCATGCAGCACGTCAAGCAGGGCGGCATGGAGTCCGAGGAACTGGTGCTGGTGGACCTGGCCGACTGGCTGGCCGAGAGCTGGGAGGAGGGCGTGCGCTATGTGTTCGGCCCCGGCTCGACGCTGCACGGCCTGGCGCAGAACCTGAATCTCGAGACCACGCTGCTGGGAGTGGACGTGGTCGAGAACGGCACGGTGATCGCCCGCGACGTCACCGAGGCGCAGCTGTTCGAACTGGTCGACGGTCACTCGGCGCGCCTGCTGGTCACCGCCATCGGCGGCCAGGGCCATATCCTCGGCCGCGGCAACCAGCAGATCAGCCCGCGGGTGCTGCGCGCCATCGGCCTCGACCACCTGCGGGTCGTCGCCACCAAGCGCAAGCTCGGCACCCTGGAGGGCAGACCACTGTTGGTGGACAGCGGCGATCCTGCGCTGGATGACGCCTTCCCGGATGCGGTACGGGTGTGGGCGGGTTACAAGGAAGAACTGTTGTATCCAGTGCGTTGAGCCAGGAGGGAGCCATGCACCAGGGAAGCTGTCTGTGCGGCGATGTCCGCTACCGGATCGAGGGCGAGCTGCCGCCGATCCAGCTGTGCCACTGCAGCCAGTGCCGCAAGGCGCAGGGTGCGCCGTTCGCCAGCAACATCCCGATCGACGAATCCGCCTTCCAGTTGCTCAGCGGTGCTGAGCGTCTGCAGGCGTTCGAGTCCTCGCCGGGCAAGCAGCGGGTGTTCTGTTCGCGCTGCGGCTCGCCGATCTACAGCCGCACCAGTAAGCTGCCGGGCGTGCTGCGCATCCGCGCCGGCAGCCTCGAGGGTGAAGTGGCCAGCCGGCCCGGCTGGCATATCTTCGCCGACTCCAGGGCCAACTGGTGGGAGCTGCAGGACGATCTGCCGCGCTACGCCGAACGCAAGGAGTAGCCATGCGTGTGTTGCTACTGTGGCTGTTCCTGTTTGTCATGCCCGCCTGGGCCGCGGCCATCGACCCGCAGCAGCTGGTCGACGACGCCCGCCGCCAGGTCGGCGTGACCCTGGGTTACGACCCGGTCTACCGGCAGCTCGACTACCCCGGCGGCGACGTGCCGCTGAGCACCGGCGTGTGCACCGACGTGGTGATACGCGCCCTGCGCGAGCAGGGCCTGGACCTGCAGAAGCGCGTGCACGAGGACATGCGCGGCCACTTCGCTGCCTACCCGCGCAACTGGGGGCTGACGCGTGCGGACCGCAATATCGACCACCGCCGGGTGCCCAACCTGATGACCTGGTTCCAGCGCCAGGGCATGGCGCTGAAGGTGAGCGACAAGCCGGTGGACTACCGGCCCGGCGACATCGTCACCTGGGACCTTGGCCGCGGCCTGACCCATATCGGCATCGTCTCCGACCGCCAGGGCACGGGCGGCGTGCCGTTGATCCTGCACAACATCGGGCGCGGCACGCAGGAAGAAGACATCCTGTTCAGCTTCCGCATCACCGGCCATTATCGGCTCGCTCGATAGGCCGTCGTTTCGCCCGATGGGTTAGCATCCGCCTAACCAATCCGGAGATAGCGATGGCCCTCCCACCCCATATTCAGGCCGGCGAGCGCGTGGTGCTGTTCGATGGCGTATGCCGGCTGTGCAACGGCTGGGCGAAATTCCTGATTCGCCATGACCGCGAGAGGCGCTTCCGTCTGTGTTCGGTGCAGTCCGCCGAGGGGCAGGCGATCCTGGCCTGGTTCGGTCTGCCCACCGACGCTTTCGAGACCATGGCCTATGTCGAGGGCGAGACGCTGTTCGTGCGCTCCGACGCCGTGCTGCGCATCGTCGCCCAGCTGCCCGGTGCCTGGCGCCTACTGGCCGTCCTGCGCTGCCTGCCGCGCGTGTTGCGCGACTGGTGCTACGACCGCATCGCTCTGAACCGCTATCGCCTGTTCGGCCGCTACGACAGCTGCCTGCTGCCGGACCCGGACCACGACCGCCGTTTCCTCGAGTCCCGCCAATGAGCCTGCTGTCTTCGGGCCGGCGCCAGGCACTGCGCCTGGCCTGGCGCTTCGTCGCGCCATACCGCTGGCGCCTGGCCGGCGCCCTGGCGGCGCTGCTGTTCACTGCCGCCATCACCCTGTCCATGGGCCAGGGCATTCGCCTGCTGGTGGACCAGGGCCTGGCGACCCAGTCGCAGGCGGCGCTCAACCATTCCATCGGCCTGTTCTTCGTGCTGGTGCTGGCCCTGGCCGTCGGCACCTTCAGCCGTTTCTACCTGGTCAGCTGGATCGGCGAGCGTTTCGTCGCCGATATCCGCCAGCGCGTGTTCGACCACCTGATCGGCCTGCACCCGGGCTTCTACGAGAGCAACCGCGCCTCGGAGATCCAGTCGCGGCTGACCGCCGACACCACGCTGCTGCAGACGGTGATCGGCTCCTCGCTGTCCATGGCCCTGCGCAACGGCATCATGCTGATCGGCGGCATCGTCCTGCTGTTCGTCACCAATGCCAAGCTCAGCGCCATCGTGGTCTGTTCGTTGCCGCTGGTGGTGGCGCCGATCCTGCTCTTCGGCCGCCGGGTGCGCGCGTTGTCCCGGCAGACCCAGGACCGGGTCGCCGACGTGGGCAGCTACATCGGCGAGACCCTGGGCCAGATCAAGACGGTGCAGGCCTACAACCACCAGGCCCAGGACCAGGCGCGCTTCGCCGGTACGGTAGAGGCGGCGTTCGCCACGGCCGGCAAGCGCATTCGCCAGCGCGCCTGGCTGATCACCACGGTGATCGTCCTGGTGCTGGGCGCGGTGGGCGCCATGCTCTGGGTCGGCGGCATGGACGTGATCGCCGGGCGCATCAGCGGCGGCGACCTGGCCGCGTTCGTGTTCTATAGCCTGATCGTCGGCATGGCCTTCGGCGCCATCAGCGAGGTGATCGGCGAACTGCAGAGCGCGGCCGGCGCCGCCGAACGCATCGCCGAGCTGCTGCGCACACGCAACCTGATCAGCGCGCCGCCGGAAGGCGAGCGGCTGCACCTGCCCGAACGGGTCAGCGGCGCGCTCGAGCTGCGCGGCGTGCGCTTCAGTTATCCGAGCCGCCCGGAGCATCCGGCCATCGATGGCATCGACCTGAGCGTGCGCGCCGGCGAGACCCTGGCGCTGGTCGGCCCCTCTGGCGCCGGCAAGTCGACCCTGTTCGACCTGCTGCTGCGCTTCTTCGACCCGCAGGAGGGCGAGGTGCTGGTCGAGGGGCTGCCGATCTGGCGCCTCGATCCGGCCGATCTGCGCCGCTGCTTCGCGCTGGTGTCGCAGAACCCGGCGCTTTTTTATGGCAGCGTGGCGGACAACCTGCGCTACGGCCGGCCCGACGCCAGCGACGCGGAGGTCGAGGCGGCGGCGCGTGCGGCGCATGCCCACGAATTCATCGAGCGCTTGCCGCAGGGCTACCAGACCCACCTGGGCGAGGCGGGTCTCGGCCTCTCCGGCGGCCAGCGCCAGCGCCTGGCGATTGCCCGCGCGCTGCTCACCGACGCGCCGATCCTGCTGCTCGACGAGGCCACCAGCGCGCTGGACGCCGAGAGCGAACACCTGATCCAGCAGGCCCTGCCGGGACTGATGCGTGGGCGCACCACCCTGGTGATCGCCCATCGCCTGGCCACGGTGAAGAACGCCGACCGCATCGCGGTGATCGACCGCGGCCGCCTGCAGGCCATCGGCAGCCATGGCGAGCTGGTGCAGAGCAATCCGCTGTATGCCCGGCTGGCGCAGCTGCAGTTCAATACCGAGCGTCGCGAGCGCGACTGAGGCCAAGGCGGAGAGGGATCTCCGCGTGGTGGCCAACTTCGCCTGGTGATGCTCCGCCAGCCGATCTGCATCGTGGCGCCATGCCCGCCTGCGATGGGGACGGCGTGCGCCGACTCTGCTCAGTCGTGCTGCCGCGGCTTGATGGTCGCCGCCGCGCCCGTCGAGGCGAGGATGATGGCGCCGATCGCCAGCCACTGGGTCGGGCTGAGCACCTCGCTGAGGAAGATCAGCCCGGAGAGCGCGGCGATGGCCGGCTCCAGGCTCATCAACACGCTGAAGGTGCGCGCCGGCAGGCGGGTGAGGGCGATCATTTCCAGGCTGTAGGGCAGGGCCGAGGACATCACCGCCAGGGCCAGCGCCACCGGCAGCAGGTCCAGCGAAAACAGCCCGCTGTCGACCTGCCAGAGCCCCACCGGGAACACCAGCAGGGCGGCGACCACGGTGCCGAATGCCACGGTCTGCGCGCCGTGGGCGGCACCGGCCTTCTGCCCAAAGAGGATGTACAGCGCCCAGCAGACCCCGGCGCCCAGGGCCAGGGCCATGCCCAGCGGGTCGAGGTGGTCACTGGCGCTGGTGTCCGGCAGCAACAGCCAGAGGCCGAGCGCGGCCAGGACGATCCAGGCGAAGTCCAGCAGACGGCGCGAGGAGAACAGCGCCAGGGCCAGCGGGCCGGTGAATTCCAGGGCGACGGCGATGCCCAGCGGGATGGTCTTCAGCGACATGTAGAACAGCAGGTTCATCGCCCCCAGCGACAGTCCGTAACCGAGCAGGGAGCGCCACGCGGCGAAGTTCGGACGCGTGCGCCAGGGGCGCATGACCAGGCAGAGGATCAGCGCCGCCAGGCTCAGGCGCAGCGCGGTGGTGCCCTCGGGACCGACCAGCGGGAACAGGCTCTTGGCCAGGGAGGCGCCACTCTGGATGGACGTCATGGCGACCACCAGCAGGGCGATGGGCAACGCTATCGAGGTGGCGCGAGGCATGGGGGAATTCCAGAGAAGCGCTAGCAGGGTGCGTGGTGCGCACCTTGGCACGGTGTCGGCCTGTCGGTGCGGCGCAGCCTACGACAGCGCGTGGCCAACGGATGGCCAATAAAAAACCGGCCGCCAGGGCCGGTTCATTCAACCCGGCCCGACTCAGCGATATTCGCAGAGGTAGGCGGTGTCCACGGCGACCTTCAGCTGGAACTTGCTGTTGCCCGGTACGGTGAACTGGCTGCCGGCGGCGAAGGTTTCCCAGCTCTCGCTGCCCGGCAGCTTGACGATCAGCTCGCCGGCCACCACGTGCATCACTTCCAGCTGGGCGGTGCCGAATTCGTACTCGCCGGGGGCCATCACGCCGATGGTGGCCGGGCCTTCGGCCATGGTGAAGCCGATGGATTTGACGGTGCCGTCGAAGTATTCGTTGACCTTGAACATGGCGGGTTCCTCGGGAGGGGCTAAAAAGGCCCGCCAGTATGCCCAAGGCGGAGGGCGCCGTCAGCTCTGCAACCCGCTGATTCAGGGGGCAAATATCAGTGGCAACAGGCGTGCGGTGTTGCGCGCGTCTTCCAGCGCGCGGTGCTGCTGGCCCTGGAACTGCAGCCCGGTCAGCTGCAGGGCGCCGTTGAGCCCCACCGGGCGCTTGAGCTGGCGGCTCTCGGCAAAGCGCTGCTTGAGGTTGTGGTGGGGAAGTTCCTGCAGGCAGCTGTGTAGGCCATGGCGCTGCCATTCCAGTTGCAGCTGGCGGCGGTCGTAGTCGCCCCAGCTGCCCCAGCCCACCAGGTGCGCCAGGTGCGACTCCAGCCAGCGCTCGAACTGCGGCCAGACCACGTCCAGTGCCTGGGCGCCGTCGACCTGGGCCTGGTCGATATGCGTCAGCTCGCGGCAGAAGGCGGTGAGGCAGGGGCGGCGCAGTGGGCGCACGAAGCGCTGGAAATGCTCCAGCTCATGGCCATCGGCGGCTACCAGGCTGGCGCCGATCTCGATGATCTCCATGTCTTCCACGGGCCAGCCGCCTTCTTCGGTGGTGGCCTCCAGGTCGATGATCAGCCATTGGCGCATGCGTCCCTCCTTAGCTGCTGGCCAGTATGGTCGGGCTCGACGCGCCGGGCAAAGCGCCGCGCACAGTTTTGCCGCTCGGCTGTATCGGCCGGCGTGGCGTTGATCCGGGCTATGCTTGGGCCTCGTTCAACGAGGAGGTGGGCATGGCGAAGGTGGCTTTCATCGGTCTGGGGGTGATGGGGTTTCCCATGGCCGGACATCTGGCGTGCGAGGGTCATGAGGTCTGCGTGTACAACCGCAGCCCCGACAAGGCCCGGTTGTGGCAGGACGAATTTGCCGGCGAGACGGCGCGGACCCCGCGTGAGGCTGCCCAGGGCGCCGAGCTGGTGATGACCTGCGTCGGCAACGACGACGATCTGCGCAGTGTGGTGCTCGGCGCGGACGGTGCCTTCGCCGGCATGGCGGCCGGTGCCGTGCTGGTCGACCACACCACCGCCTCGGCCAATGTCGCCCGCGAGCTGGCGGCGGTCGCGGCGAAGAAGGGGCTCGGCTTCCTCGATGCGCCGGTATCAGGTGGTCAGGCCGGCGCCGAGAACGGCATGCTGACGGTGATGGTCGGCGGCGAGGAGGCTTTTTATAAGCGTGCCGAACCGGTGATCGACGCCTACGCCAAGATGATCAAGTTGATGGGCCCGGTCGGCAGCGGCCAGCTGACCAAGATGGTCAACCAGATCTGCATCGGTGGCCTGGTCCAGGGGTTGTCCGAGGCCCTGCATTTCGCTCAGTGCGCCGGCCTCGACGGCCACGCGGCGATGGAGGTGATCAGCAAGGGCGCGGCGCAGTCGTGGCAGCTGGAGAACCGCCACCAGACCATGCTGGAGGGCAAGTTCGATTTCGGCTTCGCCGTGGACTGGATGCGCAAGGACCTGTCGATCCTGCTGGAAGAGGCCCGCCGCAATGGCGCGCAGCTGCCGGTGACGGCGCTGGTCGATCAGTTCTATTCCGATGTACAGGCGATGGGCGGTGGCCGCTGGGATACATCCAGCCTGATTGCCCGTCTCAAGCAGCGCCCCTGAGAACCTGTCTACGATCTGCTGCGCGTCGGCCAGGCGTCGTTAAAAACAGGCGGGACGCGGCGTCTCGGAATGCTCATTTGCCATTCGTGAGCTCGGATGCGAGCCCAGTCCGCTTCTTCCCCTGTTTTTGCGGGGCCGCCGAGGCCTAGCTTGGCTCCAGCTCGCGAAATCGTAGACAGGTTCTACGTCGCATCGCCCGCCCGGCCCCGGGCGGGCTTACTGGCGTCATTCGCCGCCCGTTTCGACGTGCTCAGCCGCCGCGCGCCTCAGGCGCGGAAGATAAAGTACACCGCGCCGAGCAGGCACAGGCCCGCCCACAGGTAGTCCAGCTTCAGCGGCTGCTGCATCACGTAGACGCTGAAGGGGACGAACACCGCCAGGGTGATGACCTCCTGCATGATCTTCAGCTGGCCCACCGACATCTCGGTGTAACCGATGCGGTTGGCCGGCACCATGATCAGGTACTCGAACAGCGCGATGCCCCAGCTGACCAGCGCCGCGACCAGCCACGGCTTGCTGTTCATGGTCTTCAGATGGCCGTACCAGGCGAAGGTCATGAAGATGTTGGAGAGGGTGAGCAGGGCGGCGGTTTGCATCCAGACCGGCATGACAGGCGTCTCGTGGGGGAAAGCGGCAAGCCTAATGGCCGCCACGCGGCCGGCCAAGCCCCTCGAGCGGCGGCGATGGATCGAGACGGGCGCAGGCGTTAACATCGCGCCCGCTCAGCGCATGAGGTCTTCATGGAGTGTCGTCCCGGCTGCGGTGCCTGCTGCATCGCGCCTTCCATCAGTTCACCGATTCCCGGATTGCCGCAGGGCAAGCCCGCCGGGGAGCGCTGTCCGCACCTTACCGCCGAATTTCGCTGCGCCATCTTCGGTCGCCCCGAGCGGCCGAGCGTCTGCGCGGGCTTCGCCGCCGCCGACTATGTCTGTGGCAATAGCCGCGAGGAGGCGATCCGCCTGATCGGCTGGCTGGAACAAGCCACCGCCTGATCGAATCGAACCCCTAGGTCCGGTCGCGTCGTGCAGCGGACCTTTTTTCACCAAGGAGCAATGATGATTTCGTTGAGTCGAGCGGCCGCAATTTGCGGTCTCGGTCTGCTGGCAAGCGGCCTGGCCCATGCCGAGGACTGGAAACTGGCCAAGGACGAGGATGGCATCAAGGTCTACCTGAGCGAGGTGCAGGGCTCCAAGTACAAGGCCTACCGTGGTGTGACCACCATCGCCAGCGATGTCGCTTCCCTGCGCGCGCTGCAGGAGGACGTCGACGGTTCGTGCAAGTGGATCCATGCCTGCGCCGAGCAGAAGCTGTTGAAGCACGAAGGCGCCGAGAGCTGGGTCTACACCCGCTTCGACATGCCCTGGCCGGTGGAGGCGCGGGATTCGGTGCTGCACGTGGTGTCGGAGGAGGGCGCCGATGGCAGCGTGCTGCGCAAGCTGGACGGTCAGCCGCAGTACCTGCCGAAGGAGGACGGTTATACCCGTGTGGCCAGCCTGCAGGGCTTCTGGAAGTTCGTGCCGCAGGGCGACGGCAGGGTCGAAGTGACCTATCAGGTACACACCGAGCCGGGTGGCAGCGTGCCGTCCTGGCTGGCCAACAGCTTCGTGGTCGAAGCGCCGTTCAATACCCTCAGCGGTCTGCGCGCGCTGGCCGAGAAGCGCTGAGCAGCCGGCGGAAATGAAAAAGGCTGCCGATTGGCAGCCTTTTTATTGCTCGGCAGCGGCGCTTACTTGCGCGCTTCCACCGCGACGAAGTCACGCTTGTCGTAGCCGGTGTACAGCTGGCGCGGACGGCCGATCTTGTACGGACCGGAGAGCATTTCCTTCCAGTGCGAAATCCAGCCGACGGTGCGCGCCAGGGCAAAGATCACGGTGAACATGCTGGTCGGGATACCGATGGCCTTGAGGATGATGCCCGAGTAGAAGTCCACGTTCGGGTACAGGTTGCGCTCCTTGAAGTACGGATCGTTGCGGGCGATCTCGTCGAGCTTCATGGCCAGCTCCAGCTGCGGGTCGTTGATGCCCAGCTCGGCCAGCACTTCGTCGCAGGTCTGCTTCATCACCTTGGCGCGCGGGTCGAAGTTCTTGTACACGCGGTGGCCGAAGCCCATCAGCTTGAACGGATCGTTCTTGTCCTTTGCCTTGGCGATGTACTTGTCGATGTTCTCGACGCTGCCGATCTCGTCCAGCATAGTCAGCACCGCCTCGTTGGCGCCGCCGTGGGCCGGGCCCCAGAGGGCGGCGATGCCGGCGGCGATACAGGCGAACGGGTTGGCACCCGACGAGCCGGCCAGGCGTACGGTGGAGGTGGAAGCGTTCTGCTCATGGTCGGCATGCAGGACGAAGATGCGGTCCATGGCCTTGGCCAGCACCGGGCTGATCGGTTTGATCTCGCACGGGGTGTTGAACATCATGTGCAGGAAGTTTTCCGCGTAGTTCAGGTCGTTACGCGGGTACATCATGGGCTGGCCCATGGAGTACTTGTAGGTCATGGCGGCGATGGTCGGCATCTTGGCGATCAGACGCATGGCCGACACTTCGCGGTGGTGCGGGTTATTGATGTCCAGCGAGTCGTGGTAGAAGGCGGAGAGGGCGCCGACCACGCCACACATGATGGCCATCGGGTGGGCATCGCGGCGGAAACCGTTGAAGAAGTTCTTCAGCTGCTCGTGAACCATAGTGTGGTTCTTGATGGTGCTGACGAACTTGGCTTTTTCTTCGGCGTTGGGCAGTTCGCCGTTCAGCAGCAGGTAGCAGGTTTCCAGGTAATCGGATTTCTCTGCCAGCTGTTCGATGGGATAGCCGCGGTGCAGCAGGACACCGGCGTCGCCATCGATATAGGTGATCTTCGACTCGCAAGAGGCGGTCGACATAAAGCCAGGATCAAAGGTGAAGCGACCCGTGGCGGTCAGGCCCCTCACGTCGACTACATCGGGACCCACGGTGCCGGTCAGTACGGGCAGCTCTACGGGGGCATTGCCCTCGATGATCAACTGCGCTTTTTTGTCAGCCATGTGTGGCCTCCTGTTTATGCTTGGAATCATCTGACAGCCCCCCACGCAGGGCCCGGGACACTATAGAGACATAAATCTGAAAGTCAATTTGCCAGAACCCAGACAGCAGAGGGGTTCCAGCCGGTTTTGAAGGGGCGGGGAACGGCCTAATACGTCATTTATTAATGGCGCGCAATCCGCTTTTTAGGGTGGGCCATTGCATTGTCATTAGTGTCCTAACTGTCTATACTCTGCGCCCGGCCGTCAGGGGCTTGAAAGCCCATAAACAGGCGGCTGGCACTCCCTTTGGTGAAGGGGTACCTGACCAGTGCACTTCCCGACAACTTGCCCTGCTTGTTAGGGGCCTCTAGTGTGAAAAAAGCCGTGAATAGCCAACGACCTGTAAACCTAGATCTCAGGACCATAAAACTCCCGATCACAGCTTATACGTCCATTCTGCACCGTATTTCCGGTGTCATCCTCTTCCTGGGTATCGTCATCGTGCTCTTCGCACTCGACAAATCCCTGGCCTCCGAGGAAGGCTTCGCAGAAGTTCAGGCGTACCTGGCCAGCCCGCTGGCGAAGCTGATCATCTGGGGTCTGCTGTCCGCCCTGCTGTATCACCTGGTGGCCGGCGTGCGCCACCTGATCATGGACATGGGTGTCGGCGAGTCGCTGGAAGGCGGCAAGCTGGGCTCGAAGATCGTCATCGCCGTCTCGGTGGTGGTCATCGTTCTGGCGGGGGTCTGGGTATGGTAACCAACGTAACCAACTTCTCGCGCTCGGGCCTCTATGACTGGATGGTTCAGCGCGTATCGGCGGTCGTTCTCGCGGCTTATTTCCTGTTCCTGATCGGCTACATGGTGGTCAATCCGGGCATCGGCTACGCCGAATGGCATGGCCTGTTCTCCCACACTGCGATGCGCATCTTCAGCCTGCTGGCTCTGGTCGCGCTGATCGTGCACGCCTGGGTCGGTATGTGGACCATCACCACCGACTACCTGACGCCCATGGCCATCGGCCGCTGGGCGACCGGTGTGCGTTTCCTCGTCCAGGCGGCTTGCGGCGTGCTCCAGTTCGTCGTGTTCGTCTGGGGTGTGCAGATTCTGTGGGGTTTCTGATTCATGGCTAGCATTCGTACTCTTTCTTATGACGCCATCATCGTCGGTGGTGGCGGTGCCGGCATGCGTGCCGCGCTGCAACTGGCCCAGGGTGGTCACAAGACCGCCGTGGTGACCAAGGTCTTCCCGACCCGTTCGCACACTGTTTCCGCCCAGGGCGGCATCACCTGCGCCATTGCCTCGGCCGACCCGAACGACGACTGGCGCTGGCACATGTACGACACTGTCAAGGGCTCCGACTACATCGGTGACCAGGACGCGATCGAATACATGTGCTCCGTCGGTCCGGAAGCCGTGTTCGAGCTCGAGCACATGGGTCTGCCGTTCTCCCGTACCGAACAGGGTCGCATCTATCAGCGTCCGTTCGGTGGCCAGTCCAAGGGTCCAGACAATCCGTCCGTCCAGGCTGCCCGTACCTGCGCCGCGGCCGACCGTACCGGTCACGCCCTGCTGCACACCCTGTACCAGGCCAACCTGAAGGCCGGCACCTCGTTCCTCAACGAGTGGTACGCCGTGGACCTGGTGAAGAACCAGGACGGCGCCATCGTCGGCATCATCGCCATCTGCATCGAGACCGGCGAAACCGTCTACATCCGCTCCAAGGCCGTGGTTCTGGCCACCGGCGGTGCTGGCCGTATCTACGCCTCCACCACCAACGCCCTGATCAACACCGGCGACGGCGTGGGCATGGCCCTGCGTGCCGGCGTACCGGTGCAGGACATCGAGATGTGGCAGTTCCATCCGACCGGCATCGCCGGCGCTGGTGTACTGGTCACCGAAGGTTGCCGTGGCGAAGGTGGTTACCTGATCAACGCCCATGGCGAGCGCTTCATGGAGCGTTACGCTCCGAACGCCAAGGACCTGGCCGGTCGCGACGTGGTCGCCCGCTCCATGGTCAAGGAAGTGATCGCCGGCAACGGCTGTGGCCCGGACAAGGACCACGTGCTGCTGAAGCTCGATCACCTCGGCGAGGAAGTGCTGCACAGCCGCCTGCCGGGCATCTGCGAACTGTCCAAGACCTTCGCCCATGTCGACCCGGTACTCGCTCCGGTTCCGGTGATCCCAACTTGCCACTACATGATGGGCGGCGTTGCCACCAACATTCATGGCCAGGCCATCACCCAGGACATCAACGGCAACGACAAGATCATCGAAGGTCTGTTCGCCGTGGGCGAAGTCGCCTGCGTATCGGTACACGGTGCCAACCGTCTGGGCGGCAACTCGCTGCTCGACCTGGTCGTGTTCGGCCGCGCCGCCGGCCTGCACCTGGAAAAAGCGCTGAAAGAAGGCGTGGAAGTCCGTGGTGCCAGCGAAACCGACATCGAGGCTTCCCTGAAGCGTCTGTCCGGCGTCAACGAGCGCAGCACCGGCGAAGACGTGGCTCCGCTGCGTAAAGAACTGCAGCAGTGCATGCAGAACTACTTCGGTGTGTTCCGTACCGGCGAATACATGAAGAAGGGCATCGCCCAGCTGGCCGATCTGCGTCAGCGTATCGCCAACGTCAAGATCGCCGACAAGAGCCAGGCCTTCAACACCGCGCGTATCGAAGCGCTGGAGCTGCAGAACCTGCTGGAAGTGGCCGAAGCCACTGCCATCGCCGCCGACACCCGTACCGAGTCCCGTGGCGCTCACGCCCGCGAAGACTACGAGGATCGCGACGACGAGAACTGGCTGTGCCACTCCCTGTACTTCCCGGGTGAGAAGCGCGTGTCCAAGCGCGCCGTCAACTTCGCGCCGAAGACCGTTCCGGCGTTCGAACCCAAAGTACGTACTTATTAAGGGTGGCCACCATGTCTCTTGGTAACACTTTGCAAGTCAGCGTTTATCGCTACAACCCGGAAAAGGACGCCGCGCCGTTCATGCAGGACTTCACCGTCCAGATCGACGGCAAGGATCTGATGGTGCTCGACGTACTGGCCCTGATCAAGGAACAGGACGAAGGCTTCTCCTACCGTCGCTCCTGCCGTGAAGGCGTGTGCGGTTCGGACGGCATGAACATCAGCGGCAAGAACGGCCTGGCCTGTATCACCCCGATCTCCACCGTGGTGAAGGGCGATAAGCTGGTGATCCGTCCGCTGCCGGGTCTGCCGGTCATTCGTGACCTAGTCGTCGACATGAGCATCTTCTACAAGCAGTACGAGAAGGTGCAGCCATTCCTGCAGAACGATACCCCGGCTCCGGCCATCGAACGTCTGCAGAGCCCGGAAGAGCGCGAGAAGCTGGACGGTCTGTACGAGTGCATCCTGTGCGCGTGCTGCTCCACCAGCTGCCCGTCCTTCTGGTGGAACCCGGACAAGTTCCTCGGTCCCGCCGCGCTGCTGCAGGCCTACCGCTTCCTGGCCGACAGCCGCGACACCAAGACCGCAGAGCGTCTGGCGTCCCTGGACGATCCGTTCAGCGTGTTCCGCTGCCGCGGCATCATGAACTGCGTGAACGTGTGCCCGAAGGGTCTGAATCCGACCAAGGCCATCGGTCACGTACGCAACATGCTGCTGCAGAGCGGTACCTGATACACGGCTTCACGCAACACCTGCGCCGGCGGATCGATTCGCCGGTGCAGTAAAGCCAGAGCCCCAGCTCACAAAGCCAGGGTTCTTATTTTGAAAGAAAATGACGACCAGCAGGGGCATCCGGGCTGGTACCCGGACTATCTGCGGGATCCGTAGTGGCTTATCAGGTCGCTGCTTCAGGACTTCGAATGGCCAAGCTACGGCTTCCACGCCGGTGGTGTCCCCTTACCGAGGGTGACCAAGCATGCAAGAAAGCGTGATGCAGCGCATGTGGGAAAGCGCCCACCTATCCGGTGGTAACGCGGCCTACGTGGAAGAGCTCTATGAGCTCTACCTGCACGATCCCAACGCTGTGCCCGAAGAGTGGCGCACCTACTTCCAGAAACTGCCGGCCGACGGCAATGCCGCCACCGACGTTTCGCACTCCACTGTCCGCGATCATTTCGTGCTGCTGGCGAAGAACCAGCGCCGCGCTCAACCGGTTTCCGCCGGGAGCGTCAGCAGCGAGCACGAGAAGAAGCAGGTGGAAGTCCTGCGCCTGATCCAGGCATACCGCATGCGCGGCCACCAGGCCTCGGCACTCGACCCGCTGGGTCTGTGGCAGCGTCCTGCGCCGGCCGATCTGGCGGTCAACCACTATGGCCTGACCAACGCCGACCTCGACACCACCTTCCGTACCGGTGAGCTTTACATCGGCAAGGAGGAGGCGACTCTACGAGAAATCCACGAGGCGCTGCAGCAGACATATTGTCGCACCATCGGTGCAGAGTTCACCCATATCGTCGATTCCGAGCAGCGCAAGTGGTTCCAGCAGCGCCTGGAAAGCGTGCGCGGCCGCCCGGCCTATTCGGCCGAGGTGCAGGGCCACCTGCTCGAGCGTCTGACCGCGGCCGAGGGCCTGGAAAAGTACCTGGGCACCAAGTACCCGGGCACCAAGCGCTTCGGCCTGGAAGGCGGCGAGAGCCTGATTCCGCTGCTGGACGAGATCATCCAGCGTTCCGGCTCCTACGGCGCTCAGGAAATCGTCATCGGCATGGCCCACCGCGGCCGCCTGAACGTGCTGGTCAACACCTTCGGCAAGAACCCGCGCGACCTGTTCGACGAGTTCGAAGGCAAGCAGGTCGAGGGTCTGTCCTCCGGCGACGTGAAGTACCACCAGGGCTTCTCCTCCAACGTCATGACCGCGGGCGGCGAAGTGCACCTGGCGCTGGCATTCAACCCTTCGCACCTGGAGATCGTCTCCCCGGTGGTCGAAGGTTCGGTGCGCGCCCGCCAGGATCGCCGCAACGACTCGACCGGCGACAAGGTACTGCCGATTTCCATCCACGGTGACGCGGCGTTCGCCGGTCAGGGCGTGGTCATGGAAACCTTCCAGATGTCGCAGACCCGTGCCTACAAGACGGGCGGCACCATCCACATCGTGATCAACAACCAGGTTGGCTTCACCACCAGCCGTGCCGACGACGCGCGTTCGACCGAATACGCCACCGACGTGGCGAAGATGATCCAGGCGCCGATCCTGCACGTGAATGGCGACGACCCGGAAGCGGTGCTGTTCGTCACCCAGCTGGCCGTCGACTACCGCATGCAGTTCAAGCGTGACGTGGTCATCGACCTGATCTGCTACCGCCGCCGCGGCCACAACGAGGCCGACGAGCCGAGTGGCACCCAGCCGCTGATGTACCAGCAGATCGCCAAGCAGCGCACCACCCGCGAGCTGTATGCCGAGAGCCTGGTGCAGGCCGGCCGTGTCGCCGACGACGCAGTCACTGCCCGCATCGAGGAATACCGCAGCGCGCTGGATAACGGCCAGCACGTGGTCAAGAGCCTGGTCAAGGAGCCGAACAAGGAGCTGTTCGTCGACTGGAAGCCGTACCTGGGCCACGCCTGGACCGCGCGCCACGATACTCGCTTCGAGCTGAAGACCCTGCAGGACCTCGCCAGCAAGCTGCTGGAGATCCCGGAAGGCTTCGTGTTGCAGCGTCAGGTCTCCAAGGTGCTGGAAGACCGCGCCAAGATGACTGCCGGCGCCATGCCGATCAACTGGGGCTACGCCGAGAACCTGGCCTACGCCACCCTGCTGTTCGAGGGCCACCCGGTACGCATGACCGGCCAGGACGTCGGCCGCGGCACCTTCTCGCACCGCCATGCGGCGCTGCACAACCAGAAGGACGCGACCACCTACCTGCCGCTGCAGAACCTCTACGAGGGTCAGCCGCGCTTCCAGCTGTACGACTCCTTCCTCTCGGAAGAGGCGGTGCTGGCGTTCGAATACGGCTACTCCACCACCATGCCCAACGCGCTGGTGATCTGGGAGGCCCAGTTCGGCGACTTCGCCAACGGCGCCCAGGTGGTGTTCGACCAGTTCATTTCCAGCGGTGAGCACAAGTGGGGCCGTCTGTGCGGCCTGACCATGCTGTTGCCGCACGGCTATGAAGGGCAGGGCCCGGAGCACAGCTCCGCGCGGCTGGAACGCTATCTGCAGCTGTGCGCCGAGCACAACATGCAGGTGTGCGTACCGACCACCCCGGCGCAGGTCTACCACATGCTGCGTCGTCAGGTGATCCGCCCGCTGCGCAAGCCGCTGGTGGTACTGACGCCCAAGTCGCTGCTGCGCCATCCGCTGGCCATCTCGACCCTGGAAGAACTGGCCGAAGGCTCGTTCCAGACCGTCATCGGCGAGATCGATCAGATCGACCCGCAGAAGGTCGAGCGCGTGGTCCTGTGCAGCGGCAAGGTGTACTACGATCTGCTGGCCAAGCGCCGTGCCGAGGGTCGTGAGGACATCGCCATCGTGCGCATCGAGCAGCTCTATCCGTTCCCGGAAGACGACCTCACCGAAGCGCTGGCACCGTATAAGAACCTCAAGCACATCGTCTGGTGTCAGGAAGAGCCGATGAACCAGGGCGCTTGGTACTGCAGCCAGCACCACATGCGTCGTGTCGCTTCCGCGCACAACAAGGAGCTCTTCCTTCAGTACGCCGGCCGCGATGCCTCGGCCGCTCCGGCCTGTGGTTACGCATCGATGCACGCCGAACAGCAGGAAAAACTGCTGAACGACGCCTTTACTGTCTAACGCCTTCGTGCACGGAGGCGCGGCACGGGCCACTGCCTCTAAGAAGAAATCGAATTTAAGGAAACACACACAATGGCTATCGAGATCAAAGCCCCAACCTTCCCGGAATCGGTTGCCGACGGCACCGTGGCCACCTGGCACAAGAAGCCGGGCGATGCGGTCAAGCGCGATGAGCTGATCGTCGACATCGAAACCGACAAGGTGGTGATGGAAGTCCTCGCCGAAGCCGACGGCGTACTCGCCGAAATCGTCAAGAACGAGGGCGAAACCGTCCTCTCCGGCGAACTGCTGGGCAAACTGGGTGACGCCGGCGCTGCCGTTGCCGCCCCGGCCGCTGCCCCGGCTGCCGCTGCACCTGCTGCTGCCGCTCCGGCTGCCGCCGCCGATGACGACGCCATCCTGTCGCCGGCCGCGCGCAAGATCGCCGAAGAAGGCGGTATCGACCCGAACAGCATCACCGGCACCGGCAAAGGTGGTCGCGTCACCAAGGAAGACGCCGTCGCCGCCGTCGCCGCCAAGAAATCCGTTCCGGCCGCTGCCGCCAAGCCGGCCGCTCCGGCCGCCGAGGCTCCGGTGTTCGCCGCTGGCGACCGCGTCGAGAAGCGCGTGCCGATGACCCGCCTGCGCGCCAAGGTCGCCGAGCGTCTGGTCGAAGCCCAGTCCACCATGGCCATGCTGACCACCTTCAACGAAGTGGACATGCACGAAGTCATGGCCCTGCGCAGCAAGTACAAGGACCTGTTCGAGAAGACCCACAACGGCGTGCGCCTGGGCTTCATGTCCTTCTTCGTCAAGGCGGCCGTCGAGGCGCTGAAGCGCTTCCCGGCGGTCAATGCCTCCATCGACGGCAACGACATCGTCTACCACGGCTACCAGGACATCGGCGTGGCCGTATCCAGCGACCGTGGCCTTGTGGTTCCGGTGCTGCGCAACGCCGAGCTGATGAGCCTGGCCGAAGTCGAGAACGGCATCGCCACCTTCGGCAAGAAGGCCCGTGACGGCAAGCTGTCCATCGAAGAGATGACCGGTGGTACCTTCACCATCACCAACGGCGGCACCTTCGGTTCGATGATGTCGACCCCGATCGTCAACCCGCCGCAGGCCGCCATCCTCGGCATGCACAACATCATCCAGCGTCCGGTGGCCATCAACGGCCAGGTCGTGATCCGCCCGATGATGTACCTGGCGCTGTCCTACGATCACCGTCTGATCGACGGCAAGGAAGCGGTCAGCTTCCTGGTCACCATCAAGAATCTGCTGGAAGACCCGGCTCGCCTGCTGCTGGACATCTGATCCGAGCGGCTGTGCAACGCGGTGGCTCCCACAAGGAGCCACCCGGTTTTATTCGAGAAGGAATGAGTTATGACCCAGAAATTCGACGTGGTAGTGATTGGCGCGGGCCCGGGGGGCTACGTGGCCGCCATCAAGGCCGCGCAACTCGGTCTGAAGACCGCCTGCATCGAGAAGTACCAGGACAAGGACGGCAAGGTCGCCCTGGGCGGCACCTGCCTGAACGTCGGCTGCATTCCGTCGAAGGCGCTGCTGGACAGCTCCTACAAGTACCATGAGGCCCACGAAGGCTTCAAAGTCCATGGCATCGAGGCCACGGGCGTTACCATCGACGTACCGCAGATGGTCGCGCGCAAGAACACCATCATCAAGAACCTGACCGGCGGCGTCGCCGGCCTGTTCAAGTCCAACGGCGTCACCCTGCTGGAAGGCCACGGCAAGCTGCTGGCCGGCAAGAAGGTCGAAGTCACCGGTCTGGACGGTAGCACCCAGGTCGTCGAGGCCGACAACGTGATCCTCGCTTCCGGCTCCCGCCCGGTGGACATTCCGCCGGCCCCGGTCGATCAGGACGTGATCGTCGACTCCACCGGCGCCCTGGAATTCCAGGCCGTGCCGAAGAAGCTGGGCGTGATCGGTGCCGGCGTCATCGGTTTGGAGCTGGGCTCCGTCTGGGCCCGCCTGGGCGCCGAAGTGACCGTGCTGGAGGCCATGGACAAGTTCCTCGCTTCCGCCGACGAGCAGATTTCCAAGGAAGCCCTGAAGATCCTCGGCAAGCAGGGTCTGGACATCCGTCTGGGTGCCCGCGTGACCGGCAGCGAAGTGAAGGACAAGCAGGTCACCGTGACCTTCAGCGACGCCACCGGCGAGCAGAAGCTGACCTTCGACAAGCTGATCGTCGCCGTCGGCCGTCGCCCGGTGACCACCGACCTGCTGGCCGCCGACAGCGGCGTGACCCTGGACGAGCGTGGCTTCATCTACGTCGACGACCAGTGCGAAACCAGCGTCCCGGGCGTCTACGCCATCGGTGACGTGGTGCGCGGCGCCATGCTGGCGCACAAGGCCTCGGAAGAGGGCGTGATGGTCGCCGAGCGCATCAAGGGCCACAAGGCCCAGATGAACTACGACCTGATCCCGTCGGTCATCTACACACACCCGGAAATCGCCTGGGTCGGCAAGACCGAGCAGCAGCTCAAGGCCGAAGGCGTCGAGATCAACGTCGGCACCTTCCCGTTCGCTGCCAGCGGCCGCGCCATGGCTGCCAACGATACTGCCGGCCTGGTCAAGGTCATCGCCGATGCCAAGAGCGATCGCGTACTGGGCGTCCACGTGATCGGCCCGAGCGCGGCCGAGCTGGTCCAGCAGGGCGCCATCGGTATGGAATTCGGCACCAGCTCCGAAGACCTGGGCATGATGGTGTTCTCGCACCCGACCCTGTCCGAAGCGCTTCACGAAGCGGCCCTGGCGGTGAATGGCCACGCCATCCACATCGCCAATCGCAAGAAGCGCTGACGCGTGCAGGCGCCTCGCGAGCCGGGGCGCCTAACCCGAAAAAACCACGGCGGACGGCCCGTGGCGGTTCGCGACGACCCGTCGCAGGAATGTCCGTCGGACTGCTAACCAGTGCAGTCACAGGTGGTGCGGCGCCTCGAGCGCAGCGCCGAAATGCGCAATACCTAAACGAAGAACGGTAGATAAGCATGAATCTTCACGAGTATCAGGGTAAGCAGCTGTTCGCTGAGTACGGCCTGCCTGTATCCAAGGGCTTTGCCGTCGACACGCCGGAAGAAGCAGCCGAAGCCTGCGACAAGATCGGTGGCAGCGAGTGGGTTGTCAAAGCCCAGGTGCACGCCGGTGGCCGCGGTAAGGCCGGTGGTGTAAAGCTGGTCAAGAACAAGGAAGACGCCAAGGCCTTCGCCGCCAACTGGCTGGGCAAGCGTCTGGTGACCTACCAGACAGACGCCAACGGTCAGCCGGTCAGCAAGATCCTGGTCGAGTCCTGCACCGACATCGACAAGGAGCTGTACCTCGGCGCCGTCGTCGACCGCTCCAGCCGTCGCATCGTGTTCATGGCCTCCACCGAAGGTGGCGTGGACATCGAGAAAGTCGCTCACGAGACTCCCGAGAAGATCCTCAAGGCCACCATCGACCCGCTGGTCGGCGCTCAGCCGTACCAGGGCCGCGAGCTGGCCTTCAAACTGGGCCTGCAGGGCGACCAGATCAAGCAGTTCACCCACATCTTCGTCAACCTGGCCAAGCTGTTCCAGGATTTCGACCTGGCCCTGCTGGAAGTGAACCCGCTGGTGATCAAGAAGGACGGCAACCTGCACTGCCTGGACGCCAAGATCAACATCGACTCCAACGCCATGTACCGTCAGCCCAAGCTGCGCGCCATGCACGACCCGTCCCAGGACGACGCTCGTGAAGCCCATGCGCAGAAGTGGGAACTGAACTACGTCGCGCTGGAAGGCAACATCGGTTGCATGGTCAACGGTGCCGGCCTGGCCATGGGCACCATGGACATCGTCAACCTGCACGGCGGCAAGCCGGCCAACTTCCTCGACGTCGGCGGCGGCGCTACCAAAGAGCGCGTGACCGAGGCCTTCAAGATCATCCTGTCCGACAGCAACGTCGCTGCCGTTCTGGTGAACATCTTCGGCGGCATCGTGCGCTGCGACATGATCGCCGAAGGCATCATCGGCGCCGTGAAAGAAGTCGGCGTGAAGATCCCGGTCGTGGTTCGTCTGGAAGGTAACAATGCTGAGCTGGGCGCCAAGGTCCTGGCCGACAGCGGTCTGAACATCATCGCGGCTACCAGCCTCACCGACGCTGCCCAGCAGGTCGTCAAAGCCGCGGAGGGCAAGTAATGAGCGTCCTGATCAACAAAGACACCAAAGTCATCTGCCAGGGCTTCACCGGCTCGCAGGGCACTTTCCACAGCGAACAGGCCATCGCCTACGGCACCAAGATGGTTGGCGGAGTGACCCCCGGTAAGGGCGGCACCACCCACCTGGGCCTGCCGGTGTTCAACACCGTCAAGGAAGCCGTGGAAGCCACCGGCGCCGACGCTTCGGTGATCTACGTTCCGGCTCCGTTCTGCAAGGATTCCATCCTCGAAGCGGCTTTCGGCGGCATCAAGCTGATCGTCTGCATCACCGAAGGCATCCCGACCATCGACATGCTGGAAGCCAAGGTCAAGTGCGACGAGCTGGGCGTACGCCTGATCGGCCCGAACTGCCCGGGCGTGATCACTCCCGGCGAGTGCAAGATCGGCATCATGCCGGGTCACATCCACCTGCCGGGCAAGGTAGGCATCGTGTCGCGTTCCGGCACCCTGACCTATGAAGCCGTGAAGCAGACCACCGACGCCGGCTTCGGCCAGTCCACCTGCGTGGGCATCGGCGGCGACCCGATCCCGGGCTCCAACTTCATCGACATCCTGAAGCTGTTCCAGGAAGACCCGAAGACCGAAGCGATCGTCATGATCGGTGAGATCGGCGGCAGCGCTGAAGAAGAAGCCGCGGCCTACATCAAGGCCAACGTCACCAAGCCTGTAGTCTCCTACATCGCTGGTGTGACCGCTCCGCCCGGCAAGCGCATGGGCCACGCCGGCGCCATCATCTCCGGCGGCAAGGGCACTGCGGACGAGAAGTTCGCCGCCCTGCAGGACGCTGGTGTGAAGACCGTGCGTTCCCTGGCCGACATCGGCAAGGCCCTGGCCGAGCTGACCGGCTGGGAAGTCAAGAACGCCTAAGGCGCTCGCGACTGTTAAAGAGGCCGCCCCCCGGGCGGCCTCTTTCATTTCCAGCCGCATATTGCGCTCAGGCGACACCGAGTTGCCTCGGGCCGACAGCCCGACCGCCGCCGGACGCAACCGGCGACAAAAGCCGTTAGGCTTGCGACCCCTTCGTTACCGGCCCCACAAGGGCCTGCATCGATTCCTGTGACCGATCCCACCCGGTTCGGTGACGTTTCCCAATCCAGCGGAAACCCTGCCGTTTTCTATGAATTCCTGCCTGTGGTACTTCCTGCTATGACTCGTTTGAAAAGCCTCGACCTCCTGGCCCTGGGCTTCATGACCTTTGCCCTGTTCCTCGGGGCCGGCAACATCATCTTCCCGCCCAGCGCCGGCATGGCCGCCGGCGAGCATGTCTGGTCCGCCGCCTTCGGCTTCCTCATCACCGGCGTCGGCCTGCCGCTGCTCACCGTGGTCGCCCTGGCCCGCGTTGGCGGCGGGATGAACGAGCTGACCGCGCCGCTCGGCCGGCGTGCCGGCATCCTGCTGGCGGTGGCCGTCTATCTGGCCATCGGCCCGCTGTTCGCCACTCCGCGCACCGCCGTGGTGTCGTTCGAGATGGGCGTCGCGCCCTTCACCGGCAACGAGCCGCTGCCGCTGTTCATCTACACCGCTGCGTACTTCTGCGCCGTGCTGTTCCTCGCGCTCAATCCGGGCAAGCTGGTCGACAGCATCGGCAAGTTCATCACCCCGGTGCTGCTCGCCGCGCTGCTGGTCCTGGGTGGCGCCGCGCTGCTGGCTCCGGCCGGCGAGATCGGCCAGAGCGCCGAGGCCTACCAGGCCAACCCCTTCGTCAAGGGCTTCCTGGAGGGCTATCTGACCATGGATACCCTCGGCGCACTGGTGTTCGGCATCGTCATCGCCACCGCGATCCGGGATCGAGGCGTCGGCGAAGGCCGGCTGGTCACGCGTTATTCGGTGATCGCCGGCGTGATCGCCGCCACCGGCCTGTCGCTGGTCTACCTGGCGCTGTTCTACCTCGGCGCCACCAGCCAGGGCATCGCCGGCGATGCGCAGAACGGCGTGCAAGTCCTCACCACCTATGTGCAGCACACCTTCGGTACCTACGGCAGCCTGCTGCTGGCGGTAGTGATCACCCTGGCGTGCCTGACCACCGCAGTGGGCCTGCTGAGCGCCTGTGGCGAGTACTTCAGCACGCTGTTGCCGGTGTCCTACAAGACCGTGGTGCTGGTGTTCGGCCTGTTCAGCCTGGTGGTGTCGAACCAGGGACTGACGCAGCTGATCAGCGTGTCGGTGCCGGTGCTGGTGGGGCTGTATCCGCTGGCCATCGTGCTGGTGGGGCTGAGCCTGCTGAGCGGCTGCTGGCGTTCCGCGCCTCGGGTGTTCGTACCGACCATGGCGGTGACCCTGGTGTTCGGCCTGGTCGATGCCTGCAACGCGGCCGGTTTCAAGAACCTGGTGCCCGATCTGTTCGCCCATCTGCCGCTGGCGGAGCAGGGGCTCGGCTGGCTGGTGCCCGTGCTGCTGACTCTGGCGGTTGCCGCCGTGGTCGACCGCCTGCGCGGCCAGCCCACGGTCCAGGCCGCCTGATCGTCCGGGGCCGTGCAAGGCGGCCCCGAACCCTCTGCGGCGCACCTTTTGGCGCGCTGCACCTGCTCTTTGGCGCATCTGGCCTGTTCTGCCGATTGCCGCCCACCCAGCGCTGCCGGACAATCTCCGGGAATTCACCAGCAGTCCTCTTCGCCATGTCGCAAACCGTCTTCTTCGTCCACGCCAACGGCTTTCCCTCGGCTACCTACGGCAAGCTGTTCGCCGCCCTCGCACCGGACTACCGCGTCCGGCACCTGGAGCAGCACGGCCACGACCCGCGTTTCCCGGTGGACGACAACTGGAACAACCTGGTGGACGAGCTGATCCTGCACCTGGAGCAGGGCGCCGAGCCGGCCTGGGGCGTCGGTCACTCGCTCGGCGGCGTGCTGCACTACCATGCCGCGCTGCGCCGTCCGGAGCTGTACCGCGGCGTCGTCATGCTGGATTCGCCGCTGCTGACCGGCGTCGACCGCATGGTGATCCGCGCGGCCAAGCGCTTCGGCTTCATTGATCGGATCACCCCGGCCGGCCGCACCGTCGGCCGCCGCGAGGCCTTCGGCGATGTCGGAGAGGCCCGCGACTATTTCGCCGGCAAGACGCTGTTCCGCCGGTTCGACCCGGACTGCCTGGACGCCTATGTGCGCCACGGCCTGCGCGAGGAGGGCCAAGGCCTGCGCCTGCGCTTCGACCCGGCCACCGAGATCCGCATCTACCGCAGCGTGCCGCACACCGTGCCGGGGCGCCCACAGCAGCTGGCCGTGCCGCTGGCGGTGGTCCGCGGCCGCCACAGCCGTGTGGTGATGCCGCACCATGCGCGCCAGGTCAGCCGCGTGCCCAGGGGCGAATACCACAACCTGCCCGGCGGCCACATGTTTCCGCTCGAGCGCCCGCAGGACACGGCCCGGCTGCTGCGCGAGCTGTTCGACCGCTGGCAGGGCCGGGGCGAGGAGCGTTCGGCATGAGCCTGAAAGTGGAGGAGACCCGTTTCAGCCTGCCGCACGTGGAGCTGGCCGCGCACCTGTTCGGCCCCGAGGAGGGCATCCCGGTTATCGCCCTGCATGGCTGGCTGGACAACGCCATGACCTTTGCGCGCCTGGCGCCGAAGCTCGAAGGCCTGCGTATCGTCGCCCTGGACTTTCCCGGTCACGGCCATTCCGGCCACTACGCCAGCAACTCCAGCTACAGCATGTGGGAGTACCTGGAGGACGTGCTGCTGGTGGCAGAGCAGCTCGGCTGGCAGCGTTTCTCGCTGCTCGGCCATTCGCTCGGTGGGATCATCTCCACGTTGCTGGCGGCGGCGGTGCCGGAACGCATCGAGCGCCTGGCGCTGATCGACGGCCTGGTGCCCTATACCGCCGAGGCCGATAGCGCGCCCAAGCGCCTGGGCGATGCGCTGCGCGCGCGCCTGGCGGTGCGTGATAAGCAGAAGCCGGTCTACCCGGATCTGGAGAAGGCGGTGCAGGCGCGCATGCGCGGTGTGGTCGCGGTCAGCCGCGAGGCTGCCGAGCTGCTCGCCCAGCGCGGGCTGGAACCGGTACCCGGCGGCTACACCTGGCGCACGGATATCCGCCTGACCCTGCCGTCGGTGATGCGTCTGACCTTCGCCCACGTCGAGCATTTCGTGCGCGCCGTGCAATGCCCGGTCAGCCTGATCCTCGCCGAGGGCGGGCAGATGAATGTCGAGCCGCGCCTGAAGAGCCTGGTCGAGGGCACCGCCTTCGAGACCCATGTGCTGCCGGGCGGCCACCACCTGCACCTCAACGACGAGGCCGGTGCGCAGCAGGTTGCAGACTGTTTCAATCCATTCTTCCGCCGCGCTTGACGCGGCCCCGGCAACTGCCGAGGCTGTGCGGGTCGCATCGGAGATTGCCATGATCGATCTGTACACCGCCGCCACGCCCAACGGGCACAAGATTTCCATCGCCCTCGAGGAGCTGGAGCTGCCTTACCGGGTGCACGCGCTGTCCTTCGACAGGAAGGAACAGAAGACCCCCGAGTTCCTGCGCATCAACCCCAACGGCCGTATCCCGGCCATCGTCGACGACGGCTTCGCCGTGTTCGAGTCCGGTGCCATCCTCATCTACCTGGCCGAGAAGACCGGCCGGCTGCTGCCGAGCGACGCCAAGGGGCGGTCCCTGGCGCTGCAGTGGCTGATGTTCCAGATGGGCGGAGTAGGGCCCATGCAGGGCCAGGCCAACGTGTTCTTCCGCTATTTCCCGGAGAAACTGCAGGGCCCCATAGACCGCTACCAGAACGAGACCCGCCGCCTCTACGAGGTGCTCGACCGCCGCCTGGGCGAGGCCGAATACTTGGCCGGCGACTATGGCATCGCCGACATCGCCACCTATCCCTGGGTGCGCCTCCACGACTGGGCAGGCGTGTCGGTGGACGGCCTCGAGCATCTGCAACGCTGGATGGCTACGCTCGCCGCGCGACCCGCCGTTCAGCGCGGGCTGCAGGTACCGCCCCGCGCCGACGAGGAAGACCGCCTGGTGAAGACCGCCCAGAGCATGCTCACGCGTTAAGGATTCGCATGCGCCGACTGATTCTCTGCCTCATCCCATTCGTTTCTCCGCTGCTGGCGGCCGAGCCTGCCGGTAGCCAGGACCTGGACGTTCTGCCGCGATTTCCCCGCGCCGAGATCGTCGATTACCAGGATGCGCCGAGCCTGGAGAGACGCTACCCGCAGGATGGCCTGCGGCGCATCAGCGGCCGCCTGCGCGCGTCCGCTGAGGTACTGACCGAAGGGCGCCTGCGTGCGCTGACCTATCGGCTGCCCGACGAGCATTCGCCGCGCGAGGCGCTCGACGCCGCGCGCGAGCATTTGCTGGGGCAGGGCGCCCAGCTGTTGTTCTGGTGCGAGGGCCGCGACTGCGGTTCTTCCAGCCTGTGGGCCAACCAGATCTTCGGCAACGCCAAGCTCTACGGCCCCGAGGAGCGTCAGAGCTATCTGCTGCTGCGCCTGGCCGAGCCCCGGCAGGACAGCCTGCTGGCCCTGTACGGCATCACCCGCGGCAACCGCCGCGCCTACCTGCATGTCGAGCAGCTGGATGCCACCGCGCCGCTGGCCCAGCTGTTGCCGACGCCCGGCACACTGCTGCGCCAGCTCAAGAGCAGCGGCGAGCTGAACCTGGCGCAGCTGGGGGCGCCGGACGAGCAGTGGGGCGACCTGCTGGTGCGCGCGCTGAGCCTGGACAATACCCTGCGCGTGAGCCTGTCCGGCGCTCACGCCGAGGCCTGGCTGGCCGAGCTGGAGAGCCGCGGCGTGCGTGGCCGTCGGCTGCAGTTGGCGGCGACCACCGGCACGGGGCTGCGTTTGCAACAACTACGCTGAACAATGGTGCGTGCCGGGCCGCTTCTGCCCGGCTCTTGGAATCTCGAATCATGCTGAACAATGATCGCCTGCTGGTGCAGATCCTGTTGCTGGCGCTGCTCGGCGCCTGCGCCTGGGTGCTGGCGCCGTTCTTCTCCGCCTTGTTCTGGGCCGGCGTGCTGGCCTTTGCCAGCTGGCCGCTGATGCGCCTGCTGACCCGCGCGCTGGATGGCCGGGAAACCACCGCCGCGGCCATTCTCACCGGCTGCTGGATGGTTCTGGTGGCGGTGCCGCTGGTGCTGCTGGGCTTCAATCTGGCCGACCACATTCGCGATGCCACCGAGCTGTTCAAGGGCTTCCAGGTCGACGGCCTGCCGGACCCGCCTACCTGGCTCGGCGACCTGCCGCTGGTGGGCGAGCGTCTGGTCGGCATCTGGACGCGCATCGATCAGGAGGGCGTGGCCCTGCTGGCATCGGTGCGCCCCTACCTGGGCCAGGTGGGCAACTGGCTGCTGGCCCGCAGTGCGCAGATCGGCGGCGGCATGCTGGAGCTGGCCCTGAGCCTGGTGCTGGTGTTCTTCTTCTACCGCGACGGTCCACGCATGGCGGCCTTCGCCCACAGCCTGCTGGAGCGGTTGATCGGCGACCGCGCCGACCATTACCTGGAACTGGTGGCCGGCACCGTGCAACGGGTGGTCAACGGCGTGATCGGCACCGCCGCGGCGCAGGCGCTGCTGGCCATGATCGGCTTCTACATCGCCGGCGTGCCGGGCGCGCTGGTGCTGGGCCTGATCACCTTCGTCCTCAGCCTGATCCCCATGGGCCCGCCGCTGGTGTGGATTCCCGCCACCGCCTGGCTGGTCAGCCAGGAGCAGTACGGCATGGCGGTGTTCCTCGGCATCTGGGGCATGTTCGTCATCAGCGGCGTGGACAACGTGCTCAAGCCCTACCTGATCAGCCGTGGCGGCAACCTGCCGCTGGTGGTGGTGCTGCTCGGCGTGTTCGGCGGCATCCTGGCCTTCGGCTTCATGGGCCTGTTCCTCGGCCCGACCCTACTGGCGGTGGCCTTCAGCCTCCTCGGCGACTGGGTCGCCAGCACGCCGCGGGTCGCCGCGGTAGAGGCGGAGCGCAAGGACGGGGAGTAGTTGGCATCCTGTGCAGAATCCTGCTCACCCCGCTTGGTGGGCATGCGGAGGCGGTGATAGCCTTGCCCGGCTTCCCGGCCAACTAGCAGCCGGAGCAGGGCTGACGCCCCGCCTCAGACCGCGACGATCGAGTCCATAGAGGCCACGCGCGGTTCAGGGAAGAAAGACCAACACCACACAACGGACATATGCCATGAAAAAATCTGCAGGTATCGCTGTAGGCGCACTCGTTGCCGTCGCCGCCATCGGCGCGGGCGGCGCCTGGTACACCGGCAACCAGTTGCCCAAGGTACTGGACGAATCGATCAAGCAGGCCAACGCCGACATGGCCAAGACCCTGCCGGCACTGGGCCTGGACGCTTCCATCGAGCTGCTGTCGCTGGAGCGCCAGTTCCTCAGCAGCAACGCCCGCTACCGCATCACCTTCAACGGCTCACTGGATGGCGACGAGCCGCGCCAGTTCGAGCTGGTGATCAACGACCGCATCGAGCACGGCCCCTTCCCGCTGTCGCGCCTCAAGGCGTTCAAGCTGATGCCGGTCATGGCTACCAGCAACTACGCCCTGGAGTCCAACCCGGCGCTGGAGAAATGGTTCGCCGCGGCCAATGGCCAGTCGCCGGTGGAAGGTCAGGCCAGCCTGGGCTATGACCGCTCGGTGCAAGGCACCGTGCGCCTGAACCCGGTGCAGGCGGCGCTGGATGCCGACAGCAACCTGCAGTTCAGCGGCCTGACCGTCGACTTCGACAGCACCGCCCAGGCCAAGGAGATCGACGCCGAAGGCCTGATGGGCAGCCTCAAGCTCACCACCAGGCTGCCGGAAGGCGGCGAGCCGATGACCCTCGAGCTCAAGGGCCTGACCCTGGACAGCCAGACCGCCAAGAGCGCCAGCGATTTCTACCTGGGCCGCAACGAGGTCAAGCTGCAGACCGTGGAGATCCTGGTGGGCGACAACGCGCCGATCCTGGTCAAGGACCTGTCGCAGCTCGACGAGACCAGCGAAGCCGACAGCAAGCTGGCCGGCCGCTCGACCTACAAGATCGGCATGGTCAGCTACCAGGGCCATGACATCGGTGGCCTGGAGATGATCTCCAGCGTGAAGAACCTGGACGCCGGCGCCCTGCAATCGATGCTCGCGCTGTACAGCGACATCATCAAGAGCACCGGCCAGCTGCAGCAGGCCAGCCTGGACGCCGAGAGCGGCCTGCCGGAACTGAGCGAGGCGCAGAAGGCCCAGCTGATGGTGGATGTCGAGAAGCTGCTGGCCGGCAAGCCGGGCGTCGCCCTGGAGCGGCTGGCGTTCAAGACCGCCAGCGGCGAGAGCAGCCTGAGCCTGTCGGTGGATCTGAACAAGCCCGAGTCCTTCGAGCTGCCGGCGCCGGAGCTGGCCAAGCAGCTGGTCGGCCAGCTGGACGCCAAGGTGTCCGTGTCCAAGGCCATGATCGGCGACCTGGTCGGCCTGCAGGCCACCCTGGGCGGGCAGACCGACAAGGAAGCCGTGGCCCAGCAGGCCTCGATGATGACCGAGATGGCCAGCGGCATGGCCCTGTCCACCGAGCTGGCCAGGCTGGAGGGTGACGCCATTGTCTCCACCCTGCATTACGCCGACGACAAGGTCGACTTCAACGGCAAGCAGATGACCGTCGAAGAGTTCGTCGCCATGGCCTTCGCCAGCGGCGCCGGCCTCGGCGGCATGGGCGGCGGCGCCATGGCCGACGAGGAGCCCGCGCTGGAAGGCCTGGAGCTGGAGGAGGGCGGCGAAGAACTCGCCGAATAAGCCTTCACCGCGCCTGCGAAGGCCCGCGACTTCCCTGGGAGTCGCGGGCCTTCGCGTTTCCGGCGGGCGGAAATTTACGCTTTCTTTATCCGCCACCCCGCCCAGCGCAATCGCTCCTTTACGCCCCCAGGGCGAAGAATGCCTCCACGGCGGCGCAGTCCGCATCACGGAGCGATCACATGAGCATTCTCGACGGGGTGTCCCTGGGCCTGGCCCTGGGGCTGTTCATCTACCTGCTGGTGGCGCTGCTGCGCGCCGAGCGCGGCTAGGGGGCCCCATGCAACTTCAAGACTACGGGCTGATCCTGGCCTTCTTCGTTCTGGTACTGGCGCCCGCGCCCTGGCTGGGGCGCTACCTGTACCGCGCCATGGAGGGTGAGCGAACCCTGCTGACGCCGCTGCTGCAACCGCTCGAGCGGGCCTGCTACCGCTTCGCCGGCATCGACCGAAAGCGCGAGCAGGACTGGAAGACCTACGCCCTGGCGCTGCTGGCCTTCACTCTGGCCTCTCTGCTGACGCTGTTCGCCATCCTGCTGCTACAGGGTGTGCTGCCACTCAACCCGCAGCAGCTGCCGGGCCTGGAGTGGACCCTGGCGTTCAACACGGCGGTGAGTTTCGTCACCAACACCAACTGGCAGGCTTATAGCGGCGAGGCGGCGCTGAGCTATTTCAGCCAGGCGGTCGGCCTCGCCGTGCAGAACTTCGTCAGCCCGGCGGTGGGCCTGGCCATCCTGGTGGCCTTCTCCCGCGGCATCGCGCGCAAGTCGAGTGCCGGTATCGGCAATTTCTGGGTCGACCTGACCCGCGCCACGCTCTACGGCCTGCTGCCGCTGTGCCTGATCCTGGCGCTGCTGCTGGTCTGGCAGGGCGTGCCGCAGACCTTCATGGACTACGCCCAGGCCAAGACGCTGCTGGGCGCCGACCAGACCATCCCGCTGGGCCCGGCGGCCAGCCAGATCGCCATCAAGCAGCTCGGCACCAACGGCGGCGGCTTCTTCGGCGTGAACTCGGCGCACCCGTTCGAGAACCCCACGGCGCTGAGCAACCTGCTGGAGCTGGCGGCGATCCTGTTGATTCCGGCGGCGCTGGTGTTCAGCTTCGGTCATTACGTCAGAGACCTGCGCCAGAGCCGCGCGATCCTCGCCTGCATGCTGATCCTGTTCGTCATTGGCCTGGGCGTGACCCTGTGGGCCGAGCACCAGCCGAACCCGGCGCTGGCGGCGTTGCCGATCGAGCAGGCCGGCTCGATGGAGGGCAAGGAGAGCCGCTTCGGCGTCGCTGGCTCGGCACTCTGGGCGGTAACCACCACGGCCGCGTCCAATGGCTCGGTCAACGCCATGCACGACAGCTTCAGCGCCATCGGCGGGCTGGTGCCGATGTTCAACATGATGCTCGGCGAGGTGATCTTCGGCGGCGTCGGCGCCGGCCTCTACGGCATGCTGCTGTTCGTGCTGATCGCCGTGTTCCTCGCCGGCCTGATGATCGGCCGCACCCCGGAATACCTGGGCAAGAAGCTGGAGGCCCGCGAGGTGCGCCTGCTGGTGGCGACGTTGCTGGTGATGCCGGTCGGCGTGCTGGTGCTCAGCGCCCTCGCTGTCAGCCTGCCGGGCCCGGCCGCTTCGATCACCAATCCTGGCGCGCACGGTTTCAGCCAGGCGCTGTACGCCTACACCTCGGGCACCGCCAACAACGGCTCGGCCTTCGCCGGCTTCGGTGCCAACACCCCGTTCCACAACCTGCTGATCGGCCTGGCCATGCTGCTCGGGCGCTTCGGCTACATCCTGCCGATCCTCGCCATCGCCGGCAGCCTGGCGGCGAAGAAGCGCGCGCCGCTGAACGACAACAGCTTCCCCACCCACGGCCCGCTGTTCGTCACCCTGCTGACCCTGACCATCTTGCTGGTCGGCGGCCTGACCTTCCTGCCGGCGCTTGCCCTGGGCCCGCTGGCCGAACACCTGGCGTTCTAACGGAGAGTGAACATGAATGCCCCCACTCGCGTGTCCACTGGCGCGCAGACTCCCAAGACCAGCTTCCAGGCGCTGTGGCAACCGGCGCTCAAGCAGGCCTTCGTCAAACTCGATCCGCGCCAGCTCAAGCGGGCGCCGGTGATGCTGGTGGTCGAGCTGACCGCCATCCTCACCACCGTGCTGTGCTTCGTTCCGGCGCAAGGCGTCAGCACCGGCCTGGCCGTGCAGATCGCCCTGTGGCTGTGGTTCACCGTGCTCTTCGCCAACTTCGCCGAGGCCCTGGCTGAGGGCCGCGGCAAGGCCCGCGCCGACAGCCTCAAGGCCGGCAGCCAGGGCCTGACCGCGCGGCGCAAGGTCGGCGCGCAGTTCCAGGCGGTGGCCGCCAGCCAGCTGCGGCGCGGCGATGTCGTCCGCGTCGAGGCCGGCGAGCTGATCCCCGGTGACGGCGAGGTGATCGAGGGCATCGCCGCGGTCAACGAGGCGGCTATCACCGGCGAATCCGCGCCGGTGATCCGCGAGTCCGGCGGTGATCGCTCGGCGGTCACCGGCAACACCCGCGTGGTGTCGGACTGGCTGCTGGTGCAGATCACCGCCAACCCCGGCGAGTCGACCCTGGACCGCATGATCGCCCTGGTCGAAGGCGCCAAGCGGCAGAAGACGCCGAATGAGGTGGCGCTGGACATCCTGCTGATCGGCCTGAGCCTGATCTTCCTGCTGGTGGTGGCCACGTTGCAGCCGTTCGCCCGCTTCGCCGGCGGCGACCTGCCGCTGGTGTACCTGGCGGCGCTGCTGGTGACGCTGATCCCGACCACCATCGGCGGCCTGCTCTCGGCCATCGGCATCGCCGGGATGGACCGCCTGGTGCGCCTCAACGTGATCGCCAAGTCCGGCCGTGCGGTGGAGGCGGCGGGGGACGTGCACACCCTGCTGCTGGACAAGACCGGCACCATCACCTTCGGCAACCGCCGCTGCAGCGCGCTGGTCAAGGCGCCGGGCGTCAACGGCCGCGACCTGGCCGAGGCGGCGTTGCTGGCCTCGCTGGCCGACGACACGGCCGAGGGCAAGTCCGTCGTCGAGTACCTGCGCGCCCTAAGCCCGGTGGAAGTGCCGGAGCGTGGCGCGGTGCGCGGCATCGCCTTTAGCGCCGAGACGCGCCTGTCCGGTGCCGATTGGGACGGTCGCAGCTTCCGCAAGGGCGCGGTGGACGCGGTGCTGCAGTACCTGGGCATGAGCCGCGAGGGGATGCCAGAGGCGCTGGCCCGCGAGGTCGACAAGATCGCCCAGAGCGGCGGCACGCCGTTGCTGGTGGCTGGCGACAATCGTCTGTTCGGTGCCATTCACCTCAAGGACGTGGTCAAGCCGGGTATCCGCGAGCGCTTCGCCGAGCTGCGCCAGCTGGGCATCCGCACCGTGATGGTCACCGGCGACAACCCGCTGACCGCCGCCGCCATCGCCGCCGAGGCCGGCGTGGATGATGTGATCGCCGAAGCCACGCCGGAGAAGAAACTGCAGCGCATCCGCAGCGAGCAGGCCGACGGCAAGCTGGTGGCCATGTGCGGCGACGGCGCCAACGACGCCCCGGCGCTGGCCCAGGCCGATGTCGGCCTGGCGATGAACGATGGCACCCAGGCCGCCCGCGAGGCCGCCAACCTGGTCGACCTGGACAGCGATCCGACCAAACTGCTGGACGTGGTGCAGGTGGGCAAGGAGCTGCTGGTGACCCGTGGCGCGTTGACCACCTTCTCGGTGGCCAACGACGTGGCCAAGTACTTCGCCATCCTGCCGGCGCTGTTCGCCGGCATCTATCCGCAGCTCGGCACGCTCAACGTCATGCAGCTGCACAGCCCGCAGAGCGCCATCCTCTCGGCCATCGTGTTCAACGCGCTGATCATCGTCGCGCTGATTCCCCTGGCCCTGCGCGGCGTGCGCGTGCAGGCGGCGGACGCGGCCAGCCTGCTGCGGCGCAACCTGCTGATCTACGGCCTGGGCGGCATCCTCGCGCCGTTCGTGGGGATCAAGCTGATCGACGTGCTGCTGGTGGCCGTGGGGCTGGTGTAAGGCGTGGATTTCTTCTCTCGTATGCGGGAGAGGGAGGCGTTCGTAGCCCGGATGCAATCCGGGAAGGCTGCCCCGGATCGCATCCGGGCTACACGAAACTGGAGATAGATCATGCTTAAACAATTCCGCCCGGCCATTGCCATGCTGGGCCTGATGACCCTGATCACCGGCGTGGCCTATCCGCTGCTGGTCACCACCGTGGCCCAGGTGGTCTTCCCCGAGCAGGCCAACGGCAGCCTGCTGCGCAACGAACAGGGCCAGGTAGTCGGCAGCGCGCTGCTGGCGCAGAACTTCGAGGGTGCCCGGTGGTTCCAGCCGCGGCCCTCGGCCGCGGGTTTCGCCACCGTGGCCAGCGGTGCCAGCAACCTGGCGCAAAGCAACCCGGCCCTGGCCGAGCGCATCGCCCAGGATGCCCAGCGCCTGCTGGGCGAGGGCAGTGCGCCAGTGCCGCTGGAGCTGGTCACCACCTCGGCCAGTGGCCTCGATCCGCATCTGACGCCGGCCGCCGCGCGCTGGCAGGTGGCGCGCATCGCCGCCGCCCGACAGCTGCCAAGCGCGAGCCTTGAACGGCTGATCGAGCAACACACCGAGCGCTCCATGATCGGCCCCGACGTGGTCAACGTGCTGGCGCTGAATCTGGCGCTGGCGGACAATCGCGCCTTCGCCGAGAACGAGAGCACCCCATGAGCGATGCGGTACGCGCCGATGCACTGCTGGCCGAAATGCCCCGCGAGGGTCGCGGCCGGCTGAAGGTCTTCCTCGGCGCGGCCCCCGGCGTGGGCAAGACCTACGCCATGCTGCAGGCGGCCCAGGCACAGGTGCGCCAGGGCGTGGACCTGCGGGTCGGCGTGGTCGAGACCCACGGCCGCGCGGAGACCGAGGCGATGCTTACCGGCTTGCCGCAACAACCTCTCAAGCGCCTGGAGTACCGCGAGCGACCGCTGCAGGAGATGGACCTCGATGGCCTGCTGGCCAGGCCGCCGCAGCTGGTGCTGGTAGACGAATTAGCCCACAGCAACGCCCCCGGCAGCCGCCATGCCAAGCGCTGGCAGGACGTGCAGGAGCTGCTCGGCGCCGGCATCGACGTCTACACCACGGTCAACGTGCAACACCTCGAGGCGCTCAACGACCAGGTGCGCGACATCACCGGCGTGCAGGTACGCGAGACCCTGCCGGACTGGGTGCTGCAGGAGGCCGACGAGATCCTGCTGATCGACCTGCCGCCGCGCGAGCTGCTCGAGCGCCTGCGCGACGGCAAGGTTTATGTGCCGGAGCAGGCCCGTGCGGCCATCGACGCGTTCTTCTCGCAGACCAATCTCACCGCGTTGCGCGAACTGGCCATGCACACCGCCGCCGCGCGGGTGGATGCCGACCTCAATCGCCGTTACCGCCAGCAGGGCCTGGACGCGCCGGCCGTGCGCGGCCGCCTGCTGGTCGGCATCGACGGCGACGGCCAGGCCGAGCGCCTGGTGCGCCACGCCAGCCGCGTCGCCGAACGGCGCCATCTGCCCTGGTCGGTGGTGCACGTGGACACCGGCGGCCCGCGCGACGAGACGCGCCTGGGCAACCTGCAGGCGGCCCAGCAACTGGCCGAGCGCCTGGGCGGCGAGGTGGTCAACCTGCGCGCCGGCGAGGTGGCCAGCACGCTGATCGCCCACGCCCATGAGCGTCGCGCCAGCCTGATCCTGGTCGGTCGCAGCCGCCAGCGCCTGCGCCGGCGCTGGCGCTTCGGTCGCGGCCTGGCCGAGCGCCTGCTGGCCGCCGGCCAGGGCCTGGAAATCAGCGTGCTGGACACCGAGGCGGAGCGGGCGCCGGACCGGCCGCGGGCGCGGGCACCGCTGGCCTGGCGCGACTACCTGCTGGCGGCGCTGGCCACCCTGGTGGCGAGCAGCGCGGCCCTGGGCCTGGCGCGCTTCGTCGAGCTGCCGAACATCTCGCTGATCTTCCTCGCCGCCGTGCTGATGGTGGCGGTACGCAGCTCCCTGGGCCCGGCGCTGCTGTGCGCCGGCCTGTCGTTCCTGGCCTACAACCTGCTGTTCATCGAGCCGCTGCTGTCGTTGAAGATCGCCCGCCAGCAGGACGTGCTGACCCTGCTGTTCTTCCTGCTGATGGCCGGGCTCACCGGCAACCTGGCCAGCCGCCAACGCCGCCAGCTACAGGCCCTGCGCCGCACCCAGGCGGAGACCACGGCGCTGCTCGAGCTGTCGCGCAAACTCACCGTGGCTACCGACCGCCAGGCGGTGTTTTCCGCCGCCACCCAGCAGTTCGGCCTGTGGCAGGACCTCGACATCAGCCTGCAGTCGCGTGATCGCGACGGCGTGTGGAGGGTCGAGGCCGGCGTGCAGCGCCTGCTCACCGAACAGGAGCGCGCCGCCGCCGACTGGTCCTGGCAGCAGCTGCAGCCGTCCGGGCTCGGCACCGGCACGTTGCCGGGCGGGCGCTGGTGGTGGTGGCCGCTGGCCGGCGACGAGGGCCCGCTGGCGCTGCTGGGCGTGGCGCCGAAGGACGAGCGGCCGCTGAGCCCGGAGCGCCGGCGATTGATCGCCGCCCTCGGCCAGCCGCTGGCCCAGGCGCTGGAGCGCGCCCAGTTGGCGGCGGACCTGGAGGCGGCGCGCCTGCACGGGCAGACCGAGGAGCTGCGCAGCGCGCTGCTGGCCTCGGTGTCCCACGACCTGCGCACGCCGCTCACCGCCATGCGCGGCTCCATCGACAGCCTGCTGGCCCTGGGTGAGCAGATTCCCCTGGCCGACCGCCGCGAGCTGCTGGAAGGCACTCGCGACGAGGCCGAGCGCCTGGACCGCTATATCCAGAACCTGCTGGACATGACCCGGCTGGGCCATGGAGGCCTCAAGCTGGAGCGCGACTGGGTGGCGCCGGCCGACGTGGTCGCCAGCGCCGTGCAGCGCCTGCGCCCGGTGTTGGCGCCGCTGCAGGTCGAGCTGCAGGTGCCGGCCGAATTGCCGCTGCTGTATGCCCACGCGGCGCTGATCGAGCAGGCGCTGGTCAACGTGCTGGAGAATGCCGCGCGCTTCTCGCCGGCCCAGGGCCGACTTAGGGTGAGCATCGCCTGCGACGCGGGCGAGCTGCGCTTTGCCGTCAGCGATCAGGGCCCGGGCATTCCGCAGAACGAGCGGGAAAGGATCTTCGACATGTTCTATACCGCGGCCAGGGGCGACCGTGGCGGTCAGGGCACCGGCCTGGGCCTGGCGATCTGCCAGGGCATGGTCGGCGCCCATGGCGGCCGGGTGACGGTGGGCGAGGGCCTGGAGGGCCGCGGCGCGACCCTCACCCTGCACCTGCCGCTGCATCCGCAACCGCAGCCGGAAGAAGAGGTATGAGCCGAGTTCATCCCGGACTGAAGTCCGGGCTACCGAGCCCGTGCCACGTCGTGGCCCGGACTTCAGTCCGGGGCAAGTCTCCTTGCGATAACGAGCCAAGACCATGAGCGCCAATCTCCCGACCATCCTGGTCATCGACGACGAGGCGCAGATCCGCAAATTCCTGCGCATCAGCCTCAGCGCCCAGGGCTACCGGGTGCTGGAGGCCGGCAACGGCAGCGAGGGTCTGGCGCAGGCGGCGCTGGAGCGCCCCGACCTGGTGGTGCTCGACCTCGGCCTGCCGGACATGGACGGCAAGCAGGTGCTGGGCGAGCTGCGCGAATGGTCGCAAGTGCCGGTGCTGGTGCTCTCGGTGCGCGCCAGCGAGGGCGAGAAGGTGCTGGCGCTGGACGGCGGCGCCAACGACTACGTGACCAAGCCGTTCGGCATCCAGGAATTTCTCGCCCGGGTGCGTGCGCTGCTGCGCCAAGGCGGCAGCGGCGAGCCGCAGGAGGCGGCGGTGGACAGCGGGCCGCTACGGGTCGACTTCGCCTATCGGCGGGTCAGCCTGGGCGGCGCCGAGGTGGCGTTGACCCGCAAGGAGTATGCGGTGCTGGCCATGCTCGCGCGCCACCTGGGACGGGTGGTGACCCAGCAGCAGCTGCTCAAGGAGATCTGGGGGCCGAGTCATGTGGAGGACAGCCACTACCTGAGGGTGGTGGTCGGGCACCTGCGCCAGAAGCTCGGCGACGACCCGGCCGCGCCGCGCTTCATCGTCACCGAGGCGGGGGTCGGCTACCGCCTGCTGGAGCTGGCCTGATCGGCCTCAGTGCTCGCGCTCGTACTTGTCCAGCGTATCGCTGGCGATCTGCCGGCCGAGCTGGATCAGCTCCGGCGCCTTGTGGAAGTCGTAGAAGCGGCATACCCGCTTGGGCACGTTGACCAGAACGTCCGGCGGGTAGCCGGCGATCTTGTACTGCGCCAGTGAGGTCTGCATGGTCTCGAAGCTCTGGTTGACCAGCTCCAGCAGCGAGGCCGGGCCGACGTTGCCGACCACGTGCGCGCCGCTGGCGGACTTCGGCGCGCCTTCCGGCTCGGCCTCGGCCACGCGGCTGTCGTCCAGCCAGGGATTGGGCGCCTCCTGCTCGATCAGCAGCTCGCCGTCCTCGTCTTCGTCGCGGCGCAGGAACGACAGCTTGGCGCTGAGCGAGCCCATCAGCTGGTCGATCTTGCCCTTGATCGCCGCCGGCCGCTCGATGACCGGCAGCTGGTAGTGCTTCTGGTTCAGCGCGTTGAGGTTGACCGCGACGATCAGGTCGCAGTGGCTGGACACCACCGGCACGATCGGCAATGGATTGAGCAGGCCGCCGTCCACCAGCATGCGCGAGCCCTGGATGACCGGGGTAAACAGGCTGGGGATCGCCGCCGAGGCGCGCATGGCCTTGTGCAGGCAGCCTTCCTGGAACCAGATTTCCTGCTGGTTGGTGAGGTCGGTGGCGACCGCCGTGTAGGGGATGGGCAGCTGCTCGATGTCGATCTCGCCGAGTATCTCGTGAATCTTGCCGAAGACCTTTTCGCCGCGAATGGCGCCGAGGCTGAAGCTGACGTCGAGCAGGCGCAGCACGTCGAGATAGTCGAGGCTCTCGGTCCACTCGCGGTATTCGTGCAGCTTGCCGGCGGCGTAGATGCCGCCGATCACGGCGCCCATCGAGCAGCCCGCGATGCAGCCGATCTCGTAACCGCGGGCTTCAAGCTCCTCGATCACGCCGATGTGCGCATAGCCCCGCGCACCGCCCGAGCCCAGTACCAGGGCCACTTTTTTGCTCATGCCGATCTCCCCGTCGAAGCCCCCGAACATACCTGCGTAGAGCGGCCGAGCCAAGCCGGCTTTGCTAGAATCGACGGGCACTTCACCGCTGCGCTGGCGTCCAACCCCGGCCTTCAGCGTCCAGGAGAACACCATGCAAAAGACCGTTTTCATCGCCTCCCTACTGATCGCCCTGAGCGGTTGCGCGGCCAAGACCGCCTACCGCGACAGCTGCGCCAACAACCTCGATGCCGCCTGGCGCGAGCTCGACCTGGCCAAGGCCGAGGGCTTCGCCGGCACCGTCAGCTACTCCAAGGCGCTGACCCTGCTGACAGGGGCCAAGACCTCGCAGCAGTTCGAGGGCTACCAGAGCTGCACCAAGAATGCCGAGAAGGCGCGCTTCTACATCCGCGAATCGCGAGCGGGGCGCTGAGATGCAGCTTGACTTCGCCGCCCTGACGGCGCTGGAGGCCTACCGCTGGCTGGCCTCCACCGTCACGCCAAGACCCATCGCCTGGGTCTCCACCCGTTCGCGCGAGGGCATCGACAACCTGGCGCCGTTCAGCTTCTTCCAGGTGATCAGCGACGAGCCGCCGACGCTGATGGTCAATGTCGGCAGTCGCGACGACGGCAGCCTCAAGGACACCCTGCGCAACGCCCGGGACACCGGCGAACTGGTGATCCAGCTGGTCGGTATGGCCCAGGCCGAGGCGATGAACGCCTCGTCCGCCAGCCTGCCGCACGGCCAGAGCGAATTCGCCCACTGCGGCATCGCCAGCGAGCCATCGCAGCGGGTGGCGCCGCCGCGTGTACTGGGCGCGCCGGTGGCATTCGAATGCCGGGTGGCGGAGATCCAGCCGTACCCGCGGCAGGCGCCGAACTGCCATCTGATCTTCGCCGAGGTGCTGCTGGCGCATATCGACGATGAGGTGCTGGACACCGACGGGCGCATCGACCCCGCCCGGCTGGATCTGGTCGGCCGCCTCGGCGGCAGTGCCTATGTCGGTACTCGCGACATCTTCCGCATGCAGCGTCCGGCCTGAGTCGCCGCGCAACGTCCACCTACCGCACAGTTTCGTGAGCAACTGTTTCGCGGCGCTTTGCCCCGTCGGCCCCGACCAGTAGCATCCAGGGATCGGAACAGGAGCGAACGATGCGGACGAAACTGGACGCGGTATTGCACGAGGTGAACCAGGTGCTACTGGGCAAGGAGCCGCAGGTGCGCCTGGCGCTGACCTGCCTGCTGGCCCGCGGGCATCTGCTGATCGAAGATCTTCCGGGCATGGGCAAGACCACCCTGAGCCATGCTCTGGCGCGGATTCTCGGGCTGAGCTTCCAGCGCATCCAGTTCACCTCCGACCTGTTGCCCGGCGACATCCTCGGCACCTCGGTGTTCGACAAGGACAGCGGACAGTTCGTCTTCCACCCCGGGCCGATCTTCGCCGAGCTGGTGCTGGCCGACGAGATCAACCGGGCCACGCCGAAGAGCCAGAGCGCGCTGCTGGAGGCGATGGAGGAGGGCCAGGTGACCATCGAGGGCGCCACCCGTCCGCTGCCCGAGCCGTTCTTCGTCATCGCCACGCAAAACCCGGTCAGCTCCGGCGGCACCTTCGCCCTGCCGGAATCGCAGCTGGACCGCTTCCTCATGCGGCTGTCGCTGGGCTATCCGGCCCGCGCCGCCGAGCGCGCATTGCTGCTGGGCGAGGCACGCCGGGAAATTCTGCCGCGCCTGGAGCCGATCCTCGATCATGCCGAGCTGGCGGCGATCCAGGCGCTGATCCCGCAGGTGCGCACCAGCGATGCGCTGGTCGACTACGTGCTGCGCCTGGTCGAGGCCACGCGCAGCGAGCCACAGTTCGCCTGGGGCCTGTCGCCGCGGGCCAGCCTGGCGCTGCTGGCCGCGGCGCGCGCCTGGGCCTTCCTGGCCAACCGCGACTACGTGATTCCCGAGGACGTTCAGGCCGTGCTGCCGGCCGTGGTCGGCCATCGCCTGCGCGAGCGCGCCGACCCGGCCGGCCATGGCGGCGGGGCGCTGGTGCAGTGGCTGCTGCGCGAAGTGCCGGCGGTGTGATGTTGCCGACGTCGCTCAAGGCGCGCTGGCGCCGCTGGGTGGTGCGGCGCATTCCCGCGGCGACCCGGGTGCAGCTGAACCAGCGGCGCATCTTCATCATGCCCGACCGGGTCGGTGCCGCCTTTTCGGTGGTGCTGGTGCTGATGCTGCTGGCCGGCATCAACTACGAGAACAGCCTGGCCTACGGCCTGACCTTTCTGCTGGCGGCGGTGTTCGTTGTCGCCATCCTGCACACCTATCGCAACTTCGCCGGGCTGATCCTCAAGGCGGGCGCCAGCGGTGCCGTGTTCGCCGGCGAACAGGCGCTTTTCCGGGTGCGCCTGGAGAGCGAGGGCCGTGCGCACATGGCCATCGGCCTCGGTTGGCCGCCGCAGCCGCTGCAGCGGATGGACGTGCCGGCCAACGGCCAGCGCGAGTGCGAGCTGAGCCTTCCCGCGCTGCGTCGCGGCTGGTTGCGGCCGGAACGCATGCGCGTGGAGAGCCATTTTCCCCTGGGCATCCTGGTGGCCTGGAGCTGGGTGGATCTGGACCAGGCCGTGCTGGTCTATCCGCGCCCGCTGGAAGGCGATCTGCCGCTGGCCGCCGACGGTGCTGCCGACGAGGAAGAGGAAGGGCGCCGCGCGACTGGGCAGGGCGCCGACGATTATCAGGGCCTGCGCAGCTACCAGCCGGGCGACTCCAAGCGGCGCCTGCACTGGAAGGCCTTTTCCCGCGGCCAGGGGCTGTTGGTAAAGGACTTCGCCGCGCTGGCCGGCCGCGACCTGTGGCTGGACTTCCAGGTGCTCGGCGGCGACGTGGAAACGCGCCTGTCGCGCCTGTGCTACTGGGTGCTGCAACTCGAAGGCCGCCAGCAGGCCTATGGCCTGCGTCTGCCGGGCGTCGAGCTGAGTCCCAGCCACGGCGATGCCCATCGGCAGGCGTGCCTGCGTGCACTGGCGTTGCATGGTGAGCGCGCATGACCCGTTCGCAAACAAAAGCGGCGCAGCCGAGTGCGGTCCAACCGGGTGCGGTCCAACCGATCCCGCGCATCGCCCTGACCTGGCTGTTGGTGGCGCAGGTACTGGTGATCCTGCCGCACCTGCTGCATCTGCCATTCTGGATCGCCGGGCTGTGGCTGTTATGCGCCGGCTGGCGGGTGCAGGTGTTCCGCATGCGCGCGCGTTTCCCCACGGGCATCGAGCGCATTGCGCTGGTGATCGCCACGGGCGCCGCCGCGTTCTTCTCGCGGGGCAGCCTGATCGGCCTGGACGGCGGCGCGCTGCTGCTGGTGGCGACCTTCATCCTCAAGCTGGTGGAATTGCGCAGCCGACGGGACGGGCTGGTGCTGATCTTCCTCGGCTTCTTCGTGGTGGTAACCGGCTACCTGTTCGACGACGGCTTGCTCGCGGCGCTGTACAGCCTGTTGCCGGTGACCGCACTGCTGGCCGCGCTGATCGGCATGCAGCAGAGCGGCATGGCCGAGCGGCCGGGCGCTACCGTCAAGCTGGCGGCTTCGATGATGCTGCAGGCGGTGCCGCTGATGTTGTTGCTGTTTCTGTTCTTTCCGCGGATGGGGCCCTTATGGAGCCTGCCCAACCCTCAGCAGGCGATGACGGGGCTTTCCGACAGCATGGCGCCTGCGGACATCGCCGAGCTGAGCCAGTCGCCCGCGCTGGCATTTCGGGCCAGCTTCGATGGGAAGGTACCCGCGAGGCGAGAGTTGTATTGGCGTGCCTTGACCTTGGAGCATTTCGACGGGCGACGTTGGTCGCAGTCTTGGGGGGCTCAGCAAAGAACGCAGCCCGTATGGTTGAAGCAGGGGCCTTCTGTTAGTTACTCGGTCATCATGCAACCCACGGGTACACAGTGGCTGTTTGCCCTCGACGTCGCGGTGGTCGAACAAAAAGATATCTATCTAATGAGCGATTTCCGCTTGGAGAAAAGGCGTCCAGTCACACAGAACCTGATGTACCAGGTGCGCTCGTGGCCGCAGGCTGTGCGAGAGCCTACCCAGACCAGAGGTATGCTCAGCAGAACCCTGCAGCTTCCTGGTCGAGGGGACCCGCTGAGCCGTGAGTGGGCTGAACAACTGCGACGCGAACACACCGATCCTAAGGGCTTGGTCGAGGCGGTACTCAAGCATTTTAATCAGCAACCATATAGCTACACGCTTAAGCCCCCAACTTTAGGGGACGACAGCATTGACGATTTTCTTTTCCGCACCAAAAAGGGTTTTTGTGCTCATTACGCCGGTGCTATGACCTTTGTTCTCCGCGCGGCAGGGATTCCTGCACGCGTCGTAACGGGTTATCAGGGTGGGGAGTTGAGCCAGAGCGGAGACTACCTCTCCGTCCGCCAGCTCGACGCCCATGCCTGGGTCGAGTACTGGCAGGAAGGGCGCGGCTGGACCAGCGTTGACCCGACCTTTCAGGTCGCGCCGGAGCGCATCGACCTGGGCGCCCAGGACGCGTACTCCGACGACGAGGCCTTCCTCGAGGATTCGCCGTTCTCCCCACTGCGCTATCGCAACGTCGGCTGGATCAACGACCTGCGTCTCGCCTGGGAGAACATCAACTACAGCTGGCAACGCTGGGTGCTGGGCTATCGCAGCGAGCAGCAGCTGGGGTTGTTGCAGCGCCTGTTCGGCTCGCTCAACTGGAAGCGCATGGCCGTGGCGATCGTCGGCGGTGGTGGTCTGCTGCTCGGCCTGCTGGCTCTCTGGCTGTTCAAGCCCTGGCGGCGCGAGCGCGATCCGCAGCAGCGCCAGCTGCGTCGCTTCGAGGCTTTGCTGTTGCGCCACGGTCTGCGGCGCGCCAGGGGCGAGGGCGTTCGCGACTTCGCCGCGCGAGCGGCGGCGCTGATGCCCCGGCAGGCCGACGCGATTACCACCTTCGCCCAGGCCTTCGAGGCTCAGCGCTACGCCGGCGGGGCGAGTGCCCCGCAGGAGCTGCGTCTGCTGCTGCGCCGTCTGCGCCGCGAGCTGCCCTGGCGCGCGGCGACGCGTCGGCAGTAAACCCCCGTCGCAGAGCCGAATGACCGGCAATATCGCCGCTGAATTGGCGGCACTGTCTCTCCCTTCGTCGCGCGCTTTTCTCTAAGCTTCCGTCAGCATGAAAGGAGATTGCGCATGACCTTCGCTGAACTGATCCACGCGGTGCATACGCACTCGCAACACGTTGTCGTCCCAAGCCTGTGGGGCCAGGGCAGGGCCACCTTCGGTGGCCTGGTGGCCGCCATGGTCTACGAGGCCATGCGTCTCAAGGTGCCGGCGGGACGCCCGGTGCGTTCACTGTCGATCACTTTCGTCGGCCCCCTGCTGATGGGCGAGGCGGTGGCGTTCGAGGTAGAGGTACTGCGCGAGGGCAAGTCCGTGGTCCAGGTGGTGGGCCGCGCGGTGCAGAACGGCGCGGTGGTGGCGATGGCCCAGGGCAGCTTCGGCGCTTCGCGCGAGTCGTCGGTGCGCGTCGAGGCCGAGCCGGCGCCCGCCATGAAGGCGGTTGAAGAGTGCCAGGAACTGCCTTACGTGGCCGGCGTCACTCCCGAGTTCACCCGTTTCCTGGCCATGCGCTGGGGCGAGGGCGGCATGCCCTTCAGCAGCAATCCTTCGCGCCACATGGGTGGCTGGGTGCGTCTGCGCAGCGACGTCAGCCGCGACCGGGTGACCGAGGCCCATCTGCTCGCTCTGGTCGACGCCTGGCCGCCGGCCGTGCTGTCGCACCTGAGCAAGCCGGCTCCTGGCAGTTCGCTGACCTGGACCATCGAGTTCGTCCACCCGATTCCCAACCTGACCACCCATGACTGGTGCCTGTACCGCGCCGAAATCGAGCATGCCGCCGATGGCTACGGTCACATCGCCGCTCGCCTGTGGACCCCGGACGGCCAGTTGCTGGCGCTGAGCCGGCAGACCACCACGGTGTTCGACTAGCGCGCAGGCAGGCCGAAGAAGGCACGGGCGGTCGCGGTGGTGTGCGCGGCCAGGGCCTCCTGGCTCTCGCCGCGGTGCAGCGCGACTTCGCGCAACACCTCGGTGAGAAAAGCCGGCTCGTTGTGCCCGCTCTTCGGCTTGGGCCGCAGGCTGCGCGGCAACAGGTAGGGTGCGTCGCTCTCCAGCATCAGGCGACCGGCCGGGATGTCGCGCATCAGCGGATGCAGATGGGTGCCGCGGCGCTCGTCGCAGATCCAGCCGGTGATGCCGATGTGCAGATCGAGATCGAGATAGCCGTACAGCGTCGCCTTCTCGCCGGTGAAGCAATGCACCACGGCGGCCGGCAGGTGATCGCGGAAAGGGCGGAGAATGGCGAGGAGCCGCTCCCCGGCCTCGCGCTCGTGGAGAAACACCGGCATCTGCAGTTCGACCGCCAGCTCCAGCTGTTCTTCCAGGGCCTTCTCCTGCTGCGCGCGGGGCGACAAGTCGCGATTGAAGTCCAGCCCGCACTCGCCCACTGCACGTACCGGTGCTTCACCCAGAAGGGCGCGTAGCTGACGGGCGGTGTCTGCGCTCCATTGATCGGCGTCGTGAGGATGTACGCCGGCCGTGCTGAACAGCTGTGTGCCGCCCTCGTCCAGCTCACGGCAGAACGCCAGCGCTTTCTCGCTCTCCTCTAGGCTGGTGCCGGTCAGGACCATCTGGCAGACGCCGGCCGCGCGGGCCCGTTCGAGTATCGCCTCACGCTCCCGCGCGAGGCTGGGATGGGTCAGATTGACGCCGATGTCGATGAGTTGCATGGTGCTACCTCAAAGCCGAGCGGGGCAGCATATCAGAGCCTGCCTTCGCGCTATAAAACAAGAAATAACAGGGAGTTAAACATGCTTGTTGATGCTTCCCGTCAGCTCGGGCTGGCGCGTTGAAGGCCGCTGTGCCAACCTCCGCGCCCCTCGCCACGGAACCATCCGTCGGCGGGCTGCTCTCAGACGACCGGGCTCATTCTTGACCTGGTTCCACCCGGAGGCCCGATGACGCGAGCGCTGCTGCTCCTGCTCTGCTTGCTGGCGACGCTGCCGGCTCAGGCGCGCCTGAGCGCCCTGGGCGGCAACCTGCCACAGGCCGGCAGTCAGCGCGACCTGGCGGAGATCCGCAAGAGCGGCGAGCTGCGCGTGCTGGTCAACCAGAGCCGCGACAGCTCCGGCGAGATCAAGGGCCAGGCCATCGGCATCGAATACCAGCGCCTGCGCGCCTTCGGCCAGTACCTCAACCGCAACGCCCGCGACGGGCGCGAGCTGCGCCTGAAGATCATCCCCAAACCCAAGGACCAGCTGGTCGCCGCGTTGCAGAAGGGCCAGGGCGATCTGGTCGCGCCCGGTGAGCTGCTCGAGGCCCATCCGGGGCTGGGCATCAGTGCCAGCACGGCGATTCGCCGCGACGTGGCGCTGGTGGTGGTCGGCAACCGCGGCAATCGTCACTACCGCCGTCTGGAGGACATGTCCGGGCGCAGCCTGACGTTGCCGGTGGGCAGCGCCGTGCGCGATGCGCTGCGCGACGTCAATCAGCGCCTGGCGCAGCGCGGCAAGCCGCCGATCGTGGTGGAGTGGGCCGATCCCAGCCTCGCGGTCGAGGATGTGCTGGAGATGGTGCAGGCGGGCATCTATCCCTGGACGTCCGTGGAGTTGCCGATCGCCGAGCGCTGGCAGAAGGTGATGCCGCGGCTGCGCATCGAGCGCCATCTGGTGGTGGGCGAAGAGGGCGACATGAGCTGGTTCGTGCGCCGCGGATCGCCCATGCTGCGCGCCAGCATCGACCGCTTCCTCGATGGCTACCGAACGCCTGGCGACCAGGACTCGGCGTTCCAGCGCATCTATCGGCGTTCCTACAAGGTACGCAATCCCACGGCCCGTGCCGACCGTCAGCGCCTGGAGCGGGTACGCAGCGTGCTGCAGAAGCACGGCGGCAAGCAGGATCTCGACTGGCTGCAGCTGGCGGCGGTGGCCTACAAGGAGTCCACGCTGAACCCGGCGGCGCGCGGTGCCTCCGGGGCCACCGGGCTGATGCAGATCACGCCTGCGGCGGCGCGCAGCGTGGGCGTCGGCAATATCCAGGCGCTGGACAACAACGTGCTGGCCGCCACTCGCTACATGGCACTCATCCGTCGCGAATTCTTCGCCAGCCGGCAGATCGCCGAGAGCGAGCGCATGGCCTTCGTGCTGGCTGCGTACAACATGGGACCGCAGCGGGTGCAGGGCCTGCGTGCGGAAGCCCGCCGGCGCGGCCTCGATGCCAATCGCTGGTTCTTCCAGGTCGAGCGCGTGGCCGCGGAGCAGCTTGGCATGGGCGTGGTCAGCTACGTCAACGCGGTGAACAAGTACTACCTGGCCTATGATCGCGAACGCTACCTGCTGGACCCAACGATCGGTGGCTCGAAATAAATCTATTTATTCGATTGGATTGAGCGCTTATTTGCGCTTTCAAGATCGTAAATTTCGAATAATATGTGCCTCACACACACCACATCTCCTCCACAAGGACCTGGCACATGAGCAACCTGATCACCCGACTGATGTCCTCCAACGCCGGCTACGGCATCACCCTGCTGCGCATCGTCACCGGCTTCACCTTCGCCGCCCATGGCGCGCAAAAACTGTTCGGCTGGTTCGGCGGTTACGGTCTGGAAGGCGTCGGGCAGTGGATGGAAAGCATCGGCCTCACCCCGGGCTACCTGATGGCCGCACTGGCCGGCAGCGCCGAGTTCTTCGGCGGCCTGGCCCTGGTGGTCGGCCTGCTGGTGCGTCCGGCGGCGGTGTCCCTGTTGATCGCCATGGTGGTGGCCGCGGCCACCGTGCACTGGGCCAACGGTTTCTTCATCACCAGCAACGGCTTCGAATACGCCATGATCCTCGGCCTGATCAGCGCGGTACTGGTCATCGAAGGCGCCGGCAAGCTGTCTCTGGATCGCGCCATCGCCCGCTGAGCCTCATCCTGCTGCAGTCAAAGGCCCGCCATCGCGGGCCTTTTCACATTCAGAGTTTTTTCTCACGGCTTTCGGCCAGTTGCTCCGCGGCCTCCAGACGCAGGCGCTCGCGCTCGTCGAAACGTTCCTGCGCGAGGCTGGCGATGGCCGTGCGGCGGTCGTCCTCGCTCAAGCCCCCATTGGCTTCGATCCGCGCCTTTTCCCGGCGGTACTCGTCGAGACGCTGTTGCCACTGCTGGCGACGCTGGTCCAGCGCCTCCAAACGCGCGGTGGCTTCGGCACCGACCAGTTGCAGGCGCAACTGCTGAATCTGCGTCGGGCTTGCGCCCTGGGCCTGCAGCGCGGCGGTCTGCTGGCGCAGCTCGGCCTGCAGTTGTGGCGCGGCCATTTCCTGCAGCTCCTGCGGCAGGCCGGCGCGCAGCCGATCCATCGCCTCGGTCTTCTCCTGGTCACTCAGCGAGCGGTCGTGGCGGATCGCCAGGCGCTGCAGGGTGAACTGGTTGTAGGCCTCCTCCTGGGCGAAGAAGGCGCGATGCGCCTCGGGGCTGAAGATGCCGGCGCGCAAACCCTGCACCGCCATTTCGCGCTGGCGCATGGCCTCCAGGCTGGCCATCTGCGGCAGGTCCTTTTCCAGCTGGATCAACTGGCGCTTGTAGTCCAGATACTGCTCCAGCAGGGCCAGGGCCTGGCCCTCGGCAGGTTCGTCGAGCTGGCTGCGGATGTAAGCCTGCAGGCGATCGACGCTGGCCTTGATGCTCTCCTCGCCATAGGCGCTGAGGAAGTAGTCGAAGATGCGCCGGATATCCATGCTGATCAGCAGGTTGCCGGCCTCGTCGAGGCGGAACTGGCCGTCGACCTCGGTGCCGGCGAAGGAGGGCGGCAGTGGGGCGATGTCGGCGGTCAGCGCCGACGGCGGCGGAGCGCCGCTCTCCGGTTGCGGCGGTGCCATCGGCTCGGGCGTCGCCGTGGGTGTCGGGCGTGGCGCTTTGGGCTGGTGGGTTTCGATGGGGTTTAAGTACAGGGTCGCGGCAATGCCGGCCCCGATCAGCAGTGGCACGGTCAGGAGCAGGGGCTTGTTCACGGCGGGACTCGGCAGGAGAAAAACATCGGGGCCCGACGGGCCCCGATTCGTGGCTCAGAGGCCGGCCATCTTCAGGCGGTTGGCCTGCTGACGATACACGGTGACCGGGTCGGTCTCGAACAGGCTGGTGAGGCCGAAGGTCTGGTTGACCTCGTCCAGGTGGTTCATCCGGTAGTTGTCGCGGATCACCTTGCCCAGGTGGGAGCTGCAACGACCGACCAGGCCATCGTTGGGCTCGTCGAAGGTCAGGGAGCTCGCGCCCATCAGCAGGTCGCTGACGTCGAGGAAGTTGGTCAGCGGGCTGGTGCCGCTCCACGAGTAGTAGGCGACGCCGTTGACCTTGTAGGCGCCTTCGCCGCAGGCGCTGGTCGGAATGCCCTGCGGGTACTTGGCGTTGAACACCGCCGCCCCCTGGCTGTTGAGCGACTCGAGGGAGCCGAGGGAATTCTGCGGCGCATCGCTCGGGCTGCCGGAGAGGAAGTTGATCAGCGTGCCCAGGCCATTGACGATGCCGGCGAGCAGCGCTTCGCCAGCGGAGCCCGGCGGGATCTGGCGCAGGAAGTCGGCGGTGTCCGAACCCTTGTGAGGCGCGCCGACGCTGGTGACCGAGGCGACCAGGTCCGGGCGGATGGCGGCGACGTAGCGCACGGTGGGGCCACCATGGCTATGGCCGACCAGATTGACCTTGCCCTTGCCGCTGATGGCGGCGATTTCTTCCACCTGGTCGAGCAGCTCTTCGCCGCGCAGTTCGGAAGTGTTCAGCTGGCTGACTTCGGTGATGTAGACGCTGGCGCCGTCCGAACGCAGCGAGGAGGGAATGCCGTACCAGTAGTCGACGCCGAGTATGCTGTCGAAACCCAGCATGCCGTGGGTCAGCACGATCGGATACTTGGTCTTGGTGTAGCCGGTGGAGCCGAACAGGCCGGCATTGGCGTGGCCGGCCAGCAGGAGGCTGGTTCCGACACAGAGGGCGAGCAGGGTCTTCTTATTATTCATGTAGCGCTCTCGAACGGTGGGGTAGGCAGTGATCCGTCCTTGCGTCAGCCGTCCACTTCCTTCCTGGAACTGGTACTGCAGCCGGCGAATCGGGGCAGGATCTATGCCAATTCCAGCAATTTTAGAACGAAGGCTCTAAACGGCCGTTTGCGACGCAGGCCCCGTGAACCGGGCTTTGCCGCTGCGCTGGGTATTGTTACCGGGAGAAACAGCCACGCCCCCTCGCGGGGAGGGCGACGGTCCGGGGCACGTCTGTTCGGCGCTCAGCCCAGCGGCCAGCGGGACAGCGGCAGGTATCGGCCCTGCTCGGAGCGGTAGAGCACCAGCTCGTCCGCTCGCCAGGAGAAAACGGGGCAGTCGGAGCGTTCGGGACGGGAGCTCTCGCGCGCCAGGGTTAGGTGCGGGCGGTAGGTGCGCGGCTCGACCGGCAGGCCGTTCCCGAGCAACAGGGCATTGAGCCCCTCGACCAACCTCGGCAACCGCTCGGGCACTCGGCCAGGGGCGAGATGGAGCAAGCCGCCGTGCCAGCAGTCGAGGCGATCCAGCTCAAGCTCGAAGGACAGTTCGGTCAGAGGCAGCTGCGGTGGCAGTTGCTGCAGGAGCGCCAGACGCTCCTCGGGCTGATGGCCCAGGAAAGCCAGGGTCAGGTGCAGATTGGCCGTCGGTACGAGCCGTCCGCTGAAGGCTCGGCTGCGCCGCCAGGCGTCGATCTGCGTGGCGACAGCGGGCGGACAGGGCAGGGCGAAGAACAGTCGCAGCATGGGCTTACCTTGACAGCATCGGGTGGCATTCCTAGGATCGCACCCCATGGCGCCGATTTAAGAGCAACTTGCGGGGCGCCGCCCGGTTGGGCGAATACCGCTAAAGCGCTGGCCGGTGTCGCCTCCCACCGCAGTCCGGCGGGATTACGAGGCTGAGACTGCATCCATGAGTTGCTCGCGCACCCATCTGTATTTTTCCCCCCTGCCGCGTACCGCGGTCAATCGCCATCCGCATGTTCTGCTGGTCGGCAGCCATCAGCCCCGTTTGCTAAAGAGCCTGGAAGGCTGGCCCAAGCATTGGCCGGGCGCACGCAATTTCCTGATCCGCTTTGCCGACGCTCAGGCGCAGGAGTTGGCACGTTTGCCGGCGGACGCCTTCGATCTGGTGGTGGTGGGCGCCGAAGCGCGCCCGGTGAACCACGAGCTGATCGGCCAGCTGGTGCGCGTCGCTCGTCAGGGCCTGATCAGCCTGCGCTGAACCCGGGATAGTCGATGGCGGTGATGTAGAACGCCTGCTCGCCGCCGGGCGTCTGCACCCGTACTTCGGCGTCCAGCGCCTTGCCGACCAGAGCGCGAGCCAAGGGCGAGTCGATGCTGATCAGCCCCTGGCGGAGATCCAGCTCGTCGGGGCCGACGATGCGGTAGCGCGACTCGGCGCCATCGTCGTCTTCCAGGGTCACCCAGGCGCCGAAGTAGACTTTGTTCGGGTCGGCCGGGCGGGCGTCCACCACCTTCAGGTTTTCCAGACGCTTGGTGAGGAAGCGCACGCGGCTGTCGATTTCGCGCAGCATCTTCTTACCGTAGATGTACTCGGCGTTCTCCGAGCGGTCGCCAAGCGCCGCGGCCTCGCTGACCGCCTGGGTCACCTGGGGCCGGCGCACGTGCCACAGCTCATGCAATTCGGCGCGCAGGCGCGCCTCGCCTTCGGGAGTGATCAGCGGGGTGCCGGCGGTGCGGGGCGGACGATAACGGCTCATGGTGCTCGCGAGGTCTTGAGGTCGGGCGATTCTAGCAAGCTCAGACTTCGCGCAGCACGGTCAGCGGCGAGGCATTCAGCGCGCGCCGCGTGCCCCAGACGCCAGCTCCGCCCACCAGCAGTGCGCCGATCAGCGGCAATAGCAGCAGCCAGGGATGTGGCTGCCACTCCAGCTCCAGCGCGTAGCGATAGAGCAGGAAGCTGGCCAGTTCGGTGCCGACCGCCGCCAGCAGGCCGCTGCCGGCGCCGAGCAGACCGAACTCGGCGCGCCGAGCGCGCAGTAGCAAACGCCGCTCGGCGCCCAGCGCACGCAGCAGCGCGCCCTGGCGCAGGCGCTCGTCGAGGGTCGCCTGCAGGCCGGCGAACAGCACGGTGAGGCCGGCGGCGAGGACGAACAGCAGCACGTACTCCACCGCAATGCTGACCTGGGCCATGATGCTGCGCAGCTGCTCCAGCAACGCCTCGACCTGCAACAGGGTGACGGCCGGGAACTGCCGCGACAGCGCCACCAGTTGCTGCTCGCTCTGCGGCGGCAGATAGAAGCTGGTCAGGTAGGTGGCGGGCAGGTCCTGCAGGGTGCCCGGCTCGAAGATCATGTAGAAGTTCGGCTGGAAGCTGTCCCACTCCACTTGGCGCAGGCTGCTGACCCGTGCCTTGCGTTCCATGCCGCCGACGCTGAAGGTCAGCTCGTCGCCGAGCTTCAGGCCCAGGCTTTCGGCCAATTCCGACTCGACCGAGACGCCGGGGCGTTCGGCCTCTGGCAGCACGTCCCACCATTGTCCGCTCAGCAGCTGGTTGCCGTCTGGCAGCGACGCCGCCCAGGTCAGGCTCAGGTCGCGCTGGATGGCGCGCTCACCGCGGCTGTCCTTGCTGACGATGTCGCGCACCGGCTCGCCGTTGATCAGGGTCAGGCGCCCGGCGACTATCGGGTAGAGCGGCGCCGGGTGCGGCGACAGCTGGGCGAGACGTGCCGCGAAGGCCTCACGCTCTTCCGGCAGCACATTGAGGGCGAAGTGGTTCGGCGCCTGATCGGGCAACTGGTCCTGCCAGGTGTCGAGCAGTTCACCACGCAGCAGCGCGATCAGCGCCATGGCCAGCAGAATCAGGCCGAAGGCCAGCGACTGGCCGGCGGCGGCGAGCGGATGGCGCAACAGCTGGCCGAGGCCGAGACGCCAGGGCAGCGAGGCGCGCGCCAACAATCGACGCAGGGCGTTCATGCCGAGCAGCAACGCACCGCCGAGTAGCAGCGCGGCGAGCACACCACCGCCGAGCAGGCCGAGAGTCAGCTTCAGGTCCAGGCTCAGGCGCCACATGATCAGGCCCAGCGCGGCCAGCGCGGCGCCATACACCAGCCAGGAGCTGGGCGGCACCGGCAACAGATCGCGGCGCAGTACGCGCAGCGGCGGAACACGACCGAGGGCCGCGAGGGGCGGCAGGGCGAAACCGGCCAGCGCCACCAGGCCGGTGGCCATGCCGGCCAGCGCGGGCAGCAGACCGCCAGGCGGCACGCCGGAGGGCAGCAGGCCCTGCAGCAGCTTGAACAGCACCAACTGGCCGACCCAGCCGAGCAGCGCACCGGCCAGGCTGGCCATCAGGCCGAGCATGGCCAGTTGCAAGCCGAACAGGCCCAGCGCCTCGCGTCGAGACAGGCCGAGGCAGCGCAACAGTGCGCTGGCGTCGAAGCGGCGAGCGGCGAAGCGGGTGGCGGAGAGGGCGACGGCCACACCGGCCAGCAGCACGGCGGCAAGGCTGGCGAGGTTCAGGTAGCGCTCGGCACGCCCCAGCGCGCCGCCGATCTGGCGATTGCCGTCGCGGGCGTCTTCCAGGCGCTGGTGCGGGGCGAGCTCTTGTTCCATGTCCTGGCGATAGCGGGCGAGGGTGTCGCTGTCGCCACGCCACAGCTCGCGATAGCGCACCCGGCTGCCCGGTTGCACCACGCCGGTGGAGGCCAGGTCCTCCAGGTTGATCAGCACGCGCGGGGTAAGGCTGTAGAAATCGCCGGCGCGGTCCGGCTCGTGGGTCAGCACCCGGGTCAGGCGCAGCTGGCGGTTGCCGACCTCGATGCTCTGGCCGACCTTCAGGTCCAGCGCGGCGAACAGTCGTGACTCGGCCCAGGCCTCCCCGGGTTGCGGACCGCCGCCGGGACGGTCGGCGGCATAGGGCTCGGCCGCGCTCTTCAATTCGCCCCGCAGCGGATAGTTGCCGCTGGCAGCCTTGATGCTGGCCAGCTGGATACCCTGGTCGCCGGCGATGACACTGGCGAATTCCACTACCTGGGCATGCTCCAGCCCCAGTTTGCGGCCGGCCTCGATCTGCTCGGGGGCCGCCGGTGCGCTGCCGCCCAGTACCAGGTCGGCACCGAGGAACTCGGTGGCGCGCAGCAGCATGGCGCCGTTGAGGCGCGCGCCGAAATAGCCGATGGCGGTGCTGGCGGCCACGGCCACCAGCAGGGCGAAGAACAGGACGCGCAGTTCGCCGGCGCGGGAGTCGCGCAACAACTGGCGCCAGGCGAGGACGAAGAGGCGGGCGATCATCAGGGCTCGACGCTCTCGACCAGGTGCCCGGCTTCCAGGCGGATCAGCCGGCGGCAGCGGTGGGCCAGACGCTCGTCATGGGTGACCAGCACCAGGGTGGTGCCGCGCTCCTGGTTGAGCTCGAAGAGCAGATCGCTGATGCGCTCGCCGGTGTGGCTGTCGAGGTTGCCAGTCGGCTCGTCGGCGAACAGGATCGCCGGCTCCGCGGCGAAGGCGCGGGCGATGGCCACGCGCTGTTGCTCGCCTCCGGAGAGTTGACGGGGATAGTGACCGAAGCGCTGGCCCAGGCCGACCCGCTCCAGCAAGCTCGCGGCGCGCTGGCGGGCATCGCGACGACCCTCCAGCTCCAGCGGCAGCATGACGTTCTCCAGCGCGTTGAGATTGTCCAGTAACTGGAACGACTGGAAGACGAAGCCGACATGCTCGGCGCGCACCCGGGCGCGACTGTCCTCGTCCATGGCTTGCAGTGCATGACCGCTTAGCTCGACCTCGCCGGCGCTCGGCAAATCGAGCCCTGCCAGCAGGCCGAGCAGAGTGGATTTGCCCGAACCTGAGCTGCCGACGATGGCCAGGCTGTCGCCGGCGGCGAGATCGAGGGAGAGGTCGTGGAGGATGGCCAGCTCGCCTTCCGTGCTGGGAACCACTTTGCTAAGGTGCCGCGCAGTGAGAATGCTTGCGCTCATGGAGAGTCCGATGCGTGCATTGTTGATGAGCGGTGCGCTGGCGCTGCTGCTATGGGCCCAGGGCGCACTGGCCGGCACCGTCCTGGTGGTCGGGGATAGTATCAGCGCCGCTTTGGGACTGGATACCCGCCAGGGTTGGGTCACCCTGCTGCAGAAACGCTTGCAGGACGGCGGTTTCGAGCATCAGGTGGTGAACGCGTCGATCAGTGGCGACACCAGCTCCGGCGGCGCCGCGCGGCTGCCTGCGCTGCTTGCGCAGCATCGTCCGCAACTGGTGATCATCGAACTCGGTGGTAACGATGGGCTGCGTGGCCAGCCGCCCGCGCAATTGCAACAGAATCTTGCCCGCATGGTAGATGCGTCGCGTGCTGCCGGCGCGGGCGTGCTGCTGCTGGGCATGCGCCTGCCGCCCAATTATGGCCAGCGCTACACCCAGGCCTTTGCCCAGGTGTTCAGCGATGTGGCGACGGATAAACAGGTGCCGCTGGTGCCGTTTCTGCTCGAGGGCGTCGGTGGTGTGCCGGGCATGATGCAGGCCGACGGCATCCATCCGGCGGCCGCGGCTCAGACGAAGATGCTCGAGAACGTCTGGCCGAGCCTGGAACCGCTGCTCTGAGCCTTCCTTGCCTGCTGGCTTTCGGCTATCGTGGCGCCCCCGCTTCGGAGCCCTGAATGCCGCGCCCTGCCTGGTCCCTGTTCGCCTACCAACTGATCGTGCCGGACGAACAGCTCGACCTGTTCGCCTGCCGCGAGGCGAGAGTGCATCTGGTCGCTCGTCAGCTGGAGCTTGGCGGTTATGCGGACCGTACATTGTGTGGCGGCCTGTTGCCGGCCCTGCCGGTGCTGCGCGACGTGAGCCGAGCGGGACTGCGCGACAAGCGCCTGTGCCCGCATTGCCGCGAGACGCTGGAGGCCCAGCGCCGCGGCGATCGACCCCTGTGGCCCGACGCCTGAGCACTCCCGGCCCGTTTGCCGCCCGTGTACAATCCCGAGTCTTTCCCTCACCCATTGCCAAGGATTTACGGATGTTGTCGCTCGCTCGCTCCCTGAGCCTCGCCGGCCTGATCGCGGCCGGCCCCGCTGCCGCCCTCGAGCTGCCCCTGCCGCCCCCGGGCGAAGATATCGTCGGCCAGGTCCAGGTGATCAAGGCCAAGTACGAGGACACCTTCGCCGACCTCGCCTCGGCCAACGACCTGGGCTATCTGGAGATGGTTGCGGCCAACCCTGGCGTGGACGCCTGGCTGCCGGGCGAGGGGACCGAGATCATCCTGCCGACGCGCTACATCCTGCCGCCGGGCCCGCGCGAGGGCATCGTGATCAACCTGGCCGAGTACCGCCTGTACTACTTCCCCAAGGGGCAGGACGTGGTGCATACCTTCCCGCTGGGTATCGGCCGCGAGGGCTGGGGGTCGCCGATCGCCCACACCTCCGTGATCGCCAAGACGCCGAACCCGGGCTGGACCCCGCCGGCCTCCATTCGTGCGGAGCACGCTGCCGATGGCGATCCGCTGCCGGCCTATGTGCCGCCCGGCCCGGACAATCCGCTGGGGCCGTTCAAGTTCACCCTGGGCACCCCCGGCTACCTGATCCACGGCTCGAACAAGAAATTCGGTATCGGCATGCGCGTCAGCCATGGCTGCTTCCGCATGCTCAACAACAACGTCCTTGAACTGGCGAAGATGGCGCCGGTGGGTACTTCCGTACGCATCATCAACGAGCCGTACAAGTTCGGCGTGAGCGGCGGCAAGGTCTATCTCGAGGCCCACGAGCCGCTGAGCGACAGCGGGGAGCCATCGGTGGTGGACAAGCACACCGCGGTGATCAATGCATTGCTGAAGAACGAGCAGCTGGGCGGCGACATGCGCCTGGACTGGGAGATGGTGCGCGAGGTGGTGGCGTCGGAAGATGGCATGCCCATCGAGATCGCCATTCCCGAGCAGGCGGTAGCCGGTCACGAGGTCGCTCCGCTGGAGATCTGAGGCAACTCCATCGAGGCCCGCTCGCAGTTCTTGCCGGCGGGCTTTTTTGTGCCCGGCCGAATCGGGCGCATAAAAAAAGCCGACTCGGCGAACCGAGTCGGCTTCTTCAAAGCCTTGGCAAGGATTACTTGCGGCTAGCTTTTTCCAGCATGCGCAGAGCGCGCTCGTTGGCTTCGTCAGCGGTCTGCTGAGCCTTCTGAGCAGCGGCCAGAGCCTCGTCAGCCTTACGGTAGGCTTCGTCGGCACGAGCTTGAGCGCGAGCAGCAGCGTCTTCGGTAGCGGTCAGACGAGCTTCGGTTTCTTTGGACATGCTGCTGCAGCCAGTAGCCAGAACGGCGGCCAGGGCCAGAGCAGAGAATTTCAGAACATTGTTCATCGTGTTCCCCTTAAGTGGACTTTCCATGAAAGCAATTTCCCAAGCTTGAGAAATTAGCCGCGCTACATACTACCCATTACTTTTAGTAAGTAAACTGAGCCAAGGCAAGTGAAGCAAAAAAATTTCAAGCCTGCTCAAGCTTTAATCTTTTTGTTTAAAAAACATACAGTTCTAGTTCCCCGATAAGCGCGCGATAGTTCATCTTGGTACGCCCGTGCATGCTCCGATACATGGCTGTCGTCCTGGCCAATTGGTAAGATCGCTGCGCCGTTCCGGCAGGAAGCTTTTCCGGATAAACCAAGGATGTAGCGATGTCGAAATTCATCAAATGGGCCCTGCTCGGTATTCTTGCCGTCGGGATCCTGATCAAGGTTTCGCTCTGGTTGTCGGTTCGCTCGATCATGAACGATGCCATCGCCCAGTTTTCCCCGTTCGCACAGTTGAGTTATCGAGGCATCACTTCATCTTTCGATGGTCGTGTCGGCGTCGAAGGCATCGAAATTCGAGTGCCGATGCTCAATGACACGTTTCACATCGCGCATGCGGAGCTCAGGTTCAAGGGGTTGCGCGAGCTATTGGCATTCAAGGAGCGCCTGGCAGAGGGCAAGCTCCCTGAGCAGTTGGCGGTGCGTATCGAAGGCCTGGCGATCGATGTCCACGGCCCGTTCATGACAATGGTCCACGAGGCGCCGCCGGCTCCGGATCTGGAAGCTGCCCTTACCAGCGTCGCCTGTGGCGACGTGAACCGCATTGGCGTCGATGATCTGCTTGAAATGGGCTATCGCACGCTGGAAACCGATGCCGAGTTTTCGTACCGGTTCCAGCCGGGCGCGCAGAACCTCGCCTTCAATCTCACTGCCGACACGCGGGGCATGGGTGAGTACCGGGTCAGTCTGCAGATGGCCAATGTGTCGGAAAAGCCTGGTGACATGCGGGTGAACCCGCCGCGCATCTCCAGTCTCGTCCTGGAAATCAACGACAACCAGTATCAGCGCAAGGTCAACAGCTACTGCGCCGGCAAGCTCGGCCAGTCCAGCGAAGAGTATGTGCGCACATCGCTGGAGAAGCTGGACAGCGAGCTGCGTGCCCAGCGCATCGCCCTGGAGCCTGCTTTGCTCGATTCGCTGGGCGGCTATTACCGCGACCCCCAGGCCCTTCGCCTGGAGTTGACCCCGACCGATGGCGCGATCTGGGACGGCCTGCAGTTCTTCGAACCCAAGGACGTGCTGGCCATGCTGCGCCCGGTATTGCTGATCAATCAGCAGGTGGTTGAGCCGCTGTCTTTCGCCTGGGTGAATCCTCAAGCGGCACCAATATCCGAGCCGAACGAGCTGATCCGGGTCGAGGCCAATGAGCAGCAGACGAGCCCCCAGTTCGAGTTCGTCAGCGTGGAAAGCCTACCCAGCCATGCGGGCAAGCGGCTACAGTTCATCACCTATGACGGCACCTACTATCAGGGCGTGCTGCATAAAGTGGAGAACGGCAGGGTGTTTCTCAGTGTCCAAATGGGCAGTGGCTCGGCCGAGATGTTCCTCCGCCAGGAAAAGATCGATAAGGTAAGGGTACTGTTTTAACCCACGAGGAGAGGAAATGAGCGAAGGGCTGTCCATCCACCATGACCAGGCGGGTCATCAATTCGAGGCCGTGATCGACGGCCATCGCGCCTATCTGGCCTATATGGATCTGGGCAAGCAGACGCTCGACATCTACCGTACCTTTGTACCCAACGCCTTGCGTGGACGAGGCATTGCCGCCGCGCTGACCGAGCAGGCGCTCGAGTACGCCGAGTCCATGGGGTATACGGTGATTCCGTCGTGTTCCTATGTCGAACGCTACCTGGAGCGCCGCCAGCGCCAGCAGACCAGCGGCTGAGAGGCCGAAAACGAAAACGCCGGGCATTGCCCGGCGTTTTCGTTTGCGCTGAATGTCAGCCGCGCTGGCGCTTGGGCAGCACGTCCTTGAGCTTGCTGTGCATGCCGCGCAACGTCTTCTCGGTGGTGTCCCAGTCGATGCAGGCATCGGTGATGGACACGCCGTACTTGAGGTCGCCCAGGTCCTTCGGAATCGACTGGTTGCCCCAGCCCAGATGGCTCTCCACCATCAGGCCGACGATCGAGGTGTTGCCCTCGAGAATCTGGTTGGCGACGTTCTCCATTACCAGCGGCTGCAGGGCCGGGTCCTTGTTGGAGTTGGCGTGGCTGCAGTCGACCATGATGTTCGGGCTGATCTTGGCCTTGGCCAGCTCCTGCTCGCAGATGGCGACGCTGACCGAATCGTAGTTGGGCTTGCCGTTGCCGCCGCGCAGTACCACATGCCCGTAGGCGTTGCCCTTGGTGGTGACGATCGACACGCCGCCTTCCTGGTTGATGCCGAGGAAGCGATGCGGGCTGGACACCGATTGCAGGGCGTTGATCGCCACGGTCAAGCCGCCGTCGGTGCCGTTCTTGAAGCCGACGGCCGAGGAGAGGCCCGAAGCCATTTCGCGGTGGGTCTGGGATTCGGTGGTGCGGGCGCCGATGGCTGACCAACTGATCAGGTCCTGCAGGTACTGCGGTGAAATCGGGTCGAGCGCTTCGGTGGCGGTCGGCAGGCCCATCTCGGCCAGGTCGCGCAGCAGGCGGCGGCCGATGTGCAGGCCGTCCTGGATCTTGAACGAGTCGTCCAGGTAGGGATCGTTGATCAGACCCTTCCAGCCCACGGTGGTGCGCGGCTTCTCGAAGTACACGCGCATGACCAGGAACAACGTGTCGGACACCTCGGCGGCCAGCACCTTCAGGCGCTCGGCGTAGTCATGGGCGGCCTTGATGTCGTGGATGGAGCAGGGGCCGACCACCACGAACAGGCGGTGGTCCTTGCCGTCGAGAATGTCGCGGACCACCTGGCGGCCATTGGCGACGGTGCGCTGGGCGGCTTCAGTGAGGGGGATTTCGCGCTTGAGCTGCGCCGGGGTGATCAGGGTTTCATTGGACGAAACGTTGAGATCGTCAATCGGTAAATCAGCCATCGTGGTACTCGTCAGGTCACGGGAGCCGAGCGCCTCTTCAGGCGAAATCACTGGGCGCAGCGGGGGACCGGAACCTTAACGCGTTCGAGGCTGCCTCGACAATGGCAGATCGGCTGGAATCTAGTGGATGCGGGCGCTCGGGAATTCGGCGGCGTGCAGCGCGATCCACTCGCGTGCGACCGCTTCCACCTCCAGTGGCGTGCCCAGTTCGAGTTCGCGCTGATGGCGGTAGTGCTCGATCTGGCAGACCTGCTCGACCATGCGCGCCCGGAACAGGGTGTCTTCGTCGATGAAAGCGATGCCGATCAGATACTGGTCGGCCTGCTTGCGGCACCAGGCGACCACCCCCGGGTAGCGCGCGTCGTCGCCGAACAGCGGGATGCGCAGCTCGACCGCGGTGCCCTTGCGAAATCCCTTGCTGGAATTGCAAGCCACGCCGCCGAGGCTGATATTGTTCAGCCTTTGCCGCGGCAGGAAGGCGTGTTTGCGTTGCACCAGCTCGATCGGCATATCGCTGGGGTGACGAAGAAAGCGACGCATTGCGACTACTCCGGATGCCATCTAAATGCCATCATGCAAGGCCCAGTATAGTGCCTGATCTCGAACTGACCGATTTCGATGCCGACCATCGGTTGCTGGCGATGGCCGGCAGCACGCTGCTGATCTTCGTCAGTGCCGGCTGTGCCGGTTGTCGCTGGGCACGCCGTGAGCTGCCGGGTATGGACCTTCCCGTCGACCGCCTGTGCTGGGTCGATGCCGGCGAGAACGGCGGCCTGGTGCAGCGCTATGAGGTATTCCGTCTGCCGAGCCTGTTCCTGGTGCGCGATGGCCAGTATTTCGGTGCCCTTTCGTCCGCGCTACTGGCAACCGAATTGTCTGCGGCGATCCGGCAGGCGCTCGAACGCGAACCCGAGGAGTTACCCTGATGACCGAATCAAAACGTCCGCGCATTGGCATCGTCGGCACCGGGGCCATCGGTGGCTTCTATGGGCTGATGCTGGCTCGCGCCGGTCATGACGTGCATTTCCTGCTGCGCAGCGAGTATCGCGCCGTGGCTGAACGAGGCCTGCAGCTGAACAGTGCGGTACATGGCGAGCTCGCCCTGCAACCGGTGCAGGCATGGCATTGCGTCGCGGACATGCCGAAGTGCGACTGGCTGCTGGTGGGTGCCAAGACCACCAGTAACGCCGAGCTGGCGCCGCTCATTGCCCGTCTGGCCGCTGCCAACGCCCGGGTGGTGCTGCTGCAGAATGGCCTGGGCGTAGAGGACCGGTTGAGACCGCTGCTGCCCGACTCGCTGCATCTGCTCGGCGGGCTCTGCTTCATCTGCGTCCACAGGTCCGCTCCCGGGGTCATCGAGCACCAGGCCCTCGGTGCCGTGAACCTGGGCTATCACTCCGGTCCGCCGGAGCTGGACGAAGGACGACAGGCGATTGTCGAGGAGGGGGCCGAGCTGTTTCGTTCGGCCGGTATCGAGTCCGTCGCCATGGCCGACTTGCAGCAGGCGCGCTGGCAGAAGCTGGTGTGGAATGTTCCCTACAACGGCCTCTCGGTTTTGCTGAATGCCGGCACCCGGCGCCTGATGGACAGCGCCGACAGTCGTGCGCTGATTCTCGAGCTGATGTGCGAAGTGGCCCGCGGCGCCGCGGTGTGCGGGCAGACACTGCCGGACGGCTACCCGGAGCAGCTGCTGGCCGCCACCGACCGGATGCCCGACTACCTGCCCAGCATGTACCACGACTTCCGCCATGGCCGCCCGGCGGAGCTCGAGGCCATCTACGAGGCGCCACTGGCAGCCGCTGCGGCGGCGGGATGCGAGCTGCCGAAGATGCGCATGCTGCTGCAGGCGTTGCGATTTCTCGAGGCCGCTCGGGGCTGATCGAGCAGGGCCGGACGGCGGGTGACGCGGGAAGTCCGCCGAGGCGCTGCTAAGCTCAGCCTAGGTCCAGCAGTCTCAGGACGGCCCCATGCTGCGTTCCATTCTCTATGCCACCGATCTCGGGTTGTACGCGCCGTACGTGCTGCAGCACGCTTTGGCGTTGGCCAAGGCGTTCCAGGCCGAGCTGTATGTCGTGCACGCGGTGGAGCCGATGGGCCTGTTCGCCGAATCGGTGCTGCAGACCTACCTGGACGAGACGACCCTGCAGGAGTTACGCAGCAAGGGGCTCGCCACCGTGATGGCCAGCATCGAGCAGCGCGTGCTGGAGGGTTTTCGCGATGAAATGGGCGAGGCCCAGCAGGACATGCAGATGATCCGCAGCGTACGCGTCGTACAGGGGGATCCGGCCCAGGTGATTGTCGAGGAGGCCGGGAAACTCGGCGTCGATCTGCTGGTCGTAGGCAGTCACAGCCATGGCGCAGCGCAGGATATTCCCCTGGGCAGGACCGCGGCGCGCGTACTGCAGCTGTCGGATAAGCCGGTCTATCTGGTGCCTATGCTGCAGCACCGCTAGCCGCGGGTTTGCGAAGCGCTGGACGAACGGCATGCATTGCTCAGAAAATCGTCTAGCTTTAATCACTGAACCAATAATATGGTTATATCGCCCAAGGGCGTCGGCAGCGCTTTTCTGCTTTGAGGGACCTCTATGAAGCTGCAGCAACTGCGCTACATCTGGGAAGTAGCGCATCACGATCTCAACGTCTCTGCCACCGCGCAGAGCCTCTACACCTCGCAACCCGGCATCAGCAAGCAGATCCGCCTGCTGGAAGATGAACTGGGTGTCGAGGTCTTCGCCCGCAGTGGCAAACACCTGACCCGCGTGACGCCGGCCGGAGAACGGATCATCACCACTGCTGGCGAGATCCTGCGCAAGGTCGAGAGCATCAAACAGATCGCCCAAGAATTTTCCAACGAGAAGAAGGGCACCCTGTCCATCGCGACGACCCACACCCAGGCCCGCTATGCGCTGCCGGCGGTGATCAGCGGTTTCATCAAGCAATATCCCGAGGTGGCCCTGCACATGCAGCAGGGTACGCCGACCCAAATCGCCGAGATGGCGGCGGACGGCACCGTGGACTTCGCCATCGCCACCGAGGGCCTGGAGCTGTTCAACGACCTGGTGATGATGCCGTGTTACCGCTGGAACCGTTGTGTGATCGTGCCCCAGGGCCATCCGCTGACCAAATTGCCGAAGCTGACTCTTGAGGCGCTGGCCGAGCATCCGATCGTCACCTACGTGTTCGGCTTCACCGGTCGCTCCAAGCTCGACGAGGCGTTCAGTCACAAGGGGCTGTCGCCCAAGGTGGTATTCACCGCGGCCGATGCTGACGTGATCAAGACCTATGTGCGGCTGGGGCTGGGCGTCGGCATCGTCGCGGGCATGGCGGTCGACCCCAAGCTCGACAGCGACCTTGTGGTCCTTGATGCCAGCGAGCTGTTCGAGGCCAGCGTCACCAAGATCGGCTTCCGGCGCGGCACTTTCCTGCGCGGCTTCATGTGCGACTTCATCGAGAAGTTCGCCCCGCACCTGACCCGCGACGTGCTGGCCAAGGCCGTGCAGTGCCATACCAAGGCCGAGCTGGACGAGCTGTTCGCCGGTGTCGAGCTGCCGACGCATTAGCACGTAGGCCATGAAAAAGGGCGCCATGCGGCGCCCTTTTTCGTTGTGCTGCCCTCAGTGGCTGAGGTGCAGCCCGCATTCGCGGTTTTCCTCGCCCTTGGTCGGGTCGATGTAGTCGAAGTTGTTCGGCAGGTTGTGCTCGACCAGGTACTGATACAGCTCCTTGGAGCTCCAGTGCAGCAGCGGGGCGACCTTGATCAGACCGTCCGGGTTGATGCTGACCGGGTCCATCTGCGCACGCACGGCGGTGTCGCTGGCACGCAGCGCGGTGAACCAGACCTGCGGCGCGGTCTCGCGCAACGCGCGGGCGAAGGGTTCCAACTTCACCTCCTCGGTGAAGGCGGCATGACGCGGATCATCCAGCGCCGGTACCGGGCCGTCGACGGCCTCGCGGTGGGCGCGCGAGCGCAGTGGCAGGTAGGTCTTCAGGTTGAGATCGAGCAGCTTGGTGACTTCATCGGCGAACTGGTAGGTCGCCTCGGTGTTGTAGCCGTTGTCCATCCAGATCACCTGGATGTCCGGCTTGACCTGGGTGACCATGTGCAGGATCACCGCCTCGAAGGGGCGGAAGTTGGTGGTGCAGATCGCCGTCTTGCCCAGGCTCAGGGCCCACTCCACGAGTTTTTCGGCGTCTTTCCCGAGTTCGGCATTGATGCGAGCCAGATCGAGGGTCATCGGAGTGGTCCTGTGGGCAGTCGATGGGAGGGGCGCCGATGTTACCAGCCCGTGACCGGCTCAACCACCGGGCGCCCGGTTTACCAGCGACTCGCCATGCTGCTAGAGTGCCGGCCCTCTCTCAGCCCGTAAGGAGTCGCCCGTGGAAATCGCCTGCCTCGACCTCGAAGGTGTACTGGTTCCGGAAATCTGGATCGCCTTCGCCGAGAAAACCGGTATCGACGCGCTCAAGGCGACCACCCGCGATATTCCCGACTACGACGTGCTGATGAAGCAGCGTCTGCGCATCCTCGACGAGCACGGCCTCAAGCTGCGCGACATCCAGGAAGTGATCGCCACCCTCAAGCCGCTGGAAGGCGCCGTCGAGTTCGTCGACTGGCTGCGCGAGCGTTTCCAAGTGGTGATCCTGTCGGACACCTTCTATGAGTTCTCCCAGCCGCTGATGCGCCAGCTGGGCTTCCCGACCCTGCTGTGCCACAAGCTGGTCACCGATGAGACCGATCGCGTGGTGGGCTATCAGCTGCGCCAGAAGGACCCCAAGCGCCAGTCGGTGATCGCCTTCAAGAGCCTGTACTACCGCGTGATCGCCGCCGGTGATTCGTACAACGACACCACCATGCTCGCCGAGGCCCACGCCGGCATCCTGTTCCATGCGCCGAACAACGTGATCCGCGAGTTCCCGCAGTTCCCGGCGGTGCACACCTACGAAGACCTCAAGCGCGAGTTCCTCAAGGCGTCCGACCGCGAGCTGAGCCTGTAAGGTTATCGGCAACAAAAAAGGCCCGCTGATGCGGGCCTTTTTCATGGGCGATCAGAGCGCTTCCAGTGTCTGCAGCAGGACCCTCACCTTGGTGATGGACTCCTGATACTCGGCCTGCCAGTCCGAGTCCGCCACGATGCCGCCGCCGCCCCAGCAGCTGACGCTGCCGTTGCTGACCAGCAGGCTGCGGATGGCGATGGAGCTGTCCAGTTCGCCGCGTACGTCCAGATAGAGCAGGGAGCCACAGTATAGGGCGCGGCGGGTCGGCTCCAGCTCGTCGATGATCTGCATGGCGCGGATCTTCGGCGCGCCGGTGATCGAGCCGCCGGGGAAGCTGCCGGCCACCAGGTCCAGTGCGTCGTGGTCGTCTGCCAGCTCGCCGGTCACGGCGCTGACCAGGTGATGCACGTTGGGATAGCTCTCCAGGGCGAACAGCTCGGGCACCCTGACCGAGCCGGTGCGGCAGCTGCGACCCAGGTCGTTACGCAGCAGGTCGACGATCATCAGGTTCTCGGCGCGGTCCTTAGGACTGGCCAGCAGCTCGGCGGCATTGGCCTCGTCCTCGGCTGGCGTGGCGCCGCGCGGGCGGGTGCCCTTGATCGGGCGGGTCTCGACGCGGCCCTGGCTGATCTGAAGGAAGCGCTCCGGCGACAGGCTGAGGAGGGCATCACCCTCGTCGAGGGCCTGAAATCCGGCGAAGGGCGTAGGGCAGGCGGCCCGCAGTGCCTGGTAAGCGCTCCAGGCATCGCCCCGGCAGGGCGCCTGGAAACGCTGGGCGAAGTTGACCTGATAGCAGTCGCCGGCCTGGATATAGGCCTGGATGCGTTCGATGGCGCGACGGTAATCGTCCTGGGTCAGGTCGGCCCGGAAGGGGCGGCTGAGCGAGAAGGGCGCGACTGCGTCGGGCGCCGGCGTTTCGAACAGGGCGATCAGTCGCTCGCATTCGGCCGGCTCCAGGCTGGGATGGAACACCAGCTGGCTGGTCCGCTGCCGGTGGTCGCTGACCATCGCCCAGGCGTAGAGGCCGAAGCGTGCGTCCGGCAGGTCGAGATCATCGATGGCCTGCGCGGGCAGTCGCTCGAGGCGTCGGCCGAAGTCGTAGGCCAGGTAGCCGATCAGGCCGCCGGTGAAAGGCAGTTCTCGGTCCGCGGGAGCCTCGGCACGGCCGAGTGCAGCCAAGCCGTCGCGCAGGCGCTGGAAGAAGGCGCCGCCGCTCTCGTCATCGCCCGGCGCGTAGGTTGCCAGCGGCCAGGCGCTGAACAGGTCGTAGCGTCCGCGCTCGGCATGCGGGCGTCCGGCATCCAGCAGTACGGCTCCCGGTGCTCCGCGCACCAGGGCGAAGTAGGGGGCAGGGTCCGCCCGGTAGGGCAGCGGATGTAGGCGGCAGGTGCTCATGGTCGGCATCGGAAGGCTGAAGGCGCGATTGTAATGCGGCGCGCAACGAAAAAGCCCGGCATCGCCGGGCTTGGGATCGGGCAGGCTCCGGGTTCGCTGGCTCAGAGCTCCTTGGGCTTGATATGGCCGAACAGCTCCTGGGAGAAGCGTACCCGCTCCTCCGCCGTTTCCAGCACGCCCTTCTTGGCCAGCTCCTCGAGCCGCGCCTCGACGGCGTGAGCGCGATGGGTCAGGCCGCAGTCGTTGGCGATCTGGATGTTCAGGCCGGGACGCGCGTTGAGCTCGAGAATCAGCGGGCCCTTGTCCACGTCCAGCACCATGTCCACGCCGATATAACCGAGGCCGCAGAGCTCGTAGCAGCCCGCCGCCAGCTTCATGAAGCCGTCCCAGTTGGGCAGCTGCACGCCGTCCACGGCATTGGTGGTGTCAGGGTGCTTGGTGATCTTGTTGTTCAGCCAGGTGCCCTTGAGGGTGATGCCGGTGGCCAGATCCACGCCGACGCCGATGGCGCCCTGGTGCAGGTTGGCCTTGCCGTTGGACTGGCGGGTCGGCAGGCGCAGCATGGCCATCACCGGGTAGCCCATCAGCACGATGATGCGGATGTCCGGCACGCCCTCGTAGCTGATGCTCTTGAAGATCGGGTCCGGCGTGACGCGGTATTCGATCAGCGCGCGGTCGCGGTGGCCGCCGAGGGAGTACAGGCCGGTGAGGATGCTGGAGAGCTGGTGCTCGATGTCTTCCTGGCTGACGATCTTGCCGGAGACCGTCTTGTAGCGGCCCTCGAACTTGTCGGCGATCACCAGGATGCCGTCGCCGCCGGCGCCCTGCGCCGGCTTGATCACGAAATCGTTGCGCTCGCCGATGATCTCGCCGAACTTCTCGATCTCCTTCTCCGTGGAGATCACGCCGTACAGCTCGGGCACGTGGATGCCGGCGGCAAGGGCGCGCTCCTTGGTGATGATCTTGTCATCGACGATCGGATACAGGTGCCGCTTGTTGTACTTCAGCACGTAGTCCGCGTTGCGGCGGTTGATGCCCATGATGCCTTTGGCTTCGAGGGCCTTCCATGTCTTCCACAGACCGATCATGGGTTCAATCCTTCAGGAAGGCTTTGAAACGGAACAGCTCGGTCAGGCGGTAGCCGCGGTAGCGACCCATCGCCAGCATGAAGCCCACCAGTACCAGCAGTACGGCCGGGAAGGTGAAGACGAAGTAGGTCAGCTGCGGAATGCTCATCAAGGCGTGGGCCAGGGATGCGGCGATCAGGGTGCCGACGGCGACCTTGAAGGCGTGGGTGCCGCCGCGCTCTTCCCAGGTGATGGACAGGCGTTCGATGGTCATGGTCAGGATCACCATGGGGAACAGCGCCACCGACAGGCCGCGTTCCAGGCCGAGCTTGTGGCTGAACAGGCTGATCACGGCGATCAGCACCACCACGAACGTCAGCACCACCGACAGGCGCGGCAGCATCTGCAGTTTGAGGTGTTCGAGGTACGAGCGCAGTGACAGGCCGAGCGCGGTGATGATGGTGAACAGCACGATGCCGAAGCCCAGCTGGGTTTCGCGGAAGGCGAGGGCGATCAGTACCGGGGTGAAGGTGCCGAGGGTCTGCAGACCGCCGAGGTTGCGCAGGATGAGGATCACCAGTACGCCGATCGGGATCATGATCATGATCTGGTAGGTCTGCTGGGTCTGCAGCGGCAGGCCGTACAGGGAGTACTCGAGGAAGTCGACGTCGGTGTTCTCGTCGGTCAGTTTGGCCAGGCGGATGGCGTTCATCTCGCTGTTGTTCAGAGTGAACGTGACCTGAGGCTTCTTGCCGCCCTCGATGTTCACCAGCGGGTCGTCACCGGTCCACCACACCACGCGGTCGGTCGGCAGGCCCTGTTCGCCGCTCTCCGGATTGAAGTACAGCCAGTTCTCGCCATTGAAGCTGCGCAGCCACAGCTCCGGGCCCTGCTGGGTATCGGCGATCAGGCGGATGGTGTGTACGCGCTCCATCGGCACATGGGCGATGGACAGCAGCAGGTCGATCACCTTGGCCTTGTTGACGGTGGAGGCGTCGCCGCCAAGCAGCAGTTTGACGTTGTCGTCATTGGCGTTGTTGACGCGCTTGATGGTCTCGCTGATGAAGGTCTGCACGTCGGCCGAATGCTGGCGGATGGGTGCGAGCAGGGCTTCGGCGGCGATCTTCTCGGGACCTTCGACCGGGATGCTGTCGCGGAAGATCGGGCCCTTGGCCTTGGCCGGCTCGCCGCTGTAGCGCTTGGTCAGCACCAGGCGGTAATAGAGGGTCTGGTTGCCGTTGGCGCGACGGGCCGACCAGGTCAGCTTGCGGTTGCCGTCCACCCGATTGACGCTCACGCCGTAGTTATTGGAGATGAAGCTCTCGTTGAGGCTCACGTAGTCCTGGTTCAGCGGCGGCACGAACATCTGCACCTTGACCGGCTCGCGCGGGCTGGCCTGGAACTCGATCTTGGCGTCGATGTTCCAGAGATCGTCGGTTTCGTCTTCGGTCACCGGAATGCCGAGAACGAAGATCTGATAGGCCGTGACCAGAACGCCCACCGTCACCAGGAGGGTGATAAGGACTTTCAGATGCAGGGTAAGAGAGCGCATGTAGGTTACTCGGCGGAGTTTGCGTCGGTGGTGCAGCCGGGTTTGCCAGCGGCGTATTTAAGGCTCGGATCGACCACGGCGTTCAGCCGTTTGAGCGCTTCCGAGCCGATCAGCAGCGGGTATTGGAAGGCGCTGCGGTCGGTGAGGTTCACTTCGATGGTGCGCAGGGCCTTGCCCATGCACATCTGCAGTTCGACCACGGGGCGTGCGGTGTAGCTCTTGCCCTCGTCCGGGTCGAAGTCGCCGGCGCGGCGCTTGATCTTGCTGATGCGCGCCAGCGGGCGCTCGATGGGGTGCTCGTGGGCGTCGTCGATGGCCAGGTAGAAGCGCACCCAGGTTTCACCGTCACGCTTGAAGCGCTTGATGTCGCGGGCGCTGAGGGAGGCTGTCTTGGCGCCGGTATCCAGCTTGGCGGCGACTTCCAGATCGAGATCGGTGAGCCTGATGTATTCGTTCAGACCATAGACGGTCTTGTCGGCGGCGGAACTCAGGCCGGGAAACAGGCTGCAGCCGAGGAGGATGGCGAAAGGCGTGAGTCGCATAAATCCTTTGATATTCGCGTCGTCGGGGCGGCGGTGCGCACAGCCGAGTGTAGTCTAGCAGCCGATGCGGAGCTCCGTGCCGGCTCATGCGGGCGGTATTCTAGCATGCTGATTTTCAGTGGTAACAGCCGCTTATGAGCGTTTCTGCAAGTTGATTGCCAATTACGTCGATTTCCGAGCTGCCGGATTGATTGTCGACAATCTTGTCGTGTGTGGTTGACTGCGCGGGTCCCCAGGCGTACTTTTTGCGCCATATCCACTTGCCGTGTTGACAATGATGCTCGACTCGATCGAAGTGCCCGTCGCTGGCCAAAACGATTCGGAAACCCTTGCCGAGCACGTATTCCGTCGTATCCAGGCGGCCATCGTGCAGGGCGAGATCCCGCCCGGCAGCAAGATCTCCGAACCGGAGCTGGCACGTACCTACGGCATCAGCCGCGGCCCACTGCGCGAGGCGATCCACCGCCTGGAGGGGCAGAAGCTGCTGGTGCGAGTGCCTCACGTCGGCGCGCGAGTGGTCTCGCTCAGCCATGCCGAGCTGATCGAGCTGTACGAGATCCGCGAATCCCTGGAAGGCATGGCGTGCCGCCTTGCCGCCGAGCGCATGAGCCGGGCCGAGATCGACGAGCTGCGCCGGGTCCTGGAACTGCATGAGCAGGACGCCGCGTTCAAGGCTGGCGTCGGCTATTACCAGCAGGAAGGCGACTTCGACTTCCACTACCGGATCATCCAAGGCAGCGGCAACCGCACCCTGACCCAGATGCTCTGCGGCGAGCTGTACCAGCTGGTGCGCATGTACCGCCTGCAGTTCTCGACCACGCCGAACCGCCCGCACCAGGCCTTCGCCGAACACCACCGCATTCTCGATGCCATCGCCGACCGTGACGGCGAGCTGGCCGAGCTGCTGATGCGCCGTCACATCGGCGCCTCCAAGCGCAACATCGAGCGCCACTACCGGGAAGCGCTCGCCAATCCGTCCACACGAGGTGAGTCATGACTCCGTTGTCTACCCAGAGCAGCGCCGGCCAGCGTTTCCGTCAGGCCCTGGCCGAAGAGAAGCCGCTGCAGGTCATCGGCGCGATCAACGCCAACCACGCGCTGCTGGCCAAGCGCGCCGGCTTCCGCGCCATTTACCTGTCCGGTGGCGGCGTCGCGGCGGGCTCGCTGGGCCTGCCTGACCTGGGCATCAACACCCTGGACGACGTGCTCACCGACGTACGCCGCATTACCGACGTCTGCGATCTGCCGTTGCTGGTCGACATCGACACCGGCTTCGGCCCCTCGGCCTTCAACATCGAGCGGACCATCAAGAACCTGATCAAGGCCGGCGCCGCCGCCGCCCATATCGAAGACCAGGTCGGCGCCAAGCGTTGCGGCCATCGTCCGGGCAAGGAAATCGTCTCCTGCGAGGAGATGGTCGACCGCGTGCGCGCCGCCGCCGATGCCAAGACCGACCCGAACTTCTTCCTGATCGCCCGTACCGACGCCATCCAGGCCGAGGGCGTGGACGCCGCCATCGAGCGCTGCCAGCGCTACGTGGAGGCGGGCGCCGACGGCATCTTCGCCGAGGCCGCCTACGACCTGCCGACCTACAAGCGCTTCGTCGATGCGCTGAACGTGCCGGTGCTGGCCAACATCACCGAGTTCGGCGCCACTCCGTTGTTCACCCGCGACGAGCTGGCCTCGGTCGGCGTGGCCATCCAGCTGTATCCGCTGTCCGCCTTCCGCGCTGCCAACAAGGCGGCGGAAAGTGTCTACACCTCGATCCGCCAGAACGGCCATCAGAAAGACGTCATCGAGCTGATGCAGACTCGCGCCGAGCTGTACGACCGCATCGGCTACCACGCCTTCGAGCAGAAGCTCGACGCGCTGTTCGCCGCCGGCAAGAAGTGACGACACGCAGGTCCGCCTGCGGATGAACAAGAAACGAATGATGAGGAGACACCCGCGATGAGCGCCCCAGAAGCGAGCACCCCTGGCTTCAAGCCGAAGAAGTCCGTGGCCCTGAGCGGCACCGCCGCCGGCAACACCGCCCTGTGCACCGTCGGCCGCACCGGCAACGACCTGCACTACCGCGGTTATGACGTGCTCGATTTCGCCAACCGCTGCGAATTCGAGGAGATCGCCCACCTGCTGGTCCACGGCAAGCTGCCCAACGTGGCTGAGCTGGCCGGCTACAAGGCCAAGCTGAAAGCTCTGCGCGGCCTGCCGGCCGGGGTGAAGGCCGCCCTGGAAACCCTGCCGCCGTCGGCCCACCCGATGGACGTGATGCGCACCGCCGTATCCGTGCTCGGCTGCCTGTCGCCGGAGAAGGACGACCACAACCATCCGGGCGCCCGCGACATCGCCGACAAGCTGATGGCCTGCCTGGGCTCCGCGCTGCTGTACTGGTACCACTTCAGCCACAACGGCAAGCGCATCGACGTGGACACCGACGACGACTCCATCGGCGGCCACTTCCTGCACCTGCTGCACGGCGAGAAGCCGCGCGAGTCTTGGGTGCGCGCCATGCACACCTCGCTCAACCTGTACGCCGAGCACGAGTTCAACGCCTCGACCTTCACCTCCCGGGTGATCGCCGGCACCGGCTCGGATATGTATTCGTGCATCGCCGGCGCCATCGGCGCCCTGCGCGGGCCGAAACACGGCGGCGCCAACGAAGTGGCCTTCGAGATCCAGAAGCGCTACGACAACCCGGACGAGGCCGAGGCCGACATCCGCGCCCGCGTCGAGAGGAAGGAAGTGGTGATCGGCTTCGGCCACCCGGTCTACACCGTGTCCGACCCGCGCAACAAGGTGATCAAGGAAGTCGCCCAGCAGCTGTCGCAGGAACAGTCCAACACCAAGATGTACGACATTGCCGAGCGCCTGGAGACCATCATGTGGGACATCAAGAAGATGTTCCCCAATCTCGACTGGTTCAGCGCCGTGAGCTACCACATGATGGGCGTGCCCACCGCCATGTTCACCCCGCTGTTCGTCATCGCCCGCACCGCCGGCTGGTCCGCACACGTTGTCGAGCAGCGCATCGACGGCAAGATCATCCGCCCGAGCGCCAACTACACCGGTCCCGAAGACCTGAAGTTCGTGCCGCTCAAGGACCGCAAGTGATGAGCAGCCCGATGAATAGCCAATACCGCAAACCTCTGGACGGCACCCAGCTGGACTATTTCGACGCCCGCGAGGCGGTCGATGCCATCGCCCCCGGTGCCTGGGCTGGCCTGCCTTATACCTCGCGCGTGCTGGCCGAGCAGCTGGTGCGCCGTTGCGAGCCTGATCTGCTGACGCCCGCGCTGGAGCAACTGATCTACCGCAAGCGCGACCTGGACTTCCCCTGGTATCCGGCGCGGGTGGTCTGCCATGACATCCTCGGCCAGACCGCGCTGGTCGACCTGGCCGGCCTGCGCGACGCCATCGCCGAGCAGGGTGGCGACCCTTCCAAGGTCAATCCGGTGGTGCCGACCCAACTGATCGTCGACCACTCGCTGGCCGTAGAAGCGCCGGGCTTCGATCCGGATGCTTTCGAGAAGAACCGCGCCATCGAGGATCGTCGCAACGAGGACCGCTTCCACTTCATCGAGTGGACCAAGACGGCCTTCAAGAACGTCGACGTGATCCCCGCCGGCAACGGCATCATGCACCAGATCAACTTGGAGAAGATGAGCCCGGTGATCCAGGCGCGCGGCGGCGTGGCCTTTCCGGATACCTGCGTGGGCACCGACTCGCACACCCCGCATGTGGACGCCCTGGGCGTGATCGCCATCGGCGTCGGCGGCTTGGAAGCCGAGACGGTGATGCTCGGCCATCCCTCGATGATGCGCCTGCCCGACATCGTCGGCGTCCGTCTGACCGGCAAGCGCCAGCCCGGCATCACCGCCACCGACATCGTCCTCGCCCTGACCGAGTTCTTGCGCAAAGAGCGGGTGGTCGGCGCCTATGTCGAGTTCTTCGGCGAAGGGGCGGACAGCCTGTCGATCGGCGATCGCGCGACCATCTCCAACATGTGCCCGGAATACGGCGCCACGGCTTCGATGTTCTACATCGACCAGCAGACCATCGATTACCTCAAGCTGACCGGCCGCGAGCCGGAGCAGGTGGCGCTGGTCGAGCGCTACGCCAAGACCACTGGCCTGTGGGCCACCGCGTTGGAGACGGCGGAATACGAGCGCGTGCTCGAGTTCGATCTGTCCGGCGTGGTGCGCAACATGGCCGGCCCGAGCAACCCGCACAAGCGCCTGCCGACGTCGGCCCTGGCCGAACGCGGCATCGCCGGTGATGCGCAGCTGGCCGCCGCCAAGGCGGAGGAGGCTGCCGGTCAGCTGCCGGATGGCGCGGTGATCATCGCCGCCATCACCAGCTGCACCAACACCTCCAACCCGCGCAACGTGGTGGCCGCCGGCCTGCTGGCGAAGAAGGCCAACGAGCTGGGCCTGATCCGCAAACCGTGGGTCAAGACTTCGTTCGCTCCCGGTTCGAAGGTCGCCAAGCTGTATCTGGAAGAGGCCGGTCTGCTGGTGGAGCTGGAGAAGCTCGGCTTCGGCATCGTCGCCTATGCCTGCACTACCTGTAACGGCATGTCCGGCGCGCTGGACCCGGTGATCCAGCAGGAAATCATCGAGCGCGACCTGTATGCCACCGCCGTATTGAGCGGCAACCGAAACTTCGACGGCCGTATTCATCCCTATGCCAAGCAGGCCTTTCTGGCCTCGCCGCCGCTGGTGGTGGCCTACGCCATCGCCGGTACCGTGCGCTTCGATATCGAGCAGGATGTGCTGGGCTTTGATGCGAACGGCCAGCCGATCACCCTCAAGGACCTGTGGCCGAGCGACGAGGAAATCGATGCCATCGTTGCGGCCAGCGTGAAGCCGGAGCAGTTCAAGCAGATCTACATCCCGATGTTCGACCTCGGCACCGTGCAGGAGGCCGAGAGCCCGCTGTACGACTGGCGTCCGATGTCCACCTACATCCGCCGTCCGCCGTATTGGGAAGGTGCGCTGGCCGGCGAGCGCACGCTCAAGGGCATGCTGCCGCTGGCGATCCTGCCGGACAACATCACCACCGATCACCTGTCGCCGTCCAACGCCATCCTGCTGGACTCGGCCGCCGGCGAATACCTGGCGAAAATGGGCCTGCCGGAGGAGGACTTCAACTCCTACGCCACCCACCGCGGCGACCACCTGACCGCCCAGCGCGCCACCTTCGCCAACCCCCAGTTGGTCAACGAGATGGTCGTGGTCGACGGCGCGGTGAAGAAGGGCTCGCTGGCCCGCGTCGAGCCGGAGGGCAAGGTGATGCGCATGTGGGAAGCGATCGAGACCTACATGAACCGCAAGCAGAACCTGATCATCGTCGCCGGTGCCGACTACGGTCAGGGCTCGTCCCGCGACTGGGCGGCCAAGGGCGTGCGCCTGGCGGGCGTGGAAGTGATCGTGGCTGAAGGCTTCGAGCGCATCCACCGCACCAACCTGGTGGGCATGGGCGTGCTGCCGGTGGAGTTCAAGCCGGGCACCACTCGCCTGACCCTGGGGCTGGACGGCACCGAGACCTATGACGTCGAAGGCGATATTTCGCCGCGTTGCGACCTGACGCTGGTGGTCAATCGCCGCGACGGCGAAGTGGTACGGGTACCGGTCACCTGCCGCCTGGACACCGCTGCCGACGTCAGCGTGTACAAGGCCGGTGGCGTGTTGCAGCGTTTCGCCAAGGACTTCCTCGAGTCGTCCCAAGACTGATGCCTTACCGGGGTGACACGAGTCGCCCCGGTGCTTCTGTCCGTAGCCCGGATTTAATCCGGGGTACCTCGTTTCCCGGATTGCCTCCGGCTACTTTGACTCAGCCAGGACCCCATCATGGCTCATCAACCCCAGATCAAGATTCCCGCCACCTACATGCGAGGCGGCACCAGCAAGGGTGTGTTCTTCCGCCTGCAGGACCTCCCCGAGTCCTGCCAGATGCCCGGCGAGGCCCGCGACAGGTTGTTCATGCGCGTGATCGGCAGCCCCGATCCTTACTCGGCGCATATCGACGGCATGGGCGGCGCCACCTCGTCGACGTCCAAGTGCGTGATCCTCTCGAAGAGCAGTCAGCCCGATCACGACGTCGACTACCTCTATGGCCAGGTCTCCATCGACAAGGCCTTCGTCGACTGGAGCGGCAACTGCGGCAACCTGTCGACCGCCGCCGGCGCCTTCGCCATTCATGCCGGGCTGGTCGATCCAGCGCGCATTCCGGACAACGGCGTGTGCGTGGTGCGCATCTGGCAGGCCAATATCCGCAAGACCATCATCGCCCACGTACCGGTCAGCGACGGCCAGGTGCAGGAAACCGGCGACTTCGAGCTGGATGGCGTGACCTTCCCGGCGGCGGAGATCGTGCTGGAATTCCTCGATCCGTCCGACGATGGCGAGGAGGGCGGCGCCATGTTCCCCACCGGCAATCTGGTCGACGACCTGGAGGTGCCGGGTGTCGGCCCGCTCAAGGCGACCATGATCAGCGCCGGCATCCCCACCGTGTTCGTCAATGCCGAGGACATCGGCTATCAGGGTACCGAGCTGCGCGAGGCCATCAACGGCGATCCGGCCCAGCTCGCGCGCTTCGAGCAGATCCGCGTGGCCGGCGCTCTGCGCATGGGCCTGATCAAGACCGCCGACGAGGCGCTCAAGCGCCAGCACACGCCGAAGATCGCCTTCGTCAGTGCGCCCAAGCGCTACCAGGCCTCGAGTGGAAAGGTGGTGGAGCCGGGTGAGGTCGACCTGCTGGTGCGCGCGCTGTCCATGGGCAAGCTGCACCACGCCATGATGGGTACCTGCGCGGTGGCCATCGGTACGGCGGCGGCCATACCCGGCACCCTGGTCAACCTGACGGCAGGCGGCGGCGAACGTGAAGCTGTGCGTTTCGGCCATCCCTCCGGCACCTTGCGCGTTGGTGCCGAGGCGCGTCAGGTCAATGGCGAGTGGACAGTGACCAAGGCCATCATGAGCCGCAGTGCGCGGATCCTGATGGAAGGCTGGGTGCGGGTGCCGGGCGACAGCTTCTGAAGAGCCGCCGCGGACGTCAGTGGTTGTTGACGCCCAGCATCAATCCGCCGGCGCCGACGAAGAAGGCGCCGGTGCCTTTGTTCAGGCGGCTCGCGCCCTTGCGACTGCGCACCAGGCGGCGGATCTGCAGGCCAAACAATGCGTAGGTCAGTGAGGCGACGCACAGCTCGGCCAGCAGGTAAGTGGTGCCCAGGTAGAGAAACTGCTCGGCCGCCGGCTGATCCGGTTTGATGAACTGCGGGAAGATCGCGGCGAACAGCAGAATGGCCTTGGGGTTGCTGATGCCGACCAGGAACTCGTTGAGCATCAGCCTGGCGATCGGCGCCGTCGCCGGCTTCTGCTCGACCCGTTCGCCATCAATGGACTGCAGGCCGCCGAACTCCGTGCTGCGCCAGGTCTTGATGCCCAGGTACACCAGATACAGCGCACCGATCCACTTGACGAGGGTAAAGGCGGTTTCCGAGGCCAGCAGCATGGCGCCGAGACCGACTGCGGAGATGAACAGGAAGATGGCGAAGGAGGCCAGTCGGCCAAGGCTGGCGACTAGCGCGACGCCGACGCCATAGTGGATACCGTTGTGCAGGGCGCAGAAGTTGCTGGGCCCCGGGCCGAGCGAGATCAGCGCGGCGACGGGGGCGAACAGCACTGCATCCATCAGCGTCATGACGGTCACCGATTATTTGAGGCGGCGCTCGACGCCTTTTTCCACCAGGATCTTCGCCGAGATTTCCTCGACCGAGAAATGGGTGGAGTTGATGAAGTTGATGCCCTCGCGGCGGAACAGGTTCTCCACCTCGCGCACCTCGAACTCGCACTGGGCGTAGCTTGCGTAACGGCTGTTGGGCTTGCGCTCGTGGCGGATGGCGGTCAGCCGGTCGGGGTCGATGGTCAGGCCGAACAGCTTGTGTTTGTAGGGTTTGAGGGCCGCCGGCAGCTGCAGGCGCTCCATGTCTTCCTCGGTGAGCGGGTAGTTCGCGGCGCGGATGCCGAACTGCATGGCCATGTACAGGCAGGTGGGCGTCTTACCGCAACGCGAAACACCGATCAAAATCAGATCGGCTTTGTCGTAGTAATGCGTGCGGGCTCCGTCGTCGTTGTCCAAGGCGAAGTTGACCGCCTCGATCCGCTCCATGTAGTTGGTGCTGCTGGCGATGGAGTGGGACTTGCCGACCGAGTAGGAGGAGTGCTCGCTGAGCTCGGCTTCCAGGGGCGCGAGAAAGGTGGAAAAGATGTCGATCATGAAGCCGTCGGACTGGGCCAGGACGTCACGGATCTCGTGGTTGACCACGGTGTCGAAGATGATCGGCCGGGCGCCGTCTTTCTCGGCAGCATTATTGATTTGCTGTACCATGGCCCGCGCCTTCTCGACACTGTCTATATAGGGGCGTGTGAGCTTGGTGAAGCTGATGGCCTCGAACTGTGCCAGCAGACTTTGCCCAAGAGTCTCCGCGGTGATACCCGTGCCGTCGGAGATGAAGAATGCGGTTCGTTTCATTGATGGCGGAGGCCTTAAGTCAGGAACGATTCTTGGCTATCATAGGCCCCCTTTGCCGGGCCCCTTGTGGACGGCATTGTGACTATTTCCTTGAGGCAAAGCCAGGTAGCGGCGCCGCTGCACCGGCTCTGCCACGTACAGTGGAGAGTGCACCTTGGTAGAGTACGTCATTTCCCTCGAGAAGCTCGGCGTCCACGATGTGGAGCGTGTAGGGGGCAAGAACGCATCCCTCGGCGAGATGATCAGCAACCTCGCCGGTGCTGGCGTATCGGTACCCGGTGGCTTCGCCACCACCGCCCAGGCCTACCGTGACTTCCTCGAGCAGAGCGGCCTCAACGACCGCATCCACGCCGCCCTCGACGCGCTGGATGTGGACGACGTCAACGCCCTGGCGAAGACCGGCGCGCAGATTCGCCAGTGGGTGATGGACGCCGAGTTCCCGGCCCAGCTGGATGCCGACATCCGCACGGCCTTCGCCGCAATGAGCGGCGGCAATGAGCAGATGGCAGTCGCCGTGCGTTCCTCGGCCACCGCCGAAGACCTGCCCGACGCCTCCTTCGCCGGCCAGCAGGAAACCTTCCTCAACATCCGTGGCGTGGATAACGTGATCCGCGCGGCCAAGGAAGTCTTCGCTTCCCTGTTCAACGACCGTGCCATCGCCTACCGCGTGCACCAGGGCTTCGACCACAAACTGGTCGCCCTGTCCGCCGGCGTGCAGCGCATGGTGCGTTCGGAAACCGGCACCGCCGGCGTGATGTTCACCCTGGACACCGAATCGGGCTTTCGCGACGTGGTGTTCATCACCGGCGCCTACGGCCTCGGCGAGACCGTGGTACAGGGCGCCGTGAACCCCGACGAGTTCTACGTGCACAAGCAGACCCTGGAAGCCGGTCGCCCGGCCATCCTGCGCCGCAACCTGGGCAGCAAGGCGATCAAGATGATCTACGGCGAAGAGGCCAAGGCCGGTCGCTCGGTCAAGACCGTCGACGTCGACCGCGCCGAGCGTGCGCGCTTCTGCATCACCGACGCCGAAGTCAGCGAGCTGGCCAAGCAGGCGCTGATCATCGAGAAACACTACGGCCGCCCGATGGACATCGAATGGGCGAAGGACGGCGACGACGGCAAGCTGTACATCGTCCAGGCCCGTCCGGAAACCGTGAAGAGCCGCGCCAGCGCCACCGTGATGGAGCGCTACCTGCTGAAGGAAAAGGGCAAGGTCCTGGTGGAGGGCCGCGCCATCGGCCAGCGCATCGGCGCCGGTCCGGTCCGCGTGATCCACGACGTGTCCGAGATGGACAAGGTTCAGCCGGGCGACGTGCTGGTCTCCGACATGACCGATCCGGACTGGGAACCGGTGATGAAGCGCGCCAGCGCCATCGTCACCAACCGCGGCGGCCGTACCTGCCACGCCGCCATCATCGCCCGTGAGCTGGGCATTCCGGCCGTGGTCGGCTGCGGCAATGCCACCCAGGTGCTGCAAGACGGTCAGGGCGTGACCGTGTCCTGTGCCGAGGGTGACACCGGCTTCATTTTCGAGGGCCAACTGGGCTTCGACATCCGCAAGAACTCGGTCGACGCCATGCCCGACCTGCCGTTCAAGATCATGATGAACGTCGGCAACCCGGACCGCGCCTTCGACTTCGCCCAGTTGCCCAACGAGGGCGTGGGCCTGGCCCGCCTGGAATTCATCATCAACCGCATGATCGGCGTGCATCCCAAGGCGCTGCTGAACTTCGCCGGTCTGCCGACGGAGATCAAGGACAGCGTAGAGAAGCGTATCGCCGGCTACGACGACCCGGTCGGCTTCTACGTCGAGAAGCTGGTCGAGGGCATCAGCACCCTGGCCGCGGCCTTCTGGCCGAAGAAGGTCATCGTGCGCCTGTCGGACTTCAAGTCCAACGAGTACGCCAACCTGATCGGCGGCAAGCTGTACGAGCCAGAAGAAGAAAACCCGATGCTCGGCTTCCGTGGCGCCTCGCGCTACATCAGCGAAAGCTTCCGCGATTGCTTCGAGCTGGAGTGCCGCGCGCTGAAGAAGGTGCGCAACGAGATGGGCCTGACCAACGTCGAGATCATGGTGCCTTTCGTACGTACCCTGGGTGAGGCGTCGCAGGTGGTCGAGCTGCTCGCCAGCAATGGCCTGGAGCGTGGCAAGGATGGCCTGAAGGTCATCATGATGTGCGAACTACCGTCCAACGCGTTGCTGGCCGACGAGTTCCTCGAGTTCTTCGATGGCTTCTCCATCGGCTCCAACGACCTGACCCAGCTGACCCTGGGTCTTGATCGAGACTCCGGCATCGTCGCCCACCTGTTCGACGAGCGTAACCCGGCGGTGAAGAAGCTGCTGGCCAACGCCATCGCTGCCTGCAACAAGGCCGGCAAGTACATCGGCATCTGCGGTCAGGGCCCGTCGGACCACCCGGACCTAGCCAAGTGGCTGATGGAGCAGGGCATCGAAAGCGTCTCGCTGAACCCCGACTCGGTGCTGGATACCTGGTTCTTCCTCGCCGAAGGCCAGCCGCAAGGCTGACCCCGAAGCCTTTACCAGAAGGGTGGGAGCGATCCCGCCCTTTTTTATGGCCTGTCATTCAGGCCGTGTTGCCACCGCGAAACCGCGTTGGAATGCCCCGGCCACTTTCTTGTGCAAGAGCGACATGCAGAGCAGTAGTGAGTTGTTTCCCGTCGCGCTGGTCAGCGCCGAACTGCGCGGCGACCTGAGCGAAGACGTCTATCGCCTGAAGCCCGGCAACGCGTCGGATTTCTCCGTCGAGCTGGCGCTCACCCGGCTGGGCCTGGCAGGCCAGCAGGGACGCGGCATGCCGGTGATCCTGCTGCACGGCAGCTTCTCCAACCGGCGCTTCTGGTATTCGCCACGCGGCATCGGCCTCGGGCCTTTTCTCGCGCGTGCGGGTTTCGATGTCTGGATCGCGGAGATGCGGGGGCATGGGCTGTCGCCACGCAATCAGGCGTACAAGCACAACAGCGTCGCTGAGTACGCCCGCTACGACCTGCCGGCCATTGCCGCCTTCGTCCGCGAGCAGAGCGGCCAGGTACCGCATTGGGTCGGTCATTCTCTCGGCGGCATCACCTTGGCGGCGGCGCTGGGCGGCGGTTACCTCACGGCCGAGCATGCCGGCTCGGCGGCGCTGTTCGGTGCGCAGGTCAGCCGCGTGTACTGGCCGCTGAAGGTGCCGCCGGTGGAGTGGGGCGGGCGCCTGCTGCTGAAGGGCTTCCAACATATCTCCGGCGCCCGTTTCAAGCGTGGCCCGGAGGATGAACCGGTCGGCGTGGCGCTGGAGAGCTTGCGTTGGCACCGCCTGTTCGGCCGCTTCGGCGACGCCGAGCGCGACTGGTGGGCGGGCATGGCCGATGTGCAGGTGCCGCTGCTGGCCGTGAGCGCAGCCGGTGATCTGCAGGATCCGGCCTGGGCCTGTCGCAAGCTGTTCGAGCAGTTCAGCTCCGCGTCGCGCAGCTTTCTGCTGCTGGGCAAGGAGCAGGGCTTTTCCAGCAACTTCGGCCATGTCGAGATGCTGGTCAGCAAGGAGGCGCAGACCGAAGTGTGGCCATTGGTCGAGCACTGGCTGCGCGAGCGGCGACTGCCCGCAGATAAGCAGCACGATTGAGGTTACAAGGGTTCAGGCATACGGCTAAGATGTGACGAAATTCGCCGGTGCGGTCACGATTCGCATGTTCGTCGCCCTGGAACGCCTGATCAACCTGCAGGATGGCTACCGGCGTACCTTTCGGGTCGCCGGCCGCGAGCTGCTGTTGCTGGTGGTCGAGCAGCAGCCACTGCTACTGGAGAACCGCTGCCCGCATCAGGGCGCGCCGCTGCACAACGCCACGCTGAGCGGCCGGGTGCTGCGTTGCGCCCGCCACGGCGTCGAGTTCGATCTGCACAGCGGGCAGCCGCTCAATGCGCGGTGCCCGGCGCTGAGCCGGTTCGACCTGGCCTATGACGGCGACCGCATCGGTATCGATGTTTGATTCAACCAAAGGAGCTTCCCATGCAATACGTCACTCCCGACTTGTGCGACGCCTACCCGGAACTGGTCCAGGTAGTCGAGCCGATGTTCGCCAACTTCGGCGGCCGCGACTCCTTCGGCGGTGAGATCGTCACCGTCAAGTGCCATGAGGACAACTCGCTGGTGAAGTCGCAGGCCGACCAGCCGGGGCAGGGCAAGGTACTGGTGGTGGATGGTGGCGGCTCCCTGCGTCGCGCGTTGCTGGGCGACATGATTGCCGAGAAGGCCGCGAAGAACGGGTGGGAAGGCATGGTCATCTATGGTTGCGTACGTGACGTGGACGTGCTGGCGCAGACCGATCTGGGCGTGCAGGCCCTGGCCAGCCACCCGATGAAGACCGACAAGCGCAACATCGGCGACCTCAACGTGGCCGTGACCTTCGGCGGCGTGACCTTCCAGCCGGGCCACTACGTGTATGCCGACAACAACGGCATCATCGTGTCGCCCGAACCGCTGAAGATGCCGGAGTAAGGCGCACGGCGGGATGTTCGAGAAAAGCAATCTGCATTGGGGGCTGGTGCACGCCTTCGTCCTCGACGGGCGAGGCGGCGCCCGCAGCCTGGAATGGGACCAGCTTCCTGGGCTGCAGTTGGCGGACCAGGAGAGTCTCTGGCTGCACTGGGATCGCGGCCACCCCGAGACCCACGACTGGCTGCGTCGGCACAGCGGCCTCAGCGAGTTCAGCTGTGATCTGCTGCTCGAGGAAAACACCCGCCCGCGTCTGCTGACACTGCCGGAGCACGCGCTGCTGCTGTTCCTGCGCGGCGTCAACCTGAACCCTGGCGCAGCACCCGAAGACATGATCTCGCTGCGCATTTTTGCCGATGCCCGCCGCGTCATTTCCTTGCGCCTGCGTCCGCTGCGCGCCACCGAAGAGCTGATCGCGCTGCTGGAAAAGGGCCAGGGCCCGCGCGACAGCGCGGAGCTGGTGCAGCAGCTGGCTCATTACATGACCGACCGCGTCGACGGGCTGCTGGAAAAGCTCTCGGAGCAGGTCGAAGGTCAGGAAGAGCGGCTCGACGGCGATGCGCGTTTCATGCCCGATCATGGTCTGGTGTTGCAGGTACGCCGCCGCGCGGCCGGCCTCCGGCGCTTCCTGTCGCCGCAGCGGGACATCTTCGCCCAGCTGACGCGCAACGGTTTCGGCGACGCCGATCAGTGGAACGAGCTGAACAATCGCCTCACCCGTCATCTGGAGGAGCTGGAGATGGTCCGCGAACGGGTAGGGCTGGTGCTGGAATCCGAGCACCGGCGGATGAGCGAGAAGATGAATCGCGCCATGTACCTGCTCGGTGTCACGACCGTGTTCTTCCTGCCCATGAGTTTTCTCACCGGCCTGCTCGGCATCAACGTCGGCGGCATTCCCGGTGCGGACAGCAACTACGGTTTCTTTCTGATCTGCGCAATCCTGGCCAGTGTCGGCGCTCTGCAATGGTGGGTTTTTCGCCGCCTGCGCTGGCTGTAGCGTGTGACCCGTGACCCGGTCGCCACGTCTAGGCAACAAATCCGTGCGAGGTACGCATGTACGATCCCTTTGAAGAATCCCTGCGCGACTTGTTGAAGTCGTCGCCCGCGGACCACGACGACGATGCAACCCTCGGGCGCGTGCTCAAGACCGCCAACCGCCAGGTCGGCGTTGGCGACCTGTTCGGCCTGATGGGCCGCGGCCTGGAAGCGCTGATGATCGCCCTCAACAACGGTTCGCCGCACCTGACGCCGGTGTCCCGCTCCTCCGCCCGTTCTGCAGACAAGGCTGACTGAATATGGAACTCGATCCCTGGACCCAAGCGCTGGTCGCAGCGATGACCACCCTCTGGAGTAAGATCGCGGGCTTCATCCCCAATCTGTTCGTCGCCCTGGTCCTCGTGCTGCTCGGCTTCGTGGTGGCCAAGCTGCTCGACACCCTGATCTCCAAGCTGCTGGCAAAGCTCGGCCTGGATCGCCTGATGGCCGGAACCGGATTGACCAAGCTGATGGCGCGGGTCGGTATCCAGGTGTCGGTCTCGACCCTGATCGGCAAGATCGTCTACTGGTTCGTGCTGCTGATCTTCCTGGTCTCGGCCGCCGAATCTCTGGGCCTGCAGCGTGTTTCGGCAACTCTCGATGTGCTTGCCCTGTACCTGCCGAAGGTGTTCGGCGCGGCCTTGGTGCTGCTCGCCGGCGTGCTTCTGGCGCAGCTGGTCAGCAGTCTGGTACGCGGCGCTGCCGAGGGCGTCGGGCTGGACTATGCCGCCGGCCTCGGCCGCATCGCGCAGGGCCTGGTGATCATCATCAGCATCTCGGTCGCCATCGGTCAGCTGGAGGTCAAGACCGACCTGCTGAACAACGTGATCGCCATCGTGCTGATTTCGGTGGGCCTGGCGGTGGCGCTGGCGCTCGGCCTGGGCAGCCGGGAGATTGCCGGGCAGATCCTTGCCGGCATTTATGTGCGCGAACTCTATGAGGTCGGGCAACAAGTGAAGGTCGGCGAGGTCGAAGGCCAGATCGAGGAAATCGGCACGGTAAAAACCGTTCTGCTGACCGACGAGGGTGAGCTGGTCTCGGTGGCCAACCGCACCCTGCTCGAACAGCGCGTCAGCAGCCGCTGACACGCCAATCCCTGCTAATGTATGCGACCAGCGCCGCCCGCGTGGCGGGCTGGCGCTGCCATCTACCTGACTGTCGGCACGAGTCGTTTTGAACAAGGCCCAATCGCACCCCACGCGGTACGACCCTCGCGAGCTCTCGGATGAAGAGCTGGTGCAGCGTGCTCACGTCGAGTTGTTTCACGTTACCCGCGCGTACGAAGAGCTGATGCGGCGTTACCAACGCACACTGTTCAATGTCTGCGCGCGCTACCTCGGTAATGATCGCGACGCCGATGACGTGTGCCAGGAAGTGATGCTTAAAGTTCTTTATGGACTGAAAAATTTCGAAGGCAAGTCAAAGTTCAAGACTTGGCTATATAGCATCACCTATAACGAGTGCATCACCCAGTACCGCAAAGAGCGGCGCAAGCGTCGCCTGCTCGACGCGCTCAGCCTTGACCCCCTCGAGGAAGCGTCCGACGAGAAGGCGCCGAAGCTCGAAGAAAAGGGCGGTCTGGACCGTTGGCTGATTCACGTCAATCCGATCGACCGGGAAATTCTGGTTCTGCGTTTCGTGGCTGAACTCGAGTTTCAGGAGATCGCCGACATCATGCACATGGGCCTGAGCGCCACCAAAATGCGCTACAAGCGAGCCCTCGATCGGCTGCGTGGAAAATTTGTGAATTCTGTTGAAACTTAATTAGCGCTATCTCGCTCTTAGGCGCAGTGCGTGCGATTTAATCCAATACACGCTGATGTGTAATTTGGTTACAATCGCCGCCCTGTTGCCGGGCCACTCGGCCAGACAACACATAATCGTCTTTAGATGGGGATTTACGGATGAAACTGAAAAATACCTTGGGCGCCGTCATCGGTAGTCTGGTTGCCGCCACTTCGCTGAATGCACTGGCTCAAGGCCAGGGCGCCGTAGAAATCGAAGGCTTCGTCAAGAAGCAGTACTTTGATGAAGCTCGTGACTTCAAGAACGATGGCAACCTGTTCGGTGGCTCCATTGGTTACTTCCTGACCGATGATGTCGAACTGCGCCTGGGTTACGACGAAGTGCACAATGCTCGTGCCGAAGACGGCCGCAACATCAAGGGCTCCAACACCGCCCTGGATGCTCTGTACCACTTCAACTCTTCGGGCGACAGCCTGCGTCCGTACATCTCCGCCGGTTTCTCCGACCAGAGCATCGGTCAGAATGGCCGTAGCGGTCGCAACGGTTCCACCTTCGCCAACCTGGGCGGCGGTGCCAAGTACTACTTCACCGAGAACTTCTACGCCCGCGCTGGTGTTGAAGCTCAGTACAACATCGATCAGGGTGACACCGAGTGGGCCCCGAGCGTTGGTATCGGCCTGAACTTCGGTGGCGGCTCCAAGCCGGCCCCGGTCGCCGAGCCGGTTGCCGAAGTCGTTCAGGAAGAAGTGGCTCCGACTCCGGAACCCGCCGAGAACGTTCGCGTCGAGCTGGACGTGAAATTCGACTTCGACAAGTCGGTGGTCAAGGAAGAAAGCTACGGTGACATCAAGAACCTGGCCGACTTCATGAACCAGTACCCGCAGACCAACACCACCGTTGAAGGCCACACCGACTCCGTCGGTACCGACGCCTACAACCAGAAGCTGTCCGAGCGTCGTGCCAACGCCGTTCGCGAAGTGCTGGTCAACCAGTACGGTGTAGGTTCCGAGCGCGTGGGCTCCGTCGGTTACGGCGAGTCCCAGCCGGTTGCCGACAACGCCACCGAAGCCGGTCGCGCCGTCAACCGTCGCGTAGAAGCCGAAGTGGAAGCCCAGGCCCAGTAATCGGGCTCTGAGTGACGAAAAACCCGGCCTCGGCCGGGTTTTTTGTATTCGCGGAGGGCCCGGATCGCAAGGGCGTTCCTGCCTCGCATTGTAAGGCCGCGGTCGCGTGTTTAGACTGCGCGGCAGACCCGTTTCGCAGTACCAAGGATTGTCATGATCAAGAAATGTCTGTTCCCGGCTGCCGGTTATGGCACCCGCTTCCTACCGGCCACCAAGGCCATGCCCAAGGAAATGCTGCCCGTGGTCAACAAGCCGTTGATCCAGTACGGCGTCGAGGAAGCCCTCGAAGCGGGACTGAGCGAAATCGCCATGGTGACCGGCCGCGGCAAGCGCGCCCTGGAGGACCATTTCGACATCAGCTACGAGCTGGAACACCAGATCCAGGGTACCGACAAGGAGAAGTACCTGGTCGGCATCCGTCGCCTGATCGACGAGTGCACCTTCTCCTACACCCGCCAGATCGAGATGAAGGGCCTGGGCCACGCCATCCTCAGCGGCCGTCCGCTGATCGGCGACGAGCCGTTCGCCGTGGTGCTGGCCGACGACCTGTGCTTCAACCTCGAAGGTGACGGCGTGCTGCAGCAGATGGTCAAGCTGTACAACCAGTTCCGCTGCTCGATCGTGGCCATCCAGGAAGTGCCGCCGGAAGAGACTTCCAAGTACGGCGTGATCGCCGGCGAGATGATCCGCGACGACATCTTCCGCGTGAACAACATGGTCGAAAAGCCGAAGCCGGAGGATGCGCCGTCGAACCTGGCGATCATAGGCCGCTACATCCTCACCCCGGACATCTTCGACCTGATCGAGAAGACCGAGCCGGGCAAGGGTGGCGAGATCCAGATCACCGACGCGCTGATGAAGCAGGCCCGCGATGGCTGCGTGATCGCCTACAAGTTCAAGGGCAAGCGCTTCGACTGCGGTGGCGCCGAGGGTTACATCGAAGCCACCAACTTCTGCTACGAGAACCTGTACAAGACCGGCAAGGCCTACTGACAGGTCTGCCGCCAGAAAGAGCCACCTTCGGGTGGCTTTTTCGTTCTCAGGGAATGGGCATCGCCTCCGAGCCCGGACCCAGCGGCTGGCCGTAGCTGAACTCGACGTAGTGGCCGGCCGGATCGCGCAGACCGCAGTAGTAACCGACCGGGTAGGGCTCGTCGCGTGGCGCCCAGATCAGGCAGCCGCGCTCGGCGGCGCGGGCGGCGAGCGCATCGACGGCCTCGCGACTCTCCAGGGCGAAGCCGAAATGGCTGTAATCGTCGCTGGCAAGTTTCCGGTCGACGCCGCCCGGCATGATCACGAAGATGAAGTCATGCTCCTTGCCCGGCTCGGCCATCCAGACGATCTTCGAGCCCTTGCCGGCGCGTTCGTGGATCACCTGCATGCCGCAGAACTCGCGATAGAAGTCCACACAGGGCTGCAGCTGCGGCACATGCAGGGCGATGTGGGTGAGGCTGGGGCGCATGAGGTACCTCCCGGTTTCGATCGTGGAGCAGGGCGAGCATACACGCAGGGCGGCGAGCTCTCCGGTATGCTGGGCGCCTGCAAGGAGAACTGCCATGTCCTATGACTTCGACCTGTTCGTGATCGGCGCCGGTTCCGGCGGCGTGCGTGCCGCCCGTTTCGCCGCGGGCTTCGGCGCCAAGGTGGCGGTGGCCGAGAGCCGCTATCTGGGGGGTACCTGTGTCAACGTCGGCTGTGTGCCGAAGAAGCTGCTGGTCCACGGCGCCCATTTCCACGAGGACTTCGAGCACGCTGCGGGCTTTGGCTGGAGCACCGGCGAGCCGAGCTTCGACTGGCCGACGCTGATCGCCAACAAGAACCGCGAGATCCAGCGCCTCAACGGCATCTACCGCAACCTGCTGGTGAACAGTGGCGTAACGCTGCTGGAAGGCCACGCCAGGCTGCTCGGCCCGCACGAGGTCGAGGTGGACGGCCAGCGCTACCGTGCCGAGCGCATCCTCATCGCCACCGGCGGCTGGCCGCAGGTGCCGGACATTCCCGGCAAGGAGCTGGCGATCACCTCCAACGAGGCCTTCTTCCTCAAACAGCTGCCCAAGCGCGTGCTGGTGGTGGGCGGCGGCTACATCGCCGTCGAGTTCGCCTCGATCTTCCACGGCCTGGGTGCGCAGACCTCGCTGCTGTATCGCAAGGACCTGTTCCTGCGAGGCTTCGACGGCGCGGTGCGCAGGCATCTGAAGGAAGAGCTGGAGAAGAAGGGCCTGGACCTGCAGTTCAACAGCGACATCGCGCGCATCGAGCGCCAAGACGACGGCAGCCTGCTGGCGACGCTCAAGGACGGCCGCGCGCTGGCCGCCGACTGCGTGTTCTACGCCACCGGCCGGAGGCCGATGCTGGACAATCTGGGCCTGGAAAACACCGGTGTGACCCTGACCAATAAGGGCTTCATCGAGGTCGACGACCAGTTCGAGACCCGCGAACCTTCGATCCTGGCCTTGGGCGACGTGATCGGCCGCGTCCAGCTCACCCCCGTGGCGCTGGCCGAGGGCATGGCGGTCGCGCGACGCCTGTTCAAGCCGGACGAGTATCGCCCGCTGGATTACGACCTGATTCCCACGGCGGTCTTCAGCCTGCCGAATATCGCCACCGTCGGCCTCAGCGAGGAGCAGGCGCGGCAACAGGGCCACCAGGTGGAGGTCTTCGAGAGCCGCTTCCGGCCGATGAAGCTGACCCTCACCGACGACCAGGAGCGCACCCTGATGAAGCTGGTGGTGGACGCCAACGACGACCGGGTGCTGGGCTGCCACATGGTCGGGCCGGAATCGGGCGAGATCATCCAGGGCCTGGCCGTGGCGCTGAAGGCGGGCGCGACCAAGCGCATCTTCGACGAGACCCTGGGCATTCATCCGACCGCCGCGGAAGAGTTCGTCACCCTGCGTACGCCAGTCGCCTGATGCCGCCGTGGCGGGGCTGAGGTAAACTCCGCGGCCCCGCCAATCCTGCGACCGTGACCATGCAGCAACTCTTCTATCTTGCCGACCTGTTCGGCGTCGCCGTTTTCGCCATCACCGGCGCGCTGATGGCCGGACGCAAATCCATGGACCTGTTCGGCGTGTTGGTCATCGCCGTGATCACCGCCCTCGGAGGCGGCACCCTGCGCGACCTCATCCTGGACAATCATCCGGTCAGCTGGATTCGTAACGACACCTATATCCTGCTCGCCTCCGCGGCGGCCGTCGGCACCGTGCTCTGGGTGCGCCTGACCCAGCCCATTCACGAACGCGGCCTGTTGATCGCCGACGCCTTCGGCCTGGCGGTGTTCACCGTGATCGGCACCGAGGTGGCGCTGCAGCACAACGTCCCGTACAGCACCGCGGTGATCATGGGCGTGATGACCGGCGTGGCCGGCGGGGTGATGCGCGACGTGATCTGCAACGAGATCCCGCTGATCTTCCAGAAGGAGATCTACGCCACCGCCTGTATCCTCGGCTCGCTGGTGTTCATCGCCCTGCGCGAACTGCAGACGCCGCATTGGCTGGACACCGGCATCGCCATGTTGACCGTGTTGCTGACGCGCCTGGCCGCCATCCGCTGGCACCTGTCGCTGCCGCGCTTCCACCTGCTGGACCGCGACTGACCGAGCGTTGGCCTTTCGCCGGTCACTGGCGCTAATCTGCGTTGTCCAACTCGAGCATTAGCCGACGCGAGGTACGGGATGACTCAATCGCTGCCGCCACTGGAAGAGCTGATCGCCTGCCATGAGTGCGATCTGCTGATGCGTCACCCGCGCGTCGGCCTTGAGCAGAAGGCCTGCTGCCCGCGCTGTGGCTTCGAGCTGGTCACCCACCGCTCGCACATGCGCCGTCGTTCCCTGGCCCTGGTGCTGACCGCGCTCATCCTGTTCGTGCCGGCCAATTTCCTGCCCATCATCAGCCTCAATCTGCTCGGCCAGAACGCCGTGGATACGGTCTGGAGCGGGGTGCTGGGACTGTACAACGCGGGCATGGAGGGCATCGCCCTGGTAGTGCTGCTGTGCAGCATGTTGGTGCCGCTGATGAAGCTGCTGTGCCAGCTGTTCGTCCTGCTGGCGATGCCATACGCCGAGCTGCGCCCTGCAGCCTGCTATTGGTACCGGGTCTACCACCACATGCGCGAGTGGGGAATGCTTGAGGTCTATCTGTTCGGCATCCTGGTGTCGGCGGTCAAGCTGCTGGACATGGCCGAGCTGCATCTGGGCGTGGGCCTGGGCTGCTTCGTCGCGCTGATGCTCACCCAGGTGTGGCTGGAGGTCACCATGTCGCCGCACCAGGTGTGGGACGCCCTGAGCGAGAAGGAGGACGGCCATGCGCGCACTTGATGCCGGCATCATCGTCTGTAGCGAATGCCACAAGCTGGAATACCTGCGCCAGGGCGAGGTTCAACACTGCACCCGCTGCGGGGCGCGCCTGCATGCGCGCAGGCCCGACAGCATCGCGCGCACCTGGGCGCTGCTGGTGACCGCCGCCATCCTCTATATCCCGGCCAACGTGCTGCCGATCATGACCGTGAATTTTCTCGGCAAGGGCGCGCCCTCGACCATCATGGCCGGGGTGCTGGAGCTGGTGCACGCGGGCATGGTGCCGATCGCGCTGGTGGTGTTCGTCGCCAGTATCCTGGTGCCGACTTTCAAACTGGTCGGCATCGCGTTGCTGCTCTATTCAGTGCAGCGACACCAGCCGATGTCGGCCCGGCAGCGCATCCTGATGTACCGCTTCATCGAATGGATCGGCCGCTGGTCCATGCTCGACATCTTCGTCATCGCCATCCTCGTGGCGCTGGTCAACTTCGGCAATCTCGCCAGCATCGAACCGAACCTGGGGGCGGCGGCCTTTTCCTGCGTGGTGATCCTGACCATGCTCGCGGCAGTCACCTTCGACCCGCGACTGATCTGGGACAACACGTTCGGCGAAGAGGAGATCGAGAGAGAAGAGGGGGAACCGGTGTCTGGGGACAATGACACCGGCCGCGAGAGCGAAGCATCTGCTCCGCCCTCGAACTACTAGGACTCAGTTACGGCCGCCGTGGCTGTTCTGGCCACCCTTGCGACCGGCCTCAGAGGCGCGCTGAGGATCGTTTCTGAAGTTGCCACCGCTCATGCTCCCGCCTTTCTTGCCGGCTTCAGAAGCGCGCTGCGGGTCTTCAGCGAAGTTACCTTTACCACCTCGATGTTCAGCCATTTTCATACTCCTTGAGAGTCTTTGAGAATGAGCGCCCCGGAAGGGCTCCCTTATTCGGAGGCGATTGGCTGAAGAGGTGTTCCTTTTTTTTTGATTACTTAAAAGCATAAGGAAAGCGGCGTCGGCCCATGCGGCGTGACGTACCGGTCATAACACCTTTGGTTTGGGCCTAACCGGCCGCCTTGCTAGTCCGAATCGGCATTTATCCCTGCCGGATGGGGCACAAGGCCAGCATTGGCAGACGTTCGCCTGCGCCGGGAGTCGCTCCATTTCTGCATCTGCGAACCACCGATCCAGCGCACCGAGCACTGCATTCGGGAGAGCGCTCGCCCGCCCGCCGAGCAACTGCGCGCGGCAAAAGCTTGAATCATCGTCCGGCAGGCAAGTCGACAGGAAGACCACGCCTGGAAAGGGGAGTTTGCAGATGAACAAGCACAGAACAGTCGAGATCGACGATACCGAAGATCGCATGGGCTCCATGCGCGAGCTGGATTTCAGTGAGGAACGCGACGAGCGTCAGGGGCGGGTAGGTGACGAGCGTCCGCTCGAGGAGGTAGGTCAGGAATTCCCCCGTGATCGCGAAGCCCAGGCCGGCCTGAGCGGTGGCGAAGCCCTCACCGACAGCACCCACGAAGACAACGTGACCCTGGACGATCTGAGCCCCGATACCCTGTTCGACGAGACCGGCGGCTATTCACCCGACGATCACAGCGCCAACCATCCCATCGACAAGGAGTTGAGCGTGGTGGATGAATCGCAGATCGGCGGCGGCATCGGCCTCGACGAGGCCGAGCTGGCGCGCTCGGCCCCGCTCGACGGCAAGCCCTGGACAGACCAGGTCACCCCCGAGCGGGACGAGCGCGACTGACCTCAGCGCAGCGCGGCGATGAGCTCGTCCTTGCGCATGGTGGAGCGCCCGCGGATGTCGCGCTTGCGGGCCATGTCCAGCAGCTCCTGCTTGTTCATCGACTCCAGCTTGTTGCCCGGCCGCGGCGAGCCCTTGCGGGTGGCCACGGCCCTGCGAGCCGATGACTTGCGCGAGGCCTGCTTGGCCTGCGGGCTCTTGCTCTGGCCCGAGCCGCCCTTGCGCTCGCCGCCGCCGGACTGCTTGTTCACCGTGGCCCAGGCGCGCGATTCCGCCTCGCCCTTGGAGACACCGCGGGACTCGTAGCTTTCCTCGATGTGCTCGGCTTTACGCTTCTGCTTGTCGGTGTACTTGTCTTTGCTACCGCGTGGCATGGTCTTCTCTCCGATGGCGCCGCCGCAGCGGCCTGTTCAGTAAAGAAGCGCGGTATGGCGGTTAGTTCGAAATTTCCTCAAAACCTTCGGTGGGGCGCAGCGGTCATTTGCTAGAGACCCTGTGGAGCGAACCCGCCATGACTCTTCTGTGCCTGATTTCCGGCTGCCATTGGTTCCCGTCCTGTGCCGAAGCGGTGCGCCTCGGCGGCTCCGAGCTGCTGCACGAAAGCTGCAGCCGCTGCGGCACTCGTCGATATCGGCGCCCGGGTGACGATGCGCCGTTGTTCAGCCTGCGCCCCACGCGCATCCGCTGATGGAGCTGAGCGCGACACTGTCGGTGATGTTGCAGCAGGAGTTCGCCGACCTAGACAACACCCAGCAGATGCTACGCGCCGGGTTGCGCCTGTTTACCGCGGCGCTGCTCGGCGGCCTGCTCGGCTTCGAGCGCGAGGCCAAGGGCAAGGCGGCGGGCCTGCGCACCCACATGCTGGTCACCCTCGGCGCGGCCATGTTCGTCATGCCGCTGCAGATGGAAAACGCCGAGCACGATGCCCTCAGCCGGGTCGTCCAGGGCATTGCTGCCGGCATCGGTTTCCTCTGTGCCGGCACCATCCTCAAGGGTGATCGCTGCAGCCAAATCAAGGGCCTCACCACCTCGGCCTCGCTCTGGTTCGCCACCGCCATCGGCATCACCGTCGGCCTGGGGCATGTCGGCACCGCCGTGCTCGGCGTGCTGTTCGCCCTGATCATCCTGCATGCCCTGCCGTTCCTGGAACGGCCGGACAAAGAGACACCGCGTTAAGAGGACTGCCTCATGTTTCGCGAATTCGAACACTGCACGGCCTGGACCGACTCCATGTACAGCGGAGCCGGTTTCGTCGGCCTGATCGAATACCAGCCCAAGCGCTACGGCAGCGAGGTCACCGTGCTCTGGGTGATCGACCCGACCTGCCTCTGCGAGCGCGAGGCCGAGAACTCCGCCGAACGCATGCTGCAGGCCATCCTCGACATCCATCCGGACCGCGGAGTGCTCTACGCCGACGGTATCCCGCTGTAAGGCCGCCTGAACTTTTGTCTTCGCGCCGGGCTCGGAGACAGAGGGGCCCGAGGCCTCCCTCCGTTCCTCAATCCAGGCCCAAGGAGAGCCGTCGCGATGCCTTCGATTCACCAGGCCGACCCGCATACCAGCGCCACCCACGCCGCCGCCGTCGCGCGCATTGCCATCGAATCCGTAGCGCCCCAGGTCGAGGGCGGCCGCTTTGCCGCCAAGTGCCTGGCGAACGAGGCGCTGGAGGTGACCGCGGTGATCTTTACCGATGGCCATGACCAAATCGCCGCCGCGCTGCTGTGGCGCGGCCCCGACGAGGCGGAATGGAACCGTGTGCCGATGCGCGCACAGGGTAACGATCACTGGCAGGCATGGATGGTGCCGGGCACCCTGGGCAGGACGGAGTTCTGCATCGAGGCCTGGCAGGATGTTTACGCCACTTACCATCTCGAGCTGAAGAAGAAATACGCGGCCGGCGTTCCCGTGACGCTGGAGGTGCAGGAGGGCGAGCAACTGCTGCGCCGCATCGCTGATGAGGCGCCGGAGCATCTCGGCGAGCGCTTCGACGCGCTGCTGACACGCTTCGCCGACTGTGAATCCCTGGAGCAGCGCGTGGCCGTGCTGCTCGACCCGCTCACCGGCGAGCTGATGAGCAAGGGCGAACACCGCCCGCACCTGACCCGCAGTGCCATCTACCCGCTGGACGTCGACCGCTCGCTGGCCCAGTTCGCTAGCTGGTACGAGCTGTTCCCGCGCTCGGAGAGCGGCGACCCGCATCGCCATGGCACCTTCAAGGATGTGCACCGGCGCCTGCCGGACATCGCCGCGATGGGCTTCGACGTGCTGTATTTCCCGCCGATCCACCCCATCGGCAGGACCCACCGCAAGGGCCCGAACAACAGTCTCAAGGCCAGCGCCGGCGACCCCGGCAGCCCGTATGCCATCGGCAGCGAGGAGGGCGGGCACGAGGCGGTCCATCCCGAGCTGGGTACGCTCGAGGACTTCCGCGAGCTGGTGCAGGCGGCCCGCCAGCACAATCTGGAAGTGGCGCTGGACTTCGCCATCCAGTGTTCGCCCGACCATCCCTGGCTGAAGCAGCATCCGGGCTGGTTCAGCTGGCGCCCGGACGGCACCATCCGCCACGCCGAGAACCCGCCGAAGAAGTACGAAGACATCGTCAACGTCGACTTCTACGCCGAGGCGGCCGTACCGGATTTGTGGCTGGCGCTGCTGGACGTGGTGCTGGGCTGGGTGGAGCAGGGCGTCACGCTGTTTCGCGTCGACAACCCGCACACCAAGCCGATGCCGTTCTGGGAGTGGCTGATCGCCGAGGTGCGTCGCGAGCATCCCGAGGTGATTTTTCTCGCCGAGGCCTTTACCCGTCCCGCGATGATGGCGCGCCTGGGCAAGCTCGGCTTCGCCCAGAGCTACACCTACTTCACTTGGCGCAATACCAAGCAGGAACTGGCCGAGTACTTCACCGAGCTCAACCAGTCGCCCTGGCGCCACTGCTACCGGCCGAACTTCTTCGTCAACACGCCGGACATCAACCCCTATTTCCTGCAGCGCTCCGGCCGCGCCGGATTCCTCATCCGCGCCGCGCTGGCCACCATGGGCTCAGGCCTGTGGGGCATGTATTCCGGCTTCGAGCTGTGCGAGGGCGAGCCGGTGCCGGGCAAGGAAGAGTACCTGGACTCGGAGAAGTACCAGTTGCGCACCCGCGACTACCACGCGCCGGGCAACATCGTCGGCGAGATCAGCCGGCTGAACCAGATCCGCCGCGACAACCGCGCGCTGCACACGCATCTCGGCTTCCAGGCCTACAACGTCTGGAACGACAACATCCTCTACTTCGGCAAGCGCACTGCCGAGGGCGACAACTTCATTCTGGTCGCCATCAGCCTCGACCCGCACAACGCCCAGGAGGCGAATTTCGAGCTGCCGCTCTGGGAATTCGGCCTGCCCGACGATGCCCCCCTGGAAGGCGAAGACCTGATGAACGGACACCGCTGGACCTGGCACGGCAAGGTGCAGTGGATGCGCATTGAACCCTGGCATTTGCCGTTCGGCATCTGGCGCGTGCGCCCGGTGCGCTGATAGGAGCTACGCATGGCCCGAGCCAAGCCCTTCCTCGACGACCCGCAGTGGTACAAGGACGCGGTCATCTACCAACTGCACGTGAAGTCTTTCTACGATGCCAACAACGACGGCATCGGCGACTTCGCCGGCCTGATCGACAAGCTCGACTACATCGCCGACCTGGGCGTGAACACCCTCTGGCTGCTGCCGTTCTACCCCTCGCCGCGACGTGACGACGGCTACGACATTGCCCTCTACAAGGGCGTGCACCCGGACTACGGCACCCTGGCCGATGCCCGGCGCTTCATCGCCGAGGCGCACAAGCGCGGGCTGCGGGTGATCACCGAGCTGGTCATCAACCACACCTCCGACCAGCATCCCTGGTTCCAGCGCGCGCGGCGCGCGAAGAAGGGCTCCAAGGCGCGCGACTGGTACGTGTGGTCCGACACCGACGACAAATATCCGGGCACGCGCATCATCTTCCTCGACACCGAGAAGTCCAACTGGACCTGGGATCCGGTCGCCGGCCAGTACTTCTGGCACCGCTTCTATTCGCACCAGCCGGACCTCAACTTCGACAACCCACAGGTGCTGCGTGCCGTGCTCGGGGTGATGCGCTACTGGCTGGACATGGGCGTGGACGGGCTGCGCCTGGACGCGATTCCCTACCTGATCGAACGCGACGGCACCAACAACGAGAACCTGGCCGAGACCCACGTGGTGCTCAAGCGCATCCGCGCCGCACTGGACGAGCGCTATAGCGACCGCATGCTGCTGGCCGAGGCCAACCAGTGGCCGGAAGATACCCGCCCGTACTTCGGCGGCGAAGACGGCGGCGAGGGCGATGAATGCCACATGGCCTTCCACTTCCCGCTGATGCCGCGCATGTACATGGCCATCGCCCAGGAAGACCGCTTCCCGATCACCGACATCCTGCGCCAGACCCCGGAAATCCCGCCCAATTGCCAGTGGGCGGTGTTCCTGCGCAACCACGACGAGCTGACCCTGGAGATGGTCACCGACGACGAGCGCGACTACCTGTGGAACTACTACGCCGCCGACCAGCGCGCGCGCATCAACCTGGGCATCCGCCGACGCCTGGGGCCGCTGGTCGAGCGTGACCGGCGCCGGGTGGAGCTGCTCAACAGCCTGCTGCTGTCGATGCCCGGCACGCCGGTGCTGTATTACGGCGACGAGATCGGCATGGGCGACAACATCTACCTGGGCGACCGCGACGGCGTGCGCACGCCGATGCAGTGGTCAATGGACCGCAACGGCGGCTTCTCCCGCGCCGACCCGGCCAAGCTGGTGCTGCCGCCGATCATGGACCCGCTGTACGGCTACCAGACCATCAACGTCGAGGCCCAGTCCCGCGACAACCATTCGCTGCTCAACTGGACACGGCGCATGCTTGCCGTGCGTAACCAGCAGAAGGCCTTCGGTCGCGGCAGCCTGAAGATGCTCGCGCCGAGCAACCGGCGCATCCTCGCCTACCTGCGCGAATACCGTGGGCCGGACGGCCGCGAAGACAGCATCCTGTGCGTGGCCAACCTGTCCCGCGCGGCCCAGGCGGTGGAACTGGAGCTGGCCGCCTACGACGGTCGGGTACCGGTGGAGATGGTCGGCGGCGCCTCGTTCCCGCCGATCGGCGAGATGACCTATCTGCTGACGCTGCCGCCTTACGGCTTCTATTGGTTCTACCTGGCCGACGCCTCGCAGATGCCCAGCTGGCACGTGGCGCCGGTGGAACGCATGCCGGAGCTGCCGACCCTGGTGATCAAGCGTGACCTGCAGGAACTGGTGCAGGCGCCGGCGCGCCGCGTGCTGGAAAACGACGTGCTCGCCACCTACCTGGGCAAGCGCCGCTGGTTCTCCGCCCACGCCGAGGCGAGCGGCACACCGACCCTGGACTACGCCTTGCCCTTCGGCGACCTGCGCGCCCTGGCCGAGGTCACGCTGGGCGGCGAGCGCTACCAGCTGCCGCTGGCCTATGTCGACGAAAAACCGAGCGGCAGCCCGCTGCCGCAGCAGCTGGCCCTGGCGCGTCTGCGCCGCGGCCGCCAGGTCGGCCTGCTGACCGATGCGTTCAGCGTGCCGGACTTCACCTACGAGGTGCTCGCTCACCTGCACGGGCACCAGGTGCTGCCGGCCGGCGATGGCGAGATCCACTTCCTGCCGACGGCGAAGTTCGCCGAGTACCCGGCGGTGCCGGGCGAGGAGGTGCAGGTGATCTCCGCCGAGCAGTCCAACAGCTCGGTGATCATCGGCGAGCGCATGGTGCTCAAGCTGGTGCGCCGCCTGTTCCCGGGCGTGCACCCGGAGGCGGAGATGGGCGGCTTCCTCACCGCCCGCGGCTACGCCAATGTCGCGCCGATGCTTGGCGAGGTGCGTCGCGTGGACGCGCAGGGCCAGCCTCACACGCTGATGATCCTGCAGGGTTACCTGAGCAACCAGGGCGATGCCTGGAGTTGGACCCTGAACAACCTCGAGCGGGCCATTCGCGACGAGCTGAGCGGCGGTGGCGCCGGCGAGCACGAATACGACGCGCTGGCCGAGCTGCAGACCTTCGCCGCCGTGCTCGGCCGCCGCCTGGGCGAGATGCACCAGGCGCTGGCCCAGCCCAGCGACGATCCCGCTTTCGGCGCGCGGCCCAGCGACGAGCAGGACAGCGCGCAGTGGGGCGAATCCATCAGCGCCCAGCTGCAGCAGGCGCTGGACGCCCTCGACCGCGGCCGCGAACACCTCAATGAGGCCGACATGGCCGAGCTGGACGGGCTGCTGAACCAGCGCGAGGCGCTGCAGCGGCTGGTCACCGACCTCGCCAGCCTGGCGGCCGGCGGCATCCGCATTCGCGTGCACGGCGACCTACATCTGGGCCAGGTGCTGGTGGTGCAGGGCGATGCCTATCTGATCGACTTCGAGGGCGAACCGAGCCGTACCCTGGAGCAGCGCCGCGAGCGCCACAGCCCGATGAAGGATGTCGCCGGCATGCTGCGCTCCTTTGACTACGCCGCGGCGCTGGCGCTGCGCAATGCCCAGGGCGCCGACTCGTCGGCGGAAACCGAGCAGCTGCGCCAGCGCCTGGTGGCGCGTTATCGCAGCGAGGCACGCACGGCCTTCTACGACGCCTACCGCCTGGCGGCCGCCGATCTGCCGCACGAGTGGCATGCGCGTGAGGGCGAAGGCGCCGCGCTGGCGCTGTTCAGCCTGGAGAAGGCGGCCTACGAGGTGCTCTACGAAGCGGCCTATCGCCCCGACTGGGTGGGCGTGCCGCTGCATGGATTGCTCGAACTGATTCATCAATTGCAAGGACATCGTCGATGAACGATTTGGAACGCCTGCGCCGCGCAGAGCACGGGGACCCGTTCAGCTATCTCGGGCCCCAACGCGACGAGCAGGGGGCGCTGGTGCGCGCGTGGCTGCCCGGCGCCCTGGCGGTGGAACTGATCGCCGCCGACAACGGCGAAGTGATCGGCGCCATGCGTCTGGAAGACGCCGCCGGGCTGTTCAGCCTGCGTCTGGACGAGCCGCGCCGTTATCGCCTGCGCATCCACTGGCCGGAGAGCGAGCAGGAGATCGAGGACCCCTATTCCTACGGCCCGCTGCTGGGCGATATCGACCTGTACCTGTTCGCCGAAGGCAACCACCGCGACCTCGGCCGCTGTTTCGGCGCCCAGCTGACGGAAATCGACGGCGTGCCTGGCGTGCGTTTCGCCGTGTGGGCGCCGAATGCTCGGCGCGTCTCGGTGGTGGGTGGCTTCAACGGTTGGGACGGCCGTCGCCATCCGATGCGCCTGCGCTACCCGAGCGGGGTGTGGGAGCTGTTCATCCCGCGCCTGGCCGTGGGCGAGGTGTACAAGTACGAGATTCTCGGTAGCGACGGCGTATTGCCGCTCAAGGCCGATCCGCTGGCGCTGCAGGGCGAGGCGCCGCCGGCTACCGGCTCGCGGGTCGCGGCGCCGCTGCAATTCGAATGGCACGACCAGGACTGGCTGGCGCGGCGCAAGGAGACGCAGGGCCACGACCGTCCGCTGAGCATCTACGAGATGCACGTGGGCTCCTGGCAGCATGTGGACGATCGCCCGCCGAGCTGGGCCGAACTGGCCGAGCGGCTGATCCCGTACGTGCAGGACATGGGCTTCACCCATATCGAGCTGCTGCCGATTATGGAACACCCGTTCGGTGGCTCCTGGGGCTACCAGCCGCTGTCGATGTTCGCGCCGACGTCGCGCTACGGCTCGCCAGCGGATTTCGCCGCCTTCGTCGATGCCTGCCACCAGGCCGGCATCGGCGTCATCCTCGACTGGGTGCCGGCGCATTTTCCCACCGACGAACACGGCCTGGCGCGCTTCGACGGCACGGCCCTGTACGAATACGCGCACCCCTTCGAGGGGTTCCACCAGGACTGGGATACCTACATCTACAACCTCGGCCGCACCGAGGTGCACGGCTTCATGCTGGCCTCGGCGCTGCACTGGCTGCGCATCTATCACATCGACGGCCTGCGCGTGGATGCGGTGGCCTCGATGCTGTACCGCGACTATTCGCGCAAGGACGGCGAATGGATTCCCAACCGCCATGGCGGCCGCGAGAACCTGGAGGCCATCGAGTTCCTCCGGCGCCTCAACGACGTGGTGGCCAGCGAGGCGCCGGGCGCCCTGGTGATCGCCGAGGAATCCACCGCCTGGCCGGGCGTGAGCCGGCCGAGCGGCGAGGGCGGGCTGGGCTTCGCCTACAAATGGAACATGGGCTGGATGCACGACAGCCTGGCCTACATCCACGAAGACCCGGTGCACCGCAGCTTCCACCACCACCAGCTGACGTTCGGCCTGATCTACGCCTTCTCCGAGCATTTCGTCCTGCCCATCTCCCACGACGAGGTGGTGCACGGCAAGGGTTCGCTGCTGGGCAAGATGCCCGGTGATCGCTGGCAGCAGTTCGCCAACCTGCGCCTGTTCCTGTCCTACATGTGGATGCACCCGGGCAAGAAGCTGCTGTTCATGGGCTGCGAGTTCGGCCAGTGGCGCGAGTGGGACCACGACCAGCAACTGGACTGGTACCTGCTGCGCTATGGCGAGCACAGCGGCGTGCAGACGCTGGTGCGCGAGCTGAATCGTTTGTACCGCGAGCGCCCGGCGCTGCATCGCCAGGACAGCCGCGCCGAGGGCTTCCAGTGGCTGATCGGCGACGACCAGCGCAACAGCGTGTTCGCCTGGCTGCGACACGCCGAGGGCGAGGCGCCGCTGCTGGTGGTGCTGAATTTCACCCCGGTGCCGCGCAACGGCTACCACGTCGGCGTGCCGCAGCGTGGGCGCTGGCAGGTGCTGCTGAACAGCGATGATGAACGCTTCCTGGGCTCCGGTGCCGGCAGCCGTGGCGAGCTCGATTGCTCGATAGAGGCGGCCCACGGCCAGGCCCAGTCGCTGAACCTCGATCTGCCGCCGCTGGGCCTCCTGGTGCTCGCGCCGATGCCCGAGCACAACGGCTAAGTGCTTGATCTAGAGGCCCTACCGCCCATCGGGTAGGTGGAACGTCCATCGAAGCGGCCGAGTCGATTCCTTCAAGCGGCGCAGGCAACTGCGCCTCTCCAGTCATCCAACCAGCCGCCGGCAAGCCCGGCAAAGGAAGAGAGTGATGAGCGACACCATCAAGATCCTCAACAACCTGATCGAGACCAGCAAGGACGGCGAGGCCGGTTTCCGCACCTGCGCCAAGGACGTCAAGGACACGCAGCTGCAGTCCCTGTTCAACAACCGCGCCCGCGAGTGCGCCGCTGCCGCCGGTGAGCTGCAGGGCCTGGTGCTCGAGCTGGGCGGCAAGCCGGAAGACAGCACCAGCGTGGGCGGCGACATGCACCGCCGCTGGGTAGACCTCAAGTCGCTGATCACCGGCAAGAGCGACGAGGCCATCCTCAACGAGTGTGAGCGTGGCGAAGACGTGGCCAAGAAGCACTATGCCGAGGCCCTGGAAAAGGATCTGCCGCCGAATGTGCGCGAAGTCGTGCAGCGTCAGTACGCCGGCGTGATCCGCAACCACGATCAGATCAAGGCCCTGCGCAACGTCGCACGCGCCAGCTGATCGAACCTGCGGTAACCAAGGCCCATGAGCTTCGGCTCATGGGCCTTTTTATTGGCGCCGTTCGTAGAGCCCGAGCAGCGGCTGGGTGGTCAGGCCGTGCAGCAGGATACTCAGCGCCACCACGCTGAGCACCAGGTCGGTGGCCTCGCGGCCGCTCAAGGGCGGCAGGTCATGGTTCACGGCATAGCTGAGGTAGTACAGGCTGCCGATGCCGCGAATGCCGAACCAGCCCACGAAGAGGCGCTGGCGCAGCGGCAGCAGGCGCTCGCGGACCAGCAGCACGACCATGGCCGGGCGCACCAGGCAGAACAGCGCGAGACCCAGCGGCAGGGCGCGCCAGTCCCAGTGCTGGACCAGCAGTGCGCCGAGCAGCGTGACCATGAACACCTCCAGCAGGCGCTCGAGCAGCCCGCCGAAGGAGAGGATGTCGGCCATCACCGCGCCCGCGGCGATCTGCGGGTGTTCGCCGGGGTTGCTGCCGAACTCCACTACCGGGGCGGCCTGGCCTTCCTCGCGCAGGGTGCCGGAGGCGGCTTCCTCGGCCGGCACGGCGTCGTGGCCGCTGGTGTCCACCTCGGCATGGCGCAGGCCCACGCCGGCGCAGAAGGTGGCGAGAAAGCCCCAGGCGCCGATGGTCTCGGCGCAGGCGTAGGAGATGGCGATCAGCGCCAGGGCGAGGAAGTCGTTGGCGCTCACCACCGTGTCGTTGTGCCGGGCGCGCAGATAGATCACCAGGCGGCCGGTGCCGCGGCCCAGGAGGTAGCCGAGCAACAGCGCGGCCGGCACGGCCCAGAGCACGTCCTTGGCGAACCAGAACAGCCACTCGTTGGCATTCGGGCTTTCGAACTGCAGCAGCATGATGCCGGCGATCACGAAGGGAAAGGCGACGCCATCGTTCAGTCCGGCCTCACCGGAGATGCTGTAGCGCAGGCGGTCGACATCCCCCGCGCCACTGACCTGCACCAGGCTGGCCAGCACCGGGTCGGTGGGCGAGAGGATGGCAGCCACCAGCAGCGCAAGTCCCCAGCTCATGTCGAGCAGCGAATGGCCGATCAGCGTCAGCCCGAAGATGGTGCCGACGAGCACGGGCGCCGCCAGCAGGTAGGCGGTCCGCCATTCCGGCGCCCGCAGTGGCAGGCGCAATTTGAGGCCGCCGATGAATAGCGAGATCAGTACCGCCGATTCCGCCAGGTGCTCCAGCCAATGGCTGATGTCGCCGATATCCTGTTGCCACAGGCCGAGGCCGATCGGCCCCACGCCCAGGCCGAACAGCAGGTAGAGCACCGAGGAGGAGACGGGCAGCAGACGCAGATAAGCCGAAGCCAGGGCAAGCACCAGTAGCAGGGTGCCGAGCACCAGCAGCCACTGGCTGAAGGTCATGGCGTAGTCAGGCCCGCGGCGCTCATGAACTGACGCAGCAGCCAGGCGAACCCGGCCAGGGTCAGGACACTGGCGGTCCAGATGCCCAGCAGCCAGGCCAGCCGGCGCAGGGTTTCAGTGGTAGCCCTGGTCATGGGTCACCTTGCCGCGGAAGACGTAATAGCTCCAGGCCGTATAGCCGAGAATGAAGGGGATGATCAGCAGCGCACCGACCAGGGCGAAGCCTTGGCTCTGGGGCGGCGCGGCGGCGTCCCAGAAGGTCACGTCCGGTGGCACGATGTTCGGCCACAGGCTGATGCCGAGGCCGGCGTAGCCGAGGAAGATCAGCACCAGCGTCAGCACGAAGGGCTTGGCGTTGTCGTAGCGCGCCACCGAGCGCAGCAGTTGTTGAAAGGTCAGCAGCACCAGCAGCGGCACCGGCATCAGCCAGAACAGGTTCGGCAGGCTGAACCAGCGTTCGGCGATGGCCCCGTGGGCCAGCGGCGTCCACAGGCTGACCACGCCGATCACCGCCAGCAGCACCAGCGCCAGCGGCCGGGCCAGGTCATGCATGCGTTCCTGCAGCGGACCTTCGGTGCGCATGATCAGCCAGGTGCAGCCGAGCAGCGCATAGGCCGCCACCAGGCCGAAGCCGCAGAAGATGGGGAAGGGCGCCAGCCAGTCCAGCGAGCCGCCGGCGAACTGGTCGCCTTCCACCGGCAGGCCGTTGATGAAGGCGCCGAGCACCACGCCCTGGGCGAAGGTGGCGACCAGCGAGCCGCCGATGAAAGCCTTGTCCCACACGTGGCGCCAGTGTTCCGAGGCCTTGAAGCGAAACTCGAATGCTACGCCGCGGAACACCAGGCCGATCAGCATGAACATCAGCGGCAGGTACAGCGCCGAAAGCACCACCGCGTAGGCCACCGGGAAGGCGCAGAACAGCCCTGCGCCGCCCAGCACCAGCCAGGTCTCGTTGCCGTCCCAGATCGGCGCCACCGTGTTCATCATCACGTCGCGGTCGCCGCGCTCCCGGAAGAACGGGTAGAGCATGCCGATGCCCAGGTCGAAGCCATCCATCACCACGTACATCATCACGCTGAAGGCGATGATCACGGCCCAGATCAGCGACAGTTCGATGCCCATGCGTCAGCCCTCGTCCACGCGTTCTTCGGGGGCCGACAGCGGCCGTGCCGGCGTGCGCGGCCGACCGGCGCCGCCATCGTTGGTCTCGCGGCCTTCGTGCGGCACCGGCCCCTTGCGCACCAGGCGCAGCACGTAGACCAAGCCGATGCCGAAGACGAAGAAGTACACCACCACGAAGGTCACCAAGGTCACGCTCAGCTGCGTCACGCTGTGCGCCGACACCGCGTCGCGGGTGCGCATCAGCCCATACACGATCCAGGGCTGGCGGCCGATCTCGGTGGTGAACCAGCCGGCGAGGATCGCGATCAGGCCGCTGGGACCCATGGCCAGCACCAGACGCAGGAAGGCACGCGACTGGAACAGGCGTCCGCGCCAGCGCAGCCACAGGCTCCACAATCCGGTGAAGATCATCAGCAGACCGAGCGCGACCATGATGCGGAAGGTCCAGAACACCACGGTGGAGTTGGGACGGTCTTCCGGCGCGAAATCCTTCAGGGCGGGAATCGGCTCGGTCAGGCTGTGGTTGAGGATCAGGCTGCCGAGTACCGGGATCTCCACCGCGAAGCGCGTTTCCTCACGCTCCATGTCCGGCCAGCCGAACAGGATCAGCGGTGTGGGCCCGGGCTCGTCGTTGCTCCAGTGGCCTTCGATGGCGGCGATCTTCGCCGGCTGGTGCTGCAGCGTGTTGAGGCCGTGGGCGTCGCCGATCACTGCCTGAATCGGCGCCACCAGCAGGGCCATCCACATGGCCATCGAGAGCATCTTGCGCACGCCGGGGTTGTCGTTGCCGCGCAGCAGGTGCCAGGCGGCCGAGGCGCCGACGAAGAACGCGGTGGCGAGGAACGCCGCTACTGCCATGTGCGTCAGTCGGTACGGGAATGAAGGGTTGAAGATCACCGCCAGCCAGTCCACCGGAATGACCCGGCCATCGATGATCTCGTAGCCCTGGGGCGTGTGCATCCAGCTGTTGGACGCGAGGATCCAGAAGGTCGAGATCAGCGTGCCGATGGCCACCATCACCGTGGCGAAGAAATGCAGGCGCGGGCCCACGCGGTTCCAGCCGAACAACATGACGCCGAGGAAGCCGGCCTCGAGGAAGAAGGCGGTGAGCACTTCGTAGGTCAGCAGCGGTCCGGTGACGCTGCCGGCGAAGGTGGAGAAACGGCTCCAGTTGGTGCCGAACTGGTAGGCCATGACCAGGCCGGAGACCACGCCCATGCCGAAGTTGACCGCGAATATCTTCAGCCAGAAGTGGTAGAGGTCGCGGTAGACCTCCTTCTCCGTCTTCAGCCAGAGCGCCTCGAGCACGGCCAGGTAACTGGCCAGCCCGATGGTGATGGCGGGGTAGAGGATGTGGAAGGAGATGGTGAAGGCGAACTGGATTCTTGCCAGGTCCAGGGCTTCCATGGAGTGCTCCCGGAGCGGCTATGGGCGGTTTCGTGCCAGCAGGCGGGCTGTTTGCAATTGAGCCTTGAGCACTGGCAGCTTGGTTCGGGCAAAAGATTGCAGTTCGGTATCGCCCTTTTCGGCGGCCTGGCTGAACAGTTCGACGCGCTGTTCGTAGCTGCGCACCTGCAACTCGGCGAAGCGCGCATCGAAGTCGTCACCGTCGAGCTGTTTCACCTCTTCCTTGGCGGTCTTCTGCAGCTGCTCGTCGCTGGGCAACTGCAGCTGCCGTTCACGGGCGAAGGTTTCCAGGTCGGCATTGTTGCGCGGATGGTCGGCGACCACGTCCTGGGCGAAATCCTTGATCTCGGCCGATTCGCTGGTGCGCAGCGCCACCTCGGCCGCCTCGTTGGCGGTGAGGTTGGCGGTGACGGCTTGCTCGACGAAGCGCTGTGCGTCGACCTCGTCGGCCGCGGCCAGAGGGGCAAATAGAGACAGCAGCAGCCAGATACCGACGCCGCGTGGAATGCCCGAAAGAACCATGGCAATGCCTCCTCCGTTGTTCATTGCAAGGACTGTGACGAGGGCGAGCGGCCAGGGTTCAACGTTTCTCAGGAGTAGATCGCCAGGTGATGCGGGTAATCGCCGATGCGCGCGCCGATGACCATCTCGCTGATCCAGGTGGTGAGCACGGTCGTATAGGCCCGCTGGGCGCTGTCGCTGCTCAGGGAGTGATCGGCGCCATCGACGATGCGATGGGTCAGCGAATGGGCCTTGATGAAGGCCGCGCGATAGCTCATCAGCGTGGTATGCGGCACGAAGTCGTCGTGCTCGGACTCCACCAACAGCACGTCGCCCTCGAATTCCGAGCAGGCCGACAGGGCGCGGTTGCCCTGGGGCGGGACGAAGGTGTGGCGGTACTCGGCCAGGCGCTGGCGGTCCAGGCTGTCCTTGGGCGCGTCCCATTCCTCGTCCCAGTACAGCGCCGGCACCCGCAGTGCCAGCCATTTGACCGGGCGCAGGGTGCTGAGGATGGCGGACAGGTAGCCACCGTAGCTGGTGCCGATCACGGCGATCGACTCGATATCGGTGGCCGGGTGGCTGGCGAGGCGGTCATAGGCGGCCAGGATGTCGGTGAGATTCTGCTCGCGGGTCACGCTCTGCTTGCGGTCGCGGGTCAGCTCGTGGCCGCGCAGGTCGAAGGTCAGGCACACGCAGCCGAGCCCGGCAATGCCCTTGGCCCGCGCCAGGTCGCGCTCCTGGCTGCCGCCCCAGCCGTGCACGAAGAGGATGCCGGGGACCTTGGTCCTGGGCGACACCATGGTGCCGGCGATCACTTCCTCTTCCACCTGGATCTCCACCTTTTCACTGCAGGATGTCATGGGACTCCACCTTGACGTATTTGCCGAGCAGACCGACTTCCGGCTCCTCGCCGCGATACAGCAGCAGGGCGTCGTCCGGCGGCGTGCTCTCTCCGTAACATTCGTAGGTCGAGGCGCGCAGGCTTTTCAGCTGCGGGTCGGCGGCGAAGGCCTCGAGGGCGAAGATTTCCGCCGCACTGGCGCCGCCGATGCGCCACGACTGCTCCAGTACGCCGGAGCGCTGCCGGCCTTGGCAGTCGACGCCCTGGGCCACGTCATAGTTGCGCCGCGAGGCGAGCAGGCCGAAGGCGTCGATGGCCGCGCGTTCGTACAGCTGCGCCTGGGACACGGCCAGGCGGATGGGCTCGGGCATGTCCAGGCGCATCAGCTGCGCGTAGTCGCCGCGTACCAGCGTCAGGTCGGAGCCGCCGTACACCTCGGCGCCGGTATTGTCGCGAGTCAGGCGCTGGCTGCCGTAGTAGCTGGCGACCAGGCCGGCGACATGCACCTGGCCGACGCTGTAGGTCACCACCTCGGTGAGGTTCTCCTCCAGCACCAGGCCCCAGGTCGCGATCTCGTTGGCGTCCTGCTCGGCCAGGCACTCGGCCAGTTCGGTGGCGTTGCGGATCACCTCCTGGCCGCGCCCGGCCTTGCCGCGCACCGGCTTCAGGCGGATGGCGCCCTGTTCCAGCAGGCGTTCGCCGGCGCGCTGAGCGTGCTCCAGGTCGAACAGCGTGCTGCCGCCGAGAATGGCGCCCGCCACCTGCTCGGAAAACGCCTTCGACCAGCCCGGCGGTTCCCGACCGTCGGCGGCGAGCGGGTGGCTGATGGCCTTGGTTCCCATGAATGGCTGCTCCACCATGCCGCCAAAGAAATCCTCGACGCCACCGATGCCCAGCTCGCGACAGCGTCGTGCGCCTATTAGCGTCTCGCTCGGAATCCAGTAGAAGGTGCCGCCGGCCCCGCGCCCGGCCTCGTGCTCGCCGAGGAAACGGGTGCCGAGCAGGGCCGCGATCTTGCGCCCCAGCACCTGATGCACGGCCCGCTCATGCTGGCTTACGCCGGCCTCGTCGGGCAGCAGGAGAACGCCGTCCCTATGCTTCATCGATCTTTCCATTCGCCCCCGCTCACTTCGCAGTCCTTACGGGCCTGGGTGCGATCCTCCAGGCCGTAGTAATAGGTAACCACCTGGGCGTCGTCCGGCACGTTCGCCTCGTTGGGCTCCGGGTTGTTGCTCGACGACTTGTGGTTGGCGAGCGCTTCCTGGGTCAAGGCGGCGGTGCAGCTGGCCTTGTAGTCGCCCTCGCATTGGGCGACCTTTTCCTTGCGGCTGCCGAGGGTCGCCTGACTCTCGTTGCTGCACGACCAGTTGATCGAGCCCTCCGGCATGCCCTTGAACTCGTAGCAGCTCTCGGTTTCGACGGGCTCCACGCCGGGGCTGGCGGAGCGGGTTAGGATGTGGCAGCCCTCGGCCATGGCCAGCGGGGCGAGCATGCTGCCGATCAGCAATAACGCGGTCTTGGCGATCATTCGATGCCTCCGGTTCGGTACGCGGTCCTAAGGTTGTGAGCCGGACGGCGCTTCGGGAGTTCCGCCTTTCTGGCCGCGCGCAGAAAGGTGGAACTAAGCGGGCCCGTGCGCACCCTTAGCTCAGTAGTACCTGAGGAGGGAACGCCGTAATGAAGAGAGACAAGCAATTGATCAAGGCCCTGCTGCTGGAGATCGAAAGCCGTGACCACGGCCATTACTTCGAGCCGCAGGCCTTTGCCGGCCACGACATCGATTCGGTGAAATACCACCTGCACCTGCTGCACCAGGCCGGGTTGGTGGAGTGCGAGCTGGAGCAGACCTGGGACGGCGAGCCGGCACTGATCGCCCACAACCTGACGTTGCCCGGCCACGATCTGCTGGACAGCCTGCGCGACGACGACGTGGCCAATGCCCATCCGGCGCCGCTGATGACGCAACCGGCCGACGCGGCTCGGGAGTCGCTGCGCCGCATCGCCTGAGGAGGAGGTGGCCATGGCTGCGGAGAACGAGGTCGCCGCGTTCAAGCAGAGCATCCTCGCCAAGCTCAAGTACGCGGTGGGCAAGGACGCGGGTAACGCCTTCGATCACGACTGGTTCGAGGCCATCGCCCTGGCCGCCCGTGATCATGTGATCGACCGCTGGGAGGAAGCCTCGGCGCAGATGGACCGACGCGGGCAGAAGCGCGTCTACTACCTCTCGCTGGAGTTCCTTATCGGCCGTTTGCTGGTGGACAACCTGAGCAACCTCGGCCTGCTCGAGGTGGCGCGCAAGGCTCTCGACGAGCTGGGTGTCGACCTCGAGCGCATCCGCCAGGTCGAGCCGGATGCGGCCCTCGGCAACGGCGGCCTCGGCCGGCTGGCGGCCTGCTTCATGGAGAGCATGGCCACCCTCGGTCTGGCCGCCCACGGTTACGGCATCCGTTACGAACACGGGCTGTTTCGTCAGGCGCTGGCCGATGGCTGGCAGCTAGAGCAGACCGAGACCTGGCTGGACTTCGGCAACCCGTGGGAATTCGAGCGTCCCGAGGTCGCCTACAACATTGGCTTCGGCGGCGCGGTGCTGAGCCAGCCGGACGAAGACGGCGTTCCGCACCATGTCTGGCAGCCCCTGGAGACCCTGCGCGCCATCGCCTATGACACGCCGGTGATCGGCTGGCGCCGTTCGGCGGTGAACACCCTGCGCCTGTGGCGGGCCCGTGCCGAGGAAGATCTGCAGCTCGACCGCTTCAACGCCGGTGACCATATCGGTGCGGTGGTCGACGTGGTGCGCGCCGAGAGCATCTCGCGGGTGCTGTACCCGGCCGACAGCACCGAGGCGGGCCAGGAGCTGCGCCTGCGCCAGGAGTTCTTCTTCGTTTCCGCCTCGCTGCAGGACCTGTTGCAGCGTCACATGCGCGAGCACGGCGACATTCACCAGCTGCCGGAGCGGGCGGCAATCCAGCTCAACGACACCCACCCGGCGATCGCCGTGGCGGAGCTGATGCGCCTGCTGGTCGATGAGCATCGGCTCAGCTGGTACGACGCCTGGCAGCTGACGGTGGCGACCCTGTCCTACACCAACCACACGCTGCTGCCCGAGGCCCTCGAGTCCTGGCCGGTGTCGTTGATGGAGCGCCTGCTGCCGCGGCACATGCAGATCATCTATCTGATCAACGCGTATCACATAGACGCGCTGCGGGCCCAGGACATCCATGACTTCGACCTGCTGCGCTCGGTATCGCTCATCGAGGAAGACCACGGCCGCCGCGTGCGCATGGGCAACCTGGCGTTCCTCGGAGCGCACAGCATCAATGGCGTGTCGGCGCTGCACACGGATCTGATGCGCAAGACGGTGTTTCGCGACCTGCACGACCTGTACCCGACCAGGATCAACAACAAGACCAACGGCGTGACCTTCCGCCGCTGGCTGTTCCAGGTCAATCCAGGGCTGACCGGGTTGCTGGTCGAGACCCTCGGCGAAGAGGTGCTCGATTCGCCGGAGACCGTGCTGCGCGGGCTGGAAAGCCACGCCGGCAAGAAGACCATGCACAAGCGCTATGCCGCCCTGCGCCAGCAGAACAAGGCGGCCCTGGCGGCCGTGGTGCAGGATCGTCTCGGCGTAGTGCTGGACACCTCGGCGATGTTCGACGTGCAGGTCAAGCGCATCCATGAGTACAAGCGCCAGCTGCTCAACCTGATCCACACCGTGGCGCTGTACCAGGCGATCCGCAACGAGCCGACCACCGACTGGGTGCCGCGGGTGAAGATCTTCGCCGGCAAGGCGGCGGCCAGCTACCACCAGGCCAAGCTGACCATCAAGCTGGCCAACGACATCAGCCGCACGGTCAACGACGACCCCACGGTGCGCGGCCTGCTCAAGGTGGTGTTCATTCCCAACTACAACGTCAGCCTGGCCGAGACCATCATCCCGGCGGCGGATCTGTCCGAGCAGATATCCACCGCCGGCCTCGAGGCCTCGGGCACCAGCAACATGAAGTTCGCCCTCAACGGCGCGCTGACCATTGGCACCCTGGACGGCGCCAACGTGGAGATGTCGGAACTGGTTGGGCGGGAAAACATGTTCATCTTCGGCATGACGGCGCAGCAGGTGGAGATGCGCAAGCGTTCCGGCGAGCTGAACATGACCTCGGTCATCGCCGGCTCCGAGCGGTTGTCGACGGCGCTCGAGGCGATCCGCTCCGGCGTGTTCTCGCCGGACGACCCGGCGCGCTACGTCGGCCTGATCGATGCGCTGGTGTACGACGACCGCTTCATGGTCTGTGCCGACTTTGACGACTACTGGGACACCCAGCGCCGGGTAGACGAGCTGTGGCAGGACCCGGCCCGCTGGTGGCGCGCGGCGATCCTCAACACCGCGCGCATGGGCTGGTTCTCGTCGGACCGCACCATTCGCGAGTACGCCAAGGAAATCTGGCGCGCCTTGCCCGGCTGAGTGCCGGGCAGGGCCGTCAGTCGCCGACGGCCAGGGGCAGCAGCACCTCGACCCGTGCCTGCTCGCCCTCGTTGCCGAAGCTGACCTGGCCGCCGAAGCTCTCGGTCAGTGCCTTGACGATCGGCAGGCCCAGCCCCCAGCCCTTGGTATCGCTCTGGCTGGAGATGAAGTAGGGCGTGGCCAGGTTGGCCAGCACCTCGGCCGGGAACGCGCCGTGATTGGTCACCACCAGCTTGATGGCCTTGTCTTCCAGGCTCTGCTCGATGCGAATGGGGGCCTCCGCCTTGCCGTGCTTGGCCGCGTTGCCCACCAGGTTGTCGAGGATGCGCAGGAAGGCCGAGCGGTCCCAGACCACCTGCGCGCCGGACTCGTCCATCTCCAGCTCGAGCGGATTGTTGAGCTGCAGGGCGAGATTGGCCACGGCGTCGCGCAGCAGGGTGGCCAGGTCCATGGGCTCGCTGATCAGGCGGATGCCGCCGCCCACACTGACGTGGGAGATATCCAGCAGGTTGGCGACCATCTGGTCGATGCGCTGCAGGTTGTCCTGCAGCACGCCGAGCAGTTCCTCGGTACGACGCTCGGGCTTGCGCTGCATCAGCCCTGTGGCCATCACCGCCGCCGACAGCGGCGAGCGCAGGTCGTGGCTGAACGAGCGCATGAAGCGCTCGAGCATGATCTTTTCCTTGCTCAGCTGCTCGTTGCGCGCCTCGGCCCAGTTGCGCTGGCGTTCGACGCGCTCGAGGCGGGTATTGCTCTTCATCAGGCTGGCGATGGTCGCCAGTACCTCGTCCGGGTTGATCGGGTGGGTGAGGTAGGCGCGGGCGCCGGTATTCAGGCCGGTGGCCTTGTCCTTGCCGCTGACGAAGGTGGCTGAGATGTTGATGATCGCCGGCAGTCGCGCGGGGCCGAGGGTCTGCTCGGCCTTCTGGATCAGCTCGAAGCCGGTCATATCCGGCAGGTTGATGTCGAGGATCACCAAATCCACGCCGTCGATCATCAGCGCCAGGCCCTCGGCGCCGGTGCCCGCTTCAAGAACCTGGAAGTTCGACTCGCTGGACAGAATCCTGCGCAGGACATAGCGGTTGGCTTCCATGTCGTCGACGATCAGGATCCGTCTAGTGCGCATCGCGTTGCTCCTCGGTCAGACGCCTCACCTGGTTCAGGACCTGTTCAGCGTAGTCGGGATGGGACTTGTGCAATATCGCCCGGCTCTGCCGTTGCAGGCGTTCGAGCAGCGGGCCTTCGAGCGGTTTGGCGGTGTTGATCAGCACCCGCGCGTGCATGCTCCAGTCCATGCTTTCGAGCAGGTCCTCGCCGGAAATATCCGGCAGGTCCAGGTCGAGGAAGATGATGTCCGGCCGGATGGCATGCAGCTTGTCGATGCTGGACGTGGCGCTGACCGCCTCGATGATTACCGGGTGGTAGGGCTGCAGCAGGCGCGACAGCAGATAGCGGTCGGCCTCATTGTCGTCAATCAGCAGCACGTTGATGCCGCTCAGGTCCAGCGGCGCCGGCTCCGCTCCGTTCTCGTCGTAGCGGCGGGCGAATCGCAGCAGGAAACGGCTGCCGCGTCCCAGCTCGCTGTCCAGGCTGATCTCGCCGCGCAGCAGCCCGGCCAGGCGCCGCGCCAGCGGCAGGCCTAGCCCGGTGCCCTGTACTTGGGACATGCCGGGGCCGCGCACCCGCAGGAACTCCTCGAACACTCGCGCATGGTTCTCCGGCGCAATGCCGACGCCGGTGTCCTCGACCATGAATTCGGCGCTGTGCTCGTCCGGCAGGTAGGTACGCACGACCACCTTGCCGGCCGGGGTGTACTTGAAGGCGTTGCCGATCAGGTTGCGCATGATCTGGAACAGGCGGTGGCGGTCGGTCTCCAGCGCCACTTCTTGGGAGGCGCCGACGATTTCCCACTCCACGCTCGGATGGCGCAGGCCCAGCGCGCCGGCGAACTGGCGCAGCTGCTCGACGAAATCGGAGAGTTCGAACTTCACCGGGGTGATCTCGATCCGGCCGGATTCGGCCTCGGAGAGGTCGAGCAGTTCGTTGACCAGCTCGGACAGCTCGGCGGCAGCATCGCTGATGAACGCCACCTGCTTGTACTGCTCGGGATTGAGCGGTCCGTCCATGCCCTTGAGCAGCAGCTTGCTGATGTTCTCGACGATGTTGATCGGCGTGCGGATCTCGTGGGTCATGTTGGCGAAGAAGCGGCTCTTCGATTCGCCGGCCTCGCGCAGTTCCTCGGTGGCCTTCTCCAGCTCCGAGTAGAGCGCGACCACGCCCTTGTTGGTGTTCTCCAGCTCGACGTTGGTGGCCTCCAGCTCCAGCTGCTTGCTCTGCAGCTCGGCGGTGGTCAGCAGCAGCTCCTTGCCGCGCACCTGTAGCTCGACGTAGGGATCGGCCACGCCGTCGCTCTGCAGCTGCTCGCGAATGGCCTTGAGCGAGGCGGGCGAGGGGAAGGGGCGCGGCGGGTGGATCGCCTTGCGGCCGCGTATGTGGGTGCCGGCGGCGGAGGTCTTGATGTCGAAGTCGTCCATCAGCCGCTGCGCGCCGCGCAGGCCGACGCCCATGCCAGTCGGCGAGACGTAGCTGCCGTCGAGGATCTGCTCGATGTGGGCGATGCCCGGGCCATGGTCTTCGGCGGTGAAGGTCAGCGCGCAGAGCTGTTCGACGGCGTTCTGCGCCAGGTCGAAATGGAAGAAGCCGCTGCCGGCGTACTGATAGATGTTGCGCGCCAGCTCGGAAACCGAGGTGGCGAAGCGGATCTGCTCCAGCTGCGACAGGTCGAGCCAGGCGGCAATGCGCTTGGCGCTCTGCCGGCAGTTGACCACGTCGACTTCTTCACGGATCTCGATCGAGACTATTCGCCTCGTTTTATGCATGTCTCACCACCACCAGGGTTGCGTCGTCGTTGTGCCGACGGAAGTCGCGGTGCAGCACCGCCGCGATGACCGCCGGATGGCGCCCGGCGAGGCGCGGATAACTGCCCAGATCGTGACGCGTGCTGATGCCGTCCGACGACATCATCAGCAGCGTCGTCGGCGACCAGGGGTAGCTGAAGCTCTGGATGCGGCCGATGCGGTAGCCTACCGTGCCGTTGCCGGACACCATGCTGCGGCTGCGACCGTCGTGCAGCACCCCGGCGATATTGCCCATGCCGCAGAAACGCACCTGGGCCTGCTCGGGCTGGATTTCCGCCAGCGCCACGGCGCCGCCGCGGGTCGGCATCAGCGCACGGTGCATGCGCTCGAGCAGGGTTTCCAGCGGCAGCGTGTCGTCGTGGTCGAGGAACAGGTCGCGGGCGCGGCGGCTGGCCTCATGGGCGGCATGGCCATGGCCGAGGCCGTCGCAGACCATGATGCGGTTGTCGCGGATCGCCCAGGCGTCGCCGCAGACCTCCTCGCCGGGGTAGGGCGTGCTCACGCCGGCCGAGATCAGCGGGCTGGTGGCCGGGTTCAGGCGGAACTGGGCGAACACCACGGTGCCCTGGCCTGGCTGGGAGTAGATGTCGAAGTGGTCGGACAGCCGGCTTATGGCGCCCAGGCCGGCGCCCATGGTGCCCTTGGAGGAATAGCTGTCGGCCAGGCAGCGAGCCACGTCGTCCATGCCGGGGCCCTTGTCGACGGCGAGCAGATCCAGCCGCTCGTCGTCCTGATAGAAGAGCAGCTCGCCGCCACCGGCATGCAGCACCAGGTTGCGCGCCATCTCCTGCACCACCACGCTCACGCGCCCCAGCAGGGTCTCGTCGGTCGTGAGCCGGCTGGCCTCGCGGATGACGACCCGGCGCGCGGCGTCGGCATGGGCGGTGTGGCTGACCGCATAGGAAAACTGCTTGATAACCTCGGTCATTTCCACTTCCACAGTTCCACCGTCGTGCCGGCGCCGGGCTGGCTCTTCAAATCGAATTCGTCAACCAGGCGGCGCGAGCCGCTCAGGCCCAGGCCCAGGCCGCTGCCCGATGTGTAGCCGTCGACCAGCGCGCGCTCGATATCGGCGATGCCCGGGCCCTGGTCGGCAATGACCAGGCGCACGGCCGCGCGACCGTCGCGGTTGGCGAGCTCGATCAGGCATTGGCCGCCACCGCCGTAGATCAGCGCATTACGCGCGATCTCGCTGGCCGCGGTGACGATCTTGGTCTGCGAGACCAGGCCCAGACGGGCTTCTTCGGCCGCCTTGCGCACCCGCTGGCGGATGATGACGATGTCAGTTTCCTGTTTCAGAGGGAGCGTCTGTGTCTTCGTCACTCTCGGGCTCCCCGGCGATTTCATCCTCGTTCACGCTGTTTTCCAGCCAGCGCATGCCTTTCTCGATATTCAGCGCGGTGGCGATGCCCTCCAGGGACAGGCCCAGTTCGACCAGGGTGATGGCCACGGCCGGTTGCATGCCCACCACGATCACCTTGGCGTCGAGGATGCGCGACACGTTGGCGATATGGGACAGCATGCGGCCGATGAAGGAGTCGACGATCTCCAGCGAAGAGATGTCGATCAGCACGCCCTTGGCCCTGTGGCGCACGATCTGCTCGGTGAGGTCTTCCTGCAGGTCCAGCGCCAACTGGTCGTGCATGTCGACCTGAATGCTGAGCAGCAGGTATTTGCCCATCTTGAGGATTGGAATGCGGTCTACCATGGCCGGGTCCTCAGCGCGCGTTGCCGACCAGACGGACGTTCAGCTCCTTGAGCGACAGCTTGAAGGCGTCGGCCAGGGAGGACTTGGTCACCACGTCGCCCAGTTCCACGCCCAGGTGGACGATGGTCGCGGCGATCTGCGGACGGATACCGCTGATGATGCAGCGGGCGCCCATCAGCTTGGCGGCGGTAATGGTCTTGAGCAGGTGCTGGGCGACCATGGTGTCCACGGTCGGCACGCCAGTGATGTCGATGATGGCGATGTCGGACTCGGTCTCGACGATCTTCTGCAGCAGCGATTCCATGACGATCTGGGTGCGGTTGCTGTCCAGCGCGCCGATCAGCGGCACGGCCAGCACGCCGTCCCACAGCTGCACCACCGGTGTGGAGAGTTCCAGCAGGCTTTCCTGCTGCTCGCGGATCACCGCCTCACGGCCGGCCATGTAGTACTCGACGCTGAACAGGCCGAGCTTGTCGACCAGCTTGTTGACCAACCAGACCAGATCGACTCTGTTGTCGTATTGGCTCTGGTTCTGGATCAGCTCGAACAGCGGCTCCTTGAGCGAAAACACGAAGGTCGCCGTCTCGGAGGCGGAGAAGCCCTGCCTGGCCTGGGTGCGGGAGAGTCGCTCAAGCTGTGCCTTGAGCGGCTTCCAGGCCGGCGCGTCGAAGTCGTCCGCGTCTTGTGCTAACGCCATGATCACGGCCTTGAGCAGGTCCCTGGAGTTGTCCTGGACATTGCGTTCGTCGATCAGGTCGAAGCGGATCCCAGCGGCGCGCTGGGCGCTCAGCCACTTGTCCAGGATCTGTTCTTCGTTCTGTTTGAGTAGCTCGGCAAGCTGAGAGACGGACATCGCTGATTTCCTTATGCGGAAGGTAGATTGAAACGCTAGTCAGGCCAGGCCCCTTATAACCGTATCAGGGGAAATGATCTATCCAACGGCAATATGAGATGGCTCAGGGACCGGCTGCCAGGGAAGGGAGTTCAACCTTTTCAGCGAAGCGGCGCAATGATCGGGGGCAGCCGTTCGGCGGCTGCGCCTCTGTTCAGATGAATCCGGGCTGATGTCGTTCGGCAACATAGTCCAGCGGCAGGGCGGCGGCCTTGATGAAGAAGGCGGCCAGTTCGGTTTCTATCAAGGTGTCGTTGATCGAGTCGAGCGCCGCCTGCAGACGCTGAACCTCGGCGCCGTAGGTCTTCTCGTGCAACACCAGACGGCTGTCGGGCACGGCGCGGATACGGTAGCAGCAGGGCGTGTTGTCGCTGGGGCGGCGCAGGGTCAGGCACAGTTCCAGGTGCTCGCCGTTGCGCAGTTCGGTGCTGGCCTGCAGGCCGTTGAGGTGGGCGTAATCCGCCGCCTGCTCGAAGTGCTGGGCGGCGCAGCTCACCAGGACCTGCAGCAGGGCATCGCGGAAGGCCGGCTCGGTCGCGGGTTGGTTCATGGTCGATTCCTCGTCTACATCGGTTCGACGTACGACCGGCGCGGGCGAGGGCGAGTGCCGGACATTTTTTGCGCGTGTTTTATAGGCGCTCAGCGGTGGGCGAAACGGTGTGCGGCGCGGTAGGCGGGGGCAAAGGCCGGGCGCGGCTGCTTGTGCCGGCGCGGCTTGCTGCGCCGCGCGGGCGGCGGCGCCAGACGCACCAGCGTCTCGGCCTGGCGCTCGTCGGCGTCGCGCGCATGGCGGCGGGCGATGCGCAGCATGCCCCAGAGCATGGCGGCGGCAACCAGGAACCAGGATGAAATGGCGAGGAGAATGACGGCTTCGGCTTCCATCGACCTTTCCTCCTACAGATCTATCTGCAGTCGTTGGTGGTGATGCAGCGCCAGGTCCAGCTCGTCGAGCATGGCCATGGCGAAGCGATGAAGGGGCAGGGCGGACGCGCCCGGCTGCTTGAAATCGTCGATGCCGAGGTCCTCATCGGACGACGGCGGCGCCTGTACCAGGGTCCAGGCTACCCTACTGGCCTTCAGCCGGTCGGTCAGGTGATGTACGGGCGACTCGGGCGCCAGGTCGCGGTCCAGCCAAGCGAAGTCGTCGACCACCATCAGGCGCTTGACCCCGGCGGTCTCCAGCCCGTCCAGCAGCGCGATCAGCGTGTTGAAGCGCAGGGCGAAGTCGTCCTGATCCTTCAACGCCACATCCAGCAGGCAGATGACGCCGTGCATGCCGGCCACGCTGCGGCTGACCTCGATAGGGTCGCTCAGCCCGCCACTCTTGGCCCGCAGGCCCGGTCGGGCGCGCTGCTCGTTGAGGTCGTCGAGCACCGCCGTGGCCTCGAACTGGCGGTGCAACGCCTCCGCCAGAATCGCACTGCCGAGGCTGCTGTCGCCGCCATAGACCAGCAGCTTGTACGTCGGGGTTTCCATGTTTCTCATGGTCAGGGCTGCTGGTAGTGGCCCGGGGTGAAGGCGGTGCGCTCGGGGTCGATATGGGTCACCTGCACGTCGGTGATCGTGGCGCCGCCGTGCTGCGTCTGCAGTCGCGCCAGCGCCTGTTCCGGCGTCATCGATTCGGCCTCATCCTCCACCGTGACGGACTGCGGCTGGTTGTCGAGTATGTAGCTGACCAGAAAGGCATTTTTCTTCGCCATTGCACTTCTCCCTGATGGCACGTAAGCGGTAGACCGTCGAACGGGCGCGCAGGGTCCATCAATTTATGGATAAAACCTTCGGCCGCGCCGCAGGGTCGATTGCGATAAGGAAACCTGGCGGCGCGTGCCGCGAAGGAGACTGGCAAATGAAACTCGCATGTCTGATCAACGGGTGTACATGGACCGCCGGCACCCTCATGGATATGGGCAAGGAAACCTTGCTGTGCCAATGCTGCAGCCGCTGCGGCAGCTTCCGCTATCTGCCGGGAGGCGACGCCTCCAGTTAGGTGAAACTTTCCCAGGCGGCGGCGGGTCGGCCATGTAGGTATCCCCAGGAACTACCGCCATGGCTCGAGCAATCTGGAAAGGCGCGATCAGTTTCGGCCTGGTGCACATTCCCGTCGCACTGGTGTCGGCCACCTCCTCGCAGGGCGTGGACTTCGACTGGCTGGACAAGCGCAGCATGGACCCGGTCGGCTACAAGCGGGTCAACAAGGTCACCGGCAAGGAGGTGACCAAGGAACACATCGTCAAGGGCGTGGAGTACGAGAAGGGCCGCTACGTGGTGCTGAGCGAGGAGGAAATCCGCGCCGCCCACCCGGAGTCGACCCAGACCATCGACATCTTCGCCTTCGTCGACAGCCCGCAGATTCCCCTGCAGAACATCGATACACCCTATTACCTGGCACCCGACCGGCGTGGCGAGAAGGTCTACGCGCTGCTGCGCGAGGCGCTGGCCTCCACCGGCAAGGTTGCCCTGGCCCATGTGGTGCTGCACACGCGCCAGTACCTGGCGACGCTGATGCCGCTGGAGTCGGCGCTGGTGCTGGTGAAGCTGCGCTGGCCCGCCGAGGTCCGCGGGCTGGAGTCGCTGGAACTGGGCCCGGCGGTGACCAAGGCCAAGCTGGCCAAGAGCGAGCTGGACATGGCCAAGCGCCTGATCAAGGACATGAGTGGCGACTGGCAGCCCGAGGAATACCAGGACAGTTTCCAGGACCGCATCCTCGAACTGGTTGAGCGCAAGGCCAAGGCCGGCAAGATCGAGGAGGTCGAGAAGGTCTCCGGCGGCGAAGAGCGCCGCAGCGCCGACGTCATCGACCTCACCGAACTGCTGCGGCGCAGTCTCGGCGGTGGTTCCGACGAGGAAACCAAGAAGCCCGCCCGCCGCCGTTCGACGACGGGCTCCGCCAAGACCACCAGCAAGACCGCCAAGACGGCGCGCAAGTAGGGGACCCTAGATGGCCAGGGCGCAGAGCGAATACAACCGCAAACGCAACTTCGAACAGACCAGCGAGCCCCGCGAGCAGCCGCGCAAGCGGCGTAGCAAGGCCGGTGCGCTGCGCTTCGTGATCCAGAAGCACGACGCCCGGCGCCTGCATTACGACTTTCGCCTGGAACTGGACGGCACGCTGAAGAGCTGGGCGGTGCCCAAGGGTCCGAGCCTGGACCCGCGCGACAAGCGCCTGGCCGTGCACGTCGAGGATCACCCGCTCGATTACGCCACCTTCGAGGGCAGCATTCCCGAGGGCAACTATGGCGCCGGCGACGTGATCGTCTGGGACCAGGGCATCTGGCAGCCTCACGGCGACCCGGCGGCGGCGTACAAGGCCGGCAAGCTCAAGTTCGCCCTGGTGGGCGAGAAGCTGTCCGGCGACTGGAGCCTGGTGCGCACCCACCTGCGCGGCAGCAGCGACAAGGAACAGTGGCTGCTGATCAAAGAGCGCGACGACATCGCCCGCCCCTCGGAGGAGTACGACATCGTCGAGGCGCAGCCGCAGAGCGTGATCAGCGGCGCCCTGGTGGGCGGGCCGAGCAAGAAAGCCACGCGGCAGGCCGCCAGCGTCCGCGCGGCGAGCAAGCCGAAGGCCGCCAAGCCCAAATCCAAGGCCACGGCGGAATTTCCCGACACCCTGGCGCCGCAGCTGGCCATCCTCGCCGAGCGCCCGCCGGAAGGCGACTGGCTCTACGAGGTCAAGTTCGATGGTTACCGCGTCATGGCGCGCATCGCCGACGGCGAGGTGCGCCTGTTCACCCGCAACGGCCACGACTGGACCGCGAAGATGCCAAAACAGGCCGAGGCCCTGGCCAAGCTGGACCTGCGGGACAGCTGGCTGGACGGCGAAATGGTGGTGATGAACGAGCAGGGCTTGCCGAGCTTTCAGCTGTTGCAGAACGCCTTCGAGATCGGCCGCAGCCACGACATTCTCTATTACCTGTTCGACGCCCCGTTCATCGACGGCGAGGACCTGCGCCAGACCCCGCTGGAAGAGCGCCGCGCCAGGCTCAAGCAGGCGCTGGGCTCGACCCGCGGCACTCCGCTGCGCTTTTCCGCCGCCTTCGCCGCCCAACATCAGGACATCGTCGAAAGCGCCTGCGCCATGTCGCTGGAGGGCGTGATCGGCAAGCGCGCCGGCAGCCTCTACGTGTCGCGGCGCAGCCAGGACTGGATCAAGCTCAAGTGCCGTCTGCGCCAGGAATTCGTGGTCATCGGCCACACCGCGCCCAAGGGCAGCCGCAGCGGCTTCGGTGCGCTGCTGCTGGCGATCAACGACGACCAGGGCCTGCGCTATGCCGGCCGGGTGGGCTCCGGCTTCGGCGAGGCGATGCTCAAGGATCTGCATCAGAAGCTGCGCCAGCTGGCGCGGGACGACTCGCCGCTGGCCGCGCCCCTGCGCGGCCCGGACGCGCGTGGCGTGAGCTGGGTCGAACCGCAGCTGGTGGCTGAAGTCGAATTCGCCGAATGGACGAACGAAGGCATCGTCCGCCAGGCCGCTTTCGTCTCCCTGCGCAGCGACAAGTCGGCGAGCGAGATCGTTCGCGAGCGGCCACGCCAGCCCGAGCAAGCGACGAAAAAGCCCGCCAAACCGGCGGCCAAGGCGAGCAAGGGCAAGCCCGGTCGGCAGGACATCGCCGGCGTGTCGATCAGCAACCCGCAGCGGGTCATCGACCCGGAGAGCGGCTCCACCAAGCTCGAGCTCGCGCAATTCTACGCGGGCGTTGCCGACTGGCTGCTGCCGTACCTGGACAACCGCCCGGTGTCGCTGGTGCGCGCGCCGGACGGCGTGGGTGGCGAACAGTTCTTCCAGAAACATGCCGAACGCCTGGCCATCCCCAACATCAAGCACCTGGACAAGAGCCTCGACCCCGGCCACGCGCGGCTGATGGAGATCGACAGCCTGCCGGCGCTGATCGGCGCCGTGCAGATGGGCACCATCGAGCTGCACACCTGGGGCGCCACCAGCGACCGCATCGATACGCCCGACCACTTCGTGCTCGACCTCGACCCGGACCCCGCGCTGCCCTGGCGCAGCATGCAGGAGGCGACCCGGCTGACGCTCACGGTGCTCGATGAGCTGGGCCTGCAGGCCTTCCTCAAGACCAGCGGCGGCAAGGGCATCCACATCATCGTGCCGCTGGCGCGCCGCGCCGGCTGGGACGAGGTCAAGGGCTTCGCCAAGGCCGTCGCCCAGTTCATGACCCGCCAGCTGCCGGAGCGCTTCACCGCCACGTCCGGGCCGAAGAACCGGGTCGGCAAGATATTCATCGACTACCTGCGCAACGGCCGCGGCGCCAGCACCGTGGCCGCCTATTCGGTGCGCGCCCGTCCGGGCCTGCCGGTGTCCGTGCCCATCGCCCGCGACGAGCTCGACGGGCTGCGCAGCGCCCAGCAATGGACCATCCACAACCTGCAGGAACGTCTCGACGGCCTGCGGGACGACCCCTGGAAGGGTTACGCCAACCGCCAGCGCCTGACCCGCGCCATGTGGCAGCGGCTGGACGCCGACCCCTCCTGAATCGAGAGGAAACTTTCATGATCGAAAAACAGAACATGCCCGCCCAGCACCAGGACATCCCCCACGGCAGCGAGGCGCACATGCACCCGAAGCCGATCTACATCGACGAACGCTACCGCGGCTCCGGCAAGCTGGAGGGCAAGGTGGCGATCATCAGCGGTGCCGACAGCGGCATCGGCCGCGCCGTGGCCGTGCACTTCGCCGAGGAAGGCTGCGACATCGTGCTGCTGTACCTCGACCGCGACGAAGACGCCAGGCTGACCCAGGCGGAGATCGAGAAGCGCGGCCGCCAGGTGCTGCCGCTGGCCGGCGACGTGGCCGATGCCGCGTTCTGCCAGAAGGTGGTCCGCGAGACCATCGGCAAGTGGGGCCGCCTCGACATCCTGGTCAACAACGCCGGCGAACAGCAGCCGCAGGAAGGCCTCGAGGACATTCCGCAGGAGCAGTGGGAGCAGACCTTCCGCACCAACATCTTCGCCATGTTCCAGCTGACCAAGGCGGCGCTGCCACACCTGGAGGAGGGCGCGGCGATCATCAACACCACCTCGATCACCGCCTACAAGGGCAACGCCATGCTGCTGGACTACTCGTCCACCAAGGGCGCCATCACCACCTTCACCCGTTCGCTGGCGCTGAACCTGGTCAAGCGCGGCATCCGCGTCAACGCCGTGGCCCCAGGGCCGATCTGGACGCCGCTGATCGTCTCCACCTTCCCGGCGGACAAGGTCGCCGGCTTCGGCTCGGACACCCCCATGCAGCGCCCCGGCCAGCCCTCGGAGGTCGCACCGGCCTTCGTCTACCTGGCCAGCAACGACTCCAGCTACGTCAGCGGCCAGGTGTTGCACGTCAACGGCGGCACCGTGGTCAACGGTTGAGCGGCAGATACCAGAACAGGGCGACCTCTCGGGTCGCCGGGTTCAGGCCGCATCCGCGAAGAGAACGAATGACAGGACAACCGTCCTGCATGAGTGCAGGCCGAGGGCGCCTAGATAAATGGTCTTCCGCGGCCATCGCCTTATCTCGATGCCTTCCGGGGCACAAGGCGATGGCTTGGTGCGAATGCTGCAAAGGCATACCGCGCAGGGCCTGCGGCAATGCTCCACTGTGACCTCAAGTAATACCCCTATACCGTTGGCACCGTTCCGCCATCGATTACGAACTCACTGCCCGTGATGGCGGCCGCGCGGGACGAGGCGAGGAAGGCAATGAGGTCAGCCACTTCGTCCGGTCTGGAGGGTCGTCCAAGGGGAATGCCGCCCAAGGCCTGCATGATGATTCGCTTGCCGCGTTCATAGTCGGTACCTGCTTCCTGCGCCAGCCGTTCGGCCAGGGCGACCGACGCGTCGGTTTCGACCCAGCCCGGTGACACCCGAACCACACGCACGCCTTGTGGCGATACCTCCTTCGACAGGCTCTTGCTGTAGGTAGAGAGCGCCGACTTGGCTGCGGCATAGGCGGTGGTGGCTTCCGGCAGCGGCAGACGGTTCTGAATGGAAGTCACATGGATGATGACGCCCGCTTTGCGTTCGAGCATCTGCGGCAGCAGGGCGCGGTCCAGGCGCACGGCCGGGAGCAGGTTGAGGTCGAACTCGCGCTGCCACTGCGTGTCGTCCAGCGCGGCGAAGCCACCTCCGGGGGCCGACGAGCCGCCCAGCACATGGACGATGATGTCCACCGTGCCCAGGCACTGCCGGGTCGCTTGCACCAGGGTGTCGCAGCCTTCACGGGTCGACAGGTCGGCCTGCACGAACAGCTCGCTCGGCAGGTCTGCATCCGCCTGCCGTGCCGAGGTCAGTACCGTCGCGCCTTCCGCGAGAAAGCGGCTGACCACCGCGCGACCGACGCCTTTGGTGCCGCCTGTGACCAGTACGTGCTTGCCAGTGAGGTCGAGGTTCATGGGGCGATCTCCAGCGAGCGGATCTGCCCGTTCTGCAACACGAACACATGCTTGAGCTGCACCGGGCTGCCAGGGAAGTCGCCGACCACGCGGGCGGTTACGGTCAGTGCGTCGTCCTGCTGCGTGGTGCCCTGGGGCTCGACGCGGTAGCTGAAGGCTTGCTGCGCTTCCCGGTGCCAGGCTTCGATAGCGGCAAGGCCCTGGTGCGTGCGGTTCTCGTCGGTCACCGTGGCGTCCGGACAGAAGCAGGTGGCAAGGCGCGAGGCGTCGCCGCCATTGCTGATATCGAAGTAGGTCTCTACGGCTTCAGGCAGGTGCAGGTTCATGGCCTATCTCCTCTCTCACAGGTGGGTGGGGTTTACGGCTGTGATCTTGCCGCTCGCAGGATAATTTGCTCAACTGGGACAGAATTAACGACCTATCCTGAATTTCAGGACAATCCGATGGCCGACCCACGACTGGGCCTCAACGAACTGGAAGCGGTGCTTGCCGTGGCGCGCCGGGCGTCGTTCCGGCAGGCGGCCATCGACCTGGATGTGTCCACTACCGCATTGAGCAACACCATCGCCAAGCTGGAGGCGAGCCTCGAAACGCGCCTGTTCAATCGCACTACCCGCAGCGTGTCGCTGACCGAGGCCGGGGCGATGTACCTGGAGCGGGTTGGGCCGGCGCTGCAGGACGTGCGCGCCGCGCTCGAAACGGTGCGCGCGCACAGTGCCGGGCCGTCGGGCGTGCTGCGCATCAACGCCTTCGCCAGTGCCGCCCGTTCGACGCTGCTGCCTCTGGTGCTGGAATTTCTGCGGCGCTACCCCAAGGTGCACATCGACCTGGTGACCGAAGGCCGCCTGGTGGACATCGTCGCCGACGGCTTCGACCTCGGGGTGCGTTCGGCGAACCTGGTCCCCAGCGACATGATCGTGATTCCCCTCGGCCCGCGGCAGCGCTACGCCGTGGTCGGCACGCCGGGCTACTTCGCGCAGCACGGGCGGCCGCGCACGCCGGCTGATCTGCTGCGGCATGCGTGCATCCGCGTTCGCCTGCCGAATGGCGCGATCTACCCCTGGCATTTCGAGCGGGCGGGGGAGGTGACGCGGCTCGATGTCAGCGGGCCGCTGACCCTCGATGAGCCCGGCGTGGTCAAGGCCGTGGTGCAGGCCGGCGTGGGGCTTGGCTTTTTCATGGAGCAGGACGTGCAGGCGGAAATCGAGGCCGGTCAGTTCGAGCGGGTCCTGGACGACTGGACGCCGCCTCGGGACAGGCTGTGCCTGTACTACCCCAATCGCCGCAATCCGTCCGCCGCGCTCAAGGCCTTTACCGCCCTGGCCCGGGGCAACCTGGCCTGAGGGCCGGCCCGGGCGTCAGGCGATCAGGCCCAGGGTCAGGCCCTTCAGCGTGGCCGCCGCGCGGGTGGAGCAGCCCAGCTTGCGGAAGATGCTTTCCATATGGGTGCGCACCGTGCTCGGGCTGATGTCCAGCCGCCGCGCCACTTCCTTGTTGCTGGCGCCCCGGCTGATTTCCAGCAGGATGGAACACTCGCGGGCCGTCAGCAGCGTGCTCTTGGGTTGCGGCAGCCGGCGTTCGCCCCTTGCGGCAGCGATTACCGCCTCGCAGATGTCGGCGTCGAACAGCCCGCGGCCGGCATCCTGTTTCAACAGCCGCGCCGCTTCCGATTCGCTGTGGGCCGGGCGCCAGGGCCGGTCGCTGCGCAGCGCCACCCAGGCGACCGAGGCGGCGAGCAAGCGGCATTCGGCGCATTGGGCATCGCCCAGGGCGCCGCGAAAGTAACCGCTGCCGTCGAGCCGTTCGTAGGCGTGGGCGGCGATCTCGCCGGGCGCCGTCAGCTCACTGATCTGCCGTGAAGCCTTCTGCGTCCAGTAGGGCACCAGGTGGATGCGCTCGGTGGCGCCGTAGGGCAGGGGGCCGGCGGTGTTCCACAGCTGGTTGGACACCGCCGCCCGGCCCAGGCCGTGGATCAGCGCCGCCTTGCCGAGGTTGCTCCGGGTCGCGTCGGGCAGCCCCCACAGGCGGGCGGCCTCCACGGCGAGCTGCGACACCTGCCGCGAATAGCCCGCCAGCCACGGCAGCTTGAGGTCTATCACATCACCCACCAGGGTCAGCGACACCGGGCGTTCGATGGCGCTGGTGCTCACCGCGTCGGGTGTGGCCTGCAGCTCCGCCAGCCAGTCCTTGGCATGGTGCACCAGCAGCGCGGCGAGGGCGGCGGGGTAGCGGCGGTCGGACTGCTCGCGGATCCAGTTCAGCGCAGCGTCCACGCCGTGCGCGCGGCTGAGAATGTCCAGGTCCCCGGCCAGCACCACCTGGTAGGCCACTTCCGGGATGTGCTCGTGGGTCAGGCCCAGCGGGCGGCCGGTGCCGTCGTAGGTTTCGAACACCCGGCACAGGCCGGACTCCACATCCGCACCCAACTCCAGGGTCCTGGCGATTTCACCGGACACCTCGCAGTGCACCACCGCCAGCGGCGTGGCCTTGTGCACGGCGTTCATCGCGTCGGCGCCCAGGGTCAGGTCGAGCATCGCGCGGCGGCCGTCGACGTCGTCACCCAGCAGGTGGGCGAAGCCATCGGCGTTGGCGGTGCACCCCGACCAGCGCAGCAGCGCCACCTGCTCCGCGACCTGGAGGTGTTCGCCGGTGCCATGCCCGGCCTGGGCCAGCAGCCGCGCCAGCCGGGCAACCCGCTGGGAGTGGCCCAGCGGCTGCCCCATGCTCAGGTCGCCGACCTGGGAAATCGCCGCCAAAGCCCCGCTCAACGAAATGTCGAATCGCACCGCGCCATCCATGAAAAAGTCCCCGGGTCGGATAAATGACCGATACCCGCCAGGCAGGCCCGTCAGCAGAATTTGAACTCCAAACACAGGAGTTCACTCCCATGAAAACCTTCAGCAAGCACCTCATCACCGCCGCTTTTGCCCTGACCAGCACCTTCGTGGCCGGTGTCGGCCAGGCCGACGATACACTGCCTTCGGTGGTCATCGTACATGGCGCCTTCGCCGACGGCTCCGACTGGGCCAAGGTCGTACCTTACCTGCAGGCCGAAGGGGTTTCGGTGACGGTGGTACAGAATCCGCTCACTTCCCTGGCCGACGACGTGGCCGCCACCCAGCGCGCGCTGAACAACCAGCAGGGCGACGTGGTGCTGGTCGGCCATTCCTGGGGCGGCACGGTGATCAGCGAGGCCGGCGCCCATGACAAAGTCGGCGCCCTGGTGTATGTCGCCGCCTTCGCCCCCGATGCCGGCCAGTTCAGCGGCGAGCAGGGCAAGGGCGCACCGACGCCGCCGGGCATCAGCCAGATCCAGGCAGACAGCAACGGCTTCCTGTACATGACGCCGCAAGGCATGGCCAAAGACTTCGCCCAGGACCTTCCGGCCGAACAGACTGCCGTGATGACCGCGACCCAGGGCCCGATCAAGGCGTCCGCCTTCGATGACCGCACCACCGTCGCCGCCTGGAAGACCAAGCCGTCCTGGTACCTGCTGGCCAGCGAAGACCGGATGATCCACCCCGACGTCCAGCGCTCCGCCGCCAAGCGCATCGGCGCCACCTTGACCGAACTGCGCACCAGCCACGTGCCGCAGCAGTCGCAGCCGGCCGCCGTGGCCAAGGTGATTCTCGAAGCGGTCCGCAGCGTCGATGCGCAGTGAGAGCGGCCCGTCGACACCCTGAACGGCCTTGGCTTTCACCCGCTGCAGATGGAAGGGACGCATGAACCAACAGAGTTACGACTTCATCGTGTGTGGCGCCGGTACGACGGGCTGCGTGGTCGCCGCCCGCCTTGCCGAGCAACCGGACGCCCGCGTGCTGCTGATCGAAGCCGGCGCGGGCTACACCGGCCCCGAGGTCGTCGAGCCGGGGCAATGGCCCCTCAACCTGGGCTCGGCGCGGGACTGGGCCTTCGAAGCACAACCCACCGCCCAGCTGAACGGCCGGCGCCTGTCGTTGAACATGGGCAAGGGCCTTGGCGGAGGATCGAGCATCAACGTCATGGTCTGGGCCCGCGGGCACCGCTCGGACTGGGAACATTTCGCCGCCGAGTCCGGCGACCCGGCCTGGGGCTACGAGTCGGTGCTGGGCTACTACCGGCGCATCGAAAGCTGGCAGGGCAGCCCCGACGCCTGGCGCCGCGGTTCGAACGGCCCGGTGCATGTCGGCCAACCCGCTGCACCCCAGCCCCTGGCCTGGGCCACCCTGAAGGCCGCCGGCCAGCTGGGCATTCCGCGCTTCGACAGCCCCAACGGCGAAATGATGGAAGGCCCCGGCGGCGTGGCGATTGCCGACCTGCGCATTAACCAGGGCAAGCGCGAGTCCGTCTACGACTCCTACATCGCACCGCGCCTGCACCAGCCGAACCTGACGGTGCTCACCGGTGCCCTGGTAGCCCGCTTGCTGTTCGAGGGCAAGCGGGCAACGGGCGTCGAGGTGCTGATCGACGGCCAGCGCCAATGCTTTTATGCGGCAGGCGAAGTGGTGCTGTCCCTCGGCGCGGTGAACACGCCCAAGGTCCTGATGCAATCCGGCATCGGCCCGGAAAGCGAGCAGCGCAGCCATGGCATCGAAGTGATCGAACACCTGCCCGGCGTGGGCCAGAACCACCAGGATCACGTGGCCTTCGGCTGCACCTGGGCATACCGGCAGCCGCAGGACGTGGGCGGTGGCGGTTGCGAGGCCACGCTGTACTGGCGGAGCGATGCGCGCCTGGATTACCCCGACCTGCTGCACTGCCAACTGGAGTTCCCGGTGCCGTCGCCAGCCGAGGTTGGCATCGCGCCGCCGGCGCATGGCTGGACCATGTTCGCCGGCCTGGCCAGACCGCAGAGCCGAGGGCGCTTGCGCCTGTCCGGCGCCGGGCCGCTGGACGCCATGCTGATCGAGCCGAATTCACTGAGCGCCCCCGAAGACATGGCCGCCGCGTTCGCCTCCGTCGAGCTGTGCCGCGAGCTGGGCAACCACGGCGCCTTCGATGCGCTGGTCCAGCGCGAGGTCGTGCCCGGGCCAGGGGATCGCCGGGCGATGGAGCAATTCATCCGCAACTCGGCCGTGACCTACTGGCACCAGTGCGGTACCGCGAAAATGGGCCGTGACGCGCTGTCAGTGGTCGATCACCAGCTCAAGGTGTACGGCATCGAGCGACTGCGTATCGCCGATGCCTCGATCATGCCGCGTATCACCGTCGGCAACACCATGGCGCCCTGCGTGGTGATCGGCGAGCGCGCGGCGGACATGATCCGGGAAGCCCACACCTAAGAGAAGCAAGGACGGTAGAGAGCCGATGAGCCCGGTTCCCATACGTCCTCAGCTAGCTGAGCTGGGGTGACGTCACGCCCCCTCGGTCTTCAGCCGGCCGGCCTGTTCGGACTTTTGGCGCAGTTTTTTCGCGCGTTTTTCCAGTACCAGATAGACCACCACGGCCACCAGCAGCGGCAGCAGCAGGTAGATGGCGCGGTAGCCGATCAGGGCGGCGAGGACGGCGCCTTTGGAGGCCTGGCCTTCGAGCATGGCGATGAACACCGCCTCCAGCACGCCCAGGCCTGCGGGGATGTGGGTGACGACGCCGGCGATGCTGCTGACCAGCATGATGCCGAGCACGGTGGGGTAGTCCACGCCCTTCGGCAGCAGCAGGAAGATCAGCAGGCTGGACAGCGACCAGTTGCACATGGACATGCCCGCCTGGGCCAGCGCCAGTTTCAGCGAGGGCAGGGTGACTTCGTGGTCGCGCCAGGACCAGGAGCGGCGGCGGGCGAAGCGGCAGGCCAACAGGTAGGTGGCGCAGACCAGCAGCAGGCCGATGCCGATGGCCTGTAGCGCGGTGGCGCCGATCTGCCAGTTCTCCGGCAGTTGCACCAGGCGCAGGGAGAAGACGATGCCGGCGAGGATCATGTAGCCCAGCCAGTTGGTGATCAGGCTGAAGGTGAGGATGCGCGTCACGGTCGCCACGCCCAGCCCCAGCCGCGAATACAGGCGGTAGCGCAGGGCGATGGCACCGACCCAGGAGCTGAGGTTGAGGTTGAAGGCGTAGCAGACGAAGGTCAGCGGTAGGATCTGCTTGGCGGGCAAGTGATGACCGGTGTAGGCGCGGCCGAGCAGGTCATAGCTGGCGAACAGCGTGAAGCTGACGGCGGTGATGCCGACACAGGCCAGTAGCATGGGCATGCTGTAGCTCTGCAGGGCCTGGACCACCTCGTTCCACTCCAGGTTCTTCACCAGCATGAACAGCAACACCGGCACCATGATGAAGAAGAACACGGTGAGCAGGCGCTTGCCCCATTTGATCCAGGGTTTGGGCTGGTTTTGCTGGGTCATGAGGTCTTTCCCTGATCACAGAAGGCTTGGCTGTTCTCTTCGAGGTGCGGTCGCAGCGATTTGAGGCGCGGCGAATGGGCCGGAAACTTGCCGGCGATGGCGGGGAAGAGGCGGGTGAAGTGGAAGCACAGGAAAATCAGCGGCGCACGCCACCAGTAACCGCGAACGGCTTTTTCCAGGTCGATGCGCTTGCAGTGTTCGTCGGCCAGGCCGTTCAGGTGCTGATATAGCTGCTGGTTGAAGCGCGCGTCGCGGATGACCAGGTTGGCCTCGAGGTTGAGTGCCAGGCTCAGTGGGTCGAGATTGCTCGAACCCACGGTCGACCACTCGCGGTCGATCAACGCCACCTTGCCGTGCAGCGGACGCTGGCAGTACTCGAAGATCTCCACACCATCGCGCAGCAGGTAGTTGTAGAGCATGCGCGAGAAGCCGCGGGCCCAGGGCATGTCGGGCTGGCCCTGGAGAATCAGGGTGACGCGCACGCCACGGCGGGCGGCGTTGCGCATCTCGCGCAGCAGCCGGTAGCCGGGGAAGAAGTAGGCGTTGGCGATGATCAGCCGGTAGTTGGCTGCGCGAATGGCCTGCAGGTACTGCTGCTCGATGTCACGGCGGTGCTCGGTGTTGTCGCGCACCGACAGCAGCATGCGCGCGTCGCCGGCCGGGCGTGCGACGGGGCGCACCTGGCTCGGTTCTTCCAGCGCCGGGCGCATGATGCGCAGGCTGGAGGCGTGGATGTCGGCGACGATCGGGCCGACCACTTCCACCGCGTAGTCCTGCTTGGCCATGGGGCCGAAGTCGCCCAGGTGATCGGCGGAATAGTTGATGCCGCCGATGAAAGCGCGCTCGCCGTCGATCACCACCACCTTGCGGTGCAGGCGGCGGAACAGGTTGGTGCGCATGCCGAGCCAGCGCGGCGCCGGGTCGAAGATGTGGACGTGGACGCCGGCGCTGGTCATCGCCGCGACGAATTCCGGGGTCAGGTCGGCGGTGCCGTAGCCATCCGCCGTCAGCTCTACCCGCACGCCGCGGCTGGCGGCCTCGATCAACACCTGCTGCAGTTCCTGACCGACCTTGTCGTCGAAGATGATGAAGGTCTCGATCAGCACCTCGCGGCGCGCCGCACGGATGCACTCGAACACCCGTGGGTAGAACTCTTCGCCGTTGATCAGCAGGTTGACCTGATTACCATCGCGCCATTGGTACTTCATATGTGGATCTCCACGGCCAAGGGAGCATGGTCGGAGAGGTGCGACCAGGGACGGGTGGACAGCACGGTCGGCTGGTGGCTGGTGACGTTGCGCACGTAGATGCGATCCAGGCGCAGCAGCGGCCAGCGCGCCGGGAAGCTCTTGGCCGGCTCGCCCAGTTCGCTGGCGAACACCTCGTGCATGCCCTGTTCGGCGAGCACGCCGCTGGCGCGCAGGCGCCAGTCGTTGAAGTCGCCGGCGACGATCACCGGCTCGTCCTTGGGCAGGCCGTCCAGCAGCTTGCACAGCAGGTTCAGCTGCTGGCGACGGTGCACCTCGCGCAGGCCCAGGTGCACGCAGATCGCATGGATGTTGCGCGGCCCCGGCACCTGCAGCGCGCAATGCAGCAGGCCGCGCTGCTCGACGACGCCGATCGACACGTCGAGGTTCTCGTAATGGCTGATCGGAAACTTGCTGAGCAGGGCGTTGCCGTGGTCGCCGTCCGGGTAGACGGCGTTGCGCCCGTAGGCGAACTGCGGCCACATGCTGTCGGCGAGGAACTCGTATTGCGGCGTTTCCGGCCAGTTGCGGTGGCGCTTGGCGTGGCGCTGGTGGGTGCCGAGCACCTCCTGCAGGAACACCAGGTCGGCTTCCGTGGCGCGCACGGCTTCGCGCAGCTCGGGGAGGATGAAGCGCCGGTTGAGGGCGGTGAAGCCCTTGTGCATGTTGATGGTCAGAATTCTCAGGCGGTGAACCGCCGGAGCGCTTTCCACGGTCATGATCTGAGCGGGCTCGGTCATGCAATGGCCTCCTGGCAATGGTCGGGGGCGACGCCCAGGCCTTCCATCAGATGGCGGGCGTCGTAGGGCGCGCGCACCTTCACATCGTTATCGAAGTAGCAGTACAGGTCGCGCGGGCGTCGCGCGGGCTTGTGTGCGGGGTCGATGAGCTGGGCGTCGTCGGGCTGCTCGCCGGTGGTCCAGGCCTCGATGCGCGCCTGCCAGCGCTGCAGGGCCTCGGGCGAATAGCCGCTGGTGTAGAGCTTCACGTCGCCGTGCAGGCGCAGATAGAGGAAGTCGGCGGTGATGTCCTCGGCGTAGGGCCACTTGCCGGCGGTGTCGGCCACCACCAGCGCCACGCCGTGGCGGCGCAGCTGTTCGACGAAGGCCGGGCAGCGGAAGCTGTCGTGGCGAATCTCCACCGCGTGGCGCAGTTTCTGTCCCTTCGCCGCCTCCAGATAACCGGGCTGGTGCAGGCGGGCCTCGGCGTGGCGGGCGCAGCTGCGGGCCTGCTCGGTGTCGTGGGGCAGGTGGGCGAGGAAATCCTCGAATAGCGCCTCATCGAAGCGGAAACTCGGCGGAAACTGCCAGAGGAACGGGCCGAGCTTGTCCTTGAGCTGCAGCGGGCCGGAGGCGAAGAAGTTGGCCAGCGGCTGCTCGATTTCGCGCAGGCGCTTCACATGGGTGATGTAGCGCGGCGCCTTGACGCTGAAGACGAAGCCCGGCGGCGTGGTGTCGTACCAGCTGGCATAGCGCTGGGGCGTCTGCAGGCCGTAGAAGGAGCCGTTGATCTCGATGCTGCCGACCTGGCGCGAGGCGTACTCGAGCTCCCGCCGCTGGGGCAGGCCCTTGGGGTAGAAGTCGCCACGCCATGGGCCGTAGCGCCACCCCGAAATCCCGATGCGGATGTCGCTCATGGATCTCCCTAGGAGCGCTTGGGCACCGTCATGGCCGGCGGGTCGCTGGCCGGAAAGGAATCTTCGATGGCCTCGTCGAGCCGCTCGTCCTCGGTGTTGTCCGCCTCGCCGATGCCAATCTGCATCTGCGGGTGCAGCTCGACCTTGACCCAGCCCTCGTCGCGCCGGTCAAAGGCCTTGAAGGCGTCGATCGCATCGCTCATCGGCCGAACCTGCGTGAGGATCTTGGTCGGGTTGATGCGCCGTTGCTGGATCAGCTCGATCAGCCGCGGGATGTACTTGCGGTGGTGGCAGTTGCCCATGTTGATGGTGAGGTTCTTGTTCATCGCAGCGCCGATGGGGAAGCTGCGCGCCTGCTGCGGATACACGCCGATGATCGACAGGGTCCCGGCCTTGTCCAGGGCTTCCACCGCCCACTGCATGGCCTGGCTCGGTGCGCTGCCCGGATGCCAGTTGGAGCCGTCCGGATGGGTCTTGGGGGTGATCGCCGCCATTTCCTGATGGAACTGCGCGGCCTGGGGCTGCGCCGTGTGGCAGGGGCACTCGGCATCCACGCCGACGGCATCGATGGCGCGGTCCACGCCGATGCCGTTGGTCAAGCGGCGCAGCGTTTCGACCGGATCTTCCCGATCGAAGTTGATGATCTCGGCGCCTTGCTTCTGCGCCATGCGCAGGCGATCGTCGAGGCGGTCGATGGCGAACACCCGGGCCGCGCCCAGCAACTTGGCGCTGGCGATGGCGAACTGGCCCACCGGTCCGCAGCCGAACACGGCCACGGTGTCGCCGGGCGTGACCTCCGCCATCTCCGCGCCGAAGTAGCCGGTCGGGAAGATGTCCGAGAGCAGGATGGCCTGGTCGTCGCTGATCTCGCTGGGCAGCTTGACCAGCCCGACATGGGCAAAGGGAATGCGCGCCTTCTCCGCCTGCAGCCCATGGAAGGGCCCGGTGGGCTGCGGGCCGCCATAAAACGCCGTGCCGGCTTCCTTGCCGTTGGGGTTGGCATCGTCGCACTGGGCGTAATAGCCGGCACGGCAGTAGGAACAGTTGCCGCAGGCGATGGTGGACGGGATCACCACCCGGTCGCCGACCTGCAGGTTGCGTACGTCTTCGCCCAGGGCCTCGACGATGCCGACGCCCTCGTGGCCAAGGATGGTGCCGGCGGCCATGCCCGGAACCGTGCCGCGCACGAAGTGCAGGTCGGTCCCGCAGATGGCCGAGGCGGTGATCCGCACAATGGCGTCGGTGGGCGCCTGCAGCACCGGCTCCGGCACGTCGTCGAGGCGGATGTCGCCCACGTCATGGAAGACTACGGCTTTCATGGGCGCCTCAATGGGCCTGGGCCACACCGCGCAGCACGGTGCTGCTGGTCGTTTCGCTGCGGGCGCTGGCGATGTTGCCGAGCGAGACCACGCCGATCAGGTGCTTCTCGCGGCTCAGCACCGGCAGGCGGCGCTTCTGGATATCCGCCATGTTCTGCGCCACGTGCTGCACGTCCTCGTCCTCGAAGCAGTAGCGCACGTTGCCGCTCATTACCCGGCGCACCGGCGTATCGCCGTCGAGGCCTTCGGCCACGGCGCGGATGGTGATGTCGCGGTCGGTGACCATGCCTACTAGGCGATCATGGTCTTCCACCAGCAGGGCGCCACTGTCGATGCGCGCCATCAGCGAGGCGGCCTCGCGGATGGTCTGTTCGGGGCGGACGGTCTGTACGTTGCGGGTCATGATGTCGCAAATCTTCATGCTGTCCTCCTGGGCGTTGAAATCAGCCTACTGAGGTTGGGACTGGAGGCGACCAGGCCGGTTCAGGCTTTTTTCCCGCCACCGGTCTGCAGCTCGAACAGCAGCAGCGAGCGCGGCGCCACGTCGTACAGGCTGCCGAACTCGAAGGGCTCGGTACCGCGCAGCTGCGGCTGGCTGCTGTCCAGCAGGCATTGCCAGGCCTGGCCTTCGGCCACTTCGGGCAGGAGGAACTCGAGGTCCTCGTGGTGCGCGTTGAGTACCAGCAGCAGGGTGGCCTGCTCGCCGCGGCGGCGAATGCCGGTGGGCTGGGCGCGGCCGTCCATCAGCATGCCCATGCAGCGGGAGCCGGGGTCGTGCCAGTTTTCCTCGCCCATCTCGCTGCCGTCCGGGTTCAGCCAGGTCACGTCCTTGACCCCCAATTCCTCGTTGTAATGACCGACCAGGAAGCGCCCGCGGCGCAGGATGGGGTAGGCGCGGCGCAGGGCGATTACCCGGCGGGTGAACTCGATCAGCCCGCGGCCTTCCTCGTCGATGTCCCAGTTCACCCAGCTCAGCTCGGTGTCCTGGCAGTAGGCGTTGTTGTTGCCGTGCTGGGTGCGGCCGAACTCGTCGCCGGCCAGCAGCATCGGCGTGCCCTGGGCGAACAGCAGGGTGGCCAGCATGTTGCGCATCTGGCGCAGGCGCAGCTCGCGGATCTCCGGGTCGTCGGTAGGGCCTTCGCAACCGTGGTTCCAGGAGATGTTGTTGTCGGTGCCGTCGCGGTTGTCCTCGTCGTTGTCCTCGTTGTGCTTGTGGTTGTAGGAGACTAGGTCGCGCAGGGTGAAGCCGTCGTGGGCGGTGATGAAGTTGACCGAGCTGAACGGCCGGCGGCCGCGCTGGTTGTACAGGTCGCCGGAGGCGGTGAGGCGGCTGGCCAGCTCCGCCAGCTCGCCCTCGTCACCCCTCCAGAAGGCGCGCACGTTGTCGCGGAACTTGTCGTTCCACTCCGCCCAGCCGGGCGGGAAGCCCCCCACCTGGTAGCCGCCGGGGCCGCAGTCCCAGGGTTCGGCGATCAGCTTGACCTTGCTCAGCACCGGGTCCTGGCGACAGGCGACGAGGAAGCTGTGGCGTTCCTCGAAGCCGGTGGCGTAGCGGCCGAGGATGGTCGCCAGGTCGAAGCGGAAGCCGTCCACGCGCATCTCGGTGGCCCAGTAGCGCAGCGAGTCGGTGACCATTTGCAGCACGCAAGGGTGCGACAGGTCCAGCGTGTTGCCGGTGCCGGAATCGTTGATGTAGTAGCGGCGGTCATCCGGCATCAGGCGGTAGTAGCTGGCGTTGTCGATGCCGCGCATGCACAGGGTCGGGCCGCGTTCGTTGCCCTCGGCGGTGTGGTTGTAGACCACGTCGAGGATCAGCTCGAGGCCGGCGTCGTGCAGGTGCGCGACCATCTCCTTGAACTCGCTGACCTTGCCGCTGGCGAGATAGGCCGGATGCGGCGCGAAGAAACCGATGCTGTTGTAGCCCCAGTAATTGTTCATGCCTTTTTCCAGCAGGTGCTGGTCGTTGACGAAGGCATGGATCGGCAGCAACTCGATGCTGGAGACGCCGAGGGAACGTATGTGGCGCAGCAGCTCCGGGTTCATCAACCCGGCGCAGGTGCCGCGCAGGTGCTCGGGTACCGCTGGGTGCAGCATGCTGATGCCGCGCAGATGGGTCTCGTAGAGGATGGTGGAGTCCCACGGCACGCGGATCGGCGTCTGCTCGCCCCAGGTGAAGGCCGGGTCCAGCACCTTGCACTTGGGCACGAAGGGGGCGCTATCTCGCTCGTCGAAACTGAGGTCGCCATCCGGGTGGCCGATGGTGTAGCCGAACAGCGCCTCGGACCACTTCAGCCGGCCCACCAGCTGCTTGGCGTACGGGTCGATCAGCAGCTTGTTGGGGTTGAAACGGTGGCCGGCCTCCGGCTCGTAAGGGCCGTGGACCCGATAGCCGTAGACCTGGCCGGGATGGGCGTCGGGCAGGTAGCCGTGCCAGATTTCGTCCGTGTATTCGGGCAGCTCGATGCGTTCGAGCTCGGTCTCGCCTTTCTCGTCGAACAGGCAGAGCTCGACCTTGGTGGCGTGGGCCGAGAATAGGGCGAAGTTGACGCCCAAGCCGTCCCAGGTGGCTCCGAGGGGAAAGGGGTGACCTTCGGCGATGCGTGAACCCATGATTGACCTCAGAGTTTCGGAGTCTTGGTGCTGGCGCGCGGCGCGCGGGGCTTCTTCAGCAGGGCTGGTTTCTCGGCCTCGGCTTCCGCCTCGGCCAGGGTCACCGCCTTGGGCTTGCTGATGCGCTTGGGCTTGAGCGGCTGCTGCAGCTGGTCGCCGGCCTTCTCGGCTTCGGCGAGCTTGCACGCCATCTGCCAGTGGCGCTCTTCCTGGCCGGCGGGGCGGCCTTCAGATTCCCAGATCTGGTAGGCGAATTCGCGGATGCGCTGTTCATCGGTGTTCATGACGAGGCTCCTGGGGCAGGGAGGGGTTTGAGGCAGAAGAGATTGACGGGGAAATCCGCCAGCACCTCGGCCAGCGGCAGTTCGCCGCGGCTGTCCGGCTGGTGGGGTGGAAAAATGCCGGTCAGGTGAAGGTCGGAGAACTCCGGCGGCAGTACCACGCGGGTATCGCCCCAGCGTTCGGCGGGCACATGCGGAACAGCGCGGTTACCCAGCAGGCCCGCGGCCAGGCGCGGCACCACGGCCACCAGGTGCACGTCGCCCAGGCTGCGGGAAAAGGCCAGCACCCGGTCGGCCTGTTCGCCGACGACCTGCAGCGGGCGATAGTCGCCCTCGGTGAATAGCTGGGGCCGGGCATGCCGGATGGCCAGCAGATTGGCGATCAGCCATTGCTTGATGCGACCGTCGCGCCATTGCCGCAACAGCTCGCCCGGCTCTTCCAGGCCGCTGAGCGAGTCCACCCGCGCGTCGAAGTCCACCGGCCGACGGTTGTCCGGGTCGACCATGCTGAAGTCCCAGTATTCGCAGCCCTGGTACAGATCGGGCACGCCCGGCGCGCTGAGGCGCAGCAGGCATTGCACCAGCGAATTGAGCGCGCCGGCAGGCGCCAGGCTGTCCACCGCGGCGACCAGTTCCCGGCGCAGCTCGAGGCCCTCGGGCGCGGTCAGCAGCCGCTCGAGGAAATCGCCGCAGGCGGCCTCGTGCTCGGCATTGGGCGCGCTCCAGCTGCTGTTGAGCTTGGCCTCGCGCAGGGCCTTCTCCTGCCAGCCGCGCATGCGCTGCAGGTAGGCCTGCAGGCCCGCCTCGTCGTCGGCGCCGAGTTGCAGCGGCCAGCTGCCGAGCAGGGCCTGGTAGAGAATCAGTTCCTCACCGGCGCTGGGTGCTTCGGCGCTGGTGCGCAGCGGCTCGGCCAGTTGCCGCCAGTGGCGCACCCGCTCGGCGAACCAGTCGGCGCGCTCGCTGATCACGGCGAGCCGAGTTCGGCTGTCCTCGCCACGCTTGTGGTCGTGGGTCGCGGTGCCGAGCAGGCTGGTGGGAAAGTGCTGCGCGCGTTCCTGGCAGCACTGGTGGAAATGCTCCGGCGGGCGGCTGAAATGCTCGGCCTCGAAGCCCACGTCATAGCGCGACAGCAGCAGGCCGCTGCGATAGAACGCGGTGTCTTCCACGGCCTTGGCGGCCACCGGCGAGGTCAGCTGCTGGAAGCGGCCCATCACCCGGGCGCGCAGCTTGCGCGGGCGGCCCGGCGGCAGTTCGAACAGCGGCTGGCCGCCGAGCCAGCGGTCCAGGTGATCGAGCATCGGCCAGTCGGTTTCGGCCAGGGTCTGGCGTGCGCCGTCCAGCGCCTGCTGGAAGATGCGCTGGTCCTGCTCGGAGCGGCCGCAGGCGCTGACGTAGGTGCGGTACACCGGGAAATGCACGATCAGTTCGACGAGCGCGCGGCGAATCGAGCCGAGGGTCAGGTCGCGGGTGGCGATGTCGTTGCGCGCCACCTGCAGCAAGCCTTGCGCCACTTCCTCCAGGTCGCCGGCCAGGTTGCTGCCCAGCACTAGGCGTCTCGCTTCCAGCACTTCCTCGGCGAACTCCGCGGTGCGGCCGCTCAGCTCGCTCCACAGCGCGCGCAACGTTTGCTCGCCCTGCGGGTCGTGCTGCAGCAGCGACACCTGGTTCATGAATTCGTAGCCGGTGGTGCCGTCGACGTTCCAGTCAACGGGCAGGTGCTCGCCGGCACCGAGGATCTTTTCGACGTAGATCGGGAAATGCTGGCCGAACATCGCCTGCGGGCGCTTCTCCAGCAGCCCGTCGATGCGCCGGCGCAGGCGGCGGCAGTAGGCGCGCGGGTTGGCCAGGCCGTCGACGTGGTCAATGCGCAGGCCGTCGACCAGGCCGCGCTCGACCAGCTCGAAGATCTTCTCGTGGGTCAGCTCGAAGACTTCCGGCCGCTCGACGCGCAGGCCGCCCAGTTCATTTATGTCGAAGAAGCGCCGCCAGTTGATGTCGTCCGCCGCGGTGCGCCAACTGGCCACCCGGTAATGCTGGCGCTCGAGCAAACGGTGCAGGCGTTGCAGACCTTCCTCGCTGTCGCAGCGGTAGCGCGCCAGGGCCCGCGGGATGGCGTCGCCGGTCACGTCCGGGGAGCCGAGCCGGCTCAGTTCGGCGAACAGTTCGTGGGCATTCTGCCAGGCGTCCGCCGCGCCGCGCAGGGCGTCGAAGCGGCCGGCCAGTTCGCTCAGCTGCGGCTGGTCGGCGCCGCGCAGGATCTCGCCGAAGCTCGGCGGAGTGATCGGCAGGCGATGCTCGAAGTGCTGGGCATAGAAGGCGCCGCGGTCGCGGTCGAAATGCAGGCCGATGCTGCCCTCGCTCAGCGCCTGGCCGTAGTCGCAGCGCAGGAACGGCACCAGCAGCTGGCCGGCCAGCAGCGGGTCGTGGGAGTGCCACTGGATGTCGAAGAACTTAGCGTAGGGGCTGTTCTGGCCCCATTCCAGCAGGTCCAGCCACCAGGGATTGGCGTCGCCGCCGACGGCCATGTGGTTGGGCACGATATCCAGGATCAGGCCGATGCCGCGGCCGTGCAGCGCCTCGACGAAACGCAGCAGCCCGGGCTCGCCTCCCAGCTCGGGGTTGATCCGGGTCGGGTCGACCACGTCGTAGCCATGCATCGAGCCGGGGCGGGCGGTGAGCAGTGGCGAGGCGTAGACGTGGCTGATGCCCAGGCGCGAAAAATAGGGCACCAAGGGCACCGCGTCGTCCAGGGTGAAGCCCTGGTGGAACTGCAGGCGCAGGGTGCCGCGCAACTCAATCATCGACGGCCTCCTTGCGCACCTTGGCCAGCAGCTCCAGGCGCTGCAGGGTCGCCGGCTGCTCGAGCAGCTCGCGGGCCGGCAGCTCGTAGCGCCGCCGCCAGTTGGGATGGTCGTCGCCGGGGCCGGGCAGGTTGGGTTGCTGATCCAGGCCCACGGTATCCTCGAGCGGCAGCAACACCAGCGGCGCCGGCGTACTGCCGATGTAGGCGATGCCCGCCTGCAGCGCCTGCTCGGCATCGTCCTTCTGATCGGCCTGCAGCAGGTCGGCGTCATGCATGGCCTGGCGCAGCGCGTCGGTCTCGCGGCGGCGCTCGGCGCGGTCGTCCTGTTCCTGCTCGGGGCGGCTGTGGCCGGCGCGCAGGCGCCAGTCGATGTCGTGGCCGGCGAACCAGCCCTTGAGGCTGGGCAGGTCGTGGGTGGCGGTGGTGGCCAGGGCGTCGCGCGGCCAGTGCCGCGGCGCGATGAAGCGCCCGTCCTGCTGCTCGAAAAGCAACACGCGCATGCCGAGGATGTTGCGCCGCGCCAATTCCTCGCGCAGCCCTTCGGGCACGGTGCCGAGGTCTTCGCCGATGATCAGCGCGCGATGCCGGTGGGACTCCAGGGCCAGCAGGCGCAGCATGTCGTGCAGCGGGTAGCGCAGATAAGCGCCGTCCTGCGGCTCGCCGCCCTGGGGAATGACCCACAGGCGCTGCAGGCCCATGACGTGGTCGATGCGCACGCCGCCCGCGTGGGCCAGGTTGGCCTGGAGCATCTCGATGAAGGCGCGGAAACCGTGGCGGCGCAGCCCCTCGGGCGAGAAGGCGGAGACGCCCCAGTTCTGCCCGTTACGATTGAGAATGTCCGGCGGCGCGCCGACCGTCACCTCCGGCAGCAGCTCGTCCTGGCGGGTCCAGGCCTGGCTGCCGGCCACGTCGGCGCCCACCGCCAGGTCGGCGATCAGGCCGATGCCCATGCCCGAGCCGCTGGCTACCGTCTGGGCGCTCTCCAGGCCACGGGCGATCAGCCACTGGCCGAAGGCGTGCAAGCCCACCTCGTCGGCATGCTCGGCGGCGAAGCGGATGACCTCGGGATTGCGCGGGTCGCGCAGGGTTTCCGGCCAGTTGCGCCAGTCGCCGGACTGCCCGCTGCGCAGCATGTGCCCGTGCAGGGCCTCGAAGCGGCAGTGCTGCAGCAGCGCATCGCCGCCCACGTCGCAGAACGCGGTGAAGTCGCCGAGCAGGGCGCCGTCGCCCTCGCGGAAGTCGCGGTACAGCTGGCTCAGCAGGCGCTGACGGGTGGCGGTCACGCCCGGCCAGTCGATCAGATCGAGGCGCTCCAGCCGCGCCATTTCCTCCTGCAGGCCGCAGGCCGCCACGGCGCGGGCCACGGCGTCGCTGCCCAGCAGATTGGCCGGGGCCGCGTGCAGCACGTTGAAGAACAACCGACTGGACGGCGAGTAGGGGCTGTAGCGGTCGGGCGCGGCGCCGAACATGGCGTGTACCGGGCTGATGGCCAGCGCGTCGGCGCCAAGGTTGGCGGCATGACGGGCCAGGTCCTCCAGCGCGCGGGTATCGCCCAGGCCGCCGTCGCCGTGGCGGCGCAGGCCGTAAAGCTGAGTGGTCAGACCCCAGGCGTGGGGCTTGCCACAGAGGTCTTGCACGCTGCGGCAGTTCGGCGGGGCCACCGCCAGGGTCAGGCGTACATCGCCGACTTCCAGCAGGTGATAGCCGGGGACATCCGGCACCGGCAGGCCGCCGTCGCTGTTCAGCCGACCGGTCAGGATCTGGCCGTCTTCGCGGGTCAGCTTGTAGGCGGCGTCGGCCTTCTGTCCGGCGATGGCCGCTACGCTGCCCAGTTCCAGGGGCAGCAGCGGGCTCTGTTGCGGCTGATCGGCGGCGTGACGCAGCGCGCCCAGGCTGGCCTGGATCTGCTGCGGGCTCTGCGCCGGATAGCCGAGCGATTCCAGCAGGCGGCGCTGGGCCTCGGGCGTGACCCGTTGCGGACGGCCGTTGGCGTCCACCCAGTCGACGGCGATGCCGGCGGCAGCCGAGAGTTCGGCGAGCAGGGCGTCACTCATGGCGCCACCTCCAGCGTCGCGATGGCGCTGCGTGCCGGCAGCAGGCCGCGGCGATATTCCTCGTCATTGACCCGGTGCGCGGCGATCAGCTCGGCAGCCGGTGAGCGGGCACCGGTCTCCAGCGCCGTTTCACTCAGGTTGAGGTCGATGCGCAGCACGCGGCGGTCGCCCAGGCGCCAGCTGGCGGAAAGCGCGCCCGGAGCGAGCATCTCCACGCCGAGGGCGTGCGCGCCGGGCAGACCGGGCACCACATGGCGTTGACGCAGGCGCAGCAGGCTGCGGTAGAAGCTCAGCCACTCGCGCTGGCGTGGTTGGGCTGTGAGGTTCAGGTCCGGCTGCGAACGATTGAAGGTGTCCGCATCGTTGGGATCGGGGATGCGCAGCAAGGTGGCCGGGTCGGAGAAGCGCGAGAACTCGGCGAACTCGCCGCGGCGGCCATCGCGCACGGCGTCCGCCAGCTTGTCGTGGTAGTCGGTGAAGAACAGGAAGGGCTGGATCGAGCCCCATTCCTCGCCCATGAACAGCAATGGCACCTGCGGCGACAGCAGGAGCAGCAGCGTGGCGGCCTTCAGCGCGTCTTCGTCGACCATCGCCGCCAGGCGTTCGCCGAAGGCGCGGTTGCCGATCTGGTCGTGGTTCTGCAGGAACAGCACGAACGAACTGGGCGGCAGATGGCTGCTGGGCTCGCCACGCGGCTGGCCTCGGCGGTTGACCTGGCCCTGGTACACGAAGCCCTGGGCCAGGCAGGTAGCTAGCTGGGCCGTGGGGTCCTCGGCGAAGTCGGCGTAGTAGCCCTCGACTTCGCCGGTCAGCAGCACGTGCAGGGCGTTATGGCCATCGTCGTTCCACTGGGCGTCGAAGCCCTGCCGCAGCAGGCTGGCCTGGTTGTGCTCGTTCTCCAGCACCAGGTGGATCTGCCGCTTCGAGCCGACGGCGGAGCGTGCGCGCTCGGCCAGTTCGACAAGGAAGCTGCTGTCGCCGATGGCGTGTACGGCATCCAAGCGCAGGCCGTCGACGCGGTAGTCGAGCAGCCACATCAGGGCGTTTTCGATGAAGAAGTCGCGCACCTCGCGGCGGCCAAAATCGATGGCGGCGCCCCAGGGGGTGTGCTGGTCCTGGCGGAAGAAGCTGCTGGCGTACTGACCCAGGTAGTTCCCTTCGGGGCCGAAGTGGTTGTAGACCACGTCAACAAATACCATCAGGCCCTGGCCGTGGGCGCTGTCGATCAGGTGCTTGAGGTCGTCCGGGCTGCCATAGCTGCCGTCCGGGGCGAAGGGCAGCACGCCGTCATAGCCCCAGTTGCGCCGGCCGGGGAATTCGCCCAGCGGCATCAGCTCGATGGCGGTGACCCCAAGCTGCACCAGGTGCGGCAGCAGCGCCTCGACGCCGCTGTAGCCGCCGAGCAGGCCCACGTGCAGTTCGTAGATGGCCGCCTCGTGCCAGGGCCGACCCGACCACTCGGGGTAGCGCCAGGCATACGCGCCGTGGTCGACCACCCGGCTGAAGCCGTGCACGTCGCCGAACTGCCGGCGCGACGCCGGGTCCGGCACGCGCGACTGGCCGTCGATCACGTAGCGGTAATAAGTATCCACCGGGCACGCCAGTTCCAGGGCGAACCAGCCGTCTTCGCCTGGCTGCAGGGGGTGCATGGCACCGTCCTGCAGCTCCAGTACCACCTCGCGGGAGTCCGGCGCCCAGAGCGCGAAGCGCGTGCGTTCCCCGTCCAGCCGATGCGCACCATGGCGGTACATCAGAGCGGGTCCGCCGCGACCGCTCGGGTGGCGCCCAGCAACTGCTGGTAGAGCCGGTCGTAGGGCTCGACCAGTTGACGCCAGCTGGGCGGCGCGGCCATGGCGCGGCAGCGCATGGCGTTCAGCAGTTTTTCGTGGGCGTAGACGCTGAAGGCGCGCTGGATGGCTTCCAGATAGCTCTCCACTGTCGGCTCGTCGAACAGGAAGCCGGTGACGCCGTCCTCGATGGTGTCCGCCAGGCCGCCGGTGCGACGGGCGATGGGCAGCGAGGCGAAGCGCTGGGCGTACATCTGGCTCAGGCCGCAGGGCTCGAAGCGCGAGGGCATCAGCAGGAAGTCGCTGCCGGCGAACATGCGCCGCGCATCGGTCTCGTTGAAGCCGACGTGCACGCCGATGCGCCCCGGATGGCGGCGACCCAGCTCGGCCATGGCGGCTTCCAGTTCCGGCTCGCCGCGACCGATCACCGCCAGGCGGCCGCCCCGGGCGACGATTTCCTCGGCGACGCCGAGGGTCAGGTCGATGCCTTTTTGCTGCACCAGGCGCGAGACCACGGCGAACAGCGGGCCGTCGGCCTCCAGGCCGAACAGGCGCTCGACGTACTCGGCATTGGTGCGCTTGCCCTGCCACTGGTTGGCGGCGAAGCCCTGGATCAGGTGCGAGTCGTTGCGCGGGTCCCAGCTCTCGTCGATGCCGTTGATGATGCCGCTGAGCTGCCCGGCCAGGACCTTGGCCTGAAGCATGCCGTCCAGACCGCAGCCGAAGGACGGGGTGGTGATTTCCTGGGCATAGGTGCGGCTGACGGTGGTGACGTGGTCGGCATAGACGATGCCGGCCTTGAGAAACGACAGCTTGCCGTAGAACTCCATGCCTTCGCTGTCGCAGGCCTGGGCGGGAATGCCCAGCTCGGCGTTGCACTGCAGGTCGCACAGGCCCTGATAGGCCAGGTTGTGGATGGTCAGTACGGTCGGCGTGCCGACCTTGCGCCAGGCCATGTAGGCCGGTGCCATGGCGGATGGCCAGTCGTTGGCGTGGACCAACTCCGGGCACCAGCGGATGCACGCCGTGCCGCTGGCGATCTCGGCGGCGGCCAGGCCCAGACGGGCGAAGCGGATATGGTTGTCCGCCCAGTCACGGCCGTGCGGATCGCCATAGGGAGTGCCGTCGCGCTCGTACAGTTCGGGGTTGAGCAGCACGTATACGATCAGCCCGTCGGGCAGATCCATGCGGCCGATCTTGCAAGGCGGCAGGGCGGCCATGCCGGCGACTTCGCCAACCACGCGGATGGGGTGGCCGCCATTGATGACCTGGGGGTAGCCGGGAATCAGCAGGCGCACGTCGTGCCGTTCCATCAGTGCGCGCGGTAACGCCGCGGAGACATCGCCCAGGCCGCCGACCTTGATCAGGTCGGCGAACTCCGAACTGACGAACAGGATGCGTTTCTTCTGTTCATGCAGGCTGCCGACATGCAGCTGCGGGTGCAGCGGTGCCTGAGCCAGGGTCTGCGGGTCGATTCGGGCGGTCACTGCGGCATTTCCCATGTCAATCTCCGTGAGGTGATGCGGCGCTCGGATGGCTGCCGCTGCGCATGGGGCATGGCGCGAGACAATCCCGCCAATCCGATGCCATCCGATTGGCTGGAGTGGTCTGCTGGCGGACCTACAACCCCATACTCCTGTGATGACTGGCGGGCGTTACGGAAAGTTTCGGCTTTTTTTGCAGGTTGCCGGCGGGCTGGAAGCCGGAACTTTGGGCGGCTGGCAGCCTTCCATACGGCATGGACAATTCCGCCATGCAGAGGTGCATAGATGCAAAGCGTCGAACAGGTCGTGAACTTCCTGGAAAAGTACCGGTTGACCCTGAGTACCGCCGAGTCGTGCACCGGCGGACTGATGGCGTCGCTGATGGCGGAAATTCCCGGTAGTGGCGCGGTGCTCGACAGCGGCTTCGTGGTCTATTCGCCGGAAGCCAAGCAGCTGTGCCTGGGCGTCAACCGGGAAACCATCGAACGCTTCGGCCTGACCAGCGAGGAGGTGGCCCGGGAAATGGCCGTGGGCGCCCTGAAGATGGGCCGCGCCGACATCGTGCTGGCCAACACCGGGCTGGCCGAGGCGGACGGCCCGATGGACGGCGTGCAGTGCTTCGCCTGCGCCATGCGCATCAACGACCACGAAGGTGTGGTCAGCGAGACCCTCAAGTTCGAGGGCGAGCGCAACGAAGTGCGCTACGCCGCGGCGCGCTACGCCCTGTTGCAGCTGCCGTACTACTACGAGCGGCTGCGCAACCTCTGATGCCGGCCCGCCGGTCGCACCTCAGACCGGCGGCTGGCGTTCCGCTTCCACTACCGTGCCCTCCGGGACCGTTTCCAGGCTGGGGGTGGCGGCCACGCTGCCCAGCGACGCGCGCAGTTGCGGCAGGCTGGCCGGGTAGTGACTGCAGATGAAGTTCACCAGGTTCTCGCGGATGTAGCAGCGCAGGTCCCAGTTGCGCGAGGAGTCGCCCGAGCTGACCAGCGCCCGTAGCTGAATCGCGTGGTCGTTGGCATCCACCATCTGCAACACGTTGACCCGCCCGTCCCACAGGTGCGGCGCCTCGTTGCACAGGCGCGTCAGCTCCTCGCGCAGCGGTTCCAGCGGGGTGGCGTAGTCCACCCAGATCACCACGGCACCGGTCAGCGACGACGTGCTGCGGGTCCAGTTCTGGAACGGGTTCTCGATGAACCATTGCAGCGGCACGATCAGCCGGCGGTCGTCCCAGATACGCACCACCACGTAGCTGCCGGTGATCTCCTCGATGCGGCCCCATTCGTTCTCCACGATCACCACGTCGTCCAGGCGGATCGGCTGGGTCAGGGCGATCTGCAGGCCGGCGATCAGGTTGCCCAGCACCGGCTTGGCGGCGAAACCCACCGCCAGCCCGGCCAGACCGGCGGAGGCCAGCAGGCTGGTGCCGAACTGGCGCGCGGCGGGAAAGGTCATGAGCATCGACGCGGCGCCGAAGATCACCACGAACACGCCCAGCGTGCGCACCAGCACCCGAGTCTGGGTCTGAATGCGGCGGGCCTGCAGATTGTCGACCACGTCCACCGGATGGCGCGCGACGATGACCCGCTGGATGCCATCGGCCAGGCGCAGGCCCAGCCAGGTGAAGGACGCGATCATCGCCAGCGACACCAGGCGGCGGGCGCCGTCGATCAGCATGAGGTCGTCCGGCGCGCTGCTCAGCACCGCCTGCACGCCGAACAGGGGCAGCAGCAGGCGCAGCGGCTCGCGGGCGCGGCGCAACATTTCTGCGGCGAAGGGCAGGGATGCGGAGAGGCGGGTGAGCAGGCGCAGCAGGTTGCTGCCGATCAGGTGGGCCAGTGTCGCGGCCAGCAACGCCACCAGCACGGTGCGCAACTCGGGCCAGGGCAGCAGCTGCAGCCACTGGTCAATCATGGGTACCTCCTTCGATGAACTTCAGAGCCGTAGGGGTGGACAGCCGCAGCGCCTGTACTTCTTCCCCGAGCAGGCCGCTTTGCGGGTCGCGGCGCAGCACGGTGAGCCGGTCGCTCTGCTGGTTGGCCACCAGCAGGAAGCGGCCATCCGGCGCCAGCGCGAACTCCCGCGGTTCGACGCCGCCGCTGTCGCGGCGCTGCAGTTCGCGCAGGCCGCCGTCGTCGCCGACCGCGTAGACCACCAGCTGGTTCTCCACGCCGCGGCGGCTGACATAGAGGAAGCGTCCATCGGCGGACAGGTGCAGCGCGCCGAGGCGACGATCGCCGGCGGCGAACGGCGGGTCGAGGTGGTACAGCTCGCGCAGCTGCAGGCCGCGCGCGCCGACGTCGAGCAGGGCGACCTGGTTGGACATCTCCAGCGTCAGGTAGGCGTGGCGCCCGGCGGCGTCGAAGCGCAGGTGCCGCGGCCCGCTGCCGGCCGGCAGTTGCAGGAAAGGTGGCTCGGCCGGCGCCAGCGGCTGGTCAGGGCGTTGCGGGCGGTAGTCGTAGGCGTAGATACGGTCGGCGCCGAGGTCGCAGGCATGGGCCCGGCCATCCGAGCCGAGCATCACCGAGTGCATGTGCGACGAGCCCTGGCGTTCGGAGCCGGGCCGCGTGAACGCCTCGACGATCCGCTGCACGACGGGACGCAGCCCATCCGCCACCAGCAGCACGGAAAGCGAACCGCCCGGTTGCGGCTTGCTGGAGTAGTGCGCCACCAGCAGTTGGCGGCCGTCGGCGGTGAGACTGGCGTGAACCGCCTCGGCGCCCTGGCTGGGCTGCTGGCCGAGCTCCTCGAAACGGCCGTCGACGCCGCGCTGGAACAGGCTGATGCGATCCTCGCCGATGGCAAACAGCCGACGGCCATCGGCCGACAGCGTCAGCCATGAGGCCTTGCTGGCGGGCAGCACTTGCAGCGGCGCCTCGCGCAGCAGACCGGTGGCGGGGTCGAAGCTCAGGCGCAGTACGCCGGCGCAGGCCGAGCAGCCCACCAGCAGCTCGTGCCGCGGCGCGGGTGCGGGGCCGCCGGCGCAGCCGATCAGTGCGCTGGCGCAGAGGGGCAGGACCAGGCGACGCATGATGTCAATCCTCCGGCAGGGCATACGCCATCACGAAGTCGCCCTGGCGGGTGCCCAGCGATCCATGCCCGCCGGCGACCACCAGCACGTACTGGCGACCGTCCGCGCCAGCGTAGGTCATCGGGTTGGCCTGGCCGCCGGCCGGCAGACGAGCCTCCCACAGCTGCTCGCCGGTAAGCACGTCGTAGGCGCGCAGGTACTGGTCCAGCGTGCCGGAGAGAAACGCCAGGCCGCCGGCGGTGACCACCGCGCCGCCCAGGCTCGGCACGCCCATGGGCAGCGGCAGGGGCAGCGGCGAGCTGTCGCGCACCGTGCCGTTCTTGTGCATCCACTTCACTTCCATGGTCTGCAGGTCCAGCCCGGCGACGTAGCCCCATGGCGGCGCCTGGCAGGGCAGGCCGATGGCCGACAGCAGCGGCTCCAGCACCACGCCGTAGGGCGCGCCGCGGTTGGGCTGCACGCCCTCGATCTCGCTCTTGCGCTCGATGTTCGCCTGCACCTTGGCCGCCGGGATCAGGGTCGAGGTGAAGGCCATGTAGCTGGGGTTGAGGAAGGCCACCTGGCGCACCGAATCGACCGCCAGGCCGCCCCAGTCGAACACGCCGAAGTTGCCCGGGTAGACCAGGCTGCCCTGCTCGGACGGCGGGGTGAAGATGCCCTCGTAGCGCAGCGAGCGGAAGCGGATGCGGCAGAGCATCTGGTCCACCGGCGTGGCGCCCCACATGTCCTGCTCGCGCAGCGGTGGCGGCGTCAGGTTGAGCTGCGAGACCGGCTGGGTCGGCGAAGTCCAGTCGCCTTGCGCGGCGCCTTCCGGGGCCGGCATCTCGCGCACCGGCACCACGGGCTTGCCGGTGCGGCGGTCGAGCACGTAGATGCTGCCCTGCTTGGTCGAGGCCATCAGCGCCGGGACGATACCGTCGCGGCGCGGCAGGTCGATCAGCGTCGGCTGGCCGCCGACGTCCATGTCCCACAGGTCGTGGTGGGTCATCTGGTAGGTCCAGCGTACCTTGCCGGTCTCGATCTCCAGCGCGGTCACGCCGGAGCTGTACACCTCGCTCTGCGGCGTGCGGTTGCCGCCCCACTGGTCCGGGGTCTGGTTGCCCATGGGCAGGTAGAGCAGTCCCAGGCGTTCGTCGAGGCTCATCACCGACCACATGTTCGGCGAGTTGCGGGTGTAGGTCTGCCCCGGTGGCAGCGGCTCGGTCTGCTCGGGGTTGCCGCTGTCCCAGTTCCACACCAGATGGCCGTCGTAAGCGTCGTAGGCGCGGATCACCCCGGACGGCTCGTCCACCGAGGCGTTGTCGGTCACGTGGCCGCCGATGATCACCAGATCGCGGCTGACACCCGGCGGTGAGGTGGAGTAGTAACCGCCCGGGGTGAAGCTGCCGATGCCGGTGGTCAGGTCCACCGCGCCGTTGTCGCCGAAGCCCGGGCAGGGCTTGCCGGTGTCCGCCGAGATGGCCATCAGACGGGTGTCGGCGGTAGGCAGGAACAGCCGGCGCGGGCATTGCCCGGCCTCGGCGGCGCGCTCCTCGCGGGTCTCGTGGTAGGCCACGCCGCGGCAGGTCATGTGCGTCCAACCCTTGAAGCTGTCGGCGTTCTGCGTGCTCAGCTTGGGATCGAAGCGCCAGATCTCCTTTCCGCTGTCCGGGTCCAGGGCGATGACCTGGCTGTGCGGAGTGCACACGTAGAGCATGCCGTTGACCTTGAGCGGGGTGTTCTCCGCGGTGGTCTCGTGGGGATCGTCCGGGCCGGGGATGTCGCCGGTGCGGTAGCTCCAGGCCAGTTCCAGGTTCTTCACGTTGCTGGTGTCGATCCGCTTCAGCGGCGAGTAGCGGTCGCCGAAATGCGTGCGGCCCCATGCGGGCCAGTCGCCTTCCTCGGCCGGCGGCGCCGCCGATTGCGCCAGCTCGCCGTTGCGGGCGATGTGGCCGGGCACTTCCCAGCCCCGGTCGAACAACGAATAGAGGGCGACGGAGCCGGACAGCAGCAAGGCGAGCATCAGGCTGCCGCTGCTAGCACTGCGCTCGAGAGTGCTGTTCAGTGCGCGGTTGACCGGCAGCAACAGCACGCCGATGGCGAACCACAGCGCCAGGCGCGGCACCAGTTGCCACCAGTCGAGGCCGACCTCGATCAGCGCCCAGAGTGTCGACAGGGCCAGCATCAGCGCGTAGACCACCAGTGCCTCGGCCCTGCGCAGCAGGAGCAGGGCGCCGATCAGCAGCAGGCTGAGCCCGGCGAACAGGTAGTAGTGCGAGCCGCCCAGGTCGCTGAGGCGGATGCCGCCAGCGACCAGGGCGATGCCGGTCAGGGCCAGCAGAAAGCCCAGCAGGCGGGCCAGCAACAGGAGCTTGGGTGAAGCGGTCATCGTCGTTCCTCCGTTAATCGACGCGAACATTGCCGAACTGCCAAGGGTCGTCGCGCACCAGGTGTTCATCGAACAGGCGTTCGCGGTCCTGCAGGGGCGTCCAGTCGCTGTAGACGCCCACCACGTCGCCAAGATAGGGGCTGCACAGCGCGAGAATCTCGTCGAAGGGCAGCTGGTCGGGCTCGAGAATGCCCCGGTCCGGATGGGCCATGGCCCAGATCACCCCGGCCATCACGGTTGCCGTGACCTGCAGGCTGGTGGCGTTGTTGTGCGGGCACAGCTCGCGCGCCCGTTCGATGCTCAGGCGCGAGCCGTACCAGTAGGCGCCACGCGGATGGCCGAGGAGCAGCACGCCGAGCTCGTCGAAGCCGCCGACGATGTCATCGTCGAGCAGGCGCTGGCGCGGCTGCGCCTGCCAGCTGCGCCCGGCCAGTTCGTGCAGCGAGAGCAGGGCGTCGTTGCAGGGCTGGTAGGCGTAGTGGACCGTGGGCCGGTACTCCGGCGCCTCGCCCTGGCCGACGGTGAAGTAATCGGCAATCGAGATCGCTTCGCTATGAGTGATGAGGAAGCCGTGGATGGCACCGGACAGCGGCGTCCAGGTGCGTACCCGGGTGGCCGCGCCGGGCCGCTCCAGATAGATGGCGGCCTGGCAACCGAAGGCATGGCGGCGGCCATCGTGCGGCAGCGTTTTCTCGTGGCTGCCCCAGCCCAGCTCGGCCGGCTGGCAGCCCTCGCCGATGAAGCCGTCCACCGACCAGGTGTTGACGAACTCGCCGTCCTCCTTGCGCCGCGACGACTGCTGCGAATCGCGCTCGGCGATGTGGATGCAGCGCACGCCCAGACGCTGGGCCAGGGTGGCCCAGCCGAGGCGGTCCTGCGGCGCAGCCTGGGCCATGCCGCAGTCCTCGGCGAGGTTGAGCAGCGCCTGCTTGAGCAGGTGTGAGACCAGCCCGGGGTTGGCGCCGTGGGTGATCAGCGCGGTGCTGCCGCCGGGCTCTCCGCGCCGCCGCGCCAGCAGGCGCTCGCGCAGCGCATAGTTGCTGCGCTCGGACGGCGACTGGTTGGCATCGACATAGGCGCCGGCCCAGGGCTCGGTGCAGGTATCCAGGTACAAGGCGCCGCGCTCTTGAGCCAGTGCGATCAGCGCCGCGCTCTCCACGTCCACCGAGAGGTTGAGGAGAAAGTCGCCGGCGCCGAGCAGCGGCTCCAGTTCGGCGCGGTAGTTGTCCTCGGTCAAGGCCTGCGCGCGGAAGGGCACGCCATGGCGGTCGGCAACCTCGCGGTCGTCCTCGTCGGGGCTGATGATCTGCACCTGCTGCGGCTGCAGGTCGATATGGCGCAGCAGCAACGGCAGCACGCCGCGGCCGATGCAGCCGAAGCCGATCAGCACCAGGCGGCCGTCGAAGGGGTAGGGTGCGTTCATCCTCGGGCTCTCGGTGCCAGCAACTCCACCACTTCCTGATCCGACACCTGGCGGAAGTCGCGGTAGTGGTTGCCCACGGCGCGGAACGGGTCGGGCGTCTCCAGGCAGACCAGTTCATCGACCAGCGGCCGCAGGCGCTGCACCGTTTCCAGCGGGCCCACCGGCACCGCCAGCACGATGCGCCCGGCGCCGCCGCTGCGCAGCGCCTGGATGGCCACCCGCGCGGTGCTGCCGGTGGCCAGGCCGTCGTCCACCAGCAACAGGTCGCGGCCCAGGAGCACCGTTGGCAGGCGCGCGCCACAGTACAGGGCGCGGCGGCGCTCGATCTCGTCCAGCTGTTCGGCGACCTTGCGCTCGAACCAGCCCGGCGGCGGATCGAACAGGCGCATCATGTCCTCATCCATCACCCATTGCGGTTCGGCGCCGCCGACCACCGCGCCGAGGGCGAATTCCTCGTTGCCGGGCGCACCGATCTTGCGCACCAGAAGCACGTCCAGCGGCGCATTCAGGGCCCTGGCCACCTCGTGGCCGACGGGCACGCCGCCACGCGGCAGGGCCAGCACCACCGGACGCTTGAGGGGCAAGTCGCGGAGCTGCTTGACCAGCGCCTGGCCGGCGTGTCGACGGTCACGAAAGGCATCCATCTCAGACTCCAAAGGGAAAGGTTTCCGCTGCGCCGGCGCGCGCCTCGCCGCCGTCCAGCGGCGTCACCGGCGTGGTGTTCTCGAACCACAGGTAGGCGTCGAACTGCTCGCCCAGCACGCTCTCGAAATAGTGGCTGCGGCGCTCGGTCTGCGGCCGGTAGATCACGCCGATGGCACGCTGCAGCAAGGGCTCGCACAGCGCGTGACGCAGGGTGGTCTTGCCGGCTCCGCGCCAGTCGAACAGCGCCGGCGACTGGCCGACGCGCAGGAAGATGCGTTCCCAGCTGTCGTCCCGCGCCGGTACGATGTCCTTCATCTGTACGGGCCCGCCCCAGTCGTCGGCGGCGGCGACCCGGCCGCGGTCGGTGCCCATGCCAATCAGCACGGCGTCGTCGCCCCAGGCCACGCGGCACAGCTGGCCGAGGTTGAATTCGCCCTGCCAGCCCATCGCCGTCGCCGCGGCATCGCCGATGTGCGAGTTGTGCGCCCAGACCACCGCGCGGGCCTCGCTGCCGCGGTGTTTGAGCACCTGCTTGAGGGTGTCGAACATGTGGTTGTCGCGCAGGTTCCAGGACGACACCGAGGCGCGGTACATCATCCGGTAGTACTGCTCGGCGGCGCGCACCACGCGGGCGTTCTGCGCCGCGTCGAACAGGCCTTCGTCACGCTCCAGGCTTTCCAGGCGGGCCCACAGCAGTTCGCTCAGCTGTTCGATCACCGCCTGTTCGCAGGAGTCGCCGCCGCCCCATTCGACCCGCTCGCCGTAGCCGGCCGGATCGTTCTGCCAGGGCGTCAGGCAGGCGTAGCGCTGGCGCGCCTCGGTCGCGCGCTGGGGGTCGTTCTCGTCGAGGTAGCGCAGCACCGAGTCGATCGAGGAACCCAGGCTATAGATGTCCAGGCCGCGCATCTCGACCCGCCGGTCCTGCGCCTGGGTGGCGTTGTGCAGGCGCAGCCAGCGAACGAAGTCCGCAACTTCGCGGTTGCGCCACATCCAGGTGGGGAAGCGGGAGAACGTCGCCAGATCCGCGGTGGCGCCGTCCAGATGGCGAACGTGGCGGTCGATGGCGGCCACGTCCGGCCAGTCGCCCTCGATGGCGACGATATTGAAGCCGTGCTGCTGAATCAGCCGCCGGGTAATGGCCGCACGGGCGCGGTAGAACTCGGCGGTGCCGTGACTGGCCTCGCCGATCAGCACCACGCGGGCGTCGCCGTAGCGGGAGAAGGGCGCGCCGAACTCCATCGCGTCCATGTCATCCGGCAGCGGCTCGGCACTGCGCCGCAGCAACTGGATCAGTTCGTCGGGAGAGCGCTCGGCGTGGCGCTGGGCGGAAGGCATGGCGTCACCTCGGATTCGTCAGGGTCTGCTGCATTCGAGGGGAGGTGCGTGAGGCCGTTCAGTCTCATTTCGCCTGAACCCGGGCCGGTGCGGCGCGGCCAGAACAGAGAGACCCCACTGAGGAGTACAACCATGTTCGGCGAATTCATGTTCCTGTTCATCGCCCTGGCGGCGATCATCATCCTGCTCGACGTCTGGGCGATCGTGAGCGTCTATCGCAGCAACAAGGGGGTGAACAGCAAGGCGCTGTGGTCGTTGCTGATTGCCTTGTTCCCGGTCGTCGGGCTGGGTATCTGGGGTGTGTTCGGCCCGCGTGGTGTAGCCGAGCCGCCGTCCTCGCCGGAGCACAGCAAGGGCTGAAAAAGGCGAGCCCGGCGCAGGCCGGGCTCGTGCTCGATCAATTTTCCGGCAGCTTGGAGTTGATCTCCTTGGCCATCATCAGGTGATGTTCCAGCTTGGGCAGGGTTTCCTTGGCGAAAGCGGCGATCTCCGCGTCCTCCGAGTTCACGGCCTTGTTGAACAGCTCGATGGTCTGCTCGTGAGCCACCACCTGGTTGTTCATGTAGGCCTTGTCGAACGAGGCCTCGCCGCGCAGCTTGAGGATCATGGCCTTGGCCTGATTGATCAGCTCGGCGTCGGTGGAGACTTCCAGCTGCTTGTTCTTGGCCAGAGTGGCCAGCTTCTTGTTGGCGGCGGTGTGGTCGTCGACCATGGTCTGGGCGAATTTCTTCACCTCCGGTGTGGTGCCTTTTTCCAGCGCCAGCTTACCGGCCTCGATTTCGGCGATGCCTTTGGCCGAGGCCTCCTCGACGAAGTTGCGCGGCGAGACCTGTTCCATGTCGGCGTTGGCGTTGGCTGCGGTGTTGGTGGTTTCGGCGGCGTGCAGGTGGCCGGCGGCCAGGGCGAGCGCTGCGAGGGTGGCGATGGAGAGTTGTTTGAGACTTTGCATGGGGCGTTTCCTCCGATGGAAGTTGCTAGGAGTAGAAGCGGCGGGGCGCCCGGTAGTTCAGGTAAATGTTCGAGGCGTTCATGACCCGAACTCGGGGTGCGCTTGCGCAGTCACTGCTAATGCCTGCCCGTGAGCGGGTACCGTCCATAGCCTGGAGAAAGACATGAACGCCGTAGAGCTACTCAAGCAGGACCACCAACTGGTGAAGCAGCTTCTGGAAAAACTCACGTCCACCACCGAGCGCGCGGTGAAGACCCGTCAGGAACTGCTCAATCGCATCAACCTGGAGATCGCCATCCATACCGACCTCGAGGAACAGATCTTCTACCCGGCCTACCAGCAGGCCGGCGGCAAGGAAGAGACGGTGATGATGGCCGAGGCCAAGGAAGAGCACCGCACCGTGGATGCCCTGGTGCTGCCGGACCTGATGAAGACCAGCCCGTCGTCGCTGTCCTTCTCGGGCCGCGCCAAAGTGCTCAAGGAGCTGCTGGAGCACCACATCGAGGAAGAGGAAAAGGAGATGTTTCCCAAGGCTACCGAGCTGCTCGGCAAGGAAAAGCTGGAAGAGCTCGGCGCGCAGATGGAAGCGCGCAAGCGCAGCCTCAAGCAGTCGCTGGCCAGCCAGGCGGCCTGATGCGGATCGGCCCGTTCCTACGCGGAGCGGGCCGCCGTTTCCTCGAGCAGGCTGTCGACCACGCGCATCAGCGCCTGTCGCGCCTCCACCCCGTTCTCCACCGCCTGTAGCAGCACCCGACGCTGCCGGTCCGCACTGTTGCCGTCGCGCAGAATCTGTCGGGCCCGGTCGAAGGTTTGCGCCTCGCCGTGATCGCCCAGCTGCCGCTCCAGGCGCTCCAACCACGTTGACGCATCCAGCTCGCCGTGCCCCTCGGCATCGAGGAAGCGCGCCGCGCTGCCGTGACGTCGCGCCCGCCAGTAGTTTTCCTCCAGCACCAGGCGCTGCAGCTCGGCGTCGGCGGTGTACTGCGCCTCCAGCGCCCAGGACACCAGCGCGCGGAACAGCCCGGCGATGCACAAGACGTCGTCCACGGCGGGGCAGGCGTCGGTGATGCGCAGCTCCAGGGTGGCGAAGCGCGCGGAGGGACGAATGAACCACCAGAGATCGCCCCGCCGGCGCAGCGCGCCGGTGGCGAGCAGCAGGTCGACATAGGCGGCCAGCGCGGTATCGTCCGGCAGGTGCTCGGGAATGCCCATCCTCGGCCACTCCCCGCAGAGGGTGCGGCGATGGCTGGCGAGCCCGGTGTCGCGCCCGCCCCAGAACGGCGACGAGCAGCTCAGGGCCAGCAGCAACGGCAGCCAGCCCAGCACCCGGTTCATCACCCTGACGCGGTCGCATCCTTCGGGCACGCCGACATGCACGTGCAGGCCCGATACCAGGCTGCGCTGGGCGATGTCGCGGTAGTCGGCGAACAGCTGGCGATAGTGCTCCGAGTCGGTCGGGCGCTGCTCGCGCCAGTCGGCGAAGGGGTGCGCGGCGGCGCCCAGCACGCCCAGGCCGAACTCGCCGGCCTGGCCGGCCAGCTTGCCGCGGCTGTCGCGCAGCCAGACGTCGGCTTCGCCCAGGTCGTGCAGGATAGGGCTGACCACCTCGATCTGGCTCTGGAACATCTCCGCGGCGAGCTGGGTGCCGAACGTCTGCCGGTACGCGTCCAGCAGCGCGGCGGGCGGTTGTGGCGGTATGTCCCGGGTGACCAGGTCGACCAGAAAGAACTCTTCTTCGATACCGAAACTCAGGCTGTTGTGTGGCATGGCGTCCTCCTGAACAAGGGACGGGTGCCGCCTCGCCGGAGTTCAGCTTGTAAGTGGAATCTTTCGGGTTCGCTGGCACTCCCAGCAGTACGACCCCTTTCGAGAGTTTTTCCATGACGACCACCTCCAGTCCGTTGAGCGCGGTGGATTGCCATCCGGTACGCGATACCTACGACGCGCTGATGCAGCCCGCGCCGTCGACCGCCGCGCTGGCGCGTGCGGGTGATTTTCTCGACACCCAGCTGGCCCTGGCCGAGCGCCTGCCCTGCGACCTACCGAGCGATCCCCTGCGTCTGCTGGAGTGGGTGAGGACGGGTGCCAAGCGCACCACCGAGGCCTATTCGACGTATCTGCAGGAGCGTCGCCAGGGCGCGCCGCGGCGCTACTTCGGCAGCCGCGCCCATGCGCTGTATTTCCTGCGCGCGGTGGCGCCGACCAAACTGGTGGACGGCGCCTGGCTCTATGGCGTTCTGCCGCACTGGCAGGACCTTCGCTTCCGCCCGCTGGTACAGACCTACCTGGAAGAACTGGGCAACGGCGTGCCCGCGCAGAACCATGTGGTGCTGTATCGCCGCCTGCTGGCCGAAAACGGCTGCGACGACCTCACCGGCCTGAGCGATGCCCACTACGTCCAGGGCACCCAGCAGCTGGCCCTGGGCCATCTGGCCGAGCGCTACCTGCCGGAGTTGATCGGTTACAACCTGGGCTATGAGCAGTTGCCCCTGCACTTGCTGATCTCCACCTACGAACTGGGCGAGCTGGGCCTCGACCCTTACTATTTCCAGCTGCACGTGACCATCGACAATGCCGGCAGCGGCCATGCCCAGCAGGCCGTGCAGGCGCTGCAGGACAACCTGCCGGTGGTGGGTGATCGCCAGGAGTTCCTGCGCCGGGTCAGCCTGGGCTACCGCCTCAACGATCTGGGCCTTGGCAGCACCAAGGTGATCGCCGAGTTCGATCTGGAGCGCGAGCTGCTGGCCATGCTGGAGCGCAAGCGCCAGGTCGCCGGGCGCGTGCACTCGGACCACTGCCGGATCGACGGGCGCACGGTCAACCAGTGGCTAGCGGTGCCCGGGCGCATGTCCGGCTTCCTCTCCGCGCTGCAGGCCCATGGCTGGGTGCGACGCAACCGCGACCCGCGCGACAGCCAGTTCTGGAACCTGATCGACGGCCAGCGCGCCGCCATGTTCGGCGTCTTCAACCCCTACGAGCGGCAGCTGCTGCACGACTGGATCGCCGGCGACTGGCAGGCGGAGCAGGGCGCCGATAGGCCGAGCCATGCGCAGATTGAAGAGCCCCCGGCCCAGGGCGACTTCGCCAGCGAGACCCGCGCGCTGCTCTGCGAACTGGAAGACCTGTCCATTCGCAAACGCTCGGAGAGGCTCATCCAGCTGATGTCGCCCGCCCTGCACCACAGCCCCGCCGGGCTCCTCGCCACCCGACTCTTCGCCGCCAGCCATCATTGATCATGACCCGACTGAACCGCCCACTCCTGCGTCTCGGCCAGGCGCTGCACGCTCGAGCCTACAGATTCACCAGCGTCACTCCGCTGACTCAACAGCGCGTCAACGCGCGCCCGGAAAACGCCTGGGCCAGCGACCTGGCCGGCGTCTTCGGCTGGAGCCGCCCGTTTTGGCCCGAGACGGTGGGCGAAGAGCTGTTCGGTCTGATGGACAGCGCCGGCGTGCTGCTGGAGTCGCCCGAGGGCGGCTGGCTCAGCGCGGTACGCTGGTCCAGCCTGGGCGACGAGCTGTTCGTGCATTCCCGCTACCCGACGCTGGAGCCGGACGCGGTGTTCTTCGGCCCCGACACCTACCGCTACGCCCAGGCCATCGAGCAGCTGCTGCAGCGACGCCCGGCGGAAACGCTGCACCGCGCCCTCGACATCGGTTGCGGTGCCGGCCCCGGCGCCGCGTGGGTGGCGCTGAACTGCCCGAGCGCGGAGGTGTTGGCGGCCGACATCAACCCGCTGGCCCTGGAGTACACCGAGGTCAACGCCCGCCTGGCTGGCATCGGCAACCTGCGCCCGCAGCGCAGCGACCTGCTGTCGGGCGTCGGTGGCCAGTTCGACCTGATCGTCAGCAATCCGCCTTACATGCTCGACCCGCACGGCCGGGTCTACCGCGACGGCGGCGGTGAGCTGGGCGCGGGGCTGTCGCTGGCGATCATCGACGAGTCCTTGCCGCGCCTGGTGCAGGGCGGCAGTCTGCTGCTCTACACCGGCGTGGCCATGGTCGGCGGGCGCGATCCGCTGCTGGAGTACTGCAAGGCGACGCTGGCCGACCAGGACTTCACCTGGCACTACCGCGAGATGGACCCCGACGTATTCGGCGAGCAGCTGCTGGAACCGGGCTACGAGGCGGTTGAGCGCATCGCGGCCGTGGTGCTGACCGTCACCCGGGTGGGGTGAGATTCGGTATCCGAGCGCGGGGAGGGCACGGCGCGGAAAAACCTTGAACCGGCAAGCGGCACGGCGAGTCAGCACTGTGTAATCCCCCCTATTCGGTACTGACCAGATGATCAAGAAATGCCTTTTTCCCGCCGCCGGTTATGGCACCCGTTTCCTGCCCGCGACCAAGTCCATGCCCAAGGAAATGCTGCCGGTGGTGAATACGCCGTTGATTCAATACGGCGTCGAAGAGGCCTTCGAAGCAGGCCTCAATCAGATCGCCATGGTCACGGGACGCGGCAAGCGCTCGCTGGAAGATCACTTCGACATCAGTTATGAGCTGGAGCGCGAAATCAGCAACACCGACAAGGAAAATGCCCTCAAGGGCATTCGCCGCCTGATCGACAACTGCACGTTCTCCTATACCCGCCAGATCGAGATGAAGGGCCTGGGCCATGCCATCCTCACCGGCCGCCCGCTGATCGGCGACGAGGCCTTCGCCGTGGTGCTGGCCGACGACCTGTGCCTGAACCCGGGCGGCGACGGCGTGCTGACCCAGATGGTCAAGCTCTACAACCAGTTCCGCTGCTCCATCGTCGCCATCCAGGAAGTGCCGCCGGAGGAGACCTCCAAGTACGGCGTGATCGCCGGCGAAGCCATCCGCGACGACATCTTCCGCGTCGATCGCATGGTCGAGAAGCCCAAGCCGGAGGACGCGCCGTCCAACCTGGCGATCATCGGCCGCTACATCCTGACCCCGGACATCTTCGATCTCATCGAGCAGACCGAGCCGGGCAAGGGTGGCGAGATCCAGATCACCGACGCGCTGATGAAGCAGGCCCAGGCGGGCTGCGTGCTGGCCTACAAGTTCCAGGGCCAGCGCTTCGACTGCGGTTCGGCCGAGGGGTACATCGAGGCCACCAACTTCTGCTACGAGAACATCTACAAGGCCGAGCTGGAGCGTCAGCGCCGCAAGCCCCTGGAGGCGGTGGAACTGAAGGAAACCTCGGTGGCCTGAGCAGGCGCCGTGAACAAAAAAGCCCCCGCAATCGGGGGCTTTTTCATTCTGGCCTCGGTCAGTGGAAGGGGAAGATGTAGTTCATCCAGGAGGCCATGCGCAGCAGGATCTTGCGCATGATCGCCACGTGGTGGAAGTGCTCCGAGTACAGCGCGGCCTGGCCATAGGCGCCGCCGGGCATGAGGTCGCGGTACTGGTCGAAGTCGGGATCGATCACCTCCAGCACCACCGGCACCCGCCCCGGCGGCGGCGAGCCGGTGAAGCCGATGAGGTTGCCGCTGGGTTGTACCTGGCCTTCGGCGATCACCGGCATGACCATCTTCACCCGCGCCTCGAACACCTCGCCGGGAATGCCGTCGAAGGCGATTTCCGCCTCGTCGCCCAGGGTCAGGCGCAGCTGGCTGTTTTGCCGCATCCAGGCCACGTAGGCGTAGTCCTCCTGGGGCACGAAGACCATCGCCGGGCGCAGCGGCATCTTCACCGCATAGATACCGGGGCGCAGCGACACCTGGGTGACGTAACCCCTGGAGGGCGCCCGCACCGTGGTGTTGTCCAGGTCGAATTGGGCGATGGCGAGTTGGGCGTTCAGGTCTTCGACCTGCGCGCGGGTGATGTCCACATCACGCCGGTTGCCGACGTTGCGCCGCGCCAATTCGCTGGCCCGGGCGAGGTCGGCGCGGGCCGAGACCAGCTGGGCCTTGATCGACTTGACCCGGTTCTCGAACGGCGTCGGGTCGATGCGGAACAGCACGTCGCCTTTCTCCAGCATCTGATGGCCCCTGACCGGCACCTCGACGACCTGGCCGCTGACCGCCGGCACGATCGGCGTGCTGACAAAATAGCTGCGCGACACCTCGGAGTAGGGGTGGTTGTAGTTCATCAGGAAGATCAGCGTGCCGATCAGCACGATGCCGCCGAGCACCGCGGTGGGTACCGTCCATTTGTTCAGCGGGATCCTGAAGATCTTGAAGATGGCGACGCAGATGGCGGTGTAGGTGAGGATGAGCAACAGGTCCATGGCTCAGTCCTCCCGCCGCGGTAGTTCGGAAACGGGTTCGGCCGCAGGCATCGCCTCCAGCTGTGCCAGGCGCGCCTGCAGGTCGCCGAGCTGCTGCTCCAGGGCATGCAGTCGCTCGTCCTCCGCAGGCGGGCTGGAGAAACCCCAGCCCCGGTCCTCGCGGTAGAGCGTTGCCCAGATCCACAGGAACGGCCAGATGGCATGCAGCGTGAACAGGCTGATCCAGCCCGCCACGTGGATGGCATCCTGCTGCGGATGATTGCGGTGTACCGCGATCTCGTACGGGATGTCGTGAATCGCGATCACCCCGTAGAACAACACGATGCCAACGAAGAACAGAATCCCCAACGCGACGTAGTCCAGCATCCCAGCCTCCCCAACGACGAGCCAACCTTCGCAGCAGGCTAGCAGCGCCAGCGAAGCGCTGCCATGTACCCGACGTACCGGCGGAGGCGGGCGCCGGTGGTCAGTCGTCGGCCAGCAGGGTTTTCAGCGGGGAGGGCGCATACAGCGCGCTCTGGAAGTCCGGCACGTACTCGTACTTGACCATTTCGCCCAGGTCCAGCGACGCGATGTACTGCGACAGGCTGCCTTCGCCGAGCACCAGCTTGACCTTGTCCTCATCGCCGCTGGAGGCATGGCTCAGCTGGCGCGATACCGCGTAACCGTAACTCAGCTCACCGCTGTGGCCGATGTTGGTGAAGCTGTTGCTGACCAGTTCGGGCTCGTTTGAAAGATCGCTCAGTTTCTCGGTCTGCAGGGTGACATCGAGTTTCCCCGTCTGGCTGTCGGCGATCTCGAACACCACCGAGGTGTCGGTTTCCCGGTAGCCGATGCCGGTCAGCCACTTGGGCAGGTTGTAGCCCACCACGCCGCGGACCCGGGCCAATTCGGTATTGACCGGCAGCTTGAGTACGTAGCCCCAGAAGTCCTTCGACATCGACTGGCCGACCAGCGTGACCGGGCCGAGATTGGCGTCGCCCGGCTTGTTGGTGACGATGGACAGGGCGATCTCGTTGTAGCTGTCGTTGTCGCAGTAGTGGTAGGCGTAAGCCGTCAACGCGACCAGGCCGCGGCCGGGCCAGACCTGCAGCGGTTGCATCTGTTCCAGCACCTCGGCGGGCATCAGCTCGCGCAGCCGGTCCAGGTCTGCGGTGTATACCGCCGTCACCCGACTGTTGCGGTAATAGAAGTTGGGCGAATAGGACTCGAAGCCCATGTCGACCTTGGTTTTCTTCAGGCCGCGGAACCAGCTCAGATCGACATCCGGCGCCTCGGCGGCAATCACTGAGAGCGGCGGGTTGGAGTGGTAGCGGTCATACAGCCCGCCCGCGACCACGGGAATCGCCTCGCCGGCGATGGTGGTGGTGTTCGTCGCCCGTTCCGTATCGGGCAGGCTCGTCGCCCAGGACGCCGACGCCAGGGCCGTCAGAACTGCGCCGGTTGCCGCAAGGATGCTGAATTTCATGTGTTCGTCTCCGCGTGGTGATGGGCCGAAGCCCGAGTCGCCAGCCATGAGAAAGGCCGGGCGCGGAAACCCTAACGTTTAACTTAACTTTAAGGTCAAGCGCTTGTAGAGACGATTTCGCTGGCGCACATTTTCCAGTCGCGATCAGGCAGCGAAGCGGAGAAAATGCGCCCGGCATGGGCACTGGCCCGGCTGGACTCGATCGTGGAGAGAGGGGAGTGAGATACCGAGACATCGCAGCTTTGCTGTTCCGAGGCACGGTTATCGCCGCCCTTGTCCTCGCTCGTCCCGCCTGGGCCGAATCGGCGCAAGGCGGTCGCGCACCCGCGCAAGCCCCCTCGAGCGAAGGTTACGCCGCTGCCGATAGTTGTTTCGGCTGTCATGCCGAGCAGGCCGCGCAGTGGCAGGACTCGGATCACGCCTGGGCCATGCGCGACGCAACCGAGGACAACGTGCTGGGCCGTTTCGACGATGCGGTGTTTGACGAGGCGGGCGTCAAGGCTCGGTTCTTCCGCAGAGGGGACGTCTTCCTCGTCAATACCGAAGGGGAAGATGGCAAGCCGGCGGACTTCCGGATTCTCTACACCTTTGGCTTCCATCCGCTGCAACAGTATCTGGTTGCATTTCCCGGCGGCCGCCTCCAGGCGCTGACGGTCGCGTGGGACAGCAGGTCGAAGGAGGAGGGTGGCCAGCGCTGGTTCTCGCTCTATCCCGGCCAGCGCTTCGCTCCGGGCGATCCACTGCACTGGACAGGGCGCTACCAGAATTGGAACTCGATGTGCGCCGATTGCCACTCTTCGCGCCTGCTCAAACACTACGACGACCGGAAAGACAGCTTCGCCAGCACCTGGCAGGAGCAGACCGTCGGCTGCCAGGGTTGCCATGGCCCGGGGCAGGCACACGTCGAATGGGCGAAGCGGGCGCCGGCGGACGGAACGTCCCACACCTCTGACAGAGAAATCGGCCTGAACGTGGATTTCAGGGCACTGGGAAGTCACGGACAGGTGGAACAGTGCGCGTTCTGTCATAGCCGCAGACAAAGCCTCGGCGTCGGCCAGATGCCGGGGCATCCGCAGCTGGATCAGAGCCTGCCGGCCGCCTTGCGCGCGGACCTCTACCATGCCGACGGCCAGATTTCCGGCGAGGTCTACGAGTTCGGCTCGTTCACGCAGAGCAAGATGTACGCCGCCGGTGTGGCCTGCACGGACTGTCACGATCCGCACACCAGCAAGGTGCGAATCGAGGGCAACGGGCTTTGCCTGCAATGCCACAATCCGACGCCGCCGGTTGCACGGTTCCCCGGTCTGCAGGCCAAGAACTACGACAACGCGGCGCATCACCATCACACGCCCGGCTCCGCAGGCGCGCAATGCGTGAACTGCCACATGCCAGAAAAGACATACATGGTCGTAGACCCGCGCCGGGACCACAGCTTCCGCATACCGCGCCCGGACCTCGCCGTGGCGACCGCCAGCCCGGATGCCTGCACCAGTTGCCACACCGAAAAGAAGCCGGTTTGGGCAGCCGAGGCCATCGAACGCTGGTTCGGCGAACCCAAGCGGCCAAATCACTATGGCGACTCCTTCCACGCCGTACGCAGCGGGCAGGGCATAGCGCTCAGCCTGCTGGGCAGACTGCTGGCGAACGACGAGAGTCCATCCATTGTCCGTGCGACGGCGGCGGACGAGTTGGCGGATATCGGCCCGGCGGCAATGCTGAACCTGAAATGGGCGCTCAAGGACAGTAACCCGATGATCCGCGCCTATGCTGCCGCGGGATTCGAAAGTGTGCCCGCGACGGAGCGACTGAAACCGTTGCTGCCGCTGCTCCAGGACCCGACCCTGGCGGTACGCGACCAAGCGGTGTACGCGCTGGCAGACGTTCCACCGCAGCAGTTGCCTGAGGCGCAGCGAGATCGATTCGAGACGCTCCTGGCCGATTACGAGCGTCGCCTGCGTGGCAATGCGGACCTACCCGGAGGAAGGCTCAATCTGGCTGTTTACCTGTCGCGCCGCGGTCGTGAGAGTGAGGCCATGGACGAGTACCGCCAGGCCCTGCGGCTCGATCCCTATTTTTCACCGGCGCGCGTCAACCTGGTCACGCTGGCTAACGATGCGCAACAGCCTGAGGTCGCCGAGCAGCTTCTGCGGGAAGGATTGGCGCTGGAAAAAATGCCGACGCTCGATCACGGCAACCTGGCCTATATGCTGGCGTTGCTGCTCGTCGAACACGGGCGAGCCGAGGAAGCACTGGCCTGGCTGGAAACGGCAGCGCGAGAGTTACCGCAGAATGCGCGCGTTCGCTACAACCAGGGACTGTTGCTCGCACAGATGCAACGCAGGGATGAGGCAGTCATCGCATTGCGCAGCGGCCTCGAGCAATCGCCGGAAGATCCCGATTTGTTGTATGCGCTGATTTATCTGCATGCGCTGGCCGGAGAGCGTAGCGAGGCCGTCGAATACGTTGCACGCATGCGCGAGGCCGCGCCGGGTGATCCACGTTTGCGGGCGATAGAGCCGAGCCTGTGATGAGCACAGCCAATCGAAGACGTGCGGCGGACAGCCTAAAGGTGTTCCCGGATATTATGCGATTAAACATAATATACATTATGCGAATCCTTGGCTGGTAAGTAACGGCTCGTTCCCGCTACGCATATAGGATCTTCCGTTCAATCGGCTCGAGCTGAATCACTCCTGTTTGCACCGAATTATCATCTTCTATACAGTTCCCCGCCTGCCTGGACGCAAGGATTGCCCATGTTCCGACTCGACGCGGTCAGCTTCAGCCTGCCGGAGCGCACGCTCCTGCATCCGCTCACGCTCGACATTCCCCAGGGCCAGATGGTCGGCCTGATCGGCCACAACGGTTCCGGCAAATCCACGCTCCTGAAGATGCTGGCTCGCCAGCAACCGGCCAGTTCCGGGCGCGTACTGCTTGACGACAAAGTCGTGGATGACTGGAAGGATCGCGACTTCGCCCGCCAGGTCGCCTATCTGCCACAGCAGCTGCCAACCGCCGACAGCCTGACGGTACGCGAGCTGGTCGGTTTCGGCCGTTATCCCTGGCATGGGCTGCTCGGCCGCTTCGGTGTCGAAGATCACGCCAAGGTCGACGAGGCCATGGAGCTGACCGACACCTCGCGCTTCGCCGAGCGCATGGTCGACAGCCTGTCCGGTGGCGAGCGTCAGCGCGTGTGGCTGGCCATGCTGCTGGCGCAGAACAGCCGCTACCTGCTGCTGGATGAACCCACTTCGGCCCTCGACATCGCTCACCAGGTCGACGTGCTCGGCCTGGTGCACCGGCTCAGCCAGCAACTCGGGCTGAGCGTGATCGTGGTCCTGCATGACATCAATATGGCGAGCCGCTACTGCGATCGCCTGATCGCGCTGCACAGCGGCCGGCTGTTACTGGACGGCAGCCCGGCCGAGCTGATGACCGACAGCAACCTCGAGGCCATTTACGGCCTGCCGATGCAGGTGCTCAGCCACCCGCGCGGCCAGCAACCCATCGCCGTGGTGATCTGATGCGCTGGCTGTTGTGCGCGCTCGCGCTGGTGGCGAGCCTGACCCACGCCGAGATGCGCCAGCCGCGCATCGCGGTGATCGACTGGGGGCTGACGGAAACCCTGCTGGGGCTTGGTGTGACGCCGATCGCCGTGGCCCAGACTGAAGGCTATCGGCGCTGGGTACAGGCGCCCGAGCTGCCCGCCGAGGTGATCGACCTCGGGCTGCGCGTCGAGCCCAACCTCGAGCTGCTCAGCCAGCTCAAGCCGGACATGATCCTGATCACCCCGCAGTTCGCCGCCAGCCGCCCGCAACTGGAGCGCATCGCGCCGGTGCACACGCTGGCCATCTACACGCCCGAGGCCGAGGCCTATGTCGGCGCGCAGCGAGTGACCCGCGAGCTGGCAGCGTTGCTTGGTCGCCTGGTCGAGGGCGAAGCGATGATCGCGCGCATCGACGCCAACATGGTGCGGGTGAAGCAGCGCCTGGCCACGCAGGCATTGCCACCCTTTTATGTGATGACCTTTCTCGACCAGCGCCACGTGCGCCTGTTCGGCAAACAGAGCATCTATCAGGGCGTGCTGGACCGCGTCGGCCTGCGCAACGCCTGGACCGGTCCGACCAACTACTGGGGCTTCACCCAGCAAGGCATCGAGCGGCTGGCCGAGGAGCCCACGGCCGCCCTGCTCTATCTCGAACCCATGCCGCCCGGCACGGCCGATGGCCTGGCCAGTAGCGCCCTATGGCAACAATTGCCGGCGGTGCGCGAGCAGCGTCTGTACGGCCTGCCGCCGGTCTGGAGTTTCAACGGTCTGATGGCCGCCGAACGCTTCGCCAACCTGCTGGAGGCGCGTCTGGTGTCGGAGAACGAGCGATGACCGACCTGCTGGCCCAGGGGCCGCTGCCCACCCGCGAGCGCCGCGGTTTCTCCAGCCACCCGATCTGGCTGTGCGGTCTGCTGCTGGCCCTGACATTGGGTCTGGCATTGACCGACCTCGGCCGACGCCTGCCCACCGGCGAATGGCTGCAGGGCATTGCCAACCCGGTCGACGGCGACATGGCGCAGCTGATCCTGCATTACAGCTGGCTGCCGCGCCTGTGCATGGCCCTGCTCTGCGGCGCCGTCCTGGCCCTGGCCGGCACCCTGATGCAACAGGTGCTGCGCAACCCGCTGGCGTCGCCCACCACCCTGGGCGTATCCAGCGGCGCCCAGCTCGGCCTGCTGGTGGCCACGCTGTGGGCGCCCTGGGCGCTCGATTACGGCCGTGAATGGGTGGCGCTGGCCGGAGGCGGCGTGGCTGCGCTGCTGGTGTTCGCCCTGGCCTGGCGCCGCGGTCTGGCGCCGCTGACGCTGATCCTCGCCGGTCTGGTGGTGACGCTTTACCTCAGCGCGCTGAACGTGACCCTGATGCTGATCCAGCAGCAGGACCTCAATGCCGTGTTCATCTGGGGTTCGGGCTCGCTCAGCCAGAACAGCTGGGGTGGCGTGGAATTCCTGCTGCCGCGCCTGGGCCTCGGCCTGCTGCTTCTGCTGCCGCTGCTGCGCCCGCTGGCCCTGCTGGAACTGGACGACAGCGGCGTGAAGAGCCTCGGCGTGCCGCTGCGATTCCTGCGCTTCGTCACTCTCACCCTCTCCGTCTATCTGGCTGCCTGCGTGGTCAGTGTCGTCGGCGTGATCGGTTTCATCGGCCTGGCCGCGCCGGCGCTGGTGCGCCTGCTCGGCGCCCGTACCTTCGCCCAGCGTTTGCGCTGGGCTCCCGTACTGGGTGGTCTGCTGCTGTGCGTGACCGACCTCGGCATCCAGCGCCTGGCCGGCAACCTGGCCGAGCTGGTGCCCACCGGCGCCGCCACCGCCCTGCTCGGCGCCCCGCTGCTGCTCTGGTTGCTGCCGCGTCTGCGCCTGGCTGGCGGGCAGCCACAGAGTGCCGACAGCCAGCACTTCGAGCGCCATCCCTTCCCCGCTCGCCGCCTGGCGCCTTTGGCATTGCTGCTGGGCGGCGTGTTGCTGATCGCGCTCGGCCTGGGCCGTGGCCTGGAAGGCTGGCAATTCAGCCTCACCGACATCGCCGTGCTCGAGTGGCGCTGGCCGCGGGTGACCGCCGCGGCGGCGGCGGGCTGCATGTTGGCCCTGGCCGGCTGTATGATCCAGCGCTTGACCGGCAATCCCATGTCCAGCCCGGAGGTGCTCGGCATCAGCGCCGGCGCTGCCCTGGGCCTGATCGCCCTGCTCTTTCTGTTGCCCTATTCCGGCCCCTTGGCTCAGTTGGCCCTGGGCGGACTGGGCGCCGGCCTGACCCTGCTTCTGCTGCTGGGACTGTCGCGCCGCTCCGGATTCGCTCCGGAAAAGGTGCTGCTGATCGGCATCAGCATCACCGCGCTGTTCGATGCGCTGCAGGTGATTCTGCTGGCCGGCGGCGACCCGCGCGGACAGAACCTGCTCAGCTGGATGTCCGGCTCGACCTATTTCGTCGGCCCGCAGATGGCGATCTGGGTGCTGGTCTGCAGCCTGCTCCTGCTGGCGGCTTCCCTGCCCTTCGGTCGCTGGCTGGAGCTGTTGCCGCTGGGCGACGGTACGCCGCGTGCGCTCGGCGTGCCGCTGGGGCGTAGCCGTTTCGTGCTGCTCTTGCTGGCCTCGCTGCTGACCGCCGGCGCGACTCTGATCGTCGGGCCGCTGAGTTTCGTCGGCCTGCTCGCGCCGCATCTGGCGCGCCTGCTGGGTCTGGCGCGCGCGGTGCCGCAGCTGCTCGGCGCGGCGCTGCTCGGCGCGTTGGTGATGGTGGCGGCGGACTGGCTGGGGCGCACCGTATTGTTCCCCGCGCAGCTGCCGGCGGGACTGCTGGCCTCGCTGCTGGGTGGGGGCTATTTCATGTTGTGTCTGTATCGGCGGTGACGGGGCGGCGGTTGGGCTGATGGTGGGCTGTTCGCTGCGCTCCTGAGCCCACCCTACGTGCTGCGGGTGAGCTTCCGAGGCCTAGCTAACGCCCGTGAACGCCACTCATAGCGCGGCAAACCAAGGTCGCGGGGCCTTTGTAGCCCGGATGCAATCCGGGAGCCGGGCCGCCTGCTTCCCGGATTGCATCCGGGCTACGAACTAGCTCACCCGAGCCATTGTTCGGCTGAGCAACGACCTAGGGTGCACTCGTCCGCAGGGCGGTACGCCGATAGAGCATCAATCCAGAACGGCCGTTCCTTCCGCCGGCGGCTCCTCGAGCAGCGGGCAGTTGTCGCACATCGCCATGCCCAGCTCGTTGCGGATGCAGCACAGCTTGCGCTGGCGCCAGGGCGCGCAGCCCTCGCCCTGCGGCACGTAGCTCACCGGCTCGAACAGCGGGTTGCGAGTGCCGTCCGGGCGCAGCTTGCTTTCCAGCACCTCGAATCCCTGGGCCAGCATCGGTTTGGGAAACGGCAGGCCGCCGAGGGTCGACATGAACCACTCGAAGTAGTTGCCGGCATTGCTCCACAGCACCCGCGCGGCGATCTTGCGGTGGGCGCGCAGGGCGTCGATGAAGGGCAGCAGGTTGTCGTCCAGCAATCCGCCAAAACGCTCGAAGCCGCTGGCCGGCGCGGCGCTCCAGCGCTCGCCGGCATGCGGCAGCTTGAAGGCCTCGGGCAGGCCGTCGGCGCCGACCACCACCTGGATCTCGTCAAACTCCAGCGGCAGGCGCCAATTAAGGATCAGTCCTGCCGCCAGCACCGGCGGAATCAGGCGCAGGAAGTAGTACTTGGACCACAGCGACATCAGCGCCCGCCGATCCCCTTCGGCATGCTCGGGGCCGAAGCGCAGCATCTGTTCCTCCAGACGCGCGGCGCTGACGAACTCACGCCCGGGCAATGCCGGGCGTGGGTCATCCGCAAGGGTGAGTACATCGCGGTAGTGGGCGAAAGGCCCTTGGAACAGCGGGGCGATGGCCGGGATCATCGGCCCCCCGCCTGGGTCAAGCACATGCGCTGGCGACTCCTGTCGATTGGCGGTGACGGCTGTTGTCCAGCAAGGCGTCGACCACTTCCTGCGAGCGAATGGCCAGCACCGACAGCAGCGTATCGCTCAGGCCGTGGCTGGCCTCGCAGCAACCCTGCAGGTAGATACCGGCGCTCATCTGCGGCTGGCAGCACAGACGATAATCGCGTTCCACACCGTCGCCAAGATGCTCCTGCAGCCCTTCGAGCAGGCGCTTGTAGCCGTCGCGGCGGTAACCGGTGGCCAAGACCACGGCATCGAACAGGCGCTCCTCGCGCCCTTCCGGCCCCTGCAGCGTCAGACGGACTCCTTCGGCGCCGGCCTGCACGGCCTCGATGCTGCGCTGCGGCAGCAGGTTGTGCGGCGCGTGGCCGGTCACTTTTTGCAGATAGAGGCGATGGTAGATGCTCTCGATCAGGTCCAGATTGACCACCGAGTAGTTGGTCTGGGCGTTGGCCTGGATGAAGGCGTGACGCTCTTCCGGGGCCTGGCCATAGACCAGGTCGGTGTAAGCCGGATCGAAGATCTCGTTGACGAAGGGGCTGTCGTCCGCCGGGCGCAGCGCCTGGCTGCGCATCACCATGCTCACCTCGGCGGCCGGGAAACGCCCGCACAGGTCACTGAAGATTTCGGCCGCACTCTGCCCGGAGCCGATCACCGCCACGCGCCGGGGCGCGCAGCCCTGGATGCGCTCCAGGTAGTTGGAGGAATGGATCACCCGGCCGTCGCCGCGCAGCGGGCGGAACATCTCCGGGATCACGGGCTCGCCGCCGATGCTGACCACCAGATTGCGGGTAATGCGCGCACGGGTGCGGCCATCGGCCAGGCGCGAGATCACCCTGACCCGGGTCACGTCGCTGCCATCGAGCACCGGCTCGACGCCGATGACTTCCTCGCCGTAGTGCACGCGGTCGGTGAAGTGGCCGGCGGCCCAGGCCAGGTAGTCGTTGTACTCCAGGCGCGAGGGCGTGAAGGTGCTGATGTTGATGAAGGCTTCCAGCCGACGCTTCTGATGCAGGTAGTTGACGAAGGTGTAGCGGCTGGACGGATTGCGCAGCGTGGCCAGGTCCTTGAGGAAGGAGATCTGCATGCGGCTGTCGTCCAGCAGCATGCCGCCGTGCCACTCGAAGGCCGGCTTCTTCTCCAGGAAGCAGTAGCGCAGACCGTTCTCGCGTACGCGGCGGTCCTCGTCCAAGGCCACCGCGATGGCCAGGTTGGCGGGCCCAAAGCCCAGCCCGATCACGTCGTATTCCAGTGTTTCTATGCTCATGTCAGGCCCCGATCCTCTGCGGATGGTTCGTGTGAAGGCCAAGTCAGCCTCTGGAGGCGCTCGCCTCGCCCAACCTCATCAGTTCACGGCCACGCTCGGGCGCGGCTCTGTTGTTCTATGGTCTCGCGGCCGGGGCCGCGAGCCTTACTGCTCATGCCAAGCGGCAGCGCTCGAAGAACACCTCGCGGGACTGCACCATGAGTGCCGCGCGCTTGTGCGGAAAATCGAATTCCTTGGCCTTGTGGTATCCCTGTGCCTGCATGTGCCCGATCATCCGGGCGTTGTCGGCGCGAGGCTCGGCGACCACCCGCTGGGTACGCGGGTCGTCGAGGAACAGGTAATGGGTCAGCGCGCTTAGCCAGCTGGCCACCTTGTGCGGGCCACGATGGCTCTCCTCGCCCACCAGCATATGGATGCCGCGGTCGTAGTCGCCCACCTCGTAGAACGGCGCGATGCGGTCTTCCTTGGCCCAGTAGGCCTCGTAGTAGGCGAAGGGCTCGTCGTCGAAGCAGCCGATCAGCGTCAGCACGCGCGGATCGGCGGCCAGCTCCTCCAGATACTGGCGGTGCTTGGCCAGGTCGCCCTCCTCCTGCCAGAAAGCGGCCACACGGGAACTGTTCTGCCAGCGGTTGAAGCGCGCGAGGTCCTCGTCGATGTCCAGGGTGCGCAGGGAGATCCAGGCGCCCAGGTTGGCATCGAAACGCCGATAGACCTCGCCCGAAGGCTTGGGCGCGCGACGCGGATGGCGGCGGCCGGTGGCGTGCATGACCATCTGCTGCGGATAGCCGGCGCTGCCAGCAGCCCGCAGAAATGTGGCCGGCAGTTGCCAGAACAGCGAACGCTCGATGCGCAGGTTGCCGCCCTCACCCACCAGCAGGCCGCTGGCCAGCAGCGCCGGGTCGACCTGCTCCAGCTGCAGGCGCAACGCCTGCAGGTCGGGATTGTTGGCGAAGCACCAGTAGGCGAGTGCCCACAGGGCCTCGGCCTGATGCTCGACGGCCAGCTCCAGCGGTATCAGCAGCTCGCCCTGACGACGGGCGCGCAACAGCGCGCGCTCGTCCAGGTGCAGGGCCAGGCTGGCGCCATCGTCGCGGGCGCTGAGCTGCCGGCCATCGGGCAGTCGCAGCTGGGTTAGCTTGTTAGAACTCATAGGTGGCACTGGCGATGACGTTGCGGCGGTTGCCGTACCAGCAGTAGTACTCGCACGCGGCGATGTATTCCTTGTCGGTCAGGTTGCTCGCGTTGAGTTGCAGGCGAATGTCCTGGATGCGGTAGCCGATCATGGCGTCGACCAGGGTGTACGACGGCACTTCCAGGGTCTCGGTGTTATCGCCGTAGCTGGAGCTGGTGTGGCGCACGCCCGCACCGAATTCCAGACCGTCGAGCGCACCGCCGATGAACTGGTACTTGCCCCACAGGGAGGCCATCTCGTCGGCGACGTTGGCCGGGACCTTGTCCTTTTCCGCCGGGACCGAGGTCTTGGTGGTCTCGGGGTCGAGCTTGGTGTAGCTGGCGATTAGGCTGATGTTCTCGGTGACGTTGGCCTGGGCCTCCAGTTCGATACCGCGGCTGCGCACTTCGCCCAGCTGGGTGGGTACGCCATTCTGGGTCTTGGTGACGTTTTCCTGGGTCAGCTCGAATACGGCCGCGGTGAACATCGCGTCCAGGCCCTGCGGCTCGTATTTCAGACCGATTTCCTTCTGGTCGCCTTCCTGCGGCTTGTACGGCTCGCCCGTGACGCGGTTCAGATCGGTCACCGGCAGGAAGAACTCGGAATAGCTGATGTAGGGCGTCAGGCCATTGTCGAAGGTGTAGGCGACGCCACCGCTCCAGGTGAAGTTGTCGTCGCGCACGTCGTGCTTCTCACCAGTGGTCTGGTTGTCGAAGTCGGTACGCGAGCGGTCGTAGCGACCGCCGAGCAGGAACACCCAGTTGTCGAACTTGAACTGCTCCTGCACGTAGTAGCCCATCTGGTCGGCGCGGGTGTCCTTGTCTTCCAAGGCGAAATCGCCGATGGGCAGGCCGTACTCGGGATCGTAGATATCCAGCAGCGGAATGGCCGGGAAGGTCGGATAGCCGCTGGGGCTGCGGTCGTTGATTTTCAGCTGCTGGTAGTCGACGCCGATCAGCAGGGTGTTCTCCCAGCGGTCGCCGAACCAGTTGCCGAGCAGGCGGTTGTCGACCGACAGGTTGTCGGCCTTGCCGTCGTTGTAGGTCAGACCACGGGCGATGAGGCGGTCGGTGACGTCGCCGTAATAGAACAGCTGGCGCAGCTCCAGATCCATGTGGCCGTAGCGCAGGTTCTGCTGGAAGTCCCAGTTGTCGCTGAGGCGGTGGTTCAGCTCGTAGCCCAAGGTGTACTGGTCGCGCTCGAAGGTCTCGTAGCTGGGGTCGCCCACGGCGGTGTCGGTATCGATGTCGCCGTTGGGGTTGTTCACGATGGTGCCGCTGGACGGCAGGAACTGCAGCTGGGGATCGGAACGATCCTTCTGGATGCTGGCCAGCAGGGTCAGCGAGGTGTCTTCGTTGAAATTGATGGTCATGGACGGCGCCAGCAGGATGCGCGCGGCGTCCACGTCGTCGACCTGGGTGCCGGTGTCGCGGCTCAGCGCGACCACGCGGTACATCAGGTTGCCCTCTTCATCCAATTGGCCGCCGACGTCGGCATTGATCTGCTTGCGGTCGAAGCTGCCGTACTGAATGCCGATCTCGTTGCGGCCTTCGGCGTTCGGGCGCTTGCTCTGCAGGTTGATCAGGCCGCCCGGCGGGGTCTGGCCGTAGAGCACGGAGGACGCGCCCTTGAGCACCTCGATGCGCTCGAGCATGTAGGGGTCGATCTGCCAGCTGTAGAAGGCGCTGGAGTAGATGCGCGAGCCGTCCATGAACAGGCCGTTGTTGGCCTGCTTGAAGCCGCGAATGATGAACCAGTCCTGCTTGTTGTCCTCGCCGTAGAAGCCAGCCTGTACGCCGGCCGAATAGCGCAGGGCCTCGCTGATGGTCTGGACGTTGCGATCCTTCATCTGCGCATCGGTCACGACCGAGACGGAGCGCGGGGTTTCGCTCAGGGGGGTGTTGATCTTGGTGGCGCTGCGGCTGTTCTTGGCGACGTAGCCTTCATCCTCGCCGACCGGGCTGTCCAGCTCGCCGCTGATATTGGCGGCATCCAGCTGTACGGCTTCCTCGGCGTGCAGGCCAAAGCTGAAGGCGCTCAGCGCGCAGGCCATGGCCAGCGGCAAACGGGCCTTGGCGAACGGGACTCGGGCCAGGTTCTTAGCTTGCTGTTCCATCAACACTCCCCAAAGAAATCAAATTAGAAGAATTCGCATTTATATGTCTCGCCTGTTCAAGACGAACGAGGGTCGGGAAAATTTAGCAGTCATGGCGAATTCTTCCGGTTCAGGTCGCCAACAGCGCCGTCAGCTCCTGCAATACCTGCGGGTGACGGACGATGCCCTGGTGGTCGGTGTCGACCAGGCGATGACTGGCCGCCCTGCCCTGCACCCGCTCCAGCCCACTTTCCAGCAGGGCCGCGCGACCGACGGGCTGCGCTGCCCACCAGCAGTGCGGCTGCACCTTGACCTTCGGCAGCGAATAACCGGCACAGAGCCGGCGCATGTGCTGCTCCAGCGCCCAGGCAAACAGCAGCTCCTCCAGGCTCTGGCGGGTCATGCCATCCAGCGGCTGGCCGGCGAACCAGCTGCCGCAGGCCTGCGGCCAGTCCAGTGGCTCGAGCTGCAGCAGCTGCTCGAACAGGCCGTCCCAGGCCTTGGCCGCCAGCTCCGGGGCCAACAGTTGCAGATGCTCGACCAGCTTGGCCCGCGCCTGGGGATGACGGGCGTCGTCGCCGGCAATCTCGGTACCCGGCACGTAGCAGTCGAGCAGTCCGAGGAAGGCCACTTCCTCGCCATGAGCCTCCAGGCGTGCCGCCAGCTCCAGGGCCAGGCTGCCGCCCAACGACCAGCCGACCAGACGGTACGGCCCCTGCGGCTGCTGCTTGAGCAGTGCAGCCAGGTAGGCGTCGGCCATCTCGCCCAGCGACGCATCGCGCCAACTCGGATCGAGGAAGCTGCGGCACTGCAGGCCGAGGACTTCGCGCACACCGTCCAGGCGCGCCGCCAGCAGCTGATAGCCGGTGACCCGGCCGGTGACCGGATGCGGGCAGAACACGGGAGCCGCACCGGCCTCCTGACGGGTCAGGCGCAGCAGCGGCGACGGGCCCTGCACGGCCTGGCCGCGGGCCAGTTCCAGCAGGCCGAGCAACTCCCGGCGATAGTCCGCGGCCAAGGCCTCGATGGTCTCGGCGCGGTACTGGTTGGCCGCGTATTCCCAGGAAAGCTGCAACTGGCCATCGAACACCTGGCCGTTGACCGCCAGGCGCGCGGCCAGCGGATTGCTCGCCGCCACCGCCGCACCACCGCCGGCAGCCGGGCGGAACCAGTCCGCCGCCGCGCCGGCCTGGTACTGGCCGAGGTAGTTGAAGATCACTTCGGCGCTCGGCACGGCGGCAAGTGCCGCTTGCGCCGCGGCCGAGCCCAACCAACGCAGCACGCCGTAACCCTGGCCGCCATGTTCGATCTGCTGCAGGCGCTGCTGAATCTGCTGCAGCTGCTCGGCCGCCGCGTCGAGTTGCGGCAATTGCAGCGGATACAGGCTGGTGAACCAGCCGACCGTGCGCGACAGATCCAGCTCGCCGGCCAGCGCCTCGCGGCCGTGGCCTTCCAGATTGACCCGCAGCCCCGGCTGGCCGCTCCAGCGGCACAGGGCGCGGGTCAGCGCGGTGAGCAGCAAGGCATCGATACGCACGCCGAGCTGCGCCGGCGCCTGTAACAGACGTTTGGTCTCGCTGGCATCCAGGGCCAGGCGCACTTCGCGCTTGTCGCCATGGCTGGCGCTGGCACCGTCGAGTTCACGCGGCAAGGCCAGCGCAGGGCCGCTCAGGCGGCTGCACCAGGCGTCCAGCTCGACTTGCGCCGCTGCACTGTTCGACCACTTCTGCAGGGCCTCGCTCCAGCCTTTGTAGGACTGGCTCTTGCCCGGCAGACGCACGGCCTGGCCGGCTTCCAACTGGCGATAAGCCGCGAGGAGGTCTTCCAGCAGGATGCGCCAGGACACCCCGTCCACCACCAGGTGGTGCACGGCCAGTAGCAGACGGTCGGGCTGGCCGGCCTGCTTGAGATGAAGCGCGCGCAACAGCGGGCCGGCGGTCAGGTCGAGACTCTGCTGGGCCTGCTGGCAAAACGCTTCGGCTTCGGCAGCGCTGCTCGCCTCGCGCAGCCACAGCAGTGGTTGCGCGGCATCCACGTCGGCGTAGCGCTGGCGCCAGACGCCCTGCTCCTGACTGAAACGCAGGCGCAGGCCGTCGTGATGGGCCACCAGCGCCTGCAGCGCCTGCTCCAGCAGCTCTGGATCGAGCGGACGCAGCAGTTCCAGATTGAGCGCCTGGTTCCAGTGCGCCGGCTCGACCTGGCCCATGGCGAAGAAATGCGCCTGAATCGGAGCCAGCGGCAGCTCGCCGGTCACCGGTTCCTGCGCCACGTCTTCACCGGCGACGCGGGCTGCCTGGGCCAGTTCGGCCAGGCGCGGGAATTGGAACAGCGCTCGCGGCGCCAGTTGCAGGCCTTGCTGGCGTACGCGACTGACGACCTGTAGCGCGACAATGGAGTCGCCACCCAGCTCGAAGAAGTGATCCTGGCGCCCTACCCGTTCCACGCCCAGCACCTCGGCCCAGATGGCGGCGAGGATGCGTTCGTTGTCGGTCCGTGGCGCTTCGTAGGACTGGCTCTGCCAGGTCGGCTCCGGCAGCGCGGCACGATCCAGCTTGCCGGCTGGAGTCAGCGGCAGTTTGGCCAGGGCGATGATCTGCGCAGGAACCATATAGTCCGGCAGGATCTTGGCCAGCTCTGCGCGCAGTGCAGTGGCGTCGGTGCCGTCTTTGGCCACCATATAGCCCACCAGTTGCTTGCCTGTCTGAGTCTCGCGGGCAATTACCGCCGCTTCCTGCACGCCTTCCAGAGCCAGCAACTGGCTCTCGATCTCGCCCAGTTCGATACGGAAACCGCGGATCTTCACCTGATGATCGACGCGACCGAGGTAATCCAGGGTGCCGTCTTCGCGCCAGCGCACCAGGTCGCCGGTGCGGTACATGCGCTCGCCAGCAGCACCGAACGGATCGGGCAGGAAGCGCTCGGCAGTCAGCTCGGGGCGTTGGAAGTAGCCACGGGCCA
>NZ_JAMXBF010000007.1 GCF_023823685.1 Pseudomonas subflava
CATTATAAGGACCTAATTCCGGCCGTCAACTCCTTTCTGAAAAGAAATTACTCGGCCTTCAGCGAGATGCGCGCAAAGGCTTTCTTGCCCGCCTGGCAGACATGACTGGATCCCAGCTTGAACAAAAACATCCGGTCTACCACCTCGCCATCCACCTTCACACTGCCGGCATTCAAGAGATCGCGAGCTGCAGCTGCGTTCTTCACAAGGCCAGCCTTATTAAGGACGGAAGAGATCGGCATATCTTCTATAGATAGCAGCTCGACCTCAGGCAGATCGTCCGGCAGCTCGCCATCCTTCAGGCGATTGCCCGCGGAGCGGTGCGCACCTGCCGCAGCCTCTTCGCCATGGAAGCGAGCGACGATCTCTTCGGCCAGCTTGATCTTGATATCGCGTGGGTTGGCGCCATTGACCACATCGACCTTGAACTGCTCGATCTCTTCCATGGAGCGGAAACTCAGCAGCTCAAAGTAGCGCCACATCAGCGAATCAGGCATGGACACCAGCTTGGTGTACATCACGCCAGGCGCCTCCTGGATGCCGACATAGTTGCCCAGCGACTTGGACATCTTCTTAACGCCATCCAATCCCTCGAGCAGCGGCATGGTGACGATGCACTGGGACGACTGGCCGTAGGCACGCTGCAACTCGCGCCCCATCAGCAGGTTGAACTTCTGGTCGGTGCCACCGAGCTCTACGTCGGCACGCAGGGCGACCGAGTCGTAGCCCTGCACCAGCGGATAGAGGAACTCATGGATGGCGATTGGCTGGTTACCCTCGTAGCGCTTCTGGAAGTCGTCGCGCTCGAGCATCCGCGCCACCGTGTACTGAGAGGCCAGGCGAATGAAATCGGCCGGGGTCAGCTTGTCCATCCAGGTCGAGTTGAACGCAACCTCGGTCTTAGCGGGATCGAGGATCTTGAACACCTGCGCCTTATAGGTCTCGGCGTTATCCAGAACCTGCTCACGGGTCAGCGGCGGACGGGTCGCGCTCTTGCCGCTGGGATCGCCGATCATTCCGGTGAAGTCGCCGATCAGAAAAACCACCTGATGGCCCAGCTCCTGAAACTGGCGCAGCTTATTAATAAGCACGGTATGCCCCAGGTGTAGGTCGGGCGCTGTCGGGTCGAACCCCGCCTTGATGCGCAGCGGCTCGCCGCGCTTGAGCTTCTCAACCAGCTCGGACTCGACCAGAACTTCCTCTGCGCCGCGCTTGATCAGCGCCAGCTGCTCTTCAACCGACTTCATGACAGGACTCATGCCACTCGCAAACGAAAAAGGAGCCAACCATACAAGATCAGCGCCCAATTACAAGCAGCCAACGGATCGACCAATAGCCGCCCTTAAGGGTTGCCTATAGGTTTTTTTGATTATATTTTAGACAGTTAATGCACCCTTCAAGAAACACCCTGAGCCATGACGCAATCCGTACCTAAAGCCACGTCCTACCCAAGGAGCCACCTGCTGGCGGCCAGCGGCGTAGCGGCGCTGCTGAGCCTGGCCTTGCTGGTGTTCCCGTCTCGCGAGGTCGAGGCGAAGAAGACCTACCTCAATCTGGAGCTTGAGAAAGATGATCTCCGACCCGTTCAGGCCAACGGGGAACAGGGCCCATCGCCATTCGCGAGTGCCGCGCCCACCGACAAGAACAACAGCGCCGAGGCAGGCGCGGACAATAAAGAAGACCATATCGCCAAACCCTCCAACGACCCACTGCGGAAGAGCATCACCGTTGCCAGCGGCGACACGCTGTCGACTGTCTTTTCCCAGGTAGGCCTGGACGCGAATGCCCTCCATGAGGCCATTGGCAGTAGCAAGGAAGCCAAGCGCTTCGGACGACTGCATGTAGGCCAGGTACTGGACTTCAAGCTGATGCCGGACGGCAAGCTGGAGCGCCTCGGCAGCAAGCTGAGCGACTTGGAAAGCATTTCCCTGACCCGCGGCGACAAAGGTTTTTCCTTCAAGCGCGAACTGGTTAAGCCGGATGTACGCACTGCCTACGCTCATGGCGTGATCGACAGTTCGCTGTTCCTTTCCGCCAAGCGCGCCGGTCTTTCCCACGGCCTGACCATGGATCTGGCCAATGTCTTCGGCTACGACATCGACTTCGCCCAAGACCTGCGCGAGGGCGACGAATTCGAGCTTATCTACGAAGAGCACGTGGTCGCGGGCAAGCAGGTCGGCAACGGCAACATCCTCTCCGCGCGCTTCACCAACCGCGGCAAGACTTACTCCGCCGTCCGCTACACCAGCAAGCAGGGCGTCACCAACTACTACAACGCCGACGGCATGAGCATGCGCAAGGCGTTTATTCGTACCCCCGTGGACTTCGCCCGCATCAGCTCGCGCTTCTCCTTGGGCCGCCGCCATCCGATCCTGAACAAGATCCGCGCCCATAAGGGTGTCGACTATGCCGCCCCTCGCGGCACGCCGATCAAGGCTGCCGGCGACGGCCGCGTTTTGCTGGCAGGCCGCAAAGGCGGCTACGGCAACACCGTGGTCATCCAGCACGGCAGCAGCTATCGCACCCTCTATGCCCACATGCAGGGCTTTGCCAAAGGTGTGCGCACCGGAAGCAACGTCAAGCAGGGGCAGATCATCGGCTACATCGGCACCACAGGCCTATCCACCGGCCCGCACCTGCATTACGAGTTCCAGCTCAACGGGCGCCATGTCGATCCGCTCAGCCAGAAACTGCCGATGGCTGACCCCATCGCGCGCAACGAGAAGCAGCGCTTCCTGCAGCTGAGCAAGCCACTGATGGCGCGCATGGATCAGGAAAAGGCCACTCTGCTGGCCGCCAACAAGCAGCCCTGAGATGCCGCGCTACCTGGGGGTGATGTCCGGCACCAGTCTCGACGGACTGGACATCGCCCTGATCCAGCAGGACTCCCGCCCCACCCTCCTCGCCCATCACTACCTGCCCATGCCCGGCGCCCTGCGCGCCGAGCTGCTGGCGCTGTGCGCGCCCGGGCCGGACGAGCTGGCCCGCGCCGCCATCGCAGAGCAGCGCTGGGTCGAGCTGGCCGCCACCGGCATTCTTGAGCTGCTACGGCAAGAGAACCTCAGCCCCGGCGATATCCGCGCCATCGGCAGCCACGGCCAGACCGTGCGTCATGAGCCGGCCCGCGGCTTCACCGTGCAGATCGGTAACCCTGCCCTGCTGGCGGAGCTGACCGGCATCGAGGTGGTCGCCGATTTCCGCCGCCGCGACGTCGCAGCCGGCGGTCAGGGCGCGCCGCTGGTTCCGGCCTTCCATGAGGCACTGTTCGACAACCGCGGCGAGTCCTGCGCGGTGCTCAATGTCGGCGGCTTCAGCAACCTCAGTCTGATCGATCCCGGGCAAGCGGTGCGCGGCTTCGACTGCGGCCCGGGCAATGTCCTGCTGGATGCCTGGATCGGCAAGATCAGGGGCGAAAGCTTCGACCGCGACGGCGCCTGGGCGGCCAGCGGCACGACGAACGAGGCATTGCTGCGGCACTTGCTGGGCGACCCCTATTTTGCCGGCCAGGGCCCGAAGAGCACCGGCCGCGAACTGTTCAACCTGCCGTGGCTGGAAGGCCATCTCGCTGCCGCTCCCGAAATGGAGCCAGCCGATATCCAGCGCACCCTGCTGGAGCTGACCGCGCGCAGCATCGTCGACTCGCTGCAGCAGGCCCAGTCCGGCACCGCCGAGCTGCTGGTGTGCGGCGGCGGCGCCCACAACGGCGCGCTGATGCGCCGCCTACAGGAGCTGCTGCCAGGTTGCCAGGTCGCCAGCACCGCCACACGCGGCGTGCCGCCGGACTGGGTCGAGGCCATGGCCTTCGCCTGGCTGGCCCACTGCTGCCTAGAACGCATCCCCGCGAACCGTCCCAGCGTCAGCGGCGCCAAAGGCCCTCGGATCCTGGGGGCGATCTATCCGGCCTGAACAGGCTCGAGCAGAAACGAAAAAGCCGCGCGGATGCGCGGCTTTTCTTCTACGGAGGCGATTCAGATCGAGAAGGACGAACCGCAACCGCACGTCGTGCTGGCGTTGGGGTTATTGATCACGAAGCGCGAACCTTCCAGACCTTCCTGGTAATCCACTTCGGCGCCGGCCAGATACTGGAAGCTCATCGGGTCGACCACCAGGCTGACGCCCTCGCGCTCGACGATGGTGTCGTCATCGGCCACGTCCTCATCGAAGGTGAAGCCGTACTGGAAACCGGAGCAGCCGCCACCGGTGACGAACACCCGCAGCTTCAGGCGCGGATTGCCCTCTTCATCGACCAGGCTCTTCACCTTGTTCGCCGCGCCCTGGGTGAAGATCAGGGGGGTTGGAGTGAAGGACTCGACGCTCATCTTGCTGTTCTCCCGGCGCCAGGCGCCTGCTTACGTACCACACGGGCGGCGATTATCCGCTTACCCGAGCAAATTGGTCAATTATTGCGCGACACGGGCACGCCCTTGTCTGCTTAGATGGGCGCACCCACGGCGAATTCAAGTCGCCGCGGGCGGCGTCTCGGTCAGGGCAGCAGCGCGGCGTGGGACAGGCCCAGGCGCTCGTCCAGGCCGAAGAGGATGTTCATGTTCTGCACGGCCTGGCCGGACGCGCCCTTGACCAGGTTGTCGATGGCCGACAACACCACCACCAGCTCGCCGCCCTGCGGGCGATGCACGGCAATGCGGCAGACGTTGGCGCCGCGCACGCTGCGGGTCTCCGGATGGCTGCCTGCCGGCATCACGTCGACGAAGGGCTCGTTGGCATAGCGCTGCTCGAACAGGGCCTGCAGGTCCACACCACGGTCGGCGACGGTGGCGTAGAGGGTGGCGTGGATGCCGCGAATCATCGGCGCCAGGTGCGGCACGAAGGTCAGGCCGACCTGGCCACCCGCGGCGCGGCGCAGGCCCTGGCTGATTTCCGGCAGGTGGCGGTGCCCCTTGACCGAGTAGGCCATCATGCTCTCACTGGCCTCGCATAGCAGCGAGCCGACCTTGGCGCCACGACCGGCGCCGCTGACGCCGGAAGCGCAGTTGGCGATCAGACGGCTCGGGTCGGCCAGGCCGGCTTCGAGCAGCGGGATCAGGCCGAGCTGGGTCGCGGTCGGGTAGCAGCCCGGCACTGCGATCAGGCGCGCACCCTTGATCGCCTCGCGGTTGACCTCCGGCAGGCCGTACACGGCCTCGGGCAGCAGCTCCGGTGCGCCATGCGGTTGGCCGTACCATTGGGCCCACTCCTCGGCGTCCTGCAGGCGGAAGTCGGCGGACAGGTCGATGACCTTGGTACCAGCCGCCAGCAGCTCGCCGGCCAGGGCATGGGCCACGCCGTGCGGTGTGGCGAAGAACACCACGTCGCAGGCGCCCAGGGTCGCCACGTCCGGCACGCTGAAGGCCAGCTCGTCATAGTGGCCGCGCAGGTTGGGGTACATGTCGGCGACCTTGACCCCGGCCTCGGAGCGCGAGGTGATCACCGCCACTTCCGCCTGCGGGTGCTGAGCCAGCAGGCGCAGCAGTTCCACTCCGGTGTAACCCGTGCCGCCGACGATTCCGACCTTGACCATTGCATACCCCCCGCTGCGTGACCGTTGAGAAAGGCTGCGATGATAAGTCGCCCGGCAGCCGCGGCCAACCTCGAAGCCTGCGCGCCGACCACCCATTCGGCCAAGCGGCGGCATGCGTCAATCCATTTCGACGCTGATCCACCTAGGTTCCCGTACGCAGGTGACGCGCGGGGGCGGCTTTCTCTACTATCGACGACAAATCTCCCGCCGGATGCCATCCAATGCTCTATCTCTGGGTCAAGGCCCTGCACATCATCGCCCTGGTCTGCTGGTTCGCCGGCCTGTTCTATCTGCCGCGCCTGTTCGTCTACCACGCCATGGCCGAGGATCAGCCCAGCCGCGAGCGCTTCTGCGTCATGGAGCGCAAGCTCTACCGCGGCATCATGAACCCCTCGATGATCGCCACCCTGCTGTTCGGCGCCTGGATGCTCTACCTCAATCCGGCCTGGCTGAAGATGGGCTGGCTGCACGCCAAGCTGCTGCTGGTGGTACTGCTGGTCGGCTATCACCATGTCTGCGGCGCCCAGCTCAAGCGCTTCGCCCGCGGCGAGAATGCCCGCGGCCACGTGTTCTACCGCTGGTTCAACGAGGTGCCGGTGCTGTTTCTGCTGGCCATCGTGATCCTGGTGGTGGTGAAACCCTTCTGATAACGACGAGAGGAAAGACCATGTCCCTGCCCGCCCTGCTCGACCAACGTCTGCGCCTGCCGGTGGTCGCCGCGCCGATGTTCCTGGTGTCCAACCCGCAGCTGGTACTGGCCTGCTGCCAGAGCGGAATCGTCGGCAGCTTCCCGGCGCTGAACCAGCGCGAAAGCAGCGGCTTCAAGGCCTGGCTGGAGGAGATCGAGGCCGGCCTGACGCCGGACTCGGCGCCCTACGCGGTCAACCTCATCGTGCACGGCAGCAATCCGCGTCTGCAGGCCGACCTGGCGATCTGCGTCGAACACAAGGTACCGGTGGTGATCACCAGCCTCGGCGCGGTCAAGGAAGTGGTCGACGCCGTGCACAGCTACGGTGGCCTGGTGTTCCACGACGTCACCACCCGCCGCCACGCGGAGAAGGCCGCCGAAGCCGGGGTCGACGGCCTGATCGCGGTAGCCGCCGGAGCCGGCGGGCATGCCGGCACCTGGAGCCCGTTCGCCCTGGTCGCCGAGATCCGCCAGTTCTTCGACAAGACCCTGCTGCTCTCCGGTTGCCTCAACCATGGCCACGAGATCCTCGCCGCCCAACTGCTCGGTGCCGATCTGGCCTACATGGGCACGCGCTTCATCGCTACCCGCGAGAGCGCGGCCGATACCGACTACAAGCAGATGATCCTCGGCGCCCGCGCCGCCGACATCGTGCACACCCCGGCCGTGTCGGGCGTGCCCGCCAGCTTCATGCGCCAGAGTCTGGAGAAGGCCGGCTACGACCTGCAGCGCCTGCAGGACAAGGGCGACGTCAACTACGGCGAAAAGCTCAAGCCGATCAGCGACGAGGCCAAGGCGTGGAAGACCGTGTGGTCGGCCGGCCAGGGCGTCGGCGGCATCGACGACCTGCCCTCGGTGGCCGAGCTGGTCGCCCGACTGGATGCCGAATACCGCGCCGCCCAGGGCCATTCCGCGCAACTGGTCCAGCGCTGGCCGCGCTGACGGGATTGCGCGGCCGTTCGCTTGTCCACCCGCAGCGAAGCCCCTAGGCTCTAGCCCACCAATGACGTAACAGGGATGCACGCAATGACCCAAGCCCGCTACAAGATCGTCTTCGACGGTCAACTGATGCCGGAAATGGCGCTCGACACAGTGAAGAGCAACCTGGCTCGCCTGTTCAAGAGCGACCAGAGCAAGATCGAAGCGCTGTTCACCGGCTCGCCGGTAGCCCTCAAGCGCGACCTGGCCGAAGCCGAGGCGGACAGGTACCTGGCCGCGCTGCAGCAGGCCGGCGCCCGGGTACGCAAGGAGCAGGACATTGCCGCGGGCCTGAGCCTGGTCGAGCATGACGACGAAGCCGACTCACCCGCAGCCAGCACCGAGACCATGACCTGCCCCAAGTGCGGTCACCAGCAGACCCAGGCGGCCGAGTGCGCGGCCTGTGGGGTCATCATCGAGAAGTATCTCGCGCGCCTGGCAGAGCTGGCAGTAAACGCGCCTGCCGTGACCGCGACGGAAACGCCCTCGCCCTACAGTACTCCCAAGTCGGAAGTCGGTAGCGGCCAAGCGGAAGTCGGCGAGCTGAAAGTCCTTACCGTCAACGGCCGTATCGGGCGGCTCCGCTACCTCGGCTGGTCCATGGGTCTGCTGCTGCTCGCCACGCTCGCCTATGCCCTCGCCGCCGGCGTGATGGCTCTCGCGCCCATCGTCGGCAGCCTGCTGATGATTCCGGTGGCGATCGGCACCATTGTGGTCAGCGTGATGATCGGTGTGCAGCGCCTGCACGATATCGGTTGGTCGGGCTGGCTCTGGCTGCTCAACTTCGTGCCGATCGTCGGCACCATCTTCATGCTGCTGACGCTGGTCGTGCCCGGCACTCCCGACGCCAACCGCTATGGCCCGCCGCCGCCCGCCAACAGCCGCGGTGTGGTCGTCATGGCCTGGGGCGGCCTGCTGCTGTGGATCGTGGCCGTCGTCGGCATCCTCGCCGCCGTCGCCATTCCGGCCTATCAGGAATACGTCCAGCGTGCCCAGGACGCCCAGCAGTTCCAGATGCCTCAGGTCGAGGAGTAAGCGTGAGCGGCCATGCCCTGATTACCGGTGCCTCCAGCGGCCTGGGCCTGGCCCTGGCCGAGGCGCTGGCCCGGCGCGGGCGCAACCTGCTCCTGGTGGCGCGCCAGCGCGATGCGCTGGAGAGCATCGCATGCGAGCTGAGCCAGCGCTTCGGCGTCGAAGCGCTGTTTCGCGTCTGCGACCTGACCGAGCCGCTGCAACTCACCGGCCTGATTCAGGAGCTGGAACAGGGCGAGCGACATATCGACCTGCTGGTGAACAACGCCGGCATCGGCAGCGCCGGGCTGTTCGTCGAGCAGGACTGGATGCGCGAGCAGGAGCTGATCGAGCTCAACGTGCTGGCCGTCGCCCGCCTCTGCCATGCCCTCGGCGCCGACATGAAGCGCCGCGGTAGTGGACAGATCCTCAACGTCGCATCCCTGGCGGCCTTCCAGCCGGGGCCGCTGATGAGCAACTACTTTGCCAGCAAGGCCTACGTGCTGTACCTCTCCGAGGCGCTGCGCTGCGAACTGGCGCCCTTCGGCGTGAAGGTCTCGGCGCTCTGCCCGGGGCCGGTGGCCACCGCCTTCTTCCGCCGCGCACAACTGTACAGCGGCGGCCTGGAGCGCCATCAGCAACTGGCCAATCCCGAGGAGATCGCGCTGATCGCCATGCGCGGCCTGGAGCGCAACCGCGCCATCATCATCCCCGGCTGGTGCCACCGCCTGCTGCCTCAGCTGCTGCGCCTGACGCCACGGGCGCTGGTACGACGCATCGCCATGCGCATGGTGCGCCCGCTGCTGCCACGCACGGGCATCGATCAGGCCTAGCGGGCCGTTGAAAAGCCACCTGCTAACCGGCATTCACCGTGCGCCCGTCGGCCCAGGCACGTAACGACGCCAGGCGTTCGGCCATCACCACCGACAGCGGCGCCGTGCCCTGGATATGGATCAGCAACAATGCCTGGTCGACGGCCTGCTGACGGGCCTGGGCGGCGTACAGCGCGCTGACCACCACCTGTTCGATCTCTGCACCGGAGAAACCGTCGCAGGCCGCCGCCAGAGCAGGCAGGTCGAACTGCGCCGGGTCCAGCTCGCGGCGGCGCAGGTGGATGGCGAAGATCTCGGCGCGCACTTCGGCATCTGGCAGGTCGACGAAGAACAGCTCGTCGAAACGCCCTTTGCGCACCAGCTCCGGCGGCAAGCGGTCGATGACGTTCGCGGTGGCGACCATGAACACCGGCGCCTTGCGTTCGGCCATCCAGGTCAGCAGTGTGCCGAGCACCCGCTGGCTGACGCCGTCGTCGTTGCTGCCGGTGGCCAGGCCCTTCTCGATCTCGTCCATCCACAGCACGCAGGGTGCCATCTGCTCGGCCATTTTCAGCGCCTCGCGCAGGTTGCGCTCGGTCTCGCCGAAGAACTTGTTGTACAGGCTGGCAAAGTCCAGGCGCAGCAGCGGTAGCCCCCACAGGCCGGCGACCGCCTTGGCCGCCAGGCTCTTGCCGCCACCCTGCACGCCGACCAGCAGCATGCCGCGCGGCAGATCGACGCCCTTGCCGCCAGCGAAGATCTCCTGCCGCTCGCCCAACCAGCGCTTGAGGTTGGCCAGGCCACCGACCTCGGCGAAGCGCGCCGTGTCGTGTTCGAAACTGAGCACGCCCTCCAGGTCGAGCAGCTGGAACTTGGCCTTGTTCAACTCTGGCAGGTCTTCCTGGGTAATCGCGCCGTCATCGCAGATCAGGTTGCGCGCCAGCGCCCGCGCTTCGGCGTGGCTCATGCCGCGCAGGTTCTTCACCACCTGCTGCAGGGTACGGTTGTCGGTGCGCACCCGCGCGCCGCGGTTGCGCTCGCTCCAGCGGGTGGCCTCCTCGCGGACGATGGCCAGCAGCTCTTCCTCGGTCGGCAGCGCCAAGCTGAAACGCGCGGCGTAGCGCTGCACCTCGGCCGGCAGCTTTAGGCCATGGGACACCAGCACCAGGGTCGGCTTGTGCGGCGCCTCGCTCATGGCGATCTCCTTGAGCAGGCGCACCAGCTTGGGGTTGTCGACCATGAACGGGTGCAGGTCGCACATCACATAGAGATTAGGCGTCGGGTCGGCCTTGATCAGGCGCAGCGCCTGCTCCGGCTCGCGGCTGTCCAGCTCGCCCACCGGCTCGCCGCCGAAGCCCAGGCGCTGCAGCCCCTCGGTCACCGCCCAGGTGTAGATGCCGAGGCCGCGCTTGATCGCCAGCGAGGTCAGGGTCTCCAGCACCCGCGGTTCGTCCCAGGACTCGATCACCACCAGCTTGACGCGGGATTCCAGCACCAGCCCCAGATCGTGTACGTCGTTCTTCACACTCGCTCCTTGTGATGCCCGCGGGCGCTATTAGACTCGCAGAATACCCAATGCCGCGGAGAGAGCCCATGGACTGCCTGTTCTGTCGCATCGTCGCCGGCGAGATACCGGCACGCACGTTCTATGAGGACGACCGGGTGCTGGCCTTCCACGATACCGGCCCGCAGGCGCCGGTACATTTTCTGGTGATCCCCAGGCGTCACATCGCCAGCCTCGACCAGCTCACCGAGGACGACCGCGACCTGGCCGGGCACATCCTCTACACCGCCCAACGCCTGGCCACCGAGCAGGGCTGCGAGGCCGGCTTTCGCCTGGTGATGAACTGCAAGGAACTGGGCGGGCAGACGGTGCATCACATTCACATGCACGTGCTCGGCCAGCGTCAGTTGCACTGGCCGCCCGGCTGAGCCGAGCCCACAACGAGCGCCACGCCGAACGCTTGAGCGCTGCCGGCCAGGCAGCTGCCGCTGCGGCCTCACGCCACGCGGCTTTCTGCCCGGGCAATCAGGTAAACTGCCACCGATGTTTTTCGTGGAGCCGGCCATGACCAACGAACGCCAGTTTTCTCCCCTCGACCGCCTGCTGATGCAGGCCGACGCCGCCATGCGCACCCTGCTGCCGTTCAGCGGCGCGCCGGCGCGGCCATCGCCGGCCATCCTGCAGAACGCCTCCGCGCTGAGTGACGACGAGGCCCGCCACGTCGCAGGCCTGATGCGCATCAACCACACCGGCGAGGTCTGCGCCCAGGCGCTGTACCAGGGCCAGGCGCTGACCGCCAAGCTGCCGGAAGTGCGCAAGGCCATGGAGCACGCCGCCGACGAAGAGGTCGACCACCTGGCCTGGTGCGAGCAGCGCATCCGCGAGCTGGGCAGCCACCCGAGCGTGCTCAACCCACTGTTCTATGGCCTGTCCTTCGGCGTCGGCGCGGTCGCCGGGCTGATCAGCGACAAGGTCAGCCTGGGCTTCGTCGCCGCCACCGAGGACCAGGTGGTCAAGCATCTGGACGAGCACCTGGAGCAGATCCCAGCCGACGACGCCAAGACCCGCGCCATCCTCGAACAGATGCGCGAGGACGAGCAGCAGCATTCGACCAGCGCCCTGGAGGCCGGCGGCCTGCGCTTCCCGGCGCCGGTCAAGCTGGGCATGAGCCTGCTGTCCAAGGTGATGACCAAAAGCACCTACCGCATCTAGAAGCTGCAGTCGCCTGATCGTCGGCCATGCCGCGTTGAAATTGGGCTCTAGCTCGGAAGACCATAGACAGGTTCTAAAAATGAAAAAGGGCGCCAGTCGGCGCCCTTTTTTCGTTGCGGGATGATCAGCGCGGCATGTTGCGCGCGTAGAAGATCTCCAGCATCTCGTGGCGCACCCGCTCTTCCACCTGCTTGCGCTGCTCGGCGGTCAGGTTGGACGTGGCGTCGCCGAACAGGTAGTTGTCCAGGTCGAACTGCTTGAGCAGCATCTTGGTGTGGAACAGGTTCTCCTGGTACACGTTGACGTCCGTCATCTGGTACGCCTCGTAGGTGTCGTCGGAGAGGTAGTTCTGGATCGAGTTGATCTCGTGGTCGATGAAGTGCTTCTTGCCCTCCACGTCACGGGTGAAGCCGCGCACGCGGTAGTCGACGGTGACGATATCCGAGTCGAACTGGTGGATCAGGTAGTTGAGCGCCTTCAGCGGCGAGATCACGCCGCAGGTCGACACGTCGATATCCACGCGGAACGTCGCGATGCCCTCGACCGGATGGATTTCCGGGTAGGTGTGCACGGTGATGTGACTCTTGTCCAGGTGCGCCAGGATGGTCTCCGGCAGCGGGCCCGGGGACTCCTCGATCTGGCTGGCGGTGGGCTCCACCGGCTGTTCGGAGATGAGGATGGTCACGCTGGCGCCTTGCGGGTCATAGTCCTGACGGGCGATGTTCAGGATATTGGCGCCGATGATGTCGACAACATCGGTGAGAATCTGCGTCAGGCGCTCGGCATCGTACTCTTCGTCGATGTACTGCACGTAGGCCTGCTGGTCTTCGGGGGTTTCCGCGTAGCAGATGTCGTAGATGTTGAAGCTCAAGGTCTTCGTCAGGTTGTTGAACCCGTGGAGCCTGAGTTTGCTTTTCACCGTTTGGAACTCTCTTGTGGATGCGGCACGGCCGCGTGATCGAGCATGCCCGTCAGCTGCGAACGACACAGCTGCGTAGGACGGTTAACACCTCTTCGCATTGGCGATTGTGGTTTGGGTTTGCGGGCCGAAGCGCCCGCGAAAAAAGGCGCGCATTATGCAGAGCCGGGACCGGCTCCGCCAGAGCATGCGCGCGCGAGGTGACGAACGCGGGTCAGCCCAGTTCGACGATCTCGTAGTCGTGGGTGATTTCGACGCCCGCGCGGCCGAGCATGATCGAGGCCGAGCAGTATTTCTCCGCCGACAGCTCCACGGCGCGCTTGACCTGGGCCTCCTTGAGGCCGCGGCCCTTGACCACGAAGTGCAGGTGAATCTTGGTGAACACCTTGGGGTCTTCATCGGCGCGCTCGGCCTCGAGGAAGGCCTCGCAGCTCTCCACCGGCTGGCGCGCCTTCTTGAGGATGCTGACCACATCGAAGTTGCTACAGCCGCCCAGGCCGATCAGCACCATCTCCATCGGACGCACGCCGAGATTACGACCGCCGGCCTCGGGCGGACCGTCCATCACCACCACGTGGCCGCTGCCGGATTCGCCGAGGAACATGGCCTCGCCAGCCCATTGGATACGCGCTTTCATCGCCTTGGCTCCACTGCCCGAAAAAGGCTGGCCAGCTTATCACAGCCCCCCGTTCGCCCCGGGCAGGCAAATCCGAGGGCAATGGGCCATGACCAATGTTGACTGTGTCGCAAAATCGCATTGCCGGTCCCGACGTGTCTGTTAAGCTGGCGGCGGATAACTGGCACACTTGTTCGGATAACTAATAAGAAATTCGCCTGCTGGACAAAGGCTTACTCTAATTTCGGGACTCGGGCATGGTAGCTATTACCCTTACACCAAAGATCAAGAACATCGACAAGCTGCTCGCGCACTGTCATCGCCGCCGTTACACAGCCAAAAGCACCATCATCTATGCAGGGGATCGTTGCGAGACCCTGTTCTTCATCATCAAGGGCTCGGTCACCATCCTCATCGAGGACGACGACGGTCGCGAGATGATCATCGCCTACCTCAACGCCGGCGACTTCTTTGGAGAGATGGGGCTCTTCGAGAAGGAAGGCACCGAGAAGGAACGCAGCGCCTGGGTGCGCGCCAAGACCGAGTGCGAAGTGGCGGAGCTGAGCTATACCAAGTTCCGCGAACTGACCCAGCAGGACCCGGAGATTCTCTACGCCCTGGGCAGCCAGATGGCCGACCGCCTGCGCAACACCACGCGCAAGGTCGGTGACCTGGCCTTCCTCGACGTCACCGGCCGCGTCGCGCGCACCCTGCTCGACCTGTGCAAACAGCCGGACGCCATGACCCACCCGGACGGCATGCAAATCAAGATCACCCGCCAGGAAATCGGCCGCATCGTCGGCTGCTCCCGCGAGATGGTCGGCCGCGTGCTCAAGTCCCTGGAGGAACAGGGCCTGGTGCATGTCAAAGGCAAGACCATGGTCGTATTCGGTACCCGCTGATCGGGCTGCTGAGCGTCGGCGCAACGTCGTCGCAAGCTCGCTAGCCCGATGAATGAAAAAGCCCGCCAGTCGGCGGGCTTTTTCATTCCTGCAGCGCGATCAGTCCGGATCGGCGCCCAGCACCACGCGGTTGCCGTCGGGGAAGAACAGGCGTTTGAGCTCGGTGCCCGGGTCCTCGGCACGCATGAACGCCTCGCCGACCAGGAACGAATAGACCCGGTTGATCTCCATCAGCTCCACATCGGCGCGGGTGAGGATGCCACTCTCGGTGATCACCAGGCGATCGGCGGGGATGCGCGGCAGCAGGTCCAGGGTGGTTTCCAGGCTGACTTCGAAGCTGTGCAGGTTGCGGTTGTTGATGCCCACCAGCGGCGTGTCCAGGGTCTTCAGCGCGCGCTCCAGCTCTTCGGCATCGTGCACCTCCACCAGCACGTCGAGGCCGACGTCCTTGGCGGTGCTGGCCAGCTCGGCCATCAGCACGTCGTCCAGCGCCGAGACGATCAGCAGGATGCAGTCGGCGCCGATGGCCCGCGCCTCCACCACCTGGTACGGATCGATCAGGAAGTCCTTTCGGATCACCGGCAGCGCGCAGGCCGCACGGGCCTGCTTGAGATACTCGTCGGCGCCCTGGAAGAAGTCGACATCGGTCAGCACCGACAGGCAGGCGGCGCCGCCGTCTTCATAGCTGCGGGCGATCTCGGCGGGGACGAACTGCTCGCGCAGCACGCCCTTGCTCGGCGAGGCCTTCTTCACTTCGGCGATCACCGCCGGCTGCTTGCGTACCACCCGCTCCTGCAGGGCGCGGGCGAAGCCACGCGGGGCATCGGCGGCGCGGGCCGCGGCCTCGATCTCGGCGAAGCTGACACGGGCGCGGCGCTCGGCCACTTCCTCGGCCTTGCGGGCGAGGATTTTCTCCAGCACGGTCGGAATGCTCACTCTTGGTTCTCCACGCGGAATACGGCGGTAAAGGACACCAGTTCGTCCAGCTTCTCCCAGGCCAGGCCGGTATGCAGGGCGTCCTGCGCCAGCTGCATGCCTTCCTTGAGGCTGGTGGCCAGGTCGGCGGCGTAGAGCGCGGCACCGGCATTGAGGACGATCATGTCGGCGGCCTTCTGGCCGTTCTCGGTCTTGCGCTTGCCCAGCGCATCGCGGATCAGCGCCAGCGAGTCCTGGGCGTCTTCCACGGTCAGGCCGATCAGGCTCTGACTCTTGATGCCGAAGTCCTCAGGCTGGATGCGGTATTCGCTGACCACGCCGTCCTTGAGTTCGGCGACGTGGGTCGGCGCGGCCAGGCTGATCTCGTCCAGGCCATCGCTGGCATGCACCACCAGCACGTGCTGACTGCCCATGCGCTGCAGCACCTCGGCCATGGGCCGGCACAGGGCCTGGCTGAACACGCCGATCACCTGATGTTTGACCCCGGCCGGGTTGGTCATCGGGCCGAGCATGTTGAACAGCGTACGCAGGCCCAGCTCGCGACGCGGGCCGATGGCGTGCTTCATGGCGCCGTGATGGGCCGGGGCGAACATGAAGCCGACGCCGACGGACTCGACGCAACGCGCCACCTGCTCGGGCTTGAGGTTCAGGTAGACGCCGGCGGCCTCCAGCAGGTCGGCGCTGCCGCTCTTGCCGGACACCGCACGGTTGCCGTGCTTGGCCACGCGGCCTCCCGCGGCCGCGACCACGAAGGCGGCGGCGGTGGAGACGTTGAACACGTTCATGCCGTCGCCGCCGGTGCCGCAGGTGTCGACGAGGCGCTCGGCGTCGATGGTCACCGGCGCGGCCAGCTCGCGCATCACGGTGGCGGCACCGACGATCTCGTCGATGGTCTCGCTCTTCATGCGCATGCCCATGAGGAAGGCGCCGACCTGCGCGTCGGTGCACTGGCCGGTCATGATCAGGCGCATCACGTCCTGCATCTCGGCGGTGGACAGGTCCAGCTGGCTGACCACCCGGTTGAGGGCTTCCTTGATGTCCATCAGCGCACTCCGCCTTGTTGTTTGAGGAAGTTGGCCAGCAGTTCGTGGCCCTGTTCGGTGAGGATGGATTCCGGGTGGAACTGCACGCCCTCGATGTTCAGGGTCTTGTGGCGCAGGCCCATGATCTCGTCGACCGAGCCGTCGGCATGCTGGGTCCAGGCGGTCATCTCCAGGCAGTCCGGCAGTGTCTCGCGCTTGACTACTAGCGAATGGTAGCGGGTCACGGTGAGCGGCTTGTTGAGGCCGGCGAACACGCCCAGATCCTCGTGGAACACCGGGCTGGTCTTGCCGTGCATCACCTGGCGCGCGCGCACCACGTCGCCGCCGAAAGCCTGGCCGATGCTCTGGTGGCCCAGGCACACGCCGAGAATCGGCAGCTTGCCGGCGAAGTGCAGGATGGTCTCGATGGACACACCCGCCTCGGTCGGCGTGCACGGGCCGGGCGAGACCACGATGCGCTCAGGCTTGAGGGCCTCGATCTCGGCGACCGTCAGTTCGTCGTTGCGGATCACGTGGACATCGGCACCCAGCTCGCCCAGGTACTGCACCACGTTGTAGGTAAAGGAGTCGTAGTTGTCGATCATCAGCAGCATGGTTGGGCCCCTTACTCTACGGACTGTTCGGCGAGGCTGACCGCGCGGAACATGGCGCGGCGCTTGTTCAGGGTTTCTTCCCACTCCAGGGCCGGCTGCGAGTCGGCGACGATGCCGGCGCCAGCCTGCACGTGCAGCTCACCGTCCTTGATCACCGCGGTACGAATCGCGATCGCGGTGTCCATGTTGCCGTTCCAGGCGAGATATCCCACGGCGCCGCCGTAAACGCCACGCTTGACCGGCTCGAGCTCGTCGATGATCTCCATCGCCCGCACCTTCGGCGCGCCGGACAGGGTGCCGGCCGGCAGGATGGCGCGCAACGCGTCCATCGCGCTCAGGCCTTCCTTCAGCTGGCCGGTGACGTTGGAGACAATGTGCATGACGTTGGAATAGCGCTCGATGACCATCTGCTCGGTGACCTTCACCGAACCGGTGGCCGACACGCGCCCGGCATCGTTGCGCCCCAGGTCGATCAGCATCAGGTGCTCGGCGATCTCCTTGGCGTCGGACAACAGGTCCTTTTCCAGTTCGATGTCGGCTTCCTCGGTGGCGCCGCGCGGGCGCGTGCCGGCGATCGGACGCACGGTGACCAGGTTGTCTTCGACGCGCACCAGCACCTCCGGCGAGCTGCCCACCACGTGGAAGTCGCCGAAGTTGAAGAAGTACATGTACGGCGTCGGGTTGATGCAGCGCAGCGCGCGGTACAGGTCGATCGGCGCGGCCTGGAACGGGATCGACATGCGCTGGGAGATCACCACCTGCATGCAGTCGCCAGCCAGGATGTATTCTTTGATCGCGCCGACTGCGGCCTCGTAGTCGTCGCGCTTGAAGCTGGAGACGAAGTCCGGCTCCTGGCCGGCCGGCTTGCTCAGGTCCACGCCGAGGCGCGGGGTGATCGGCTGGCGCAGCTTGTTGAGCAACTCGCGCAGCTGGGCCTGGCCATGTTCGAAGGCATCGGCCTGGCTCGGGTCGGCCAGAACGATGGCGTGCATCTTGCCGGCCAGGTTGTCGAACACCACCACGGCGTCCGAGACCATCATCAGGATGTCCGGGGTGCCCAGCGGATCGGGATTCGGGCACTGCGCCAGCTTCTTCTCCACGTAGCGCACGCTGTCATAGCCGAAGTAGCCGACCAGGCCGCCGTTGAAGCGCGGTAGACCTGGGATGGTCGGCACGTTGTAGCGCGCCTTGAACTGCTCGACGAAGGCCAGTGGGTCTTCGCTTTCCAGGCTCTCCACCTCGACGCCGTCGACACGCACGCTGACGTGGTGGCCGTGCACGCGCAGCACGGTGCGCGCCGGCAGGCCGATGATCGAGTAGCGGCCCCACTTCTCGCCGCCCTGCACGGATTCCAGCAGGTAGGAGTTGGGGGTGTCGGCCAGCTTGAGGTAGATCGACAGCGGGGTGTCGAAGTCAGCCAGGGTTTCGAAAGCCAGCGGAATGCGGTTATAGCCGTCGGCGGCCAAACGCAGGAAGGCTTCGCGGGAAAGAGTTTCGCGGGTCATGCTCTGCCTCGTGGTATGAGGAGGTGAAACGGATGTTGGGCAAACGCGCCGGAACCAGCCGGCCAGGAAAAGTCAGGCGCGCCAGCGCCAGCGGGCCAGGGCCTTGATGACTTTCATCCATTGTTTGCTGGCAACTACCACGAGGCTGTCTCGATGCGGTGGGTAATCGGAGGAGTTCGGCGACATTAGCGCAGCGTCCTCCAGGGCGCAACCGGGCAGCAGCTGGCGCAGGTCGTCGAGCACGCGAGTCGGGTTTTCCTCGGCAATCGGCCGGCCGTGGTTGTAGCCGTAGCTCAGCGCCACGCAGGGCACGCTGGCGGCGCGGGCGGCCAGCACGTCGTTGCGCGAGTCGCCGATGAACAGCGCACGCTCGGGCTCGACGTTGGCCAGGCGCATGACGAACAGCAGCGCCGCCGGGTCGGGCTTCTGCTGCGGCAGGGTGTCGCCACCGACGATCCAGCGGAAGTAGCGGCCCAGCTTCATCTCGTCCAGCAGCGGAGCCACGAAGCGTTCGGGCTTGTTGGTGATCAGCGCCAGCTCCACGCCCTGCTTCTTCAGCCACTTGAGGGTAGAGGTGACGCCCGGGTACACGGTGCTCAGCGCATGGCTGCCGGAGTAGGCCTCGTTGAACAGTTCCAGGGCCTGCTCGGTGTCGGCGTCGCTCACTTGGGTGTGCTCGATGTCGCCGGCCAGGGCGCGACGCACCAGCACGCGGGCGCCGTTGCCGACCCACTCGCGCACGCGCTCGACGCCCGCGGCGGGGCGACCGAGCTGCACCAGCATGCGGTCGACGGCGGCGGCCAGGTCGGGCACCGAGTCCACCAGGGTGCCGTCCAGGTCGAACATCACCAGGCGCGGCAGACGCCCGTCGAACAGCTCGTGAATCACGCGCGCACCTGGGTCAGTTCGGCGCGCATGGCGTCGATCACCGCTTTGTAGTCGGGCTGGTTGAAGATGGCCGAGCCGGCGACGAAGGTGTCGGCGCCCGCCTCGGCGATCTCGCGGATGTTCTTCACGTTGACGCCGCCGTCGATCTCCAGGCGGATGTCGTAGCCCGAGGCATCGATCAGCGCGCGGGCCTCGCGCAGCTTGTCGAGGGTGGCGGGGATGAACTTCTGCCCGCCGAAGCCGGGGTTGACGCTCATCAGCAGGATCATGTCGACCTTGTCCATCACGTACTTCAGGCAGTCCAGCGAGGTGGCCGGATTGAACACCAGGCCGGACTTGGCGCCGCCGTCGCGGATCAGCTGCAGGGAGCGGTCGATGTGCTGGGTGGCTTCCGGGTGGAAGGTTACGTAGGTGGCGCCGGCGTCGATGAAGTCGCCGATGATGCGGTCGACCGGCGAGACCATCAGGTGCGCGTCGATGGGCGCGGTGATGCCGTACTTGCGCAGCGCCGAGCAGACCATCGGGCCGATGGTCAGGTTGGGGACGTAGTGGTTGTCCATGACATCGAAATGGACGATATCGGCGCCGGCGGCGAGTACCTTGTCGACCTCCTCGCCCAGGCGAGCGAAATCGGCGGACAGGATCGACGGGGCGATGGCGAAGGGCTGCATGCGAACCTCAGGCATGAATCACGGTGGCGCGATTGTAGCCTGAGTCGGTCACGAAGGCTGTTGTCACACGTCAGTCAATCTGGGAGCGGTTGGGTGGCCTTCCGATCGGCATCGATGCTCCCCAGTCGCCGCCGTGACCGCTCCCACGGTTTATTCCGGCAGGGCGGTACGCAGTTTCTCGCTGCGCCCGCGCAGCCATTCCAGGGTCAGCAGCATGACCACCGAGAAGCCGATCAGCAGGGTCGCGGCGGCGGCGATGGTCGGCGACAGGTTCTCGCGGATGCCGCTGAACATCTGCCGCGGCAGGGTGGCCTGCTCGGGGCCGGCGAGGAACAGGGTCACCACCACTTCGTCGAACGAGGTGGCGAAGGCGAACAGCGCGCCGGAAATGACTCCGGGAGCGATCAGCGGCAGGGTCACCCGGCGGAACGCGGTGAGCGGCGAGGCACCCAGGCTGGCGGCGGCGCGCACCAGGTTGTAGTTGAAGCCCTGCAGGGTGGCCGACACAGTGATGATCACGAAGGGTACGCCGAGCACCGCGTGCACCAGGATCAGCGAGGTGTAGCTGTTGCCCAGCCCCATGGGCGCGAAGAACAGGTAGCTGGCCACGCCGACGATGACCACCGGGGCGACCATCGGTGAGATCAGCAGGCTCATCACCAACGCCTTGCCGCGGAACTCGCCGCGGGTCAGGCCGATGGCCGCCAGGGTGCCGAAGACCATGGCCAGCGCGGTGGCGGCCGGTGCGACGATCAGGCTGTTCTTCAGCGAGCGCATCCATTCGGCCGAGGTGAAGAAGTCCTCGTACCAGCGCAGGGAGAAGCCCTGCAGCGGATAGACCAGGAAGCTGCCGGAGTTGAACGACAGCGGCACGATCACCAGCACCGGCAGGATCAGGAACAGCAGCACCAGCGCGCACAGGCCACGGTGGGTCCAGAACCAGGCACGCTCGACGGGGGACTTGTAGGGGCTCAGCATCTCGTTGTTCTCCTGATCAGCCCAGACGCAGGCGGCTCGCGCCCACCAGCCAGCTGTACACCACGTAGAGCAGCATGGTTGCCAGCAGCAGCAGGCCGCCCAGCGCGGTGGCCATGCCCCAGTTGATGGTGCTGTTGGTGTAGAAGGCGACGAAGTAGCTGATCATCTGGTCGCCCGGGCTGCCCAGCAGCGCGGGGGTGATGTAGTAGCCGATGGACAGGATGAACACCAGCAGGCAGCCGGCGCCGACGCCGGCCAGGGTCTGCGGGAAGTACACCCGCCAGAAGCTGGCGAACGGGTGGCAGCCGAGCGAGATGGCGGCGCGCATGTAGCTCGGCGAGATGCCCTTCATCACGCTGAAGATCGGCAGGATCATGAACGGCAGCATGATGTGCACCATGGCCACGTACACGCCGGTACGGTTGAACACCAGCTGCAGCGGCGCGTCGATCACGCCCATGGCGATCAGCGCGCTGTTGATCAGGCCACCGGACTGCAGCAGCACGATCCACGCCGCCACGCGCACCAGGATCGAGGTCCAGAACGGCAGCAGCACCAGGATCATCAGCAGGTTGCTGGTGCGGGTCGGCAGGTTGGCCAGCAGGTACGCCAGCGGGTAGGCCAGAACCAGGCAGATGGCGGTGATCACCAGGCCCATCCAGAAAGTGCGTGCGAAGATGTCCAGGTAGATGGCCTGGTCCGGGGTGGCGGACGCCAGTTCGCCGAGATCGTCGATGCGGTGGTCGAGGGACGCCAGCAGGAAATACGGGGTGACGCCACTGTCGTTGCGGCGGATCACCTGCCAGTACGCCGGGTCGCCCCAGCGCTCGTCGAGGTTCTCCAGCGCATCTTTATAGGACACAGGCTCCTGCTTGAATGGCAGAGCGCGACCGGTCTTGGCCAGCAGGCTGCGGTAGCCAGCCAGCTCCATGTTCAGGCGCTTGGAAAGATCGCCGATGGTCTGGTTCTTCCGCGCTTCGGCCAGGTCCTGAGCCAGGGCCTGGTACACCGGCTCCTCGGGCAGGCCGCGGCCGTCCCAGGCGCCGATCGCCTCGACGGTGCGCGGCAGGCTGCCGACCACCTCGGGATTCTCCACGCTCTTGTACAGCAGGACGCCGATCGGCAGCAGGAACACCACGAAGAGGAACACCAGCAGCGGCAGGATCAGGCCTTGGGCCTTGAGCCGGTTGATGCGCTCGGCGCGGGCCAGCTTCTGCTTCAGCGTGAGGCCGGCGAATTCGGTGAGGGATACGGTAGTGGCCATCGCAGGCTCCAGAGACACCGGGTACTAGCTCCCCTCTCCCCTTCTTCATGAACCAAGAGTGGGAGAGCGGCCGGGGGAGAGGGCAGGCACCGCCCCTCTCCCTAACCCTCTCCCGCAAGCGGGAGAGGGGACATCATCACTTCGCCGCCCAGGCGTTGAAGCGCTGCTCCAGCTGCTCGCCGTAGTCGGCCCAGAAGGTCACGTTCATGGCCACTTGGTTGGCGATGTTTTCCGGGGTGGTGGGCATGTCCTTGAGCAGCGCCGCGTCAAGCAGCTCGACGGCCTTCTTGTTGGCCGGGCCGTAGGCGATGTTCGAGGAGTACACCTTCTGCTGCTCGGGCTGCACGCTGAAGGCGGCGAAGGCCTTGGCGGCATCGGCATCCTTGGCACCCTTCGGGATGGCCCAGGAGTCGAAGTCGTAGATGCCGCCGTTCCACACCACCTGCAGGTTGCTCTCCTTCTGCACCGCGGCGATGCGGCCGTTGTAGGCGGAGCTCATGACCACGTCGCCGGAGGCGAGGAACTGCGGCGGCTGGGCGCCGGCTTCCCACCACTGGATGTGCGGCTTGATCTCGTCGAGCTTCTTGAACGCGCGATCCTGGCCTTCCTGGGTGGCGAGCACGGTGTAGACGTCCTTCGGCGCCACGCCGTCGGCCATCAGGGCGAATTCCAGGGTGTACTTGGCGCCCTTGCGCAGGCCGCGCTTGCCCGGGAATTTGGCCACGTCCCAGAAATCGGCCCAGCTGGCCGGCGCGCCCTTGAGCTTGTCGGCGTTGTAGGCGAGCACGGTGGACCAGACGAAGAAGCCGATGCCGCACGGCTGGATGGCGCCCTCGACGAAGTCTTCTTCGTTGAACTGCGCCGGGTCGAGCTCCTCGAACAGGCCCTCGTCGCAACCGCGGGTCAGCTCGGGCGACTCCACTTCCACCAGGTGCCAGGACACGCTGTTGGTGTCGACCATGGCTTTGACCTTGGCCATCTCGCCGTTGTACTCGCCGGCGATGATCTTGCCTTTGCCGGCCGCTTCCCACGGCTGGTAGAAGGCCTTGGTCTGGGCGTCCTTATTGGCACCGCCGAAGGAGATGACCGTGAGGTCGGCGGCCATCGCCTGGCTTGCGCCGAGCAGGCCCATAGCCAATGCGCTATGGCGGAAGATGCTGCGGATAGTGCTCATTGTTGTTTTCTCCACTGTGCAGGGTTGGTAATGCCTGGCGCCGTCACTCGACGATCAGAGGGTCTAGCGCCCTTACGTGCTCCACATGCCAGCCGAGCGGCACCACGTCGCCCACGCCCAGGGCGGGGTCGAGTTCGGCGATCGGCTGTTTGACGAAGAAGTTGGGGTTGCCGCAGACCTCCATGCGGATGCGCACGTGGTCGCCCAGGTAGATGAACTCGGCTACCCGGCCGCTGAAGCGGTTGGCGCAGCTCTCGCTGGCGGCGTTGATGCGCACCCGCTCGGGGCGGATCGACAGGCTGACCGGCTCGCCCGGCGCGCCGACCTTGACCGCCAGCGCCTGCACCTGCTCGCCGCGGGGGGTGCGCACAGTGCAGCGTTCGCCGTCACGGCCGACCAGCTCGCCGGCCAGGCGATTGTTCTCGCCGATGAACTGGGCGACGAAGGTGTTGCTCGGCGCCTCGTACAGGTCGCGCGGCGGGGCGATCTGCTGGATCTCGCCCTGGTGGAACACTGCCACCCGGTCGGACATGGTCAGCGCCTCGCCCTGGTCGTGGGTCACGTAGACCACGGTCACGCCCAGGCGCTGGTGGATGTGCTTGATCTCCATCTGCATGTGCTCGCGCAGCTGCTTGTCCAGCGCGCCGAGCGGTTCGTCCATCAGCACCAGCTGCGGCTCGAACACCAGCGCACGGGCCAGGGCCACGCGCTGCTGCTGGCCGCCGGAGAGCTGCGCCGGGTAACGATGGCGGAAGTTGTCGAGCTGGACCATGGACAGCGCGCGCTTCACGCGCTCGGTGATGTCGGTCTTGTTCATGCCGCGCACGGTCAGCGGGAAGGCCAGGTTCTCGGCCACCGTCATGTGCGGGAACAGCGCGTAGTTCTGGAACACCATGCCGATGTCGCGCTTGTGCGGCGGCACGTTGTTGATGGCGCGCCCGGCCAGGAGGATCTCGCCGGCGGTGGGCGTCTCGAAGCCGGCCAGCATCATCAGGCTGGTGGTCTTGCCGGAGCCGGACGGGCCGAGCAGGGTGAGGAACTCGCCCTTGCGGATGTCCAGGTTGAGGTCTTTGACGATCAGGCTCTCGCCGTCGTAGCTCTTCTGCACGCCCTTGAAGCTGACGAGCACGTCGCTGGAAGCATTCTCGGCCATCACACACCTTTGTTCTTGTTGCGTGCCGTAAGACTAGAAAGCCGTGCAGCCGGCGCAAATCGGGCGGGATGACAGATTGCTATAAGGCGTGAGGAGGACTGGCTGTAGGGATTGCCCTACAAGCAGCGGGAGCGGCGGCTCGGATGCCGTCCGGGACAGGCGGTTGCGCTGGCCCGGCAGAGTGGATGGCCGTTGCCACCCACCGTGGCGGACAAGCCTGCGGCGTTGTCCACCCTATTGGTTACAACAGCTGTGCTCGACCGCGTACTTCACCAGTGAGTAGCCCGGATGCAATCCGGGGAACAGGCGGCTCCGCTCCCGGATCGCATCCGGGCTACGGAGAACAGCATCAGAGCAGTTTGTGCTCCACCGCGTACTTCACCAGGTCGGCCACCGAGTGCAGGTTGAGCTTCTGCATCAGGCGCGCCTTGTGGGTGCTGATGGTCTTGCTACTGACCGACAGATGCTGGGCGATCTCGTTGACGCCCTCGCCGCGCACCAGGCGCTCGAACACCGAGAACTCACGCTCGGACAGCAGCGCGTGGGGCGGCCGCGAGTCGGTCAGGCCGACCTCGAAGACCATGCGGTCGGCCAGCTCCGGATCGATGTAGCGGCCACCGGCGGCGACCTTGCGAATGGCGGTGAGCAGCAGCGCCGGGTCGCTGTCCTTGGTGGCGTAGCCGGCGGCGCCGATCTTCAGGGCGCGGGCGGTCATCTGCGCCTCGTCGTGCATGGACAGCACCAGCACGGCCGGCGGCTCGCTCAGCGCGCGGATGCGCGGAATCGCTTCCAGCCCGTTGACGCCGGGCATGGAGATGTCCAGCAGCACCACCTCGCAGGGCGTGTGGCGCAGCGTCTCCAACAATTGCTCGCCGTTGCAGGCCTCGCCTGCGACCGTCAGGTCCTTGGCCAGGCCGATCAGCTGCTTGATGCCCTCGCGGACGATGGTGTGGTCTTCGGCCACCAATACTCGAATCACTTCACTCTCCCGCAGACTCCGTTGGGTGGATGGCCACCCCGTGAAAAACCGCGCAGCGTTTTCCACCGCTGACGGTGGATGTAAACAGCGACATCCACCCTACTCCAGTGCCACACGCACGCTCAGGGTGGTGCCCTCCCCCGGCACGCTGTCCAGCGCCAGGTGGCCGCCGAGCATCAGCACGCGCTCGCGCATGCCGACCAGGCCGAAGGATTGTGCGCGCTGGGCAGCCGGCTCGAAACCCCGACCATCGTCACTCACCTGCAGGCACAGCTCGCCGCCCTGCAGCTCCAGGGCGATCTCCACGGTGTGCGCCTGAGCATGGCGCAGCACGTTGGTCAGTGCCTCCTGCAGCACACGGAACAGGCCGATGGCCTTGGCGTCGGACAGCCGCGGCAGCTGCTCCGGCACCTGCACCAGGCAGGGAATGCCGCTGCGCGCCTCGAAGCGCCGCGCCTGCCATTCGATGGCCGAGGCGATGCCGGCGTCGAGGATCGGCGGACGCAGCGCGGTGGCCACGTCGCGCACCAGCTGGAACAGGTTGGCGATCAGCTTCTTCATGCTGTCCAGGCGTGCCTGCAGGCCGAGGTCGAGACCCGCGTAGGCCAGCTCGCACATGGAGGTCTCCAGCTTGAGCACGGTGAGCACCTGCCCCAGTTCGTCATGCACCTCGCGGGCGATGCGCGCCTTCTCCTCCTCGCGCACGCTCTCCAGGTGCGCCGACAGCTCGCGCAGCTGGGCGCGCGACTCGGCCAACTCCAGTTCGATGGCCTTGTTGTCGCTGATGTCCCACACCACCCCGTCCCACACTACATGCTCATTGCTCAACTGCCTGGCGCTGGCCTTGATATCGGCCCAGCGCACGCGGCCGTCGCGGGTGAGGATGCGGCCCTGCCACTGCCAGTCACCGGCGGCCTCGATGGCGGCGTCCTGGGTGGCGTGGTAGGCGGCGCGATCCTGCGGGTGGACCAGGCTGCGGATGCCGAAGTCGGCGGCCATGATGGTCGCCGCCGGGTAACCGACCAGTTGCTCGCTGCCCTCGCTGATGAAGGCGAAGTCCACCGGCGCGCCGGGCAACGGCCGCTCCAGGCGAAACACCAGGCCGGGCACGTTGCCGGCGATGCCCTTGAGCCGCGCCTCGCTCTCCTCCAGCGCGGCGCGGGCGCGACGGCGCTCGGTGACATCGGTGAGGTAGACCACCAGGTACTCCGCCTCGCGAAAGCGCAGGAAACCCAGGGTCACATCGGCGGGCATCCAGCTGCCGTCGGCGCGCCGGCAGTTGCTCTCGAAACTCAGCGCGCCTTCTTCGTGCTGGCGTACGCGCTTCCACAGGTTGAGCCAGCGGTCCATGACCAGGTTGGGCTCGAACTCCTGCAACGGCCGGTCGACCATGGCCTGCGGATCGTGACCGAGCATCTCCGCCACCGCCTGGTTGGCGTAGCGCACCCGGCTGTCCCAGGCCACCCAGAGGATGCCGACGGTGCTGTGGTCGAGAGAGAACTGCGCCAGGCGCAGGGCCTCCTCGGCCACCTCGCGCTGGCTCAGCACCTGCCGCGCGTCCAGCAGGCGCCTCTCCAGGCGTCCGCGCTGGCGGCGCAGCACGGTCAGGAGCAGCAGACTGATGCTCAGCAGCAGGCCGAGCAGGATGCTCAGGTTGCGCCAGAACACCGGCGACTCGCCGAGCCCGGGCTTGTGCGCGGTGAGCCAGCGCTGCTGCAGCTGTTCCAGGCGCTCGGCCGGCAACTCGCGCAGGCCGGCGTCGAGCAGCGTGGCCAGCTTGGGCCAGTCGCCACGCGTACCGAAACGCAACAGCTGGGGCAGGCCGACATCGACGATCACCGCCAGGCCGGCGAACTCGCTCTCCTGGCTCAGGCGGCTGAGCTGGGCCTGATCGACCACGGCATACCGCGCGCGCTGCTCGACGACCGCCTGCAGCGCCTGGCGCGCCGAGGGCTGCGGCAGCAGGCGCAGGTTGAAGTAGTTGCCACTCAGGTAATCGGCCACGGCGCTGGGCACACGCACGGCGACCGGATCGTCCTGACCGAGGTGCTCCAGCTCGATGCCGACTTCGCCGGCCCGCTCGCCGACCAGCAGATGCGGCACGCGCAGATAGGGATCGCTATAGCGCCACAGGCGCAGGCCGGCGGGCGTCTGGCTCTGGCCTGGCGCGAAATCGATGCGCCCCTCGCGCAGGGCTTGCTCGAGCGCGGCCTGGGTCTCGAAACTGCGCCAGCTGAGGGTGATGCCCAGGGCCTCGGCCACCAGGTCGGTCAGCTCGACGCTCAGGCCGCTGAGGCGTTGCTGACGGCGCTGGAATTCGGCATAGGGCGCCTGCAGCACCACGCCGACGCGCAGCTGCGGGTGCTCGGCCAGCCAGGCGCGTTGCTCGGCGCTCAGGTCGTCGGCGCGCGCCAATAAAGGAAGCAGCAACAGCAGCCCGCAGAGCACTCGAATCATGCGCACGGCATCAATCCACATCATCCAGCCCGGCCCCTACCTTACCTGACAAACCGCCACGAAGCGCTTAGGCTGCGCAAACCACCCCCCATGCGAAGAGCTGAGATGCGCCGTCCCGTTCTCTCGACACTCCTGGCCCTGTGCCTGACGCTCGCCCTGCCCCTGCATGCCGAGGATGAGGCGCCTGCCGCCGCCACCGACGACGCCGCGCAAACGCCGCCGCGCCAGCCGCTGGAAGAACGTACCCACGACAGTGCCGAAGGGCTGGAGCGCCAACTGCCCAAGCGCGAACAACAGATGCTGCAGGCCGGCGAGGAAACCTTCCTGGCGCTGTGGAAACCGGCCAACGCCCCCGAGGCCAAGGGCCTGGTGATCCTAGTGCCGGGCGCCGACGAGAGTGCTGACTGGCCGCAGGCGATCAAGCCCCTGCGCCTCAAGCTGCCGGACGTGGGCTGGGCCACCCTGAGCCTGACACTGCCGGACAGCAAGGCCGCGCCACTGCCCGAGGCCGTGCTGCCACGCGAGCCGGCGCCGGTCAGCGTCGATACCGCCGCGGCGCCAGCCGAAGGCGAAGCGCCGGACCCTGCCAGCGAAGGTGCCACCACCGGCGCGCCGGGCGAAACCCCGCCGCCGCCGGCCACTCCCGCGCCCGCTCCGGTCGATCCGGCCGAACGCATTTTCGCGCGCATCCAGGCCGGCATCGCCTTCGCCGAGCAACAGGACATCCAGAAGCTGGTGCTGCTCGGCCATGGCGAGGGCGCCTACTGGGCGGCGCTGTACCTGAAGGAACGCAAGCCCGAAGCGATCAGGCAACTGGTGGTGGTGGCGCCGCTATTGCCCACCGGGCAGACGCCGCCCCTGGACGAGCTGATTCCCGGGCTCGAAATGGCCACCGGCGATTTCTTCTACAAGGACCAGGTCGCCGACCGCAGCGGCGCGGTACGCCGCAAGCAGGCCAGCAAGCGCCTGGACCACGACAGCTACACCCAGATCGCGCTGAAGGCATTGCCGGGCAACCTGGCGGCCGAGCAGGAGCAGCTGTTTCGCCGCGTGCGCGGCTGGCTGGACAAGCAGTAAAGGCTCCCGCGGCGACTAGCGAAAACCGCGGCGCTGGCGCACCAGCTCGTAGGCGACCTGCAGCTCGCGGGTCTTGTCAGTAGCGGCGCGCAACTGCGCCGGGCTGGCGCCGGAGCCCGCCAGCTTGTCCGGATGATGGCGGCTGATCAGCCGGCGATAGGCGCGCTTGATCACCGCCGGTTCGGTATCCGCCTGCACACCGAGCAACCGCAGCGCGGCCTGGTAATCGCTGGACTTCACCTGCGGCACCTTGCGCGCCGGCTCGTACTCGCGGGCCAGTTCGGCCAAGGCGTCGCGCGTCCAGCCGAGCCACAGGCCCCACTGCTGCATCAGCTTCGCCTCCGCCGCGCTCACCCGGCCGTCCGCCCAGGCCATGCGCCAACAGGTGCGCAGCAGCGCCTCGGCTCGCTCGGGTCGTTCGTGCAGCGCGCGCAAGGGTCCGCGCAGCTCCTTGTCTGCCGCCTGCTTGCCGCGGTTGAACGCCTGCATGGCGCGTTGGCGTGCCGGCTCGTCCAGGCCGAGGCGCTGCATTTCGTTGCGCGCGGTCTGGATATGGCTGTCGAGCACGCGGCCGTCGCTCTTGGCCAGGCGGCCGATCAGCATGAACAGCAGGTCCTCGTCGTCCAGTTCCACGCGCTTGCCGCCGAGCAGCTCGCGCAGGTGATCCAGCGATTGCAGGCGCAGGCGCCGGTCGAGCACCTGGCCGAGCAGGCCGCCGAGCAGGGCCCCGGGAATGCTGGCGATGGCCAGCCCCGCCGCTGCGCCGATCAGGGTCGCAGGCCAGAGCATGTCAGGCCTCCACCTGCAGCAGGCGCTCGACTTCCGCCAGGCGCTCATGGGTACCGACGTCGATCCAGCGACCGGCGGAGCGCTCGCCACTCACCTGGCCTTCGGCCATGGCCGCGCGCAGCAGCGGGGCCAGCTTGAAGGCCCCCGCCTGGCAGCCGGCGAACAGGCGCGGATGCAGCACGGCGATGCCGCTGTAGGTGAGCGACGGCTCACCGGCCACGGCATCGCTCACCTGCCCGTCAACCAGGCGGAAGTCGCCGGCCTGGTGGTGGGCCGGGTTGTCCACCAGCACCAGGTGCGCCAGGCCGGACAGCGGCCGGCGCAGGGCGGCGAAGTCGTAGTCGGTCCAGATATCACCGTTGACCACCAGAAACGGCTCATCACCGAGCAGCGGCAGCGCCCTGAAGATGCCGCCGCCGGTCTCCAGCGGCTCGCCCTCGGCCGAGTAGGCGATGCGCAGGCCGAAGCGGCTGCCGTCGCCCAGGTGATCCTCAATCTGCTGGCCGAGCCAGGCGTGGTTGATCACCAGCTCGCTGAAGCCGGCCGCCGCCAGGGCGCGCAGGTGGAATTCGATCAGCGGCGTGCCGGCGGCGCGCACCAGCGGCTTGGGCGTGTGCAGGGTCAGGGGGCGCAGGCGCTCGCCCTTGCCCGCGGCGAGAATCATCGCCTTCATGCCGGCTGCGCCTCGCGTGCCGGCAGGCTGGCCAGCAGCTCGCCGAGCGCGGCCAACTCGGGCCGGCGCGCCAACACCGCCTCTATGTAGGCGAAGAAACGCGGCACGTCGGCCAGATACTTGGGCTTGCCGTCGCGGTGGCAAATGCGCGCGAAGATACCGATCACCTTGAGGTGGCGCTGCACGCCCATCAAGTCGCTCATGCGATGGAATTCGGCGAAGTCCTCGGGCACCGCGATGCCCTTCTCGCGCGCCAGTTGCCAGTAGCGCTGCAGCCAGTCGCGCACACGCTCTTCGGGCCAGCTGAGGAAGGCGTCCTTGAACAGGCTGGTGACGTCGTAGCTGAGCGGGCCGTACACGGCGTCCTGGAAGTCGAGGATGCCGGGGTTGGGCTCGCTCAGCATCAGGTTGCGCGGCATGTAGTCGCGGTGCACGAACACCCGCGGCTGGGCCAGGGCGCTGTTCACCAGCAGGTCGCAGACCGCCTGCCACTGGCCGCGCTGCGCCTCGTCCAGCTCGACGCCGAGGTGGCGCTGCAAGTACCAGTCGGGGAACAGCTGCAGCTCACGGCGCAGCAGGGCATCGTCGTAAGGCGGCAGCGCGTCGGCACCGGGCATCCGCTGGAACGTCACCAGCGCCTGCAGCGCCTGCTCGAACAGCGCGTCGGCGTTGTCCGCGTCCAGCACCTCGAGCCAGGTCTGGCGGCCCAGATCGTCCAGCAGCAGGAAGCCGCGCTCGATATCCTCGGCCAGGATGCGCGGCACGTGCACGCCGGTCGAGGCCAGCAGGGCGGCGATCCTGACGAAGGGGGCGCAGTTCTCTTGGGGCGGCGGCGCGTCCATGAGGATCAGGCTGCGGCCCTCGGCCTGCCAACGGAAATAGCGCCGAAAGCTGGCATCGCTGCTCGCTGGCGTGAGTTCACCGACCGGGGGCGCACCCCAGCCATGGCGTTGGAACAAGGCGGGCAGACAGTCGTCCAACCAGGCCCGCAGCTGCTGCAGGCGTACATCGTGATCAGGCATTGCGGGGTCTCCGACGGCGCTAGCCGTTGCGCGGGTCATGCTTTATTATCCAGCATCTTTTTCAGCCCATCGAGAGGCGTGCGGCCCCCGCGGGTCGAAGGCGCGCAGGAAGCCCGGACTAACAAGATGGCAGTAAACCTCCCCCTGTTCCGTAAAAAATTCCCCTTGCTGGTGACCGGCGGACTGCTGGCCCTGCAACCTCTGGCCTCCCACTTCGCCGTTGCCGCCGAACAATACGACTGCAGCGCATCCCCCACCGGCGGCTGGGCCTGCGCCCCGAAAACCGACGCCACCGCCCAACTGCCGCGGCCGCAGCACACCGTCTCGAGCGTCAGCGCCGTGGCCAATGCCGACGGCCAGCCGGTAGAAGCGCAGGGCGAGCAGCCGGTGCTGGTCACCGAGAGCGGAGGCCGCGCCCTGCGCAGCCGCAGCGCCGACTACAGCCATCTGGATTGGGTGCCACGCGAACAATTGACCGCCGCCCAGTTGGCCGAGGCCGGCCCGTACTGCGCCGGTGCCTACGTGGAACCGCTGCGCCCGGGCATGAGCGACGACACGCCGATGGACGAGTCGCCGATGTTCGTCTCTGCCAAGGCCTCGCGCTACGAGCAGGAGAAGCAGACCGCCACCCTGGCCGGCGACGTGGTGCTGCGCCAGTCGAGCATGCAGGTCGAGGCCGACGAAGCCAGCCTGCACCAGACCGAGAACCGCGGCGAACTGAAAGGCAACGTACGCATCCGCGACAACGGCATGCTGGTGGTTGGCGACCGTGCCGAGATCCAGCTGGACAACGGCGAAGCCAAGGTCGAAAACGCCGAGTACGTGATCCATAAAGGTCATGTACGCGGCAGCGCGCTCTACGCCAAACGCGATGAAAGCGCCATCGTCCGCCTCAAGGACGGCACCTATACCCGCTGCGAACCGGGCAGCAACGCCTGGCACCTGAGGGGCAACAACATCAAGTTGAACCCGGCCACCGGCTTCGGCACCGCGACCAACGTGACGCTGCGGGTGAAGGACATTCCGGTGTTCTACACCCCGTACATCTATTTCCCTATCGACGATCGCCGCCAGTCCGGCTTCCTCGCGCCGAGCATCAGCACCTCCAGCGACAGCGGTTTCTCGCTGTCGACGCCCTATTATTTCAACCTGGCGCCCAATTACGACGCCACGCTCTATCCGACCTACATGGCCAAGCGTGGCCTGCTGATGGAAGGCGAGCTCCGCTACCTGACCCAGAGCAGCGAGGGCCAGGTCGGCGGCGCGTATCTGGACGACAAGGAAGACGAGCGCGAGCTACAGTCCGAATACGAAGACCAGCGCTGGATGTACAACTGGCAGCACAAACAGGGGCTGGACGAGCGCCTGCTGGCGGAAGTCGACTACACCGACATCAGCGACCCCTACTATTTCCAGGACCTGAACAGCGATCTGGAAAACCTGGAAACCCCGGACTTCCTCAACCAGCGCGGCACGCTGACCTGGCGTGGCGACAGCTTCACCGCTCGCCTGAACGCTCATGCCTACGAGGCTACCAGCGTTATCGACGTGACGCCGTACGAGCGCCTGCCGCAGCTGACTCTGGACGGCAAGCTACCGTTCCAGCCGGGTGGCCTGGAGCTTTTCTATGGCACCGAATACGTGCGCTTTGACCGCGACCTGCGCAGCGGCAACTTCATTGATGAGAATGGCAATCCCGAGCGTTGGTACGACAACAACGTGCGCGGCCTCGCACGCGCCAATGGCGAACGCATCCATATCGAACCGGGCATCAGCCTGCCGATGGAAGCGACCTGGGGCTACGTCAAACCGAGCCTGAAGTACGCCTACACCCAGTACGATCTGGATCTGGACTCTCTTGGCCGGTCGCAGGTGGGCGGTGACTTCGAGGATAGCCCGGACCGCAGCGTACCGATCTTCAGCCTGGACAGCGGCCTGTACTTCGACCGCAACACCCAGCTGTTCGGCACCAATTTCCGTCAGACCCTCGAGCCGCGCGCGTACTACCTGTACGTGCCCAACGAGGATCAGGACGAGATTCCGGTATTCGATACCGGCGAAAGCACCTTCAACTATGCCTCGCTGTTCCGCGACAACCGCTTCAGCGGCCGTGACCGCATCGGCGACGAGAACAAGCTGTCGCTGGGCGTGACCAACCGCTGGATCGAAGACAATGGCTTCGAGCGTCAGCGTTTCAGCATCGGCCAGGCCATCCACTTCGCCGATCGCAAGGTGCAGATGCCCGGCATCGATTACCGCACCCGTGACGATGCCCGCTCCGACCTGTCGCCCTACGCGCTGGAATACATGTACCGCTTCAATCGCGACTGGCGGGTGAGTTCGGACTTCAACTGGGACGGCGACAGCCATCGCACCCGCTCCGGCAGCCTGATGTTCCACTATCAGCCGGAAGACAACCCGAACAAGGTGATCAACGCCGGTTACCGCTACCGCAACGACACCATGCGCTATGACCAGGCGAGCGGCACCTGGACCTACGGCAGCGACTTCGGTGTTGAAGGCCAGCCCAATTACATCAAGGACTACTACAAGATCCAGCAGCACGATTTCTCGGTCATCTGGCCGATCGTGCCGCAATGGAGCGTGATCGCACGCTGGCAGCGCGACTATGCGCGTGACCGCACCCTCGAGGCCTTCGGTGGCTTCGAGTACGACAGCTGCTGCTGGAAGCTGCGTCTGATCAACCGCTACTGGGTCGACTACGACGAAACCAGCCTCAACCCGGAAGCCAACGAAGAGCCGGATCGCGGCATCTTCCTGCAAATCGTCCTCAAGGGCCTCGGCAACGTGCTGGGCGGCAAGACGGACAGTTTCCTCGAGCAAGGCATCCAAGGTTACCGTGAACGTGAAGAACAAGCTTTCTGATTGCCTGCGCCCCCTGCTGTTGGGCGCAGTACTCCTCGCATCCGGCGCCCAGGCGCAGTTTCAATCCCTCGATCGCGTGGTCGCCATCGTCGACAACGATGTGATCATGTACAGCCAGCTGGACCAGCGCCTGCGCGAGGTCGAGCAGACCATCGGCAAGCGCGGCGGCCAGCTGCCGCCGCAGGATGTGCTGCAGCAGCAGGTGCTGGAACGCCTGATCGTCGAGAACCTGCAGCTGCAGGTCGGCGACCGCTCGGGCATCCGCATCACCGACGAGGAACTCAACCAGGCGATGGCCAGCATCGCTCAGCGTAACAAGCTGAGCCTGGACCAGTTCCGCGCGGCCCTGGCCCGTGACGGCCTGTCCTTCGAGGAGGCTCGCGAACAGGTGCGCCGGGAGATGATCATCAGCCGCGTGCGTCAGCGCCGCGTGGCCGAGCGCATCCAGGTGACCGACCAGGAGGTGCAGAACTTCCTCGCCTCCGAGCAGGGCCAGATGCAGCTCTCGGAAGAGTACCGCCTGGCCAACATCCTGATCCCGGTACCGGAAGCGGCCTCGCCAGACCAGATTCGCGCTGCCGCCGAGAAGACCTCCCAGGTCTACGACAGCCTGCGCAACGGCGCCGACTTCGGCCAGGCCGCCATGTCCAACTCCGCCAGCGAGAACGCGCTGGAGGGTGGCGAGATCGGCTGGCGCAAGGCCGCGCAGCTGCCGCCGGCCTTCGTCGAGATGATCCGCGCGCTGTCGGTTGGCGACATCACCGAGCCGGTGCGTACGCCCACCGGCTTCATGATCGTCAAGCTGCTGGACAAGCGCGGCGGCGACACCCTGGTGCGCGACGAGGTGCATGTACGCCACATCCTGATCAAGCCCAACGAGGTGCGCAGCGAAGAGGAGACCCGCCGCCTGGTGGAGCGTCTGTACGAGCGCATCGTCGCCGGCGAGGACTTCGCCACCCTGGCCAAGAGCTTCTCCGAAGACCCGGGCTCGGCGCTCAATGGCGGCGACCTGAACTGGATCGACCCCAACGCCCTGGTGCCGGAATTCCGCGAAGTCATGGCCAAGACCCCGAGTGGCCAGCTGTCCGAGCCGTTCAAGAGCCCCTATGGCTGGCACGTGCTGGAAGTGCTGGGCCGCCGCGCCACCGACAGCAGCGAGCAGTACCGCGAGCAGCAGGCGATGAATGTCCTGCGCAACCGCAAGTACGACGAGGAACTGGAGGCCTGGCTGCGCCAGATCCGCGACGAGGCCTACGTCGAGATCAAGCTCTGAGGCCTGATCGATCCGAACGAGCCCGGCACCGCCGGGCTTTTTCTTGGGCGTAAGATACGCCTGTACCGCCAGACTTTCCGAGGCCGACATGACTCCATCCCGCCCGTTTGCCCTGACCCCCGGCGAGCCCGCCGGCATCGGCCCCGACCTGTGTCTGCTGCTGGCCCGGGAAGCACAGCCCGAGGCGCTGGTGGCAGTGGCCAGCCGCGCCCTGCTGGCCGAGCGTGCCGCCCGATTGGGGCTGGAGATCGAACTGCGCGATGTCGACCCCGACCGCTGGCCGCACGGACCCGCTCCCGCGGGCAGCCTGTATGTCTGGGATACGCCGTTACAGGCCCCCGTCGCACCCGGCCAGCTGGATAGCCGCAACGCCACCTATGTGCTGGAAACCCTGACACGCGCCGGCCAGGGCTGTATCGATGGCACCTTCGCCGGGATGATCACCGCACCGGTGCACAAGGGCGTGATCAACGAGGCCGGCATCGCCTTCTCGGGACACACCGAATTCCTCGCCGAGCTGACCGCCACCGAGCAGGTGGTGATGATGCTGGCCACCCGCGGCCTGCGCGTGGCGCTGGTGACCACCCACCTACCGCTCAAGGACGTGGCGGCCGCCATCACTGCCGAACGCTTGGCGCGGGTCGCCCGCATCCTGCACGCCGACCTGGTGGAGAAGTTCGGCATCGCCGAGCCGCGCATCCTGGTCTGCGGCCTCAATCCGCATGCCGGTGAGGGCGGTCATCTGGGTCGCGAGGAGATCGAGGTGATCGAGCCCACCCTGCAGCGCCTGCGCGACGAGGGCCTGAACCTGGTCGGCCCGCTGCCAGCCGACACCCTGTTCACCCCCAAGCATCTCGATCACTGCGACGCCGTGCTGGCCATGTACCACGACCAGGGCCTGCCGGTGCTCAAATACAAGGGCTTCGGCGCCGCGGTCAACGTCACCCTAGGCCTGCCGATCATCCGCACCTCGGTCGACCACGGCACCGCGCTGGACCTGGCCGGCACCGGCCGGATCGATACCGGCAGCCTGCAGGTGGCGCTGGAGACCGCCTACCAGATGGCCGCCAGCCGCCGATAGCGGCGATGCCGAGCGATCCGCGGAGCACACGTGCCGGATCGCATCCGGGCCGGCGGCTTTCCCTGTTAAACTGCGCCCCTTTTCGCTTATCCGCCCGGGGCGCCAGCCCCGGGCCTGGAGCCGTATCGATGTCCGAATACCAACACCGCGCCCGCAAGCGCTTCGGCCAGAACTTCCTGCACGATGCCGGGGTGATCCATCGCATCCTGCGCGCCATCCATGCCAAGGAGGGCGAGCGCCTGCTGGAGATCGGCCCGGGCCAGGGCGCGCTGACCGAAGGTCTGCTGGGCAGCGGCGCGCAACTCGACGTGATCGAACTGGACCTCGACCTGATCCCCATCCTGCAGGGCAAGTTCGGCGACAACCCGCGCTTCAAACTCAATCAGGGCGACGCGCTGAAGTTCGACTTCACCCGCCTGGAGGCCGCACCGCACAGCCTGCGCGTGGTCGGCAATTTGCCGTACAACATCTCCACTCCGCTGATCTTCCATCTGCTGGACAACGCCTCGCTGATCCGCGACATGCACTTCATGCTGCAGAAGGAGGTCGTAGAAAGACTGGCCGCCGAGCCGGGTGGCGGCGACTGGGGCCGGCTGTCGATCATGGTCCAGTACCACTGCCGGGTGGAGCACCTGTTCAACGTCGGCCCGGGGGCCTTCAACCCGCCTCCGAAGGTCGACTCGGCCATCGTCCGCCTGGTGCCGCACGAAACGCTGCCACATCTGGCCAAGGACCATCGCCTGCTCGAACGGGTGGTGCGCGAGGCGTTCAATATGCGACGTAAGACCCTGCGCAACACGCTCAAGCAGCTGTTGCCGAACGAAGCCATCGAAGCCGCTGGCGTGGATGGCGGGTTACGCCCGGAGCAGCTGGACCTGGCCGCCTTCGTGCGTCTGGCCGATCAGTTGGCCGAACGCCAGGCCGCCGACCCGGCGGACTAAACTGCCCTTTCAGCCTGTCGAGTTCTTGCAGATGGCCGACCCGCGTTACCAGATCGACGTAAGCGTCGAGACCCGCTACCTGCCCGAGCAATCCACGCCCGAGCAGAACCGCTACGCCTTCGCCTACACCGTGACCCTCCATAACGGCGGCAGCGAGGCGGCAAAACTGCTCAGCCGCCACTGGGTCCTCACCGACGGCGACGGCCGCGTGCAGGAAGTGCGCGGCGCCGGCGTGGTCGGCCAGCAGCCGCACCTGGAGCCGGGCCAGAGCCACACGTACAGCAGCGGCACCGTGATGGCGACCAAGGTCGGCAACATGCACGGCAGCTACCAGATGGTCGCCGACGACGGCAAACGCTTCGACGCCATCATCGCGCCGTTCCGCCTGGCCGTGCCCGGAGCGCTGCACTGATGGCCACGTACGCGGTGGGCGACCTGCAGGGCTGCCTGCAGCCGCTGAAATGCCTGTTGCAGCGGGTCGCCTTCGATCCGCAGCGGGACACGCTGTGGCTGGTCGGCGACCTGGTCAACCGCGGCCCCGAATCCCTGGAAACCCTGCGCTTCCTCTATTCGATCCGCGATTCGCTGGTCTGCGTATTGGGCAATCACGACCTGCACCTGCTGGCCGCCGCCCACAACATCGAGCGCCTGAAGAAGAACGACACCCTGCAGGAGATCCTCGACGCCCCGGACCGCCGCGACCTGCTGGAATGGCTGCGCCTGCAGAAGCTCATGCATTACGACGAGCAGCGCGACATCGCCATGGTCCACGCCGGCATTGCACCGCAATGGACGCTGAAGAAGGCGCTCAAGCGCGCCGCCGAGGTCGAGGAAGTGCTGCGCGACGATGCGCGCCTGCCGCTGTATCTCGACGGCATGTACGGCAACGAGCCGGCCAAATGGGACAGCGACCTGCACGGCGTCACCCGCCTGCGGGTGATCACCAACTACTTCACCCGCATGCGCTTCTGCACCGAGGACGGCACCCTCGACCTGAAGAGCAAGGAAGGGCTGGACAGCGCTCCGCCCGGCTACGCGCCCTGGTTCTCCTGGCCGAGCCGCAAGGCCCGCGGCCAGAAGATCATCTTCGGCCACTGGGCGGCGCTGGAAGGCAAGTGCGACGAGCCCGGCCTGTCCGCCCTGGACAGCGGGTGCGTGTGGGGCGGCACCATGACCCTGATGAACGTCGACAGTGGCGAACGCCACCTGTGCAGCTGCGAGGACCTGAAATGAGCGAATTCAAACGCATCCCCCCCGAGCAGGCCCAGGCCCTGCGCGAACAGGGCGCCGTGGTGGTCGACATCCGCGACCCACAGAGCTTCGCCAACGGTCATATCAGTGGCTCCCGCCACCTGGACAACCACAGCCTGCCTGACTTCATCGCCCAGGCCGACTTCGACCAGCCGCTGATCGTCGCCTGCTACCACGGCAACTCCAGCCAGAGCGCCGCCGCCTACCTGGCACACCAGGGCTTTTCCGAGGTCTACAGCCTCGACGGTGGTTTCGAGCTGTGGCACAGCCAGTATCCCGATCAGGTCGCCCGCGGCGAGGCCGAGTAAAAAAATTCGCGGGGCGACAGCCCCCGTCACGCCCGGCCTGACGACGAATGGCAACCCCTTGTCACCCTTTCGCCACGCTTGCCTCCACCGAAACCGAACTACTCTTCCACTGAGGCCATCCAGAAGGGAGAGCCGGCACACCGGTTCCGGGCCATCGGTAGCGATCTTGCGGTGTCTGGGGGATTTCCAGCGGTTTTACGGCCACCCTTGCGCGCACCCGCCCGAATGACCCACGCCGGCTCATTGCAAGCGAGCGAGGTGCAGTCATGAGTATATTCAGCCACTTCCAGCAACGGTTCGAGGCGACTCGGCAGGAAGAATATTCCCTGCAGGAATATTTGGAACTGTGCAAATCGGACCCGAGTGCCTACGCCACGGCCGCCGAGCGCATGCTGATGGCCATCGGGTCGCCCGAGCTGGTGGACACCTCGACCGACCCGCGGCTGTCGCGGATCTTCTCCAACAAGGTGATCCGTCGTTACCCCGCCTTCGCCGACTTCCACGGCATGGAAGAGTGCATCGACCAGATCGTCTCCTACTTCCGCCACGCCGCCCAGGGCCTGGAGGAGAAGAAGCAGATCCTCTACCTGCTTGGCCCGGTAGGCGGCGGCAAGTCCTCGCTGGCCGAGAAGCTCAAGCAGCTGATGGAGCACATCCCCTTCTACGCCATCAAGGGCTCGCCGGTGTTCGAGTCGCCGCTCGGCCTGTTCAACGCCGACGAAGACGGCAAGATCCTCGAAGAGGAATACGGCATTCCGCAGCGCTATTTGCGCTCGATCATGTCGCCCTGGGCGACCAAGCGCCTCAACGAGTTCGGCGGCGACATCAGCAAGTTCCGCGTGGTCAAGCTGCACCCCTCGATCCTCAACCAGATCGCCATCGCCAAGACCGAACCGGGCGACGAGAACAACCAGGACATCTCGGCCCTGGTCGGCAAGGTGGATATTCGCAAGCTCGAGGAATTCCCGCAGAACGACGCCGACGCCTACAGCTATTCGGGCGCGCTGTGCCGGGCCAACCAAGGCCTGATGGAGTTCGTCGAGATGTTCAAGGCGCCGATCAAGGTGCTGCACCCGCTGCTGACGGCCACCCAGGAGGGCAACTACAACAGCACCGAGGGCCTCGGCGGGCTGCCCTACAGCGGCATCATCCTCGCCCACTCCAACGAGTCCGAGTGGCACAGCTTCCGCAACAACAAGAACAACGAGGCGTTCATCGACCGCATCTACATCGTCAAGGTGCCCTACTGCCTACGCGTCACCGACGAGATCAAGATCTACGACAAGCTGCTCACCCACAGCTCGCTGGCCAACGCCCACTGCGCGCCGGACACCCTGAAGATGCTCGCCCAGTTCTCCACCCTGTCGCGCCTGAAGGAGCCGGAGAACTCCAACATCTACTCGAAGATGCGCGTCTACGACGGCGAGAACCTCAAGGATACCGACCCCAAGGCCAAGTCGATCCAGGAGTACCGCGACAGTGCCGGCGTGGACGAGGGCATGAACGGCCTGTCGACCCGCTTCGCCTTCAAGATCCTCTCCAAGGTGTTCAACTTCGATCCGCACGAGGTGGCCGCCAACCCGGTGCACCTGCTCTACGTCCTGGAGCAACAGATTGAGCAGGAGCAATTCCCGGCCGAGGTGCGCGAGCGCTATCTGCGCTACATCAAGGAGTACCTGGCGCCGCGCTACATCGAGTTCATCGGCAAGGAAATCCAGACCGCCTACCTCGAGTCCTACAGCGAATACGGGCAGAACATCTTCGACCGCTACGTGCTGTACGCCGATTTCTGGATTCAGGACCAGGAATACCGCGACCCGGAGACCGGCGAGATCCTCAACCGCGTGGCGCTCAACGAGGAATTGGAGAAGATCGAGAAGCCGGCCGGCATCAGCAACCCGAAGGACTTCCGCAACGAAATCGTCAACTTCGTGCTGCGCGCCCGCGCCAATAACAACGGCAAGAACCCCACCTGGCTCAGTTACGAGAAGCTGCGCGTGGTGATCGAGAAGAAGATGTTCTCCAACACCGAGGACCTGCTGCCGGTCATCAGCTTCAACGCCAAGGCCAGCAAGGAGGACCAGCAGAAGCACAACGACTTCGTCAAGCGCATGGTCGAGCGCGGCTACACCGAGAAGCAGGTGCGCCTGTTGTCCGAGTGGTATCTGCGGGTTCGCAAGTCGCAGTAGTCTGCCATCGGCACCGCGGCACGTTCCGCGGTGCCGGTCGCCGTCGGGCCGGGTCGCACGCGCCAGGCCCTGAGGAGCATTCATGAGCTACGTCATCGACCGGCGTCTGAACGGCAAAAACAAGAGCACGGTGAACCGCCAGCGCTTCCTGCGGCGTTACCGTGAGCACATCAAGAAGGCCGTCGAGGAGGCCGTCAGCCGGCGCTCCATCACCGACATGGAGCACGGCGAGCAGATCAGCATTCCCGGCCGCGACATCGACGAGCCGGTGCTGCACCACGGCCGCGGCGGGCGGCAGACCATCGTTCACCCCGGCAACAAGGAGTTCAACGCCGGCGACCACGTGCCGCGCCCCTCCGGCGGCGGCGGTGGCCGCGGCGCGGGCAAGGCGAGCAATTCCGGCGAGGGCATGGACGAGTTCGTCTTCCAGATCACCCAGGAAGAGTTCCTCGACTTCATGTTCGAGGACCTGGAGCTGCCCAACCTGGTCAAGCGCCACCTGACGGGCACCGACACCTTCAAAACCGTGCGCGCCGGCATCAGCAGCGAGGGCAACCCCTCGCGCATCAATATCGTCCGCACCTTGAGATCCGCGCACGCCCGGCGCATCGCCCTGTCCGGCTCCAGCCGCGCCAAGCTGCGCGAGGTGAAGGCCGAACTGGAACGCCTCAGGCGCGAGGAGCCGGACAACTTCGGCGACATCCAGGCACTGGAGGCGGAACTGGAGCGACTCAGCGTGCGGATCAACCGCATTCCCTTCCTCGACACCTTCGACCTCAAGTACAACCTGCTGACCAAGCAGCCCAACCCCAGCTCCAAGGCGGTGATGTTCTGCCTGATGGACGTGTCTGGCTCGATGACCCAGGCCACCAAGGATGTCGCCAAGCGCTTTTTCATCCTCCTATACCTGTTCCTTAAGCGGAACTACGAGCGCATCGAAGTGGTGTTCATCCGCCACCACACGAGCGCGAAGGAGGTGGACGAGGAGGAGTTCTTCTATTCGCGGGAAACCGGCGGCACCATCGTTTCCAGCGCGCTCAAGCTGATGCAGGAGATCATGGCCGAGCGCTACCCGACCAACGAATGGAACATCTACGGCGCCCAGGCCTCGGACGGCGACAACTGGAACGACGACTCGCCGGTGTGCCGCGACATCCTGATCAACCAGATCATGCCGTTCGTCCAGTACTTCACCTATGTCGAGATCACCCCGCGCGAACACCAGGCGCTGTGGTACGAATACGAACAGGTCGGCGAGGCCTTCGCCGCGTCCTTCGCCCAGCAGCAGCTGGTTTCCGCCGCAGACATCTACCCGGTGTTCCGCGAGCTGTTCCAGCGCCGCATGGCCACCTGAGGGCAGCCCCATGAACGCAGCCGAGAAACGCCGCCAACCGCTCTCCACCGGCTCGGAATGGACCTTCGAGCTGATCCGCCAGTACGACCGCGAGATCGCCCGCATCGCCGAGCGCTACGCGCTGGACACCTACCCCAACCAGATCGAGGTGATCACCGCCGAGCAGATGATGGACGCCTACGCCTCCGTCGGCATGCCGCTGGGCTACCACCACTGGTCCTACGGCAAGCACTTCCTGGCCACCGAGAAGGGCTATTCGCGCGGCCAGATGGGCCTGGCCTACGAGATCGTGATCAACTCTGACCCCTGCATCGCCTACCTCATGGAAGAGAACACCATGTGCATGCAGGCCCTGGTGATTGCCCACGCCTGCTACGGCCACAACAGCTTCTTCAAGGGCAACTACCTGTTCCGCACCTGGACCGACGCCAGCTCGATCATCGACTACCTGGTGTTCGCCAAGCAGTACATCATGCAGTGCGAGGAGCGCCACGGCATCGACGCAGTGGAAGACCTGCTCGACTCCTGCCACGCCCTGATGAACTACGGCGTGGACCGCTACAAGCGCCCCTACCCCATCTCCGCCGAGGAGGAGCGGCGCCGGCAGAAGGACCGCGAGGAACACCTGCAACGGCAGATCAACGACCTCTGGCGCACCATTCCCAAGAGCGAGCACAAAGGCGGCGAACAGGACAACCGGCGCTGGCCGGCCGAGCCGCAGGAAAACATCCTCTACTTCATCGAGAAGCACGCCCCGCTGCTGGAACCCTGGCAGCGCGAAGTGGTGCGCATCGTGCGCAAGATCGCGCAGTATTTCTACCCGCAGCGCCAGACCCAGGTGATGAACGAGGGCTGGGCCACGTTCTGGCACTACACGCTGATGAACGACCTGTACGACGAAGGCCTGGTCACCGAGGGCTTCATGATGGAGTTCCTGCAGGCGCACACCAGCGTGGTCTACCAGCCGGGCTTCGACAGCCCGTACTACAGCGGCATCAACCCCTACACGCTGGGCTTCGCCATCTACAGCGACCTGCGGCGCATCTGCGAACGCCCCACCGAGGAAGACAAGCGCTGGTTCCCGGACATCGCCGGCAGCGACTGGCTGACCACCCTCAAGTTCGCCATGCAGAACTTCAAGGACGAGAGCTTCATCCTGCAGTTCCTCTCGCCCAAGGTGATCCGCGACCTGAAGCTGTTCAGCGTGCTGGACGACGACCAGAAGGACGACCTGCTGATCCCCGCCATCCACGACGAGCTCGGCTATCGGCAGATCCGCGAGGCCCTGGCGGCGCAGTACAACCTGGGCAATCGCGAGCCCAATGTGCAGATCTGGAGCGTCGATCGCCGCGGCGACCGCTCGCTGACCCTGCGCCACCAGCAGCACGACCGCAAACCGCTCGGCGACTCCAGCGGCGAGGTGCTCAAGCACCTGCATCGGCTGTGGGGCTTCGATATCCACCTGGAAAGCATGCGCGGCGATCAACTGGTCGGCGTGCAGCGGGTGCCGCCGAGCAACGAGCAGGGCGACGAAAACGAGTATCCGCGCCTGGACCTGGTGATCCCGCTCATCTGATCCAACCCTTCAGCCACCGGCGGTAAGCGCCGGTCGGCGCTTTCGCTTATCCTCCGCGGCAACGGAGGAATCGACATGCAGATCTACAAGGTTGGCGGCGCCGTGCGCGACCGCCTGCTCGGCCGGCCGGTGAGCGACACCGACTGGGTGGTGGTGGGCGCCACCGCCGAAGCCATGCAGGCCCAGGGTTTTCGCCCGGTGGGCAGCGACTTCCCGGTGTTCCTGCACCCCGAGAGCGGCGAGGAATACGCCCTGGCGCGCACCGAGCGCAAATCGGGAAAGGGCTACGGCGGCTTCACCTTCCACGCCAGCCCCGACGTGACTCTCGAAGACGACCTGATCCGCCGCGACCTGACCATCAACGCCATGGCCGAGGATGACCACGGCCAGGTCATCGACCCCTACGGCGGCCTGCAGGACCTCGAAGACCGCCTGCTGCGCCACGTCTCCCCTGCCTTTGCCGAGGACCCACTGCGCGTTCTGCGGGTGGCGCGCTTCGCGGCGCGTTATGCGCCGCTGGGCTTCCGTGTCGCCACCGAGACCCTGGCGCTAATGCGCCAGCTGGCAGGCTCCGGCGAACTGGAGGCACTGACGCCCGAGCGCAGTTGGAAGGAGATCTCCCGTGCGCTGATGGAGCCGCGCCCGGATGTGTTCATCCAGGTGCTGCGCGACTGCGGCGCCCTGGCGCGGCTGCTGCCAGAGCTCGATGCGCTGTTCGGCGTGCCGCAGCCTGAGACGCATCACCCCGAGGTGGACACCGGCGTGCATTGCCTGATGGTGCTGCACCAGTGTGCGCTGCACGAACAGCCGCTGACGGTGCGCTGGGCCTGCCTGCTGCACGACCTGGGCAAGGGCCGCACGCCCGAGGATGAATGGCCACGGCACATCGCCCACGAGACCCGCGGGCTGAAACTGATCGACGCGGTGAACCTGCGCTGCAAGGTGCCGCGCGACTGCGCCGAACTGGCCCGGCTGGTCGGCGAATACCACACCCATAGCCACCGCGCGCTGGAGCTACGCCCGAGCACCCTGCTGGAGCTGTTGCAGAGCTTCGACGTCTACCGCCGGCCGCAGCGCTTCGAGGAATTCATCGCCGCCTGCGAGATGGACGCCCGCGGCCGCCAGGGCCTGGAACAGCGCGGCTATCCGCAGGCCGACTACCTGCGCGGCGCCATGCAGGCTGCGCGTGCGGTGGCGGTGCAACCGCTGGTCGAGCGTGGCCTGAAGGGTGCGGAACTGGGGGAGGCGCTCAAGGGCGAGCGGTTGAAGGCGCTCAAGGCCTACAAGCAGGCCGCCCACCCCGAACCGTAGGTGAGCGTGGCGCGCCTTACGAGGACGTTGCCTCGATCAGCTCGGCCGGCGTCAGCTCGACGCCACGCCAGGCGAAGGGTACCGGCCACAGCTGCTGGTCGATTCGTGCCTCTTCCCACAGCGCGGCAAACGGCCGGCTCGCCTCGGGATGAGCCACGTCGGGCGCCAGCAACGCCAGCGGCCAGAGCACGAAGGCGTTCTTCAGGATCTCCGCCCGCGGCAGCACCAGGCCATCGAAGTTGCCCACCTGATCGCCGTAGAGCAGCACGTCGATGTCCAGCGGCAAGCCTTTGCGCTCGGGGGCGTAGCGGCCGTTGTCGGCCTCGATGAACTTGAGCCGGCGGTCCAGCTCCTGCAACGACAACTCGGTGCGGCCGCTGACCACCAGGTTGTAGAAATTGCCGCTCTTGATACCCACCGGCCGGCTCTCGAACACTGGCGAGCAACGCAGGTCCTGGACGAACCCGGCAAGGGCGTCGAGCCCGGCGGTCAGGTGCAGCGTGCGGTCGGCGTTGCTGCCCAGGCCGAGGAAGATGAGGGTCATGGCCGGCTGCGCTCGATTTCCACACCCACCGCGCGGGCCGCGGCGTTGACGCCCGGCTTGGTCACCCGCAGGCGCAGCCAGGTCGCGTTGAAGCGCTCCAACAGCTGCTCGGCCAGGCGTTCGGCGAAGGTCTCCACCAGCTCGAACTGCGCGGCGGCGGCAAAGGCCTGCACCTGTTGGTTGACCGCGGCGTAATCGAGGGCCTTGCTCAGGTCGTCACCGGCGGCGGCCGGGCGGATGTCCCAGGCAAATGTCAGGTCCAGCAGCAGGCACTGGCGAATGCCGCGCTCCCAGTCGTAGGCCCCGATCAGGGTGTCGACTTCCAGACCTTCGATGAAAACCTTGTCCAAACCTCGTCTCCGCTGCACGACAAGACCTGCGCCCCGCCGCTAGAATCGGGGCTCCCTCGCCCCGGAATGGATACCATGCTCTGGCTGCTGGCACTGCTCGCCTACCTGATCGGCTCGCTGTCCTTCGCCATCCTGCTCAGCCGCCTGGTCGGTGGGCCGGACCCTCGCGCCAGCGGCTCGGGCAACCCCGGCGCCACCAACATGCTGCGGGTGGCCGGCAAGAAGCTGGCGGTGCTGACCCTGCTCGGCGACCTGCTCAAGGGCCTGCTGCCGGTGCTGGTCGCCGACCTGCTCGGCTTCGACATCCAGCAACAGGCCTGGGTTGGCCTGGCCGCGGTGGTCGGCCACCTCTATCCGCTGTATTTCCGTTTTCGCGGCGGCAAGGGCGTCGCCACCGCCGCCGGCATGCTGCTCGGCCTCTATCCGCCGGCCGCCCTGCTGGCCCTCGCCGCCTGGGCGCTGACCTTCTTCCTCACCCGCACCAGTTCGCTCGCTTCGCTGATCGCCACGCCGCTGACCCTGCCGCTGCTGGCCTGGCAACAACCGGAAGCGCTGCTGCCGATGTGCGTGCTGACCGGGCTGATCGTCTGGCGCCATCGCGGCAATCTACGCGACCTGGTAGCCGGACGCGAACGACATTTCTAAACCCCGAGCTGAGCCACGCTCATATGGCGGGCAGCTGCTCCATCGGCCAGCGCGCCTGCACCATGATCTCCGGCCCCTCGTGCTGACCTGCCAACAGGCGCTGGCAGCCGGCGTAGGCGATCATCGCGCCGTTGTCGGTGCAGAAGCGCGGGCGAGCGTAGAACACCCGGCCCTTGAGCCCGGCCAGCATGCTTTCCAGCGACTGGCGCAGGGCCGAGTTGGCACTCACGCCGCCGGCGATCACCAGGCTGTTGAGGCCGGTCTGCTTGAGCGCGCGCTTGCACTTGATGGTCAGGGTATCGACCACCGCATCCTGGAACGCCCGGGCGACGTCGGCGCGGGTCTGTTCGCTGGCGTCACCGGCATCGCGGCACTGCTGCCAGGTGTTGAGGGTAAAGGTCTTCAGGCCGCTGAAGCTGAAGTCCAGGCCGGGGCGATCGGTCATCGGTCGCGGGAAAGTGAAGCGCCCCGGCGAGCCGGATTCCGCCAGACGGGCGATTTCCGGGCCACCCGGGTAGCGCAGGCCCATCAGCTTGGCGGTCTTGTCGAATGCCTCGCCGGCGGCGTCGTCCAGCGACTCGCCGAGCAACTGATAGCGGCCGATGCCGTCGACCCGCACCAGCTGGGTGTGGCCGCCGGAGACCAGCAGCGCGACGAACGGGAAGGCCGGCGGCGCTTCCTCCAGCATCGGGGCCAGCAGGTGGCCCTCCATATGGTGCACGCCCACCGCTGGAATGCCCCAGGCAAAGGCCAACGCCTGGGCGCAGGCGGCGCCGACCAACAGCGCGCCGACCAGACCGGGGCCCGAGGTATACGCGACGGCCTCGATCTGCTCGCGCTCGGCACCGGCCTCGGCCAGCACCTGGCGGATCAGCGGCAGCATGCGCTTGACGTGGTCGCGCGAGGCCAGCTCCGGCACCACGCCGCCGTAGACGCGGTGCAGGTCGATCTGGCTGAACAGGGCATCGGCCAACAGGCCGCGCTGGCTGTCGTAGAGGGCGACGCCGGTCTCGTCGCAGGAGGTTTCCAGGCCCAGCACTAGCATGGGGTTAGAACCTTCAACACTGGCTATAAAAGGAGGCGCGCATGATAATCGCCGCCCCCCGGCCGGGCCAGCGCTTTTCGATCAGAGGCTTTGCATTCCTTGGCGTGAGGCGTTAATATCCGCAGCCCTTGAAAACCGACGTACTCCCGTGCCCTTGCCGGATCGCGTCGTCCATTCGGTAAAACAGTGAAGGTACGACCTGGATGCCAGCCGTCAAAGTTAAAGAGAACGAACCCTTCGACGTAGCTCTGCGTCGTTTCAAGCGCTCCTGCGAAAAGGCCGGCGTCCTGGCCGAAGTCCGCAGCCGCGAGTTCTACGAGAAGCCCACCACCGAGCGTAAGCGCAAGGCCGCTGCCGCTGTTAAGCGCCACGCCAAGAAAGTGCAGCGCGAGCAGCGTCGTCGCGAGCGCCTGTACTGAGTTATCAGTCGCGCCGCTAAAGGCTTCCGCGATGCCCGGCTCCGGCCGGGCTTTGCATTTCTGGCTGTACCCGACTCCGCTTCGCCACCCGGCGAATGACCGGAGTTTTTTCGTTTATGCTCCCGCCTCTGGCAACAGCACACCGACGAGCTCATGGCCGGCCTGATCCCGCAGTCCTTCATCGATGACCTGCTCAACCGCACCGACATAGTCGAGGTGGTGAGTTCGCGCATCCAGCTGAAGAAGGCCGGCAAGAACTACACCGCCTGCTGCCCGTTTCACAAGGAGAAAACCCCCTCCTTCAGCGTCAGCCCGGACAAGCAGTTCTACTACTGCTTCGGCTGCGGCGCCGGCGGCAATGCCCTCGGCTTCGTCATGGACCACGACAGCCTGGACTTCCCCCAGGCCGTCGAGGATCTGGCCAAGCGCGCCGGCATGGACGTACCGCGCGAGGAAAGCGGCCGCGGCCGCACCCCGCGCCAGCCCACCGACTCGCCGCTCTACCCGCTGCTCACTGCCGCCGCCGACTATTACCGCCAGGCCCTGAAGAGCCATCCGACGCGCAAAGCGGCAGTGGAGTATCTCAAGGGCCGCGGCCTGACCGGCGAAATCGCCCGCGACTTCGGTCTGGGATTCGCCCCGCCGGGTTGGGACAACCTGCACAAGCACCTGGGCGGCGACAAGCTGCAGCAGAAGGCGATGATCGACGCCGGCCTGCTGATCGAGAATGCCGAGAACGGCCGCATCTACGACCGCTTCCGCGACCGTGTGATGTTCCCCATCCGCGACAGCCGCGGCCGCGTCATCGCATTCGGCGGCCGGGTGCTGGGCGACGACAAGCCCAAGTACCTGAACTCCCCCGAGACCCCCGTATTCCACAAGGGCCAGGAGCTTTACGGCCTGTACGAGGCGCGCAAGAGCAACCGCGATCTCGACGAGATCATGGTGGTCGAGGGCTACATGGACGTCATCGCCCTGGCTCAGCAGGGTCTGCGCAACGCCGTGGCGACCCTCGGTACCGCCACCAGCGAGGAGCATCTCAAGCGCCTGTTCCGCCTGGTGCCCAGCGTGCTGTTCTGCTTCGACGGCGACGCCGCCGGTCGCAAGGCGGCCTGGCGCGCCCTGGAGGCCACCCTGAGCAACCTGCAGGACGGCCGCCGCGCGCGCTTCCTGTTCCTGCCCGAGGGTGAAGACCCGGACACGCTGGTACGCCAGGAAGGCACGGACGCCTTCCGTGCGCGCATCAACCAGCACGCCCAGCCGCTGGCCGACTACTTCTTCCAGCAGCTCTCGGAAGAGGCCGATCCGCGCTCGCTGGAGGGCAAGGCGCATCTGGTGACCCTGGCCGCACCGCTGATCGACAAGATCCCCGGCAATCACCTGCGCGCCCTGATGCGCCAGCGGCTGTCCGAAATCACCGGGCTCTCCGGCGAGATGCTGCAGCAGGTTGCCCAGAGCGCACCGCCCGCGCCGGCTCCGTCACCCGCCGGGCACGAGCCGCCGGCCGACTACGGCCATTACTACGACGCACAGCCGGACTACGGCGATGTCGCCGACTACGCCGACCACATCGAGCCGCCGGCCGAGGCCTACGAGCAGAAGAAACCCTGGCAGAAAGGCGAGGGTCGCGCCTGGAAGAAGGACGGCGACTGGCGCAAGGGCGGAGACTGGAAAAAGGGCCCGCGCGACGGCGCACCGCCACGCAAGCCGGTGCACGTCGAGTCGCCGACTCTGACCGCCCTGCGCACCCTGCTGCACCACCCGCAATTGGCGCAAAAGGTCGAGGATGTCAGCCACTTCGCCGACGAAGACGATACTTATGCACAGCTACTGGTTGCCCTGGTCGGCACCCTGCAGAAGAGCCCGAAGCTGCGCTCGCTGCAGCTGATCGCCCGCTGGCACGGCACCGAACAGGGCCGTCTGCTGCGCGCACTGGCCGAAAAGGAGTGGCTGATCGAAGGCGACAATCTTGAAAAGCAGTTCTTCGACACCATTACTACACTTACCCAGGGCCAGCTGAAGAAACACCGCGACCAACTGCTGCGGAGCGTCATGCACAAGAGCCCCAGCGAACTGAGCGATGAAGAGAAAGCTCTACTGAGAGAGCACTTCAGCCACGCCTCATCGACCCACAGCAAGAGCCCAACTGGCGCGTGAAGCGTCAAATCGGGTATAATCCTCGGCTTATTTTCAGCCCGCCAAGACCTTCAGTGGATAGGGTGCTATGTCCGGAAAAGCGCAACAGCAGTCTCGTTTGAAAGAGTTGATCAGCCGTGGCCGTGAGCAGGGTTACCTGACTTACGCGGAGGTCAACGACCACCTGCCGGAGGATATTTCCGATCCGGAACAGGTGGAAGACATCATCCGCATGATCAACGACATGGGGATCAACGTATTCGAGAGCGCTCCGGATGCGGATGCCCTGTTGCTGGCCGAAGCCGACACCGACGAAGCCGCTGCCGAAGAAGCCGCCGCTGCCCTGGCCGCGGTAGAGACCGACATCGGCCGCACCACCGACCCGGTGCGCATGTACATGCGTGAAATGGGTACCGTGGAGCTGCTGACCCGCGAAGGCGAGATCGAAATCGCCAAGCGCATCGAGGAAGGCATCCGTGAGGTCATGGGGGCCATCTCCCTGTTCCCCGGCACCGTCGACAGCATCCTCGCCGAATACCAGCGCGTCACCACCGAAGGCGGTCGCCTGTCCGACGTCCTCAGCGGCTACATCGACCCGGATGACGGCAGCCTGCCGGCCGAGGAAGTCGAGCCCGAGCTGAAGGAAGCCAGCGCCGAGGCCAAGGACGACGAGGAAGAAGACGAGGAAAGCGACAGCGATTCCGACGACGAAGGCGACGGCGGCCCGGACCCGGAAGAAGCCGCACGCCGCTTCGGCGCGGTGGCCGAGCAGCTCGAGAAGGCCCGCAAGGCGCTGAAGAAGCACGGCCGCGGCAGCAAGCAGGCGGACAAGGAGCAGCAGCTCCTGGCCGAGCTGTTCATGCCGATCAAGCTGGTGCCGAAGCAGTTCGAGGCTCTGGTCGAGCGCGTTCGTGGTTCCCTGGACCAAGTCCGCTCCCAAGAGCGCGCCATCATGCAGCTGTGCGTACGTGACGCCCGCATGCCGCGCGCCGACTTCCTCAAGCTGTTCCCCGGCAACGAAGTCGACACCGCCTGGACCGCCGGTCTGGCGAAGGGCAAGGCCAAGTACGCCGAAGCCATCGGCAACCTGCAGGGCGATATCCAGCGCTGCCAGGAAAAGATGGCCGCGATCGAGGCCGACGCCGGCCTGCTGATCGCCGAGATCAAGGACATCAACCGTCGCATGTCCATCGGCGAAGCCAAGGCTCGCCGGGCGAAGAAGGAAATGGTCGAGGCCAACCTGCGTCTCGTGATCTCCATCGCCAAGAAGTACACCAACCGCGGCCTGCAGTTCCTCGACCTGATCCAGGAAGGCAACATCGGCCTGATGAAGGCGGTGGACAAGTTCGAATACCGCCGCGGCTACAAGTTCTCGACCTACGCCACCTGGTGGATCCGCCAGGCGATCACCCGCTCGATCGCCGACCAGGCGCGCACCATCCGTATTCCGGTGCACATGATCGAGACGATCAACAAGCTCAACCGCATCTCCCGCCAGATGCTGCAGGAGATGGGCCGCGAGCCGACTCCGGAAGAGCTGGGCGAGCGCATGGAGATGCCCGAGGACAAGATCCGCAAGGTACTGAAGATCGCCAAAGAGCCGATCTCCATGGAGACGCCGATCGGCGACGACGAAGATTCGCACCTGGGCGACTTCATCGAGGACTCCACCATGCAGTCGCCGATCGAGGTGGCCACCGTGGAAAGCCTCAAGGAAGCGACCCGCGAAGTCCTGGCCGGGCTCACCGCCCGCGAAGCCAAGGTGCTGCGCATGCGCTTCGGCATCGACATGAACACCGACCACACCCTCGAGGAAGTCGGCAAGCAGTTCGATGTCACCCGCGAGCGTATTCGTCAGATCGAGGCCAAGGCGCTGCGCAAGCTGCGCCATCCGACTCGCAGCGAGCACCTTCGCTCGTTCCTCGACGAGTGATGGCAAAACCCCGGCACAGGCCGGGGTTTTTGCTTCTGCGCGAACTACACTGAAAGCATCTCCCACGCTCCCGGACCCGTCGCATGTCGCGTCTGCTGGCCATTCTCCTGTCGTGTCTGGCGTGCTGGGCGTGCCCGGCGGCGGCGCTCGAGCTCAGCTCGGACGAGCAGGCCTGGCTGGCCGAGCACCCGCAGCTGCACCTGGGCATCGACGCTTCCTGGCCACCCTTCGAGTTCCGTGACGACGAGGGGCGCTACAGCGGCCTGAGCGCCGCCTACGTCGAACTCATCGAAAAGCGCCTGCAGGTGCGCATGCTGCCGGTGGAGCCGAGCAGCTGGAGCGAGGTGCTGACCCGCGCCAGGGCCGGTCGCCTGGACCTGCTGCCGGGCGTGATGTCCACGCCCGAACGCCAGCGCGACCTGGCCTTCACCCGCCCCTACCTCGACTTTCCTATCGTCATCCTCGCCCGGCTCGACGGCCCGCAGCCGCGCCGGCTCGAGCAGCTGTACGGCCTCAAGGTCGCCGTGGTCGAGGATTACGCGCCGCACGAGCTGCTGCGCAGCCGCCATCCCGACCTCAACCTGCAGCCGCTGCCCAGCGTCTATGCCGCCCTGCAGGCACTGGCCACCGGCCGGGTCGACGCCATGGTCGGCGACCTCGCCTCGAGCATCTGGAGCCTGCGCCAGCTCAAGCTCGAGGGGCTGCAGGTGAGTGGCGAGACGCCCTACCGCTATCAGCTGGCGATGGCCGCCCCGCGCAAGCACGCGGCGCTGATCGGCATCCTCGACAAGCTGCTCGCCGAGCTCACCCCGGAAGAGATCGCCGCCCTGCAGGAGCCCTGGGTCGGCAGCGTGCTGGACGGTCGCAGCACCTGGCAGCACACGCTGCTGCTGTATGGCGTGCCGATCCTGCTGGTGGCGCTGCTGGTGCTGGGCGCGGTGCTCTACGTCAACCGTCGCCTGCGCCGGGAGATGCGCGAGCGGCGCGTGCTGGAAAGGCGCCTTCGCGGCAGCGAACAGCACTACCGCGGCCTGGTGGAGAGCCTCAACACCGTCGCCTGGCAGATGAACATGGCGGACTTCCGCTTCACCTACGTCTCGCCGCATGCCGAGAAGCTGCTCGGCTACCCACGCCAAAAGTGGCTGGAAGCTGGCTTCTGGGAGCGCAGCCTGCACCCCGACGACGCCGGCATGGCACGGGACTACTGCCACGCCGAGAGCGAGGCCGGGCGCGACCACAGCCTGGAGTACCGGATGCTCGCCGCCGACGGCCGGGTCGTGTGGATCCGCGACATCATCACCCCCATCGCCACGGACGAGGGCACCGTGCTGCGCGGGCTGATGATCGACATCAGCGAGGCCAAACGTATCGAGGACGAGCGGCGGCGCTCCGAGGAGCGCTTCGAGCGGGTCTTCCACAACTGCCCGGACGTCTTGGTCATTGCCCGCCGCGTCGACGGTGTGCTGCTCACCGTCAACCGCACCTTCGAGCAGCAGCTCGGCATCGACGCCCGCGACGCCGTGGGTAAGACCGCCACCGAGCTGGACATCTGGGGCCTGCCGAGCATCGGCCCGATGCTGCTCAACAGCCTGCAGCGGCAAATCCTCAACAACCTGGAAATGCCGTTCCGCCGAAGTAACGGCGAACAGTTCACCGGCCTCATCTCCGCGCAACACATCGAGATGGACGGCCAGCCGGCCCTGGTGGTCGCGGTGCGCGACATCACCGAAGTGAAGCGCACCCAGCAGCAACTGCGCCTGTCCGAAGAGAAGTTCGCCAAGGCCTTCCACGCGTCGCCGGACGGCCTGCTGATCACCCGCCAGCGCGATGGCTCGATCATCGAGGCCAACGAGGGCTTCACCTGCATCACCGGCCACGACAGCCAGCAGGTGATCGGGCGCACCACCCTCGAACTCGGCCTGTGGGCCGACCCGCATGACCGCGACGAGATGATCACCCAGCTCCGCACCCAGGGTGCACTGCGCGACTTCCGCGCCTGGATCGGCACGCGCGACGGCCAGCGACGGCTCGGCGACCTCACGGTCCAGCCGATCATGATCGAAGGCGAGCCGTGCATGCTGATCATCACCCGCGACATCACCGAACGCGAACAGATGCAGGAGCGCCTGCACCAGGCCGCCACCGTCTTCGAGAGCACCGCCGAGGGCGTGATGATCACCGACCTCGACCAGCGCATCACCGCGGTCAACCGCGCCTTCAGCGAGATCACCGGCTACAGCGAGGCGGAGGCGCTGGGCAACAGCCCGCGCCTGCTGGCCTCGGGTCGGCACGACCGCGCCTTCTACGACGCCATGTGGCAGCGGCTGACGGCCGAAGGACACTGGCAGGGCGAGATCTGGAACCAGCGCAAGAACGGCGAGCTGTTCCCGGAATGGCTGACCATCAGCGCGGTGCGAGACCAGAGCGGGCAGATCACCCACTTCGTCGGCGTGTTCGCCGACATCAGCTCGCTCAAGCACGCCCAGGCGCGCCTGGACTACCAGGCCCACCACGACCCGCTCACCGGCCTGCCCAACCGCATGCTGTTCGAGAGCCGCCTGGACACGGCGCTGAACGACGCCCGCAGCGACCAGCGCCGCGGCGCCGTGATGTTCCTCGACCTGGACCGCTTCAAGCACATCAATGACAGCCTCGGCCATCCGGTGGGCGATCAGCTGCTCAAGGGCATCGCCCTGCGCCTGCGTGAACAGCTGCGCGAGGTCGACACCGTGGCGCGCCTGGGCGGCGACGAGTTCATCGTCCTGCTACCGGGCCTGCACGACCCGCGCGATGCCGAGCGTGTGGCGACCAAACTGCTGACCTGCTTCAACGCGCCCTTCCAGGCCGAAGGCCACGAATTCTTCATCAGCGCCAGCATCGGCATCAGCCTGTTCCCCGAGGACGGCGGCGACGTCGCCACCCTGGTCAAGAATGCCGACGCGGCCATGTACAGCTCCAAGGCCAAGGGCCGCAACCGCATCGAGTTCTACACCCGCCACCTGACCTTCCAGGCCACCGAGCGCATGACCCTGGAACTGGAACTGCGCCGCGCCATCGAGCGCGACGAGCTGAGCCTGCACTACCAGCCCAAGCTGTGCCTGCACAGCGGCCATCTGGTCGGCGCCGAGGCCCTGCTGCGCTGGCACCACCCGGTGTTCGGCGACATCCCGCCGGACCGTTTCATCCCCCTGGCCGAAGACAACGGCATGATCCTGCAGCTCGGCGACTGGGTGCTGCAGGAGGCCTGCCGGCAGATGCGCGCCTGGCAGGATGCCCACGCGCCGTTCGGCCCGCTCTCGATCAACCTCTCCGGCAGCCAGTTGCGCCAGCCGCAGCTGACCGAGCGCATCGCCGGCACCCTCGCCGACTTCGGCCTGCAGGCCCCGGCCCTGCAACTGGAGATCACCGAGAGCTTCATCATGACCCAGGCCGAAGAGGCCCTGCCGATCCTCCACGAACTCAAGGAGCTCGGCCTGCAGCTAGCCATCGACGACTTCGGCACCGGCTATTCCTCGCTCAGCTACCTCAAGCGCCTGCCGCTGGACATCCTGAAGATCGACAAGTCCTTCGTCCAAGGCCTGCCGGGCGACGCGGAAGACGCCGCGATCACCCGCGCCATCATCGCCCTCGGCCGCGGCCTGCAGATGACGGTGATCGCCGAGGGCGTCGAGACCAAGGCCCAGGAGATCTTTCTGACCAACGAAGGCTGCCAGCAGATCCAGGGCTACGTGATCAGCCGGCCGCTCTCGGCCGAGTCCTTCGCCGCCAATTTCCTCGGCCCGCTTCCGATTGGCAGCGCGGAAAAGGCGCCGCTATAATCCGCCGCTCTTCTGAGGGCCTATAGCTCAGTTGGTTAGAGCAGCGGACTCATAATCCGTTGGTCCACGGTTCAAGTCCGTGTGGGCCCACCATATAACGACTTAGGTCAGCCATCGTGCTGGCCTTTGTCGTTTAAGGGCCGAATAAAAATGCACGTACCGTTTGCTGCGATAAGGCGCCGCAAGATCTTCTGCTCACAGATAGCACTCAGATAGCTTTCTAACAGGTTCGTGCTTCCCCAAAGGGGAACGGGATTGGCGTTCCGCCATCTGAGATGGCTAGTTGATGTCTAGCCCCATGCATGGCTGTGCCGTCATGGGCGAGCCGTGCCGGGCATCTTTGGTGTCGGCATAGGGAAGCGGTCCCGCTTCGCACGGAAGCGGGACCGTAGCTAGTTAAACCTCTAGACCTGCCGCATTACTTCTTCGCTGAGCCACCCGCGTACGGTGTCCGCGTGCACCTGCTCCTGCGCCAGCGCCTTTTCGAAGGACTCGGATATGGAGCTCTGGCCGGCCGCGTCGGCCAATTCGATCAGCAGCTCCCAGCCGGCGTTGTCGGTCAATTCGGCGGTGAGCAGGGCGTTGAGCGATTGCGCGAGGTTGGTGCGCGGGTCGCTGATGGTTTGCAGCACGCCCATGTTGGTGACGCCGACCACGTCGGCACAGGGCGTCATGGCCGTGGGATCGGCGCCGAGTTTTTCCATCGCCGCCACCACCAGCTGCAGGTGCTCGGCCTCCTCGTCACGGAAGTGCTTCATAGTCTTGAGCATCTGCTCGTCCACCGCGTCGATGGCCTGGGCCTTGGCCATCAGCGCCTCGTACAGGCGCACGCCGCCACGCTCGAAGGCCAGGCGCTCGCCGAGCTTGTCGATCAGTACCTCGGGGCTGACGCCGACCAGCTTGTTCAGCGCCGTCTTGACCATGCCGCGGGCCGAGCCGGGGATCGGCACCGAGCCGATGGCATCGGCCTTGGCGGCCTCCTCCGTGCGGACCAGCGCCAGCTTGCGCTCGTTGCCGGGAATGTCCGGCCGCACTTCCTGGCTGGCCTTGAGTTGTTCCTTGCTGTCCATCGGCGACATCTGCGCACCGGTGCAATTGAGGCCCATCTTGGTTGCGTTCTGCATGGTTGTTTCCTCAGGAGGCTTTCTTCAGGCTGAGCTCGGTGCCGGGCGCCCACTGGTAGCCGGCGGAAACGGCTTCCGCGGCGATGCCTTCGGAGTTCAGCTGGTTGCGGTAGTCACGGCTGGCATGGCCTTCGTTCTTCTTGTCGACGTATTCGTGGCCCTTGGCGCGCAGGTCGATCTCCTCGGCCAGGGTCTTGCGCACGAATTCGCGCTGGCTCTTGAACTCGATCAGCTTGGGCACCGAGCCGTGGATGATCTCGGACGGGTCGCGGCGCTCGTGCTTCTTCATCAGCTCGCCAACCAGATTGAGGTGGCCCAGCTCGTAGTCCAGGAAGCGCTCCCAGATCGCCTTGATGCGGGGGTTCTCCTCCTGCTCCAGGCAGCTGTTGTAGGCGTAGACCTCCATCGCCTCGTGGATCAGCCATTTCTCCAGGAAGCTCTCACCCGGGTCCTGCAGCGAGCCGTACTGGGTCACGTGCTGCTCCTCGACCGAGGCGATCTCGGCATACAGCTGGCGCGCCAGCGGGTCGGCGAAGGTCGGGCCGATGGTCATGTAGTAGTCGTGGGTCTGGTATTCGGCAGCGGTGATCATCGCGGCGTGGATCTTGGTGATCAGCGCCGCCGAGTCGCGCTGGTAGGAGTCGCGCAGGTCGTCCTCGGGCGCGCGGTGGTGCACGGTAGTGGGCCGGCTGGGGATGATGTCGGTATAGCCCTGCAGGATGTTGTTGGCGTCCTTGCCTTCGAGGCGATCGAGCATCGCCGAGTAGCGGTAGAGGTGGTCGAAGTCTTCCAGCAGGCCGAAGCGGTAGGTCTGCGCCTGGTAGGGATCGGGTTCGGTCTGGGCGACGGCGGCGGTGACTTCGATGGCCACCTGCTCGTAGGCGACGGTGGTCTCCAGCGGCGAGTGGTCCGCCGAGAGCAGCCAATTGACCATGGTGGCCTGGTGCTGCTCGCAACGGCGCACCTGAGCCAGGGCCTGGCGCAGCTCGCCGTGGAAGCGCGCGCCGATGTTCTTCAGGCGCAGGGCGTCGGTCTCGATGCCGTTCATGAGGATGATGCGCACGCGGGTAAAGGCGTCATCGTCGAGCTTGCTGATGGGTTTGCTGGCCATTTCTCGCCAGGTGAATTTCTGCTTGTCCAAGGGGCAGCCCTTGGCGTCGAACAGGCTAGTCAGGGTTTCCATTCTTACCTCCAGTCGGTGGAGAGGCTTCGGCGGCCTCTCTGTCCTGAGTGGGGTGCCGAGCACTAGTTGCAGTGGTGCGATAGGCGGCGTGGCTCGCCGTTGGGCTGGGCAATGCCCTGTCGCCTGCTGGCTGCAGCGCCCCGTTGGGTGAGCCGCTTGTTAATTTGCGTACCCCATCGACCGACATGCCGGCGGCGTGCAAGGTAAGCCTTTCAGAGATGCTTTTGCCGAGATGATCAGCCCCACCGACTAGCTGTTCGATGCGCAGCGCATCGATGGCGAAGCGCTCACCACTCGCCTCGTTGACCAGCGAAAGAATGGTTTCCTTGTCGCCCGGCGAGCAATCGGCGATTCGGTAGCCGGGAATGCGGTTTGCCAACTCGTCTTCAAGCATGTCTTGGCTCCTGGAGGAGGCCCGAAGAAGGCCTCCCTATGGGGTGTTACACCTTACTGGCGGCCACCTCCATTACTGCTCTGACCGCCCTTGCGTCCTGCCTCGGAGGCTTTCTCACGGTCGTTGGCGAAATTGCCTCCGCTGTTCTGGCCGCCCTTCTTGCCGGCCTCGGAAGCTTTTTCTCGATCATTGGCGAAATTGCCCGGGTTACTGTTGGTAGGCATTTGAGTATCTCCAGATTCACTGTGGGGCAGGATTGCCCCTGCGATGCAGTGGAGGGAGAAGCGCCGCTTGACGTTCAGTCTTTCCCACGCCTCGCTGATCGATCTCTGACGAGTGGCCAAAGCAAGCGAAGCGCTCTAGAGCCTGGTCTGGCCCGTGCCTCCGATGTCCGGGGACACTTAGCGGGCCGACACATGGAAAGTACGGGTCGTTAAAGAGAGCGTGATCGCTGGCGAGTGGCGAGATCGTGATGCTAGGTAATGTGCTGGTGGGCTGTGCAATGCGACCCGAGCCTGAATTCATGCCGAAGGAGCTGCCCGCCGCGAAAGTAGGTGCGGCCTATGACGTGCGGATCGATGTGATCAATGCAACCACCCCGGTTGGGCGGATTCTCGATGATCGCGAAAGACCTCTCCCAGAGGGGCTGAGCATCATTCACACCGAGCGCGAAAGCATGGCTTCATTCGTGGAGTGCCCGAACAGGCAGGAATCCACGAGGTGCGGCTTTACGCCAGCACTTATGGCACGCAGTGCGCGGGGCAGGACGCAGAGATTACCTACCAGCTCGACGTGGCCGAATAGAGCGCTGCCGGTCGACCGGGTCTGCTCGCTTTGAGAGTTGCACAAGCCATCGAGCCGGCTAGACAGGTAGGCCAGCTCAGCCAGGCTTGGCGCACTCTTCAGCTAGGCACCCCTGATTAGACAGTGAGCCGAATAGCCGCCATTATCGGCTCACCATATGAGCCGAATAAGCCCGCTAATCGGCTCACAGACGAGCAGCCCTCATGAACGACCCGCTCTGGATCTGGCAACAGCCCAAGTGCCAGGCGCAGGGTCGCTTGCTCGGCATGCTCGGTGCCGTTGGTGGTGATACCGAAGTGCAGAGCAGCCTGGATGCCTTGCTGCAGAACATCGTCACCTCATCAGCCATCGAGGGCGAGAAGCTGAATGTCGGTTCGGTGCGCTCGTCACTGGCGCGGCGCCTGGGGCTGAACGAAGAAGGCCGCACCACCGCTCGCTCTGAGAGCCTGGCGGAACTGCTGCTCGATGCCACCCGCGCCTTTCAGCGGCCGCTCGATCTGCAGCGACTGTTCACCTGGCATGGCTGGCTGTTCCCCAGCGATGACCACCTACTGGCGCGCCCGCTGCGCATCGGCATGCTGCGCGGCGAAGAGCCCATGCAGGTGGTTTCCGGCCGGCTCGACCGCCCTACCGTGCATTTCGAGGCGCCGCCCCGCGCCGGGCTGGAAGCGCAACTGGGCGACTTCCTCGCCTGGTTCGAAAGCAGCCGTAGCGATGCCAGCCTCGACCCGTTTCTGCGTGCCGGTATTGCGCACTTCTGGTTCGTCACCCTGCACCCCTTCGATGACGGCAATGGTCGCCTTACACGCGCCATCACCGACCTGGCACTGGCTCAGGGCGAACATCAGGCCATCCGCTTTTACGCCATGTCGGCGAGCATCCTCGACGACCGCGCTGGCTATTACCGCATCCTGGAAGCGAGCCAGAAAGGAACGCCGAATATCACCGCCTGGCTGCAGTGGTTCCTCGCCACGCTGCTCAAGAGCTTGGAGCAGGCCGTTGCTCGTATCGACCGCGTGCTGGTCAAGGCGCGCTTCTGGCAGGCTCACCGTAGCCAAGCCTTATCCGCTGAGCAGATCAAAGTGCTCAACCGCCTGCTCGATGGCGGCGAACGGGGCTTCGAGAACGGCATCAGCGCCGCGCAATATCAGGCCGTGGCCAAGGTCTCGAAAGCCACCGCCACGCGTCATCTGAGCGATCTTGTCGAGAAGGGCTGCCTTGCCCGGCTGCCCGGTGGCGGACGCAGCACGCGTTACCAGATACAGCCTTCTACAAACGCGCAAGGCTGACTCCGCAGCGACAACACGGCGCACCGTAATGGTGTAGTGCCATTACGACAAGTTTCGGTACTATCCGGTTAATTCTGGATCACCAGGACAGGAAATGGATTTCACTCCCGTCATTACGCAAGCCTGGGGCACGCTCGGCTGGTTTATCCCGCTATTGCTGCTGATCGGCCTGCTCAAGTCACCATGGGCCAAGGGTCATATCGGCGAACTCATAGTGCGGCTGTTTGCCCATTGGCAGCTGGACAAACAGACCTACCGCCGCCTGCACAACCTCACCCTGAACACACCAGACGGCACCACGCAGATAGACCACGTATTTCTCTCGCCCTATGGCCTCTTCGTGCTGGAAACGAAGAACATGAGCGGCTGGATTTTCGGCAGCGAGAAGCAGGCGCAGTGGACGCAGCAGATCTACAAGCAGCGCTTCAAATTCCAGAACCCGCTGCGGCAGAACTACAAGCACCTCAAAGCCCTGGAAGCCACCCTAGGCATAAACCCCGAGCACCTGCACTCGGTCATCACCTTCGTGGGCGGCAGTACCTTCAAAACCGAAGTGCCGGCCAATGTGACCCAGGGCATCGGCTTTATCCGCTATATCAAGTCATTCCAGCAGCCGGTATTCAGCGTGGCTGAAGTCGATGCCCTGCTGCACGCCCTGCAAACCGGCCGCCGCGCGCCAACCCTCGCCACCCACCGCGAGCACGTGCAAAACCTCAATCGCCGTAGCGATCCAACAGCCGAGCGGCAATGCCCGAAATGCGGCAGCGCGCTACTGATACGCACCGTGAAATCAGGGGCTAAAGCTGGGCAGCAGTTTTGGGGATGTTCAGCGTTTCCCAAGTGCCGAACGATACAGAGTATTTGAACCGCAGAGGAGACCAAGAAATCATGGTCCGCTCTCTAATACGTACTAATGCGCTACCACCATGCAAACACCGAGTTGCTTACAGAAAAGCGTAAATAACAATAGGCCGCACAAGGCGAGACAAGGAGATTTAAATGGCTGGCGGTGAAGTATCGGCAATTGCCGAAATGGCAAATATCGTTTCATCTGAAATATTCAACTGGTTCAAGTGGACTAGATTTCCACTCATGGATCAGAATTTCAAATGCCTTAAAACTGATAAGCACGCACCGCCCAAGAAAAAGGAACAGTCACTAGACTCCGCTCCAGTGCCTACAGAAGCATCAGAGCAAGAGCGCCTGCACAAACACCCTGTAGACGTAGTCTTCAGCTACATTGATCCGTACACCGCACAACGGGTCATGCTAAATACAGACCTAAAAAGCTATAAAAGCGGCTCTATATATAAAACAATGATTAGATCCGCTCTGAAATCCCTTGCCGTTACGATTGACTGTGCCCGTTCAAGCCCAGAATGGAAAGGGAAGTACAATCACGTCGAAGACAGCGAAGTGCGCGGACTACTCTTTGTATACAACCATGACGGAGAGTACGACAAAAAATTCTATGACGTATTCAAAAGCGAGAAAGTAGATGGCTCAGACAAAGGCCAGGGTAAAATAGACCTCAGCAACTTCCCCGTATGCAAAGGACAGCAAATACACATCATTGAACCAAGAACAATAAACTACCTACTAACCATAAAAAACGACAGCGCAAATCTCCATACTGAAGGCACGTTCCCAGAGAGCGAGTACTTTTTCCACTACCCAGAACTCACCCTACATAAAACAAAACTCCCCAAAGAAGCTCGACCCGCAACGATTGAGCTTCTATCTGCACCGTATATGATAATTGAGCACAACGCGGTGAAGAAGTGGAACGAAAAGACCGAGAGACCCGAAGAGCGATTCGGCGCCGGCTTCATTGTCTACTACAACAGAAGCGGCAGCACAGTAAAAGAATTTATATACCTACTAGACACTCTCTCCAACTTACAAATACTAGACCGAGACTGCTCACTGCGGTTAAGAATTGCATGCGATGCGCCATCACCAGAACTTAGAAGTAATTTTGAAGCCGCCAAAACCTCCTATGCAGGGGACTGGGGTTTTGATGAATACAAGAAACAAAAGCTTGAGAGAATAGATTTAAAGGTTATAGAGATAGTCCAAAAGAAATTTTCTGAAACCGAAATCGGCTGGAGGGATGAGCGATGAAAATGGGACACCTCTATAGCGTCAGCGACAAAGCCCTTTTCGACGCCCTCAACAACTCCAAGCTGACCAATCAAGAGATAATAGATATCTTCTTTTCTAGAGGAATCCTGATTTCCAAAGAAACGAAACGAAAAGACCTAGCCCTTTACTTTTCTAGGCTTACGCACGGGTATCACGACTTTGAATTCTTATCAGAAATACTAGGCTCTTATTCCAGAAAAGAAAAATCAACCTCCTGCGATATACCAAGCACAGTAAAAAAAGAAGATGTAGTCCAAGCTGCCCACGAGCTTTGCAAAAAGATCAACAGTGAAGGCAATACAGCAGACACCAACATCCTGCCTAATGGTGACATAGAAGTAGTAGTAAAATATCAAAAGCTAAATCTTGATAAAAGCGAACTACGGCAGACCGTAAACAAAGAAGCAACACTTATTATTGAGCCAAACAAAACGGGCTTCACACTAAGAACCCCTCTAAACGAGGATGTAAACGTATGGAAAGAAGAGCTTCTTCAGAAAATACAAGAAGAAACAGATGGGGAAATTGAGTTCACCGAAATATCACTTGAGCACATCAGCGACCATAAACTCAGAACAGAATTCTTCATTGAACTGATCAAAAAAATTGGAAGCTACGACCTGGTCGATGTGACAGATGCTTATGTTTACCACCCTAAGGAAAGCCCCTCAGCGGACCCAGATTTTGACAGCGACGATGAAGACGATGAAGAAGTAGATTTTGGCGTCCACATATCGAAAGCCTCGCTCAAAGGCGAGGGAGTATTGCAGTCCGAAGAGCTTCATAGCCTGTACGCCAAAGGATTTTACATCTGGAAAATTATCTGGCGCTGCAAAGAGCCAACGGTCGGCAGCGATCAAATAGAACTTGAGGCACAATTTGCAGAGCCCGAGTCCTGCACAGAATTCTCATACATAGCTAAAGGCTTCTATAAATATAAGAACCAGGGAATCTACAGCAAGAACAGAACACCTCTTAGCTACTCCGCTGAAAAAGACCTACTCCAAAAGCTCGAAAATAAAGCCCGCGAAACAATTAGGGAGATTTCACAAAAGGCAACGGAGAAAGAAAATGAAGAAGATTAAACTCCTCAAGATATTTCTACCAAACAGCCTGGAAGAAACGTACTCAAAGATATTAAACAATCCATTTAAAATTGGAGCGCCAAACGGCTTTGAACCGATAAAAATTTCAGAGTCCTATGCGTGCGCAAAATTTATAGAAGAAGTTATCTCAAAAGAACTAATAATCGACCCCTTCGGCAACACTGAGGAAGTTACATCCAAAAGATACATAATAAACGAATTCACAATAAGCAGAATCCGCAACGATCACATACTAATATTAGAAAACCCCTCACGCTCCGTTAGGGAGCTAATAAGGAAATTATCAGAAATATTAGGAACGAGATTCTATGCCTCAGCAATACAGATTGATATACATGCACTAAGCGAATTCCTGTCGAACAACCGTGACTCAATTCACTTGAAAAACACTAGAGCCTTACTTTCCGGCGTAAATTTGGACAAGGGTAGCTCTGCAACTATAGAAATAACGAGCCTAAAAGATGCAATACATGATGCAAGATATCACTTCAAAGGCAAAACCTTCAAAATAGAAAGAGCCCGATTTACCGCATCAAGCGGTACAAAGAAGTCTACAATTGAGGTTCGTTCAACCGGGCTAATATCCGTGCATGGACCCGATGAAAAAAGTCTTGTTGAGCTCATAAACATGTTCATAGCCGAAGGGCTATCCTAGCCCCTCGCTAAAAGTAGTCAGCCTATGAGAAGTCCCCACAAAATATCTGTGCGCATCAATTGCATAGATTGAAAGGGTCAGCATGTACGGGACTGTTTGGTAGCCGCCAAACACACCTACTCCAAGACTTATGCAGGCCGTACGATTTCTACATAACGCATTTCCTATGCCCTCTCAAGGTATAGAGAACAGTACACTGGCGGTACAGTGCCCAGCTTTACGGATTTCACCAAATTGCGCTTACCCGCTCTACAACGCTGCTTTCAGCTAACTGTACCTGCGCTACGCTACGCACGATTTCACTGGGCTTGCAGCGTTCCCAGCAACTCATACATCCTTTGCTCCACGGCCCAAGTCCGTGATGAGCCCACCCAATAAAAAGCCGCGCAATTGCGCGGCCTTTTTGTTTGCGCCGGATATGTTCAGCGCTTGGCGATGATGTACACCGCGTGGACGATGCCCGGGATGTAGCCGAGCAGGGTCAGCAGGATGTTGAGCCAGAATGCCCCGCCGAAGCCGACCTGGAGGAAGACGCCGAGGGGTGGCAGGAGGATGGCGATGAGGATGCGGACGAGGTCCATGGCGGTACTCCTTGAGGAATAAGTCTGTCCTCCATCGACCCTCGCCGCGCCGTTGCGGTTCCGCTGAAATCCCCTGCTAGGCGGCCATGCCGCGCAGGTGCAGCACGCCGAACAGCAGCACCAGCAGGCGCTCGCGCCAGGGTTGCGGCCGGCGGCTGAGGCGGCGGTGCAGCAGGGCGATCTCCAGCCCGTGCACCAGCAGCAGGGTCAGCGCGATCCAGCCCAAGTAGGCGCCGGCGAACGGCCAGGCGAGGTTGGCGAGCGCCAGCAACCAGAACAGCAGCAGCGCCGCCTTGGCGAACTTCAGCATGGAATTCTCCCTGTTCAGTGATAGAGGAAGCCGGGGCCGGGATGCTCGCGGCCGTCGTCGACGCCCACCTCCTGTGCCAGCAACTGGTTGAGCCGTGCGTTCAGCGGTTCGATCAGCGCGCGCTGGGCCTCGGGGCGTTCGGCGAGGTTGTTCAGCTCGTCGGGGTCGCTCCAGGTGTCGTACAGCTCGAGGTCGTTGCGGGCCGTCAGGGTGGCGAAGTCGGTCGGCGTGTGGTGGTCGGCAGCGGCAAAGTAGCGGGCGAACTTGTAGCGGCCGTCGTGCACACCGCGGAACAGCGCGCGGTTGTCCAGCGAGGGGCCGAGCTGCATCTGCGCCAGCGATTCCTGGATGATCGACCAGGGCGTGACCTGATCGTGGTCGCGCATCACCGCCTCGGTGAATTCCGGGTCGAGGTACATGACCACGCCGTAGTCGTACAGATGGCCGCGGCGGTCGCGCTCGGAGCGCTTGCTCGCGCCGCCGAGGCTTTCCGCCAGGCTGACGCCCGCGAGCTGCGGGTAACGCTCGGCCTGGGCCTCTGGCGCCAGCCCGGCCAGTTCCAGCACGGTGGGCACGATGTCCACCGTCGAGCCCAGCGCCTCGCTGGTGAACCCCTGGCGCACGTCCGGGTGACGGACGATGAAGTTAACCCGGGTGTTCTCCTTGTACATGTGCGGACCCTTCTGGCGCAGCTGGTGGGCGCCGGCCATCTCGCCGTGGTCGGCGGTGAGGATGACGATGGTGTCGTCGGCCAGGCCGCTGCTTTCCAGCGCCAGCAGCACCTGCTCGATGGACTGGTCGACGTCGCGCACGCAGTTCAGGTAGTAGCTCTGCAGGCCCTGCCAGGCCTGCTGGTCCTTGGGGTCGAGGTGGCCGTAGACGTTGTTGCACAGCGCCACGTCGGCGCGCTGAGCCCAGGGTTTGCGGCTCAGGTCCTCGGCGTAGAAGCTCTTCGGCAGCGGCAGGTCCCAGTGCTTCTCGTACAGCCCGGTGCTCGGCCCCGGCGAGATCGGCCCGAGGAAGTTGCTGCGCAGGCGCGAGCGTTCCTGCCGGATGCCGGAGCTGTAGAACATGATGTCGTGCGGGTTGACGAAATTGACCGCCAGGAACCAGGGCCGCTCATCGCCGCGATGCTCGTGCAGCCAGGCCACCGAGTCGCTGGCGGTGACCTTGTCGTAGATGAAGCCGGTCATCAGCGAGCCGTGCGGGTCGCCGTTCAGGTTGTAGTCGGCGAAGCCGTAGGCCAGCAAGGCATCGCGGGTCGGCTCGACCACGCCGTAGGTGAGGTTGCTCGACTGTTCGATGTGCGACAGGTGCCACTTGCCCTTGTAGGCCGTCAGGTAGCCCTGCTCGCGCAGCATGTGGCCGAGGGTCGGGACTTGCGGCGACAGCTCGCGGAACGGCGGCAGGCCGAGGTTGGCGGTGATCAGCGTGTGCTGCGTGTGCTGACCGGTGAACAGCACCGAGCGCGACGGCGAGCAGGGCGTGGTGTTGACGTGGAAGTTGCCCAGGCTCGCCGCGCCCTGCAGCAGGCGCTCGTGCCCGGGCAGGGGCACGGCGGACGGCAGGTCCCGATGGGCGCGTTGCTGGTCGGTGACGATCAGCAGGATGTTCGGCTTGCGCCCGGCCGGTCGCACCCGCGCCGGCGCGGCTTGCTGGCCCAGCACCGGGCCGGCGACGGCGGCGGCCGTCAGGCTGGCCGCGCGCTGCAACAGATCACGTCGTTTCATCGCTCTCTCCTCGCGGGTGCGGGCTCAGCGCACGGTCAGGCCGAACGGTTCGTCGCCGAAGTCGAAGCAGGCGAGGAAGGTCTTGATGTCCAGCAGGTTGCCGTCGACCTTCACGTCGCCCAGCAGCATGCCCTTGACCAGCCCGCCCTCGCCGGTCAGCAGGGTCTCCATGAAGCGCTTGTCCATGCTCAGCTTGAGCGGCGCGCCCTCGGGAATGCCCTGGTGCAGCTGCACCACGCCGCGGCGGATCTCCAGCGCCCACTGCTCGTTCACGTCGGGGAAGTCGAAGCCCAGCGTCAGCTCGACATCGCCGGCCTTCTCCGGGTCGATGCGGGTGATCCAGTTCTGCAGGAAGATCTGCGGGGTGAAGTTGCGCACCATGTCCGGCGACAGCAGCACCGCGCGCATGGCCACGGAGCGGTCGCGGATGTTCTCGGCGTCGAGCTTGCCTTCCAGCTCCATGGCGCTCATCAGGTACCAGTTGCGCCAGTTGATGTTCATGCTGGCGTAACCCAGCTTGCGGAAGGCGCGCGCCTTGATGTCGCGAGCCAGGGCGTCGTCGTGGTCCACGCGAATGGCATAGCCGGCGAGCTCGGCCGCCCATTGGTAGTCGCCTTTCAGGTACGCCTCGCCGGCGGCCAGCAGCACCTTGTCGCGGCCGCCCATCAGGGCGATCAGGCGTGCGGATTTCTCCTTCGGCGGGACCGGGTCGAGGTCCACCGGGTCGCCCTGGAACCAGCCCAGGTAGCCGTTGTAGATCTGCCGCACGCTGTGCTTCACCGTGCCGTAGTACTCACGCAGGTACGGGGTGTAGCCGGCCAGGTGCGGCGGCAGCTTGACCTTCTCGACCAGCTCGTCCGGCGTCAGGCCCTTGTTCATCCAGCGCACGGTCTGGTCGTGGATGTAGGCGATGCCGTCGCGGGTCATGCGCAGCACCTCCTCCACCTTGGCGGCGCCGGTCACCGGCTGGCCGTGCAGCGGCACCATGTACTCGGCGCGGAATTCACGCAGCTTGTCGAGGCTGGCCACCCACTGCACCGGGTCGCGGAACTTGGTGCCGCGCAGGGTGTGGATGTTCGGCAGGGTCGGCCCCTGATCCACCTCGGCGCTGATCAGCACCCGGTTCTGCGGCAGGAACAGGACGATCTCGTCCGGCGCCTCGCTGGGCGCGTGGAGGAAATGCACCGGCAGGCCGGCGATGATGGTGTCCAGGCGGTCCCTGAAGGTGACGGTGGGGGCGATGAAGGTCGACGGCTCGGGGGTGACGAGGGGGCCGATGCCGCCGTTCATTTCCTTCTCGTCGGCCGGCTCGAGGTAGGAGCCGAAGCTGTAGGCCGAGCGCACGCCGAGGATCGGCCCGACCAGCGCGCCCTGGGCCACGACGTTGGCCAGCAGGGTCTCGTGGGCGTAGATCTGCACCTCGCCCTTTTCCACCTGCTCGCGGCTGACGAAGGCCTGCACACCGTTGATGTGGTCCGGGTGGAAGTGGGTGTAGACCACCGCCTTGACCGGCTTGTCGCTGACCTTGCGGAACTCGGCCATGATCTTGCGCGACTCGCTGACCGACTCGCCGGTGTCGACGATGATCAGCCCTTCCGGCGCCTCGATCATCGCCACGTTGCCCAGTTGCCAGCCCACCGCCGAGTAGACGTTGTCGGCGACCTTGTAGAGCTTCTGGGCGAAGACCTTGGTGTGGGCGGCCAGCTCGGGGTGGATCGAGGGCTCGATGCGTTCGGCGGGCAGCTCGGCCTGGGCGGCGAATGGCAGGGCGGCGGCCAGCAGCAGGCCGCTGAAGCGACTGATGGAAGACATGGCAGGACTCTTGTTCTTGATGTGCTGGCAGGTTGGCAAAAGAGGATTGATACTTCCAATGCATTTCAATCCTTACAACGATGCAGCACGCGCATGAACGATCTTCGCCAGCTCCGCCATTTCGTCGCCCTCGCCGAGCACGGTCATTTCGCCCGTGCAGCCGAGGCCGTACACCTCAGCCAGCCGGCGCTCAGCCGCAGCATCCAGGCGCTGGAGAGCGGCCTGGGCTGCCGGCTGCTGGACCGTCATCCACGCGGCATCAGCCTCACCGCCCACGGCGAACTGGTGCTGGAACATGCCCGGCGCCTGCTCGCCGGCAGCCGTGCACTGAGCAATGCGGTCAGCCAGCTGGGCAACCTCGCCAGCGGCGAACTCCGCCTGGGCGCCGGTCCCTACCCCGCCGCGCGTCTGGTACCGCAGGCCATGGGCGCCTTCGCCGAACGCCACCCGCGGGTGCGCCTGCAGCTGTCCATCGACAACTGGCAGCAGCTGCGCACGCGCCTGCTGAACGACGAGATCGAGCTGTTCGTGGCCGACATCCGCGAACTCAGCGGCGACCCGCTGCTGGACGTGGAACCGCTGCGCAGTCATGCCGGCAAGCTGTTCTGCCACCCGCGGCATCCGCTGCTGCAGCGCGTACCGCTGCGCATGGCCGATCTGCTGGAATATCCGCTGGCCGCCACCCAGCTGCCCGAGGAGGTGATGGCGGCGCTCGGCGCGGACTTTCAGCCGAGCATCCAGTGCGACAACTTCATGGTGCTCAAGGAGCTGGTCTCCACCAGCCTGGTGATCAGCCTGGCGCCGTGGGACGTGATCGCCCAGGACGTGGCGTCAGGGCGTCTGGCGCCGCTGCCGCTGCAGCCGGGCGCCGTCCAGCACTCCGCCTACGGCATCGTCAGCCGCGCCGGGCACAGCCTGTCGCCGGGCGCGGCCGAACTGCGCCGCCTGCTGCTGGCGCAGGAAGCCACGGCCGAGCTCTAGCGCCGCACGCTCGCGCGGCGCGACAGCCGACTCAGCGTTGGCGCAGGCGGGCGGCGAGGGCGTCGATCCGGCGCAGGGCGAGGTGGATGTCGCGGCGGATGGAGGAACGCCGCAGGCGCGCGGGCTCTTCGGATTCCAACTGGAAGCGGGGGTCGAACGGGGCGTGGAACGCATTCATGGCGATTTCCTCATGCAATGGGGACAAGGCGCAGAAATTGTTCTTGTGGGGCGCGGGGGCGGGATCGGGCAGTCGATCAGCCGTGGCCTACTCTCCGCCGGCGCGTGGCGCGGGTCAATCCTCGCACGCTGCGGCCAGTCGCCGCATTCGGCTCCAGGCAGCGAGACAGAGCGGCCGGGACAATCCAGCGAAGCGCACTATAGTTGCTGACTCCCCCTTTCCCTCTCGCAAGGAGTTCCCATGAGCAACGTCCACCGTGTTGCCGTGCTGGTCGGCAGCCTGCGCAAGGCTTCGATCAACCGCAAGCTGGCGCAGACCCTGGCCGAGCTGGCGCCGCCGTCGCTGCAACTGGAGATCGTCGAGATCGGCGACCTGCCGCTGTACAACGAGGACATCGACGTGACGCCGCCGCCCGCGCCCTACAGCGCCTTTCGCGACAGCCTGAAGCAGGCCGATGCGGTGCTCTTCGTCACCCCGGAGTACAACCGCTCGGTGCCGGCGCCGATGAAGAACGCCATCGACGTAGGCTCGCGGCCCTACGGCCAGAGCGCATTCAGCGGCAAGCCGGCGGCCGTGATCAGCGCCTCGCCGGGCGCCATCGGCGGCTTCGGCGCCAACCACCACCTGCGCCAGTCGCTGGTGTTCCTCGACATGCCGGTGCTGCAGCAGCCGGAATCCTACCTGGGCGGCGCCGGCAGCTTCTTCGACGAGGCCGGCCAGCCCAGCGACAGCATCAAGGGCTTCCTGCAGAAGTTCATCGACACCTTCGCCCGCTGGGTCGAGATCCACAACCGGACCTGAGCCCGCTCGGCCGGGTCGCCCGACCCGGCTCCCTCGACGGGCGGCGAAATCCGTCGGAACCTTTGCCGCCTTCGCCCGGTCGGTCCTAAAACCCGTCGCGCTGCCGCGACGCCAGCACAGGACGCGCGACATGCCGAACCGGGCCCGCAGGACCGACACCTCACTCGCCGAACTCGAACACCTGCTGGGCCGTTATCACCGCGTGCGTGCCGCCACCGAGCGCCTCTGCGAGCCGCTGGAGCGCGAGGACTACGTGATCCAGAGCATGCCCGACGTGAGCCCGCCGAAGTGGCATCTGGCCCACGTCACCTGGTTCTTCGAGGCCTTCATCCTGCAGCCCTTCCTGCCCGGTTACCGACCGCTGGATGCGCGCTACGACCACCTCTTCAACTCCTACTACCAGACCCATGGCACGCCCTTCGAGCGCACCCGCCGCGGGCTGCTATCGCGGCCGACCGTGTGCGAGGTCTACGCCTACCGCAGCCACGTCGACCTGGCCATGGAGCAGCTGCTGACCCACCTCGGCGCCGACAGCGCCGACGAGGTGCTGCGGCGCGTCGAGCTGGGCCTGGAGCACGAGCAGCAGCACCAGGAACTGCTGCTGATGGACATCAAGCACATCCTCGCGCAGAACCCGCTGCGCCCGGCCTACCGGAGCGATCTCAAGCCCAACGCTGCAGCACCGGCCGCACCGCTGCGCTGGCTCGGCTACCCCGCCGGCGTGCGTCACGTCGGCCACGCCGGCGACGACTTCGCCTTCGACTGCGAGCGACCACGCCACCGCACCTTCGTCGACGCCTTCCAGCTGGCCAGCCGGCCGGTGAGCAACGGCGAGTACCTCGACTTCATCCGCGACGGCGGCTACGGCAACATCGCCCTGTGGCTGTCCGACGGCTGGGACCACATCCAGCGGGCCGGCTGGCAGGCGCCGCTGTACTGGCAGCGCGAGGGCGACGACTGGCTGGAGCTGACCCTGGGCGGCCCGCGCGACCTGGACCTCGACGCGCCGGTCTGCCACCTGAGCTATTTCGAGGCCGAGGCCTTCGCCGCCTGGGCCCAGGCCCGCCTGCCACGCGAGGAGGAATGGGAGGTCGCCGCCCAGGACGAACCGCTGTGGGGCAACTTCGTCGAGAACGATCACCTGCAGCCGGTCGCCGGCGGTGCGGTCGAGGGGCTGCAGCAGCTCTACGGCGACGTCTGGGAATGGACCGCCAGCGCGTTTCGCCCCTACCCCGGCTTTCGCCCGCTGCCCGGCAGCCTGGGCGAGTACAACGGCAAGTTCATGTCCGGGCAGATGGTCCTGCGCGGCGGCAGCTGCGTCACCCCCGAAGACCACGTGCGCCCCACCTACCGCAACTTCTTCTACCCCACCATGCGCTGGCAGTTCGCCGGCCTGCGCCTGGCCAAGGAGGTCTGACCCATGGCATTGGCAATCCGCGTCCACGAACAGTCCCTGAGCCCCGATCAGGCGGCCCTGCGCGACGAGGCCCTGCTGGGCTTCGCCGCCAGCCCTAAATCCATGTCGCCGAAGTTCTTCTACGATCACGCCGGCTCCCAGCTGTTCGAGCTGATCTGCCGCCAGCCCGAGTACTACCCGACCCGCACCGAGGAAACCATCCTGCGCCTGGCGGCGGCCAACATCGCCGCGCTGGCGGGGCGCAATGTCAGCCTGATCGAACTGGGCAGCGGCGCCAGCCGCAAGATCCGCCTGCTGCTGGAGTCGCTGCGCCCGGCGCGCTACCTGGGCATCGACATCTCCCGCGAATTCCTCCACGCCAGCACCCATCGCCTGGCCGCCGACTACCGCTGGCTGGACGTGCACGCGCTGTGCGCCGACTTCAGCCAGCCGCTGAAGCTGCCGGCCGAGGCGCTGGGCGGGCAGCCGCTGGCCTTCTTCCCCGGCTCGAGCATCGGCAACTTCGACCCCGAGCAGGCCCGCGACTTCCTGCGCAACCTGCACCAGGCGCTGCCGGTCGGCAGCGGCCTGCTGATCGGCGTCGACCTGGTCAAGGACCGTGCAGTGCTGGAGCGCGCCTACAACGACGAGGCCGGCGTGACCGCGCTGTTCAACCTCAACCTGCTGGAGCGCATCCGCCGCGAGCTGGACAGCGACATCGACCCGCGCCGCTTCCAGCACCGCGCGTTCTACAACGAGGCCGAATCGCGCATCGAGATGCACCTGGTCAGCCCGCAGGCGCAGCAGGTGCGCATCGAAAACCGCGTGTTCGACTTCGCCGCCGGCGAGAGCCTGCACACCGAGAACTCCTACAAGTACACCCCGGCCAGCTTCCGCGAGCTGGCGGCCGACTGCGGCTTCGCCTCGGCGGCGATGTGGCGCGACCCCGCGCAGCTGTTCAGCGTCCACTTCCTGCGCCGCGAATAGGCGGGCGCCGGGGTTGCCAGATCGGCGCGCGGCTGCAACGCTCGGACGATATTGCCGCCGCGAGGATCGACCATGAGCACCATGACCCTGTTCCACTCCCCCGCTTCGCCGTTCGTGCGCAAGGTGATGGTCCTGCTCCACGAAACGGGGCAGACCGAGCGGGTGGCCCTGCACGAGGTGCAGCTGTCGCCGGTCGCGCCCCATCCCGCGGTGATCGAGGGCAATCCGGCCGGCAAGATCCCCGCCCTGCGCCTGGCCGACGGCAGCGTGCTGCACGACAGCCGGGTGATCCTCGACTACCTCGACAGCCAGCACGTGGGCGAGCCGCTGATCCCCACCGGTACCGCCCGCTGGCGCCACCTGACCCTGGCCTCGCTGGCCGACGCCATCCTCGACGCCGCCGTGCTGCTGCGCTACGAGACCTTCCTGCGCCCCGAGGAAAAACGCTGGGACGCCTGGCAGCAGGCCCAGCAGGACAAGATCGAACGGGCCCTCGCCCACTTCGAGCACGACTGCCTGGCCGAGCTCGCCAGCCGCTTCGACATCGCCGCCATCGGCCTGGCCTGCGCCCTCGGCTATCTCGATTTCCGCCAGCCCCAGCTGGCCTGGCGCGAACGCTTCCCGGGCCTGGCCGGCTGGTACGCGGAGGTCAGCCAGCGGCCATCGATGCAGGCGACAGTGCCGCGCTGATCAGCGCAGGCGCTGCAGCTCCTTCGGCACCGTATAGCGCTCAGTGTCGTGCAGAGTCGGTGAACATCTTCATGCAGACCTGCCCCTCATCCGAAGTAGCCCAACACGATCAGCCCCTCGCGTGGCAACAGCAGCAGGGCGCCTTCGGGCTTGGTGCTGTAGTAGCCACCTTTTGCCCGGGCGGCCTCACCGATTCGCGCGGCCAGCTCCTCGTCGGCGTCGACGCATTGCAGGCCGAGGAAGATGGGGCTGATCGCCTCGTCCTCGTCACCCGCGGTCGGCGTGGGTTGCCAGGGCGCGAAGTGGTGGTACTCGCTCGTATAGCCGCGGGCCTGCCGCGCGTCGTGCAATGCCTCCAGGCCCTCGCGCAGCAGGCGCATACGCAGGGTCGGCGACATGCGCAGCACCGCCACGCCGCAGCCCTCACGAATCCCGCTCTCGCTGCCAATCAGCACCACGCCGTCCACCTCCAGCTGCGCCGGCAGCGAGTCGATGGCGTCGCTGCGCTCGCTCATCTTGAAGACCAGGTAGATCAGCAACAGCAGCCACAAAATAAGCAGCACGGCGCGGTACAGCAACCTGCCGAGCACCCATAGCACGGACATCGCCCGACTCATGGCAGCCACCCGTGGCCGTAGTACAGCCAGACCAGCGCCAGCACGATCGCGCCCAACGCCGCGCCGAATCGCCATCGTCGCCCATGAGGCGCGACCGGGCGCCATACATAGGGCGCCTGCAGGACCAGCGCCAGCGCGGCCAGCGGCGTGAAGAAGGCATTGAACGGCCAGGACGGCAGCAGCGTTCCCAATGCCACGGCCAGCAGATAGGCCAGCGTGCTGCCGGCCATCAGCCCCACGGTGAAATGCCAGGCGCCAAGGGGTTTCAACGACATGGCGGAGCCTCCCGACGGAACGACTTGCGCACAGAGCCCTGCGGCGGAAACAACCGGGCGATGCGCCGCGCCAGCAGATGCCCCAGACGCGCCTCCTCGCGCAAACCGACATGCCCGCTCATGCGCGGTACCACAGGCGGAAGAAGCCGGCGGCCAGCAGCAGGGCGATCTGCGCCAGGGCCACGCACAGCTGCAGGAACGACTGCACGTCGGCGTTGCCGGGCACGCCGGTCAGGCTTTCCCAGAAGCCGCCCGGCAGCAGCGCCAGGGCGACGCTGGCCAGCGGACGGCCGCTGACATTGAGGCCGTGGATCAGGTCGAACTGACCGAAGAACATCAGGCCGATCAGGAGCACTCCGGCCACCACCAGGCCGAGGGCGAAACAGGCGGAAAACTGCATGAACAGACGGATCATGGTGAATACCTCGCAAGGCGCGGCCAGGGCCGCGCCGGTCGGGAGTCAGGCGATGGTCGTGGCCGGCTTGGCGACGCCGTACCAGTCGAGCTTGCGGGTCAGCACCATCACCGCGGCGAGCAGGCCGAACACCAGCAGCGAGCCCATCAGCAGGGCGTAGTCCTCGGCGGAGAGCAGCGCATAAAGCATCGCGTAGAGCCCGGCCAGCGCCGCGGTGAAGCCGGCGCCGCGCAACCAGCTGTGCAGCACGTGGCTGACGTAGAAGCCGATCAGCAGCACGCAGGCCGAGGCCGCCAGCGCATAGGCCCGGGCGAAGGCCATGTGTTCGGCCAGCGACAGCAGCAACAGGTAGAACATCGCCAGCGACAGGCCGACCAGGCCGTACTGCACCGGGTGCACGGCCAGGCGCTTGAGCACCTCGAAGAGGAAGAAGCCGGCGAAGGTCAGGGCGATGAACAGCAGCGCGTATTTCAGCGCGCGGTCGCTCTTCAGGTACTGGTCGACCGGGTCGACGAAGCTAACGCCGAACTGGCGGGTCATGAACGCATGGCACTCGCCGCTGCTGGCGCACTCGTTCAAGGCCTCCTCCATGTTGGTGGCGAAGAAGCTGGTCTGCCAGCGCGCGGTGAAGCCCTCGGCGCCGATCTCGCGCTCGCTCGGCAGGTACTCGCCAATGAAGCTCGGATGCGGCCAGTCGGCCTTCAGGTCGACCAGGGTCTCGCGGCCCACCGGGGCGATGCCCAGCTCGCCGGTGCCCTGCAGCAACAGGTCGAAGGCGAACTCCAGGCGTTGGCCCTGATGTATGTCGGCTACTGCCATCGGCAGCGGCGCGTGTACGCCGGCGCCGAGCATCGGGTCGGCGCTGCCCGGCTGGAACGGCAACCGGCGCTCGCCCTGTTCCAGCACCAGGTTGTTCTTGATGCCGCGAATGTCGCTGATGCCGACGCTGACGAAGGGCTCGCCGAAACGGTAGTCGCCGACGTCCTCGGTCACGCCGAAGTTGGCCGGCACCTCGAAGTGGCCGGCGAGGCGGCTGTTGCTGTGGAACAGGCGCGCCTGGTAGATACCGCGGGCGCGCAGCTCGGTGCCGATCTCGCCGCCGATGGCCAGGCGCTCCGGCAGGAGGTAGATGCGCCCGCCCACTTCGCTCTCCTCCAGGTAGCGCTCGCCGGTCTTGTCGTGGGTCTTCCAGGTGCGCAGGGTCTTGCGGTAGGGCACCACCAGCAGCGGGCCGGTGATCTTCTGGCTGTGGCTGGAGCTGCGGGCGATGTCTTGCAGCACGTCGTCGCGCAGGCTCTGACGCTCGTCGATCATGCCGTCGATCATGATGATCGGGATCATCAGCAGCAGGATCAGCGCGGCGATGGCGCCGAGCTTGATCAGCAGGTTGCGGTTCATATGGGTGACTCTCCTTGGTTGGACCGTGGGGAGAGTCTCGACGGCGCCCGTGGCGGCACCGTGCGCGGTATGTGGAGGCTGTGTGGAATTTGTGTGGCGACCGAGGTGCGAAGGCCCCGCGGCCGAATCACCCCTCACCCAGCGGGAGAGGGGAAGAAACGGCGGTCGCTATTGCTCGCCGCGGATGTACTGCTCCAGCTGCTGGATGAGGCTGGCCTGGTCGTCGATGGTCTGCTTGACCAGGTCGCCGATCGACAGCATGCCGATCAGCTCGCCCTCGGCCACCACCGGCAGGTGGCGCAGGCGGCGGTCGGTCATCAGTTGCAGGCAGTGCTGCACGCTATCGCGCGGGCTGACGGTGATCACGTCGGCGGTCATGATGTCGGCGACCTTGGCGTCGAACGCCGCGCTCTCCAGCTCGGCCAATTTGCGCACATAGTCGCGCTCGCTGACGATGCCCGCCAGGCGCCCGCCGCTCAGCACCAGCAGCGCACCGATCTTCTTCTCGGCCAGCTGCTTGACCGCCTCGAGCACCGAGGCCTCGGGGGCGATGTGGTGCACATAGGCACTGGGCTTGGTTCTGAGCAGTTCCGCAACGGTCTTCATGCAACGCCTCCCCGGGCTGTCTGTTGTTCTGCGCCGGGCAGAATCCTTGCCCGGCCAGGGAAGAATAGCCCAGCTCAGTCGAGGCTCCGTTGCAAGGCCGGCAGATCGAGCTGCGCCACCGCCTCGCGCAGCTTCAGGCCCAGCACGCGGTCGTTGAGAAAGCCCTTGTTGACCACGCTGATGGTCAGCAGCTGCACGCTGCTCGGCGGCAGACCGGGCTGGAAGTAGTCGGGGGCGAAGGTCACGTAGTACACCGCGCCGGGTTCGCCGCAGGCGGCGAACAGCCCGCGCGAGCCGCTGCTCTGGCAGGTCGGCGAACGCCGCTCGGCCTCGCTCATGCCGTTCAGCGACGCCTGCTTCTGCGCCACGCTGCCCTGCCACTGGTGGATGAACTGCTCCAGCTGGTGGCGACTCTCGGCGTCCGTGGCCTCGGCCAGCTGCTTCTGCAGCAGCGCGATGTGTGCGTGCTCGCCGGCGATGAGCCCCTCCAGATAGCGCTGCCGGCTGATGTGGGCGAACGGCTTGCGGCCGGGCTTGTGCACCACCACCACGTCCTTGCTGCCAATCTGCAGCACCGGCATGCCCTGCAGGCGCCGCGGCTTGACCGCCAGCTGGTAGTAGTCGCCCAGGGCGTCCTTGCCGACGCCGTAGCCGAACAGCGCGGCCTGGTCGTTGACCCGCAGTTCGATGGCCGGGCCTTCACCGAGGCCGCGCCAGGCGCCGCTCGGGTCACGCTCACTGCGCGCCGGGTCGATGCGCCGCACCAGCAGGTGCGCCCAACCGCCGGACGGGGCGCCGGCCAGCGCGGCCGGCTGCTCGAACAGACGCGCGCTCTGGTTGATGGCGAAGCCGCGCAAAGGCGCCAGCGCGGGCGTGCCACGCAGCTGGCCGAGCAGCCGTTCCAGGCGCCCGCGCAGCGCCGGCACCTGGGCCTTGGGCAGCGGGCTGCCCTGGATGTCGAAGCCCACCGGGGCAACGGCACCGGGCGCGTCGATCAGGCCATCGGCGGCCAGCGCCCCGCCGGCGAGCAGCAGGCCCGGCAGCAGGCAGGCAAAGCGGCTGCGCATCACCAGACCTCGGCGTCTTCGCCGGCCGGCTCGGCAGAGTTGGAAGGCGAACTGGCCGGCGCATCCGCCGCGCTGCCGGCGTAGCCCGCATCCTGGCTCTGGCCGGAATTCTGTGCGCTCTGGGTGGCGACCTGCACGGCCTTGACCGCCAGGCCCTGGTCGGCGCTGCTGAGCGAGGTTTCCTGCATGGCGCGGCTGAGCACGTCGCCGAGCAGGGCGTTCTGCCCGGAACCGGTGCAACCGGCGAGGGAGGTGGCGAGAAGCAACAGCGAAAGAATGCGGGTCATGATGGCTCCTGGAACGTGGCGGCCGGCAAAGCCGGCCAGGTCGGGGAGCCACAGTCTGTTCGGCCAGCGTTCGCGGAGCGTTCAGGCCGGCAGCAGCAGGCTCGCGCGCACGCCGTCCGGTACGTTGCTCAGGCGCAGTTCGCCGCCGTGCAGCAGCGCCACTTCCTGCACGAAGTTGAGGCCCAGGCCGGTGCTCTTGCGCCCGTTGCCCGGCCGCGGCAGCGAGTAGAAGCGCTCGGTCAGGCGCGGCAGGGCGTAGTCGGGAATCGCCTCGCCCTGGTTGAACAGGGCCAGCTCCAGGCGACCGTCGTGCCGCTCGGCGGTGAAGCGCAGCAGACCGCCGGCCGGGGTGAAGTCGAGGGCATTGTCCAGCAGGTTGGCCAGCGCCTGGCGCAGCAGGAAGCGCTCGCCCTGCACGGCGAGATCGGCTGCGATGCGGTTCTCCACCCGCAGCCCGGCGGCCTGGATGCGCGCCGCCTGGGCCTGCAGCAGCTCGTCGGCGAGCGCGTGCAGCGGCACCGCGACGCGCTCTTCCAGCCCCTGGCGCTGCTCGACCTGGGCCAGGTTGAGCAGGCGCTCGATCAGTTGCTGCAGGCGCGCGCCCTCGCCGGCGATGTTGGCCACGAAGCGCTGGCGCTGCTCGGCCGGCATCTCGCCCTCGAGCAGCTCGGCGGCGCCGCGGATGGCCGCCAGCGGGCTCTTCAGCTCGTGGGTCAGGGTGTGCACGTACTGCTCGACATAGGCCTTGCCTTCCAGCTCGGTGCGCATCTTCTGCACCGCCTGGGCCAGCTGCTTGAGCTCGCCGCCGCGCAGTTCCGGCAGCTCGGCCCGCTCGCCACGGCTGACGGCGCCGGCATAGCGGGTCAGCTGGCGCAACGAGCCGCTGAGCCACCACGACAGCACGCCGCCGATCAACAGGCCGAGGGCGATCAACCCGGCGCCGAGCCAGCCCAGGCGGCGCTGGGAGCGCTCGATATAGGGCTGCAGCGAGCTGTTCGGCTTGGCCACCGAAACCACGCCGATGATCCGCTCGCCGTCGCGGATCGGCGCCGCCACGTACATCACCGAGCTGTTCTCGTCGTCCGGGTTCTCGCGGGTGGAGCGGGCGCCGTACTCGCCGCGCAGGGTCAGGTAGACGTCGTTCCAGCGCGAGTAGTCCTGGCCGACGGCGGCGCCGCTGGAGTCGAGCAGGACGATGCCACGGGCGTCGGTGACGTAGATACGGTGGTTCACCGCGCGCTTCTCCACGCCCCAGATCTGCGCCTGCGGCTGGCGCCGGCCGTAGGATTCGAGCAGCGCGGGCAGGCGGCCCTGTGTGAGGCTGCCGCTCTTCACCTCGTCGCGGAGGATCTCGGCCAGCAGGTTGGCGGTGTCCACCAGCGTCTCTTCGGTGGACTGGCGCACGCCGGGGCGGATCTCGTCCATCACCGTGCTGAGCACGAACCAGCCGGCCAGGCCGACGAACAGGAAGTACACCAGGAAGATGCGAACCCCTAGCGGCACGGGCTAATTCCCCAGCGAGGCATGAGCATGAATGACGTCCTTGTACGAGAGCGCCGGGCGGCTGTCGCCGGCCATCCGGCTTCGATGGCAGAATAGCGGCGCGGTCACGGCCGGCGGCGCCTGCACGGCGAAACGACAAGGCCAGCATACCGTACAAACCACAAGAACCGGATCTGCCCAACCCGCCAGGCCCAGGCCGCCCAGCCCGGGAAAAATCCCATGGACGCTGTCACCTCCGTCGCCCCGCTGCGCCTGAACCTGCTCGGCGGCTTCGCCGTCTCCTGGCGTGGCCAGCCGCTGGACGGCTTCAACTACGACAAGATGCGCGCCCTGCTCGCCTATCTGAGCCTGGAGCATCAACGCGAACACAGCCGCGAGACGCTCGCCGCCCTGCTCTGGGAATCCAGCCCGGCCAGCACCTGGCGCGGCAACCTGCGGCGCACCCTGTCCGACCTGCGCCGGGTGCTGGAAACGCCGACCGGCCTGGAGCTGTTCGACGCCGGCAAGAACAGTCTGCGCTTCCTGCCCGAGGGCCGCATCGACGCCCTGCGCTTTCGCCAGGGTCCGCAGCGCTGCGCCGAGAGCCCGGCCTGCCAGCAGTGCCCAACTTGCATCGAGGAGCTGGAGGAAGCGGCCGCGCTGTACCGCGGCGACTTCCTCGCCGGCCTCGACCTGCCCGACTGCCCCGACTTCGAGGACTGGCTGCTGCTGCAGCGCGAGTCCCTGCGCTGCCACGCGCTGGCCCTGCTCGAGCACCTGAGCAATCACTTCGAGCAGCACGGCGAACTGCAGCGCGCCCTGCCCCACGCGCGCCGCCTGGTGGAGCTCGATCCCTGGCAGGAGAGCGGCCAGCAGCGCCTGATGCGCCTGCTGGCGCTGAACGGCCAGAGCGGCGCCGCCCTGTCGCAGTACGAGAGCTTCCGCAATCAGCTGTGGAAGGAATTGGGCGTGCACCCGAGCAAGGAATGCCAGGCCCTGCAGCAACGCATTCGCCAGGGCGAGCTGGGCGCCACGCCGGTGCGCGTGCCGCCGCGCCCGGTGACGCTGCCGCCTCCGCCGGCCGAGCTGCGCCAGGTCACGGTGCTGTATTGCGAGATTTCCACCCCGGCCAGTGTCGACCCCGAGGAGGCGCTGGCCCTGCTGGCCGAGCCCCAGGCCCAGTGCGCCCAGGTGATCCGCGCCCACGGCGGCTATCTGGTGCAAGCCCACGGCGGCGGCCTGCTCGCCTACTTCGGCTATCCCCAGGCCCGCGAGGATGCCGCGCGCATCGCCGTGCAGGCCGCCCTGGCGCTGGCCGACGCCTGCGAGCCGGCCCAGGTGCGCTGCGGCCTGCACACCGGGCAGATCGTCACCGCGCCGGGCCAGCAGATGCCGGACGCCACCGGCTTCACCTCCGACCTGGCGATCCAGGTGCGCCAGCTCGCCGGCTATCAAGAAGTGACGCTGAGCAGCGCCACCCATCGCCTGGTGCAGGGCTATTTCCGCTGCCAGGCGCTGCAGCTGTGTCTGCTCGGCACCGGCGCCAGCGCCGGCACCATCTACCGCGCCGAGGCCGCGAGCGCCGCGCGCCACCGCCTGGCCGCGCAGCCACGGCTGACACCGCTGGTGGGCCGCGACGGCGAACTGCGCCGGCTGCTCGACCTCTGGCAGCAGGTGCATGAGAAGCGTCGCGGCCTCGGCCTGCTGCTCTCCGGCGATCCGGGCGTGGGCAAGTCGCGCCTGGTCCTCGAACTGGCCAAACAGCTGCCGGTCAGCCTGCCCGGCCGCCAGGTCGAGCTGCGCTGCCTCGAGCCGCACCGCAGCGACCCGCTCTATCCCTGCGCCGAGCTGATCCGCGGCCTGGCCGGCTTCAAACCGGACACCACCCCGGCACAGCGCTACCAGCGGCTGGACGAGATGCTGCGCGTCTTCGCCCTGGACGCCGAGGGCCGCGACCTGGTCGCCGACCTGCTCGGCCTGCCACTGCCGGAAGCCTCGCCGGTGCGCGAGATGCCTGGCGACCAATGGCGCGAACGCATGCTCGACGCGCTGCTGACCATCCTCCGCGCCAACCGCCAGCAGCCCCTGCTGCTGGTTCTGGAAGACGCGCACTGGGCGGACTCCTCCACCCTGCAGCTGTTCGAGCGTCTGCTGCGTGAGCCGGAGCAGCGCCCGCTGATGCTGCTGATCACCGCGCGCCCCGAGTTCGCCGCGCAGCCCTGGCTCGATGCCGGCGCGCTTCACCTGGAGCTGCCGCACCTGAGCGCCGAGCTGGCGCGCGGCATGGTCGCCGGGCTGACCGACGGTCTGGATCGCGGCGAGCTGCAGCGAGTGCTGGCGATGGCCGACGGCGTGCCGCTGTTCATCGAGGAGCTGGCGCAATGGGCGGCCAGCGACGGTGTGCGACAGGGCCTGCCGCTGACCCTCAACGACTTGCTGATGGCGCGCATCGACCTGCTCGGCGGCGCGCGCGCCACCGCCCAGCTGGCCGCCGGCATCGGTCGCGAATTCCATATCGAGCTGCTCGAGGCTCTGCACGAGGGCGACCCGGCGGTGCTGCACGGCCACCTCAAGGACCTGTTGCGCAGCGGCCTGGTCAACCCCGGCCGGCAATCGACCCTGTACCAGTTCAAGCACGCGCTGATCCACCAGGCCGCCTACCTGTCGCAGACCCGTACCCAGCGCCGACGCAGCCATGCGCGCATCGCCGATATCCTGCGCCAGCGTTTCCCGGCCCGCGCAGAGCATGTGCCGGCCCAGTTGGCCCACCACCTGGCCGAGGCCGGTATGGCCGGCGAGGCGATTCCCTATTGGCAACGGGCCGCGGCCAATGCCCGACGCATCTCGGCCAACCGCGAGGCGGCCGAGAGCCTGCAGCGCGCCCTGGCCTGCCTGGCCGAACTGCCGGCCGGCACCGAGCGCGACGCGCTGGAGCTGGAGCTGCAGCTGGCCCTCGGCACGGTGCTCAACTCCGCCGACGGCTACGGCGCCGCCACCACCCTGGCCGCCTTTGCCCGCGCCCACGCGCTCGGCGCCGAGGCCGACGATCCGGAGCTGCGCTTCCGCACCCTGTTCGGCATCTGGGGCGGCGCCGGCTCCGAGCAGACCCACGACCGTGTCCGCGAGCTGGGCCAGCAGGTGCTGGAGGCGGCCCGCCGCACCGGCCGCCCGGTACACCTGCTGGTCGGCCAGAACTGCTGCCTGGTCGGCTCGTTCTGGGGCCGCCCACTGCACGAATCCCGCGCCCTGGCCGAGGCGATGCTCGATTGCTGCGAGCCCGAGGCGCGCCTGGAGTGCCTGCGCGACTTTGGCGAGGACCCGCTGGTCAACGCCCGCAATTACCTGCTGCTCGGCCTGTGGATCGCCGGCCACGCCGAGCGTGCGCAAACGGTCTGCCACGAGCTGCTGGAAGACGTGCGCGCCGGCGGCTTCGCCAACGCGGTGTGCTACTCGCTGGTGTTCACCTCCATGCTGCACTTCCTGCGGCGCGACCCGCAGCAGGTCCTGGCGATGGCGGCGGAGACCCTCGACCTGAGCCAGCGCAACGGCCTGCAGGTGTGGCACGACATCGCCGACGTGATGACCGGCTGGGCGCGGGTAGCCCAGGGCGACGCCAGCGGCATGGCGGACATCGAACGCGGCGTGGCCGGCAATCGCCAGTCCATGTCGAGCATCGAGGTCACCCTCGGCACCCTGCAGCTCGATGCCCTGCTGCGCCTCGGCCGCCACGCCGAGCTGGCGTGCGAGGCCGAACGCCTGGGCGAGATCGCCGAGCACCGCGCCGATCGCTACCTGATGCCGGAACTGCTGCGCCTGCGCGCCGAAGCACTGCTGGCACTGGGCCGGGAAGACGAGGTGACGACCCTGCTGGAACAGGCAGACGAACTGGCGGACTACCTGGGCGCCGGCGCCTGGCACCTGCGCCTGGCCATGACCCGCCTGCGCTGGCAGCCCACCGAGACGCATCGCAACCGGCTGGCCGGGCTGCTGGCCGAGCTGGGCGCACACGCCGACCCGCAGGACCGCACCGACGCCGCGGCCCTGCTCGCCAGCTAGGCGTTCTTCGGGCTGTAGCTGTAGCCCAGGCCGCGATGGGTCTGGATCGGCTCGGCGTCGGCGGCCACCTGGCGCAGCTTGGCGCGCAGGCTCTTGATATGGCTGTCGATGTTGCGCTCGTAGCCGGCATCGGCCGGCACGCCCAGGGCGTCCAGCAGCTGCTCGCGGGCGAAAACCCGCTCCGGCTGCGCCAGCAGCGCCTGCAGCAGGCGGAATTCGTGACGGGTCAGCACCAGCAGCTGGCCGCGGTAGTGGATCTGCACCCGCTCGGTATCCACCCTGAACAGCCCGCCCGTCTCCGCCACCGGCTCGGCCGCACGCGGCGCCATGCGCTTGAGGATGGCCCGCACCCGCGCCGCCACCTCGCGCGGGCTGAAGGGCTTGACCACGTAATCGTCGGCACCGATCTCCAGGCCCACCACGCGGTCGATCTCGGCGTCGCGCGCGGTGAGGAAGATCACCGGCACCTCGGAGAACCGCCGCAGGCGCTTGCAGGCCTCGAAACCGCTGATATCCGGCAGGCCCACGTCGAGAATCAGCAGGTCCGCCGGGGTGAGCTGCTGGAACTCCAGTGCCGCCTCGGCCAGGTTCAGCCAGGTGGTGGTGAAGCCTTCGCTCTGCAGGGCGAACACCAGGGTGTCGGCGATGGCGGCTTCGTCTTCGACGATGAGGATGTGCGGCATGGCGTCCGTGCGCGTGGGGATGAACGTGCCGAGCACGGTGCCGCATGCCGTTCAGGGCGTCAATCGCGACGAGACGTACAGGCCGCTGAGGTAAATCAGCGCCAGCGCGCCGCCGATCAGCCAATGCTCCATGGCGCTTGCTCCGAAAAAGGGTGGGCAACATCCCTGTCGACCCATGACAACGCGTGTGAATAGGTGGCACCGTCCGTGGCGCCGAAACTCAGGAAAGCGGCCAGCGCGGTCGCACGCTGGCGATGAAGGCACGTTCGCCTTCGAGCTGGCCGACCAGCATCTGGCCATCGGCACTGATGCCGTTGACCTGCACCACCGGGACCGCCTCGGCGGCCAGCGAGTGTTCGTAGAGCCAGGACTCGACGCAGCGCATGCCGCCGTCGGCGGTCCAGACGAAGCCACGCTCGTTGTCGTCGGCGCAGCCGTCGCTGGCCACGCCCACCACCACCGCGCCGTCGGCGCTGACGCCGTTGGCCCGTGATACCAGGCCGCCATTGAGCCCGCCGAGGCTGCGCATGCCGGTCTCCTCACGCCAGACGAAGGCGCGCAGGGCCTCGCCGGCATGACCGTCGCTGGCGACTCCGACGATGGTGCTGCCGTCGGCGCTGATCGCCGTGGCCGTCGAGTAGTGACCGCCATTCAGCGTGCCCAGGCTGCGCAGGCCGTCCTGCTCGGTCCAGCGCACGGCGCGACGGGCATTGTCGCGGGCGCCATCGTCGGCGTAGCCGGCGATCACCCGGCCGTTGGCGCTGATCGCGCAGGCATGGCTGGTCAGGCCGCCGTGGAGTACGCCGAGGCTGCGCATGCCACTGGCGAAGGTCCAGTAGAAGCCGCGGCAGGCGTGACCGACGGCGCCGTCGGCGGCATCGCCGACCACCACCAGGCCGTCGGCGCTGCAGGCGTAGGCGTGGGAGTAGCGGCCGAAGTTGAGTGTGCCGAGGTCGTGCATGCCGCCCTGTCGGGTCCAGCGGAAGGCGCGGTCGGCGCCTTCCGCATCGCCATCCTCGGCGGTGCCCACCACCACGCGACCGTAGGCGCTGATGCCCTCGGCCGAGCAGTAGCGGCCGCCGTTCAGGCCGCCCAGCCGCTGCAGGCCGCCGGCGCGGGTCCAGACGAACGCGCTCAGGCTCAGGGCATCGGCCGGGTCGGCATACATGCCGACCACGTGCTGGCCTTCCGCGCTCACCGCGGTCACCCGCAGGTAGCCGTCGCCAGCCATGCCACAAATCCGTTCCAAGCCTATGAACTCGGGCTCCGCCGAGAGCAGCCGGGCCGTCAGCGCGGAGCTGTTCGACCAGACCTGGTACTGCAATTCCATCATCCTTGTCACCACTTCATCACTTGGGAGCGCAGACGGCGCTCCCCTCATTCCAGCTCTCCCGACACGGGAGCGCCGTCTGCATCGATCATTTTCCACGTCAGCGTTCGCCCAGCGTTCGCTCAACGCATCGAGGGCTCGACCTGGCGCAGCAGCGCCTTCCAGTCGGTGAGAAACAGCACGCCGATCATTCGCCCGAGGGTGTTGGCCGGCTCCAGCTGCTTCTGCGGCATGCCGCGCCATTCGCTGGTGACGCTGACGGTGAGGAACTGGATCTCGCCCGCCGGGCGGCTGCGGTCGAGCAGTTGCGGATTCAGCCGGTAGCCGTAGACCGGATCGGCCAAGTACAGCGGACGGCCGCTGTTGTTCAGCACCAGCATGTAGCCACCGCGGCGCTCGACCATGGCGATGTCGTTCCAGCGGCCAACCGGCTTGCGGTGGACCAGGTCTTCCAGCTCATTGGCCCGCAGCACCAGCATCGACGCCTCACCGGGCGTGCGATAACGGCCATTCGGCATGCGCACGGTGGTCTTGTCGTTCGGGTGGAGCGGGTACGCGCCGATGCTTACGCCGCCGGTGGCCGGGGTCGGCATCGGGCCGCCGCGGACCGGGCCCATGGCGCCACCGACCGTCGAGCTGAAGCCGTGCGGGTCCTTCAGCAGCGGATGCTTCATCAGCTCGCCCTGCATGCGCAGCAGCTTGCCGCGGATCTCGGCCACCCCGGGACCGCTGGTGGGGCCGCCACCGCCGAAGGGCTTGTCCGGGTACCAGCCGGGTGTCAGCCGCGACGTATCGCGCGGCGCCCGCCAGTAGTCGACGATGTACTGGGCGTAGAACGGCTCGTCGTAGAACATGCGCGCGCCGCTGCCGGCCTGGGCGCCACAGGCCCAGATCAGCAGTGCGAGAAAGACGGTGGTGAGTTGCGGGAACATGCTTCGCTCGTGTCGAAAAAGGGGCCGCCGGCATCGCGCGGGCGGCCAGCATGTCCCGCCGACAAGGCGGCGCCGGCGGAACACGGGGCCACTGTGCGCGGGCAGCGTTCGCGGCTCGTTCGCCGGCGCCATGGGATAAGCGAAGGCCGACGAACGGTCGGGAGCGAAGGTGGAATGCGACGGCGGCTGTCAGCCGAACAGCGAGCCCTTGCCGGCCGGGATGCCCGACCACAGCTCCTCGATGTGCTTGAAGCCCCATTCCTCGGCGGACTCGCGGCCAACGATCTTGTCGCGTCCGGCCAGCTTGGCCAGGTCGATCACTTCCTGGGGGATCGGCATCTTCGAGCGGGCAGAGAAGAACACCTTGATCCTCGGCGTGAGCAGCGACTTCTCGTGCTGTTCCATCACCACACCGAGGCGACCGCTCTCCAGGCGCACCAGCGAGCCGATGGGGTAGATGCCCAGCGACTTGACGAAGGCCTGGAACAGCTGCGGATCGAAATGGCCCTTCCATTCGGCCATCTTGCGGATCGCCTCGGCCGGGTCCCAGCCCTTCTTGTAGGGCCGGTCCGAGGTGATCGCGTCATACACGTCGCACACCGCACCCATGCGCGCGAACAGGCTGATCTGCTCGCCGGCCAGGCGGTGCGGGTAGCCGGAGCCGTCGAACTTCTCGTGATGGTGCAGGCACACATCGAGCACCAGCGCGCTGATCTGCCGGCAGTCCAGCAGCATGCGCGCACCGGCCTCGGGGTGGCTGCGCATGGTGCCGAACTCGGCGTCGGTGAGTTTGCCCGGCTTGTTGAGAATGGCATCGGGAATGGCCATCTTGCCGATGTCGTGCAACAGCCCTGCCTCGCCGGCCTCGCGCACGTGCTCCTCGCTCAGGCCGAGCTGGCGCGCCATGGCGATCATCAGCGCGCAGACCGCCACCGAGTGCATGTAGGTGTATTCGTCGCTGGTCTTCAGGCGCGCCAGGCTGATCAGCGCATTCGGGTGGCGCAGCACCGAGTCGGAGATTTCCTGCACCAGCTCTGTCACGTGCTCCAGGACGATGGCCTGGCCCATGCGCGCATCGCTGAACATCTGCACCACGGCCGCCTTGGCCTGGGCGCACAGCTTGAGCGCGCGGCGCACCTCCTGGTCGAGGCTGGCGCGGGCCGGCGCCACGCTGCCCTGGGCCGCCTCCTGCAGGCGCCGCTCGGCCTCCGCCTCGACCTCCGCGACGGTCTGGCTGGCCTGGCCCTCCGCCACGTCGACGCCTTTGGCGACATCGATCCACACCTCGGCCACATCGCTCTCGCGCACCCGCTGCAGGTCGCGCTCGCTGTCGAGCAGAAAGCGCCCCTTCCAGAAAGGATGATCCATCCAGGACCCGCAAAACTCATGGATATACATGCCGACCATCAGATCGGAAACGGGGATTCGCTTGAGCACGATCGACACCGATAATTCTTGTCTCTGGAGCATACGCCAGAATCGAGGGCGGCACAGTGCCATCATTGGTCGCATCTGACCTCTGCCTCGACATGCCAGTTATTATGGCGGCCACCCCGCGACAAGGAGTCTCCATGCGTCGACTGCTCACCGCCTGCAGCGTGGTGCTGTTGCTGCTGCTCAATACGCTGATCCTGATCGGCCCGATGCTGCTGATCGCCCTGCTCAAGCTGGTGCTGCCGGGCAAGGCTTTGCGCAACGCCTGCTCGCGCGGGGTGATGTGGGTGGCCGAGACCTGGGCGGAGATCGACAAGCTGATCTTCGCCACTCTCACGCCCACGGTGTGGGACATCCGCGGCGGCGAGCGGCTGCGCCGCGACCGCTCCTATCTGGTGGTGAGCAACCACCAGTCGTGGGTGGATATCCCGGCGCTGGTCCAGGCCTTCAACCGCAAGACGCCCTACTTCAAGTTCTTCCTCAAGCAGGAGCTGATCTGGGTGCCCTTCCTCGGCCTGGCCTTCTGGGCCCTCGACTACCCCTTCATGAAGCGCTACTCCAAGGCCTATCTGGCCAAGCGCCCAGAGATGGCCGGCAAGGACCTGGAGATCACCAGGCGCGCCTGCGCGCGCTTCAAGGACCTCGACGTCACGGTGGTCAACTACCTCGAAGGCACCCGCTTCACGCCCGCCAAACAGGCCCAGCAGGGCTCGCCCTACCAGCATCTGCTCAAGCCCAAAGCCGGCGGCGTAGCCTTCACCCTCGCCACGCTCGGCCCGCAGTTGGACGCCCTGCTCGACGTCACCCTGGTCTACCCCGGCCAGCGCCCGCCTGGCTTCTGGGCGCTGATCAGCGGCCAGGTGCCGAAGGTGATCATGGACATCCGCACCCTCGAACTGGACCCGGCGCTGTGGGCCGGCGATTACGAGCGCGACCCCGAATTCCGCCAGTACGTGCAGGCCTGGGTCACCCAGCTGTGGCAGGACAAGGACGCGCGCATCGCCGAGCTCAAACATCAGCTCTGAGGCCGGCGGGCGCGGCCTGCTACAATTCGCGCCCGCCCTCGCTGCCAGGTTCGCCCCGTGACCACCGCCTTCGCCTCCCTGCCGCTGTCCGCCGCCATGCGCGACAACCTCGCCGCCCTCGGCTACGCCGAAATGACGCCGATCCAGGCCGCCAGCCTGCCGCTGATCCTCAAGGGCCGCGACCTGATCGCCCAGGCCAAGACCGGCAGCGGCAAGACCGCGGCCTTCGGCATCGGCCTGCTGCACCCGCTCAATCCGCGCTTCTTCGGCTGCCAGGCGCTGGTGCTGTGCCCGACACGCGAACTGGCCGACCAGGTGGCCAAGGAGCTGCGCCGCCTGGCCCGCGCGGCGGACAACATCAAGATCCTCACCCTCTGCGGTGGCGTGCCGCTGGGCCCGCAGATCGGCTCGCTGGAGCACGGCGCGCACATCATCGTCGGCACCCCGGGGCGCATCCAGGAACACCTGCGCAAGGGCACCCTGAAGCTGGACGGACTGAACACCCTGGTGCTGGACGAGGCCGACCGCATGCTCGACATGGGCTTCTTCGACAGCATCGCCGAGGTCATCGAGCAAACCCCGGCCAAGCGCCAGACCCTGCTGTTCTCCGCCACCTACCCAACAGGCATCGAGCAGCTGGCCGCGCGTTTCCTGCGCACACCCGAGCGGGTGCAGGTGGAGGCGCTGCACGACGACGGGCAGATCGAGCAGCGCTTCTACGAGATCGACCCCAAGCAGCGCATGGAGGCGGTGATCCGCCTGCTGCGGCATTTTCGCAAGCAGCCTGCGGTGGCCTTCTGCGCCACGTGCCAGCAGTGCGACGAACTGGCCGCCCTGCTCGAATCGGAGAAGATCTCCGCCGCCGCCCTGCACGGCGACCTGGAACAGCGCGACCGCGACCAGGTGCTGACGCTGTTCGCCAACCGCAGCTTGAGTGTGCTGGTGGCCACCGACGTGGCCGCCCGCGGCCTGGACGTGGCCGGCCTGGAGCTGGTGATCAACGTCGAGCTGGCCCGCGATGCGCAGGTGCACATCCACCGCATCGGCCGCAGCGGCCGCGCCGGCGAGAAGGGCCTGGCCCTGTCGCTGGTGGCGCCCAGCGAGGCCTACCGCGCCCAGGCCGTCGAGGAACTGCAGGGCGGCCCGCTGACCTGGCAACTGCTCGGCGAGCTGAAGGACAAAGGCGAGGCGCTGCTGCCGCCAATGCACAGCCTCTGCCTGGCCGCGGGACGCAAGGACAAGCTGCGCCCCGGCGACATCCTCGGCGCACTGACCGGCGACGCCGGCATCCCCGGCGACAAGGTCGGCAAGATCGCCATCTTCGACTACCAGGCCTACGTGGCCGTGGACCGCGGCATCGCCAAGCAGGCCCTGCAGCGACTGCAGAGCGGCAAGATCAAGGGCCGTGCGATCAAGGTGCGGATGCTCTGACGCTTTTCACCCTCTCCCTTAGGGGAGGGTGTCGAACCCGCGCTCGAGTCCTCCCGCTAAACCACGACGCAGTCTTACAGGATGCCGTCCTCTCCCCGGTGAGGTAGAGTCTGCCCCCCACGTAGCCTCAATCGTCGCCCGACAACCCATGGCGCCGGAAGACTTGCTGGTAGCCGCCGTCCTCGCGCATCGCCTCGATATGGGCGTTGAACTCGCGGACGATCTGCCGGTGCAGCGGATGGCTGCGCCGCACCAGAATGTGCAGGCCGTTCTCGCTCAGCGGCACTTCGACGAACTCCACCGAGTTGCGGATCTCCCGCAGATCGCGGTTGAGATGGAACTGCGCCACCAGCTCATCCTCCAGGGTCAGCTGCACCCGCCCGGCCGCCAGCATGCGCGCGCCCATGGTGAACTCCAGCACCGGCACCTTGCTCAGCCCCACCGCCGTATCGAAGGCCGAGTCGTAGCTGTAGCCGCGCACCACGGCAATGCTGTAGGGCCGCAGGCTATCCAGGCCGGAGTATTCGATGGGCATGCCGGTGCGCCGCAGGAAGCGAATGCGATTGACCAGATAGGGATCGGAGAACAGCCCGTAACGCGTGCGCTCGGCGGCATACCAGGCGGCCACGATCACGTCGTAGTCGCCCTGCTGCAGCCCGCGCAACACCCGCGCCCAAGGCACCTCGACATATTCCGTGCTGTGCCCGGCGCGCTGCAGCGCCGTACTGACCAGATCCACCGCCAGCCCATTGTTGGGCAGACGCCGGTCGGTGAAAGGCGGCCAGGCATCGCCGGTCAACCGCAGATGCTCGGCCAGCACCGGCTCGCCCAGCAACAGCGCAAGCCACAACGTGATGCCACGAAATCCACCCATGCCCGACTTCCGTTGTGGAGGAGTCCTCTAAGGCTAGCCGCTCCCCCGTCATCCGCCCCGACCGTCCGGCACCGGCTTCTGCACGATGGAGGGCCTTCCCGCGAAAAAGATGCGGCCAACCGCGCGCCGTAATAAAACTGGCACACCTTCTGCTTAGTATCAGGCAACTCCAGTTTTGGGGACCTTGGTACAGGCAGGCCGGGGAATCCCCTCTTTTACACCCAGGCAAAAGGCCGCCCGTAGAGGCGGCCTTTTTGCTTCCGGGGCCTTGTTTTCCGGACCTGGAGGACTTCAGGAGGGCGACAGCGCAGCACTTAGCCCCGGGCCTGCTGCCGACTCGCTTCCTGACGACACGTTCAGTTCTGGTGCAGACCGCACCGATGCTGGTCAGCGATACAGCTCACGGCGGAAGATCAGGGGTACCGCGCCCTTGTATGTGCCGAAGCTCGCGAGACCACGGGCCTCGGTGCGACTCACACCATCCCAGGGATAGCGCAGCCAGGTCGAAGCAGCAGAGAAACTGGCCTGCACGCTTCCGTCATTTCCGGCTCCGGGAGCACTCAGCGAAATGTTCCCCCGACCGGCCGCCAGCTGCCCTGTCGTCGGCGTCGTCTCGCCGATTTCCAAGTTGCCATTATGCCTGTCCAGCGTAGCTGCTCCTAAAAAGGTACAGGTATCCCCGGTCTCGACTTGGAAGCTGCCACCGGCGACGTTCTGCCAGGTCTCCAGCGTCACCGGCAGGCTCAAGCTCTGCAGCTCCGAGCCGCTGGCATTGCCAATACGTAGGCGTCCCAGACGTATCTCGCTGCCGCCGAAGTCGAAGCTGTAGGCGTTGCAGACCGTACCGCCGGCCATATAGCAGGCGCCGTCGGCATCAGTCAGCGCTGCGATGGAGAACCCCTGCCTGACAGCAGCAGCCACCGGGTAATCGTTGCCGTCTGGAAGGCTGGCTGGATTGGTCAAGCCATAGATCAGTTGCTCGCCAGCCCAGGAAAAAATCTTCAGACCGTCACCTGCGGTGTTATCGATAACGGACGTGGTCAATGTCCCCTCCTGGGTCAGACGCGCATTCAGCCCGCTGCGGTTGCTAATCACCGAGACATAGTTGTCACGGGCCGGCGTTGGCAGGCGCCAGAACGCTCCGCGATCATAGTTTTGCGTCACGTGCTTCAACCTGCTGTATCCGGTTACCGTCAGCCTCGGCTGCTGGTTGGCCGCAAAGCTTATTGCTTGCCCTTGGTAGCTAAAGGCACCGCAACTAGGCGTCAGCGCGGCACTACCCGACAGCTCTAGATAAGCGGGAATGAAACGCCCAACCCGACCGCTCTGGCTCACAGCGTGACTCATTGATGCGCCGAGATACGTAGGTGGAGTAGCCGTCAGCCGAAAGACCCCTACCTCATCGATAGAGCGGGCAATCGTGGTGGGGGCATCGGGTGCGCCGCTGGAGGCGCGCAGATGGTCATATTTGTATGGGTCTTGCAGAGCAGTATCGGCTCCAAAGACGTCGGCCACCCGACCGCCGACTGGCTCCAGAATCGCCAAAGCTAATGGCACAGCAGTCTGCTGGTAGTTGGGGGTGCCCTCTATCGGATTTGCTGGAACGCTCTTGTCCCAACAGATGTTGTCCGCCACTAAGGGTGGTGATGCATCGATTTGGCTGGTCCAAATCACAGGGCGGAACTGCACATTGAACAGGTCACCCGCCCTGACATTGGCCAATACCGGAGAGCTCGCCGAATAATCGGTCCCGGCCTGAGATCCCGTGAGGATGCATAAGCCGTAGGGTCTACTGACGAACTGGTCGGTGCCGGTGATCACTGGGTTCGCCGGGCTATCGACGAGGAAAGCATTCAGCGTCATCAGTCCCGCGTCGTTATAGCGCACCTTCGGTTTCGGACTGACCATGCTCCTGTCGTCGAAGTACAGACTGAAAGTAGTCGGCGTAGCCGATGCGGCAGCGGCTACGGTCGTAGTGGTAATGGCGGTTCCGTTGATCACTACCGACTTGGTGCCTGTGTTCGGATCGCTGTAGGTCGCATTGAAGCGCACATCGCGAGTCACCCTATCGAAACTCGGCACACAGACCGCCGCGTTGTCCGACTTGCGCACGGCCTGAATGGTGGCCTCTGCCTCCTTGCCGGCAATCAGGTCAGGGACAGTGATCAGGAAACCAGTGTCGGCGAACGTGATCTTGCAGCCACTGGTTGAACATACCCTCTGGCTCAGGGGACGGACAGCTGGGATAGAGCTCGACTCTCCGACTGTGACCTCCCCTGCCGAGCGGCGTAACTGTACAGTCGCAGTGCCTCCGGAGAAGGTCAGTACGTTCCCACTCGAGATGGAGGCAGGAGCAGTTGCCGTCCAGGCAGCCGTCGGACTCAACGTTACGATCACAGGATCGGTGTAGAGACTTGAGCAACTCGCGTTCTGACACGCTTTGATAGTCACCGACTGCGGATTGCAAGTAAGCGCATTACCGGAATAGATGTACTCGAAGTGATCTACCTGCTGCCCCACCGGATTCATCCGGTTGGCGCATATCTGGAAGTCATCCAACTCGTGGATGTTATTGGAACCACCAGTAGAGCCGGTCAGCGACATGAAGAAGTCGCTCGGCAAGTCGGCTTGCCCTGCCTGCGCCTGGGCATCAAAGGTCGGAATCAGCGTCACGAAGCCCGAGCCCGTATTGCGCTCGACTGTCACCATGGTCTTGCCGGTAGTCCGACTATCCAGAGTGATGCGATAGGTATGCCCTGGACCTACGGCGGTGCTGGTGGAGTCGACCCCGGGGCTGAGATTGGCAGCAGTTCCCGACAGGTAGCGATAACCTGTTGCACCTGCCCCGGAGCCACGAATCGATACCGAATCCTGACGCGCACCCGGGCCTCCGTTACGGGTTTCCGTAGGATTGGAGAAGTTGCCGAACTCATCCAATGCGATTCCCAACCAGCCACCGGAGAACCCACTGGTCCCGTTCAGCTGCGCATAACCCAAGGAGCCCCCATAGCCACCAGGCTGCGGCGTCACAGCCGCGTCGGAGAACGTCACAGCGATACCATCGGCGCCACTACCGTTGTAGGCGTAGTACTTGAATTGCAACTGGACGAAGTTGTCGGCTGCTGGCAGCAAGCGTTGAAGGGTCGCGCCAGTGGCAACGTTCCCGGAGTTGTCGGTCAGACGCAGGCGATTGCTGATGAGACGCGGCACACCAAATGAGCCGTTGCGACTGGTCACAGCCCAGTCGTCGCTACCCAGAGCACTACGGTTGTAGTTGTCCGTGAAACAGGTTGGGGTAGGCACCGCCTTGCACGCATTGGCGGGAGTCGAATGAGGGAGGCAGGTACCGGTAACCGTGCTCGGGCTGTTGACGTAGATAGTCGAGTAATTAGGCGCTGTGAAGTCGCCGTAGGCCGTGGTGTTATTGAGGTTGACTGCACCACTTTGTGTGGTCACCGTCACCAAGTTGCCCGAGCTGCCTAGCGTACTATTGGTAAAAGTTGCCGTACTGGCACCGGTCACGGTGCCGCTGGCCATGGTCACTCCATTGAAGTTGGCAGCATTGTTGGCAGCATAGAAATCGCCCTGAATGGTGCCGCCAGTAATGCTCAATCCTGCAGAGTCCGAGCGTGCACCCGACTGAAGGCTGGTGCCGTTTGTCGTAACCTGACAGCAACCGCTGCGAACCAACCCCGTGACACTGCCACCGCCGAGGCTGACCGAACCATTAGTGCTGGTCAGCGTCCCCCCGAACGTGGTCCCGTTGATCGATGTGATGGTACTGGAAGACAGCAGGTTGCCCGCCACGCTGCCAGCGTTAAAGTCGGCCGTTCCAGTAGTCGTCACGCTACTGCCGAAACTGGTTCCGGTGGCACTTAACGAACTGCTGATATTCGCCGCACCATTGACACTGCTGTTGGTCAGGTTGTTCTGACCGCTGCTGGTCAGGGTGCCGCTGACCGACGTGCCATTGAGGGTGATGGAGCCGCTGTTCGACTGCAACGAGCCGTTAAGCGTGGTGCCCGTCAACGATATTGCTCCACTGCCCGACGTCACCGAGCCATTGATGGTATTGGTCCCCGTTGCAGTGATGGTGCTGTAGTCCGTGCGCAGTGAGATGTTCTTGGCTGCAGTACCGATGGTGTTGCCCGCCAGGGTGAACCCACCAGTTGCCACAATGGTTATGCTGTCGAGCGGCTCGAGAAAAGCCGTCGACACTATCACCACATCTCCGGCGCCCAGCACTACCCTCCCACTACAGGTGTAGGTGCTGCCGCTGTTGCTCCAGCTGCCGCCCTGGCAGGGCGGCGGATTATGTGCAGAGAACCAGCCCTGGCCGAATGTATAGGTGGCAGCCTGTACCAGGCCCGGCAGCAGCAGGCAGAAAAACATAAGTATCAGGCGCGAAAAGCTGAATCGCTGCGTGATCATCGCTATCTCTCGACTACTGCAGTCAATTGTCGGTAGGCATAGTCCGGGCGCCCCCCGGGCACACCGTTCTGCGCTGTGGCAGTAAAGCGGAAGATGGTGATCGCCACTCCCTGCTCGTTGATATAGCCGCTGCTGTTGCAGGCGACCACCACGGCGAATTCGCTCAGGTTGCCACCGGCCAGAGTCGGGGTGCCGGCGGCACAGCTACCAGCATTTACAGCCTGAGTGATCCCCCAATCCAGCCCCGACCTCGCGGCCTGATAAGCCCGTGCCTGCTGTATGGCCAGGCTGTTGGTGCCATGCTGGGTAGAAGACAGGCGAGACATGGCGGCAATCACCAGAGCTACCACGATGATCAGGAACATGGCGGCCACCAGGCCGAAGCCGCCCTGCCGGCGGGTCATGGACTCAGGGCGCATTGTCGACATGGACCTGCTGCATCAGTTGCACGCTCTCGCCAGACTGACTGAGCTGCAGATTGAGGGCCAGCAACCCGGAGCGCTGGGTGCTGCCGGGCTGGTAGACGAAATTACAACTGGCGACGTTGGCAGCCACAGGCTGCGGATTGGAGCCTACAGGCGGCACATTCGGAATCGCCGCCAGCAGCTGGTTGTAACTGTAGCGCAGCAGTTGGCTGCCGCTGCAGCGATAGCCCACGACCGTCTGTGCCAGATAGAGACGCCGCTGCGGCGAGGCAAAGGCGAACTGGAAACCGCTGGCCGGGAGGTTGCCCAGAATGATCTGGCTCTCTCCCGCCGGAGCGGCGTTGACCACATTGAAGGTAGTACCGGTAGGGGTTATCACTCCTGGATTACCCCCACCCCAGACGTTACTGCCCGGCTCCGGAACCCCACCCGACAGGGCGCCGACGTTGTACAACACCATCCAGTTGGCGCCGGCAGGACTGATGCCGGCATCCAGCACCTGCACGCTGTCGCAGCGCCCACCTACAGTCGAGCTGCCACAGCTACCGGCGGCAGCGGTGGAGAAGCTCAGCCCCTCGCCGCCGACTCGGTTGGGCCGATAACGCGCCGCGCTATGAATCAGCAGCATCTCTACCGCCTGACCACCAGCCTCGACACGCAGAGAGTTGGGAATTGCCAGGCGCACATCGCGGCTCATGCGGTTCAACGCGCCCGCGGCCTGGTCCACTAGGATCGCCCTCCGGCTCTGGCCGGCGAAACCCTCCATCGGCCGCGACAGTACGGTGCTGATCATCAGGGCCACCAACCCCGACAAGGCAATGACCATCACCAGTTCGACCAGGGTGAATGCACGTATGCGCCGCATCAGTAACGCGTCCTGTAGCTGCCAAGCTGCAGCGCTTGGCCGGCTGGATCGGTCACCGTTACCTGCACGTAGAGCGCATTGGTCGCGGCTAAACCGGCCCAGGCCTGGGGCGCGACCGACACCTGTACGCGATAGCCTGCCAGCGCAGCGATGGCCTGACCGCGCGCATCGCGGGCGCCATTGTCATTGACGCCGTTATAGTCGCAGACGTTGTCGTAAGTGGCCCGACTGGCCGGTGGTGTCGGGCACACGGCATTGCTCGGGTCAAGAAACGGCTGCAGCAGGATTTCTTCTAGATAAGCTTCGGCGATTGCAAGGCTTTGCTGCCGCAGCAGCGGGTCGGCAGAGCGCCCGGTAATCGCAGCCATGGCACTGAAGAGAGCAGCTGCGGCGATACCGATGATCACGATAGTGATCACCAGTTCGACCAGGGTCATACCGGCTTGACGTCTCATTGCACCATGCCGGTGTCAGCCGTCACGTTGATGGTGAAAGCACCGAGAGTAGCGGCCGCTGCGGCCGAGGGGCGGCCGAGCGAGTCGAACACCACGGGAAAAGTGCTTGCCGAGACTATGACTCCATTGGGCAAGGTCGCGGCGAAGGGAATTTGGCCATCAGGCCCCTGCACCTCGGTGCCAAAGGCCCCAGCGGTGCAGCTGTCAGCACGACGCAGGCGATAACCGCCTCCATTCAGGCTGACCTGAATCCGGCAACCGCTGGCCACCGCCAACTTCTGCCCATAACGCGTAGCAGCCAGAGCCTCTTCATAGAACAGGCGCTCGTCGAACACCCGTCTATCGAAAAAGCGCGGCCCCACCACTGCGGCGAGGATGCCGATGATGACCATCACCATCACCAGCTCAACCAAGGTGAATCCGCGCATAAAACACTCAGCAGCCCTGAGTGCTGACCAGGGTTATTACTGGAGCACCGTTAGCAGCTGCGGCCGTGTAGGTGAATGCACAAGTAGCTGGGTTTGTAGCGCCAGTCACGCTGACATTCAGCACACTGTTTGCCGCTGTACCGCCACCCGCGAGAACAAACTCATTACTCAGCTGTGCCGCGGTACCGATACCAGCTTGGTCAGCCGTCGGATACTGATTGATCATCGTAATGTTCTGACCCTCCAGAGCGATGTTACCTGCTGCGTTGCGGGCCAGGGCCTGAGAGTGAGCAACAGCCGAGGCAGAACGTACCGCGCCTAATGCACCATTCAGCGACGCAATTCGGGCATCCGCCCCCAGATTGGCAAACCTCGGCAACGCAAACGCCGCCAGAATGCCAAGAATGACGATGACCATGATCAGCTCGATCAGGGTGAAACCACTTTGTTGCTTTTTCATAGTGCTGCTTCCTGGTTGGATCAATTGAAGTCGTTGGTCACTTCGCCATTGCTGGCGTCGTATTCGATGAGGTCGTCGCCACCGTCGTGCTGGTAGGTATAGGTGCAGACGGTGCCGTTCGCCGTGGTGACGTAGTCGACGGCACCGGCGGCGGTGCCCACGGTCGGGGCCGAACCCTGCAGGATGTTGGTGAAGACCTGATTACAGGCCGCCGGATTCATGCCGGCATTAACGCCGGGCGTTCCGGTGCGCTGCGTGCCGATCGGCCAGCCGTCGGCATTGACGTCGACCGAGTTGTTGCCGAAGCCCTGCACGTCGATCTGGCAGTTGCCGCCGGCGCAGCCCTGGTTGCCGCCGTTGCGGTTCAGCTCGAACTGCGAGCGCACCAGCAGCACGGCGGAAGCCAGCGCACCCGCGGCGCCTTTGACGGCAGACTCGTGGGCATCCTCGGTGGCATCCATGAAACGCGGCAACGCCACCGCGGCCAAGATGCCGAGGATGACGATCACCACCACCAGTTCGATCAGGGTGAAACCTTTGTTGTTCTTCATCTCGCTTCCTCTGTGACTCAAAACCCTTGTGCGGACAATTCCGCGGTGGGTACCGCTTCAAGCTCCAGGGCGAAGGCGTCGCGATCCGATTGTGACGCAGTTGGCATTCCCTCGGGAACCGCCAGAACGCGCCACGCGAGCACTTCGCTCCCCTCCCTCGTCCATCCGTCGGCGAACCTCGGCCGGTAGAGCACCCAGGCGGCCTGTGGTAGCCAGTACCAGCAGCCGCGCCCCGGTTCGGCGCCTGCGACGAGTTCGCCGCAGTAGTTGTCCTGCTGCCAGCGCAGCAGCACGAACGGATTCCTTGTTCTCCAGGCCTCATCCGGCACCTGGTCTTTCGCCACCTGCTCCGCCGCCAGGCTGGTCAGGCTGGCGGCGAGGTACTCGCGAGTGGCGAGCATGGCCCGCGCTTCGCTGACCTCGGCGATCTTCCAGCCCAGCGCCGCAACCAGTCCCGCCGCCATCACAAGGGTCAGGCCCCAGCCAAACAGGCGCGAACGCCTGACCCAGTAATCGGCCTCGTAGTCCGGGCTCACGCGCCGCCCTTGGCGACGGAGGCCAGGTCCCACATCGGCAGGAACACGCCCAGCGCCAGGACCAGCACCATCACGCCCATGGCCACGATCAATATCGGTTCGATGGCCGATGCCAATTGTTTGAGGTCGTAGTCGACCTCCTGTTCATAGAAGTCCGCCACCTCGACGAACAGATCGTCCAGCGCGCCGGTCTCCTCGCCCACCGCCATCATCTGCAGCACCAGCGGGGTGAACAGGCCGCTGGCCGAGGCGGTGCGGGTCAAGGCCTCGCCGCGTTCGACGCCCTCGCGCATGCCGAGAATGGCCTGACCGATGTGCCGGTTGCCGACGCTGGCGCTGTTGATCGACAGGGTCTGCAGCAGCGGCACGCCGGCGCGGTACATCATGGCGAAGGTGCGGGTGAAGCGGGCCAGAGCGATGCGCTCGAAGATGCCGCCGACGATGGGCAGGCGCAGCTTGGTGGCATCCCATTTCAGCGCGCCGGCCTCGGTGTCGGTCCATTTGAAGAAGGCGTAAAGGGCCCCGCCGAACAGCAGGAGCAGCAGCCACCAGAAGTCCTGGAAGAACTGCGAGGTGCCGATCAGCAGCTGGGTGGGCCAGGGCAGGTCGGCCTTGAATTGCTCGAATACCTTGGCGAAGGCCGGGATCACGAACAGGTTGATCACCACCAGGGCCACGGCCATGGCGGCGAGCACGAACAGCGGGTAGCGGGTGGCCTGCTTGATGCGCTTGCGCGTCTCGCGCTCCAGTTCCAGGTAGCTGGAGAGCTGACGGAAGGCCTGGTCGAGCTGGCCGGTGTTCTCGCCGACGCTGATCATGCTGATGAACAGCGTGCCAAACACCTTGGGATGGGCGTGCAGGGCCACGGCCATGCTGACGCCGCCCTCGAGGTCGCTGCGCACCTGCTGCAGTACTTCGCGGAAGAACGGGTTGCGGTGCGACTCGGCCAGACCGCCGATGGCGCGGATGATCGGTACGCCGGCCTTGCTCAGGCTGTACATCTGCCGGCAGAAGATAATCAGCTCCTCGAGGTCGACGCGCTTGCGCCGCAGCTTTTCCTTGATGGCGGCGAGCACGTCCTCGCCGTCGCCCTCGGCCTGTTCCTCGATGGTCAGCGGGGTGATTCTCTGCGCCAGCAGTTCGCTGGCCACGCTGTCGCTGCTGGCGCCCTGTACGGTGCCGGTGACCTTGCCGCCCTGGGCGTCGCGCCCGGTGTAGCGGAACTGGCTCATGGCCGCCCCCAGGAAGCATCCGCAGGAGCGAGCCCTGCTAGCGATGCTTTGGCACCGTAGCCCGGATGCGATCCGGAAAGCAGGTGGCTCCGACCCCGGATGGCATCCGGGCTACAAGAGCGCCCTCTCCCCAGCCCTCTCCCGTGAACGGGAGAGGGGGCGGTGCGTGCAGAACCGGCAAGCGCGCTGACGTCGAATCGGCCGTAGCCCGGATGGCATCCGGGATGCGGGTGGCTCCCGCCCCGGATGGCATCCGGGCTACAGGAGCGCCCTCTCCCCAGCCCTCTCCCGTGAACGGGAGAGGGGGCGATGCGTGCAGAACCGGCAAGCGCGCTGACGTCGAATCGGCCGTAGCCCGGATGGAATCCGGGATGCGGGTGGCTCCCGCCCCGGATGGCATCCGGGCTACAGGAGCGCCCTCTCCCCAGCCCTCTCCCGTGAACGGGAGAGGGGGCGGTGCGTGCAGAACCGGCAAGCGCGCTGACGCCGAACGAACCGTAGCCCGGATGCAATCCGGGAAGCAGGCGACTCCGGCCCCGGATTGCATCCGTGCTACAGAAGCGCCCTCTCCCCAGCCCTCTCCCGTGAACGGGAGAGGGGGCGGTGCGTGCAGAACCGGCAAGCGCGCTGACGCCGAACGAACCGTAGCCCGGATGCAATCCGGGAAGCAGGCGACTCCGGCCCCGGATTGCATCCGTGCTACAGAAGCGCCCTCTCCCCAGCCCTCTCCCGTGAACGGGAGAGGGGGCGGTGCGTGCAGAGCCGGAGAGCGTGCAGACGTCGAACCGGCCGTAGCCCGGATGAAATCCGGGAAGCAGGCGACTCCGGCCCCGGATTACATCCGGGCTACAGGCGCGCCCTCTCCCCGGCCCTCTTCCGCTCACGGGAGAGGGGGAGGTTGGCGGGAGCCGCCGTGCGGGTGTCACGCCTGTACCTCGTCGGTGAGGCTGGCGCAGACCTTGAGCACTTCCTCGACGCTGGTGATGCCCGCCAGCGCGTAGTCCAGCGCGCAGGCGGCCAGGGGGCGGTAGTGGGCGCTGTGGCGCGCGGCCTCGGCGAAGCCCTGGGGGTCGTTGCGGCGCAGGGCGGCGATCATCGCCTCATCCATTTCCAGCAGCTCGTAGACGCCGACGCGCCCGGAATAGCCGGTGTTGTGGCACTGGTGGCAGCCGGCGCCGTGCTTGAAGCTGCGGCCGGCCAGCGAGGCGCCTTGCAGACTCTCCAGCCAGGCCAGCTGCTGCGGCTCGGGCTGGTGGTCTTCCATGCAGTTCTCGCAGACGCGGCGCACCAGGCGCTGGGCCAGCACAGCATTGAGCGAGGTGGCGACCAGGAACGGCTCGGCACCCATGTCGACCAGGCGCATGGCCGAGGTCAGGGCGTCGTTGGTGTGCAGGGTCGACAGCACCAGGTGGCCGGTGAGCGCGGCGCGCAGGCCGATTTCGGCGGTTTCCTGGTCGCGCATCTCGCCGATCAGCACGATGTCCGGGTCCTGACGCAGGGCGGCGCGCAGCACGCGGGCGAAGGTCAGCTCGATCTTGGTGTTGACCTGCACCTGGTTGATCCGCGGCAGGCGGTATTCGACCGGGTCCTCGACGGTGATGATCTTCTTCTCCGGGCTGTTCAGCTCGGCGAGGCCTGCGTACAGCGTGGTGGTCTTGCCCGAGCCGGTAGGGCCGGTGACCAGCACCATGCCATAGGGCCGCTGCAGCAGGCGGCGGAAGCGCGCCAGCATGTCCGGCGGCATGCCGCCGGCGTCCAGGTTGGCGATGCCGGCGCTCTGGTCGAGCAGACGCATGACCACCGATTCGCCGTACTGCACCGGCATGGTCGAGACCCGCACGTCGATGCTGCGGTTCTTCACCCGGATGTTGAAGCGGCCATCCTGCGGCAGGCGCTTCTCGGAGATGTCCAGGCCGGACATGATCTTCAGGCGCATGACCAGCGCCGAGGCGATGCGCTGCTCCTTCATCACCTGCTCGTTGAGCACACCGTCGATACGCTGGCGAATGCGCACCACGCCCTCGTCCGGCTCGATGTGGATGTCCGACGCCTTCATCTGCACGGCGTCTTCGAACAGCGTCTGCAGCAGGCGCACCACCGGCGCGTCGCTGACGTTGTCGGCGCCGAGCTTGGACAGGTCGAAGTCGCTGTCCTGCAGCTCGCCTTCCAGCTCGCCGGCGATCGAGGCGATTTCGCTGGTGCGACGGTAGACTAGGTCGAGGGTCGCCAGCAGCTCCGCCTCGCGCACCACCGCCGGGCGCACGCGGGTCTTGAGGATGCGCTCCATCTCGTCCTGGGCGAACAGGTCGAGCGGGTCGGACATGCCCACCAGGATGCCGCCGCCCTCGCGCGACAGCGGAATGGCGCGGAAGCGTCTCGCCATGGCCTCGGGCAGGGTCTGCACCAGCGGCTGGTCGAACTTGAAGTGCTTGAGTTCGATGAAGGGGATCTTCAGCTGCTCGGACAGTGCGGTGAGCAGCTTGACCTCGGCGACGAAGCCCATGTCGACCACTGTGCGGCCAAGCTTGGAGCCGGTGCGCTTCTGTTCCTGCAGCGCCAGTTGCAGCTGCGTGTCGCTGATCAGACCGGCCTGCACCAGCAGGTCGCCCAGGCGCACCTTGCGATTGCTCGCCTCGCCCGGCTGACGTGTTTCTTCGCTCATCCTCGGCCTCCCAGCGCCGCGGCGCGTTCGCTGGCGAAGCGCTTGGCGCTCTCGTCCAGCCCCAGCCCCTGCAGGGCCAGGCGATAGTGACGGGCAGCCTCGGCCGGCTGGTCGAGCTGCTCCAGGGCGATGGCCAGGCCCAGCTGCCAGGTGGACTGGCTGGGGCGCAGGGCGACCATCTCCCGGTACAGGGCGGCGCTCTGCTGCCACTGCCCGGTCTGCTGGTAGCTGGCCGCCAGCAGCGCGTGGTAGGTGGGCTCCTGGGCCAGCGACGGAGCGTTCTGCTCCAGGGTAGCCACGGCATCCCGGGTAGCACCGGCCTGCAACTGGGCGCGGGCCAGCAGCAGGCGCAGTTCACTGTCCTGCGGCATTTGCGCCAGCTGCGCCGGCAGCCAGCCGAGCAGGCGCTGCTGCTGGCCGTCTGCCAGGTAGGCGCGGGCCAGCCAACGCAGCACTTCCGGGTCGCGGCCGCGGGTCTTCTGCAGTTCTTCCAGCTCGGCGATGGCCTTGCGGTAGTCGCCGGCCTGGATGGCCTGACGCGCCTCGGCCAGGCCGTCCGGACGATAGGGCTCGATCTTCACTTGCGGCACACCGGCAGGCTCCGGAGCGGGTGCCGCAGGTTCGGCAGTCGCGGCGGGCTCGGGGGCATTGGCCGGCGCCACCGGCGCCGTGGCCCAGGCCGGCAGCTCCGGCTCGGCAGCGGGTTCGGCAGCCGGCGCGGCGGGTGTCAGGGCCGGCTCCTCGACGGCGGCCTCGGCATTCGGCGCCGGCTCGTTGAGCGGCACTTCGATCCACAGCAGCCAGCGGTCTCCGGCGGCCTCCAGACGATCACTGACCTGCAGGCCCTCGCCGAGGCCGACCAGCAGCACCTGCACGTCCCGGCCCTGGGCCTCGACCCGCCAGGACAGGCTGCGCCCTTCGCGCTGCACCCGCCCGGACCGCGGTCCGCCGGCTAGCTCCACATCCGGCAGGCGCAGGCTCACCGCCCCGCTCTCTTCGGTGCGCTGGTAGGGCACCGAGCGCTCCAGCAGCAGCTGCAGGGTCAGACCGCCGGCGTCGGTCTGCGGCAACACTTCCAGCAGACGCGGCAGTGCCGGCGCGGCGGCCTCCTCGCGCTTGGGCATCACCCCGCCCCAGGGGATCTGGCCGTTGACCACCCGGCCGATCATCACGCCGATCAGCACGGCGATCAGCATCACCGCCATGAACCAGATGGAGCCGCGGCGCAGGCGCTCGATGCGCTCGCGGCGCGCGGCGCCAGCCTCGTCCACCGCGTGCAGGCCTTCCAGCGTCAGCCGTTCGGACGGCGCGGCGCGGCGCTCCTCGAGGTCGCGCAGCATGTCGTTGACCAGGCTCATGGCAGCAGCTCCCGCCACTGGCTGAGCCAGGGCCAGGCACCGACCACCGCCAACAGCGACAGGCTCGCCGCCAGCCCCCAGCCGAGCCAGACCGGGCGACGCTGCAAAAACGGCTGGGCGCCCTCGGTATCCAGCTGGGCGCGGCGCACGTGCTCGGCCGAGACCTGCCGCCGGCCCTCGCCGAAGGCCACCATCAGCGCCTTGTGCGCGAGGATGTTGATCAGCCGCGGAATGCCGCCGCTGCCGCGCACCAGGCGGCGGATGGCACGCGGCGAGAACAGCGGCTCGCCGCGGTAGCCGGCCACGGCCAGGCGCTCGTTGAGGTAGCGGGTGCAGTCCTTCACGTCGAGCGGGCGCAGCCGGTAGGAGAAGGTGATGCGCTGGCGCAGCTGGCGGAATTCGTCACGTGCCAGAGTAGCGTCCAGCTCCGGCTGACCGAACAGCACCACCTGCAGCAGCTTGGCCTGCTCGGTTTCCAGATTGGTCAGCAGGCGCAGGGCCTCCAGGGTCGCGGTCGGCAGGGCCTGGGCCTCGTCGATCAGCACCACCGTGCTGCGGCCCTCGGAGGCCAGCTGGATCAGGCGATGATGCAGCGCGTCCAGCACGCCCTGAGTGTCGAGTTCGTCGATGCCCTCGATGAGCAGTTCACGGGCCACGGCCTGGCGCAGCCCCACCGGGCTCATGCCGGGGTTGGGCAAGTACGCCAGTTGGTAGCGCTCGCTTTCCAGCGAGTTGAGCAGCGCGCGGCACAGCAGGGTCTTGCCGGTGCCGACCTCGCCGGTCACCTTGATGAAGCCCTCCCCCTCGCCCAGTGCCACCCGCAGCAGGTTGAGGCACGCCTGATAGGGCGCCAGCTGCACCAGGAAGCCGGTGTTGGGCGTCAGCGCGAAGGGTTTCTCGCGCAGACCGAAGAAGGCCTCGTACATGCCTTACCTCAGCTCCTTGAAGGATTCCGCGCTGCGCCGGATCTCCTCGAGCCAGACTTCATCGCTGACCACCTGCGGGCGCATCAGGATGACCAGCTCGCTCTTGCGCAGCGACTTGCGCTGCTGCTTGAACAGGTTGCCAACGAAGGGCAGCGTGCTGGCCCAGGGCACCTCGGCGTCGGTGTTCTCGTTGTTGTTCTGCAGCAGACCTCCGATTACCACCACCTGGCCACTGCGGGCGCGCACGATGGAGTCGGACTGGCGCGAGGTGGACAGCGCCAGCGGCAGGTTGAAGACGTTGTCCTCGCCGAGGACGATGGTCTTGTTCTGGTCGACCACACGGCTGACGGTGGGCCGCACGTGCAGGGTCACCACCTCGTTCTGGTCGATCTGCGGCGTCACGTCCAGCGAGATGCCGGAGAAGAACGGCGTCAGGGTCACGTCCTGGGTCGGCTGGGTGACGCCGGCCACGGTGGTGGTCGAGCTGTTGGACGACACTTCGGTGACGAAGAATTCGTCGGTGCCGACCTTGATCACCGCCTTCTGGTTGTTCAGCGTGGAGATGCGCGGGCTGGACAGCACGCGAACCTCGCCCTGGGTCTGCAGCAGCTGGATCAGCCCGGAGAAGTCGCCGAAGCTGAGCACGGTGCTGAATACGCCGTCGATGTTGTTCGGGCCGTCCAGCGGTGCGCCGTCGAGAACGGCGCCGACGTCGCCGCCGATCCGATCCCAGCTGATGCCGGCCTGGAAGCCGTCGTTGAGCTCCACCTCGAGGATCTTGGTTTCCAGCACGACCTGGCGCTGCAGGTTGCGCTGCGCCTGCTCGAGAAAGCGCGCGACGTTCTCCTGGTCCGCGCTGTTGGCGCGCACCACCAGCAGGCTGGCTTGCGGGTTGACCACCACGCTGTTGCCTTCCTCGCTGCCGACGATGGCCTGGACCACCTGCTGCACTTCCTTCCAGAAGTCGACGTTGCTGGTGGTGACCACCTTGCTGGCGTTGAGCGTGGTCACCGAGCGGTCGCTGTCGCCGTTGCCGCTGCCGTCGTTGTCGCCGCCACCGCTCTCGGTGCTCTCCACCTGACCGGAGCTGACCCGGGTATCCGCCTCGCCCAGGCGCTGCAAGTTGAGATAGTTGAGGTCGTAGCTGCGGGTGATCACCTTGTTCGGCAGGATCTGATAGCCGTAGCTGGTGCGGCGGTAGTCGTAGCCGTAGCTGTCGCGCACCGCGGCGAGCACTTCCTCGAGGGTGACCCGGCGCAGGCTGAAGGTGATGGTGCCGGTCACTTCCGGATGCACCACCAGGTTCTGCCCGGCGCCTTCCATCAGGCTGAGGAAGAAGTCGCGGGCGGGCATGTCCTTGGCCGCCACGTCGAAGCGCGGGCCGCTGCTGTACAGGCTGCCGGTCAGCGGCGGTAGCAGCGCGGCCTGCACCGCCGGTGGCGGCGCCACTTTGCGCTGGGCCTCGGCCTGCTGCAGGCTCTCGTCGAGCAGTTTCTCGCTCTGCTCGTAGAGCTGCTTGTCGCCATCGATGAAGGTCTGGCAGGCGCTGAGCAGGCAGGCCAGCCCCAGCAGCAGGCCGGTTTTCGACAGATTGGGAGTCATGGGCATCATCGGCTCGGCTTCATAACGGGTTCGGCCAGGCGCAGCAGCTCGCGCTGCCCCTGGCGCTCGATCAGGACGGAATGCGGGTGGATGGCCAGCACACGCAGGCCGGCGCGCGCCTCGCCAACGCGCAGGGTGTGGCCGTCGATCACCGCGCGACTGCCCTGGGCGCCGCGCAGGATGGCCTGCAGCACCAGCGCGGCCGGCGCCTCGTCGGCGCTGCTCGCCGGGCCGAGGCTGGCCGGCGGCTGGGTCGGATCGACCGCCGCCTGGGCCAGCGCACTACCCAGCAGCAGCGCGAGTAACAGGTTTCTAGACACCGACCCATCCCGCCTTGCGGCTCAAGGTGAAGAGTTTCAGGCTGATCCTGGCCCGGCTCGGGCCGGCCTCGCCGACCTGGTAGTCGAGGCTGTCCCAGTTCAGCTTCCAGCCGCTCTGCTGCACGGCATTCAGGTACTGCAGGAGGTCGAAGTAGCCGCCCTCCAGCTCGAGGATCAGGCCATGTCGGTACAACGTGGCGGACGCAGGCGCCGGCGCTTCCACGCCCGGTGTCGACGGGCTGGCGGCCTGGGCCAGCTGGACCGGCTCGCTGAAGCTCTGCATGCCCATCAGGCTCAGGCCCTGCTGGGCCTGGAGCAGGCTCTCTAGCACCGCCTTCATCTTCTCCGGGGTGATCAGCTCGGCGGTGTCCTGGTCGATCTGCCGGATCAGCTCCTCACGGCTGGCCGAGGCCACCAGCAGCGCACTGCGGTAGGGGCTATTGGGATCGGCATCGAGCTTGGCCTGCAAATCGGCGATGCCCGAGGCCGCTTCCGCCGAGCGCCCCTTGGCCAGCTGGATGGCCGACTCCTTGGACGCCACCCGCGCCGCCAGCGGATCGCCGATCAGCAGCAGGTAGAGCATGCCGAGCAGGGCCAGCCCCACGCCGTAGGTCAGCCACTGTTCGCGGGCGGCCATGCCCTGCCAGCGCTGCAGCCACTTATTCATCGGCCTTCTTCTCCTGGTCGGCGGGACGCGAGGACAGGTCGAAGTGCAGCAGCTGGTCCTCGCCGCGCTCCACGTCCAGACGCGCGAATTCGCGGCCGTTGAACACCGGGCTACGCCCCAGCGCCTCGAGGTAGATCGGCAGCAGCTCCTGGTTCTGGCTGCGCCCCTGCAGACGCATCTGCGTGCCGCCTTCGTTCAACTGGATGCCGGTCAGCCACAGCCCGCCCTGCGGGTGATGGTCGGCCAGCGCCTGCAGCGGCGCGACGAAGCCCATGTTCTGCCGCTGGGAGAGTGCCTTGAGGTAGGCGATCAGGCGCTGCAGCTCGCGATTGCTCTCTTCCTGCGCCGCCAGTTCGGTGGGCAGCCGCTCGTCCAGCTGCGGCTCGACGAAGCTGGCCTTGGCCGCGGCGAGACGGGTCTCGCTCTCCTGCGCCACGGCCTCCGCGGCGGCCAATTCCTGGCCGGCGGCACGCGCCTGCCAGCCCTGCCAGCCGGCGTGGATCAGGCAGACCAGCACCAGCAGCGCTAGGCCCAGCAGCATCTGCGCCTTCTCCGGGCCGTCGCGGCGGCGGCGTTCGACCTGGTAGAGGTTGAGGTTCTGCATCAGAGAACCTCCTGACGCAGCGCGGCGCCGACGGCGGCCATGCAGTAGGCCTGCTCGGCGCCATCCAGCTCGGCCGCCGGCTGGCCGGGGAACAGTTCGCGCAGGTCCAGCGCCTGCAGCTTGACCGCCAGGCCGGAGCCGAGGGCCTGCAGGGCGGCCGCGCCGTCGCGCTTGGTCGGCAGCAGCAGCAGGCGGTTGATGTAGCCCTTGCCCAGCTGGCTCTCGAAATAGTCGAGCGAGCGCTGGATCTCCAGCGTCACCGCGCCGTAGTCGCCGCCCGCGCTGTCCAGGCCCTGCTCGATGCGCCGGGCCATGTACAGGTCGGCGCCGTTCTGCACGCAGATCAGGCCCTCGCTGGAGCGCAGCCGCAGGAGGGCGATGTTCATGTTCTCCGCGCCCGCCAGCAGGCCGAGGTTGCGGAAGGACATGGCGGTGATGTCGATGCTCTGCAGGTGCAGCCCGGCCTGCTCGACCAGGTCGCCCAGGGCCTGCATGCGGGCCTTGGCCAGCACGGCGCAATAGGCCATGCGCGAGCGGCCGCGGTAGGCGTCTTCGGGCAGGCGGAAAGTGTCGACCACCACCTGGTCCAGGGATTCGGAAATGAGGTCCTTGACCCGCCAGCGCATGGCGTCGCGCAGTTCTTCGGCGGGCACGTCGGGGGCGTCGAGCAGGAGCATCTGGTAGGTCGCGGGATGCAGAACCAGATTGACGGCGGTGCCGGCCAGGCCACGCTCCGCCACCAGCGCACGCAGCACAGCGGGCTGTTCGGCCGGCGCGGCCTTGCGGAACAGACAGTCGAGCAGGCGAGGCGCCTCGCCGGGCACACGTTGTACCCGAGCCAATGCGATGCCTTCCGGCCCCGTCTCGATACCCAGCAAACCGTCCGCTGTCTTTCTTCTTTTGGCGAACCACACCAACTGCGAAATCCCCCTGCCCTGCCGTCGCCACCCGCCGTTGGGTGTGTCGCGTCCAGTGCATTGTAGAATGGCGGCTACAGACCTACCCGAGCCCGATCAATGTTTCATGTCGTTCTGTTCCAGCCGGAGATCCCCCCTAACACCGGCAACATCATCCGCCTCTGCGCCAACACGGGCTGCCATCTGCATCTGATCGAGCCGCTGGGCTTCGAACTGGACGACAAGCGCCTGCGCCGAGCCGGACTGGATTACCACGAGTACGCGACATTAAAACGCCACTATTCTTTGCAGGACTGTATCACAGCCATTCGCCCCGACAGAATCCTGGCATTCACCACCAAGGCTAGTCACAGCTACGCGCAGATGAAATACCAAGCGGGCGATATGTTGCTATTCGGACCCGAGAGTCGCGGCCTGCCTGCCGAGATACTGGCCCAGTATCCCGACGAACAGCGCCTGCGTATGCCGATGCGCCCGCAATGCCGCAGTCTCAATCTGTCCAATGCCGTCGCCGTGGTGGTCTACGAGGCCTGGCGCCAACTGGATTTCGTAGGTTCCTGAAACAAAAAAGCCGCCCCTGGGGGCGGCTCTTTGCGCAACGGTGGCGATCAGGCCTGGCTGGCGCCCTGCTGCTGACGCTGCAGCTCCTGGGCGTACAGGGCGTCGAAGTTCACCGGCGACAGCATCAGCGCCGGGAAGGAGCCGCGAATCACCAGGCTGTCCAGCGCCTCGCGGGCGTAGGGGAACAGGATGTTCGGGCAGAACGCGCCGAGGGTGTGGCTCATGGAGGCCGCGTCCAGACCCTTGATCAGGAAGATGCCGGCCTGCTGCACTTCGGCGATGAAGGCGATCTCTTCGCCGGTCTTCACGGTCACGGAGAGGGTCAGCACCACTTCGTGGAAGTCGCCTTCCAGCTGCTTCTGCTTGGTGTTCAGGTCAAGCGCCACGCTCGGCGCCCACTCCAGACGGAAGATCTCCGGGCTCTTCGGCGCCTCGAAGGACAGGTCCTTGACGTAGATGCGCTGCAGGGAGAATTGCGGCCCTTCGTTGCTCTGAGCGGCGCCGTTGTTCGCTTGTTCGGTCATGATGATTCTTCTTGTGACGGGTTTCTGAGAGGGTTCAGGCGTTCAGCAGCGCGTCGAGCCGGCCGGCGCGCTCCAGGGCGAAGAGGTCGTCGCAGCCACCGACATGGGTGGCGCCGATCCAGATCTGCGGCACCGAGGTGCGGCCGGCCTTGCGCGTCATCTCGGCACGCACGTCCGGCTTGCCGTCCACGCTGATTTCGCGGAAGGCCACGCCCTTGGCGGTGAGCAGCTGTTTGGCGCGGATGCAGTAAGGGCACCAGGCGCTGGAATAGACGACGACTTCGGACATGTCACTTGACCACGGGCAGGTTGTCACCGCGCCAGCTGGAGATGCCGCCGGCCAGCTTGGCGGCGGTGTAGCCGGCCTTCTTCAGGTCGCGGGCCACGGCACCGGCGTGCTGGCCCATGGCATCGACCACGATGATGGTCTTGGCCTTGTACTTTTCCAGTTCCACCATACGGCTGGACAGCTTGTCGAAGGGGATGTTCACGGCGTCGACGATGTGGCCGGCGGAGAAGTCCTTCTGATTGCGCACGTCCAGTACTACGCCCTGGTCGCTGTTGACCAGCGCGGTCAGTTCGCGGCTGGAGAGGCTCTGCCCGCCCTTGCGCAGCTCGGTGACGATGAGCAGCACCAGGAGCACGGCGAAGCAACCGGCCAGCGCATAGTGGTTAGTGGCAAATTCAATCAGTTGGGCCAACATCGTGAGGTTCCAAAGCCTTAAAATGGCGGCCAGTATACACAGCGCGCCCATCGGGCCAAGCCCCGCACGGCGGTGACGCCAGAGCCCCACGCCGGTAGAATGCGCGACCTTTTTTGATCACCACAGAGAGCCAGTCTTCATGAGCGCGACGCCCAAACCCCTGGTCCTGATCATCCTCGACGGCTTCGGCCACAGCGACAGCCCCGACTACAACGCCATCCACGCGGCCAACACCCCGGTGTACGACCGCCTGCGTGCGACTTATCCGCACGGCCTGATCTCCGGCAGCGGCATGGACGTGGGCCTGCCGGACGGGCAGATGGGCAACTCCGAGGTCGGCCACATGAACCTCGGCGCCGGGCGCGTGGTGTATCAGGACTTCACCCGGGTGACCAAGGCGATCCGCGACGGCGAGTTCTTCGAGAACACCGAGATCAATACTGCGGTGGACAAGGCGGTCGGTGCCGGCAAGGCCGTGCACATCCTCGGCCTGCTCTCCGACGGCGGCGTGCACAGCCACCAGGACCACCTCGTAGCAATGGCCGAACTGGCCGCCCGCCGCGGCGCCGAGAAGATCTACCTGCACGCCTTCCTCGACGGCCGCGACACCCCGCCGAAGAGCGCCCAGCCGTCCATCGAGTTGCTCGACGCCACCTTCGCCAGACTCGGCAAGGGCCGTATCGCCAGCCTCACCGGCCGCTACTTCGCCATGGACCGCGACAACCGCTGGGACCGCGTCGAGCAGGCCTATCACCTGATCGTCGATGGCCAGGGCCAGTTCAATGCCGCCAGCGCCGTCGCCGGCCTGGAAGCAGCCTATGCCCGCGGCGAGAGCGACGAATTCGTCAAGGCCACCACCATCGGCGAGCCGGTGAAGGTCGAAGACGGCGACGCCGTGGTATTCATGAACTTCCGCGCCGACCGCGCCCGCGAGCTGACCCGCAGCTTCGTCGAGGCAGAGTTCCAGGAGTTCGAGCGCAAGCGCGTGCCACAACTGGCTGGCTTCATCATGCTGACCCAGTACGCCGCGAGCATTCCGGCGCCCAGCGCCTACAAGCCGGAGCCGCTGACCAATGTGCTCGGCGAGTACCTGGCCAATAACGGCAAGACCCAGTTGCGCATCGCCGAGACCGAGAAGTACGCCCACGTCACCTTCTTCTTCTCCGGCGGCCGCGAAGAGCCGTTCGCCGGTGAAGAGCGCATCCTGATCCCGTCGCCGAACGTCGCCACCTACGACCTCAAGCCGGAGATGAGCGCGCCGGAAGTCACCGACAAGATCGTCGACGCCATCGAGCACCAGCGCTTCGACGTGATCATCGTCAACTACGCCAACGGCGACATGGTCGGCCACACCGGCGTGTTCGCCGCCGCCGTGGCCGCCGTCGAGACCCTGGACGGCTGCGTCGGCCGCATCGTCGAGGCGCTCGACAAGGTCGGCGGCGAGGCCCTGATCACCGCCGACCACGGCAACGTCGAGCAGATGGAAGACGAGTGCACCGGCCAGGCGCACACCGCGCATACCTGCGAGCCGGTGCCGTTCATCTATGTGGGCAAGCGCCCGGCGACCATCCGCGCTGGCGGCGTGCTGGCCGACGTGGCGCCGACCCTGCTGACCCTGATGGGCATGCCGGTACCGGCGGAGATGACCGGCAAGACCATCGTCGAACTGCAGTAAGCCTTCGCCGCGGACGCGGCAATCCGTGAAACGCTCGCCGGCTGCCGCCCGCGGGCGTTTTTTTTGCGCAGCGCCGCGGGCATACTAAGGCCAGCCGACGGCTCGCCGCAGATTGCGCCGACCTCGCCGCTCCCGACTCCCCTCCCCCAGGTGCCGCACCGCCCATGTTCCGCGCCCTCGTCCTCGTTCTTCTCGCCAGCCTGACCGTACCGGCCTTCGCCGACGACAAGGCGCAGACCCAGAAGCAGCTGGAGGCCGCCCGCGCCGACGTGGCCGAGCTGAAGAAACTGCTGGAGAAGCTGCAGCAGGAAAAATCCGGCGTGCAGAAGGAGCTCAAGCGCACGGAGAAGGAGATGGGCGAGCTGCAGAAGCAGGTCAAGGGCCTCGAGGGCGAGCTGCAGAAGAGCGAGGACGAGCTGCAGCGTCTCGACCAGGAGAAAAAAAAACTCCAGCAGTCGCGCCTTGAACAGCAGCGACTAATCGCCATCCAGGCCCGCGCCGCCTACCAGAGTGGCCAGCAGGAGCCGCTGCGCCTGCTCCTCAACCAGCAACAGCCGGAACAGTTCTCGCGCAACCTCACCTATTACGACTACCTCGGCAAGGCCCGCCTCGAGCAGCTCGCGACCTTCAACGAGACCCTGCGCCAGCTGGCCAACGTCGAGAACGATATCGCCACCCAGCAGGCCCAGCTGCAGCAGCAGAAGACCGCGCTGGACAGCCGCCGCGACGAGCTGGCCGCAGCACGCAAAGAGCGCCAGGCGGCGCTGGCCAAGCTCAACAAGCAGTACGGCGCCGGCGACCGCAAGCTCAAAGCGAAGCAGCAGGAACAGATTGAGCTGGCCCGTGTTCTCAAGACCATCGAGGAAACGCTGGCCCGCCAGGCCCGCGAAGCAGAGGAGGCGCGCCGTCTGGCCGCAGTGCAAGCGCAGCAAGCCCGCAATCCGAACAGCCGCCCGCTGCCGCTGGGGCCGAGCGTGTCCAGCGGAGCCGGCTTCGGCGGCCCCTTCGCCAAGGCCAAGGGCAAGCTGCCGTGGCCGGTCAACGGCCGGCTGGTGGCCCGCTACGGCTCACCGCGCGACGGCGATGCCCGCGCCAAGTGGGACGGCGTGCTGATCGGCGCCAGCGCCGGTAGCCAGGTGCGCGCCGTGCACGGCGGCCGCGTGGTGTTTGCCGACTGGTTGCGTGGCGCCGGGCTTCTGGTCATCCTCGATCACGGTAACGGCTACCTCAGCCTGTATGGCCACAATCAGAGCCTGCTGAAGGATGCCGGCGACATGGTCGAGGCCGGCGAGGCCATCGCCACGGTAGGCACCAGCGGCGGCCAGGATACCCCGGCACTGTACTTCGCCATCCGCCAGCAGGGCCGCGCGAGCGATCCGGCGCAATGGTGCCGCGCGCAGGGATGACCGGGCGCCTCATCACATTGGGAGTTCACATGCAGCAATTCCGTCGTCTCACCCCCCTCGCCCTGGCCCTCGGCCTGCTGCTCGGCAGCCCCGCCGCGCTGGCCGCCGAAGTCGCCGAGGCGTCCGCCGCCGCGACCGAAGGCAAGGCGCCGCTGCCGCTGGACGAGCTGCGCACCTTCGCCGAGGTGATGGACCGCATCAAGGCCGCGTACGTCGAGCCGGTGGACGACAAGACCCTGCTGGAGAACGCCATCAAGGGCATGCTCAGCAACCTCGACCCGCACTCCGCCTACCTGGAGCCGGAAGCCTTCGCCGAGCTGCAGGAAAGCACCAGCGGCGAGTTCGGCGGCCTCGGCATCGAGGTCGGCACCGAAGACGGCTTCATCAAGGTGGTGTCGCCGATCGACGACACCCCCGCCTCCAAGGCCGGCATTCAGCCGGGCGACCTGATCGTCAAGATCGACGGCCAGCCGACCAAGGGCCTGTCGCTGATGGAAGCGGTGGACAAGATGCGCGGCAAGGCCGGCAGCAAGATCAACCTGACCCTGGTGCGCGAAGGCGGCAAGCCGTTCGACGTCGAACTGACCCGCGCGGTGATCAAGGTCCGGAGCGTGAAGAGCCAGATGCTCGAGGACGGCTACGGGCTGATCCGCATCAGCCAGTTCCAGGTCAATACCGGCGAGGAAGTCGGCAAGGCCCTGGGCAAGCTGCGCAAGGACAACGGCAAGAAACTGCGCGGTCTGGTGCTGGACCTGCGCAACAACCCCGGCGGCGTGCTGCAGGCGGCGGTGGAAGTGTCCGACCACTTCCTCAAGAAGGGCCTGATCGTCTACACCGAGGGCCGCATCGCCAACTCCGAGCTGCGCTTCAATGCCGACCCGGCCGACGCCAGCGAAGGCGTACCGCTGGTGGTGCTGATCAACGGCGGCAGCGCCTCGGCGTCGGAGATCGTCGCCGGCGCCCTGCAGGACCACAAGCGCGGCGTGCTGATGGGCACCGACAGCTTCGGCAAGGGTTCGGTACAGACCGTGCTGCCGCTGAACAACGATCGCGCGCTGAAGCTGACCACCGCTCTGTACTTCACCCCCAACGGCCGCTCGATCCAGGCTCAGGGCATCGTGCCGGACATCGAGGTCGCGCGGGCCAAGCTGACCCGCGAGGACGGCGGCGAGCTGATCAAGGAAGCCGACCTGGCCGGCCACCTGGGCAACGGCAACGGCGGTGCGGACAAGCCGAGCGGCAAGAAGGCCAAGGGCGATCCGCGCCCGCAGGACGACGACTATCAGCTGAGCCAGGCGCTCAACCTGCTCAAGGGCCTGAGCGTCACCCGCGGCGACTAGTTACAGGCGTTTGCTTGCGCTGGTGCGCACGGCGCACCCTACGAAGGCGTCGCATCGTTACCGATGTGCCTTTTTGTGGGCAATAAAAAACCCGGGCAAGCCCGGGTTTTTCATGAGCGCAGAATTTACTGCACGTAGCTCTGGAAGATCTGGTCGACCTTGCCGCTGGCGCGCAGCTCATCGAGAGCCTTCTGCAGGCGTTCGACCACTTCGTCCGGGGTCTCCGGGTTCAGCGCCAGGTACAGCTCGGCGCTGTCGAAACGTAGCACGGTCTTCAGGCCGGTAATGCCTTCCTGCTTGGCCAGGTAACGGCCGGCGGGATCGCCGGTGGCCCACAGGTCGATATTGCCTTCCTGCAGTTTGTGCGCGTTTTCCTGATCGCGCAGCGAGCTGATCGGCTCCAGGCCCTGCTTGCGCAGGTGTTCGTCGATGGCGTCGCCCTTGTAGGCGCCAACCCGGTAGGACTTGGCCTGCTCCAGGCTGATCAGATTGATGCTGCTGTCGGCACGGGCCAGCATGACCCAGTCATCCGGACCGATGGGGCCGACCCACTTGAACAGCTTCTCGCGCTCCGGCAGCTTGGCGGCGACGAACACGGCATGGTTCGGGTTTTCCAGGGCCATCTGGTAGATGCGCGCCCAGGGAAAGCGCAGGGTCATGTGATAGGCGATGCCGGCGTTCTTGAACATCTCGCGCACCACTTCCACGGCGATGCCTTCGAGGTTTTCCTCGCGGGCGTAGTTCTTGCCGTTGGTGGCCATGTTGTAGGGCGGGAAGTTCTCGGTGAGCAGCACCACCTTGTAGTCTTCCGGCAGCTCCGCCCGCGCCAGCGTGGAGAACAGCAGGCCCACGCCCAGCAGCACCATGGTCATTCGCTTCAACAACATATCGATATCCTTGGTCAGTCGGAGAGCCCTCGGCACGGCGGCTCGCCGGCCCCGAGGCCGCTGAAGGGTAGCAGAAGCGCAGCGGGAAACGCAGCACCGGCGATGGCCCGCCGGTGCCGTGCGTTCACCGTTTCGTTACAGATAGTTGTTGGTGATCTCGTCGACGAAGCCCTCGGCGCGCAGCTCGTCCAGGGCCTTCTGCAGGCGCTCGACCACTTCGTCCGGGGTCTCCTTGTTCAGCGCCAGGAACAGCTCGGCACTGTTGAAGCGCAGCACCACCTGCAGGCCGCTGGCGCCTTCCTGCTTGGCGATGTAGCGGCCGACCGGGTCGGTGGTGGCCCACAGGTCGATCTTGCCGCTCATCAGCTTGGCCACGTTTTCCTGGTCGCGCAGGGAGTTCTCCGGCGTCAGGCCCTTGCTCTCCAGGTGCTGGCTGACGGCGTCGTTCTTGTAGGCGCCGATCTTGTACTGGGCGGCCTCTTCCAGGCTGTTCACCTTGATGGTGCTGCCCGGCGCGGCGAGCAGTACCCACTCGCTCTTGGCCAGCGGGCCGACCCACTTGAACAGCGGCTTGCGTTCTTCGGTGAAGGTGGTGGAGAACAGGCCGTAGTTGGGCTTGTCCAGGGTCAGGCGGTAGATGCGGTCCCAGGGGAAGCGCAGGCTCAGGTTGTAGCCGATGTTGGCGCGCTTGAAGACTTCGCGCACCAGGTCGGCACTGATGCCGTCGATGTTGTCGTCGCGGGCGAAGTTCTTCTCGTCGATGGCCATGTTGAACGGCGGGAAATTCTCCGTCAGCAGGATCACCTTGTAGTCTTCGGAGAGCTCGGCGCGCGCAGTGCCGGCCAGCAACAGCAGGCCCAGCAGCAGCGTCTTGTGCAGATACTTCAACATTGCAGTACAGCTCCAGAGTTGTGGTTGTTGTTCGGCGACTTCGTCTGCAAATGCCACCTTGAGGGCAGGCGCCCCGGGCGGTCTTCTACCGGCACGGTACCGGCGCAGTGGCGGGCATAGTGCCACGCCACGGACCAACTACGTTGAACTGCGTCACGCCGGCGGCGCATGTCGGGCAGGTCGCTCGCAGGGCAAAAACAGGCAAGAAACGAACCAGCTCAGTACTTCTGCATAACGCCCTGCAACGCGCCTTCGTCACGCAGTTGCTCGAGGGCGGCGCGCAGCTTGTCCACGGTGGAGTCGGAGGTCTGCCGATTCAGCGCGAGGTAGAGGTCGCCGCGGCCGAAGGTCAGGGCCACGCGGAAATCGGCATGGCCCTGCTGGCGGGCCAGGTACTGGCCGGCGACCGACGAGGTCACCCACAGATCGATCTGCCCATTGGCCAGGCGCTCCGGGTTTTCCTTGTCGTACAGCGACAGCTGCACCTCCAGGCCCTGGTCGACCACGTGCTGGCTGGGCGCATCGCCCTTGTAGCCGCCCAGGCGATACTCCCCGGCCTGCTGCAGGCTGCTCAGCTGGATCGGCGAGTCGCCGCGGGCGAGCAGCACCCAGTCTTCGCCGGCAATCGGGCCGACCCACTTGAACAGCGCTTCGCGCTCCGCCGTGCGCGCCACCGAGAACAGGCCATAGCCGGCCTCGTCCAGCGCCTGGTTGTACACGCGCTCCCAGGGGAAGCGGAGGATCTGCTGGCATTCGATGCCGGCGCGCTGGCAGACCAGGCGCAGGGTCTCGGCGCTGATGCCGGAGATGCCGTCGTCGCGGGCGAAGTTGCCGCCGCTGACGGCCATGTTGAAGGGGGGAAGATTTTCGGTGAGCAGGACCAGCGATTCGGCCCGCGCCTGCACGGTGCCGACCAACAGCAGGAACAGGGTCAGCAGCCTCGGGAACAGCATAGGGACTCCTTGTCGAATGGGAGTTCGCCAATGGCGAACAGACCTGCCCATTCTAGCCGGCCGCCCGGCGCCCGGCTGGCGACTCCCGCACAGCCCCGCCTTCAGCGCACCACGATGCCGCGGCTGGCCAGGTAGGCCTTGGCTTCCGGCACGCTGTATTCGCCGAAGTGGAAGATGCTGGCGGCGAGTACCGCGTCGGCCTTGCCCTCGAGAATGCCGGCGGCCAGGTGCTCCAGATTGCCGACCCCGCCGGAGGCGATCACCGGCACATTCACCGCCTCGCTGATGGCACGGGTAACGCCCAGATCGTAACCGCTCTTCACACCGTCCTGGTCCATGCTGGTCAGCAGGATCTCGCCGGCGCCCAGGTCTTCCATCTTCTTCGCCCAGGCCACCGCGTCCAGGCCGGTCGGCTTGCGTCCGCCGTGGGTGAAGATTTCCCAACGACCCGGCGCCACGCGCTTGGCATCGATGGCGACGACGATGCACTGGGAGCCAAAGCGATCGGCGGCCTCGCCGACGAACTCCGGATTGAACACCGCGGCGGTGTTGATCGAGACCTTGTCGGCGCCGGCGTTGAGCAGGTTGCGGATGTCCTGCACGGTACGCACGCCGCCACCGACGGTGAGCGGAATGAACACCTGGCTGGCCATGCGCTCCACCGTGTGCAGGGTGGTGTCGCGGCCGTCGACGCTGGCGGTGATGTCGAGGAAGGTGATCTCGTCGGCGCCCTGCTCGTCGTAGCGGCGGGCGATTTCCACCGGGTCGCCGGCGTCGCGGATGTTCTCGAACTGGACGCCCTTGACCACGCGGCCGTTGTCCACGTCGAGGCAGGGGATGATGCGTTTGGCCAGTGCCATGGCGGCTTCTCTCGCAGGGTGCGCCGTGCGCACCGGTAACGTCAGCGGTGCGCGCGGCGCACCCGGTTCAACTCACTCGACCTTGTTCTTCAGGTCGCAGATGGCCTGGGCCTCGGCCACATCGAGGGTGCCCTCGTAGATCGCGCGACCGGTGATGGCGCCGATGATGCCGGGGTTGTTGGTGTCCAGCAGGGCCTGGATGTCGCCGATGTTGTGGATGCCGCCGGAGGCGATCACCGGGATGCGACTGGCGTTGGCCAGGGCCACGGTCGCCGGGATGTTGCAGCCCTGCATCATGCCGTCCTTGGCGATGTCGGTGTAGACGATGGCGGACACGCCGTCGGCCTCGAAACGCTTGGCCAGGTCGGTGGCCTGCACGGTGGATACCTCGGCCCAGCCGTCGGTGGCGACGAAGCCGTCCTTGGCATCCAGGCCGACGATCACCTTACCCGGGAAGGCCTTGCAGGCCTCGGTGACGAATTGCGGCTCTTTCACCGCCTTGGTGCCGATGATCACGTAGCTGACGCCGGCGCGCACATAGTGCTCGATGGTCTCCAGGGTGCGGATGCCCCCGCCGATCTGGATCGGCAGGTTCGGATAGCGCTTGGCGATGGCGGTGACCACCTCGCCGTTGACCGGCCGGCCCTCGAAGGCGCCGTTCAGGTCGACCAGGTGCAGACGGCGGCAGCCGCCCTCGACCCACTTGGCGGCCATGCTCACCGGGTCGTCGGAGAACACCGTGGAGTCTTCCATGCGGCCCTGGCGCAGACGCACACAGGCGCCGTCCTTCAGATCGATAGCGGGGATAATCAGCATCGGTAGAACCTGCTCAATTCGTGATTCGGTGGCGTCAGGCCTTTTCGAGCGCCCACAGGTCGCTCTCCAGGCTGGCGAAGCGATCGGCCAGCAACGCCTGAGCGTCGGCGATCGCCTTGTTGTAGTAGTGCGGGGCGATCTCGCGGGAGATCAGGTCGAGCACTTCCTGCACCTCGAACGAGCCCAACTCGAGCTCGAAGCGCTCTTCCAGAAAGCTCTTCAGCACCTGCAACGCGGCCTGCTGCTGGGCGGCATCGAGCTCCAGCTGCGCGACCTTCTTGCCCCGGCTCATTTACCGGCGGCCGTCCCAGGAGACGAAATTCTGCAGCAGCTGCAGGCCGTGGGTATGGCTCTTCTCCGGGTGGAACTGCACGGCGAAGCGCGAGCCATCGGCCAGCGCCGCGGCGAAGTCCTTGCCGTAGTGGCCGCGACCGACCACCTGGGCCGGATTGCCGGCCTCGATGTAATAGCTGTGCACGAAGTAGAAGCGGCCGCGGTCCGGGATCTCGTGCCAGAGCGGGTGGTCGACGTTCTGCTTGACCTCGTTCCAGCCCATGTGCGGCACCTTCAGATGCTCGCCGTCTTCCTGCAGATCCTTGCCGAAGAAGCGCACCTGGCCGGGGAACAGGCCGATGCAGTCGACGCCGCCATTCTCCTCGCTGCGTTCCAGCAGGGCCTGCATACCAACGCAGATGCCGAGGAACGGACGGTCCTGGCTGACCTCGCGCACCAGGGCGTCGAAGCCCAGGCGCTTGATCTCGGCCATGCAGTCGCGGATCGCGCCGACGCCGGGGAACACCACCCGGTCGGCCTCGCGGATCACGGCGGCGTCGCTGGTGACGACCACCCGGCCGGCGCCGACGTGCTCCAGCGCCTTGGCCACCGAGTGCAGGTTGCCCATGCCGTAATCAATGACAGCGACGGTCTGCATTTACAGGGTGCCCTTGGTCGACGGCATCTGCCCGGCCATGCGCGGGTCCAGCTCTACGGCCATGCGCAGCGCGCGGCCGAAGGCCTTGAACACGGTCTCGATCTGGTGGTGGGTGTTGTGCCCGCGCAGGTTGTCGATGTGCAGGCTGACCTGGGCGTGGTTGACGAAGCCCTGGAAGAACTCCTGGAACAGGTCCACGTCGAAGCCGCCAACTACCGCGCGGGTAAAGGGCACGTGCATCTGCAGGCCGGGGCGGCCGGAGAAGTCGATCACCACGCGCGACAGCGCCTCGTCCAGCGGGACGTAGGAGTGGCCGTAGCGGGTCATGCCCTTCTTGTCGCCGACGGCCTTGGCGAAGGCCTGGCCGAGGGTGATGCCGACGTCTTCCACGGTGTGGTGGTCGTCGATGTGCAGGTCGCCCTGGCAATGGATGTCCAGGTCGATCAGGCCATGACGGGCGATCTGGTCGAGCATGTGCTCGAGGAACGGCACGCCAATGTCGAACTTGGCCTTGCCGGTACCATCCAGGTTGATCGAGACCTTGATCTGGGTCTCCAGGGTGTTGCGCTCGACGGATGCCGTACGTTCGGCCATCTCTCCAGCTCCACGGCTGCTCACGGAAAAGGCCGCCATTATAGGGGAGCCGTGGCTTGGGCGGCTACCGCGGCGGTCGGGCCGCAGGCTATCGAGGTGATCGGCCCGGCCTTACACTGCGCAGCCTGTTCTCACGAGGAAGTCGTCATGCCCGTTCTGGTCGAAATCGTCAGCCGCCCATCCGTGCAGGACCACACCGACCTGGGCAAGGTCTACGCCGACGCGCCGGACTGGCTGCTGCCGCCCTACGCCAGCGTCGACGCGCTGCTGGCCGACGGCATCGGCGCCGGTAGGCTGATCGCCGGACGCTTCAACGACCGCCTGCTCGGCGCCGCGCTGCTGGAGCGTGGCGAGGCGTGCTGGCGCCTGTCGCACCTGTGCGTGCGCAAAGTCACGCGCAAGCGCGGCGTGGCCCGACGCATCCTCGACGAGGCCAGGCGCCTGGCATCCGAAGCGGGCAAGCCGCTGCACCTGGCCGCACCGCTCGATCACCTGGAGAGCCAGGCGCTGGCCGCGCGCACCGGCCTGCCGCTCGACAGCCTGTAGAGAAGACACCAATGCCTGTAGGGTGGATCGCGCTCCATCGATCCACCGAGCAGCGCCCTGGTGGATGAACAGAGCGTCATCCACCCTACAGAACCGTAGAGACGACACCAGCTCCCGTAGCCCGAAGCGCATCCGGAACAGGCAACTCAGCCCCCGGATTTCATCCGGGCTACGCCTGCGCCATCTGCGGCCGGGAAGCCAGCCAGATCAGCCACAGCAGACTCGCCAGGCACAGCCCGACCAGGCCGAGCCCCAGCGCCAGTTGCTGCGGCGCCAGCCAGAACACCCAGACCAGCGCCGCACCTGCCATCAACAGCTGGCGCCCCGCCTCCACCTTCCACAGCGAACGCCGCCCCTCGAACAGCAGGCCCAGGCCGACGCAGCCGGCCAGCACCAGCGGTACCAGCAGCAGCGCGTGCCACAGCTCGGCGCGTTTGACCGCCGCCAAGTAGCCCAGGGCCATGGCGTTGATCGCCACGAACTGGATGAAGGCGTATCCCTTCAGGCCGGCCGGGTAGGCACAGTCGAACCGGTCCGCGCCCATCTTCGGCCAGGTGCGCCCGGCCACGTCCGCCGGACGCCAGCCGGTGGGCATCCACCACAGGCGCAGCTTGTCCCACCAGGAGCGGGTCGCCACGGCATCCGCCCACAGCAGGCGCCACCAGGAAAACTGCAGGCGGATCGGGTCGAAGGTGCGTACCGGCGTGGTCACGCCGTAGCGCACCGGCTCGTCCTCGTCGGCGAAGGTGCCGAACAGGCGGTCCCAGATGATGAAGACGCCGCCGTGGTTCTTGTCGATGTAGCGGTCGTTCTGGCCGTGATGCACGCGGTGGTTGCTCGGCGTGACCATGAACCATTCGAGGAAGCCCAGGCGGCCGATGTGCTGCGAATGAATCCAGAACTGATACACCAGCTGCGCGCCGAGCAGGATGAGGAACAGCGGCAACGGCAGGCCCAGCAGCGCCAGCGGCAGGTAGAACGGCCAGTCGAAGCCGGTCTGGAAGGCGCCCTTGCGCAGCGCGGTGGACAGGTTGAAGTCCTCGCTGGAGTGGTGCGGCTGGTGTGCGCCCCACAGCAGGTTGTAGCGATGCAGGCTGCGGTGCGCCCAGTAGAAGCAGAAGTCCACGGCGACGAAGCCGAGCAGCCAGGTCCAGGGCGAAGTCGGGTCGAGGGTCCACAGCCGCGCATGCTCGTACAGCCAGGCATAGGGGATGACCAGCAGCAGGCGCAGCGGGCCTTCGAGCAACACCCGCAGCACGGCGGTGTTGATGCTCGTAGCGGCGTCGGCTAGGCGATAGGTGTGGCGACCGCTCCAGCGCTCGTAGGCGAGCTCCAGCAGCATCAGCAGGATGTACAGCGGCACGGCCATCACTACGACGTTCATCGCGACCTCACAGGCGGCTCTTCATTATTGTCATGTCGGCAGCCTACCCTCGCGGCAGCGGCGATGAACGGGCCTGCGCCGCCAAATCGTCTTTCCGTGCACGCCACCGGATGCCGGCCGTCTGGGAACCGGCCACCGACTTCGCCATCCAAACCCCAGCCACATCACGACCCGCACGGCATCGCGCCGCGGGCCGGGCCATCGCCGAGCGGGTCGCCGCCTCGCTCCGACGCGGCGTTATACTCCCGCCTCTCCGTAGAAGACTCTCCACAAGGACTGGTCCATGAAAGCCTTTGGCAAAATCCTGGGTCTGGTAGTACTTGGCCTGCTGTTGATCGTCGTAGGCCTCGGCTTCGCCCTGACCCATCTTTTCGATCCCAACGACTACAAGGACGAGATCCAGCAACTGGCCCGCGACAAGGCCAACCTCGAGCTGCAGCTCAAGGGTGACATCGGCTGGAGCCTGTTCCCCTGGCTCGGCCTGGAGCTGACCGAGGCCACCCTGGCCAGCGCCGAATCCCCGGAAAAACCCTTCGCCAACGTGCGCCTGCTCGGCCTGTCGGTGCGCGTGCTGCCGCTGCTGTACAAGGAAGTGCAGATGAGCGACATCCGTGTCGACGGTCTCGACCTGACCCTGCAGCGCGACGAAAAGGGCCGCGGCAACTGGGAAGGCGTGGGCCAGCCGGCCGAGCCGGCAGCGAGCCAACCGGCGGCTCCGGCCTCCGAGCAGCAAGACGCGCCGACCGCCCAGACCACCGACGAGAGCGGCAAGCCGGTGAAGCTGGACATCGACAGCCTGACCATCAGCAATTCGCGCGTGGACTATCACGACGCGCAGAGCGGCAAGCAGTACAGCGCCGAGGGCATCGAGCTCAGCACCGGCGCCATCCGCGAAGGCAGCGATATCCCGGTCAAGCTGCTGGCGTTCCTCGGCACCAACCAGCCGGTGCTGCGCGCCAAGACCGAGCTGCAGGGCCTGCTGCGCTTCGACCGCGCGCTCAAGCGCTACCAGCTGCTCGACCTCAAGCTGGCCGGCGAGGCCTCCGGTGAGCCGCTCAACGGCAAGACACTGACCTTCGCCAGCCAGGGCCAGCTGTTGCTCGACCAGTCCGCCCAGGTCGCCGAATGGACCGGCATCAAGCTCTCCGCCAACCAGCTGCGCGCCCTCGGCGAACTGAAGCTGCGCGACCTGGACAAGACCGCCCAGCTCGAAGGAAACCTGTCCCTGGCCCAGTTCAACCTGCGCGAATTTCTCGATGGCCTGGGCTTCGCCCTGCCGGCCATGAGCGACAAAAGCACGCTGGAACGCTTCGAGATGTCCGCCCGCCTGGCCGGCACGCCGAACAGCGTCACCCTCAGCGACCTCGCCCTGAAGCTGGACGACAGCACCTTCAGCGGCACCCTGGCGGTCAGCGACTTCGCCAAGCAGGCCCTGCGCGCGCAACTCAAGGGCGACAAGCTCGACCTCGACCGTTATCTGCCGCCGCAGAACCAGGAAGACGGCGCCAGCGCGGCGCGCAAGAGCGAGGTCAAGCAGGTCACCGCGGCAGCCGGCGCGAGCGGCACCACGCCGCTGCCCAGCGCACCGACCCAACAGGCCTGGAGCAGCGAGCCGCTGCTGCCGCTGGAAACCCTGCGCAAGCTGGATATCGAGGCCGGCATCGGCCTTGGCGAGCTGACCCTGAGCAAGCTGCCGATCGAGGACGCACGCATCGCGCTGACCGCCAAGGGCGGCCTGATCGACCTCAAGGAGCTGCGCGGCGGCCTGCACGGTGGCGAGTTCGCCGTGCGCTCGCGGCTCGACGCGCGCCCGGCCGTGCCGGTGCTGACCGCCAACAAGCAGCTCAAGCGCATCCCGGTCGAGAAGCTGATCGAGGCCCGTGGCGAGAAGGCGCCGGTGCGCGGCGAGCTCGACCTCAGCGCCGACGTGCGCACCCAGGGCAACAGCGAAAAGGCCTGGATCGACGCGCTGAACGGCACCGCCAGCTTCAGCCTGAGCGACGGCGTGCTGGTCGACGCCAACCTGGAACAGCAGCTGTGCCAGGGCATCGCCACCCTCAACCGCAAGTCGCTGTCCGGCGAGCCGCGCGGCAAGGACACGCCCTTCGAGGAGCTGCACGGCAGCCTGAAGTTCACCAACGGCGTGGCCAGTAACCCCGACCTCAAGGCGCGCATCCCCGGCCTGACGGTGAACGGCAACGGCGACCTCGACCTGCGTGTGCTGGGCATGGACTACCGCGTCGGCATCGTCATCGAAGGCGACAAGGGCGCCATGCCGGACCCGGCCTGCCAGGTCAACGAGCGCTATGTCGGCCTGGAATGGCCGCTGCGCTGCCGCGGCCCGCTGGAGCTGGGCGCCAAGGCCTGCCGCCTGGACAAGGACGGCCTCGGCAAGATCGCCGCCAAGCTGGCCGGCGACAAGCTCAACGAGAAGCTGGAAGAGAAGCTCGGCGACAAGGTCAGCCCGGAACTCAAGGACGCACTGAAGGGCCTGTTCAACCGATGAGCCCCGAGCAGTTCAATGGCGCCGTGCTGGCCTGGTATGACATCCACGGCCGCAAGGACCTGCCCTGGCAACAGGGCATCACCCCGTACCGGGTGTGGGTCTCCGAAATCATGTTGCAGCAGACCCAGGTCGGCACCGTGCTCGGCTACTTCGACCGCTTCATGGAAGCGCTGCCGACCGTCCAGGCCCTGGCCGAGGCGCCCGAGGACGAGGTGCTGCACCTGTGGACCGGCCTCGGCTACTACACCCGCGCACGCAACCTGCACAAGGCGGCGAAGCTGGTCGTGGAGCGGCATGGCGGCGAGTTCCCGCGCTCGGTCGAGCAGCTCGCCGAGCTGCCCGGCATCGGCCGCTCCACCGCCGGCGCCATCGCCAGTCTGAGCATGGGCCTGCGCGCACCGATCCTCGACGGCAACGTCAAACGCGTGCTGGCCCGCTACAAGGCCCAGCACGGTTACCCGGGCGAGCCCAAGGTGGCGGACCAGCTGTGGCAGCTGGCGGAACAGCTGACCCCGCACGCGCGAGTGAACCACTACACCCAGGCGATGATGGACCTGGGCGCCACCCTGTGCACCCGCAGCAAGCCGAGCTGCCTGCTGTGCCCGGTGCGCGACGGCTGCCGCGCGCACCTGCTCGGCAGCGAGACCGACTTTCCCGAGCCCAAGCCGCGCAAGGCGCTGCCGCAGAAGCGCACGCTGATGCCGCTGCTGGCCAACCGCGAAGGCGCCATCCTGCTCTACCGCCGCCCCTCCAGCGGCCTGTGGGGCGGCCTGTGGAGCCTGCCGGAGCTGGACGACATCGGCGCCCTCGACCCGCTGGCCAGCCAGCACGCCTTGCGCGTGGGCGAGCGCCGCGAACTGGCCGGGCTGACCCATACTTTCAGTCACTTCCAGTTGGCCATCGAGCCCTGGCTGGTGCGCGTCGAGCAGGCCAGCCCCGCCGTGGCCGAGGGCGACTGGCTCTGGTATAACCTCGCCAGCCCGCCGCGCCTGGGCCTGGCCGCACCGGTGAAGAAGCTGCTCAAGCGCGCCGCGGAAGCATTGAATGCAGGAGAAGACTCATGAGCCGCACCATCCACTGCCGCAAGTTCAACGAGGACCTGCCGGGCCTCGACCGCCCGCCCTACCCCGGCGCCAAGGGCCAGGACATCTACGACAACGTGTCGAAGAAGGCCTGGGACGAGTGGCAGGCGCACCAGACCATGCTGATCAACGAGCGCCGGCTGAACATGATGAACGCCGAGGACCGCAAGTTCCTCCAGGCCGAGATGGACAAGTTCCTCTCCGGCGAGGACTACGCCAAGGCCGACGGCTATGTGCCGCCGAGCGCCTGAGGCGGTCGCGGGCGGAGCGGCGAATTTCGTAACCGCCCGTCCGCACTGCAATTTTTTTCCTGGGCGCGCTTGACACTGCAAATCCAAATCCGTTTAATGGCGCCCCGTTGCCCAGGTAGCTCAGTCGGTAGAGCAGGGGATTGAAAATCCCCGTGTCGGCGGTTCGATTCCGTCCCTGGGCACCACTAATACCGAGAACCCCGAGAGAAGCGATTCCTCGGGGTTTTTGCTATCTGCGACGCAGGAACGCGTCGCGCTTCGGCGAGTGGAGCCCAGATGGAATTCATCCAGCTTGTCATCGACTTCATCCTGCACATCGACCGCCACCTGGCGGAGCTGACCGCCGCCTACGGGCCGTGGATCTACGCCATCCTGTTCCTGATCATCTTCTGCGAGACCGGCCTGGTGGTGACGCCCTTCCTGCCCGGCGACTCGCTGCTGTTCGTCGCTGGCGCCATCGCCACCCAGGACGCGATGAACGTGCACATCATGGTCGTGCTGCTGATCATCGCCGCGATCCTCGGCGACGCGGTGAACTACAGCATCGGCCGCTTCTTCGGCACCAGGCTGTTCGCCAACCCGGACTCGAAGATCTTCCGTCGCCGCTACCTGGAAGTGACCGAGGCCTTCTACGCCAAGCACGGCGGCAAGACCATCATCCTCGCCCGCTTCGTGCCCATCGTGCGCACCTTCGCCCCCTTCGTCGCCGGCATGGGCCACATGCCCTACCGCCGCTTCGCCCTCTACAACGTGATCGGCGCCGTCACCTGGGTGACCCTGTTCAGCTACGCCGGCTACTTCTTCGGCAACCTGCCGGTGGTGCAGAGCAACCTGCACTACCTGATCGTGGCGATCATCTTCGTCTCGATCCTGCCGGGGGTGATCGAGATCATCCGTCATCGCCGGGCCGCCGCGCGCTCGCAGTAAGCCGGCCGGCACGACGGACGCACCGCCCGTCATCTGGTGGCCCCACGCCACCAGTGCAATACTCTCCGCCAGCGTCGTGTCGGCGCGCCGCCGAGGGTAATCAGTGATGACAGCCAGCTTTACGGTGGGACACAGCCCACGCTTCGCCGAGTCCGGCCTCTACGCCCGGCTCGTCCAGGCCGGTGTGGACCTGCGCAGCCTGACCCGCGCCGATGAAGCGCAGCCCGGCGCCTTGGAAGTGCTGCTGCTCGATGCCGAACTGTTGAGCGCCAGTCCGCTGGAAGACTGGCAGGCCTGCGGCGCCAGCCTGGTCGCCTTCGAGGCACCCGCGGGCGTACTGCCCCTGCCGGCCGCCGCCAGCGAGGACGAACTGATCGCCCTGCTCGGCTTCGCCGCCGAGCAATTCCGTCTCAGGCAGAAGACCGATCAGCTGGCCGCCGCCCTGCACAGCAAGGACGGCGACCTGCAGAAGCTGGTCGACGTCGGCCTGGCGCTGTCCGCCGAGAAGGACCTGGAACGGCTGCTGAGCAAGATCCTCACCGAGGGCCGACGCCTGTCCAACAGCGACGCCGCCTCGCTGTTTCTGGTGGACAACAAGGGCGAGCAGCCGCAGCTGCTGTTCAAGCTGACCCAGAACGCCTCGATACCGACACGTTTCCAGGAACAGCGCATGCCGCTGACCGAGGCGTCGATCGCCGGCTACGTGGCGCTGACCAGCACCGAGCTGAACATCGCCGACGCCTACGCCATTCCCGCCGAGGCGCCCTACCGTTTCAACCGCTCGTTCGACCTGCAGGTGGGCTACCGCACTCTGTCACTGCTGGCCATCCCCATGCTCAACCACCGCCATGAGGTGGTCGGTGTGCTGGAGTTCATCAATTGCCAGAGCGCCGGCGGCGAACCGATCGCCTTCGACGAGGTGATGGCCGCCTCGCTGCGCGCGCTGGCCAGCCAGGCCGCGGTGGCCATCGAGAACCGCCAGTTGCTGGACGACATCAGCCAGCTGTTCGACGGCTTCGTGCAGGCCTCGGTGTTCGCCATCGAGCAGCGCGACCCGACCTCCGCCGGTCATTCGTTCCGCGTCGCCGACCTATGCATCGCCCTGGCCCGCCAGCTGCCGATGGCGCCCACGGCCCATTTGCGCAACCAGGCGCTGGGCGACGAGGGCATGCGCGAGCTGCGCTACGCCGCCCTGCTGCACGACTTCGGCAAGGTCGGCGTACGCGAGCACGTGCTGACCAAGGCCAAGAAGCTGCCGGAGCCGGTGGTCGACAACCTGCGCTACCGCGTGGCGCTGGCCAAGGAAAGCCTGCAGAACCAGACCCTGCGGCGCATGCTGCAGGCCTACCGGCAGTACGGCGCACTGGACGAGCAGTTGCGCCTGCAGTGGGAGACCGAGCTGGCCATCGAGTGCGAGCGGCTGGACCAGTACCTGCGCGATATCCTCAAGGCCAACGAGCCGAGCGTGCTGACCGAGGGCGACTTCCATCACCTGCAGGAGATCCAGGGCCACGTGGTGAAGAGCCACGACGACAGCCTGATCGGCCTGCTCTCGGAGAGCGAGTTCTGCGCCCTGGCCATCCGCCGCGGCAGCCTGACCCAGGAGGAGCGCGCGGAGATCGAGCGCCACGTGGTGCACACGCGCGACTTCCTCAAGCTGATTCCCTGGACCCCGGCCCTGCAGGGCATTCCCGAGATCGCCGCGGCGCACCACGAAAAGCTCGACGGCAGCGGCTATCCCAAGGGCCTGGCCGGCGAGCAGATCCCGTGCGGCTCGCGGATCATGACCATCTGCGACATCTACGACGCGCTGACCGCCTCGGACCGCCCGTACAAACCTGCGGTGCCGGTGGAGCAGGCGCTGGACATCCTCCAGGCGGAAGTGAAGAACGGCCTGCTGGACGGCGACCTGGTCAAGGTCTTCATCGATTCGCGCTGCTACCTCAACCCGGCCCAGAGCGTGGCGCTCCCCGCCCCCACAATCACACCGACCGGCGCGCCGGCATATGCCCACCACGTCTGCGACTACGAGCACTGCGACCAGCATCCGCATTGAGCATGGCAGCACGCCGGTGGCCTCGCCGAGAACAACCTGTAGGGCGGCCTCGCCGCACAGCGGCATCCCGCCAATACGCGGCGCCGATAGCACGCCCCTCGGGGCGAGTGCTCCCTCCGTTGTCCGGTGCAGACACTGCGCCAACCCCACCACACCGAGAAGCGGCCATCCCGTAGGGCGGCCTCGCCGCACAGCGGCAGCCCGCCAATACGCGGCGCCGATAGCACGCCCGTCGGGGCGAGTGCTCCCTCCGTTGTCCGGTGCCGACACCGCGCCAACACCACCACACCGAGAAACGGCCCCTCCCGTAGGGCGGCCTCGCCGCGTAGCGGCAGCCCGCCGAAGGGCCGGTGGTGCACTAGCCGAGCGGGACGAGCCCTCCCTGCCAGCTCAGATCTGCGAACCCAATGCCCGCATCACTTGGCCGAAAGCACCTTCCGGTAGCGCTGGTCCAGCGTCTGCTGACTGCCGCTGGCGGCCGTCTTGTCCAGGTACTGGTAGGTGGGCTCCAGGCGGGTCAGGCGATCGCCGATGTTCGGGTGCACCTTGAGGAAGGTCACCAGGGTCGCATCGTCCTGCTTCATGGTCCCCAACCCCTGCAGCACATTGGCCAGGCCGTAAGGGTCGTAGCCGGCGCGGGCGGCGATGACCGCGCCCATCTCGTCCGCCTCGTACTCGTCGCCACGATCCAGGCCGCGGGTATAAAGGTTGGTCACCAGCTGGTCGAACTGCTGGGTAGACGGCGGAGCGCCGGTCGCGCCGCCCGAGTTGGCCTGGCTCGCCTGCAGGGCGAACTGCGACAGATTGCTCAACAGGCCCGCCCCCGCCTTCTGCTTGATCGCCGCCAGGTGATGCTTCTGCACCACGTGCGCCACCTCGTGGGCCAGCACGCCGGCCAGCTCGGCCTCGCTGCCCATCTGCGCCAGCATGCCGCGGGTGATGAACACGTAGCCGCCGGGCGCGGCGTAGGCGCCGACCACGCTGCTGTCGAGCACGCCGAAGCGCCACGGCAGGTCGGGCCGCTCGCTGTTCAACGCGACCCAGCGGCCGACCTGGTTGACGTACGCCTGCACGCCGGCGTCGTCCAGCAGCGGTGCCTGCTTGAGTAGCAGCTCGGCGGTGCTGGCGCCAATCAGCAGTTCCTCGTCCTGGCTCTTCTCGCCCATTTCGCTGAAGTTGCGGCTGGCGCTGGCCAGCGGCGTGAGGTCGACGCCCTGGATCTGCACGCCCTCGAGGGCCTGCAGGTTCTGGCAGGCGGGCAGCACGGCGCAGATGGCGGCGAGCAGGGCGGTACGGCAAAGAATCTTGTGCATGGCTCGGCTCCGGCTCACTGGGGATAGGCGATGGACTGGCTGCGCAGGCCGCCCTGCTGGGCGAACGCGCGGGCGTTGCCCGGCGTAACGGCGTAGCGGTCGAGCTGCTGCAGGGACAGGCTGCCGGAGCCGCCGCCACCGCCGACCTGATCGTCGCTGATGCCGCGCACGCCGGTGGCCACGCCGCTGGCCGGTTCCACCGCGGTGCTGCTCTCCAGCAGCGCGCCGATGTTGCCGCCCTTGGCGCCGGCAGACTTGTCGAAGCGCACCGCCAGCAGCGCCACCCAGCCCTGCTGGCCGGCGGCAGTCTGCACCTGGTACCAGCCGCCCTGGCGCTTGTGGATGTCCAGGCGCGTCTGTGCCGGCAACTGCTGCAGCACGGCGGCGCCGGCACCGGCACTCTCGCGCAGGGCGGTGGTCTCGACGGTGATGCCGCTGCGCACATCGGCCAGCGCCATGGCGCTGCCCAGCCAACCCGCCAGCATCAGCAGGACAGCGGAGAGGGTACTTCTCATAACGTCTTTCTCCTGGGTTCGAAGAGGGTCACCGGCTCGACGCGGCCCTTCACCTGGAAGTCGCCGTGGGGCACGAAGTCGAAGGCATCGCCGCAGGCCTGCATGGTGGCGGCCGACACCAGCAGACGGGCACGGTCCTTGGTCAGCCCCTCGATGCGGCTGGCCAGGTTCACCGTGTCGCCGATGGCGGTGTAGTCGTAGCGCTTGCTGGTCCCGACCATGCCGACCACCGCGGGCCCGGTGTGCAGGCCGATGCCGATGTCGAAGTCGGGGTGGTCGAAGTCGCGCCGATAGCGCTCGACGTTGTCGATCATCTCCAGCGCCGCGCCGACCGCGTCCACCGCCTGGTTGGGGTTGTCCTGCGGCGCGCCCCAGAAGGCCATGATCGCGTCGCCGATGAACTTGTCGAGCGTCGCGTGGTGCCTGAACAGCACGTCGACCTGGCCGGCGAAATAGTTCTCCAGGATCTGCATGATCTCCTGGGCACTGTGCCGCTCGGACATGGTGGTGAAACCGCGGATATCCGAGAACAGCACGGTGAGCTGGCATTCGCGGCTGGCCAGCAGGCCCTGCGGGTTCTCGCGAGCGACCAGCTGCGCCACCACCTTGGGATCGAGGAAGCGGCTGAACAGGCTGATGGTGTCGGACAGCTGCCGGCGCCGGCGCCGATAGAACACCGCCAGCGCCAGCGCCAGCAGCAGCCAGAGCGCCAGCAGGCCGGGCAGTACCGATACCAGCACGCCCTGCAACACCAATAGATAGGAGCCCAGCAACAGCGCCCCGCTGGCGCCCAGGGTCATCAGTCCCGCGACCAGCAGGCGCTCGCGTAATAAAAGGAGGTGCAGGCCGAGCAGCAGGACGATGCCCGACAGCGCCATGCCCCAGGCCGGCGCTGCGTGCAGCTGCTGGCCGTTGAGCAGGTTGTCGATGGCGGTGGCGAGGATGAACACCGCCGGATAGAGGTCGTCCAGCGGCGTGCGGCGCAGGTCGTAGAGGCCGGCGGCGGTGGTGCCGATCACCACGATCTTGCCAGCGAAGTAATCGGCCGGCAGCTGGCCCGCCTCGCCACGCGCCTGGGCCAAGGCGGCCGCGAAAGAGATGCGTGGATAGGGCACGCGCTCGGCGCTGCGCCAATCGAGCAGAAAGCTGTCGACGGCCGGCAGCGCCACACCGCGGTCCTGCGCCACCCGCGCCGGCAGCGAGGGCATGCGCCAGTCGCCGAAGCGACGATGGATGTCGTAGCGCCGGCCGACGCCGTCGGCGTCCTGGGTGAAGTTGATGGTGCCGGTCTTCCAGTGCTCCGGCGCAACGGCCCAGGGCAGCAGCAACACGCCGCGCTGCCGCGCGTCGCGGCCCGGGAGCAGGCCTGCGGTCGGCGGGTAGTCCGCGAGCAGCGGCGCCTCGGCCGGATTGCTGGCCTGCTGCTGCAACGCGGCCAGGTAAACCCGGTCGCTCGCGGCCAGCACTTCGCCGAAATAGGCGTCGGCATCGGGATGGAAGCGGTCGGCCTCGCTGAACAGCACGTCGAACACCACCGCCTCGGCCTGCTGCGCCAGCAGGTGTTCGAGGAGTTCGGCATGCATCGAGCGCGGCCAGGGCCACTTGCCGGCCTCGCCGACCAGGGCCTGCAGGCTGGTGTCGTCGATGTCGACCACGACGATGCGCGGGTCGGGTGTCTGCAGTGTGGCGCGCTGACGGATCAGCCAGTCGCCATGGACATTGCTCCAGCGCTGGGCGGGCGCCCACAGATGGAGCAGCGGCAGCAGAACGGCGACCAGGCCGAAGGCCAGCCACAGGCTGGCACGAAAGGCCCTGGATGACTGCGGCGCCTGCTGCATGGGTGCTCCCTGGAGATTGGTCGCGCTCGACCCGATCCCCTGGGGAGCTGCGCCGACTCTAGCAAGAACCTCCACATCCTGGCCATTGGCCATCGACGGCGCGCTTCACCTCGCCGCACCACTCCAGTACACTGCGCGCCCCGCGCCGGCCGGCCCGATATGCCGACACCGCCGAAGCGCGATCGGGCGCATCGGACCGCTGTCTCTACCCGCCCCGACGGCGCCCATCGGACCGTCACGTGCGATATCGACGATCGCTTCCGGCATTTTTGTTTGAGCGCGACACGCAACTGTCATGATGCGACAACAGGCCGCGGCCGGGCTGCGCCGCGCCGGCACCCGGCTTGGCGCTCCGTTGACGCTATGCTAGGTTCAGCCGCACGCCAGGAAGGCGACCAGCAGCCGGAGCGCATCCGCAACCAAGAGGACCCCCCATGGCCGAGGCAACGCCCGCGCTGGAAATCCGCAACCTGCATAAAAGCTACGGCGACCTCGAAGTGCTCAAGGGCATTTCGCTGACCGCTCGCGACGGCGACGTGATCTCCATCCTCGGTTCCTCCGGCTCCGGCAAGTCGACTTTCCTGCGCTGCATCAACCTGCTCGAGAACCCGCACCAGGGCCAGATTCTGGTGGCCGGCGAGGAACTCAAGCTGAAGGCGGCGAAGAACGGCGAGCTGGTGGCTGCCGACAACAAGCAGATCAATCGCCTGCGCAGCGAGATCGGCTTCGTGTTCCAGAATTTCAATCTGTGGCCGCACATGACCATCCTCGACAACATCATCGAGGCTCCCCGTCGCGTGCTCGGCCAGAGCCGTGCCGAAGCCACCGAGGTGGCCGAGGCACTGCTGGCCAAGGTCGGCATCGCCGACAAGCGCCATGCCTACCCGAATCAGCTCTCCGGCGGCCAGCAGCAGCGCGCCGCCATCGCCCGCACCCTGGCCATGCAGCCCAAGGTGATCCTGTTCGACGAGCCGACTTCGGCCCTCGACCCGGAAATGGTACAGGAAGTGCTTAACGTGATCCGCGCGCTTGCCGAGGAAGGCCGCACCATGCTGCTGGTCACCCACGAGATGAACTTCGCTCGGCAGGTGTCCAGTGAAGTGGTATTCCTTCACCAGGGTCTGGTGGAGGAGCAAGGGCCGCCCGAGCTGGTGTTCACCAGCCCGCAATCGGCACGCTGCAAACAATTCATGTCCAGCAATCACTAACGGAGCAACACGCATGCAGAACTATAAGAAGATCCTGCTGGCCGCCGTCGCCACCCTGGCATTCGGCACCCAGGCGATGGCCGCCGACAAACTGAAGATCGGCACCGAAGGCGCCTACCCCCCCTTCAACCTGATCGACGCCAGCGGCAAGGTCGGCGGCTTCGACGTAGAGATCGCCCAGGCCCTGTGCGCCAAGATGGGCGCCGAGTGCGAAGTGGTCACTTCCGACTGGGACGGCATCATCCCGGCCCTGAACGCCAAGAAGTTCGACTTCCTCGCCGCCTCCATGTCGATCACCGAAGAGCGCAAGGCCGCCGTCGACTTCACCGACGCCTACTACACCAACAAGCTGCAGTTCATCGCCCCGAAAAGCGCTGACTTCAAAGCCGACAAGGCCAGCCTCAAGGGCAAAGTGATCGGTGCCCAGCGCGCCACCATCGCCGGCACCTGGCTGGAGGACAACATGTCCGACACCGTCGAGATCAAGCTGTACGACACCCAGGAAAACGCCTACCTCGACCTGGCCTCCGGCCGCCTCGACGGCGTGCTGGCCGACAAGTTCGTCAACTGGGAATGGCTGAAGAGCGACGCCGGCAAGGACTTCGAGTTCAAGGGCGACCCGGTCTTCGATAACGACAAGATCGCCATCGCCGTACGCAAGGGCGACCCGCTGCGCGAGAAGCTGAACACCGCGCTGAAGGCCATCGTCGAAGACGGCACCTACAAGCAGATCAACGACAAGTACTTCCCGTTCAGCATCTACTGATGCGTCCGACCGCCGCCGCCCCATGGGCGGCGGCCGTCTTCTGCAGTAGCCCCCCATGATTCTCGACCTGCACGGCTTCGGCCCCGCCCTCGCCGCCGGCACGCTGGTGACCATCCAGCTGGCCCTGTTCGCCCTGGCCATCGGCCTGGTGCTCGGGCTGCTCGGCGCCCTGGCCAAGACTTCCTCGCACAAGCCGCTGCAATGGCTTGGCGGTACCTACTCGACCCTCGTACGCGGCGTGCCCGAGCTGCTCTGGGTCCTGCTCATCTATTTCGGCACCGTCCAGGGCCTGGCCGCCCTCGGTGAATTCCTCGGCGTCGGCAGCCTGGAGCTGACACCGTTCGCCGCCGGCTCCATCGCCCTCGGCCTGTGCTTCGGCGCCTATGCCACCGAGGTGTTCCGCGGCGCCATCCTGGCGATTCCCAAGGGCCACCGCGAGGCCGGCATGGCTCTCGGCATGTCCAAGGGTCGCATCCTGTGGAAGCTGATCCTGCCGCAGATGTGGCGCATCGCCCTGCCCGGCCTTGGCAACCTGTTCATGATCCTGATGAAGGACACCGCCCTGGTCTCGGTCATCGGCCTCGAGGAGGTCATGCGCCGCTCGCAGATCGCCGTGACCGCCAGCAAGGAGCCCTTCACCTTCTATATGGTCGCCGCCTTCATCTACCTGGGCCTGACCGTCATCGCCATGATCGGCATGCACTTCCTCGAGAAGCGCGCCAGCCGCGGCTTCGTGCGGAGCGTCTGATGAACTGGGAAGTGATCTACAAGTACCTGCCCAAGCTGCTCGAGGGCGCCCAGCTGACCCTCGAGCTGGTCGCCATCGCCGTGGTGGCCGGGCTGATTCTCGCCCTGCCCATGGGCATCGCCCGCGCCTCCAAGCATTGGTACGTGCGCGCCCTGCCCTATGGTTACATCTTCTTCTTCCGCGGCACCCCGCTGCTGGTGCAGCTGTTCCTGGTCTACTACGGCCTGGCGCAATTCGATGCGGTGCGCCAAGGCCCGCTCTGGCCGTACCTGCGCGATCCGTACTGGTGCGCGATCATCACCATGACCCTGCACACCGCGGCCTATATCGCCGAGATCCTGCGCGGCGCCATCCAGGCCGTGCCGCCCGGCGAGATCGAGGCCGCTCGCGCGCTGGGCATGTCACGCGCCCAGGCGATGCTCTACATCATCCTGCCGCGCGCCGCGCGCATCGGCCTGCCGGCCTACAGCAACGAAGTGATCCTGATGCTCAAGGCCAGCGCCCTGGCCAGCACCATCACCTTGCTGGAGCTGACCGGCATGTCGCGCACCATCATCGCGCGCACCTACCTGCCGGTAGAGATCTTCTTCGCGGCGGGCGTGTTCTACCTGGTCATCGCCTTCGTGCTGGTCCAGGCCTTCAAACAGCTGGAGCGCTGGCTACGCGTCGACGCCTGCCAGGGCCGCTGATTCGCCGCATCCCTCTCCCGCGGCGGGAGAGGGATAGAATGCCGGCATCGCCGCCACCCCAAGCCCTCGCATGATCCTCACCGGCCCCGCCCTGCGCGAACGCTTCGATGCCCTGGACGGCTTCCTCCTCGCCCACCAGCACCTGTGGCGCCCCAAGCCCTTTACCTACCGCGTGCTGCCATGGGAAACCGAGCACCCCGAGCTGGCCATCTGGCTGCGCAGCCGCAGCCTGGAGCAAGCGGAGGCCGAGCACAATCATCCCGAGCGCTTATCGGCCCCTGCACCATTCCCCGAGCTGGCGCGACGAGCCACCGAGCTGACGCACATCGGCGAGCTACGAGCGCATGAGCTGGGCCCGCTGCCCGACCGCCTGAGCGTCGACGTACCGGGACGCAAGTGGCAGCAGATCGCCGCGTTCGCCGGGCGCCTGCAGTTCCAGCGACAGCCGAGCCACTGGCTGGACTGGTGTGCCGGCAAAGGCCATCTCGGCCGCCTGCTGGCCCAGGGCGGCCAGCGGCTGACCTGCCTGGAATACGACCCACAGCTAGTGGAAACAGGGCAACGGATGAGCGAGCGCCTGAGCCTCGAGGCCCGCCATCTGCAACAGGATGTGCTGGCTGCCGATGCCAGCGAGCGCCTGCACGCCGAGCACACGCCGGTGGCCCTGCATGCCTGCGGCGACCTACACGTGCGCCTGCTGCGACTGGCCAGCGCGGCGGGCTGCGCACAGCTGGCGGTGGCACCCTGCTGCTACAACCGCATCGCTGGCGAGCACTACCGGCCGCTGTCCGCACCGGCCCTGGCCTCGCGCCTGCAGCTATCAAAGGACGACCTTCGCCTGCCCTTATCCGAAACCGTGACCGCCGGCCAGCGCCAACGCCGCCAGCGCGACCGGTCCATGGCCCGCCGCCTGGCCTTCGACCTGCTGCAACGCCAGCAGCGCGGTGTGGACGAATACCTGCAGACACCCTCGCTACCGCTGAGCTGGCTGGACAAGGACTTCCCAACCTACTGCCGCGACTTGGCCGATCTCAAGAGCGTAACGCTGACCGGCGCCATCGACTGGCCCACCCTGGAGGCCGCCGGATGGCAGCGCCTGGCGCAAGTGCGCAACCTGGAACTGATCCGCAGCCTGTTCCGCCGCCCGCTGGAAATCTGGCTGCTGCTCGACCGGGCCCTGTTTCTCGAAGAACAGGGCTACCGCGTACGCCTGGGCGCCTTCTGCGCCCATCAGCTCACCCCGCGCAACCTGCTACTGGTCGCTGAGAAGCCCTGAACGCTTACTCACAGAGACTGTGGATAACTCTGTGTGCAGTTTCTGCAGAACTCTCTGCGCAGCCGGCCACGCTTGCCTGATCGAAGCCTGTATATTTTTTGATCGACGACGAAAAGTCTATAAAAAACAGCTCATTACAAGAAGCACGGAATCAGCGCACACAATCTGCGCACACCCATCGCGCCCTACTCATATTTGTGCATAAACAAACACCTGCTGATAGCCGCCCCCGCTCGATCCAGCCCTCCCTACTTAGCCCTCGCGGCCTGACAAACCGATCGAGCGCTTTGGTTTACACAACCGAAGCAATGGCTATAATGGCGGCCCCTTCGCCGGTATAGCTCAGCTGGTAGAGCAACTGACTTGTAATCAGTAGGTCCCGGGTTCGACTCCTGGTGCCGGCACCAAATGCAAAGCCCACCAATGGTGGGCTTTTTAGCTTCACCGCTAGCCTCTTGAAATTGGCTAAGGGATGCGGCAAGCAGTTAAGCCCCCTGTTTGCAGCCCCTCCGATAGTCGGATGAGCTGATATTAGCTGCCGGCGTACATATCCATATGTCCACCAACCAGTTAACATTCTGCCATTTTTCAGGCGCCAACGTGGGACACGCCGCCTTCTGCTGCCAATCAGATTCCATCTGAGCTTTATAAGTAAGAATTGCAAAGGACTACGATTTCATGCTGTACCCCGTGATCATCTGTGGAGGCGCAGGAAGTCGCCTTTGGCCCGTCTCACGAGAAGCACATCCTAAACCCTTCATACCGCTTCCCGACGGCCAAAGCCTGCTGCAGAAAACCCTTCTTCGAGCGCTCCGCCTTGAGGGGGTTGATGAGGTAATGACAGTGACCAATCGGGAGTTGCTGTTTGCCACCGAAGATTTGTATCGCCCCCATACGCAATCTCGCTGCAAGCTCAGCTATGTGCTTGAACCCTTCGGCCGTAATACAGCAGCAGCCATCGCGGCGGCTGCCATACAGATGCGCCAGGTGCATGGCGAAGAAGCCGTAATGCTGGTAATGCCCGCCGACCATTTAATTCGGGACGATGGAGCATTTGCTAACGCGGTTAATCAGGCTCGGATATTGGCAGCGGAGGGCTGGCTCGTGACGTTCGGCATAACGCCGACCTGCCCGGAGACTGGCTTCGGCTATATCGAGGCGGATCGCAGCACTCACCTTTCCGCAGGGCTTAAGGTGGCTTGCTTCGTTGAAAAGCCCGATCTGCAGACCGCGCAAGGTTACTTGGAAGCCGGCAATTATTATTGGAACTCTGGGATGTTCTGCTTCACGGCGGGCACATTGATCGCTCAGCTGGAGCAACACGCTCCCGATGTCCTAAGCAAGGTTCAAACCGCCGTAGACGCCTCGCGATTGAGCCAAGGCAGCGGCTACGCCTGCGTAAATCTGGATCCGGCCACTTTTGCTGACGTACCGGACATATCCATTGACTACGCGCTAATGGAGCGCTCGAGCAGAGTCGCCACGGTTCCATGCGAGCTTGACTGGAGCGATATCGGATCGTGGAATGCCATGGCTGAGCTGACCCCGATTGATGGGAATGGCAATCGCTGCATCGGCGAGATTCTCACTCATGGCGCGCACGGCAACTTCGTTCATAGTCCCGAGCGCCTAACCGCCATGGTCGGGGTCAGTGACCTTGTTGTGGTCGACACTCCCGACGCAATTCTCGTAACCCACAAGTCCTGTACCCAAGACGTAAAACATATTGTCGGCCAACTGAAGAAGAGCGGACATGAAACGCATCTGCTCCATAGAACTGTGCATCGTCCATGGGGCACTTACACTACTCTGGAAGAAGGTGAGCGCTTCAAGATCAAGCGCATCAAGGTAAAGCCACGCGCCTCGCTCTCACTACAAATGCACCACCATCGCAGCGAGCACTGGATTGTCGTAAGTGGCATGGCAAAAGTGATCAATGGTGAACGGGAGCTCATGCTCAACACCAACGAGTCAACTTTCATTCCGGCCGGCCATCAGCATCGCTTGGAGAACCCTGGCGTTATCGATCTGATACTGATCGAGGTTCAAAGCGGCGACTACTTGGGAGAGGACGATATAGTTCGCTTCCAAGATATATATGGCCGCAAATAAGACTTCAAACCCTTCAAAATTAGTGAGCATCACCATGAGCAAGAAAATTGCACTGATCACCGGTATCACAGGCCAAGATGGCGCCTATCTGGCAGAGTTCCTACTGGCTAAAGGCTATGAAGTCCATGGCGTTCGCCGCCGCGCCTCCCTGTTTAACACTGATCGCATTGATCACCTGTACCATGACCCGCACAATAAAGGTTATGACCTGACTCTCCACTACGGCGATCTGACAGACTCGTCGAGCTTGATTCGCATCGTGCAACAGGTAAAGCCTGACGAGATTTATAACTTGGCAGCACAAAGCCATGTTGCCGTATCGTTCGAGGAGCCCGAGTACACGGCGAATTCGGATGCTCTGGGCGCCCTACGCATCCTAGAAGCGATCCGCATCGCAGGCCTCGAGAAGAAAACCCGTTTCTATCAGGCTTCTACTTCGGAGCTCTATGGTCTCGTTCAAGAGATCCCACAGAAGGAAACTACGCCCTTCTATCCCCGCTCACCCTACGCCGTCGCCAAGATGTACGCCTATTGGATCACCGTTAACTATCGCGAGGCATACGGCATCTATGCTTGCAACGGCATCCTCTTTAATCATGAGTCCCCGATTCGCGGCGAGACGTTCGTAACCCGAAAGATCACCCGCGCTCTGGCTCGCATCAAGCTTGGCCTTCAGGACTGCCTGTACCTGGGCAACATGAATGCGCTTCGTGACTGGGGCCATGCTCGCGACTATGTCGAAATGCAATGGCTGATGCTGCAGCAAGACAATCCGGAAGACTTCGTGATTGCTACCGGCGAACAGCATTCGGTACGCGAGTTCGTAGAGCTTGCAGCCAAAGAGATCGGCATCGAGATTCGCTGGGAAGGCAAAGATGCGGAAGAGAAGGGCTATGACGTGGCGACTGGCAAGTGCATCGTAGCCGTGGATCCTCGCTATTTCCGGCCTGCGGAAGTTGAAACCCTGCTCGGTGACCCTACTAAAGCTAAAGAGAAACTTGGCTGGGTCCCGAGAACCACGTTCCAGGAACTGGTTTCCGAGATGATGCGCGAAGACCTGAAAGAAGCTCAGCGCGACGAACTGGTCAAGCAGCACGGCTTCAAGTACTTCAACTACAACGAATAATCACAGGCGATAGCGCATGATTCCGGTCTATCAACCTCATTTCACCGGCCGTGAAAAAGAGTATGTAAACCAGTGCCTAGACTCGAGCTGGATCTCCTCCAAAGGAGAGTTTATCGCTCGATTTGAGAATGGCTTCGCTGAATATACCGGCGCCGCGCATGCCACCAGCGTTTGCAACGGTACCGTCGCAATTCACCTGGCGTTGGAAGCCATCGGCGTCGGCCCCGGCGACGAAGTCATCGTTCCAACGCTGACCTATATCGCATCGGTTAATACCATCCTTCAGGCCGGCGCCAAACCGGTGTTCGTCGAATCTCTCGAAGAGACTTGGCAGGTCGACCCTGCCGACGTCCGCAGGAAGATCACCCCGAGAACCAAGGCGGTAATGGCAGTCCATCTCTACGGACAGGCCTGCGGGATGGACGAACTAGTGCAGATTTGCCGCGAACATGAACTGCTGCTGATCGAAGACTGCGCCGAAGCGTTTGGCACCCTCTACAAAGGGCAACACGTCGGCACCTTCGGCGACATCGCCACTTTCAGCTTCTTCGGTAACAAGACCATCACAACAGGTGAAGGCGGCATGGTGGTGGCCAAGGAAAAGGCCACAATCGAGCGCGCTTTTCATCTGAAAAATCAGGGTGTTTCCCAAACCCAGGAGTATTGGCATGACTCGGTAGCCTACAACTACCGGATGACCAATATCTGCGCTGCTATTGGCCTCGCTCAGCTGGAAAATGCGGACGTAGTGCTGGCCAAGAAGCGGCAGATTGCCGACTGGTACAGAACCGGCCTTGCCGGGTTGCCGCTGAAAACTCATGACGAGCAGCCGGATACGGTGCACTCCTTCTGGATGTGCTCCATCCTTCTGAACAATGCTGATAGCCGGCCCGCTCTGCGTGAGCATCTGAAGAAGGCGGGCATAGAAACTCGACCACTCTTCTACCCCGCGCACTCCATGCCGCATTGCGTAACCGGGGAGTCCTTCCCGGTTGCCGATTCCCTTGGGGCGCGGGGCGTAAACCTGCCTAGTTATCCTGATCTGACAGAAAACCAAGTTTCCGAGATTTGCGCCGAAATCAAAAAGTTCTTGAGCTAATAAGACAAAGAAGCCGAGAGCATGAATACTCATGCTCCCGGCTTTATGTTTTTGTGGCTGACTGTTAAGCAAGCTGTACTAGAGATTAAGTTCAATCTCTGTAGCGGCAGCGATGATGAAGACTAAAGAAACCAGAAGGCGGCATGCAGGGGAATTCACATTGCGTTACCAACGCCTTGCATCGCAGGAACTGCTCAAATAACAAATGAGGCTTAATCTTTGTTTAGTTACCTAACCGACATCTGGAAATCCCGATATTTCTGGACCCACTTGTCCTTTGCCGACCTCAGATCCCGCTGGCGCCGATCCTTCTTCGGCATCCTCTGGACCATCATCCAGCCACTGGGAATGACTCTGCTGCTATCGATAGTATTCGGCAAGATTTTTAAAGTGGACATATACGAATATGCCCCCTACATCTTGTCCGGCATGATCATCTGGGAGTTCGTAACCGCCTCCGCTATCGGCGGGGCCCTGGCCTTCGTCCAAGCGGATGCGTACATCAAGCAGTGCACCCATCCACTCGCCATCTACACCCTGCGCACCGTCTTCACCAATATCATTGTGCTCGGCATGGCAAGCCTGACATTGGTCGCCTGGGTATTGGTAGTCATGCCAGGCAATTTTGGCTGGCATTGGCTGGCCGCCCTCGCCATCTTTCCAATTTTAGGATTAATTGCTTGGCCGTTGGCAACTTTCCTAGCCTATATCGCTACCCGCTTCCGCGATCTGCCCCACGCCCTAAGCCTAATCCTCCAAGCGATGTGGTTCGTATCCCCTATTTATTTCGAAGCCAAGATTTTCAAGGGTGGCGAGTTGCATGCCCTGGTGGACTACAACCCGATCTACCATCTACTGGAGATCGTCCGAGCGCCCCTGCTGCAGGGCACCTGGCCCACCATTGAGAACTTCGCGTTCTGTGCGGGCACGATCATCGCGCTGATCGCCAGTGCTGCATTGCTAGGACGAAGCGCCGAGAAAAAGGTTATTTTTTACCTATGAAAAACAACCAAATCACCTTAGAAAATATCAACCTCTACTACTCCTCAGTAGCCTTCAAGGAACGCTCACTAAAATCCCTACTGGGAAGCGCCCTGCGCGTCACTAGAAAAAATCATGAAATCCATGATGTTCATGCGCTAAAGAACATCAGCCTTGATATCGGTCCTGGAGAGCGCGTCGGCCTACTAGGCCACAACGGAGCTGGCAAAAGCACTTTCCTGAAGATGCTTGCTGGCCTATATCCGATTTCCTCAGGGCGTCGCCGCGTAACAGGCACTGTCCGTTCATTATTTGACCTGAGCTTAGGCTTTGAGCCCGATGCTTCAGGCCGGGAAAATATCCTCTACCGAGGCCTTCTTCTAGGGCTCAGCCCCAGCTTCATGCGTGAAAGAGAAGAAGAAATTGTTGCTTTTGCCGACCTTGGCGAATTCATCGATTATCCAATCAAGACATATTCCGCCGGTATGCAGGTGCGTCTTGCATTCGCCATATCTACGGCAGTAGGTGGTGAAATTCTACTCTTGGATGAAGTAATAGGTGCGGGCGATGCAAACTTTATGGCTAAAGCCAAAGATCGCATATTAATGCTTATAGAGCAGTCAGAAATACTTGTCCTCGCATCTCATGACTTCGGCGCACTTACAGCCATCTGCGAGCGAGGACTTGTATTCAATCACGGTCAAATTATTTTTGATGGAAACATCAATGACTCCATTAGCTTCTATCAAAAATCAATTGAGGCGAAATGAAAAAAACTCGCGCAATGTGGTTAATCAACCATACCACGCTAAGAAAATTCGAAGCGGCTCAATTTAAAGCAGCCGGGATCGATGAGATCTACACACCCAAGAGCTTCCCGTATGACGAAGGAAACCTCTCTGCCAATGTGGAGTATTCTCTAGACTCCGACTTGAGTATTACCGAAGAAGAGCTTGAAATCCTTAACGCTCAAAATTGGTATGAAAGTCCAAGCGCCGAATCCTGGGAAATTGCCAATCGACATTTCGACATTGTATTCGTACCTTTTTTTCTTGATCAATTGAAGTCAGTCACCCTTAATTTTAGAGGGATAATTGTACTTAGGGTATTTGGGCATGCAGCCGGACAAACATATTCTCAACTAATTTACCAGTACTCCGGAGAGCGGCTAGTTAGACAAATAAAATCATTAGGTCGGAGATTCTGGTTCGGGGCAGGCTACGAACATTTATATCAAATAGAACAAAATTTCCTTGCAAGCCGAAATTGTTTTCTGCCTGTGGGACTTTCGACCACAGACAGATCAAGTGAATGGACAGGCGAATGCAGAAAAATTCTATTTGTCTGCCCAAGGATAGCCTCTTCAAGTCATTTTGGATCAGTCTTTAATGATTTCTTAATAAATTTCGGAGAGTTCCCTTACACCATTGGAGGCGCACAGCCTATCCATGTTGACAACCCCAATGTAATAGGCTTTGTGTCCAGAGAAGAACATGAGCGAAATATGCGAGAGCATCGCGTCATGTTCTATCACTCACAACAACCAAATCATATCCATTATCATCCTTTTGAGGCAGTTGCCGCAGGCATGCCACTGATTTTTATGGCGAATGGCCTCTTAGATCGGATGGGAGGGGTTGGGCTTCCAGGCCGCTGCAAATCCATTTCAGAAGCCAAACAAAAAATAAGAAAAATACTCTCCGGCGACCAAAATCTAATTAACTCAATTAGGGCAAGCCAAGGCGCCCTCCTAGCAGCAATAAAGGCCGAAAACTGCGCACCAGCCTGGCAGAGCAGCTTTAAAAAAATACTAAGCGAACTTCAAATTCTTAAAAACGAAGAGACCGACAAAAGCCACTCAAAAAAGAAGAAGATCGCTATAATATTTCCAAAAACAGAAAAAGAGATAGACTTCCAAGTCGCAAAAATCCTCGCCAACACAATATTCACCGGCAGCAAACTTTCCAAAAGCTATGCGGAAGTGATATTTCTTTATCCAGAAAGGAATGAATATGAGGAATGCGACTTTATAGATCTACACAAAGATATTAAATGCAGATCCTTCAACTGGAAAAAATTAAGTTCATCCGAAGCCAAAAGAGCCATGCGGTACTCTGGCCACGAGGGTTGGGAGCCAACAGAGGCAAACTATCTTACGGTTGATGATGGTATTAGGCAAATTCAAGATTGTGATCTTTGGCTAGTCGTCTCCGACTTGGTAGATAAACCGCTTCTGCCTATCCGACCAACAGTCCATTTCATATATGATCACCCCAAGCGCCAATCCGAAAACGCTCTCATCCCCGAAGAAAAAAGCAGATTAAACACCATAAGAGCGGCAGAAAAAATACTCGTAACAACTCAGAGCACTTTCGACAAAGCCGCACAATATGCCGGCGTCCCGACGAAAGATATAATTAAGCTCCCCTATCTAATGCTTCCACCTGCAAATACAAGCCAGCCTGACATAACACCATATTATTTTATTCTAGATGTCGGCACTCAACAGCGCCTCAAAAAAGCTCTACAGATTTTGGAGTTTTTCTACGCAGAACTGGACGGTAGTCTTCAGTGCCTGATTTTGGCACAGCATCGTCCGCAGCTCCTAGATGATGCGATTTTCTTACAGAAAACAAAAGATAATATTCATTGGCGCAAGAGCCCTGACCTCAACATTTATGACAAATTAATCGCGAAATGTGCGTTTATTTGGAATATGGACTCCTCTGATATGGGAATGATTATCCCAATGAGGGCAGCGAATGCAGCGATACCTACTATTAGCATCGATACTCCTGCGGCACGAGAAATAGCTTCGCACGCCCCTCTCGACCAAGCATGGATGACCGACGCTTCTCCACGAGCAATGGCTCAGGCTCTTAAAAGCATGGAAGATTCATATCCAACGTACAAAAGAAGGCCACCCACTACTGAAAACTCACAAATAGATGACATAGAGATGATTTCGATGGAGTACTGGAGGGCGATACAGGAATGCCTATAAAATATTATGGGATTTATCTTTGTTACGCCCCTACAATCGATTTACGGGGCGAAGGTCTTGGGCGCTACTTAGCTTCATTTCTGAAGGGGGCTTCGCAGAGACAGGATATTCATTTCATTATTGCCTGCCCCAGCTGGTCACGCGAGCAATTGACAGAGCTGCTATTAGCCGAATCTGTACCTCAAAATAATTTTTCCATTGCTTCACCAAAAACCTTTCCTGCAGCGCTGAGACTCTATAATCACTGGAAACGCTATAGGGGCAAACCAAAGAAGCCATCATGGCTTGGTCGACTGTATTGCAAGGCTATAAACTACAAAGCATCGACAGTTGAGAAAACGTTAAACCACCTTGCCCAGACAGACTCTTATCTTATTTTAGGGCTTCGCTTGCTACCACTGGCGTTACTAGTGCTGGCTAGCGCGCCATTTCTTCCTATATTTATTACAATACTGGCTCTATCTTCGGCGCCAAAAAATATTCGCCGACTACTTGGCCGACATAATCAAATTATAGTCAGCATGTGGTCTCGTTGGCATCGCATGCTTTCACAACCTAAGAACGATACGCTTTCGACCAGAATGTACCAATCTATGGAATCTGCGGAAATAAAGCGCATGCATCACATGATCGAGGGCATGCCTGAAGTCCGAGCATGGTACAGCCCAACCGCCTTTTGGCCGTCATTCAACCTAATTGATGCTCCGAAACTGATGTGCGTCCCTGATGTTGTTCTTTCTGACTTTGCCATCGGCTTTTCAAACGTAGGTGGCGACAGGGTTCTTTATAATTTTGAGCAAATTGAGAAAGCCATTCGGCAAGGCACGAACTTTGTTACCTACAGTAAAGATGTAAAATTTAACACCCTGATTAACAAGTACCTAATACGAGACAAGGACATATCAGTAATTCACCATGCCCCCAATAATTTAAAGCCATGGATTTCGATTATCGGCCTCGATAATCCGGAGGCTGCCTCCTATGGCTACAGCCGCTCTCTGCTATACGGGGCCATTAAAGGAAAATGTGGAACCGATTACTCTTATGGATTTGACAATATAAATTTCAAATTTCTATTTTACGCAAGTCAATTGCGAGCAAATAAAAATCTACTAACTCTCTTGCGTGCCTATGAATATCTTCTGCGCACACACAAAATCAATCATAAGCTTTTGCTTACATGCAATCCAAATGCAATAGAAAGTGTCAAATCCTTTGTAATAGAAAAATCTTTAGAGAATGATGTACTCTTCCTTAAGGGCTTGCAGGTTAACGAGCTAGCAGCATGTTACAAACTTGCAGATTTAGCGATAAACCCCAGCCTAAGCGAAGGGGGCTGTCCCTTTACCTTTACGGAGGCCTTATCTGTCGATACGCCTGTCGTCATGGCCAAGATACCTGTCACCGAAGAAGTGCTGACCGATCCGCGGCTTCAAGAGATGACTTTCTTTGATCCCTATGATTGGCAGGATCTAGCCAGCCGGATCGAGTGGGCGCTCGACAACCGGGATGAGTTGCTGACGGTGCAACGCAAAACCTATGCGCAACTCGCCCAGCGTACGTGGGCTGATGTTGTCGACGAGCACCTGCAAGTACTTGAGCGCATATCCGAAGGCTACCCCGAGAAGACTCAGGCGTGAAAAACCAGCAGCTAATTATTCTGGGCTTCGGCGGACATGCCCGCAGCGTCGCCGACGTAGCACTTTCCTGCGGCTATTCCAGCCTGCTGTTCGTAGATGGCAATGCGCGCGAAGGTGAAAACTTCATGGGCCACGCTGTGCTTGCAGAACTGGATATCCTCTCTCAAAGCTGCGACGTGTTCCCCGGCGCTGGGGATAATAAAAGACGCCAGCAGCAATGCAGGGAGATAGCGCTTCTGGGCCTCACCCCGACGACGCTCATATCGCCCCTGGCCAGCATCGGTGCTGGCAGCAGCATTGAGGGGGGATGCTTCGTCGGGCATCACGCCCACATCGGCCCCATGGCCGAGATAGCGCAAGGCTGCATTATCAATACTGGCGCGATCATCGAGCATGAGTCCAAGGTAGGCGCCTTTTCCCATGTCTCGGTTAACGCCACCATCGCTGGACGCAGCACCTTGGGTGCGTTCTCGATGCTGGGAGCCGGTGCCACCATCATCGATGGCGTGACGGTGGGCGACCACATAATGATCGGTGCGGGCGCCGTTCTACATCGCTCAACCAACGTTCCAGGCACGTACGTAGGCGTGCCGGCCAACAGGTTATCTTGAGCCCTCAGAATCCTAAGCCAAGCCGGCGCAGAGGAACGCTCCATTAACGTTCTGCATATTTATCGCACTTATTACCCCGACCCTCCTGGTGGGCTTCAGGAAGCTATCAGGCAGATCTGCTTGGCCACGCAACCACTAGGGGTTGAGTCTCGAGTGTTTACGCTTTCTCCCTCTCCAACTCCCTCCATCATCCTGCGTGAAGAGGGTAGAGTAACCCGCGCAAAGTCTTGGATTGCACCCGCCTCTTGCGATCTTGGAGGATTTTCTGCTTTCCGTGCGTTCTCTCAAGAGGCTGAATGGGCGGACGTGCTGCACTTCCATTTTCCTTGGCCCTTTGCCGATGTTCTGAATCTTTTACCCGCCGCACGCAAGCCAAAGATTCTTACCTATCATTCAGATATCGTACGGCAGAAATTTCTCTCGAGCCTGTACTCGCCGCTCATGCGAATCACAATGCGCTCCATGGATGCGGTGGTGGCAACCTCACCCGCTTACGCACAGACGAGCATACCTATTCAACGATATGTGCCAGCAGACAAGCTAAGAATTATTCCTCTGGGTATTGCCGATATTGCACATATAAGACCTGAAGATACTTCTCATATCATTGACCGCCTAGGGTTATCGAATTCTCCTTATGTGCTAGCCCTTGGTGTTCTGCGCTATTACAAGGGACTGCATACGCTGATATCAGCTGCAAAAAAAATCCGAGGAAAAATTGTGATCGCAGGAGGCGGCCCAGAGTCCGAAAAGCTCAGAGCTCAGATGATCGCACTCAATGCCGAAAATGTGATCTTTGCGGGCCGAGTAGATGAGAAGGAAAAGCATGAACTCTTACGTCAGTGCTCATCTCTTGTTCTACCCTCACATCTTCGCTCTGAAGCATTCGGAATGGTGTTGCTTGAAGCCGCTATGTACGGCAGGCCTCTCGTTTGTTGCGACATTGGCTCTGGCATGAGTTACGTTAACCAAGACGGAATTACAGGCTTTCTGGTACCACCTGAATCTCCCGAAGAGCTTGCTAGCGCAATCAATCAATTACTCGATAAGCCAATACAAGCGCGAAAAATGGGCCAGAATGCAAGAGAGCGCTTCCTTTCTCTCTTTTCTGAAGAACCTCTCGGAAAAAATTATCAGGCCCTTTATTCCGACCTAGCTCGGCATAGACTGCCAAGGGAAGAAGGGGATGTGAATTAGCGCAACCCGCTGCCGAAGCATTCATCCCATGCGGAAATGCAGTTGCATAGCCGCAACCACAATTCTTAGGAGTGCCCTACATAGGACGTACAATAGAGCCAATCCATCGAACACCTAGATTTACTATCTCATCCGAATTACCAACTTCAAATTTGCTTAGATTCATTATGCAATTTTCATTAACTATAACCTTAATGTTCCTACCCTGAATCTCCAGTGCCATTACGGCTGAGTCCGGAATACCAACCATTTGTCTACCCGGCAGACAGCCCCAAGCTGTGCCATCATGCCGCCATACCGAAAAGCTGACTTCTTCTCCAGCGCGCTGTACAAGAAAGGCAGTCATATATTCATCCCCTCCCATGCCACTGTAATTTAACACGATTGAAATGTGACTATGCTCATGCTGTAATGAGTAAGCAAACTTGGCGACACCATCTATTTTATTCAACTGCTTGACCATCAGGCACAGGTTTTCACTCTCTGCGACCTTATATCCGTCATCACGATTAGCCGGACTGCCAAAAATAAGCTCATAGCCTGACCACATCTCTTTGACACTCAATGCGCGCTTTGCAAGTGCCAACTTCTTTTTCACCAGAGATTCTGCCACGCCTTCTCTTCCAATTAATTCCTGTAACCCTTTAAAAGGAGACGAGTGATGAGCTTCATCTGGGACATCAAGTATTCTCACCTCATTAACGGCGCCATACGGCCCGAGACTAATATAATCTAGCGCTTTCCAACTCTTGCGATCCAGCACCCAGATCCCGCCCCAAGAGCTCCGTCTCAAGTCCCTCCCCGTTTTCTGACTCTCTCCAACCACTACATAATCACGACTCGCAGCAAGGCCACGTGTATAGATCGAATCACCGGCTTCCCACAGCGGAGCTTGTGCATCCAAATCAACAACACAACCCGTCTCGGAATGACAGCTTATTCTTTGACCTTCTTGAGTCATCCAAAAATTATGCAGACCTGTTCTGGCGCCTAAAGAATCAACCGAAAGCAACTCCAGACTCGGGTACGAGAACACCCCCAACTTAGCGCCTTTGGAGTGCCTGTGCGCTATTACATATAAAAAATCCTTGGTAAGAAAAACGGAATTCAAATGATCACCAACGACTTGATCCAATGAAAGCCGGTCCCACCTTACATCATTGATACCGGCCTCTTGATAAAGCCCCGCATGATTGAAATCAATCACAGTAACAACATTGCGCCCTGTGTTAGTACACACCACCCTATTGTCTGGAGCACAGATTATTTGATGCGGCTGAGACAGAAAATTCTTACTACGTAGAGAGCCAGCAGATACCCAGCCGACCTCCGAAGAAGCATAAGACGCCACATCTACCAATGTTGCGTTATCAAGACCGCTGTGCGAAAGCACCAGATCCTTGCTACCAGCAAACCACGATATGCCGTAATACTCTGAACGATGATTCTCCAAGGGAGTTACAGTCCTGGTAACGACATCGACCAAAAGAAGATGTGTTGGCGTTGATACAAGAATATTCCGCATAAATACCCCGCGAAGAAATATGATTCTCAGACCGAAACACAGGCGCTACGCCCAGCACATGCACCCAACGTAAGCGCTTGATTCTTATCTCATTGGCAGACATTCTTGCACCAACTCCACATTTACATAAAGGCATTTGCATGCGGATTATGCTCACAGGCGGAGCAGGCTTCATTGGCTCCGCGTTGGTTCGGTATCTGCTGAACGACACTGTTCATGAGGTACTCAACCTCGACAAACTCACCTACGCCGGCAACCTGGAGTCCCTAGCCAGCATCGAGGCCCACCCGCGCTACCAGTTCCTCCAGGCCGACATAGCCGACAGTCAAGCCGTGAGCGCCGCCCTGGCGGAGTTCCAGCCAGACGCCATCATGCACCTGGCCGCCGAGTCGCATGTCGACCGCTCCATCGACGGCCCAGCCGCCTTTATCCAGACCAATATCGTCGGCACCTATGCGCTGCTGGAGGCGACCCGTGCCTACTGGATGGCGCTGCCAGAAGAGCGCAAGCAGGCGTTTCGCTTCCACCACATTTCCACCGACGAAGTGTATGGCGACCTGCACGGCGTGGACGATCTGTTCACCGAGACCACGCCTTACGCCCCCAGCTCGCCCTACTCGGCTAGCAAGGCGGCCTCTGATCATCTGGTGCGCGCCTGGCACCGCACCTATGGGCTGCCGGTGCTGATCACCAACTGCTCGAACAATTACGGCCCCTATCATTTCCCCGAGAAGCTGATTCCGCTGGTGATCCTCAACGCCCTGGAGGGCAAACCGCTGCCGGTCTATGGCAACGGTCTGCAGGTACGCGACTGGTTGTTCGTAGAGGACCACGCCCGCGCCCTGCTCAAGGTCGTGACCGAGGGCAAGGTCGGCGAGACGTACAACATCGGCGGCCATAACGAGCAGAAAAACATCGATGTGGTGCGCGGCATCTGCGCCTTGCTGGAAGAACTGGCACCGGGCAAGCCGTCCGGCGTGACGCGCTACGAGGACCTGATCACCTTCGTGAAAGACCGCCCCGGTCACGATCAGCGCTACGCCATCGATGCCAGCAAGATTCAGCACGAACTCGGCTGGGTGCCACAGGAAACCTTCGCCAGCGGCCTTCGCAAGACCGTGCAATGGTACCTGGACAACCTCGAGTGGTGCCGTCACGTGCAAGACGGCAGCTACCAACGCGAACGCCTCGGAGCTTAAACATGAAAGGAATCATCCTCGCCGGCGGTTCCGGCACCCGCCTGCACCCAATCACCCTCGGCGTTTCCAAACAACTGCTGCCGATCTACGACAAGCCGATGATCTACTACCCGATCTCGGTGCTGATGCTCGCCGGCATCCAGGACATCCTGATCATCTCCACGCCCCACGACCTGCCGCAGTTCGAGAAGATGCTCGGCGACGGCAGCCAGTTCGGCGTGCGCTTCAACTATGCCGCGCAGCCGTCGCCGGACGGCCTGGCCCAGGCCTTCCTGATCGGCGAGGAATTCATCGGCGATGACTCCGTCTGCCTGATCCTCGGTGACAACATCTTCCACGGGCAGCACTTCAGCGAGATGCTCCAACGCGCCGCCGCAGCCGAATCCGGCGCCACGGTGTTCGGTTACTGGGTGCGCGATCCGGAGCGCTTCGGCGTGGTCGAGTTCGACGGTGCGGGCCATGCCATCTCCATCGAAGAGAAACCGACGCAGCCGAAGTCCAGCTACGCGGTGACTGGCCTGTATTTCTACGACAACGACGTGATCGAGATCGCCCGCGCCGTGAAACCCTCGCCTCGCGGCGAACTGGAGATCACCGACGTCAATAACGCCTACCTGCAGCGCGGCGATCTGCGTGTGGAGCGCTTCGGCCGTGGTTTCGCCTGGCTCGACACCGGCACCCACGACAGCCTGCTCGAGGCCTCGCAGTACGTGCAGACCATCGAACACCGCCAGGGCCTGAAAGTCGCCTGCCTGGAAGAGATCGCCTTCCAACAGGGCTGGATAAACCGCGAGCAGCTACTTGCCCAGGCCAAGGCTTTCGGCAAAACCGGCTACGGCCAGTACCTCTATCAGGTAGCCGGGGAACAGCCGTGAATATCGTCGCTACCGCCCTGCCGGAAGTACTGATCCTCGAGCCGAAGGTGTTCGGCGACGAGCGCGGCTTCTTCTACGAGAGCTTCAACGCCCGCGCCTTCGCGGAGGCCACCGGGGTGCAACGCGATTTCGTCCAGGACAACCACTCGCGCTCCCAGCGCGGCGTGCTGCGCGGGCTGCATTACCAGATCCAGCAGCCCCAAGGGAAACTGGTCCGAGTGAGCCAGGGCGAAGTGCTGGACGTGGCGGTGGACATCCGCCGCAGCTCGCCCAACTTCGGGCGCTGGGTCGGGGTGCGCCTGTCCGCCGAGAACAAGCGCCAGCTCTGGGTGCCGGAAGGCTTCGCCCACGGCTTCGTGGTGCTCAGCGAATACGCCGAGTTCCTCTACAAGACCACCGACTACTACGCCCCGGCCTTCGAGCGCAGCATCCGTTGGGACGACCCCGAACTGGCCATCGACTGGCAGTTCGACGGCATCCCTCAGCTGTCGGCCAAGGACCAGGCTGCCGTCGCCCTGCGCACCGCCGAGCTGTTCCCATGAGAGTGCTGATCACCGGCCGCCACGGCCAGGTCTCCCGTGAGCTGCAGCGCTGCCTGGCGGATCAGGCGGAATTACTGGTGCTCGGTCAGGAGCAGCTCGACCTCGGCGATGCGGCGGCGATTCGCCGACAGGTGCGCGAGCTGAAGCCGGACCTGCTGATCAACGCCGCCGCGCACACCGCCGTAGACCAGGCCGAGAGCGAGCCCGAGCGCGCCTTCGCCATCAACGCCGCCGCCCCCGGCGTGCTGGCGGAAGAGGCGGCATCATTGGCCGTGCCGCTGATCCACTACTCCACCGACTACGTCTTCGACGGGAGCAAGGACGCGCCCTACCACGAGGACGACCTCACCGCCCCCCTGGGCGTGTATGGCTGCAGCAAGCTGGCCGGCGAGGAGGCCGTTCGCGCGGTCGGCGGGCAACACCTGATCCTGCGGACCAGCTGGGTCTACTCGCTGCACGGCAAGAATTTCCTGCTGACCATGCAGCGCCTGCTGCAGGAGCGCGAGGAATTACGCGTGGTCGCCGACCAGATCGGCGCGCCGACCTGGGCCGGCAGCATCGCCTCGGCGACGACCGAGCTGGTCCGCCACTGGAAGGAAGGCAGGGCCGGCGCCTGGGGCACCTATCATCTGACCGGCCAGGGCGAGACATCCTGGTTCGGCTTCGCCGAGGCCATCGCCGCGCAACTGCGCAGCCAGGGCAGGCCCTGCGCCCGGCTGGTGCCCATCGCCGCCAGCGAATACCCGACACCAGCCCAGCGCCCGCTCAACTCCCGGCTGGACTGTTCGCGCCTGCAGCGGGAATGGAACATCCGCCTGCCGAACTGGCACGACGCCCTGCTGGAGTGCCTGAACAGCCCACGCTAGAACGGGGCGGTGCATAATGCGCCCATCATCCAGGCGCATCGACATGACCTTGCCCCCCATGCCTCCCCGTCCGCGCTGGCGCAATCTGGCCCTGCTGGCGCTGTTGCTCGCACCGCTGCTGTGGCCGCTGCAGTATTTCGCCGAGCGCTACTACCGCAGCGAGCTGGCCGAGCAGAATCGTCAGACCCTCGACCTGTACGTCGCCAACCTGTTCGGTACCCTGCGCCGCTACGAGGTGCTGCCGAACATCCTGGCCGACCTGCCGGCCCTGCGCGCCCTGTTCGCCGCGCCGGAGGATGCCGCCCGGCGCGACAGCGCCAATCGCCTGCTGGCCCGGGTCCGCGGCGAGACCGGAGCCGACGTCATCTACCTGATGGGCCCCGCGGGCACCACGCTGGCCTCGTCCAACTGGGACCAGGTGGACAGTTTCGTCGGCCGCGACTTCAGCTACCGTCCCTATTTCCGCGAGGCCCTGGCCGGCAAGCCGGGCCGCTTCTTCGGCCTCGGCACCACTTCGCGCAAGCGCGGCTACTTCTTTTCCAGCCCGGTGCGCGACGGCGAGCGGGTGATCGGCATCCTGGTGGTCAAGGTCGACCTCGACGACTCCGAGGCCCTGTGGGGCAACACGCCCGAGCAGCTGATGGTCACCGACCGCAACGGCGTGGTGATCATCTCCTCGCGCGCTGAATGGCGCTTCCGAGCCACCCGCGCGCTGGACAATGCTGAGCGGGCCGCCATCGCCGCCAACCAGCCCTACCCGACCCAGGCGCCGACGCCGCTGCGGCTGGACGGCGACGCCTGGCTCATTCAGAGCCGCGAACTGCAGGAAGCCGGGCTGACCGCTAGCATCCTCGCCCCGCGCCAGCTGATCGACCGCCAGGTGAGCACAACGCTCGCCGTGGGCGGCGCGGCGCTGCTGGCCCTGCTGCTGCTGCTCGGCCTGCTGCTGCAACGGCGGCGCCACTACCTCGAGCGCATCGCTTTCGATGCCCGCGCGCGGCGCGACCTGGAGATCCGCGTGGCCGAGCGCACCCGCGACCTGGAGACGCTGAACCACCGCCTGAAGGACGAGGTGCTGGAGCGCGAGCACACCCAGCAGGAGCTGGTGCGCACCCAGGACGAACTGGTGCAGGCCGGCAAGCTGACGGCCCTCGGCACCATGAGCGCCAGCATCAGCCACGAGCTGAACCAGCCGCTGGCGGCGATTCGCAGCTACGCCGACAACGCCGGCGTGCTGCTCGACCACCAGCGCCTCGACGATGCCCGCGGCAACCTGCGGCAGATCAGCGAGCTGACCGGGCGCATGGCCTCGATCATCGCGCACCTGCGGGCTTTTGCCCGGCGCGACCGGCACGCACCCGAGAGCGTCGCCCTGCAACCGGCGCTCGATGACGCCCTGGCCCTGCTCGCCAAACGCCGCCGCGCCCTGGAGGTCGAGCTGATCCGCGACCTGCCGGACGCCACGCTCTGGGTCCAGGCCGGCGAGACGCGCCTGCGCCAGGTGCTCGGCAACCTGCTGGCCAACGCCCTCGATGCCGTGGCCGAGAAGGCGCCGCCGCGGCGCATCTGGCTGAGTGCCGAGGTCACCGCCGAGGGCGTCAATCTGTTGCTGCGCGACAACGGCCCCGGCTTCTCCGAACAGGCGCTGCGGCACGCCCGCGAGCCCTTCTTCACCACCAAGACCAGCACCCAGGGCCTCGGCCTCGGGCTGGCCATCTGCGAGACGCTGATGCGCGCTCTGGGCGGCGAGCTGCTGCTGGCCAACCACCCGGCCGGCGGCGCGCTGATCACCCTGCAGCTGCGCGGTGCCGCGCCCGGCGCCAACCTGCAATCGCCCGAGGAATTTTCATGAGTGCCATCGACGCCGACACCCAGGTCCTGCTGATCGACGACGACGAACATCTGCGCCTGGCCCTGGCCCAGACCCTCGACCTCGCCGGGCTGCGCGTCGCGACGCTGGCCGATGCCCGCGGCGTGGCCGAGCGCATCGAGCCGGACTGGCCCGGCGTGGTGGTCAGCGACATCCGCATGCCGGGCGTCGACGGCCTGCACCTGCTGCAACAGCTGCGCGAACGCGACGCGGAGCTGCCCGTGCTGTTGATCACCGGCCACGGCGACGTGCCGCTGGCGGTGCAGGCCATGCGCGCAGGTGCCTACGACTTCCTGGAAAAGCCATTCGCCAGCGAGGCCCTGCTCGACGGCGTGCGCCGCGCCCTGGAACTACGCCGCCTGGTGCTGGAGAACCGCAGCCTGCGCCTGGCCCTGGCGGATCGCAGCGAACTGGGCGCGAGGCTGATCGGCCAGTCGGCGCCGATGCTGCGCCTGCGCGAACAGGTCGGCGCGCTGGCGGCGATCAACACCGACGTGCTGATCCTCGGCGAAACCGGCGCCGGCAAGGAGGTGGTGGCGCGCGCCCTGCACGACCTCTCGGCGCGTCGCAAGGGACCGTTCGTGGCGATCAACGCCGGCGCCCTGGCCGAATCGGTGGTGGAGAGCGAGCTGTTCGGCCACGAGCCGGGCGCCTTCACCGGCGCGCAGAAGCGGCGCATCGGCAAGTTCGAGTTCGCCAACGGCGGCACCTTGTTCCTCGACGAGATCGAGAGCATGAGCCCGGACGTGCAGGTCAAGCTGCTGCGCCTGCTGCAGGAACGGGTGGTCGAGCGCCTCGGCGGTAACCAGCTGGTCCCGCTGGACATCCGCGTGATCGCCGCCACCAAGGAAGACCTGCGCGTGGCCGCCGACCAGGGCCGCTTCCGCGCCGACCTCTACTACCGCCTGAACGTCGCACCGCTGCGCATTCCACCGCTGCGCGAACGCGACGCGGACATCCTGCTGCTGTTCCAGCACCATGCCGAGGCGGCTGCCGAGCGCCATGGCCTGCCGATTCGCGAACTGCAGGCGGGACAGCGCGCCCAGCTGCTCAGCCACGCCTGGCCGGGCAACGTGCGCGAGCTGCAGAACGCCGCCGAGCGCTTCGCCATGGGCCTGGAACTGGGCCTCGACCTGCCCGGCGGCGAGGCCGAACCCTACGCGGGTGGGCAGAGCCTGGGCGAGCGCGTCGACGCCTACGAGAAGGCGCTGATCGCCGCCGAAATGGCCAAGGGGCACGGCTCGCTGCGCAGCCTCGCCGAGGCGCTCGGCCTGCCGCGCAAGACCCTGCACGATCGTATGCGCAAGCATGGCCTCGACATGGGCGCGGACGAGGACTAGTTCGGCTTCACCTCGCCACGGTCCAGCAGAAAGCGCTGCAGGTCGACCGGCTCGCCCGGGCGGGCCTGGAGCCGCTGGCGCAGGTCGGCGAACACCCGGTCGTAATCCTGATGAAAGGCGAACAGCGCCGGATGCGTCGGCCGGATGCCGTGCCGGCGTAGGCAGCGCCCCGCACAGTGCAAAAAGTTGTAGGCGACGTCGCGGCGCAGGCAGAAGCGGTCGTGTACCACCTGCCCGGCGACTTCGCCGTCCAGCGCGAACTCGACGCGGGCGCCCGCCTCGTCACGGCACACCGAATAATCCAGGCAGAGGCGATAGCCCGGCACCCGCGCCGAAGGCTGTTGCCGCACCTCCACACGCCCTGGGCGAAACATATGTGTCTCCTCTATGCCGCTACGGCATATATGCAACCTCGAGATATAAAGACCTAATTAATTGCAATCAGTCAGAAAGCACTTTGCTATTAGCGCAAGATTTTTAGTTACCCGGCTTGCGGCCCGCAAAACCTCGACTAGCTTAATTTCCACGCCCAACGAAACGTCGTGCTAGAGCGGCCGCAGGCTAAGCCAGCGGTCGCTAAAAGCCCTTTCCAAAAGATCGATAGTTGCTTCAGGGATAGCCTCCGACGGAATGGATAGCTCGCTATTGATCAGGATCAATATCGCTTCCTACATCGGCGCGCCCAATAAGACATAACTTCTCTCCGCCAAATGATGGAGGTGTGCGATGTCCTCTTCAGCGCAAAAACTTCGATTAGGGGCACTGATTGCCCTGGTAGTGGGTTCGATGGTCGGCGGCGGCATCTTCTCGTTGCCACAGAACATGGCCAACAGCGCCGGCGCCGGAGCCGTGCTGATCGGCTGGGCCATCACCGCCGTCGGCATGCTGACCCTGGCCTTCGTCTTCCAGACCCTGGCCAACCGCAAGCCGGAACTGGATTCGGGGGTCTACGCCTACGCCAAGGCCGGCTTCGGCGACTACATGGGCTTCTCCTCGGCCTGGGGCTACTGGATCAGCGCCTGGCTGGGCAATGTCAGCTACTTCGTCCTGCTGTTCTCCACCCTCGGCTACTTCTTCCCGGTCTTCGGCGAAGGCAACACCGTCGCCGCGGTGATCGGTGCCTCGCTGGTGCTCTGGGGCGTGCACTTCCTGGTGCTGCGCGGGATCAAGGAGGCGGCCTTCATCAACACCATCACCACCATCGCCAAGATGGTGCCGCTGGTGCTGTTCATCGTCATCGCCGCCATCGCCTTCAAGATGGACGTGTTCACCGCGGACTTCTGGGGCCAGGGCAACCCCCAGCTGGGCAGCGTGATGGACCAGGTGCGCAACATGATGCTGGTCACCGTGTGGGTATTCATCGGCATCGAGGGCGCCAGCGTCTACTCCGCCCGGGCGGAAAAGCGCAGCGACGTGGGCAAGGCCACCGTGCTCGGCTTCGTCGGCGTGCTCCTGCTGCTGGTGCTGGTCAACGTACTGTCGCTGGGCATCATGCATCAGGCCGAACTGGCCGGCCTGAAGAACCCGTCGATGGCCTACGTGCTGGAGCACGTGGTCGGGCGCTGGGGGGCGATCTTCATTTCGGTCGGCCTGATCGTCTCCCTGGCCGGTGCCCTGCTGTCCTGGACCCTGCTGTGCGCCGAGATCCTCTTCGCCGCTGCCAAGGACCACACCATGCCGGACTTCCTGAAGAAGGAGAACGCCAACCAGGTGCCGGCCAACGCTCTGTGGCTGACCAACGGCCTGATCCAGCTGTTCCTCGTCGTCACCCTGTTCAACAACTCGACCTACCTGAGCCTGCTGTACCTGGCCACCTCGATGATCCTGGTGCCGTACCTGTGGTCCGCCGCCTACGCGGTGCTGCTGGCCCTGCGTGGCGAGACCTACGAGAACGCCTCGGGCGAACGCAACAAGGATCTGCTGATCGGCGGCATCGCCCTGGTCTACGCGATCTGGCTGGTCTACGCCGGCGGCATGCAGTACCTGCTGCTCTCCGCCCTGCTCTACGCGCCCGGCGCGATCCTCTTCGCCAAGGCCAAGCGCGAACAGAACCAACCCGTATTTACCACGGTTGAGAAGCTCATCTTCGCGGCCGTCGTGATCGGCGCCATCGTCGCCGGCTACGGCCTCTACGACGGCTTCCTCAGCCTTTAACCCCAGGAGGTTCACCATGTCCAAGGTCAAACTCGGCGTCCATTCGGAAGCAGGCAAGCTGCGCAAGGTGATGGTCTGCTCGCCTGGACTCGCCCACCTGCGGCTGACCCCCAACAACTGCGACGAACTGCTGTTCGACGACGTGATCTGGGTGAGCCAGGCCAAACGCGACCACTTCGACTTCATGACCAAGATGCGCGAGCGCGGCATCGAGGTGGTGGAGATGCACAACCTGCTCGAAGAGACCGTGCGCAACAAGGATGCGCTGGCCTGGATCCTCGATCGCAAGATCACCCCGGACAGCGTCGGCCTCGGCCTGCAGGGCGAGGTGCGTTCGTTCATCGAAGGCCTCGAGCCGCGCCGCATCGCCGAATACCTGATCGGCGGCGTGTCCGGTGCCGACCTGGTGCGGCACAAGGATTCCGACGCGGCGAAGATGTTCAACGCCTACCTCGGCGAGTCCAGCTTCATCTTCCCGCCGCTGCCCAACACCCAGTTCACCCGCGACACCACCTGCTGGATCTACGGCGGCGTCACCCTCAACCCCATGTACTGGCCGGCGCGCCGTCAGGAAACCCTGCTGGCCAGCGCCATCTACAAATTCCACCCGGACTTCGTCAACGAGGAGTTCGAGATCTGGTACGGCGACCCCGACAAGGACCACGGCGCGGCCACGCTCGAGGGCGGCGACGTGATGCCCATCGGCAACGGCACCGTGCTCATCGGCATGGGCGAGCGCTCCTCGCATCAGGCCATCGGCCAGGTCGCCCAGGCCCTGTTCGCCAAGGGCGCGGCGGAGAAGGTGGTGGTCGCCGGCCTCGGCAGATCGCGCGCCGCCATGCACCTGGACACCGTGTTCAGCTTCTGCGACCGCGACCTGGTGACCGTCTTCCCCGAGGTGGCCAATTCCATCGTGCCGTTCGTCCTGCGTCCGGACGAGAGCCGCCCCGGCGGCATCGACGTGCGCCGCGAGAACAAGTCCTTCATCGAGGTGGTCGCCGAGTCCCTCGGCCTACCCAAGCTGCGCGTTGTGGAAACCGGCGGCGACGCCTACGAGGCAGAGCGCGAGCAGTGGGACGACGGCAACAACGTGGTCTGCCTGGAGCCCGGCGTGGTGGTCGGCTACGACCGCAACACCTACACCAACACCCTGCTGCGCAAAGCCGGCGTCGAGGTCATCACCATCAGCGCCAGCGAACTGGGCCGCGGCCGCGGCGGTGGCCACTGCATGACCTGCCCGATCATCCGCGACCCCATCGACTACTGACCGAGCCAGCCCGGGCGGCCATTCGCCGCCCAGGCGTTTCATCTACCCACGAGGAGAACGAATCATGGCCTTCAACATGCACAACCGTAACCTGCTCAGCCTGATGCACCACAGCACCCGCGAGCTGCGCTACCTGCTGGATCTGTCCCGCGACCTCAAGCGCGCCAAGTACACCGGCACCGAGCAGCCGCACCTGCTGCGCAAGAACATCGCGCTGATCTTCGAGAAGACCTCCACCCGCACCCGCTGTGCCTTCGAGGTGGCCGCCTACGACCAGGGCGCCAACGTCACCTACATCGACCCGGGCTCCTCGCAGATCGGCCACAAGGAGTCGATGAAGGACACCGCCCGCGTGCTCGGCCGCATGTACGACGCCATCGAATACCGCGGCTTCAAGCAGGAGATCGTCGAGGACCTGGCCAAGTACGCCGGCGTGCCGGTGTTCAACGGCCTGACCGACGAATACCACCCGACCCAGATGCTCGCCGACGTACTGACCATGCGCGAGCATAGCGACAAGCCGTTGCACGACATTAGCTACGCCTACCTGGGCGACGCGCGCAACAACATGGGCAACTCGCTGCTGCTGATCGGCGCCAAGCTCGGCATGGACGTGCGCATCGCCGCACCCAAGGCGCTGTGGCCGACCGACGAGCACGTCGCCGCGTGCAAGCAGTTCGCCGAGGAGAGCGGCGCGCGCATCACCCTCACCGAGGACGCCAGGGAAGCGGTCAAGGGCGTCGACTTCGTCCACACCGACGTCTGGGTGTCCATGGGCGAGCCGGTCGAGGCCTGGGGCGAACGCATTCAGCAACTGCTGCCGTACCAGGTGAACATGGACCTGATGAAGGCCGTCGGCAATCCGCGGGTCAAGTTCATGCACTGCCTGCCCGCCTTCCACAACAGCGAGACCAAGGTCGGCAAGCAGATCGCCGAGCAGTACCCGGACCTGAAGAACGGCATCGAGGTCACCGAGGACGTGTTCGAGTCGCCGTACTGCATCGCCTTCGAACAGGCGGAGAACCGCATGCACACGATCAAGGCGATCCTCGTCTCGACCCTCGCCGACGTCTGACCCGACCACCTGCACAGATCCCTCTCTCCGGGAGAGGGCCTGGGCGGGGGCGTTGCGGAAACCCGGCGCAGCCGGGAGGCTCCGCCCTCGCCTCACAACGAACCAGGAGAACAACCATGCGACTAGTCATCGCCCTGGGCGGCAACGCCCTGCTGCGGCGTGGCGAGGCCATGACCGCGGACAACCAGCGCGAGAACGTGCGCATCGCCTGCGAGCAGATCGCCAAGGTCGCGCCGGGCAACGAGTTGGTGATCGCCCACGGCAATGGCCCCCAGGTCGGCCTGCTGGCCCTGCAGGGCAACGCTTACGACCCCGCCAACCCCTATCCGCTGGACGTGCTCGGCGCCGAGACCGAAGGCATGATCGGCTACATGATCGAACAGGAGCTCGGCAACCTGCTGCCGTTCGAGGTGCCGTTCGCCACTATCCTCACCCAGGTCGAGGTGGACAGCGGCGACCCCGCCTTCAAGACCCCGACCAAGCCGATCGGCCCGGTGTACAGCAAGGAAGACGCCGAACGCCTGGCCGCCGAAAAGGGCTGGAGCATCGCCCCGGACGGCGACAAGTTCCGCCGAGTGGTCGCCAGCCCACGGCCGCAGCGCATCTTCGAGATTCGCCCGGTGAAGTGGCTGCTGGAGAAGGGCAGCGTGGTGATCTGCGCGGGCGGCGGCGGCATCCCGACCATGTACGACAACGGCAAGCTCAAGGGCGTGGAGGCGGTGATCGACAAGGACCTGTGCTCGGCGCTGCTGGCCGAGCAGCTGGACAGCGACCTGCTGGTGATCGCCACCGACGTGGACGCCGCCTATGTCGACTGGGGCAAACCGACCCAGAAGGCCATCGCCCAGGCCCACCCGGACGAGCTGGAGCGCCTGGGCTTCGCTGCCGGCTCCATGGGGCCCAAGGTCCAGGCCGCCTGCGAGTTCGCGCGCAACACCGGCAAGGTCGCGGTGGTCGGCTCGCTGGCCAATATCGAGGCCATCGTCCAGGGCAAGTCCGGCACCCGCATCAGCGTCGCCGAACCGGGCCTCAGCTACCGCTGAAAACGCGGGGCGCAACGCCCCGTTTTTCCGCCACTCGGCAGACAGGCCGTGACCTGACAGTCACGGCCTGCGTCATCCAGACATCCCGATTCATTTTGAGTCGCCTCCCGGTATCCACCGCGCCTGGCCGGAACGGCCATTGCCCGCACAACGCCCGCCGGGGCGATCGAAGGAGTTTTGCGTGATGTCTCGTCTCCCCGTCATCGTCGGCTTCGGTGGCTACAACGCCGCGGGCAGAAGTTCGTTCCACCACGGCTTCCGCCGCATCGTCCAGGAATCGCTGGACGCCACCACCCGCCAGGAGACTCTGGCCGGCCTGGCGGTGATGATGAAACTCGTGCAGGTGGTTGACGGCCAGTTCCGTAGCCACGACGGCCAGGCCCTGAGCCCGGCCGAGATCGAGGCGCGGCATGGCGCCGAAATTCTCGCAGGCACCCTGGTGCGACGCATCGACAAGCGTCATCTGGACGTGGACGCCGCCCATTGGCAGAAGAACCTCGCCGTCAGCGGCGCCCAGTTCACCACCCTGCGCAAGCAGCTGCCCGAGCCGCTGCCGGCCAGCTGGCGGGTCGAGGAGCTGGACGAGCAGCAGGTGCGCGTCACGCTCGATGAAGGCTGCGAGTTCAAGGTCGACAGCTACCGCGCGTTGCCGGTGAAGTCCGCCGGCCAGCTGCCCACGGGCTTCGAGCCGGGCGAGCTGTATCACTCGCACTTCCATCCGCGCGGTCTGCAGCTGGCGGTGGTCGGCGCCACCGACGCGCTGCGCTCCACCGGCCTGGATTGGCGCACCATCCAGGACCGCGTACAGCCGGACGAGGTGGCGGTGTTCGCCGGCAGCATCATGAGCCAGATGGACGAGTATGGCTTCGGCGGCATGCTGCAGTCGCGCCTCAAGGGCGGCCGCGTCACCGCCAAGCAGTGCCCGCTGGGCCTCAACACCATGCCGGCGGACTTCATCAACGCCTATGTGCTGGGCAGCGTCGGCACCACCGGCAGCGTCACCGGCGCCTGCGCCACCTTCCTCTACAACCTGCAGAAGGCCATCGAGCAGATCGCCAGCGGCAAGGCCCGCGTGGCCCTGGTCGGCAATGCCGAGGCGCCGATTACCGCGGAAATCATCGAGGGCTACGGCGCCATGGGCGCACTGGCCACCGAGGAAGGCCTGCGCAAGATCGAGGGCCGTGACGAGGTCGACTTCCAGCGCGCCAGCCGCCCGTTCGGCGACAACTGCGGCTTCACCCTGTCGGAGTCCAGCCAGTTCCTGGTGCTGATGGACGATGCCCTGGCCCTGGAACTGGGTGCCGAGATCCACGGCGCGGTGCCGGACGTGTTCATCAACGCCGACGGCTTCAAGAAGTCCATCTCCGCCCCCGGCCCGGGCAACTACCTGACCCTGGCCAAGGCCGTGGCCAGCGCCGCCCAGCTCGTAGGCATCGACGCCGTGCGCGAGCGCAGCTTCGTCCATGCCCACGGCTCCAGCACCCCGGCCAACCGCACCACCGAGTCCGAACTGCTGGATCGCGTCGCCGCCGCCTTCGGCATCGACAACTGGCCGATCACCGCGGCCAAGGCCTTCCTCGGCCACTCGCTGGCCACCGCCAGCGGCGACCAGGTAATCGCCGCCCTCGGCACCTTCCGTCATGGCCTGCTGCCGGGCCTGAAGACGATCGACAAGGTGGCCGACGACGTCCACCGCCAGCACCTGAGCCTGGAGACGCGCGATCGCCGGGTCGAGGGCATGGAGGTGTGCTTCGTCAACTCCAAGGGTTTCGGCGGCAACAACGCCACCGGCGTGGTGCTGGGGCCGCAGGTGGCCGAGCGCATGTTGCGCAAGCGCCACGGCGAGGCCGCCTTCAGTGCCTGGCAAGCCAGGCGCGAAGCGACCCGCGCCGCGGCCGGTGAATACGACCAGCAGGCGCTGCAGGGTGGCTTCGACATCCTCTACAACTTCGGCCGCGACCTGATCGACGACCAGCAACTGCAGTTCAGCGCCGAGGGTATCCGGGTACCGGGCTTCGCCCAGCCGCTGCTGTACAAAAAGGACGAACGCTACACCGATATGTTGTGAGGCAGAGGCAGGCCACGCCGATGACGGTAGCGGGGTGCGATCCAGAGTGGGGCAAGTCGGGCCCCGGATCGCATCCGGGCTCCCCGAAAAGAGGGCGACTTCAGCGGTGCAGCACGTACTGACCGCTGAAACGCACCGCCTCGACGTCGCCCACGAGGATGCGGCTTTGCAGCCGGATCCGCGCCAGGCCGCGGCGCCGGTAGAGGGCGAGAAACTTCTCCCACTCCGCCGCGACCGGCGCGGCGCAGACCGCCATGGCGTCGGCCAGCACCGGCTCGGGGTAGTCGATCTGGCCCTGCTGGATGACGATGTGCCCGTCCTCGATGCCCGCCTCGCGCAGGCTCAGGTGCAGCCAGCCCCAGCCGGCCAGCACCGCGCCGCAGTAGAGGCTGCCGCCGAACATGCTGCTCTTGTGATTGAGATTGGCCGCCAGCGGCAGGCTCAGGCGCAACTCGCCGTCACCCCACGCCAGCACGCCCAGGCCGAGGGCTCGGGTCAGCGGGATGTCCTGGTGCAGCAGCTGCTCCAGGTAGGCGCGATCATCATTCATATTCCGAGTCCGCGTAGGGCTCTCGACCTGGAGCCCGGCAAGGCAAAAGTAGGTGAGCAAGGGGACTGGGCCCGCACCCCGGGGTTACTGGCAGTGAATGAGCATGACTCGCTCCGCTCACCTTTCAGTACGGTAGCCCGGATGCAATCCGGGAACGGAGCTGCCTGCTTCCCGGATCGCATCCGGATTACGCGAGCGCTTCCCAGCCACATCGCTCAGGCGCACGGCAGGCCGCCACGACGGCTGATTTACTTGCAGTGAATGGCCATGGCTCGCTCCGCTCACCCTTCGGGCCGCGTTAAGCGCGCTAGCCGCAAGCTGCATTGCTAACTCGCTTTTAACATAGCCAGGCCGACGCACAGCAGACCCTACGCCGACTCAGTCCAGCGCGCAGGCCAGCTGGATCAGCTCGGCGCGCCATTCGGCGGCCTGCGGCAGGCCGAGGAACGACGGGTTGAGGTAGCTCTCGCGGGCCTCGTAGGTCAGCGGCTCGCCCTTGAGATCCAGCACCTCGCCGCCGGCGCCTTCCAGCACGCCCTGGGCCGCGGCGGTGTCCCACTGCGAGGTGGGCGCCAGGCGCGGGTAGCAGTCGGCGTTGCCCTCGGCCAGCAGGCAGAACTTCAGCGAGCTGCCGATATTGGCCAGCTGCAGGTCGCCGAACCGCTCGGACAGACCGGCCAGCAGCCGCTCCTGGGCCGGGCTTGAGTGGCGCTTGCTGGCCACCAGGGTGAAGGCCTCGGCCGGCGCCAGGCGCACGGCAATGGCCTCGGGCTCGCCGTTCGGCTCCTGGCGCCAGGCGCCCAGGCCGGCGCCGCCGAAGTAGCAGCGGCCACTGGCCGGCACGCCGACCACGCCGAACACCACCCGGCCGCGCTCGATCAGGGCGACGTTGACGGTGAATTCCTCGCTGCCGGAGATGAACTCCTTGGTGCCGTCCAGCGGGTCCACCAGCCACCAGCGCTGCCATTCGGCGCGGTCGGCGAAGGCGATGCCGGCGTCCTCCTCGGACAGCACCGGAATCTCCGGCGCCAGCTCGCGCAGGCCGGCAGCGAGAATGTCGTGGGCGGCCAGATCGGCGGCGGTGACCGGCGAGGCGTCGGCCTTCTCGACCACGGCCACGTCGTTGCGCCAGTGCGGCAGTGTGGCCTGGCCGGCGCGCTGAACCAGGGCGATCACCGCGGGCAGATGGGGATGACTCACGGCTTGAATTCTCCACGTTGGGTGAGCAGGTCGCGGACCAGATAGAGGGCGGCCAGGGCGCGGCCTTCGGTGAACTGCGGGTGCTGGACCAGGGCGCTGAGCTCGCGAAGGCTGACCTTGTCGACCCCGAGCGGCTCGGGCTCGTCGCCCGGCAGGCTTTCTTCGTACAGATCGCGGGCCAGCACCACCTGGATCTTCTGGCTCATGTAGCCTGGCGACAGGCTCAGCTCGGCGATCAGTTCGAGGCGCTCGGCACCGTAGCCGGCCTCCTCCTTGAGCTCGCGGCCGGCGGCCACCAGCACATCCTCGCCGGGCTCGATCAGCCCCTTGGGCAGCGACAGCTGATAGTCGTCGGTGCCCGCGCAATACTCCTCGACCAGCACCGCATGCTCGGCATCGAGCAGCGCCACCACCATCACCGCACCGTAACCGGCGCCCTTGCCGACCAGCCGCTCGTAGGTGCGCTCGACGCCGTTGGCGAAGCGCAGCTGCAGCTCCTCGACGCGGAACAGGCGGCTGCTGGCGACTATCTCGCGGGCCAGCACCTGGGGTTTTTCACGCATCACTCGCTCCTTGATTCGAGCGGGTATCATACCCCGCTCCCCGCGCGGGATTCCTCCTCTCCGTCTGTTTCCGGACTTTGCCATGCACCAGCTGCCCTGGGCCGATATCGACACCGTCCTGCTCGACATGGACGGCACCCTGCTCGACCTGCACTTCGACAACCACTTCTGGCTGGAGCATCTGCCGCAGCGCTACGCCGAGCTGCACGGCATCAGCCGGGCGCTGGCCGATGCCGAGCTGATGCCGCTGTTTCGCCAGCATGCCGGCACCCTGCCCTGGTACTGCACCGACTTCTGGAGCCGCGAGCTGAAACTGTCGGTCCGCGACCTGAAGCGCGAGGTCGCCGACCTGATCGCCCTGCGTCCGGACGCCGATTTCTTTCTCCAGGCGCTGCGCGACGCCGGCAAGCGCGTGGTGCTGATCACCAACGCGCACCGCGATTCGCTGTCGCTGAAGCTGGAAAAGATCGAGCTGGCGCCCTACTTCGACCGCCTGATCAGCTCCCACGACTACGGCTTCCCCAAGGAGGACCAGCAGTTCTGGTTCGCCCTGCAGCAGGACTTCCCCTTCGACCCGGCGCGCAGCCTGTTCATCGACGACAGCCTGCCGATCCTGCGCAGCGCGGGGCGCTACGGCGTGGCCCATCTGCTGGCGGTGCGCCAGCCAGACAGCCGCGGCCAGGCCAGGGACACCGAGGAGTTCGCCGCCGTCGAGGACTACCGCCAGCTCGGCGCGCAGCTCAGCGCCGCGCTCTGAATCGCCGACCACCGCACCGCCGGCCGGTTCGCCGGCTGCGCCACTTTTTGCGCAGGTCGTGATTGTCCTCGCAGCCCGGCGATGCGGTGCTTGTCCGGCGAGACGGCGCTGGCAGCATGTGCTGCCATCCATCCAACGAGGCCTGCGATCCATGAAGTTTTCCTTGTTCCTGCTCACGCTCGGTTTGGCCAGCGGCAGCGCCCTGGCCGGTAACACCGAGGCCGGCATCGGCGGCGCCTTAGGCGGCGCGCTGGGCACGGTGGTCGGTGAGCACGTCGGCGGCAGCACCGGCGCCACCATCGGCGCCGGCGTTGGCGGGGCTGCCGGCAGTGCCGTCGGGGCCGACAGAGACGCCCGCGCAGAAGCCGCCATTGGCGGTGGCATCGGCGCCGCCGGCGGCCAGGTGATCGGCAGCCGGGTCGGTGGCAGCACCGGCGGCGTGATCGGCGCGGCCGCCGGCGGCGGTGCCGGGGGCGCGCTGGGCAATGCCTCCGGCGGTGATGACGACGATCACGACGGGCGCCGCTACCGCGATGGCCACCACCATGACGGGCACCCCGGCAAGGCCCTCGGCCACAAGAAGCACAAGTGGCACAAGAAGCACCGGTAAAACGACAAGGCCCGCACGAAGCGGGCCTTGTTTATAGAACTGAAGCCGTGCGGCGTCAGATGCCTTCGCGGCGCAGGGCCGCGGCGGTGAAGTCGCTCTTTTTCAGCTGCACGTTGAAGTCGTACATCGGCTCGTTGTTGTCGAGGCCGTCGACGAAGTAGCGGCTGCCCTTGAAGTCGTAGATGGTCTCCAGGGTGCTGAGGAACATCGGCACGTCGTAGTAGCTGATCGGGTGCGCCTCCTGCAGGCCCACCAGTTCGCCGTTCTTGTCGTAGAGGTCGACGGCGAGGATCTGCCAGCTGTCCTCGTCCAGATAGAAGCGGCGCTCGGCGTACGGATGGCTGTGGCCCTTGCGCAGCTTGGCGTCGACGACCCACACGCGGTGCAGCTCGTGGCGCAGCAGCTCGGGGTTGACGTGCTTCGCCTGCAGGATCTTGTCGTAGGGAATGCCTTTCTGGTGCACCGCGTAGCTGTTGTACGGCACCAGCATTTCCTGCTTGCCGACCAGCGTCCACTCGTAGCGATCCGGCGCGCCGTTGTAGGCGTCCACCACGTCGGCGGTGGCCATGCCGTTGGTGTCCGGCTGCATGGCGTCATAAGCCAGCATCGGCAGACGACGCACGCGACGCTCGCCGCGATTGAAGCGCCAAGCCTTGCGGATCGCCAGCACCTGGTCGAGGGTCTCCTGCACCACCAGGGCGGAACCGGCCAGCTTGCTCGGCGCGGTCACCACGTACTTGTAGAAGAACAGGGTGTTGTCCAGGTCCGCCGGGGTCATACCCTCGCGGCCGTAGAGGAACAGGATGTCGCGCTCGCGCTTGACCAGCACGTAGTCGCCGCCCTCGAGCACGGCGGCATGGTTGGTGACCATGCGGGTCTGCTCGCCACGGTAGCGGGTGATGTGGTTCCAGATCGCTTCCTGACCGTTCTGCGGAATCGGGAAGGGAATGCCGGCCGCGGTGCCCTCGATGCCATTGCCGCCGGCGATCAGGCTGGCGTTGGTGGCGTTGTAGCGGGTGGCGTCGTAGATGCGCTGCGGCGAGGCGGCGCTGCGGCGAGTGGGAAGCACGCGCAGGAAATAGTCCGGGTTCTGTTCCAGCAGCTTCTGGTAGGCCGGAGTCAGCAGGGCCTTGTATTGGCCCATGTTGCCCTTGTCGACGCGATACAGCTCGGCATCGGCGGCGAAGGGGTCTGGATGGTGCATGCCCGGCTGATAGTTGGCCGGCGGCGTGGCCACGCCTCCCTCCCAGGGCGGAATGGTGCCGGCGGCGTTGCCGGCGCGCTCCCCGCCCAGCGGCATCAGATCTTCTCCGAGGCGGGCGGCCTGGGCCGCATCCACGCGGGCGTGCGCGGGCAGGCTGACAGCGGCGGCCAGCGACAGGACTGCAATAGTTCTCAGCACAGCGTTCTCCTCGCGACGCGATAGCGCGTCGCTGCTCTTATCTACGACCAGTGTAGGTCGCGCTTGCAGATTGCCATTGGGTGAGGTGGCCATCCTGGCACCGGGTGGTCCCGGTTTATCGATCCCGCATCCGGCGGGACACTGAATGCTTACTCGTAGCGCTGGAACTTGAGGTCCCAGACGCCGTGGCCGAGGCGCTCGCCGCGCTTCTCGAACTTGGTGACCGGGCGCTCGCTCGGGCGCTCCACGTAGCCGGCGTCTCCAGCCAGGTTATGGTAGCCCGGTGCCAGCGACATGACTTCCAACATATGTTCCGCGTATGCCTGCCAATCGGTGGCCATGTGCAGCACGCCGCCGACCTTGAGCTTGCGCCGCACCAGCTCGGCGAAGGCCGCCTGAACGATGCGCCGCTTGTGGTGGCGGGCCTTGTGCCAGGGGTCGGGGAAGAACAGCAGGACGCGGTCGAGGCTGGCGTCGGCCACGCAGTCGCGCAGCACTTCCAGGGCGTCGCAGCTGTACACGCGGATGTTCGACAGGTTCTGCGTGAGCATGCCGTTGAGCAGGGCGCCGACGCCGGGGCGGTGTACTTCCACGCCGATGAAGTCCTGCTCCGGCGCGGCCGCGGCCATCTCCAGGGTGGCATGGCCCATGCCGAAGCCGATCTCGAAGGTGCGTGGCGCGCTGCGGCCAAACACCTGGTCGAAGTCGCGCGGGCCGTCGGCCAGCTCCAGGCCGAACTTTGGCCAGCCCTGATCCAGGCCGCGCTGCTGGCCCTCGGTCATGCGCCCGGCGCGCATGACGAAGCTCTTGATGGTGCGCAGGGGCCGCTCGGCCGCGCCTTCGCCGGCCTGCTGAATGTCGTCGCTCATGAAAGGTCTCTTACTTGATCAGGCCGTCCAGCGGCGACGATGCGCTCGCATAGAGTTTCTTCGGCATGCGCCCGGCCAGGTAGGCCATGCGCCCAGCGATGATCGCGTGCTTCATCGCCGCACCCATCAGGATCGGGTCCTGGGCGTGGGCGATGGCGCTGTTCATCAGCACCGCCTCGCAGCCCAGCTCCATGGCGATGGTGGCGTCGGAGGCGGTGCCCACGCCGGCATCGACCAGCACCGGCACGGTGGCTTCTTCGAGGATGATGCGCAGGTTGTAGGGGTTGCAGATGCCCAGCCCGGTACCGATCAGGCCGGCCAGCGGCATCACCGCGATGCAGCCCATCTCGGCCAGCTGGCGGGCGATGATCGGGTCGTCGCTGGTGTACACCATCACGTCGAAACCTTCCTTGACCAGCACTTCGGCGGCCTTGAGGGTCTCGATCACGTTGGGGAACAGGGTCTTCTGGTCGGCCAGCACTTCCAGCTTGACCAGCTTGTGGCCGTCGAGCAGCTCACGGGCCAGGCGGCAGGTGCGCACCGCTTCGGCGGCGTCGTAGCAGCCGGCGGTGTTGGGCAGGATGGTGTACTTGTCCGGCGAGATCACATCCAGCAGATTGGGCTCGCCCGGGTTCTGCCCGATGTTGGTCCGGCGCACGGCGACCGTGACGATCTCCGCGCCGCTGGCCTCGATGGCCAGACGGGTTTCCTCGAGGTCCTTGTACTTGCCGGTGCCGACCAGCAGGCGCGACTCATAGGTGCGGCCGGCCAGGGTGAAGGGCTTGTCGGTGATCGTGCTCATGGCTACTCCTCGAGGTCGATCTAGCCGCCGCCGATGGCGTGAACGACTTCCAGCCGGTCGCCTTCGTGCAGCACGGTGGCGCCGTGCTGACTGCGCGGGACGATGTCCAGATTGAGCTCGACCGCCACCCGCTTGCCGGCGGCATCGAGGCGCACCAGCAGGTCGGCGACCGTGGCGCCGTCCGGCAGCTCGAAGGGTTGGCCGTTCAACTGGATGTGCATGGCTGGGCGGTCAGATCATGAAAGGGTCGGCATTCTAGCCCGATCGACCGGATCGACCAAGGCACGCGCGTCCGATACCGTTCCGCGACGATTCAGGCGCGCCCGGAGCGCAGCGCCGCCAGGCCCAGGCACAGCCAGCCGGCGAGGAAGCACACGCCCCCCAGCGGCGTGATCATGCCCAGCTTGCCCAGGCCGCTCAGGGTCAGCGCATAGAGGCTGCCGGAGAACAGCAGAATGCCGACCGCGAACAGCGTGCCGGCCGCCCTGAGCAGGCGCCCCGGCAGGCGTTCGGCGAGCAGCGCCACGCCAAACAGGGCCAGGGCATGCACCAGCTGGTAGTGCACGCCGGTCTGGAACACCGCCAGGTATTCCGCGCTCAGCTGCCCCTTGAGACCGTGGGAGGCGAAGGCGCCCAGCGCCACGCCGGAGAAGCCGGCCAGGGCCGCCAGCAGCAGAAAGACTCGTAACATGATGGGTTCCCCGACAGATTCGATGCGGCCGCTATAATGGCCGCTCCCTCAGACCGGGCCAAGCCATGCTGCGCAACCTGCTCCGTCGCCTGACCAAATTGCTGCTCTGGTTCGTCGCCGTCAGCGCCCTGCTGGTATTCGCCTTGCGCTGGATCGATCCACCCGGCACAGCGCTGATGATCGAGCGCAAGGTGCAGTCCTGGATCGATGACGAGCCGATCGACCTGCAGAGAACCTGGCGCCCCTGGAGCGAACTGCCCGACGACCTGAAGATCGCGGTGATCGCCGCCGAGGATCAGAAGTTCGCCGAGCATTGGGGCTTCGACGTCGCCGCCATCCGCCAGGCCCTGGAGCACAACGCCGAGGGCGGCAGCCTGCGCGGCGCCAGCACCATCAGCCAGCAGGTGGCCAAGAACCTGTTCCTCTGGTCCGGCCGCAGTTGGCCGCGCAAGGCGCTCGAGGCCTGGTTCACCGGGCTGATCGAGCTGTTCTGGTCGAAGCAGCGCATCCTCGAGGTCTACCTCAACAGCGTCGAATGGAGCGACGGCGTGTTCGGCGCCGAGGCGGCCGCGCGCCACCACTTCAATGTCGGCACGCCGTACCTGTCGCGCCAGCAGGCCTGCCTGCTCGCCGCCGTGCTGCCCAACCCGCGCGCCTGGAGCGCCAGCCGCCCGGGCCCACATGTGCAGCGCCGGGCCAACTGGATCCGCCGGCAGAGCTATCAGCTCGGCGGCAGCCACTACCTCAACCAGCTGTCGACGCCGCAGCCGCTGGCCCAGTGGTGGCCGGAGTGGCTGTCGAAACCCTAAGCAGGCCCCAGGCGATCAGCGCCTGGCCGGTGAAGTAGCAGCTGACGATCACCGGCACCGCATGGGGAAAGGGCTGGACGAACTTGTTCACGCCGATCAGCGAGTCCGCCAGCATGAACAGCACGGCGCCCAGCCACAGCGGCCCGGGGCTCGTCTCCAGGCGCCCGGCGAGCAGCACCATGCTCAGCAGACAGCTGAGATAAACCGCCACCGGCACCTGCAGCGCGCCTGCGGCCGGCAGCATCCAAGTGGCCATCGCCACGGTGTAAATCGCCACCGGCAGTGCACGCCAGTTCAGCCAGGGCCGACCGCGGCCGAGCCTGAAGAAGGCCACGGCAAAGGCGATCTGATTGACCAGGAACGCGAGCAGCGCCTGCATGAACAGGCCGTCGCGATCGCCGAAGTCGAGAAAGAAGTCGCCCGCGGCCGCCGCGGCAAATCCCAGCGCCAGCCAGCGCCCCGTCGCAGCGGGAAAGGCGCGCCAGACCAGCAGGGCGAACAGCAGCATGGGCAGCGGCTTGAGCAGCCAGCCCAGCGGATAGGGCTTGAGCGGCAGCAGCGCCAGGTAGAGCAGGCCGAGGCCCAGGGCGAGCAGGTAGCAGCGGCGTTGCGGGGCGGACATGGGGCGACTCCCGGTCGAGACGGATGTCCGATCCTGCCGGCCAATCGCTCCGTTACGCCACGCCGGGCGCGCCAGCGCCGCCGGCCGTGGGCGTCACTCGTTGAGCAGCCGCCGCGGCACCACGCGCAGCAGCTGCAGATTCCCGTCCTGCAGGTGAACGGTGAGCCCCAGTTGCGGATAGACCCAGGCCTCGCCCTTGGGTATCTGCAGGCGCAACCGCGGCTCGCCGAGGCTGGCGCTGAGACCGGCGGCGGCCGTGGCCTGGCGCGGGCGCAGGTTGAGCACGGCAATCGGACGCTCGGCCAGTTGCTCGAGCATGGCCTTCGATTGCGGCTGCTCCGCACCGCCGGGCTTGGCGCCGCTGGCGCGCGCCAGGCTGTCGCGCTGCGACTCGCTGAGCGCCAGCTCGGCCTCCAGCTGCCAGGTACCTTCGCCCAGGGAGGGCTGGTCCCGCAGTAACAGGCGCGGGCCATCCAGACGCGGCTGCAACCACAGCTCGGCCGTCGGCAATCGCGCGGCGAGCTGCCCCAGGTTCAGCCGTTCCTCGGCCAGCGGCTGCAGCACCTCAACCTGCCAGGCGCCGAGCCAGGGTATCGGCGCGGCCTCCTTCTCGCGGGGTGTCAGCAGCCAGTAACCCAGCAGGCAACTGGCCACGGCCACGATGGTGAACAGCAGGGCGGGTGGACGACGAGTCACGGCGATCCTCCGGACAGAAAAAAGCCGCACCTGGGTGCGGCTTCTCGGGTGGCTGACGCTTACGCCTGGATCGAGCCTTTCAGCTTGTTCATGGCGTTCTTCTCCAGCTGGCGAATGCGCTCGGCGGAGACGTTGTACTTGGCGGCCAGGTCGTGCAGGGTCGCCTTCTCCTCGGCCAGCCAGCGCTGGTGAAGGATGTCGCGGCTGCGCTCGTCCAGGCTCTCCAGCGCCTCGTGCAGGCTGGCGTTGGAGCTGTCGCTCCAGTCGGCATCCTCGAGCTGCATGGCCGGATCGTAGCGATGGTCTTCCAGGTAGTTGGCCGGCGACTTGAACGCGCTTTCGTCGTCGTCCTCCGCGGCCGGGTCGAAGGCCATGTCCTGGCCGGACAGCCGGCTCTCCATCTCGCGCACTTCGCGCGGCTCCACGCCCAGGCTCTCCGCCACCGCATGCACTTCGTCGTTGCTCAGCCAGGCCAGACGCTTCTTCTGGCTGCGCAGGTTGAAGAACAGTTTGCGCTGGGCCTTGGTGGTGGCGACCTTGACGATGCGCCAGTTGCGCAGAATGAACTCGTGAATCTCGGCCTTGATCCAGTGCACGGCGAAGGACACCAGGCGCACACCCATCTCCGGGTTGAAGCGCTTGACTGCCTTCATCAGGCCGACATTGCCTTCCTGGATCAGGTCGGCCTGGGCCAGGCCGTAGCCGGCGTAGCTACGGGCGATGTGCACCACGAAACGCAGGTGGGCCAGCACCATCTGGCGCGCGGCCTCGAGGTCCTGCTGGTAGTAGAGACTCTCGGCCAGCTCGCGCTCCTGCTCGACGGAAAGCAGCGGGATGCTGTTCACCGCATGCACGTAAGCCTCCAGGTTGGCGCCTGGGACTAGGGCATGGACAGGTTGCAGGGAAGTGGTCATCAAAAACCTCCGGTATTACAGAGCGGTGCAGTCTAGCACTGCCCCTTCTGAGCCGGGAACCTGTGGAAAAGTTCCCTTACAGTTGCTCATAAATTGATCAGAATCAACGCATTGCTAGCGTGGCGCGAGCTCGCTCAGGTGACGGGCGACGGCCAGCCAGGCGCCAATATAACCGAGGAATACCGCGCCCAACAGCAGCGAGAATCCATCGCCGGCGGGTACGCCCGCCAGAGCGAAATCGCTGCCGTAGAGACCGGCCAGGCGCACCACCGCATCGTTCAACCAGTCCAGACCGAAGGCCAACAAGGCCCAGGCGAGCAGGCCGGCGCCGAGACCGTAGAGCGCGCCCATATAGAGGAAGGGACGACGCACGTAGCCGTCGGTACCGCCGACCAGCTTGATCACCTCTATCTCGCTGCGGCGATTCTCGATGTGCAGGCGAATGGTGTTGCCGATCACCAGCAGCAGCGCCATCACCAGCAGCAGGGTCAGGCCGAAGACGAAGCGGTCGCCCAGGCCGAGAATGGCGGTCAGCCGCTCCACCCACTGCAGGTCGAGCTGCGCCTGGTCGACGGCAGGCAGCTCGGACAGACGCTGGCGCAGGGCCTCCAGGCGCGGCTTGTCGATTTCCTTGGGCGTCACCACCACCACCGCGGGCAGCGGGTTGTCCGGCAGCTCGCGCAGCGCCTGACCGAGGCCGGACTGCTGCTCGAACTCGGCCAGGCCGGCCTCGCGGCCGATGAATTCGGCCTCGGCCACGTCGGCCATAGCGGCGATCTCGTCGCGCAGTTGCAGACCCGCGTCGTCGCCGGCCTCCACCTTCAGGTACAGGGAAATCTGCGCGGCTTTCTGCCAGGAGCCGCCGAGACGCTCGACGTTGTCCAGCAATAGCGCCAGACCCATGGGCAGCGACAGCGCCACGGCCATCACCAGGCAGGTGAAGAAGCTGCCGATCGGCTGGCCGATCAGCCGGGCGAGACTGTCGACCAGGCTGGCACGGTGGCTCTCGACCCAGGCGGCGAACAGGGCGGAGAAGTCCGGGCCCTGCTTGATCGGCTTGTCGGTTTTGCTCTGCACGGCGCCGACGCGTTCGGCGGCCTTGATGTTGCGTTGCTTCTCGCTCATCAGCTGGCCTCCCCGTCGCCGATCAGTCGGCCGCGCTGCAGGGTCAGCATGCGGTGGCGCATGCGGGCGATCAGCGCCAGGTCGTGGCTGGCGATCAGCACCGTGGTGCCGAGGCGGTTGATGTCCTCGAACACGCCCATGATCTCGGCGGCCAGGCGCGGGTCGAGGTTACCGGTGGGCTCGTCCGCCAGCAGCAGGGCCGGGCGATGCACCACGGCGCGGGCGATGCCGACACGCTGCTGCTGACCGGTGGAGAGGTCGGCCGGGAACTGCTCGGCCTTGTCCGACAGCGACACACGCTCCAGCGCCGCGCCGACCCGCTTGGCGATGTCCGGCTTGGACAGGCCGAGGATCTGCAGCGGCAGGGCGACGTTGTCGAACACCGAGCGGTCGAACAGCAGCTGGTGATTCTGGAACACCACGCCGATCTGTCGACGCAGAAAGGGAATCTGCGCGGTGGTGATCTGCGACAGATCCTGGCCGGCCAGCAGCAGCTTGCCGCTGGTGGGCCTTTCCATCGCCAGCAGCAGGCGCAGCAGGGTGGACTTGCCGGCGCCGGAATGGCCGGTGACGAAGAGGAACTCGCCGCGGCGCACGCCAAAACTCAGTTCGTGCAACCCGACATGGCCGTTGGGATACCGCTTGCCGACCTGCTCGAATCGAATCATCCCTGTTCCTTCTGTGCAAAGAGCGCCTGGACGAAGTCGTCGGCGACGAAGGTGCGCAGATCGTCGATGCCTTCACCGACGCCGATGTAGCGGATCGGCAGGCCGAACTGCTTGGCCAGGGCGAAGATCACCCCGCCCTTGGCGGTGCCGTCCAGCTTGGTCAGGGCCAGGCCGGTGAGGGTCACGGCCTGGTTGAACTGCTTGGTCTGGTTGATCGCGTTCTGCCCGGTGCCGGCGTCCAGCACCAGCAGCACTTCGTGCGGCGCGGTCTCGTCCAGCTTGCCGATGACCCGACGGACCTTCTTCAGCTCCTCCATCAGGTTGTCCTTGGTGTGCAGGCGACCGGCCGTGTCGGCGATCAGCACATCCACACCGCGGGCCTTGGCGGCCTGTACCGCGTCGAAGATCACCGAGGCAGAGTCGGCGCCGGTGTGCTGGGCGATCACCGCGATGTTGTTGCGTTCGCCCCACACCTGCAGCTGCTCGACGGCGGCGGCGCGGAAGGTGTCGCCGGCGGCGAGCATGACCTTCTTGCCCTCGCCCTGCAGCTTCTTGGCCAGCTTGCCGATGGTGGTGGTCTTGCCGACGCCATTCACGCCGACCACCAGAATCACGTAGGGCTGTTTGCCCGCCTCGACCACCAACGGCTGCTCGACCGGCTTGAGCAGGTCACCCAGTTCCTCCTGCAGCGCCTTGTACAGCGCGCCGCTGTCGGCCAGTTCCTTGCGCGCCACGCGCTTGGTCAGGCTGCCAATGATCGCGCTGGTGGCCTCGACGCCGACGTCGGCCATCAGCAGACGGGTTTCCAGCTCGTCGAGCAGGTCGTCGTCGATGGCCTTCTTGCCAAGGAACAGGCTGGCCATGCCCTCGCCCAGGCTGGCGCTGGTCTTCGACAGGCTCTGCTTGAGACGGGCGAACCAGCCGCCCTGGTTGTCGCCGGGCTTGCTCTGCTCGACCTGTACCGGCGCGCTCTCGACCACGGGCTGCGGCTCGGGCTGGGCCTCGGCGGGAGTCGGCTGCTCATGCGTCGGGTGGGTGACTTCGCTGCCGGCATTGATGCGGAAACGCGAGAAGGGCTGCCTGGATTCTTCCACCAGCGGCTGGGCCTCGACCACCGGCAGGTGCTCGATCGGCGGCTGCACCACCGGCACGGTTTCGGCGGGCGCAGGCTCGCTCGGGACAGGTACGGCGGGTGCCTCGGCCGTGGCCTGGGTGGCGACGGATTCTTCCGCCGGAGCGGGCTCGGTCGCTACCGGCTCGGGCGCTGCGGCGGCCGATTCGGAGTGAGGTTGATCAGGTGTCGGCTGAGCGTCCTGCGGCTTCTTGCGCAACCAGCCGAACAGGGATTTCTTCTCGCCGGACTGCTCCGGTGATGGCTTGTCGTCTTGGGAACCAAACATGGGTCGCTTGATCTCAGGGGAGCCGCACGGATCGCCGCGCCGCCCCGGAAAAGGATGCGGTATCCTAGCACCTCTTCGCCCGCCGGCGGTACGACCGCCCGGGCCGTCCGAAAGGCTCAGGTTCCCCTATGACACGTCTCGCCCGCCGCTGTGCCGGCCTGCTCTTCGCTACATTCGTTCTCCCCCTGACGGCCCTGGCCGCAGCTCCCCAACCCACCCACGAATTCCAGCTGGACAACGGCCTCAAGGTCATCGTCCGCGAGGATCATCGCGCCCCCGTGGTGGTCTCCCAGCTCTGGTACAAGGTCGGCTCCAGCTACGAGACGCCCGGCCAGACCGGTTTGTCTCACGCCCTCGAACACATGATGTTCAAGGGCAGCCGCAAACTCGGCCCTGGCGAGGCCTCGCGCATCCTGCGCGAGCTCGGCGCCGAGGAGAACGCCTTCACCAGCGACGACTACACCGCCTATTACCAGGTGTTGTCGCGCGACCGCCTGGCCGTGGCCTTCGAGCTGGAGGCCGACCGCCTGGCCAGCCTCAAGCTGCCGGCCGACGAGTTCGCCCGCGAGATCGAGGTGATCAAGGAAGAACGCCGCCTGCGCACCGACGACAAGCCCTCGGCGCTGGCCTACGAGCGCTTCGAGGCCATGGCCTATCCCGCCAGCGGCTACCACACCCCGACCATCGGCTGGATGGCCGACCTCGAGCGCATGACCATCGATGAGCTGCGCCACTGGTACGAGGCCTGGTACGCGCCGAACAACGCCACCCTGGTGGTGGTCGGCGACGTCACCCAGGACGAGGTGCGCGGCCTGGCCGAGAAATATTTCGGTCCGATCCCACGCCGCGACGTGCCGCCGGCGAAGATTCCCCGCGAACTGGCCGAACCCGGCGAGCGCCGCCTTACCCTGCACGTGAAGACCCAGCTGCCGAGCCTGCTGATGGGCTTCAACGTGCCCGGCCTGGCCACCAGCGCCGACGCCCGCCAAGTGCATGCCCTGCGCCTGATCGCGGCGCTGCTCGACGGCGGCTACAGCGCCCGCCTGCCGTCGCGCCTGGAGCGCGGCGAGGAGCTGGTGTCCGGCGCCTCGGCGGGCTACGGCGCGTTCAAGCGCGGCGACAGCCTGTTCCTGCTCACCGCCACACCCAACGTGCAGAAGGGCAAGACCCTGGAACAGGCGGAGGCCGGCCTGTGGCGCCAGCTGGAAGATCTCAAGCACAGCGCGCCGAGTGATGAGGAACTGGCGCGGGTGCGCGCCCAGGTGATCGCAGCACTGGTCTACGAGCGCGACTCGATCACCAGCCAGGCCAGCACCATCGGCTCGCTGGAAACCGTCGGCCTGTCCTGGCGCCTGATGGACCAGGACCTCGCCGCCCTCGAGGCCGTCACCCCCGCCGACATCCAGAAGGCCGCGCAGACCTTCTTCACCCGCTCGCGCCTGTCGGTCGCCCACATCCTGCCCGAGAACATCCCCGAAGGAGACCAGCCATGAGCGCGCGCAACGGCCTGCGTTACGGCCTGCTCGGCCTCGGCCTGATCCTGCTGGTCGGCCTGCTGACATTCATCGCCACCCGCACCGCACAGGCGCCGACCGAGGCGCCCGCCCCCTCGAAGCAGCTGGAATCGCTCGCCACGCTCGAGGGCAAGGCGCCGAGCAAGCGCACTCTGGACATCCAGCAGTGGCGCACCGCCGAAGGCGCCCGCGTGCTGTTCGTCGAGGCGCGCCAGCTGCCGATGTTCGACCTGCGCCTGACCTTCGCCGCCGGCAGCAGCCGCGACGACGGCGTGCCCGGCCTGGCCACCCTGACCAACGCCATGCTCAACGAAGGCGTGGCCGGCAAGGACGTCACCGCCATCGCCGAAGGCTTCGAGGGCCTCGGTGCCGAATTCGGCAACGGCGCCTACCGCGACATGGCCATCGCCAGCCTGCGCAGCCTCAGCGCCGCCGAGCAGCGCGTGCCGGCGCTGAAGCTGTTCGAGCAGGTGATCGGCCAGCCGACCTTCCCCGAAGACTCGCTGGCGCGAATCAAGAACCAGCTGCTGGTCGGCTTCGAGTACCAGAAGCAGAACCCCGGCAAACTCGCCGGGCTGAAGCTGTTCGAGCGGCTGTACGGCAAGCACCCCTACGCCCATCCCAGCGAGGGCACCGAGCAGTCGATCCCGGGCATTTCCACGGACCAGCTGCGCGCCTTCCACGCCAAGGCCTATGCCGCCGGCAATGCGGTCATCGCCCTGGTCGGCGACCTGTCCCGCACCGAGGCGGAAGCCCTCGCCGCCGAGGTGTCCGCCGCCCTGCCGAAGGGCCCGGCGCTACCCCCGGTAGCCCAGCCCGAGGAGCCCGATCCCGGCCGCAGCCACATCGATTTCCCCTCCAACCAGACTCACCTGATGCTGGCCGAGCTCGGCGTCGACCGCCGCGACCCGGACCACGTCGCGCTGACCCTGGGCAACCAGATCCTCGGCGGCGGCGGCTTCGGCACCCGTCTGATGGAAGAGGTGCGCGAGAAGCGCGGCCTGACCTACGGCGTCTACTCCGGCTTCAGCCCAATGCAGGCCCGCGGCCCGTTCATGATCAACCTGCAGACCCGCGCCGATCAGAGCGAAGGCACCCTCGAACTGGTGCAGGGCATCCTCCGCGACTACTTGGCCAGCGGCCCGACCCAGCAGGAACTGGACGACGCCAAGCGCGAGATGGTCGGCAGCTTCCCGCTGACCACCGCGAGCAACGCCGACATCGTCGGCCAGCTCGGCGCCATGGGCTTCTACGATCTGCCACTGACCTATCTCGACGACTTCATGAGCGAAGCCCAGGCCCTCACCGTCGAACAGGTGAAGACCGCCATGGCCAAGCACCTGAATGCCGACAAGCTGGTGATCGTCACCGCCGGCCCTACCGTCGAGCAGAAGCCGCTCCCACCGCCCACCGACAAGCCGGCCGAGCAACCCTCCGGCCCACCGGGGCACTGATGCGCAAGTCCAGCGGCAAACCCGCCCCCAAGGCCGGCCACGGCGGCAGCGGCCAGCTGCGCATCATCGCCGGCCAGTGGCGCTCGCGACGCTTCGTCTTTCCCGAGGGCCCCGGCCTGCGCCCGACCCCGGACCGGGTGCGCGAGACGCTGTTCAACTGGCTGGCGCCGCATGTCGAGGGCGCCCACGTGCTCGACTGCTTCGCCGGCAGCGGCGCCATGCTGCTGGAGTCGCTGTCACGCGGCGCCGCCAGCGCCCTGGGCCTGGACCTCAACCCGCAATCGGTGGCGGCCCTGCGCGGCCATCTGGCCACCCTGCAATGCCCGGCCGGCCAGGTTCAGCAGGTGGACGCCCTGCGCTACCTCGAAGCCCAGCCGGCAACGCCCTTCGACCTGGTGTTCCTCGACCCGCCCTTCCACCAGAACCTGCTGGCCCCGGCCTGCACTCTGCTGGAAGAACGCGGCTGGCTGGCACCGCGCGCCTGGATCTACTGCGAGAGCGAGGCCGCCCCCTCGACCCTGGGCTTGCCGGCCAACTGGCGCCTGCACAGGGAAAAGCAGGCCGGCCAGGTGTATTACTCGCTGTGGCAGCGTGGCTGATGGCGCGCCGCCCCTCGCCGCTGCGCGATTTTGTCTACGACAACCTGCTCTATCTGTTGCTTATCCCGCTGGCACTGGCCCTGCTCCTCGCCGAGCAGGAGATCGGCCTGAGTCTCTCCCGCAGCATCCAGGAACCCTCGACAGGCCTGACCCTGGGCCTGGCGACGCAGCGGGCGATTGCCGTGCTGATCCTGATCTTCAGCGTGCGCGGTATGTGGCTCGGCAGCCGGCGCTGAGTACACATTCGTCCGGCCAATGGTGCTTTCTCTTTGCCTGCACAGGCCCTAGCCTGAGCGTTTCGGCACGACCCCGACCTCCATGCACGACTTCCAGCCCGCCTGGTGGCTCCCCAGTCCCCACCTGCAGACCCTGTTCGGCTCGCTGTGCCGCACCCCGCCTGCGCTTGCGCGTCAGCGCGAGCGGCTGTGGCTGGAGGATGGCGATTTTCTCGATCTGGACTGGCATGGCCCGCACGAGGCGAAGGCGCCGCTGGTGCTGGTGCTGCACGGGCTGACCGGGTCTTCCAGTTCGCACTATGTGCTCGGCTTGCAGCAGCAGCTGGCGGCGCGCGGCTGGGCCAGCGTGGCGTTGAACTGGCGCGGCTGCTCGGGCGAGCCCAACCTGCTGCCGCGCGGCTATCACTCCGGGGTCAGCGAGGACGTGGTCAGCGTGGTGCGCCACCTGCAGGCCCAGCGGCCGCTGGCGCCGCTCTACGCGGTCGGCTATTCGCTGGGCGGCAACGTGCTGCTCAAGTACCTGGGCGAATCGGGACGGGACTCGGGATTGCAGGCGGCGGTCGCGGTGTCGGTGCCCTTTCGCCTGGACCACTGCGCCGAGCGCATCGACCGCGGCTTCTCCAAGGTCTACCAGGCGCACTTCATGCGCGCGCTGGTCGCCTATGTGCGCGACAAGCAGCAGCGCTTCACCGACGAGGGCCACCACGAGCGCCTGGCGGCACTGCAGCAGCTGGGCTCGCTGGAGGGCATGCGCACCTTCTGGGATTTCGACGGCCGCTTCACCGCGCCGCTGCACGGCTACGCCGATGCGGACGACTACTACCGGCGCGCCTCCAGCCACTATTACCTCGGCAAGATCGCCACGCCGACGCTGATCATCCAGTCCAGCGACGACCCCTTCGTCTTTCCTCACAGCGTGCCGCAACAGGACGACCTTTCCCCCACCACGCATTTGGAGCTGCACGCCCGCGGCGGCCATGTCGGCTTCGTCGGCGGCTCGCCGCGGCGACCGGAGTTTTACCTGGAGCGGCGCATTCCCGCCTGGCTGGCCGGCGAGCGCTAACCCACCACCGCGTCCATCGGCACGTGCAGGCGCTGCAACAGCGCCTGCACGGCCTCGCGTGCGGCCTCGGTGACGTAGCCGCTCTCCAGCGCGAGGATCTGGTACACGCCGCGGCGCATCAGCTCCTCGCTGAGGTCGCCGGGGTTGCTGCGGATGGTGCAGAGGAAGCGTACCCAGGACGTCAGGATGATCCAGCTGTTGAGCACCAGCGCTTCGATCTGCTGGTCGTTCATCGCCAGGATGTTGGCGGCGGCGAAGCCCCGGTAGATATCGCCGGCGGCCTGCATGCAGCGGCTGGCGAAGGCGCGGTAGCGCGCGGCCAGTTCCGCGTCGGTTTCCAGCAGGTGCTCGAGGTCGCGGTGCAGGAAGCGGTAGTGCCACATGGCCGCCAGCAGCGCCTCCAGGTAGAAGGTCTTGTCGGCCACCGTCAGGGCGCGGCCGGACGGCGGGCGCAGGAAGGTGTCGACGCGGCCTTCGTACTGGGCGAACAGCTCGGCGATGATCGCCTGCTTGTTGCGGAAGTGGTAGTACAGGTTGCCCGGCGAGATGCCCAGGTGCGCGGCGATGTGGTTGGTAGTGACACTGCGCTCGCCCTGGGCGTTGAACAGCTCCAGGCTGGCTTCGACGATGCGGTCGCGGGTCTTGTTCTTCGGGGCCATGGTTCGGCTCACGCGGCAAAGGAGACAAAAGTACAGGGAAGCGCCCGATCTGACGACCGGCGTGGCCCTCGATTGACACTTTAGAGCATTTACTCTAAAAGTCATTCCATTCCCATCCTGCCGCATCCCGAGAGGACGCCACCATGGTCGCCGACGTTGCCTATCTCCAACAAAACCAACAGCAGATAGACGCCCTGGAGCCGTTGCTGGGCGCCCAGCGCGCCGCCTACCGTGCCAACCCGATGCCCTCGGCCGACCAGCGCCGCGCCTGGCTCAAGGCACTGCGCGAGGCGATCCTGGAGAACAAGCAGAATCTGCTCGACGCCGTCTCCCGCGACTTCAGCAACCGCGCCGAGAGCGAGACCCTGCTGGCTGAGATCATGCCGAGCCTGCAGGGCATCGACTACGCCAGCAAGCGCCTGGGCAAATGGATGAAGCCCTCGCGTCGCCATGTCGGCGTGGCCTTCCAGCCGGCCTCGGCGCGCGTGGTGTATCAGCCGCTCGGTGTGGTCGGGGTGATCGTGCCGTGGAACTACCCGCTGTACCTGGCCTTCGGCCCGCTGATCGGCGCCCTGGCCGCCGGCAACCGGGTGATGATCAAGATGAGCGAGTCGACTCCGGCCACCTCGCAGCTGGTCAAGGAGCTGCTGGCCAAAGTCTTCCCCGAAGACATGGTGGCCGTGGTGCTGGGCGAGGCCGAGGTCGGCATGGCCTTCTCCAAGCTGCCGTTCGACCACCTGCTGTTCACCGGCGCCACCAGCATCGGCAAGCACGTGATGCGCGCCGCCGCCGAGAATCTGGTGCCGGTGACCCTGGAGCTGGGCGGCAAGTCGCCGGCCATCGTCTCCGCCGACGTGCCGCTGGAGGACGCCGCCGAGCGCATCGCCTTCGGCAAGACCATGAATGCCGGGCAGACCTGCGTGGCGCCGGACTACGTGCTGGTGCCGCAGGAGCGCGTCGAGGAGTTCGTCGCCGCCTACCGCAAGGTCGTGCAGCGCTTCTACCCCACGCTGGCGAACAACCCGGACTACACCGCCATCATCAACGAGCGCCAGCTCGGTCGCCTCAAGGGTTACATCAGCGATGCCGAGGCCAAGGGCGCGCAGATCGTCCCGCTGTTCCCCGGCGACCAGGGCCGTCGTCTGGCTCACAGCCTGGTGCTCAACGTCAGCGACGAGATGAAGCTGATGCAGGAAGAGATCTTCGGCCCGCTGCTGCCGATCGTGCCCTATCAGCGCCTGGACGATGCCTTCGCCTACATTTCCGACCGCCCACGGCCGCTGGCCCTGTACTACTTCGGCTACGACAAGGGTGAGCAGCAGCGCGTGCTGCACGAGACCCACTCCGGCGGCGTGTGCCTCAACGACACCCTGCTGCACGTGGCCCAGGACGACATGCCGTTCGGCGGCATCGGTCCGTCCGGTATGGGTCACTACCACGGCCACGAGGGCTTCCTCACCTTCAGCAAGGCCAAGGGCGTGCTGATCAAGCAGCGCTTCAACGCAGCGCGCTTCATCTACCCGCCGTACGGCACGGCGATCCAGAAGCTGATCCAGAAGCTGTTCATCCGCTGAGGCCAGCCATGACCGACATCTCCAACGCTGCGCCGTCGCTGTCGCGCCGCGGCCTGCTCAAGGTCGGCCTGCTGGGCGGGGCGTTCCTGGCCACCGCCGGGGTCACCGCCAGCCTCAGCGGTTGCTCCGCCAGCGGCCCGGCCGCCGACTACGCCGTGCTGCGCGCCAGCGACCTGCCGAGCCTGCGCGCGATCATCCCGGTGGTGCTGGAGGGCGCGGTACAGCCGGACGCCCTGAAGGCGGCGGTGGATGCCACGCTGCAGGGCATCGACCGCAACCTGCATCACCTCTCGCCGGAGCTGCTCAAGCTGACCCAGCAGCTGCTCGACGTGCTGGCCATGGCCGTAACCCGCGGCCCGCTGACCGGCATCTGGGGCAGCTGGGAAAACGCCAGCGCGGACGATATCCGCCAGTTCCTGGTGCGCTGGGAACACAGTTCGCTGGACCTGCTACGCATGGGGCACGCCTCGCTGCTGCAGCTGATCCAGATGGCCTGGTACGCCCGGCCCCAGTCCTGGGCCCATTGCGGCTATCCCGGCCCGCCGCAGTTTTGACCTTGATGGCCGGCTGAGCGGCCAGCGTTGCTGCATGCGCGCTCGGACGGTGACTTGCCCCGAACGCCCGAAGTGCTGTCCAGAGGGCGATGTAACGAGCACTGCTCCGCCCCCGCGCACTTGCGCCTAGCCTGCCTCTAGCTCGCTCGGCTCGACTCCGAGCGCAATTACAAGAATGAGAGCCTGAACATGCCTGTACCCGATAGTTTCCGTGAAGGCCTGGCCCGTGGCTGGACCACCTACGACGGCTCGCGCCTGGAAAAAGACCTGCTGCTGGAGGCCGACGTCGCCATCATCGGCAGCGGCGCCGGTGGTGGTACCACGGCGGAAATCCTCAGCGCCGCCGGCTTCAAGGTGCTGCTGATCGAGGAAGGCCCGCTGAAGACCAGCAGCGACTTCAAGATGCAGGAGGCCGACGCCTACCCGCAGCTGTATCAAGAAGGTATCGGCCGCATGAGCAAGGACGGCGCCATCACCATCATGCAGGGTCGCGCCGTGGGCGGCACCACGCTGGTCAACTGGACCTCCAGCTTCCGCACCCCGGAGCCGACCCTGGCCCACTGGGCCGATGCGCATGGCGTTAAGGGCCACAGCGCCGCCGAGATGGCGCCCTGGTTCGAGCAGATGGAACAGCGCCTGGGCGTAGCACCCTGGGCCATTGCGCCGAACCCCAACAACGCGGTGATCAGCGCCGGCTGCGAGAAGCTCGGTTACGCCTGGCACATCATCCCGCGCAACGTACGCGGCTGCTGGAACCTCGGCTATTGCGGCATGGGCTGCCCGGTCAACGCCAAGCAGTCGATGCTGGTCACCACCATTCCGGCGGCGCTCGACAAGGGCGGCGCCCTGCTCTACCTGGCACGCGCCGAACGCCTGCTGCACGACGGCAACCATGTCACCGGCCTGGAATGCCTGGGCATGGACGAGCGCGCGGTGGCGCCCAACGGCCGGCGCATCATGGTCAAGGCCCGCCACTACGTGCTGGCCGGCGGCGGCATCAACTCGCCAGCGCTGCTGCTGCGCTCGCAGGCGCCGGACCCGCACCAGCGGGTCGGCAAGCGCACTTTCCTGCACCTGGTGAACTTCTCCGCCGCGCAGTTCGAGCAGGTCATCAACCCCTTCTACGGCGCGCCGCAATCGGTGTACTCCGACCACTTCCAGTGGGACGACGGCGTCGCCGGGCGCATGTCCTACAAGCTCGAGGTACCGCCGCTGCAACCGGCGCTGGCGGCCACCCTGCTCGGCCGCTTCGGCGTCGACAACGCCCTGCGCATGGAACAGCTGCCGCATACCAACGTAATGCTGGCCCTGCTGCGCGATGGCTTCCATCCGGACAGCGCCGAGGGCACGGTGGAGCTGCGCGGCGACGGCACCCCGGTGCTCGACTACCGCATGACCGACTACACCTGGGACGGCCTGCGTCGGGCCTTCCACAGCATGGCCGAGATCCAGTTCGCCGCCGGCGCCAAGGCCGTGCTGCCGCTGCACGCCGCCGCCGAGTACGTGAAGAGCCCGGCCGAGGCCCGCGCGCTGATCGACCGCCTCGACCTGCGCCTGTTCCAGACCCGCCTGGGCAGCGCCCACGTGATGGGCGGCTGCGCCATGGGTGAGGACGCGACGATGGCGGTCACCGACAGCCTCGGTCGCCATCACCAGCTGGAGAACCTGTCGATCCACGATGGCTCGCTGTTCCCCACCAGCATCGGCGCCAACCCGCAGCTATCGATCTACGGCCTCACCGCCCAGCTCTCGACGCTGCTGGCCGAGCGTCTCCAGGCTTGACCATGGGCAGCAAGCTGATCGCCGTCCTGTTGCTGGTCGCCGGCATCATTCACCTGCTGCCGCTGGTCGGCGTGCTCGGTGGCGAACGGCTCAAGCTTTGTACGGGCTGGCGCTGGACGAGCCGAACCTGCAGATCCTGATGCGCCACCGCGCCGTGCTGTTCGGCCTGCTCGGCGCGCTGCTGGTGGCCGCCGCCTTCACGCCCGGCCTGCGCGGCGTGGCGTTGCTCGGCGGCCTGGTCAGCGTGGTCAGTTTTCTCCTGCTGACCTGGAGCGCCCCCTTCTACAACGAGGCCCTGGGCCGCGTCGTGGTCGCCGACTGGGCAGCTCTTGCCTGCCGGTTGCCGGCCGCGGCGCTGCATCTGCGCGCAGCCTGAGGCTTTTCCGCCGGGGAAGCGCTGCGCTACCATCCGCGACTCTTACCGCTCCGAGCAGGACGAGACGATGAATCGAGTGTTGTACCCGGGCACTTTCGACCCCATCACCAAGGGTCATGGCGACCTGATCGAACGCGCCTCGCGCCTGTTCGACACCGTGATCATCGCGGTGGCCGCCAGCCCGAAGAAGAACCCGCTGTTCCCCCTGGAACAACGCGTCGAACTCGCCCGCGAGGTCACCCGGCACCTGCCCAACGTCGAGGTGGTCGGCTTCTCCACCCTGCTGGCGCACTTCGTCAAGGAGCAGAACGCCAACGTGTTCCTCCGCGGCCTGCGCGCGGTGTCCGACTTCGAGTACGAGTTCCAGCTGGCCAACATGAACCGCCAATTGGCGCCGGACGTGGAGAGCATGTTCCTCACCCCGTCAGAGAAGTATTCCTTCATCTCCTCGACCCTGGTGCGCGAAATAGCGGCGCTGGGCGGCGACATCAGCAAGTTCGTCCATCCGGCCGTCGCCGACGCCCTGGCCGAGCGTTTCAAGCGATAGCCTCGGGCCGCGAGCGGGTGGCTCCGTCGCCCGCGCATGGCGCGATGCCGGTCAATCCGGCACAATTCGCCCATTGAATGCCTGAGAGTGCCGAGCCCGCCGGGCCTGGCAGGAGTTGCCCCGATGTCCCTGAAAATCACCGACGACTGCATCAACTGCGACGTCTGCGAACCCGAGTGCCCGAACGGCGCCATCTCCCAGGGTGAGGAGATCTATGTGATCGACCCCAACCTGTGCACCGAATGCGTCGGCCACTACGACGAGCCGCAATGCCAGCAGGTCTGCCCGGTGGACTGCATCCCGCTCGACGACGCCAATGTCGAGAGCAAGGACCAGCTGATGGACAAGTACCGGCGCATCACCGGCAAGGCCTGAGTCACCCGCCGCACCGCGAGGTGCCGATCTTCGCTAGGCTATGGGCCTGCCCAGCACGGATCGAGCCCATGCCCCACAAGACGCTTCTCGCCTGCCTGCTGCTGACCTGCGCACTCGCCGCCCAGGCCGCGCCGCCCAAACCGCAGCAGGCCGCCGTCGCCACCGCCCACCCCGCCGCCACCGTCGCCGGCCTGGAAACCCTGGCCCACGGCGGCAACGCCTTCGACGCCGCGGTGGCCATCGCCGCCGCGCTGGCGGTGGCCGAGCCGTATGGTTCGGGCCTCGGCGGCGGCGGCTTCTTCCTGCTGCGTGAGGCCGGCGACCAGCCGACCTACCGTTTCGTCGACGCCCGCGAACGCGCGCCGCTGGCCGCCGGCCCCGACCTGTACCGGCGCGACGGCACGGTGCAGCGCGAGCTGTCGCTGAACGGCCCGCTGGCCGCCGCCATTCCCGGCCTGCCGGCAGCGCTGGCGCACCTGGCCGAGCGCTACGGCAAGCTGCCTCTCACCGATTCGTTGACCCCGGCCATCCGCCTGGCCCGCGACGGCGTGGGCATCGACCGGGTCTACCGCGAGCGCGCCGAATGGCGCCTGAAGGCCCTCGAGCAGGACCCGACCAGCGCCGCCATCTTCCTCGACCAGGGACGCATTCCCGACGAGCACGGCCTGCTGCGCCAGCCGGCGCTGGCGCGTACCCTCGAACGCCTCGCCAGGGACGGCCACGCCGGGTTCTACGACGGCGAGACGGCGCGCCTGCTGGTCGACGGTGTGCAGACCGCAGGCGGCATTTGGAGCGCGCGCGATCTGCGCGACTACCGGGTGGTCGAGCGTCAGCCGCTGCGCGTCAACCTCGCCGATGGACGCGAGCTGATCAGCGCGCCGCCGCCCTCGGCCGGTGGCGTGGCGCTGGCCCAGAGCCTGCTGATGCTGGAGCGGCTGAACTGGCGCCAGGCCGGCGCGGTGCAGCGCAGCCACTATGTGATCGAGAGCCTGCGCCGTGCCTACCGCGACCGCGGCCTGCTGGGCGACCCGGACCAGGTGCGCAATCCGCTGACCCAGCTCCTCGACGCTCAGCACCTGCAGCGCCTGGCTGGCGGCATCGAGCTGCAGCGCGCAACACCCAGCGCCAGCCTGCCGCCGATGCCCGCCTGGCGCGAGGGCGATCACACCACCCACTTCACGGTGCTGGACGCCGAGGGCAACGCGGTGGCCGCCACCCTGTCGATCAACCTGCCGTTCGGCGCCGCCTTCACCGTGCCCGACACCGGCGTACTGCTGAACAACGAGATGGACGACTTCGCCGCCGATCCGCGCGGCAGCAACGCCTACGGCCTGACCGGCAGCCAGGCCAACGCCATCGCCCCGGGCAAGCGGCCGCTGTCGTCGATGAGCCCGACCTTCATCGAGAGCGAGAAGGAGCTGGCCAGCTTCGGCACGCCGGGCGGCAGCCGCATCCCCAGCATGGTGCTGCTGGCGATACTCGACTACCTGGACGGTAAGCCGGTGTCGCAATGGCCGGCTACGCCGCGCTATCACCACCAGTATTTGCCCGACGTGGTCGAGTACGAGGCCGACGCCTTCAGCCCCGGCCAGTTGAGCGGCCTGGAACTGCGTGGGCACAAGCTCAAGCGGGTGGAGCGGCGCTACGGCAACCAGCAGGTACTGCTGTGGCGCAAGGACAGTGGCCAAGTCGAGGCCGCCAGCGACCCGCGCGGCGTGGGCCGGTCTGCGCTGTGGAAATGAGGACCGCAGAAACGCGAAAGCCGGTCAGGTAACCGGCTTTCGATGACGCGGCGAAGGATCAGTCCTTCCTGTAGCCGCTCTCGGTGCAGCCCAGGCAGCGTACGAAGGCCGCGGCGCCCGGCTCGACCACCAGCGCCTTGCCGGCTTCCTTGACGTTGCCGCCGGCGGCGGTGAACGGCAGGCTGATCAGGAACAGGCCGGCGCCGATCACGGTACCGGCGATCAGCAGCGGACGGGCGATCAGCAGGTCACCGGCCATGGCGTAGCCCTTGGGAGCTTCCACGGAATAGATGGGATCGCCGCTGGTGTTCTGTTGAACCACTTCCGCCTGCGCCGGCAGTGCCAGCAGGCCAGTGGTCAGAGCCAAGACAGCGGCGGTGGTGCGAAACAGGTTCATGGCGCGATCCTTCATTGTGTCGTTATGGCAGAACGTTGCAGCTAACTATAACAGTGCTCGCGCAATTGTCAGCGTGAACGCCGTCAATCGCCGTGGAAGGCGTATTCCGGCTTCTTCGGCACATAGGGACGGAAGAACTCCAGCAGCGCCCGCAGGTCCGCTTCGGCATCGCCGGTCGGCTGGAACGGCGCGCCGATCACCACCCGGCGATTGGCGAAGTCCAGCGCCCCCGGCACGATCGGCACGCCCGCCCCCAGCGCGATGTGGTAGAAGCCCATCTTCCAGCGCTCGACCTTCTTGCGCGTGCCTTCCGGCGACAGCACCAGGATGAATTCGCGGTTGTCGCGAAAGCCCTGGATCGCCTGCTCCACCATGTTCAGGCTGAGGTGACGCTGGATCGGGATGCCGCCCCAGCGACGCATCAGGCCGCCGAAGGGCCAGCGGAAGATGCTGTGCTTGCCGAACCAGCGGGCATTGAGGCGCAGCACGAACTTCAGCGCGATGAAGATCACGAAGTCCCAGTTGGACGTGTGGTGGGCGCCGATGGCGACGAACCGGTCGAGCCGGGGCAGCTGCCCCTCGATGCGCCAGCCCATGAGCCGCAGCACGGTGCGCCCGAGCCACTCCGCGAGCGGATTGGGCGGCAGGTAGTTGCCGGACATCTCTGACCTCTTGTTCTTGTTCTCGGCGGTGTCGCGCAATCGCTGTCAGCGCTGGCAGCGCGGGCAGTACACGCTGGCGCGCTGGCCCAGCTTCACCTCGCGCAGGGTGCCGCCGCAGGCCTTGCAGAACTCGCCGCCGCGGCCGTAGGCGAACAGCTCCTGCTGGAAGTAGCCCGGCTGGCCATCGCCGCCGACGAAGTCGCGCAGGGTGGTGCCGCCACGCTCGATGGCATGGGCGAGGATGCGCTTGATCTCCAGCGCCAGCGCCACGTAGCGGGCGCGGGAAATCGACCCGGCGGCGCGGCGCGGGTCGATGCCGGCGGCGAACAGCGCCTCCGTCGCATAGATGTTGCCCACGCCCACCACCACGGCGTTGTCCATGATGAACGGCTTGACCGCCATGGCCCGGCCACGCGAGAGCTGGTACAGACGCTCGCCGTCGAAGGCCTCGGTCAGCGGCTCCGGGCCCAGGCGCACGAGCAACTCGTGGCCGAACGGGTCGTTGCTCCAGAGCAGCGCACCGAAGCGCCGTGGATCGGTGTAGCGCAGAGCCATGCCGGACTCCAGCTCAATGTCGACATGCTCGTGCTTGGCCGCCGGGGTACCCACCGGCACCAGGCGCAGGCTGCCGGACATGCCCAGGTGGCCGATCAGCGTGCCGGCCTCGGCATTGATCAGCAGGTACTTGGCGCGCCGCTCCACCGCCTCGATGCGCTGGCCCGACAGGCGCACGTCGAGGTCTTCGGGAATCGGCCAGCGCAGGCGGCGCTCGCGCACCAGCACGCGGCTGACGCGGCGTCCCTCGAGATGAGGCGCGATGCCGCGGCGGGTGGTTTCGACTTCGGGGAGTTCGGGCATGGACGTCAGACTGCGACGAAAGGGGCGGCCACCTTAGCAGGCGCCGGCAGGCCGGTTAAGTGCCGCTCAGCCGGCGCCCAGGTCGTGGATGGTGTCCTTGAGCATGTCGAAGTCGTACTCCGACAGCCCTACGTAGTCCAGCACCGGGCCGCGGATGCTGTCCCACTCGTGGTCCTGCTCCTGGTTGCCGAGCACGCGGTAGCACGCGCAGATGTGCTCGGCCATCTTCAGGATAGCCAGCAGGTTCTTCAGCTGCACGTCGCGGCTGGAATCGTCGCTGCTGAAGATGGCCAGGGCGTTGTGGTGGTTGGCGATGGCCTCGCACAGGTGCAGCGGCAGGTTCCACGACTTGGCGGTGTAGTAGCCGACCACCGCGTGGTTGGTGTTGAGCAGGCGGTTCTCGGTGTCGACGATGCGGCGCTCGTTGCCGGCGCTGTAGTAGGCCTCCTCCAGCACCGTCATGTAGTTGGGGAAGCGCTTGAGCATCAGCGGGATGCCGCAGTTGTGGAACAGGCCCAGGGTATAGGCCTCGTCCGGCGCCTCGCAGCCGATCCGTTTGGCCAGGGTCAGGCAGGTCATGGCCACGTCCTGGGCGGTATCCCAGAAGCGGTTGAGGGTGACGATGGTCTCGTCGCTCATCTCGCCCTTGATCGACAGCGCATTGATCATATTGATCACCGAGCGGCTGCCGAGCAGGTTCACCGCGCGCTGGATCGAGCTGACCTTGTTGGCCAGGCCGAAATACGGCGAGTTGACGATCTTCAGCAGCGCGCCGGACAGCCCCGGGTCCTGGCTGATGAGCTTGGCGATGCTCTTCAGGTCCGGGTTGGGCATGAACTGCTCCATCTGCAGATCGACCATGATCTGCGGCTGCGGGGGCACGCTGATGCCCTGCAGCACCTGCTGAATCTGTTCGGGGGAGAGTTCCTGGACCATGGCACGACAGCTGGAAGTGTGAACGAGCCTACAGTCTAACCGAGCGCATGCGACAAGGCGGCTAAACCTTTTGGCTGATCTTTTCCGGTCGGGCCCGGTCGGAACAGGAACACCCCCGACACAGAGGAGATTCCGCCATGTCGCTATCCCTGAAAGGCAAACGCGTCGCCCTGCTGGTCACCGACGGCTTCGAGCAGGTCGAGATGACCGAACCGAAGAAGGCCCTGGAAGCCGCCGGCGCCCGCGCCGATGTGCTCTCCACCAAGGAAGGCCAGGTGCAGGGCTGGCACCACGACAAGCCCGGCGACAGCTTCCCGGTCGACGGCACCATCGACAAGGCCCAGGTCGAGGAATACGACGCCATCGTCCTGCCCGGCGGCGTAATGAATTCCGACACCATCCGCACCGACACCGCCGCGCTGACCCTGGTACAGGCCGCCGAGAAGTCCGGCAAGCCGATCGCGGTGATCTGCCATGGCGCCTGGCTGCTGGTCTCGGCCGGCCTGGTCGAGGGCAAGACCATGACCAGCTGGCCGTCGCTCAAGGACGACATCCGCAACGCCGGCGGCGATTGGCAGGACAAGGAAGTGATCCGCGACGGCAACCTGATCAGCAGCCGCAAGCCGGACGACCTGCCGGCGTTCAATCAGGCCCTGCTGGAGCTGCTGGCGGCCTGAGAACCTGTCTACGACTTGATCGTCGGCCATGCTTCGTCGAGCGCGGTCTCGGGCTGCTCATTTACGACCGGTAAACTCCGCGCCCCCGCTCGTCTTGCCTGGCTCTAGCTCAAAAGCTGGTAAACAGGCTCCGGTCAGAGTGGGCAGGGTATAATCGCGCTCTTTTTCCCGGAGCGCCCCCATGACCCTGCCCGCCCTGCGCCTCAAAGCCAACGCCGATCGTCGCCTGCGCGCCGGTCACCTGTGGGTCTACAGCAACGAGATCGACGTGGCAGCCACTCCGCTGCACGGTTTCCAGGCCGGCGACCAGGCGATCCTCGAAGCGGCCGGCGGCAAGCCGCTGGGCATCGTGGCGATGAGCCCGAACAACCTGATCTGCGCCCGCCTGCTGTCGCGCGATGTCAAGCACGTGCTGGACAAGTCGCTGCTGGTGCACCGCCTGAACGTCGCCCTGAGCCTGCGCGAGCGCCTGTTCGACACCCCGCACTACCGCCTGGTGTACGGCGATTCCGACCTGCTGCCGGGCCTGGTGGTCGACCGCTTCGGCGACCATCTGGTGGTGCAGCTGGCCTCTGCCACCATGGAGCAGCAGAAAGAGGCGGTGATCGAGGCGCTGGTGCAGGTGCTCAAGCCACGCGGCATCCTGTTCAAGAACGACTCCGCCGCCCGCGACGCCGAGGGTCTGCAGCGCTACGTCGACACCGCCTTCGGCGTGGTCCCCGAATGGGTCGCGCTGGAGGAGAACGGCGTGAAATTCGAGGCCCCCGTGCTCGGCGGCCAGAAGACCGGCTGGTTCTATGACCACCGCATGAACCGCGCGCGCCTGGCGCCCTACGTGCAGGGCAAGCGCGTACTCGACCTGTTCAGCTACGTCGGCGGCTGGGGTGTACAGGCCGCCGCCTTCGGCGCCAGCGAGGTGTTCTGCGTGGACGGCTCGAGCCTGGCGCTGGACGGTGTGGAGCGCAACGCCACGCTCAACGGCGTGGCCGAGAAGGTCACCTGCGTGGAAGGCGACGTGTTTGAGGCGTTGAAGGAACTGAAGGCCGCCGAGGAGCGCTTCGACGTGGTGGTCGCCGACCCACCTGCCTTCATCAAGCGCAAGAAGGACCTGAAGAACGGCGAGGCCGCCTACCGCCGTCTCAACGAACAGGCCATGCGCCTGCTGAACAAGGACGGCATCCTGGTCAGCGCCAGTTGCTCCATGCACCTGCCGGAAGACGACCTGCAGAACATCCTGCTCTCCAGCGCCCGCCACCTGGACCGCAACCTGCAGCTGCTCGAGCGTGGCGGCCAGGGCCCGGACCATCCGGTGCACCCGGCCATTCCCGAGACCCGCTACATCAAGAGCCTCACGGTACGCCTGCTGCCCAACAGCTGATGGAGGCCCCGCCCTTTCGGGCGGAGCGGGGGCATCAGTTGATGCCCTTGCGCTGCTCGGTCCACAGCAGGCTGGTGCACAGGCCGCAGAAGGTGCCGTAGAAGGTACTGCTGGCGTTCTGGTCGTTCATCAGGTGATAGCGGAACCACGCGGTGGACGGCCCGCGGTAGGCGCCGCCATTGCCGACCGGCTCGAAGTGGCTGACCGTGCGCCGCTCACCCCAGAACACCGGCACGTTGGCGCGGGTGTAGACCGGCTGGGCGTTCAGGTAGGGGAAGGCGATGGTGTCGCCGCCGCCGGTCATCAGGAACATCGGCCCCTTCTGGTTGCGCTGCGACGCGCTGTCGTGGCCCAGGCCGATGGTGTACGGCTGGATGGGCGCCGTCACCCGCACCCGGTCGTCCTGCCCGGCCATGATCGAACCGCCGCCGCCCTGGGAATGCCCGGACGTGCCGACGCGCCCGGCGTTGAGCTTGCCGGCATAAGTGCCGTAGGTGGCGGCGTTTTCCTGCACCAAGTAATCCAGGCAGGCGAGCATCTCCTGGCCGGTGCCGGCATTGGACGTCTCCGCCGCGGCCACCACGAAGCCGTGGCTGGCCCAGTGGCCGAGCAGCGCGGCGTAGGTGCTCGGGCTGGACCCGGTGCCGTTGCCCCAGAGGATGATCGGGTGGCGCACGCCGTTCTGACCGAGGTTGCTGGGCCGGTAGATGCGGCAGCTCGGCCCCTCGCTCTGGCTGGTGGTGGCGTAGGGGCCGTTGTTGTCGAAGCTGGACACGGCCGGGAACGGCGTGCCGGGGGTATCCGGCAGGGGAGCGGCCAGGGCAGAGGCCGAAGCGGTCAGCAACGCGGCCAGCAGGCCGCCGAGTTTGAAGTCATGCATCGAAGGGTTTCCTCGTTCTTGTTTCCCTGAGACACGAATCGCCATTTCCCTCCCGACCCACTGCGCCGGACCCGGGCTGCACTGCACGGTAAATCGCTGGCGAACGCCGGCGCCCGGTCGCGGACCGCGGCGCACCGCCGAACCCTACGTGACCGCACGGTCACACCCGCAATCGACCGAAGGGGGAAAGCGGATGAACGGCATCGCACCAAGGGGCTAACCCTTCGCCGCCGGCACCGGCAATCGCACCGCCTTGGCTCGGCGGCGGCGGCGGGCGTAGAATCGGGGCATTCCCTCGCCAGGCATCCTCCGGCGGGCTTGTGAGCCCGGGCCGGGCGGACGGTGATCCCGTCCCGCTGCACGCCCACCCTCCGACGCGGTCATCTGCCGCCGACCCGCTCACCCAAACCACTGCTTACCTGATTAGCCGCAGGAACCCGTCATGCCCGATTACCGCTCGAAGACCTCCACCCACGGCCGCAACATGGCCGGCGCCCGCGCCCTGTGGCGCGCCACCGGGATGAAGGACGAAGACTTCAAGAAGCCGATCATCGCCATCGCCAACTCCTTCACCCAGTTCGTGCCCGGCCACGTGCATCTGAAGGACCTGGGCCAGCTGGTCGCCCGCGAGATCGAGAAACACGGCGGCGTGGCCAAGGAATTCAACACCATCGCCGTGGACGACGGCATCGCCATGGGCCACGACGGCATGCTCTATTCCCTGCCGAGCCGCGAGATCATCGCCGACTCCGTGGAATACATGGTCAACGCCCACTGCGCCGACGCCATCGTGTGCATCAGCAACTGCGACAAGATCACCCCCGGCATGCTGATGGCCGCCCTGCGCCTGAACATCCCGGTGGTGTTCGTCTCCGGCGGCCCGATGGAAGCCGGCAAGACCAAGCTGGCCAACCATGGCCTGGACCTGGTCGACGCCATGGTCGTCGCCGCCGACGACTCCTGCTCCGACGAGAAGGTCGCCGAGTACGAGCGCAGCGCCTGCCCGACCTGCGGTTCCTGCTCCGGCATGTTCACCGCCAACTCGATGAACTGCCTGACCGAAGCCCTGGGCCTGTCCCTGCCGGGCAACGGTTCGACCCTGGCCACCCACAGTGATCGCGAGCAGCTGTTCCTGCGCGCCGGCCGCCTGGCCGTCGAGCTGTGCCAGCGCTACTACGGCGAGAACGACGAGTCCGTACTGCCGCGCAACGTCGCCAGCTTCAAGGCGTTCGAGAACGCCATGACCCTGGACATCGCCATGGGCGGCTCGACCAACACCATCCTGCACCTGCTGGCCGCCGCCCAGGAGGCGGAGATCGCCTTCGACCTGCGCGACATCGATCGCCTGTCGCGCAAGGTGCCGCAGCTGTGCAAGGTGGCGCCGAACATCCAGAAGTACCACATGGAAGACGTGCACCGCGCCGGCGGCATCTTCTCGATCCTCGGCGAGCTGGCCCGTGGCGGCCTGCTGCACACCGACGTACCGACCGTGCACAGCCCGAGCATGGCCGACGCCATCGCCGAGTGGGACATTACCCAGACCCAGGACGAGAAGGTGCACACCTTCTTCAAGGCAGGCCCTGCCGGCATCCCGACCCAGACCGCCTTCAGCCAGAGCACTCGCTGGGACACCCTGGATGACGACCGCGCCGAAGGCTGCATCCGCAGCGTCGAGCATGCCTACTCGCAGGAAGGCGGTCTGGCCGTGCTGTACGGCAACATCGCCCTCGACGGCTGCGTGGTGAAAACCGCCGGCGTCGACGAATCGATCCACGTGTTCGAAGGCACCGCGAAGATCTTCGAGAGCCAGGACAGCGCCGTGAAGGGCATCCTCGCCGACGAGGTGAAGGCCGGTGACATCGTGATCATCCGCTACGAAGGCCCAAAAGGCGGCCCGGGCATGCAGGAGATGCTGTATCCGACCAGCTACCTGAAGTCCAAGGGCCTGGGCAAGGCCTGCGCCCTGCTCACCGACGGCCGCTTCTCCGGCGGTACCTCGGGCCTGTCCATCGGCCACGCCTCGCCGGAAGCCGCCGCGGGCGGCGCCATCGGCCTGGTGCGCGATGGCGACAAGGTGCTGATCGACATCCCCAACCGCAGCATCAACCTGCTGGTGAGCGATGAAGAGCTGGCCGCCCGCCGCATCGTCCAGGACCAGAAGGGCTGGAAGCCGGTCGCGCCACGCGCACGCAAGGTGACCACCGCGCTGAAGGCCTACGCCCTGCTGGCCACCAGCGCCGACAAAGGTGCGGTGCGCGACAAGTCGCTGCTCGACCAATAAGGCGCGGCGGCACCCACACGAGCCCGGCCCCGCGCCGGGCTCGTGCTTTGCAGGGTGCGCAGATACGCGAAGTGCGCGCGGGCACCCTAAGGAGGAGGCAGAGGCGCCATGAAGATCGGCCTGATCAGCGACACCCACGGCCTGCTGCGCCCCGAGGCGCTGGCGGCGCTGGCCGGGTGTGCGCACATCCTGCATGCCGGCGATATCGGCAAGCCGGAGATCCTCGATGCGCTGCGCCAGATCGCCCCGCTGACAGTCGTGCGCGGCAACAACGACGAGAACCTGGAGTGGGCTGCCGAGTTGCCGCTGGCGGTCGAGCTGCAGCTCGGCGGCGTCGGCCTGTATCTGGTGCACGAGCGGGCCCATGTGCCGGCCGGGTTGCCGGACGGCGTGCGCGTGGTGATCACCGGTCACTCGCATAAGCCGCTGATCGAGGAGCGCGACGGCATCCTGTGGGTCAACCCCGGCAGTGCCGGGCCGCGGCGCTTCAAGCTGCCGATCAGCGTCGGCCTGCTGCATATCGAAGACGGCGCCGTGCGCGCCGAACTGCTCGAACTCACCCTTTAGGGCGCGCCGCGCGCACCGTAGCGTCTCAGCTCACACCGACATAACGGTCGGCGCGGTGATTCAGCGCCAGCACCAGGTTGAGCATCACCGCGCCGAGCACCGACAGCGCCACCTTGTCCGGCGTCACCACGAAGATCGCGCCCAGCACGATGACCGCGTCGATGGCCATCTGCACCGTGCCGGCACGCACGCCGAAGCGTTCCTGCAGGAACAGCGCGAGGATGTTCACCCCGCCCAGGCTGGCCCGGTGGCGGAACAGCATCAGCAGGCCCAGGCCCATGGCCGCACCGCCGAACAGCGCGGCGTACAGCACATCGAGGTGAGCGAAGGCGACCCAGCCCGGCGTCAGTTCGGCCAGCAGCGACACCAGCAGCACGGCGCAGCCGGTGCGCAGGGTGAAGGCCCAGCCCAGGCGCCAGATGCCGAGCGCGTAGAACGGCAGGTTAACCAGGCAGAACACCAGGCCGAACGGCCAGCCGGCCAGGTACTTGGCCAGGAAGGCGATACCCACGGTGCCGCCGGTGAGCAGCCCGGCGTGGGTGTAGAAGGCGATGCCCAGGGCCACCAGGGCGGTGCCGAACAGCAGCGCCAGGGCATCCTCCCACAGCGGGTGGCGGACGAAGATGGCGGCGACGGTTTCAGCCTCGGGCGTGTCGATAGGGTCGGTCATGTGCGGATCTTGGCGGATAAAAGCAAAAGCATAGGGCGCCGCCTTCGGGCGAAGGCGACCTCGATCAATGACAGTGAAGAAAAGTCCTAGCGGCCTGTGCGGTTAATGCGTGCATTCAAGTTCGAGTGCCAGGGTTTGCCAGACTAGGCGTCGCGACGAGTCGTAGCAGAGCTACGGCGAGGAGCGGCAACGACGTATGGCAAAGCCTGGCGCCGAAATTGGATATTTGAATTAGCCAAACAGGCCTCTAGCGGCGCTGCCAGGTCTCGAAGCGGTAGGCCGGCGAAGCGTCGGTCGCTTCGTGCGCTTCGCACTCGCTGCGCTGCCAGGCGGCCTCGTCGAAGGCCGGGAACCAGGCATCGCCCTCGGGCTGCAGCGCCACGCGGGTCAGGTACAGGCGCGCGGCCTGGGCCAGGCCCTGTTCGTAGAGCTGGGCGCCACCGATCAGCATCAGCTCGTCCACGCCCTGGGCGCGGGCCCACTCGTCGGAGCGCACGATCGCCTGCTCCAGCGAGGCGAACACCTCGGCCCCTTCCAGCTGCAGCCCCGCTTGGCGGCTGACCACCAGGTTGAGGCGACCCGGCAGCGGCCGGCCCAGCGAATCCCAGGTCTTGCGGCCCATGATGATCGGCTTGCCGAGCGTCTTGGCCTTGAAGTGCTTGAGGTCCGCCGGCAGGTGCCAGGGCAGTTGGTTGTCGCGGCCGATCACGCGGTTTTCCGCGAGGGCGGCGATCAGGCAGAGGGGCAGGGTCTGGTTCATGGCCGCGAGGATACCAGAGGCCCCGGTGTGAAGCAGCGCGCAGCATGGCCGACGGTCATCGTCCTGCCATGACACGTTCGGTAAACGGTCATCGCGGGCGGTCAGGGTGGAAGCGCTGTTACCCTCTCCCCACCCCGCAAGGAGCGTTGCCATGCAGATCCAATCCCTGCGGCATTGGCTGGTCGCCGCCAGCCTGACGTTGCCCCTGTTCGCCCACGCCGGCGATGCCGCACCCACCGCCCGCGCCGAGCCCACGCCCCTGGTGATCGGCCATCGCGGCGCCAGCGGCTATGTGCCGGAACACACCCTGGCCTCCTATGCCCTGGCCGTGCTGCAGGGCGCCGACTACATCGAGCCGGACCTGGTGATGACCCGCGACGGCCAGTTGGTGGCGCGCCACGACAACGAGCTGGGGCTGACCACCGACGTCGCCGACCGCCCGGAATTCGCCGACCGCAGGCGCACCCAGACGGTGGATGGCGTCAGCCTCAGCGGCTGGTTCAGCGAGGACTTCACCCTGGCCGAGCTGAAGACCCTGCGCGCCATCGAGCGCATCCCCGACATCCGCCCCGGCAACGCACGACTGGACGGCGCCTTCGAGGTGCCGACGCTGCAGGAGATCATCACCCTGGTGAAGACCATGGAGCGCAGCGAGCGGCGGCGCATCGGCCTGTACATCGAGACCAAGCACCCGACCCACTTCCAGCAGCTCGGCCTAGCGATGGAGGCGCCGCTGCTGCGCACCCTCGCCCGCAACGGCTACAAGGACCGCCGCGATCCGGTGTACATCCAGTCGTTCGAGGTCGACAACCTGCGCCACCTGGCTCGCCACAGCCGCCTGCGCCTGGTCCAGCTGTTCGGCAGCGGCCAGCCCTACGACCAGCAGGCGCAGGGCTCGCAGCTGACCTACGCGAAGATGGCCACAGCCGAGGGCCTGCGCCGCGTCGCCCGCTATGCCGCCGGGGTCGGCCCGGAGAAGAGCTACGTGATCCCGCGCGACGCGGCCGGCAACCTGGGCCAGCCGACCCGCTTCGTCGCCGACGCCCACGCCGCCGGGCTCAAGGTGCACCCCTACACCTTCCGCGCCGAGAACGCCTTCCTGCCGACCGCCCTGCGCAGCAGCGACCGGCCGGACGAGCGCAGCGACAGCGCGGCGGAAATGCGCGCCTTCCTCGAGGCCGGCATCGACGGCCTGTTCACCGACCAGCCGGACGTCGCCGTACGCCTGCGCGAGCAGCGCTGAGGCGAGCAACCGGCGCCGCCGTGTCGCGGCGCCGGTTGTTGTGCGGTTATGCTTCCGCCTCATTCCGGTGAAAGAGACGCCGCGTGAGCGAAGCCCGATCAAACCACCTGCAATGCCTCTGGCTGTGTGAAGCCGTGCGCCTGCGCGAGGAACACGCCGGCCCGCTGGAGGACAGTGAAGCCAACCGCCTGGCGCGCCAGACCGGCACCGACCTGGCCACCCGCATCCAGGCCCGCGCCCTGTTTCTCGCCGGCCGCGACGGGCAGACCCGCGCCCTGCGCCACTGGCTGCAGGGCGGCCGCCTGGCGCTGCTGGCCCTGGCCGTGCTGGCGCTGCTCAGCGGCGCGGCCCTGGCCTTCGCCGCCCTCGGCGACGGCAGCCGCCCGGTCAATGTGTTCTGGGCCCTGGGCAGCCTGCTCGGCCTGCATCTCCTGACCCTGCTCGGCTGGCTGTTCGGCCTGCTCTTCGCCGGCGAGCACCAGGCCGCGCTCGGCCGCCTGTGGCTGTGGCTCAGCGAGAAGCTGGCGCGCGACGCCGCGGCCGCCCAGCTCGGCCCGGCGCTGGTCCTGCTGCTGCGCCGCCGGCGTCTCAACCGCTGGCTGCTCGGCGCGCTGGTCCATGGCCTGTGGCTGCTTGCGCTGGGCTGCGCGGCGGTGATGCTGCTGCTCCTGCTCAGCACCCGGCGCTACGGCTTCGTCTGGGAAACCACGCTGCTCTCCGGCGACGCCTTCGTCACCCTCACCCACCTGCTCGGCGGCCTGCCCGCCCTGCTCGGCTTCCCGCTGCCGGACGTGGAGACCATCCGCGCCAGTGGTGCGGCAGCACTGACCGACGAGGCCGCGCGCCACGCCTGGGCCGGCTGGCTGCTCGGCGTTTTGCTGGTGTTCGGCCTGCTGCCGCGCGCGCTGCTGTTGCTGCTGTGCCTGTGGCGCTGGCGCCACGGCAGCATGCGCCTGAGCCTGGATCTCGACCTGCCCGCCTATCGCCTGCTGGCCGAGCGCCTGCAACCGCCGGCCGAACGCCTCGGCGTGATCGACCCCGCGCCCGCCGCACTGCCGGAACCGCACGCCGGCCAGCGGCTCGAGGCCGGCGGCGGCGCCCTGCTGGTGGCGGTGGAGCTGGACGCCGGTCGCCCCTGGCCACCGGCGCTGGGCAAGGGCGTGGCCGATGCCGGCGTGCTCGACGGCCGCGAGCAGCGCCAGCGCCTGCTCGACCAGCTCGGTCGCTTCCCGCCGGCGCGCCTGGCCATCGCCGTCGACCCGCGCCGCTCGCCGGACCGCGGCACCCTGGCGCTGCTCGGCGAGCTGTCGCGCAACGCCGCCGCCACGCGCATCTGGCTGCTGCCGCCGCCGCCCGGCGAGGCGCTGGACAGCCAGCGCCTGGGCGACTGGCACGAGGCCCTGCAGCGCCTCGGCCTGACCTTCTCCGACGCCTCGCCCGCGGCCTGGCTGGAGCGCGGCCATGACTAAGCCGCTGCGCCTGGCCGTGGTCGGCCATACCAATGTCGGCAAGACCTCGCTGCTGCGCACCCTGCTGCGCGACGCCGGTTTCGGCGAGGTGTCGCACCGCCCCAGCACCACCCGTCACGTCGAGGGCGCGCGCCTGTCGGTGGCCGGCGAGGCGCTGCTGGAGCTGTACGACACGCCCGGGCTGGAAGACGCCATCGCCCTGCTCGACTACCTGGAGCAGCTGGAACGCCCCGGCGAGCGCCTGGACGGTCCGGCCCGCACGGCGCGTTTTCTCGACACCGCCGAGGCGCGCCAGCGCTTCGAGCAGGAGGCCAAAGTGCTGCGCCAGTTGCTGGCCAGCGACGCCGGCCTGTACGTGATCGACGCGCGCGAGCCGGTGCTGGCCAAGTACCGCGACGAGCTGAGCGTGCTGGCCGGCTGCGGACGGCCGTTGCTGCCGGTGCTCAACTTCAGCGCCTGCGAGCGCCAGCGCGAGGCCGAATGGCGCGACGCCCTCGCCCGCCTCGGCCTGCATGCACTGGTGCGCTTCGACAGCGTGGCGCCGCCGCTGGACGGCGAGCGACGCCTGTACGAGAGCCTGGCCCTGCTGGTGGAGCCGGCGCGCACGGCGCTGGAGCGGCTGATCGTCGATCACGAGGCGCAGGCCGACATGCGCCGCGAGGCCGGCGCCCGGCTGATCGCCGAGCTGCTGGTGGACTGCGCCGCCCTGCGCCGCGGTGTCGCCACGCAACCGACGATCGAGCAGGCCGAGATCGCCGCCCTGCACCAGGCCGTGCGCCAGCGCGAGCAACGCTGCGTCGAGGCCCTGCTGCGCCTGTACGCCTTCCGCGAGGGTGACGCCCGCGCCGGCGAACTGCCGCTGCAGGCCGGGCGCTGGGGCGACGACCTGTTCAACCCCGAGACATTGCGCCAGCTCGGCATCCGGGTCGGCGGCGGTATGGCCGCCGGGGCCGCGGCCGGCGCCGGTGTCGACCTGCTGGTCGGCGGCCTCACCCTGGGCGCCGCGGCGCTGCTCGGCGCGCTCGCCGGCGGCGGTCTGCAGACCGCGCGCAGCTATGGCGGGCGCCTGCTCGGCAAGCTGCGTGGCGAGCGCGAGCTGAGCGTCGACGACAACGTGCTGCGCCTGCTTGCCCTGCGCCAGCGCCAGCTGCTGGCGGCGCTGGCCACACGCGGCCACGCGGCGACCACGGCGATCCAGCTGGACGATCCGCGCGACGAGGCCTGGCGCCAGGCCGCCCTGCCCGAGGCGCTGCGCCGGGCCCGCGCCCATCCCGAATGGTCGTCGCTGAACCCCGCGCCGCAGCTGGATCAGGTCGAGCGCCAACGCCAGGTCGAACGCCTGGCAGGGGAGCTGGGCGGCAACTGAGGCGTCACCGGCGGCAACCCCTTGCCGCAGACGGGCCGGTATTTGCCGCTGCGCCTGCGCCGACGGCGCCCAACTCCTTGATGCACAAAGCAATGCCACCGCCCACCGAGGCTGGCATCGGCCTTGCTCCTGTGTGGGTTCGCGTCCTACGGATCAGGAGGAACCATGAACAGCATCGGCGGCATCGGCGGGCAATTCGCCTGGTCGTTTCTCGGCGTACGTGGCAAGGATCGGCTCCCGGACGAGGAGCTGTTCGCCCTGGGCGCGCCCGCGGCGCCCTCGGCCGGCACCGGCTCCGGCGGTTCCAGCAGCAGCTCCGGCTATGACTTCCGCGCCGAGGAGGCCTACAACGAGGGCTTCGCCCGGCTGCGCGTCAGGCTGCAGAACCTGGCGGACCAGGAAGGCAAGGAAACCAGCCTCAGCCAGGGCAAGCTGACCTCCAGCCTGGTCGGCGAGAGTTCGGCGAGCCAGGCCTTCCACGAATACATGGCGATGACCCCGGCCGAGAAGATGCGCGACGCGATCCTCAAGGAGATGGGCCTGACCGAGGAGGAGATCGCCGCGATGCCGCCGGAGAAGCAGAAGGCCATCGAAGAGGAGATCGCCCAGCGCATGCAGCAGCGTGCCGAGCTGCAGGCGGCCAAGGAGAAGGAGCAGAGCCACGGTGACCGGTCCGGCGCCGTCGGCAGCCCCGAGGAAGAGGCCAGCCTGCTGTCCTGATCGGCCTGATCCGCTAGCGCCTCAGCGCCGCGCCAGGCTGGTCCACAGCGTCGCGGCGACGATCAGCAGCCCGCCGATCCACGCCTGCAGGCTCAGCGTCTCGCTCAGCCAGAGCACGGCGAACAGCGCGCCGAACAGCGGCTCGCTGCCCATCAGCAGGCTGACCCGGGTCGGGCTGCTGCGGCCCAGCGCCCAGTTCTGTACATAGAAGGCGAACAGGGTGGCGAACAGCACCAGGTACAGGCTGCCGACCCAGAACGCCGGCGCGGTCGGCAGCGGCGGCAGGCCGCCGGGCAGCAGCAGCGCGCCGAGCAGCAGGCAGCCGAAGCCGATCACGCCGGACTGCACGGCGGTGAGCGCCAGCGACGGCACGTCGCGGCCGGCGGTGAGGCGGCGGGTCAGGCACACCTGAAAGGCGCGCAGCAGCGCGGCGGCCAGCATCAGGCCGTCGCCCAGACCGAAGTCGAGGTCCACGCCACCGCTGAGCAGCCAGGTGCCGAGCAGCGACAGCGCCACCGCCGGCAGCAGGCGCGCGTCCGGGCGCTGGCCGAGCATCAGCCACTCGACGAAGGGCGTCAGCACCACGCACAGGCTGATCAGGAAAGCGGCGTTGCTCGCCGTGGTCAGCTGCACGCCGTAGGTCTCGCAGAGGAAGATCGCCAGCATGGCCAGGCCCAGCGGCAGGCCGGGCGCCCAGGCGCGCCGGCCCGCGCCGCGCAGCTGCGGCGCCAGCAGCAGGAAGGTGATGCAGAAGCGCACGGCGAGGAAGCCCAGCACCGGGTAGAACACCAGCGCCTGCTTGGCCACGCCGTAACTGGTGCCCCACACCAGCGCCACCAGCAGCAGGAGCAGGTCGCTGCCGTGCAGCAGGCGGGAACGATGGGTGGCGGTCAGGCTGGTCATGACGGTGGCTCGCGGTGGCAATGGGGCAATTGTCCATTGCCAACCTCACCGCGATAATCAGGCCATCCCGCACGAGACTCGTTCCTGATGAGCATGAATAACCTGCTGCCGCTGATGGCCAGCTTCGTCCGCGTGGTGGAGTGCGGCAGCTTCTCCGCCGCCGCGCGCCAGCTGCACACTAGCGGCTCGGCGCTGAGTCGCCAGCTCGCCCAGCTGGAGGCGGCCCTGGGCCTGCGCCTGCTGGAACGCACCACCCGCCGCCTGCGCCTGACCGAGGCCGGCAGCGAAGTATTCGAGCGCTGCCGGGAGATGCTCGGCGCCGCCGAGGCCGCCGTGGCGGTGGGCGAGCGGCTGATGAGCGATGCCCGTGGCCAGGTGCGCCTGTCGGTGCCCAAGGCCTTCGGCAAGTACCTGGTCGCGCCGCTGATGGCAGACTTTCTCGCCAGGCACCCGGAGGTCGACGTCAGCCTCAACCTCAGCGACCGCAGCCCGGACCCGATCGCCGAGGGGTTCGACCTGATCATCCGCATCACCGAGCAGCCCCCGGAGCAGATGGCCGGCCGCCCCTTGTGCCAGGTCGAGCACCTGCTGTGCGCCACGCCGCAGTACCTGGCCGACCACGGCACGCCGCAACACCCGCAGGACCTGGTGCGCCATCGCTGCCTGTACCTGGACGAGCGCGCCGACGACCACCGCTGGCACTTCGCCAAGGACGGCGAGCAATGCACGGTGGCCGTGCGCGGCCGCTTCGCCAGCAACCACAGCGAAGTGCGCCTCAACGGCGCGCTCGATCACCTGGGCATCGCCTGCCTGCCGAGCTTCACCGCCGACGAGGCGCTGGCCGATGGTCGGCTTCTGCAGGTGCTCGGCGACTGGCGCTACACCGGCTACTACCACGGCACGGCCTGGGCGCTGTACCCGTCCAATCGCCATCTGCCGCCGAAGCTGCGCGCGTTGATCGACCATTTGGCGGCCGGGCTGGCCGGCTAAGCGTTGTGCAGCCGTAGGGTGGACAACCGCGCAGCGTTGTCCACCGTGGGCGCCCATGGTGGAAAAGGCCTGCGGCCGTTTCCACCCTACGCAGGGCCGTCCTGCAGCGGGTTGAGGCGAACTGCGTAAGGGCGAGCCCAGCAGCGGCGTGTGAGCCCGTTGGGCTTCGCTGCGCCCACCCCAACCGACGCCTCAACCCGCGCGCAGCCCGGCCTACGACCTCGCTGAGTGCACGCGCAGGGCCAGCTCTTCCAGCCAGGCCAGCTCGGCCGCGGGACGGCCGGGCACCTTGGCCGCCTCGTCCCAGCGGCGTAGGCGCAGGCTGTCGGCGAACAGGGGATCGCGCTCGAAGGCATCGGCCTGGGCCTCGCTCATTGGCCCGCCCTGCCAGCTCAGCGTCTGCAGGCTGGCCGGGCTGAGCGCCGCCAGGTAGCCTGGCTCACGCCGGCACAGGTAGCGCTTGGCCTCGACATGCAGGGCCACCAGGCCGCTGAGCCGGGCGGAGAAACCCAGCCCGCGCAGACAGCGCGCGCCGACCCGCTCGTGGCCCTGGCGGCCGAGGCCGGCCATGCTGTTGTGCGCCGCCGGCGGCACGCAGAAGTGGCCGACGTCGTGGCAGAAGGCGGCGAGGATCAGCTCCTCGTCGGCGCCCTCGTCGCGCGCCAGCTCGGCGGCCTGGACCATGTGTTCGAGCTGGCTGACCGCCTCTCCGATGTAGTCGGCCTGGGCCTGCTGGCGGCACAGGGCGAACAGCTCGGCCACCGCCAGCGCGGCACTCACGCCGGCAGCGCCACGGGCCAGTCGCCCTCGCCGAGCAGCGCGGCGATAGTGCGCTCGCCCAGGCCGAGGCCGACGCTCATGCCCAGGCCGGTGTGCATCAGCACCGCGGTCACACCCTCGGCGGCGCGCAGCACGCTGAACGGGCCGGGGCCACGGGAGCCGTACACGCCCTGCCAACGCTCGAGCACCTGCAGGCGACCGCCTAGGGTGTGCTCGGCCAGCTCGATCAGCAGCTGGTCGACGTCCTCGGCGTTGAACGGCGCGGCGTCGCTGCCGTAGTCGTGGGAGTCACCGATGATCAGCTCGCCATAGGGCGTCGGGCTGACCAGCAGGTGGATGCCGTATTGCTCCAGCGCCGGGTAGTCGCGGCGGATCTCGGCCTGGATCGCCGCGGCCTCGGGCAGGTCGGCGAAGGCGCCGTAGTGCACGCAGCTGAGGCCGGTGAGCACGGCGTGCTGCAGGTCCAGCGGGCGCTCCAGGCGCGCGCGCAGCATTTGCAAGCGGCACACGGACGGCTTGAGCGCGGCCATGGGTTCGGCCAGCAGGGTCTGATAGTCATGCCCGGAGCAGACCAGGATGTGCCGCGCGGTGAAGCGCCCGGCGGTGGTCAGCGCGCTGCCGGATTCGACATCACGGACCAGGGTGGAAAAGTGGAACTCGACGCCGAGGCCGCGCAGATGATCGACGATCTGCGGCAGCGCCTCGCGCGAGTACAGCTGCTGGTCGTCCAACCCGTGCAGGGCGGCACGGTGGTGGGTGAAGCGGCCGGCGTACAGGCCGTCCAGCGCGGCGCCGCGCAGCAGTTCGACGCGGTAGCCGAGTTCACGCGCGCGGCCGGCGCAGAAGGCTTCGAGCATGGCCTCCTCGGCCTCAGTGCGGGCGAATACCAGCGAACCTTGCTGCTTCAGCGCCAGGCCCGCGGCCTTGCCCAGCTCGGCCCACAGGCCGTGGGCCTGGCGCGCCAGGTCGAGCATCGGCCCCGGCGCCTGGCCGGTGACCAGGGCCTGGCCGAAGTTGCGGATGGAGGCGCCGAGCGGCGTGGCGGTGCGCTCGAAGACCTTGACCTTGAGGCCGCGCTTGGCACCGGCCCAGGCATGGGCAAGGCCGAGCATGCCGGCACCGACGACCAGCAGGTCGCAGTCGTGCTGACTCATGGGGAAACTCCTGGAAATCTGTAGCCCGGATGCAATCCGGGGATGGGTGTTGCGGGTGTCCCGGATTGCATCCGGACTACGGGCAGGTCTCCCCTCGCCCACTTGTGGGAGAGGGGCAGGGGGAGAGGGGCTTGTTGTCGCGCCCTCTCCCCAACCCTCTCCACTAGGCGTGCCCCCGTAACGGGAGACGGGCCATCCGTGCAGGCTTATTGCGCCACCGGCTCGGACTTGCCGTCGTAGCGCTTGCGCCACTCGGCGAGGATCTTGTCGCGGTTTTCCGAGGCCCAGGCGAAGTCGTTCTTGATCAGGCGCTGCTCGTAGTCGGCCGGCAGCCCCTGGAACGGTTCGGCGATGCCCGGCTGGGCCAGTACGGCGAAGTTGGCCTTGTACAGGTCCATGGCCTCACGGCTGGCGGCGAAGTCGGCGAGCTTCTTGGCTGCTTCCAGCTGGTCGGTGCCCTTGACGATGCCGGTGGCCTCGATCTCCCAGCCCAGGCCTTCCTTGGGCAGCACGATGTCCAGCGGCGCGCCCTTGCGCTTGAGTTGCACGGCCGGGTATTCGAAGGAGATGCCGATCGGGAACTCACCGGCGGCAGCCAGCTTGCACGGCTTGGAGCCGGAATGGGTGTACTGGCCGATGTTGGCGTGCAGCTTGTCCATGTAGGCCCAGCCGCCGGTTTCGCCGAAGGTCTGCAGCCAGGCGCTGACGTCCAGGTAGCCGGTGCCGGAGGACGCCGGGTTGGGCATGACGATCTTGTCCTTGTACACCGGGTTGGTCAGGTCTTCCCACTTGGTCGGCTTGGGCAGGCCCTGCTTCTCGGCCTCGATGGTGTTGAAGCAGATGGTCGCGGCCCACACGTCCATGCCGACCCAGGCCGGCGGGTTGGCGGCGTCGCGGTAGTTGGCGCCGATCTTGTCCAGGTTGGCCGGAGCGTAGGGCACCAGCATGTCCTGCTGCTTGAGGATGGCCAGGCTGGAACCGGCCAGGCCCCAGACCACGTCGGCCTGAGGGCGATCCTTCTCGGCCAGCAGCTTGGCGGTGACGATGCCGGTGGAGTCGCGCACCCACTTGATGCTGATGTCCGGGTTCTGCTTCTCGAACGCTTCCTGGTAGGGCTTGAGCTGCTCGACTTCCAGCGCGGTGTAGACGGTCAGCTCGGTGTTGGCCTGGGCCTGCAGGGCGCAAGCGGCGAGCAGGCCGGCGGCCAGGGCGGTGCGTTTGAACATGGTGGAGCTCCTAGTGGTGTGGCTAGCGGTTGGCGTTGGTTGTCCGGTCGCGATTGGCTGCGCGTCGGCCAGGCTGTGTCGGAACAGGCCTCGGGATGCTCATTTACCGTTCGTAAACTGCGCTCCCTCGGCCAGCTCCTCCTTGCCTGGCTCTAGCTCGCTCAATCGCTCATTTGTTTATGTGGCCTGCGGGCTTTCGCCACGGGCCAGGCGTGCATTGATGTGGTCGATGACGGCGGGCAGATCGGCGATGGTGTCGATCAGGTAGTGCGGGCGGCTGCCGGCGAACAGCCCGTCGATGCGCGCACGCTCGGCGGCGCGGCGCTCGGCCGGCAGCGCCTGGTACTCGTCCCAGGAGAGGCCCAAGAAATTGCCGGAGAAGCGCAGGGCCACGGTCCACATGCCGGCGGCGCGGCCTTCGAGGATGCCCGGCTCGGTGTCGTCGACCTTGACGCAGGCGGCGACGTCGTCGAGGCCCAGGGCGATGACGTTGGCCAGCGCCTGCGCCGGGCTCGGCCGGCCCTTGGGCACCTCGTCGGTGGCGACTACGTGATCCGGGCTGTAGCCCTTGGCGGCGGCCAGTTCGACCACCTTGCCCATCACTGCCAGCGGGTAGCCGGAGCAGCTGCCGATGCGCAGGCCCCGCTCACGCAGGGCGGCGATGGCCTGCAGGGCGCCGGGGATCAGCGCCGAGTGCTCGCCGACTTTTGCTACCTGTAACGGCATAAAGCGTTCGTAGATGGCGGTGACGTCGGCGTCGCTCGGCAGGCGACCGAAGCGGCGCTGGTAGCGCTCGGCCACGGCCGGCTGATCGCACAGGGTGCGGATGTGGTCCCACTTGCCCATGCCCATCGGGCCGCGTGCCTCGTCCAGGCTCAGCTCGATATCGAACTGGGCAAAGGCCTCGACGAAGATCCGCGTCGGCGCAAAGGAGCCGAAGTCGACCACGGTGCCGGCCCAGTCGAGGATGGCGGCTTGCAGGCGGTCGGGGTGCTGGTAGCGCATGAATGTTCTCCGAAAAGGTTAGTGACCAGGCGCTGCGCGCCAGGCCTGGGAGCGGCGCAGCAAGCCGCGCGAGGCCCCGGCCAGCAGCAGCGAGACGGCGGCGGACGTGAGCAGGATCAGAGTGGACATGGCGGCGGCGCCGCCGACGTTGCCGGCGTCGTCCATGTTCAGCACGGCGATGGCGGCCAGCAGGCTGTCCGGGCTGTAGAGGAAGATCACCGCCGACACCGTGGTCATCGCCGAGACGAACAGGTAGCGGACGATGTCGAGCAGCGCCGGCAGGCAGATCGGCAGGGTCACGCGGAAGAAGTGGCGCAGCAGCGGCACCTTCAGCGACAGCGCGGCGGCCTCGAACTCGCCATCGAGCTGGCGCAGGGCGGCGCTAGCGGTCATCTGCGCAGTGGTCAGGAAGTGCGCCACGGTACAGATCACCAGCAGGGTGACGCTGCCGTACAGGCCGTGCAGCGGGTTGGCCGGCAGGTTGAAGAAGAATACGTAGCCGAGGCCGAGGACCAGGCCGGGCACCGCCATGGGAATGAAGCACAGCAGGCGCAGCAGTTGGGTCAGCGGGCTCTGCCGGGTCTTCTCCAGCAGGTAGCTGCCGAGGAAGATCAGCACGCCGCCGAACAGCGCGCAGCAGGTCGCCAGCAGCAGGCTGTTGCGGTAGGCCAGCCAGCCGCCGGGCAGCTCGGAGAAGGCGTAGTTGTGCAGCGACAGCGATAGGTCGTAGGGCCAGAACTTGACCAGCGACGAGTACACCGCCATGCCGAACACGCCGAGCAGGCAGGCGCTGACCAGCAGCACCAGCAGCAGGAAGGCGCCATCGCGGCCACGACTGGGCTGCGGGTGGTAGACCTGGGCGCGGCCGCCCATGGCGTCGCGCTGGCGGCGGCGCAGCCAGAGGTCGACGGCAAAGCTGAGCAGCGCCGGCAACAGCAGGAACAGGCCGATCAGCGCGCCGCGGCCGAACTGCTGCTGGCCGACCACCGCCTTGTAGGCCTCCAGCGACAGCACCTGGTAATCGCCACCCACCACCACCGGCACGCCGAAGTCGGTGACGCACAGGGTGAAGACCAGGCAGGCGGCGGCAAACAAGCCCTGGCGGCTGCCCGGCCAGGTGATGCTGCGGAACGCGCGCCAGGGTGAGGCGCCCATGCTCGAGGCGGCGTCGAACAGCCGCGCATCGGCCAGGGCCAGGGCGCTGAGCAGCACCATCAGCGCGTGAGGGAAGGTGTAGATGACCTGGCCGAGGACGATGCCCCAGAAACCGTAGATGTTGTCCGGGATGAAGTCGCGCAGCACGCCCTGGTTGCCGAACAGGTAGATCAGCGCGATGCCCGGCAGCATCGACGGCGCCAGCAGCGGCAGCAGCGAGATGCCGCGCCACAGGCCCTTGCCCGGCACGCAGGTACGCTGCAGGGCATAGGCGAAGGCGTAGGCCAGCGGCACCACGATCAGCACCACGGCCAGGGCGCTCTTCAGGCTGTTGCCGAGCAGCCAGCGGAAGTTGGCGCTGGCCACCAGCTCGCTCGCCGCGGCCAGCCCGCCGCCCTGCCCCGGATCGCCGGCCAGGCCGCGCCAGAGCATGGCCGTGAGCGGCAGCAGCACGCCGAGCAGCAGCAGCGCCAGCAACAGCCACTGGCCGCCCTGCACGAACAGGCGGTCGGCCAGGTCCGCCGGCCAGCGCCGGACGAGCGTCCGGGGCTTGTGCAGAATCGCGACCTGTTGCATCAGGCGAACACCTGCAGGCTGCGCGGCGGCAGTGCCACCCAGATCTCGGCGCCACTCAGGCGCGGCATGGACTCGGGCGCCAGCTCGGCGAGCAGGGCATGGCCCGGCAGCGCGTCCAGCTCGAAGCTCAGACGGCAGCGGTTGCCGAGGAAGGTGATCTCGCGCATCTGCGCCGGGAACAGGTTGTCCTCGTGCACCGGCGGGTTGATCACCACCGCCTCGGGACGGCAGAACAGGCGGCCGCGCTCGGCGTGGCCGGCACCCCGCTGAGCGCTGTGCAGGCGCAGGCTGAGGTCGCCGACGCGGGCGTGCTCGCCGTCACGCTCGAACGGCAGCCAGTTGCCCTGGCCGACGAACTCGGCGACGAAAGGCGTGGCCGGCGCGCGGTAGATGTCCTGGGGCGAGGCGTACTGCTCGACGCGGCCGTGGTTCATCACGGCGATGCGGTCGGCCATCAGCATGGCCTCGTCCTGGTTGTGGGTGACCATCAGGGTGGTGATGCCGAGCTGGCGCTGCAGGGCGCGCAGCTCGCCGCACAGATGCTCGCGCACGCGGGCATCGAGGGCCGACATCGGCTCGTCGAGCAGCAGCAGTGACGGGCTCGGCGCCAGGGCGCGGGCCAGCGCCACGCGCTGCTGCTGGCCGCCGGATAGCTGCGCCGGGTACTTCTGCTCGCTGCCGGTCAGGCCGACCAGCTCGAGCATCTCGTTGACCCGTGCGCGGATCGCATCGCGGCCCTGGCCGGCCAGGCCGTAGGCGACGTTCTGCGCCACCGTGAGGTTGGGGAACAGCGCGTAGGACTGGAACAGGATGCCGTAGTCGCGCGCTTGCGGCGGCAGCTCGGAGACGTCACGTCCGGCGAAGCGGATGGCGCCGCCGTCCTGGCGTTCCAGGCCGGCGATGCAGCGCAGCAGGGTGGTCTTGCCGCAGCCGGACGGGCCGAGCAGGCAGACCAGCTCGCCGGCAGCGATGTCCAGCGATACGCCGTCCAGCGCCTTGAAGGCGCCGAAGCCCTTGTGGATATCGCGCAGCTGCAGGTCGACGGTGGCCATGGCGGAACCTCGTTGTGAATCGAACGAGGCTCATGCTGGGCGCGCAGTGCTAAGGCTTTATGGCAGTTGGGCAAAAGCTGCCGATAGTGGTATCGGCGGATTTGTGTAGGGTGGACAACGCCGCTGGCGGCTTGCCCACCGAGAGCGACGCAATGGTGGGCAACGCTACGCGGTTGCCCACCCTACTCGGTGCTTTCCCGCGCCAGGGCCAGGAAGGCCGCCGGCAGGCGCGCGGCGCGGCGCTCCTTGAGGCAGTAGAGGTATTCCGGGATCAGCGGCGCGTCGTCCAGCTCGATCACCCGCAGCTCGGGGTTGTCCGGCACTTCGTGGCGGGCGATCACGCTGATGCCGATGTTGCGCAACACCGCCTCACGGATCGATTCGCGGCTGCCGATCTCCAGCACCGCGCCGGGTGCGGCGCCGGCGTCGCGCAACATCTGTTCGGTGAGCAGGCGCGTGGTGGAGCCGGCCTCGCGCACCAGCAGGCAGTGGCCGGCCAGCGCCGAGGCGTGCAGGCGCTTGTGCGCGGCCAGCGGATGGCAGCGGTGCACGGCCAGCACCAGCGGGTCCTGGCCCAGCACCAGGCGGGTGAAGCGCGCGTCCTGCTCCAGCTGCGAGGAGGCGGCGAGGTCGACGCGATACTCCTCCAGCGCCTCGATCACCTGCTGCGAGTTGCCGATCTCCAGGGTCACTTGGATCTGCGGCAGGCGCTCGCGGAAGCGTTTGACCAGATCGAGCACGTAGTAGGGCGCGGTGGCGGCGATACGCAGGCTGCCCTGCAGCTGGCCGCAGTTGCGCAGGAAGAACTCGATGTCGGCTTCCTGCTGCAGCAGCCGCTGCACCATCGGCAGCAGGCGCGCGCCCTCCTCGCTCAAGGTCAGGCGGCGGCCGCCACGGTAGAACAGCTCGACGCCGTACTGCGCCTCGAGGTTGCGGATCTGCGTGGTGACCGTCGGCTGGCTGAGGCCGAGCTTCTTCGCCGCCTGGGTGATGCTGCCCAGGCGGGCGACCATGTGAAAGGCCTTGAGCTCGGCCGCCAGCATGGCTTACACCGCGACCGGCGCGGCGATGTGCGGGTGGGCCTGGTAGTTCTGCAGCTCGAAGTCCTCGAACCTGAAGGCGAACAGGTCCTTCACCTCGGGGTTGAGCTTCATGGTCGGCAGCGGCAGCGGCTCGCGGGTCAGCTGCAGGTCGGTCTGCTCGATGTGGTTGGCGTACAGGTGGCAGTCGCCGCCGGTCCACACGAAGTCACCGGGCGCAAGATCGCAGACCTGGGCGATCATCAGCGTCAGCAGGGCGTAGCTGGCGATGTTGAAGGGCACGCCGAGGAAGATGTCGGCCGAGCGCTGGTACAGCTGACAGCTCAGGCGGCCGTCGGCGACGTAGAACTGGAACATGGTGTGGCACGGCGGCAGGGCCATCTCGTCGACCAGCGCCGGGTTCCAGGCGGAGACGATCAGGCGGCGCGAGTCCGGATTCTTCCTGATCATCGCGATCAGCTTGCTGATCTGGTCGATCGACTCGCCGTTCGGCGCCGGCCAGCTGCGCCACTGGTAACCGTACACCGGGCCGAGGTCGCCGTTCTCGTCGGCCCACTCGTCCCAGATGCGTACGCCGTTGTCCTTCAGGTACTTGATGTTGGTATCGCCCTGGAGGAACCACAGCAGCTCGTGAATGATGGACTTCAGGTGGCACTTCTTGGTGGTCACCAGCGGGAAGCCGTCGGCCAGGTTGAAGCGCATCTGGTGGCCGAACACCGAGTAGGTGCCGGTGCCGGTGCGGTCGCTCTTGAAGGTGCCGGTCTCGCGCACCAGGCGCATCAGGTCGAGGTACTGTTTCATAGCGCGGCTCCTTGGGCGGCTTCGCGGCGGTAGGCCCAGATCATAAGGCCGAGGCCGCCGAGAATCATCGGCACGCACAGCACCTGGCCCATGGTCAGCCAGCCGCCGGCGAGATAGCCGAGCTGGGCGTCCGGCACGCGGACGAATTCGACGATGAAGCGGAAGATGCCGTAGCAGACGGCGAACAGGCCGGACACCGCCATGGTCGGGCGCGGCTTGCGCGAGTAGGCCCAGAGGATCAGGAACAGGGCCACGCCTTCAAGGGCGAACTGGTACAGCTGCGACGGATGGCGCGGGTCCGGCCCGCCATTGGGGAAGACCATGGCCCAGGGCACGTCGGTGACCTTGCCCCAAAGCTCGGCGTTGATGAAGTTGCCGATGCGCCCGGCGCCCAAACCGATCGGAACGAGCGGGGCGATGAAGTCCATCAGTTCGAAGAAGCTCTTGCCGTTGCGCTTGCCGAACCACCAGGTGGCCAGCATCACGCCGATCAGCCCGCCGTGGAACGACATGCCCCCTTCCCAGACGCGGACGATCTTCAGCGGCTCGGCGATGTAGGCGGACAGGTCGTAGAACAGCACGTAGCCCAGGCGACCGCCGAGAATTACGCCCATGGCTACCCAGAACACCAGGTCGGAGAGCTTCTCCTTGCTCCAGCTCGGGTCGAACTGCTTCAGGCGGCGCGACGCCAGCAGCCAGGCGCCGCCGATGCCGATCAGGTACATCAGGCCGTACCAGTGGATCTTCAGCGGGCCCAGGGCGATGGCCACCGGGTCGATCTGCGGATAGGGCAGCATTGCAACTCCTTAGATGAGGAAGCTCACGCCCACGCACAGCAACAGCAGGGCGAACAGGCGTTTCAGTACATGGGCCGGCAGGCGATGCGCCAGGCGCGCGCCGATGCGGGCGAAGAACATGCTGGTGATGGCGATGCCGGCCAGCGCCGGCAGGTACACGAAGCCCAGGCTCCAGGCCGGCAGGTGCGCCTCGTTCCAGCCCAGGACCATGAAGCTCAGGGTACTGGCCAGGGCGATGGGCAGGCCGCACGCCGAGGAGGTCGCCACCGCCTGCTGCATGGGCACGCTGCGCCAGGTCAGGAACGGCACGGTCAGCGAACCGCCGCCGATGCCGAAGATCGCCGAGGCCCAGCCGATCACCGCGCCGGCGCCGGTCAGCCCGGGCTTGCCTGGGACCGCGCGACTGGCCTTGGGTTTCAGGCCCAGGCCCATCTGGATGGCGATGACGATGGCGAACACGCCGATGATCTTCTGCAGCATCGGCCCCTGAATGGCCGCCGCGGTGAGCGAGCCGAGGGCGGCGCCGAGCAGGATGCCGAGGCTCATCCAGGCGAACACCGGCCACAGCACGGCGCCCTTGCGCTGGTGCTCGAGCACCGAGTTGACCGAGGTGAAGATGATGGTGGCCAGCGAGGTGCCCACGGCCAGGTGGGTCAGCACGGCCGGGTCGAAGCCCTGGGCGGTGAAGCTGAACACCAGCACCGGCACGATGATGATGCCGCCGCCGACGCCGAACAGCCCGGCCAGCACCCCGGCCGCCGCGCCGAGCAGCAGATAGAGCAGGAATTCCATGCGCAACCCCCGAAAACGAAGCGGCATGGTAACGGAAGGGCCCCGCGCCCTCCAGCCGAGGCGATGGATGCCCACGGCTGTTAGACTCCGGGCAGCCGACAGAGGAGGTGGTATGTGCCTGATCGTGTTCGCCTGGCGCCCCGGACACCCGCAGCCGCTGGTGCTGGCCGCCAACCGTGACGAGTTCTACGACCGCGCCAGCCTGCCGCTGGCCGAATGGGAGGATGCCCCCGGGCTGCATGCGGGGCGCGACCTGCGGGCCGGCGGCACCTGGCTGGGGGTGACGGCCGACGGCCGCTTCGCCGCCCTGACCAATATCCGCGACCCGCGCCAGCCGCGCGGCGCTCGCTCACGGGGCGAGCTGCCCGAAGGCTTTCTGCGCGGCGACGCCGACGCCGAGGCCTTTCTCGCCGACCTGGCCCGGCGCAGCGACGACTACAGCGGCTTCAACCTGCTGCTCGGCGATCGCCACGCGCTGTACTACTTCAATTCCGAGGAGGGCCTGGCGCGGCGCCTGGAGCCAGGCGTCTACGGCCTGTCCAACGCCCGGCTCGACACGCCCTGGCCCAAGGTCCGGCGCGCCACCGACGCCCTCACCCGCACCCTCGACGATCCGCAGCCGCAGCACCTGCTGGCCCTGCTCGGCGACCGCCAGCAGCCGCCGCGCGAACAGCTGCCGAATACCGGCGTCGGCCTGGACTGGGAGATGTTGCTGGCCACCGTGTTCATCGTCGGCCCCGGCTACGGCACCCGAGCCAGCAGCGCCCTGACCCTGAACGCCGAGGGCGGGCTGCGCCTGGTGGAGCGCAGCTTCGACAGCCAGGGCGAGGTCGCGGGCGAGGTCGATCTGCGGCTGGAACCGCAGCAGTAGATTTACGACCTTCGAAGCCAACGCCAGGCCGCAACGCCCAGCCGTGGTGGCCCGGTGGACGAGCGCCAGCGCATCGAAGGGGCGAAAGCGGCAAACCGGCACGCCGCGCCCGTTTCAACGCGACACGGCCGGCGCTCAGGCCATCGGAGTCTCTCAGTTCCGCCAGTCGCAGAAACAGCCCACCGCCAGGTTGCTGTCCGCCCGCACCGGCCGGCCTGCCACCAGGGCCTCGAGGATCGGCTCGATGAAGCTGTTGGCCGAGGTGCACACGGCGCCCTCGCTGTAAGGGCCGAAGTAGGCCAGTTCGCCGCGCTGATCCCAGATCGCCACCGCCGGGCTGGCCGGCAGGCCCTCGCTGCCGGGCAGCGACTCCAGCGGTTGCAGCGCCGCCAGGTTGGCCGGCAGACGACCTTGGCTGCCGGCCTTGCGCACCGCATAGAACTGCACGCCGCGCGCAGCGAACTGCTGCACCAGCTCGCCGAGGTGCTGCTGATTGCGGACGTTGCACGGGCAGGCCGGGTCCCAGAAGTGCACCAGGCGAATCGGACCCGGCCCGGCCAGGTCCGCCGGCAGGCGCAGCTGGCTGCCCATGAACAGCTCGGTGCGCTCCTCGAAGGGGCGGATGTAGCGGGACTGGAACCACTGGTAGGCGACCAGCATGGCGCCCAGCCAGAGGGCGGCGGCGAGGCTGACGAGCAGGAATTTGCGGCGGGAGGACATGATCGCGGCACCGGGGAAAGGCCCGTAGCTTGCCACGCCGCGCCCGACAGCAGAATATCGACGGCCTGTCCCGACCTCGAAGTTGCCATGACCGCCATGCCCCAGACCGTGCCCCAGCCCTTCCAGCCCGAGCGTCTGCGCGCCGGCCTGCGACCCTTGGCCGCGGCCACCGGGCCGATGCCGGACGAGGTGCTGGCCTACCAGCGCTACTACGGCCTGGACCTGCCGCAGCACGGCGCCGTGCGCAGCCGCCTCGGGCGCTTTTCGTGCGACGGCCTGGATCTGGTCGCGCAGCTGTGGCTGCCGCCCGAGCCCAAGGCGACGCTGATCCTGCTGCACGGCTATTACGACCACATGGGCCTGTACCGCCACGTGATCGACTGGGCCCTGGGCCTGAACCTCGCGGTGCTGGCCTGCGACCTGCCGGGCCACGGCCTGTCTGCCGGGGCGCGCGCCAGCATCGATGACTTCTCCGCCTACCAGCGCACCCTGCAGTGCCTGTTCGCCGAGGCCGCCAGCCTCGACCTGCCGCAGCCCTGGCATCTCTGCGGGCAGAGCACCGGTGGCGCCATCCTGCTGGACTTCCTGCTGCTCGGCGACAAACGCCCCGAGCCCGGCGCCACCATTCTCCTGGCGCCGCTGGTGCGGCCGCGCGCCTGGGGCCTGTCGCGGCTCAGCTACCACCTGATCGGGCCGTTCCGCTCGCAGATCCCGCGGCGCTTCTCGGAGAACTCCAGCGACGCCGAATTCCTCGAGTTCCTGCGCAATCACGATCCGCTGCAGCCGCGCCATCTGCCGACCGCCTGGGTCGGCGCCCTGGCCCGGTGGATCCCGCGTCTCGAGAAGGCCCCGCCCAGCCCGCTGCGGCCGCTGGTGGTACAGGGCGAGCAGGACATGACGGTGGACTGGCGGCACAACCTGCGGGTGCTGCAGGGCAAGTTCGATCAGCCGGAGGTGCTGCGCATCCCCGGCGCCCGTCATCATCTTGCCAACGAGAGCGAGGGCGTGCGCCGCGAGTACTTCGCCTTCCTCACCGAGCGCCTGAGGTAACGCGCCACCCTGTGAGAGCGGCCTCGGCCGCGATACCGACGAGTGCCGCCCTCACCCATCAGCCATAGCCCGGATGCAATCCGGGAAACAAGCGACTCCGCCTCACGACCCGCCTCGCCTTGCTCGGCGCGGCTGAGTCGTGGCGTCAGATGCCCTGCTGAGCCGGCTGCAGGTCGCTGCCGCCCTTTTCGGCCGCCAGCGCCGCGCGCAGGGCGGCCAGCGCCGCCTGGTAGTAGGCCTTGCCGCCGGGCGACTCGGCGAAGGCGGCGAACTCTTCCAACTCCGGGTCGGACAGCCCGCTATAGACATGCAGCAGGATGTTGTCGATGTCGCCCTCGATCTGCTGCTGCAGGCGCTCGCGCTGGCTCTGCAGGAGCATCTGCGTCTGCCCGCCACCAAACAGGCCCGGCACCATGGAGCTGAGGCTGTCGGCCGCGACGCCGGCCAGGGCCAGGCTGACCTCCGCGCCGGCCTCGGTGGCCGGCAGCGCCTGGGCCAGGTGGCGGATCAGCAGGCGCCGGGTGGCTTCCGCCTGCACCGGCGGCAGGCCGTCGGCATGTGCAGCCAGCCGCTCGCGGGAGGTCGCCTGCACCTCGGCCGCCACCACCTTGCGGCCCAGCGCCGATTCGAAGAACTGCAGCGCCGGCCGCGGGTCGGCCAGCTCCGCGCGCAGCGCGGCCTGGGCGCGCCGGTCCATGGCGGCGGCGGCGAAGCGGCGGTTGCTGTTGTCCACCAGGGCCTGGAACACCGCCGGCGGCAGGCTGGCCTGGTAGCGCTGCTGGGCCGCCTTGAGGGCGTCGGCGAAGTGGGCGCGCTGCTCCGGCCAGCCCGCGGCCTGGTAGAGCCGGTCGTGATCGTCGGCGGAAGCGGCGAAGCTGCACAGCAGCATGAACAGAGCGAATACGGCGCGCATGAATTACTCCTGTCTGGCGCGGCTATTGTAGGGGCCCGCAGGCGGCGCTGGTAGAATCGGCGCATGACCGAACCCCTCCTGCAACGGCTCCTGCCGCACATCATCGACGACCTGGCCGAGCGCGGCTGGTCGCGGCAGGCGCACGTCCTGCCGCAGTCTCTGACCCGCGAACTGGCCGAGGAGTGCCGCAACCGCGCCCGCAATGGCGCGCTGAGCCCGGCCGGCGTCGGCCGCGGCCAGGGCCTGGCGGTGCGCGAGGGCGTGCGCGGCGACAGCATCCAGTGGCTGGAGGCCGGCCAGAACGCCGCCTGCGACCGCTACCTGGCGACCATGGACGAGCTGCGCCAGGCGCTCAACCAGGCCTTCTACCTGGGCCTGGCCGATTACGAAAGCCACTTCGCCCACTATCCGCCGGGCGCCTTTTACCAGAAGCACCTGGATCGCTTTCGCGACGACGACCGCCGCACGGTATCGGCGGTGCTCTACCTCAACGACGACTGGCAGGCCGACCAGGGCGGCGCCCTGCGTCTCTACCCCGACAGCGGCGAGCCGCTGGACGTGCTGCCCGAGGCCGGCACGCTGGTGCTGTTCATGTCCGCCGATCTGCCCCACGAAGTGCTGCCGGCGACCCGCGAGCGCCTGTCGTTGACCGGCTGGTTCAGGCGGCGCTAACCCACCATGGGAGGACGCGGATGATGGAAAAACTGCTGGTCAGTCGCTGCCTGCTGGGCCACAGGGTGCGCTACGACGGCGGCGCCCACGGCCCCTACGATTTGCTGCAGCAGTGGCAGGACGAGGGCCGCCTGGTGCCATTGTGCCCCGAAGTGGCGGGCGGCTTGCCGACGCCGAGGCCTCCGGCGGAGATTCCCGGCGGCCAGGGCGGCGGCGTGCTGGAAGGTCGTCTGCCGGTGCTGACCGATGCCGGCGAAGACGTCACCGCGGCCTTCGTCGCCGGCGCCGAGATCGCCCTGCGCCTGGTCCGGCAGCACGGCCTGCGGGTCGCCGTGTTCAAGGCGCGCAGCCCGTCCTGCGGCAACACCCACAACTACGACGGTAGCTTCAGCGGCACCCTGGTCGAGGGCGAAGGCGTCACCGCCGCCCTGCTTAGGCGCCATGGCGTGCGGGTGTTCAACGAGGGGCAGCTGGCCGAGGCCGCCGCCGAGCTGGCGAGGCTGGAGGCGGAGTCGATTCGGTAATGATGGCGGTGCGCGCGACGCTCTCTGCCAGACGCACCTGCATAAAAAAGGGAGGCCGAGGCCTCCCTTTTTTTCGTTCGCCGGCTCAGCGCACCTGCGGCGTGGTCAGCTTGTCCAGCAGCGCGGCCTGGGCGTTGCGCGGGTTGGCGTTGCCGCTCGGGCTGAGGCGCAGGTAGCGGCCGTCCGGCTGCAGCACCCAGGCCTGGGTGTTGTCGGACAGGTAGCTCTCCAGCTCCTTCTTGACCCGGGTGATGAGCTTCTTGCCTTCCACCGGGAAGCAGGTCTCCACCCGCTTGTCGAGGTTGCGCTCCATCCAGTCGGCGCTGGAGAGATAGAGCTTCTCGTCGCCACCGTTGAGGAAGTAGTAGATACGGCTGTGCTCGAGGAAGCGACCGACGATGGAGCGCACGTGGATATTGTGCGACACGCCATGCACGCCCGGGCGCAGGCAGCACATGCCACGCACCACCAGGTCGACGCGCACGCCCATCTGGCTGGCCTTGTACAGCGCGCGGATGATCTTCGGGTCGGTCAGCGAGTTGACCTTGGCCATGATGTGCGCCGGCTTGCCCTCGCTGGCCAGCTGCGCCTCGCGGGCGATCATGTCGAGCAGGGTCTTCTTCAGGGTGAACGGCGCATGCAGCAGCTTCTTCATGCGCAGGGTCTTACCCATGCCGATCAACTGGTTGAACAGCTTGGAGACGTCCTCGCCGAGCGCATCGTCGGCGGTCAGCAGGCTGTAGTCGGTGTACAGGCGGGCGTTGCCGGCGTGGTAGTTGCCGGTGCCCAGGTGGGCGTAGCGGCGCAGCTCGCCGTTCTCGCGACGCAGGATCAACATCATCTTGGCGTGGGTCTTGAAGCCGACCACGCCGTAGATCACCACCGCACCGGCGGCCTGCAGACGGCTGGCCAGCTGCAGGTTGGACTCCTCGTCGAAGCGCGCGCGCAACTCGATCACCGCGGTGACCTCCTTGCCGTTGCGCGCCGCCTCGACCAGAGCGTCGACGATTTCCGAGTTGGCCCCGGAGCGGTACAGGGTCTGCTTGATCGCCAGGACATGCGGGTCTTTCGCGGCCTGGCGCAGCAGGTCCACCACCGGGGTGAACGACTCGAAGGGGTGCATCAGCAGGATGTCCTGCTTGCCGACCACGCTGAAGATGTTCTCGGCGTTCTGCAGCAGCTTGGGGATCACCGGGGTGAAGGTCGCATGCTGCAGCTCCGGGTGGCTCTCCAGCCCGGTGATGGCGAACAGGCGGGTCAGGTTGACCGGGCCGTTGACCCGGTACAGCTCGCTCTCGCTCAGGTTGAACTGCTTGAGCAGGTAGTCGGACAGCTGCGGCGGGCAGGTCTCGGCCACTTCCAGGCGCACGGCGTCGCCGTAGCGGCGGCTGAACAGCTCGCCACGCAGGGCCCGAGCCAGGTCCTCGACGTCCTCGGTATCCACCGAGAGGTCGGCGTTACGGGTCAGGCGGAACTGGTAGCAACCCTTGACCTTCATGCCGAGGAACAGGTCGTCGGCGTGGGCGTGGATCATCGACGAGAGGAACACGTAGTTGTCGCCCGCACCGCCGACTTCTTCCGGCACGCGGATGATGCGCGGCAGCAGGCGCGGCGCCGGGATGATGGCCAGGCCGGAATCGCGGCCGAACGCGTCGACGCCCTCGAGCTCGACGATGAAGTTGAGGCTCTTGTTCACCAGCAGCGGGAACGGGTGGGTCGGGTCGAGGCCGATCGGCGTGATGATCGGCGCGATCTCGTCGCGGAAGTAGCGGCGCACCCAGGTCTTGATCTTGGTGGTCCAATGGCGGCGACGGATGAAGTTGACCTGATGCTTGGCCAGCTCCGGCAGCAGCACGTCGTTGAGCACCGCGTACTGGCGGTCGACCTGCTCGTGGGCGATCTCCGAGATGCGCGCCAGCACCTGGCTGGGCAGCAGGCCGTCGGCACCGGCCTGCTCGCGGGCGAAGTTGATCTGCTTCTTCAGGCCGGCGACGCGGATCTCGAAGAACTCGTCGAGGTTGCTGGAGAAGATCAGCAGGAACTTGAGCCGCTCGAGCAGCGGGTAGGACTCGTCCAGCGCCTGCTCCAGCACGCGGATATTGAACTGCAGCTGCGACAGCTCGCGGTGGATGTACAGGCTGGCGTCGTCCAGCCCCGGGATCACCGGCGCCGGCGCGGGAGCCGGCTCGGGCTCGACGACGGGCGCGGCCTCGGCCACGGGGTCGGCCGGCAGCGGCTCGACCTCGAGCGCGGCTTCGACGATCTGCTTGTTGCTGAGTCCCTCGGTGTTCATGCCTTGCTTCCCTGGGGCGGCTTCAGCGCCCCGCTTTCAAGAGTTCTGCCGCACGCACGGCGAAGTAGGTGAGGATGCCATCGGCACCCGCGCGTTTGAAGGCGATGAGCGATTCTAGGATCACCGCCTCGCTCAACCAGCCGTTCTGGATGGCAGCCATGTGCATGGCGTATTCGCCGCTGACCTGGTAGGCGAAGGTCGGCACCCGGTAGGCGTCCTTCACCCGCCAGACGATGTCCAGATACGGCATGCCCGGCTTGACCATGACCATGTCGGCGCCTTCGGCCAGGTCGGACGCCACTTCGTGCAGTGCCTCGTCACCGTTGGCCGGGTCCATCTGGTAGGTGTTCTTGCTGCCCTTGCCAAGGTTGGCGGCCGAGCCGACCGCGTCGCGGAACGGGCCGTAGTAGGCGCTGGCATACTTGGCCGAGTAGGCCATGATGCGCACGTTGTGATGGTCGGCCAGCTCCAGCGCCTCGCGGATCGCCTGAATGCGCCCGTCCATCATGTCCGACGGCGCCACCACCTGGGCATCGGCCTCGGCGTGGGACAGGGCCTGCTTGACCAGCGCGTCGATGGTCACGTCGTTCATCACGTAGCCATCGTCGTCGAGGATGCCGTCCTGGCCGTGGGTGGTGAACGGATCGAGAGCCACGTCGCTGATCACCCCCAGCTCCGGGAACTTGGCACGCAGGGCGCGGATGGCGCGCTGGGCGATGCCGTCCGGGTTCCACGCCTCGGCGCCGTCGAGCGACTTCTTCTCCAGCGGCGTCACCGGGAACAGCGCCAGCGCCGGGATGCCCAGCGCCACCCAGTGCTCGGCGGCCTGCAGCAGCAGGTCGATGGACAAGCGCTCGACGCCCGGCATCGACGCAATCGACTCGCGGCGGTTGTCGCCGTCCAGCACGAACACCGGCAGGATCAGGTCGTCGACGGTCAGCACGTTCTCGCGAACCAGGCGACGGGAGAAGTCGTCGCGACGGTTGCGACGCAGGCGGGTGGCGGGGAACAGGCGATTGGCGGGGGTAAAGCTCACGACGGACTCCAGAACCCGCACGGCGGGCGAGTGTGACAGTTGTACCCGGCCATTATGACCAAATAATGAACGTCACACCCAGACTGCGACGGGCCGCCGCAGTTCCGCGCAGGCTCAGGCGGTTTGCAGGCGATCGCCGCGCGGCCAGAACAGCCACAGCAGGTTGCCCAGGCTCCAGGCCGCCAGCAGCAGCCAGGGCAGCGCGCCGCCGGGCAGCAGGCCGACCTGCTGGGCCCAGGCCAGCGCCGGCAGGTTGAGCAGCAGGCGCAGGGCCTCCAGCGGCCGGGCGAACGGCCGGTTCTCCAGCCAGGTGCCGATGCAGTAGAGGCCGAAGGCCACCCACAGCCAGGCGCCGACCAGCACGCCCAGGCCGTGTTGCGTGGCCATCGCCAACAGCCAGCTGGTACCGGCGACGTAGCCGGCGAACTGCAGCGCGGCGTACAGCTTCTGCCCGCGCGACAGCGGCACCTCGAATTTGCGGAATGCGGCCAGGTCCGGTTTCTCCAGCGGGTAGCACGCCGCCACGTCTGCCGGGCGCCAGCCGGTGGGCATGAACCAGATGCGCAGCCTGTCCCGCCAGGCGCCGGCGCGCACCGCGTCGTGCCACAGCTGGGCGTAGAACTGCAGGTTGGCCCACAGAGGATTCCAGCTGCGCAGCGGCGTGGTCACGCCGAACACCACCGGATGCTCGTCCAGTTCCTCCTGGAAGGTGCCGAACAGGCGATCCCAGAGGATGAACACGCCACCGTAGTTACGGTCCATGTAGATAGGATTCTGCGCATGATGCACGCGGTGGTTGGAGGGGGTGACGAAGAACCACTCGAACCAGCCCAGCTTGGGCACGTGACGGGTATGCACCCAGAACTGGTAGAGCAGGTTGAGCGCGCCGACGGTGATGAAGACCAGCGGCGGCACGCCGGCTAGAGCCATCGGCAGATAGAAGATCCAGCTCAGCAGGAAGCCGGTGCTGGTCTGGCGCAAGGCGGTGGAGAGGTTGTAGTCCTCGCTCTGGTGATGCACCACGTGGGAGGCCCAGAACACATTGCGCTCATGGCCGAAGCGGTGGTTCCAGTAGTAGCAGAAGTCATAGAACACGAACGCCAGCACCCATACCCAGGGCTCGTTGGGCAATTCGGTCAGGTGCAGGTGCTCGTAGGCGAAGGCGTAACTGAGCACGGCGATGGCCTTGCTCAGCAGGCCGCTGGCCTGGGACAGCACGCCGGCGCTGAGGCTGTTGAGCGAGTCCGCCAGGCGGTAGTAGCTGACCCCGCGCACACGGTCGGCGATCAGCTCGGCGGCGATCAGGAGAAAGAAAAACGGTACGGCGAGCAGGATCAGGTTCATGGTTCGGCACTGCGCAGGTTGACCTAAGCTGATCCTATGCCTGCTCAGGCAGGCGCTCGCGGCAGGGAATGCCAGGCGATGTGGCATTTGGCGACACCCTCGCTCGACGCTCGCCCGGGCGATCGGCGACACTGCGGCACAGTCCTTTGGCTTCATGGAGAACAGCATGCACAAACGAGTCGCGGTCATCCTTTCCGGCTGTGGCGTTTACGACGGCGCGGAAATCCACGAGAGCGTGATCACCCTGCTGCGCCTCGATCAGCGCGGTGCCAAGGTCCAGTGCTTCGCGCCCAACGTGGCGCAGATGCACGTGATCAACCACCTCACCGGCGAGGAAATGCCGGAGAGCCGCAACGTGCTCACCGAGGCGGCGCGCATCGCCCGTGGCGACGTGATGGACGTGCGCGAGCTGAAGGCCGAGCAGTTCGACGCGCTGATCCTGCCCGGCGGCTTCGGCGTGGCCAAGAACCTCTCCAACTTCGCCGTGGAAGGCGCAGGCTGCAGCGTGCAGCCGGACGTGCTGGCCGCGGCCCAGGCCTTCGCCCAGGCCGGCAAGCCGGTCGGGTTGATCTGCATCTCCCCGGCCCTGGCGGCGAAGATCTACGGCGAAGGCGTGTCCTGCACCCTCGGCGCCCAGGACGACCCAGCCGTGGAAGGCCTCACCGCCATGGGCGGCCAGCATGTCGAATGCGCGGTCGAGGACATCGTCGAGGACAGCGAGCGCAAGCTCGTCTCAACCCCCGCCTACATGCTCGCCGAGTCCATCTCCCAGGCCGCCTCCGGCATCAACAAGCTGGTCGACCGCGTGCTGGAGCTGGTCCAGCCGGCGCAAGGCTGATCGCGCCATAGTGCAGGGCACAGCCGCCGTGCCCCCTGTTCAGAGCCGCCCTCCTGCGGCAGCGTGAGCGTCACAGCCGCAGGAGCGCAGCATGAACGAGCCGGTTTTCGAGCTTTCCGAGGAACAGCGCCAGGGGGTGGAAGCCTTCTTCGAGCGCATCCCGTTCAACCGGGTGCTGGGCATCCGCATCGACGAACTGCGTGGCGACCGCGTAGTGATGAGCCTGCCGATGCAGCCGGAGCTGATCGGCAACTTCGTGCAGGGCATTCTCCACGGCGGGGTGATCTCCTCGCTGCTGGACGTGGCCGGCGGCGCCATGGCGCTGATCGGCGCCTTCAACAAGCACCAGCACCTGAGCCAGCCGGAGCGCATGCAGCGCCTGTCCAAGCTGGGCACCATCGACCTGCGCGTCGACTACCTGCGCCCCGGCCGCGGCCAGGCCTTCACCGCCACCGCAGTGCTGCTGCGCTCGGGCAACAAGGTGGCAGTGGTGCGCACCGAACTGCACAGCGACGACAGCACCCTGGTGGCGGTAGGCACCGGCACCTACCTGTGCGGCTAGCGATGACGGTAGGGTGCGCCGTGCGCGCCGAAAACCACCGAGGACTCTGCCCGTAGCCCGGATGCATCTGGGAAACCGGCCACTCCGCTCCCGGATTGCATCCGGGCTACCTGAGCGGCCCCGCTGAGCCCTCGCCCCGAAGCCCCCTTTCTCCAGTGGCGGTAGGCACCGGCACCTATCTGTGCGGCTAGCGGAGAACCGTAGGGGTGCGCCGTGCGCACCGAAACCCACCGAGGACTCTGCTCGTAGCCCGGATGCAATCCGGGAAACCGGTCACTCCGCTCCCGGATTGCATCCGAGCTACCTGAGCGGACTCACTGAGCCCTCGCCCCGAGGCCCCCTTCTCCAGCGGCGGTAGGCACCGGCACCTACCTGTGCGGCTAGCGGAGACCGTAGGGTGCGCCAGGCGCACCGAAACCCACCGGGGGCTACCTGAGCGGGCCGCCGAGCCCTCACACCGAGCCCCCTTCCCTCGTGAGACTCGTAGCTCGGATGCAATCCGGGAAGCCCTCCACTCCGCGGCCCCGCTTACCTCGCCAGGCGGGTGAGGATACGGTCCAGCGCATTGGCAAAGGCCTGCCGGTCCTTGTCCGAATAGGCCGCCTGGCCGCCACCCATCTGGCCCTGGTCACGCAGGTCGGCGAACAGGTTGCGGGTGGCCAGTTTGTCGCCCATGTTGCGCTCGTCGAACTCGCGGCCGCGCGGGTCCAGCGCCGCCACGCCCTTCTTCACCAGGCGGTCGGCCAGCGGGATGTCGCTGCAGATCACCAGTTCGCCGGGCACGGCGTGCTCCACCAGATGGTCGTCCGCTGCGTCCGGCCCGCTCGGTACCACCACCAGCTTCACGCAGGCGAAGTTCGGCCGCGCCACGGCCTGGCCGGCGACCAGCACCACTTCGAAGCCGCGCTTGAGGGCGAACTTCACCACCTGGTCGCGGGCCAGCCGGGGGCAGGCATCGGCGTCGATCCACACACGCATCTTGGGCTCTCTCAGTCGGACGAGGCCGCCATCTTAGCCGTGCCGGCGCGGCGCCGCTCGCCCAGCCAGCTGCGCCCGTAGAGCGTGGCGATGCCGATCAGCGCCAGGCCCTGGGCCGACAGGCTCCAGGCGTCGGGGTGAATGCCCAGCCAGTCGAACTCGAAGAACGCTACCGGGCGGGTGCCGAGCAAGCCGGCCTCCTGCAGGGCCGCCACGCCATGGCCGGCGAAGACTACCGAGAGCACGCACAGCAGCACGGCGTTGGCGCTGAAGAACGCGGCCAGCGGCAACTTGCGCGAGCCCTTGAGAATCACCCAGGCCAGGCCGAGCAGCAGCACCAGCGCCGCGGCCGCGCCGGCCAGGACCATGCCGTGACCGGCCGGGCCGGCCTGTAGCCAGAGGGTTTCGTAGAACAGGATGACCTCGAACAGCTCGCGGTACACCGAGAAGAAGGCCAGCACGGCGAAGCCGAAGCGGCCGCCGCCGCCGACCAGACTGCTCTTGATGTAGTCCTGCCAGGCCGCCGCGTGACGGCGGTCGTGCATCCACACGCCGACCCACAACAGCACCACGCTGGCGAACAGCGCGGTGGCGCCCTCCAGCAGTTCGCGCTGGGCGCCGCTGATGTCGATCAGGTACGCCGCCACCGCCCAGGTGGCGACACCGGCCAGCAGCGCCAGGCCCCAGCCGACATGCACGCTGCGCGCCGCGGCCTGCTGGCCGGTGTTGCGCAGGAAGGCGAGGATCGCCGCCAGCACCAGGATCGCTTCCAGCCCCTCGCGCAGCAGAATCAGCAGACTGGAAAAGAAGCTCAGCGAGGCGTTCATCGCGCCATCGGCCAGCAGCGCCGCGGAGGTCGCCAGCTCGGCCTTGGCCAGCTCAAGCGCCTGCGCCGCCTGGGGCACGCTGGCGCCGTCCTGCAGCGCCTGACGGTAGGCCATCAACGCGCGCTCGGTGGTCTTGCGCTGGGCCGCATCGAGGTTGTCCAGGGCGCTCTCGACCAGCTCGAAGCCCTCCAGATAGGCGCCGACGGACAGGTCGTAGGCCTGTTCGACGTTGCCATCACGGTACGCCGCCAGGCTCTGCTCCAGAGTGACGCGGGTGTGCTCGATCAGCTCGGCCGGGCCGCGCTGCACCTGCGGCGGCTGGGCGCGCCGGGCACGGAACGCGGCGACGTCGCCTCCGCCGGCGGCGATCTCGGCAGGCGTGCGTCCGGCCAGTTCGGCCATGGCGAAGGTCTTGGCGCTGGTGGCGGGCGCGGCGGTAAAGCCGGCGATGTAGCTCGCCAGGTCCCAGCGCTCGCGCTCGTCCAACTGGTCGGCGAAGGCCGGCATGTCGGTGCCTTCGATGCCCAGCCCCAGTGTGTTGAACAGGTCGTACAGGCTCAGATGATCCATCCGTGCGGCATCGCCCAGGTTGGCCGGTGGCGGCTCCAGGCCCAGCCCCGCCGGACCGTCGCCGGACCCTGTGTCACCGTGGCAGACGGCGCAGTGCTGGGCGTACAGTGGCGCGCCGCGGCTGGGGTCGGGGGTGATCGCCGGGGTCAGGCGCACCTGGTACAGCTCGGCCAGGCGTGCGGCCAGCTGGCGGGCATTGGCGGCGACGGCGGCGCCCTCGGCGCGGGCGTCGATATCGCGGCGCAGGTGCTGCACGCCCTGCTCCAGCTCGTCGCGTCCGGCCTTGGCCGGCAATGCGACGATCAGGCCCTGCAGCGCGCCGGCGAACTCCAGCTGCTCACGGTATTCGGCGGGGTCGACCACCTGGCCGGCGCTCACGGTGGCGGGATAGTCGGCGCCCAGGTAGCCCAGCAGGTGCAGGGCCTGGATCGCGCCATCGCCCGGTTCGGCCAGGGCGAACAGGCTGCACAGCGCCAGCAGGGGCAGGCACAGCCAGGCAAAGAGGGATCGGGACATCAATGCATTCCAAATGAGAATGAATGGCATTGAATTGTTGCCTAGCTAACGATTTCTCTCAAGCAAAATCGGAAATATTCGGTTACAGCTCGTCGAACACTCCGTTCGACAAGCTCAGACCGGCGCGCGCCGCACGGTAGCCAGCAGCGCCGCGGCACCGACGAACAACGCGGCGAAGGTGCGATTCATCAGGCGCTGCTGGCGCGGTGTGCGCAGGGCGCGCAGCACGCGGGCGGCGAGCCCGGTGTAGCCGGCCATGACGATCAGGTCGACCACGATCATGGTCACACCCATGATCAGGTACTGGGCCAGCAGCGGCTGGTGCGGGTCGAGGAACTGCGGCAGCACGGCGAGCATGAAGACGATCGCCTTGGGGTTGCTGGCGTTGACCAGGAAGCCGCGCAGCACCAGGGTCAGCGGGCGGCCGAGGGGACGCTCGGCGGAACCGGCGTCGAGGTCGCCCGGCAGGGCCTGCCATTGCTTGATCGCCAGCCACACCAGGTAGGCGACGCCGAACCACTTGATGGCGGCGAAGGCGGTGGCCGAGGCGGAGAGGATGGCGCCGACGCCAGCGGCGACGATGGCGATCTGCAGGGCCAGGCCGATCTGCAGACCCAGGGCGTTCCAGTAGCCGCGCCAGAAGCCGTACTGCAGGCCGCTGGACATGGAGGCGATGGCGCCGGCGCCCGGCGATAGGCTGATCACCCAGCAGGCGACGAAGAAAGCGAGCCAGGTTTCAAGAGCCATGGCGAGTACCTCGGAAAAGCGAAAGGGGCAGGCAGAACAGCCTACCCCTCCCTCGCACCGCCGGCCAGCCCGTCAGCGCCAGCGGCGCACGGCCTTCTGGAAGAACAGGCTGTTGGGCACCTGCAGCAGGCCGCCGCTGGCCTCGGGGCCCTGGTCTTCGAGGGTGGTGTAGAACAGGTTCACGCCGAGCACCCGGCCCTTGATGCCGGGCTTGTCGGCCACGTCGAGCAGCTCGACCACGTCGCCGATGCGGAACGGCCCCATGCCGAAGATCAGCAGGGCGCAGAACATGTTGGACAGCACGCTCCAGATGGCGAAGAAGGCCACCGCGGCAACGGCGGCGAAGCCGGTCAGCGCCGTCCACAACACCTCGGCCGACACACCCAGGCGCTCCAGCACCAGCATCATGGCGCTGCCGATGATGATCCAGCGCAACAGCCCGCGCAGCGGCACCAGAATCTCCGCCGGCAGCAGGCTGTAACGCGAGCCAAGCCCGGTGATGCCGCGGCTGACCAGGCGCTGCGCCAGCCACGCGAGGATCAGGATCAGCAGGACTTGAGCCGCCACGGTCAGCGGCTCGCGCCAGGCGGCGAGCAGCTCGAGCTCTTCCATCAATCGGCCTCCTCCAGTTGTCGCTGCAGCTCCTCCAGGGTCTCCAGGGCCAGCAGCCAGGCCTCTTCCAGCTCGGCCTCGGAACCCTTCAGACGCGCCTGCTCGGCCAGCAGTTCACGCAGTTCGTCCTTGCGCGCGCCGTCGTACAGGCCGCTGTCACCGAGCTTCTGTTCGACGCCGGCGAGCTTCTCCTGGACCTTGCCCAGCTCCTGCTCCAGCTTGTCGGCCTGCTTCTTGTGCGGCGCCAGCTGCTGGCGCAGGGCAGCGGCGGCCTGGCGCTGGGCACGCTTGTCGGTCCGGTCGGCGGCCGGGGCGGCGGTCGCCTGCGGCTGCTGGCGAGCCCGGTAGTCCACCAGCCAGCGGGCATAGTCGTCGAGGTCGCCCTCGAACGGCTGGATGCGCCCGTCGGCGACCAGCATGAACTCGTCGGTGGTGCTCTTGAGCAGATGGCGATCGTGGGACACCACCAGCACGGCGCCGGCGAAGTCCTGCAGGGCCATGGTCAGGGCCAGGCGCATCTCGAGATCAAGGTGGTTGGTCGGTTCGTCGAGCAGCAGCAGGTTGGGCTTCTGCCAGGCGATCAATGCCAGGGCCAGGCGCGCCTTTTCGCCGCCGGAGAAGTTGACCACCACTTCGTCGCAGCGCGCGCCGCGGAAGTCGAAGCCGCCGAGGAAGTCACGCAGGACCTGCTCGCGTTCGCCCGGGGCGATGCGCTGCAGGTGCAGTAGCGGACTGGCCTTGGCGTCCAGCGAGTCGAGCTGGTGCTGGGCGAAGTAACCAATGGCCAGGTTTTCGCCGCGCGCCAGATTGCCGCCGAGCACCTCGAGGTCGCCGGACAGGGTCTTGATCAGAGTCGACTTGCCGGCACCGTTGGGGCCGAGCAGGCCGATGCGCGCGCCGGGCGCGAGGCTCAGCTTGACCTTGTCCAGCACCGCCTTGTCGCCGTAGCCCAGACGCGCCTCAGACAGGTTGAGCAGCGGGCTGGAGACCTTGTCCGCCTCGCGGAAGGCGAAGTCGAAGGGCGAATCGACGTGGGCCGGCGCCAGCTCCTCCAGACGCTCCAGGGCCTTGATCCGGCTCTGCGCCTGGCGGGCCTTGCTGGCCTTGGCCTTGAAGCGACGGATGAAGTCTTCCATGTGCGCACGCTGCGCCTGCTGCTTCTCGTAGGCCTGCTGCTGCTGCGCCAGGCGCTCGACGCGGGTGCGCTCGAAGGCCGAGTAACCGCCGCGGTAGAGGGTCAGCTTCTGTTGTTCCAGATGAGCGATGTGGTCGACCACGGCATCGAGGAAGTCACGGTCGTGGGAGATCAGCAGCAGGGTGCCGGGGTAGCCCTTGAGCCACTCCTCCAGCCAGAGGATGGCGTCGAGGTCGAGGTGGTTGGTCGGCTCGTCGAGCAGCAGCAGTTCGGACGGACACATCAGCGCCTGGGCCAGGTTCAGGCGCATACGCCAGCCACCGGAGAAATCGCCGACGCGGCGGTCCATCTGCTCGGCGGTGAAGCCGAGGCCGGCCAGCAGCTTGCGTGCGCGGGCATCGGCGGTGTAGCCCTGGGCGTTGTCCAGCTCGGTGTGCAACCGGGCGATGGCGGCGCCGTCATGGGCCGCCTCGGCGCGGGCCAGCTCGGTCTGGATGGCGCGCAGGTGGACGTCGCCGTCGAGCACGTAGTCCGTCGCCATGCGCTCGAGGTTGTCGACCTCCTGGCGCATGTGGGCGATGCGCCAGTCGGCCGGCAGCTGGCAATCGCCGGCGTCGGGGCCGAGCTCGCCGCGCAGCAGCGCGAACAGGCTGGATTTGCCGGCACCGTTGGCACCGATGAGACCGACCTTCTGGCCGGTGTGCAGGGTCAGTTCGGCGCCTTCGAGCAGGCGCTGCGGACCGCGCTGTAGAGTGAGGTTCAGGAGTCGGATCATAATGGCCGCGGAGTCTACCAGCTTCCCCCCGCTGCCGCCCGGAGAGCCGCATGCCGACTGACCTGTGGAGTTTCGCCCTGGCCTGTTACGCCCGCCCCGGCGTGGAGGCGACCTGCCTGCGCCTGCAGGACGACGGTGCGGATGTCTGCCTGCTGCTCTGCGCCCTGTGGTTGGAGCGGCGACGGGTAGCCTGCAGCGCCGAACGACTCGCCCAGTTGCAGGAGATTGCCGAGCCCTGGCAACGCCAGGTGGTGCAACCGTTGCGGGAATTGCGGCGGGCCTGGAAGGCGGCGGCTCGGCATGATCCGCAGCTGGCGAAGCTACGCGATCGGATCAAGGCGCTGGAGTTGGAGGCCGAGCGCGAACTGCTCGAACGACTGGATCAGGCGACCCGGAAATGGCAGGCCACGGACAATGCCGTGGCCTGGTTGGAGCAGCTGGTCGAAGACCGCGGCGCGCGCGAGCTGCTGCGCGCCGCGGCCGTGCCGACTTAAGCGGAGGGAGCGGCGCTGCCGTTGCCGGTAGTCGGCGCGGGAGTGGCGCTGCCGGCAGGCGCTGCAGGCTTGGCCGCTGCAGGGGTGCTGGCCGGTTTCGCCGCGGGCTTCGCAGCCGGTTTCGCGGCGGCGGGCTTGGCGGCGACAGGCTTCTTGGCAGCCGGTTTGGCGGCCGGCTTCGCAGCGGTTCTGGTCGCCGGCTTGGCAGCCGGTTTTGCAGCAGGCTTGGCGGCAGGCTTGGTCGCGGCGGGCTTCGCAGGAGCCTTGGCAGGCGCCTTGGCTGCAGGCTTGGCAGCAGCCTTGGTAGCGGGCTTTGCCGCGGCCTGGGTGGCGGGTTTGGCGGCAGGTTTGCTGGCCGCTTTGACCGGGGCCTTGGCCGCCGGTTTGGCTGCAGGCTTGACGGCCGCGGGCTTGGCAGCGCTGGCCGGCTTCTTTGCCGCCGGCTTGGCGGCGGTCTTGGTGGCGGGTTTGGCCGCGGGTTTGGCGACAGCCCTTACCGGCGCCTTGGCAGCGGCAGGCTTGGTCGCAGTTGTGCGGCTGGCGGGCTTCGCCGCAGCCTGGGTCGCCGGCTTGGCAGCGGCCTTCTTAGCCACCGGTTTGGCGGCCGGTTTCGCGGCGGGCTTGGCGGCAGCGGCGCGACTGTCGAGCGCCTTGGCGGCCGCCTCGCGTACCTTGCCCACACCCTGGGCCAGCTTCAGGCTTTCCTGGGCGTCGCGCTTGAGCTGGGCGATGTAGCCGCGGGTTTCGGCCTGACGGGTCTTGAGTCCGTCGAGCAGGTCCTCCAACTCGGCGACGGCGGCCTTGGCCTTGTCCTGCGCCTTGCCTTTGCCGGCCTTGGCCGCGCTCTGCAACTTGGCGCGGGTGTCGAGCAGTTTTTGCTGGGCCTTGCCGCGCTGCTTTTCCAGTTTGGTCAGCATGCCTTCGGCGTCGACCAGTGCTTGCGTGCAGGCCTTCTCCAAATGCTCGAGCAGGCTACCGGAGAGTTGCTGGAGCAGATGCAGAGGAGTGCGTACAGACTTCTTGTTGTTGGCCGGCATGGCGTGCCTCCTAACGGACATTGGTGATCCCCATACTAGACGGCCGATTCGCCGGTCGCTAGCACCCCAGACGGCGGCAGGCATAATCACCGGCAAATTTTTTCGGAGATATTTTCATGTGGCGCTTCTCGTTGTTGCTCCTGTGTCTGCTACCCGCGCTATCGCCGGCGGCCAGCGAGGAGGAAGACCTGGCCTACAGCCTGGGCGTCCGGCTCGGCGAGCGGCTGCGCGACGAGGTTCCAGACCTGCCACTCGAAGCGCTGCTCCAGGGGCTGCGCCAGGCCTATCGCGATGAGCCTCTACGTTTGCCGCAGGAGCGCGTCGACGCCCTGCTCGACATGCATGAGCAGCGCATCGCACAGAGCCGCGACGAGCGTCAGCAGGCCGCCGAGGGACGCTTTCTCGCCCAGGAAAAATCCCGCCATGGCGTGCGCGAACTGGAAGGCGGCGTGCTGGTAAGCGAGCTGCGCGCGGGCAGCGGTCGCCAGCCGCAGGCGAACAGCCGGGTGAAGGTGAGCTACCGCGGCGAGCTGGCCGACAGAAGCCTGTTCGATCAGAGCGAGGGGCCGCAATGGTTCCGCCTGCGCGCGCTGATTCCAGGCTGGCAGACGGCGCTGCGACAGATGCCGGTGGGCGCGCGCTGGCGCATCGTGATTCCCGCCGAGCAGGCCTATGGCGAGGAAGGCGCCGGCGACCTGATCCCGCCCAACGCGCCCCTGGTATTCGAGGTGGAGCTGCTCGACGTCGCCAACTGAGCGGCATGAAAAAGCCGCCTGATGAGGCGGCTTTTTCGTATCCGGGTCACGCTCAGAGCGGCGTCGCGGTGGCCTGCTGTTGGTGAGCGTTGTGCAACACTTCGATCAGGCAGTCTTCCAGCTCGAAGCGTTCGTGCAGCAGCTGACCCAGGCGCTTGAGTTCACCGTTGAGCGAAGCGTGATCGCGGCAGTCGCCGCTGTCGCAGCGGTCGTTGAAGGCCAGCGCCACTTCGGTGATGGCCTCGATGCGCGGGTAGATCTGCTTGGCCAGCTCCAGACCACGCTGGTCGCCGAAGGCCTTGGCCTCGACGGTGAGCTGCTCGTATACCTCGAAGTGACCGGCCGAAACGTAGTCGACCAGGATCTCGCAGAAGCGCTGCACATCCTCGCCGAAGGAGGACGCCTGCGGCTTGTCGCGGAGTGCCCCGAAAGCGCTTACCAGCTCGTGGCGCTCCTGCAGCCAGCGGTCGATCAGCTGGTGTACACCACCCCAGCGTTCCTGGGCGTTCTGGCAGCTCTCGAGCATGATGTCTCACTCCCTTACTGGTGAATGCCGAATACGCCAGCCCCGAGACATTTTATTGTCGGCTCGCGGAGTCTCGGGAAGCGCCCGGTCGAAAACGGCGAATTAATGACGAGGCGCTGGGCCAGAGTATGCCCACTCGCCGCGAGCATCAAGTCATGCCGATCAGCTGCGGCGAAACAGCTGGAACAGGCCGAACAGCATCATGCCGATGAACGCCAGCAGGCTCCACTCCGGCACGCTGAGGCCGAACAGGGTCCAGGTCACTTCGGCGCAGTCGGCGGTGCCATGGAATACCAGGCGCACGATCTCCTGCAGCGGCAGGGCCTCCATCATGAACTCCAGGCTTGGCAGGCAGGCCTCGAGCTGATCGGCCGGCACGCTCTGCAGCCAGACCTGGCGCGCCGCGGTGGCGGCACCGCCGGCGGCGAACAGCAGCGCCAGCACCGCGTAAACGCGGCGCCCGGTGCGGGCCGGACCGTGGATGGCGGCGATCAGGCAGACCAGGGCGAAGAGAATGACGAAGATGCGCTGGACGATGCACATCGGGCAGGGGCTGAGACCGACCACGTGCTCCAGGTAGAGCGCGCCGCCCATCAGGGCCAGGCAGCCGAGGAAGGCGAGCAGGAACAGGGTACGCGGGTTGGCCAGCGCCATGGGAACTCCGATGCGGGGCGAGAAAGGCGCCTACGGTAGAGTAAAGCCGACCGGCGTTTCAAGGCGGTGGCGGGCGCCCCGTCAGTGACAGGGCGCCGCACGTCAGGCCGGCGATCCTAGCGCGCAGGCTGCGGCAACTCCGGCAGGCGCTGGCCCTGCAGCGTCAACAGCTCCTGCAGCAAGCGATTGCTCTGCTCGGCGTCGCCCTGGCTGGCCAGCAGGCGCGCCAGTTCGGCGCAGGTCTCCGGGTCGCGAGCAAACTCGAGACTGATCTCGAAATACTCGCGGGCCTTGCCCCACAGGCCGTTCTGCAGACACAGGCGACCGAGGGCGAGAAGCAGCTGCGGGTCCTGTGGATGCTGCTTGAGCAGATCCTCGGCGGTCTGCAGCTGACGGGCCGCATCGCGCCCGCGCAGCTTTCCGTAGAGGCGGATCAAGCGTGGGTCGTAACCCTGCTTGAGGGCCTTGCGCACGATTTCCTCGGCCTCCTCCTGGGCGCCCAGCGCGCGCAGCTGTGTGGCGTAGGCCAGCAGCAGTTCGGCGTCCTGGCGTTGTGTCGAAGAAAGCTGCTGCCAGGCCTGGGTCAGTGGCTGCAGGGCCAGCTCGCCCTGGTCCAGCCCACGCTCGCCGGCACCCTGCAGACGGGCGATCCACACCCGGCGCTCCAGCGAGGCCAGCGTGTCGCTCTCCAGCACCTTGGCCTTGCGCAGCTCCGGCAGCAGCTCCATCAACGCCGCCCAGTCGCCGCGTTCGACCAGTGTGCGCTGCAGCTGATCGAGCACCAGGTGATGGCGCGGATGACGTTCGCGCATGGCCTGCAGCGTGTCCAGCGCGCCGTCCAGGTCGCCCTGCTCACGCTGCAGTTCGGCATGGGTCAGGGCGATCGCCAGCTCGGCCTGGGGCTGGCGCTGCAGGGCCTTTTCCAGCAGGGCGTCGCGCTGCTCGATGCGGCCCTGCCGGTGGGCCGCACGGGCGGCGCCGAGGTAATACATGAGCGGCTGGCGCGCGCCTTCGGCGGCCAGGGAAAGATGGCGCTCGGCGCGCTCCCAACGACCCTCGATCAGGTCCAGCAGGCCCTTGTCGGCGGCCATCTGCTGGCGCCGTCCGCGCTGGCGGCGCGACCAGGGATTGACCAGCCCGCCGGACACCAGCAGCAGCCGCAGCAGTGCCCGCAGCGCCCACACCAGCAGCACGGCAAGCGCGATCAGCAGCAGGAACACCCACAGGCTCGACTCGTAGCGCAGGCCCTTCCAGGCGATCAGCACGTAGCCGCTGTGCTCGGCGACGGCCACGCCCAGCGCGGTGGCGGCGGCCACCACCAGGACCAGAAGCAGGACGGCGCGGATCATTGCCCGCCCTCCTCGGTCGCTTCCACCTGGGGCTCGCTGCCCGGCTCGGCTTCATCCTCGGGCGCCAGCTCCGCGGCTTCGCGCCGCTTGAGGTAGGCCTGCAGGCTGCCCAGTGCGTCGTCCAGCCTCGGCAAGCGGGTCGTCACCGGCTGGCCGGACAACTCCTCGACGCGTTTGCGCAGCGCCTGCACGGCCTGATTGTCGCGATCGAAATAGCTGTCCAGCACATCGCCGGCAGACGCCAGGGCCTGGCGATAGACCTCCTGCTCGCCGTTGAGCGCGCCCCACTGAGCCTGTTCCAGGGCCAGCGCCAGGGTCAGGCGCACCTGCGCCAGGCTCTGCCCGGCCAGCTGCGGACGCACGTCCTGGTCGGCGTGCAGGTCGATGCGCACATAGCGCGACAGCTCCTGCCAGAGTTCTTCCCAGCGGCTGCTGTCGCTGGCGTTGACGCTGCTCTGCACCTCGGCCGGCAGGATGTATTCGGGGGCGAGCAGCTGCAGCTGGGCGGCCTGTTCGCGCAGGGCGGCCAGTTGCAGGAACAGGCCGGAGCGATCCAGTTGCGGCAGGCTGCGCAGGGCCTCCAGCACCTTGATCAGCTCGCCGCGGGCGGCGAAGGCCTGCGGGTCGTTCTGCGCCCGCAGGATGTCGTCGGCGCCCTGTACCAGAGCGACCGCACTCTCCACGTCCTGCAGCGCGGAGAGGCGCAGCATGGCCAGGCGCAGCAGGTGCTCGGCCTCGGCCAGGCGCCAGTCCTCGCGGCTCTTGCCGAGCACGCCGGAGAGGCTCTGGGCCAGGCGCTGCTGTTCGCCCTGCAGGGACACCAGCAGATCGCGCTGGGTGGCCAGGTCATCGGCGGTGGGCAGTCCGGCCAGGCGCTGGGCGACCCGGTTCTCGCTCTCCTCGACCTGCTGTTTGGCCACATCCCCGACTTGCCGCACCTGGCTCAACTGCTGCGCGGCCTGGCCTTGCTGCTGATACAGCTGCCAGGCACTCCAGCCGCCGACGCCGAGGCCGGCCAGGCCGATCAGCAGGGCCAGCCAGGCCGGGCCACTGCCTTTGGCGCTGGGCGCACGCGGCGGCTGTTCGACGGCGGGTTGCGGGGTCTGTTCGCTGATCTGCGGGGTGGTTTCGCTCACGAGTCCTTCCTTATGCATCAGAGGCCGGCGCCGGATGGGCGCGCAGGGCCGCCAGAACAGCCGCAGCACTGGCGCCGCGACAATCGATGACCTGCCGGGCACCGGCCGCGCGGGCCAGTTCGGCCACCCGCGGGCTGGGTACCAGCAAGGGTAGCCGAGACAGCTTCGCCCAGGCACCGGCGGCCAGCTGGCGGAGGTTGTCCAGGCCCTGGGCGCTGCTCGCCAGCAGGGCGTTGAGGCGCTCGGCCTCGACCAGGCGCTCCAGCGTACCGGCAGGGTATTGAGGGCGCACGCGCCGATAGAGTTCCAGATAGTCCACCTGTGCGCCACGCGTGCGCAGGGTCTCGGCGATCAGCTCGCGACCGCCCTCGCCGCGCATCAGCAGCACGCGCGGAGACTCCGACCGCAGGACGTGGTCGAGTTCCGGCAGCGCCAGCAGCGCCTCGCTGTCGTCGCCGGCGCTCGGGCAGCAGGCCGCCAGGCCATGGGGCGCGAGATGGTCGTCGAGGATCTGTGCGGTGGCGGCGCCGACGCTGAACCAGCGCAGTGTGGCCGGTGGTTGCGGCCAGTGACGACCGAGCAGATCGAGGCCCAGGCGTGCGGCCGACTTGCTCACCACGATCACCGCGCAGTAGCGATCCAGGTCCCGGATGAGGGCGCGCTGCTCGGACGTCTCCGCCAGCGCCTCGGTCTCCAGCAGTGGCAGGCTGCGGCTGAACACACCGGCCTCGGCCAGCGTGGCGGCCAGCGCCTCGCACTCGGCGGCCGGGCGGGTCAGCAGCAGGCGCCAGCCCGTCACTCGGCCGCGGCCTCGCCGTACACCGCCTTGAGGATGGCCTCGGCACCCTGGGCCAGCAGTTGCTCGGCCACCTGCACGCCGAGTACTTCGGCGTCTGTGCCACGGCCTTCGGCGCGCAACAGCAGGCCGCCATCGGGTTGACCGACCAGGCCGCGCAGCCACAGCTGCTCGCCTTCGAGCAGCGCATAGCAGGCGATCGGCACCTGGCAGCCGCCGTTGAGGCGCTTGTTCAACGCGCGCTCGGCGTTGACCCGCTGCGCGGTCTCGGCGTGGTGCAGCGGCGCCAGCAGCGCATGGATCTCGGCATCGGCGGTGCGGCACTCGATGCCCACGGCGCCCTGGCCACCGGCCGGCAGGCTGTCGTCGACGCTGATCGAGGAGCGGATGCGCGCCTCGAATCCGAGGCGGATCAGGCCGGCGGCGGCGAGGATGATGGCGTCGTATTCGCCGACGTCCAGCTTGGCCAGGCGGGTGTTCACGTTGCCGCGCAGGAAGTGGATCTTCAGGTCCGGTCGGCGCGCCAGCAGCTGGGCCTGGCGACGCAGGCTGGAGGTGCCGACCACGCTGCCGGAGGGCAGGGCCTCGAGGCTGTCGTAGGTGTTGGAGACGAATGCGTCGCGCGGGTCTTCGCGCTCGCAGATGCAGAACAGGCCGAGGCCCTCGGGGAAGTCCATCGGCACGTCCTTCATGGAGTGCACGGCGATATCGGCCTCATGCTCCAGCAGGGCGGTCTCCAGCTCCTTCACGAACAGGCCCTTGCCGCCGATCTTCGCCAGCGGCGCGTCGAGCAGCTTGTCGCCGCGACTGACCATGGGCACCAGGCCGACCTTCAGCCCCGGATGGGCCTGCTCCAGGCGGGCTTTGACGTACTCGGCCTGCCACAGGGCCAGGGCGCTCTTACGGGTGGCGATGCGGATTTCGCGGGGCATGGGCAATTCCAGAAAGCGGACTGCCGCGGATGATAACAGGATGGCCGGCGCACGCCCGCAGCCCTGTCGCCGCAGGCAGCGCCGCCGGCGTCAGAGGCTGTGCATCAGCTTGCGCACACCGGCCACGTGGCGGCGGCTGACGGTCAGCGCGTCGGCACCGAGGCCCTTGAGGTAGAGCTGGAAGTGACCGAGCGGCGTGCGCTGCAGGCGCTCGATGCGTTCGCGGGCCACCAGGGCGTTGCGGTGGATGCGCACGAAGCGATCGCCGAACTCGTCTTCCAGCGCCTTCAGCGGCTCGTCGAGCAGCACTTCGCCGCCCTCGTGGCGCAGGGTCACGTACTTGTGGTCGGCGATGAAGAAGATCACCTGCTCCAGCGGGATCAGCTCGATGCCCTTGCGGGTACGCGCGCTGATATGGCTGCGCGGACCGGCGCCGTTGCCGCCGGCCGCCGGGCGGGTGAGCGCGGCGAGCTGTACCCGGTTGGGCCGCTCGGCCTTCTTCAGCGCGGCCGCCAGGGCCTCGGGGCGGACCGGTTTGACCAGGTAGCCAACGGCGCTGACGTCGAAGGCCTCCAGGGCGAATTCATCGTGGGCGGTGCAGAAGATCACGGCCGGCGGCGCCTCGCGCTCGCACAGTCTGCCCGCCACCTGCAGGCCATCGAGGCCGGGCATGCGGATGTCCAGCAGGACCACGTCCGGTCGCAGGCTGTCGATCAGCGTCAGGGCCTCCTCGCCATTGCTGGCCGAGGGCTCGAGGACACGGTATCCCTCGAGCTCGCCGACCATGCGGGCCAGTCGCTCGCGGGCAAGGGGTTCGTCATCGACGATCAGCACATTCATATTGCTCGGGCTTCCTGCATGAGTCTCGAACAAGGATAGCGTAGACAGGTGAAGTGGCGCCCGTCACGGCGGTCCACGCTGAGACTCGCGGCGGGACCGAAAAGTGCCGCCAGTCGCGCGTCGATGTTCATCAGCGCCTGATGGGTCCCGCGTGACGGTTGCCGCTCGGTGCTCTCCTGGAACGGGTTGCTCACGCAGAGCTGGAACACCCCTTCCCGGTAACTCGCCTCGATCCGCACCAGCCCGCCCTCGATGCGCGGCTGGATGCCATAGATCAAGGCATTCTCAAGCAGCGGCTGCAGGGTCAGCTGGGGAATCGGCAGATCCATTGGCACCTCATCCACCTGCCACTCCAACTGTAGTCGCTCGCCGAGCCGATAGTGTTCGATCGACAGATATCGCCTTGCCAGCTCCAGTTCCTCGCTCCACGGCACCAGCGTGCCGGGCTTGGCCAGGCTGGCGCGGAACAGGTCGGAGAGATCGAGCACCGCCTGCTCGGCCTTGTTCGGGTCGATGGCCACCAGGCTGGCGATGCTGTTCAGGCTGTTGAACAGAAAATGCGGGCGGATACGCGCCTGCAGCGACTCGATGCGCGCCTTGAGCTCAGCCTGCTGCTGCCGGCGCCATTGGCTCTGCAGGTAGAAGTAGCGCAGCATCAGCGCCGACATGATCAACGCGATCAGCGAATGGCGCAGATACAGGTTGACCTCGCCGTCGCGCGGCAACGGGCCACCCAGTTCGTAGTAGTCGGCCACCGCCGTGCCGGCCAGGGTCAGCCCCACCACCATGCCGCAGCACAGCACCCCGGCGAGCGCCGCACGCAGGCGCGCCAGCAACGGCCGCAGGCGACACAGCAGCGCGGCCGAGAGCAGCACGATCCACTGCACGAACAGCGAGGTCAGCGCCAGGCGCACCCAGTTGAAGCCGGGCAGCATCGGCTCGGCCAGCACCAGCACCAGCACCAGCAGCTCGGCCAGCAGCACCAGGCTGAGCAGCGCCTCGGGCTCGCACAGTTCCGGGAGGAAGAAATCGTCGTCCGGGGCGAGCGTCTGCCCCTTGTTGAACCAGTGGATCTTCATCCGCGCAGTTTCCTCGCGTGCGCACCGAGGCGGCAAGCCAGAGCGCTCCGGTCGGGCCAAAACGGGGCTCCAAATGCCGCCTTCCGGCGAAAACTGTGACGCGCCCTGCAGATCGGCGCGGCCTCGGTTTTCCCGGCAAGGCTGTTATTATCGACGCACTTTGTCCGTTCCGCAGGCGCCGCGCCTGCCCAGTCCCGCGAGTTCTGCCATGAGCCTTGAGAAGACCAACCAGTCCTGGGGCGGCCGCTTCAGCGAGCCCGTCGACGCCTTCGTCGCCCGCTTCACCGCCTCCGTCGACTTCGACAAGCGCCTCTACCGCCACGACATCATGGGTTCCATCGCCCACGCCAGCATGCTGGCCAAGGTCGGCGTGCTGACCGCGGAAGAACGCGACGCCATCGAAGCGGGCCTCAAGCAGATCCAGGGCGAAATCGAGGCCGGCGAGTTCGATTGGCGCGTCGACCTGGAAGACGTGCACATGAACATTGAGGCGCGCCTGACCGACCGCATCGGCGTCACCGGCAAGAAGCTGCACACCGGCCGTAGCCGCAACGACCAGGTGGCCACCGATATCCGCCTGTGGCTGCGCGACGAGATCGACCTGATCCTGGCCGAAGTCACCCGCCTGCAGCAGGGCCTGCTCGATCTGGCCGAGGCCGAAGCCGACACCATCATGCCCGGTTTCACCCACCTGCAGACCGCGCAACCGGTGACCTTCGGCCATCACCTGCTGGCCTGGTTCGAGATGCTGTCGCGCGACTACGAACGCCTGGTCGACTGCCGCAAGCGGGTCAACCGCATGCCGCTGGGCTCGGCCGCGCTGGCCGGCACCACCTACCCGATCGACCGCGAGATCACCGCCGAGCTGCTGGGCTTCGATCAGGTCGGCGGCAACTCGCTGGACGGCGTGTCCGATCGCGACTTCGCCATCGAATTCTGCGCCGCCGCCTCGCTGGCCATGATGCACCTGTCGCGCTTCTCCGAAGAGCTGGTGCTGTGGACCTCGGCGCAGTTCCAGTTCATCGACCTGCCCGACCGCTTCTGCACCGGCTCCTCGATCATGCCGCAGAAGAAGAACCCGGACGTACCGGAGCTGGTACGCGGCAAGACCGGTCGCGTGTTCGGCGCCCTGACCGGCCTGCTGACCCTGATGAAGGGCCAGCCGCTGGCCTACAACAAGGACAACCAGGAAGACAAGGAACCGCTGTTCGACGCCGCCGACACCCTGCGCGACAGCCTGCGCGCCTTCGCCGACATGGTCCCGGCGATCAAGCCCAAGCGCGAGATCATGCGCGAGGCGGCCCGCCGCGGCTTCTCCACCGCCACCGACCTGGCCGACTACCTGGTACGCAAGGGCCTGCCCTTCCGCGACTGCCACGAGATCGTCGGCCACGCTGTGAAGTACGGCGTCGACAGCGGCAAGGATCTGGCCGAGATGAGCCTGGACGAACTGCGCCAGTTCAGCGACCAGATCGGCGACGACGTGTTCGCCGTGCTGACCCTGGAAGGCTCGGTCAACGCCCGCGACCATATCGGCGGCACCGCACCGAACCAGGTCCGCGCCGCCGTGGCGCGGGGCAAGGAATTGCTGGCTACGCGCTGATCGCCATACCGGGAAAGGGAATTCCGATGGATGCACTGCTGCATGGCCTGGGCGCGCTGCTCAGGTGGCTGGTCTTTGGGCTGATCCAGGGGCTGCTCGAATGGCTCTTCCTCCATCTCTGCTATGCCCTGGGCTGGCTGGCAATGCGCCTGCTGACCCTGGGTCGCCATCCGCGCCAGCCCCTGCGCCAGGCCGACCCGGACGTACCGCGCAACGTCTGGATCATCGCCCTCGGCTTCATCTGCCTGGTCGGCCTGGTGGTCGGCCTCATTCGCAATGGCTGAACACTTCGAGAACTTTCCCATGAGCCTGTATATCCGCCCCGCCACCCCCGACGACGCCGCGCTGATCCTGCGCTTCATCACCGATCTGGCCATCTACGAGAAGGCCGAGCACGAGGTGAAGACCGATGTGGCCGGCATCCGCGACAGCCTGTTCGGTGACGGCTCGACCACCCAGGCGCTGATCTGCGAGCGCGACGGCGCGCCGATCGGCTACGCCGTCTACTTCTTCAACTACTCCACCTGGCTCGGCAAGCACGGCCTGTACCTGGAAGATCTCTACGTCGACCCGGCGCATCGCGGCTGCGGCGCCGGCAAGGCGCTGCTGCAGCATCTGGCGCGGATCGCCGTGGCGCGCGGCTGCGGGCGCTTCGAGTGGGCGGTACTGGACTGGAACCAGCCGGCCATCGACTTCTACGAATCCTTCGGCGCCCGCCCGCAGGACGAATGGACCACCTACCGCCTGACCGGCCAGGCGCTGCTCGATTTCGCCGCGGGCTGAGTTCTGCCGCCCAGGCTTCAGGCCTTGCTGCGCAGGTGATTCATGAAGTCGGCCATGGCGGCCTCGTTCTGCGCCGCGATCATCTGCACGTTCGGGTTCTGTCGCAGGCGCTCCAGCAGCGCCTGGGCGGCGGGGAAGCTCTCCAGCAGGTCGAAGCCGAGAACCCTCTGCGCCACCGCGGCGGCCAGGTCGATGCTGTAGAGGAAATACAGGTCGGCCAGGCCGAACTGCTCGCCCGCCACATATGGGGCGAAGCGGCCGTGGCGCTTGAGCGTGGCGATGCCGGCCTGCAGCTCGGTGCACGCCTTGTCCTTGATCGCCGCATCCACCGGAGTGCGGAAGAACGCCTCGGCGTAGCAGCTGCGCGCCGGCAGTTCGATGTACAGCTCGATCTCTCGCATCAGCGCACGCACCTGCGCCCGCGCGAAGGGTTCGGCCGGCAGCAGCGGGCGGCCCTCGCCGAGGTCTTCCAGGTAGTCGAGGATGGCGCCGGTCTCGCTGATGTAGCCGTGTTCGGTCTGCAGCACCGGCACCTTGCCGCGCGGGCTGATGGCCAGGAAGGCCTCGTCCTGGCTGCCGTAGACGTGGGCGGTGTCGAACGCCAGCCCCTTCTCCAGCAGGGCTAGGTGAACCATGTTGTAGTAGTTGCTGACGGGAAATCCGTGGAGTCTGAGCATGGGTCGGTACCGGAAGGGAAAACCCAGTTATAGCCTGCCGAACTCCGTGCGGCAGCACCATCAGGCAGGTGAATGGCACAGCCGCCGCCGGGCCGTGGCACACTGCCGGCCCGATACCGAGGAGCCGCCATGAGCGAACACGACGACAACGATGACGAGGCCTTCGCCGAGCAGACGCTGATCCAGGCCATCGAGAATCAGCTGGAGGCCGATGCGCCGCCGGCGACCCGGGCCGTGTACAACAAGCTGACCCTGGTCGGCTACGAACGCGAAGAAATCCTCCAGTTGATGGCCCTGGTGCTGGCCCACGAGATCGACGCCATGCTGCGCGAGGATCGCCCCTTCGATTCCGCCTGGTACGAACAGGCGCTGCGCGCCCTGCCGGAGTTGCCCGGCGAGGACTGAACCCTCCTTGACCCTGGTCTATTCCCCGGCGGCACCGGCTGTTGTTATGGTGGCACCAGCCACGCCGCGGAAGGGCCCTCCCATGATCTCGCGCTGTTACCGGCTCGGCCTCGCCGCGCTGCTGCTGGCCGCCTGTGCGGCGCGAGCGGACGAGGTGTTCCGCATCGGCGCCGAGGACGACTGGTATCCCTACACCGCCGTGCGCGATGGCGAGGTGCGCGGCATGTCCGCCGACCTGGTGCGCGCCGCCTTCGCCGCCAGCAACACCCGCGTCGAACTGGTGCCCTACCCCTACTCGCGCTGCATGGAACTGACCCGCACCGGGCAGTTGGCGGCCTGCTTCAACACCTCGCCGGACGCGCGCATCGCCGCCGAATTCCTGCTGCCCGAGGAGCCGCTGTTCAGCGACGACATCCTGCTCTGGGCGCGCAGCGGCGAGGCACGGCCGCTCGGCGACCTGCAGGCCATCGTCGGCCACAAGGTGGCGGTGACCATCGGCTACGAATACGGCACACCCTTCGACAGCCTGGACGGCGTGCAGCGGGTGCCGGTGCGGCGTGACCTCAACGGCTTCCGCATGCTGGCGCGAGGGCGGGTCGACTATGTCGCCGCGTACCGCGGCATTGCCGCGGCACTGTTCGCCGAGCACTCACAACTGCGCGGCGCCTTCGTGCCGGTCATCACCCTTCATCATCCGCAGCTGTTCATCAGCTTCTCGCGCTATCACCCGCACGCCCGGCAACTGCTCAAGCGCTACGACAGCGGCATGCGCAGCCTGCATCGCGACGGCAGCTACGAACGGATCGTCGCGCGCTGGAATGGCCGCCTACACTGACACGAACAACGACAAGGAAACCGCCATGGCCTTCACCCCGGAATTGATCGCCGAACTGGAAATTCTCGCCCTGTACAACCTGGACAATCACCAGGAGGGCCTCAAGGTCCACAACAACGCCTCGTCCCGCAACCAGGAAGCCATCACCCGCCTGCACCGCAAGGGGTTGGTGACCCAGGCCGACGGCGGCTACCTGACCAGCCTCGGCCTGGACGCCGCCGAGCATGCCCAGAGCCTGTTGACCATCCTCGCGCAGAAACCCGCCTAGTCCCGACCGGGGCGCGATGCCCCACACCGGCACTGCAACGGGCCGTGGAGCGGCCGATACAGCGGACAGAGGAGACTGCCAGACGCCCTTCGGCGCTGGTAGTCTTGCGGCCATCACCGCTCCGAGCAGCACATGACCCGCACCCAGGAAATCCGTCCGGACATCAACGAAGGCATCGACCGCAAGGTCCTGGCGCAGCTGCGCGCGCGTTTCCTCAAGGTCAACGGCGGGCGCCTGGGGCGCGCCATGCAGGCGCTGTCGACGCGCCAGCAACTGGTGCTGAAGCTGCTGCCGCTGCTGTTCCACGTCAATCACCCGCTGCTGCCGGGCTATGTCTCCGCCAGCACGCCGGCCGGGCTGTCGAACTACGAACCGGACGACGACACCCTGGCCGAAGCCCAGCGCCTGACCCGCTCCTTCGCCTACAAGCCGCGGCGCACCGGCGGCGGCAGCAAGCCGCCCGCACCGATCCACGGCCTGTTCCTGATGGGCAGCCTGGGCACCGTGGCCCAGGCCGAGCAGAGCGACATGGACCTGTGGGTGTGCCACGCGCCGGACCTGGATGCCCGCGCCCTCGCCGAGCTGCGCAAGAAATGCGACCTGCTGGAAGCCTGGGCCGCGACCCAGGGCGCCGAGGCGCACTGCTTCCTGATCGATCCGGCGCGCTTTACCGTCGGTGACCGCGAGGCGCAGCTGACTTCCGACGACTGCGGCACCACCCAGCATTACCTGCTGCTCGACGAGTTCTACCGCACCGCCATCTGGCTCGGCGGGCGCACGCCTCTGTGGTGGCTGGTGCCGACCTACGAGGAAGCCAACTACCACGCGTTCACCCACGCGCTGCTGAGCAAGCGCTTCATCCGCGCCGACGAGGTGCTGGACCTCGGCCACCTGGCACGCATACCGCCGGGCGAGTTCATCGGCGCCGGCATGTGGCAGCTGTTCAAGGGCATCGACTCGCCCTACAAGTCGGTGCTCAAGCTGCTGCTCACCGAGGTCTACGCCAGCGAGCATCCGCGGGTCGAGTGCCTGAGCCTGCGCTTCAAGCAGGCGGTGTTCGCCAATCGCCTGGACCTGGACGAGCTCGACCCCTACATCGTGGTCTACCGCCGCCTGGAGGAATACCTCAGCGAACGCGGCGAGCCGGAGCGCCTGGAACTGATTCGCCGCTGCCTCTACCTCAAGGTCGGCAAGAAGCTCAGCGTGCCGCCGCGGCACCGCGCCAAGAGCTGGCAGCGCCTGCTGTTCGAACGCCTCACCGCCGAGTGGCAGTGGAGCCCGCGCGAGCTGGCCATGCTCGACAGCCGCAGCCAGTGGAAGGTGCGCCAGGTCAGCGCCGAACGCCGCGCGCTGGTCAACGAGCTGACCTACAGCTATCGCTTCCTCTCCCAGTTCGCCCGCAACGAGCAGACCGCCATCCCGCTCAACAGCCGCGACCTCGGCGTGCTCGGCCGGCGCCTGTACGCCGCCTTCGAACGCAAGGCCGGCAAGATCGAATTCATCAACCCGGGCATTGCCCCGGACATCGCCGAGGACACCCTGACCCTGGTGCAGAGCCCCAGCCCGGAGGCCGAAGGCGAGACCCAGTGGGCCCTGCATCACGGCAATCTGAGCGCCCAGGAATGGCGCGACTTCGCCCCGCTCAAGCGGGCCCGGGAGCTGATCGAACTGCTCGCCTGGTGCCACCGCAACGGGGTGATCGACACCAGTACCCGACTGTCGCTGCACCCCGGCATTAGCGACCTCAGCGAATTCGAGCTGGGCAGCCTGCTGAGCAGCCTGCAGCAGAGCGTGCCGCTGCCCCTGCCGCCGGTGGACGAGAACGCCCTGCTGCAAGCCGCCGAGCCGGCCGAGGTGCTGCTGCTGGTGAATGTCGGCGTCGACCCGCTCAAGGCCCACAGCCAGCTCAACGTGCACCTGACCACCGAGCGCACCGACTCGCTGGGCTATTCCGGCGTGCGCGAGAACCTGGTGCTGACCCTCGATCAGGTCAGCCTGAACAGCTGGAACGAGCTGATGGTGACCCGCTATGACGGGCCGCACGCGCTGCTCGACTGCCTGCGCGACTACCTCAACGCCCTGCCCGCCGACGGCCGGCTGCCACGGCTGCGGGTGCGCTGCTTCTGCCGCAACCGCGCCCAGGCCATCGCCCAGCGGGTCGAGGAACTGTTCCAGGAGGCGCTCGCCGGCCTGACCGGTGCCCCACGCAGCCGCTACCTGCTGCAGGTGCAGCAGCACTACCACGTGCTCGAGCTGCTGCCCGGCCAGGTCAGCCACGCCGCCCTCGCCGACCTGCCGAGCCTGATCGAGCACCTCGGCGAGGAACAGCCCGCCTACAGCCCGCTGCACCTGGATCGCTACGCGCTGGAAGGCGAGGACCTGGCGCTGGTCCTGCCGCTGGGCCGGCCGCTGTGCATCCAGGTGTTCTATCGCATCGACGGCGCCCAGGCCGAGCTCACGGTGCTGGACGAATACAACGCGCTGTGGCGCCAGCGCCTGCCGTTCCGCGACGAACAGAGCCTGCTGACCCCGCTGCAGCGCTTCCTGCAGTCGGTGCTCTACCGGCGCAACGCCCTGCTGCCGCTGGACGCTCCCTTGCCGCCGGCCGCGCTGGAAGTGCTGTACTACGAGGTGCTGCCGGCGCCGCCCCAGCGCGCCAAGCACCTGGAGCGCCGCGCGCCACCGCGGGCTCCGGTGGCGCATTCCTTCTACGACGTGCAGGCCATCGTCGAGCCGGCCGACGGCGGCCGGGTCCACGTCACCCTGTATTGCAACCATCGCGAATTCTCGGAGCTGGAATACGGCGCCACGCTGTTCGGTGCCGTGGCCCGGCACATCCTGGCCCAGCGCCGCGGCGCCGAGCGCTACCCCTGCTACATCACCGACCTGGACCTGTCGCGCGTCCTCGGCGACGGTCAGGCGCAGACCATCCACTACCTGCGCTACAAGGCCGAGCTGGAAGGCGCGCTGAACAGCGCCCTGCAGAGCGCCTGATTCGCCGGCTCAGCCGTTCATCGGCGCCTGCGGGTGCTCCAGGGCGTAGAGGTAGCTGCCCTCCAGGCTGTGATTGGCCTCGACCCCGGCGTAGCTGGCGGTGAAGGTCACGGCCACGCCCAGGTGCTGGTACAACACGCCATCGACCGCTCCCGGCGGGACCTCCGGCACCAGGTCGCTGTCGTTGACCACGCGGAAGGTGGTCACGCCCAGGGCGTTGTAGGCGGCGGCGAAGTCCGGCGCGGCCAGGCGCGGGCTGGCGAAGTTGTAGTGCTCCAGCGCCTGATCCGGCCAGCGCTCGCGCATGTCCAGCACGGCCATGCTGGAGAGCGCGCAGCCCAGGCTGTGACCGCAGGCCCACAGCGGCCCGGTCGGCTGCAGGCTGTCCAGCGCCGCCAGGGCGAGGTCGCGCAGCGAGGTGTAGAGCTTGAGGAAGCCAGCGTGCACCTGGCCGACTCCGCCCTCCTGCCAGGGCCAGGGCGCCTGCTGCGCGTCCACATCGTCGAGCCAGTCCTGCGCCGACTCGGTACCGCGCAGCACCAGGTAGGTCTCGCCCTGGTCGTTGGCGGCGGCGAAGCCGAAAGGCTCGGACTCGTTGATGAAGCGCAGGTCGCTGAGGATGCTCCAGATCGGCTGGGAAAAGCGCCAACCCGGCAGGTCCGGCGGCGTCCAGACGAAGTCCTGCGGGCGGCGCGGGCGGTCCTGGGTCTGCCACTGGCGGTACTGGGCGTAGGCCTGGTCGACCAGCTGCGCGCAGAGCAGCGCCCGGTCCAGGGAGAAGTGTTCGGGGAAGTACAGGGGCAGGCTGGACATGCGGCCTCCTTGCCGGCGGGAACTGGGACACTCTAGCCCAGTGACCCGGCCCCGTGGGCGGAGTTCCCGGGCGCCCGACGAGCTATCAATTGCGCTGATATTTGCTACGAAGCAGGACCATTATTCAATCGAAACGGCCTGAGTGAAGCTTTCCCCATTCCAGCAACCTCCCCGGGGACAGCGGCATGGCCAGGCTCATTCGCAAGCACGCAGACAGTGGCGCACTCGCCGGCTTCGGCGTGCTGGCGATCGCCGCCAGCATCCTGCTGGCGCTGACCCTGGGCAGCGCCGGCGCGCTGGAAGCTCATGCCACGCCGAGCCTGGCGCAGGCCCTGCAGGGGCTCCTCTCGGCCATCCGGGTGGGGGGCTAGCCATGCAGATCTCCCCATCCCGGGCGCTGGTGCTTTCGCTGCTCCTCGCCCTGATCAACGGCCCGGCCCTGGTCGGCAACGGCAAGATCACCGGTGGCGGCGTGGCGCGCACCATCGAGACCAATCAGAAGCTCGCCCGCAATCTGGAACTGGAGGAACAGTTGCGGCGCGGCAGCGACACACCGCCCAGGGGCGACCCGGAGTGCCCGCCAGCGCCGTTCATGCTGGCCTAGCGCTGGTACTCGCCGGCCGCCTCCGGCTGGTATTCCACGGCCAGCAGGGTCAGCCGCAGCGGCTTGCCGGCCGGGCCGGGCCAGTCGATCTGCTGGCCCACCGAGAGCCCGAGCAGGGCCGCGCCCACCGGCGCCAGCACCGAGACCCGGCCCTCGCCGCCGGCGTCCTCGGGGAACACCAGCGTCAGGTGGTAATCCTTGCCGCTGCCCTCTTCGCGGCAGTGCACCCGCGAGTTCATGGTCACCACCCCGGCGGGCACCTCGTCATGCCCCACCACCTGGGCGCGCGCCAGCTCCGTTTCCAGCGCCTCGGCGGTCGGGCCGAAGTCCTCCAGGCTGTCGAGCAGGCGCTCCAGGCGCTGCAGGTCGAGACGGGTGATGATGATGGCGGGGGTGCTGCTCATGACGTGGGTCTTCCTCCTTGGGCCAGATAAAGCAAAACCCCGCCCGAGGGCGGGGTTTTGATCGGTTAGTCAGCTTCGGCCGACCCTACGCACATACCCGGCAATTAGCAAGACCGCCGGGTCATGGCGCACGCTCAAGGGCTCAGGGGCGAGGCCGCAGGCGCCGTTGCGCCGCCTGGCAGATAACGCGGCGGCGCTCGCCGTCTGCCCTGCCCCACTCGAGGATCTCGGCCAGGGTGCGGCCGCAGCCCAGGCACACGTCCTCGTCGTCCAGGCAGCACTGGCGCCGGCAGGGCGACTCGACGGCCTCAGAGTTCGTCGAATTCGAGCTCTTCACCGGCCTGCTCGCGGGTGACCCGGGCCAGCAGTTCGCCCAGCGGCTCGTCACTGGTGTCGCAGATCCACAGGCCCTGCTCCGCGTCGTAGTCGAAATGGAAGCCGCCGGAGCGCGCCGCCACCCAGAGCTGACGCAGCGGCTCCTGGCGGCTGAGGATCAGCTGGCTGCCGTTCTCGAAACGCACGGTGAGCACGCCGGCGCTGTTTTCCAGATCGAGGTCCAGGTCGCTGTCATCGAAAATGTCTTCCACCGCCTGCTGGGCGGCATCGACCAGATCGTGGAAACGGGCTTCGCTCAAACTCATCGCGGGGTCCTCAGGAATGGGCTGCGGAATCTAGCAGACTTTGCCGGTACGCGCCGGGGCTCTGTCCGGTCCAGCGGCGGAAGGCGCGGGCCAGCGAGCCGGCCTCGCTGAAGCCGACCAGGAAGGCGATTTCCGCCAGTTCCAGGGCCGGGTCGCGCAGGTAGTGCAGCACCAGCTGGTGGCGGGTCTCGTCGAGCAGCTCGCTGAACGACAGCCCGGCCTCGCGGAGGCGCCGCTGCAGGGTCCGCGCGCTGAGTTCGAGCGTCTGCGCCAGGCGCTCGAGATCGGCGCCCTGCTCCGGCAGCTGGCGCGCCAGTTCGCGGCGCGCGCGGTCGAGCACGCTGTGGCCCTGATTGAGCTGGCCGAGCAAGCGGTCGGCGTGGGCGTCGAGCAGTTGCCGCAGCTGGGCGTCCGCCTGGCCCAGTGGCGTGCCCAGCAGGCGCTTGGGGAACACCAGCGCGTTGTCGGCCTGATCGAACAGCACCGGGCAGCCGAAGATGCGTTCGTGCTCGGAGGTGTCGGCCGGCGCGGGATGCTGGAAGCGCACCTCGGTGGGCGGGATCTGCAGCCCGGTGATCCAGCGGCCGAAGGTCAGCCAGCCGGCCAGGGTCTCCTCGCTGTGCTGGCGCTGCTGCTCGCGCACCAACGGCTCCCAGCTGTGCGCCACCTGGGGCTCCAGGCCCGCGCGCGGTGGCTCCTCGTCGAGGTCGACGCGGCCCAGGTTGCCGACCAGCGCGGCGTAGCGGGCCTGGCGGTGCAGGGCGTCAGCCAGGGTCGCGCAGCTCATGATCAGGTAGCCGAGCACGCCGTAATAGCCGGGGCGCATGGCTTCGCCCAGGTGCAGGCCGAGGTTGTCGTCGCCGGTCAGCCGCACGCCCTCGCCGAGCAGCTCCAGGTAGGTACTGACGGCGATGCGCTGGTCGCGCTGGGCGAGGATGGCCGGGCTCAGGTGCACCTTGGCCAGCAGCGCATCGCTGGCGAAGCCCTGGCGGGCGAGATAGTCCAGCAGGCCCTGCAGGTAGGCGACCGAGACCGAGCTGGCGAGAGTGGCGGGGGCGTCCATCGGGGCTCCGTTTTTTCGCTTCATGCTAGCCGCAAACATCCCCTCGCGGGCAAGCCCGAGACGCCAGCGCGATGGTCCTGGCGGCCCCGCCGGGCGTGCATAGGCAAGCTGCCGGGGGGTCGGTATACTCCGGACCATTCTCGATTTCGCAAGGATTCCACCATGAAGCGCCTGCTGCTGCCCTTCATCGCGCTCGCCGTGTTCACCGCCGCCCTCGCCGGCTGTGGCCAGAAAGGCCCGCTGTACCTGCCCGATGACGACAAGACCGTCAAAGAACGCGACAAAGACGTCTTCCTCTAAGGGGGTTCCATGCAAGCCTTTACCAACCGCGACGGGCAACTGTTCGCGGAGGGCGTGGCCCTGTCCGCCATTGCCGAACGCTTCGGCACGCCCACCTACGTGTACTCCCGCGCCCATATCGAGGCCCAGTATCGCGCCTACGCCGATGCCCTGGCCGGCATGCCGCATCTGGTCTGTTTCGCGGTCAAGGCCAACTCCAACCTCGGCGTGCTGAACGTGCTGGCGCGCCTCGGTGCCGGCTTCGACATCGTCTCCCGCGGCGAACTCGAGCGCGTACTGGCCGCCGGCGGCGAGCCAGACCGGATCGTCTTCTCCGGCGTCGGCAAGACCCGTGACGACATGCGCCGCGCCCTCGAAGTGGGCGTGCACTGCTTCAACGTCGAGTCGGTGGACGAGCTGGAGCGCCTGCAGGTCGTGGCCGCCGAGCTGGGCAAGACCGCGCGCATCTCGCTGCGGGTCAACCCGGACGTGGATGCCGGCACCCACCCGTACATCTCCACCGGCCTGAAGGAAAACAAGTTCGGCATCGACATCGAGCAGGCGCCCGAGGTGTATGCCCGCGCCGCCGCGCTGGCGAACCTGGAGATCGTCGGCGTGGACTGCCACATCGGCTCCCAGCTCACCAGCCTGCCGCCCTTCCTCGACGCCCTCGAGCGCCTGCTGCTGCTGATCGACCAGTTGGCCGAGCGCGGCATCCGCATCCGGCACCTGGACCTCGGGGGCGGCCTCGGCGTGCAGTACCGCGACGAGCAGCCGCCGCTGGCCGGCGACTACATCGCCGCCGTGCGCGAGCGCATCCAGGGCCGCGAGCTGACCCTGGTGTTCGAGCCGGGCCGCTCCATCGTCGCCAACGCCGGCGTGCTGCTGACCCGCGTGGAGTACCTCAAGCACACCGCGCACAAGGACTTCGCCATCGTCGATGCGGCGATGAACGACCTGATCCGTCCGGCCCTGTACCAGGCCTGGATGGACGTCACCCCGGTGCAGCCGCGCCAGGGCGAGGCGCGCCACTACGATCTGGTCGGGCCGATCTGCGAGACCGGCGACTTCCTGGCCAAGGGCCGCGAGCTGGTACTGGCCGAGGGCGACCTGCTGGCCGTGCGCTCGGCCGGCGCCTACGGCTTCGTCATGAGTTCCAACTACAACACCCGCGGCCGCGCCGCCGAGGTGCTGGTGGACGGCGAACAGGCCCATGAAGTGCGTCGCCGCGAGACCCTGGCCGAACTCTACGCCGGCGAAAGCCTGCTGCCGCAGTGAGGGCGCGATCATGCTATTGCGCTTCACCAAGATGCACGGCCTCGGCAACGACTTCATGGTCCTCGACCTGATCAGCCAGCACGCGCACATCCAGCCCAAGCACGCCAAGGCCTGGGGCGACCGCCACACCGGCATCGGCTTCGACCAGTTGCTGCTGGTGGAGGCGCCGACCCACCCGGACGTGGACTTCCGCTACCGCATCTTCAATTCCGACGGCTCGGAAGTGGAGCAGTGCGGCAACGGCGCGCGCTGCTTCGCCCGCTTCGTGGTGGACAAGCGCCTGACCGTGAAGAAGCAGATCCGCGTCGAGACCAAGGGCGGTTTCATCGAACTCAACCTGCGCGCGGATGGCCAGGTCACCGTGGACATGGGCGCGCCGCGCCTGGTCCCCGAGCAGATCCCCTTCCAGGCCGACGCCGAGGCGCTCAGCTACGAGGTGGAGGTGGACGGGCAGCGCGTCGAGCTGGCCGCCGTCTCCATGGGCAACCCGCACGCCGTGCTGCGCGTCGCCGATGTCGACCAGGCGCCGGTGCACCAGCTGGGCCCGAAGCTGGAACATCACCCGCGCTTCCCGCAACGGGTCAATGTCGGCTTCCTGCAGATCGTCGACCGCAAGCAGGCGCGCCTGCGCGTGTGGGAACGCGGCGCCGGCGAGACCCAGGCCTGCGGCACCGGCGCCTGCGCCGCCGCGGTGGCCGCCATCCGCCAGGGCTGGATGGATTCGCCGCTGCAGCTGGAGCTGCCGGGCGGCAAGCTGTCCATCGAGTGGGCAGGTCCGGGACAGCCGGTTATGATGACCGGACCCGCCGTTCGCGTGTACGAAGGACAAGTCCGTCTATGAGTGATCAGGATCAGACCCCGCTCGATGCCGAGGCCGTCGCCGCCTACCTGCGCCAGCATCCGGAGTTCTTCGTCGACCACGAGGAGCTGATTCCCGAACTGCGCATCCCGCACCAGCCCGGCACCACGGTGTCGCTGGTCGAGCGCCAGGTGAAACTGCTGCGCGAACGCAACATCGAGATGCGCCACCGCCTGTCGCAGCTGATGGACGTGGCGCGCGACAACGACCGTCTGTTCGACAAGACCCGCCGCCTGGTGCTCGACATGCTCGATGCCGCCAGCCTCGAGGAGGTCATCGGCGCCGTGGAAGACAGCCTGCGCCACGAGTTCCAGGTGCCCTTCGTCAGCCTGATCCTGTTCAGCGAGACGCCGCTCGGCGTCGGCCGCAGCGTGACCAGCGCCGAGGCGCACCAGGCCATCGGCGGCCTGCTCGGCGGCGGCAAGACCACCTGCGGCGTGCTGCGTCCCAACGAGCTGGAATTCCTCTTCGGCGCGGACGAGTTCGCCCAGGTCGGCTCGGCCGCCGTGGTCAGCCTCAGCCACCAGGGCCTGCACGGCGTGCTGGCGATCGGCAGCCCGGACCCGCAGCACTACAAGAGCAGCCTCGGCACCCTGTTCCTCGGCTACGTGGCCGAGGTGCTGGCCCGCGTGCTGCCGCGCTTCGCCGCGCCACTGCGCTCGGTACGCTGATCCCGGGCCGCTCGCGGCCCACCCGTCGCCTGCCGGAGTCGCCATGCAGAGCAGCCTCGACGCCTTCCTCGAACACCTGCGCAGCGAGCGCCAGGTCTCGCCGCACACCCTCGACGGCTACCGCCGCGATCTGCTGAAAGTGCTGGCCCTGTGCGAGAAGAACGCCATCGCCCGCTGGGTCGACCTCGACACCCGCAGCCTGCGCGCCATGGTCGCCCGCCTGCATGGCCAGGGGCAATCCAGCCGCTCCCTGGCGCGACTGCTCTCGGCGGTGCGCGGCTTCTACCAATACCTCAACCGCGAGGGGCTGTGCCGTCACGACCCGGCCAACGGTCTCTCCGCGCCCAAGGGCGAGCGCCGCCTGCCGCGCGCGCTGGATGCCGACCGCACGGCGCAGCTGCTGGATGGCGGCGTGGAGGACGACTTCATCGCCCGCCGCGACCAGGCCATGCTCGAACTCTTCTACTCCTCCGGCCTGCGCCTGTCCGAGCTGGTCGGCCTGGACCTCGACGGCCTCGACCTGGCCGCCGGCCTCGTGCGGGTCCGCGGCAAGGGCAACAAGGCCCGCGAGCTGCCGGTCGGACGCAAGGCGCGCGAGGCGCTGGACGCCTGGCTGCCGCTGCGCGCCCTGTGCAACCCGCAGGGCGGCGCCGTGTTCGTCGGCCGCCAGGGCAGGCGCCTGACCCCGCGTGCGATTCAGCTGCGGGTGCGCGAGGCCGGCGTGCGCGAGCTGGGCCAGCACCTGCATCCGCACATGCTCCGGCACTCCTTCGCCAGCCATATGCTGGAGTCCTCGCAGGACCTGCGCGCGGTGCAGGAGCTGCTCGGCCACGCCGATATCGCCACCACGCAGATCTACACCCACCTGGACTTCCAGCACCTGGCCAAGGTCTACGACGGCGCCCACCCTCGCGCCAAACGCAAGAGCGAATCCTGATGAGCATCCGCCTGATCACCTTCGACCTCGACGACACCCTGTGGGACGTGGCGCCGGTGATGCACAGCGCCGAAGCTGCCCTGCGTGACTGGCTGGCCGCCGAGGCGCCGCGCCTGGGGCCGGTGCCCATTGAGCACCTGTGGGCGATCCGCGCCCGCCTGATGGAGGCCGACCCCGGACTCAAGCACCGTCTCAGCGAGCTTCGCCGACGCATCCTGCTGCATGCGCTGCTCGATGCCGGCTACGCCCAGGCCGAGGCCGACGAACTGGCCGAGCTGGGCTTTCAGGTATTCCTCGCCGCGCGCCACCAGGTGCAGCTGTTCCCCGAGGTGCATCCGACCCTCGAGCGCCTGGCTCTGCGCTACACCCTGGGGGTGATCACCAACGGCAACGCCGACGTGCGCCGCCTGGGCCTGGCCGACTACTTCCGCTTCGCCCTGTGCGCCGAGGAACTGGGCATCGGCAAGCCCGACCCGCACCCGTTCCAGACCGCCCTGCGCCACGCGGGCATCGCCGCGGAGCAGGCCGTGCACATCGGCGACCATCCGGGCGACGACATCGCCGGAGCCAAGGCCGCCGGCCTGCGCGCCATCTGGTTCAATCCCCAGGGCAGGGACTGGGACGGCGACGCCGAGCCGGATGCGCAGGTACAGAGCCTGGCCGAGCTGCCGGCCCTGCTGGAGCGCTGGGAGCACGCCCGCTAGAGCCCGCCCGCATCGCTATGCGCCCATGAAAAAGCCCGCCGAAATGGCGGGCTCTTTCATGGCGACAACCGTCCTCAGATGGGGCGGCTGCCGTACTTGCTGTCCGGCTTCTTGGGCGGGTCGGCTACCACGTTGGGCTCGATCTCCTGCACCGAGCCACCACGCGAGAGGAACTCTTCCATGGCCTTGGCCAGGGCGTCGCGCTCCTTCTGCTTGGCTTCGATGCTGGGCAGCTCCTCGACCTCTTCGGCGGCTTTGGCCTTTTTGCTCGATTTGCCACCACCGGACTCGGGTGCGTCACCGCCACCATCGTCCTCGCCGTCATCGCCGGCGTCGGCCGCTTCCAGCTCCTCGTCATCGTCCTCGTCGGCGCCTTCCAGGTCGTCCTGTTCCAGTTCTTCGTCGCTCATGTTCTACCTCATGACTTGCGCAAAGCAGGTTACTTATAGCCCAGCGGCACGCATTGCAAAAATGCCGCTGGAAAAATCTTCGGCCTCAGCGCCACTCGCCCTGCAGGGTCGCCAGCACCCGGCGCGCACCGCCGTGGTCGCGGTGCTCGCCGAGATAGATGCCTTGCCAGGTGCCTAGGTTCAACCGACCTTCGCTGACCGGCAGGCTCAGCTGACAACCGAGCAGGCTCGACTTGAAGTGCGCCGGCAGATCGTCCGGCCCTTCGTAGTCGTGCTCGTAGCCACTCTCGCCCCGGGGCACGAGACGGTTGAAGAAGCGCTCGAAGTCACGTCGCACCGCGCCGTCGGCGTTCTCGTTGATGGTCAGCGAGGCCGAGGTGTGCTGCAGCCACAGGTGCAGCAGCCCGACTCGACACCGGGCCAGCTCCGGCAACGCCGTCACGACCTCGTCGGTCACCAGGTGAAAACCCCGCGCCCGGGCGCGCAATTCGATCAGCCGTTGTTGCCACATGTCCGGCATCCGCCGCATCTGTTGGCGGCGCATTTTAGAGAGAGTCGATGGCCTTTTCACCTGGCTCGCGCGGGATTTTTCACGCCTGTCGCAGGACCATGAAAAAGGGCGCCGCGGCGCCCTGAAGTCACTTGCGGGTGAACTCGGGATAGGCCTCCAGGCCGCACTCGGCGATGTCCACGCCCTCGTACTCGTCCTCCTCGCTGACCCGCAGGCCCATGACCAGCTTGATCAGCCCCCACACCAGCAGACTGGCGACGAACACCCAGGCGAAGATGCAGGCCGCGCCGAGCAGCTGCGCACTCAGGCTGGCGCCGCTGTTGGTCAATGGCACGGCCAGCAGCCCCCAGATGCCGCCGGCGCCATGCACGGAGATGGCGCCGACCGGATCGTCGATGCGCAGACGTTCGAGCATCAGGATGCTGAACACCACCAGCACGCCACCGACGGCGCCGATCAGCACCGCCTGTACGGCGCTCGGCGCGGCCGGCTCGGCGGTGATCGATACCAGGCCGGCCAGAGCACCGTTGAGGATCATGGTCAGGTCGGCCTTGCCGAACAGCACGCGCGCCACCACCAGCGCCGCCAACAGGCCGCCGGCCGCGGCCAGGTTGGTATTGGCGAACACCGCGGCCACCGCGTTGGCGTCCTCGATGCTGCTGACCTTGAGCTGCGAGCCACCGTTGAAACCGAACCAGCCGAGCCAGAGGATGAAGGTGCCGAGAGTGGCCAGCGGCAGATTGGCCCCCGGAATGGCGTTGATCTGGCCCTGGCTGCCGTACTTGCCCCGGCGCGCGCCGAGCAGCATCACCCCGGCCAGGGCGGCCGAGGCGCCGGCCAGGTGGACGATGCCGGAGCCGGCGAAATCCTTGAAGCCGAGCTGCTTGAGGAAGCCACCGCCCCAGGTCCAGTAGCCCTCGACCGGGTAGATCACACCGCACATCACCACGGCGAAGACCAGGAACGCCCACAGCCTCATGCGCTCGGCCACGGCACCGGAGACGATGGACATGGCGGTGGCGACGAACACCACCTGGAAGAAGAAGTCGGCGCGCCTGGAAAAGGCCGCCGCGCCCTCGCCGCCCGCGGCCACGCCATCGACCGCATGCTCGGCGCCGATCAGCATGCCGAAGCTGGGCAGCACGCCGCCGGCGCTGCCGCCGTACATCAGGTGATAGCCCAGCAGCAGGTACATCACGCAGGCCAGGGCGTAGAGCACGATGTTCTTGGTGAGGATCTCGGCGGTGTTCTTGGCGCGCACCAGGCCCGACTCGAGCATGGCGAAACCCGCCGCCATCCACATCACCAGGGCACCGCAAATCAGCAGGTAAAAGGTATCCAGCGCGTACTGCAGGGGAATCAGGGCCGTGCTTTCCATCGCGTACTCCGTTGTACGGTTGCACAGGATGCGCCGCCGTTGGCGCAGACATGAAAACGCCCGGCGAACCGGGCGTTGTGGGTACCGCTGCGGAGGCTTACAGGTTGTAGCCGCGCTCGTTGTGCTCGGAGAGGTCGAGGCCGACGGTCTCGGACTCTTCGCTGACGCGAAGGCCCATCACCACGTCCAGCACCTTGAGGATCACGAAGGTGACGATGCCGGTGTAGACCACGGTGACAAGCACGCCGACGATCTGGATCCAGACCTGACCGCCGATGTCCTCGACGGTGCCGAAGCCACCCAGGGCCGGCGCGGCGAACACACCGGTCAGGATGGCGCCGACGATGCCGCCCACGCCGTGCACGCCGAAGGCGTCCAGGGAGTCGTCGTAGCCCAGCTTGCGCTTGAGGCTGGTGGCGCAGAAGAAGCAGATCACGCCGGAGGCCAGACCGATCACCAGGGCGCCCATCGGGCCGGCGGTGCCGGCGGCCGGGGTGATGGCGACCAGGCCGGCGACCACGCCGGAGGCGATGCCCAGGGCGCTCGGCTTACCGTGGGTGATCCACTCGGCGAACATCCAGCCCAGGGCGGCGGCGGCGGTGGCGATCTGGGTCACCAGCATGGCCATGCCGGCGGTGCCGTTGGCGGCGATGGCGGAGCCGGCGTTGAAGCCGAACCAGCCGATCCACAGCATGGCGGCGCCGACCAGGGTGTAGCCCAGGTTGTGCGGAGCCATCGGAGTGGTCGGGTAGCCCTTGCGCTTGCCCAGCACCAGGCAGGCCACCAGGCCGGCGATACCGGCGTTGATGTGCACCACGGTGCCGCCGGCGAAGTCGAGCACGCCCTCGTCCCACAGGAAGGCGCCGTCACCGGACCAGACCATGTGGCACATCGGCGCGTAGACCAGCGTGAACCAGACGGCCATGAAGATCAGCATCGCGGAGAACTTCATGCGCTCGGCGAAGGCGCCGACGATCAGGGCCGGGGTGATGATCGCGAAGGTCATCTGGAAGGTGACGAACACGCTTTCCGGGAAGGCGCCGATCAGGCTCTCGGTGGTCAGGCCACTGAGGAACGCCTTGTTCAGGCCGCCGACGAAGGAGTTGAAGTTGGTGACGCCCTTCTCCATGCCGGTGGTGTCGAAGGCCAGGCTATAGCCGTAGACCACCCAGAGGATGCTGATCAGGCCGGTGATGGCGAAGCACTGCATCATCACCGAGAGGACGTTCTTGGAGCGGACCATGCCGCTGTAGAACAGCGCCAGGCCGGGGATGGTCATGAACAGCACCAGCACGGTGGCGGTGAGCATCCAGGCGGTGTCGCCGGAGTTGAGGACGACCTCGTCAGCCATGGCCAGGCCAGGGGTTACGAGGGACAAAAGGGCTCCTAGCCCTGCGATCTTACGCAGAGTCATGTGTTTTTCTCCTGGGGCGTATGGGGTTCTGAGGCTTAAACGGCGTCGGTGCCGGTTTCGCCGGTACGGATGCGGATGGCCTGTTCCAGATTGACGACGAAGATCTTGCCGTCACCGATCTTGCCGGTGTTGGCCGCCTTGGTGATCGCCTCGATGACCCGGTCCAGCTGGTCGTCGGCGATGGCCACGTCGATCTTCACCTTGGGCAGGAAATCCACCACGTATTCCGCACCTCGGTACAGCTCGGTGTGGCCCTTCTGCCGGCCGAAGCCTTTGACTTCGGTCACGGTGATGCCCTGCACGCCGATCTCCGACAGCGACTCGCGCACGTCGTCCAGCTTGAACGGCTTGATGATGGCAGTGACTAGCTTCATGAAACTCTCTCCCGTTTGGATGGACTCGCCCCAGGAAAACGAACCCGGCTCAAGTCTAAGCGCAGTGTCTGGCTTTTGAAACGCATCGCCCGGCATGCCTCACTGCCGCACCGATGCCCACCGACCGCATTCCAATGAGGCGCTCCCCCACCTCATCCTGCGCACCGGTACTGCATCGGTGCACGCGTCACGGGGTGTAAAGCAGAAAGCTTGCCAGCTATGCCAAAAGGCCACTTTTTCATGGGCTTAGGGCACTCATGATGGCTTCGCTGCGTTTCGACTCCCGGGTCACTGCACATCATTGGTGCAGCGCGCACGTCGGACATGATCAAAAAGTGTGCACTTGGCAGGCACCCGGCCCCGACCAGGCCGCGTGCTACACTGCCCGCCGTTTAATCCGGAACCTCGCCATGCTGCCGCCCAAAGCCATCCTCGACACCCTCGCCAGCCACGCCTCGCGCCTGTTCAGCGATGAAAGCGCGGCGCCCCGCGCCGAGCTGGAGGCGCAATTCAAGGCCCTGCTGCAGAGCGCCTTCGGCAAGCTGGATCTGGTCGGCCGCGAGGAATTCGACAGCCAGATGGCCGTACTGGCCCGCACCCGCGCTCGCCTGGAAGCCCTCGAGGCCAAGCTCGCCGAGCTGGAAGCCCAACAGAAACCTCCCGCCGAGTAAGCGCTCGGCGGGCATGCGATCAAAGGAGTGATCGATGTCCCTGGCCATAGTCCACAGCCGCGCCCAGGTCGGCGTCGAGGCGCCCGCCGTCGCCGTCGAGGCGCATCTGGCCAACGGCCTGCCGGGCATGGCCCTGGTGGGCCTGCCCGAGGCGGCGGTCAAGGAGAGCAAGGACCGGGTGCGCAGCGCCATCCAGAACTCCGGCTTCGATTTTCCGGCGCGCAAGATCACACTCAACCTGGCCCCCGCCGACCTGCCGAAGGACGGCGGCCGCTTCGACCTCGCCATCGCCCTCGGCGTGCTGGCCGCCAATGGCCAGGTGCCGGCGGAGTCGCTGAACGAACTGGAGTGCCTGGGCGAGCTGGCGCTGTCCGGCGCCGTGCGCCCGGTGCAGGGCGTGCTCCCCGCCGCCCTCGCCGCCCGCGCCGCCGGTCGCACCCTGGTGGTGCCCAGCGCCAATGCCGAGGAGGCCTGCCTGGCCTCCGGCCTCAAGGTGCTGGCGATCGACCACCTGCTGCAGCTCACCGCCCATCTCACCGGCCACACGCCGCTGGCGCCTTACCAGGCCAGCGGCCTGCTGCGCGAGGTGCCGGCCTACCCGGACCTGGCCGAGGTGCAGGGCCAGCTGGCCGCCAAACGCGCCCTGCTGATCGCCGCCAGCGGCGGCCACAACTTATTGCTCAGCGGCCCGCCCGGCACCGGCAAGACCCTGCTGGCCAGCCGCCTTCCGGGCCTGCTGCCGCCGCTCTCCGAGGAAGAGGCGCTGGAAGTGGCGGCGATCCATTCGGTGGCCAGCCACACGCCGCTCAACGCCTGGCCGCAGAGACCCTTTCGTCAACCCCATCACTCGGCCTCCGGCCCAGCGCTGGTCGGAGGAGGCAGTCGCCCGGTGCCCGGCGAAATCACCCTGGCGCACCAGGGTGTCCTATTCTTGGACGAACTCCCCGAGTTCGATCGGAAGGTGCTGGAGGTGCTACGCGAGCCCCTGGAGAGCGGACAGATCGTGATCGCCCGGGCGCGGGACAAGGTGCGCTTCCCGGCGCGATTCCAGCTGGTCGCCGCGATGAACCCCTGCCCCTGCGGTTATCTCGGCGACCCCGGCGGACGCTGCCGCTGCTCCACCGAGCAGGTACAGCGCTACCGCGCCAAGTTGTCCGGCCCGCTGCTCGACCGCATCGACCTGCACCTCACCGTGGCCCGCGAGAGCACCAGCCTGCAAGCGCCCGCGCAGCCCGGCGAGAGCAGCGCGAGCCTGGCCGGCCGCGTGGCCGCCGCTCGACAGCGCCAACTGGACCGCCAGGGCTGCGCTAACGCTTTTCTCGACCTGGACGGCCTGCGACGGCACTGCCCGCTCGACGACGAGAACCGCCAGTGGCTGGAACAGGCGTGCGAACGCCTCAACCTGTCGCTACGCGCGGCTCACCGCCTGTTGAAGGTGGCGCGCACCCTGGCCGACCTGGAACAGGCAACACATATCGGCCGTCCACACCTGGCCGAGGCGCTGCAGTATCGGCCGGACGTCGCCGGGTAAGCCGGCAATCGATCCAGCCAAATTATCAAAGGATTCACTGCAAGAGACAAAAGCTATCAATTGTGATAGCATGGCTGGCCTTCCGCCCTTGGCGGCCCATCCGATAACAAGGAGAGCTAGCTCAATGGAGGCATCTACGTCTTCGCTCAACCGGCCCGTATTCTTTACCTCGGCCGCCCTCATCCTCGCCCTGGTACTGTACAGCGTGCTGTTCCAGGAGCAGGCGCAAAGCCAGTTCGCGCTGTTGCAAGGCTGGATTCTTGACAAGGCCAGCTGGTTCTACGTCCTCACCGTCGCGCTGATTCTCATCTGCTGCGTCTATCTCGCGGTCAGCCGCTACGGCGACCTCAAACTCGGCCCCGACCACAGCCAGCCCGAATACCGCAACGCCACCTGGTTCGCCATGCTGTTCTCCGCCGGCATGGGTATCGGCCTGATGTTCTTCGGCGTGGCCGAGCCGCTGATGCACTTCACCGCCCCGCCCGTGGGCGAGGCCGGCACCGTGCAGGCGGCCCGCGAGGCGATGAAGCTGACCTTCTTCCACTGGGGCCTGCATGCCTGGGCGATCTACGCCATCGTCGCGCTGATCCTGGCGTTCTTCTGCTTCCGTCACAACCTGCCGTTGACCCTGCGCTCCGCTCTATACCCGCTGATCGGCGACCGCATCCACGGCCCCATCGGCCATGCGGTGGATATATTCGCCATCCTCGGCACGGTGTTCGGTGTCGCCACCTCCCTCGGCTACGGCGTGCTGCAGATCAACAGCGGCTTCGCTCACCTGTTCGGCCTGCCGGTGAACACCACCGTGCAGGTGGCGCTGATCACGGGTATCTGTCTGCTCGCCACGCTGTCGGTCGCCAGCGGCCTGAACAAGGGCATTCGTATTCTCTCCGAGCTCAACCTGACGCTGGCCGTGCTGCTGTTGCTGTTCGTTCTGGCGCTCGGCCCGACCGTCTTCCTGTTCAAGACCTTCGTGCAGAACAGCGGCGCCTATCTCTCCGAGATCGTCAGCAAGACCTTCAATCTTTACGCCTACGAGCCCACCGACTGGATCGGCGGCTGGACGCTGCTGTACTGGGGCTGGTGGCTATCCTGGTCGCCCTTCGTGGGTCTGTTCATCGCTCGCATTTCGCGCGGTCGCACCATCCGTGAATTCATCAGCGGCGTGCTCTTCGTGCCGGCCGGCTTCACCCTGCTGTGGATGACCGTGTTCGGCGACAGCGCCATCCACATGGTGCTCAACGAAGGCCTGCAGAGCCTCGCCCATACGGTGAACGTGGACAGCTCCCTGGCGCTGTTCGCCTTCCTCGAACAGTTTCCGTTCAGCACGCTGCTCTCGCTCATCGCGGTGGCGATGGTGGTGGTTTTCTTCGTCACTTCCGCCGACTCGGGCGCCCTGGTCGTGGACATGCTCGCCTCCGGCGGCCAGGCACACACGCCATTGTGGCAACGCCTGTTCTGGTCGATCCTGATCGGGGTGGTGGCTATCGCGCTGCTCTTGGCCGACGGACTCAAGGCCTTGCAGACGGCGACCATCGCCAGCGCGCTGCCTTTCTCCATCGTCCTGCTCGCCTCGATGTGGGGGCTGCTGAGGGCATTGCGTCTGGATGCCACCAAGCGTGGCATCCGCTTCCAGGCACTGGCCAGCCCACGTCACAGCAGCCGACAGCACGGCGGCTGGGAGCGCCGCCTGCGCAACCTGGTCATGTTCCCGCGCCGCGCCCACGTGACGCGCTTCATCAGTGAAGTGGTGCAGCCGGCCTGCCAGTCGGTAGCCGACGAACTGCGCAAGCAGGGCATCTCCACCGGCGTGATCAACGGTGACGATGGCCGCGTGCGCCTGGTCGTGGCCCACGGCAACGAGGCGGACTTCAGCTACGAGGTGCGTCCGCGGGCGTTCGTCCAACCCAGCTTCGCCCTGCGTGACACGGACGACGGCAACGAGGAGCGCAAGTACTTCCGCGCCGAGGTACACCTGCGCGAAGGCGGTCAGGACTACGACGTGATGGGCTGGGGGCGCGACGAGGTGATCGGCGACATCCTCGACCAGTACGAGAAGCACATGCACTACCTGCACATGGTGCGCTGACCCAAAAGAAGCCCGGCAAATGCCGGGCTTCCTTATGACCGAGGTTGCGCCGCGGGGAGCTGCGCCTCACTGGAAGCGGCTGACCTCGCGCTGCAGCTCCTCGGCCAGGCGGTCCATCTCGCGGGCGGTCTCGGCCAGGTTGGCCACCACCTCGCGCTGCTCGCTGTTGGCCAGGGCGATGCTCTGCAGGTTGCTGCTGAGCAGGGTCGCGGTGCTGCTCTGCTCCTGGGTGGCGGTGGTGATGGCGGCGAACTGCTCGCCGGCCTCGCTGGTCTGGTCGGCGATCTGCGCCAGCGCGGCCGCCACCTTGGCATTGCGCGCCAGGCCTTCCTGCATCAGCGCCTGGCCCTGCTCCATGGTGCGTATGGCGCTGGCCGTTTCCTCCTGGATGCTGCCGATCATGGTCGAGATCTCGGTGGTCGCTTCGCGGGTGCGCGCCGCCAGGTTGCGCACCTCGTCCGCCACCACGGCGAAGCCGCGGCCCATCTCGCCGGCACGGGCCGCCTCGATGGCGGCGTTGAGCGCCAGCAGGTTGGTCTGGTCGGCGATGGCGGTAATCACGCCGACGATGCCGCCGATTTCTTGGGAGCGCTGGCCGAGGGTGTTGACCACCGAGGCGGTGTCATCGAGAGACGCGGAAATCTGCTGCAGCGCCGCCGAGGCTTCGTCCATTGAGGCACGACCGATGCGGGTCTGCTGAGCGTTGTCATTGGCCAAGCGCTCGGTGTTGCGCATGTTGTCGGCGATGTTCTGCGCGGTGGCGCTGAACTCCTCCACCGCGCCGGCCATGCTGCCGATCTCACCTGACTGCTGCTCCATGCCCTCGTAGGCACCGCTGGACAGGCCGCTGAGGATCTGCGAGCGGCTGCCGACCTGCTGCGCCGCGCTGCGGATGTGCGCGACCATGGTCGCCAGCGCCTCGCCCATCTGGTTGAAGCCGCGCGCCAGTTCGCCAATCTCGTCATGACTGTTGACCTGCGAGCGGGCGCGCAGGTTGCCCGCGCCGAGCGCCTGGGCCTGTTCCACCAGCTCGTCGAGCGGACGCAGGCGCCGACGTAGCAGCACGATCACCGCGGCCACCGCCAGCACCATGGCGGTCAGGCTGCCCAGCGCTAGCTGACCGCCGACGTTCCAGGTCACCTCGCGGATCTCTTCCTTGGGCATGCTCGCCAGCACCTGCCAGGGCCCGTCGGCGAAGGGCGCGGCCACGCTGAAGAAGTCCTGCTGGCCGTCGCTCCAGAAGTGCCCCTCGCCCGGCTCGCTCAGCAGCTGCTGCAGGCGGTCGCCCACGGCCTCGGGGCGCTGCACGCCAGCCGGCGGCACCAGCCACTTGCCCTGCTCGTCGAGCAGCGCCAGCGAACCGCTGCGACCGATACGGAAGCGCCCGAGGTCGGCGAACTGGGCGCTCTGCGCGTCGGTGTAGTCGAAGCCGACGAACAGCACAGCGCTGACATTGCCGGTCGCATCACGCACCGGCGTGTACTGGGTCATGTAAAAACGCCCGAACAGCAGCGCCCGGCCGACATAGCTCTGCCCGCCGAGCAGGCGCTGGTAGGCCGGGTGGGCGTGGTCGAGCACGGTGCCGATGGCGCGGTTGCCGTCTTCCTTGGTCACCGAGGTGGTGATGCGCACGAAGTCCGCGCCGTCGCGGACGAACACCGTGGCCACGCCGGCGGTGAGCTGGCGGAATTCGTCGACCAGGGTGAAGTCACCGTTCAGAGCCTGGCCATTGAGGTAGAGCGCCGGCGGGGTCAGACCGGCGACCGGCACGCGCTCCTCGGCATGCACCGAGAGGCCGCTGGCGAAACGCTGCTCGAACAGGCCGGCCAGGCGGCTGGTGCTCTCGCGCAGGGTGCCGTGAAAGGTGGTGAGCTGGTCGGCGAGCAGGCGGGCCTCGCTGGCCAGGTGCCCTTCGCGGGTGGTCAGGCTGGCCTGATCGAGGGAACGCAGAGCGAACAGGGTACTGCCGCTGATGAGGAGGATCAGGAGTATCGCGAGGGCAACGGCAAGCTGCCAGGCGATACGGGACCTGGGCTGGGACATGATCAGTCTCTCCGGACGTATTTTTCGGGCACGCAAGGGTTGCGGGATCGCCGTCAGCCCTCGAAGGGCGCGGAGAATATCCGATCGGGAGAGTATGAATTATGAATTTGCGGGCCTTGCGCCCAAAAAGTTGTCAGACAACGTAAGAGAGAGACTTTTCGGTCAAATCATGGCCGAACACCGTTGTGCTTCGGCCACGGGAGCTGCGCCCTCAGCTGGCCAGATTGAGTGCCAGGCCGGCCTGACGCTGAAGGCAGGCTTCGCCGAACGCCTGGAACATCTTCACCGAATCGGGGTTCTGCGCGGCCTGCCATTCCGGATGCCACTGCACGGCGAACAGGAAGGGCGACAGGCTCGGCGCATGGAAGGCCTCGACCAGGCCGTCCTCGGCGTGCGCCAGCGGCTCCAGGCCCTTGCCCAGGGTCTTCACGCCCTGGCCGTGCAGCGAATTGACGGCGATCTCCTCGCTGCCCAGTACCTCGGCCAGCCAGCTGCCAGGCGCGATGCGTACGCTGTGCGCCGCCGCGTATTGCAAGTCCACCGCGTCGTCGGAGTTCTCCCGATGGTCGTTGAAGCCCGGCTCGGCGTAGAGCTTCTGGTACATGTCGCCGCCCAGCGCCACATTGATCTCCTGCATGCCACGGCAGATGGCGAACAGCGGCAGGCCGCGAGCGATGGCGGCCTTGATCAGCGGCAGGTCGAACAGGTCGCGGTCACGATCCTGGGTCTTCTCGGGCGTGAGGTTCTCCTGGCCGTAGAGGCTCGGATCGATGTTCGAGCCGGCACCGGTCAGGTACACGCCGTCGGCCATGTCGAGGTACTGCTCGAGGTCATCGGTACCGCAGCAGGTGGGCACCAATACGGGCACGCAACCGGCGATCTCCACCAGCGGCGTGATGTATTTGTGGGTCATCACCTGATAGTCGTGGCCCTTGCGCTCCTGGGCGCCCATGGACATCAGCACGACGGGTTTGCGTTTAGGGGGAGTGTTCTTGGCACTGTTGTTGTTGGACATACGTCACCTTGGGGCAGGTCGGTCCTGCCGTTGCTGTGCAGGTGGGTCGGGAGATCGACGCGCTACCTGTTTGGCACGGTTCCGTCTGTCGGCGGCGTTGCGGGGCCTCGCCTGGAGGCATGGGAGTGGGAGGTAACGGACCTCCCGCGACGGCCGCATAACAGTCGAACCGCCGGCACAGTCTCCTCAGGCGCGTAAAATATGTCAAACATTTCAAGAAGCCCGCCTTGCGAAGGAAGACCTCAATCGCCCGAATATCGGCCTCAAAGCCTCGCCTGCCCAGGCTCTGGCATGCCGGAGAGGTCCATTATTTTTTACGCAGACGAGACACTAGATGCCGACACGCTCCACGCCCGGCAGGTGCATCTGCTCCACCTCGGCCAACAGAAAGTCGCGCAGCCGGCGCAACCGCTCCTCGCCACGCCGCCCCTTGGGCCAAACCAGGTGATAGCTTTCGCCGCTGGCCACCGCGCTGGGCAACGGCAGGCCCAGGCGGCCCTGCTCGGCGTCCTCGGCGATCATCACCAGGTCGCCGATGGACACCCCGTAGCCGCGCTCGGCGGCGACGATGCCCAACTCCAGGGTGTCGAACACCTGGCCGCCGCGCAGCGGCACCTGCTCCTCCAGCCCCATGGCCTGCAGCCAGCGCCGCCAGTCGCGACGGTCCGGCGTGGGATGCAGCAACTCGGCGGCCTGCAGCCGCGCCAGATCCCAGGCGCCGCTGGCGGCCGCCTCCGGCGCGCAGACCGGAATCAGCCATTCGGCGAACAGCTCGACGCTCTCCCATTCGGCGGGAAAGCTGCCGCCGGCGTTGAGCAGCACGGCGCAATCGAAGGGCTCCTGTTGGAAGTCGACCCGGTCGACGTCCATCCAGGCGCTGGTCAGCTGTACCTCGATGCCAGGGTTGTGCAGGCGAAAGCGCGAGAGCCGCGCCAGCAGCCAGCGCATGGTCAGGGTGGAGGGCGCCTTCAGGCGCAGGGTGGCGTCATCGGCGCTGAGCGCGGTACAGGCTCGCTCCAGCGCGTCGAATCCGTCGCGCACGCCGGGCAGCAGCAGGCGTGCGCTCTCGCTCAGGCGCAGATGGCGGCCGGCCCGCTCGAACAGGCGACAGGCGAAATGCTCCTCCAGGGTGCGGATGTGCCGGCTCACCGCGCTCTGGGTGATGGCCAGCTCCTCGGCGGCGCGGGTGAACGAGGCATGCCGGGCTGCCGCCTCGAAGGCGCGCAGGGCATAGAGCGGTGGCAGACGTCGGGCCATGAGCGATATCCATGAGTATTAGTCATGCCAAGCATCGCATTTTTCCTTTTGTCCGTGGCCGGCTCGGCCCACCAGAATACGCGCCAATCCACTTGCGCCCGGTATTCGTCCGAGGCCCATCGCTGAGCCTCATTCATCATGCCGCAGCCCATTCGTGACGAACTGGTCGCCCTCTTCCGCCTCGCCGGTCCGCTGATTACCGCGCAGCTGGCCCACGTGCTGATGGTGTTCACCGACACCATCATGATGGGCATGCTCGGCCCCGAGCAGCTGGCCGGCGGCGCCCTGGGCGCCACCTGCTACTACATGCTGTCGCTGTTCTGCGTCGGCACGGTGGCCGCGGTGGGCAGCCTGGTCGCCATCCGCCATGGCGCCGGCGATGCGCCGGGCGCCACGCGTCTGCTGCAGAACGGCCTGTGGCTGGCCCTGCTGCTGGGCGTTGCGGGCGCGCTTTGCCTGCGGGCCCTCGGCCCGCTGCTGCCGCACCTGGGCCAGCAACCCGATGCCGCGGCGCGTGCCATGGAGTTCCTCGGTCCGCTGGCCCTGGCGTTGCCCGGCTACCTCATCTTCATGGCCCTGCGGGGCTTCACCAGCGCCATCGGCCATCCCGGCCCGGTGATGACCATCGGCATCGTCGGCGCCGTCGCCAACTTCGTCATCAACTACGCGCTGATCGAGGGCTGGTTCGGCCTGCCCAGCCTAGGCCTGGGCGGCATCGGCATGACCACCGCCCTGGTCAGCAGCGGCATGGCCCTGGCACTCGCGCTGCACATCCTGTGCGCCCCGGCCTACCGCGATTACCTGCCGCTGCTCGGCCTGCTACGTCCGTGGCGGCACGAGATGGGCGCGCTGCTGCGCCTGGGCCTGCCCATCGGCGGCACCTACGCCGCCGAGCAGGGCATGTTCACCTTCGCCGCCCTGTGCATGGGCGCCCTCGGCAGCGTGCAGCTGGCGGCACACCAGATCGCCATCCAGGCGGTGACGCTGGCGTTCATCCTGCCCCAGGGCCTGTCCTACGCCGTGACCTTCCGCGTCGGCCAGCACTACGGCGCCGGCCGCCCGGCCGATGTGCGCCGCGCCGGTTACCTGGGTATCGCCGGCGGCGCCTGCTGCATGCTGGTGTTCGCCCTGCTGTTCTGGCTGATGCCGGAGCCGGTGGTGGGGCTGTTCGTCGACCGCAACGACCCGGCCTTCGCCGAGGTGGTCACCCTGGCCGTGAGCCTGCTGGCGGTGGCCGCCGTGTTCGAGCTGTTCGACGGCACCCAGAGCATCGCCATGGGCACCATTCGCGGCCTGGGCGACGGCAAGACCACCCTGCTGGTCGGGCTCGGCTGCTACTGGCTGATCGGCATCCCGCTGGCCTGGACCCTGGCCTTCCCGTTCGGCTGGGGTGCCCATGGGGTGTGGTGGGGGCTGGCGGGCGGACTGGCCTGCGCGGCGCTCGGCCTGACCCTGGGCTTCGAGTGGAAGACCGCGCGCCTGCTGCGTTCGCGGCAGCCGGTGCAGGGCGAGCCCTGCCTGTCGTGAAACGATGGTGCCGAAGCATGCGGTGCGCGCGGCGCACCCTACGGCCGTGATTTCGGCCTGGACGCCAGCCAGCCGTAGCCCGAAGGCAATACGGGGTCGTAGCTGCCTGCTTCCCGGATTGCATCCGGGCTACCAGCCTGCCCCTGGGTTTCGAGTGGAAGACCGCGCGCCTGCTGCGTGCGCGGCGGTCGGTGCGGGGCGAGCCCTGCCTGTCGTGAAACGATTGCGCCGAGCCATGCGGTGCGCGCGGCGCACCCTACGGCCGTGATTTCCGACAGGAAGACAGACAGCCGTAGCCCGAAGGCAATACGGGGTCGTAGCTGCCTGCTTCCCGGATTGCATCCGGGCTACCAGCCTGACCCTGGGTTTCGAGTGGAAGACCGCGCGCCTGCTGCGTGCGCGGCGGCCGGTGCAGGGCGAGCCCTGCCAGTCGTGAAACGATGGAGCCGAAGCATGCGGTGCGCGCGGCGCACCCTCCGGCCGTGATTTCGGCCTTGACGCCTGCCTGCCGTAGCCCGGATGCAATCCGGGGGCGTAGCTGCCTGCGTCCCGGAGTGCATCCGGGCTCCCAGCCTGACCCTGGGTTTCGAGTGGAAGACCGCGCGCCTGCTGCGTGCGCGGCGGTCGGTGCGGGGCGAGCCCTGCCTGTCGTGAAACGATAGCGCCGAGACATGCGGTGCGCGCGGCGCACCCTACGGCCGTGATTTCGGCCTAGACGTCGGCCGGCCGTAGCCCGGATGCAATCCGGGGTCGTAGCTGCCTGCTTCCCGGATTGCATCCGGGCTACCAACCTACAACCGTGACTCCAACTTAGACGCCGGCAAGCAGCGGCTGGCGCAGGCCGAACACCAGGAAACGCGCCAGGTCGGCCAGCGGCAGTGGCCGGCTGATCAGGTAGCCCTGCACCTGGTCGCAACCGA
>NZ_JAMXBF010000008.1 GCF_023823685.1 Pseudomonas subflava
CCTACAACCGTGACTCCAACTTAGACGCCGGCAAGCAGCGGCTGGCGCAGGCCGAACACCAGGAAACGCGCCAGGTCGGCCAGCGGCAGTGGCCGGCTGATCAGGTAGCCCTGCACCTGGTCGCAACCGAACTGGCGCAGCAGGGCCAGTTGCTCGGCATCCTCCACGCCCTCGGCGACCACTTCCAGGTGCAGGTTGTGCGCCAGGTTGATCATCGCCCGCACCAGCTGGCGGTTCTCGGCGCGGCCGCCCATGCCGGCGACGAAGCTCTTGTCGATCTTCAGCAGGGTGATCGGCAGGTTGTTGAGGTGCACGAAGGAGGAGAAGCCGGTGCCGAAGTCGTCGAGCGAGAAGCGCACACCGAGCCGGCCGAGGGCCTGCATGGTCTGCTGCACCTGCTCGCTGCGACGCATCACCGCGGTCTCGGTCAGCTCGAACTCCAGCCACTGGGCGTCCACGCCGCGCTCCTCGATCAGCCGGCCGAGGGTTTCCAGCAACTGGCTGTCCTGGAACTGGCGGAACGACAGGTTGACCGCCATGTGCAGTGCCGGCAGGCCGCGGCCGCGCAGCCACTGCATGTCACGCAACGCCCGCGCGATGACCCAGTAGCCGAGCGGCACGATCAGCCCGCTCTCCTCGGCCAGCGGCACGAACTCGTCCGGGCCGAGCAGGCCACGTTCGGCATGGTTCCAGCGCACCAGCGCCTCCAGGCCGAGGATCCGCCCGCTCTGCAGGCACAGGCGCGGCTGGTAGTGCAGCTCCAGCTCGTCGCGACGCAGCGCGCGGCGCAGCTCGGTTTCCAGGTCCGCCTTGCTGCGCGCGCCGCGGTGGATGCGCTCGTCGTAGAGGTGGAAATTGCAGCCCTGGGCCGCCTTGGCCTGCTGCATGGCGATGTGCGCGTGCCACAGCAGCGGGTCGGCGCTCTCCCCGGCACGGGCGTGGGCCAGGCCCAGGCTGCAGCCGAGCAGCAGGCTCTCGCTCTCCAGCCAGTACGGCTCGGACAGCGCCTCGACGATGTGTTCGGCCAGGCGCTCGGCGCGCTGCGGGTCGCGGCGGGTGTCGATGAGCAGGGCGAACTCGTCGCTGCCCAGGCGGGCCAGGGCGTCGCCGGCCTCCAGCTGCGCCTTCAGGCGTGCCACCACCTGCAGGATCAGGCGGTCGCCGGCCTGATGGCCGAGGGCGTCGTTGACGTGCTTGAAGTTGTCCAGGTCGAGATGGCCGAGGGCCAGGCCGCGGCCCTGGTATTCCGCCAGCCGCGCCGCCAGCAGGGTCTGGAAGCCCTGGCGATTGGCGATGCCGGTCAGCGGGTCCTGCTCGGCCAGGCGCTGCAGGGTGCCCTGCAAACGGGCGCGCTCGCCGGCGTAGCGCAGGCAGCGGCGCAGGGTGTCGGCGGAAAGCGCATCGCGCACCAGCCAGTCGTAGACGTCGGCCGGCACCTGCTCGGGCTCTTCGTCGAGCAGCAGCACGGTGGGCAGCGAACAGCTGCCGGGCGCCGGCTGGCACGCTGGGGTGGTCAGCAGCAGGCCATGGCCGCCGTCGTCGAACAGGCTGCTGGCGGCCTGCCAGGACGGCGCGGTGATCAGCGGAGAGGCACTGCCCAGCGCCGCCAGCCGCGCACGCAGCAAGCCCGCCCACTCAGGCTCTTCGGCCAGCAGGACCAGGCGCATGGGTTCGACGTGCGCGGACAAATGACCTCCCCAGGTCGGAAAAGAACAGACAGACCCCGTCTGTGTGCGCCGTGTCTCGGCGTTCTCTTTCTGCCCGTCCCTGTGCAGATATCTGCGCATCCTGCGGGAAAGGCATAGCAGCGGCAACGGGCAACCGTTGGCACAAGCGTACATGATCTTTAAAAATAGTGACTTATCACACAATCCTGAAGCTTTTTATCGGGAACTCATCCCGTCGCCCCGTGGTCAGCATGGGCCCCGCAGCCGGACCCCGGCTGCTAGAATGCCGCCTCGATTTTTCTGACCGAATTCCCCCATGTCGCGACTCAATCCCCGGCAGCAAGAGGCCGTGAACTACGTCGGCGGCCCGCTGCTGGTACTGGCCGGCGCCGGCTCCGGCAAGACCAGCGTGATTACCCGCAAGATCGCCTACCTGGTGCAGCAGTGCGGCATCCAGGCGCGCCACATTGTGGCCATGACCTTCACGAACAAGGCCGCGCGGGAGATGAAGGAACGCGTCGGCAGCCTGCTCAAGGGTGGCGAGGCCCGCGGCCTGACCGTTTCGACCTTCCACAACCTGGGCATGAACATCATCCGCAAGGAATACGCCCGCCTCGGCTACAAGCCCGGCTTCTCGATCTTCGACGATGGCGACATCAAGGCGCTGCTGACCGACATCATGCAGAAGGAATACGCCGGCGATGACGGCGTCGACGAGATCAAGAACCTGATCGACAGCTGGAAGAACGACCTGATCCTGCCCGACGAGGCCCTGGCCAACGCCCGCGGGCCCAAGGAGCAGACCGCCGCCATCGTCTACCTGCATTACCAGCGCACGCTCAAGGCGTACAACGCGGTGGACTTCAACGACCTGATCCTGCTGCCGGTGAAACTGTTCCAAGAGCACAAGGACATCCTGGAGAAGTGGCAGAACCGCATCCGCTACCTGCTGGTGGACGAGTACCAGGACACCAACGCCAGCCAGTACCTGCTGGTGAAGCAGCTGGTCGGCATGCGCCACCAGATCACCGTGGTCGGCGACGACGACCAGTCGATCTACGCCTGGCGCGGCGCGCGGCCGGAAAACCTGATGCTGCTCAAAGAGGACTATCCCTCGCTGAAGGTGGTGATGCTGGAGCAGAACTACCGCTCCACCAGCCGCATCCTCAAATGCGCCAACGTGCTGATCGCCAACAACCCGCACGCTTTCGAGAAGCAGCTGTGGTCGGAGATGGGCAACGGCGACCCGATCCGGGTGATCCGCACGCGCAACGAGGAGGCCGAGTGCGAGCGGGTGGCGCTGGAGATCCTCACCGAGCACCTGCGCACCGAGCGCCCGTACAGCGACTTCGCCATCCTCTACCGCGGCAACTACCAGGCCAAGCTGATGGAGCTGAAGCTGCAGCACCACCAGATCCCCTATCGCCTGTCCGGCGGTACCAGCTTCTTCGCCCGCCAGGAGGTGAAGGACCTGATGAGCTACTTCCGCCTGCTGGTGAACCCGGACGACGACAACGCCTACCTGCGGGTGATCAACGTGCCGCGCCGGGAGATCGGTTCCGCCACCCTGGAGAAGCTCGGCAACTACGCCAGCGAGCGCAAGATCAGCATGTACGCCGCCAGCGACGAGCTGGGCCTGGCCGAGCATCTGGACAGCCGCTACACCGAGCGCCTGTCGCGCTTCAAGCGCTACATGGACAAGATCCGCGAGCTGTGCGCCGGCAACGACCCGATCGGCGCCATCCGCAGCATGGTGATGGACATCGACTACGAGAACTGGCTGCGCCAGAACGCCTCCAGCGACAAGGTCGCCGAGGCGCGCATGGGAAACGTCTGGTTCCTCGTCGAGGCGCTGAAGAACACCCTGGACAAGGACGAAGACGGCGACATGACCGTCGAGGACGCGATCGGCAAGCTGGTGCTGCGCGACATGCTGGAGCGCCAGCAGGAAGAGGAAGAAGGCGCCGAGGGCGTGCAGATGATGACCATGCACGCCTCCAAGGGCCTGGAATTCCCCTCGGTGTACATCATCGGCTTCGAGGAAGAGATCCTCCCGCACCGCTCCAGCATCGAGGCCGACACCATCGAGGAAGAACGCCGCCTGGCCTATGTCGGCATCACCCGGGCCAAGCGCAACCTGGCGCTGACTTACGCCAGCAAACGCAAGCAGTACGGCGAGATCATCGACTGCTCGCCGAGCCGCTTCCTCGACGAGCTACCTCAGGAGGACCTAGTCTGGGAAGGCCAGGAAGACGCCCCGGCCGAAGTGAAGAGCGCCCGCGGCAACGACGCCCTGGCCAATATGCGGGCAATGCTCAAGCGCTGACCGGGACCATTGCCAGGTGCGCGATGCGCACCTTGGCGTCGTCGGGAACCATGCGGTGCGCGTAGCGCACCCTACGTCCGCATCCCCACTCCCATACCCTCCGTAAGCACCGATGGCATTGGAGGACACGACTTGCGTAGGGTGCGCCATGCGCGCCATTGGCCTCGGCGGGACATGCGGTGCGCGCGGCGAACCCTACGTCCACATCTTCACGCCCATACCTTCCGTACGCACCGATGGCGTTGGAGGGACACGACTTGCGCAGGGTGCGCCATGCGCACCATGGGCCTCGGCGGGATGCGGTGCGCACAGCGCACCCTACGTCCGCATCTTCACGCCCATACCGTCCGTACGCACCGATGGCATTGAAGGACGCGGCTTGCGCAGGGTGCGCCATGCGCACCGATAGCCTTTACGGCCCGCGAGGCGGTTAACCCGCCGCGGTCGCCTTGAGGCCGGCCAGCAGGAGTTTCTGGTAGAGCTGCTCGCGCAATCCCTCGGGGCGCTCCAGGCCCATGCGCTGCAGGTGCGCCGCATAGTCGGCGGCGTCCGGCAGGTCGAACAGCGCGGCCACGCCCAGCTCGAATATCTCGCTGAGCCTGAGCTTGCTCTTCAGCCACTGCAGCGCACGCAGCAGGTCCTGCTCCTCGGCGCTGAAGTCGCAGCCCAGCGGGTATTCGGCGAACAGCTCGGGAAACTCGATGCGCAGCGCCAGTAGGCGCTCCGGCGTGTTGCGCCGGTATTCGGCGGCCAGCTCGAAATCCTCCGCCAGCTTGCCGGCCTGCTTGGCGGCGGTGATGAGTTCGTCCTGGAAGCGCGAATCGGCGATGCGCAGCAGCGCCTCGATCACCTCGGCATCGCTACGGCCCCGCAGGTCGGCGATGCCGTACTCGGTCACCACGATGTCGCGCAGGTGCCGCGGAATGGTGGCGTGGCGGTAATCCCAGCGGATGTTCGAGCTTACCTCGCCGCCGTCCTCGCGCCAGCTGCGCAGCATCAGGATGGATCGGCCGCCCTCCAGCTCGTGAGCCTGGGCGACGAAGTCGTATTGCCCGCCGACCCCGCTGAGCACGCGGCCGTCCTCCAGCTGGTCGGCAGCGCTGGCACCGAGCAACGTCACCACGAAGCAGCTGTTGACGAAGCGCGCGTCGCGGCGCTGCAGGCGCTTGAGCGGCTCGTCGCCGTACAGCCGGTTGATGCGGCTGATGGCGGTCATGCCGATGCGCCGGCGCAGGTCGTCACTCAGCTCGCGCAGGCGCTGATAGAACGCCTGCGGACCGAGGAAGAAGCCGCCGTGCACCAGCACCGCGCCATGCGCCTCGCCCAGATAGGGCGCCAGCGCGGCGAAGGTGGCCGGATCGGACAGGTCGGCGGGCAGCCGGCCCCCGTCCGGCAGCAGCAATTGCTGGTCGTCCAGACGCAGTTCGGCGGCGAGCAGGCCCTGGCGCTGCAGCCGGACGAAGCTGCGCGCATCGAGCGCGGCGAGGCCGATGCCGGTCAGGCGCCCGCGCTCGTCCAGCCCGCCGCATTCGGCCAGCCGCTGCAGCTCCGCATCCGGGTAGGCCGCGCGGCGGATCACCCCGGCCTCGAGCAGGGCCAGCAGGCCATGCATGAACATCTCGCTGCAGCCGTAGAGCCCACGGGCGAAGGGTTCCTGGCCGCCCTCGCGCTCGATAAGCGCGCCCCAGCGCTGGGGAATGTCCATGGCGTACAGCAGGCTGCGATAGCGCGCGTTGTCCCGTTGCCGCGCCAGCAGCGCCGCCACCGCGGCGTCGGCCATGGCGCCGATGCCAAGCTGCAGGGTGCCGCCGTCGCGCACCAGCGCGCTGACGTGCAGGCCGATGGCATGGTCCTGCAGGCTCACCGGCAGGTTGGGCGTGGAAAACAGGGTGTGGCGCTCGACCGGCTCCAGCAGCAGATCGAACTCGCCCACCGGCAGTTCGGCATCGCCGCCCATGTACGGCAGCTCGGCGTGGGGCTGGGCGATGCACAGGATGGTCTCGCCGGCGCGGCGGCGCTCGCGCAGGCCGGGCAGCAGGTCGAGGGTGATGTCGGGGTTGCAGCTCAGGCTGACATGCCCCGGGCGCCGCGGGTCCAGCGCCACCAGCTGGGCGATGACGTTGATGCCCTTGCGCTGCAGGTCGCGGGCGACGTGGCTGTAGTTCAGGCTGATGTAGCTCTGCTGGGCCAGGGGGTTGCCCAGCTGGCTGGCCGGCTGCAGATAGAACTCCTCGATGCGCACGTTGGCCGGTAGGTCGCCGCAGCGCAGGTCGGAGAGATAGTCGAGTTCGACATGGTCGCCGTAGACCCGGCGCAGGAAGGGGCCGCTGAAGCGCTGCTCCAGCTCGCTGCGTGGCTGCGGGCGGGCCAGCGACAGCGCCGTGTAGATGATCAGTTGGCGCTGCGGCAGCGCCTTGATCCGCTGGTACAGCGCATTGGCGAACCGGTTGGGCTTGCCCAGCCCGAGCGGCAGGCCAAGGCGGATCGGCCCGTCGATACGTGCCAGCACTTCATCAACGGCCTGTTCCAGCGTACGACTCGGCACCCGGCTTCCTCCTCAATTGACGTCGGAGGTTGGACCGTCCCGCTGCGGTTTTGCTCAGGCGAAAACGACAAGGCCGCCCGGAGGCGGCCTTGCGGTCATCGAGAGACGGCGGCGATCAGAGGCCGGACATCTTCTTGATGGCGCCCATCAGCTCTTCGTCCGAGCAGGTGGCGCAAGTGCCTTTCGGCGGCATGGCGTTGATGCCCGAGATGGCCTTGGCCAGCAGGCCGTCGAGACCACCTTCCTTGTCGGCACGGGCCTGCCAGGCGGCAGTGTCGCCAGCCTTCGGCGCGCCCAGCACGCCGGCGTTGTGGCAGGCGCCGCAGTGGGCGGCGATCACGTCGTCCGGCGACTTGGCGCCGCCACTGGCAGCGACGGCGACGGCGCCGACGCCCTTGCATTCTTCACCCTGGATACAGACCTCGCCGACCGGCTTGATGCGCTCGGCGATCTCGTCGTTGGTCGCAGCCTGAGCGCTCACAGCCCACAGGGCCAATACGGCAGCCTGGGCCGCCAGCAGCTTCTTGATCAGGTTCACGGTACACCCTCATTGTGGCTAGTCACGCCCGCGGCCACGGTTTCGCGGGCGGGCGCAGTATAACGGTTAGACCCGCTGGCCGGAACAACCCAACTTGTCGCAGGGGCATTGGACCTTCGGGCCGGGTCGAACGTCCCGGTTGTCGCCTCGCGGCGCAGCACACGGGATCTCGAGGACACCTGGCGGCTTGCGAATTAGCCGCCACTTACCCGCTTTTTTTAGAAATTCGCCGGCGTTGTTGCGCTGATCAGCCGGGCCGGACCCTCGAACGGGTTGCGGAAGCGGTGCGGCTTGGTGCTGTCGAAGTAGTAGCTGTCGCCCGGTTCGAGGACGAACACCTCGTTGCCCACGGTCAGCTCCAGCCGTCCCTCCACCAGCATGCCGGCCTCTTCGCCGTCGTGGTTGAGCATTTCCTCGCCGGTGTCGGTGCCCGGCGGGTAGGTCTCGTCGAGGAAGGTGATGGTGCGGTTGGGATGCGCCTTGCCGATCAGTTTCATCGTCACGGCGCCGCTGGAGAGGTCGGTCAGTTCGTCGGCCCGGTAGACCACCTGGGTCTGGTTGTCCTGTTCCAGGTCGAGGGAGAAGAACTCCACCAGCGACATGGGGATCCCGCCGAGCACCTTCTTCAACGAGCTGATCGAGGGGCTCACGCTGTTCTTCTCGATCATCGAAATGGTGCTGTTGGTGACGCCCGCACGCTTGGCGAGTTCACGCTGGGAAAGGCCTTTGAGTTTGCGGATAGATTGCAGTCGAACACCGACGTCCAATGCGGGGGTCCTCCTTGGGAGCAAGGCATTTGGGTGGCGGTATCATGCGGCCAGTGTTCAGTATTTACAACACGGCAGATGCAATTGCCCCGTGGGGCGGCGGCTAGGCCCCGGAATAGAGCCTCGGCACGCGTTTGACATTGCAGAACAGCTGGTACGGGATGCTGCCGCACCCGTAGGCCACGGCACTGGCGGAGACGTTGCGCCCCCACAGCTCGACCCGGCTGCCGAGGCCGGCACCCGGCAGATCGGTGAGGTCGACGGTGAGCATGTCCATGGATACCCGGCCGATCAGCCGGCTGGCGTGGCCATCGACCATTACCGGTGTGCCAGTTTCGGCGTGGCGCGGATAGCCGTCGGCATAGCCCATCGCGACCACGCCGACGCGGGTCGGTCGTTCGGCGACGAAGCGCGCGCCATAGCCCACCGGCTCGCCGGCCGGCAGCTCGCGCACGCTGATGATCTTCGACTCCAGCGTCATCACCGGGCGCAGGCGTGCGGCCTGCTCCTGGTCCTGCTCGAAGGGCGTGGCGCCGTAGAGCATGATGCCGGGGCGCACCCAGTCACTGGCCTGCTGGTCTTTGAATAGTCCCGGCCAGCCGAGGATCGCCGGCGAGTTGCGCAGGCTGACTTCCGCCTGCAGGTCGCCGCGCGCCTCGTTGAACAGTGCCAGCTGCTCGGCGCTGCGCGGGCTGTCCGGCTCATCGGCGCGAGAGAAGTGGCTCATCAGCACGACCCGGTCGACCTTGCCGCTGGCCAGCAGGCGGGCATGGGCGTCGCGGTACTCGGCCGGGTGCAGGCCCACCCGGTGCATGCCCGAATCGACCTTCAGCCATACCCGCAGCGGCCGACCCAGGCGCGCTCGCTCAATGGCCTCGACCTGCCAGGCGTCACGCACCACGCACCACAGCTGGTGCTGGTCGATCAGGCTCAGCTCGCTCTCTTCGAAGAAACCCTCGAGCAGCAGAATCGGCTGGCGGATGCCGGCGTAGCGCAGCTCCAGCGCCTCTTCGATACACGCCACGGCGAAGCCGTCGGCCTCCGCCGCCAGCGCCTGGGCGCAGCGCGTGGCGCCGTGGCCGTAGGCATCGGCCTTGATCACCGCCAAGGCTTTCGCGCCGCTGATCTCGCGGGCGAGGCGGTAGTTGTGGCGCAGGGCTTCGAGGTCGATCAGGGCACGGGCGGGACGCATGACGGCTACTTTCGTTCGGTTAAAAAAAGCCCGGCGGGGGTGCCGGGCGAATCAGGGAAGAGTCAGTTCTGGGCGGCTACGACCGTCATCTCCACCAGTACGCGCGGGTCGTACAGCTTGGCCTCGACGCAGGCGCGGGCCGGGGAGGCACCCTCGGCGACCCAGGCATCCCAGACCTCGTTGAGGCCGGCGTAACCGGCGGCCATGTCCTTGAGGTAGATGGTCACCGAGAGGATCTGCGACTTGTCGCTGCCGGCCTCGGCCAGGAAACGGTCGACGTTCGCCAGGGTCTGCCGGGTCTGCTCACGGATGTCGCCGTCGTAGTCATCGGCCAACTGGCCCGCCAGGTAGACGGTGCCGTTGTGGATGACGATCTCGCTGTAGCGCTTCTCAATGCGCAGGCGCTGGATGGGCATGCTTGTGGCTCTCCTTGGTGTTGCCGTAGCGGGAAATGTCCAGGCCTTCGGCGCTGATCTGCGGACGCTTCTTGGCCATCAGGTCGGCGAGGAAGCGACCGGAGCCGCAGGCCATGGTCCAGCCAAGAGTACCGTGTCCGGTGTTGAGGAACAGGTTGCGGAAGGCCGTACCGCCCACGATCGGCGTGCCGTCCGGCGTGGCCGGGCGCAGGCCGGTCCAGAAGCTGGCCTGGCTGACGTCGCCGCCTTCCGGGTAGAGATCGTTGGTGATCATCTCCAGGGTGGCGCGGCGCTTGGGGTTGAGGCTCAGGTCGAAGCCGGCGATCTCGGCCATGCCGCCGACGCGGATGCGGTTGTCGAAGCGGGTGATGGCGACCTTGTAGGTCTCGTCGAGGATGGTCGAGCTTGGCGCCATGTTCGGATTGGTGATCGGCACGGTCAGCGAGTAGCCCTTGAGCGGATACACCGGGGCCTTGATGCCCAGCGGCTTGAGCAGCTGCGGGCTGTAGCTGCCGAGGGCCAGCACGTAGCGGTCGGCGGTCTCCAGCTTGCCGTCGATCCACACGCCGTTGATGCGATCACCGGCCGCATCCAGGCGCTGGATGTTCTGGCCGAAGCGGAATTCCACGCCCAGGGCCTTGGCCATGTCCGCCAGTTGGGTGGTGAACATCTGGCAGTCGCCGGTCTGGTCATTGGGCAGACGCAGGGCCCCGGCCAGCTTGTGCTTGACCCCGGCCAGGGCCGGTTCGACACGGGCGATGGCATCGCGGTCGAGCAGCTCGTAGGGCACGCCGGAGGCCTTCAACACGGCGATGTCCTTGGCCGCGTTATCGACCTGGGCCTGGGTGCGGAACAGCTGGGTGGTGCCGAGCTGGCGGCCTTCGTAAGCGATGCCGGTCTCGGCGCGCAGCTCGTCGAGGCAGTCGCGGCTGTACTCGGACAGGCGCACCATGCGCTCCTTATTCACCGCGTAGCGGGCCGCGGTGCAGTTGCGCAGCATCTGCGCCATCCACAGATACTGGTCGACGTCGCCGGTGGCCTTGATCGCCAGCGGCGCGTGCTGCTGCAGCAGCCACTTGATGGCCTTCAGCGGCACGCCCGGGGCGGCCCAGGGCGAGGCATAGCCGGGGGAGACCTGCCCTGCGTTGGCGAAGCTGGTTTCCAAGGCCGGGCCGTCCTGGCGGTCGACCACGACCACCTCGAAACCGGCGCGGGCCAGATAGTAGGCGCTGGCGGTGCCGATCACACCGCTGCCAAGAACCAGAACGCGCATGGTGGCCTCCCTCATTGCAGGCATTGCTTTGCCGGGCGTTATGCCGCGCAGTATAGGAAGGCAGCGGTAGCGATATTCACTGTTTATCGTCCGGCATTTGGCGTTAGTTGCCGGCGCAGAGCGCTTTCACAGGATGCAATCCAGGCGATATGGCTAGACTTCACCCATACTGCAGTGAATTATCTCGCTCATCATTCAAGGAGCCCGCCATGCGCACCCAGCACCAGAGCCGCCGCGAACTGGACAAGATCGACCGCAACATCCTGCGCATCCTCCAGGAGGATGGGCGCATCAGCTTCACCGAGCTGGGCGAGCGGGTCGGCCTGTCCACCACGCCCTGTACCGAGCGGGTCCGCCGCCTGGAGCGCGAGGGCATCATCATGGGCTACCACGCCCGCCTCAACCCGCAACAGCTCAAGGCCAGCCTGCTGGTGTTCGTCGAGATCAGCCTGGACTATAAGTCCGGCGACACCTTCGAGGAATTCCGCCGCGCCGTGCTCAAGCTGCCCCACGTGCTGGAGTGCCACCTGGTCAGCGGCGACTTCGACTACCTGGTGAAGGCGCGGATCAACGAGATGGCCAGCTACCGCAAGCTGCTCGGCGACATCCTGTTGAAGCTGCCGCACGTGCGCGAATCCAAGTCCTACATCGTCATGGAAGAGGTGAAGGAGTCGCTGACCCTGCCGGTACCGGACTGACCCGCCCGGCACAGTTTTTTCCGAGTCCCCCTTGGCGGGCCGCGCGGGGCGGGCTTATCCTGCGTCAAATTTTCCAAACACAAAAATCAGGATTTCGCACATGAACGCCCGGCTCAACCCGCCCGTCCACAGCGACCAGCACGCCGCCTCCTATTACGCGGCCACGGCCAACCGCCAGTTGGCCTACCCGCCCCTGGCCGGCGAGCAGGTCGCGGACGTGTGCGTGGTGGGCGGCGGCTTTTCCGGCCTGAACACCGCCATCGAGCTGGCTCGCAAGGGCTTCTCGGTGGTGCTGCTGGAGGCCCACCTGGTGGGCTGGGGCGCCAGCGGGCGCAATGGCGGCCAGCTGATCCGCGGCGTTGGCCACGGCCTCGAGCAGTTCGAGCCGGTGATCGGCGCCGAGGGCGTACGCCAGATCAAGCTGATGGGCCTGGAGGCGGTGGAGCTGGTGCGTCGCCGCGTCGAGGAATTCCAGATCGACTGTGACCTGACCTGGGGCTACTGCGACCTGGCCAACAAGCCCGCCCACCTGGAGGGCTTCGCCGAGGACAAGGCCGAACTGGAGAGCCTCGGCTACCGCCACGAGCTGCGCCTGTTGCAGCCCGGGCAGATGGCCGAAGTGGTCGGCTCCGACCGTTACTGCGGCGGCATGATCGACATGGGCTCCGGCCACCTGCACCCGCTCAACCTGGCCCTGGGCGAGGCGGCGGCCGCGGCCTCGCTCGGGGTGCGCCTGTTCGAGCATTCGCCGGTCACCCGCATCGACCACGGTGCCGAGGTGAAGGTACACACCGCCCAGGGCTCGGTGCGCGCCAAGACCCTGGTGCTGGCCTGCAACGCCTACCTCAACGGACTCGACCCAACCCTCGGCGGCAAGGTGCTGCCCGCCGGCAGCTACGTGATCGCCACTGAGCCGCTGGGCGAGGCTCGCGCACGCCAGCTGATCCCACAGAACATGGCGCTGTGCGACCAGCGCGTGGCACTGGACTACTACCGGCTCTCGGCCGACAACCGCCTGCTGTTCGGCGGCGCCTGCCACTATTCCGGCCGCGATCCGGCGGACATCGCCGCCTATATGCGGCCGAAAATGCTGGAAGTGTTCCCGGAGCTGCGAGACGTACGCATCGACTTCCAGTGGGGCGGCATGATCGGCATCGGCGCCAACCGCCTGCCGCAGATCGGCCGACTGAAGGACCATCCCAACGTCTACCACGCACAGGCATACGCCGGGCACGGGGTCAACGCCACCCACCTCGCTGGCAAGCTGCTGGCCGAGGCCATCGCCGGCGAACAGGGCGGCGGCTTCGAGCTCTTCGCCAGGGTGCCGCACATGACCTTCCCCGGCGGCAGGCATCTGCGCTCGCCACTGCTGGCGCTGGGCATGGCCTGGTATCGCCTGAAGGAGACGGTGGGTTTGGTCTGAGTGTTGGGTGCGCCGTGCTACGGAGAGTGAGGACGCCGGGTGCAGCGCCTTGGCGGGCTGCCGCTGCGCGGCGAGGCCGCCCTACGACGACGTGACTCTGCTCGGTAATAGAAACCGTAGGGGCGCTCGCCCCGCAGGGCAGTGCACCGCCAGCCCGCGCCGATCTTTCTGGCTAGCGCAACAACCACTACTGGCGCTGGGCATAGCCTGAAGTAGGCGATGGGCCGGTCTGAGTGTGGGCGCGCGGAGAGCGGGGACGCCGGGTGCAGCGCCTTGGCGGGCTGCCGCTTTGCGGCGAGGCCGCCCTACGAGGATGCGCCTCTGCTCGGTAACGGAAACCGTAGGGGTACTCGCCCGCAGGGCTGTGCACCGCCCGGCCCGCACCGAATCGTGCCGGCTAGCGCAACAACCGCCAGAACGGCCGGGTCGCTTCGGCTCGGGCCTGTTCGGCGGTCAGGCCGATGTCGTGCAGTTGCGCGGCGTCCAGCTCCAGCAGGGCACGGCGGGTCGCGAGATGCCGGCGCAGCAGGCGCCAGCGTCGACCCAGCTCACGCAGTGGCTGACGCTCGTCCTCCTGCCGCTCCTGCAGCGTGACATACAGATCACCGAATTCGCGCATGGTCCGCCCTCCGTCAGGCTCTTCCTTAGGAGACCATGATGGCGATGCCCATACAGGCGATACAGATCCACAAATAATCTATCGATATCATACAGATCGCTCGACGGCGCAACTGAATGGTCTATTCTGGCGCCATCTGTATTGCCGACCTTAGCCCGAGACAGCGTCTGTCATGACTCTCTATCTCAATCTCGCCGAACTGCTCGGCACCCGCATCGAACAGGGCCTGTACCGCCCCGGCGACCGTCTGCCCTCGGTGCGCGCCCTCAGCCAGGAGCACGGCGTCAGCCTCAGCACGGTGCAGCAGGCCTACCGCCAGCTAGAGGACAACGGCCTGGTGGAGCCGCGGCCGAAGTCCGGCTATTTCGTGCCGCTGAGCAGACAGAAGCCGGCGCTGCCGATGGTCAGCCGTACAGCCCAGCGCCCGGTGGAAGTGTCCCAATGGGACCAGGTGCTAGAGCTGGTCAGCACCCCGCCCTACAGCGACCTGGTGCAACTGGGCCGCGGCATTCCCGACATCTGCGCGCCCACGCTCAAGCCACTGCTGCGCAGCCTGTCGCGGCTGAGCCGGCGCCAGAGCCTGAAGGAGCTCAGCTACGGCAGCCTGGAGGGCGAGATCCTGCTGCGCCGCCAGGTGTCGCGCCTGATGCTGGACTCGGGTTGCCAGGTCCCGGCGGAAGAGATCGTCATCACCACCGGCTGCCACGAGGCGCTGTCCGTCGCCCTGCGCGCCATCTGCCAGCCCGGCGACATCGTCGCGGTGGACTCGCCGAGCTTCCATGGCGTGATGCAGTCGCTCAAGGGCTTCGGCCTCAAGGCCCTGGAGCTGCCCACCGACCCGCTCACCGGGATCAGCCTGGAGGCGCTGGAGATGGCCCTTGAGCAGTGGCCGATCAAGGCCATCCAGCTGACGCCGAGCTGCAACAACCCGCTCGGCTACATCATGCCCGAGGCCAACAAGCGCGCCCTGCTGGAACTGGCCCAGCGCTACGACGTGGCGATCATCGAGGACGACATCTACGGCGATCTGGCCTACCGCTACCCCCGCCCGCGCAGCATCAAGTCGTTCGACGAGGACGGCCGCGTGCTGCTCTGCAGCTCCTTCTCCAAGACCCTGGCACCGGGCCTGCGCATCGGCTGGATCGCGCCCGGGCGCTACCTGCAGCGGGTGCTGCACATGAAGTACATGGGTACCGGCATGAGCGCCCAGCTGCCCCAGCTGGCGCTGGCCGAGTTCATCGGCGCCGGCCAGTACGAACCTCACCTGCGACGCATGCGTGGCCAGTACGCGCGCGGCCGCGAGCTGATGACCGGCTGGGTCAGCCAGTACTTCCCCGCCGGCACCCGGGTCAGCCAGCCCCAGGGCGGTTTCATGCTGTGGGTGGAGATGCCCCAGGGCTTCGACAGCCAGCGCCTCAACCGCCTGCTGGCGCCGCACAAGGTGCAGGTGGCGCCGGGCAGCATCTTTTCCGCCGCCGGCAAGTACCGCAACTGCCTGCGCATGAACTTCGCCACCGCCCAGGGCGGTGCCCTCGAGCAGGCCGTGCGCCGTGTTGGCGAGACGGTGGGCGAGCTGCTGGCCGAACATTCCACCTGAATCTTTACGCAACGGCAGACGTCCCAAGGAGAACGGAGCAACCCCCTCGGAGGCCGGAGTGCGCCACGCCTTGCTGCTCGTCCTGCTGCTGGCCCTGGGCGCCTGCGGCAGCACCATGTCCATCCAGCCCAGCCAGACATTGCCGCCGAGCGAATCGAGCTTTGGCCGTCATCTGCTGGACCTGGCCGCCCGCCACGAGGGCAAGTCGGGCTTCCGTCTGCTGCCGGCCAGCGACGAGGCCTTCGCCGCCCGCGCCGAGCTGATCCGCGCGGCGCAGAGCAGCCTGGACCTGCAGTACTACATCGTCCACGACGGCCTCAGCACACGCACCTTGATCGACGAAGTACTGCGCGCCGCCGACCGCGGGGTGCGCGTGCGCCTGCTGCTGGACGACACCAGCAGCGACGGTCGCGACTACGAGATCGCCCTGCTCGCCGCCCACCCGAACATCCAGGTGCGGGTGTTCAATCCGCTGCACCTGGGCCGCTCCACCGGCGTCACACGCCTTCTCGGCCGCGCCCTAAACCTCGGCCAGCAGCACCGGCGCATGCACAACAAGCTGTGGCTGGCCGACGGCAGCGCGGCCATCGTTGGCGGTCGCAACCTGGGCGACGAATACTTCGACGCCAAGCCCAACCGCAACTTCACCGACATCGACATGCTCGCCGTCGGCCCGGTGGCCGATCAGTTGGCGCACAGCTTCGACCAGTACTGGAACAGCGCGCTGAGCAAGCCGATCCAGCAGTTCCTGCGCTGGCCGCCGGACGAGCGCGACCTCGCCAAGGCCAGGCAGCGCCTGCGCGGCTACCTGGCCCAGGCGCGCGTGGAGCAGCGCGAGCTGTCCGAACGCCTGCAGGCCTACCGTGACGATCCGCGTCTGTACCGCTGGCTGGACGAGCTAATCTGGGCACCGGGCTGGGCGCTGTGGGACGCGCCGTCCAAGGTGCTCGCCGACGGCGAGCCCGACCCACAGTTGCTCCTGGCCAGCCAACTGGAGCCCAAGCTGGAGGGGCTGGAACACGAGCTGATCCTGGTGTCCGCCTACTTCGTGCCGGCGGAAGACGGCATGCGTTATCTCACCGGCCACGCCGACCGCGGCGTGAACATCCGCCTGCTGACCAATTCGCTGGAGGCCACCGACGTGCCGGCCGTGCACGGCGGCTACGCGCCCTATCGGCGCGAGCTGCTGGAACACGGCGTGCGCCTGTTCGAGCTGCGCCGCCAGCCGGACGGCAACGGCTCGGGCGGCAGCGGCCCGTATAGTTTCAGCGGCAGCTCCGAATCCAGCCTGCACAGCAAGGCGATCGTGATGGACCGTCGCTATGCCTTCGTCGGTTCGCTGAATTTCGACCCGCGCTCCTTGCTGTGGAACACCGAGGTCGGCGTGCTGGTGGACAGCCCGAAGCTGAGCGAACGCGTGCGCGAACTGGCCCTGGAAGGCATGCAGCCCTCGCTGAGCTACGAGGTGCGGCTGGTGGACGGGCAGATGCGCTGGCGCGCCGAGGACGACGGCAGGCAGCACGAGCTGACGCGCGAACCCGGCAGCGCCTGGCGCCGCTTCAACGCTTGGTTCGCCGACATGGTCGGGCTCGAGCAGATGCTCTAGCACACCTGCAGCGGTGCGCGTGGCGCAACGCCGAACCTAGCGTTCGACGGCCGGCAGCCCCGCCTTGTCGCGCCAAGCAAGCCAGACGAAACCGGCCGCGCCGATAGCCATCACCAACGGCAGCGCGTGGCCACTCAACCACTGGCTGGCGGCGCCGGTCAGCAGCGGCCCGACCAGACAACCCAGGCCCCAGAGCTGCGCCACGTGGGCATTGGCGCGGACCAGCTCGTCGTCGCGGAAACGCTCGCCGATGAGGATCAGCGACAGGGTGAACAGCCCGCCCGCACTGGCGCCGAACAGCACCCACAGCGGCCAGATCAGCGGCGTGTGCAGCAGCATCGGCACGCTCAGGCTGGACAGCAACAGGACCAGGCCGCAGGCGCGGAACAGCGAGCTGCGCGGCAGGCGGTCGGCGAGCCAGCCGATCGGCAGCTGCAGGGCCGCGTCGCCGACCACCACCACGCTGGCCATCAGCAGAGCCACGTCCTGGCTGAAACCCTGCTGCAGGCCGTACACCGGCAGCAGGGTGAGCATCATCGCCTCGAACGCGGCGAACAGGCCGACCGCCCAGGCGATGGTTGGCATGCGCCGGCAGAAGTCGAACAGGCCGCGGCCCGAGGCGCTGTGGGCGTCGACCCGCGGCGCGCCAGTGCGGCCGAGCAGCGCCAGCGAGCCGAAGATCAGCAGCCCGGTGCCGGTCCAGAAACCCAGGTCGGTATCGGTGCCGAGCAGCGTCAGCAGCAGCGGCCCGGCCAGCTGGCTGAGCGCGTAGCCGGTGCCATACAGCGCCACCAGACGACCGCGCCACTTCTCCACCGCCAGCTGGTTGATCCAGCTCTCGCCGAGGATGAACACCACGGTCAGCGCCACCCCGAGGAACAGCCGCAGCCCCAGCCACACCGGGTAGTGCTGGACCAGCGCCAGCAGCGCCACCGACAGCGCGCCGAGCAACAGACACAGCTGCATCACCAGGGTGGTGCCCAGACGCGCGGCGAGCCGCCCGGCGACCAGCGAGCCGAGCAGCACACCGACCGCCGGGGTCGCCGCCATCACGCCGATGGCGAAGTTGCCATGTCCCCAGCCTTCCAGCCGCAACGACACCAGCGGCATGGTCACGCCCAGCGCCAGACCGATGCTGATGACCGCGGCGCACACCGCGAAGTAGGTTCCCCAGCGCATGACGTTTCCATCCCTCGAAAGCAGTGCGGCCGGGTTTCCAGAGAAACCCGGCCGCAGGTGTGGCTCACAGGGAGCCGGCTCTTCCCGGGAAGAGCGGACCTTCACAACAGGACTGACCGGGCGAACCGCGCCCGGATCCGGTCTCGAGCGTTACAGCTTGATCCAGGTGGCCTTCAGCTCGGTGTACTTGTCGAAGGCGTGCAGCGACTTGTCGCGGCCGTTGCCGGACTGCTTGAAGCCACCGAACGGCGCGGTCATGTCGCCGCCGTCGTACTGGTTGATCCACACGCTGCCGGCGCGCAGGGCCTTGCCGACCAGGTGGGCGCGCGACAGGTTGCTGGTCCACACGCCGGCGGCCAGGCCGTAGACGGTATCGTTGGCGATGGTCACGGCTTCCTCGACGCTGTCGAAACCGATCACCGACAGCACCGGGCCGAAGATCTCTTCCTTGGCGATGCGCATGGCGTTGCTCACGCCGTCGAACACGGTCGGCTCGACATAGGTGCCGCCGGTTTCTTCCAGCACGCGCTTGCCGCCGGCGACCAGCTTGGCGCCGTCGTCGTGGCCGGCCTGGATGTAGCTGAGCACGTTGTTCATCTGCGTGGTGTCGACCAGCGCACCGACGTTGGTCGCCGGGTCCAGCGGGTTGCCCGGCTTCCACGCCTTGATCGCCTCGACCACCATGGGCACGAACTTGTCCTTGATCGAGTTTTCCACCAGCAGGCGCGAGCCGGCGGTGCACACCTCGCCCTGGTTGAAGGCGATGGCGCTGGCCGCGGCCTCGGCGGCCGCCTGCAGGTCGGGGGCATCGGCGAAGACGATGTTCGGGCTCTTGCCGCCGGCCTCCAGCCAGACACGCTTCATGTTCGATTCACCGGCGTAGATCATCAGTTGCTTGGCGATCTTGGTCGAACCGGTGAACACCAGGGTATCGACGTCCATGTGCAGAGCCAGGGCCTTGCCGACGGTGTGGCCGAAGCCCGGCAGCACGTTGAACACGCCGGCCGGAATGCCGGCCTCGATGGCCAGCTGGGCGATCCGGATGCCGGTCAGCGGCGACTTCTCGGACGGCTTGAGGACCACGGAGTTGCCGGTAGACAGCGCCGGGCCGAGCTTCCAGCAGGTCATCAGCAGCGGGAAGTTCCACGGCACGATGGCGGCGACCACGCCGACCGGCTCGCGGGTGACCAGGCCCAGCTCGTTATGGGCGGTGGCGGCCACCTCGTCGTAGATCTTGTCGATGGCTTCACCGCTCCAGCGGATGGCGCGCGCGGCGGCCGGCACGTCGACGCTCAGCGAGTCGCCGATCGGCTTGCCCATGTCCAGGGTCTCCAGCAGGGCCAGCTCCTCGGCGTGGGCCTCGATCAGGTCGGCGAAGCGGATCATGACCTTCTTGCGCTCGACCGGCGCCAGGCGCGACCACACGCCGGAATCGAAGACGGCGCGCGCGACCTGCACGGCGCGCTCGGCGTCGGCGGTATCACAGCTGGCCACCAGGCCGAGCAGACGACCGTCGACCGGGCTGATGCACTCGAAGGTGGCGCCGGACACCGCATCGGTGTACTGGCCCTGAACGAAGGCGCGGCCCTCGATCTTCACGCTCTTGGCGCGCTGTTCCCAGTCGGCACGGGTCAAGGTAGTCATGCAAGGAGTCCTCGGTGGAGGCGTGTGGCAAATCGACAACACGCACTGGCAATTATTCTGTCAGGCCGATTGCCGGCCGGGATGTGCCGCCACACTAAACCAGAGCGCTCGGCATTTTCAATATTTTTGACAGAACGGCGAACAGCGCCTTGCAATGTTCGTTTTATCAAACATAGACTGCCGCGATTACCATTCCAGACCACAGGATGCCGCCATGCACATCGACCAGATCGTCGACTTCGCCAGCGCCGGAACCGCGCCCGAGCACTACCGCCCCGCCGCCGAGAAGGTGCTCAAGGGCGACCCCGAGCAGAGCGTGCGCAACCACTACGGCAGTCCTTGCGGCCAGTTCAACGTCGGCATCTGGGAAGGCGCGGTGGGCCAGTGGACCATTCACTACACCGAGCACGAGTACTGCGAGATCCTGCAGGGCGTGTCGGTGATCCGCGACGAGGACGGCAACGCCAAGACCGTGCGCGCCGGCGACCGCTTCGTCATTCCCGCCGGGCTCAAGGGCACCTGGGAAGTGCTGGAGCCCTGCCGCAAGGTCTATGTGATCTTCGAGGCCAAGGCCTGAAGTTCGCCCAAGGCCATGCTGCGCGTCGGCCATACTGAGCTGAAAGCGGCCTCGGGCGGCTCAATTTACAGCTCGTAAACTCCCCGCCCTCGGCCGCTTTCGCCTTGTCTGGCTTAGCTCGCATAGCCTTGAACGAACTTTAAATACCGTTTGATCCTGCGACACCCTGCTAGCCCGCATCCCCCTGCGGGCTTTTTTCCGCCCGTCCTTTTTCGCAGGCAAGAAAAAACCCGCCGAGGCGGGTTTCTTCGTACAAGGGCCCGATCAATTACTTGATCTTGGCTTCCTTGTAGGTCACGTGCTTACGGACGACCGGATCGTATTTCTTGATCTCGATCTTGTCCGGAGTGGTGCGCTTGTTCTTGTCGGTGGTGTAGAAGTGGCCGGTACCGGCGCTGGACACCAAACGGATCAGTTCACGCATGATTAGCTCCTTAAACCTTTTCGCCGCGAGCGCGCAGCTCGGACAGCACTACGTCGATGCCGCGCTTGTCGATGATGCGCATGCCCTTGGCGGAAACGCGCAGACGCACGAAGCGCTTCTCGGACTCGACCCAGAAGCGATGGTGCTGCAGGTTCGGCAGGAAACGACGACGGGTTTTGTTGTTAGCGTGGGAAACGTTGTTCCCGGTAACCGGACCCTTACCGGTTACTTGACAGACTCTCGACATGCCTCAGCCCTCTAAACCACATGCCCAACCCGGCATGGGTTGGCCGCTTGAACTCAATAGTCATTTGGCGCTCAGCGCCGCGTTTCTCGGGGGTCTTACCGGCGCTTGGCGTTACCGCTGGACCGGGCCCCTAGAAAAGAGCGCTGCTTTATACCAGAACACCCGGTCACCCGCAAGGATCGCGACACCCGGCAAATCCACGCAGCGGCCAGAGCCGGCGCCACTTCAAGACATCGCCTGGGCTACCGCTCGTCGCCCGATTCGATTGTCGCCGCGGGCTCTTTTGCTCTAGGGTTGGCCTCTCGCCCTTCGGAGGATTCGCGATGCGCCTTGCCGCCCTGCCCCTGCTGCTCGCCCCTGTGCTGAGCCAGGCCGCCACTCTCAGCGTGTGCATCGAGGCCAGCCCGGATGGCTTCGACGTGGTGCAGTACAACGCCCTGACCACCACCAACGCGTCCGCCGATGCGCTGATGAACCGCCTGGTGGACTACGACGCCGTGGCGGGCAAGCTGGTGCCCAGCCTGGCCGTGCGCTGGGAGGTCTCCGCCGACGGCCTGAGCTGGACCTTCCAGCTGCGCCCGGGAGTGAAATTCCAGCACACCGAGTGGTTCGCCCCCAGCCGCGAACTGAACGCCGACGACGTGCTGTTCAGCTTCCAGCGCATGCTCGACCCGGCCCATCCCTGGCACAAGGTCGCCGCCAGCGGCTATCCGCACGCGCAGTCCATGCAGTGGCCGGCGCTGATCGAACGCATCGAGGCGCCGACGCCGATGAGCGTGCGCTTCGTGCTCAAGCACCCGGACGCCACCTTTCTCGCGACCCTGAGCATGGGCTTCGCCTCTATCTATAGCGCCGAGTACGCAGGCCAGCTGCTGGCCGCCGGCACGCCGGAGAAGCTCAACGCCCAGCCGGTGGGCACCGGCCCCTTCGTGCTCAAGCGCTTCCAGAAGGATGCGGTGATCCGCTATACCGCTAACCCGGACTATTTCGCCGGCAAGCCCGCCGTCGACGGCCTGGTGTTCGCCATCACCCCCGACGCCAACGTGCGCCTGCAGAAACTCAAGCGCGGCGAATGCCACATCGCCCTGTCGCCCAAGCCGCTGGACGTGCAGGTGGCGCGCCAGGAGCCGAAGCTGGCGATCAGCGAGACGCCGGCCTTCATGACCGCCTTCGTCGCCCTCAACAGCCAGCATCCGCCGCTGGACAAACCGCAGGTGCGCCAGGCCATCAACCTGGCCTTCGACAAGGCCAGCTACCTGAAGGCGGTGTTCGAGGGCAGCGCCACCCCGGCCAGCGGTCCCTACCCGCCAAACACCTGGAGCTACGCCAAGGACCTGCCCGGCTACGCCCACGATCCGGCCAAGGCCAAGGCGCTGCTGGCCGAGGCAGGTTTGGCAGAAGGCTTCAAGACCACGATCTGGACCCGCCCTTCCGGCAGCCTGCTCAACCCCAACCCGACCCTCGGCGCCCAGTTGCTGCAGGCCGACTTGGCCAAGGTGGGCATCCAGGCGGAAATCCGCGTGATCGAATGGGGCGAGCTGATTCGCCGGGCCAAGGCCGGTGAGCACGACCTGCTGTTCATGGGCTGGGCCGGCGACAACGGCGACCCGGATAATTTCCTGACCCCGCAATTCGCCTGCGCCTCGGTGCAGTCCGGGCTGAACTTCGCCCGCTATTGCGACCCGCAGCTGGACAAGCTGATCGCCGAAGGCAAGGCCGCCAGCGGCCAGGAGCAGCGCAGCGAGCTGTACCGGCAGGCCCAGGCCGTCATCCAGCAGCAGGCCCTGTGGCTGCCTTTGGCCCACCCCACCGCATTCGCCCTGCACAACGACAAGGTCAGCGGCTATCAGGTCAGCCCGTTCGGCCGCCAGGACTTCTCCAGGGTGCGGCTGGACTAGGCCCAGCCGTATTCGGCCATGGACAGCGGCTCGCCGTCGCCGACGATGAAATGGTCGAGCACCCGCACCTCGATCAGCCCGAGCGCCTCCTTGAGCCGCTCGGTGAGCAGGCGGTCGGCCTGGCTCGGCTCCGCGACGCCGGACGGGTGGTTGTGCACCAGGATCGCCGCCGCCGCGTTGTGTGCCAGGGCGCGCTTGACCACCTGCCGCGGGTAGACGCTGGCGCCGTCGATGGAGCCGAAGAACAGCGCCTCGAAGCAGATCACCCGGTGCTTGGCATCGAGAAACAGGCAGCCGAACACCTCGTGCGGCTCGTGGCGCAGGCGCGCCTTGAGGTAGTCGCGCACCGCCTGCGGGCTCTCCAGCGCCGAGTCACGCTTGAGGCGTTCGGCCAGGTGGCGGCGGCCCATCTCCAGCACCGCCTGCAACTGGGCGAACTTGGCCGGGCCGAGACCGAGGCGCTGGCTGAACGAATCGAGGTCCGCCTCCAGCAACGCGCGCAGGCTGCCGAAGTCGGCGAGCAGATGGCGCGCCAGGTCCACAGCGCTCTGCCCCGCCACCCCGGTGCGCAGGAAGATCGCCAGCAGCTCGGCGTCGCTCAGCGCGGCCGCTCCCAGTTCCAGCAGTTTCTCCCGCGGGCGTTCCGCCGCGGGCCAGTCGCGAATGCTCATTCCACCTCCTGTGCAAAGCGTGCCGGCACCCTTGCCAGCCCGTGCAGCCCGCTGTTCCGGCGCAGGCCCTGTGCTATCTTAGCCCGGCTTTTTCGCATGGCGACCGAACTGGGGAGGGAGGTCGCGGTGCTGCTATCCACACCACATTATTAAGGCAGGCCTATGCAGCGGCTGTATCGGAAACGCATCGTCCTGGGCGTCGGCGGCGGCATCGCCGCCTACAAGAGCGCGGAGCTGATCCGCCGCCTGCGCGACCAGGGTGCCGAGGTGCGGGTGGTGATGACCCGCGGCGGCCGCGAGTTCATCACCCCGCTGACCCTGCAGGCCCTCTCCGGCCACCCCGTGCACCTGGACCTGCTCGACCCGGCCGCCGAGGCCGCCATGGGCCATATCGAGCTGGCCAAGTGGGCCGACCTGGTGCTGATCGCCCCGGCCACCGCCGACATCATGGCGCGCCTGACCCAGGGCGTCGCCGACGACCTGCTCACCACCCTGGTGCTGGCCACCGACGCCCAGGTCGCCCTGGCTCCGGCGATGAACCAGGCCATGTGGCGTGACGACGCCACCCAGACCAACGCCCAGGCCCTGCAGAAACGCGGCCTCCACCTATTCGGCCCGGCGTCCGGCAGCCAGGCCTGCGGCGACGTCGGCCTCGGCCGCATGCTCGAGGCGCACGAACTGGCCCAGCGCGCCGCCGACTGCTTCCAGTGGCAGGCCCTGACCGGCAAGCACGTGCTGATCACCGCCGGCCCGACCCAGGAAAACATCGATCCGGTGCGCTACATCACCAACCACAGCTCCGGCAAGATGGGCTTCGCCCTGGCCGAGGCCGCCGTGGAGGCCGGCGCCAGGGTGACCCTGGTGACCGGCCCGGTGCACCTGCCGACGCCGGACCGGGTCAACCGCATCGACGTGGTCAGCGCCCGCGACATGCTGGCCGCCTGCGAGGCCGCCATGCCCTGCGACCTGCTGATCGCCTCCGCCGCCGTGGCCGACTATCGCCCGGAAGTGGTGGCCCCGCACAAGATGAAAAAGGACCCCACCACCGGCGACGGCCTGCTGCTGCAGCTGGTGCGCAACCCGGACATCCTCGCCACCATTGCCGGGCGTGAAGATCGTCCGTTCAGCGTGGGCTTCGCCGCAGAAACCGAGAACCTGCTCGACTATGCTGCGCGCAAGCTGAAGGACAAGAACCTCGACCTGATCGTCGCCAATGACGTGGCCAACCCCACCATCGGTTTCAACAGCGAAGAGAACGCCATCACCGTGATCGACCGCGAACTGCGGGCCAGCGCCTTCGCCCAGACCAGCAAGAGCAAGATCGCCCGCCAGTTGGTGGCCTTCATCGCCGAGCGCTTCAACCGCGCCTGATCCACTCGTTTACGGAACCCGACATGCACGCTCTGCAAGCCAAGATTCTCGACCCGCGCCTGGGCAGCGACTTCCCGCTGCCGCAATACGCCACGCCGGGCTCCGCCGGCCTCGACCTGCGCGCCCTGCTCAAGCAAGACACCGTGCTCGAGCCGGGCCAGACCCTGCTGATCCCCACCGGCCTGTCCGTGTATATCGGCGACCCCGGCCTGGCGGCGCTGATCCTGCCGCGCTCCGGCCTGGGCCACAAACACGGCATCGTGCTCGGCAACCTGGTCGGCCTGATCGACTCGGACTACCAAGGCGAGCTCATGGTGTCCTGCTGGAATCGCGGCCAGACGCCATTCACCATCGCCGTCGGCGAGCGCATCGCGCAGCTGGTATTGGTGCCGGTGGTGCAGGCGCACTTCGAGCTGGTCGAGGAGTTCGACGCCAGCCAGCGCGGCGCCGGCGGCTTCGGCCACTCCGGTAGCCACTGAAACGCCCGCACGGGATCACTTGCCAGGGAGACGTTGCGTGAAATTCAAGCGTGCAACCAAGGACACCGCCCCACTCGTCGACACCGCACCCGCCAAGCCTGCCCGGGCGGGCAACGATCAGAAGGCCCTGCTGCCGGGCGCCATCGCCGCCCTGGGCGGGCTGATCCTGGCCGGCGCGCTGATCGGTTTCGGGCTCAATGGCAGTGGCCAGGCTCGGCAACAGCAGCTGGTCGAGGCCTGGGGCAGCGGCCAGGCCGGCGCACTCCAGCAGGCCCAGCGCCAGTTGCAGGCCGACACCCTGGCCGCGGCCAACGATCCGGCCCTGCTGGCGGCCCTGCAGAGCGACGACCGCAGCCTGATCGGCGTTGCCGAGCGCGGCCTGCAGCACTGGCAAGGCGTGGTCGATGCGCATATCAACCTGCCGGCCCGCGCCTCCCTGGACGTGGGCCGTACCGGCCCGATGAACTTCGCCGCGCTGGACATGCTGCGCCGCCTGGAAAACGGCCAGCAACCGGCGATCGAGGCCTACAGGGTCGGCGAGCGCTGGCTGGCCTACAGCGCCGCCCCGCTGCGCACCGCCGGCAGCGAACAGCTGCAGGGCACCCTGCTGCTGGTCGTCGACCTGCAACGTCTGCTCGCTGCGCTGCCGGCCCTGCCGGCGGAGGCGGGTCAGGTCCAGCTCGCCCAGCAGTTCGGCGACGGCGCGCCGCAGGTCCTGCTGCAACGTGGCAGCGCCGGCGATGCCGCGGCCCAGCGCTTCGACACCGGCAACCCGAACTGGAAGCTCGACTTCACCCCGGGGCCAGGCATGGGCGGCCTGCCGCTGTCGCCGGTGATCCTGGGCGTCGCCGCCCTGCTGGCCCTGGCCGGCGCGCTGCTCGGCCTGATGCTCACCCGCAACCACCTGCTCGGCCGCCTGCGCGGCGATGTGCAGCAACTGGCCGGAATGCTGCAGGAGCTTTCCAGCGGAAAGTCGGTCAAACCCTTCGCTCTTCATTTCGCCGCCCTCGACGGGCTGGCGCAGAGCCTGGCGCGCCTGCCGCGCCCCAAACAAGAAGCCCCGATACATGGGGCCGGCAGTTCCTCGATCACTGCCCCCTCGGCGGCGTCCAGACCCGTGCAGTTGGCGGACCCGCTGTTCCAGGCCACCGATATCCTCGATATCGACATTCTCGACGAAGACCAGGACCTCCTGGGATTGGAGCAACCCCTCATGGATAGCGCCGTGCAAAACGTACAGACCCCACCGAAACTCCCCGCCAGCATCTTCCGCGCCTACGACATCCGCGGCGTGGTCGGCGACACCCTGACTCCCGAGGCCGCCTACTGGATCGGCCGCGCCATCGGCTCCGAGAGCCTGGCCCAGGGCGAGCCCAACGTCGCCGTCGGCCGTGACGGCCGCCTGTCCGGCCCGCAGCTGGTGCAACAGCTGATCCAGGGCCTGCTGGACTGTGGCTGCCAGGTCACCGACATCGGCATGGTGCCGACTCCGGTGCTGTACTTCGCCACCCACGTACTGGAAGGCAAGTCCGGCGTGATGCTCACCGGCAGCCACAACCCGCCGGACTACAACGGCTTCAAGATCGTCATCGCCGGCGACACCCAGGCCAACGAGCAGATCCAGGGCCTCAAGGCGCGCATCGACAACAACGACCTGGCCAGCGGCGTCGGCAGCGTCGAGCAGATCGATATCCTCGACCGCTACTTCAAGCACATCCGCGACGACATCGCGATGGCCAAGCCGATCAAGGTGGTGGTCGACTGCGGCAACGGCGTGGCCGGGGTCATCGCGCCCAGGCTGATCGAGGCCCTGGGATGCAGCGTGATCCCGCTGTTCTGCGAGGTGGACGGCAACTTCCCCAATCACCACCCGGACCCGGGCAAGCCGGAGAACCTGGAAGACCTGATCGCCCGGGTGAAGAGCGAGGGCGCCGACCTGGGCCTGGCCTTCGACGGCGACGGCGACCGCGTCGGCGTGGTGACCAACACCGGCACCATCGTCTATCCGGACCGCCTGATGATGCTGTTCGCCAAGGACGTGGTCTCGCGCAATCCCGGCGCCGACATCATCTATGACGTCAAATGCACCCGCCGCCTGGGCGCGCTGATCAGCGGCTACGGTGGCCGCCCGGTGATGTGGAAGACCGGCCACTCGCTGATCAAGAAGAAGATGAAGGAAACCGGCGCCCTGCTGGCCGGCGAGATGAGCGGCCACGTGTTCTTCAAGGAGCGCTGGTTCGGCTTCGACGATGGTATCTACAGCGCCGCGCGCCTGCTGGAAATCCTTAGCCAGGATCGCCGCGATGCCGAGCACGTGTTCTCCGCCTTCCCGCTGGACATCTCGACGCCGGAGATCAACGTCACCGTCACCGACGAGAACAAGTTCCGCCTGATCGAGAGCCTGCAGCGCGACGGCGTGTGGGGCGAGGCCAACCTGACCACCCTGGACGGCGTGCGCGTCGACTACCAGAAGGGCTGGGGCCTGGTCCGCGCCTCCAACACCACGCCGGTGCTGGTGCTGCGCTTCGAGGCGGAGACCGAGGAGGAGCTCACGCGCATCAAGGAAGTGTTCCGCGCCCAGCTATACAACGTCGCTCCCGACCTCAACCTGCCGTTCTGATCCGCCCCGGAGTCCGTTCCACCATGAACCTCAATCGTGATGCCGCCACTCAAGTCGCCAAGGTCCTGTCCGAAGCGCTGCCCTATATCCGTCGCTTCGTCGGCAAGACGCTGGTCATCAAGTACGGCGGCAACGCCATGGAAAGCGACGAGCTCAAGGAAGGCTTCGCCCGCGACATCGTGCTGATGAAGGCGGTCGGCATCAATCCGGTGGTGGTGCATGGTGGCGGCCCGCAGATCGGCGATCTGCTTAAGCGCCTGTCGATCGAGAGCCACTTCATCGATGGCATGCGCGTGACTGACGCGCAGACCATGGACGTGGTGGAGATGGTGCTCGGCGGCCAGGTCAACAAGGACATCGTCAACCTGATCAACCGCCATGGCGGCAGCGCCATCGGCCTGACCGGCAAGGACGCCGAATTGATCCGCGCGAAGAAACTGACCGTGAGCCGCCAGACCCCGGAGATGACCCAGCCGGAAATCATCGATATCGGTCACGTGGGCGAGGTGACGGGCGTCAACACCGAACTGCTGAACATGCTGGTCAAGGGCGACTTCATTCCGGTGATCGCCCCGATCGGCGTGGGCGCCGACGGTGAGTCCTACAACATCAACGCCGACCTGGTCGCCGGCAAGGTGGCCGAGGCGCTGAAGGCCGAGAAGCTGATGCTGCTGACCAACATCGCCGGCCTGATGGACAAGCAGGGCGAGGTGCTGACCGGTCTGACCACCGAGCAGGTGGACAGTCTGATCGCCGACGGCACCATCTACGGCGGCATGCTGCCGAAGATTCGTTGCGCCCTGGAGGCCGTGCAAGGTGGCGTGACCAGCGCGCATATCATCGACGGTCGCGTACCGAATGCGGTGCTGCTGGAGATCTTCACCGACAGCGGCGTCGGCACCCTCATCACCAACCGCAAGCGCCACCACTGACGGCGCCGCGCGGCGGGGTCACTCGCCGCGCAGCTCTATCAGGCGCGCGCGGTCGGCGGCGAACGAAACCTCGGCGTCCTTGCGGGTCTGTCGGTAGCGCTCGATGCTCTTTTCCACACTCGCCTGTTCGGCCTTGAGATTGTCGATCTGCACCAGCAGGTGCTCGGGCACCTGGCGTCCCGCCCGCTCGAACTCGGCGGCTTTCGCCTGCAGGTTGGCCTGCTGGGTGCGCAGGGAGAGCAGATTGCTTTGCGCGACGCTGATGGTACCGTCCAGCTCCGCCAGCTTGCGATCACGAGCCCGCTCGACGTCGGCCGGTTCGGAATAGATGCGCAGCAACTGGGCATCGGACTTGGCCTTGGCCTTTTCCTCAGCCAGACGCTTGCGCTCCTCGAAGCTCGGCGCCGGTGGCACGACACGAATCACCCTGCCCCCGTCGTTCAGCACCTCATAGCCCTTGGAGATGTACTCCGTCGGCACTCCTTGCCGGCTGAGCACAACCCTGCCCTGGCTGTCCGTGTAGCGATAGTACTCGACAGAAGAGTCGGCCTTGGACGGCTGCGCAGCCACCGCGGCCTGAGACAGGACTGTCGCAACGAACACGGCGAGGAGCAACTGCTGGGGCATGAGCCAATCCTTCTAGTCAGATACCGTACTGCGCGCGGTAGGCCTCCACCGCCGGCAGGTGCTTCTTCAGCTCGGCATCGCCGGCGAGATAATCCAGCACCTGCTCCAGCGAGACAATGCTGACCACCGGCATGCCGTAGTCGCGCTCCACTTCCTGGATCGCCGACAGCTCACCCTGGCCACGCTCCTGGCGGTTCAGCGCGATCAGCACACCCGCCGCCTGGGCGCCCTGGGCCTGGATGATCTGCATCACCTCACGAATCGCGGTGCCGGCGGTGATCACGTCGTCGACGATCATCACTCGACCGGCCAGCGGCGCACCGACCAGGGTGCCGCCCTCTCCGTGGTCCTTGGCTTCCTTGCGATTGAAGCACCAGGGCATGTCGCGTTCATGGTGCTCGGCCAGAGCCACGGCGGTGGCCGCGGCCAGCGGGATGCCCTTGTAGGCCGGTCCGAACAGCACGTCGAAACTAATGCCGGCATCCACCAGCGCGGAGGCATAAAAACGCCCCAGCTTGGCCAGGGCCAGACCGCTGTCGAACAGGCCGGCATTGAAGAAATAGGGGCTGGTACGCCCGGATTTGAGCGTGAACTCACCGAAGCGCAGCACGCCGCGCTCGATGGCAAAACGGATGAATTCGCGTTGATACGCCTGCATGCAAAGCTCCGTACGGCACGGATTTAGCTGTGAATTTAGCTAATGGGAATGAGCTCGGGTATCATACACGCAGGTGTTTTTGGGGGCCATTTATGCGGATCATCAGTGTGAACGTGAATGGTATTCAGGCCGCGGTCGAGCGAGGTTTGCTCAGCTGGCTGCAGGCCCAGAATGCCGACGTGATCTGCCTGCAGGATACAAGAGTCTCCTCCTTCGAACTGGACGATCCGGCCTATCAGCTGGATGGCTACTTTCTCTACGCGGCCGATGCCGAAGTGCCCGCCCAGGGTGGCGTGGCGCTCTATTCGCGCCTGCAACCCAAGGCGGTGATCCACGGCCTCGGCTTCGAGATGGCCGACCGTTACGGACGTTATCTGCAGGCCGACTTCGACAAGGTGAGCATCGCCACCCTGTTGCTGCCGTCCGGCCTGAACGGCGACGAGAGCCTGAATCACAAGTTCAAGTTCATCGACGACTTCACCGGTTACCTGGACAAGCAGCGCCGCAAGCGCCGCGAGTACATCTACTGCGGCTCGCTCTACGTCGCGCACCAGAAGCTGGACGTGAAGAACTGGCGTGACAGCCAGCAGCTACCGGGCTTCCTCGCGCCGGAGCGCGCCTGGATGGACGAGGTGATCGGCACCATGGGCTACGTCGACGCGTTGCGCGAAGTCAGCCGCGAGGGCGACCAGTACAGCTGGTGGCCGGACAGCGAACAGGCGGAGATGCTCAATCTCGGCTGGCGCTTCGACTATCAGCTGCTCACGCCGGGCATGCGCCGGATCGTGCGCAACGCCAAGATGCCGCGCCAGCCGCGCTTCTCCCAGCATGCGCCGCTGATCGTCGACTACGACTGGCTGCTCAGCGTTTAAGCAGCCAGTTCGCCCCAAGCCTCACAGCCTGTCTACGATCTTTTGAGCTAGAGCCAAGGCGGGGCTGGGCAAGGGCGCGGAGCAATGAGCGGACTCATTGCACTTGCCGTTCGGGCCGCGCCAGACGCGTTAGCCGCAAGCCGCGCTCCGAGCCCATCCGACCAGCCCGCAGTCGTTACTGCGTTGCAACGCAGCCTGGCCGACGATCTTCGGCAGGCTCTCAGGCGCGCAGCGCGCTCCAGGCCTTGCCCGCGGCACTCACCACGGCCAGCACCAGCGCACCCACCAGCACACCGAACAGCGCGTCGATCAGGGTTGGTGCCAGTACGGCCAGCACACCGCCTGCCGCCGGTATCGCGTGGATCGCTTCGACCCAGTGATGGATCAGGTCGTGAGCGCCCGGGATGCCATGGGTGAGAATGCCGCCGCCGACCATGAACATGGCCGCGGTACCGACCACCGACAGCAGCTTCATCAGCCACGGCGCCAGCCAGAGGATGCCGCGGCCCAGGCTCTGCGCCGCCGCGCTGGCGCGCTGGCTCAGGTACAGGCCGGCGTCATCCAGCTTGACGATGCCGGCGACCAGGCCATAAACACCCACCGTCATCAGCACGGCAATGCCGGACAGCACCAGCACCTGCTGCATGAAGGCCTGCTCCGCGACGACGCCGAGGGTGATGGCGATGATCTCGGCCGAGAGGATGAAGTCGGTACGCACCGCGCCCTTGATCTTGTCCTTCTCGACGGCCTCGATGTCCACCGCGGGGTCGGCGAGTGCCTGGACATGCTCGGCGTGGTGCCGCTGGTCCTCCTCCTTGCTGTGCAGGAACTTGTGCGCCAGCTTCTCGAAACCCTCGAAGCAGAGGAAGGCACCGCCGATCATCAGCAGCGGCGTCACCAGCCAGGGCGCGAATGCACTGATCAGCAGCGCCGCCGGCACCAGGATCAGCTTGTTGATCATCGAGCCCTTGGCCACCGCCCAGACCACAGGCAGCTCGCGCTCGGCCTTGACCCCGGTGACCTGCTGGGCATTCAGCGCCAGGTCGTCGCCCAGCACGCCGGCGGTCTTTTTCGCCGCCAATTTGGTCATCACCGAGACGTCGTCCAGCACGCTGGCGATGTCGTCGAGCAGAGTTAACAGACTGGCTCCGGCCACTTCCGATTTCCTTATGTGAGTGGATGCAGATGCAGAAAAAGGCCCCGCATGCGGGGCCGGCGAATCACTTGATCAGCCGCCAACACAGCGGGTAACGGTAGGACCGCCCCTCGTTGGCCTTGATTCCGCCGATGATGGTCAGCACCAGGGCGGCCAGGCCGAGCAGCGGCAACAGCAGGAAGCCGATCACGACCACGGCCAGCAGCATGCACACCAGCGCGGCGATGGACACGGTGATGTGGAAGTTGAGCGCCTCCTTGCCCTGGTCATCGACGAAGGGGTCGAGGTCGCGCTTGAGCTGCCAGACGATCAGCGGGCCGAGCAGGTTGCCGAACGGGATCAGCAACCCGGCGAAGGCCGCGAAGTGGCAGAACATCGCCCACTGGCGGGCTTCCGGGCTCGGGGTGGGGCTGAGGTTCTGCTCTTCCATGGGGCTCTCCGGGTGGATGGGGTTCAGTCGGCGAGGGCCGCGCGCTGCAATTCGAACAGCTCGCGCATGCCCTGCTGGGCCAGCGCCAGCATGGCATTCAGTTCTTCAGGCTGGAAGGGGGCGCCTTCGGCGGTACCCTGCACTTCGATGAAACCGCCGCCGTCGGTCATCACCACATTGAGGTCGGTCTCGGCGGCGGAGTCCTCGAGGTAGTCCAGGTCCAGCACCGGCTCGCCCTGGTAGATGCCCACGGACACGGCGGCGACCATCTGCTTGAGTGGCTCGCCCTTCAGCGCGCCGCGCTTCTTCAGCACCTTCAGCGCGTCGGCCAGCGCCACCATGGCGCCGGTGATGGAGGCGGTGCGGGTGCCGCCGTCGGCCTGGATCACATCGCAGTCGATGTAGATGGTGTTCTCGCCCAGCTTGCTCATGTCCAGCGCGGCGCGCAGCGAGCGGCCGATCAGGCGCTGGATCTCCAGGGTGCGGCCACCCTGCTTGCCGCGGCTGGCCTCGCGCTGGTTACGATCACCGGTGGCGCGCGGCAGCATGCCGTATTCGGCGGTCAGCCAGCCCTGGCCCTGCCCCTTGAGGAAGCGCGGCACGCCGGACTCGACGCTGGCGGTGCAGATCACCTTGGTGTCGCCGAATTCGACCAGCACCGAACCCTCGGCGTGCTTGGTGTAGTTGCGGGTGATGCGCACGGAACGCAACTGGGTGGAAGCACGGCCGCTGGGACGTTTCATCTGCTGATCCTGTAGAAAGCGAAAATCTCGGACGTCTCGACGCCCACCTGCCCGGCATTATAGGGCTGCCGGGAAGGCCACGGCACGCCCGATTGGGCCGACGGTCGCACTGGGTTACAATCCGGCCCCCATCCCCTTTCCTCGAGGTTCGCCCATGGTGCACAGCATGACCGCCTTCGCCCGCGTCGAGTCGGCGTCCGCCCACGGCACCCTGAGCTGGGAACTGCGCTCGGTCAATCACCGTTACCTGGAGCCGCACCTGCGCCTGCCGGACGCCTTCCGCGACCTCGAAGGCGCGGTACGCGAGGCCCTGCGCCAGGGCCTGTCGCGCGGCAAGGTCGAATGCACCCTGCGCTTCGCCGAGGAAGGCGCCGGCAAGAGCCTGCAAGTGGACGACGAACGCGCCCGCCAGTTGATCGCCGCCGCCGAACAGGTGGCCGCGCTGATCCGCCAGCCGGCGCCGCTCAATCCATTGGAAGTGCTCGGCTGGCCCGGCGTGCTGGTGGCCGATGCCGCCGACCCGCAGGCGCTCAACGCCGCCGCGCTGGGGCTGTTCGAGCAGGCCCTCGGCGAGCTGAAGAGCGGCCGCGCCCGCGAAGGCGCGGAACTGGCCAAGCTGCTGGGCGAGCGACTGGACGGCATCCTCGATGAAGTCGCCGCGCTGCGTGTGCTGGTGCCCGAGATGCTGGCCAACCAGCGGCAGAAGATCGAGGCGCGCTTCGCCGAGATGAAGGCCGAGCTGGACCCGCAACGCCTGGAGCAGGAGCTGGTGCTGCTGGCGCAGAAGAGCGATGTGGCCGAGGAGCTGGATCGCCTCGCCACCCACGTCACCGAGGTGCGCCGCGTGCTCAAGGCCGGCGGCGCCGCCGGCCGGCGCCTGGACTTCCTCATGCAGGAACTCAATCGCGAAGCCAACACCCTCGGCTCCAAGGCCTTCGACCCGCGCAGCACCCAGGCCGCCGTCAACCTCAAGGTTCTGATCGAGCAGATGCGCGAGCAGGTCCAGAACATCGAATAAGCCACCAGGCTCGAGCCACGCCCTCACCAGGACAGACAGATGACCGTCACCACCGGCACCCTCTACATCGTTTCCGCACCCTCCGGCGCCGGCAAGACCAGCCTGGTCAAGGCCCTGCTCGACAGCGAGCCGCACATCCGCGTCTCCGTCTCCCACACCACCCGCGCCATGCGTCCTGGCGAGGCGGACGGGGTCAACTATCACTTCGTCGACCATGAGCAGTTCGGCGCGATGATCCAGCGCGGTGAGTTCCTCGAGCACGCCCAGGTCTTCGACAACTGCTACGGCACCTCGCAGGTCTGGGTCGAGCAGACCCTGGCCCAGGGCCTCGACCTGATCCTCGAGATCGACTGGCAGGGCGCCCAGCAGGTGCGCAAGCTGATGCCCCAGGCCCGCTCCATCTTCATCCTGCCGCCGACCCAGGAGGCGCTGCGCCACCGCCTGACCAACCGCGGCCAGGACAGCGCCGAGATCATCGAGCGGCGCATGCGCGACGCGGTCAGCGAAATGAGCCACTACGTCGAATACGACTACCTGGTGATCAACGACGACTTCGCCCATGCCCTGGAAGACCTGCGTTCGATCTTCCGCGCCAACCGCCTGGTGCAGAGCAGCCAGCAACAACGCCACGCGGGACTGCTGAGCGAGCTGCTGGCCTGACCGCCGGCTCCGCAGCGCCATTCAGAGGTGTAATTCAGCTTCCTCGGCGCCGTTTGCCCGGCCTCACTTCGGCTCGCGAGCCCAACACCTATGCCGTGGGGCTTCCCTAAACGCTGGTGATTTTTTAGACTATCCAGTCCGCTCGCCCATCCGGGCCCAGCCTTATTTGCTATTTGCCACGAGGATCACCATGGCCCGCGTTACCGTTGAAGACTGCCTGGAGAACGTAGACAACCGCTTCGAGCTGGTCATGCTGGCCACCAAGCGCGCCCGTCAGCTGGCCACCGGCGGCAAGGAGCCGAAGGTCGCCTGGGAAAACGACAAGCCGACCGTCGTCGCCCTGCGTGAAATTGCCAGCAAACTGGTGGACGCTGAGTTCGTCGCCCAGGAAGACATCGTCGAGGAAGAGCCGCTGTTCGCCGCCGCCTTCGAGGAAGAGGCCAACGAGCCTCTGTAAGCCATGCCTGGTCGAAGCCACGCGGCACCGGGTAAAGCGCCGACTCGGCAGGGGGTGAACCCGTGCCGAGCATAGACACCCTCGCCGATCGACTTTCGACCTACCTGGCCGCGGATCAGGTCAACCTGGTCCGCCGCGCCTACTTCTACGCCGAGCAGGCCCACGACGGACAACGCCGCCGCAGCGGCGAGGCCTACGTCACCCATCCGCTCGCCGTCGCCAATATCCTCGCCGACATGCACATGGACCATCAGAGCCTGATGGCCGCGATGCTGCACGACGTGATCGAGGACACCGGCATCGCCAAGGAAGCCCTCACCGCCCAGTTCGGCGAGACCGTCTCCGAGCTGGTGGACGGCGTCAGCAAGCTGACCCAGATGGACTTCCAGTCCAAGGCCGAGGCCCAGGCCGAGAATTTCCAGAAGATGGCCATGGCCATGGCCCGCGACATCCGCGTGATCCTGGTCAAGCTCGCCGACCGCCTGCACAACATGCGCACGCTGGAAGTGCTGTCCGGCGAGAAGCGCCGGCGCATCGCCAAGGAAACCCTGGAAATCTACGCACCCATCGCCAACCGGCTGGGCATGCACAGCATGCGCGTGGAGTTCGAGGACCTCGGCTTCAAGGCCATGCACCCGATGCGCTCCGAGCGCATCCGCACCGCGGTCAAGCGCGCCCGCGGCAACCGCAAGGAAATCGTCGCCAAGATCGAGGAATCGATCACCGCCTACCTGCAGCGCGAGGGCATGGAAGGCGAGGTGATCGGCCGCGAGAAGCACCTCTACAGCATCTACCAGAAGATGCGCGGCAAGCGCCGGGCGTTCAACGAGATCATGGACGTCTACGCCTTCCGCATCATTGTCGACAAGGTCGACACCTGCTACCGCGCCCTGGGCGTGGTGCACAACCTGTACAAGCCCCTGCCGGGCCGCTTCAAGGACTACATCGCGATCCCCAAGGCCAACGGCTACCAGTCGCTGCACACCACCCTGTTCGGCATGCACGGCGTGCCCATCGAGATCCAGATCCGCACCCGCGAGATGGAGGAGATGGCCAACAACGGCATCGCCGCCCACTGGCTGTACAAGTCCGACGGCGACGACACGCCCAAGGGCAACCACGCCCGCGCCCGCCAATGGGTCAAGGGCGTGCTGGAGATGCAGCAGCGCGCCGGCAACTCGCTGGAATTCATCGAGAGCGTGAAGATCGACCTGTTCCCGGACGAGGTCTACGTGTTCACGCCCAAGGGCCGCATCATGGAGCTGCCGAAGGGCTCCACCGCGGTCGACTTCGCCTACGCCGTGCACACCGACGTCGGCAACAGCTGCATCGCCTGCCGCATCAACCGCCGCCTGGCGCCACTGTCGCAGGCCCTGGAGAGCGGCTCGACGGTGGAGATCGTCACCGCCCCCGGCGCACGGCCGAACCCGGCCTGGCTCAATTTCGTGGTCACTGGCAAGGCACGCACGCACATCCGCCACGCCCTCAAGCAGCAGCGCCGCTCCGAGTCCATCAGCCTGGGCGAGCGCCTGCTGAACAAGGCCCTCACCGGCTTCGACAGCCACCTGGAGAAGATCAGCGCGGAGCGCATCCAGGCCGTGCTCGGCGAATACCGTCTGGAGGTGATCGAGGACCTGCTGGAAGACATCGGCCTGGGCAATCGCATGGGCTACGTGGTCGCCCGCCGCCTGCTCGCAGAGACCGGCGAGGCCGCCTCGCCCAGTCAGGACGGCCCGCTGGCCATCCGCGGTACCGAGGGCCTGGTGCTCAACTACGCCAAGTGCTGCACGCCGATCCCCGGCGACCCCATCGTCGGCCATCTGTCCGCCGGCAAGGGCATCGTGGTGCACCTGGAAACCTGCCGGAACATCGCCGACATCCGCCACAACCCGGAAAAGTGCATCCAGCTCAACTGGGCCAAGGACGTGGCCGGCGAGTTCAACGTCGAGCTGCGCGTCGAGCTGGAACACCAGCGCGGCCTGATCGCCCTGCTGGCCAGCAGCGTCAACGCCGCCGACGGCAACATCGAGAAGATCGGCATGGACGAACGCGACGGCCGCATCAGCGTCGTCCAGCTGGTCATCAGCGTGCATGACCGCGTGCACCTGGCCCGCGTCATCAAGAAGCTGCGCGCGCTCAAGGGCGTCATCCGCATCACCCGCATGCGCGCCTGATCCCACCGCACATCCCACCCTCTGGAATCGGAGTTCCCATGAGCAAGACCGTCATCACTTCGCCCAACGCCCCCGCCGCCATCGGCACCTATTCCCAGGCGATCAAGGCCGGCAACACCGTCTACCTGTCGGGCCAGATCCCGCTGGACCCGAAGACCATGGAGCTGGTGCAGGGCTTCGAGGAGCAGACCGTGCAGGTGTTCGAGAATCTCAAGGCGGTGATCGAAGAGGCCGGCGGCTCGTTCAAGGACGTGGTCAAGCTGAACATCTTCCTCACCGACCTGAGCCATTTCGCCAAGGTCAACGAGGTCATGGGCCGCTACTTCGAGCAGCCCTACCCGGCCCGCGCCGCCATCGGCGTGGCCTCCCTGCCGCGTGGCGCGCAGGTCGAGATGGACGGCATCCTGGTCCTCGACTGAGCCCCATGCGCCGCCTGCTCGCGATCGCCCTGGCTGCCGGTCTGTCGGCCGGCTGTGCCGGCCCGCAGAGCCCGGACGGCACCTGGATCAACCAGCCGATCATCGACGCTGCGCGCGATGGCATTCCCCTGCGCGAGGCGCTGCTGGCCCACGGCCCCAACCTGGAATGGCGGCTGGACAGCCAGCGCGGCTTGGCCACCTACAGCAATGGTTTCGAGCTGCCGGAAGGGCGTCTCGAGGCCGGCGAGCCGGGACGCTGGCGGGTCGACTACCAGGGCGACTATCAGGAGCAGCTCGAGGTGCAGGGCGAAGCGCTGATCCAGCAGGCCAGCGCCCAGGGCCCCGAGCAGCGCTTCGCCCGGCCGGAGCATGTGGCCGAGGCCGGCGCACCGGTCGGCAGCAGCTTCGAATGGGCGCTGTACCAGGCCTACCTGGGCGGCGAATGGACGATCCGCGAGGGCGTCGGCGAGGGCGGCCTGGTGCTGTTCCACCCCGATGGCCGTCTCGAGGGATTGCCCGGCACCGAGCGCTACGCGCTGTGCCTGGCCGGCGACTGCGCCTCCATGGCCGGTGAGCACGACAGCCTCTGGCTGCAGCTCGGCAACCAGGGCTCACCCTGGCTGTTCGAGCGCGAAGGCGATCGCCTGCGCATCCTCGAGGCGCTCAACCAGTCCGCCCCGGACGAGGTGCCCACCTACCGCCCCGGGCGCCAGGCCTGGCTGCTGGAGCGCGACTAAACCGCCTCGCTCAGCACCGCGGCGTAGCCCTCGCGGTAGCTGGGGTACTGCGGCGCCCAGCCCAGGGCACGGGCGCGGGCGTTGCTGCAGCGCTTGCTGCCGGCGCGACGCACGCTGTTCTCCTCGGCCCATTCGGTCACACCGAGGCGCTCGCGCAGCCAGCCGACCACTTCGTGCAGCGGCGCCGGCTCGTCATCCACGCCCAGGTAGCAGTCGGCCAGTTCGGCGCCCTCGGCGTCGGCGCGCAACAGGAAGGCCAGCAAGCCGGCGGCATCGTCGGCATGGATGCGGTTGGCGTACAGCGGCGGCTCGCTGGCCACCCGATAACCCTGGCGGACCTGGTTGAGCAGCCACTGGCGACCGGGGCCGTAGATGCCGGTCAGGCGCACCAGGGTGGCCGGCAAGCCGCTGGCCAGGGCCAGCTCCTCGGCCTCGCGCATGATCCGCCCGGAATAGCCCTGGGCCTCGGCCGGGGAACGCTCGTCGATCCACTCGCCGCCAGCCTGGCCGTAGACCCCGCTGCTCGACACGAACACCAGGCGCCGCGGCCGCTGGCCACGCTCGGCCAGCCAGCCCAGCACGTTGCGCAGGCCGCCGACATAGGCGCTGCGGTAACCCGCCTCGTCGTGCTGGCTGGCCGCCGCGCTGTACACCAGGTAGTCCAGCTCGCCTTGCGGCCAGGCGGCCGGGCATACCGGTTGCTGCAGGTCACCGGCCACCGGCAGGACCTCCGCGGGCAGCCGCGCGACATCGCGCCGCAGACCGTAAAGGGTCCAGCCGGACGGCGCCAGGCAGCGGGCCAGGCGGCTGCCGACATCGCCGCAGCCGGCGATCATCAGGGTCTTGGACATGGTGGTGCTACCTCTGGAGTGCGGAAATGGACGGCGCGCGGGCCGGGTAGAAAAGTTACATTATTGCTTTCACAAACAAGAATTACTTGCAATAATACAGGCCTTTTTTGCACAGGGTCGCATTCCGACCCGTGCGACCTCCCTCACTTCAGGTCCGGCCAGCATGAATTCTAACGCCCTCCGCGCCCAGCCAACCCTCGCTTCCCGCCTCGCCGTTCCGGCGCTGCTGTTCGGCCTTCTGCTGCCGTTCGGCGCGACGGCCGAGGAAGCCGCCCCGGTCGCCCAGCAGCCGGCCGCTACCGCGCCGAGCACCGCGCCGACCGACGCTGCGGGCACCACCACCCCGGCGGCCCCGACCGCGGAACAGGCGCCGACCGTGGCCACCCATCCGCAGGCCGAGGCACTCAGGGCCAAGCTGGACGCCCTGGGCGAGCAGGCCACCCCCGAGCAGCGCGAAGCGGCTCGCCAGGAATTCCTGCAGCAAAACGGCATCGCCGGCACCGATGCCGAGCAGCTGGCCGCCGCCCTGCAGGCGCTGGAAGCCGACGCCGCGGCCGAGCCGGTCGACGAGCCGGTGCTGCACGACCTCTCGCCCTGGGGCATGTACCAGGGCGCCGACCGCGTGGTGAAGAGCGTGATGATCGGCCTGGTACTGGCCTCGATCCTCACCTGGACCGTGTGGGTCGCCAAGGGCCTGGAGCTGATCGTCGCCCGCCGCCGCCTGCAGCGCGAACTGCCCGACCTCAAGGGCGCGCGTAGCCTCAACCAGGCCGCCGAGCAGGCCCGCGCCAAGCACAGCTTCAGCGCCCTGCTGATCGAGGACGCCCGTGAAGAGCTGCGCCTGTCCGCCGGCTGCAAGGAGAAGGAAGGCATCAAGGAGCGCGTCAGCTTCCGCCTCGAGCGCCTGGTCGCTGCCAGCGGCCGCAGCATGAGCCAGGGCACCGGCGTGCTCGCCACCATCGGTTCCACCGCGCCCTTCGTCGGCCTGTTCGGTACCGTCTGGGGCATCATGAACAGCTTCATCGGCATCGCCGAATCGCAGACCACCAACCTGGCCGTGGTCGCCCCTGGCATCGCCGAGGCCCTGCTGGCCACCGCCCTGGGCCTGGTCGCGGCAATCCCGGCCGTCGTCGTGTACAACGTCTTCGCCCGCTCCATCGCCGGCTACAAGGCCCAGGTGGCGGACGCCTCCGCCCAGGTCCTGCTGCTGGTCAGCCGCGACCTGGACCAGCCGTCCGGCGAGCGCGCCCAGGCTTCGATCGCCAAGGTGGGCTGATCCATGAGCCTGCATCTGCACGAGGGCGGTGACGACCTCCAGGAAAATCACGAGATCAACGTCACCCCGTTCATCGACGTGATGCTGGTGCTGCTGATCATCTTCATGGTGGCCGCGCCGCTGGCCACCGTGGACGTCAAGATCGACCTGCCGGCCTCCACCGCCAAGCCGGTGCCGCGCCCGGACAAGCCGGTGTACCTGAGCATCAAGGAAGACACCAGCCTGTACCTGGACAACCAGCAGATCGACCCGACCCAGCTCAAGGCCTCGCTGGACCGCATGACCGGCGGCGACAAGGAGAAGACCGTCTTCGTCCGTGGCGACAAGGGCGTAGATTACTCCGACCTGATGACCGTGATGGATCAGCTGCGCGGTGCCGGTTACCTGAAGATCGGCCTGGTGGGCCTGGAAACGGTCGGTAGCCAATGAGCCAAGCGCGTCGTCTGCCGCTGTGGGCCGTCAGCCTGATCGCCGTGATCGGGCTGCACATCGGCCTCTATTACCTGGCGCTGCTGTGGCGGCCGGCGGTTACGCCGATCATGCTGGAGCCCGCGGCCATGCTCATCGAGCTGGAGCCGGTGGTGGCACCGCCCGAGCCGACGCCGCCGGAGCCCATCGTCGAGCCGGAGCCCGAACCCATCCCCGAGGTGGTCGAGGCGCCGAAACCGAAGCTGGCGATCGTCAAGCCCAAGCCGAAACCCAAGGTCAAGCCGAAGCCGCAGCCGCCCAAGCCGGAGGTCAAGCCGCAGCCGGAGGCGCCCAAGGTCGCCAGCCAGGAAAAGGCCGCCGCGCCGGTCCAGGCTCCGACGCAGCAGCAGACCAGCCAGGGCGAGATCGACCGCGAGAAGGCGCTGTGGATGGCCAAGCTGCAGGCTTATCTGAGCAAGCGTCTGCACTACCCGGATCGCGAGCGGCGGATGAACCGCGTCGGCAGCAAGCACACGCTGCTGGTGAATTTCACCATCGACGCCCACGGCCGCATCCTCGCCAGCGAAGTGAAGACCTCCACAGCGCGCAACTCCTTCGACCGCGACGTGCAGCGCCAGCTGCGCCGGGCCAGCCCGGTACCGCCGCCGCCGAGCAAGGTGCTGAGCGGCAACAGCATGTCGATCGACTATCCGCTGAATTTCACCCTCACCCGCTGAGCCGGCTTCAGCCGGGCCGTATCTTTCGCTGCGGCCCGGTTGGTTCCATTGAATACAGTCGCTATGCTTGGCGACATCTCAATGGAATTTACCTATGACCCTCACCGAACTGCGCTACATCGTCACGCTCGCCCAGGAACAGCACTTCGGCCGCGCCGCCGAACGCTGCCACGTCAGCCAGCCGACCCTGTCGGTCGGCGTGAAGAAGCTGGAAGACGAGCTCGGCGTGCTGATCTTCGAGCGCAGCAAGAGCGCGGTGCGCCTGACCCCGGTCGGCGAGGGTATCGTCACCCAGGCGCAGAAGGTGCTGGAGCAGGCCCAGGGCATCCGTGAGCTGGCCCAGGCCGGCAAGAATCAGCTGGCCGCACCGCTGAAGATCGGCGCCATCTACACCGTCGGTCCCTACCTGTTCCCCCACCTGATTCCGCAGTTGCACCGGGTCGCCCCGCAGATGCCGCTGTACATCGAAGAGAACTTCACCCACATCCTGCGCGACAAGCTGCGCACCGGCGAGCTGGACGCGATCATCATCGCCCTGCCGTTCCAGGAAGCCGACGTGCTGACCAAGCCGCTGTACGACGAGCCCTTCTTCGCCCTGCTGCCGGCAGGCCATCCCTGGGCCGAGCGCGACACCATCGACAAGGAAATGCTCAACGACAAGAGCCTGCTGCTGCTTGGCGAGGGCCACTGCTTCCGCGACCAGGTGCTCGAAGCCTGCCCGTCGCTGCGCAAGGGCGGCGAAGACGCGGCCAAGCACACCACGGTGGAGTCCAGTTCGCTGGAGACCATCCGCCACATGGTCGCCTCCGGCCTGGGCATCTCTATCCTGCCGTTCTCCGCGGTCGACAGCCACCACTACGCCCCGGGCGTGATCGAGGTGCGCCCGCTCACCGCACCGGCGCCGTTCCGCACCGTGGCCATCGCCTGGCGCGCCAGCTTCCCGCGGCCCAAGGCCATCGAGGTGCTGGCCGACTCGATCCGCCTGTGCTCGGTGGCGCGCCCCCAGGGTGAAGCCATTCCGGCATGACCGAACTGGCGCAGGTCCCGGTCACCGCGCTGAAGGGCGTCGGTGATGCGCTGGCCGAGAAGCTGGGCAAGGTCGGACTGGAGAGCCTGCAGGACGTGCTGTTCCACCTGCCGCTGCGCTACCAGGACCGCACCCGCATCACCCCGATCGGTGCGCTGCGTCCGGGCCAGGACGCGGTGGTCGAGGGCGTGGTGGCCGGCGCCGACGTCGCCATGGGCCGCCGCCGCAGCCTGCTGGTACGCCTGCAGGACGGCACCGGCACCCTGTCCCTGCGCTTCTTCCACTTCAGCCAGGCGCAGAAGGACGGCCTCAAGCGCGGCACCGCCCTGCGCTGCTACGGCGAAGTGCGCCCCGGCGCCACCGGCCTGGAGATCTACCACCCGGAATATCGCGCCCAGAGCGGCGACGAACCGGCGCCGGTGGAACAGACCCTGACGCCCATCTATCCGACCACCGAGGGCCTGACCCAGCAGCGCCTGCGTCAGCTCAGCCAGCAGGCCCTGGCCCGTCTGGGACCCCACAGCCTGCCGGACTGGCTACCGGCCGAACTGGCCCGCGACTATCAGCTGGGCCCGCTGGACCAGGCGATCCGCTACCTGCACCGGCCGCCGCCGGATGCCGACGTGGACGAGTTGGCCGAAGGCCGGCACTGGGCCCAGCACCGCCTGGCCTTCGAGGAATTGTTGACCCACCAGCTGTCGCTGCAGCGCCTGCGCGAGCAGGTGCGCGCCCAGCAGGCGCCGACGCTGCCGCTGGCCAAGCGCTTGCCGCAGTTGTTCCTGCAGAACCTCGGCTTCGCCCCTACCGGCGCGCAGCAGCGGGTCGGCGCGGAGATCGCCTACGACCTGTCCCAGGCCGAGCCCATGCTGCGCCTGGTGCAGGGCGACGTCGGCGCCGGCAAGACCGTAGTCGCGGCCTTGGCCGCCCTGCAGGCGCTGGAGGCCGGCTACCAGGTGGCGCTGATGGCGCCGACCGAGATCCTCGCCGAGCAGCACTTCCTCAACTTCAGCAAATGGCTGCAGCCGCTCGGCATCGAGGTCGCTTGGCTGGCCGGCAAGCTCAAGGGCAAGGCGCGCGCCACGGCGCTGGAGCAGATCGCCGGCGGCGCGCCAATGGTGGTCGGCACCCACGCGCTGTTCCAGGACGAGGTGCGCTTTTCCAAGCTCGCGTTGGTGATCATCGACGAGCAGCACCGCTTCGGCGTGCAGCAGCGCCTGGCGCTGCGCCAGAAGGGCATCGACGGCCGCCTGTGCCCGCATCAGCTGATCATGACCGCCACGCCGATCCCGCGAACCCTGGCGATGAGCGCCTACGCCGACCTCGACACCTCGATCCTCGACGAACTGCCGCCCGGTCGCACCCCGGTGAACACCCTGGTGATCGCCGACAGCCGCCGCATTGAAGTCGTCGAGCGGGTCCGCGCCGCCTGCCGCGAGGGGCGCCAGGCCTATTGGGTATGCACCCTGATCGAGGAATCCGAGGAACTGACCTGCCAGGCCGCCGAGACCAGCTTCGAGGAACTCTCCAGCGCACTGGGCGAGCTGCGCGTGGGCTTGATCCACGGGCGCATGAAGCCGGCCGAAAAGGCCGCGGTGATGGACGCGTTCAAACGCAACGAACTGCAGCTGCTGGTGGCGACCACGGTGATCGAGGTGGGCGTCGACGTGCCCAATGCCAGCCTGATGATCATCGAGAACCCCGAGCGCCTGGGCCTGGCCCAGCTGCACCAGCTGCGCGGCCGGGTCGGCCGCGGCAGCGCCGCCAGCCACTGTGTGCTGCTCTACCATGCGCCTCTGTCGCAGCTCGGGCGCGAGCGCCTGGGCATCATGCGCGAGACCTGCGACGGCTTCGTCATCGCCGAAAAGGACCTGGAGCTGCGCGGCCCCGGCGAGATGCTCGGCACACGCCAGACCGGCCTGCTGCAGTTCAAGGTCGCCGACCTGATGCGCGACGCGGATCTTTTGCCGGACGTGCGCGAGGCGGCGCAAGAGCTACTGGCACGCTGGCCGCAGCACGTCGCGCCGCTGCTGGAGCGCTGGTTGCGGCATGGCCAGCAATACGGTCAAGTGTGACTTGTCGCACGGAATGCCGTTGATCGCCCGTCCGGCGACCGAGCGGACTCGGCGAGGGGGTGGTTATACTGCCCGAGAGCAGTTTTCTACCGGATGTCGCCCATGACCGAAGTCGCCCTCGCCCCCGATTCCGCCCCTCGCCCGCCCGCGGTGATCCTGCAGCTCCTCGAGAAACTCGGCGTTCCCTGCCACATCCGCCACGATCACCCCGCCCACCCGGCCGCTCGCCGCGTGCAGGCCGCACTGCTGGAAGACGCGGTCGGCGCCCTGCTGGTGCTGTTCCCGCAGAACCAGCTGATCGACCTCAACCGCCTGGCCGAGCTGACCGGCCGCCGCCTCACCGCGGTCCGTCCCGAGCGCATGGAGCGCATGCTGGCCAAGCACAGCCTCGGCCTGCTGCCGGCGCTGCCGCCGCTGACCAGCTCGCCCTGCCTGTACGACGAACGCCTGCTGGACGAGCCGAGCGTGCTGGTGGAATCCGGCCAGTCCGGCGTGCTGCTGGAGATCGACAGCGAGCACTACAAGTCGGTGCTCCTGGCCAAGGCCAGTGCCGCGCGCTTCGGCCAGCCGCTGGCCGGCATCCGCCTCAACCTCAACCGCCCGGACGACGACCGCGCCGAGATCACCCAGGCGGTGCAGGCCTTCACCGCCCGACGCATCCAGCAGCGCCTCGAGGAGACCATCGAGATTCCGCCGCTGCCGGAAACCGCGCAGAAGATCATCAAGCTGCGCGTCGACCCGGACGCCACCGTCGACGACATCACCGGCGTGGTCGAGACCGACCCGGCGCTGGCCGCCCAGGTGGTCAGCTGGGCCGCCTCGCCCTACTACGCCGCGCCGGGCAAGATCCGCTCCGTGGAAGACGCCATCGTCCGCGTGCTGGGCTTCGACCTGGTGATCAACCTGGCCCTCGGCCTGGCCCTCGGCAAGACGCTGAGCCTGCCCAAGGACCAGCCGCAGCAGGCCACGCCGTACTGGCAACAGGCGATCTACACCGCCGCCATCATCGAGGGGCTGACCCGCGCCATGCCGCGGGCCCAGCGCCCCGAGGCGGGTCTGACCTACCTCGCCGGGCTGCTGCACAACTTCGGCTACCTGGTGCTGGCCCACGTGTTCCCGCCGCACTTCTCACTGATCTGCCGGCACCTGGAAGTCAATCCACATCTGCCGGCCGGCTATGTCGAGCAGCACCTGCTGGGCATCACCCGCGAACAGATCGGCGCCTGGCTGATGCGCTTCTGGGACATGCCGGAAGAACTGGCCACCGCCCTGCGCTTCCAGCATGACCCGGACTACGACGGCGCCCACGCCGCCTACCCCAACCTGGTGTGCCTGGCGGTCAACCTGCTGCGCAGCCGCGGCATCGGCAGCGGCCCCCAGCACGAACTGCCGGACGCCCTGTTCGAGCGCCTGGGCATCAGCCGCGAGAAGGCCGAGGACGCGCTGAACAAGGTGCTGCAGGCGGAAGTGGCGCTGCGCGAGCTGGCCTCGCAATTCAATCACTCGCCGCATTGATCGAACTGCGCATGAAAAAGGGGCCCTCGGGCCCCTTTTCTCATTTCAGCGTGGCGCGTCGCGCGGCGAAGACCTGTGGCAGCGCCGCCACGCTGGCCTCCAGCACCGCACGCAGCGGCGCCTGCTCGTAGAGCGCCGCATAGTCGCCGAGCCGGTCGCTGGGCGTCTGGCGGTAGGCGTAGAGCATGAAGGCCTCGATGCCCTTGGCGCTGGACTCGCGCAGCGGCGCGCGCTGGGCGGCGGTCTGTTCGGCCAACGCCTGCTCGTCGAGGTCGCCGCCACGGGCACGCAACGCCAGCAGGGCCTGGGTCTTGCCCACTTCGTAGCGCAGCAGGGTGGCCAGCTCGGTGGTGTGGGCGGCCTTGTCCAGGCGCCGCACCAACTCCACGCGCTTGCCCAGCGGCGGGCGCTCCTGCAACTGCTGGCGATAGGTGGCCAGGCCGCCGTCGTCGCCAACCGCACGCTCGGCGGCGGTGAAGTGCTGGGCCAGCGGGCTCTCCAGCAACGCCAGGGCCTGCCGCGACTGCTCCGGCTTGAGCCTGGATGCCACGTGCTTGGCCAGGTCGGCGCACAGCGGGCCGGCCGCAAAGGCCTGGCCCAGGGCCTTCTGCTGCTCGGCATTCATGCCACGCTGCAGCAACGGAGCGGTCTGCTCGCAGAGCAGCTTGACGCCGGCCAGGTCGAGCACCCGCTCGAGGGTGGCATCGGCCGCACGCACGGGAGCCGACAGCACGAGCAGGGCGGCGGTGAAGAGGGGAGCGAGACGCATGGGACGGTTCCGTGGAAAAGGCTCAGCCTAGCCAAGGGGCCGGCGGCGGACCAGAGCGGGAAAGCGGCTCAGGCCGCTTTCTTGATCTCGGTCTTCTTTTTCTTCTTCGGCACCACGTGCTTGAGCAGGCCCTGGAACCAGATGACCAGCGCCGGGTTGCCCTGGATCTGGATGTCCTTGTTCTGGATGCCCTGCATGAAGGCCAGCTGCTTGTTCTTGGCGTTCATGGTGGCGAAGCCGTAGGCCGCGTCCTTGAAGCCAATGGCGAAGGCCGGTTCACGTGCCGCGCCAGCGTGGCTGGTGACGCGCTTGTCTTGGATGCGGTAGTGGCGGGCGACCTTGCCGTCGAGGGTGTGCAGCTGGAACACCAGCGCCTTGCCCTCCAGTTGCTGCTGGAACTCGGCATTGGTACGACTGGCCTTGGCCATCAGGCGGCCCAGCATCCAGAGGAGAAAGCGGAATTTCATGGCGCGCGGCCTCGAGGTGGTGAAATCGGCGGCGCATTGTAGCGGATGGCGCGGGGCACTACATCCCGTCTGGCGGGCGGCCTGCGCACTGGAAAGGGGGAGGCCCGGAGCCCCTAGACTCCGGGCCGGGACTTGCTCAGTTGACGGCGTCGCGCAGGGACTTGCCCGGTTTGAACGCCACGGTGTTGCTGGCCTTGATCTTGACCGGGGCGCCGGTCTGCGGGTTCTTGCCGGTACGGGCACCGCGGTGGCGCTGCAGGAAGGTGCCGAAGCCGACCAGAGTGACGCTGTCCTTGCGGTTCAGCGCGCTGGTGATTTCTTCGAGCACGGCGTTGAGTACGCGGTTGGCCTGGTCTTTGGTCAGATCAGCCTTTTCGGCAATTGCCGCGGCGAGTTCAGGTTTGCGCATAGATGCCTCTTTGACGGTTTGTTGTTGTTGTGTCCGTGCTGTCCGTCCAGAACAGCGCCAAAGGCGCCGCAACGGCTCTGCGCTGCGGCAGACTCGGGGAGAATGGCACGCCATCCCGCACCGCGCCAGTAGCCCCGAGCCGTTTGCCGGGCGGATAACAGGACGATCACGACAGAACAGCCGCCGTTTCGGCCAGAAGCTGATCGATGCTCCGATTGTGCCCCGCCGAAAACGCCGACGGCGACCCAAGGGCCGCCGTCGCGTGAATCGAGTTCGGTGAATCAGCCGATCTCGATCATCTCGAAGTCGGCCTTGCCGACGCCGCAGTCGGGGCACAGCCAATCGGCCGGGACGTCCTCCCAGCGGGTGCCGGGGGCGATACCGTCGTCGGGCCAGCCCAGGCTCTCGTCGTAGACCAGTCCGCAGACCACACATTGCCACTTCTTCATGCTCTACCTCATCGCGGGCGGAGGTTGCCCTGGTTAAAAAATCGCTGGGAGCGATCTTTAACGTCGCCTTGGGCGACGGCCCTGTAAGGGTGGCCGCCGGGGATGACGGGCCATCAAAAATCAGCAGGCTTTGTACTGATATGGACGCCCCAGTGCAAGTGTCCGTCGCACACCCTTCGTCGTGCTAAGCTCGCCGCCGTCTCAGGTCGCCGAAGCCGTTGTCGTGCCTCCCTCCCTCGCCCATCCACCGCGCTGGCTCAGCGCCGCCCAACTGCATCCGGTACCCACGCCGCTGCTGCGTAACTGGTTGTTCGACCAGGGCTCGCTGACTCGCCGCCTCACCACCCTCAGTGCCGACCGCTTCGCCGTGCAGCCACTGCAGCAGGGCTGGCAGGTGCTGCGCGCCGATGAATGCGCGGCGCTGCGGGTGCCGGCCGGCAGCATGGGCTGGGTGCGCGAGGTGTTCCTGCTCGGCATCGGCCAGCCCTGGGTGTTCGCCCGCAGCGTGGCCGCGCGCCAGGCGTTGGAAGGCTCCGGCTTCGAACTGGGCAAGCTGGGCAGCCGCTCCCTCGGCGAGCTGCTGTTCAGTGACCGCGCCTTCACCCGCGGCGAGCTGCATGCCTGCCGCTATCCGGCCGCTTGGCTACCGCCACAGGTGCGCGCCGAACAGCTCTGGGGGCGTCGCTCGTGCTTCCGCCGCGACGGTCTTGGCGTACTGGTGGCCGAGGTGTTCCTCCCGGCGTTCTGGGATCACGCGGCCGAGAACTAGCGCCGCCTGCATTTCACGCATGCTCTTATAATCGGCGCACCCGGACCGGAGACCCGCCGATGTACCAATCTTTCCTGCTCGCCCTCAATCGCCTACACCCGCGCACCTGGGACTTCGTCCAGCTGATGCGCCTGGAGAAGCCCATCGGCATCTACCTGCTGCTGTGGCCGACGCTGTGGGCGCTGTGGGTGGCCAGCAAGGGTCTGCCGGATATGGGCCTGCTGCTGATCTTCGTGTTCGGCACCCTGTTCATGCGCGCCGCCGGCTGCGTGATCAACGACTACGCCGACCGCCACTTCGACGGCCATGTGGCGCGCACACGGGCGCGGCCGATGGCCGATGGCAGGGTGACCGAGCGCGAGGCGCTGGCGCTGTTCGCCGTGCTGGTGGGGATGAGCTTCGTGCTGGTGCTGTTCACCAACCTGACCACCATCCTGCTGTCGTTCGGCGGCCTGGCCCTGGCCGCCTGCTACCCCTTCATGAAGCGCTACACCTATTACCCGCAGGTGGTATTGGGCGCAGCCTTCTCCTGGGGCATGCCGATGGCCTTCAGCGCGGTGACCGGCGAGCTGCCGCCGCCCGAGGCCTGGCTGCTGTACATCGCCAACCTGCTGTGGACGGTGGCCTACGACACCTACTACGCGATGACCGACCGCGAGGACGACCTGCAGATCGGCGTGAAGTCCACCGCCATTCTGTTCGGCGGGGCCGACCGCATCATCATCCTCGCCCTGCAGGGCCTCGCCCTGCTGTGCCTGGCCATGGCCGGCGCGCGCTTCAGCCTGGGTATCTGGTTCCTGCTCGGCCTGCTCGGCGCCGCCGCCTGCTTCGCCTGGGAATTCTGGTACACCCGCGACCGCGACCCGCAGAAATGCTTCGCCGCCTTCCTGCACAACCACTGGGCCGGGCTGGCGATCCTGCTGGGCATCGTTGTCGACTTCGCGCTGCGTTGAAAGGTGGCTGCCGCAGGGCTGTCACATCGCTGCAATAATTCCGTTATCTAATGCGGCGCAGACAGAACGACCCGAGGCTCGACCCATGGTTGGCAAGAACATCCTGATCGTTGACGACGAAGCTCCCATCCGCGAGATGATCGCAGTGGCCCTGGAGATGGCCGGCTACGATTGCCTGGAGGCGGAAAACACCCAGCAGGCCCACGCCCTGATCGTCGACCGCAAGCCGGACCTGATCCTGTTGGATTGGATGCTGCCGGGCACCAGCGGCATCGAGCTGGCACGCCGCCTCAAGCGCGACGAGCTGACCGACGACATCCCGATCATCATGCTCACCGCCAAGGGCGAAGAGGACAACAAGATCCAGGGCCTGGAAGTCGGCGCCGACGACTACATCACCAAGCCCTTCTCGCCGCGCGAGCTGGTAGCCCGCCTCAAGGCCGTGCTGCGCCGCACCGCGCCGAGCGACGGCGAGGCGCCGATCGAGGTCGGCGGCCTGCTGCTCGACCCGATCAGCCACCGCGTGACCATCGACGGCAAGCCGGCCGAAATGGGCCCCACCGAATACCGCCTGCTGCAGTTCTTCATGACCCACCAGGAGCGTGCCTACACCCGCGGCCAGCTGCTCGATCAGGTCTGGGGCGGCAACGTGTATGTCGAGGAGCGCACTGTGGACGTGCACATCCGCCGCCTGCGCAAGGCCCTCGGCGAAGCTTACGAGAACCTGGTGCAGACGGTGCGCGGCACCGGATATCGTTTCTCCACCAAGAGCTGATCCCGCTCCGCTCAGACTAAGGAAGCGCTAGGTGAACCAAGATTGGCGCGGCGCCCTGGCACGCCGCCTGCTGTTACTGTTGGCAGGCTGCGGCCTGGTCGGCCTGATCACCGGCGAGTACGGCTGGGCCTTGGCCATCGGCCTCGGCGGCTATCTGCTGTGGCACCTCAAGCAGTTGTTGCGCCTGCACAGATGGCTGCGCGACCGCAAACCGGATGATGCGCCGCCCGAGGGCTACGGCCTGTGGGGCGAGGTGTTCGACAACATCTACCACCTGCAGCGCCGCGACCAGCGCGTGCGCGGCCGTCTGCAGGCGGTGATCGACCGGGTCCAGGAATCCACCGCTGCCCTGCGCGACGCGGTGATCATGCTCGACGCCGAGGGCAACCTGGAGTGGTGGAACCGCGCCGCTGAGGAGCTGCTGGGCCTGAAGACCCCGCAGGACAGCGGCCAGTCGATCACCAACCTGGTGCGCCATCCGCGCTTCAAGGAGTATTTCGACGCCGGCCAGTATCAGGAAGTCCTCGAACTGCCCTCCCCGGTCAATGATCGCCAGCGTCTGCAGTTCCAGATCACCCAATACGGCAATCGCGAACACCTGATGCTGGTGCGCGACGTCACCCGCCTCCACCAGCTGGAGCAGATGCGCAAGGACTTCGTCGCCAACGTCTCCCACGAGCTGCGCACGCCGCTGACGGTGATCGCCGGTTATCTCGAGACCCTACTGGACAACGTCGAAGACGTGAACCCACGCTGGCTGCGCGCCCTGCAGCAGATGCAGCAGCAGGGCGCGCGCATGCAGAACCTGCTCAACGACCTGCTGCTGCTGGCGAAGCTGGAAGCCACCGACTATCCCTCCGACAACCACCCGGTGGCCGTGGACCTGCTGTTGCTGTCGATCCGCAACGACGCCCAGGCCCTGTCCTCGGGGCGCAATCACCGCATCACACTGGAGGCAGACCACCAGGTGCGCCTCAAGGGCAGCGAGGCGGAGCTGCGCAGCGCTTTTTCCAACCTGGTGTTCAACGCGGTGAAGTACACCCCGGACGACGGCGAGATCCGCATCCGCTGGTGGGCCGACGAACAGGGCGGGCATTTCAGCGTGGCCGACAGCGGCATCGGCATCGAGGCCAAGCACCTGCCGCGCCTGACCGAGCGCTTCTACCGGGTCGACTCCAGCCGCGCCTCCAACACCGGCGGCACCGGCCTGGGCCTGGCCATCGTCAAGCACGTGCTGCTGCGCCATCGGGCACGGCTGGACATCGTCAGCGTGCTCGGCAAGGGCAGCACCTTCACCTGCCACTTCCCGCCGCAGCAGCTGAGCCGCCGCGACTGATCGGCCGGCGCCGGCTTGCAATCGCCGGCGCCAGCCGCCACCCTGTAGCGACCCTTCGCCACCACCGATCCCCATGGACCCTTCCAGTCTCAGCACTTCCGATCTGCTCGCCGATCTCGGCCTCGTCCTGTTCGCCCTGTTTCTGGTTCTGCTCAACGGCTTCTTCGTGGCGGCCGAATTCGCCATGGTCAAGCTGCGCTCCACCAAGGTGGAGGCCATCGCCGAAGAGCACGGCTGGCGCGGTCACATCCTGCGCACCGTGCACAACCAGCTGGACGCCTATCTCTCTGCCTGCCAGCTCGGCATCACCCTGGCCTCCCTCGGCCTCGGCTGGGTCGGCGAGCCGGCCTTCGCCGAACTGCTCACGCCGGTGCTCGCTGCGGTCGGCATCGAGTCGGAGAAGCTGATCCACGGCATCGCCTTCTTCTTCGCGTTCTTCATCATTTCCTACCTGCACATCGTCATCGGCGAGCTGGCGCCCAAGTCCTGGGCGATCCGCAAGCCGGAGCTGCTGTCGCTGTGGACCGCCGCGCCGCTGTACGGCTTCTACTGGCTGATGTACCCCGCCATCTACCTGCTCAACGCCAGCGCCAACGCCATTCTGCGTATCGCCGGCCAGGGCGAGCCGGGGCCGCACCACGAGCACCACTACAGCCGCGACGAGCTGAAGCTGATCCTCCACTCCAGCCGCGCCCGTGACCCCAGCGACCAGGACATGCGCGTGCTGGCCTCGGCCGTGGAAATGGGCGAGCTGGAGGTGGTGGATTGGGCCAACTCGCGCGAGGACCTGATCCACGTCGAGGTCGGCGCCAAGCTGGACGAGCTGTTCAACCTGTTCCGCCGGCACAAGTTCAGCCGCTACCCGGTGTACGACGAGGTCGCCGGCAGCTTCGTCGGCGTGCTGCACATCAAGGACCTGCTGCTGCAGCTGAGCCTGCTGGAAATGCTGCCGTCCAAGTTCAACATCGCCGAGCTGATGCGCCCGATCGAGCGCGTCAGCAAGCACATGCCGCTGTCCTCGCTGCTGGAGCAGTTTCGCCAGGGCGGCGCGCATTTCGCGCTGGTCGAAGAGGCCGACGGCAAGGTGGTCGGCTTCCTGACCATGGAAGACGTGCTGGAAGTGCTGGTCGGCGATATCCAGGACGAACACCACAAGGCCGAGCGCGGCGTGCTGGCCTACCAGCCGGGTCGCCTGCTGGTACGCGGCGACACCCCGCTGTTCAAGGTCGAGCGACTGCTGGGCGTCGACCTCGATCATATCGAGGCGGAGACCCTTGCCGGACTGATTTACGAGAGCCTCAACCGGGTGCCGGAGGAGGACGAGGTGCTGGAGACCGAAGGCCTGCGCATCGTGGTGAAGAAAATGAAAGGCCCGAAGATCGTCCTGGCCAAGGTCCTCAAGCTGGACTGACCCTCTCCGCTCCACCAGACGCCGCAGCCCTCTGCGGCGTCTTGCCGTGTGGGCCTAGGCCGCCTTCGCCTGGGCCTCGCCGGTCAGGCTCACGCCCTGGTCCAGATGCCGATCCACCAGCCACTTGCCGTGCGCCAGCGAGGCGCGCTGGGCGCTTTCCAGATCGGCGAGAAAGGCGAACCGCAACGGCAGTGGAATGCGCTTGGTGGCGCTGCCGTCGGGCGAAGTAATAGTGCAGCCCGCCGCCCAGGGCGTGGGAATGCCGGGATGCTCGATGATGGCCACGCCGATGGCGTGGTCGCGGTAGGTGCAGTGCAGGTTGTTCATACCAAGACCCTCCAGCTGAACCGCCGGGCCACTGCCCGGACGTGACAGCCTCACCATAGAACGCCGCAGCCGGCCCCGGACCGCGGACCGACGAAGGGCGCCTCAGCGCGCCACGCAGACCCGGTTGCGCCCGCCCTGCTTGGCCTCGTAGAGGGCCTGATCGGCGGCGCCCAGCGCGCCGCGTCCATCGCCACGACCATGGGCCAGCCCCAGGCTGACGGTCAGCGGTACCGTCTCGCCCTCGTGCACCAGGGCCAGTGCCGCGACTTCGACGCGGATGCGCTCGGCGATGCGTTCGGCGGCCTCCGGCGTGCAGCCGCGCAACAGCACGATGAACTCCTCGCCACCATAACGGGCGGCCAGATCGCCGCTGCGCCGTACCTGCTGGCGCAGTACCTCGGCCACGGCGGCGATACAGCGGTCGCCGAACGGGTGGCCGAAGCGATCGTTGATCTGTTTGAAGTGATCGATGTCGAGCATCAACACCGCCAGCTCGCGACCAGCCAGCAGCCGCAGCTGTTCATCGACCTGGCGCCGATTGGCCAGCTGGGTCAGCGCATCGGTGTAACTGAGTCGGGTCAGCTCATCGTTCGCCCGCTCCAGATCGAGGCGGGCCTGTTCCAGCTCGTGGGTGCGCTCGCGCACCCGCCGGTCCAGTTCCTCGTTGAGCCCGCGCTGCACGTCGAGCATCTGCTGCTGCGCCGCCAGGCCAATTTCGCGCTCTTCCAGCAATGCGGCCTGGGCCTGGATGCGCGCTGCCCGCTCCCGGTTGATGCGGTCGGCCAGGGCAATGGAAAGCAGGATGAATTCGGAGAAGAAGCCAAGGGTCTGGCTGCGCAGGGTGAACTGATTGAGCGGCAGGGCGCCGTACAGCGCCGCGATGTGCACCGCGGTGCAAATCACCAGCAGCGACCAGGCCAGGCCGAACAGCAGCGCCGAACGGTTGCCGCGGCGCCACAGGCTGACCGCCGTGGCCAGCGCCAGCAGGCAGCTGAGTATCGCCGCCACCGGTGTGCCCAGGGCGACCAGCCACTGCGGGCGCAGGAACAGCAGGATCATCGCCAGTGACCAATAGCCCAGCAGCAGGTTGTTGGCCCAGAGCACCCACCCGCCATAACGCGGTATGCGCAGGAATACCCGCACGAAGCAGGTCGCGGCGAAGAAGCTCCACAAGGCCGAGAACGCATAGATCAGCCCCGCCGGGCGCCCCAACTCCGGCCACAGGAACAGCACGCCGAAACCGCTCAGGCTCAGCTCATACACCACCACGCCGAGCAGGTAGAGGCTGTACCACAGATAGCTGAGGTGCCGGGTGAACAGGAACAGGCTGAAGTTGTAGAGCAACACCGCCAGCATGGCGCCGAAGAACAGACCCAGCACCAGACGCTGGTCCATCTCCTGGGCTCTGTAGACGTCCTCGGTGATCAACTGGATCGGTGCGACGATACCTTCGCGACTGTGCAGGCGCAGGTAGACCCAGCGTTCCTCACCGGACGCCACCGCCAGCGGGAACAGCGGTTGCCGGCCGGGCTCGGGCCAGGCGCTCAGCGGCAAGTGATCGCCCGCCTGCAACAGCGGTCCCCAGCGACCGGAGGCCGGGTCGAGCAACCGCAGCTCGACCCGATCGAGAATCGGCCACTCCACCAGCAGGCGCCAGTCATCACGGGCAGAGGCGTTGCGCAGCGGCAAACGCACCCATACCGGCGCGTCCTGGTAGCCCAGGCTCAGCGAGTCGCCACCCAGGCCTCGCCAGCCCTCGGCGCGGGCGGCCTCGGCGAAATCGAGCTCGGTGCCGGGCAACAGGTACTCCAGCCACGGCGCCGGACGCACCACGGGATGCTCGTCGGTCAGTTGCAGCGGGGCGGCAGCGCAGCTAAGCGCGCCCAGCAGGCAGAGCAGAAAGATCGGCAGACGCACGGGTAAATGGATTCCTTGACGCGGCACCACTCAAAGGACGGCAGGTGCCTGTCCCTCAAGCATCGTCATGAATCGGACATCGCGCCAGTGCGACTATTCGCCGCCAATGGCGAAGTTGGGCAGGCTGTCAACCGGCTGGGCGAAGTTGAACGGGATGGACTCCAGCGCCAGGCCTACGTTGCGCTGCACCACGAAGTGCAGGTGCGGGCCGGTGCTGTTGCCGGTGTTGCCGGAGCGGGCAATGCGGGTGCCGGCCTCGATCCGCTGGCCCTCGCGCACCATCACCGAGTTGCGCATCAGGTGCAGGTACACACCCATGGTGCCGTCGTCATGGAGGATGCGCACGAAGTTGCCCGAAGGGTTGTTGCCGCGCCCGCTCTGGTGGTTTTCGGTCTTCACCACCACGCCACCGCGCGAGGCGACGATGGGCGTACCCTCGGGCATGGCGATGTCCATGGCGTAGCGCCCCTTGGGCGTGAAATGGCTGTACTTGCCGTTGGCGCCCTGGGTCAGCTTGAACGGGCCGCCGAGCCACGGCAGCGGGTAGCGGAACAGCAGCGGCTGCAGGCGCGGATCGCCCATGGCGTAGCGCAGCTTGGGCTTGTAGCCCATCGGCTTGCCCGGATCGAGGGGCGCCAGGGTGGTCAGGCGGATCTGGCTGCGCGGCGGCAGCACCCAGCGAATCGGGCCATCCGGCGCGCCGGCCACATTCACCTGCTTCTCCAGGCGCAGCTCGACCTCCACCGGGGCGTACAGGTCGTTGCGCAGCACCAGGGTCTCGCCGGCCTCGTGCTTCTTGGTCTCCAGCTTCACCAGGTTGTCGAGCTTCTCCACCATGCGGTCGCGGAACACGAACACTTGGGCACCGGGCACGGCCTTGTCGCTATAGGTCACCGTGCCGTGCTTGTCGACATACTTGTAGATGGTCAGCGCGCTGGCCTGGCCGGCGGCCAGCAGCAATGCGCAGAGAATGATTGAGCGCCCTAGCATGACTTCACGGATTTATGGGTTATTGGGGTATCCGGACCTGGAAGACTAGCAGCGCCGAAACGCTGTCGCGAGTACCGCCGGCGCGGCTTGTGCGGCAATCGGCAGGGTATGTCGGGGAAACGGGGCGATGGCCGACGAAAGGCGTTGGTTGCCTGTTCCGAACCATCGCGCTCACCGCAGCCTGGGGTGCGCCATGTCGGAAGCGGCGTACCTGGCTCGGCGCATATGGCGCAACCGACCTCAGGCGCCGGGGACGAAGTGCTTCTGTGCGGTTCCGCGGGCGATCAGGCGCGACAGGTAGTCGAGCTTCTGCGGGTCCTTGTCGACGAACTTGAAGGTCAGCTGCAGCCATTCGCTGTCCGGCTTCGGCTCCAGCGCCGCCACCGCATGCAGGTAGCCGTTGAGGCGCGCGGTCTCGGCCGCCTCGCCCTGCTCCAGATCGAGCACGGCGCTCTCCAGCACCTGCGGCAGCAGCTCGGCGCGTTTGACCACCAGCAGCGCCTCCTTGAGGCTCAGCGCCTTGATTACGCAGGCCATACTGCCGGCCGGCAGGCGCAACTGGCCCTGGCCACGTCCGCCGGTGGTGGCCGAGGGTTTGGCCGCCGGCGTCGGTGCCGCGGCGGGTGCGGCCGCTGCCTTGGGCGCGGCGGCCGGCTTGACCACCTCGGCCTTGCCGCCGGTGAGGGCGCTTAGCGAATCGTTGGCGAAGGCGCCGGTGCTGAGCATCTTCGGCGGTGCCGAGGCGGCCAGCGCCTGCAGCTTACCGGCACGGTGCAGGGCCTTCTTGACCTTGGTCACCAGCTGATCGTTGGAAAAGGGTTTGCCGATGTAGTCGGAGACGCCGGCCTGGATGGCCTGGACCACGTTCTCCTTGTCGCCGCGGCTGGTGACCATGATGAACGGCGTGGTCTTCAGGGTGTCCTGCTCGCGGCACCAGGTGAGCAGCTCGAGGCCGGACATTTCCGGCATCTCCCAGTCGCAGAGGATCAGGTCGGCCGGCTGGCGGGCGAGCATCTGCTGGGCCTTGCGCCCATTCACCGCCTCGTCGATCTGGATGCCGGGGAAGTGGTCGCGCAGGCCCTTCTTCACCAGATCACGGATAAAGGTGGCGTCGTCCACCACCAGCACACTGACTTTGCTCATCGACCACTCCCGACAACGATGTCGACAAGCATAGCCGTGGATGCTGGCCCAAGGCCAACGCTAAGCGCCCGGGGGTGCCGGGCGCTGCCGACCGGCTTATTCGGCCTTGCCGGCCTGCACTTCTTCCTGCATGCGCGCCAGGCCCATGTGGCGCACGTCGGTGCCGCGCACCAGGTAGATGACCAGCTCGGCGATGTTGCGTGCGTGGTCGCCGATGCGCTCCAGCGAGCGCAGGACCCAGATGATCGACAGCACGCGACTGATGGCGCGCGGGTCTTCCATCATGTAGGTGACCAGCTCGCGCAGGGCGGTCTTGTATTCGCGGTCGACGGTCTTGTCGTACTGCGCCACCGACAGGGCCAGATCGGCATCGAAGCGGGCGAAGGCGTCCAGCGATTCCTGCACCATCTTGCGCACCTGGTCGCCGATGTGGCGCACCTCGACGTAGCCGCGCGGGGCCTCGCCGGTCTCGCACAACTCGATGGCGCGCTTGGCGATCTTCGAGGACTCGTCGCCGATGCGCTCGAGGTCGATCACCGACTTGGAGATGCTGATGATCAGACGCAGGTCGGAAGCCGCCGGCTGGCGACGGGCGAGGATGCGCATGCACTCCTCGTCGATGTTGGTTTCCATCTGGTTGATCTGGTCATCGATCTCACGCACCTGCTGGGCCAGGCCGGAGTCGGCCTCGATCAGCGCGGTGACCGCGTCGTTGACCTGCTTCTCGACCAGGCCGCCCATCGCCAGGAGGTGGCTGCGCACTTCCTCCAGTTCGGCGTTGAACTGCTGAGAGATGTGATGGGTGAGGCTGTCTTTGTTGATCATGGTCGAGCCCTTGCGAATCTTGATGGAGTTCTTATCGGAGCGTGCCGGCCTTTGGCAAATCGTGCTGAGCTAGGAGGCGGCGCGCAGACAGTACAAACACGTACGGCAAGCGCCGCCGACAACGCGCAGCGCGATTTGCCATAGCCGGCGGTTAGCCGTAGCGGCCGGTGATGTAGTCTTCGGTCTGCTTCTTGGCCGGGTTGGTGAACAGCGTATCGGTATCGCCGAACTCGATCAGCTTGCCCATGTACATGAACGCGGTGTAGTCGGAGACGCGCGCCGCCTGCTGCATGTTGTGGGTAACGATGACGATGGTGTACTTGCTCTTCAGCTCGTAGATCAGCTCTTCCACCTTGAGGGTGGAGATCGGGTCCAGCGCCGAGCAGGGCTCGTCGAGCAGCAGCACTTCCGGCTGCACCGCCACGGTACGGGCGATGACCAGACGCTGCTGCTGGCCGCCGGAGAGGCCGAGGGCGGAGTCGTGCAGACGGTCCTTGACCTCGTCCCACAGGGCGGCGCTCTTCAGGGCCCACTCCACGGTCTCGTCGAGCACGCGCTTCTGGTTCACGCCCTGGATGCGCAGGCCGTAGACCACGTTCTCGTAGATGCTCTTGGGGAACGGGTTGGGCTTCTGGAACACCATGCCGACGCGGCGACGCAGCTCGGCCACGTCCACGCCCTTCTTGTAGATGTCGTGGCCGTCGAGGCGGATCTCGCCCTGGACGCGGCAGCCGTCGACCAGGTCGTTCATCCGGTTGAAGGTGCGCAGCAGGGTCGACTTGCCGCAGCCGGACGGACCGATGAAGGCGGTCACGCGCTGCTTGGGAATGTTCATGGCGACGTCGAACAGCGCCTGCTTCTCGCCGTAGAACAGGTTTAGGCCGGGCACTTCCAGGGCGACGGTTTCGTCCGCCAGGTTGAGGCCCTGCTTCTGTCGGCCGAGGGCGGCCATGTCGATACCGTGGGTGTGTACTTCGTGCTGCATGGGAGGCTCCCTACGCTAACAATTCGTTCATGCCGCCGCGGCCGGTGCCGCGGCGACGCAAGTCATCAATGATCCAGCGCCTTGTACTTCTCGCGCAGATGGTTACGGATGAATACCGCGCTCAGGTTGAGCAGCGCGATCACCAGCACCAGCAGGAACGCGGTGGCGTATACCAGCGGGCGGGCGGCCTCGACGTTGGGGCTCTGGAAGCCGACGTCGTAGATATGGAAGCCCAGGTGCATGATCTTCTGGTCCAGGTGCAGGTACGGGTAGTTGCCATCCACCGGCAGGCTCGGCGCCAGCTTGACCACGCCGACCAGCATCAGCGGCGCCACTTCGCCGGCGGCGCGGGCCACGGCGAGGATCATGCCGGTCATCATGGCCGGGCTGGCCATCGGCAGCACCACCTTCCACAGCGTCTCGGCCTTGGTCGCGCCGAGGGCCAGGGAGCCTTCGCGCAGGGCCCGCGGGATGCGCGCCAGGCCTTCCTCGGTGGCGACGATCACCACCGGCACGGCGAGGATCGCCAGGGTCAGCGAGGCCCACAGCAGGCCCGGGGTGCCGAAGGTCGGCGCCGGGGCGGACTCGGGGAAGAACAGGCGGTCGATCGAGCCGCCCAGCACATATACGAAGAAGCCCAGGCCGAACACGCCGTAGACGATGGCCGGCACGCCGGCCAGGTTGTTCACGGCGATGCGGATGATGCGGGTCATCGGCCCCTGCTTGGCATATTCGCGCAGGTAGATGGCCGCCAGCACGCCGAACGGGGTGACGATCACGGCCATGATCAGGGTCATCATGATGGTGCCGAAGATGGCCGGGAAGATGCCGCCCTCGGTGTTGGCCTCGCGCGGCTCGTCGCTGACGAACTCCCACAGCTTGGCGACATAGAAGCCGAGCTTGGCGCCAGTGCCCATGGCGTTCGGCTGGTAGGCACGCACCACCTTGCTGAGGGCGATGTCCTGCTCGCGGCCGTCGGCGGTCTTCACCGCCACGCTGTCGCGGCCCAGCTGCTGGTTGAGGTCGATCAGGCGCGACTCCAGGCCCTTGTACTCGGCGTCCAGTTCGGCGCGGCGCGCCTCCAGGTCGGCCTGGGCGGTGGCGTCCAGCTGGCCCTTCAGTTCCAGCTTGCGGCTTTCCAGGCGCAACTGCTCGAGGCCGTGGTTGATGCGACCGATGTCGCCCTTCTCCAGCGCCACCACCTGGGCATGCAGGTCATCGACGCGGGAGATGCGGTTCTGCAGTTCGTCCCAGGCGGCCTCGCCTTCGGCGACCACCTGGCCGTTCTCCTTGACGTTGACCAGGTATCCGTAGAAGTTGCCCCACTCGCGACGCTCCATGACCATCAGGTCTTCCGGGGTACGCGGCTCGCTCATCCACTCGGCCACGGTCCAGCTGAAGTCGGAACCGTAGACCTCGCGGTTGCCGACCTTGAACAGCTCGCGGGTCATGAACTCGCCGCCCTTCACATCCACCGGCAAGCCGGCAGCGGCCAGGCGCGCGCGCGGCACCTGTTCTTCCTGGACCAGTTCGCCGGCCATCACGCGGGCGGCTTCGCCCGGCACCTGATACTGGGCCTCGATCACATCGGCCGGCCAGAAGTGGCCGAGGCCGCGCATGGCGATCACGGCGAGCAGGCCGATGGTCATGATCACGGCGATGGACACACCGCTCGCGGTCATCCACACCCAGGGCGAACCGCTCTTGAACCAGGTCTTGAGGTTTTGCTCTTTGGTTTTCACGGACGTCTACCTTTCCCAGTTCTCAGAGCGACGCGTACTTCTTGCGCAGGCGGGTACGGATCAGCTCCGCCAGGGTATTCATCACGAAGGTGAAGCTCAGCAGCACCAGCGCGGAGAGGAACAACACGCGGTAGTGGGTACTGCCCACCTCGGATTCCGGCATCTCCACCGCCACGTTGGCGGCCAGGGTGCGCAGGCCCTGGAAGATGTTCATGTCCATGATCGGTGTGTTGCCGGTGGCCATCAGCACGATCATGGTCTCGCCGACGGCGCGACCGAGGCCGATCATCAGCGCCGAGAAGATACCCGGGCTGGCGGTGAGGATTACCACACGGGTCAGGGTCTGCCAGGGCGTGGCGCCCAGGGCCAGGGAGCCGAAGGTCAGACTCTTGGGCACGCTAAACACGGCGTCTTCGGCGATCGAGTAGATGTTCGGGATCACCGCGAAGCCCATGGCCAGGCCGACCACCAAGGCGTTGCGCTGGTCGAAGGTGATGCCCAGGTCATTGCTGATCCACAGGCGCATGTCGCCGCCGAAGAACCAGTTCTCCAGGTAGCCGCTCATGCCCAGCGAGCCCCAGCCGATGACGATGATCACCGGGATCAGCAGTGCCGCTTCCCAGCCGTCCGGAATCACCAGGCGGATGCGCTCCGGCAGGCGGCTCCAGGCGAAGGCAGCGAGCAGCACGCCGACCGGCGTCAGCAGCAGTAAGCTGAAGATGCCCGGCAGGTGGCCTTCGACATACGGCGCCAGGAACAGGCCAGCGAAGAAGCCGAGGATCACCGTCGGCAGCGCCTCCATCAGCTCGATCACCGGCTTGACCTTGCGGCGCATAGCCGGGGCCATGAAGTAGGCGGTGTAGATGGCCGCGCAGATGGCCAGCGGGGCGGCCAGCAGCATGGCGTAGAAGGCGGCCTTGAGGGTGCCGAAGGTCAGCGGCGCCAGGCTCATCTTCGGTTCGAAATCGCTGTTGGCGGAGGTCGACTGCCAGACATACTTCGGCTCGTCGTAGCTCTCGTACCAGACCTTGCCCCACAGCGCGCTCCAGGAGATTTCCGGGTGCGGGTTGTCGATGGCGAAACGCTGCAGCTGGCCGCTGGACTCCACCAGCACGCGGTTGGCGCGCGGTGACAGGGCGGCGCTGCCGGGGCCCTCGGCGACCTTCTCGATCAGCAGGGTGCGGTGCGCGGTGCTGTGGAAGATGCCCAGGTTGCCGGCGGCGTCCAGTGCGATGAAGCCCTTGCGGCGCTCCTCGGGCAGGATCTGGGTGATGGCGGCGTTTTCCAGCTGGAAGTCGCGGATGCGGGTCAGCGCCGCCTTGCCATCGTGGTCGCGAACCATGAACCACTGGGCGATGCCGCCCTTGCTGTCGCCGATCATCAGCGAGATACCGCCGAGCAGCGGATTGACCGCGGTAACTTCGGCCTCGCCGTTGAGCAGCGTGTAGCGGCCGTTGAGGCTCTTGCTGCGCAGGTCGAACACATCGGCGGTGGCCTTGCCGTTGATCACGAACAGCCACTGCTGGCGCGGGTCGATGACCATCGCCTTGATCGGCTCGGCGATCTGCGGCAGAACGATGCGCTCCTCGTCCAGGCTGACCTCGCCGGTCATCAGGTTCTCTTCGCGGCTAATGCTCAGCAGGTGCAGCTCGGCGCCGGTAGAGGCGCTGAGCATCAGGCTGTCGCCGTTCTGGCTGATGGCCACGTGCTCCAGGGCGCGGCCCTGGTCGTCGAGGCTGATGGGCGCCTCGCCGAACGGATAGATCAGCTCGGGGGTGATGGTCTTGACGTTGTTCGGGTAGCTCACCTTGTAGGCGTGCTCGAACACCAGTACCTGGCCGTTGGACAGACCGAGCACCACGCGGCGGCTGCCGGGTTGGTCCTCGGACACCGAGGCGATGCTCGCACCCGCTGGCAGGGCCAGCTGGAAGTCGTTCATGGGGGCCGCGTCCTTCACGGCGAAGAACTGCACCTGGCCGCTGCGCGACAGGCGCATGGCGACCTTGTTCTGCTCCTCGATGGAGAGCAGCAGTGCCTCGCCCTGGCCGGCCAGCCAGCTCGGCTGCTGGGCTTCGCGGGCCTCCATGTCGGCACCGCCGAACATGGGCGCGACGACGTAGGCGAGGTAGAAGAAGATCAGGGTGATGCAGGCCAGCACGGCCAGGCCGCCGATGGACACGTACCAGCGCGCCATGCGGTCCTTGAGGGCGCGCATGCGCCGCTTGCGCTGCAGGGCGGGGGTATCGAAATCGATCCGGTGGCTGTTGGAAGCACTCATGCGGTTATTGGCCAGGTCGTTCATGAGGATATCTCGGCGCGGCGGACATGCCCGCTCAATGTGAGGTACGTCAATCTATCCAGCTTGTGTGACAGAAAGATTACAGAGCGGTGACGTGACAACGCCCACGGCTCCGAAGAGTCGCGGGCGTGTCGGACGGAGCGCCGGGGATGGGGGCCCGGCGCACCGCTGGGCGGATTACAGGCCCAGTTCTTTCTTGGTCTTCTCGACCACCTTGGCCGGCAGCGGGATGTAGCCATCCTTCACCACCACTTCCTGTCCCTGCTTCGACAGCACGAGCTTCAGGAATTCGGCTTCCAGCGGGGACAGCGGCTTGTTCGGCGCCTTGTTCACGTAGACGTAGAAGAAGCGAGCCAGCGGGAATTTGCCAGCCAGGGCGTTGGCTTCGTTGGCCTCGAAGGCTTCGCCGCCTTTCTTGGACAGCGGTACGGCACGGACGCTGGAGGTCTTGTAGCCGATGCCCGAGTAGCCGATGGCATTCAGGGTGCTGGAGATCGACTGCACCACGGAAGCCGAACCCGGCTGCTCGTTGACGTTGGATTTGAAGTCGCCTTTGCACAGCGCTTCTTCCTTGAAGTAACCGTAGGTGCCGGACACCGAGTTACGACCGAACAGCTGGATCGGCTTGGCAGCCCACTCACCGGTCAGACCCAGGTCGCCCCAGGTGGTGATGTCCTTGGCGCCACCGCACAGGCGGGTGCTGGAGAAGATGGCGTCGACTTGAGCCATGTCCAGGGATTTGATCGGATTGTCCTTGTGCACGAACACGGCCAGGGCGTCGATGGCAACCGGGATTTCGACCGGCTTGTAGCCGTATTTCTCTTCGAAGGCCTGCAGCTCGTTGTCCTTCATGGCGCGGGACATCGGGCCGATGTTGGCGGTGCCTTCGGTCAGGGCGGGCGGCGCGGTGGAGGAGCCGGCGGCCTGAATCTGGATGTTTACGTTCGGGTACAGCTTCTTGTATTCCTCGGCCCACAGGGTCATCAGGTTGGCCAGGGAGTCGGAGCCGACGCTGGACAGGTTGCCCGATACACCGGAAGTCTTTTCATAGGTCGGCAGAGCCGGGTCGATAGCGGCAACCGCACTAGCGGCGCTTACGCCAGCGGCGACAAAGGTCAGGGCCGCCATCAAACGCTTGAGTTTCATGCCTTGCTCCTAGCAGAGGGGTTGGATGGAACGGGGCCAAGTATCTGCAGCCCGGATGAACACTCTATGAACGGAATATGACAATTGGATGAATGGCCACTATGGCGGTCCAAAAATGTTCCCCGCCTTTCGGTCCTCACGGAGACTGCCCATGAACCGACTGCAACTGCTGTCCGCCGCCGCCCTGGCGCTCGCCTGCAGCGCCTGCGGCGAGCAGGCCAAGCTCAATGTCAGCGACGGCACCGGGCCGCGCCCGGAGCTGCCGGAGCCGAACAAGACCCTGCTACCCACCGTGAACATCGCCCCCGCCAAAGGCTGGCCCGAGGGCGGCAAGCCGACCGCGGCCGGCGGCCTGCAGGTCAATGCCTTCGCCGAAGGCCTGGATCACCCACGCTGGCTGCACGTCCTGCCCAACGGCGACGTGCTGGTGGCCGAGAGCAACGCGCCGAAGACCGACAAGCCGTTCAGCCTCAAGGGCTGGATCACCAGCAAGGTGATGAAGCGCGCAGGCGCCAAGCCGCCGAGTGCGGACCGCATCACTCTGCTGCGCGACGCGGACAACGACGGCGTCGCCGAAGTGCGCGAGGTGTTTCTCGACGGCCTGTACTCGCCCTTCGGCATGGCCCTGGTGGGCAACGACTTCTATATCGCCAACGCCGACGCCCTGGTGCGTGTGCCCTACAAGGAAGGCCAGACCCGCATCGAGGCCACGCCTGAGAAGGTCACCGACCTGCCGGCTGGCATCAACCATCACTGGACCAAGAACGTCGTCGCCAGCAAGGACGGGCAGAAGCTCTACGTCACCGTCGGCTCCAACAGCAACGTCGGCGAGAACGGCATAGAGATGGAAGACGGCCGTGCCGCGATCTGGGAGGTCGACCGCGCCAGCGGGCAGAAGCGCCTGTTCGCCACCGGCCTGCGCAACCCCAACGGCCTGGCCTGGGAGCCGCACACCGGCGCCTTGTGGACCGCGGTGAACGAGCGCGACGAGATCGGCAGCGATCTGGTGCCGGATTACATCACCTCGGTACGCGACGGCGGCTTCTACGGCTGGCCCTACAGCTACTTCGGCCAGCACGTCGACGAGCGCGTCAAGCCGCCACGCCCCGAACTGGTGGCCAAGGCGCTAGTGCCGGACTATGCGCTGGGGCCGCACACCGCCTCGCTGGGCATCGCCTTCGGCCAGGACGGCGCACTGCCGAACCTGCAGAACGGCCTGTTCGTCGGCCAGCACGGCTCGTGGAACCGCAAGCCGCACAGCGGCTACAAGGTGATCTTCGTGCCGTTCGAGGAAGGCCGGCCCAGCGGTTCGCCGGTCGACGTGCTGACCGGCTTCCTCAATGCCGAGGGCGAGGCCCAGGGTCGCCCGGTGGACGTCCGGCTGGACCGCCAGGGCGCGCTGCTGGTGACCGACGACGTCGGCAACAAGATCTGGCGGGTGACGCCGGCGCAGTGACGCGCCGGCGGTGCCTCAGCGCTGCTGCCGGAACAGGTAGAGCCCGGTCGCCATGAACAGCAGGCACAAGGCGCCGACGTAGTAGGCCGGGCCCAGTGGGCTCCACTTCAGCAGCAGGCTGACCAGGATCGGCGTCAGGCCGCCGAAGATGGCGTAGGCCAGGTTGTAGGAGAACGACAGCCCGGAGAAGCGCACCACCGCCGGGAACGCCTTGACCATCACCATGGGGATGGCGCCGATCATGCCCACGCACAGGCCGGCCAAGGCGTACAGCGGCATCAGCAGGTCCGGCTGGGTCTTCACGGTCGTGTAGAACAGCGAGGACGTGGCCAGCAGCAGCGCGCCGCCGACCAGGAAGGTGCGTCCGGCGCCGAAGCGGTCGGCGGCCAGGCCAGCCAGCACGCAGCCGATGCTCAGGCAGACGATGGCCACGCCGTTGGCCGCCAGGGTGTCGGCCGGGCTGAAGCCGTGCTGGGTCTGCAGCAGGGTCGGGGTCATCAGGATCACCACGACGATGCCGGCCGACAACACCCAGGTCAGCAACATCGACAGCAACACCGCCGGGCGATGCTCGCGTATCACCGCCTTGAGCGGCAGCTCGGCGGCCAGCGACTGGCGCAGCTGCAGCTCGGCGAACACCGGGGTTTCGTGCAGCCAGCGGCGCAGGTAGACGGACACCAAGCCGAACACGCCGCCGATCAGGAAGGGAATACGCCAGGCGTAGTCGGCGATTTCCTCGGGCGTGAAGACGCGGTTGATCGCGCTGGCGGCCAGCGAGCCGAGCAGAATGCCGGCGGTCAGGCCCGCGGTCAGCGTGCTGCAGGCGAAGCCGATGCGCTTTTCCGGCACGTGCTCGGCGACGAACACCCAGGCGCCCGGCACCTCGCCGCCGATGGCCGCGCCCTGCATCACGCGCAGGGCCAGCAGCGCCAGCGGCGCCCAGATGCCGATCTGCGCGTAGGTCGGCAGCAGGCCCATCAGCAGGGTCGGCACCGCCATCAGGAAGATGCTCAGGGTGAACATGCGCTTGCGCCCGAGCAGATCGCCGAAGTGAGCCATGACGATGCCGCCCAGGGGCCGCGCCAGGTAGCCGGCGGCGAAGATGCCGAAGGTCTGCAGCTGGCGCAGCCATTCCGGCATCTCGGCGGGGAAGAACAGCTTGCCGACCACGGCGGCGAAGAACACGAAGATGATGAAGTCGTAGAACTCCAGCGCACCGCCCAGGGCGGAAAGCGAGAGGGTCTTGTAGTCGCTGCGGTTCAGGGGGCGCGCCGCGGGCGCAGGGCTGGCATGCTCGGCAGACATAGGGGGCTTCGTTATAGGTATGGATGAGGCTGGCGCAACATAGCAAATCGGCCGCGGGGGCAGCGACTGTTCCGTCGCGAATCGGGCGGCGGCGCCTGCTCAACGCAACCACGCGGTCGCGCGTCGACGGGTCGTCCTTTGCTCCGCGCCTCTATATACTGCGCTCGGCCCCTGCCGCAGGGCCGCGGCCAGCCAACGACAAGAATCCACCCCGGGCGCAGCAAGATGATCGAACTCGAACAGGAAGACCCCATCCCCCAGGGCGATCTGGCCCTGCAGATCACCGCCCTGCCGCGCGAGACCAACGGTTTCGGCGACATCTATGGCGGCTGGCTGGTCTCGCAGATGGACCTGGCCGGCACCGCCATGGCCAGCAAGGTAGCCGGCGGCCGAGTCGCCACCGTGGCCATCGACCGCATGGCCTTCCTGGTGCCGGTGGCCGTGGGCGCCCAGCTCTCCTTTTATACCCAGACCCTGGAGATCGGCCGCAGCTCGATCCAGATGCTGGTCGAGGTATGGAGCGACGACCCGCTGTCCAGCGAGTGGCGCAAGGTCACCGAGGCGGTGTTCGTGTTCGTCGCCATCGACGGCAGCGGCCGCACCCGCCCGGTCCCGCCCCGCCGCGGCTGAAGCACCACCCCGCGCCAGACGACGCCGACCTCGAGTCGGCGTCTTGCATTCGACTTGGTCTTTTTCGCTTCGCTGGAGTCAAATGCCCCAGGACTTCAGGGAGAACACGATGAGCCAGGCACAGATTGAACGCATCGAACTGGACGAACTGACCTGCTGGCGCGTGCGCCTGGGCGAGGCCGAGCTGCTGGTGGCGCAGCAGGGCGCCCAAGTGCTGAGCTACCAGCGCGGCGAGCAGCCGCCGCTGATCTGGCTCAGCGAACAGGCCGCCTACCAGCGCCGCCAGTCGGTGCGCGGCGGCGTGCCGGTGTGCTGGCCCTGGTTCGGCGACCTGGGCCGCAACCCGCCGGCGCTGCAGGCGCAGCACGCCAACCCGGGCGAGGCACCCTTCCACGGCGGCGTGCGCGGGCTGGACTGGCAGCTACAGGGCATCGACGAACGCGACGGCGGCGTACACCTCGGCTTCAGTTTCGACACCCGGCAGAACCCGCTACCGGACTGGCCGCATGCCGCCGAGCTGCGCCTGGATATCCGCCTGGACGAACGCCTGCACCTGGACCTGACCAGCCGCAACCTGGGCGACGCGCCGCTGGCCCTAAGCCAGGCGCTGCACAGTTACTTCGCCATCAGCGACATCCATCAGGTGGAGGTGCAGGGCCTAGACGGCTGCCGCTACATCGAGACGCTGGAAGACTGGCAGGAGCGCCACCAACAGGGCGCGCTGCGCTTCACCGGCGAGACCGACCGCATCTACCTCGACGTGCCGTCGCGCCTGCGCCTGCACGACGCCGGCTGGAACCGCGACCTGCTGCTGGAGACCCGCCACTCGCGCTCGGCCATCCTGTGGAATCCCTGGATCGACAAGGCGCAACGCCTGTCCGCCTTCGCCGACGATGCCTGGCAGCGCATGCTGTGCATCGAGACGGCCAATGTCTGGGACGATTGCGTGGAGCTGGCGCCCGGCGAGAGCCACAGCCTGGGCGTCAGCCTGTGGAGCGAGTGAGGATCTAGTGCGGCCGGTGCGCGCAGCGCACCCTTACGAGCGACGCCTCACCCAAGGGTGCGCCTTGCGCACCGACGGTGCCCAGTGGGTGCTGCGCGGCGCACCCTACAGGTCGCTTTCCTCCACCAGACGCACCGAGCTGGCGTCCAGCGCGTAGGAGGCCTCGGCCAGGTCGTTCGCGACCGCCTCGACGCGCAGGGTGCCGTCGACCCACAGCGGCTCGTAGATATCGTCCAGGGCGATGCCCTCGGGATAGCGCACCAGCACGATCTGGTTCGGCGGCGGCGGCGGCACGTGGATGCAGGCGCCCGGGTAGGGCACCAGGAACAGAAGCGTGCTCTTGCCCTCGGCGTCGCTCTCGAGCGGCACGGGATAGCCGCCCAGTCGAATCTGCCTGCCATTCAGGCGCGCCACCGTCTTCTTCGAGTACATCACCGCCGGCAGGCCCTGTTCCTGCTTGAGCCCGCCCTGCTGACCGAAGGTGCCGGCCGCCTCGGGGCTGTCGTGGCTGATCTCCGGCATGGCCTCCAGGGCCTGGCGATCTTCGGGCGGCATCAGCTCCAGCCAGTCCAGCTCGGCCGGCTCAGCGTGGGTCAGCAGGGGCAGCAGCAACAGGGCGAACAGCAGGCGGCGCATGGTCGGTCTCGTGGCGGTGAATGGCGTCTAGCCTACCGGCTCGGCGCACGCACGTCAGTCGCGGCGGACCAGGCCGACGACGATCAGCAGGAGAATGGCGCCGACCACCGCACCGATGAATCCGGCGGTCTCGCCGGCCTCGTAGATGCCCAGGGCCTGGCCGCCGTAGGTCGCCGCCAGGGAGCCGCCGATGCCCAGCAGGATGGTCAGGATCCAGCCCATGCTGTCGTCGCCGGGCTTGAGAAAGCGCGCGACCAGACCGACGATCAGGCCGATGAAAAGGGTGCCGATGATGCTCATTGTCGTACTCCTTCGAAGCCCAGAAACGCACAAGGCGCGCCAGTGGCACGCCTCGTTTGTGACCTCGAACGAAGCGGCAGGGTTCAGCCCTTGATCAGCGCCTCGACCTCGGCGATGCGCGCCTTCAGGGTGGCCATGTCCCGGCAGCGCAGGGTGGCGTGGCCGACCTTGCGCCCGGCCTTGAACGCCTTGCCGTAGTGGTGCAGGTGGCAGTCGGCGATGGCGCTGACCTTGGCCACGTCCGGCACCGCGCCGAGGAAGTTAAGCATGGCGCTCTCGCCCACCTTGGCGGTGGAACCCAGCGGCAGGCCGGCCACGGCGCGCAGGTGGTTCTCGAACTGGCTGCACTCGGCGCCTTCGATGGTCCAGTGCCCGGAGTTGTGCACGCGCGGGGCGATCTCGTTGGCCTTGAGGCCGCCGTCGACCTCGAAGAACTCGAAGGCCAGCACGCCCACGTAATCGAGCTTGGTCAGCACGCGGCCGACGTAGTCCTCGGCCAGCGCCTGCAGCGGGTGATCGGTGCTGGCGATGGACAGGGCCAGCACGCCGCTGTCGTGGCGGTTGTGCACCAGCGGGTAGAAGCGCGTCTCGCCGTCGCGGGCGCGCACGGCCACCAGCGAGACCTCGCCGGTGAAGGGCACGAAGCCCTCGAGGATGCAGGGCACGCTGCCCAGCTCGGCGAAGGCGCCGACCACGTCTTCCGCCTTGCGCAGGACCTTCTGGCCCTTGCCGTCGTAGCCCAGGGTGCGGGTCTTCATCACCGCCGGCAGGCCGATGGCGGACACTGCGGCGTCCAGGTCGGCCTGGGACTGGATGTCGGCGAACTCGGGCGTCGGGATGCCGAGGTCCTTGAACATGGACTTCTCGAACCAGCGATCACGGGCGATGCGCAGCGCCTCGGCACTCGGGTAGACCGGCACGAACTGGGAGAGGAAGGCCACCGTCTCGGCCGGTACGCTCTCGAACTCGAAGGTCACCAGGTCCACTTCGTCGGCCAGCTGGCGCAGGTGGTCCTGGTCGCCGTAATCGGCGCGGATGTGCTCGCCCAGAGCCTGGGCGCAGGCGTCCGGCGCCGGGTCGAGGAAGGCGAAGTCCATGCCCAGCGGGGTGCCCGCCAGGGCCATCATGCGGCCCAGCTGGCCGCCACCGATTACACCGATCTTCATTGCGGGAAGTCTCTTGTTCAGGCTTCGCGGGGGTCCGGATTGTCCAGCACGGTCTGCGTCTGCTCGTCGCGGAACTGCTTGAGCTTGGCGTGGAACTGCGGGTGCTGGTGACCGAGGATGCTGGCGGCCAGCAGGGCGGCGTTGATCGCACCGGCCTTGCCGATGGCCAGGGTGGCGACCGGGATGCCGGCCGGCATCTGCACGATGGACAGCAGCGAGTCGACGCCGGATAGCACGGCGGACTGCACCGGCACACCGAGCACCGGCAGGTGGGTCTTGGCGGCGCACATGCCCGGCAGGTGGGCGGCGCCACCGGCGCCGGCGATGATCACCTGGATGCCGCGGCTCTCGGCTGCTTCGGCGTACTGGAACAGCAGGTCCGGGGTGCGGTGGGCGGAAACCACCTTCACCTCGTAGGGAATGCCCAGCTTTTCCAGCATGTCTGCGGTGTGACTGAGGGTACTCCAGTCCGACTTGGAACCCATGATCACGCCAACCAGTGCGCTCATCGTTTTGCCTCTAGCTCGGGCGCCTGTCGGCGCGACAAAAACCAACAAGCCACGCATTCGGCGTGGCTTGTCATGTGAGGAGTCGGGCCAGGTGGCCCGGAGGCGGCGCAGTATACCGCAAAGCCACGGGTGTCGCGCCTTTGCCGTTGCCGTCCGTCCGCACAGACGTAACAAGCTGTTTGCAGCTGCCCAGACGTTCGCGACGAGCGGGCCGGCAAACGAGAACTCCGCCACCCCTGGCCGGCGTCGATCCGCGTACAATCCGCGCCCTTCCGCCATATTGAAAAGGATTTTCAAGATGCGCCGCGCCGCGACCCTCATCCTTCTGTTCGCCGCCCTCACCGGCTGCGCCGCCGCTCCGCAGAGCCGCGCGCCCCTCGCCGTACACGACGAGACCCTCGAGCCCCGCGCCGAACTCGAAGTCTGCTACGAGCTGATCTTCTGCCCGCTGGTCAGCGCCGTGCGCCTGCCGCGCTGATCGCCCGCGCAGCGGCAGGGCTCACAGACCGCCCGCTCACGGGCGGCTAGACTCGTCATCTTTCCAGCCAACAAGGACGTTGCCATGCGCACGCTGACTCTCCTCGCCCTCTCGTTGTCCCTCGCCGCCCAGGCCCACGCCCTGGAACTGGCCAAGTACCCCCAGGTGTTCGATGCCGGCAACGGCGTCAGCGTCAAGCTGGCGCCCAGCGCCGACGGCAAGCAGGCGCTGGTACAGGTCAGCGGCATCAACCATCCGCTCGACGAGGTGGTGTTTCTCACCGAGGTGAACGAGCGCGGCGACGAAGAACGCGATTACGCTACCACCCTCGACGGCGGCGCCTACAACCTGCTGCTCAAGCGCCAGAACTGGGGCGGCGACAGCTACCAGCTGTATCTGCCGGGCACCGAAGGCTTCCAGCTGGGCTTCGACGAACAGGCCAGCCAGCAAACCAAACCCGCCGAGCTGCTGGCCCTCTACGAGCAACAGAAGGGCGAAGGGGTGCAGGACAAGCTGGCCCGCTTCGATCGCCAGAAGCACGAGAGGGCCAACTGGGAGAGCCTGCAGGCGCTGGACCAGGAAGCCTCGAAGGACTGCGGCACGCCGCTGCAGACCCGGGTCGACTGGGGCGGCATCGACGACGGGCAGATGAAGCGCCTGAGCATCTCCGGCTACTGCGGCGAAGTGGTCAGCCAGATGGCCAGCCTGTGCCGCAACGAGCCCGCCTTCAAGGCCGAAGCCGCCGGCATCGAGGGTGTGGAGTGCCGCTTCGACACCGCCATGAAGCTGCGCGAGCGCGACGGCAAGATCCTCTTCGCCACCGAAGAGAACGCGCCCAACCAGGGCGACTTCATCAACGCCTTCCTGCGCAACCGCTGATCCCTCCCGGCCCCGTTCTCGAGGGGCCATTCATTCGGATTTCCGAACGCCGCACCCTCCTCCGTTCGCCACGCCGAACGGAGAACACGCCCCGCCATCACCTGATTGATAATTTAATTCTTATATTTCAGCAAGTTACGTGGATAGAAGCTGACTGGCACAGTCCCTGCTCTAGCTCTGGCAGGGATGGTCTGCATCCCATCCGCCAAGCGGGTACGCCCGGACAACAACAACAGCGAGAATCAGCATGACCAAGAGCACTCTCTCCCGCGCCATCGGCTTCGCCCTGGCCGCTACCCTGTGCAGCGCCCCGGCCCTGGCCGAAGAGCTGACCGGCACCCTGAAGAAGATCAAGGACAGCGGCACCATCGTCCTCGGCCATCGCGACTCCTCCATCCCCTTCTCCTACTTCGGCAGCGATCCGCAGCAGCCCGAGGGCTACTCCCACGATCTGCAGCTGAAGGCGGTCGAGGCGATCAAGCAGAAGCTGGGCATGCCTGACCTCAAGGTGCGCTACAACCTGGTGACCTCGCAGACCCGCATCCCGCTGGTGCAGAACGGCACCGTGGACCTGGAGTGCGGCTCCACCACCAACAACGTCGAGCGCCAGCAGCAGGTCGACTTCTCCGTCGGCATCTTCGAGGTGGGCACCCGCCTGCTGACCAAGACCACCTCCGGCGTCGCCGACTTCCCGGACCTCAAGGGCAAGAACGTGGTGACCACCGCCGGCACCACCTCCGAGCGCCTGCTCAAGGCGATGAACGCCGAGAAGAAGATGGGCATGAACATCATCTCGGCCAAGGACCACGGCGAGTCCTTCCTGATGCTGGAGTCCGGCCGCGCCGTGGCCTTCATGATGGACGACGCCCTGCTCGCCGGCGAAATGGCCAAGGCCAAGAAACCGGCCGACTGGCACGTGGTCGGCACCCCGCAGTCCTACGAGATCTACGGCTGCATGGTGCGCAAGGGTGACCCGGCCTTTAAGGCGGTGGTCGACGACGCGCTGGTCGCCACCTTCAAGTCGGGCGAAGTCAACGCCATCTACGACAAGTGGTTCCTCAAGCCGGTCCCGCCGAAGGGTCTCAACCTGAACTTCCCGATGAGCGACGAGCTGAAGAAGCTGATCGCCAACCCGACCGACAAGGCCGCCGAGCAGATCTAAGCGCGGCCGTAGGGACTAGCTCCCCTCTCCCTAAGCGGGAGAGGGAGCAGGCAGCCCCGTTGGTACGGCGCCACTTCACGAGAGCGGCGCCGCTCACCCCTGCAATTTAGGACAGGAACACCGTCGCCAACCGCGGCGGGGGACCGTGTCGGCCCCAGTTCCTGTCCACCCTGCCCGTTCGGGCCCGAATCGAGGGGAAACCCGTCATGAATTACAACTGGGACTGGGGCGTGTTCTTCAAGTCCACCGGGATCGGCAGCGAGATCTACCTGGACTGGTTCGTCACCGGCCTGGGCTGGACCATCGCCATCGCGCTCACCGGCTGGCTGATCGCCCTGGCGCTGGGCTCCCTGCTCGGCGTGATGCGCACCGTGCCGAACCGCTGGATCAGCGGCATCGCCACCTGCTACGTGGAAGTGTTCCGCAACGTGCCGCTGCTGGTGCAGCTGTTCCTCTGGTACTTCCTGGTGCCGGACCTGCTGCCCGAGCCGCTGGAGATGTGGTTCAAGCAGGACCTGTCGCCGGCCACCTCGGCCTTCATCAGCGTCGTCGTGTGCCTTGGCCTGTTCACCGCCGCGCGCGTCTGTGAACAGGTGCGCACCGGCATCCAGGCGCTGCCCAAGGGCCAGCTCGCCGCCGGCTACGCGCTGGGCTTCCGCCTGCCGCAGATCTACCGCGACGTGCTGCTGCCGCAGGCCTTCCGCATCATCATCCCGCCGCTCACCAGCGAGTTCCTCAACATCTTCAAGAACTCTTCGGTGGCCTCGCTGATCGGCCTCATGGAGCTGCTGGCGCAGACCAAGCAGACCGCCGAATTCAGCGCCAACCTGTTCGAGGCCTTCACCCTGGCCACGCTGATCTACTTCACCCTGAACATGAGCCTGATGCTGCTGATGCGCCTGGTGGAGAAGAAAGTCGCGGTGCCCGGCCTGATTTCCGTGGGGGGCAAGTGATGGATTTCTCCGCTATCGTCCCGGCTCTGCCGGGCCTGTGGAACGGCATGCTGATGACCCTGCAGCTGATGGTGCTGGGCGTGCTCGGCGGCGTGGTGCTCGGCACCCTGCTGGCCATGGCGCGGCTGTCGCACAACCGCCTGCTGGCCAATGCCGCCGCCACCTACGTCAACTATTTCCGCTCCATCCCGCTGCTGCTGGTGATCACCTGGTTCTACTTCGCGGTGCCCTTCATCCTGCGCTGGATCACCGGCGAGGACACCCCGGTCGGCGCCTTCACCTCGTGCCTGGTGGCCTTCGTGATGTTCGAGGCGGCGTACTTCTGCGAGATCGTCCGCGCCGGCATCCAGGCCATCCCCAAGGGCCAGATGGGCGCCGCCCAGGCTCTCGGCATGAGCTACGGCCAGACCATGCGCCTGATCATCCTGCCGCAGGCCTTCCGCAAGATGACGCCGCTGCTGCTGCAGCAAAGCATCATCCTGTTCCAGGACACCTCGCTGGTCTACACCGTGGGCCTGATGGACTTCCTCAACGCCGCCCGCTCGCGTGGCGACATCCTCGGCCAGCCCCATGAGTTCCTGATCTTCGCCGGCCTCGTGTACTTCACCATCAGCTTCGCCGCCTCGCAGCTGGTCAAGCTCCTGCAGAAAAGGTTAGCCGTATGATTTCCATCCAGAACGTCAACAAGTGGTACGGGGACTTCCAGGTGCTGACCGATTGCAGCACCGAGGTGAAGAAGGGCGAAGTGGTCGTGGTGTGCGGTCCGTCCGGCTCCGGCAAGTCGACCCTGATCAAGTGCGTCAATGCCCTCGAGCCGTTCCAGAAGGGCGACATCGTGGTCGACGGCACCTCCATCGCCGACAAGAACACCAACCTGCCCAAGCTGCGTTCGCGGGTCGGCATGGTGTTCCAGCACTTCGAGCTGTTCCCCCACCTGAGCATCACCGAGAACCTCACCATCGCCCAGATCAAGGTCCTCGGCCGCAGCAAGGCCGAGGCCACCGAAAAGGGCCTGGCGCTGCTCGAGCGCGTCGGCCTCAAGGAGCATGCGCACAAGCATCCGGGTCAGCTGTCCGGCGGCCAGCAGCAGCGCGTGGCCATCGCCCGCGCGCTGGCCATGGATCCGGTGGTGATGCTGTTCGACGAGCCGACCTCGGCGCTCGACCCGGAGATGGTCAACGAGGTGCTCGACGTCATGGTGCAGCTGGCCAACGAAGGCATGACCATGATGTGCGTGACCCACGAGATGGGCTTCGCGCGCAAGGTGGCCGACCGGGTGATCTTCATGGACGCCGGCAGGATCGTCGAGGACTGCCCCAAGGAGGAGTTCTTCGGCGACATCAACGCCCGCTCCGAGCGGGCCCAGCAATTCCTCAACAAGATCCTCCAGCACTGAGAATCTGCCCAGGCGCTCTTGATCGTCGGCCAGGCTGCGTTGAACCCGGGCTCGGACTGCTCATTTACAACGCGTAAACTCCGCGTCCTCGCCCGGCTTCGCCTTGCCTGGCTCTAGCTCAAAAGCGCCTGAACAGATTCTAGGGAGAATACCCGGGGGCACGGCCCCCGGCGCCAACTGGCCAGCCCCGGACGACTGTGATGCAATGCCCCTCCCCCAGCGTCCCGCCCGTGCTCGCCGTGAAGCCACGCCTGTTTCGCCAGATCCTGCTGACCCTGCTGGGCATCGTCCTGGTGCTCGGCTGCGGCTACGCCGGCTACCGCCTGAGCGAGGCCGCCGGCATCCGCGCCCTGGCCGAGAGCGGCGAGCGGCAGCTGGAGCTCAATGCCCGCGCGGTCGAGAGCGAGATCAACAAGTACACCTACCTGCCCAGCCTGCTGGAGCTGGAGAGCAACGTCAGCCGCCTGCTGCTGACCCCCGGGCGCTATCGCCGCCAGCGCGTCAACGACTACCTCGAAGGCCTCAACCGGCGCGCCGGCAGCCTGGCCGTGTACGTGCTCGACATCGACGGCCGGGTGGTCGCCACCAGCAACTGGAACCAGCGCGACAGCTACCTGGGCGAGGACCTGTCGTTCCGCGACTACTACAAGCAGGCGGTGCAGGGCGCGCCCGGGCGCTTCTACGGCATCGGCAGCACCACCGGCGAGCCCGGCTACTACCTGGCCCACGGCCTGCGCGGCAATGACCGGGTGATCGGCGTGGCGGTGGTCAAGGTGCGCCTGGACGCCCTGGAGAAACGCTGGGCCGACGCCCGCGTCGAGGCCCATGTCAGCGACGAGAACGGCATCATCATCCTCAGCAGCGACCCGGCGCGCCGGCTCAAGTCGGTGCGGCCACTGGACGCCGCCGGTCGCGAGCGCCTGGCGCGCAGCCTGCAATACCATTGGGCGGCGCTCGAGGAACTGCAGCTGCTGGCCCGCCATGCCCTCGGCGGCGGCCTCGAGGAAGTCCGCCTGAACGGTGCCGATGGCCGGCCGCTGGACTATCTGCAGCAGAGCCGCGCGCTGTCCGACACACCCTGGCACCTGACCCTGCTCACGCCGCTGGCGGAGCAGCGCAGCGCCGCCGTCAGCCATGGCCTGCTGGCCGGCGTGGCCTGCGCCCTGCTGATCTTCGGCGGCCTGGCGCTGAACCAGCGGCGCAAGGTGATCACCACCCGCCTGGCCGCCCGCGAGGCGCTGCAGCAGGCCAACGCCGACCTGGAACGCAAGATCGCCGAACGCACCCTCGACCTCTCCGCCAGCAACCGCCTGCTGCAGGCCGAGGTGCGCGAGCGCGAGCAGACCGAGGCCAACCTGCGCCAGGCCCAGGACGGCCTGGTGCAGGCCGGCAAGCTGGCGGTGATCGGGCAGATGTCCACCAGCATCGCCCACGAGCTGAACCAGCCGCTGGCGGCCCTGCGTACCCTCTCGGCCAACGCCGCGCGCTTCCTCGAACGCGGCGCGCTGGACACCGCCGGCAGCAACCTGCAGGCCATCGGCGAACTGGTCGACCGCATGGGCCGCATCACCGCCAGCCTGCGCGCCTTCGCCCGGCGCGGCGGCGATCACGGCCAGGCCAGCCTCGAGCAGGCGGTAGAGGCGGCGCTGTTCCTGCTGCACAGCCGCATCGAGCAGGAGCGCCCGACTCTGCACCGCGAGTTCGCCGAGGCACGCCTGGCCATCGACCAGACCCGCCTGGAGCAGATCCTGGTCAACCTGTTGAGCAACGCCCTGGACGCCCTGCGCGAGCAGCCGCGCCGCGAGATCTGGCTAAGCGGCGCGCGGCACGGCGCCAGCTACCGCCTGGAGGTGCGCGACAGCGGCGCCGGCATCCCGCCGGACCTGCGCGCCCACCTGTTCGAGCCCTTCTTCACCACCAAGCCGGGCGAGAAGGGCCTGGGCCTCGGCCTGACCCTGTCCGCCAGCCTGGCCGCGGCCGCGGGCGGCAGCCTGGCCGTGCGCCACCCGGAGGAAGGCGGCAGCGCCTTCGTCCTCGACCTGCCACTGGAGGAGCCCCGCGATGCCTGAAGCGCTGACCGTCCTGATCGTCGAGGACGACCCCCACGTGCTGCTCGGCTGCCAGCAGGCGCTGCAGCTGGAAGACATCGACAGCGCCGGCGTCGGCAGCGCCGAGGAGGCGTTGGCGCGCATCGACGGCGACTTCGCCGGCATTGTCGTCAGCGACATCCGCCTGCCGGGCATGGACGGCCTGCAACTGCTGGCCGAGCTCAAGCGCCGCGACGCGAGCCTGCCGGTGGTGCTGATCACCGGCCACGGCGATATCGGCATGGCCGTAGGCGCCATGCGCGATGGCGCCTACGACTTCATCGAGAAGCCGTTTTCGCCCGAGCGTCTGGTCGAGGTGGTGCGCCGCGCGCTGGAACAGCGCGGCCTGGCCCGCGAGGTCAGCGCCCTGCGCCGCCAGCTGGCCGGGCGCCAGGCCCTGGAGCAGCGCATCATCGGCCGCTCGCCGGCCATGCAGCGCCTGCGCGAGCTGATCGCCAACGTCGCCGATACCGGCGCCAACGTGCTGATCGAGGGCGAGACCGGCACCGGCAAGGAGCTAGTCGCCCGCTGCCTGCACGACTTCAGCCGGCGCCAGGACAAGGAGTTCGTCGCCCTGAACTGCGGCGGCCTGCCGGAGAGCCTGTTCGAGAGCGAGATCTTCGGCCACGAGGCCAACGCCTTCACCGGCGCCGGCAAGCGGCGCATCGGCAAGATCGAGCACGCCGACGGCGGCTCGCTGTTTCTCGACGAGATCGAGAGCATGCCGCTGGCCCTGCAGATCAAGCTGCTGCGGGTGCTGCAGGAACACAGCCTGGAGCGCCTCGGCTCGAACCAGCCGATCACCGTGGACTGCCGGGTGATCGCCGCGACCAAGGCCGACCTGGCCGAGCTGGGCAAGCGCGGCGAGTTCCGCAGCGACCTCTACTACCGGCTCAACGTGGTCAGCCTGGAATTGCCGCCGCTGCGCGAGCGGCGCGAGGACATCCTGCTGCTGTTCCAGCACTTCCTGCAGCAGTCCGCCCTGCGCTTCGACCGCCCGCCGCAGGAACTCGACCGCACCACCACCGCCGCCCTGCTGGCCCACGACTGGCCGGGCAACGTGCGCGAACTGCGCAACGTGGCCGAACGCTTCGCCCTCGGCCTGCCGGTGTTCAAGAAGAGCGACGCCACGCCGGACGGCAGCGGCGCGAGCTTCGCCGAGGCGGTCGAGGCCTTCGAGCGCAACCTGCTCGGCGCCGCCCTGGAACGCCACGCCGGCAACCTCAGCCAGGCCGCCCAGGCCCTGGGCATGGCCAAGACCACGCTGTTCGACAAGGTGAAGAAGTACGGGCTGTAGGGGCGTTTTTTGCTCCGTCTTCTCTTTCACGGGACAGGCGAGTCGGTCGGCAGCACGCTCGGCCCCTCCCTCTCCCCCAGCCCCTCTCCCACAAATGGGAGAGGGGAGCCACCCCAGGACCACCCTGCGCACGTAGGGCGGTCTCGAGAGCGCAGCGAACAGCCCGCCGCCCTACGGTGTCCCGCCCAGCTCCCGAACTGGCCCGAGCGTCTTCCAAACGCGCCGGTAGTGCACTGCCTGTGGCGAGTGCAACCACACACCGACCCTGCCGTAAGCCGGCCGCAACTCCGAACCTTGTAGGGCGGTCTCGAGAGCGAAGCGAACAGCCCGCCGCTCTCCAGTGCCCCGCCAAGCTCCCGAACTGGCCCGAACGCCTTCCCAAACGCCGGTAGTGCACTGTCTGTGGCAAGTGCAAACACACACCGGCCCTGCCGTAAACCGGCCGCGACTCCGAACCTCGTAGGGCGGTCTCGAGAGCGCAGCGAACAGCCCGCCGCTGTACGGTGCCCCGCCAAGCTCCCGCCCACACCCGAATCGCCTCACACACAACGCTTCCGCGGTGCGCTGCCCTCACATCCCTGCCCCGACTACCGACAAAGCCAACCCAACCCCCGCAGCCTCACTCTCCCGCCCCCACCCCCGCCTCCAGCTTGCGCCACAGCAGGCGTATTGCCGCCTTGCGCGACAGCACGCAGCGGTACAGGCGGATCTCCAGCGGCACCTGCCACTGCTCGCCACCACACACCGCCAGCTCGCCGCGGGCCAGTTCGGCGGTCACGGACAGGCGCGGCACCCAGGCCACGCCGAGGCCCTGCAGGGCCATGGTCTTGAGGCTGTCGGCCATGGCCGTCTCGTACACCGTGGTCGAGCGCAGGGCGCGCTGGCGCAGCAGCTGGTTCACCGAGCGGCCGAGAAAGGCGCCGGCGCTGTAGGCCAGCAGCGGCACGGTCTGGCCGCTTTCCAGATCGAACAGCGGCGCACCGTCTTCACCCACCGCGCACACCGGCAGCATGGCCGTGTCGCCCAGGTGCAGCGAGGGGAAGATGTCGGCGGTCAGCTGCATCGCCGCGTCCGGGTCGTAGTAGGCGAGGATCAGATCGCAGCTGCCCTCGCGCAACGAATGCACCGCCTCGCCGACGTTGGTCGCCACCAGGCGGGTGGAGAGCGGCAGGCCGTCGCGGCGCAGGCGGCCGATCCATTCCGGGAAGAAGCCCAGGGTCAGCGAGTGGGCGGCGGCGATCTGCAGCACCTCGCCCTGCTGGCCCTCCAGATGGTGCAGGTGCCGCACCACTTCGCCGAGCTGCTCGACCATGCTGCGCGCGGTGACCAGGAACAGCTGGCCGGACTCGGTCAGCTCCACCGGCGTGCGCGAGCGGTTGACCAGGGTCAGGCCCAGCGCCGCCTCCAGGCTGCGGATGCGCCGGCTGAAGGCCGGCTGGGTGACGAAGCGTCTCTGCGCCGCCTGGGAAAAACTGCGGGTAGCGGCCAGGGCGACGAAGTCCTCCAGCCATTTGGTTTCCAGGTTCATCCGTTCTCCAACATGCCTCCATTGCAGTGCGCGCTGCGTGCCACATCCAACACTCGGTGCGCACGGCGCACCCTACAGGTTCGTGGCACTCGTTCTCGACGCCGGGCGTTCTAAATTATGCACGCGCGACATCGAACCCGAGTCACCGCGACATTATGCCGATCGTGCATACCATAGCGTTTAACAGCATTGGCCGACAAACAGGCTCACGCCCCATCATATGGGACATCGCGGCGCCAAGCCGTTTTCCCGAGAAATGACACATCATGTCCGCTGCTGCATCCACCCGCGTCGAAAAAGACCTGCTCGGCAAGCTCGAAATCCCCGCCGAGGCCTACTACGGCATCCAGACCCTGCGTGCCGTGCAGAATTTTCGACTGTCCGGCGTGACGCTGTCGCACTACCCGAAACTGGTCATCGCCCTGGCCATGGTCAAGCAGGCCGCCGCCGACGCCAACCGCGAGCTGGGCCACCTGTCCGCGGCCAAGCACACCGCCATCAGCACCGCCTGCGCCCGCATCATCCAGGGCGAGTTCCACGACCAGTTCGTGGTCGACATGATCCAGGGCGGCGCAGGCACCTCGACCAACATGAACGCCAACGAGGTGATCGCCAACATCGCCCTGGAAGCCATGGGCCACGAGAAGGGCGAGTACCAGCACCTGCACCCGAACAACGACGTGAACATGGCGCAGTCGACCAACGACGCCTACCCGACCGCCATCCGCATCGGCCTGCTGCTCGGCCACGACAGCCTGCTGGGCGCCCTCGACCGGCTGATCCAGGCGCTGGCCGCCAAGGGCCTAAAGTTCGGCCATGTACTGAAGATGGGCCGCACCCAGCTGCAGGACGCGGTGCCGATGACCCTCGGCCAGGAATTCCGCGCCTTCGCCACCACCCTCGGCGAAGACCTGCAGCACCTCAAGCGCCTGGCGCCGACCCTGCTGCATGAGGTCAACCTCGGCGGCACCGCCATCGGCACCGGCATCAACGCCGACCCGAAGTACCAGAAGCTCGCCGTGCAGCGCCTGGCCATCGTCAGCGGTCATCCGGTGGTGCCGGCGGCCGACCTGATCGAGGCCACCTCGGACATGGGCGCCTTCGTGCTGTTCTCCGGCATGCTCAAACGCACCGCGGTCAAGCTGTCGAAGATCTGCAACGACCTGCGCCTGCTCTCCAGCGGCCCGCGCACCGGCATCAACGAGATCAACCTGCCGCCGCGTCAGCCGGGCAGCTCGATCATGCCGGGCAAGGTCAACCCGGTGATCCCGGAAGCGGTCAACCAGGTGGCCTTCGAGGTGATCGGCAACGACCTGGCCCTGACCCTCGCCGCCGAGGGCGGCCAGCTGCAGCTGAACGTGATGGAGCCGCTGATCGCCTACAAGATCTTCGACTCGATCCGCCTGCTGACCCGCGCCATGGACATGCTGCGCGAGCTCTGCATCGACGGCATCAGCGCCAACGAGCAGCGCTGCCGCGAGCTGATGGAGAACTCCATCGGCCTGGTCACCGCGCTGAACCCCTACATCGGCTACGAGAACGCCACGCGCATCGCCAAGACCGCGCTGGACACCGGCCGCGGCGTGCTGGAACTGGTGCGCGAAGAGCAGCTGCTGGACGAGGTCACGCTGGCCGACATCCTGCGCCCGGAGAACATGATCGCCCCACGCCTGGTGCCGCTGGCCGGCGCCTGATCTACACCGCTTTCATAGACGAGGCCTCACCAGCCTCACCACTCAGGGATGGTCTCAACCATCCTTTTTTTTGCGCGCATGGCTGCCCCTCTTCCCGATGCTATATGGCGCCTACTCGGTGCCGTGTTCAGCTTCCCTCTCCCGCTCGCGGGAGAGGGGCCGGGGAGAGGGTAACCATGTAGCCCGGATGCAATCCGGGAACGGACCGCCTGCACTCCCCGGATTGCATCCGGGCTACCGCGACGCACCGAAACCGTAGGGTGCGCCATGCGCACCGCAGCCCACGCACCACCCAACCAGAGCCCGCCACATCTACCCTCCGACGGTGCGCGCGGCGCACCCTACACGCGCCAGGCCCGGCGCAGCGTGGCGATGGCCTCGACGATCTGCGCCTCGGGCACGGCGGCGAAGCCCAGCACCAGCCCGGCACGCTCGTCCGCCGGCGTGCTGCCGGACTCCAGCCAGTACTCGCTGAGGCCGTTCATCTCCACCCCGGCGGCACGGGCAGCCTGCACCAGCTCGCGCTCGCGGGCCAGGCTGGCAACTCGCACACACAGGTGCAGGCCGGCATCCACCGCCGGCAGCGGCGCGCAGCCGGGGATGTCTTGCGGCCAATGCGCCAGCAGGGCATCGCGGCGCGCCCGGGCCGCCGAGCGCATGCGCCGCACGTGGCGCTGGAAATGCCCGGCGGCGATGAATTCGGCCATCACCGCCTGGGTGCCGACCTCCGAGTGGCGCATATCCAGCGCGCGGCGACGGGCGAAGGCCTCGGCCAGGCTCGGCGGCAGCACCAGATAGCCGAGGCGCAGGGCCGGGAAGGCGATCTTGCAGAAGGTGCCGACGTACAGCACCCGGCCCTGGCGATCCAGTGCCGCCAGGGGTGCCAGGGGCGTGCCGCTGTAGCGATACTCGCCGTCGTAGTCGTCCTCGATAATCCAGCCGTCCTGGCGCTCGGCCCATTCGAGCAGCTCCAGGCGCCGCGCCAGCGACAGCGTCACCCCGCTCGGATACTGGTGCGAGGGGGTGACGTAGGCCAGCCGGCAGTCCTCGATGCCGCCCAGCGCGGCCGTATCCAGGCCGTCCTGATCCACCGGCACGCCACACAGCTCGGCGCCGGCCACCGCCAGGGCATGCCCGGCGGCGCGGTAGCCGGGGTTCTCGATGGCCACGCGGTCGCCGGGCTGCACCAGCAACTGGGCACACAGGCTGATGGCCTGCTGCGCGCCGCAGGTGATGACGATCTGCGCCGCATCGCAGTTCAGCCCGCGGCTGCTGCGCAGGTAGGCGGCCACCAGCTCGCGCAGGGTCGCGTCACCGGCCGGGTCGCCATAGCCCAGGCGCGCCGCCGAGGGCTTGCGCCAGAAGCGCGCCTGCAACCGCGCCCATACCTCGAAGGGAAACAGGTCGAAGGCCGGCACACCGATGCGAAAGGCCCGCGGCGCGCCGCTCAGCGGGGGTGGCAAATGGTGCTGCTGCAGGCGCCGCAAGGCCACGCTGGGCGCCGGTCCGGGCGCCATAGGCAGCGACGCCGGACGCTCGCCGGCCAGGTCCGCCACATAAGTGCCGGCGCCGACGCGGCCCTCGACATAGCCCTCGGCATACAGCTGGTCAAAGGCGCGGGTCACGGTATTGCGCGAGATGTTCAACAGCACCGCCAGATCGCGACTGGCCGGCAGGCGCGTGCGCCCGGCCAGGCGGCCGTCGAGGATGCGCTCGCGCAGGGCCTTGTACAGCTGGCGCGCCAGACCCTGATCGGGATCGAGGCGGATGCCGGAGAGATCGACGGGCAGCAGCGGCGTGGCGGACATGGATTGGCTCCACTGAAGTCGCAGGAAATGGCTCTTACAACGGGCCAATATCCTGCCTAGCATGAGGCCATTCCGCCAGGAGCTGCCCATGTACACGCCCGCTTCCTTCCGCCAGGACGACCTCGCCGCGCTGCATGCGCAGATGCGGGACAACCCCTTCGCCCTGCTCACCAGCGTCGGCAGCGAAGGCGTGCAGGCCAGCCATCTGCCGCTGCTGCTGGAACCCGGCGAGGGCGAATTTGGCACCCTCTACGGCCACTTCGCCCGCGCTAATCCGCACTGGCGCGAGATGCAGGGTGGCACCGAGGCGCTGGCGGTGTTCTCCGGCCCGGACGCCTACATCAGCCCCGGCTGGTACCCGGCCAAGGCCGAGCACGGCAAGGTGGTGCCGACCTGGAACTACATCGCCGTGCACGCCCGCGGCCCGGTCGAACTGATCGAGCAGCCGGAGCGCCTGCTGCAGATCGTCAGCCGCCTCAGCGATCAACACGAGAGTGGCCGAGCCCGGCCCTGGGCGGTGAGCGATGCGCCGCGCGACTACATCGACACCATGCTGCGCGCCATCGTCGGCTTCGCCCTGCCGATCCGCCGCCTCGACGGCAAGTGGAAGCTCGGCCAGAACCGCCCGGCCGCCGACCAGGCCGGCGTGCGCGACAGCCTCGCCAACTCCAGCCCCCGCGACCGCGAAGTGGCGGCGCGCATGACCACCATCGACTGAACAGGGAAGCCCGCATGCTCGATATCCGCCCCATCACCGCCGCCGACCACGCCGCCTGGCTGCCGCTTTGGCAGGGCTACCAGCGCTTCTACAACGCCACGATCGCCGACGAGACCAGCGCCCTCACCTGGCAGCGCTTCCTCGACCCGGCCGAGCCGATGCACGCCGCCCTGGCCTGGCGCGACGGCGAGGCCGTGGGCCTGGTGCATTCCATCTACCACCGCAGCTGCTGGACCACGGGCGACTACTGCTATCTGCAGGACTTGTACGTCGCGGAACACATCCGCGGCGGCGGCATCGGCCGCGCGCTGATCGAACACATCTACGCCCAGGCCGCTGCTGCTGGCGCCAGTCGCGTGCATTGGCTGACCCAGGAAATCAACTACCCGGGCCGCATGCTCTACGACCGCATCGCCGACCGCTCCGGCTTTATCCAGTACCGGAAGCTGCTGCCATGAGCGCCGACCTGAGCCAGTGGCAGCCGCGCCCCTTCCCGCCACATGACCCGCTGCAGGGCCGCTTTATCCGCCTGGAACCACTGGATACCGCCCGGCATGGCGATGATCTCTGGCAGGCATTGCAGGGCCCGGACCCGGCGCTGTGGGACTACCTGCCCTACGGCCCCTTCACCGAGCGCACGACCTTCGATGCCTGGCTGGCCGCCAACGCCGCCAGCCGCGACCCGCAGTTCTATGCCATGGTCGAGCAGGCCGGCGGCCGCGCCCTGGGCCTGCTCGCCTACCTGCGCATCACGCCCAAGGACGGCTGCATCGAGCTCGGCCATGTCGCATTCGGCGGCGCCATGCAGCGCACGCCGGGCGCCACCGAGGCGGTGTTCCTGCTGGCGCGCAACGCTTTCGACGAACTCGGCTACCGCCGCTTCGAGTGGAAGTGCAACTCGCGGAACGCCCGCTCTCGACGCGCGGTCGAACGCTTCGGCTTCAGCTACGAGGGACTGTTCCGCCAGCATATGGTGGTCAAGGGCGAGAGCCGCGACACCGCCTGGTTCTCCATCATCGACAGTGAATGGCCGCAGTGCCGCGCCGCCTTCCAGCTCTGGTTGGCGGCCGACAACTTTGATGGCAGAGGGAGGCAGAAGACACGGTTGGAAGAGCTGCGTGGCTGAGCAATGCGTTGAGCTAACCTCCCACGTACCCATTCGAATCTGTGCTTAGATGAAAGCGCGTCAAACTGCAGATCGCTACTGGAGTGTTTTCTCTAACAATCTGCCAGTTGGTGCACAAGAGGTGCAATCTGCATCCAATCTTCAATGCATTGAACGTGTCCGCCACTTGAAACATAGCTGTGCCATGCCCGTATAAATCCATACTCATTGGAGCCGCACTCACTCTCGTAAAGCTGCTCGCATGCCACTATTGCACTTATAAGTGGCTCAGTTCTGGCTCGAGTCTCCGGACGCTCACAATTCACATCTACTGTTTCGATAGCAGTCTCAGTAATTGTCACTAGCTTCATGAGTATCTGAACAAGCCGTTCCGACAACGGACTATGAGTGCCTCCGCCCTCTGCCGGCAATGATCTAATCGACCAATATATTGCGTATATCGTGAATCGACGTATGTCTATATCGGCCATAACCTGTCCAAACATTTTCTGGAGGATGCGGTAAATAGCTGCTGTTGCGCAGGTCTGCGTCGTGCTCCGTTGCTCGGTAAGCGCTAATCGTGTGACCCACGATTTCCAGAACTTTATTGTGGGCTCTGAACGCATGTGCATATTCATGTGCTAGTACCCAAGTAAGCCCGAGCTGCGCAACCATGTTTCCGCCCACAACCGCAGGACCAGCAGCTCCCAATACTTCGTATGCTTGTGGCCACGGTGCACTTACGCAGTGTTTGATTAGCCCGGCACTGATAATAATCCCTAGAGCAGAGCCCTCGGCGAAAACCTGGTCCGATGTCTTTATAAAAAACTGCGGAACATCTACCTTCGTACCAAAATTTATTGAGCGTAGGTAGAACTGGTTGCCAAGCATGCTCTATAGCAAGAGAGAGATTAGAATCCTCTAAGCTGGCGAGGTATTCTTCAAAATCAACCGTCACCGAGTCATCAATATTAATAAAGTCCCTCATGGATTTAGCATCTCCAAGAATTAAGAGCTATGTCTGGTCAACATATCAGGCGCGGCGATAGATGCCAGCCAAATGCCATGCACTTTGGCTGGCTAGATCAAGTGGAATTGAGTTGGTCGGCTCAATGCAACTCCGCAGTTGAGCTCTACTCGATCTCGAACAACCCGTCCTTCAGCGGCGCCACGTTCAGCCGCTGGCGCACGTCCTCGTCGATGCGCGGGTCGTCCGGGCGGTACAGGCGCACCTGGCGGTAGGCGCTGATGCGGTTGATCTCGGGCCCCAGGTATTCCCACACCACGCGGGTGCAGGCCGGGTTGCGCCGGTCGCCGCTGGAGACGCCGGTCTTCAGGCCGTTGAGGCGGGTGAGGCGGCTCTTGTAGCTGGGAATGAGGATGGTCTGGCTCATCTCGTTGAGGGTGAGCGACTCGTAGTCCATCAGGAACAGCCGGTCCTGCAGCTGGAAGGCGGCGCCGAGGTAGCGGCAACGCACCCAGTCCTCGGCCTGCACGTCGGCGCTGGCCGAGCGCTCCTGGCGTTCCTGGCGCTCGAACAGGAAGTCGCCGTCTTCCTCCCACAGGTGCACCAGCGACAGCAGCACGTAGCCAGGAACCGACATGCAGTTGGAGTATTCGAAGTAATAGCCGCAGTAGCGGCGCAGGTCGCCGGTCTGCTCGCGCAGCGGGCTGAGTAGCTTGAGCAGGGCGTCGCCGCGCTTGCTTGCCGTATGGCCCGAAGTGCGCGCACCAATGAGGCGGGCGAACTGTTCGGCGGGCAGCAGCAGCTCGTAGTCCTCGACGCCGAAGAAGTCGCAGATGCGCTTGAGGTTGTAGGGCGTGGGGCGGCTCTGGCCGCCGAGGTACTTGTTGAACTGGGCGCGGTTGATGGCGAGCTTGCGGCACACCTCGGCAATCGAGCGGTAGTGGCTGCAAAGCAGCTTGAGGTTGTCGCCGAGGGCTTCCGACATGTGGCCATTCCAAGTGATGCGAGCGACGCGATTCTAGCATCAGGTAGCGCCAACTCGCCGCAACCCGCGAAATTGCCCGAGCCCAGCCACGGGCCGACCATGCGCCAGCCGCGCGTGCTGTACCGGCGTTCATCACGCATAACTACAAGAGAGACAACCCATCATGCTCGATCTTCTCAACGACCTGCTCTGGAGCAAGGTCCTCATCGTCGCCCTGGTCGGTCTCGGCCTGTATTTCTCGATCCGCTCCCGCTTCGTGCAATTCCGCTACTTTGGCAACATGTTCGGCATCTTCGCCGAAGCCTTCCAGCGCAAGCCGGGCCAGCTCAGTTCGTTCCAGGCGCTGATGCTCTCCGTGGCCGGCCGTGTAGGTGCCGGCAACATCGCCGGTGTGGCCGTGGCCATCATGCTCGGCGGCCCGGGCGCGGTGTTCTGGATGTGGCTCGTCGCCCTGCTCGGCATGGCCACCAGCTACTTCGAATGCTCGCTGGCCCAGCTTTTCAAGCGCCGCGAGCCCGACGGCAGCTACCGCGGCGGCCCGGCCTTCTACATCCAGCACGGCCTCGGCCTGCGCTGGCTGGCGATCATCTTCTCGATCCTGCTGCTGATGACCTTCGGCTTCGGCTTCAACGCCGTGCAGTCGTACACCGTCGCCACCTCGCTGCACGACACCTTCGGCCTGCCCACCCACTTCAGCGGCATCGCCCTGGTGCTGGTGATCGGCCTGATCATCTTCGGCGGCATCAAGCGCATCGCCAGCATGGCCGACGTGCTGGTGCCGATCATGGCCTTCACCTACATCGGCATGGCGCTGGTGGTGATCGGCATGAACATCGCCGAGGTGCCGGCCACCCTGGCGCTGATCGTCAAGAGCGCCCTCGGCCTGGAGCCGGCCTTCGCCGGCGGCATCGGCGCGGCCATCCTGATGGGCGTCAAGCGCGGCCTGTTCTCCAACGAGGCGGGCCTGGGCAGCGCGCCGAACGTGGCCGCCGTGGCCGAGGTCAAGCACCCGGCCGCCCAGGGCATCGTGCAGTCGCTGAGCGTGTTCATCGACACCCTGCTGGTGTGCACCAGCACCGCGCTGATCATCCTGCTCTCCGGCGTCTACCAGCCGGGCATGGAAGAGGCCGGCGTGGTCCTGACCCAGTCGGCGCTGGCCGCCCAGGTCGGCGAATGGGGGCGGGTGTTCGTCAGCATGGCGCTGCTGCTCTTCGTCTTCACCACCCTGGTGTACAACTACTACCTGGGCGAGAACGCGCTGGGCTTCTTCACCAGCAAGCGCTGGATGGTGCAGCTGTACCGGGTGCTGGTGATCTGCCTGGTGCTGTGGGGCTCGATGCAGGACCTGTCCACCGTGTTCGGCTTCGCCGACGTGACCATGGGCCTGCTGGCGCTGGTCAACCTGGCGGCGGTGTTCATGCTGTTCAAGGTCGGCCTGCGCCTGATGCGCGACTACGACGCGCAGATCGAGGCCGGCGTCGCCAGCCCGGTGCTGGACGCCAAGCAGTTCGCCGACCTGGATCTCGATCCGAGCGTCTGGAATGCGGCCCCTGGCCAGGCCGAGGCGGCCAGCGAGCGCGCCGAGATCGGTCACAGCCTGCATCAGCGCTGAGTCATGCGCTGAAATAAAAAGGGGGCACAGCGCCCCCTTTTTTTCGGTCCTACCTCTGCCCGACGGCCATACACTCGGGCGAAACGCCTATCGCCAACTGACCGGACGACCCCATGAACCCTTCGCAGAACCTGCTGGTGCTCTACACCGGCGGCACCATCGGCATGGAAATGAGCGAGGCCGGCCTGGCGCCGGCTTCCGGCTTCGAGGCACGGCTCAAGGCCGAGCAGGCCCTGCATCCGGAGCGCCCGGCGCCGGCCTGGCAGTTCCGCGAGCTGAGCCCGCCGATCGACAGCGCCAACATGCGCCAGGCCAACTGGCTGACCATGCGTGACACCATCGTCCAGGCGGTGGACGAGGAAGGCTTCGATGCCGTGCTGCTGCTGCACGGCACCGACACCCTGGCCTACAGCGCCGCGGCGCTGAGCTTCCTGCTGCTGGGCATCCAGGTGCCGGTGGTGCTGACCGGCTCGATGCTGCCCGCCGGCGCCGCGGGTAGCGATGCCTGGCCCAACCTGTTCGGCGCCCTGGCGGCACTGAACCTGGGCTGCCTGCCCGGCGTGCACCTGTTCTTCGACGGCGAGCTGCTGCACGGCGCCCGCGCCAGCAAGCTGAAGAGCGAGGCCTTCGATGCCTTCGTCAACACCGCACGCGCACGCCATGGTGCCCGCGCCGAGACGCTACCGGAGGCGCTGCACTACCGCCGCCCACGCCGCGAAGTGAAGCTGGCCGTACAGCCGCTGTTCCCCGGCCTGTCCGCCGCCCAGCTGCGCGCGGTGCTGGCCGATGTCGAGGCCGCGCTGCTGGAGTGCTACGGCAGCGGCACCGGGCCGTCGGACGATGCCGAGTTCCTCGCCGTGCTGCGCGAGGCGCGCGAGCGCGGCGTGGTGCTGGCTGCCATCAGCCAGTGCCCGCAGGGCCACGTCGATTTCGATGTGTATGCCGCCGGCAGCGCCCTGGCCGAGGCCGGCCTGGTCAGCGGCACCGGCATGACCCGCGAGGCCGCCCTGGGCAAGCTGTTCAGCCTGATCGGCGCGGGCCTTGCGCCGGCCGAGGCCGAGCGCCTGTTCGCCCTCGACCTGTGCGGGGAATGCGCCGACTGAGGGAGCGCGGGGCCTTCAAAATTCCGTAATACGTTCTGGGCATAGTCGCTGGCCTTATTATTCCAGCGACTGGTGACCCAGCATGAATCCGCTCCTGCGCCCTCTCCCCCTGGTCCTGGCCCTGCAGGCCGCTATCGCCGGCCCGGCCTTCGCCGCCGGCTTTACCGTCACCACCGGCAGCACGGTGAACAACGGGCAGAGCCTGACCGGCGCCGGCGTGGTGCAGCAGGGCGGCATTCTCAGCACCAGCGGCAGTACGGCGGCGGTCACCATCGGCAGCGGCACCTCGACCCTGACCAACGCTGGCGCCATCGAGCAGACCGGCAGCGGCCGAACCATCGATGCCAACACCGGCACCCCGCTACTGACCATCCGCAACGAAGAAGGCGCGCTGATCGACGCGGTCGGCAACGTCGCCATCCGTCTCAACCGCCCGGCCGGCCAGTACATCATCGACAACCAGGGCACCATTTCGCAGAGCGGCGTGAGCGTCGGCGGCGAGCGGGCGATCAAGGCCGACGCCGACTACACCAGCACCGGCAACCAGATCATCAACGGCGCGGCGGACAACCGCGACGCCACCATCAGCTCCACCGGCAACGACGCCCTGCGTCTGGGCAGCAACTTCACCCTGACCAACTACGGGCGCATCGTCTCCACCGGCACGGTCAACACCAGTTGCCCGGACTACGTCAGCGGCCAGTGCGCCAACGACTATTCCGCCGCCGACGGCGTGGCCATCGAGAACGAGCGCAGCAACGTCGCCATTCTCAACCACGGCAGCATCGAGGGCCCGCGCCACGGCATCGACGGCGGCGACCCGCTGGCGGCCGACGCCGATGCCGACCTGTTCGGCCTGGAGCGCCTGGTCATCACCTCGGCCGACGGCAACGGCGTGACCTTCGCCAAGGTGGTCGACGGCGTCACCACCAACGGCGTGCAGATCGCCAACCCGGTGGTGATCAACTACGCCGATGGCACCATCATCGGCCACAACGGCTCCGGCGTCGGCCTCGACGGCCACGGCGTGGTGTTCAACTATGGCCTGATCAGCGGCCGCTATGCCGGTGCCGGCAACGCCTATGACCATGAAGGCCTCGGCGTCACCACCAGCAACGGCGACGGCGACGGCGTCGATATCGACGGCATGGCCTACATCGAGAACCACGGCCGCATCGAAGGCCTAGGTGCCGGCGGCCTGGATTCCGGCGGCAACCCCAACGGTGCCGACGGCATCGCCGCCGGTGGCGGCACCATCATCAACGCCGCCGGCGCGACCATCTTCGGCCAGTCCAAGGGCATCCTGATCGACGACGGCGCCAGCGGCACCGCCTCGGCCACCGGCCGTGGCACCGACACCCCCCACGGCGGCGCGGCGCGCATCGACAACGCTGGCAGCATCATTGGCGCCGACGAGACCGCCATTGGCCTGGTCGGCGACTACGACGACGTGCTGATCAACCGCAGCGGCGGGGTGATCCGCGGCGGCGCCGACTCCACCCGCGTCGACCAGCTCGCCAGCACCACGGCCGGCGCCGCCGTGCAGATGGGCGCGGGTAACGACCAGGTACTCAACGCCGGTCTGATCGAGGGCCAGAACGGCCTGGCCCTGGACCTCGGCGATGGCGACGACCGCCTGATCCTGCAGGCCGGCAGCCGCTTCGTCGGCAGCGTCACGGGCGGCGCCGGCACTGACCGCGTGCTGCTCGACGATGCCGCCGGCGGCAGCTTCGGCAACAGCAGCGGCTTCGAACTGCTGCAGGTACTGCAGGGCAGCTGGAGCCTGGACAGCGACGACTTCAGCAATGGCGCCGAGGTGCTCGGCGGCAGCCTGCGCAACCTCGGCCGCATCGCCGGCGACGTGAATGTCGCCAGTGGCGCCGGCTTCGGTGGTGGCCAGGTCGGCGGCGACTTGAGCCTGGCCAGTGGCTCGCGCCTGATCCTCGACGTGGCCGCCGACGGCAGCCACAACCCCACTTCGGTCAGCGGCAGCGCCAGCATTAGCGGCGCGACCCTGAAGATCGTCGCAGGCTCGGGCGACTACCCGCGCCTGAGCCAGTACAGCGTGCTGCAGGCCGACGGCGGCATCAGCGGCCAGTTCGCCACGGTCAGCAGCAACCTGGCCTTCCTCACCCCCGAGCTCAGCTACGGCAGCGACAGCGTCGAACTGCAACTGCTCCGCAACGACCTGGCCTACGCCGACCTGGCCAGCAGCGGCAACGGTCGCAATGTAGCCAACGTGATCCAGGCCAGCGGCAGCGGTGAGCTCTACCAGGCCCTGCTCGGCAGCGATGCGGACAACGCCCGCCGCGGCCTGGAGCAACTGGCCGGCAGCAGCAACGCCAGCATGGCCAGCGCCACCCTGGCCGGCGGTGCGCAGGTCGGCAGCAGCATGCTCTCGGCCATGCAGCAGATGGGCGGCAGCGGCAATCTGCAGGCCTCCCTGTTGCGCGAAGACGGCCCGCAACTGGCCGCCAGCGGCGTGCCGCGCGACGCCCGCGGGCTGAACGATCCGAACGCCGCCGGACGCCTCTGGCTACAAGGCCTGGGCAGCCACGGCAAGCTGGACGCCGACAGCGGTGACATCCGCCAGGACAGCGCCGGTGCCGTACTCGGCGCCGACTGGGCCCTGGGCAGCGCCTGGCGCCTGGGCGTGCTCGGCGGCTACGGCCGCACCGACGTGGATGCCGACAATGCTAATAACGATATCGACAGCCTGCACCTGGGCGTCTATGCCCAGCACCAGAGCGGGCCACTGGCCCTGCGCCTGGGCGCCTCCTACAGCTGGCACGACAACAGCGGCGAGCGTGACGTCGACTTCAGCGGCTTCCGCGATAACCTGCGCGCCGACTACGACGCCCACAGCCAGCAGGCCTTCGCCGAGCTGGGCTACCAGCTGGCCGAGGGTCGCCTGCTCGCCGAGCCCTTCGCCGCCATCGGCTACCAGCGCTACAGCCACGAGAGCTACGACGAGAAAGGTGGTGCCGCCGCCCTGCACGTCGAGGAACAGGATCAGGACAACGTCAGCAGCACCCTCGGTGTGCGCGTCGCCCACCTCGGCAACCTGGACAACGGCATGAGCCTGACCCCGCGCGCCAGCCTGGGTTGGCGCCACACCTTCGGCGACCTGGAAAGCAGCGCGCGGCAGTCCTTCCTCACCGGCGGCGACGCCTTCAGCGTCGAGGGCGCGGCCCTGGATCGCAACAGCCTGCTGGTCGAGGCCGGTGTCGACCTCGGCCTGAGCGCCGAGCAGAGCCTGGGTCTGGGCTACAGCGGCGAGCTGGGCAGCGATGCGCAGAACCATGCGCTGATCGCCCAGTGGCAGGCGCGCTTCTAAGAGCCAAGCCAGCGATGTTGCCCGGACTTCAGTCCGGGAGCCGGCCGGGGTGTCCCGGACTGAAGTCCGGGCTACCGGCCAAGCGCCAAGCCAGATCGCTCCGCTGCTCCCATGCAAGATGGGGATGGCTTCCGTGGGCGGGTGAAACCCGCGTGTGAGATGCGCGGGTAACACCCGCCCTACGGATTCAACCCAACGGCGCGGCTCACCCCAGTGGGGCAAACACCGACCAGCCGATGCGCTCGCTGAGCGATTCCAGGGCCGCCATGCCGGCCAGGGAATTGCCGGCGGCGTTCAGCTCCGGCGACCACACGCAGACGCTGAAGCGCCCCGGCACCACCGCGACGATGCCCCCGCCGACGCCACTCTTGCCCGGCAACCCGACGCGGTAGGCGAAGTTGCCGGCCTCGTCGTACAGACCGCTGGTGGCCATGATGGCGTTGACCTGTTGGGTCTGCCTCGGGCTCAGCACGGTATCGCCGCTGCGCGGGCACAGGCCCTGGTTGGCCAGGAAGCCGAAGGCACGGGCCAGGTCGACGCAGCTCATGGCCAGGGCGCAGTGGTGGAAGTAGCTGCGCAGCACTGTCTCGACCTCGTTGTGGAAGTTGCCGAACGCCTGCATCAGGTAGGCCGCGGCGGCGTTGCGAGCGCGGTGCTGGTATTCCGACTCGGCGACCTTGGCGTCCGACACCACCAGCGGATTGCCGGACAGGCGCCGGGCCAGGTCGCGCATGGACAGCGCCGGGGCGGCGAAGCGCGACTGGTTGATGTCGCAGATCACCAGGGCGCCGGCGTTGATGAAGGGGTTGCGCGGACGGCCGCGCTCGAACTCCAGCTGCACCAGCGAGTTGAACGGCTGGCCGGATGGCTCGTGGCCGAGGCGCTGCCAGATGTCCTCGCCGGAATGCTGAATCGCCTGCACCAGGCTGAACACCTTGGAGATGCTCTGGATCGAGAACGGCTCGGCCGCATCGCCGGCGGTGTACAGGCTGCCGTCCACCCCCATCACGGCGATGCCCAGGCGCTCGGCCGGCACCTCGGCCAGGGCGGGGATGTAGTCGGCCACCTTGCCGCGGCCCAGCAGCGGGCGCACCTGGTCCACAATCTCGTTCAACAGCGCCTGCATGTTCGGCCTCTTGCGTGTACGGGTGCCGAAATAGACGCTCGGCCCACGCGCGCCATCACGCCGCGGGCGCAGCCCGTCGAAGTTGGCCGGATTTATCCCTTTGTTGGCCGGCGTTATCGTTTCCCGACCCGCCACCCGCGCCAACAATGCCGCCAGCCCCCTCGAGGAGAACAACAAGATGCTGACCTTCTACAGCGACGACCACCGCCTGCACCACGCCCAGGGCGAGATGGTCGACGGCGAATTCAAACCCTGCTTCGAGATGCCGGCGCGCGCCGACCATGTGCTGGCGCGGGTGCGCGAGCGCAACCTCGGCGAGGTGCTGGCGCCTCGGGAGTTCGGCCTGGCGCCGATCGCCCGCATCCACACCGGCGACTACCTGGACTTCCTGCAGAAGGCCTGGGCCGGCTGGGCCGCCCAGGGCAACACGGCCGACTTCCTGCCCGGCGTGTTCCCGGCCCGCCATCTGCGCGCCAAGCGCCCGGACGACCTCTACGGCCAGTACGGCTTCCACAGCTTCGACTGCTTCGCGCCGATCACCGCCGGTACCTGGCAGGCCGTGTACAGCTCGGCGCAGATCGCCCTGAGCGGCCAGGCCGAGATCGCCGCCGGCGCCCACAGCGCCTTCGCCCTCTGCCGCCCACCGGGCCACCACGCCAGCGCCGACGTGATGGGCGGCTACTGCTACCTGAACAATGTGGCCATCGCCGCCCAGGCCTTCCTCGACCAGGGCGCCGCACGCGTGGCGATCCTTGACGTCGATTACCACCACGGCAACGGCACCCAGTCGATCTTCTACGACCGCGACGACGTGCTCGTCGCCAATATCCACGGCAGCCCGAGCTTCGAGTACCCGCACTTCCTCGGCTACGCCGACGAGACCGGCGAGGGCCGTGGCGAGGGCTGCAACCTCAACCTGCCGCTGGCCGCCGGCAGCGCCTGGGACGTGTGGGGCGCGGCCCTGGAAACCGCCTGCCGGCGTATCGCCGCCTACGGCCCGGACGTGGTGCTGGTGTCCCTCGGCGTCGACACCTACCAGAACGACCCGATCTCCAGTTTCAAACTGGACAGCCCGGACTACCTGCGCATGGGCGAACGCATCGCCGCGCTGGGCAAGCCTACGCTGTTCGTCATGGAAGGCGGCTATGCGGTCGCCGAAATCGGCATCAATGCCGTCAACGTGCTCGAAGGTTTCCAGGGCTGAGCCCTGCACAGGAGAAGAACAACATGAAGAAACTGCTCGCCGCCGCACTCTGCGGCCTGACCCTGGCCGGGACCGCCCAGGCCGCCGACCGCGAACTCAAGGTCTACAACTGGTTCGACTACATCACCCCGCAGACCCTGACCCAGTTCAAGCAGGACAGCGGCATCAAGCTGACCTACGACATCTTCGATACCAACGAGGCGCTGGAGGCCAAGCTGCTCACCGGCAACTCCGGCTATGACCTGGTGGTGCCGTCCAACGTGTTCCTGGCCAAGCAGATCGAGGCCGGGGTATTCCAGGAGCTCGACCGCAGCAAACTGCCCAACTGGCAGCACCTAGACCCGCAGCTGATGAAGCTGATCGAGGCCAACGATCCGGGCAACCAGTACGCCGTGCCCTACATGTATGGCACCGTGCTGATCGGCTTCAACCCGGACAAGGTCAAGGCCGCCCTCGGTGACACGGCACCGGTGGACAGCTGGGACCTGATCTTCAAGGAAGAGAACATCGCCAAGCTCGCGAGCTGCGGCGTGGCCCTGCTCGACTCGCCGTCGGAGATCCTGCCGCTGGCCCTGCACTACCTGGGCCTGCCGCCGAACAGCACGGAGCCGGCCGACTACGCCAAGGCCGAAGAGCTGCTGAGCAAGATCCGCCCGCATGTGCGCTACTTCCACAGCTCCAAGTACATGAGCGATATCGCCAACGGCGAGATCTGCGCAGCCGTGGGCTACTCCGGCAGCTTCTCCCAGGCCGCCAACAACGCCAGGCAGGCGAACAATGGCGTGACCGTAGACATGCGCCTGCCCAAGGAAGGCGCGCCGATCTGGTTCGACATGATGGCGATTCCCAAGGATGCGAAGAACATCGACGAGGCCCACGCCTTCATCGACTTCCTCCTGCAGCCACAGGTGATCGCGCCGATCTCCGACTTCGTCGGCTACCCCAACCCGAACAAGGACGCCACCGCGCTGGTCGCCGAGTCGATCCGCAGTAACCCCAACCTCTACCCGACGCCCGAGGCGATGAAGACGCTCTACACCCTCGAGCCGCTACCCCGCGCGGCCGAGCGCGCGCGCACCCGGGCCTGGAGCAAGGTGAAGACCGGTAATTGAGTCTGCGCTGGGTCAGATGCACTCGCGAAAACAGCCCGCTATCCGCACCGCGAAGTGCAGCGGATGGCCGGCTGTCGCTTCGCTCCGAGACCGCCCTATGAGGCAGAGCCCGCTGCCGCGCGGACAACTGACGAAGCGCTTGGACAGGCGGGGCGGCGGCTGCTTAGTTGACTGGGCAGCGCTTGCGCTTACCCGCATGGAGTTTCCCATGAACAGATTGCCGCTCGTCCTCGCGACCCTTCTCGCCACCCTCCTCGCCAGCAACGCCCAGGCCGTCAGCCTGCCGGAGCTGGACGTCACCTGCCCCACCGACCTGGCCGTGCGCAGCCAGGCCGGCGGGCCGGTGTTCATCAACGGCAAGCAGGCCACGCTGAGCAAATTCAGCGAGCAGTACTACGAGGCCAAGGGCGAGGGCGTGACCATTTCCATCAGCTTTGAAGCCGACGGCACGCCGAGCGTGACCTACACCGGCCGGCACGGCGCCAACGGCGTGTGCAGCAAGCGCGAGGAATCGCCGGAGCAGGCGCCGCCGGCGGAACAGGCGACGCCGCAGGGCTAGGCCTCACTCGCCGCGGATGTACTGTTCCAGATGCTGGATCAGCCCGTCCTGCTCGGCCAGGGTCTCCTTGACCAAGTCGCCGATGGACAGCAGGCCGAGCAGCCGCTCGCCTTCCACCACCGGCAGGTGGCGCAGGTGGCCGTCGGTCATCAGGCCCATGCATTCGCGGATGCTCTGCTGCGGCTGCACCGTCACCACCGGCACGCTCATCACCTCGCGCACCGCGGTGCCGATGGACGAACGTCCTTCGAGCACACCTTTGCGGGCGTAGTCGCGTTCGCTGACGATGCCCACCAGCCGGCTGCCATCGATCACCGGCAGGGCGCCGACATTGTGCGCGGCCATCAGCCGCAGCGCTTCCAGCATGTTGGCGTCTGGCGCCACGGTATGGACGTTCTGTTGCGGTTTGCTGCGAAGCATCTGCGCCACGGTCTTCATGCGGATTCCCCTTGTCCTCTGTTCGCGTCGATGGGGCGAAGCATCGGCCAAGGGGAGCGCAACGGGCCAACCGGAGATTTTCATGGCGGCCATTGAGAAATTCACTGGCGCGCCGGTTTCAGGGAAAGCCTGCCTGCTGTCGGAGCCAGGCCAGGCCGGGCGCAACGGCGACAGCACGCGCTTATCGAAAGGCGCAGAAAGCGCGGTCAACGAAGGGCAGATGAGCCCCTCGCCACGCGCTAATGCGGCAGGGCCGTGCGTCCGCAGAGCTTCACTCCGCCTTCAGTCCAGCAACTGGCTGAAGCCCTTGTCGGCCTCCAGCACCTCCGGCAGCTTGTCGAACAGCGCGTCGAGGTCGATGCCCTCGCACAGCGGGCTGTCCAGCTCCTGACGGGTCTTGGCCAGATCGCCGTCGTGCTCGCGCAGGGCCTCGGCGATCAGCACCGCCTGGGCCACCAGGCGCGGCAGCGGCATGTCCACCGGCGCCTGATGCGGGCGAGCCTGCAGGGCGATGGCCTGCTGGATCACCTCGGGCAGCTGCCAGCGCCGCGCCAGCTCGGCGCCCACCTCGGGGAAGCCGAAGCCCAGCTGCAGCGTCTCCTGCGCCACGCGGCCGGCGGCATCGGTTTTGCCGCCGCGATTGAGCCGCGCCGCCAGCTCGGGGGCGCCGGTCTGGATCAGCAGCTCGCCGATGTTGTGCATCATCCCGCAGGTGAACGCCGTCTCCATCGCCACGCCGCGGGTCTTGGCCAGCAGCCGGCAGATGCTCGCCACCTGGAAGCTGTGCAGCCAGAACGCCTTGAGGTCGAAGCCGGAATCGGTCTTGAACGCGCCGGTCACCGCCGAGGCCAGCACCAGCGTGCGCAGCGTGTTGAAGCCCAGCCGCGAGGCGGCATCCTCGACGCTGTGCGCCTCGCGCGCGCCGCGAAAGCGCGCCGAGTTGGCCAGGCGCAGCACCTTGGCCGCGATCACCGGGTCGAGGTTGATGTTGCGCGCGACCGCGTCGAGGTTGGTGTTGGGATTGTCGAACTGCTGGATCAGGTCCTGGGCGACCTTGGGAATGCTGGGAAGGCTGTGCAACTGCGCGAAGAGGCTGTTGATTTCCATAAGCGACGTTCTCCGGCGAAGCGGAAAAAAGTGAGGGGTGGGACTGAAAACATTAGCCAGCCCACCCCGGTCCACCCCTGCCTTTCGTCGGCCGCCTTGCCTGCCGCTGCGCTGCGGCGCGGGTTTCAGCCCATCGCGCGGCGGATGTCCGCGGCCAGTTCGCGCACCCGCGCCTCCTCGGTATCCCAGGCGCACATGAAGCGCGCGCCGCCGGCGCCGATGAAGGTGTAGAAGCGCCAGCCCCACTCGCGCAGCCGCTCGATGGCCCGCTCCGAGAGCTGCAGGAACACGCCGTTGGCTTCCACGGGGAACATCAGGCTCACGCCCGGCACGTCCGCCACCAGCTCCGCCAGCAGGCGCGCGCAGTGGTTGGCATGGCCGGCGTGGCGCAGCCAGGCGTCGTCCTGCAGCAGGCCGACCCAGGGCGCGGAGAGGTAGCGCATCTTCGAGGCCAGCTGGCCGGCCTGCTTGCAGCGGTAGTCGAAGTCCTCGGCCAACGCCTTGTTGAAGAACAGGATGGCCTCGCCCACCGCCATGCCGTTCTTGGTGCCGCCGAAGCACAGTACGTCGACGCCGGCCTTCCAGGTCAGCTCGGCCGGGCTGCAACCGAGGAAGGCGCAGGCGTTGGAGAAGCGCGCGCCGTCCATGTGCAGGTTGAGATTCAGCTCCTTGCACAGCTGGCTGACGGCGGCGACCTCGTCCGGACGGTAGACGGTGCCGACCTCGGTGGCCTGGGTCAGGGTCACCACGCGCGGTTTCGGGTAGTGGATGTCCTGGCGCTTGAGCGCCACCTCGCGGATCGTCTCGGGCGTCAGCTTGCCGTCCAGGGTGCGGGCGGGGAGCAGCTTGGAGCCGTTGGAGAAGAACTCCGGCGCGCCGCATTCGTCGGTCTCGACGTGGGCCGTCTCCGAACAGATCACGCTGTGGTAGCTCTGGCACAGCGAGGCCAGGGCCAGGGAGTTGGCGGCGGTACCGTTGAAGGCGAAGAACACCTCGCAGTCGGTCTCGAACAGCTGGCGGAACCGGTCGGCGGCGCGGGCCGTCCAGCTGTCCTCGCCGTAGGCGCGTTCGTGGCCGCGGTTGGCTTCGGCCATGGCGGCCCAGGCCTCCGGGCAGACGCCGGAATAGTTGTCGCTGGCAAATTGCTGGGTGTGGTCGGTCATGGGATTTCCTCGTGGGAACACCGGTAAATCTAGCCAGCCGCAGCCGCCTCGTGGGCGTTTGCGCTGGCAATAACAGTTGCATCAGTTTCGGATCGGCAAAAATAACTGTACCGCCAGCAAACTGTCGCATCTGGCCTGGTCCCTAGTGAAAACTCTCGCGAGGTCCGTAGCAACCCGAACTTTCACGGATGACCAGTACAGTTGTCGCCATAGGACCAGAACAGTTGCAAAGCCGCCTAACTAATAGGCCTGCAATTTAGCCCAGCTGTGCCTGCAAAATCGACTGGGCAGTCAGGAAAATAGGCTTCCAATAGAACACCACTTAGCCCCGCAGATCGCGGAAGGAAGCACCACCATGGAACGCATACTCAGTTCCGACCTGATGTTCCAACAACAATCCCCGGCCGCCAACGGCGCCCTGCCCCTGCGCGTTTTGGGCACCCTGCTGCTGTGGCAGCGCCGCGCCAGCAGCCGCCGTGAACTGGCTCGCCTCGACGAGCGCCTGCTGGCCGACGCCGGCATCAGCACCTACGACCGCGCCGTGGAGATCAGCAAGCCGTTCTGGCGCTGAGTCGTACCGCCTGCTAACGAAGGGAAGCCGAGGGCTTCCCTTTTTTGTGCCCGCCGCTCGGGGCATCGCCAAGCCAGGGGCAAGCCGCTATAGTGCGCGCCGCCGCGATAGCGGCAATCTGCCACTGCTTGCGTACAAGGAAGTCGAGATGTCCCTACTGAAGTCCGCCGCCCTGCTTGCGGCGAGCATCGCCCTCGCCGGCTGCTCCACCGGCGCCTGGTTCAAGCTGCCGGAAAACAGCACCCTGATCGTCAACGAACGCCCGGTCAAACACAACCAGGGCCTGGTGCGCAGCCGCCCGTTCTCCTGGGGCGCCGCCGGCGGCGTGCCGTACCGGCTGGAAGACGCACAGGCCAACACCATCCAGCGCGGCAAGCTACGCAGCCGTTTCCGCGTGGCCTCGATCTTCTGGCCGCCGGTAGGCATCGCCTACTGGCCGATGGGTTTCGGCCAGCGCTGCTACGACCTCACCGGCGCCGAACCGCAGACCTGCACCTACCAGGACTTGATCGACCTGCGCCGCAACCAGCGCCTGCGTCGCTGATACCCCGCCATGAAAAAGGGGAGCCGCGGCTCCCTTTTTTTCATCGCTGCGCCGCCGTCAGCCGATTTCCACCAGCACCTCGCCCGGGTTGACCCGGTCGCCCTTGGCCACGTGGATGGCCTTGACGGTGCCGGCGATGGGCGCCTGGACCTCGGTCTCCATCTTCATCGCCTCGGTGATCAGCACGGCCTGGCCGGCCTTGACCGCATCGCCCTCCTTGACCAGCACGTCGACGATGTTGCCCGGCATGGTGGTGCTGACGTCGCCCGGCGCGCTGGCGTGTTTTCGCTTGCCGCCGGCCCCGGCGACGAACTCGTTGAGCGGCTCGAACACCACCTCTTCCGGCATGCCGTCGATGGACAGGTAGAAGTGGCGCTTGCCGTCACCTTTCACGCCCACGCCGGTGATGTCCACGCGATAGCTCTCGCCGTGCACATCGACCACGAACTCGGTCGGCACGCCCTCGCCACCGGCCGCCGCCACGCCACCGGCCTCGGGAATCGGCAGCAGCACTTCCGGGGTCAGGGTGCCGGCGGCGCGCTCCTCGAGGAACTTGCGGCCGATGTCGGGGAACATGGCGAAGGTCAGCACGTCTTCCTCGCTCTGGGCCAGCGCACCGACTTCGCTGCGCAGGCGGTCCAGTTCGGGCTTGAGCAGGTCGGCCGGGCGCACGTCGATCACGTCTTCGCTGCCGATGGCCTGCTTGCGCAGCTGCTCGTTGACCTTGCCCGGCGCCTTGCCGTAGCGGCCCTGCAAATACAGTTTCACCTCGTTGGTGATGGTCTTGTAGCGCTCGCCGGCGAGCACGTTGAAGAACGCCTGGGTGCCGACGATCTGCGAGGTCGGGGTGACCAGGGGCGGGAAGCCCAGGTCCTCGCGCACCCGCGGAATCTCCGCGAGCACTTCGTTCATGCGGTTGAGCGCACCCTGCTCCTTGAGCTGGTTGGCCAGGTTGGAAATCATCCCGCCCGGCACCTGGTTGACCTGCACGCGGGTATCCACGCCGGTGAACTCGCTCTCGAACTGGTGGTACTTCTTACGCACGGCGTGGAAGTACATGCCGATCTCCTGGATCAGCTCCAGGTCCAGGCCGGTGTCGTAGGGCGTGCCGCGCAGGGCCGCGACCATCGACTCGGTGCCCGGATGGCTGGTGCCCCAGGCGAAGCTGGAGATGGCGGTGTCGATGCGGTCGGCGCCGTTTTCCACGGCCTTGAGCTGGCACATGCTGGCCACGCCGGCGGTGTCGTGGGAGTGGATCACCACGTCCAGCGGCAGCGCCTCCTTCAGCGCGCGGACCAGCTCGCCGGTGGCGTAGGGCGTCAGCAGGCCTGCCATGTCCTTGATGGCGATGGAGTCCACGCCCATGGCAGCCATCTGCTTGGCCTGCTCGACGAAGGCGTCGATGGTGTGCACCGGGCTGGTGGTGTAGGCGATGGTGCCCTGGGCGTGCTTGCCGGCGGCCTTCACCGCCTCGATGGCGACGCGCAGGTTACGCACGTCGTTCATCGCGTCGAAGATGCGGAACACGTCGATGCCGTTCACCGCGGCCTTGGCCACAAAGGCACGCACCACGTCGTCGCTGTAGTGGCGGTAGCCGAGCAGGTTCTGCCCGCGCAGGAGCATCTGCAGGCGGGTGTTGGGCAGCGCGGCCTTGAGCTTGCGCAGGCGCTCCCACGGGTCTTCCTTGAGGAAGCGCACGCAGGCGTCGAAGGTGGCGCCGCCCCAGACTTCCAGCGACCAGTAGCCGACCTTGTCGAGCTTGTCGCAGATGGGGAGCATGTCCTCGGTGCGCATGCGCGTGGCGATGATCGACTGGTGGGCGTCGCGCAGAATGGTGTCGGTAACGCTGATCTTCTTGGTCATGTTCTCTGCTCTCCTGTAGCCCGGACGCAGTCCGGGGCCGCAGATCCCGGACTGCGTCCGGGCTACGATTCGTTAAAGCCCCGCGTGGGCCGCAATGGCGGTGGCGATGGCGATGGCCAGGTGCGACGGGTTGCGCTTGATCGAGTACTGGGTCAGCTCCGGATGGCTCTCGACGAAGCTGGTGTTGAACCGGCCGCTGCGGAATTCCGGGTTGCGCAGGATTTCCTGGTAATAGGGCGCGGTGGTGCGCACGCCCTGTACGCGCATGTCGTCCAGCGCGCGCAGGCCGCGGTCCATCGCCTCCTCCCAGGTCAGCGCCCAGACGATCAGCTTCAGGCACATGGAGTCGTAGTAGGGCGGAATGGTGTAGCCGGTGTAGATCGCCGTGTCGGTGCGCACACCGGGGCCGCCAGGGGCGTAGTAGCGGGTGATCTTGCCGAACGAGGGCAGGAAGTTGTTCTTCGGGTCCTCGGCGTTGATGCGGAACTGCAGGGCGAAGCCGCGATAGACGATGTCTTCCTGCTTCACCGACAGCTCCAGGCCCGAGGCGATGCGGATCTGCTCGCGGACGATGTCGATGCCGGTGATTTCCTCGGTGATGGTGTGCTCCACCTGCACCCGGGTATTCATCTCCATGAAGTACACCTCGCCCTCGGCGAGCAGGAACTCCACGGTACCGGCGTTCTCGTAGCCCACCGCCTTGGCGGCGCGCACGGCCAGGTCGCCGATGTAGGCGCGCTGCTCGGGGGTGAGCTGCGGGCTGGGGGCGATCTCGATCAGCTTCTGGTTGCGGCGCTGGATCGAGCAGTCGCGCTCGAACAGGTGCACGGTGTTGCCGAAGCTGTCGGCGAGGATCTGTGCCTCGATGTGCTTCGGGTTGACGATGCACTTCTCCAGGAACACTTCCGCCGAGCCGAAGGCCTTGGTGGCCTCGGAGATCACCCGCGGGAAGGCCGACTCCAGTTCCTCGCGGCTGTTGCAGCGGCGGATGCCGCGGCCGCCGCCGCCGGAAGTGGCCTTGAGCATCACCGGGTAGCCGATGCGCTCGGCCTCGGACAGCGCCTCGGCGATGTCGGCGACGTTGCCCTCGGTGCCCGGGGTGCAGGGCACGCCGGCGGCAATCATGCTGCGCCGCGCCTCGGTCTTGTCGCCCATGCGGCGGATCACCTCCGCCGAGGGGCCGATGAACTTGATCCCGCGCTCGGCGCAGATCTCCGCCAGCTCGGCGTTCTCCGAGAGGAAGCCGTAGCCCGGGTGGAGCGCGTCGCAGCCGGTCTCCACCGCCAGATTCACCAGCTTACGCGGGTTCAGGTAGCCGGCCAGCGGGTCGTCGCCGACGCTGTGCGCCTCGTCGGCACGCTTGACGTGCAGCGCCTGGCGGTCCGCATCGGAGTAGATGGCCACCGAGCGGATGCCCATTTCGGCGCAGGCACGCACGATGCGCACCGCGATCTCGCCGCGGTTGGCGATGAGAATCTTCTTGATCACGAGCCTGGTCCTCGATCACGTGAGCAAAGGACCGCCGCAAAGCGGTCCGCGAATGACCGCACAGCCCGCGGCGGTCTTGCTTTCTAAGCTAGCGCCGCGGCTGGATTACCAAAAATGAATAATTATTGGGCTAAGCATTAGTCAAGACTTATAGTTGCCGCAGCCATCGCCTGCTGGAGTTCCTTTACAGATGCGCAAGTCCTTGATGCGAATGACTTTTCGCCAGCTTCAGGTGTTCCGTGCGGTGTGCGAGAGTCGCTCCTACAGCCGGGCGGCCGAGGAGATGGCGCTGACCCAGCCGGCGGTGAGCCTGCAGGTGCGCCAGCTGGAGGAGCTGATCGGCCAGCCGCTGTTCGACTACGTGGCGAAGAAGCTGCACCTGACACCCGCCGCCGAGGCCCTCCTGCGCGCCAGTGAGGACGTGTTCGGCCGCCTGGAGGCGCTGGACATGCAGCTCTCCGACCTGCAGGGCTCGCTACAGGGCCAGTTGAGCCTGGCCGTGGAGTCCAGCGCCAAGTACCTGGTACCGCACCTGTTCGCCGCCTTCCGCGAGCAGCACCCGGAGGTCAGCCTGCAGCTAGTGGTGGTCAACCATGGCCAGGCGGTGCGCCGCCTGTCGGCCAGCCGCGACGACCTGCTGATCATGTCGCAGCCCCCCGGCGATCAGCCGCTGGATTTCTTCCCCTTCCTCAACAACCCCATCGTCGCGGTGGCACCGCCGCAGCACCCGCTGTGCACGCTGGAGAAGCTGCTCCTGGCCGATCTCACCGCCTTTCCGCTGCTGGTCCGCGAGGCCGGCTCGGGCACCCGCCGCGCCTGCGAGGAGTATTGCCACCAGAAGCGCGCCCACTTCGCGCAGACGCTCGAAGTCGGCTCCAGCGAATCCCAGATCGAGGCGGTCATCGCCGGGCTCGGCCTGGCCCTGCTGCCGCGTCACGCCGTGCGCCTGGAGCTGGCGCGCGGGCTCTTGCGCGAACTGCCGGTGGAGGAACTGCCGCTGCAACGCAGCTGGTGCGTGGTGCACCCGCGCGGCAAGCACCTGTCGCCGGTGGCTCAGGCGTTCCGCGACTTCATCCGCGGCGAGCGGGCGCAGATCGCCGCGCTGGAGGAGCGCTTCAGCCGGGCGGGGTGAACTGGAAAATGAGGGATTTCGTATATGATATTCGCATCGACAAGCCGACCCGGTGACGCATCGTGCCCCTACCCCGCTTCAATGCCCCCAACCTTGGGATAGTTCCCTCGGCCTCAGAGGTCATCGCCAAGCACCTGCGCGACGCCATCATCTCCGGGCAGTTCGCCGAGGATGAGCCGATCCGCCAGGACGACATCGCCGGACTGTTCAACGTCAGCAAGATCCCCGTGCGCGAAGCCCTCAAGCGCCTGGAGGCCGAAGGCCTGGTGCTGTTCCAGCGCAACAAGGGCGCGGTGGTCACCCGCATCTCCGAGCCGGAGATGGCGCAGATGTTCGAAGTACGCGTGCTGCTCGAGGTGCGGGCGATCCGCCTGGCGGTGCCGAACATGACCGAGGACACCTTCGCCGCCGCCGAGCGCATCTGCGAGGCCTTCCTCGGCGAGGAAGACGTCGGCCGCTGGGCCGAACTCAACTGGCAGCTGCACGCCTGTCTCTACGAGCCGGCGCAGCGGCCCTTCCTGGTCGGCCTGATCCGCTCGATCCATGACAAGCTGGAGCGCTATCTGCGCATGCAGATGAGCCTGTCCGAGGGCAAGGACCGCGCCGACCACGAGCACCGCGAGATCATCGCCGCCTGCCGCGCCGGCGACGCCGACACCGCCGCCCGGCTGATCGAGACGCACATCAACGGTGTCTGCCAGACCCTCTACGAGCACCTGCCCAACCGCCTCTGAGACGTCCCGCCGCTGTGCCGATTTCGTCATGGCGACCACCGAAATGCCTCAAGCGTCCGAGCCGCCGGAGCGGCACCCTTGCTGGGAACATCCATCGCCAGGGGCCATCCATGCAACGCATCCGTGTACTCGACTCGCACACCGGCGGCGAACCAACCCGCCTGGTCCTCGAAGGCTTTCCCGACCTCGGCCGTGGCAGCATGGCCGAGCGCCGCCAGCTGCTGGCCGAGCGCTTCGACCAGTGGCGCGCCGCCAGCGTGCTGGAGCCGCGCGGCAGCGACGTGCTGGTCGGCGCCCTGCTGTGCGAGCCGGTCGACCCCAGCGCTTGTGCCGGAGTGATCTTCTTCAACAACACTGGCTACCTCGGCATGTGCGGCCACGGCACCATCGGCTTGGTGGTCTCCCTGGCGCACCTGGGCCGCATCGGCCCGGGCGTGCACAGGATCGAGACACCGGTCGGCACCGTCGAGGCGACCCTGCACGATGACCGCTCGGTGAGCGTGCGCAACGTGCCGGCCTACCGCTATCGCCAGGCGGTCACCGTCGACGTGCCGGGCTATGGCCGGGTGAGCGGCGATATCGCCTGGGGCGGCAACTGGTTCTTCCTGATCAGCGACCACGGCCTGCGCGTGGCCGGCGACAACCTGGACGCCCTCACCGCTTACTCGGTGGCCGTGCAGCGGGCCCTGGAAGACCAGGGCATCCGTGGCGAAGACGGCGGCCTGATCGACCATATCGAGCTGTTCGCCGACGACACCGAGGCCGACAGCCGCAACTTCGTGCTGTGCCCCGGCAAGGCCTATGACCGCTCGCCCTGTGGCACTGGCACCAGCGCCAAGCTGGCGTGCCTGGCGGCCGACGGCAAGCTGCAGCCGGGCCAGCTGTGGCGCCAGGCCAGCGTGATCGGCAGCCAGTTCGAGGGCAGCTACGAGAATGCCGAAGGCGGCCGCATCATCCCCACCATCCGCGGCCGCGCGCACATCAGCGCCGAGGCCACCCTGCTGATCGAAGCGGACGATCCGTTCGCCTGGGGCATTCGCCTGTGAGTGACGGCGCCGACGTCATCGTCATCGGCGCCGGCATAGTCGGCGCCGCCTGCGCCCATGAACTGGCCCGGCGCGGCCAGCGCGTACTGGTGCTGGACGCCGGCCTGCGCGCCGCCACGGCCGCCGGCATGGGCCACCTGATCGTGCTCGACGACAACCCGGCGGAGCTCGCGCTCAGCCAATACTCGGTGCAGCGCTGGCGCGACTGGTCTCGCGACATGCCAGACGACTGTGCCTACCGGCAGAACGGCACCCTGTGGCTGGCCGCCAATGCCGAGGAAATGGCCGTGGCCGAGGCCAAGTATCAGGTGCTGCGCGAGCATGGCCTGGACTGCGAGCTGCTTGGTGCAGGCGCCCTGCGCGATGCCGAGCCGGAACTGCGCGATGGCCTGCATGGCGGCCTGCGAGTGACCGGCGACGGCATTCTCTACGCGCCCAATGCGGCGCGCTGGCTGCTCGATCATCCACTGATCGAACAGCGCCGGGCCCGGGTGATCGAGATCGACGGCTCCCGCGTACGCCTGGAGGACGGCGGCTGGCTCGGCGCCCAGGCGGTGATCCTGGCCGGCGGCACCCATGTCACCGAGCTGTGCCCGGAGCTGCCGATCGAGCCGAAGAAGGGCCACCTGCTGATCACCGATCGCTACCCCGGGCGCATCAGCCATACCCTGGTGGAGCTGGGCTACGTGACCAGCGCGCACAACGCCAGCGGCCCGTCGACGGCCGCCAATATCCAGCCGCGGCCGACCGGCCAGCTGTTCATCGGCGCCTCGCGGCAGTTCGGCTCCAGCGATCCCGCAGTCGAGCCGTGGATGCTGGCGAAGATGCTGCAGCGCGCCGTCGACTACATGCCGGGCCTGGCCCGGCTCAACGGCATCCGTGCCTGGACCGGCTTCCGCGCCGCCGGCCCGGACGGCCTGCCGCTGCTCGGCGAGCACCCGCAGCGTCCCGGCCTGTGGCTGGCGGTCGGCCACGAGGGCCTGGGCGTCACCACCGCGCCGGGCAGCGCCGACCTGCTGGTCGCCCAGTTGCTCGGCGAGACCGCCCCCCTGGCGCCTGAACCCTATCTGCCGCAGCGCTTCCCCGGAGTACGCGCGCATGCCTGAACTGACTCTCGACGGCCGCCCGCTGCTGGTGGCCCCCGGCACTACGGTGGCCGCCGCGCTATTGCTCGGCGGCGACGGCACCAGCCGCACCTCGGTCAGCGGCCAGCGCCGCGCGCCGGTGTGCGGCATGGGCATCTGCCAGGAGTGCCGGGTAACCATCGACGGCCAGCGCCGCCTGGCCTGCCAGACCCTGTGCCGAGACGGCATGCGGGTGGAGAGCCGGCCATGAAGGTGGACATCCTCATCATCGGCGCCGGCCCCGCCGGCATGGCCGCGGCCCTGGCCGCCGCACCGAGCGGCGCGCGCATCGCCGTGCTCGACGACAACCCCGCCGCCGGCGGGCAGATCTGGCGCGACGGCCCGCAGGCGCACCTGCCGCCACTGGCCCGCGACTATCGCCAGCGCCTGGAGGCACAAGCCAATATCGAACATCTGCCGGCCACCCGCGTGGTCGCCCTGGCCGGTCCCAAGGCGCTGCTGGTGGAAGACCCCGAGCAGGGCCGGGTGATCGAATACGACAGGCTGATCCTGTGCACCGGCGCCCGCGAGCTGCTGCTGCCCTTCCCCGGCTGGACCCTGCCCGGTGTCACCGGCGCCGGCGGTTTGCAGGCGCTGATCAAGGGCGGCATGCCGGTAGCCGGCGAGCGCATCGTCATCGCCGGCAGCGGCCCGCTGCTGCTGGCCAGCGCCGCCACGGCGCGGGACAACGGCGCGACAGTGCTGAACATCGCCGAACAGGCGCCGTGGAGCAAGGTTGCCGGCTTTGCCGCACAGCTGCCGCGCTGGCCGCACAAGCTGCTGCAGTCGTTCGGCCTGTTCCATCCGGGCTACCGGGCGAACAGCCACGTGTTCGAAGCGCTGGGCGAAGGCCGTCTGGAAGCGGTGCGCCTGAACATCGGCGGGCAGCTCCGCGAAGTCGCCTGCGAGCGCCTGGCCTGCGGCTTCGGCCTGATCCCCAATCTGCAGCTCGGCCAGGCCCTGGGCTGCCACATCGACAACGGCGCCATCGCCGTCGATGCCTGGCAGGCCACCAGCCTGGCCGATCACTATGCCGCCGGCGAAAGCACCGGTTTCGGCGGCAGCGAGAAGGCCTTGGTGGAAGGCGCCATCGCCGGCCATGCGGCGGTGGGCGAGCGCAACGCGGCGCAGCGCCTGTGGCCGCAGCGCCAGCGCTGGCATGGCTTCGCCACTGCATTGAATGCCGCCTTCGCCCTGCGCGACGAGGTCAAGCACCTGGCCAGGCCGGACACCCTGATCTGCCGCTGCGAAGACGTGCCGCTAGCGGCGGTGGCCGATCACCAGGGCTGGAGCCAGGCCAAGATGGCCAGCCGCTGCGGCATGGGCGCCTGCCAGGGCCGGATCTGCGGCGGTGCCGCCCAGGCACTGTTCGGCTGGCAACCGCCGGTGCCGCGGCCGCCGTTCAGTCCGGCGCGTATCGACACCCTGCTGCAGCTGGGTGCGGACGCTCACTCCCAGGCATAGAGCCAGCCGACCGCGGCGACCCGCTGGCCATCGAAGGCCACCAGCAACTGGTCGTGATTGCCGCGCCAGTGGTAGCTCCACAACGTTCCGCCCGGTGCGCCGCGCCACTCGGTGCGGCGCAGCCAATCGGTATGCTCGGCCGATCCAGCCGGCACGACCCGATCCGGCTCGCCCATCAGCGCACGCACACCCTCCTCGTGCGGCCGCTGCTCCAGCAGGCGATCGGCCAGGCGCTGCATCACTTGATGCTTGCGCCCCTGCCAGGCATCCAGCTCCTTGTTCCAGGTGCCGCCCTCGAAATGCCCGCGCTGCGCGCGCAGTTGCGACCACTCTGCGGACGTCGCATCCGGCCCCGCCTGACAACCGAAGGCCAGCAGCAGCGGCACGGCGAGCAGCACGTTGAAGCGTTTCATTCCTGACCCTCCGTTCAAGTCATCTTGTCGCCAACCTGCCGCGATTGACGCTTATCTCCGGAAAATTGACAGCTTCCCGGAGGGCTTCTAGCTTCCATTCACTCTTGCTGCCAGACCGGCCTCCTCCCGACGACACGCCAGGAAGGGAATTCCCAATGCCTGTGCAGTCGGCAACCAGAGCGAAGCCGTACCCGTCGCGACCCACAAGGCCTCGACCGCCCGTGTCGCTTATCGAGCGACGCAACCCCTCACACGGACAGGAACAGCAAGAATGATAAAACGCACGCTAACGCTCGCCATCGGAGCGGGCATCGCTTCCCTCTGCCTGCTCGACATCGCTCAGGCCCACACCGCGGCCAAGGCCCAGGAAGACTTCCTGCTGCTCGAGCAGGAGAAGACCAACAACCAGGTGTACAAGGCTTTCTTCCCCAGCCTGGAAATCGCCCGCAAGGCCGCCATCAGCTTCCACGGCCAGTTGCTCGAATCGCACTACGACCAGGGCTACCTGATCATGGAGCTGACCGAGGAGGAACAGCAGAAGCTGGCGGTATTCGGCTTCACCTTCGAGGTGGCCGCCGACTTCATCGCCAAGCGCAACCAGGTGCTCGGGCAGATCCAGCAGCGCCTGCAACAGCGTAGCCTGAGCGTCGGCGCGGCCAGCGACGTGAGCATCGCCAGCGTTCCCGGCTATGCCTGTTACGAAACGGTGGAAGAGACCTACGCGGCGGCCGCCGGCATGGCCGCCCAGCGCCCGCAGCTGGCGGAATGGCTGATGGTCGGCCAGTCCTGGGAGAAGACCCAGGGCCTGGGCGGCTATGACATCGGCGTGCTCAAGCTGACCAACAGGGACAAGCCCGGCGACAAGCCCAAGCTGCTGATCAACAGCGCCATCCACGCCCGCGAGTACACCACCGCGCCGCTGGTGCTGGCCTTCGCCCGCTGGCTGGTGGACGGCTACGGCGTGGACCCGGATGCCACCTGGATCCTCGACCATCACGAAGTGCACCTGATGCTGCAGACCAACCCGGACGGGCGCAAAAAGGCCGAGACCGGGCTGTCCTGGCGCAAGAACACCAACCAGAACTACTGCGGGCCGAACAGCAACAGCCGCGGCGCCGACCTCAACCGCAACTTCACCTTCGGCTGGAACAGCACCAACGGCCAGGGCTCCAGCGGCGCCCAGTGCAACGAGACCTACCGCGGCCCCAGCGCCGGCTCAGAGCCCGAGGTGCAGGCGCTGGAAGCCTATGCGCGCAGCCTCTGGCCGGACCGTCGCGGGCCGAACCGGGGCGACGCGGCCCCGAGCAGCACCAGCGGCATCCACCTGGACATCCACAGCTACAGCGAGCTGGTGCTCTGGCCCTGGGGCGACACCAGCCAGCCCGCGCCCAATGGCACGGCGCTGCAGACCCTGGGCCGCAAGTTCGCCTTCTTCAACGGTTACAGCCCGCAGCAGTCGGTGGGCCTGTATCCCACCGACGGCACCAGTGACGGCGTCAGCTACGGCGAACTCGGCGTGGCCGCCTACACCTTCGAGCTGGGCACGCAGTTCTTCCAGAGCTGCGCGGTGTACCAGAACACGGTGAAGCCGAAGAACTTGCCAGCGCTGATCTACGCCGCCAAGGTGGTGCGCACGCCCTACCTCACACCCGCCGGGCCGGACGTGGCCAGCGTCGCCCTGGGCGGCGGTGCCTCCACCGACGGCGTGCCGGCCGGCACGCCGGTGACGCTAAGCGCCAGTGCCAGCGACCTGCGCTTCAACAACAGCAACGGCACCGAGACCACCCAAAACATCGCCGCCGCTGAGTACTACATCGACAAGGCGCCCTGGGAGGCCGGCGCCACGCCCATCGCCTTGCAGCCGCTGGACGGTGCCTTCAACGCCAAGACCGAGAGCCTGAGCGGCACGATCGACACCACCGGCCTGGCCGATGGCAAGCACCTGCTCTACGTGCGCGCCCGCGATACGGCCGGCAGCTGGGGGGCGGTCAGCGCCGGCTTCCTGGTGATCGGCGAAGGCTCGCCGCAGCCCAGCTACTGCAGCGCCGCCAGCGGCAACGCCAACGCCGAGTGGATCGGCCGGGTGCAGGTCGGCACCTTCAGCCGCAGCTCCGGCGCCAGCACCTACAGCGACTTCACCAACCAGGTGATCGACCTGCAGCGCGGCGCCAACAGCCTGCGCCTGACGCCTCAGTTCTCCGGCCGCGCCTACCCCGAGTACTGGAAGGCCTGGATCGACCTGAACAAGGACGGCGACTTCGCCGATGCCGGCGAAGAGGTCTACAGCTCGGGCCGCGCCCTGGCCACGGTGGCCACCGGCAACCTGGCGGTGCCGGCCAACGCCCCGGCCGGCACCACGCGCCTGCGCATCGCCATGCGCTACAACGCGGCGCCCGTGCCCTGCGGCACCTTCAACTATGGCGAAGTGGAGGACTATAGCGTCAGGCTGCAGTAACGCCGGAGCGGCCCGCCTGCGGGCGGGCCGCTTGTCCCCGCCACCCGCCGCTGCGCAGAATGGGCGCCCCGAAGAGGCCAGTGCCCAACCGCCCCATGCTCGACCTGCTGCCGCAACAACCCGCCCCCGCCGACCTGCCGACCTTGCTCGCCAGCCTGGGCGCCGTCGCCCCGCTGCTCGATGCCATGCCCGGCGTGGTGTTCTTCATCAAGGACCCGCAGGCGCGCTACATGCTGGTCAACCAGACGCTGGCCACCCGCTGCGGCTTCAGGGACAAGGGCGAGCTGCTCGGGCGCACCGCCGAGGAAGTCTTCCCGTCGCGCTTCGGCCCGCTGTACACCGCCCAGGACCTGCAGGTGCTGGACGCCGGCAACGGCCTCCAGGACCAACTGGAGCTGCATCTCTATCCGGGCCGCCAGCCCGGCTGGTGCCTGACCCACAAGCTGGCCCTGCGCAACGCCGCGGGCCGCATCATCGGCATGGCCGGCGTCTCCTGCGACCTGCCGGCGGCCCAGGCCGCGCACCCGGCCTACCAGAAGCTGGCGGCAGTGGACGAACACATCCGCCGCCACTACGCCCAGCCGATCAGCCTGGCCGAGCTGACCGCCCTCGCCGGTCTCTCGGTGGCGCAGCTGGAGCGCCACTGCAAGCGCATCTTCCAGCTCACCCCGCGGCAGATGATCCACAAGGCGCGCCTGGGTGCGGCCTCGCAACTGCTGCTCGGCGAGCTGCCGATCACCGAGATCGCCCTGCGCTGCGGCTACACCGACCACAGCGCCTTCAGCCGCCAGTTCAAGGCCCTCACCGGGCTCTCTCCCAGCCACTATCGCGACTCGCACCGCCACTCCTGACGATCACTGGGTCGCACCTGGTGCAACCCAACGCCCACCGCCGTGTTCCGTTTGCGGGCACGCGGACTCGTTCATGCTTCGTTCTGTAACACCGGGCGGTCACGAACGGGGCCGACTAGTCTTTTCGCCACCGCTGCGTTTGCTCGCTCGAGCCGATGTGGCGCGGGCTGGACGGATCATCGCATCTGCCCCAGTCGATCCGGCACAGCCCTTGCTAATCAAATATCGTATACGAAATTCAAGATACATCTGTTTCATCTGCCAACCATCAGACACACATGAGGCTGCACATGAATAGAAAGACTCTCGCCGTCGCCCTCGGCGCCGCCCTCAGCGCATCCCTGGCCGCCACCGCCCAGGCCGACAAGCTCGACGACATCATCGAGTCCGGCAAGCTGCGCTGCGCCGTGACCCTGGACTTCCCGCCCATGGGTTTCCGTGACACAGACAACAACCCGGCCGGCTTCGACGTGGACTACTGCAACGACCTGGCCAAGGTGCTCGGCGTCGAGGCTGAGGTGGTCGAGACGCCGTTCCCGGACCGCATCCCGGCCCTGATTTCCGGCCGTGCCGACGTGATCGTCGCCTCCACCTCCGACACCCTGGAGCGCGCCAAGACCGTGGGCATGACCGTGCCCTACTTCGCCTTCCAGATGGTCGTGCTGACCCGCGAGGATGCGGGCGTGAACAGCTACGCCGACCTCAAGGGCAAGAAGCTGGGCAACACCAGTGGCACCTACGAGGCCATCGCCCTGGAGAAGGACCAGAAGGCCTGGGGCGAGGGCAGCTTCCGCGCCTACCAGTCGCAGAACGACACCATCCTCGCCGTGGCCCAGGGCCATATCGACGCCACCGTGGTGACCAACACCGTGGCCGCCGCCACCCTCAAGTCCGGCAAGTACAAGGGCCTGAAGATCGCCGGCGACGCGCCCTATGTCGTCGACTACGTGTCGCTGGCGGCCAAGCGCAACGAGTACGGCCTGCTCAACTACCTCAACCTGTTCGTCAACCAGCAGGTGCGCAACGGCCGCTATGACGAGCTGTGGAAGAAGTGGGTCGGCGACGAGATCAAGCCGGCCAACCTGACCGTGCCGAACGTGTACTACTGATAGGCACGAGGGCAACGACGATGTCCGCAGTGGCAGCAATCGAGGGCCGGAGTCTGGTGGCGGGGCGGGGTCAGGGCACCCTGCTCCACGCCGACCTGGGCCTGAGCTTCTGGGGCGGCGTCGATCCGTTCAGCGGCGAGGTGATCGACCGACACCATCCGCTGAGCGGGCAATCCCTGACCGGGCGCATCCTGGCCATTCCCAGTGGACGCGGCTCCTGCACCGGCAGCAGCGTCCTGCTGGAACTGATCCTCAACGGTCCGGCACCGGCGGCGCTGGTGCTGGCCGAGCCCGACGAGATTCTCAGCCTCGGCGCCCTGGTCGCCGAGCATGTCTTCGACGTCCAGCTGCCGGTGCTGTGCATCGGCCACGCGGCCTTCGCCGAGCTGGCAGCTCACGCCGGCACCATCGCCCGCGTCGACGGCGAGCGCCTGCAGCTGTTCGGCAGCGCGCCGGAGGACGACTGGCACGCCGAGCCGATTGCCCATGGCGATGTGCAGCCGAGCAGCATCTCCCTGAGCGAGCGCGACCGCGCCATCCTCGCCGGCGCGCACGGCAAGGCAGCCCAGGTGGCGATGCAGCTGGTACTGCGCATGGCCGAGCTACAGGGTGCAAGCGAACTGCTCGACGTCACCCAGGCACACATCGACGGCTGCATCTACACCGGCCCGGCCTGCCTGCGCTTCGCCCAGCAGCTGCGGGACTGGGACGCCAGGGTCTGCGTGCCGACCACGCTCAACTCGATCTCGGTGGATCAGCGCCAGTGGCGTGCCCTGGGCATCGACCCGGCGTTCGGCGAGCCGGCCAGCGCCCTCGGCGACGTGTACATGGCCATGGGCGCGGCGCTCAGCTACACCTGTGCGCCCTACCTGCTGGACAGCGCGCCCAAGGCCGGCGAGCAGATCGTCTGGGCCGAGTCCAACGCCGTGGTCTACGCCAACAGCGTGCTCGGCGCCCGTACCCTCAAGTACCCGGACTATCTGGATATCTGCATCGCCCTCACCGGGCGCGCGCCGCGCAGCGGCAGCCACCTGGACGAGGGCCGTCATGCCAGCCTGCTGATCGAGGTGGAAACGCCGCAGCAGCCGGACGACAGCTTCTGGCCGCTGCTCGGCTACCACGTCGGCCTGCTGGCCGGCAGCGACATCCCGCTGCTCTGCGGGCTGGAGCGCAGCGCCGCCGACAGCGACGCGCTCAAGGCCTTCGGCGCCGCCTTCGCCACCACCTCGGCGGCGCCCATGTTCCATATCGCCGGCATCACCCCGGAGGCCCCGGACGTGGCCAGCGCCCTCGGCGGCAAGGCTCCGGCCAGGCACCTGCGGGTGACCATCGCCGAGCTGCTGGACAGCTGGTGGGAACTCAACAGCGCCGAGTCGCCCCGCGTCGAGCTGGTGGCCCTGGGCAACCCGCACTTCTCCAGCAGCGAGCTGGCCGCCCTGGCCAGCCTGTGCGCCGGTCGTAGCAAGCACCCGGACACCGCTCTGGTGGTGACCTGCGGTCGCGCCGTGCACGAGCGGGCGGTACAGGCCGGGCATGTGGCTACGCTGGAAAAATTCGGTGCGCGCCTGGTGACCGACACCTGCTGGTGCATGCTCGGCGAGCCGGTGGTGCCGCCGGGCAGCCACACCCTGATGACCAACTCGGGCAAGTACGCCCACTACGCCCCCGGCCTGGTCGGCCGGCGTGTGCACTTCGGCAGCCTCGCCGCCTGCGTCGAGGCCGCCTGTACCGGGCGCAACCAGGGACAACTCCCGGCCTGGCTGGGTCAACATCAACCCCAAGGAAATCGCTGATCGATGTTCGATTACACGTTCCACTGGCGCTCGGCCTTCAAGGCCCTGCCGGACATGCTGGCGGGTGCCTGGGTGACGCTGGAGACGGCGGCCCTGTCGATGCTCCTCGGCACCCTGATCGCCCTGCTGCTGACGGTGATGCGGCAGATGCAGCATCCGCTGCCGCGGCATTTCGCCAACACCTGGGTGTCCATCGCCCGCAACACCCCGTCGCTGTTCCAGATCTACATCCTCTACTTCGGCCTCGGCAGCTTCGGCCTGCACGTCAGTTCGTGGGTCGCCCTGCTCGCCGGGATCACCTTCAACAACGCCGGCTACCTGGCGGAGAACTTCCGCGGCGGCCTCAAGGCGGTGCCCGACACGCAGATGCGTGCGGCGCGCTCGCTGGGCATGAGCGCCTTCCAGGCCTACCGGATGATCATCATTCCGCAGCTGCTGCGCATCGTCTTCTACCCCCTGTCCAACCAGATGGTCTGGGCCGTGCTGATGACGTCGCTGGGCGTGATAGTCGGGTTGAACAACGACCTGACCGGCGTCACCCAGGACTTCAACGTGAAGACCTTCCGCACCTTCGAGTACTTCGCCCTGGCGGCGGTGCTCTATTACCTGATCGCCAAGACCATCGTGCTCGTCGCACGCCTGATGGCCTGGCGCCTGTTCCGCTACTGAGGAAGGACTGAGCATGTTCGAAACCAGTCTCACCTCCAACGACCTGCTGTTCCTGCTCAAGGGCGCCTGGGTCACCCTGGAACTGACCGTCGGCGCCATGCTGATCGGCACCCTCGCCGGCGTGCTGTTCGGCCTGCTGCGCGCCACCCTGCCCCGCGCCACGCTGCCTCTGGCCTGGGTGCTGGACGTGTTCCGCAGCGTGCCGCTGCTGATCCAGTTCGTCCTGTTCAACGCCCTGAAGAGCATCGCCGGCCTCGACATCAGCGCCTTCGCCGTCGGCTGCATCGTGCTCGGCGTGTACGCCGCCTCGTTCTGCACCGAGATCGTCCGCAGCGGCGTGCTCGCCGTGCCGGCCAACCTGCGCCGCGCCGCGCGCTCGCTGGGCATGAGCTACTGGCAGGACCTGCGCCACATCGTGCTGCCGATCGCCACCCGCGTGGCCTTCCCCGGCTGGCTCAACCTGGTGCTGTCGGTGATGAAGGACACCGCCCTGGTCATGTGGATCGGCATCGTCGAGTTGCTACGCGCCTCGCAGACCATCGTTACGCGAATTCAGGAGCCGCTGCTGGTGCTGTGCATCGCCGGCCTCATCTACTACGTCATGAGCCTGGTGGTGGCCCGACTGGGCGCCCGGCTGGAAAAAAGGTGGCAGGAAAATGATTGAGATCGACAACGTCTACAAATCCTTCGCCGACCTCGAGGTCATCAAGGGCGTCAGCCTGACGGTGAACAAGGGCGAGGTGGTGTCGATCATCGGCGGCTCCGGCTCCGGCAAGTCGACCCTGCTGATGTGCATCAACGGCCTGGAGCCGATCCAGAAGGGCAGCATCCGCGTCGACGGCACCGAGGTGCACGCACCGGGCACCGACCTGAACAAGCTGCGGCAGAAGATCGGCATCGTGTTCCAGCAGTGGAACGCCTTCCCGCACCTGACCGTGCTGGAGAACGTGATGCTGGCGCCACGCAAGGTGCTCGGCAAGAGCAAGGAAGAGGCCGAGGCCCTGGCCGTGAAGCAGCTGACCCACGTCGGCCTGGGCGACAAGCTCAAGGTGTTCCCCAGCAAGCTCTCCGGCGGCCAGCAGCAGCGCATGGCCATAGCCCGCGCCCTGGCCATGAGCCCGGATTACATGCTGTTCGACGAGGCCACCAGCGCCCTCGACCCGCAGCTGGTGGGCGAAGTGCTGGACACCATGCGCCTGCTCGCCGAGGAGGGCATGACCATGATCCTGGTCACCCACGAGATTCGCTTCGCCCGCGATGTGTCCGACCGCGTGGCGTTCTTCCGCAACGGTCTGGTGCACGAGATCGGCTCGCCCGACCAGGTCATCGGCAACCCGCAGAAGCCGGAGACCGCGGACTTCCTGAAGTCGGTCCTGTAGGGGGAAGCAATGCGTTCGAGCAAGGTCATCCATGTGGTCAGCTGCCACGCCGAGGGCGAGGTCGGTGACGTCATCGTCGGCGGCGTCGCGCCGCCGCCGGGCGCCACCCTCTGGGAACAGTCGCGCTGGATTGCCCGCGACGAGGAGCTGCGCAACTTCGTGCTGAACGAGCCGCGCGGCGGCGTGTTCCGCCACGTCAACCTGCTGGTGCCGGCCAAGGACCCGCGGGCGCAGATGGCCTGGATCATCATGGAGCCGGCTGACACGCCGCCCATGTCCGGCTCCAACTCGCTGTGCGTGTCCACCGTGCTGCTCGACAGCGGCATCCTGCCGATGACCGAGCCGGAGACCCGCCTGGTGCTGGAGGCCCCGGGAGGCCTGATCGAAGCCGTGGCCCAGTGCCGCGATGGCAAGGTCCAGCGGGTGGAGGTGAAGAACGTGCCGTCCTTCGCCGACAGGCTGGACGCCATGATCGAGGTCGAAGGCCTCGGCAGCCTCAAGGTCGACACCGCCTATGGCGGCGACAGTTTCGTCATCGCCGATGCGCGCGCCCTGGGCTTCTCGCTGACCGCCGACGAGGCCGCCGACCTGGTCGCCACCGGCCTGAAGATCACCCGCGCGGCCAACGAGCAGCTCGGCTTCGTGCATCCGCTGAACAAGGACTGGGCGCACATCTCGTTCTGCCAGATCGCCGCGCCGGTGGAGCGCATCGACGGCGTGCTGACCGCCGCCAACGCGGTGGTGATCCGCCCCGGCAAGATCGACCGCTCGCCCTGCGGCACCGGCTGCTCGGCGCGCATGGCGGTGCTGCATGCCAAAGGCCAGATGCAGGCCGGCGAACGCTTCATCGGCCGCTCGATCATCGGCTCCGAATTCCACTGCCGCATCGACTCGCTGACCGAAGTCGCCGGGCGCCCGGCCATCTACCCCTGCCTGTCCGGCCGGGCCTGGATCACCGGCACCCACCAGCACCTGCTCGACCCGAGCGACCCTTGGCCGAGCGGCTATCGCCTCTCGGATACCTGGCCGGTCGAGCCGAAGCTGTAACACCTGCTTTTGCAGATTTGAAAACCGCCGCACGCCGGCGCTATGAACCGGGCCCAGGCCCAACCCGATGGAAACAACGGCCGATACCGGCCGCCACCTTTCGTATACGAAATACTTTGACTCTGCCCCAGGAGGCAAACAGCATGAGCAGCAACATCTTCACCGGCACCATCCCCGCCCTGATGACGCCCTGCACCGCCGAGCGCAAACCGGACTTCGACGCCCTGGTGCGCAAGGGCCGCGAGCTGATCCAGGCCGGCATGAGCGCCGTGGTCTACTGCGGCTCCATGGGCGACTGGCCGTTGCTCACCGAGGCCGAGCGCCAGGAAGGGGTGGCGCGCCTGGTCGCCGCCGGCATCCCGACCATCGTCGGCACCGGTGCGGTGAACAGCCGCGAGGCCGTATCCCACGCCGCCCATGCCGCCAAGGTCGGCGCCCATGGCCTGATGGTCATCCCCCGCGTGCTGTCCCGTGGCGCGTCGCCGGCCGCTCAGGAGGCGCACTTCGCCGCCATTCTCGAGGCGGCGCCGAAGCTGCCGGCGGTGATCTACAACAGCCCGTACTACGGCTTCGCCACCCGCGCCGAGCTGTTCTTCAAGCTGCGCCGCCGGTACCCCAACCTGATCGGCTTCAAGGAGTTCGGCGGCGCCGCCGACATGCGCTACGCCGCCGAGCACATCACCTCGCAGGATGACCAGGTGATCCTCATGGCCGGCGTCGATACCCAGGTGGTGCATGGCTTCGTCAATTGCGGCGCGACCGGCGCCATCACCGGTATCGGCAACGCCCTGCCGCGCGAAGTGCTGCAGCTGGTCGAACTGAGCAAGCAGGCCGCCAAGGGCGACGCCGTGGCCAGGCGCCGCGCCCAGGAGCTGTCCGAGGCGCTGAACGTGCTGTCGTCCTTCGACGAGGGTTGCGACCTGGTCCTCTACTACAAGTACCTGATGGTGCTGAACGGCGACAAGGAATACGCCCTGCACTTCAACGAGACCGATGTACTGAGCGACGCCCAGCGCAACTACGCCGAGACCCAGTACAAGCTGTTCCGCCAGTGGTACGCCAACTGGTCGGCCGCCTGATCGCCGTGCTGCGGTCGGATGCTTCCAGGGCATCCGGCCGGTCTGCAATGGCAACGCTGATTTCATAGGCCCGCGACAGGAGCTAACCATGCCCGCCACAATCGGCCACAACTTCATCGCCGGCGGCCGCAGTGCCGCCGGTGAGGTCATCCTGCACAGCCTCGACGCCACTACCGGCGAGGCGCTGCCCTACCGCTTCCACCAGGCCACCGAGGCCGAGGTGGACGCCGCCGCCCGCGCCGCCGAGGCCGCCTACCCGACCTACCGAGCCCAGAGCCCGGAGCGCCGCGCACAGTTCCTCGACGCCATCGCCGAGCAGATCGATGCCCTCGGCGACGACTTCGTCCAGCTGGTGTGCCGCGAGACCGCCCTGCCGGCCGCACGCATCCAGGGCGAACGCGGCCGTACCAGCGGCCAGATGCGCCTGTTCGCCAAGGTGCTGCGGCGCGGCGACTTCCTCGGCGCGCGCATCGACCGCGCCCTGCCCGAGCGCCAGCCACTGCCGCGCCCGGACCTGCGCCAGTACCGCACCGGCGTCGGCCCGGTGGCGGTGTTCGGCGCCAGCAACTTCCCGCTGGCCTTCTCCACCGCCGGTGGTGATACCGCCGCGGCGCTGGCCGCCGGCTGCCCGGTGGTGTTCAAGGCCCACAGCGGCCACATGGCCACCGCCGAGCTGATGGCCCAGGCGATCATCCGCGCCGCCGAGGCCACCGGCATGCCGGCCGGCGTGTTCAACATGGTCTACGGCGGCGGGGTCGGCGAGTGGCTGGTCAAGCATCCGGCGATCCAGGCGGTTGGCTTCACCGGCTCGCTGAAGGGCGGCCGTGCCCTGTGCGACATGGCCGCCGCGCGCCCCCATCCCATCCCGGTGTTCGCCGAGATGAGCTCGATCAACCCGGTGCTGATGCTGCCGGCCGCCCTCGCCGCCCGCGGCGAGAAGATCGCCCGCGAACTGGCCGACTCGGTGGTGCAAGGTTGCGGCCAGTTCTGCACCAATCCCGGCCTGGTCATCGGCATCGCCTCGCCGGCCTTCAGCGTGTTCACCGCCAGCCTGATCGCCGAGATCGGCCAGCGCCCGCCACAGACCATGCTCAACGCCGGCACCCTGAGCAGCTACGAGCACGGCCTGGCCGCGCTGCGCGCCCACCCGGGGGTGAAGCACCTGGCCGGCCAGCCGCAGGAAGGCCGCCAGGCCCGCCCGCAGCTGTTCCAGGCCGATGTCGCGCTGCTGCTCGACGGCGACGAGCTGCTGCAGGAAGAGGTGTTCGGTCCGGTGACCGTGGTGGTGGAAGTGGCCGACAAGGCCGAACTGATCCGCGCCCTGCACGGCCTGCGCGGCCAGCTGACCGCCACCCTGACCGCCGAGCCGGCCGATCTGGAGGCCCACGGCGACCTGTTGCCACTGCTGGAACAGAAGGTTGGCCGGGTGCTGTTCAACGGTTATCCGACCGGCGTGGACGTGTGCGACGCGATGGTCCACGGCGGCCCCTACCCGGCCACTTCGGATGCACGCGGCACCTCGGTCGGCAGCCTGGCCATCGACCGCTTCCTGCGCCCGGTGTGCTACCAGAACTGCCCGGACGCCCTGCTGCCGGACGCCCTGAAGAACGCCAACCCGCTGGGTCTGGCCCGGCTGGTCGACGGCATCACCACGCGGGAATCGCTGGCCTGAAACACCTTGTGTCGGCTCAGACACCAGCGCTTCTCTCCCTCAGCCCCGGTTCGCCGGGGCTTTTTTTCGTGAGAAAGATGAATCCGCGCCCTGCGCCATGTAGCCCGGATGCAAGTCGGGACTTCGAGGGCTGCCTTACCCGGATTACATCCGGGCTACCGTCTGGGGTGAGGGTATCGGGCGACTCGGAGCTGCCAGGCCCGTAGCCCGGATGCAATCCGGGAGCGGAGTCGCCTGTTCCCGGATTGCATCCGGCTACGCTACGTCAAACGACACCCTAGGCCAGCAGCGCCTGCAGATCGCGATAGAGGCCGTCGCTGATCTCCACACCTTCCGCCAGGCTCTTCGCCCGCGCCTTGTAGCGGCGCTGCGACGGCAGCCGCGCGCCCTGGCCCTGGATCGCCTCGAACAGCGCCTCGGCGCGGGCCAGGTGCTGGTCGGCCTGCTCACCGAGGAAGCGCTGCGGGTCGAGGGCGATGATCAGTTCGCCGTGGTACGGCAGGGCATTCACGCCGCCGTCGAAGGCGCCGGATTCGAGGCTGGTCAGGTCGCCGATCAGCGGCCCGGCGATCAGCTCGATCATCGCCGACAGGGCCGAGCCTTTGTGCCCGCCGAAGGTCAGCATGGCACCGTGGTCGAGCACCTCGGCAGCCTCGCTGCTCGGCTGGCCGCTGCGGTCCACGCCCCAGCCGGCCGGCAGCGGCGCGCCGGAGCGGCGGTGCAGCTCGATCTCGCCACGCGCCACGGCGCTGGTGGCGAAGTCGAAGACGAAGGGATGGCCGCCGGCCCGCGGCCAGCCGAAGGCGATGGGGTTGGTGCCGAACAGCGGGCGGCTGCCGCCGGCCGGCGCGACGTAGGCCTGGGTCGGGTTGCAGGCCAGCGCCACCAGGCCCAGCTCGGTGATCGCCTCCATCTCCGCCCACAGCGCGGAGAAGTGCACGCAGCGATTGATGGCCATGGCGGCGATGCCATTGCGCCGCGCCTTGTCGGCCAGCAGCGGCAGGCCGGCGGCGAACGCCAGCTGGGAGAAGCCGCCATGGGCATCGACGCGCACCAGCGATGGCGCCTGGTCGATCACCTCGGGCTCGGCATCGGCCACCGCCTTGCCGGACTTGAGCGTGCGCACAATGCCAAGCAGGCGCCACAGGCCGTGGGAGGTGCAGCCGTCGCGCTCGCCGGCCGTCACGGTGGCGGCGATGGCCTGCACGAAGGCCTCGCTGAAACCGGCGTGGCGCAGGATGTCGGCGGCCAGCTCATGGGCCTCGGTCAGGGTCAGTCGGGTCATAACGGGCTCCTGGCAGTCTGCCCGTTACAGTGGCCCGTCGGCGCCGCCGAGGCTTGATCGCTTTGCACGCGCGGCATGCCGAATTCGGCACACCGCGCACAGGGCTCAAGCCGCGTGGCGTTGCGGGCTGCGCGTGATCGGCAGGAAATCGGCGGGGAGCAGATCGGGATAGCCACCGAGCTCCTGCTGCAGCCGGCGCTGCTCGGCGTAGTCCTCGATGGCGCGGCGAAAGGCCATGCGGCGCTGGTCTTCCAGTTTGCGGCGGGTCTTGCTGTCGTGGACGGGTTCTTCGAGATGCAGGTTCATCGCGGCGGCTCCTGATCCGTTTGCCGGAGCTCAGCTTGCGCGCGCCGGCGTTACGCTTTGGCGGCGCGCCGATGAATCTTGCGTGACCGATCGATGCCGAACGGCCGGGACTTGCCGATCTAGTCTTCCGCGCTGCGCACCGACTTAGGCGACAGGCGCAGGCTGCGCAAGCTGCGCTTGACGCTCTTGAGGTGGTTGACCAGGTCCGGGCCGCGGGCCATGGCCACGCCCATGGCCAGCACGTCGATCACCACCAGGTGGGCGATGCGCGAGGTCAGCGGGGTATAGATCTCGGTGTCTTCCTGCACGTCGATGGCGAGGTTGACGTCGGCCAGGTCGGCCAGCGGGGTCTGCCCCGGGCACAGGGTGATCAGCGTGGCGCCGGACTCGCGCACCAGGTTGGCGGTGATCAGCAGGTCCTTGGAGCGCCCGGACTGGGAGATGCAGATGGCCACGTCGTGCGGCTTCAGCGTCACCGCGCTCATCGCCTGCATGTGCGGGTCCGAATACGCGGCCGCGGTCAGCAGCAGGCGGAAGAACTTGTGCTGCGCGTCGGCGGCCACCGCACCGGAGGCGCCGAAACCGTAGAACTCGATGCGCTGGGCGTTGGCGATGGCGTTGATGGCCTTCTCCAGCTCGCGCGGATCGAGGCGCTCGCGCACCTCCATCAGGGTGTGCAGGGTGGTGTCGAAGATCTTCAGGCTGAAGTCCGTCACCGAGTCGTTCTCGTTGATGGCGAACTGGCCGAAGCTGGCCCCGGCGGCCAGGCTCTGCGCGAGCTTCAGCTTGAGGTCCTGGAAGCCGCTGCAGCCGATGGCGCGGCAGAAGCGCACGATGGTCGGCTCGCTGATGCCAACTTCGTGGGCGAGGTCGGCCATGGAACTGTGCATCACCGCGGACGGGTCCTGCAGGACGTGATCGGCGACCTTCAGTTCGGACTTGCGAAGCAGGTGACGGGACTGGGCGATATGCTGCAGAAGATTCACGGGCAGGGGCTCTGTTGTCGGCTCGGGGGACCGCGGGCGCGACGACCAGCCGGCTCGCTGCGGTTTCACCCGGCCTGCTATGATCGGGCTGTAGTGATCTTGTAGTTATACTACATGAACGCACACCCCGCACAGGCAAACCGGCCGGAGGCCTCCCGTTGAACAGCCCTTGTGACATGCTGGTGTTTGGCGGCACCGGCGACCTGGCCCTGCACAAGCTGCTGCCGGCGCTCTACCACCTGCACCGCGACGGCCGCCTGAGCCCCGACATGCGCATCCTGGCAGCAGCACGCAATGTGCTGAACCGCGCCGAGTACCAGTCCCTGGCCGAGCGCCGGGTGCGCGCCCAGGTGGCGCGCAGCGACTTCGACAACGACAGCTGGGCCAGCTTCGCCGCGCGCCTCGACTACTTCACCATGGATCTGTCGCACACCGCCGAATTCGGCCGGCTCGGCAAGTTCCTCGGTGCCAGTGCCTGCCAGCGCGGGCGCATCTACTACCTGGCCACCGCGCCCGACCTGTTCGAGTCCATCGCCGAGAACCTGTCCCTCGCTGGGCTGGCCGGCAGCGACACGCGCATCGTGCTGGAAAAGCCGATCGGCCGCTCGCTGGAGTCGGCGCGCGAGATCAATGCGGCGATCGGCGCAGCGTTCGACGAATCCCAGGTATTCCGCATCGACCACTACCTGGGCAAGGAGACGGTGCAGAACCTGATGGCGCTGCGCTTTGCCAATGCGCTGTTCGAACCGATCTGGCGCGCCGGGCACATCGACCACGTGCAGATCAGCGTCAGCGAGACCCTCGGCGTGGAGAACCGCGGCGGTTACTACGACCACGCCGGGGCCATGCGCGACATGGTGCAGAACCACCTGCTGCAGCTGCTCTGCCTGGTGGCCATGGAGGCGCCGGTGCGCTTCGACACCGAGTCCGTGCGCAACGAGAAGGTGAAGATCCTCGAGGCGCTGAAACCCATCGCCGGCCTCGATGTGCACGACAAGACAGTGCGCGGACAGTACGTCGCCGGCAAGATCGGCGGGCATGACGTGCCGGCCTACTACTTCGAGAAGCAGGTCGACAACGACAGCGACACCGAGACCTTCGTCGCCCTCCAGGCGGAGATCGACAACTGGCGCTGGGCCGGCGTGCCCTTCTACCTGCGCACCGGCAAGCGCATGGCGAAGAAGCGCTCGGAGATCGTCATCCAGTTCAAGCCCGTTCCTCACCGCCTGTTCGACGGAAGCCAGGCCAACCGCCTGGTGATCCGCCTGCAGCCGGAAGAGCGCATCACCCTGCAGCTGATGGGCAAGAGCCCGGGCAAGGGCATGCGCCTGACGCCAATGGAGCTGGACCTCAACCTGGCCCAGGTCTTCCCGCAGAAGCGCCGCTGGGACGCCTACGAGCGCCTGCTGCTGGACGTGATCGAGGGCGACTCGACGCTGTTCATGCGCAGGGATGAAGTCGAGGCGGCCTGGGCCTGGGTCGACCCGATCATCAAGGGCTGGCAGGACAACTACCAGGACCCGCGCCCCTACCCCGCCGGCAGCAACGGCCCCGAGCAGGCCAACACCCTGCTGGAACTGGCCGGCCGCGAGTGGGAGGACTGAGCGGCACCTCCTAGGCCCTCTTCTTCCAAGAAGCCCTGGGTGAGAAGATCGGCAATCCCTTCAACCGTAGCCCGGATGCAATCCGGGACACTCCCTCCGCAGCCACCACCTGCGCAACTCCTTGCACACCCGCCCTTCCCACCACCACGCCAGCCCGCCAGCGCCGCGCCCCACGGCCCCTGCGCAAGCCCC
>NZ_JAMXBF010000009.1 GCF_023823685.1 Pseudomonas subflava
CGGGCGTATCGAACGCCACCGCCGCGCGACACGTAGGGTGCGCCGTGCGCACCAAGACGATCTCTACCGACTGCACCCCGGAGTTCCCGCGATGAGCACGATCCTGCTCCAGCATCCCGTCATTCGCCGCGGCTTCCGCCTGCAGTTCGAGCCAGCCCAGGGCTGCCACGTGCTGCTCTACCCGGAGGGCATGATCAAGCTCAACGAGAGCGCCGGCGAGATTCTCAAGCTGGTCGACGGCGAGCGCAGCGTGGCGACCATCGTCGCCGAGCTGCAGAGCCGCTTCCCCGAAGCCCAGGGGATCGACGAAGACATCCTGGCGTTCCTCGAGGTTGCCCATGCCCAGTTCTGGATCGAGTTGCGCTAAGCCCGGCGTGCAGATCGGCCCGCCGTTCTGGCTACTGGCCGAGCTGACCTACCGCTGCCCGCTGCAGTGCCCGTACTGCTCCAACCCGCTGGACTTTGCCCGCCAGGGCGAGGAGCTGTCCACCGCCGAGTGGATCGAGGTGTTCCGCCAGGCCCGCGAGCTGGGGGCGGCGCAGCTGGGCTTCTCCGGCGGCGAGCCGCTGGTGCGCCAGGACCTGGTCGAGCTGATCGCCGCAGCCCGTGGCATGGGCTACTACACCAACCTGATCACCTCCGGCATCGGCCTCACCGAGGCCAAGGTGGCGGCCTTCGCCGAGGCCGGCCTGGACCATATCCAGATCAGCTTCCAGGCCGCCGACGAGGAGCTCAACAACCTGCTCGCCGGCAGCGGCAAGGCCTACGCGCAGAAGGTCGCCATGGCCCGCGCGGTGAAGGCCCATGGCTACCCGATGGTGCTCAACTTCGTCACCCACCGGCACAACATCGACCGCATCGACCGCATCATCGAGCTGTGCCTGGAGCTGGAGGCGGACTTCGTCGAACTCGCCACCTGCCAGTTCTACGGCTGGGCCCAGCTCAACCGCGCCGGCCTGCTGCCGAGCAAGGCGCAGCTGGAGCGTGCCGAGCGCATCACCAACGAATACCGGGCCAGGCTCGCGGCGCAGAACCACCCGTGCAAGCTGATCTTCGTCACCCCGGACTACTACGAGGAGCGCCCCAAGGCCTGCATGAACGGCTGGGGCAACCTGTTCCTCGACGTCACGCCCGACGGCACTGCGCTGCCATGCCACAGCGCGCGACAGCTGCCGGTGAAGTTTCCCAATGTGCGCGAGCACGACATCCGCCACATCTGGTACGACTCCTTCGGCTTCAACCGCTTCCGCGGCGACGACTGGATGCCCGAGCCATGCCGCAGCTGCGACGAGAAGGAACGCGACTTCGGCGGCTGCCGCTGCCAGGCGTTCATGCTCACCGGCACGGCGGAGAATGCCGACCCGGTGTGCGCCAAGTCGGCCCATCACGACCTGATCCTCGACGCCCGCCGCGAGGCCGAGCTGGGCGCGGTCGGCCTCGGCGAGCTGACGTTCCGCAATGACAAGGCGTCGAGGTTGATCTGCAAGGCATGACGGTTACCGGCGCCTCGCCCCGTGTAGGGTGCGCCGTGCGCACCGATGGCCCGTCGTGCCGCGCGACGCCCCGCTTCGCACAGCCCACCCACGGAGCCGCAAATGCCCAACCCTGACGCCCTCTGGTCAGCCGCCCAGGCCGCGGCGGCCGGCCGCGACTTCGCCGAACTGCACGCGGCCCATGGCGGCGTGCTGTGGGTCGAGTTCGAGCCGGCCAGCGGGCGCTGCTCGCTGCAGTTCCTGCGCGACGACCAGCGCCGCGAACTGACCCCGCCCGGCTACTCGGTGCGCAGCCGGGTCTATGAATACGGCGGCGGCGCCAGCTGCGCGACCGAGCGCGGTGCGGCCTTCGTCAACGACGCCGACCAGCAAATCCACCTGATCGACGATGTCGCGGCAAGCGCCGCGCCGCGCCGGCTGACCGAGCGCGCCGACTGCCGCTACGGCGACTTGGTCTACGCGCCGGCCTGGCGGGCGTTGCTGGCGGTGGAGGAGTGCCGCGAGGGCGAGGCGGTGGTGCATCGGCTGGTGCGCATCGACCTGGCGGGCCGGCGCGAGGTGCTGGTCGAGGGCGCGGACTTCTACGCGGCGCCGGTGGCCAGTGCCGATGGCCGGCGCCTGGCCTGGATCGAGTGGTCGCGGCCGCAGCAACCCTGGACCGCCACCCGCCTGTGCCTGCGCGAAGCCGGCGGCAGCAACCGCGTGCTGGCCGGTGCGGCGGACGACCAGGCGCTGCAACAGCCGCGCTTCGACACGCTTGGCCGGCTCTGGGTGCTGAGCGACCGCGACGGTTGGTGGCAGCCGATCTGCGTGGATGACGATGACGCACGTGGCGCTCCCCGCGACCACGCGGCGGCGCCCTGGCAGCTGGGCGGCCGTACCTACCTGCCGCTGGACGGCGAGCTGCTGCTGACCCGCTTCGAGCAGGGCTTCGGCGTGCTGGCCGCGGTGCGTGAGGCTGCCGGCGAGCGGCGGCTGGCCGACGACTTCACCCGTTTCCGCGCCCTGGCCGCCGACGCCGGGCACTACTACTGCATCGCCGCCGCGCCGGATCGCCTGTCTGCGGTGCTGGCGGTTGGCCGAACCGATGGCGCGGTGCGCGTGCTGGCCGGCGGCGAACGCCTGCTGAATGAGGCCCATCTGCCGCGCCCGCAGCCGCTGGATTGCCCGGTGGGCGAGGGCGAGCGTTGCCACGGTTTCTTCTACGCGCCGTATGCGGGCGCCGAACGGCCGCCGCTGGTGGTCTTCCTCCATGGCGGGCCGACCTCGGCCTGCTACCCGGTATTCGACCCGCGCATCCCGTTCTGGACCCTGCGCGGCTTTGCCGTGCTCGACCTCAACTACCGCGGCAGCTCCGGCTTCGGCCGCGCCTACCGGCAGCGGCTGCAGGGCGAGTGGGGGCGCATCGAGCTGGATGACATCCGCGCCGCCGTGGCGCACCTGGCGCAGGCCGGGCGTATCGATCCGGCCAGGGTCTTCGTGCGGGGCGCCAGCGCCGGCGGCTACAGCGCGCTGCTGGCCCTGGCCCAGGGCGGTTATGCCGGCGGCGCGAGCCTTTATGGCGTGAGCGATCCACTGGCGCTGCGCCGGCTCACCCACAAGTTCGAGGCGGACTATCTGGACTGGCTGCTCGGCGACCCGCAGCAGCATGCCGAGCGCTATCGCCAGCGCACGCCGCTGCAGCAGGCCGGACGCATCCGTGTGCCGGTGATTTTCTTCCAGGGCGGCCGCGACGCGGTGGTGGTGCCGCAGCAGACCGAGAGCATGGTCGCCGCCCTGCGCGACAACGGCATCGCCGTCGAGTACCGCCTGTTTCCCGACGAGGGCCACGGCTTCCGCCTCGCCGCCCACCAGGCCGAGGCGCTGGAGGCGGAGCATGCGTTCTACCGCGACCTCTCGTAGGGTGCGCCGCGCGCCGACGGTGCGTTGATCGGTGCGCACGGCGCACCCTACGCGGACAGAAGCGCGTCCCCGGGCGAGGAGTACCATGGCGATGCCTGGGCGGTTCGCGACAATCGCATCCTGGTGTGTGGCGGCCTAGGCCATGGCCATGCCGCCGGCGAGGCCTGCCGCCGGTCCGTCGTGCCAGGCATGTAGGGTGCGCCGCGCGCACCGGCTTTGCATGTCACTGCGCGCCACCGGTACGCACGGCGGAAGGTCCGATTGCAAAGCCCGGCGATTGCAGTAGGCTGCGGGAAGATCACTAAAACAAGAAAAAAGGCTGTGGTATGAGCCAGGTGTTGAGCCCGCTGCGCAAGTTCGTTTCTCCCGAAATCATCTTCGGTGCCGGTTGCCGGCACAACGTCGGCAACGTCGCCGCCAACTTCGGCGCCAGCAAGGTGTTGCTGGTGTCCGACCCGGGTGTGCAGGCCGCCGGCTGGGTCGCCGATGTGGAGGCCAGCCTGCAGGCCCAGGGCCTGGCCTGGAGCCTGTACACCGAGGTATCGCCGAACCCGCGCATGGAGGAGGTGATGACCGGCGCCGAGCGCTACCGCAGCGAGGGCTGCAACGTCATCGTCGCGGTCGGCGGCGGCAGCCCGATGGACTGTGCCAAGGCCATCGGCATCGTTGCCGCCCATGGTCGCCACATCCTCGAGTTCGAGGGCGTCGACACGGTGCGGGTGCCGAGCCCGCCGCTGATCCTGATTCCGACCACCGCCGGCACCTCCGCCGATGTTTCGCAGTTCGTGATCATCTCCAACCAGACCGAGCGGATGAAGTTCTCCATCGTCAGCAAGGCCGTGGTGCCGGACGTGTCGCTGATCGACCCGGAAACCACCCTGAGCATGGACCCGTTCCTCTCCGCCTGTACCGGCATCGACGCGCTGGTGCATGCCATCGAGGCGTTCGTTTCCACCGGCCACGGGCCGCTGACCGACAGTCATGCGTTGGAAGCCATGCGGCTGATTGGCGGCAACCTGGTGGAGATGATCGCCAATCCCGCGGACATCGCCCTGCGCGAGAAGATCATGCTCGGCAGCATGCAGGCCGGCCTGGCGTTCTCCAACGCCATCCTCGGCGCGGTGCACGCGATGAGCCACAGCCTCGGCGGCTTCCTCGACCTGCCCCACGGGCTGTGCAACGCGGCGCTGGTGGAGCACGTGGTGGCCTTCAACTACGACGCCGCGCCGGAGCGCTTCCGGGTGATCGCCGAGACCCTCGGCCTGGACTGCCGAGGCCTGACCCACCCGCAGGTCCGTGCGCGCCTGGTGGAGCATCTGATCGCCTTCAAGAGCGCGGTCGGTTTCCACGAGACCCTGGCGCGTCACGGCGTCGGCAGCAGCGACATTCCGTTTCTCTCGCGCCATGCCATGCACGACCCGTGCATCCTCACCAACCCGCGCCAGTCCAGCCAGCGCGACGTCGAGGTGGTGTATGGCGAGGCCCTCTGAAGACCCCCAGCAGGCCCTCGCCGGCCTGCTCGGGCTGGGCAGCCAGTCGCAGCGCAAGAGCCACTACCCGGAACTGCAGGCGCGCCTGGAGGAGCTGGAGGCCGAGCGCAACCGCTACAAGTGGCTGTTCGAGAACGCCGTGCATGGCATCTTCCAGGCCAGCCTGACCCAGGGGCTGCTGGCCGCCAACCCGGCGCTGGCGCGCATGCTCGGCTACGCCGCACCGCAGGAAGTGCTGTGGTCGCTGTCGGACCTGGCCCGCGAGCTGTTCGTCGGCGGTGGCGACGAGCTGCTGACCATCCGCGAGGCGCTGCAGGCGCGCGGCGGCCTGTACGGCTACGAGACGCAGCTGCGCCGTCGCGATGGCCGCCACATCACGGTGGTCATGAACCTGTTGCTCAAGCCCGACGAACCCGGGTTGTTCGAGGGCTTCGTCGCCGATATCACCGAACGCAAGCTGGCGCAGCTGCGCCTGCAGCAGCTCAACGACGAGCTGGAGCAGCGCGTCGCCGCGCGTACCGAGGAGCTGCGCGAGGCACGCGACGCCGCGCAGGAGGCCAACCGCTCCAAGGACCGTTTCCTCGCCGCCGCCAGCCACGACCTGCTGCAGCCGCTGAACGCCGCGCGGCTGCTGATCGCCACCCTGGGCGAGCGCAGCCTGCCGAGCGCCGAGGCGCAACTAGTGGAGCGCACCCAGCAGGCGCTCGACGGCGCCGAGGAGCTGCTCGCCGACCTGCTCGATGTGTCCCGCCTGGAGCAGAGGGCGGTGCAGGCCGACCCGGCGGATCACCGCCTGGCCGAGCTGTTCGCGCCGCTCGCCTCGGAGTTCCAGCCGGTGGCCGAGGCCGCCGGCCTGCGTCTGCGTGTGCGCCTGCCGGAGCTGGCGGTGCGCACCGACCTGCGCCTGGCCAGCCGCATCCTGCGCAACCTGCTGAGCAACGCCTGCCGCTACACCTGGAAGGGCGGCGTGCTGCTGGCCGCGCGGCGGCGTGGCGGCCATGTGCGCATCGAGGTATGGGACAGCGGCCGTGGCATTCCGCAGGACCAGCTGCAGGTCATCTTTCAGGAGTTCAAGCAGCTGGAGTCGGGGCGCGGCGTGGGCCTCGGGCTGGCGATCGTCGAGCGCATCGCGTGCATCCTCGGCTGCCGGGTGCAGGTGCGCTCACGCCTCGGACGGGGCTCCTGCTTCGCCTTCGAGCTGCCGCTGACGCAGATGCCGGAGCGGCCGGCCGTCGCGCTGCCGCAGGTGCAGCTGGGCGATCCTCTGCCGGGCCGGCGCCTGCTGGTGATCGACAACGAGCAGAGCATCCTCGACAGCATGGACGCGCTGCTCAGCCAGTGGGGTTGCGATGTGCTGGTCGCGCGCGGCCTCGACGAGGCGCTGGCGGCGCTGCAGGGCCGTGCGCCGGACGCGCTGCTGATCGACTATCACCTGGACGACGGTGTGGTCGGCTGCGACGTGGTCGAGGCGCTGCGCCGGCGCTTCGACCCGCAGCTGCCGGTGGTGATGATCACCGCCGACCGCAGCGAGCGTTGCCAGAGCGCGGCCCAGCGCAAGGCCATTCCGCTGCTGAACAAACCGCTCAAGCCCGGCAAGTTGCGCGCGGTGCTGAGCCAGCTGCTCGGTTGAGCCTAGCGGCTGCCGAGGAGCGAGCGGTCGAAGCCGTGGACCATGGTGTCGGCGCCCAGCGGCGGCTCTACCACCGGATCCTGCGGGCCGAGTCGGGCGACCGATTCGCGCAGCCGCATCAGCTCGGCCCTGAGGAAGTGCAGTTCCTGCTCCGGATCGTTCAGGTAGCCCTTCACCGCGCAGTGGCCGGTGAGGCCGCGCAGCAGGCCCATGCCGCCGAGGGCGGCCAGGCCGAAGCCGGCGCCGTCGCCGCGATGCAGGCCGTAGGCCAGGCTGGCCAGACCCAGGCCGATGGAGAGGGCGCGTTCGTAACCTTGGACGTTGTGCATGGTGATTCTCCTGGTGGGATGGAGTTGCGACCGGCCGGCCGGCGGGGCGTTCCGCGTCACGGATGAGTGGCCGACGGCGCCACGCCCGGTGACAATGCGGCCTCACTCAGCCCGTGAGCGCGCCATGAATCCCGCCGTCGTCGAAGCCCTGCGCAACTGCCGTCACCTGCTGGTATTCACCGGCGCCGGCGTCTCCGCCGAGAGCGGTGTTCCCACCTTCCGCGATGCGCTGACCGGCCTGTGGGCCCGGTTCGACCCGGCGCGGCTGGCCACGCCCGAGGCGTTTTCAGCCGACCCCGAGCTGGTCTGGGGTTGGTACGAGTGGCGCCGCCAGCGGGTGCTGCGCGCCATGCCCAATCTGGCGCACCGAACCATCGCCGAGCTGGCGAGACGGGTGCCGCGGCTGACCCTGGTGACGCAGAACGTCGACGATCTGCACGAGCGCGCCGGCAGCCAGGACGTGATTCACCTGCACGGCAGCCTGCAGGCGTCGCGCTGCTTCGAGTGCGGACGGGCGCATGAGGGGCTGAGCGATGAGCTGGATGAGCCGCAGGAAGGCAGGCGCCTGGCGCCGCCGCGCTGCGTGCACTGCGGCGCAGCGGTGCGCCCGGGCGTGGTGTGGTTCGGCGAGTCGCTGCCGCAGGCCGCGCTGCAACGGGCCTTCGACGCGGCGGGGGAGTGCGACCTGTTGCTGTCGGTCGGCACCTCCGGGCTGGTCTACCCGGCGGCGCAGGTACCGCAGATCGCCGCGCGTAGCGGCGCCTGCGTGGTGCATGTCAATCCGCAGCCGGAGGCGGTCGGCGGAGCCCGCGAATACAGCCTGGCGGGCGCCGCAGGGACGCTGCTGCCGCAGTTGCTGCGGGCGGCCTTCGGCGACTGATCAGGTCTCGATCATGTCTTCTTCGGACGGTTTCTCGGTGTCCTGCTGCGGCTGCTCCTGCTCGGACTCCGGCTGTGCCTGCAGCCACTGACGGCTTTCTTCCTGGGCCTGGTCGACCTTGTCGTTGAGCTGGTCGACCTGTTTGTCGAACTCTTTCATGGTCTCGCCCAGGCTCTCGCGGGCCGTTTCCACGGCGGCTTCCTCGACCTTCTCGGCGAAGTTCGACGCGGCCTGCTCGGCGCTGTCGCAGCCGGCCAGGGCCAACAGGCCCAGGCCGAGCAGCAGCGGTTTGAAATGGGTCATGGTGAAACTCCTCTGCAATCAGGATTCGAGCGTGTGGGCGGGTTGGTTGCGGGTCTTCCACAGCGACAGCAGCACGCCACCGGCCAGCAGGCCCAGGGTGACGCTGAGCGAGATGGCCGCCGGCACCTTGCCAATGATGCCGTGCAGGAAGATCTTGCCGCCGATGAACACCAGCACCAGGGCCAGAGCGTACTTCAGGTAGGCGAAGCGGTGGATCATCGCGGCCAGGGCGAAGTACAGGGCGCGAAGGCCGAGGATGGCGAAGATGTTCGAGGTGTAGACGATGAACGGGTCCTGGGTGATGGCGAAGATCGCCGGCACGCTGTCCACGGCGAACACCAAGTCGGCGCACTCGATCAGGATCAGCGCCAGGAACAGCGGGGTGATCCACAGCTTGAGCCTGCCGCTGGCGTCTGCCTGGCGTACGAAGAAGCGCTGTTCGTGCAGGCGGTCGGTCACCGGCAGGTGGTTGCGCAGCCAGGTGACGAAGCGGTTGTTGGCCAGGTCCGGCTCGTCGTCGACCCTGGAGAACAGCATCTTCACGCCGGTCAGCACCAGGAAGGCGCCGAACACGTAAAGGATCCAGTCGAACTCGCTGATCAGTGCGGCGCCCAGGCCGATCATGATGGCGCGCAGCACGATCACGCCCATGATTCCCCAGAACAGCACCTTGTGCTGGTACTGACGCGGGATGGCCAGGAAGCTGAAGATCAGCGCCATGACGAACACGTTGTCCATAGACAGCGACTTCTCGATGAGGAAGCCGGTCAGGTAGTCCATGCTGGCGTCGCCGCCTTTCTGGAAGAACACCCAAACGGCGAACAACAGGCCCATGGAGATGTAGCCGGCCGACAGCAGCAGGCTCTCCTTGACGCCGATTTCGCGGTTGTCGCGGTGCAGGATGCCGAGGTCGAAGGCCAGCAGAGCGGCTACCAGGGCGAAGAAGGTCAGCCACAGCCAGGTGGCGGTGCCGAGCAGGTCGGCGAAGAGGAACGATTCCAGGGCAGTCATGAGCCCCTCCTTAGTCGTAGTTGTACCAACTATGACTCCGACATGGCGGCTGCAAACCGTCAGAGGGGCCCGGCGTCACGGTTGCGCAGGATAAGGAATTTCCGTTGCGCCTCAAGGGCCGGCTTTTTGCAAAGTGTGTATCGGGTGGAGCACGAGATGCCGTTGGCTTCGCCGCGTAGGGTGCGCCGTGCGCACCGTTGGGTTTTCGGCAAGGGATTCGAGTCGTTCCGCATGCGCAGGTCCATGCCCGGTTGGGTCAGGCCCGAGCCGCGATAGGCGACGAGTACCGATGATGTTCGGCGATGCGTATCGCCGGTGGGGCCGCTCGGTGCGCACGGCGCACCCTACGAGGCCGCGCCCGGTTCGCGCGCCTTACGCCACCGGCTCCCGGTCCGGCTGATAGCGGCTGCGTTCGACCTGCCACCAGGCCGGCAGCAGCTGGCGCACTTCGCCGCGGGTGAAGCGGTCGTCGAGCAGGTAGACCACGCCCTGGTCTTCGGTGGTGCGGATCACCCGGCCGGCCGCCTGCACCACCTTCTGCAGGCCGGGGAACAGGTAGGCGTAGTCGTAGCCATTGCCGAACATCTGCTGCATGCGTGCCTTCATTTCCTCATTGACCGGGTTGACCTGCGGCAGGCCGAGGGTGGCGATGAAGGCGCCGATCAGCCGCTTGCCGGGCAGGTCGATGCCTTCGCCGAAGGCGCCGCCGAGCACGGCGAAGCCGATGCCGCGGGAGTGCTCGGTGAAGCGCTCCAGAAAGGCCTGGCGCTCGGCCTCGCTCATGCTGCGCGACTGTTCCCAGACCGGAATGTCCGGGTGCTCGCGGCGGAAGTTCTCCAGCGCCTGTTCCAGGTAGGCGTAGCTGCTGAAGAAGGCCAGGTAGTTGCCCGGCTGCTGGCGGAACTGCCGGGCCATGAGGGTGGCGATCGGCATCAGGCTGGCGTCGCGATGCTGGTAGCGGGTGGACAGGTTGGCCAGCGCCTGGACCCTGAGCTGCTCGGCGCCGAATGGCGACTGCACCTCCAGCCACTGCCAGTCGCGCGGCAGGCCGAGCAGGTCGGCGTGGTAGTGGCCGGGGCTGAGGGTGGCGGAGAACAGCGTGGCGCTGTGGGCGTTGGCGAAGCGCTCGGCGAGAAAGCGCGCCGGCACGATGTTGCGCAGGCACAGGGTCGACAGGCTGCGGCCGGCCCGCGTGTCGTGGCGGGTGATGTCGAACAGCGAGTGCGGGCCGAAGGCCTCGGCCAGGCGGCAGAACAGCATGGCGTCGAGGTAGAAGCGCAGCAGCGCGGCCTGGTTGCCCTCGGGCTGGTCGGTGAGGTGGTCGGTGATGGCGCTCACCACCTTCTGCAGGGCCAGGATGAACAGGTCGGCGATGGCCGGGTAGATCTGGTACGGCACTTCCTGGTCGCGGTGCAGCTGGTTCCAGTGCCGGCCGACGCGCTCCAGCACGCCCTTGAGACCGGCCGGGGCGACCTTGCGCATGGCGTTGAACTCGGCCTGGTCCAGCTCGGCGCTGTACATGCCGCGGGCGCGGTCGATCAGGTTGTGCGCCTCGTCCACCAGCAGGGTGACCTTCCAGCCGTTGAGCACGGTGAGCCCGTGCAGCAGGGCGGTCATGTCGAAGTAGTAGTTGTAGTCGCCGACCACCACGTCGCTCCAGCGGCACAGCTCCTGGGACAGGTAGTAGGGGCAGACCTGGTGCGCCAGGGCGATCTCGCGCACGGCCTCCTGGTTCAGCCAGCGGCGCTCGAGGGCGGCGGCGCGGGCGGCCGGCAGGCGGTCGTAGAAGCCCCGGGCCAGCGGGCAGGATTCGCCGTGGCAGGCCTTGTCCGGGTGTTCGCAGGCCTTGTCGCGGGCCACGTGCTCCAGCACCCGCAGCGGCATGTTTTGCTCCTGCTCGCGCAGGCTGGCCAGCGCGTCGAGCGCCAGGCGCCGGCCCGGAGTCTTGGCGGTGAGGAAGAACAGGCGGTCCAGCGCCTTGCCGGGAAAGGCCTTGAGCTGTGGGAACAAGGTGGCCAGGGTCTTGCCGATACCGGTGGTGGCCTGGGCCAGCAGGAAGTCGCCGTCGCGGGCGGCGCGGTACACGGATTCGGCGAGCTGGCGCTGGCCACGGCGGAAGCTCGGGTAGGGGAAGCGCAGCGTCTCCAGGCTGGCGTCGCGGGCCACCCGGTGGGCGGTTTCCTGCTCGGCCCAGGCGACGAAGCGCGCGCACTGCAACTCGAAGAACTCGCGCAGGTCTTCGACGGTGAAGCGCTCGCGAAACGCCGTTTCCTTCTGCGTGAGTACGTTGAAGTACACCACCGCCAGGTCGATCTGCGGCAGTTCCAGCGCGTCGCACAGCAGCCAGCCGTAGAGCTTGACCTGGGCCCAGTGCAGCTTGCGGTGGTTGTCCGGGATGCGCGCCACGTCGCCGCGGTGGGTCTTGATCTCTTCCAGCAGATTGCGCTCGGGGTCGTAGCCGTCGGCGCGGCCGCTGACCAGCAGGCCCGGATACTCGCCGGCCAGCGGCAGCTCGGCCAGGTAGCCAGCCCCGCGTCGGCCGACCACCGTGGCGTGCCCGGCCATGCCCTCGGCGGCGGTGGGCGCGGGGGTGAAGCGCAGGTCGAGGTCACCCTCCTTGGCGGTGAACTCGCACAGCGCGCGCACGGCCACGGTGTAACTCACGCCGGCGCGCTCCAGCGCACGTAGCAGACGTCCACCGGCATGCCGTGGCGGGCGCAGAAATCCAGCCAGCGTTTCTGGTTGTCCTGCAGGCGGTCACCGGGGCCCTTTACCTCGATCATCCGGTAGCGCCGCTCGGCCGGCCAGAACTGGATCAGGTCGGGCATGCCGGCACGGTTGGCGCGGATATCGCCGAGCAGACGCTCGAACCAGGCGCGCAGGTGCGCCGGCGGCAGGCAGTGCAGGGCGGTCTCCAGCAGCTCGGGGGTGAGCACCGTCCAGTGCACGAAGGGCGAGACGACGCCGTACTTGGCCGCGTAGGTGGCGCGGATCGCCTCGGCGTGGCTGCCGTCCTCGAGGCGCGCCAGGCAGCGCGCGAACAGCGCCTCGCGGCGCGAGCGGAAGTCGGCGTCGTGCAGGTCCACCGGGGCGGCGTGGAAGGGGTGGAAGAAGGCACCGGGCAGCGGGGCGAAGATCGCCTCCCAGCACAGCAGGCCGAACAGGCCGCATACCAGGGTGTTCTCCACGTAGAAGGCCGGCGCACCCTCGTCGTGCAGGTGCTGCTGCACCGCCCACTCCACGCTGAAGGCGTCCGGCTGCGGCAGCTCCAGCTCGATCAGCCCGGCCTCGGCCGGCGCCTTGCGCGGCTGCCTCGGCAGGCCGAGCTGGCGTTGCAGGCGCGGCAGGGCGCGCTCCAGGGCCTGGGCCTCGGCATCGTTGCGCGGCGCGGTGAGCGCGAGGATGGCCAGGTCGTGGGCCTGCTGGCATTCGCCGAGCTTCTCCAGCACGCGCACGCGGCGGCGGCGGGCCTCGTCGTGCAGGCTGGCCGCATACAGCGCCGCGGCCGCCGGCAGTTCGCCCTCGCGCTCCAGCTGCTGGCCGAGGCGGAACAGCAGCTTGGCATGGCGCCTGGCCAGGTGCGGGTTGTCGCTGCCGAACTCGCCCAGTTGGTCGAGCACCTCGGCGACCGGCAGGCCGGCCTCGAAAAGATCGCGGCAGTGCTGCAGGTGCAGGTAGTCGTCGACGTCGCGGCGGCTGCGGAAGCCGCGGGCGTCGGGGCCGATCTCGACCGTCTCGTAGCGGTAGATGCCCAGCTCGGCGAGGACGAATTCGGACCAGTCCTGCGCCAGGTTGCCGAAGAACAGCAGGCGCAGGCGGTCGCACAGCGGTCCAGCGGTCAGGCTGTAGAGCCGGTCCAGCTGCGGGCACCAATGGGCGAACGGGAGGGCCTCGCTGTACAGCGGCAGCAGGGCCAGCAGCTGCTCGCTCTTCTTCGCGGTGCGCAGGGCGGCGAGTTCGTCGAAGCGGGCGATCAGCTCGTCCTTGCGCAGCAGGGCGAACAGCTCCGCCAGGTCCAGCACGGCGTCCTCGATCAGCCAGCCCAGGCGCAGCAGGGGCTCGGCGGCGGTGGCGATGTCGCCGATTTCCGCGTAGCTCAGCTTGCTCGCGCGAAAGTGCGGGCCCTTGCGCATGATCAGGCGCACCAGCAGCGCCTGCGAGGGCTGTGGCAGCTCGGCGAAGGCCTGCAGGAAGGCCAGCTCGTCATCGCCCAGCAGGTCGCCGTAGCGCTCGCCTATCCAGGCCAGTGCCGTGTGGAAGTTGCCGAGGTAGTAGAGGTTGGGGTCGAGTGGCGCGGACATGGGGATTACTGTCTTTATATACAGTCAATGGTGCGCGACGCCGGCGCCGCGAGCAACCCCGGCCCGACCGCCTGCACTGCCGTTCGGCTTGCGACCTGAACCCTTGTCCGCGGGCACGGCTCGAAACCGGTAGGCAGACGTCTGCCATGCCCTTTCGCAGGAGATCACCATGGCCCAGTGGATCATCAGCTACAGCAAGGACAACAACACCTCCACCCTGGAGATGCAGGCCGCCGACAAGCCCGACATGGAGGCGGCGGTACGCCATGTGCTCGCATGGGCCGAGGCCCATCTGGAGAAGGGCGATTTCGGCGACGTGCACGACCGCGAATGCGACGAGCCGGCGGTGCTGCTGCTGCGCCATTACGGCATCACTCTCACCGGCATCTCGGCGGCCTGAAAAGCGCCGTTTCGCCTCAGCGAACCGGTGCTGGAGCGTTCGTCCGTATCTCGGAAAATACATGAAACCGGCACCCTCGCCGCCGACTCACTCAGTTGTGAGCCAGGCAGTCGCAGCCCAACGGCAGCGGGCTTCCCAATCAACTGATCGAAGCGAGATGGAGGATTCCATGGCTGACAACAATGGCAAGATGAGCGTCGAGGAAGCAGGCCGCAAAGGTGGCGAAAGCACTTCCGCCAGCCACGACAAGGAGTTCTACCAGGAGATCGGCAGCCAGGGCGGCCAGAACAGCGGCGGCAACTTCAAGAACGATCCCGAGCGCGCCTCCGAGGCCGGCCGCAAGGGTGGTCAGAACAGCGGTGGCAACCAGAGCGATTCCAATCGTTCGGGCGGGCAATCCGGCGGCGGCAACTTCGCCAACGACCGCGAGCGCGCTTCGGAGGCCGGCCGCAAGGGCGGTCAGAGCAGCGGCGGCAACCAGAGCGATTCCAATCGTTCGGGCGGGCAGTCCGGCGGCGGCAACTTTGCCAACGACCGCGAGCGTGCCTCCGAAGCAGGCCGCAAGGGTGGTCAGAACAGCGGCGGTGGCCGCAACAGCTGATGCGGAGCGAGCGGAAGCTACGGCTTCCGCTCTTCCCAAGGATCACCAGCCTGGCGGGGTTGCCCGCATCCCCGCCTCATCCCACCAACGCGCCGAATAGCGCGCGCCTAACAGAGCGGTCGGAACGCGACTCACGCGGACGCATCGCTGAGGAGGGCACTCGTGAGAAGTCATGTCGTGCATTTCACGGCACCGATCAACTCCCACACCTGCGGTCAGCTGATCGACAAATGCTCCCAGGCCATCCAGCAGGGTGCGGACGAGTTGGTCATCAAGATCGCCACCATGGGCGGGGAATGCAGCTACGGATTCTCGCTGTACAACTTCCTGATCTCGCTGCCGATCCCGGTCAAGACCCACAACCTCGGCACGGTCGAGTCCATGGGCAACATCATCTTCCTGGCCGGCGAACAGCGCACCGCCTGCCACTACAGCAAGTTCCTGTTCCATCCCTTTCACTGGACGCTCAATGGCGCCGTCGACCATGCCCGCATGTCCGAATACGCGATGAGCTTGGACTACGACCTGCAGCTGTATGCCGCCATCGTCGAGGAACGCACCCGCGGCGCCGCCGAGCCCCTGGACGTGCTCGATTGCCTGACGGCATCGCCGCGGATTCTGAGTGCGGAAGAGGCGCTGAGCTCAGGCGTGATCCACACCGTGGACTGCCTCGGAATGCCTTCCGAAGCAGTCAACTGGTGCGTGCATTCCTAGAGGTTCAGGCCGCGGCCGAGTGGCCGATCAGCATGCCGTGCTGCACGCGGAACAGATGTCCCTGGATGCGAAGCGTGAAGGGCGCGCGGCTGACGATCTGTGCTCCATCCTGAAGCAGGCTCTCGATATGGGCGCGCAGGGCGAGGTATTTCCGTTGTTCCTTCATCGGAAAGCTCCTGTGTTGAGGTGTCGAGAGCCTACCAAGCTTTGTGACGATGTCGACATTTCCGCTGCGCAATAACTGTGTTGTGCGTCACATTTCGTGATGGCGATGTGCCTGTGCACCACGCCCACGCCGAATGCCGGATAATGCGCGGCATTTCGCCTCGCACGTATTCTGGTAATCCCGCATGGAAATCAAGGTCAACTTTCTCGACAACCTCCGTCTCGAAGCCAAGTTCGATGACTTCACGGTGATTGCCGACCAGCCCATCCGCTACAAGGGCGATGGCTCGGCGCCGGGGCCGTTCGACTACTTCCTGGCGTCCTCGGCGCTGTGCGCGGCCTACTTCGTCAAGCTGTACTGCCAGACACGCAACATCCCCACGGAAAATATCCGCCTGTCGCAGAACAACATCGTCGACCCGGAAGACCGCTACAAGCAGATCTTCAAGATCCAGGTCGAGCTGCCGGCGGACATCTCCGAGAAGGACCGCGTCGGCATCCTGCGTTCCATCGACCGCTGCACCGTGAAGAAGGTGGTGCAGACCGGCCCCGACTTCATCATCGAGGAAGTCGACAACCTCGACGCCGACGCCCAGGCCCTGCTGATCCCGGCGCTGACCGAGGGCGAGGGCACGCGCATCCTCGGCAAGGACCTGCCCCTAGAAGAAACCATCGCCAATATGTCGGCCATCCTCGCCGGCCTGGGCATGAAGATCGAGATCGCCTCCTGGCGCAACATCGTGCCCAACGTCTGGTCACTGCACGTGCGCGACGCGCAGTCGCCGCTGTGCTTCACCAACGGCAAGGGCGCCACCAAGGAGAGCGCGCTGGCCTCGGCGCTGGGCGAGTTCATCGAGCGGCTGAACTGCAACTTCTTCTACAACGACCAGTTCTGGGGCGAGGAGATCGCCAATGCGCCCTTCGTGCATTACCCGAACGAGCAGTGGTTCAAGCCGGGGCCGAAGGACGCGCTGCCGGAAGAGATCCTCGACGACTACTGCCTGGAGATCTACAACCCGGACGGTGAGCTGCGCGGCTCGCACCTGTACGACACCAACTCCGGCAACAAGGCGCGCGGCATCTGCTCGCTGCCCTTCGTGCGCCAGTCGGACGGCGAGGTGGTGTACTTCCCGTCCAACCTGATCGAGAACCTGTATCTCTCCAACGGCATGAGCGCCGGCAACACCCCGGCCGAGGCGCAGGTGCAGTGCCTGTCGGAAATCTTCGAGCGCGCGGTCAAGCGCGAGATACTCGAAGACGAACTGGCCCTGCCGGACGTGCCGCAGGAGGTGCTGGCCAAGTACCCCGGCATCCTCGCCGGCATCAAGGGCCTGGAGGAGCAGGGCTTCCCGGTACTGGTCAAGGACGCCTCCCTGGGCGGCGAATTCCCGGTGATGTGCGTGACCCTGATGAACCCGCGCACCGGCGGCGTGTTCGCCTCCTTCGGCGCGCACCCGAGCTTCGAGGTTGCACTGGAGCGCAGCCTCACCGAACTGCTCCAGGGCCGCAGCTTCGAGGGCCTCAACGACCTGCCGCAGCCAACCTTCGAGAGCCACGCGCTGACCGAGCCGAACAACTTCGTCGAGCACTTCATCGACTCCAGCGGCGTGGTGTCGTGGCGCTTCTTCAGCGCCAAGGCCGATTACGAGTTCGTCGAGTGGGACTTCTCAGGTGAAGGCGAGGACTCCAACGCCCAGGAAGCCGCGACCCTGTTCGGCATCCTCGAGGACCTGGGCAAGGAGGTATACATGGCGGTGTACGACGACCTCGGCGCCAACGCCTGCCGCATCCTGGTGCCGGGCTACTCGGAGATCTACCCGGTCGAGGACCTGATCTGGGACAACACCAACAAGGCGCTGATCTTCCGCTCCGACATCCTCAACCTGCACAGCCTGAGCGACCTGCGCCTCAAGTCCCTGCTCAAGAGCCTGGAGAACTGCGAGGTCGACGACTACACCGACATCACCACGCTGATCGGCATCGAGTTCGACGACAACACCGTCTGGGGCCAACTGACCATCCTCGAGCTGAAGCTGCTGATCTATGTGGCGCTGAAGAAGTTCGAGCAGGCCAAGGGGCTGGTCGAGGCCTTCCTGCAGTACAACGACAACACCGTCGAACGCGGCCTGTTCTACCAGGCGCTCAACGTGGTGCTGGAAGTGCAGCTGGACGACGACCTGGACATGGCCGACTACGAGGTCAACTTCCGCCGCATGTTCGGTAACGAGCGGATGGATGCGGCCATCGGTTCGGTCAACGGCAGCGTGCGGTTCTATGGGCTGACACCGACCAGCATGCAGCTGGAAGGCCTCGACAAGCATCTGCGGTTGGTCGAGAGCTATAAGAAACTGCACGCGGCGCGGGCGAATGCGACAGCCATATCCCGGCAATGACCAAAGGATTAGTCATGAAGACACTCTACGAAGCATCAAACTCTGCTGAAGCGCATATGTTGCTCGAGCTGCTCAGGCAGCAAGGCATTTCAAGTCACATTCAGGGCGAATACCTTCAGGGAGCGGTCGGTGGTCTTCCGGCTATTGGTCTAGTCCGTTTGGTGGCCGAGGATAAGGACTTCTCAAATGCTAGAGCCATAATCGAGCGGTGGGAGGCCACCGAGGTGACACCGGCTTCTGCCGCTCGGAAAGAGTCTCCCAAGTACAGCGGTTTTGCAGGTTTTCTGCTTGGCTTGGTTGTCGGAGTTGGGGGCTTGTATGCGATATATAAGGCCCCTGGAACGGTGGACGGTGTCGACCATGATCGAGATGGCCATCTCGATGAAGCGTGGACATACGCTTCCAACGGAAGGCCCTTGAAGCTGGAGATCGATCGCAATCTTGATCGTAAAGTTGACTACGTCGCCCACTACGATTTACGGGGGCAGACCGAGTCAGCCGATTCAGACGAAGACTTCAATGGCATATTCGAGACGAAGACTGTCTTTCGAAGAGGCAATGCTCAGTCTGCTGAAACCGACACAGACGGAGACGGATATCCAGATCTTCGAGCGTATTTCAGAGATGGTGTTCTGAGATCCGTGGAATACGTAAAGCCCACGACAGGGTTGCCACAGCGGGTGGAGCATTTCCGGCTAGGGAAACTGGTGTCGGCGGATATCGACTCTGATGACGACGGAGAACTAGACACACGGCTTACCTATAGCTCTCTGGGTGAAGTGGTCACGCGGGAGCCTATATCGAGAAAAGTGGCCGGATGACATCTGTCGCTGGCCCTTCGGGAGCTGTGGCCGCTGATCTACGGGATTGGTTTCGTCAATCAGCTTTCAGTTTCAAGCTCTTTCCAAAGCGTGCCGTCTGTTTTGTACCAGCGGTAGCCAGGCTGTCGGACACCATCAAGAAAAATACCTTTTTCTCCAGTGAACTCTGACCTATCAAGGTAGAAACGAAAAAGCCCTGCAGAGCAGGGCTTCAACGTAGAGATTCTGGAGCGGGCGAAGGGAATCGAACCCTCGTCATGAGCTTGGGAAGCTCAGGTAATGCCATTATACGACGCCCGCTCGGGCGGCTGACTTTGTACCAGAATCGCCCGGCGAGGTGAAGCCGTGGCTTCACACGGCCAGGGCGTAGCGGTCTCGTTCCGGTTGTTGTGTGCCGCCCTCGGCAAGCGGCAGGAGGAAGGCCAGCAGCGCGTCGCGGGTCTGCATCCAGGCGGCCTTGTGTTCCATGTCGAGGAAGTGGCCGGCCTGGGGCACGGTACGAAAATGGCAGTGGCGCACGTACTGGGTGAACAGGCGGGCGTCCTGCGCCGTGGTGTATTCGTCCCACTCGCCGTTGACGAACAGCAGCGGTATCTCGATCTCGCCGGCGAAGCTGACGCAGGAGCGGCCCTCCATCTTCAGCACGTTCTCCACGTGAAAACTCATCTGTCCATATTCGTGTACGTCGAGACCGGCGACGTGGCGGTGGTTGTAGCGCTTGAACAGCGAGGGCAGGTGCTTGCCGATGGTGGCGTTGAGCACGCTGCCGACCTTCTCGCGGTCGCAGGCCCGCATCACCTCCAGCCCGCGTTCCAGGTAGTCGAGCATCGGCTGGTTGACGATGGGCGAGAAGGAATTGATCACCGCCTGGGTGATGCGCTTGGGCCTGCGGGCCAGGGCCTGCAGCGCGGCGATGCCGCCCCAGGAGAACGACAGCAGCGTGTCGCAGGCGAAGTGCTCGACCAGGGCCAGGAGGATGTCGGCCTCTTCCTCGCGGGTGATGAAACGCTCGAGGCGGTTGTGTTCGCGCGATTGCCCGGCGTAGGGCAGGTCGAACAGCACCACGTTGAAGTGCGGGTGCAGGTAGCGGACCGTCTGGGCGAACGAGGCGGTCGTCGACAGCGATCCGTTGACCAGGATGATGGTGCGCTCTGCGCCGCTGGCGCGATAAAGCTCCGTGTAGATCCGATATTGCCCGTGGATATCCAGCACAGCGGTTTCCGGCTTCATGTTCTTGCCCCCGACGACATTCGGCGATTCCTGGACGCGCAGCGATGCACCGAGGCTGCGCGAGCTTCAGAGCAGGTAGGCATGTGCCTGGGGAAGGGAGGCCTGGTCGGCTCGAAGGGCTGGCCGACGAATTGTTGTTGGAGGCGGGGTGCCTGTTCCGACGGGCATCGGCCTGGAAGGACGATGAGGGCAGACCCGTGTGGGTGGGAAAAGGCTTCTTAGAATGTGTTTTCGACTTATCGGTCACAACCGGACCGTGGTTTTGATTCAAGCAGCCCCGTGTTGCAGGTGCAAGTCAGTTGTGCGGCATGGCAACGCATTCCGCCGGACGGTCTTCACACCGCCGCGATCTCCTCGGCGCTCAGCGCCCGGTACTGCCCGGGCGCCAGGTTCGGGTCGAGGGCGAGCGGGCCCATGCACTCGCGGTGCAGGCCGATGACCTTGTTCTGGAAGTGGCCGAACATGCGCTTGACCTGGTGGTAGCGGCCTTCGTGCAGGGTCAGCAGGGCGGTGTGTGAATCGACTATCTGCAGTTCGGCCGGCAGCGTAGTCAGGTCCTCGTAGGCGAAGTACAGGCCGCGGGCGAAGACCTCGGCGTATTCCTCGGTGATCGGCTGTTCGGTGCTCACCCGGTAGACCTTGCCCAGGCGGCTGCGTGGCTCGGTGAGGCGGCGCGACCAGAGGCCGTCGTTGGTGACGATCAGCAGGCCGGTGGTGGTCAGGTCCAGGCGCCCGCCGATGTGCAGCTCGTGCTTGTCCGGTTCGTCGAGCAGGTCGAGCACGGTGCGGTGCTCGCCGTGTTGCGTGGCGCTGACCACACCGGCCGGCTTGTTGAGCATGAAGTAGCGCGCCGGCTTACCGGCCTGCAGCAGCTCGTCGTCCAGCTCGATGCGGCTGAACTCGCGCACCTCGACGCGGGCGTCGCGCACCGTGGCGCCGTCGACTTTCAGGCGCCCGGCGGCCAGCAGCAGGCGGGCGTCGGCGCGGCTGAAGCGCGGCAGGTTGCTGAGGAAACGGTCGAGGCGCATCGCTAGTCGGGCTGGGCGTCGTTGCCAGTGGCGCCGGCGCAGGCGGGGCATAGGCAGGCCTTGTCACGCGCCTCGGCGGGCAGTGCCTCGAGTGCCTCGGGAGAAATCGGCGTGTGGAAGCACCAGCAGTCCTGCACCGGCTGCGCGTTGCCGGTCTGGGCGCAGCGGTTGGGCCGGCCGCAGCGCGGGCAACGCTCGGTGTTCACGACTGCAGGCCGCCGGCGTCTTCGCACACGCGGTTGCGGCCGGACTGCTTGGCCCGGTACAGCGCGCGGTCGGCGCGGGCAATCAGGCGGTCCATGTTCTCGTCACCCTGCAGTTCGGTGACGCCGATGCTGGTGGTGATGCGCAGGTTGACGCCGTTGAACAGGAACACCTCCCGCTCGGTCTGCTCGCGAATCTTCTCCGCCAGCTGGCGCGCCGTGCTGCTGCCGGTGCCCTTGAGCAGCAGGATGAATTCCTCACCGCCCCAGCGGCAGATGATGTCCGACTGGCGCAGGTTGCTCTGCAGCGCCCGGGCGAAGCCGCGCAGCACCTGGTCGCCGGCCAGGTGGCCGTGGGTGTCGTTGAGGTTCTTGAAATGGTCCAGATCGATCAGCAGGGCGCTCAGCGGGCTCTGCTCGCGGATGGCTTCCTGCAGCGCCTGGGCGGCCAGCAGGTCGAAGCCGCGGCGGTTGGGCAGGCCGGTGAGCACGTCGGTGGTGGCCAGGGCGGCGATGCGCCGCTGGTAGCGGCGGATGGCCTGGTGCACCAGGAGCAGCACCACCAGGCTGATGGCCGCGCAGATGATCAGGTTGAGATACAGGCTGTGGCGGATGTTGGCGAGTGCGTGTTCCTCGTGCTTGTCGACGAACAGGAACCAGTCCAGTTCGGGGATGTAGCGCACGTAGATGAAGTGGCTGCGCCCGCCCTCGCTGTAGTCGAAGCGGCCTGTGGCGGGCTTCGGCAGTACCTTCAGCATCGCCTCCAGCCCCGGCACTTCACTGAGCAGCTGGCCGCGCTGCGCGCCCATCGGGCCGCCCGCGGCGCTGGTCAGGACCAGGCGGCCGTGGCGGTCGGTGAAGTAGATGCTGCGGTCGTAGCGGCGCTGGTAGTCGTCGACCAGCTTGACCACCGCGTCCACCGTCAGGCCGACGCCGGCCACGCCGATGAAGCGTTCCTCGTAGTCGAACACCTTGAAGTTGATGAAGAAGGTCAGGCGGTCGCGGTTGGCCAGGTCCGGGTCGACGCTGATCTCGTAGGGCTCGGCCATGTTGCGCACGCGGAAGTACCAGATGTCGCGCGGTTCGTCCTCGCGGACCTGCTTGAGCACGCCCTTGGCCTGGTAGTAGGTGCGGGTCTTCTCGGAGACGAAGAAGCTGGTGAAGGTGCCGTAGTGATCCTGGATCTCGCGCAGGTAGCGGGTCATGGGCACGGCATTCTGCTCGCCGTCCAGCGCCCAGTCGCGCAGGAAGGTGTCGCGCGACATCATCGAGGCGATCTGCGTCGGGCGGATCAGGTCCTTCTGGATTTCCGAGTAGATGTTGTCGGAGGTCAGCGGCAGCTCGGTGTTGACGATGCTGTCGCGGATGCTGTCGCGCGAGGCGTAGTAGCTGACCAGGCTGGTGGCGAGAAATCCGCCCAGCAGCAGGACGGTCAGGAGCAACAGCAGGGAAAACTGGGCCTTGCGGGACGTGCTGAGCGGCATGGAAGCGGGGCCTCGAAAAAGTGGCGCAATGCTAGCGCGCGTTGTCGCTGGCGTCACTGGCGGTGGCGGGGTTTTCCGCGATCCGCACCGCGCTCAGCCAGGGCTCGAAACGCTGGCCGATGCTGAGCTCGGCGGTGAAGGCCGCGCGCTTGTCGTCGTAGTAGCTGGGTATGCGCTCGGCCAGCGCTTCCCGCCAGTGATGCGGCACGTTGATGGTCTCGCTGTGCAGCGTCACCGAGCCGCTGCGGTGCCATTCTCCTCCGACCCGGCAGGCGCTCCACACGTTCACCGTGCCGGGCAGCACGGCATGGCGCGCGCGGTCCGGGTAGCGCTGGCGCAGCGCGTCGGCGTCCGGCCCCACGTCGATCAGGAACAGCCGGCTCTCGCGGCTGCGCTCTTCGGCCAGGGCCTTGCGCGCCGCTTGTGCCGCGTCCTGCAGACGCTGGTCGTCCGGCAGCTGCCGGGCCCGCTCGGCCGCCTGCTGCAGCCGTTGCTCGGCCCGCTGTACGGACTGCCGGTAGGCCGGCCCGTCCAGCTCCAGCACCGCCCAGCCGCGGGCGCTGTCGCGTCGTGTATCGAGCGCGCCGACGCTGCGCAGCTGCGCTTCGCTCAGGCCGCGCTGGTCGGAACATTCGTCGCCCGGCAGTTCCGACAGTTCCGGCAGGCGCCAGCTCAGCCGCGCGCTCAGTCCGCTGTTCTCCCGGTGCGGTCCTTCCCAGTCGCGGCGCAGCTCGCGCTCGGAGAGCAGCAGGCGGCTCTGCGGCTCGCCCTGGCGGTTGTACCAGACGCCGGCCAGCGCCGCGGCGTTGCTCAGCAGGATCAGCCCGAGGCCGGCGGGCAGCAGCAGGCGCGCGTTCATGCGGCACCTCCGGTATGCCTACGGCGCAGGCGGCCGAGCACCAGCAGGGCGAGGACGGCGGTCAGGCCGAGGATGAGGAAGAACAGGTACTTGGGCAGCACGTCCCACCACCAGTCGACCATCTTGATGAACAGGAACAGCAGGAACGACAGCTGGCCGAGCAGGGTGACTTCCGCCCAGTCGCGACGGATGCCGAGCCAGATGAACAGCGCCGAGGCGGCGAAGCCGAGCAGCTGGTAGCCCTTCTCGATGCTGCCGTAGTCGAACGGCAGGTAGCTGCCGCGACCCCAGTTGGCCAGCACCAGCATCGGCAGCAGCAGGGCCAGCATGCCGACGATGCGATAAGTGGCGGCGAAGCCGCTGTAGCGCGCCTGGGACAGCAGCGCCGGCAGCAGGAACACCAGCAGGCCGCCGGGCAAGAAGTGCTCCGGCCGCTCGGCCGCCTCCAGCCACAGCCAGCCGCACCAGTCGCCGATGCGCGTGCCGCTGTAGGCCAGCAGGCAGACGAGGCCGACGGCCAGCAGCAAGCGCGCCTGGCAGGCGTAGGCCAGCAGCAGCGCATAGGCGGCCCAGCACAGCAGGGCGTTGTCCGAGGGCGTGATGTTGAAGATCTGCCCGAGCATGTGCAGGTTGAGGACGAAGCATGCCATCGCCAGCACGGCGGCCAGCTTGACGAAGTAGCCCGAGGCGTCGCGCTTGATCAGCAGCCCGGTCAGCAACAGGCTGCCGAGGGAGAAGCCGATGAGGATGCCGACCTGCAGCGCTTCGCCGAACAAACCCCAGAACTGGTAGAAGAAGAACAGCAGGCTGGCCGCCAGGGCCAGCGCGCCGAGCAGCGAGACCACGCGCATGCTCAGCGACAGGCGCTTGGTCTGCGAGTCATGATCGATATCGAAGCTGGCGCGGTACTGCGCCAGCACCTGGTCGTGATGGGCGGCGATGCGGGCGAAGATTTCATCGCCCGGATTCAGCGAGCCCTCGGCACGCAGGCGCTGCGCCTCGCGGCGAAATGCCTGGATATCGTCGGCCCGTTGCTGGGCCTGGTCGCGGGTCAGCGGCATGGTTCATCCCTGTGGCGGCAGTGCCCGCCACTGTAGCCGCTCGCCGGCGATTGAAAAACCACCGGCGAGGCCGTTCTGCCCAGTCCCGCACAACTGGCGACGACAGCCCGGTGTGCAAGTGTTTCAAGCGATGACTGGCCTGCCGACAGGAGCGAATAGCGCGGCGCCGCTAGGCCTCCTCCAGCACCACCACCCGCTGCCCGGCACGCACCGGCGAGCCCGGCTGCACCCGCACCTCGCGGACCACGCCGCCAACAGGCGCGACGAGCGGAATCTCCATCTTCATCGACTCGAGGATCACCAGCACATCGCCGGCCTTCACTTCGGTTCCGGCCTCCACCTGCACCTGCCAGAGGTTGCCGGCGATATGGCTGTCGATGCCGTGTTGGCCGGTGCCGAGCGGGGCATCGTCGCCCGGCTCGACCACCGCCTCGTCCATTTCGAAGTGGGCCTGACCGGAATCGATCCAGCGCTGGCGTTCGGCGTCGAAGGCGGCGCGTTGCTGGCTGCGGAAGGCGTCGATACCCTCGGCTTCCTCGGCGAGGAATTCCTGGTAGTCGGCCAGGGCCAGCTCGCTGTCCTCGATGCGCAGCTCGAAGCGGCCGAGCGGGAAGTCGCGGCGGATCTGCAGCAGGTCGGAGGCCGACACCGGGTAGAAGCGGATCTGGTCGAAGAAGCGCAGCAGCCAGGGCTTTCCGTCGAAGGCTTCGAGGTCGCGGTAGCGGTTCCACATCTGCAGGGTGCGACCGACGAACTGGTAGCCGCCGGGGCCTTCCATGCCGTACACGCACATGTAGGCGCCGCCGATGCCCACCGAGTTCTCGGCGGTCCAGGTGCGCGCCGGGTTGTACTTGGTGGTGACCAGGCGGTGGCGCGGGTCCAGCGGCGTGGCCACCGGCGCGCCGAGGTAGACGTCGCCCAGGCCCATTACCAGGTAGCTGGCGTCGAACACGGTCTTGTAGACCTCATCGAGGTTGGGCAGGTCGTTGATGCGGCGGATAAATTCCAGGTTGCTCGGGCACCAGGGCGCGTCCTTGCGCACCGTGGTCATGTACTTGTCGATGGCCAGCTGGCAGGCCGGGTCGTCCCAGGACAGCGGCAGGTGCACGATGCGCGACGGCACTTTCAGGTCGCGCGCGGCGCACACGGCGTCCCACTCGCCGGCGACGATGTCGAGCAACGTCTGCAGCGGCAGGGTTTCCGGCTGGTAGTGCACTTGCAGCGAACGGATGCCCGGCGTCAGGTCGATCACGCCGCTGAGGTTCTTCGCCTCCAGCGCCTGCATCAGCGCGTGGCCGCGGAAGCGCAGTACCAGATCCAGCTCTGGCTGGCCGATTTCCAGCAGCAGGTGGGTATCGCCGGAGAGGCGGGCGACCAGGCGTTTGTCGTCTTCGCCGAGGTCCAGAACGATTGGGCTCTGTAGCCCGGATGCAATCCGGGAAGCCGGCGCCGCGTCCATCCCGGATTGCATCCGGGCTACGAGATCCTGCGTTTCCGCCTTGCGCGCCTTCGCCAGATCCCGCGCCATAGCGATATCCACCGGCACGAACCGAACCTTGTCGCCGGCCTTGAGTTGGCCGAGTTGCCACAGGTCGGCCTCGATGATGGTCACCGGGCAGACGAAACCGCCCAGGCTCGGGCCGTCCGGCCCGAGGATCACCGGCATGTCGCCGGTAAAGTCGACGGCGCCAATCGCATACGGGTTGTCGTGGATGTTCGACGGGTGCAGGCCGGCTTCGCCGCCGCTGTCGCGCACCCATTCCGGTTTTGGGCCGATCAGGCGCACGCCGGTGCGGCTGGAGTTGAAGTGCACTTCCCAGTCGGTGGCGAGGAAGGTGTCGATATAGGCCGGGGTGAAGTATTCCGGTGCGCCGTGCGGGCCGTAGATCACGCGGATTTCGCGCACGGCGGGCAGGGCGGTGCACAGCGCGGCGGGCAGTTGCGCACCGTTGCTCTTATCGCCGAGCGATGGAATGTGCAGCACATCGCCGGCACGCAGGGCGCGGCCGCCGTGGCCGCCGAACTGGCCGAGGGTGAAGGTGCTTTTGCTGCCCAGGTACTCGGGCACCTGCAGGCCGCCACGCAGGGTGAGATAGGCGCGCGCGCCGGAGCCGGCGATGGTGCCGAGGCTCAGGGTGCTGCCGGCCTCGATCAGCAGGGCGGTATTTATCGGCTGCGCCACGCCGTCCAGGGTCACGGGGATTTCCGCGCCGGTCACCGCCACCACCGCGTCGGTGTTGAAGCGCAGCAGCGGGCCGCTCATGGTGATTTCCAGGCCGGCGGCGCCCTCGTCGTTGCCCAGCAGGCGGTTGCCCAGGCGCAGCGCGCGGTCGTCCATCGGCCCGGACGGCGGCACGCCGACCGCCCAGTAGCCGAGGCGGCCGGGGAAGTCCTGCACGGTGGTCTGGGTGCCGGCGGAGAGCACCTCGAAGGTATGCGCCTGGTAGGTTAGGCCTTCCAGGCAGCGGGTCCAGGGATTGCCTCCGGCGAAAGGCGCATCGACCAGGATCTGCCGCAGGTACTGGCTGTTGGTTTCCACGCCGTACAGCAGCGTATCGGCCAGGGCCTGGCCGAGTGCGGCGCTGGCTTCCTCGCGGGTCGGTTTCCAGGTGATGACCTTGGCGATCATCGGGTCAAAGTAGGGCGGAATCTCGCAGCCGGCTTCGACCCAGGTATCGATGCGCAGGCTCTTGCCATCGGCCGCCGGGAATTGCACGGCGGTGAGCAGGCCGGGGCTCGGCTGGAAGTCGCGGCCCGGGTCTTCGGCGTACAGGCGCGCCTGGATGGCGTGGCCGCTGGGTTTCAGGTTTTTCGCCAGTTCGCTCAGCGGAGCCAGATCGCCGGCCGCCAGCTCGATCATCCAGCGCACCAGGTCGACGCCCCACACCTGTTCGGTGACGCCGTGCTCGACCTGCAGGCGGGTGTTCACTTCGAGGAAGTAGAAGCGCTCGGCTGTGCTGTCGTAGACGAATTCGACGGTGCCGGCGCTGCGGTAGCTGACCGCCTTGGCCAGTTTGATCGCCGCCGCGCACAGTTCCTCGGCCATGCCGGCCGGCAGGTTGGGGGCCGGGGTTTCTTCCAGCACCTTCTGGTTGCGCCGCTGCACCGAACAGTCGCGCACGCCGAGGGCGATGACGTCACCCTGGCCGTCGCCGAATACCTGTACTTCCAGGTGGCGGGCACGCTGGATGTACTTCTCGATGAACACGCCGCTGTCGCTGAAGTTGTTCTGCCCCAGGCGCTTTACCGCCTCGAAGGCGTCGGCGAGTTCGGCGGCGCTGTTGCACACGCGCATGCCGATGCCGCCACCGCCGGCGGTGCTTTTCAGCATCACCGGGTAGCCAACTTCATCGCCGGCCTTCAGCGCGGCGTCGAGGTTTTCCAGCAGCTCGGTACCTTCCAGCATCGGTACGCCGTGCTGTTTCGCGAGGACGCGGGCGGTGTGTTTGAGGCCGAACACGCGCAGCTGCTCCGGCGTTGGGCCAACGAAGGCGATGCCGGCGGCTTCGCAGGCTTCGGCAAACGCAGCGTTCTCGGAGAGGAAACCGTAGCCGGGGTGTATGGCCTTGGCACCGGTCTGCTTGGCGACTTCCAGAATCTTGTCGACCACCAGATAGGTCTGGGCAGCCGGGCCTTCGCCGAGGCTGAAGGCCTCGTCGGCCTGCTGGATATGCAGGCTGGCGGCGTCGGCCTCGGAGTAGACGGCTACGCCTTTGACGTCGAGCTGGTGCAGGGTGCGCAGGATGCGGCAGGCGATGGCGCCGCGGTTGGCGATCAGCAGTTTGTCGAACATGGCAGAACCCTCGAAAGGGGTGGCGGGCCGTCCCGCCTTATTCGTCTGCACCACGGTCGTCCGTGGCTGAAAGTCTGGTGCTGCGTAGGGTGGAGGCCCACCCCCGTGGAAAACCGAGAAGCGTCTTCCACCAGTTGGGAATTCGGATCGCTCTGGTGGATGTGAAGAGCGACATCCACCCTACGGCTGCAGGTTTTTCTTTTGCTGTGGTTCGTTTTTTTGTTCCAAGCACTGCCCCGCGCGGCTCTGGCACAGCTGGAACAGCCAACCCCGTAGCCCAGATGCAATCCGGGGATCGGGGTTGCCGGCCTCCCGGATTGCATCCGGGCTACGCTCGTTCGGGCTTCGGTTCAGTCCCATACCAGCACCTCCGCCGGCGTCGGGTTCCAGCCGTTGCAGGGGTTGTTCAGTTGCGGGCAGTTGGAGATCAGTACGATCACGTCGGTCTCGGCGCGCAGCTCGACGTACTTGCCCGGTGCGGAGATGCCGTCCTCGAAGGTCAGGCCGCCTTCCGGGGTGACCGGCACGTTCATGAAGAAGTTGATGTTGGCGCCGATGTCGCGCTTCTCCAGGCGGCCGTCGTGCAGGGCGCCGCGCAGGAAGTTGTCGCGGCAGCTGTGCATGTAGCGCTTGTCCAGCGCATAGCGGACCGTGTTGCTCTCCTGGGCGCAGGCGCCGCCGAGGGTGTCGTGGCGGCCGCAGGTGTCGGCGACGATGGTCAGCAGCGGGTTGCCGAGGTTGGAGTAGAGGACCGTGCCGGTGCTCAGGTAGACATTGTTCTGCCTGCGCAGGGTGCGCTGCGGGTCGAAGCGCTCGCGCGGGTTGTTCGCGCTGAAGAACAGGGTGTCGACCGCCTGGTTGCCTTCGAGGTCGAGCAGGCGCAGGGTCTGGCCGGCCTTCACCTCGAACAGATAGGGCTCGCCGGCCGGGATGGTATGGCGGTACACGGCGGCTTCGGGATGCAGGGTGCTTTCGAATGCAGACATGGCGCAGTCCTCAGAGGTACAGCCGTTCGGTGTTGTGGAAACCGCGGCCGTTCTCCGGGCGCGAAGTGCGGCAGAGCACGCTGATGCCGTCGCTCTCGACGCGGCTCCAGGCGAGTTGCACCGGCTTGGGCGCGTATTGCGGGTTGGGGTCCAGCGGGTGCTGCAGGGCGGTGAGGACCACCAGGGTGTCCATCGGCGCGTACAGCTCGATGTAGTCACCGGCCTTGGAGTTGCCCGGTTGGAAGTGGAAGCAGCCGTCCGCATCGACCGTCACCCGGCTGAACAGGTTGAGGTTCATCAGCAGGTCCTGCAGGTTGAGGTTCCACTTGCCCAACTCCACCAGCAGGTTGTCCACGCCATTGCGGAAGAAGCCGTTGCGCAGTTCCTGGTAGCGCCCGGCGCCGTACTTCTCGCGGACTTCCTCGGCGTTCAGCACGCCACCGAAGCTGTCATGCCAGCCGCAGGTGTCGGCGGTGATGGCGGCCAGCACGCGGCCCATGTCCGAATACAGGCAGTGGCCGGCGGTGAGCTTGGCGGTGTGCTGGCACTTGAGGGTGTCCGGCAGGTTGAGGCGCTCGCTCTTTTCGGCGGCCGAGAGCAGCAGCAGGCTGACGTTGGCGCCGCCTCCAAGGTCGGTGATGCGCAGCAGCTGGCCGCGCTTGAGCACGAAGGAGGTGTGGCCGCCGCCGGGGACGGTTTCATCAAAGAGGGTCGGGCGCAGTGCGAGAGAGGCAGTCATGCTCAGGCTCCTTGGAGTTGCGATTGCAGGCGCTCGGCCAGCGGGGCGGGCAGGGCCGCGCGGCGATCGCTGTTGAGCGGAATGTCGTAGGTGATGCGGGCACCGAAGGCGTTGGGCGCGTGCGGGTCGTGGCGCACCTTGTCGAACACCAGCAGGCGGGTGCCGAGGCTGAAGCCTTCGGAGAGGTCGTGGGTGACCATGAAGACGGTCAGCCCGGTCTCGCGCCACAGCTCCAGCAGCAGGGCGTGCATGTCCTTGCGGATGCCCGGGTCCAGCGCCCCGAAGGGTTCGTCGAGCAGCAGCACGCGCGGCGTGGTGATCAGCGCCTGGGCGATGGCCAGGCGCTGCTGCATGCCGCCCGAGAGCGCGCTGGGGTACTTATCCAGGGCGTGGCCGAGGCCGACCTTGCGCAGCAGCTCGGCGGCGCGCTCGCGGGCCTCGCGCTTGGCATTGCCGAACAGGCGGCCAAGCAGCGGTGAGCGCGGCAGTTCCAGGCCGACGGCGACGTTGTCCAGCACCGTCAGGTGGGGGAACACCGAGTAGCGCTGGAACACCACGCCGCGGCTGGCATCCGGCTCGGCAACCAGCGGCTGGCCGGCCAGAAGGATCTCGCCCTTGCTCGGTCGCTCGTGGCCCAGCAGCAGGCGCAGGAAGGTCGACTTGCCGCAACCGGAGGCTCCTACAAGCGTGCAGAACTCGCCCTCGCGCACGATCAAGTTGAGGCGTTCCAGCACGACCTGGTCGCCGTACTCCTGCCAGACGTTGTTGACCTGGATGAAGCTCATGCCTTGGCTCCTTCGTACCAGGGGAAGCACAGGCGGGCGAGCTGGCGCAGGCCCAGGTCCATCAGCCAGGCGAGCAGGGTGATCCACGCCACGTAGGGCAGGATCACGTCCATGGCCAGGTAGCGGCGCACGAGGAAGATGCGGTAGCCAAGGCCGTCGGTACTGGCGATGGCCTCGGCGGCGATGAGGAACAGCCAGGCCGAGCCGAGCACCAGGCGCAGGGCTATCAGCAGGCGCGGCAGCAATTGTGGCAGCACCACGCGCAGGATCAGGGTCCAGGTGTTGGCGCCGAGGGTCTGCGCCTTGATCAGCAGCTCGGCCGGAATCTCCCGGGCGCGCTGCTCCATGTCGCGGGCGAGGATCGGGGTGATGCCGATGACGATCAGCATCACCTTGGACAGTTCTCCGAGCCCAAAGACGATGAACAGGATCGGCAGGATCGCCAGCGGCGGCACCATCGACAGCACCGTGAGCAGCGGCGACAGCGGTGCGCTCAGCAGCGGCAGGGTACCGGCGGCGATGCCTAAGCAAAGGCCGAGCAGGGCGGCGATGCCGATGCCCAGACCTAGGCGCCCCAGGCTGGACACGGTGTCCTGCCAGAACAGGTAGCCGCCGCTGCGCTTGTCTTCGGTGAAGGCCAGGCGCTGCACCGCATCGACCATCTGCGCCGCGCCGGGCAGCAGCTTGTCGTTGGGGTTCTCCGCCAGACGCGCCGTGGAGCCTGCGAAGTAGGCGAACAGCAGCAGGGCGAAGGGCAGCAGGATCAGCAGCAGGCGGCCGCCGCGGTCCGGGTGTCGGTTGATCAGGCGCATACGGAGCTCTCGTAGGGCGTAGGGTGGGAAACTCGCGGAGCGATTGCCCACCAAGCGGGCCGCAGAGGTGGAAAAGGCTTGCAGCCGTTTTCCACCCTACGCAACGGTCAGAGTTTTCCGTCGGCCGCCATCTGCATGTAGCTCGGGTCGAAGCGCAGCTTGACGTTGCCCTTGTCGCCGGTGATCACGTCTCTGGCGAAGGCCATGCCGACCGCGTCGGCGCTCTGCGCGCCCTCGCCGAGCAGGCCGTGGGAGAAGGAGAACTCGGCCACCTTGGTCATGGTCGCCGGCAGCTTCGGGCTGTTGGCGAAGGCCACGGCGTCCTTGGCCGAATAGAACATTTTGGTCGCAGCGAGCTGCGCCTCGTAGCCGGCCAGGTCGGTGCCGGAGGCCTTGGCCATGTGCTCGCGGGCGGCCTTGCCCTCGGCCGAGTCGGCGCCCATGGTCGCCATGATTTCGTACCAGGCGCCGGTCAGCGCCTTGCCCAGCGCGGGGTTGTCCTTCAGCGTCTCGCTGTTGACCACCATCAGGTCGATGATCTCGCCGGGGATCTGGCTGGAGTCGAACACCTTGGTCACGCCCGGCGTGGCTTCGATCTCGGCCAGCAGCGGGTTCCAGGTGGCGACGGCCTGTACGTCATCGGTGGCGAAGGCGGCGACCATGTCGGCGTCGGAGGTGTTGATCACCTTGAGGTCCTTCTCGGCCAGGCCGGCGCGTTCCAGGCCACGGGCCAGCAGGTAGTGGGAGACGGACAGCTCGACCAGGTTGACGTCCATGCCCTTGAGGTCGCCGAGGGTCTTTTTCTCGCCCTTGAGCACGATGCCGTCGTTGCCGTTGGAGAAGTCACCGACGATCAGCGCCGTGCTGTCGATGCCGCCGGCGGCGGGGATGGTCAGCGCGTCCATGTTGGTCATGGTGCAGCCGTCGAACTGGCCGGCGGTGTACTGGTTGATCGACTCGACGTAGTCGTTGAGCTGGGTGACCTTGATCTCGATGCCGTACTTCTTCGCCCACTTGTCGACGATGCCCTGGGTGGCGCCGTATTCCCATGGCATCCAGCCGGCGTAGATGGTCCAGCAGACGTCGAACTGGTCTTTCTTCTCGGCGTGGGCGGGAAGGGCGAGCGCGGCGGCGAGGCCGGCGGCGATCAGCGAGGACAGCAGGGGCTTGCGCATGGGTGGACCTCCAGTTGGGGATACGGGCAGGAGCGGCGCGGCACTGGCCTGTGCGCGTTCTCCCGGGCTTTTGTCCCGCCGTGTAACCCCTGTCGAGGTCGCCAACTCTCGGACCAGACACCCGTCGTGGTGGACGGGCCGGAACCCTAGTCGGCCATTGCAAGTTGTAGTGCCGCGCCCCTGGTGGGGTGCTTCTGCATGGGTGGGTTAAAGCGAACATCGTGCCAGCTGCCCGCAGCCCCGGTTTTGCGGGGCCTGGCCCGGAACTGCCCGGCGCCATGCACCACCTTGCTGCACGAAAGCGGTGCGCGGTGTTCGCTGTTGGTGCTCGGAACCTGTTTCGAGTCTCTTGAGCTCACGCCAGGCAGGCGCAACGACCAGCGGGAGTAACAGCCGCAGGCTGGCTCGCAGGGTGAGCGCCTGCGATAAATCGGGTGAGGGCCGGTCGGCGTCGCGGGCGACTCTACGAGGTGTAGATGAGCACCCCGTGGCGACGCGCCCCGACCCCATTTCAACGCAGCATGGCCGACGATCTGGAGATTCAAGGCCGGTTCTACAGCTGGTTGTCGGCCGCCAGCTGCATATAGGTCGGGTTGAAGCGCAGCTTGATCTGCGCCGGATTGCCCAGCACGCGCTCGTCGCCGAAGGAAATGCCCAGGCGCAGCAGGCCCTTGCCCTCGCCGAGCAACTGCTGGGCGTCGGCGAAGTTGGCCACCCGCTGCATCAGGTCCGGCATCTTCTCGCCGCGGGCGAAGGCGGCGGCCGAGCGCGGCGCGTAGAAGGAGCGAATGGTGCGCAGCTGCTCGTCGAAGTCTTCGGGTGTCGTGTCCGCGGCGCGGGCCATGCTGGCGCGGGCGGCGGCCCCCGCGGGCGTCGGAAGGCCCATCAGGCGCATGCCCTCGAACCAGGCGCCGGTGAGCGCGCGGCCCAGCTCCGGGTGCTGGGTCAGGGTCTGGCTGTTGATCACCAGCAGGTCGAGGATCTCGCCCGGCACGTGGTGCGAGCTGAACACCTGCACGCTGTCACCGTCCTGGCGCAGGTCGGAGAGAATCGGGTTCCAGGTCACCACCGCGTCGCCCTTGCCGCTGCGCCAGACTTGCGCCAGGTCCTTGTCCGAGACGTTCTCGATGGTCACGTCGCCGGGTTGCAGGTGCGCCCACTCCAGTGCGCGGCTGAGCAGGTAGTGGGACACCGAGTTCTCCACCAGCAGGATGGTCTTGCCCTTGAGGTCCTTCAGGTCCTTGCTGCCGCCGCGCACCAGGATGCCGTCGGCGCCGGCGGAAAAGTCGCCGACGATCAGCGCGGTGGAGTCCGTGCCTGCGGCGGTCGGGATGGTCAGCGCATCCATGTTGGTCATCGAGCAGGCGTCGTACTGGCCGGCAGTGTATTGCTCGATGGAAGCGACGTAGTCCGGCACCTGCTCGACCTGGATCTCGATGCCGTACTTCTTCGCCCATTTGTCGACGATGCCTTGCTCGGCCATGTAGCCCCACAGCATCCAGCCGGCATAGATCGACCAGCAGACCTTGAACGGGCGTTTCTCTTGGGGCGCGGCGTGGGCGGGCTGCAGGAGCAGCAGGGCGAGCAGCGAACAGGACAGCAGACGAGTCAGCATGACAACCTCGGGGCAGTGGACGGGAGACAGGATGGCGGCCGCCATGGCGCGCGTTCTCCCGGGCTTTTGTCCCGCCGTGTAACCCCTGTCGGGGTCGCCCACTCTCGGACCAGTCGCCCGCCGTGGGAGGCGGGCCGGAACCCTAGTCGGCCATTCGATGCAGTGTCAGCGGCCGAGCCCGCTGACGGGCCGGCACATCCTGTGCGGCGGAGTCATAGCGAATGGCGTGCCAGACCGCTCTGGTACGGGGTTTTCGTGACAGCCATCGCACTTGTCGAGTGCTCATGGGAGAGCGGCTGCGCCATGCTGGTGCGAGGTCGGGCCGGCATGGTGCGAAACGCGCCGATACAACTTTCGCCGGACCGGGGCGCTGCACTTCGTCCCAGACGCATGATCCAAGCCAGTGGGAGCAGTCCCGGAGCCGGCATTCGCCGGCGCCTTCCCAGCGGTCGAAGGAGGCCGCCATGTCCCGTCTAGCACTTGTCCTCGTTCTGCTCGCTTCGACACTTGGCGGCTGCACCGCCTATGGCGGCGATTACCGCTACGACAGCTATCCGCGCTACCGCGTCTATTACGACGATGATCGCAACTACCACCGCTGGCACCGCGACCGCTACGAGGAGCGCCGCCACTCCCACTACGCGCCGGGTTACGACGGCCACTACCAGTGGCACGACGACCGTCGGCGCTACCGCGATCATCGCTACCAGGCGCCGCGCCATGGCTGGGACCAGCGCTACCGCGACCATGACCGCCGTGGCCATTCCCATTGGCAGGGGCAGGGTTGGCAGCGCCACGATGGCTATTCCAGGGATCGCGACCGCCGCTACGACCGTGGCCACGTCCGCGAACACGACGGCCGGCGCAATCGTCATTCCCAGCGCGGCGAAAGCGTGCGTGGCTGGAGGCTCTCCAACTAGGGCGAGACGGTCGGCAGCGGCCGGTTATCCGGGAAACGCTAAGGGCGCCGCAGCGTATGCAGGATCAGCCGTTCCGTCTCGCTCAGCCACGCATGCAGGCGCGGCTCGTCGAGCTGGGCGAGCGCCGCGTAGCGCCGTCCGCCCCAGACCATCAGGAACAGCGCCTCGACCGTGGCGGCTGAAACCGGAGCGGGGAGGTCGTCGCAGGCGGCGAACACTTCCTGCCACTTGGCGAGCAGTTCCTGGTAGGCGCGCAGGTGGTGTTTGGGTTCGGCGACCTGCGCCTCCTGACGCGCCATTTCGAAGGTGAACAACCGATACATCGACTCTTGCGGCCCGCAGCTCAGCCAGAGCAGGCGGGTGATTCGCTGCTGCCAGTCCAGTTCCGGCGCGACCACCTGCTGGTCGAGCAGCTGCAGAAGCTGCTCGATGCAGTGGCGCACGTAACCGGACAGCAGCGCCTCCTTGCTGGGGAAATACTCGTAGAGCGTGCCCACGGCGAAGCCCGACTCCATGGCGACCGAGCGCGTGGTGACGGCGTCCCAGCCATCGCGTTGCAGAATCCGAACAAAGGCCTGGTAGATTGCCTCCACGGTGAAGACGGCGCGGGCCTGACGCGGGCGCTTGAGCGGCTTGGTTCTGGGCTTGGCCGCCTCTTCAAGCTTGCTGTTCCGGTTTCCGAACCCCTTTCCGTGCATCGCCGCTTACCCTGTTCGCTCGTCAATCGCGATCGCCAGAGGACCCGCAAATGACCCCAGTCGTCAAGGCCACTCGCCTGCTCACCCGCAAGGGGCAGCTCGACCAGAGCCGTATCGAACACGTCGACTTCGACCTGACCCCGCGGCCCGGCGAAGTCATTCTCAAGCCCGACCACTTCGCCCTGACCACCAACAACATCACCTACGCGGCCTTCGGCGACTCGATGCGCTACTGGGACTTCTACCCGACCGGCGAGGCCGAGTGGGGACACATGCCGGTGTGGGGCTTCGCCGATGTGGTCGCCTCGGCCGTCGAGGGTGTCGAGGTCGGTGCGCGGTATTACGGCTACTACCCGATCGCCAGCTACACGCGGGTCAAGGCCGAGGCTTCGCCGCGCGGCTTCCGCGCGCTGGATGCGCATCGCGCCGAACTGCCGACGCCCTACAACCAGTACGCGCTGTGCGCGGCCGATCCCTACTACAGCCCCGAGCACGAGGACCTGCAGGCGCTGCTCAAGCCGCTGTACCTGACCTCGGCGATGCTTGCCGACTTCCTGGTCGACAACGACTTCTTCGGCGCCCGGCGCCTGCTGTTCTCCAGCGCGTCGAGCAAGACCGCCTACTGCACGCTGTTCTGCCTGGAAGAGCACGACGTCGAATGCATCGGCCTGACCTCGCGCGGCAACATCCCCTTCGTCGAGCAGCTCGGTTGCTACGACAGCGCGCTGGCCTACCAAGACCTGGAGTCGCTCGATGCCAGCGTGCCGACCGTCTACGTCGACTTCTCCAGCGACCTCGCCCTACGCGACCGCGTGCATGCGCACTTCGCCGACAAGCTGGCCTACAGCTGCGTGGCCGGCTCGGCGCAGAACACCGAGGAGGCGCAATACAAGGCCGCCAGCGGACCGGAGCCGAAGATGTTCTTCGCGCCGATCCAGATGCGCAAACGCAATGTGGACTGGGGCTCGGGTGGCGTCTCGCGCTATGTCGGCGAGGGCATGGTGAAGTTCTATCGGCGGGTCGAGGCCAGCGGCACGCAGCTGGTCGAGGTGGTGCGCAGCGAAGGCTTCGAGGCGGCGGCGCAGATCATCTCCGGCCTGGTGCATGGCCGCCTGCCGCCGCAGCAGGGGCAGATCGTTCGTCTGCGTTGAGGCGCGTTGCGCGTGGCGGGCTGGCCGCCACGCTCGCTGCTCCTTATTCGACGAACAGTTTCTGCACGGCCGAGAAGTCCAGCTTGCCGTCGCCCTGCTTGAGCAGCATGCGGTAGATCTGCAGGGCCAGCGCGCCCATCGGCGTGCTGCTGCCGGTGGCCTGCGCCGCCTCCTGGGCCAGGCCGAGGTCCTTGGTCATCAGCTCGGCCATGAAGCCGCCGCTGTAGTCTTTCGAGGCCGGCACATTCTCCATCACCCCCGGCCAGGGGTTGTACTTCTCCAGGCTCCAGTTGCCGCCCGAGCTCTGCCGCATGATCTCGGCCAGCACCGCCGGGTCGAGTCCGCTGGCCACGCCCAGGGCCATGGCCTCGGCGGTGCCGATCATGTGCACCGCCAGCAGCTGGTTGTTGCACACCTTGGCCACCTGGCCGGCGCCATCCGGGCCGGCGTGGAAGATGTTCTTGCCCATCGCCGCCAGCACCGGGCGGGCGCGCTCCAGGTGCGCGGCCTCGCCGCCCACCATGAAGGTCAGGGTGCCGGCCGCGGCGCCGGCGGTACCGCCGGAGACCGGCGCATCGAGCAGGGCGATGCCCTTGGCGGCGGCGGCCGTGTGGACCTTGCGCGACGCGTCCGGGGCGATGGTCGAGCATTCCAGCACCAGGGCGTCGGCGGCGATCTTCTCCAGCAGGCCGTCGGCGCCCAGGTACAGGCCTTCCACATGGCGACTGGCGGGCAGCATGCTGACCACCACGGCGGCGCCCTTGACCGCGTCGGCGGCGTTGGCAGCGGGTTGGGCTCCTTCGGCGACCAGGCTGTCGACGGCCTCTCTGACCAGGTCGAAGGCGCACACGGCAAAGCCATTCTTCAGCAGGTTGCGGGCCATGGGCAGGCCCATGTGGCCGAGGCCGATAAAGGCGATCTGAGTCATTGTTGTTCTCCTTGTCTGTCCCGCATGTAAGTGCGGCCGCGCAATGTGAGGCGCTGGCGTTTATTCCCCTTGTGAGAGGGTGTATTGCGCGGCCCTGGTTGCCCTCTCCCCCGGCCCCTCTCCCATGTACGGGAGAGGGGTGATCCCGCGTGCCTCGGTGCTTCCGTGTAGCCCGGATGCAATCCGGGACGCCGCTCTTTAGAGGCGAGCCATCTTCATCGCCGCCGCGCAGCCGGTTCATTCCCTCTCCCCTCGGGGAGAGGGCTAGGGAGAGGAGGCGATCCACGCAGCCCGATTTTCCTTCTGCCCCTTTCCAACGAAGAAGAGACCTGACCGATATTTCCAATCCTCCCTGGGGGAGGGCATCTCACAGATCCGCCAGCGGGTGCGCGCCCTCCCAGACCGGCTCGAAGTGCGCCTCGATCACCGCCGGCGGAATGGCCGCCGGGTCGGGCCAGTGCCACTTCGGCGTCTGGTCCTTGTCGATCAGGCGGGCACGCACGCCCTCGGGGAATTCCGGGTGGCGGCAGCAGTTCAGGCTCATGGCGTATTCCATGCGGAACACTTCGGCCAGCGACAGGTGGCGGGCGCGGCGGATCTGCTCCCAGACCAGGTGCGCGGTCAGCGGGCAGCCGGCGGCCAGGGTCTTGGCGGCGCGGGCCAGCGGCAGGTCGTCGTCGTTGTGCAGGGCGGTGAGGGCGTGCCAGGCGGCGGGCAGGTCGGCCAGGTCGAGCAGGGCATCGATGTGTTCTCGGCGCGGCAGCCACTGGGCCGGCGGCAGGTCCGGGCGGGCCTCGTGCTCCAGCGCACGGAGCAGGCTGCTGAGCTGCTCGGGCGCCTGGTGCTGCCAGTTCATCTGCACCAGGCCCTCGATCAGCGTGTCCTGCTGGTCGTCACGCAGAAAGCGGTCGGCCAGGTCCAGGTCCAGGGCGTCGCGGGCGTTGATGCCGGCGGCGGTGAGGCCGAGGAACAGGCCGAGCTTGCCCGGCAGACGGGCGAGGAACCAGCTGCCGCCGACATCGGGATACAGGCCGATGTTGATCTCCGGCATCCCCAGCCGGCTGCTCGGGGTGACAATGCGGATGGCCGCGCCCTGCATCAGGCCCATGCCGCCACCCAGTACGTGGCCGTGGGCCCAGCAGATCAGCGGTTTCGGGTAGGTGTGGATGCGGTGGTCGAGGCGGTATTCGTCGGCGAAGAAGCGCCGCGCCAGCGGCGGCACCTCGCCGGGATGCTCGCGGCACTGCTGCACCAGCTGCACCACGTCGCCACCGGCGCAGAAGGCTTTGGGGCCGTTGCCGCGCAGCAGCACGCAGGCGATGCCGTCGTCCTCGGCCCACTGGCGCAACTGCGCGTCCAGCGCCTCGATCATTGGCAGTGTCAGGGCATTGAGGCTCTTCTCCGCGTCCAGGCTGGCGATGCCGATGCGGAAGCCATGCAGGGCGGGGCGTTCTTCGAAGGTCACGTTCATTGCGGTGCCTATCGCAGTGTGAATGGCCACCCCGTGGAAAACCACGTAGCGTTTTCCACCGAATGGAGGATGGGTGGAAAAGACCTGCGGTCGTTTTCCACCCTGCGAGTCATTTGTTGCGCCACTGGGCGTCGCGTTTCTCGAGGAAGGCGTTGACGCCCTCGCGGGTGTCGTCGGCATCGAACAGGTCGACGAAGCGTTCGCGCTCTTCGCCCAGCCAGGTGTTCGGGCCGCGCTCGCGGGCGCCCTGAATCAGCGGCTTGATGGTGCGCACCGCCACCGGGCTCTGCCGCGCCACCTTGGCCGCCAGTAGCAGGGCGGTGCCGCGGGCCTCGTCGCTGTCCACCACCTGCTCGATGAGGCCGATGCGCAGGGCGGTCTCGGCGTCGATGCGTTCGCCACAGAGGATCATGCGCTTGGCCCAGCCTTCGCCCACCAGCCAGGGCAGGTTCTGCGTGCCGCCGGCGCAGGGCAGCAGGCCGACGGTGGCTTCCGGCAGGGCCATCTGCGCCTGGCGCTCGGCGATGCGGATGTCGCAGGCCAGCGCGCATTCCAGGCCGCCGCCCATGGCGTAGCCGTTGATCGCGGCGATCGACACGCCGCGGAAGTCACGCAGGGTCTCGAAGGCCTCGCCGAAGCGCCGCGCCATCTCGCGGGCGCGGGCCTTGTCGCCGTCGGCGAACAGGTTGAGGTCGGCGCCGGCGCTGAAGAACTTGCTGCCCTGACCGGTCACCACCAGGGCATAGATATCGTCGTCGCGGTTGAGGTGCTCGATCACCTGCTTGAGGCCGATCAGCGAGTCGCGGTCCCAGGTATTGGCCGGCGGGTGGTTGATGGTGATCAGCGCAGTGTGGCCGTGCTTCTCCACCGTCAGCTTGTGCGTCAGGTCGAACATGCCGGGGTTGTAGGCTTCGATGGCAGTGGTCATAGGCGTCCTCGTCGGATTACTCCCCTCGCCCATTTATAGGAGAGGGGCTGGGGAAGAGGGAAGCGGCACGGCCCCTCTCCCTAGCCCTCTCCCCGTGGGGAGAGGGGACTGAAAGCTACAGCAGGCGATCGAGCATGCCGCCCTGGTCCAGCAGGCGGCGGGCGACGATCACCCGCATGATCTCGTTGGTGCCTTCCAGTATCTGGTGTACGCGGCTGTCGCGCACCCAGCGCTCCAGAGGGTAGTCGTTCAGGTAACCGTAGCCGCCGTGCAGCTGCAGGGCCTCGTTGCACAGCGTGAAACAACGGTCGGTGGCGAAGCGCTTGGCCATGGCGCAGTACAGGCTGGCCTCGCCGTGGCGGTTGTCCAGCTTGTGCGCGGCCAGGCGCACCATCTGCCTACTCGCCGTTAAATCGGTGAGCATATCGGCGAGCTTGAACTGTAGGGCCTGGAATTCGCTGAGTTGTTTGCCGAACTGCTTGCGCTCCTCCACGTAGCGCAGGCTCTGCTCCAGCGCCGCCTGGGCGGCGCCGAGCGAGCAGCTGGCGATGTTCAGGCGACCGCCGTCCAGGCCCTTCATGGCGTAGACGAAGCCCTGGCCCTCGGGGCCGATGCGGTTTCCGGCGGGGATGCGCACGTTCTCGAAGGTGATGGTGCGGGTCGGCTGCGCCTTCCAGCCCATCTTGTCCTCGTTGCGCCCGTACTTCATGCCCTCGGCATTGGCCGGCACCAGAAAGCAGGAGATGCCCTTGGCGCCGTCCTCGCCGGTGCGCGCCATGACGATCAGCACGTCGGTGCTGCCGGCGCCGGAGATGAAGCACTTGCTGCCATCCAGCACGTAGTCGTCGCCCTCACGCCGGGCGCGGGTGCGCAGGCGGGCGGCGTCGGAGCCAGCGTCCGGTTCGGTGAGGCAGTAGGAGGCCAGCAGCTCGCCCGTGGTCAGGCCGGCCAGCCAGGTGTCCTTCAGCGCCTGATCGGCGAAGCTGGCGAGCATCCAGGTGGCCATGTTGTGAATGGTCAGGTAGGCCGTGGTGGCCACGCAGCCGGCGGCGAGCTGTTCGAAGATCAGCGAACTGGTCAGCCGCGACAGGCCCAGGCCGCCATCTTCCTCGCCGATATACAGGGCCAGGTAGCCCTGCTCGGCGGCGCGGCGGATCACCTCCACCGGGAAGTGGTGCTCGCGGTCCCAGTCGGCGGCGTGCGGCGCCAGCTCCCGCGCGGCGAAGGCGCGGGCGCTGTCGACCAGCAGGCGTTGTTCCTCGTTCAGCTCAAAATCCATAGGCTCTCACTGCAATGTCGTGGGCTGGCCGGCGGCGCGCCGCTCGGCCTGCCATTCGGCGAGGCTGGGGGCGGCCTGTTCTCCGTCCAGGCGGTGGACGATCTCGAAGTAATCCTGGCGGCGTGGCGAGGCCATGATCTCGGCCCGCGCTTTCACCTTCACCGCGTAGACGGTCTGCACGTTCTGGTGATCGAAGCCGCGCCATTGCTGCGGGCCCTTGAGCAGGCTGTAGCTGTGGCCTTCCAGCGCGCCGATCAGCGCTTCACTTTCCAGGCTCTTGGCGCGGCCGGCGGCATCTGCCCACTGTAGGACGATGCTGTAGGCCGAGGCCGCGGCGCTGGAGGGATAGACCTCGTAGCGTTCCTCGAAGTTGCGCACGAAGGCCTGGCCTGCCTGGCTGCCTTCCAGCTCGGGCACGCGCCAGGTCCAGGGCTCCGTTCCCAGCACGCCTTCCATCAGTCCCGGGCCGGCCTGCTCGATGATGCCCTGGGTCAGATTGGGCGCGACGATCTGCACCTTGCCAGCCAGGCCGAGATCCTCGGCCACGCGCATGGCGCGCACCAGGTCCTCGCCGAACAGCACCAGAACCAGCACCTCGGCGTCGCTCTGCGCGGCCTGGGTCAGGGCATTCTGGTAGTCGGCCATGCGCGCGCCGGGGAAGGGCACCTTAAGGCCGGGATTGCGCGCGCCGTCCTGGGTGCCGGTGGTCTCGCGCAGCGAGCTCTCGGTGGTGGTGCCCCAGGTGTAGTCGGCGGTGACGTAGAAGTAGCGCTTGTCCGGCAGGTGCCTGGCCAGGTACTGGCCGAGCACGCGGGCGCTCATCCAGGCGCTGTTGCACTCGCGGAACAGGTAGCGGTGGCCGTCCTTGCCGGTGGTGTCGTTGGAGTAGGTGAGGGTGCCGAAGTACAGCAGGCCCTTTTCCTGGGCACGCTTGCCGGCGGCGATGGCGGCCGCACTAGAGGCGCCGCCGAAGAGCATGACGGCCCCTTCGCCGGCCAGCTTGTCGACGTTGCGCGCGGCCTTCTCGGGGCGCGAGGCGTCGTCCAGGCTGGACAGCCGCAGCGGGCGGCCGAGCACGCCGCCCTGGGCGTTCAGCTCGTCGATGGCCAGCAGGGCTCCGCGCATCTGTGCCAGTCCTTCTTCCTTGTAGCTGCCGGTGCGCGGGTAGCTGAGGCCGAGGGTAATCGGCTCGGCCGCCTGCGCGGCGGCGGTGAGTCCGGCCCAGAGGGCCAGACAGGCAGTCAGTCGTTTCATCAATGGCTCCTTGTTCTTGTTGTGCCAGGGCCGACTGTGGGGCTCTGGCGAGCGCGGAGGCATTGTCTTTTCGTCTTAGTCGTCGCTAATTGAGGTGAGTCAGGTCTCACTTCAGTTGAATGGTCATATTCGGTCCGCTCATCGGCGGATTGCCGCCCAGAGTGTCATCGAACCAGCGGCTGGTGACGGTCTTGGTCTCGGTATAGAAGCGCACCGCCTGCTTGCCGTAGGCGTGCAGGTCGCCATAGAACGAGCCCTTCCAGCCGGTGAAGGAGAAGAACGGCAGCGGCACCGGGATCGGCACGTTGATGCCCACCTGGCCGACTTCCACTGCATGCTGGTAATGCCGCGCCGCGCCGCCGGAGCGGGTGAAGATGCTGGTGCCGTTGCCGTAGGGGCTGGCGTTGACCAGCTCGATGGCCTCCTCCAGGGTATCGACCTCCATGCACACCAGCACCGGGCCGAAGATTTCCTCGCGGTACAGGCTCATCCCGGTGGTCACGCCGCGGAACAGGGTCGGGCCCAGCCAGTTGCCGTTGGGGTAGCCGGCCACCTCGCACTGCGAGCCGTCGAGCAGGCACTCGGCGCCTTCCGCCTTGCCCTCGGCGATCAGCTTCTGCACGCGCTGCTTGGCCTGTTGGCTGATCAGCGGGCCGTAGGCGGAACTCGGATCCTTCCAGTGGCCCGGCTTGAGCTCGGCCATCTGCGCGGCCAGCTCGTCGATCCAGGCTTTCGATTCGCCGACGAACACCGCCACGCTGATCGCCATGCAGCGCTGGCCGGCGGCGCCGCAGCTGGCGCCGAGCAGGTTGCTGAGCACCTGGTCCTTCGGCGCGTCGGGCATGATCACCATGTGGTTCTTGGCGCCGGCGAAGGCCTGCACGCGCTTCAGGTGCTGGGTGCCGGTGCGATAAATATGCTGGCCCACCGGCACCGAGCCGACGAAGGAGATGGCGCGGATGTCCTCGTGGGTGAGCAGGGCGTCGACTACCTCGCGGCCGCCGTGCAGCACCTGCAGCACGCCGGCCGGCGCGCCGGCCTCGAGGAACAGCTCGGCCAGGCGGTTAGGCGTCAGCGGGTCCTGCTCGGAGGGCTTGAGGATGAAGGTGTTGCCGCAGGCGATGGCCAGCGGGAACATCCACAGCGGGATCATCGCCGGGAAGTTGAACGGGGTGATGCCGACGCATACGCCGAGCGGCTGGATCCAGCTGGCGGTGTCGATCTCGCGGGCGACGTTCTCCACCGTCTCGCCCATCATCAGGCTGCAGATGTTGGCCGCGTGCTCGGCCACCTCGATGCCGCGCCAGACGTCGCCCTTGGCGTCGGCAAAGGTCTTGCCGGTCTCCGCGGCGAGGATCTCGGCCAGCTCGTCGTGGTGCTCCTTGAGCAGGTGCTGGTAGCGCAGCATCAGTCGTGCGCGTTCCGGCACCGGCACCTCGCGCCAGCTGAGGAAGGCCTTCCTGGCGCCGGCGATGGCCGCCTCGATCTCCTCGTGGGTGGCCTTGGGCGCCAGGGCCAGGACTTCCTGGGTGGCCGGGTCGGTCACTTCGATCAGTTCGCGGGCGTGGCTGGCCTGCCATTGGCCGTCGATCAGCTGCGGGATCACCTGGGGCATCGTGGGCCTCCTGATTGTTCTTGTGTGGCCCTGTTATAGCCGTAGCGGATGATCCTGTGGATTGACGATCTTGCTCATCGGATGGACGATCTTGGCATTCGAAAAAGAAAGAGGGCGCCATGAACGCCTCGGTGGAAACTTCCAACTGGCCACTGCCGGCCGGTGGCCTGCGCTTCATCGTGCCTCCCCGGCTCAGGCGCGTGTTGTCCCGTCATGCTCTGACCAGCGGCTGCTTCCCGCTGGCCCTGGGCTATTACCCGGAGGCAGCCGGGCACCGCATGCAGCGCTCCGAGCCGGATGACCACCTGCTGATCTACTGCCGCGCCGGGCGCGGCTGGCTGGAAACGCAGGATGGACGATTCGAGGTTGGCGGAGGCGACCTTCTGCTGCTGCCGCGCGGCGCCGCCCACGCCTATGGCGCCGATGCCGGGCGGCCCTGGACCATCCACTGGGTGCACTTCGATGGGGCACTGTGCGACGACTTCCTGCGTCTGCTGGGCAAGGCCGGCGTGCGGCGCATCGGCGTGCAGCCGCGCCTGCTGGCGGACTTCGAGGCGCTGCTCGGCCTGCACCGCCAGGGCCTCAACCCGGCGCACTTCATCCACGCCGCTCATCAGTTGCAGGCGCTGCTCAGCTCGCTGGCCGTGCTGCCGGCGCGCACCACGCTGAAGTCCGGGCGGGTGCTGGATGTGGACGCGGTGCAGGCGGTGATGCGCAGCCACCTGCACGGCAGCCTCAACCTCGACGAGCTGGCCGCGCAGTTCAAGCTGTCGCGCTTCCACTTCGCCAAGACCTACCGCGCACTGACCGGCCACGCGCCGATCCAGGACTTCATCCAGCTGAAGATGGCCCAGGCTTGCCGCCTGCTCGACCAGGGCAGCCTGGAGGTACGGCAGATTGCCGAGCAGTTGGGCTACGACGACCCCTATTACTTCTCGCGGCTGTTCAGGAAGGTGGTGGGCATGGCGCCCAGTCACTATCGGGCGTTGCACCAGGGTTAAAGAAAAAGGCCGTGGACTGGGCAGTCCACGGCCTTTTGTCTGCTATTGCCCGGTCAGATCGAGCAGATCATCCCCGCCAGCTCCACCCGGCCGAAACTGGCGCCGGGGTCGAGCGGGGTGATGGCCAGCAGTTGGTCGAGACGCACCTCCTGCTTGCCTGCTTCGGTCTGCAGGACGAGGAACTCCTCCTTGCTCGGGGCCGTGCGCGTGTCCAGCGCCCTGGCCACGAAGCTCGGACCCTCGACCATCTCGACCTGCAGGCGGTAGCCGTGCATGCAAGCGATCTCCAGGAAGTCGTGCAGATCGCAGTTCAGAGGCTGGTACGCGTTCATGGCTTTTATCTCCTTAGCAACCCTGCAGCGGGATGATGAAGTAGCCCTGCTGGGCGATGGCGGCGGCCACCTCGGGGTGGGCCGGTTCGCTGTGGCAGAACTGGCAGCGGCTCTGCGAGACGTCCGCGTCCTCCACGCCGCGGCTCGCGAGCCATTCGCGGGCGTAGCGGGCGGCGAGTGCCTGGTCGTTGCCTTCGATGAGCACGTCGAAGTGTAGGTAACCACCGTCGACCGTGCGCACGTGGGTGTCGAAGACTTTCACGTTCATGTCATTGCTCCTCGTTCCAGGTGGCGGGCAGCGACAGGTCGCCGGAGGCCACGTCCCACACGCTGGTGACGCACAGCAGCGGGTTGTGCAGGTCGGCGTTGACCTGCAGAGCCGCGGTCACGCCGTCGTAGTTGAAGCTCTGCGGGAAGCCGACGGCGGCCAGCGGCACGCGGATGCGCGCGGCGTCGTCCTTCACGCTGAGGTCGTAGCCGGGCGAGTCGATGTAGATCGGCGCACCGGGCCAGGTGGCCGGCAGCTTGGGTTTGGCCCCCTCGGGGATGTCGCGCACCTTGAGGCCGGCAGGGCCGCAGCTGGCGTCCTTGGTCAGCACCACCCAGTGGGAGTGCCAGAGGCCGCCGTCGTTGTCCTTTTTGCCGTCGCCGTTTTCATCCAGCTGCGGGGTGTCGTCGAAGTCCGGGTGCGACGTCAGCGCCAGGGCGAGGATGCCCGAGCCCTGCTCGAAACCGACGCTGCCGGCGTCCAGGCTGGTCGGCCAGACATAGCTGTACACCTCGGCGGCAGCGAAGCTGCCCTTGGCGGAGGGCGTGCGGCTGCCGGCCTTGCCGTCGACCAGTTGTTCGAACACCAGGTCGCTGCCGTCCTTGAAGACGCGGGTGTGCACCAGGTCGAAGGCGGCGTCGACCTTGGCGGTCTTTTCGCTGTGGATGCCGCCCTGGCCATGGGCCCAGGCCTGGCTGGCGAGAAGCGCGGTGAGCGCGAAAGCGAAGGGGGCTTTCATGGCCGGCTCCTTATTTCAGGTCGTCGATGGAGGCGCCGAAGTTCAGGTGCAGCACCTGGTCTTCGACCACCAGTGCGGGCACCGACTTGACGCCGGCCGCTTCGGCCTCGGCGACGCGTTGGGGCTGGTCGCCGAGGTGAACCACCTCGACCTTGACGGCCGGGTCCAGCAGGTTGAGCAGGGTCTGTTCGGCCGAGACGCAAACGGGGCAGCCGGCGTGGTAGAAGCGTGCAGTAGTCATTTCGTGTCTCCTTCAGATTGATTTGGTATCGATTCGATACTGATACGAAGGCTACTCCCGCTGCGCTCTTTGTCAATATGGTTTTTAGTCGATACTATATTTCGACAGGAGTGATGATATGACCGCTACCACCTTCTTCGATCTGCTGGAGCGACTGACCAGCCTGATGCGCATCTGGAACCGCCAGCACCCGCTGCTCGCGGAGCTGCAGCCGATCCAGGTCAGCGCGCTGATCTACCTGTCGCGCTGCAACCGCTACTCCAACACGCCGCTGGCGGTGACCGAGTACCTCGGGCTGACCAAGGGTACGGTGTCGCAGTCGCTCAAGGCGCTGGAGGCCAAGGGCCTGATCGAAAAGAGCCAGGACCAGCGCGACCGGCGCAGCGTGCACCTGGAGCTGACGGCACTGGCTCGCGAGCTGCTGGCCAGCGTGGCGCCGCCTCAGTTCCTGAGCGCGGCGCTGGAGCAGATGGGCGAGCGGGCGCAGGATCTGGAGGCGTTGTTTGGCGACCTGCTGCGGCAGATCCAGCGCAGCGAGGACGTGCCCGGCTTCGGCCTGTGCCGCACCTGTCGCTTCCACCAGCAGCGTGACGGCGCGCCGTTCTGCGGTCTGACCCAGGAGCCGCTGCGCCAGCCCGATGTCGAGCTGATCTGCCGCGAGTACCAGGTCGCCTAGACCCGGGCGATGGTCGCCAGGCCGGTGGCGATCAGCTTCTCCGCGCCGTCCTTCACCGCGAACACGTCCGCTCGGCACACCGCCTGGCGCTGCCCGGCCTTGAGCACCTCGCTGCGACAGATCAGGCGTTCGCCCAACGCCGGGGCCAGCAGGTTGAGCTTGTACTCGCTGGTAACCACGTCGCCGACCATCGAGGCCGCGGCCCAGGCGCAGCCGCTGTCGACCATGAAGCCGACCACGGCGCCGTGCAGGTAACCGTGGTGCTGGCACAGGTCGGGGCGGCTGCGCACCTGCAGGCTGACCCGGCCGGGCTCGAAGTCGAGCAGTTCGGCGCCCAGCAGCTGGGCGAAGGTGGAGTGCTGCAGTGCCTGCTCCAGGCGCTCGCGGCTGATGCCGGCGGCGTTTTCGCGGGTGGTGTTCATGAGGGAGCTCCTCGCGGGGTGGGGAGCTTGCAGTCTTGGCCCGCTTTGCCGCGTCGGCCAAATGCATCCACGGGCGTGATGGGCCGGCATCAGCCTTGACTTGCCTCGGAGCCTTCCCTAGCGTGCCGTGTTTCGTTGGACGGCAGGACACAGCGCATGAGCGAAGACGATCGCATCAAACTCGAACCGGGCTGGAAAGAGGCCCTGCGCGACGAGTTCGAAAAGCCCTACATGAAGGCGCTCGGCGAATTCCTGCGCAACGAGAAGGCGGCCGGCAAGGTGATCTACCCGCCGGGCCCGATGATCTTCAATGCACTGAATTCCACGCCGCTGGACCAGGTCAAGGTGGTGATCATCGGCCAGGACCCCTACCACGGTCCGGGACAGGCGCACGGCCTGTGCTTCTCGGTGCAACCGGGCGTGCCGGCGCCGCCCTCGCTGGTGAACATCTTCAAGGAATTGAAGCGCGACCTGAACATCGACATCCCCGACCACGGCTACCTGCAGAGCTGGGCGGAGCAGGGTGTGCTGCTGCTCAACACCTCGCTGACCGTGCAGCAGGCCAGCGCCGGCTCCCATGCCGACAAGGGCTGGCAGCCATTCACCGACAAGGTGATCGAAGTGGTCAACGCGCGGCCGGGCAACCTGGTGTTCCTGCTGTGGGGCGCGCACGCGCAGAGCAAGCAGAAGCTGATCGATGCCACCCGCCATCTGGTGCTGAAGTCGGCGCATCCGTCGCCGCTGTCGGCCTACAGAGGCTTCCTCGGCAACGGCCATTTCAGCCGCGCCAACCAGTACCTCAAGCAGTGCGGCCTCACTCCGATCGACTGGCGACTACCTCCGCTGTAGCGCCGTCGCAAGCCAGCTCGGCGATGTCCTCGCGCAGGGCGCCGAGGCTCTCCTGCAGACGCTGGCGCTGCGCGGCGTCGGCGCTGGCGATCAGCTGGCCGAGCAGCACCGCCAGGCTGCGCTCGCCATCCTCGAAGGACTCCCGATAGGCCTCGCTCCAGTAGCTCTGCCGCTCGCGCAGCAGGCGTTCGATGCGCTGCGGGAAGTCGGCGCTGCGGCGGCCTTCCAGCTCCTGCAGCAGCGCCGCCTGCCAGCGCTCGCGGCTGTCCAGCCACAGGCGGTTCTGCTCGCCGCGGCGCTCGGCCCAGGCCCGCACCAGCGCCTGTTGCTGCTCATCGAGATCGCCGAACCAGGGCTGCAGGCGTTCCTCGGTGGTTTCCGCGCGTTTGGCGATCTGCTGGGCGAGCGGGGGTTCGACGAACTCGCGGCGCAGCTTCTCGTTTTCCTCGGCCATCTGTTCGCGCAATTGCTGCACCTGCAGCGGGGTGAGCTGTTGCAGCAGGCCGGCGGCGGTCGGGCCGATCTCGCTGGAGACCTCGCCCAGGGCCATGCGAAGGTCGGCGAAGCGTGCCTCGAAGTGCGCCGCGTCCAGGCCGCCGGCGGCCAGGTCGGCGCGGTCCTGGTCCAGCCAGCTGGCCAGCTGCGGCAGCTGGGTGCTGCAGTGCCAGGCCAGGTGCTGGTCGAGACGCGGCTCGAGCCAGGCCTTCTGCTCGTCGTTGAGGTCGAGGTAGCTGTCGATGCGCCAGGTCAGCAGGCGGTCGAGGTTGCGGTAGGCCAGGTCGAGACGGCTGCAGGCCGTCAGCAGGCTGATGCCCACCAGCAGCGCGATCAGGGGAAGGGCGGAGATGCGTCGTCGCATGGCATGCCTCACCGTCGTGGCCTGGGTCGAGCATAGCGGGCGCGAATGGCAGCGGTGTGACGGCCTGTTCGCGCGACCGCTCGCATCAGTCCAGGCGTTTGTGGATGCGTGCCACGGCCAGGCCCAGCAGTGCCACGCAGAACACTATTAGGATCAGGATCTCCAGCCACAGTTCCTGCAAGCCGGCCTCGCGCAACATGATGCCGCGCGACAGGCGCAGGTAGTGCGTCAGCGGCATGAACTCGGCGAACCACTGGGCCGCCTTGGGCATGCCGGCGAAGGGGAACATGAAGCCGGACAGCAATATCTGCGGCAGGAAGGTGAAGAAGGCCATCTGCATGGCTTGGAACTGGGTGCTGGCCAGGGTCGACAGCCACACGCCGAGGGCCAGGCTGGCGATGATGAACAGCAGCGAGGCGCCGTAGAGTTCGAGGATGGAGCCGCGCACCGGCACCTCGAACAGCCAGTGGCCGACCACCAGGATCACCGTCACCTGGATCAGGCCGATGCCGATGAAGGGCAGCACCTTGCCGATGGTCAGCTCCCAGGGCGACACGGGCGTGGCGATCAGCAGCTCCAGGTTGCCGTGCTCCCGTTCCCTGACCAGCGCCACGGCGGTGAACAGCACCATGGTCATGGTCAGGATCACCCCGAGCAGCCCGGGCACGGTGTTCAGCGGCGCCAGGCGTTCGGGGTTGTAGAAATTGACCACCTCCACGCCCTGGGCGCCGCTCCAGCCGGGCAGCGGATAGGCCGCCAGCTGACGCGCCGAGGCCTGCACGCTCTGATCGGAGCCGTCCACCACCAGCTGCAGGGGCGGGCGCTCCCGGCGCTGCAGGCGTGCCTCGAAATCGCTCGGCACCACCAGCGCGGCGCTGATGCTGCCTTCGCGCAGCAGGCGGTCGATCTCCTGCGGGTTGTCCAGCCGGTACTTCACCTCGATCACCTGGCTGGAGGTGATTTCCGCGATGGCCTCGCGCGACTGTGCGGTGTTGGCCTGGTCGAGCACGGCGGCCTCGATGCCGCGCACATCCATGTTGATGGCGTAGCCGAACAGCACCAGTTCCAGCAGCGGCACGCCGGCGATCATGACGAAGGTCAGCTTGTCGCGGCGCAGCTGGCGCAGCTCCTTGAGGACGATGGCGCCCATCCGGCGCAGGTTCATGGCGTGGCCTCCAGCGGCTTGCGGGTGACGGCGACGAACACGTCTTCCAGGTTGGCCTCGCCGTCGCGCAGCTCGGCATTCACCCCGGCGCGGCGCAGGACGGCGGCGATGTCATCGCGCACGCCGTCGGCGGCGCAGAGCACGCGCAGGGTGGCGCCGATCTGCGCCATGGCCAGCACCTGGGGGTGGCCCTGCAGGGCGCGCTGGGCCTCGCGCGGCTGCGCGCATTCGATCAGCAGCGGGTGGCCGGGCAGGGCGTCCATCAGCTCGCGCGGGCTGCCGTCGGCCACCAGGCGGCCGGCGTCGAGAATCCCCAGGCGCGTGCAGCGCTCGGCCTCATCCATGTAGTGGGTGGAGACCAGCAGGGTGGTGCCGGCCTCGGCCAGCTCGAACAGCGAGTCCCAGAATTCCCGGCGCGACTGCGGGTCGACGGCGCTGGTCGGCTCGTCGAGCAGCAGCAGGTCGGGCTTGTGCAGCACCGCCCCGGCCAGGGCCAGGCGCTGCTTCTGGCCGCCGCTCATGGTGCCGGCCATCTGCTTGCGGCGGTCGGCCAGCCAGTAGCGCTCCAACAGCTCGTCGATGCGTTTGCGGGTCTCGCGGCGGCCGATGCCCTGCACGGCGGCCAGGAATTCCAGGTTCTCCTGCACCGTGAGGTCTTCGTAGAGCGAGAACTTCTGCGTCATGTAGCCGATGCGCCGCTTCAGTTCCTCGGCGTCGCGCGGGATCTGATAACCGAGTACTTCCACCTCGCCCTCGCTGGGCTGCAGCAGCCCGCAGAGCATGCGGATGGTGGTGGACTTGCCGCAGCCGTTGGGGCCGAGGAAGCCGAACACCTCGGCGCGCGGCACCGAGAGGTCGAGGTTGTCGACCGCGGTGAGCTTGCCGAAGCGCTTGCTCAGGCCGCGGGCGCGGATCACCAGTTCAGTGTCGTTCATCGATGCGCTCCGCCTGCAATGGCAGGCCGGCCGGCAGCTGGCGCGCGGCCTCGCCCTCGAGCACCACCTCGGCGCGGTACATCAGGCGGCTGGCATCGTCGCCAGTGAGGGCGTAGTAGGGCGTGAAGCTGGCCTCGCTGCGGATGTTGCGCACGCGACCGTCGAAGGGTTGCTCGATGCCCTCGACGCGGATGCGCAGGGTGTCGCCCACCTTCACCCCGGCGCGGATGCTGGCGGGAATGAACAGCCGCGCGTAGGGCGCCTCGCCGACCAGCAGGCTGACCACTTCGGCGCCGGCCGGCGGCTGGTCGCCAACCTTGAACGGCAGGGCGTCGATCACGCCGGCGCGGGGTGCGCGCAGGCTCAGGTGCTCGCGGCCGACTTGCAGCTGGGCCAGGTTGCCGCGGGCGGCATCCAGGGCGGCGCCAGCCTGTTCAAGCTGCTCCGGGCGGGTGCCATTGGTCAGCTCGCGCAGCTGCGCCTCGGCGCTGCGGGTGGCGGCGCTGGCCTGGTCACGGGCGGCGCGCGAACGGTCCAGTTCGGCAATGGCCACCTGCTTGCGCTGGTAGAGCGCGGCGATGCGCTGGAAGTTGCGCTCGGCGTCGGTCAGCTCGGCGCGGTTGCGCGCCAGGGTGGCGCGGGCCGCGTCGATGGTTTCGCTGCGCGCGCCGTTGCTCAGTTCGGCCAGGCGCGCGGCGGCCTGGTCCACCTCGCCACGGGCCTGGGCGATGCGGGCATCCTGGCGGCGCGGATCAAGTTCCACCAGCAACTGGCCGGCTTCGACCCGGTCGCCCTCGGCGACCTTCCAGGCCAGTACGGGCTCGGAGGTCTCGGCGGGCAGGCCGATGCGGTCCCATTCCAGGGTGCCGAGCAGCTGTTCGCCGCCGGAGTCGCAGCCGGTCAGGCCGGCGACCAGGAGACTGGCGAGCAGCAGACGTGATCGCAGCAGACGGTACATCTCAGGGCTCCATTGCGCCCTTGAGCAGGGCGAGGGTGTGGGCGATCAGCGCGTCGTCGCCGATCTGTGGGTTGGCGAACACGCCACGCCAGATGGGCGCGGCGGCGTAGGGGAGGAGGGTGAGGCCGATCAGCGAGACCACCAGCAGGCGCGGGTCGAGGTCGGGGTTGAGCGCGCCGCGGGCCTGGGCCGCGGCGAATTTCTGCGCCAGCAGCAGCGGCACCATCGGCGCGATGCGGTCCATCAGGCGCTCGCGCAGCACGCCGCCGTCGCAGAGGATCTCGCGCACCCAGAGCTGGGAAATCCATGGGTGGGTGGCGACGTTGCGGCTCATGTCACGGAGGAAGGCTTCGACCAGCGCCAGCGGATCGTCGCCGGCCTGCTGCAGGCCCTGGGCGGCGGTGGTCACCAGCGGCAGGAAGCGTTCCTCGACCATGGCGTCGACCAGGCCGTCCTTGCCGCCGAAGTAGTAGTTGAGCAGTGCAGGAGTCACGCCCGCGCGCTCGGCAATGGCGCGCAGGCTGGTGGCGTGGATGCCCTGGTGGGCGAAGAGATTGGTGGCGATGTCCAGCAACTGCTCGCGCAGCACCGTGGCATCGGCGGTCGGGCGCCCGGGGGCGCGAGGGGTTTTCGGCTGTTTGCTCATGGCCTAATAATTAAATACTCAATTAATTAATTGCAACCACCATTCGTCGAGCTCGTTCTGGACGAATAAAGTTAGCTGGCTAATAATTAGTTTTCGATTGTTTAGCCGTCCTCTCGAAGGGGCGGCTACCTTCATTCATGACGTCTTCCAACCGGTAACGCCTCCTTGCGCGACTCGCTTTCGACCTTCGTTGCCCCTCATCCCGCGGCGCTGCAGTTCGCCGCCAAGACGCTGCTGGCGGGCGCTCTGGCGCTGTGGTGCGCCTTCCGCTTCGACCTCGAGCAGCCGCAGTGGGCGCTGATGACCGCCTTCATCGTCGCCCAGCCGCTGGCCGGCATGGTGGTGCAGAAGGGCCTGGCGCGGCTGCTCGGCACGCTGATTGTCACGGCGCTGTCGGTGCTGTTCATGGCTTTGTTCGCCCAGGCGCCCTGGTTGTTCCTGCTGGTGATGGCGCTGTGGCTGGGGCTGTGCACGGCGGCCTCGACCCTGCTGCGCAGTGCCTGGGCTTATTCCTTCGTGCTGGCCGGCTATACGGTGGCGATCATCTGTCTGCCGATCACCGGCAAGCCGCTGCTGGTGTTCGACGAGGCGGTGGCGCGCTGCACCGAGATCTGCCTCGGCATTCTCTGTTCCATGGCGGTCAGTGCCGTGCTCTGGCCGCAGCGGGTCGAGCAGGCGGTGGTGCAGCAGGCGCGCGCCGCCTGGCAGGGCGGGGTGCAGGCGGCGGCCGCGGCGCTGCAGGGCAGGGCGGCCGGGCGCCAGGGGTTGCTGGAGACGCTTGGCCGCATCGTCGCAGTGGACGCCCAGCGCGAGCACGCCTGGTTCGAGGGCAGCCGCGGCCGCCAGCGTGCCCGTGGCCTGCGCGCGCTGACCCGCGAGCTGCTCGGTCTGCTGCGCCTGGCTCGCGGCGCCGCGCGGCAATGGCAGCAGCTCGACCAGGGTCAAGCCGATGGCCTGCGGGCCTGGCTGGACGAGGTCCGAACGCTGCTGGCCGAACCGGATGCGCAGCGCCAGGAGGCGCTCTATGGGCGTTTGCTGGAAGCCTCACAAGCGCCCGGGCAATCGCTGGCGCGGCAGTACTGCCTGGGACGGCTGGCGCTGGTGGTGCGCCAGCTCGGGCGCGCGCAAACCGCGCTCGGCGCGGTCGAGCGTGGCGAGGCCCCGCAGGACGCGCCGCCGCCGCTGTCCTGGCATCGCGACGTGCAGACCGCCGCCGTGTACGGCCTGCGCAGTTGCCTGACGCTGCTGGTGTTGTCGGCCTTCTGGCTGGCCACCGGCTGGCCGGCCGCCAGCGGCGCGCTGCTGCTGGCCGCAGTGGTGTGCAGCCTGTTCGCCAGCCGCGAGAATGCCGACTTGATCGGCATGGCCTTCATGCGCGGCATCTTCTATGCGCTGCCGGTGGCCTTCTTCGTCGGGCAGGTGTTGCTGCCGCAGTGGAATGGCTTCCCGCTGCTCTGCCTGGCTCTTGGCGTACCGCTGTTCTTCGGCCTGCTGGCGATGGCGAAGCCCGCCCTGGCGGGCGCCGCCACCTCCTTCTGCCTGCACTTCATCGTGCTCTGCGCGCCGCGCAACGACATGGTTTACGACGTCGCCTTCTTCCTCAACGAGGCGTTGGCCATGCTGATAGGCGTCGGTTGCGCGGTGCTGGCGCTGCGTCTGATCGTGCTGCGCAACCCGGTGTGGCACGGCCGGCGCCTGCTCAAGGCGACCCTCGACGACCTGGCGCGGCTCTGCTCGCGCAGCCTGGGCGGCGCGGAAAACTGGTTCGGCGGGCGTATGGCCGATCGCCTGTTGCAGCTGGCGCGCTTCTACCCGCAACTGCCGGAGGGTGGCCGCAGCCGCTGGGACGATGGCATCGACAGCCTCGACCTGGGCGACGAGCTGCTCCACCTGCGAGCCTGTCTGGCGGCCGCGCCCAGCGCACCGCGCCAGGCCGAGCGGCGTTTCTTCGAAGAGGCGGGCGCGGTACTGCGTCAGGGCCCGGCGCCGACGCGCGGCGAGGCGCTGGAGGCGCCGGCCCAGGCGTTCGCGCGGGCCCTGCGCGACCAGCCACCGGCGGTCGAACTGAGCCTGGCCGAGGCCGCTCTACTGCAACTCACCCACAGCTGGCGGCATTGGTGCGCGCGGCAAGGAGAGAACCATGGAGCTGCGTGAATGGACGCTGGGCGGCGTGCTGCTCAGCCCCATGCTGGTGTATGCGCTGCTGGCGCTGCTGCTGACCGGCGTGCTGCGCCTGGGCCTGCAGCGTGCCGGCCTGGCGCGCTGGATCTGGCACGAGGCGCTGTTCGACTGCGCCCTGTATGTCTGCGTGCTGGCGGGGCTCGTGGCCCTGCTGGCGAGCTGGTGAGGAGTCTGTGATGCGTGCGTTGCCCCGAATGATGCTGACGATGCTGGTGGTCGCGGTCGCGCTGCTGGCCGGGTGGTGGCTGTGGCAGTTCTACATGCTGTCGCCCTGGACCCGCGACGCCCGCGTGCGCGCCGACGTGGTCACCCTCGCGCCGGACGTGTCCGGCTGGGTGGTCGAGCTCAAGGTGCGCGACAACCAGCAGGTCAAGGCCGGCGACCTGCTCATGAGCATCGACCGCGAGCGCTACCAGGCGGCGCTGGACAAGGCCCGCGCCCTGGCCGAGACCCGTCGCCAGCAACTCAACCTGCGCCAGCACGAGGCCTCGCGCCGCGCGCACCTGGGCCCCCAGGCGATCAGCGCGGAGCTGCGCGAGAACGCGCAGATCAACGCGTCCATCGCCCGCGCCGAATTGCAACAGGCCGAGGCGGAGGTCGAGCTGGCCGAGCTCAATCTGCGCCGCAGCGAGGTGCGCGCGCCGCGCGCGGGTCAGGTCACCAACCTGCACCTGGCCCAGGGCAACTACGTGCAGGCCGGCCAGGCGGTGATGGCCCTGGTGGCGGACGACTCGTTCTATGTGCAGGCCTATTTCGAGGAGACCAAGCTGCCGGGCATCCGCGTCGGCGCGCCGGCCGAGGTGACCCTGATGAGCGGCGGCGAGCCGCTGAAGGCGAGGGTGCAGAGCATCAGTCGCGGCATCACCGACCGCAACGCCACGCCCGATGCGCAGCTGCTGGCCAACGTCGAGCCGACCTTCAACTGGGTACGCCTGGCCCAGCGTATTCCGGTGCGTTTCGAACTGGACGAGGTGCCGAAGGATTTGCCGCTGAGTGCGGGGATGACGGCGAGCGTCAGGGTGGTGGAGTAGGGCGGGTGAAACCCGCGTTCGAGCCGTAGGGTGCGCCGTGCGCACCGTGTGGCACGGCATGCGGCCGTTAGTGCGCGCGGCGCACCCTACGAGAGGGTCAACCGACGGTGACCTTCGGCATCTCCGGCATATTCAGGGTCTGCTCGGCACGCGGGGCCAGCACCTCGGCCTCGCCGTCCACCACCTGCTCCTGGTTCTGGTTGAACACGCGGGTGGCCAGGCGCACGCGGCCCTTGGGCAGCTTTTCCAGCACTTCCAGCTGCACGGTCAGGGTGTCGCCGAGCTTCACCGGGCGGGTGAACTTGAGCTGCTGGCCGAGGTAGATGGTGCCCGGGCCCGGCAGGTTGCAGGCGATGGCCGCGCTGATCAGCGCGCCGCTGAACATGCCGTGGGCGATGCGCTCCTTGAACATGGTTTCGGCGGCGAAGGCGGCATCCAGGTGCACCGGGTTGTTGTCGCCGGAGACGGCGGCGAACAGCTGCACGTCGCGCTCTTCCACGGTCTTCACCAGGCTGGCCTGCTGGCCGACTTCGAGCTTGTCGTAGGGGATGTTGGTGACCTGGGTCATACGGGTTCCTCGATGGGGGTGGCGCACGAGCGGCTGCGGACCAGGGTCCGCTCCAGCCAGTCGCGCAGATAATGGGTGACCTCGTCGCGGTTGCTCTCGTTGAGCAGCTCGTGACGGGCGTCGGGGTAGATCTTCAGTTCGACGTCGCGGATACCGGCGGTGCGCAGGGCGCCGGCCAGGTGGCCGAGGCGCTTGCCCTGGCTGACCGGGTCGCGGTCGCCGCCGATCACCAGCAGCGGCAGGTCGGCGTCGATCTGCGCCAGGTTGCGCACCGGGGTGATCTGCTGGAAGCCATCCATCAGGTCGCACCACAGCTGGGTGGTGCAGACGAAGCCGCACAGCGGGTCGGTCACGTACCTGTCCACCTCGACCGGGTCGCGGCTGAGCCAGTCGAAGCCGGTGCGGTTGGGCTTGAAGGCCTTGTTGAAGGAGCCGAAGGAGAGGAAGTCGATCAGCCTGCTGCGCCCGGTCGGGCCCAGGCGCCAGCGCTCGAGGCGAGTGATCAGGCTGGCGGCCTGGTACAGCGGCAGTGGCTGGTAGTTGGAGCCGGACAGGATCGCGCCCTGCAGGCTGCAGCTGTGCTGCATCAGGTAGGCCATGCCGATGTAGCTGCCCATGCTGTGGCCGAGCAGGAAGATCGGCGCCTGCGGGTGCTGCTGGCGGATGTGGTGGTTGAGGCTGGCGAGGTCGCCGACCACCTTGCTCCAGCCGCCCTCGTCGGCGTAGTGGCCAAGCACGCCGTGCTGCGCGGTCAGGCCGTGGCCGCGCTGGTCGATGGCGTAGACACCGTAGCCGGCGGCGTTGAGCGACGCGGCCCGGCGCGCATAGCGCCCGGCGTGTTCGGCCATGCCGTGGGCGATCATCAGCAGCGCCTTGGGCGGTGCCTCCGTCGGCCAGTGGTAGGCGTGCAGGGCGGTGCCGTCGCTGGCGTCGATCCGGAATTCGTGCTGCATCATGGCGATCCTTGCGCCCGGTGGAGTGGGGCATTGTGCATGGCCGTCGCGGCATCGCAAAGGGCCGTCGACGCCACGGCCCATGGCGCCTGCGGGGCCTGGGTATGCTCGGGCGCCAGGCCCGGGCCAGAGGCTCGGCGTCGGTCCCCGGCAATCGCCGGACAAGCATGGTAAAGATTCATGCGGTCAATGTGCGCCCCGGGGCTATTTGCCTAGTGCCGGCGAGCTGCTAAGTTCCGGCGCAGCCCGGTCGCATTCGCAGGCGTCCGGTTAGCTCATTCAGGTCAAGGGGATAAGAACAATGCAACCTGACTTCTGGGACGACAAGCGCCCGGCCGGCGTCGCCAACCAGCTCGACTTCAACCACTATCGCTCGGTGGTCGAGGTGTTCGAGCGCTCCTGCAAGAAGTTCGCGGACCGCCCCGCCTTCAGCAACCTCGGCGTCACGCTGACCTACGCCGAGCTCGAGCGCTACTCCGCGGCTTTCGCCGCCTGGCTGCAGAAGAACACCGACCTCAAGCCCGGCGATCGCATCGCCGTGCAGATGCCCAACGTCCTGCAGTACCCCATCGCCGTGTTCGGCGCCATGCGCGCCGGGCTCATCGTGGTCAATACCAACCCGCTGTACACCGTGCGCGAGATGCGCCACCAGTTCAACGACGCCGGCGTGCGCGCGCTGGTGTACCTCAATACCTTCGGCAAATCGGTGCAGGAAGTGCTGCCCGATACCCAGATCGAGTACCTGATCGAGGCGCGCCTGGGCGACATGCTGCCGAGCCTGAAGGGCCTGCTGGTGAACACCGTGGTCAAGCACGTGAAGAAGATGGTGCCCGACTACGAGCTGCCCCAGGCGGTGTCCTTCAAGGACGCGTTGCGCGCCGGCAAGGGCCATTCCTTCCAGCCGGCCAAGCTGAGCCTGGAGGACGTCGCCGTGCTGCAGTACACCGGCGGCACCACCGGCGTGGCCAAGGGCGCGATGCTCACTCACGGCAACCTGGTGGCCAACATGCAGCAGGTGCACAACTGCCTGCAGCAGACCGGCGACGACGGCCAGCCGCTGATGCGCGAGGGCGGTGAGGTGATGATCGCGCCGCTGCCGCTGTACCACATCTATGCCTTCACCGCGAACTGCATGTGCATGATGGTCAGCGGCAACCACAACGTGCTGATCACCAACCCGCGCGACATTCCCGGCTTCGTCAAGGAGCTGGGCAAGTGGCAGTTCTCCGCGCTGCTGGGGCTCAACACCCTGTTCGTCGCGCTGATGGACCACCCCGACTTCAAGAACCTCGATTTCTCCCGCCTCAAGCTGACCAACTCCGGCGGCACCGCGCTGGTCAAGGCCACCGCCGAGCGCTGGCAGGAAGTGACCGGCTGCGCGGTGGTCGAGGGCTACGGCCTCACCGAGACCTCGCCGGTGGCCACCACCAACTGCTATGGCCCGCTGGCCCGCCTGGGCACGGTCGGCATCCCGGTGGCCGGCACCGCGCTCAAGGTGATCGACGACAACGGCGTCGAGCAGCCGGTCGGCGAGCGCGGCGAGCTGTGCATCAAGGGCCCGCAGGTGATGAAGGGCTACTGGCAGCGCGAAGAAGCCACCGCCGAGGTGCTGGACGCCGAGGGCTGGTTCAAGACCGGCGACATCGCGGTGATCGACCCGGACGGCTACGTGCGCATCGTCGACCGCAAGAAGGACATGATCATCGTCTCCGGCTTCAACGTGTACCCGAACGAGATCGAGGAAGTGGTGATGGCCCACCCGAAGGTCGCCAGCTGCGCCGCCATCGGCGTGCCGGACGAGAAATCGGGCGAGGCGGTCAAGCTGTTCGTGGTGGCTCGCGAGGGCGGCGTTTCCGTGGAAGAGATCAAGGCCTTCTGCAAGGAAAACTTCACCGGCTACAAGGTCCCCAAGCACATCGTGCTGAAGGAGTCCCTGCCCATGACGCCGGTCGGCAAGATCCTCCGTCGCGAGCTGCGCGATATCGCCTGAACCGCTGTATTCCGGGCATTTCGCTCGGGTTTCGAAAAGATGACCGGGCAGCGATGTTCGGTCATTTTTTTGACCGCCGTGGCCATGTTTGGTGCTAGGCGACCCCTGGCAAAGCTGCTACTCTCGGCACGCTTTGCGCCGGTCCCACCTCGCGTCAAGGTCAATCATCACAACAAACAACCCGCCACCGTGCGCGGTGTAGACAAGCTGTTGCTCAGGAGTAGGCTTCCATGACCGATAACTTCTGGAAGGACAAATACCCTGTTGGTGTCGCTGCCGAAATCGACGCCGACCAGTACCCCAATATTCAGGCCGTACTGAAAGAGTCCTGCCAACGCTTTGCCGATAAGCCTGCTTTCAGCAACATGGGCAAGACCCTGACCTACGGCGAGCTGTACCAACTCTCCGGCGTTTTCGCCGCCTACCTGCAGAACCACACCGACCTCAAGCCGGGCGACCGCATCGCCGTCCAGCTGCCCAACGTCCTGCAGTACCCGGTCGTGGTCTTCGGTGCCATGCGCGCCGGCCTCATCGTGGTCAACACCAACCCGCTGTACACCGCGCGGGAGATGGAACACCAGTTCAACGACTCCGGCGCCAAGGCGCTGGTCTGCCTGGCCAACATGGCTCACCTGGCCGAGGAAGTGCTGCCGAAGACCGGCGTCAAGCACGTCATCGTCACCGAGGTGGGTGACCTGCTGCCGCCGCTCAAGCGCCTGCTAGTCAACGCCGTGGTCAAGCACGTGAAGAAGATGGTTCCGGCGTTCAACCTGCCGCAGGCCGTCAAGCTGAACAAGGCCCTGGCCATGGGCCGCGGCAAGGCGTTCACCGAAGCCAACCCGAGCAACGGCGACATCGCCGTGCTGCAGTACACCGGCGGCACCACCGGCGTGGCCAAGGGCGCCATGCTGACCCACCGCAACCTGGTGGCCAACATGCTGCAGTCCAAGGCGCTGATGGGCTCCAACCTGGGCGAGGGCTGCGAGATCGTCATCTGCCCGCTGCCGCTCTACCACATCTACGCCTTCACCTTCCATTGCATGGCGATGATGCTGACCGGCAACCACAACATCCTCATCACCAACCCGCGCGACCTGCCGGGCACGGTGAAGGAACTGTCGAACTGGAAGTTCACCACCTTCGTCGGCCTCAACACCCTGTTCGTCGCCCTGTGCAACAACGAGGACTTCCGTCGCCTCGACCTGTCCAGCCTGAAGCTGACCCTGTCCGGCGGCATGGCCCTGCAGCTGGCCACCGCCGAGCGCTGGAAGGAAGTCACCGGTTGCTCCATCTGTGAAGGCTACGGCATGACCGAGACCAGCCCGGTCGCCACCGTCAACCCGTACCAGAACATCCAGATCGGCACCATCGGCATCCCGGTTCCGTCGACCCTGTGCAAGGTCATCGACGACGCCGGCAACGACCTGCCGCTGGGCGAGCGTGGCGAGCTGTGCGTCAAGGGCCCGCAGGTGATGAAGGGTTACTGGCAGCGCCAGGAAGCCACCGACGAGATCCTCGACAGCGAAGGCTGGCTGAAGACCGGTGACATCGCCGTGATCCAGGACGACGGCTACCTGCGCATCGTGGACCGCAAGAAGGACATGATCCTGGTGTCCGGCTTCAACGTGTACCCGAACGAGCTGGAAGACGTGCTCGCCACCCTGCCGGGCGTGCTGCAGTGCGCCGCCATCGGCGTGCCGGACGAGAAGTCGGGCGAGGCCATCAAGGTCTTCGTGGTGGTCAAGCCGGGCGAGAGCCTGACCAAGGAGCAGGTGATGGAGCACATGCGCGCCAACCTCACCGGCTACAAGGTGCCGCGCTTCGTCGAGTTCCGCGACACCCTGCCGACCACCAACGTCGGCAAGATCCTGCGCCGCGAACTGCGCGACGAGGAGCTGAAGAAACTGGCCGCCACGGCCTGATTTCCTCGGTGATGAATAGCCCCGCCTCGGCGGGGCTTTTTCGTTCCTGGGTGGCGCAGTGCCTGTTCATGGCCATTCGCTTAAAGGGCCGGGCAGGGTTTCTGCGTGCGGCGAAAGCGGTGGTAGGGGCGCAGAGTTCACTTGCCGTGAGTGAGCCTTCGAAACCCGTGTCCCAGGTCGTTTTCGCGTCGCATGATCAACTGGCAGGAGCAGGAGCAGGAGCAGGAGCAGGAATAGGAGCGGTGCAGTGCTCAGTCGCCTGTCAGCGCCTGGCGCAGCGCCTCGGGCAGGGCGGTCGGCTGCCTGCTCTCGGGGCAGATGCAGACCTGGGTCATCGCTGCGCGAAAGGTAACCTCCCCCGAGGCCTGGCGACCCTCCACGGCGAAACTGAACGAGGTCGCGCCGGGCGTCTCGCTGCGCACTTCGAGGGTGATCACTTCATCCCAGGTCATGGGCGCGAGAAACTCGATCGACAGCGCCCGCGCCGGCGGCAGCACGCCCATCGCGAAGACCTTGCGCAGGCCTTCGCCGCCGAGCCGGTGGGAAAGAAATTCGTGAATCGCCTCGATGGCAAAATAAGCGATGCGCGGCGTATAGACGATCCCGGCCGGATCGCAGTCGCCGAACAACACGGTGCGGGTGGTGGTGAAAGACATGCTGTCCGCCGGGCGAGCCGTTGATGAGATGCCCCCGATCATACGCCCCTCGCCCCACCGCACGCTCTCTCGTAACGCCGCACCGCTTTCGCCGAATACGCCTTACAAACGCGGCGCCTCCGTAGGGCGGCCTCGGAGCGCAGCGACAGCCCGCCACCCGCGCCTCGGCCACTCCGTATACCTGGACGCCGCACCGTCTTCGCCGGTGCGGCCAACAAAAGCGGCACCTCCCGTAGGGCGGTCTCGGAGCGCAGCGACAGCCCGCCACCCGCGCCCCGGCCACTCCGCATACCTGGGCGGCGCACCGCCTTCGCCGAATGCGCCCTACAAAGCGGCACCTTCCGTAGGGCGGCCTCGGAGCGCAGCGACAGCCCGCCAACAGGCCCGCCGACAGACTCAATCCTCCAGCCACCGCGGCGGCGGCATGGCACTCCCGCCCCAATCCACCGGATAGACCCCGTCCCGCACCAGGCGATGAAAGGTGGAGTAGGGCCAATCGGCCACCCGCTCGACCAGCCCATGCTTGACCGGATTGAAATGCAGGTAATCCAGGTGGGCGCGCAGGTCCGCCTCGTCGCGGATCAGGTGTTCCCAATAGCGCCGCTGCCAGATACCGCGCCCGCGTTGGCTGCGGTTGAGCGAGAAGCGCTTGTCGCGCAGCGGCAGGCTGCGGCTGAAGATCATCTTGATCAGGCGCCAGCGGATGGCGAAGTCCGCTTCCCCATCCGGCAGCTCGATCACGCAGTGCAGGTGGTCCGGCAATACCACCCAGCCGTGGATGCGAAACGGGTGGCTCTCGCGCACCACGCGCACCGACTCGCGCAGCAGCTCGACATGCCGTACCAGCAGGTCGTTGCCGTCGCGTTGGCGCAGGGTATGGGTGAAGAAGTAGGTGCCGCCCGGGCACCAGAGGCGGCGGTATTGCGGCATGTTCGTCGTCCTTGACGAAGGAAATCGCACCTCAGCCTAGACGGGTTTTGCCGGTTCGGCAGAGGTAATGAGCGGGATCGGCAGGTCCCGCAGGTTGTACTCGCCGTAGGCAGCACATCGATTCGGGCGATGCGCAGTGCCCGGACGGCGGTTGGCGGGCTGTCGCTGCGCTCCGAGACCGCCCTACGGCACCCCGGTTCGTCTGTTACAGCTTGAGCTTGCGGATCGCCTTGTTCAGGTCGTCGGCGAGGCCGACCAGTTCGCCGCTGGTGCTGGCCGAGGTCAGGGTCTGCTGCACGGTCTGTTCGGTGACGTCGCGGATGCCCACCACGGAGCGGGTCATTTCCTCGGCGACCTGGCTCTGCTGCTCGGCGGCCACGGCGATCTGCGTGTTGCTCTCGCGCATCAGCGCCACGGCGCGGGCGATGTGGCCGAGGGCCTCACCGGCGGCATCGGCCTCCTGCACGCAGTGGTCGGCCTTGAGCGAGCTTTCCTGCATGAATTCCACGGCGTCGCGGCTGGTGGCCTGCAGGTTGCCGATCATGCGGGTGATCTCGTCGGTGGAGTCCTGCACGCGCTTGGCCAGGTTGCGCACCTCGTCGGCGACCACGGCGAAACCGCGGCCCATTTCTCCCGCGCGCGCTGCCTCGATGGCGGCGTTGAGGGCCAGCAGGTTGGTCTGCTCGGCGATGCCGTGGATGGTTTCGACCATGCCGCCGATGGTGCGGCTGTCGTCGGCCAGCTTCTGGATCATCTCGGCGGTCTGCTGCACGCCCTGAGACAGGCTGGAAATGGCCGAACTGGCGCGGTTCACCACCTGCTGGCCCACGCCGCTGAGGCGGTCCGCCTCGGTGGACTGGTCGCGGGTATCGGCGGCGTGCTGGGCGATGTGATGCACGGTGGCGGACATCTCGTTGATCGCGGTGGCGGCCTGGTCGGTCTCGCTCTGCTGGCCGAGCATGCCGCTGCGCACCTGCTCCATGCTGCCGGCCAGGCGCCGGGCGCCGTCGTCGAGGCTGGCGGCGGCCTGGGCCACGGTGCTCACCACGCGCTGGTAGCCGGCCTGCATGGCGTTGAAGGCGCTGGCCATCTGGCCCACCTCGTCGCGGTTGCTCGCCTCGGCGCGGGCGGAGAGGTCGCCGCTGCGCTCGACATGCAGCATCACGTCCTTGAGCTGGTTGAGATGGCTGAGGATGAAGCGGATCAGCAGCTGCGAGGCGCCCAGCAGCAACAGCATCAGCACGAACACGCAGACGGCGTAGGCGCCGGCGCGGCCCTCGAACACTTGCCACAGGCTCGGCGCCCGCGCCGTCACGGCCACGCGCTGGCCACCGACATCCTGGACCCAGGCGCCGATCACCGGCGAGTCGCCGAAGGTGGCGTCGTGCTCCAGTTCCACCCAGCCGCGGGCGGAGGCCGAGAGGCCGAGCGGCGGCGTGCCGGAAGCAGGGAAGGGCAGCAGCTGGGCGTCGCGTGGCAGCGCGCTGCCCGCCGGCCAGGCGGCCAGCAATGCAGCGCGGGCCTCGGCGGACGCGCGCGCCGCGTCGGCGCGGCCCTGCTGTTCCTGCTGCATGGCGAACAGCACCAGCAGCAGGGTGGTCACGAAGGCCACCAGATTGACGGCCCAGAATTTGTACTTCAGCGAGAGGTCGAGGATCCAGTTCTTCATATAGGTAGGGTCTGCACGCAAGTGTTCTGGCATTTGGCCATATCCTGCCGGTGGCACGCTACGGCGGCGTTGATCCCGATCAACCAGACAGTTTCTGGCGCCTGCCGTTCGTCATGGTTCCAGGCTGGGCAAGCCAAGGCTGGGCTGCGACAATCGCGGGCCCGATTCGCCACCACCGCGGCCACCACGGCCGAGCGGTGCTCGCAGTATGCATTCTTGCCCATGACCGACGACCACGCCTCCCTGCTGAAGAACCTCGACCAGGCCATGCAGGCCGACCGTCACCGCCTGCGCCGCCAGTTGCAGGAGCTGCAAAGGCAGCCGGACGAGGCCAAACTGGCCCAATGGCTGGAGCGCTTCCAGGCCTCGGTCGCCAAGGTCGAGGCGCGCAGGCGCAGCATCCCGACCATCCGCTACGACGACGCGCTGCCGATCGCCGCCAAGCGCGACGAGATCAAGAAAGCGCTGCAGGAGCATCAGGTGCTGGTGATCGCCGGCGAGACCGGCTCGGGCAAGACCACCCAGCTGCCGAAGATCTGCCTGGAGCTGGGCCGTGGCGTACATGGCCTGATCGGTCATACCCAGCCGCGCCGCCTGGCCGCGCGCAGTGTGGCCACCCGCGTGGCCGAGGAAATCGGCACGCCGCTGGGTGAGCTGGTTGGCTATCAGGTGCGCTTCGAGGACCACTCCGGCGACACCAGCCTGATCAAGCTGATGACCGACGGCATCCTGCTCGCCGAGACCCAGCACGACCGCTTCCTCGAGAAGTACGACACCATCATCGTAGACGAGGCCCACGAGCGCTCGCTGAACATCGACTTCCTGCTCGGCTACCTGAAGACCCTGCTGCCGCGTCGCCCCGACCTCAAGCTGATCATCACCTCGGCGACCATCGACCTGGAGCGCTTCAGCAAGCATTTCAACGGCGCGCCGATCATCGAGGTCTCCGGCCGCACCTACCCGGTGGACACCTGGTACCGCCCCCTGGCCGCCGAGGTGGACGAGGAGGGCGAGAGTCTGCTCGACGACCTCACCGTCGACCAGGGCATCCTCGCCGCGCTGGACGAGATCGCCGCCTTTGAGAAGGCCGAGGGCAAGCGCCCCGGCGACGTGCTGGTGTTCCTCCCTGGCGAGCGCGAGATTCGCGAGGCCGCCGAGGTGCTGCGCAAGGCCAACCTGCGCTTCACCGAGGTGCTGCCGCTGTACGCGCGGCTGACCCCGGCCGAGCAGCAGAAGATCTTCGCGCCCATGGCCGGACGCAAGATCGTGCTGGCCACCAATGTCGCCGAGACCTCGCTGACCGTGCCGGGCATCCGCTATGTGATCGACAGCGGCACGGCACGGATCAGCCGCTACAGCTACCGCGCCAAGGTGCAGCGCCTGCCCATCGAGGCCGTGTCCCAGGCCAGCGCCAACCAGCGCAAGGGCCGCTGCGGCCGGGTCGAGCCGGGCATCTGCATCCGCCTGTACAGCGAGGAGGATTTCCTCGGCCGCCCCGAATTCACCGATCCGGAAATCCTGCGCACCAACCTGGCTGCGGTGATCCTGCAGATGCTGCATCTGCGCCTGGGCAGCATCGAGGACTTCCCCTTTATCGAGCCGCCAGATGGCAAGGCCATCAGCGACGGTTTCACCTTGTTGCAGGAGCTCTCGGCGGTCAACCGCGAGAGCCAGCTCACGCCGCTGGGCCGCCAGCTGGCGCGCCTGCCCATCGACCCGCGCCTGGGCCGCATGGTGCTGGAAGCGGCCAAGCTCGGCAGCCTCGACGAGATCCTGATAGTCGCCTCGGCGCTGTCCGTGCAGGACCCGCGCGAGCGGCCGATGGATCGCCAGCAGGCCGCCGACCAGGCCCATGCGCAGTGGAAGGACGTGGATTCCGACTTCGCCGCGCTGATCAACCTGTGGCGCGGCTTCGAGGAAAAACGCCAGGAGCTGGGCAGCAACCCGCTGCGCAACTGGTGCAAGAAGAACTTCCTTAATTACCTCAGGCTCCGAGAGTGGCGCGATGCCCACCGCCAGCTGGTGCTGATCGCCCGCGAGCTACAGTTGTCGGCTGGCAAGAAGGTGGATGGCTCCGGCCATCCACCCTACAAAGGCGAGCGTAGGGTGGATAACGCCGCAGGCTTATCCACCGATAAGCCAAATCAGAAGGGCCGGGCGGCGCAAGGCCCGCAGCCAACCAAAGACACCAAGGTCAATGTCATCGTCCGCGAGCAGGCCGAGGCCAGCGAAGCGGCGCAGCGGGCCAAGAGCTACGCCGCGGTGCACAAGGCGATCCTGTCCGGCCTGCTTAGCCAGATCGGCCAGAAGACCGAAGAAGGCGATTATCTCGGCGCGCGCCAGCGGCGCTTCTGGATTCACCCGTCGTCGGTGATCGGCCGCAAGAAGCCGACCTGGGTGATGACCGCCGAACTGGTGGAAACCACCAAGCTGTTCGCCCGCCAGGTGGCCAAGATCGAGCCGGACTGGATCGAGCCGCTGGCCGGCCACCTGATCAAGAAGAACCACTTCGAGCCGCACTGGGAGAAGCGCCGTGGCCAGGTGGTGGCCTTCGAGCAGGTCACCCTGTACGGGCTGATCGTGGTCGGCCGCCGCCCGGTGCACTTCGGCCCGGTCGACCCGGTGGCCTCGCGCGAGCTGTTCATTCGCGAAGGCCTGGTGCGCGGCGAGATCAACAGCCGCGCCAAGTGCCTGGCAGCCAACCGCGAGCTGCTGGAGCGCCTCGACGAGCTGGAGGCCAAGGCCCGCCGCCGCGACATCCTGGCCGACGAGGAAACACTGTACGCCTTCTACGACGCGCGCATTCCGGCGGACATCCACCAGGCCGCCACCTTCGAGAGCTGGTACAAGACCGAGGGCGCGAAGAATCCGCAGCTGCTGATCATGCGCGAGGAGGATGTGCTGGCGCGTGACGCGAAGGAAGTCACCGCCGCCCAGTATCCGGACATCCTCCAGCTCGGCGAGCTGCAACTACCGCTGACCTACCACTTCGAGCCCAATCACCCGCGCGACGGCGTGACCCTGCGCGTGCCGGCGCCGCTGCTGCCGCAGCTGCCGGCGGACCGCCTGGAATGGCTGGTGCCGGGCCTGATCGAGGCCAAGGCCATCGCCCTGGTGCGCAACCTGCCCAAGGCGATCCGCAAGAACTTCGTGCCGGTGCCGGACTTCGTCGGCGCGGCCCTGTCGAAGATCGCCTTCGGCCAGGGTTCGCTGCCCGAATCCCTCGGCCGCGAGCTGACCCGCATGACCGGCGCCCGGGTCTCCGACGAGGCCTGGGAGGAAGCGGCGCAGCAGCTGGAGTCGCATCTGAAGATGAACCTGGAAGTGGTCGACGCCCGTGGCAAGTTCCTCGGCGAAGGTCGCGACCTGGCCGAGCTGACCGCGCGCTTCGCCGAAGCCAGCCAAGCCGCCCTGGCCATCCCGCAGCAGAAGCAGGAGCAGAAGCCGGTCGAGGCCAAGGCCTTCGCCCAGGTCGCCGAGAAGACCCAGCAGAAGATCGCCGGCCTCTCCATGACCGTGTTCCCGGCGCTGGTGGAGGAGGGTGGCGTCGTTAAAGAGGGCCGTTTCCCGACCCAGGCCGAGGCTGACTTCCAGCACCGCCGCGCGCTGCAGAAACTGTTGCTGCAACAGCTTGCTGAGCCGGCTAAATACCTGCGCGGCAAGCTTCCGGGCCTCACCGAGCTGAGCCTGCTGTACCGCGAGATGGGCCGCCCCGAGGCGCTGGTCGAGGACATCCTGCTGGCCAGCCTCGACGCCTGCGTGCTCGAAGGCGAAGCCACGCTGCCGCGCGATGGCGCAGCGCTGGCTGCCCTGGCCGAGAAGAAACGCGGCGACTGGACGGCTCACGCCGAGCGCATAGCCAGGCTCACCCTGGACATCCTCAAACTCGCCCACGGCCTGCAGAAGCGCTTCAAGGGCAAGATCGACCTGGCCCAGGCCATGGCCCTCAACGACATCAAGCAGCAGCTGGCCAACCTGGTCTATCCCGGCTTCGTCCGCGAGACGCCGGGCGAGTGGCTGAAGGAAATCCCGCGTTATCTGAAGGCCATCGAGCAGCGCCTGGACAAGGTCGGCAGCCAGGTACAGCGCGACCGCGTGTGGACCGGCGAGCTGACGGCAGCCTGGGAGCAGTACCAGGCGCGCGCCGCCAAGCACGCCCAGGAAGGCAAGCGCGACCCCGAGCTGGTGCTGTATCGCTGGATGCTGGAGGAATACCGCGTGTCGCTGTTCGCCCAGCAGCTCGGCACCAGGATGGCGGTGTCCGACAAGCGCCTGGGCAAGCAATGGGCGGCGGTGGAGAGCTGATCGCGGGCGGCGGCCGAACCCTGCAGTCAGCATGATTGCCTCGCCGCCGCGCCTTCTCGTATGGTGGCGCAGCCACGGCGCCTGCTGAGCGAGCGCCGTGTTCCGTCCACGCCGGAGCCTACGACCCCTTGCCCCATTCACGACCTTCCGCGCCGAATGTACTGATATGCCTGACGGTGGTTCTGGCCTGCCTGGCGGTTTTTCTCTGGCAACCCTTGCCGCTGCAGAACCTGCGCACCGCCCTGTTCGACCAGTACCAGCGCTGGCAGCCGCGGGCGTATCAGGACGTGCCGGTGCGCATCATCGATATCGACGAGCAGAGCCTGCAGCGCCTCGGCCAGTGGCCGTGGCCGCGCACCCAGGTCGCGGCATTGGTGGAGCGTCTGCAGGCGGCGGGTGCCTCGGTCATCGCCTTCGACGTGCTCTTCGCCGAAGCCGACCGCACCTCGCCCGAGATGATGATGCGCGGCGAAGACCTGCCCCCTGCCATTGCGCAGCTACTCGCCGCGCTGCCCTCGCACGATGCCCGTCTGGCGGCTGCCGTCGCGCGCAGTCCGGTGGTGCTGGGCTTCGCCCTCGAGCGCAAACCTTCACCCGCCGGCTTGCCGCTGAGCCGTTTCGGTCTGGTCGAGCAGGGCGGCCCGGTACTCGGCCATCTGCCTGCCTTCCAGGGGGCCATCCGGCCATTGCCGCTGCTCGAGCAGGCGGCCGGCGGCAGCGGCACGCTCACCTTCCGGCCCGATAGCGATGGTGTGGTGCGTCGGGTGCCGCTGCTGGTCGGCCTCGGCCAAGCCGTTCGGCCGTCGCTGATTGCCGAGGCCCTGCGCCTGCAGCAGCGAGCCGGTCATTACCGCGCCGTGAGCAATGCGGCGGGTGTCGAGCGCATCGATATCGGTCGCCTGAGCATTCCGACCACCGCCGAGGGCGAGCTCTGGGTGCATTTCAGCCGCGCCCACGCAGCGCGCACGGTGCCCGCCTGGCAAGTGCTGGCGGGGCAGGCGCCTGCCACGCTGGCGGGCAGCATCGTGCTTGTCGGCACGTCCGCCCAGGGCCTGCAGGACCTTCGTTTCAGCCCGCTCGGCGGGATCATTCCCGGAGTCGAGGTGCATGCCCAGGCGCTGGAGCAGATTCTTGCCGGCAGCTACCTGCAGCGGCCGGGCTGGGCCATCGCCGTGGAGGCGCTGAGCCTCGCGCTGGGCGGTCTGCTGGTGTGCCTGCTCGCGCTACGCCTGCACGCGCTGGCCTCGGCATCGCTGACCCTCGGCATACTCGTCGGTCTCAACGCCCTGGCCTGGTATGCCTTCACCAGCCAGCGCCTGCTGTTCGACCTGTTCACTCCGACGCTGCTGCTGGCGCTGGTCTTCGTCGCCGCGAGCCTGATCCGCCACAGGGCGGCCGAGCGGGAGCAACGCTGGATACGCCAGGCCTTCTCACGCTACGTCTCGCCGAACCTGGTCAAGCACCTGGTCGACAACCCCGGCCAGCTGACCCTGGGCGGCCACCGCCAGACCTGCAGCTTCGTCTTCACCGACCTCACCGATTTCACCGAAATGGTCGAGCGCAAGGAGCCGGAAGCGGTGGTCAGCCTGCTCAACGCCTACCTCGATGAAGTCATCGCCATCGCCTTTCGCCATGAAGGCACGCTCGACCGCATCGTCGGCGATGCGGTGGCCATCATGTTCTCGGCGCCGCTGGCCCAGCCCGACCACTGTGCGCGGGCGCTGTCCTGCGCACTGGAGATCCATCATTTCGCCCGGCGCTATGCGTCCGAGTTACAGGCGCGAGGCATCCACTTCGGCCAGACGCGCATCGGCGTGCACAGCGGCGAGGTGGTGGTGGGCAACTTCGGCGGTTCGACGATCTTCGACTACCGCGCGCTCGGCGATCCGGTGAACACCACCTCGCGCATCGAGGGCCTGAACGCCCATGTCGGCACCGCGGTGTGCGTTTCCGAGGTGATTCGCCGGCAGTGCCCACAGGTGCCGATGCGGCCGGTTGGCGAGGTGCTGCTCAAGGGCAAGCGGCAAGCGCTGCGGGTGTTCGAACCGCTGCAGGCCGCGGGCATCGGTGGAGAATCCGACGAGGCCTACGAGGCGGCCTACGGCCTGCTGGCAGGGGACGATCCCGGCGCCGGTGAGGCCTTCGACAGCCTGCACGCGCAACGTCCCGACGATGGCCTGGTGGCCTTCCATGCCGCCCGCTTGCGGGCAGGGGAGCGGGGCGACTCGTTCGTGATGACGCGCAAGTAGGCGGGCGCGGAACGCTAGCGGAGGGTGACTTCCACCCGACGGTTCTTCGGTTCCGGCGTTTCATCGGCAGTGGGGATCAGCAGATTGCTTTCCCCGTGCGAGGTGACGACCAGCTCCAGCGCCTGCAGACCGGCGGCCTCCAGCAACCTGGCGATGTGCTGTGCGCGGCGCAGCCCGAGCTTCTCGTTCCAGGCATTGCCGCTGGTGGTGTCGGTATGGCCGATCACCGACACGGCGGAGGGACCGCGCTCGCGCAACGTCTGCAGCAGCTCCTGCACGGCGATTTTCGATTGCGGGGTCAGCTCGGTGCCACCGGTTCTGAAATACAGCAGGTAGGTCTTCGGCAGCGCCGGCTGGGCCGCCATGGCCGCCGCGAAATCCTTGTCGATGCGCGGGCGCTCCACGGCGAAGGGCTTCATGTCCGCGCCATCCAGCGCCACGCCGTGCGCGCTTTTGTCGATGCGGGTGACGCCCTTGGCGGTCTCGACGACGATCGCGCCGGTGCTGCCGTCGGGGCTTTCCAACAGCACCACATAAGACTTCGAGGCGCAGCCGGAGGTGAGCAGAACGACGAGCAGCAGGAACAACTCGCGCTTTAACGACCGCAGCATCAGCTGACTTTGACCAGGAAGCGCGTGCCTCGTACGCCGATGGTGCCGGTCGGGGTGTTGATCTGCACGGCTTCGGGTTTGAGCTTGGCGATGATGCCGGATATGTAATTGAGCGTGCCGCGGGTGATCCGCGCACTTAGCTGCAACGAATCCTGGCTGGGCTCGAAGGCGTAGGCGTCGATGGTCAATTCGCTTTCCGGCCCGACGGACATCACCGTGCTGTCTTCCAGGGTCACGCCCATGGAGCCCGTTGGTCCGGTTTTCAGCAGGCTTCCGCGGTGCAGCGGGGTGCCGACGACGGCCGGCTGAAGCTGGCCATTTGCCTGGACGAAGGCTTCACCTTGCACTTTCATCACGTAGCCGATGATCGGTTTTTGCTCTGCAGCCAGGAGCGCGGAGGGCATCAACAGGCTGGCGAGCAGGCAGAAGCCGATTCTTTTGAGGACAAACATAGTACTCTCCCTGCTGGCATCGATTCCGTAGGCGAATTGACGTCAAAATTTGCACGACATAGTAATACAAGATCCAAGCGTCATGATTTGCCACTATTTCGATCAAAAAAGGCATTCAAGGCAGGCCGCTGTATGACCTCGGGACCTTTCAAGCTGCGCTTGAAGAATTGGACGATCGTCCTCGCCACCTTTTTCGTGATGCAACTGCTGCCCGTACTGGCCCTGGTATTCGGCTGGGCGCCGCTGCATGTCCTGTGCCTCAGCATCGTGATTCTGCTGTGCACCTTGCCGCTGGCGTTGGCCTGCCTGCAGAACATCAACACCACCCTCGACAGCCTGGCCGACGATACCCGGCGCATGCGCGAACTGGATTTCGACGGGCCTGCGGCAGAGGGGTCGGTGTTCTACGAAGTCGACTGCCTGAGCCGCAACCACAACAGCATGAAGGATGCGTTGCAGCGCCAGACCCACGCGCTGCAGGAATCGCAATCGAAGCTGTCGAGCCTGGTGGAAAACGGCCTGCTGCTGTCGTCCGAACGGGATCGCGAGGCGCTGTTCCGCCACATCCTCATGGAGGGCAAGCGCATCTGCAACGCCGAAGCCGCGACCATGTACCTGAAGACCAGTCATGGCACCTTGCGCTTCGCCCTGCGCTCGATGGACGACCCGCTACCGGCCGACGAAATTCCGTTGCATGACCCGGTCACCGGCGCGCCCAACGAGGCTCACGTCTCCACCTATGCCGCGCTGCATAACCGGACCGTGGTGATCGACGATGTGTACGCCGAGACCCGTTTCGACCTGAGTGGCACGCGCCACTTCGACGCCCAGTCCGGCTACCGCACCGTGTCGATGATCACCGTGCCGCTGGCCGCGCGTCACGACGAGGTGATCGGTGTCCTGCAGTTCATGAACGCCCTGGACCCGCACAGCGGCGAGGTGGTGGCCTTCTCCGAGCAGGCGTTGTCATTCATCGAGGCCCTGGCTTCCCAGGCGGCGGTGGCCCTGGAAAACCAGAACCTGATCGAGGCGCAGAATGCGCTGATCGACGCGATGATCGAGATTCTCGCCGGCGCCATCGATGCCAAGAGCCCTTACACCGGCGCCCATTGCGAACGCGTGCCGGCGCTCGCGCTGATGCTGGCCGAGGAGGCCTGCGAGGTCAGCGAGGGGCCGCTGGCGGATTTCCGCTTCAATACGCCGGACGAGTGGCGCGAGTTCCGCATCGGTGCCTGGCTGCACGATTGCGGCAAGATCACCACCCCGGAGCACGTGGTCGACAAGGCCACCAAGCTGGAGACCATCTACAACCGCATCCATGAAGTGCGCATGCGCTTCGAAGTGCTCCTGCGCGATGCGCAGATCGCCCGCCTGCAGGCCGTCCTCGACGGCGTGGACGAGGCCGCTGCCGATGCCGACTATCGGCAGCAGTTCCAGCGCTTGCGCGATGAGTTCGCCTTCGTCGCCGACTGCAATATCGGCAGCGAGCTGATGGCCGAGGAGCGCATCGAGATGCTGCAGCGCATCGGCGAGCGCACCTGGCAGCGGCATTTCGACGACCGCCTGGGCCTGTCGCAGGACGAGACCATGCGCCTGCAGAACCTGCCGCCCGCGTCGCTGCCGGCGACCGAACGGTTGCTGGCGGACAAGCCGCAGCACATCTTTCCGCGCCCGCCGAGCAAGGCGCTCGACCCGAAATACGGCTTCCAGATCACGGTGCCCGAGCACCTCTACAACTTCGGCGAGCTCTACAACCTCAGCGTCAGCCGCGGCACGCTGACGGCCGAAGAGCGCTTCAAGATCAACGAGCACATCATCCAGACCATCGTCATGCTCGAGTACCTGCCGCTACCGGCCAATCTCAAGCGGGTGCCCGAATACGCCGGCACCCACCACGAGACCCTGCTCGGCACCGGCTACCCGCGCAAGCTGGACCGCTACAGCCTGTCGATTCCCGCCCGGATCATGGCCATCGCCGATATCTTCGAGGCGCTGACGGCGTCCGATCGGCCCTACAAGAAGGCCAAGACCCTGTCCGAGTCGGTGGCCATCCTGGCCAACCTGCGGGACAAGGGCCATATCGACGCCGACCTGTTCGCCCTTTTCCTGCGCACCGGCCTGCCCCTGCGCTACGCGAAGCGCCATCTGCGACCCGAGCAGATCGACGAACTCGACATCGAGAAATACCTGTCCGGCGTGCCGGCTTGAGCGCGGCAATTGCATGGTTTGCAATGCCTGGCCGGCGATGATGGCAATTTGAATTCATGCCCGAGCGCTAACGGTCGACATAGATGAACCGTCCCTGAACGGTTGAATATCTGGCCATTGGAAAGGAGCTCCCCGGGTGAGGGTGATCGATAGGCTGACGCGCTCGCTGGACCCCTTGCACGGCGTGCCGGAAGCGACGCGCCAGGAGTTTGCCTGCTGGTACCGCCAGGCCAAGCTGCCGCAGATCCGCTACGTGGCCTTCCTGACCATGGCGCTGTACCTGATCTACGCCGCCATCGAGCAGAACGTCGCCCGCGATAACCTCGGCCTGCGCTTCGTGGCGCACGGCATCCTGGTGCCGATGGCGCTGCTGGCCGTGGGGGTGATGAGCTATTTCGAGGCGTGCCGCCGCTGGATGCTGACGCTGCTGTGCGTGGCGCCGGTGTGCGCGGTGGTCGCCAACCTCGCCTTCAACCGCGACAACCCCGACTTCGCCTACTTCCTGCCGGAGATCTACCTCAACCTGATGTGGACCTTCACCGTCTCCGGCCTGAGCCTGCGTCAGGGCACGCTGACCGCCTGCTGCTCGGCCGCGGTGCTGATGGCGGCGACCCTGGGCGACGCACTGCAGCCCGGCGCCTATCGCCTGCACCTGATCTGGGGGCTGGCGTCCTTCTCGTTCGGCCTGCTCTGCGCCTTCGTCCTCGAGAAGGCGCACAAGATCATGTTCCTGCACCAGAGCCGGCTCGCCCTGAGCGCCAGCGTGGACGGCCTCACCGGGCTGTGGAACCGCGCGCGCATCGACCAGCTGTTCGCCGAGGAGATCGCCCGCGCCCAGCGCTACGACACGCCGTTCTCGGTGATCCTGATCGACATCGACCACTTCAAGCAGGTCAACGACACCCATGGCCACGCCGTCGGCGATGCCGTGCTGCGCCAGTTCGCCCGGCTGCTGCGCGACAGCGTGCGGGCGGTGGACCAGGTGGGCCGCCTGGGCGGCGAGGAATTCCTGGTCATCCTGCCGCAGGCCGATGTGGAGCAGGCCAGCGCCGTGGCGCGCGGGCTGCAGCGCCTGGTGCGCGAGTGCGAATTCAAGACCGTGCGGCACAAGACCGCCAGCTTCGGCATCACCCAGTACCACGGCGACGAAAGCCCGCACGGCATGCTGGACCGCGCCGACCGCGCGCTGTATCGCGCCAAGGCCAATGGGCGGGACCGCATCGAAGTGCTCTGAGCGCTGACCTGGGTCAAGGCGAGCCGGTGTCGCGGGCGTAGCCTGCGGGTATCGCAGCAGTCGGCACGAGGCGCGCCATGGCCAAGAAATTTCCGCTCAACCCGCCGCATCCCGAGCGCATCTGCTGGGGGTGCGATCTGTATTGCCCGGCCACCTCGCTGGCCTGCGGCAACGGCGCCGACCGCACCATGCACCCGGTCGAGACCTTCGGCGAGGACTGGTACCAATTCGGCGACCTGGGCTTCACGCCCGAGGACGGAGCCAAGCATGTCGAGCTGATTCCGGTGGTGTCCGTCGGCGAATAGGCGCGCGCGGCTGATGCAGATCAAGCCTTGTCATACTCCGGGCTCGACCCCTCGGGTTCGATCAGGCAAGGTGGCGGTCCCGCATCACCCCCGGATCAGTCATGTTCGAAATCCAGCCCATGAGCCCCGAGCTCTACCGCCAGCAGACCCGCCGCAGCACCTTCGTGGTCATCGCCATCTTCCTGGTGCTGGGCATGCTCTGCGCCACCGCCAGCACCCAGCTGTTCGGCGGCGCGCCCGGCGACAACTTCACCTGGAACCTGCTCGGCGTGCTCACCGGCCTGGCGCTGACCGTCGCCCTGGTGCGCCAGCAGCTGTGGCACCGCCCGTTCATGGCGGCTGCCGCCTACGGCTGGGGCCTCAAGCGCAACCTGATGCGCATCACCAACGTCATGCACCACGTGAAGGCCGGCGTGGCGGCGGGCGACGCGAGCGCCATGAAGCTGCTGCGCTTCTATCACCTGGGCGTGAGCCAGATGCACCAGCTGGATGGCAACAGCAGCGAGCTGAGCCACATGGTCCGCGAGATCGACGCGCACCGCGAAGCCATGCAGCAGCAGGGCCTGGACCCGCAGCAGAACCGCCTCGACCCGGCCTGGATCGAGGCGGTGAAACGCTTCCCCGCGACGCGCTGACCGCCACCGCTCGGCGCGCACGGCGCACCCTACGCCGGGCACCGCCTGGTCCTGTTTGCAGCTCGTAGGTGCGCCGCGCGCACCAGGCGGCCTTCGCCCCGGCATCCTGTGCCCGAAGCAACCTCGTCGCCCGGTCAGTAGGGCGCATCCCGGTCAGCTCATCTAAAGCAACACCGCCAGCCAGGTCGAAACGAACAGCAGCAGCGCCAGCAACTGGTTGAAGCGCTGCATGCGCTTCGGCGACTGCAGCAGGCGCGCGCTGCCGGCGCCGAGCAGGGCCCAGGCGGTCATGCTCGGCACGGCCATCAGCAGGAAGATCAGCGACAGCTGCAGCACGCGCATGGCCTTGTCCTCGCTGCCGGCGGCGAACACGCTGACCACCGCGACCGCCATCATCCACACCTTGGGGTTCACCAGCTGCAGCGCCGCCGCACCCAGCGGGCCGAGCTCCCGCGCGTCCGTGGTGTTCAGCGGCGCGGCCGCGCTGCGCAGCAGCTGCCAGGCCAGCCAGCTCAGCCACAGCGCGCCGGCCCAGCTCATCGCCAGCTGCACGCGTGGGTAGCGCAGCAACGCCTCGCCCAGGCCCAGGCCCACCAGCAGCACGATCAGCGCCGCCGCCAGGCAGGCGCCGAGCACCAGCGGCAGGGTGGCGCGCACGCCGAAGCGCGCGCCGTGGCTGAGGGCCAGGATATTGGTCGGCCCCGGCGTGATGCTGGCGACGAAGGCGAACAGCAGGAAGGGCAGCAGGGACTGCATGGCTCAGCCCCTCCGCGCGTGACGAGAATGGTGGGTACGCATGGCATGTTTTCTCCGTATCAGGGAGGCCCATGCTGCGGCGTGGCGGCCGATCAGTCTGGAAGCTTTGAGCAGCGGCGACGGTAGTCGGCGGGAGTGAGCCGATAGGCGCGGCGGAACCAGCGGCCCAGGTGGCTCTGGTCGGCGAAGCCCAGGGCGCTGGCCACATCGGCCGGCGTGTCGCCACGGGCCAGGCGCTGGCGTGCCTTGGCCAGGCGCAGCTGGATCAGGTAGGCGTGCGGCGCAATGCCGAAGGCGCTCTTGAAGGCGCGGCTGAGGCGGAAACGATCCACGCCGCAGGCCGCCGCCGTGTCGTCCAGGCCGATGTCCCGGTCGAAGTTGGCGTGCAGGTAGTCGCGGGCGCGCTGCGCCACCAGCGGCAGGCGCGGGTCCGGGTTCTCGCGCTTGCGCCACTGCAGGCGGCTGGTCATGGTGCCGAGCAGATCGTCGATGGCGGTCTGCCGGACGATGCGCAGGTCGCCGTCATGCAGAGTGTGAAACGCGCGGAAGATGGCGCCGGCCAGGCGGCTGTCGTTATTGAGGATATGGGCGAAGCTCGGCGTGCTGTCCGCCGGCGCGTGCTCGAACAGCGCGTGCAGCTCGCGCTCCAGCCACTGCGGGTCGAGGTACAGCATCGAATAGGTGAAGCCTTCCTCGGTCGGCGCGTGACCGTCGTGGAGCTCGCCCGGCTCGAGCAGGATCACCTTGCCCGGCGTGCTCAGGTGCTTCTCGCGCCGGCAGTTGAATTGCTGCACGCCCTGTTCGGTGACGCCCACCAGGTAGCTGTCGTGCCAGTGCGGGTCGTAGGCATGGCCCTCGAAATGTGCACGGATCGACTCGATGCCGGTGTCGGCATCCTGAGCGAGGTCGATCCAGTTGCGTGAGGTCACGGTGCGTTCCCGGGCAGTGAGGGCGGCGAGTCCCGACCTTAACCGGTTTGCACGGCGGCGTTTAGAAGATTCGTGCAGGCCGCCGGGCCATGCGTCCCGTGCTCAACCCGATTCCGCGCCGCCCAGCGTGCGGTCGAGGAAATCGCGGATCAGCTCGGCCGCTTCCTCCAGGTGCGTCTCCAGCAGCCAGTGGCCGCCGTCCTGGAACAGGTGCAGCTCCGCCTCCGGCAGGTCGCGCAGGTAGGCGCGGGCCGAGCCCTCGGGCATGTAGCCGTCGCGCGGGCCCCAGAGGATCAGCGTCGGCGGCTGGTGCTGGCGCAGGTAGGCCTGATAGTGCGGGAACCAGGCCAGGTTCTCCTTGAGCCCGGCGATCAGGTTCACCGCGATCTGCTTGCGCTGCCGCGTCATCAGCGCCCAGTGCAGGTGCCACAGGTCCGGCGGGATGCGCGCCGCCACGGGCGGGTCGACATCGTTGAGGAACTCGTCGCGAAAGCCCTCCAGGCTCACCGCCTCGGCCAGCGTGGCGCGCGCCTCGTCGCTGGGGTGGGCGAAGAATTCCTTCAGCGCGTCGTATTTGGGCCCCAGCTGGTCCTCGTAGATGTCGCCGTTCTGCAAGATCAGCGCGGTGATGCGCTGCGGCCGGCTGATCGCCAGGCGCAGGCCGATCTGCGAGCCGAAGTCGTGCAGGTACAGGGCGAAGTGCTCGATGCCCAGCTGGTTGGTGAAGCGCGCGAGGAAATGGGCGTAGCCGTCGAAGTCGTAGCTGAAGTCGTAGGGCGTGGCCGAGTAGCCGCAGCCGGGAAAGTCCGGCGCCACCAGCCGCCAGCGGTCCGCCAGCAGCGGCATGAGGTTGCGGAATTCGTAGGAGGAGCAGGGGTAGCCGTGGGGCAGCAACAGCACCGGCGCATCGGCCGGCCCGGCTTCGCGGTAGAAGATGTCGACGCCGTCGAGGTCCAGGCGCAGGTGACGAACACAGGTGGATGAAGGCGGCATGGGGGCCTCCCGGCAGGCACATGGTCCGCTTATGACCGCGCCAGGCCGCGCCGTGCTTCGTTCACCCGCCGGATGGCCGCCGCTCGTCAGCGTTTGCCGGCGATGTCCTTGATGTAGAGCGCTTCGACCTTCTCACGCGCCCAGGGCGTTTTGCGCAGGAACTTGAGGCTGGAGTCGACGCTGGGTTCATGGGTGAAGCAGCGGATGGCGATGAGCTGGCCGAGGCGGTCCCAGCCGTGTTTGTCGACCAGGGCCTGGACGATGGCTTTCAGGGTTAGGCCGTGGAGGGGGTCGTTGCTCATCAAGGCAGCTCGGTGGATCAGGGGCGGGCACTTTAACTCCCCTCTACCGTTTACGGGAGAGGGGCGGGGGGAGAGGGCTTTGGTTTCGTGCCGCTGCTGATTCTCGCGTTGCTTGAGGCTTCAGTTCCGCCCTGCTGGGCGGGTCCCTTTTGGCAGTCGCCCCAAAAGGAACCAAAAGGTCTTGCCCCCGACATCCGGGTCTCGCTGCGCTCGACTTCCCTCACTCCATCATTGCTCTAGGGGCACGCGACGAAGGGCCATCCCTGGCCCATCGTCGCTCTCGCGGCATCCATGCCGCTCAACCCCTTCCACAACGATTCCGTTCGGCGTCCTGAAGGGGGCACTCGCTGCTTGTAGGCATAAAGAAGCTTCGCAATAGATATCTATCCGAAAATAGAATTAATCAATGTCTTGTGTGCTTTCCATAAGAGCGGAATATTGATCTGGATCTTTGCGCTTTATTGTTTCTAAGACAAATTTTGCTAGGTTCGGTATTTCTGGAATTTCTATCGGATTGGTGCTTCTGTCGAAAATTTCCTCAAGGTGAGACAGCTCATTGTTTATTCTGTTTGTTATATCTGTGTGTAAGGTGTCTCCACCAAAGAAAAGAAGCAGCTTTTCATCGTTTGATTTGTTGTTGGGGTATTTGTAATAGAGGTATGCCTCAAGAAATTTCCGTAGATTATTCCCGAAATTATAGATCGTTTCGTGGTTATCGTTGTCTGCCAGAGATATTGTTGCGCATTTGTGTATTTGGCTGAATAGATAATTGAATTCCGTTACGAATTTCCTTAGGTAGCTGGGCATTAATTTAATTTGGCTGGAATTGTGGTGTCGCTCCAGTATGAAGTATTGGTTGTCTTTTGCTGGCTTGGATAGCCTCTTTAGGTATTTTAAAAAATCTAAGTTATGTGTGGAAATGAATAGCTGGTTGTATCTGTAGGATACCGTGGAGGTGGTTGGATTATTGATTGGTTTGGTTAATGTGCTTTCAATAAGGCTGAAAACAAAATAAATATGGTTGCTGTCTAGGCTAGATATTGGGTCATCGATCCATATTATAGGGTCTCTACCTAGGGTGTTAATGTCCTCAAGCTTGGCAATGAAATAGCAGAATGCTAGCAGGCTGCATTCGCCTTCGCTCAGATTGTATGCGGGTTCTCCATTTCGTATGACATGGAAAGTGGTTGACTTTGAATCACTCGCTTCTAGTGCTAGTAATTGAAGAGTGCTATGACTGAAGTGGTTTCGAAGGTAGTGATTGACACGATCAGCACCCTTGCTTTCATCTTTTAGTTGATTTCGGAGGTCAGATATTTCCGAAATGCTTTTGGAGATTGAATTCTCAATCTGATTTAGGAGTGCTTTGCTTGTTTGTAGTGAATCTGACAAGTATTCAATTTCTTTGATTCTTTTTTCGTAATCAATATCTTCTAAGAATTTGATGACCTCACTCAGGCGTAGCTTCTTTCTTGCATCGTCTTGCTCGGATTCTAGAGTAAATATTTTGTTGTTGTGCGTTTTAATTATATCTTCAATTTCTATAAGGCGAGCTGTAATGCTGTGCTCTCGTGTTGTCTGGGGAAGCTGGATTGCCTGGTAGATGTTGTCCTTTCTTGTAGTTAGATATGATGTTAATTCGTCTAGATCTTCTATATAAAGGTCTATGTCGTTTCGTAGTTGTTCTTGGAGGTGTTGGTATCTGTTCTGGAGGTGGGCGTAAAGATTGATCTTATCGGGGATATTTATTGAGGATATTTTTTGCTTTTCGGCTTCGATGCCTTGGATAAGCCTGTCTAGAAGGCTTCGTAAGTCTTCTGACTCTTTGTTGAAGTGATTATGGAGTTTCTTCCATATGTTTTCAGTCAAGGATGATCCGCAAAATTGACAATCATCTTTATTTTCGTGGTGCGAGAGACCGATTCTTACCCATTCTTCAATTGTAGGGTCATCTAGAAGGTGTTGTAGCGTATGTGTGGGGCGTATTTCTCTCGAGATCAAATCTCTTGTCGCAGCTCGCAGGGGGAGTAGCTTTTGATCAAATACAATTTTTTCTTGAATTTGATCTCTTGCCTCCTCGGAAAGAAGGAGGGTCAGTTCTTGCGTGGTTTGTATGTCGAGCTTCTTTGCGTCTGTAATTGATATGTTCGAAATGTCAGACTTTATTGAGCTTATGTTGTAGTTTATTTTTTTATAGAGAGGATTCTGCTTTATGTCTGTGCTTGCTTTTGTGCGGAGTTTTTCGTCTAAGTCCTTCTGTTTTAACTTTAGCTTGTCTTCAGAGTTTCTCTGGTCCGCTATCTTTTTGTGGTGATCCCAATATAGGCCCTGTTTTGTTGTGGTTGAACCTAGGCGTTCTTCTATTTCCTCGATTTTATTTTCGATCTCGACGTTCTTTTCGCCAAGTATGGCAAAGGGATTTATCACTCCATCGTTGTTTGTTAACCATTTCAGGTTCTCCTCTATAAAGTCTCTATTATATACTCTGACTGTGTATGGGCAGTTGGCTAGATTGCTGTCGTTTATAAGGCCTGGCGATGTATGTGTGATTTCGTAAGAGGCAGGTTGATGTCGTTCATGCTTTGTTTTTGTTTCTAGACTTCTAAATATTCTAGAAATAGTAGTCTTGCCAGAGTAATTCCGCCCGTAAATAATATTTAGCTTTTTAAAGGTTGCAATGTTATTCCCTTTGTCTCTGACAGTTTTATCCCATTCGAAGTCAGTAAATACAGCGAGATTTTTTATTTTGCTTATTTTTGTGAGCATTTGAGATCCGTTAAATGCTGATGAGTTTTATGTGCTGGTCCATCTTTCTAGATAGTTGCGTTGCCTTGAAGTTAGCTAATGTGAACCGCGTCACGCAAGCTGCCCTTTCAGTCAGTGCGTGAATTTCTCTCTTGCCGCTTCGCTGTCATTTCGACCTTTGTTCATGTCCTATCGACAGCGGTTCGCTGTTGTCATGGCGACTTCTCTGTTTCCCAACTGACTGAAAATTAAGATAAAAATACCTGGCACGAAAGCTGAGTAACTCCAGGCGCAACGCCTACATAACGGAGAACTCAGATGAATCGCTTTGCCTTGCTTGCTTTCACTACCGGCCTGTTGGTCATGCAATCCGTTCAGGCCGCCGAGGTGGTGGCGGAACAGGAAGAGAACTCGGTCGGCACCGGTTTTGGTGGGCTGACCGGGTTGATGGTCGGTGCCGCTGCCGGCGGGCCGATTGGGGCTGTGGTCGGCGCGGCGGTGGGTGGCTGGGGTGGGGCGCAGGTGCAGCGCGCCAGTGGCCAGACCGGTACTGCCTACATCGTGCGCGACGAAGCGGGCGAGGAGCGCTGGATTCGCTCGCCGCATCACCGCTTCGAGCGTGGTCAGCGCGTGGACCTGCGCGACGGTCGTCTCTATCCCCACTGATTCCTTATTGCCGCCCCGGCTCGGCCTGGGACGCGATTCCTTCTTCCTTCTACATCGAGGTAGTCATGAACAACGAATTCGAACAACGCATGGCGGTGGTCACCGGCGCCAGTTCCGGTATCGGTCTGGCCGTGAGCGAGCTGCTGCTGCAGCGCGGCGCGCGGGTGCTGGCGATGTCGCGCAGCCTGGGTGGGTTGGGGGCGCTGCTGGAGCGCTATCCCGAGCAACTGTTCTGGTACGAGGGCGACGTGACCCGCGAGGCGTCGCTACAGGGCCTGGCCGAGCGCGCCGCCGAGCTGGGTGAGGTGCATTACCTGGTGCCCAACGCGGGCATCGCCAAGCTGGCGCCGGGCAGCGATCTGCAGGCGTTCGACGAGCAGTGGCGCATCAATGGCGCCGGTGCGGTGAACACCTTCTACGCGCTGAAGGCGCAGCTGGCCCAGCCGGCGTCGGTAGTGTTCATCAGCACCTTCCTGCGCCACCTGGGCTTCGTCGGCCTCGGTGCGTACATCGCCACCAAGGCGGCGCTGTCGAGCCTGGTGCGCAGCCTGGCGCTGGAGCATGCGAACGAGGGCCTGCGCCTGAATCTGGTGTCGCCGGGGCCGACCGCCACACCGATCTGGAACAGCCTGGGCCTGCCGGACGATGCGCTGGCTAGCGTCGCCGGCGAGGTGAACGCACGGCTGGTGGACAACGAATTCCTCAGCTCCGAGGCGGTGGCCGAGGTGGTGCTGTTCCAGCTGTCCCAGGGCGCCCGCGGCGTGTACGGCCAGGACTGGGTGGTGGACAAGGGCTACACCCTGCGCTGAGCCGGCGCTGCACCACGCTGAAGTGGCGTGCGGACGATCAGTTCTCGATGGCGAGGGTGCGGGAGCGCTCGCTCTTCTCGTCGTCGATCTGCACGTCCATCGTGCCCTTGTGCACGCTGATGGCGGTGACGAGGCCGCTGCGGTATTCGCCGGCGCCGTAGTCGTAGAAGCGGATGGTCGCGCCGGTTCTGATCAGGGTGCCCTGGTCGATGTCGACGTTGGCGCCGGTATCCAGGTCCTTGCCTTCCCAGGCGCTGGCCGGGCCGCTCAGTAGCAGGATCGTCAGCAGTGCTGTGCGCATCGGGTGTTCCTCGGCGAAGGGCAAAAAAAAGCCCCGCATGGGCGGGGCTCTTCGGTGCGGGGATCGTTAGATCACCTGAACCTGTTCGGCTTGCGGGCCTTTCTGGCCTTGGGCTACGACGAAGGAAACGCGCTGGCCTTCATCGAGCGACTTGAAGCCGCTGCCTTCGATCTGGCGGAAGTGGACGAACAGGTCCGCGCCGGATTCGGGAGTGATGAAGCCAAAGCCTTTCTCGGCGTTGAACCATTTGACGGTACCGGTTTCACGGTTGGCCATGATGTAAATCTCCAGGAGTAAAGGATCGGCCAGACGGGAGCCTGGTCGACTGAATGCGAAGTGAAGAGGGGTGCCGAGGAGATGGAGATCAGAGACAGAACATCAAGACGGTGCCGCTAGACTGGCAGGCAGTGGGCGGAGCATACAGGGTTTCGCCTGATTGACCAGCTCTATCTGAATATGTGACGTGATTGGTGACAGCCGGTCGAATAAGCCGGTGGCCCGGGATCGAGTCTGTATAGTGAGGCCTCATCCACGCGCAAGGAGCCTCGTCATGCATGACCCGATCAACAATCAACTGCGGTCGGCACTCGACGAGCAGATCGAGGCGTTTCTGACCAAGGGCGGCGAGATCACCGAGGTCGCGATCGGGACTTCCGGCATCTCCGCCGACCACAAGAAGGCCCACTGGTCCAAGTCCCAGGCGAAGAAGGCGGACGCCAAGGCCCCGCGCGCCGAGGCTGTGGCGGAGGCCGATCCGGCGCTGCCGGGCTGAACCCCTCGCGCGCCGCGCTTCAGTTCAGGCGGTAGCGCTTCAGCTCCGCCGGGGTGAGCACCTTCATGCGGTGCGGCTCGATGGCCTGCATGTCGGCGGCCAGCGCGGGCGCCACGCCCATGTCGCGGAAGTAGCCGCTGGCGTTGTTGGGCATGCCGGCGCGGCTGGCCTGGGCGGATTCGCCGGCCGGGAAGTGCGGCCGGTGCAGGCCGACATGGCCGCGGACCATCTTCTTGCGCCCGGCGGCGAGAAGGTAGATGCAGCTGCCCTGGCACACGCCCTTGGACGGCACCAGCGTCTCGAACCCGGTTTCGCGCAGCAGGCGCCCCATGCGCATGGCTTCGGCCGCGCTGCCGCCGATGCTGTCGAGCAGGACGATCTTGCGGGCGAACTTGCCGGGGTGCGCCTGCAGCCCCTTGAGCAGCGCCTCGTAGTCGCCGGGAGAAATCTCTTCCGAGACCTTGGCGATCAGCATGCGGCCGAGGTTCTTCTGCTGCGCGGCCTCGATCTCGACCTTGGCGAGAGCGGGGCCGGCGCAGAGCGTGGCGAACAGCAGGAGGGCGGTGCGAAGGGTACGGCTCATGGGACTGCGGATTTCCAGCTACGACTGGGCGCAGAAGATACCCGCAGCCACGGCCCGGTCAAGTGCGCCGCTGCACGCGCCAGGCGCAGGCGAACAACGCCAGGCCGAGCAGGGCGGTGACGGCGCCGATATAGCCGGTGACGGTCCAGCCCATGCCGGCGCTGATGGCCAGGCCGCCGAGCCAGGGGCCGAGGGCGTTGGCCAGGTTGAACGCGGCATGGTTGGACGCCGCCGCGAGGGTCTGCGCGCCGGTGGCGATGTCCATCAGGTGCGTCTGCAGCGCCGGGCCCAGGGCGATCATGGTGCCCAGGGCGAAGGTCACCAGCAGCATGCTCGCCAGGTGCTGCGCGGCCAGCGGGAAGAGCAGCAGCACCAGGGCGCTCCAGGCCAGGATCCAGGCCACCGCGGCGAAGCGCAGGCGGTCGAACAGCCAGCCGCCGGTCATGTTGCCGAGGATGCCGCCGGCGCCGAACACGGCCAGGGTCACGGGAATCCACCCCGGCTGCGCGCCGGTGACTTCCAGCAGGGTTGGCGCCACGTAGCTGAACACGCAGAACATGCCGGCGAAACCGATGGAGCCGATGGCCATCGCCAGCCAGATGGGCGCGCGGTTGAAGGCCTTCAGCTCGCCGATCGGGCTGCTGCGCTCCTCGTTGCGGTCCAGCGGCAGGAACAGCGCGACCATGACGATGGTGACCAGGGCGATCAGCCCCACCAGCGCGAAGGCGTAGCGCCAGCTCAGGTGCTGGCCGAGCCAGGTGGCCAGCGGGTTGCCGATGAGGATGGCGATGGTCAGCCCGGCCAGCACCCGGCTCACCGCCTTGGCGCGCTTGTGCAGCGGCGCCATCGAGGCGGCCACCAGCATGGCGACGCCGAAATAGGCGCCGTGCGGCAGGCCGGCGACGAAGCGGAACAGCATCAGCGAGCCGTAGTCCGGCGCCAGGGCGCTGGCGAAGTTGCCTAGGGCGAAGCAGCCCATCAGCAGGAGCAGCAGGTGCCGGCGGAACAGCCGTGCGCCAAGCAGGGCGAGCACCGGCGCGCCGACCACCACGCCCAGCGCGTAGGCGCTGATCACGTGGCCGACCTGGGGTTCGCTCACGCCCAGGTCACGCGCGACCTCGGGCATCAGCCCCATGATGGAGAACTCGCCAGTGCCAATGGCGAAGCCGCCAAGAGCCAGGGCCAGTTCGATCAGCAAGACGGCGCCGCGCGACAGCGGCGCGGCGTGTGGGGAAGCGAGGGACATGGAAAGGACTGCCGGCGGGAGAAAAACGCCGGCGATTATACGTCAGCGGCTCTGGCACGGGCATTACGCCGCAGCCAGTTCCGCGCGGTTGACGTTCCGCGCGGGTGGTTGGTGCGCACGGCGCACCCTACCGCTGGGACGCCATGCGCACCGTGGACCTCAATCCCTCGCCGGAATGTTCAGGCCGGCCGTCACCGCCGGGCGCTGGAGGAAGGCCTCGAGCACGCGGCGCACGTTGGTGAAGCGTTCGAATTGCACCAGTTCGCCGGCCTCGTAGAAGCCGATCAGGTTGCGCACCCAGGGGAAGGTCGCGATGTCGGCGATGCTGTACTGCTCGCCCATGATCCAGGCGCGGCCTTCCAGGTGCTTGTCGAGCACGCCGAGCAGGCGGGCGGACTCGGTCACGTAGCGGTCACGCGGGCGCTTGTCCTCGTAGTCCTTGCCGGCGAATTTGTGGAAGAAGCCGAGCTGGCCGAACATCGGGCCGATGCCGCCCATCTGGAACATCAGCCACTGCAGGCATTGGTAGCGGGCGGCCGGGTCCTGCGGCAGCAGCTCGCCGCTCTTCTCCGCCAGGTAGACGAGGATGGCGCCGGACTCGAATAGTGCCAGCGGCGCGCCGCTCGGCCCGTTGGGGTCGAGGATGGCGGGGATCTTGTTGTTCGGGTTGAGGGAGAGGAATTCCGGGCTCGTCTGGTCGTTGGTCTCGAAGCTGACCAGGTGCGGCTCGTAGGGCAGGCCGATCTCTTCCAGCATGATCGACACCTTGACCCCGTTGGGCGTGGGCAGCGAATAGAGCTGCAGGCGGTCGGGCTGGGTGGCGGGCCATTTGCGCGTGATGGGGAAGGCGGACAGGTCTGGCATGGGAACTCCGGTATCTGGCGAGACGGTCAGGATAGCCGGCCGCCAGGGGCGACGACATCCTTACCTGACTCGGCGGAAGCCGGTATGGTTCGCCCTTTGGCTTTGTCGACAAGGAGAATCCCATGAGCCTGCACGGCACCTATGACGAGCAGAACATCTTCGCCAAGATCATTCGCGGCGAGGCGCCCTGCTACAAGCTGTACGAGGACGACGACGTACTCGCCTTCCTCGATCTGTTCCCGCAGTCCTACGGCCACTGCCTGGTGATTCCGAAGAACGCGCCGGCACGCAACCTCCTGGAGATCGACGACGCCAACCTGGCCAAGCTGATGGCGGTGGTGCGCAAGCTGACCCAGGCGGTGGTGGACGAGCTGGAGCCGGCCGGCGTGCAGGTGGCGCAGTTCAACGGCGCCCCGGCGGGGCAGACGGTGTTCCATATCCACATGCACATCGTGCCGCGCTATGAGGGCGACCAGCTCGGCATCCACGCCAGCAACCAGGCCGACGCCGATCAGCTGAAGGCGCTGCAGGCGCGGTTGGTCAAGCGCATCAACGGCTGAGGCGATCGCATACAAAAACGCCGCGTTCCGGGTGGAGCGCGGCGTTTTCTTTGGGTCGGGACATCGATCAGCCGTTCTGGCTGTCGATGCTGCGGCCGCCCCATTCCAGGTAGCGCACCTTGTGCACTTCGCCCTGGCTGTCGCGGTACACCATCACGCTGGAAACCACGCCGCTCTTCTGCGAGTTGTCGGTGCGTTGCAGCACGCTGGCGACGTCGAGCTGCATGCCGTAGTGGTAGTCCACCACCGGGACGCCGGCCCCGGCCTGGGTGACGGCGTCGTCGGCGAAGGCCAGCGGGGCGATGCTGGAGATAACGGCGGAAACGAAGGATGCGATTTTCATGCGGATGTTCTCCTGTCGGTAATGGGCTGAGGTTGCCGGCAGCTTCTCGTGCGTGTGCGCTCTCGCTGGGGAGCGCGGGTCACCGAGTGGCGCTTGCGTCGGCTCGCTCTACGGGGCTAATCAAACCATCGCCGGCCGGGCCGGCAGAAATTGATGCTTGTGCTAATGGGCATCAGCCCCGTCGATGCCCTCTCAGCGCCCCGCGATGGCGCGCTGGTTGGACAGGTAGATGTTGTCCGGCTGCGGCACCTCGCCGGTGGCCAGGGCGTTGATCCAGTCGTCGGTGCTGAGCACGGCGGCGAAGCCGGTGTGCATGACCACGGTGAACACCCGGTGGATCTCCTCGGCGGTGGCCGCGCCCATGGCGTTGCGGTAGGGCGGCGAGCCGGCGGCGTCGTGCAGCAGCTCGACGTTCCAGCCTTCGTGGTGGGCCTGGCGCACGGTGGAGTCGTCGCAGTTGTGGGTCATGTAGCCGATCACGCTGAGGGTGTCGATCTGGTGCCGCTTGAGGTAGTCGGCCAGGTCGGTGCCGGCGAAGGAGCTGGCCATCTGCTTCTGGATGAAGTGGTCACGCGGGCGCTCGCCCACCAGCGGGTGCAGCTCGGCGTTGTGGCTGCCGCTGGCGAAGATCGGCGCGCTCTCCGGCAGCAGATGCTGGATGACGATCACCGGGATGCCAGCGGCGGTGGCGGCGTCCATGGCGCGGCCGATGTTGTTCATCGACTGCTCGATGGGCGGGTACTCGATGCGCAGGTTGCCGGTGACGTACTCGTTCTGCACGTCGATAACGATCAGGGCGCGTTTCGGTTGCGGGTTCATGGCGGGTTCCTCTTGTTCTACGGGGTGGTGGTGGATGGAGAGATTGTTCTGCCGCCGCGCATCACTCCGTGAGTGGCCCATAAGCCAGGTTGCGCTAAGATCGGGCCAAATCCTTCGCCCGGGCCACCTGCCATGTCCCCGCACCGCATCGCCGTGGTCGCCTTCGACCACATCACGCCGTTTCACCTTTCCGTGCCCTGCCTGGTGTTCGGCGACCTGGGGCTCGGCCCGGGCTACTACGAGCTGCGCGTCTGCGCCGCCGCGCCGGGCGCGTTGCCGACCACCGCCGGGTTCGATCTGCAGGTGGTGCACGGGTTGGAGGCGCTGGAGTGGGCGCAGACGGTGATCGTGCCCAGCTGGCACGAGCCGGACGAGCGTCCGCCGGGCCTGCTGCTGGAGGCGCTGGTGGCGGCCAGCGAGCGCGGCGCGCGGCTGGTCGGGCTATGCCTGGGCGCCTATGTGCTGGCCGAGGCGGGCCTGCTCGACGGCCGCCGCGCCACCACCCACTGGGCCTGGGCCCAGGACTTTGCGCGGCGTTTCCCGCAGGTGACGCTGGACGCCGACGTGCTCTATCTGGAAGACGGCAACCTGCTGACCTCCGCCGGTACCGCGGCCGGCATCGACTGCTGCCTGCACCTGATGCGTCAGCAGCACGGCGCCGAGTTGGCCAATCGGGTGGCGCGGCGCCTGGTGGTGCCGCCGCATCGCCAGGGCGGGCAGGCGCAGTTCATCGAGCAGCCGCTGCCGGCCACGGCCCGGGACGACCGCCTCGCGGATCTGCTGGATTGGGTGCGTGCCAGCCTGGACCGGCCCCATAGCCTGGACAGCCTGGCGGAGCGCGCGCTGATGAGCCGGCGCAGTTTCACCCGGCACTTTCGCCAGCTCACCGGCACCACGGTCGGCGAGTGGCTGCTGGCCGAACGCCTGGCGCTCTGCCAGCGCCTGCTGGAAACCACCGAGCAGAGCGTGGAGGCGATCTCCGCGCTGGCCGGCTTCGGTTCGCCGGTGTCGTTGCGGCACCACTTCGGCCGCGCTTTTGGCGTATCGCCGAGCGCGTGGCGTCAGGTGTTTCGCGGGTAAAAAGAAGCCAGGCCCATGACGAGCCTGGCAGGAGTGAAACGATCAGGACGCGCCGGCGGGGGTGCAGACCAGGCTGGCATCGCTCTCCTGGCCGGCGGCGCGGGCGTCCACGCGCAGGGTCGCGCTCTCGCCGGGTGCCAGGCGGGCCTTTTGCTCGTGGGTCTCGGTGGCGGTGGGGCCCGGGTCGACGGTGCATTCCACCACCTGGGTATCGCGGTTGGTCAGCTTCAGCACCAGGGTGGCATTGCCGGTGACCGGGCCGGCGGCGCCGGTGTTGTCCTGGGCCGTCAGCGGGCTGCTGCTGGTTTCGATCTGCAGGCCGTTGAGCTGTTCGCTGATTTCGCCGTCGGCCAGGGCCAGCAGCGGCAGGCAGGCGGCGAAGCCGCCGCAGAGAAGCATCGCTTTCATGTCGTTTTTCCTCACGCGGGCTGTTGCTGTGTAGAGGCCGGCGCGCGCCGCGAGGTTCAGGGATTTTTCGGGGCTTGAGCCGCAGGCGTCTAGCGCCAATACTGGGCCGACCCCACGCACGCCCAAGGAGGGCATACATGCGCCACTTCCTCTCCGTTCTTCCCCTGGTTCTGCTGGCCGGCTGTTCGTCGTTCCGCCCCGATGCCGAGCACATCACCCCGGTGCCCGGTGACCGGGTGCTGGCCTATCAGGAGGAGCAACAGAACGGCGGCCGCCTGGTGGTGAACCGCGACATGGGCCTGATGGGCGGCGGTTGCTACGTGGCCATCGAGGTCGACCGCAAGCTGGCCGCGCGCATCGGCATGGCCGAGGTGGTCAGCTTCAACGTCCCGGCCGGCACCCGCGTGCTGGGCCTGACCATCGACCCGCTGGACGACACCCTCTGCGGCATGGGCCGCCTGCACAAGGAGGTGGCGGTGAAGGTGGCGCCGGGCAGTACCCAGTATTTCCACATCGTCAGCGAGAACCGTGGCGGCTTCGACATCCGCCCTGACGACAAGCCGCCGCAGCCCTGATCGTGACGCACCCGGCCCGGGGCGCGACCTGCGCCGCACTGCTGCTGATCGGCCTGCCGGCACTCGCCGCGCAGTGGCCTGCGGGCGGGCGCGAGACCTTTCGTAACGGCTGCGAGGACAGCGCCGGCCAGGCCCTGGGCCAGGAGCGGGCGCAACGCTACTGCGCCTGCACGCTGACGCGCATCGACCGCGACTTCTCCGCGACCGAGATCGCCGCGCTGGACAAGGCCGAACTGCCGGAGCCGCTGGTGGCACGCCTGCAGCGGGTGTCCCAGACGTGCCTGGCTGAGCTGGACGGGCAGGGCTAGGTCAGGGCCGCCACAGCGGGTCGTTGCCCATCACTTCGGTGGCCCAGTCGGCGAATGCCCGCACCCGCGCGGAGAGGCGCCGCGAGTAGGGATAGACCAGGCTCATCGGCATGCTCTCCAGTTGCCACTGCGGCAACATTTCCACCAGCCGGCCGTCGGCCAGCGGCTGCTCGGCTTCGGCGCGGGGTATGCCGACGAATCCCAGGCCGGCCTCGGCAGCCGCGATGTAGGCACCGCCGCTGTTGAAACGCATGGTCGGCTCCTGCTCGATGACGAACCGTTCTTCGCCGCGGTGCAACACGTTGACCTTCTGCCGGCCGCTGGCCGGGAACACGAACGCGAGAAAGTGCAGCGCGGCGAGGTCGCGCGGGTGCTGCAGCGGCGGATGCTGCGCCAGGTATTGGGGGGTGGCGCAGAGCACGAAACGCATCTTGCCGATGGGCTTGCACACCAGGTCCGGCGTGCTCACCTCGCCGCCGCGGATGGCGCAGTCCACGCCTTCCTGCACCAGGTCGACGACGCGTTCGCTGCAGCCCAGGTCGAGATGGATCAGCGGATGGCGCGCGACGAAGTCGGGCAGCGAGGGAATGATCAGGAAGCGGCCGAGGGGCGAGGGCATCTCCACCTTGACCCGACCGCGGGCCGCGCCGCGGCTCTGCGAGACGCTGGTTTCCAGTTCGTCGATGTCGTCCAGCACCACGCGGGCGCGCTCGTAGTAGGCGTTGCCCTCCGAGGTGGGCGTCACGCGGCGGGTGGTGCGGTGCAGCAGCTTGACGCCGAGCTGGGTTTCCAGTGCCAGCACCTGGCCGGACACGGTGGTCTTGGCCAGGCCGAGGGCGTCGGCGGCGCGGGTGAAGCTGCCGAGTTCGACGATGCGGCAGAAGGCGCGCATCGCTTCCAGGCGGTCGAAGGCCATTGTCCGTTTCTCCGCACAATGTTTACGGGTGCGGCCAATTTATCCGTTAACGGCCGGGTAATACAGTGGCGACCATTCCCGGTACGGCACCGGGCTCTTTCGGAGAGATCGCCATGATGACCAGCAAGCGCAACCACTATCACCAGACCGCGCCCGACGTGTTCAAGGCCATGTACGCCCTCGAGCAGACCCAGGCGGCGTTCCCGCTGGAGAACTCGCTGCGCGAGCTGATCAAGGTGCGCGCCTCGCAGCTCAACGGCTGCGCGCTGTGCCTGGACATGCACAGCGCCGACGCGCTGAAGCAGGGCGAGTCGGCCCGTCGCCTGCTGGCCCTGGGCGCCTGGGAAGACGCGCCGTTCTTCACCGAGCGCGAACGCGCCGCGCTGCTGTGGACCGACACCCTGACCCTGCTGCCGCAGCGCCATGCCTCGGATGCCGTGTACGCGGAGGTGGCCGCCCAGTTCGGCGAGCGCGAGATCGCCGAGCTGACCCTGGCCATCGTCACCATCAACGCGTGGAACCGCTTCGGTGTCGGTTTCGCCATGCAGCCGGCGCAGTGATCGCCATGCGCAGGTCGATCGCGCTATTCGCCTTGTCCGTCCTGGTCAGCGCCGCCGCGCTGGGCCATGGCGGCGAGGAAACGGTGACGCCGATTGCCGCCGCGCAGCTGCCGGCGCAGGCGGGCAGCCATGCTCAGGCGCTGCGGGTGGAGTTCGCCCCCGGGCAGACATCGGTGCCGCACCGGCATCCGGGCCCGGTGTTCGTGGTGGTGGTCAGCGGCGAGGTGGAGTCGGCGCTGGACGATCAACCGCCGCAGCGCTTCAAGGCCGGCGAGGCCTGGTACGAGGCGCCGGGCCAGGTGCACCGCGTCACCCGCAATCCCAGCGCGCGCGAGCCGGCCGTGCTGGTGGCCTGGCTGCTGTCCGACGGCGACACGCCGCTGGTCACGCCCGTTTCCCCTTGATTCCCGTAGGAGGTCGCCATGTTCCGCGCCGTGCTGATCGAGACCCTGGACCTGGACGAGCCGGCCCTGCGCCGGCGAATCGCCACGCTGGCGGCGCCGCCCGACTGGCGGCTGGAGCCGCTGGAGCAATGCTGGCGATTGTGGCTGGACGATTCCCAGGTCGAGCGCGTGTGCGGCGCGCTGCTGGGTTGCGGCTGGCTGCGCCGGCTGGAGTTCGCCGAGCCGGCCTAGCGCAGTCGCGGTGGGAGATATTCAGCGAGTCAGCGGCAGCGCCAGGCCCATGGCGCCGAACAGGCCGCCGCAGCAGCGGTTGAAACCGCGCCCGGCGCGTTCCAGCCAGGGGCGGGTGCGCTGGGCGGTGCGCGCCAGCAGGTACTCGGTGATGCCTTCGACCACGGCGAAGGTGGCGGCCATGACCACGAACTGCAGCCACAGGCTGCGGGCCGGGTCGAGGAATTGCGGCAGGAAGGCGCCGAAGAACAGGATCACCTTGGGATTCGACAGCGCCGACAGCAGGCCCTGGCGGAACAGCTGCAGGCCGGGGCGCGGCGCGCTCGCTTCCAGGGGCGTGAGGTGCAGCGGCGGCGAGCGCCACAGCTGGATGCCGAGCCAGATCAGGTAGGCGGCGCCGACCCACTTGAGCACCAGCAGCGCGTGGGCCGAGGTCTCGAGCAGCGCGGCCAGGCCGAACATCGACAGCGCCATCAACAGTACGAAGCCGAGCATGCCGCCGGTGACCGTCCACAGGGCGCGACGGTGACCGTAGAGCGCGCCATGGGTGAGTGCGAGCAGTCCGTTGGGGCCGGGTGTGAGCGACAGGCCGATGACGGCGGTGAGATAGATCAGCCAGGTATGCAGGGCCATGGGCGGTAACCGTAACGACGCGAGGACAGAGTCGGGACATTAACGGATGGGTGACGGCGGTCACAAGACGAGCAACTCGGTATCGGGCGAAAAGCCCTTGCCAGAGCGGTTGGCGCGAGGCGATAGACGCGTCGGCGCGTTTTGTCCCTGTGCGCGTAACAATCGCTGCTTAACTTGGCCTCGCCCGGAAGCGAGGCGCCTGCCGCCTCTCGCCCGGCAGCGCAATAACAACAACGAACCATAAGGAAATGTAGCGATGCGTGCCCTAGCAGCTCTCACCCTGCTGGCCTTGAGTGCCGAGGTCAGCGCCCAATGTCCCGACTTCCAGAGCCCCGCCAACCCGCCCGGTTTCACCAACCCGGCGAAGAAGAAGTTCCGCCACTTCGGCAACCAGGTGCTGGCCGGCCTGTACAAGCCCTGGCACATGGTCCACGACCAGATGGTGCGCAGCGGCCAGGCCGCCACCGTCACCGCCAAGTTCGACTACGACGCCGTGCTGCACAAGGACCTGGAGGGCGAATACGTCCACGCCTACCTGTATGGCACCGGCATGAGCGGCTGGAGCTACCTGGGCCGCCACACCACCGACGGCGACGGCAAGATCAACGTGGCACTCGGCACCCGTCCGGTGGGCGAATACCGCCTGCGTTTCGTGGTCGAGGGCGACCTCAGCCGGGTCGACGGCTACCTCAGCGTGGTCGATCCCAGTCGCCCGGCCGTACTGTTCGACATCGACGGCACCCTGACCATCAACGACTTCGAGGCCTACGCCGACTACGTCGGGCTGAAGACCGCGCAGGCCTATTACTATGCGCCGCAGACGGTACAGGCCTACCGCGACAAGGGCTACCAGCTAGTGTTCCTTACCGCGCGGCCGTACTGGGTGACGAAGGATGCGCGCCAGTGGTTCGACTACCAGGGCCTGCCGCAGTGGCACTACCGCTCCAATCCCTACGGTGACGGGCCGATCCCGCCGGACACCCAGGCGCACAAGACCAACTACGTGAAGTACCTGCGCGAGCAGGTCGGCCTGAACATCGTGCGCGCCTACGGCAACGCCACCACCGACATCGCGGCTTATGCCGACGGCGGCATTCCCAAGGCGGAAACCTGGATCATCGGCCAGCACGCCGGTGAGAGCGGAACGCAGTCGGTCGGCGGCGACTACAGCTATCACTACAGCACCGTGGTGGCGACCACCCCGCCAGCCAACTGCAACTGAAAACGAAAAAGGGGCCATGCGGCCCCTTTTTTCTACCCGCGGCGTTACACCCGGTCGGCCAGGGCCAGCTTGATGCCCAGCAGGGTGAACAGGCCGCCGGTGCAACGCTCCAGCCACAGACCGACGCGCCGGCCGACCTGCAGGCGCTGTTGTGCGAACGCGGTCGACAGCGCCAGGAAGTGGCACCAGAGCATGCCGTTGAGATTGAAGATGGCGCCCAGCAGGAGGAAGGCCAGCGCCTTGTGTTCGGCGTCCGGGCTGATGAACTGCGGCACGAAGGCGAGGAAGAACAGCGCCACCTTGGGGTTGAGCACGTTGGTCAGAAAGCCCTGGGCGAAGATCCGACCGTAGGGCAGGGCCGGTAGCGCGGCGGCGCCGGGCTCGACCGCTTCCTTGCGCTTGGCCAGCAGCATGCCGATGCCGATGTACAACAGATAGGCCGCGCCGATCAGCTTGACCACCATGAACGCCGTGGCCGAGGTGGCGAGCAGGGCGGACATGCCCAGCGCGGCGGCGACGATATGCACGCAGGTGCCGGCGCCGATGCCCAGCGCCGCCGCCGAACCGGCGCGCCAGCCCTGGGTTGCGCTGCGCGCCATGACCAGCAGGGAATCCGGGCCGGGGGCCATGTTCAGCAACAGGCCGGAGATGACGAACAGGGCGAGATCGTGGGTGCCGAGCATGGCGGGTGACTCCTTGGGAGATGGCCGATTCTGAGCGGGCCGCGCGGCGGGCGTCAAAGCCGCGGAGCGACTGGAGACGAGGAAAGCCGCGCCGCGCTTTGCGAAGATCGCTTCGCTTTTGCCGCAAATCGCCGCACGGGCTTGTGTCTTCGCCGGCAAATCGTGCATCTCTTCGTTATGAGCCGGGCGCGCCGCCAGTCCGCTGCAACCTTGCCGCGGCAGCGCCGCGGGGCCCGGCTATGGCACACTTCGCTTTTCCGCAGCAAGGCTACTGCCCCGCATCCAGGCCGCTGCACCCGTACTTCGCGCCACGCGCGCAAACCGTCATAGCCAGCCGCTCACGGCGGCCCCAGAAGAAGAGGAATGTCCCGTGCACAACGCCGTAATCAGTGGCACTGGCCTGTACACCCCGGCTAACAGCATCTCCAACGACGAGCTGGTGGCTTCCTTCAACGCATACGTCCAGCAGTTCAACGCCGACAACGCCGCCGCCATCGAGCGTGGCGAGGTCGAGGCGCTGAGCGAGTCGAGCAGCGCCTTCATCGAGAAGGCCTCCGGCATCAAGAGCCGCTTCGTGATGGACAAGGCCGGCATCCTCGACCCGCAGCGCATGACCCCGCGTCTGCCGCAGCGCAGCAACGAGGAGTGGGGCATTCTCTGCGAGATGTCCGTGGCCGCTGCCAGGCAGGCGCTGGAGCGCGCCGGCCGCACCGTTGCCGACATCGACGGCGTGATCGTCGCCTGTTCCAACCTCGAGCGTGCTTACCCGGCCGTGGCCATCGAAGTACAGGCCGCGCTGGGCATCGACGGCTGGGGCTATGACATGAACGTGGCCTGCTCCTCGGCCACCTTCGGCATCCAGGCCGCCAACAACGCCATCGCCACCGGCCAGGCGCGTGCGGTGCTGATGGTCAACCCGGAGATCTGCACGGGCCACCTGAACTTCCGCGACCGCGACAGCCACTTCATCTTCGGCGACGCCGCCACCGCGGTGATCGTCGAGCGCGCCGACCAGGCCACCTCGCAGCATCAGTGGGACATCCTCGGCACCAAGCTGCTGACCCAGTTCTCCAACAACATCCGCAACAACTTCGGCTTCCTCAACCGCGCGGCGGAAGAGGGCATCGGTGCCAAGGACAAGCTGTTCGTGCAGGAAGGCCGCAAGGTGTTCAAGGACGTCTGCCCGATGGTGGCCGAGCTGATCGGCGCGCACCTGGCCGAAAACCAGCTGAACGTCGGCGACGTGAAGCGCTTCTGGCTGCACCAGGCCAACCTCAACATGAACCTGCTGATCGCCCGCAAGCTGCTCGGCCGCGATGCCGAAGCACACGAGGCGCCGGTGATCCTCGACACCTACGCCAACACCAGCTCCGCCGGCTCGGTGATCGCCTTCCACAAGAACCAGGACGACCTGCCTGCCGGCAGCCTGGGCGTGCTCAGCTCGTTCGGCGCCGGTTACTCCATCGGCAGCGTGATCCTGCGCCGCAAGGGCTGATCGCGCGAGGGCCGCCGTGACCGTGGTGCCTACGGGCAGCCCGAGCGACGCCGAGCTGCTCGAACGCCTGCGGGCCGGAGAGCAGGGCGCCTTCCGTGAGCTGGTGGCGACCTACCAGAGTGCGATGCGCGCGGTGGCCTTCGCCATCGTCGGCAGCCGCAACGCCGACGAGGTGGTGCAGGACGCCTGGCTGGCCGTGGTGCGCAACCTGGACGGCTTCCAGGCGCGCTCCAGCCTGAAAACCTGGCTGCTGACCATCACCGCCAATACCGCCAAGAGCCGGCTGCGCCAGCAGCGCCGCGAGCCGCTGCTCGACGATCTGCCGGCGCCGCATGGCAGCGTCGACGCCGAGCGTTTCGCCGACAACGGCCACTGGCAGACGCCGCCCGGCCATTGGGAGCTGGATACCCCCGAGGCGCTGCTGGCCGAGGCCGAACTGCGCGAATGCCTGGACAAGACCGTGGCCAGCCTGTCCGAACTGCAGTCCAGCGTCCTTCTGCTGCACGAGCGCCAGGGGCTGACGCCGCAGGACATCTGTAATCTTCTCGATATCTCTCTCTCCAATCTGCGCGTGCTGCTGCACCGCGCCCGGCTCAAGGTGTTCGCCACCCTGGAGCATTTCGAGGAGACCGGCCAATGCTGACCTGCAGGGATCTGGTGGCCCGTTCCAGCGGCTTTCTCGATGGCCACCTGCGCCTGCACGAGCGTCTCGGCGTGCGCGCCCATCTGGCCCTGTGCGGCCATTGCCGCCGCTTCATCCGCCAGATGGAGCTGAGCCGCGCTGTGCTGCGCCACCTCCCCGAGCCCGACGCCCCCGAACTCGAGGCGCTGGCCGAGCGCCTCGCCTGCGAGCGGCGCCAGCGCTAAGGATCTCGAGGCCACGCCGCTGCAGCGGCGCTACGCAGCGATGCGAGGGCGCGGCGGCTTTCTCACCTTCGAGCCGCGGTTGGAATGCCATTGCCTCAGGAGCATCGACCTTCTAATGCTGGATTTTCCACCGGGCCGGATCGCTCTCAGCCCAGGCGGGGCGCGGGATTACGCTTATTCTCGATCGAAGTAAAAAAGTTCCTATGTCATTGAATTTTCATATAAAAGCAACCGGGCTGAAATAACCCCCCTCCAAGATTCCCCCCCAACACGCAGGCCCCAGGCCCAGTGTTTTCTAAAGACCAATAGGGGAATCCTTTCGATGAAGCACTTCGCCGGTATTGCCGCCAGCGCCCTCGCTCTGGCCATTTCCGCCCAGGCTTTCGCCGGCACCGTCACCACCGACGGCGCCGACATCATGATCAAGACCAAGGGTGGCCTGGAAGTAGGCACCACCGACAAGCAGTTCTCGTTCAAGGTTGGCGGTCGCCTGCAGGCCGACTACAGCACCTTCGACGGCTTCTACACCCAGAACGGTGACAATGCCGACGCGGCCTATTTCCGTCGCGCTTTCCTCGAGCTGTCCGGCGTTGCCTACGGCGATTGGGTCTACACCATCAACTACGATTTCGCCCACAACGCCGGCAGCTCGGAAGATGGCTACTTCGACGAAGCCTCCATCCTCTATGCCGGCTTCAAGCCGGTCGGCATCAAAGTCGGTCGCTTCGATCCGGACTTCGGTCTGGAAAAAGCCACCAGCTCCAAGTGGGTGACCGCCCAGGAGCGTAACGCCGCCTACGACCTGGTCGACTGGGTCAACGCCCACCAGAACGGCATGGGCATCCAGGCGCTGTTCACCAGCGAGATGTTCTACGGCTCTACCAGCATCAGCGCCAAGGACCAGAACGACGTCGACGGCGAGAGCGTCAAGCAGTTCAACGCCCGTGGCGTATTCGCGCCCATGCACGAAGCCGGCAACGTCCTTCACTTCGGTGTGAACTACGCCATGCGTGGCCTGGACGACACCGCCGTCGACAGCCGCATCCGCAGCCGCCTGGGTATGCGTGGCGTGTCCACCGCCGGTGGCAATGACGCCGGCACCAACGGCAACCGCCTGCTGCTGGGCGGCGTGAGCAGCGCTCCGGCCGGTGCCTACGACGACGACAGTGCCTGGGGTCTGGAAGCGGCGTGGGCCATGGGTCCGTTCTCCGTCCAGGGCGAATACATCAAGCGTGACCTGCAGGCCGACTCCGACGCCTACGACGACATCGAAGGCGACGGTTATTACGCTCAGGTGGCCTACACCCTGACCGGCGAGCCGCGCGGCTACAAGATCGGCAAGTTCGACTCGATCAAGCCGGCTAACAAGCAGATCGGTGCCTGGGAAGTCTTCTACCGCTATGACCACCTGACCGTCGAGGACGATACCGTCGGCATCGATCCGAGCGACGACGTCGAAGGCAAGGTGCACAACCTCGGTGTGAACTGGTATGCCAACGAAGCGGTGAAGATCAGCGGCGTGTACGTCAAGGCCAAGGTCGACAACCAGGAAAACGCCAATGGCGACGACGACGGCGACGGCTTCGTGGTCCGCGCCCAGTACGTCTTCTAATCACAACACCTCGTTCATCCGCTCCTCTTCCAGGCCCCGCATTGCGGGGCCTTTTTTTTGCGGCGACGAGGCGCCAGACTGGCGGCATGCCGTCTCCCATCCTGCACCGCCTCGCCGATATCGCCCCCGCCACCTGGGACGCCCTGCTGCCCGAGCCGCAACCCTTTCTGCGCCACGCCTTTCTCTCGGCCCTGGAGGACAGTGGCAGCGTCGGCGGCCGCACGGGCTGGCGACCGTCGCATCGCCTGTTGCACGCGGCTAACGGCGAGCTTGTGGCCGCGTTGCCGGCCTATATCAAGGATCACTCCTACGGCGAGTACGTGTTCGACATGGGCTGGGCCGATGCCTATCACCGGGCCGGCATCGCCTATTACCCCAAGCTACTCGGGGCCGTGCCCTTCAGCCCGGTGACCGGGCCGCGTCTATTGGGCGACGCGCAACAGGCCGCTGCGCTGCTCGACGAACTGGTGGCGAGCCTGGAGCGCGACGGGCTGTCCGGGCTGCACATCAACTTTCTGCGCTCCGAGGACGATGCGCTGTTCGCCGGTCGCGAGGGCTGGCTGCAGCGCCTGGATTGTCAGTATCACTGGCGCAACCGCGGATACCGCGATTTCCAGGACTTTCTCGACGCGCTCAATTCGCGCAAGCGCAAACAGCTGCGCAAGGAGCGCGAGCATGTGGCGGGGCAGGGCATCGACTTCCGCTGGCAGTGCGGCGGCGAGCTGAGCGAGGCGGACTGGGATTTCGTCTACGCCTGCTACGCCAGCACCTACCATGTGCGCCGTCGCGTGCCTTACCTGACGCCCGAGTTCTTCAGCCTGCTGGCCGAGCGCATGCCCGAAGCCATTCGCGTGGTCAGCGCGCGGCAGGGTGGTCGCCCGGTGGCCATGGCCTTCAGCCTGGTGGCCGGCGACAGTTTCTACGGGCGTTATTGGGGCTGTCTCGGCGACTTCGATCGCCTGCATTTCGAGACCTGCTTCTACCAGGGCATCGAGCGCGCCATCGAGGAAGGCCTGCAGCGCTTCGACGCCGGCGCCCAGGGCGAGCACAAGCTGATCCGTGGCTTCGAACCGCAAATCACCCGCTCCTGGCATTACCTGCTGCATCCCGGTTTGCGCGCCGCCGTGGACCAGTTCCTCGCCGAGGAGCGGCCGGCCGTACTGGCCTATGCCGAGCAGGCGCGGCAGCTGTTGCCCTATCGCCAGGAAGGAACCTGAGCCAGTGCCAGCCATGATTCGTGCCCTGTTTATCTGCAGCCGCAACCGCCTGCGCAGCCCCACGGCCGAACAGATCTTTGCTGCCTGGCTCGGAGTGGAGAGCGACTCGGCCGGGCTGGCGCCGGATGCCGAGGTGCTGCTGTCCGCCGAACAGGTGCAGTGGGCCGAGCTGATCTTCGTCATGGAACGGGTGCACCAGCGTCGCCTGCAGCAGCGCTTCGGCCCGCTGCTCAAAGACCGGCGGGTGGATCTGCCTGGGCATTCCGGACGACTATGAATACATGCAGCCGGAACTGGTCGAGTTGCTGGAACGCAAGGCTGGCGCCTATCTGCGCTGAGTGAGGAGCGAGAATGGCGAGAATAGTCTGTGGTTTTTTTGCCCTGCTGGGCTGGCCACTGCTGGCTCTTGGAGCGGACTGCGCCAGGCTGGATACACGAGCCAAGGACGCCGACTGGCACAGCCCCTGGATAGGTGAAGTGGTTGGTCAGGGCAGGGCACATTTCCATTCGGCGCCCAGCTCGGCGTGCCGAATCGCCGGCAAGTTCATCATCCCCGGCGATAGGGTATCCATCTACAGCGAGTACGAAGGCTGGTCGCAGATCATGTATCCGGCCGGTGATGAAGAGGATGCGGGTGTGTGGGTGCACAGCGAGCGGCTGAGGATCATTTCCCGGCCGGACGAGGGGCCTCGCTTGTAACGCGCACTCTGTGCCCAACCTCTGGGTGCTATTTGATTGCTGCGGTCTGCCTGTGGAGGGTAGACGCAGCCATGCAAGTGGCTGCGCCAGGAGCCGCAAATCAGAGCTTCTTCGCGCTGATGATCAGCACCGGCTCGACCGGCACATTCTGGTGCATGCCGCGGTTGCCGGTGCGTACGCCGGCGATGCGGTCGACCACGTCCATGCCGCGCACCACCTTGCCGAACACCGCGTAGCCGAAGTCGCGGCCGCCGTGGTTGAGGAAGTCGTTGTCCTTGTGGTTGATGAAGAACTGGCTGGTGGCCGAGTCCACCACCTGGGTGCGCGCCATGGCGAGGGTGCCACGGTCGTTGCGCAGGCCGTTGTCGGCCTCGTTCTTGATCGGCTTGAGGGTGTCCTTCTCCTTCATGTCGGCATCGAAGCCGCCGCCCTGGACCATGAAGCCCGGGATCACCCGGTGGAACTGGGTGCCGTTGTAGAAGCCGGAGTCGACGTAGGCGAGGAAGTTCTGCGTGCTGATCGGCGCCTTCTCGGCGTTCAGCTCGATCTCGATGTCGCCGTAGCTGGTTGTCAGCACCACGTGCGGGTTTTCGGCGGCGAACAGGCCGGTGCTCAGCAGCAGGCCGGCGGAGAGGATGAGTTGCTTCAGCATGATTGCGGGTCCTTGTTTTCGTGGTGCGGTTGAGACTGTTCGACCTGGGCGAGGAAATCGTCCAGGACGGCGTTGAAACGGTGCGGCTGGTCCATCGGGGTGGCGTGACGCGAGTGCTCGATCACCACCAGGCGGGCGTTCGGCAGTTCGCGCACGTAGGCCTCCTTGGTGGCCACCGGGGTGTAGTCGCGGTCGGCGCTGACCACTAGCACCGGGCAGGCGATGGCGGACAGGCGCTCGCGCACGCCCCAGCCGATGATCGCGTCGAGGGCGGCGAGGTAGGCGCGCTTGTCGTTCTGCGGCCAGCGCTGTTCCACCTTGGCGCGCAGCTCGGCCTGTTCCGGCCGCGGGAACAGCAGGCGGCCGAGGCCCTTGCCGATGGTCTCCATACTCAGCAGGCGCGACAGCGTCCAGCGCTTGGCCAGCATCCACCAGTCGGCAGCGCTGCGGGCCTTCACCTCGGGCCCGCTGTTGACGATGGTCAGGCTGCGCAGCAGCTCGGGACGCTCGACGCCCAGCTGGAAGCCGACCATGCCACCCATGGAGATGCCCACCAGGTGCACGTTCGGCAGGCCCAGGTGCTCGATCAGCGCCGCCACGTCCTCGGCGAAGGCGGCGATGCTGTAGCGCTCGCGCGGCTTGTCGGAGCGACCGTGGCCGCGCAGGTCGAGGGCCAGCACGCGGCGTCGCTGCAGCAGGTGCGGGATCTGGTATTCCCAGTCCTGGATGCTGGAGCCCAGGCCGTGCACCAGCAACACGGGTTCGCCCCGGCCGTGGTCCTCGTAGTGCAGCCGGCAGCCGCGATGTTCGAAATGGGGCATGGCCGGGTTCCTCACACGCCGGGCAGCGGCGCCGCGAAAGGCGCCTCGAGCGGCGCGCCGTCGAAGTTCTTGATCAGTTCGATGAGGATCTGCGTGGCCGGGCCGAGCACCTTGTCCTTGTTGCTGTAGAGGAAGAAGCGCGGCCGGCGGGTGTCGCCCTGTTCCATCGGCAGCGGCTTGAGCAGGCCTTCCTCCAGTTCACGGGCGATCAGGTGATGGGGCAGCCAGGCGAAGCCGAGGCCGCTGCTGACGAAGGTGCGCGCGGTGGGCAGGCTGCCGACCGTCCAGCGCTGCTCGGCACCGAGCCAGCCGGCGTCGCGCGGCTGCACGCGGCCGCTGTCGCGGGTCACCACCTGCATCTGGCCCTCCAGGTCCTGGAAGGTCACCGGGCGCTGCAGGCGATGCAGCGGGTGTTCCGGGTGGGCCACGGCGAGGAACTCCACCTCGCCCAGTTCGATGGGCAGGTAGCCGGTGATGTTGAGCGCGCTGATGGCCAGGTCCGCCGAGCCTTCGCGCAGTACCTCCTCGACCCCGGACAGCACTTCCTCGCGCAGGCGCACGCGGCAGCCGCGGCTCTGCGGCATGAAGGCGGAGAGGGTGCGCACGATATTGGCGGTGGGGTAGGCGGCGTCCACCACCAGGCGCACTTCGGCTTCCCAACCCTGTTCCATATGGTGGGCCAGCTCCTCCAGCTGGCTGGCCTGCTTGACCAGCTGCCGCGAGCGGCGCAGCAGTACCTCGCCGGCCTCGGTGAGCACGGCCTTGCGCCCGTCGATGCGCAGCAGCGGCGCGCCGAGCTGTTCCTGCATGCGCGCCACCGTGTAGCTCACCGACGACTGTGAGCGGTGCAGCGCCTCGGCGGCCTGGGCGAATCCACCGTGGTCCACCACTGCCTGCAGGGTGCGCCATTGTTCCAGGGTGACACGGGGCGCTTTCATCGCCGCTTCCTCTTCTCTAATCTGGCACCCCTCGAACAAGGAGTAAGCCGATGAAAAATTGCTGCCTGGCGCTGCTCGCGCTGATGCCGCTGACCGCCGCCGCCTATCCGACCGAACTGGAGAAGCAGCTCAACGGCGCCGAGGTGTCCGCCTCCATCCAGGACATCGACCGCAACATCGGCGGCCTCACCCTGTACAACTACGGCCTCGCTCCCGCCAAGTGCGACGCGCGCTTCCGCAACGGCCCCGAGGCGCCGCGCAACCGCTCGGCGGAGCTCAAGCCGGGTGAAAGCGTGACCCTGACCGTGCGCTTCGCCCGCGACATCATCAAACTGCGGGTCGACCTCACGTGCGAGCAGAGCTGAGCCTAGAGCCGGGCTCTGCATAAATCAACTTTGTTGATGATTTGAAGCGTATTTTTGCGCTTTTTAATCTCATTGGCTGACCATAACCTTCACTCCATCGAAACAAACAACCCCGATGGAGTTAGCCCAATGTCCCGCATCCTCGTTATCGAAAGCAGCGCCCGCCAGGAAGGTTCCGTTTCCCGTCAGCTGACGGCCGACTTCATCGGCCAGTGGCAGGCCGCCCACCCGCAGGACCAGGTCAAGGTCCGCGACCTGGCCAAGCAGCCCGTGCCGCACCTGGACGAAACCCTGCTCGCCGGCTGGATGAAGCCCGCCGACCAGCAGAGCGAGGCCGAGCAGGCCGCCGCCGCCCGCTCCAACGAGCTGACCGACGAGGTGCTGGCCGCCGACGTGCTGGTGCTGGCCGCGCCGATGTACAACTTCGCCATCCCCAGCACTCTGAAGGCCTGGCTGGATCACGTGCTGCGCGCCGGCGTCACCTTCAAGTACACCGAGACCGGCCCGCAGGGCCTGCTCACCGGCAAGCGCGCCTACGTGCTGACCGCCCGCGGTGGCATCTACGCCGGCAGCGGCCTGGACCACCAGGAGCCCTACCTGCGTCAGGCCCTGGCCTTCATCGGCATCCACGAGGTCGAGTTCATCCACGCCGAAGGCCTGAACATGGGCGCCGAGTTCTCCGAAAAGGGCCTGGCCAAGGCCCGCGAGCAGCTGGCCCAGGTCGCCTGACCCGTTTAGTCGCGCTTTCTCCCGCTCCCCCTGGGGCCGGCATTGCCGGCCCGTCACCGGCTCGCCTGGGTGCTCCTCCCGGCGGGCCGGTTTTTTTATGCGCGCCTTTCAGGATCGGTCACGCCAAATGCGCACGGTGCCGTCCGTACGTCTGTATGGGCGACCGCGCGCCAAACTGTGTTTGAAATATTGAACGCACTGTGGTGCGATGCCCGCCTCGAGTCGTGGGTCGGAGGCGGCGGTGCAGGTATCGGGTCGTGGTGTGGCGCTGTCGGTGGTGGCGTCGGTGTTGTTCGTCCTGGTTCCCGGCTACGTCCGCGAGCTGGCGCCGCTGGACGGGCTGCAGGTGTTCGCCCAGCGCATCCTCTGGTCGATTCCGGCGGTCCTGCTGCTGGTCGCCCTGGGCCGCCAGTGGGATGTGCTCGCCGCCGCTTTCGTCCGCCTGCGTCGCGAACCGCTGCTGCTGGTGGCGCTGCCCGTGGCGGCGGCGCTGATGGGCGTGCAGTGGCTGCTGTTCGTCTGGGCGCCACTGGCCGGGCGCATGCTCGACGTGTCTCTCGGCTACTTCCTGCTGCCCCTGGCCATGGTGCTGGTCGGCCGGCTGTTCTATGGCGAGAGGCTGCGTCCGCTGCAACGCATCGCCGTGGGCTGCGCGCTGCTCGGCGTGATCCACGAGCTGTGGCTGACCCAGGCGTTCTCCTGGGTGACGCTGGTGGCGGCCCTCGGTTATCCGCCGTACTTCATGCTGCGCCGCTGGATGAGGCTGGACGCGCTGTCCGGCTTCGTCCTGGAGATGCTGGTGCTGGCGCCGCTGGGCATCTGGCTGATCCTTGCCTACGGACCGCCCGCGGCATTCGAGCAGGCACCGCAGCTGTGGTGGCTGCTGCCCGGCCTGGGCCTGCTCAGCGCCCTGGCCTTCGGCGCGATGATGGCGGCCAGCCGCCTGCTGCCGCTGGGGCTGTTCGGCATTCTCAGTTACGTGGAGCCGGTGCTGCTGTTCGGCGTCGCCGTGCTCTTTCTCGGCGAGGCCTTCGCCCCGCAGCAGCTGTGGACTTACGGGCCGATCTGGCTGGCCGTGCTGCTCACCGGCTGGGACAGTGCGCGCCTGCTGCGCAAGCAGGCGCGGCGGGCAACTTAGTCGGTGCCGGGCGTTTCGATCCGGTAGCGCAGCTGGGTAACGCCGGTGGCGAACGCCTTGTGTTCGCACAGCTGCAGCCGCTGCTCGAGGCCACTGGCGAACAGCGGGATGCCGGCACCGAGAAGGTGCGGTATGACGCTGACCACCACTTCGCCGAGGAGCCCGGCGGCCAGGCAGTTGCCGGCCAGGCTGCCGCCGCCGACCAGCCAGACCCGGTGGCAACCGAGCGCCGCCAGTTCGTCCAGGGCCTCGGCCGGGGTGCAGTGAAGTCCTTTGACCTCGGCCGCCGGCGTTTCCAGCGGGTTGCGCGCCAGCACGCGGCAGGGCTTGCCAGGATAGGGCCAGCCGATGCCGAAGCTGCACAGCATGTCGTAGGTGGCGCGGCCCATCAGCAGGCCGTCGATGCCGCGGTAGAAGTCCTCGTAGCCGTGGTCGATGCCGGACGCCTCGATGGGCTCCAGCCAGTCCACGCTGCCGTCCGGGCGGGCGATGTAGCCATCCAGGCTGGCGGCGACGTAATAGATCAGTGCTGGTTTCATGCATCCCCCGAACGCTGGTCGTCAGTCCAGCACGTTCTCGATGATCTCGTAGATCAACCCGCTGGCCAGGGCGACCAGCACCACGTCGGTGCCGACCTGGCGCCACTCGTAGCCGTCGTAGTGCGGCAGCTGGCCGAGCAGGCGGTTGTCGAAGCGCTTGGCGATGCCCGGCGGCAGCGGCTTGCCGCGCGCCAGGTTCTTGCGGATGCCCGGCGGCAGCGACTGCGCCGGGCCGATCAGGTCGCGGTTGTCGCCGAGGATGAGCCGCACGCGGCCGATGTCGATGCTCGGCCCGCGCAGGTCGACGGTGACATCGTCATCGTTGCCGTGCCGCTCATGGCTTTCGTGCTTCTCGTGTTTCTCGTGCTTGTCATGCTTGGGCGCGGCGCCGGCGGAGCCCAGGCCGAACGCCAGGGCCGCGGCGAAGAAAGCGAGCGGTAGTCTGCGAGCCATGCGAATCTCCGAAGCGGGGTATGAGCGTTCGAGCCTGGCTTCGCTTGATCGTTCCTCAGGCCGGCGCGCGACTCCGGCTGTCCAGCACCCGCAATATGGTCCGCAGCAACATGCCATACAGCGGCACGAACAGCATCAGGCTGACGGCCAGCTTGACCCCGTAGTCCACCGTGGCGATCTCCACCCAGTGCTCGGCCATGAACGGGTTGTCGCTGCGCCAGAAGGCCACCGAGAAGAAGGCGAAGGTGTCCAGCAGGTTGCCGAGGATGGTCGACGCGGTCGGTGCCACCCACCACTGACGCAGCTGACGCAGGCGGTCGAACACCTGGATGTCGAGGAGCTGGCCGAGCACGTAGGCGAGGAAGCTGGCCACCGAGATGCGCAGGACGAATTCGTTGTACTCGCCGAGGGCCGCCAAGCCGCGGAAGGCGCCTTCCTGGAACAATACCGAGACCACGTAGGAGGCGAGCAGGGCGGGAATCATCACCCGGGCGATCACCTGGCGCGCCGGGCTCTTGCCGAGCAGGCGCACGGTCAGGTCGCTGGCCAGAAAGATGAACGGGAAACTGAACGCGCCCCAGGTGGTGTGCCAGCCGAACAGGGTGATCGGCAGCTGCACCAGGTAGTTGCTGGCGATGATGATGAGGATGTGGAAGGCGATCAGCACGGCCAGGGCCGAGCGCTGATGCGCTGCGTGAGGCAGAAGCATGGAGGCTACCTTTTTGTGGGATGGGGTTAGGGAACCCATGCCGGCCCGGATGGCTGGCGGCGCGCATTCTATACGTTCGTGCTCTTTTGTACAAAATTCGATCAAGTGCGGCCTTTTACCGCGACAACCGGTAACCTATGCAGCCGTTTTTTCCGATTCGCGCCGAGGTAAGCCCCGTGTTTTCCCAATTCGCCCTGCATGAACGCCTGCTCAAGGCCGTCGCCGAGCTCAACTTCACCGAGCCGACGCCGGTGCAGCTTGCGGCCATTCCGCCGGCGCTGGAGGGCCGCGACCTGCGGGTGACGGCGCAGACCGGCAGCGGCAAGACCGCCGCCTTCCTGCTGCCGCTGCTCAACCGACTGCTCGGCGACGCCAATGCCAAGCAGCGCACCGACGTGCGCTCGCTGATCCTGCTGCCGACCCGCGAGCTGGCCCAGCAGATCCTCAAGGAAGTGGAGCGGTTCTCCCAGTTCACCTTCCTCAAGTCGGCGCTGGTCACCGGCGGCGAGGACTTCAAGGAGCAGGCTGCGCTGCTGCGTCGCCAGCCCGACCTACTGATCGCCACGCCGGGCCGCCTGATGGAGCACCTCAATGCCGGCAGTCTGAAGCTAAATGGCGTCGAGGTGCTGGTGCTGGATGAGGCCGACCGCATGCTCGACATGGGCTTCGCCGAGGATATCGAGCGCATTACCGCCGAATGCGCCAACCGCCAGCAGACCCTGCTGTTCTCCGCCACCGGCGGCGGCAAGGTGCTGCGCGAGATGATCGCCAAGGTGCTGCGCGAGCCGGTGCACCTCAAGCTCAACAGCGTCGACCAGCTCAGCGAGACCACCGTTCAGCAGATCATCACCGCCGACGACCCGGGCCACAAAGAGCGCCTGGTGCACTGGCTTCTGACCAACGAGACCTACCGCAAGGCCATCGTCTTCACCAATACCCGGGCCCAGGCCGACCGCCTCTATGGCCACATGGTGGCGGCCGACTACAAGGTCTTCGTGCTGCACGGCGAGAAGGACCAGAAGGACCGCAAGCTGGCCATCGACCGCCTCAAGCAGGGCGGCACCAAGGTGCTGGTGGCCACCGACGTGGCGGCCCGCGGCCTGGACATCGAGGGCCTGGACCTGGTGATCAACTTCGACATGCCGCGCTCCGGCGACGAGTACGTGCACCGCATCGGCCGCACCGGTCGTGCCGGCGAGGCGGGCCTGGCGGTGTCGCTGATCTGCCACAACGACTGGAACCTGATGTCGAGCATCGAGCGCTATCTCAAGCAGCGCTTCGAGCGTCGGGTGATCAAGGAGCTCAAGGGCAGCTACCAGGGGCCGAAGAACGTCAAGGCGTCCGGCAAGGCCGTGGGCGTGAAGAAGAAAAAGACCGACAAGAAGGACGGCGCCAAGAAGCCGGCCGCCAAGGCCACGCCCAAACGCCGCCCGAACGCACCGAAGGCCGCGCCCTCGGGGCTGGTCAGCCAGGATGGCCTGGCCCCGCTGAAGCGCAAGAAGCCGGTGGAGTAAAACGAAAGGGGCCCGAGGGCCCCTTTTTTGTTCGTGTGCCCATGGCCCTTTAGATGACCCCGGGGTGGTGCGTAAGGCGCACCCGACGTGGAAGCCGTTACAGGTAGGCCCATCGATGGGCCCGAACGGCTCGCTCTATGTAGGGTGCGCCATGCGCACCATGGCCCCGCGGTTGAGCCGAGGTGGTGCGCACGGCGCACCCTACGTCGGCCGTCGCCAGGGGCATTCGCCGAGGCGGTGCACCCTGACACCCATCGGCACGGGCGCCGTTACTCGGCGACGATCAGGATCTTGCCGTCGCGCTCGCCGCTGGCGGCCGCGGCGATGGCGTCCTTGATCCGGGCGACGGGGTAGGTGGCGGCGATGCGTGCCTTGAGTTTGCCGCCGGCGATCAGCTGGGTCAGCTCGCCGAAGACCTTCATCTGCTCGGCCGGGGTGGCCTTCTGGAACCACTTGGCCAGCCAGAAGCCGCGCAGGGTCACGTCACGGAAGACGAAGGAGGAGGCCGACACCTGGCACGGCTCGCCGCTCATCAGGCCGTAGTTCACCAGGGTGCCGCCCTCGCTCAGGCAGGCCGCCACGTGGTCGGTGGCCTTGCCGCCCACCGCGTCGATGCCGAGCATCAGCTTGGCGCCGCCGGTGGCCTCGCGCACGCGCTTGTGCAGGTCCGGGCCGTCCACCAGCACCACGTCGCCGCCCTCGGCCTTCACGCCTTCCACCGCCGCCTCGCGGCGCACCACGTTGATGGTCTTGAAGCCGCGCAGCTTGGCCAGCTGGATCAGGTAGCCGCCGACACCGGAGTTGGCCGCGTTCTGGATCACCCAGTCGCCGGGCTGCAGGTCGACGAACTGGCTGAGCAGCAGGGAAGCCGTCGGCGGGTTGATGGTCATCATCGCCAGTTGCTGCGGATCGGCGTCCGGCAGCGGGATCAGCTTGGCGGCGGGGGCGTGCAGGTGGGTCACCCAGGTGCCACAGCCGACCGGCAGCAGCACGGTCTGGCCGACCTTGACGTTGGTCACGCCGTCGCCCAGTTGCTCGACGCGGCCGACACCCTCGTTGCCGCCGATGGCCGGCAGCGGCGGCAGCATGCCGTATTCGCCGGTCAGGGTGAGCACGTCGGACGGGTTGATCGGCGCGGCCAGCACCTTGATCAGCGCCTGGCCCGCGGCCAGCGGCGGCAGCTCCAGCTGGACCGCTTCGATCACGTCCTGCGGGACCTTGCCGCGGTGTTGGTATTCGGCTTTGAGCATGGCAGTTCTCCATCGGCTGAGAGCGCTGAGTCTAGACGCAAGAGGCTGCCGCGGGATGAATCGTCGCGCATATCCGCGAGTGATGGCGCCGTGCGCCGCGCAGCGCCTATGCTAGGCCCATCGCACAGGGGAAAGCGCATGCTGCTACGCGTCTGGCCGTGGTTGTGGATACTGCTGGCACCTGCCGTGGTGGCCGAGCCGCTGCGCATCGGGTTCGGCACGCACAAGCCGCCCTACGTGTTCGAGGGCGAGGACCGCGGCATCGAGTACGAGATCGTCACTGCCGCCGTGCAGGCCGCCGGCTACGAGATGGACGCGCGCTACGCGCCGATGGAGCGCCTGCACCTGGCCCTGGAGCGTGGCGACCTGGATGGCATCGCCACCACCAACGCCTACAGCGGCATCCAGGCGCACTACTCGGAGCCCTACATCTACTGTCAGAACGTCGCCTTCGCCCTGACATCGCGGGGCTACCACATCGAACGCATCGCCGACCTGCGGCGGTATTCCATCAGCACCTTCCAGCGCGCGCGGCACCTGCTGGGGCCGGAATTCCAGGCCATGGCCGAGGCCAACCCGCACTATCGCGAGGAAGCCCAGCAGATCAATCGCAATCGTCTGTTGTACAGCGGCCGCATCGACGTGGCGGTGGGCGATCCGCGTATCCTGCGCTACTTCAATCGCGAGGTCGCCCGGCAGGTCGACACGACCCAGCCGGTCACCCAGTACCTGCTGTTTCCACCGAGCGCCTACAGCGTCGGTTTCCGCCTGCGCGAGCAGCGCGAGCGCTTCGACCGCGGCCTGGCGGCAATCCGGGCCAGCGGCGAGTACCTGCGCATCGAGCAGCGCTACGCCGACTATTGAGCGCGCGGCCTCAGAACTTCTCGTTGAGCCCCAGATAGCGCCATTGGCCGACCGGCAGCTTGGCCAGGCCGGTGCGGCCGAAGCGAAGGCGGCGCATGCCCACTACCTGCAGGCCCACGCTCTCGCACATAAAGCGCAGCTGGCCCGGTTGCACCGCCTTGATGGCGAAGCGCAGGCGTGTCTCGCTCTGCCAGCTGACCTTGCATGGCGGCAGGGTCACGCCCTTGTAGCTGAGGCCGAAGGCCAGGCGCTTGAGCCCCTTGTGGTCCAGCTGGCCGGCGACTTCCACCAGGTATTCCTGCTCCAGCTCCGCGCCCTTCTCCTTGAACAGCCGCTGCACCGCGTGACTCTGGCTGAACACCAGCAGGCCGCTGGCGTCAGTCTCCAGCGGCGTGAGCAGTTCCAGGCGGCGCAGGTGGCGGTTCAACGGGCGGATGCCGCTGGGGTCTTCGGTCCAGCGATGGGTATGGCTGAGCAGCTGCTGGGTGGAGTTGGCGCCCAGGCCGCAACCAAGGCCGGCCGGCTTGTGCAGCAGCAGGGTGATCGGTGGCTGGGTCTCGGCCTTGGCTCCAGGCAGCAGGGCGATCTGCTCGCTGGTTACCGGGTGCTGCGGCTCCTCGACTACCCGGCCGTCCACGGTGACCCAGCCCCCCTCGATGTACAGCTCGGCCTCGCGGCGCGAACAGGCGATTTGCTGAATCAGGCGTTTGGACAGGCGTTCGGCTTCGGGCATGGCGGTTGTGTCACATCAGGAAATGAAAGGCATTGTACCGGGCCTGGGGCCGTCGCCGTGATCGGGCTAAAAAGGAGTATCGACCAAACGAGGAGGTAGGAATGAAAGGTGCGATGACGAGCATGATCGCGGGCGCGTTGCTGAGCATGGCAACCAACGCGTTGGCTGAAAGCAGCGAGCTGGGTGAACTGCAGGTGACCGAGGTGGTGGGCGGCCTGGAGTATCCATGGGCGTTGGCATTTCTGCCGGATGGCAAGGGCAGCCTGATCACCGAGCGGCCGGGTCGCCTGCGCTGGCTCGATGGCGAGGGTCGGCTCGGCGCAGCACTGACCGGCCTGCCTCCGGTGTTTGCCCGCGGCCAGGGCGGCCTGCTGGACGTGGCGCTGTCACCGCGCTTCGCCGAGGATCAGCTGGTCTACCTGAGCTATTCCGAGGCGGCCGAGGATGGCGAGCATGCCGGCACCGCCGTCGGCCGCGGCCGCCTGAAGGCGGACATGAGCGGGCTGGAGAACTTCGAGGTGATCTTCCGTCAGCAGCCCAAACTGTCTCAGGGCGCGCATTTCGGCTCGCGCCTGGTGTTCGACCGGGACGGCATGCTGTTCATCACCCTCGGCGAGAACAACCAGCGCGCCACCGCCCAGGAGCTGGACAAGCTGCAGGGCAAGCTGGTGCGCATCGAGGCGGATGGCTCGGTGCCCCGGGACAATCCCTTCGTCGGCAAGAGCGGCGCGCGCGAGGAGATCTGGTCCTATGGCCATCGCAACGCCCAGGGCATGGCGCTCAACCCCTGGAGCGGGCAGATCTGGCTGCACGAGCACGGTCCGCGCGGCGGCGACGAGATCAACATCCCGCGCAAGGGCTTGAACTATGGCTGGCCCAAGGCTACCCACGGGGTGAACTACAGCTTTCTGCCGATACCCGAGGCCGAGGGCGAAAAAGTGGCCGGCACCGAGGCGCCGCACCATGTGTGGGAGAAGTCGCCGGCGATTTCCGGCATGGCCTTCTATTCCGCCGAGCGCTTCCCGGCCTGGCAACACAACCTGTTCGTCGGAGCTCTGGCCGATCAGTCGCTGATCCGCCTGGAGCTGGACGGCGACCGGGTGGGGCATGAGGAGCGTCTGCTGGAGGACAGGGACTGGCGTATCCGCGATGTCCGCCAGGGCCCCGACGGCTACCTCTACCTGCTGACCGACGCGCCGGACGGCAAGCTGGTTCGCCTGGGCTTGCAGGAGAAGTAACGGGGGACGGGGACTACAGGGTGCGCGCGGCGCGCCCTTACGTCTGCACTCCACGTCGGAGCTTCGTAGGGTGCGCCGTGAGCGCCATCAAGAGCGCCGACCCGCTCAGTGCGCCGCCGCCTCCATCGCCGTATCTGGCACTTGGGAGGCCACCAGCTCCGGCGGCAGGGGCTCGGTGACCACGCTGAAGTCGCTGATGCGGATGGCGCCGTGGCCCTCGCCGAGCAGGTGGAAGGAGAAGGCCTTACGCGTCTCGGGGTTATTGAAGTCGAAGCTGAGCTCGATGCTCTCGCCGCGCTTGAGCGGGGGCAGTGTCGGGATTGCCAGGCTGTTGTTGCGGTCGAACTCCTTGGTCAGCAGGCGCAGCGTCGCGCCCTGGCGGTCCAGACGCACGGCCTCGATCTTCACGGTCACGCGGGTGCGGGTGCCCTTGGGCATTTCCAGGTACTGGGCGCCGATCAGGTTGTCGGCCCACTCGTCGCTCGACTCGGTCTTCAGGTCGATGCGCTCGCGGTTGGCGAACTGGTAACGCTGGCCGACCTGCCCGCCGGTGATGGACTGGTCGAGGAGGGCGGCGCGCTGGCTGACCAGCCGCGCCGGGCGGCCGCTCATGCGTCCCAGGTACTTGGGCCGGTCGGCGATGAAGCCGCTGCTCTCGTAGCGCCGGCAGACCTGCTGGAAGTTGCACTCGGTGAACACCTTGCCGTCGTGTTGGCGCAGCAGGCCGTTGGTGTAGGACATGATCTCGCGCGGCGCGGGGTAGTCGCGGAACAGCGAGCGGCCGGCGATGTTGTCCGGCACCGGCAGATCGAAATAGTCGAGCACCGAGGCGGTCAGGTCGACGTGGCCGTACACGCCGGACTTCACCTTGGGCAGCTTGTCGCCTTTCGGCGCGAAGACCAGGTTGAAGCCCCAGGCCGAGGCCAGACGCACGTTCTCCAGGCCGTGGGACTCGTCGGAGGTGACGATCACTAGGGTGTCCTCGAGCACGCCCTGTTTCTCCAGGCCATCGAGGAAGTCGGCCACCGCGTCGTCCAGATAGCCGATGGCGGCCTGCTTGGCGGTGGGGTAGCGCTCCAGGTACTCACTGGGCGCGGAGTAGGGCTGGTGAGTGCCGACGGTAAGCAGGGTCAGCATCCATGGCCGCTTGTTCTGGCGCAGCTGCTCGACGTACTTCAGCGCGCCCTCGAAGTAGGCGCGGTCATCCATGCCCCAGGGGAATTCCAGATACGGCTTGTTCTTGAACCAGTCGCGGCCGTGGGTCTGCTGGAAACCCATGTGCGGCATGATCTGGTCCTTGGCCATGAAGCGCAGCCCGGCACCTTGCAGGAAATGAGTGCGAAAGCCCATGGTGCGCAGCTGGTGCGGCAGGCACTGCAGGTTGCGGGTCTCGCTGGCCAGCAACTCCACGCCCTTCGGCGTGCCGGAGTCGAGCTTCTCGTAGTCGCCGCAGAGCATGGCGTACAGGCCGCGAATGGTCTGATGGCTGTGTAGGACGTAGTCCGGCGTGGTCATGCTGCGCTCGGCCCATTCGCTCAGGCGCGGCATCAGATCTTCTTCGTAGGAGCTGCCGATCAGCTGGCGGTTCTTGGCGATGTAGGCGCCGGGGATGCCCTCCAGGGTGACGATCAGCACGTTGCGCGCCTTGCCGCCACCCGGCAGCAGTGACGTGCCCGAGAGGTCCAGCCGGGTCAGACCGTCGATGTCCGGCGGCAGGCCGGAGTCCTCGCCGGCGTACCAGTCTTCGACCGCCACGCGGGCGCGGCTGGTGCCTTCGGCCAGCACCTTGTGCGGCAGGTTGAACAGCCGCCACTGGTCGTCCTCGCTGGGCTCCAGGTACTGGTCGACGGCATGGCTGAACAGCAGCGCGGCGGGCAACAGGAAGGCGTAGCGGGAAATCCTCGGCCCACGGCGGCGCCCGAGCAGCAGGCAGGCCAGCACGGCGGCGGCCAGTGCGCCGGCCAGCAGCGGGTAGCGGATGCCGCTGCCCTGGGTGGACTGGCTGACGAATTGCGGGTCGCTCAGGTATTTGAGGTCGCCGGGCACCGGCATGCGGCCCACGGCGTTCACCAGTTCCGCGTTGCTCAGAAACAGCAGTGCCCAGGCCAGGGTGAGCGGAGCGGCGAGCAGCGGGCGGCGGTAGCAGAGCAGCAGGAGCAGGCCGCCGATGCCGAGATCCGAGACGTAACCCGGCCAGCTCGACCAGCCCAGAACGTAACGGCAGGTGATGGGCAGGACGAGGAACAACGCGCCCAGGGCCACAAGCGACGCGGCGGGATAGGGCAGCCAGCGGCTGGAAAGGTGCACAGGAGCTCCTGGGATAATGCGGCGAGAGTCCGTGTCATTCAGACAGATGGAGCGGACTGAAGTGCCCGCGCCATCATTCTGAAACATGGCCGTGCTATGCGCCAGCGACGGATGTAACCAGCCGTCAACGGCCCTGGCGTGTAGAATGCGCGCCTCTACGCAGCGGGTGACGAACATGGCTCTTATCGGGCGCTACAACTCTCTTCAGGTGGCCAAGCTGGCCGACTTCGGTCTGTTCCTGGACGGCGGCTCCGACGGCGAGATCCTCCTGCCCAAGCGCTACATCCCCAAGGGCGAGCCCTGCGAGGTCGGCGACTGGCTCAACGTGTTCATCTACCTGGACAGCGAGGACCGCCTGATCGCCACCACCGAGAAGCCCAGGGTGCAGGTCGGCGGCTTCGCCAGCCTCAAGGTGGTGGATATCAACCGGGTCGGCCTGTTCTTCGACTGGGGCCTGCCCAAGGACCTGCTGATGCCGCACTCCGAGGAGAAGCGCCCGCTGCAGGTCGGCGACTACTGCGTGGTGCACGTCTATCTCGACCCGCGCACCCGCCGCATCACCGCCACCGCGCGCCTGGACCGCTACCTGGACAAGACCGCGGCGGACTACCGGGTGGGCCAGGAGGTGGACCTGCTGGTAGTGGAGCAGACCGACCTGGGCTTCAAGGCCATCATCGACGGCAAGCACTGGGGCCTGATCCACAAGAACGAGGTGTTCAAGTTCCTGCGTGGCGGCTCCCAGGAAAAGGGCTTCATCAAGGAGCTGCGCGATGACGGCAAGATCAGCCTGAGCCTGCAGCCGGTCGGCCAGCAGGCCCGCGATCAGCTCTCCGAGCAGATCCTCACCGCCCTGCGCGATGCCGGCGGACGCCTGGCGCTGTCCGACAAGAGCCCGCCCGAGGCCATCAGCAAGGCCTTCGGCGTGAGCAAGGGCAATTTCAAGAAGGCCATCGGCGGGCTGTTCCGCCAGGGGCTGATCGTCATCCGCGAGGACGGCATCGAGCTGGCCTGAGGCCGACGGGATCGGCAAGCGCCTCGCGGCCGATTCCGCCATGCTTGCGGGCTGTCCGGCCGCGGCGATTTCGTAGTCGTGGCGGCGCGATACAGTGGCGCCGTATTCATCGATGCGGAGTCGCCATGAGCCCCGAGGAACACTATCAGCGCCTGCAGAACATGTATGGCGCCGCGCCCGTCAACACCTTCTACCGGCCGCGCATGCGCGTCGGCGAGGGTGAGGCGGAGATCGAGATTCAGGTGGAAGAGAAGTTTTTCCACGCTGCCGGCGCCGTGCACGGCTCGGTCTATTTCAAGCTGCTCGACGATGCTGCCTTCTTCGCCGCCAACTCCCTGGAGCCCGAGGTATTCGTACTGACCACGGCCTTCACCACCTACCTGACCCGCCCGGTGTCCGCCGGCCGGCTCCGAGCGGTGGGCAAGGTGGTCAACCGCAACCGCTCGCAATTCATCGCTGAGGCGGTGCTCTACGGCGAGGATGGCAAGGAGGTAGGGCGCGGCAACGGCGTGTTCGTGCGCAGCAAGATCAACCTGACGGACGCTCTGGGCTACGCCGACTGAGCCACCGTCAGGGCTTGCGCGCCAGCAGCACGGCGCGGGTCGGCGCCGGCAGGCCCTCGACGGTGCGGCTGGGGTCGGTGGGGTCGAGGAAGTCGGGCAGCGACTGGAAGCGCATCCAGTCGGTGGCGCGCTGCTCTTCGACGCTGGTGACGGACACGTCCACGCAGCGCACGTCGACGAAGCCGGCGCGGCGCAGCCAGAGCTCCAGTGCCGGTACCGAGGGCAGGAACCAGACGTTGCGCATCATCGCGTAGCGGTCTTCCGGCACCAGCACCTGCTGGGCATCGCCCTCGACCACCAGGGTCTCCAGCACCAGTTCGCCGCCGCGCACCAGCTTGTCCTTGAGGTCGAGCAGATGGTCGACGGGCGAGCGGCGGTGGTAGAGCACACCCATGGAGAACACCGTGTCGAAGCCTTCCAGCTTTGCCGGTAGCTCCTCTAGCGCCAGCGGCAGGTGCCAGGCGGGCGAGTCGGGCAGGTAATTCTTCACGGCGAGGAACTGGTTGAGGAACAGCCAGTTGGGGTCGACGCCGACCACGCTGTCGGCGCCGGCCCCGAGCATGCGCCACATGTAATAGCCGTTGCCGCAACCGACATCGAGGATGCGCTTGCCGGCCAAGTCGAGATGCGGCGCGACCCGCGTCCATTTCCAGTCGGAGCGCCACTCGGTATCGACATGCACGCCGAACAGCTCGAACGGGCCCTTGCGCCAGGGGATCAGGCCCTGCAGCGCAGTCTTCAGCATGCCGCACGTAGTCGCGTCGCAGGTGCCTTCCAGACGCAGCGCGTCCTTCAACTCGGAGTGCGTCACCGCCAGCTCGGGCAGCGCCTCGACGGCGGCGTACCAGCGCTGCAGGTCGCCGTGGCCGATGGCCAGTTTGGCGTCGAGCTGGCCGGGCAGCTCAAAGGCCCAGTCCTGCAGCGGGGTGCCGGCCAGTCGTTGTTGCAGGGTGTCGAGGTCGAGGCGGGAAAAGATCATGGCAGGGCGATCAGCGAGGCGAAGTTGAGGCACTGGAACCACGGCACAACCTTGCTGAAGCCTGCGGCCAGCAGACGCTCGCGGTGCTGTTCCAGGCTGTCGGGCTTCATCACGTTCTCGATGGCACTGCGCTTCTGCGCGATTTCCAGCTCGCTGTAGCCGTTGGCACGCTTGAAGGCCAGGTGCAATTCGTTGAGCAGCGCCTGCTCCTGATCGTCCTCGAAGCGCAGCTTCTCCGAGAGGATAAGCGCGCCGCCGGGTAGCAGGGCCTGGCGGATGCGGCTCAGCAGCTCCAGGCGCTGTTCGGGGGCGACGAACTGCAGGGTGAAATTGAGCGCCACCAGCGAGGCGGGCTGAAAGTCCAGGGCGAGGATGTCCGCCTCGATCACCTCGACCGGCAGCAGCTCCTGGAACATGGCGTCCTGGGCGTGCAGGTATTCCGAGCAGCGTTCGACCATGGCGCGGGAGTTATCCACCGCGATCACCCGGCAGTCGTCGGTTTTCACGTGACGACGCAGCGCCTGGGTCACCGCACCGAGGGAACAGCCGAGGTCGTACAGCGCGCTGTGCGGCTGGGCGAACTGCGCGGCCAGCACGCCGAGGCTCTCGACGATGGCCGGGTAACCGGGCACCGAGCGCTTGATCATGTCCGGGAAGACCTTGGCCACGTCCTCGTTGAAGACGAAGTCCGGCACCTGGTCCAGGGGCTGGGCGAAGAGTCGGTCGGGCTGCTGAGTCACGGCGGTCGGTCCGGGCGGAAAAGGCCGGCATTCTAGCCAAGAGCGGGCGGCGACCCAACCGCTGGAGGGGCGTCTGGTCGGAAAGCCCGCCGGCCAGCCTGATGGCTATCTGCGCTGCAACGGTTACTCTTGTGTCTGGTAGTACACAGGGATCGAAACGAATGCGGACATCGACGCGACTCCAGGCTGGCTTCGTGCTGGCGCTCGTGATGCTGAGCCTGAGCCTGCTTCTGCCGATGTTCGGTGCGCGCTGGGTCGAGGAAACACAGCGGCACTACGAGCATGCCGGCAACCTGATCGAGCGCAGCGAACTGCTGCGCGCCGCGCTGGTGGACGGAGAAACCGGGCAGCGTGGTTTCGTCCTCTCGGGCCGTGAAGACTTCCTCTCTCCGCTCTACCAGGGCTTCGCCGAAGTCGACAAGCTGATGCACGAGCTGCATGCCGCGGCGGAAAACGATCCCGAGATGCTCGACGATCTAAAGGCGCTGAAACCGGTCATCGCGGAGCAGCGCCGTTATTTCGATAGCGTGATCCGTCTGCGCCGCGACCAGGGGCTGCGGGCCGCCAGCGACCTGATCACCCAGGGCAAGGGCAAGCAGCTGATGGACGATCTGCGCGCGCGGGTCGGCGAGATGCAGGCATTGCACGAGGCGCGCATCCTGCTGCTCGAGCAACGGCGCGAGTGGCAGCAGCAAATGGTGATGGTGCTGCTGGTCGTGATCGGCCTGCTGGACCTGATCGTCATCGGTCTGCTGTTCCATTTCACCTTCCGCATCCTCAAGGAGGGAAGGGCGGCGCGCCACAGCCTGCGCAGTCTTAGCGAGCAGTTGTCCAGCGGCATGCAGCGTGTGGAATTGCGTAACCGGGAAATCTCCCTGCTCAGCCGCATGGCCGGCGCGCTGCACTCGGTCAACCGCTTCGACGAGTGCTACAGCATCATTGGCCGGTTCGCCGGCCAGCTGTTCCCCTGCAACGCAGGCAGCCTGACGCTCTACCATCCGTCACGCGACGTGCTGGAAGGCGTCGCCCACTGGGGTGACTGGCCCGAGGAACTCGACCTGTTCGAGCCGCATGCCTGCTGGGCCATTCGCCGGGGCCAGAGCCACCAGGTGCTCGATACCGGCAAGGATCTGCTATGCCCGCACCTGCAGGGCTCGGCGATGGTTGAGTCCGGCTATGTCTGTGTGCCGTTGATGGCCCAGGGCGAGCCACTGGGCGTCCTGACCCTGAATGGCCTGCAGGCGCCCGACCTGGAGCTGGCCGAGGCCTTCGCCGAGCAGATTTCCCTGGGCGTCTCCAACCTGTCGCTGCGCGACAGCCTGCGCCAGCAATCGCTGATGGATGCCCTGACCGGCCTGCACAATCGCCGCTTCCTCGACGAGACCTTGCGCCGCGAGCTGCTGCGTGCCGCTCGCAAGCAGTCCTCTGTGGCCGTGGTACTGCTCGACGTCGATCACTTCAAGCGCTTCAACGACACCTTTGGCCATGAGGCCGGTGATTTGGTGCTGCGCCATCTGGCGTTGGAAATGAAGCGCAACGTGCGCACCAGCGACCTGGCCTGTCGCTATGGCGGCGAGGAGTTCTGCCTGGTGATGCCGGAGATCAGTCGCGAGGATGCCATCGAGCGCTGCGAATCGCTGCGTCTGTCGGTCAGCCGCCTGCAGGTGCGCTACGGCGGCCAGCCGCTGGGGCCGATCAACATCTCTCTCGGCCTGGCCTGGTTCCCCCAGGATGGCGAACAGATGGACGCTCTGCTGCACGCCGCCGACCTGGCGCTTTATCAGGCCAAGCGCGGCGGGCGTAACCGGCTGTGCGTCTACCGCCCGGAAATGGACGGTGCCGAGGAGGCACCCGGCTGAGCCGGGCGGGCGAGCAGCGCGACCGCCGAGGCGGCAATGCCGAACTGGCCCAGCCAGTAACTGATGATGATGGCGTAGCGCGCGCCCTCGAAGGGGGCGACGAAGCGGTTGATGCCAATCAGGCTGTCCGACAGCACGAACAGCGCCGCGCCGCCGGCCGCCAGCCAGGCGGAGCGGCTCGCCGCCACGCCAATCCGCGCCAGGGCCCGCCAGAGCATGGCGCCGATGGCCAGGCTGTAAAGTGCCACCGGCACCAACAGTGCTCCCAACCCGGCGCGGCTCAATACGAAGAACATGCCGCCGGCCGCCAGCGCGGCAATCAGCAAATCCAGCGGCGCCAGGCGCCGCGTGTCGCCCAGGTACGCCACCAGGTATGCGAGGTGGGCCAGCAGGAACGCTCCCAGGCCGAAGACGAACAGATCGGCCGGCCATTCCAGCAGCATGTCGCCGAGCAGGGAAAAACCGAGGCCGATGGCGATCCAGCGCCGATAGGCTCCGGCGGGCGCCTCGCGCAACCACAGCAGCAGGCAGATCACCGGCAGCGGCTTGCCGAGCAGCGTCAGCCACTTGAGTTCGAGGTGCAGGCCGAGGAGAAACAGGGCGACGCCAGCGAGGGCGATGAGCATCAGCAATGGGCGCATGGAGGGCTTCTCTTGTTGTTTGCGCCCATTATTGCCGCCGTGCTGGCAACGGCCAGTGCGGTCCGTGCCAGCCGGGGTGGTTTATCGCGTCAGCGCACGCTGATCGCGCAGTCGATGGTCTTGGCCGGCGCCACGTCCGCTTCCCAGGGCCGGCGGTACTGCATCAACAGGCGGCCCTCGCCGGTCTGGTAGGCCTGGTAGCGCCAGGTCGACTGGCCGCCTGCGCCGACCAGGCCGGCGTCTTCGGGCGTCATGTAGACCTCGGGCCCCAGGCTGCGCAGTATGCCCGGGGCGGCCTCCACCACTTCCCAGCGAAAGCCGGTGGTAGGGTTGCTCGGCAGGGCGACGTTGAGGGTCTGGCCGGCGTGCAGCTGCATCGGGCAATCGCCCAGCTGCTTCTCCTCCACGCTCACGCTGGTGTTCGGCTGCGAAGAGCAGGCGGCCAGGAGGGCGAGACTGCAGGGCAGCAGCAGACGGTGGGCATGGTTCATGGCGGACTCCTGTCGATCGAAAACCTGCACAGCATAGCCCGGACGGCGGATCAGCCGAACAGCACCCGGGCCACATCGGCGTAGCGTTTGGCGAAGTGTACGGTGATGCCTTCGCGCAGATAGTCCGGCAATTCGAGGAAATCGCCGCGGTTGGCCTCCGGCAGGATCAGCTCGAAGATCTTCTGCCGGCGCGCCGCGATCACCTTCTCGCGCACCCCGCCGATGGCCAGCACCTGGCCCGTCAGCGTCAACTCGCCGGTCATGGCCACGCCTTTCTTCGGGGCCTGGTTGCGCGCCAGGGAGAGCAGGGCGCTGGCCATGCTGATGCCGGCGCTGGGGCCGTCCTTGGGCGTGGCGCCTTCCGGCACGTGCAGGTGGACGAAGGCTTGGTCGAAGAAGCTGGCATCGCCGCCGAACTGCTTCAGGTGCGAGCCGATATAGCTGTAGGCGATCTCCGCCGACTCTTTCATCACCTCGCCGAGCTGGCCGGTAAGCTTGAAGCCGCGGTTGAGCGTGTGGATGCGGGTGGCCTCGATGGGCAGGGTGGCGCCGCCCATGCTGGTCCAGGCCAGGCCGGTGATGACCCCGGTGCCGCTGAAGACCTGCTCGCCGCGGAATACCTTCATGCCCAGGTACGCTTCCAGGTCCTTGGGCCCGATCTTCACCGGCTGGCCGGGTTCGTCGAGCAGCCTGACCACCGCCTTGCGCACCAGCTTGCCGAGCTGCTTTTCCAGCTGGCGCACGCCGGCCTCGCGGGCGTAGCCCTCGATCACCAGGCGCAAGGCGGCGTCGCTGATGCTGAGTTGGGTCTTCTTCACCCCGGCCTTTTCCAGCTGGCGCGGCCACAGGTGCTTGCGGGCGATGGCCAGCTTTTCCTCGGCGATGTAGCCGGACAGGCGGATCACCTCCATGCGGTCGAGCAGGGGGCCGGGAATGGAGTCGAGGGTGTTGGCGGTGCAGACGAACAGCACCTTGGACAGGTCCAGGCGCAGGTCGAGATAGTGGTCGAGGAATTCGACGTTCTGTTCCGGGTCGAGGGTCTCCAGCAGCGCCGAGGCCGGGTCGCCCTGGTAGCTGGCGCCCATCTTGTCGATCTCGTCGAGCATGATCACCGGGTTCATCACCTCGGCTTCCTTCAGTGCCTGCACCAGCTTGCCGGGCATGGCGCCGATGTAGGTGCGGCGGTGGCCCTTGATCTCCGCTTCGTCGCGCATACCGCCCACACTGAACCTGTAGAACGGCCGGCCGAGGGATTCGGCGATGGACTTGCCGATGCTGGTCTTGCCCACACCGGGCGGGCCGACCAGCAGCACGATGCTGCCGGAGATCTCGCCCTTGAAGGCGCCCACGGCGAGGAACTCGGTGATGCGCGCCTTGATGTCGTCCATGCCGGCGTGGTGCTTGTCCAGCACCTTGCGGGCGTGGCCGAGGTCCAGCTTGTCCTGGCCGAACACGCCCCAGGGCAGGGCGGTGGCCCAGTCCAGGTAGTTGCGGGTCACCGCGTACTCCGGCGAGCCGGTTTCGAGGATGGCCAGCTTACCCAGTTCCTCGTCGATGCGTTTCTGCGCCTGGGCCGGCAGGGTCTTGCCCTCCAGACGGGCGCGGAATTCGTCGGCGTCGGCGCTGCGGTCGTCCTTGGTGATGCCCAGCTCCTGCTGGATCACCTTGAGCTGCTCCTTGAGGAAGAACTCGCGCTGGTGCTTGCCGATCTTGCGGTCCACCTCGGCGGACAGTTCGTTCTGCAGACGCGCCACTTCCACTTCCTTGCGCAGCAGCGGCAGCACCTTTTCCATCCGGCGCAGCACCGGCACGCAGTCGAGCACCTCCTGCAGCACGCTGGCCGGCGCGGTGGTGAGGGCGGCGGCGAAGTCGGTGAGCGGCGACGGATCGTTGGGGTTGAAGCGGTTGAGGTAGTTCTTCAGCTCCTCGCTGTACAGCGGATTGAGCGGCAGCAGCTCCTTGATCGCGTTGATCAGCGCCATGCCGTAGGCCTTGACCTCGTCGCGCCCGTCGTTGGGGCTCTGCGGGTAGTCGACCTCGGCCAGGTAGGGCGGGCGGTGGCGCTTGAGCCAGCCGCGCACGCGCACCCGGCCCAGGCCCTGGGCGACGAACTGCAGCTTGCCGTCGGCGCGGCTGGCGTGGTGTACCCGCACGAGGGTGCCGTGCTCGGGCAGCAGGCCGGTGTCGAAGTGGCGCGGGTCCTCGATCGGCTGGTCGACGTAGAACAGCGCCAGGCACTTGTGTTCGGTGTTCGCCACCAGCTCCAGGGTTTCCGCCCAGTGTTCCTCGTTGACGATCACCGGCAGCACCTGGGCCGGGAAGAACGGGCGATTGTGGATGGGGATGACGTAGAGCTTGTCCGGCAGGGTCTGGCTGGGGAGCGCCAGGCTGGTGGGTTGGCGATGCGGCTCGGCTTCGATGTATTCGGAACTGTCGCTCATGGCGGCCCTTGTCTGCTCAAACGGTGGTAGCAGCTTAGATGGGGCGCGGCGCCGGGCATTTCAACGTTATGTGCCGGCTTGTGTCCGGCGGGGTGAAGGTGCAACCTGTCCACCCATCGGTTGCACTCCCTCTTTGTCGTTCGAGTGGATAAAGTGCAACCTGATCTTTCGGTGCCTTCCGCCATGCTCATTGCCCGTCTCGCGTGCCTGGACAACCAGGCCCATGAACACGCCCACGACTATCACCAACTGGTGATGTCGCTCGAGGGGCGCGCGGAATTCGAGGTGGAGGGCTGCGGTGGAGAGGTCTGCCGCATGCGCGCCTGCCTGGTGCCGGGCGATGCCGATCATCAGTTCGCCGGCATGGGCGAGAACCGCATGCTCATCCTCGATCTGGACGAGCGCGACACCTCGCCGGAGGATCTCGACCTGCTTGCCCAGCTGTTCGAGAACCCGCGTTACCCGGCGCTCGACGCCGATTTCCAGAACTTGCTGAGCTACGCCGGCGCCGAGCTGGCCCGCTATGGCAGCGACCCGCATCTGGCGCGCGCCCTCGGCGGCGTGCTGCTGCGCGCGCTGCACCTGCGGCTGTTCGGCGAGCGCCGCCAAGGCGCCGTGGCCAATCTCGACCTGGGCCGGCTGGACGCCTACATCGTCGAGCACCTGGCGCGGCGCATCACGGTGATCGAGCTGGCCCAGGTCGCCTGCCTCAGCCCCAGCCACTTCCACGCCCAGTTCAAGGACAGCGTGGGCCTCACGCCGCATCAGTACCTGCTCAAGACCCGCCTCGACCACGCCGCGCGCCTGCTGCGCGAGAGCCCGCTGCCGCTGGTGCGCATCGCCGGGGAGTGCGGCTTTTCCAGCCAGAGCGCGCTGACCACGGCGATGCGCCGCTACATGGGGCTGACGCCTAAGCGACTGCGCGGGTTGCAGTAGGCGGGAGCGGTGGGTCGTCCCTGATGCGGTCGAGATTGTCTTCGCCCCGTATGGTGCGCACGGCGCACCCTACATGTCCGATAGGATGCGCCGTGCGCACCGGCGGGGCTGACTCGAACCGCTACTCGCGAAGCGCGTGCGGCGTCTGCTTCTTAAGCAGAGTTCGCGCGGCTGCGCTCAGTCACCGGTCGCCACCGGCCTGGCCGGGTCGGTGATCCACTCGCTCCAGGAGCCCGCGTACAGCGGCGCCAGCGGATAGCTGGCGAGGCTCATGGCGAACAGGTTGTGGCAGGCGGTGACGCCCGAGCCGCAATAGGCCACCAACTCTTCCACGGGACGCGCGCCGCGCAGGGCGTCGAAGCGTGCGCGCAGCTGCTCGGGCGGCAGGAAGCGGCCTTCGGCGCCGAGGTTGTCGGTGAACGCCGCGCACTGCGCGCCCGGGATATGCCCGGCCACCGGGTCCAGCGGTTCGACCTCGCCGCGGAAGCGGGGCAGGGCGCGGGCGTCCAGCAGGGTCAGCTCGGGATGACCGAGGCGCTGCTGCAACTGCGCGGCGCCCAGCAGCAGCGAATCGTCCGGCTGGCCAGTGAAATTGCCCAACGGCGATGCCGATACCTCGCGGCTCAGCGGCAGGCCGGCGTCCCTCCAGGCCTTGAGGCCGCCATCCAGCAGGTAAACCCCGTCGCGCTTGCCCAGCCAGGCCAGCAGCCACCAGGCGCGGGCGGCGAAGGCACCGGGGCCGTCGTCGTAGAGCACCACTTCCGAATCGTTGTCGATGCCCCACTCACGCAGCCTCCCGGCCAGTTCGGCGGCATCCGGCAGCGGGTGGCGGCCGGTCACGCCCTTGACCACCGGGGCCGACAGGTCGCGTTCCAGATCGGCGAAGCGGGCGCCGGGGATATGCCCTTCGCCATGGCTGCGCGCACCGTAGGCCGGGTCTTCGAGGGCGAAGCGGCAGTCGAGGATGACCAGGTTCGGCGCCTGCAGGCGGGCGTGTAAGGAGTCGGCGGTGATCAGCTGGGCGAGTGGCATGGGACCTCCTGTGTCGAATTCATGACAAGGCGCATCATAAGGACAGCCACGAATAACCAGAAGCGAACCCCCGAGCCTTTGCGGCTCGCTGGAACCTGCCTACGGCCTGCCGATTGTCGCCAGGGATAGGGCACGAAGCGCACCGCCGCATTCGATTCGTTTTCAGCGCGGCCCGGCCTGCTGTCGGTGGGCCGGTCGCTGCAGCGGTTCGCCACTTGAGGAAACACCCACATGCTCGGCCTGCAACCTGCCATCGAAAGCGCCAACCTCGCCCGCCGCGTCGGCGTGGTTCTGGGTACGGCGCTGATCACCGCCTACTATTGCTGCGCGATCCTGTCGCGTGCGCTCACCGGCCGATTGCGGCGTGCCGATGTGGATCGCTATACCCGGCGCTGGTCCGGGCTGCTGCTGCGCCTGGTACGCATGAACCTCAGCGTGCACGGCGCGATGCCGGACTTCAACGACGGCCGCCGCTACATCCTGCTCAGCAGCCACGCCAGCCACTACGACATCCCCGCCAGTTTCGTCGCTCTGCCGGGGTCGATCCGCATGTTGGCGAAAAAGGAGCTGTTCGGCATCCCGCTGTTCGGCGCGGCCATCCGCGCCGCCGAATTCCCCTCGGTGGACCGGCACAACCGCCAGCAGGCGGTGAAGGACCTGGAGAAGGCTAAACGCATGATGGAGAGCGGCATCGTCCTGTGGGCCGCGCCCGAGGGTACGCGCTCCAAGGACGGCCAACTGCTGCCGTTCAAGAAGGGCTGCTTCCATTTGGCCCTGGATACCAACGCGATCATCGTGCCGATCGCCTTCCGCGGCATCTCCGAAGTGCTGCCGGCGCGCACCTGGCGCTTCAATCTCGGCCTGCCGGTGCAGCTGCACATCGGCGCCCCGATAGACGCCAGCCGCTACAGTCCCGAACAGCTGCCGGAACTGATGACCCAGACCCGCCAGAGCATGCAGGAGCTACTCGGCGAACCAGCCCCGAGCACGCTCCAGGGACTTCTGACCGAACAACCCGTCTGACAAAAAAAACCGCCGAATGGCGGGCTTTTCGTAGGACGGCCTGCCGCGCAGCGGCAGCCCCAGGCTATGCCTGCGGTTGCATTGCCCTACGGCAAATGTCCCCCACGGTTCGCAGCTCTTAATCGCGGACGCACCTTCGAATACCTCGCCGAGCGTCATGCTTCTCGTAGGGCGGCCTCGCCGCGCAGCGGCAGCCCGCCAGACGAGGCCCCGCTGGTGCGCTGGCCTATCGGTGGGTGCACCCCGCGGCCAACGGACGTCCCCAACCGCAGGCCGCGCCCACGCCCCAACGAATATCCCGCGAGCGCAGCACCTTCGTAGCGCGGCCTCGCCGCGCAGCGGCAGCCCGCCAAGCGAGGCCTCGCTGGTGCACCGTCCCAAGGGCGAGCGCACCCCATCAGCCTGCACCGAGGCACAAAGAACTCAGCGAATCCTCAGCCTGCCGATCCGGTCGTTGTCCAGGCTGCCCAGGTACAGGTAATCGCCCACCGGCTTCACCGAGGTGACCATGCGCAGGTGGGTGCCGCTGGTGTCGTGCAGGCTCTGCACGATCTCGCCCTGTTCGTTGAGGGCGATGGCCAGGCCGTAGGAGGTCGGCTTCGGCCACAGCGCGCGCGGCAGCTTGGCCATCTGGGCCTTGAGCCAGGGCTGGTTCTGCAGGAAGTCGGCGTCGCTCTTGCGCGGCGTCGGCAGGGCCACCCAGAAGGTGCCGGCGCGGTCGCCCTGCAGGTTGTCCGGCAGGCCCGGCAGGTTGTCGGCGAAGATCTCATGGGTGCCGGCCTTGTCGCCCTTCAGCCAGTAGCGCTGGATACGGTAACGGTAGGTCTCGTTGACCAGCACGAAATCCTCGTTCTGCGACAGCGCCACGCCATTGGCGAAGTACAGGTCCTTGAGCAGCACCTGCGTCGTGCCGCTGGCCGGGTCGAACACCATCAGGCGGCCGTACGGGCGACCTTCGAGCAGGTCGAGCAGGTAGTCAGGCTGCTGGAACTTGCTGGAGGCATCGGTGAAGTAGATGCGTCCGTCGCTGGCGATATCCAGATCGTCGGTGAAGGCGAAGGGCACGCCATCGGCCTCGGTCGCCAGCACGCTGATCTTGCCGGCCGGGTCGATGCGCAGCAGGCCCTTGTAGGCGTCGGCGAGAATCAGGTTGCCCTGGGCGTCGAAATCCATGCCCAGCGGGCGGCCACCGGTGGCGGCGAAGGTCTCGACCTGGCCGTCGGTGATGCGCACCACGCGGCCGTCATGCAAACCGGCGTAGACCCGGCCATGGGCGTCCACCGCGGTGTCTTCCGGGCCGTGGATCTGCCCCTGGGCCAACAGCTCGGCCTTCATCAGGGTGTCGTTGGGCTCCATCGCGCCGGTCATCAGCGGTGCGGTCTGCGGCTGCCACGCCAGCGGGTCGATGGGGCTGGGCGTCAGGCCGAGGTAGAGGGCGATGGCCAGGCCGGCCAGCACCAGGATGCCGAGGAGTTTCTTCATGTTGTTCTTCCCTGGTTTGCGGTGCGCGGCAGTGTACACGCAGGGCGCGAATGCCCGGTATCCGCCCCGGGCATATATACTGCGCGGCATCAATCAAGGAGTGCCGCGTGGCCATCGACATTCAATGGATCCTCGACGACGCCAGCCTGGCGCGTCAATGCGCCGAGTGGCGCCAGCTGCCCTTCGTCGCGGTCGATACCGAATTCATGCGGGTCGACACCTTCTATCCCATCGCCGGCTTGCTGCAGGTAGGCGACGGCCAGCGGGCCTACCTGGTCGACCCGCTGCAGGTGAAGGACTGGGCGCCCTTCGCCGCGTTGCTGGAAGACCGCGCCGTGACCAAGGTGCTGCATTCCTGCAGCGAGGACCTGGAAGTCTTCCTGCGCCTGACCGGCGCGCTGCCGACGCCGCTGTTCGACACCCAGCTGGCCGCCGGCTACCTCAACATCGGTTTCTCCATGGGCTACTCGCGCCTGGTCCAGGAAGTGCTCGGCATCGAGCTGCCCAAGGGCGAGACGCGCTCCGACTGGCTGCAGCGGCCGCTGTCGGAAACCCAGGTCAGCTACGCCGCCGAGGATGCCCAGCACCTCGCCGAGCTGTATCAGGTGCTGCTGCCGAGGCTTTCGGAAGACAAGCTCGCCTGGCTCCTCGAGGACGGCGCCGAGCTGGTCGGCAACCTGCGCCGCGAGACCGACCCGGACCAGGCCTACCTGGACGCCAAGCTGGCCTGGAAACTGTCGCGCCAGCAGCTCGCCGTGCTGCGCGCCCTCAGCGCCTGGCGCGAGCGCCAGGCACGCGCCCGCAACCAGCCGCGCAACCGCATCCTGCGCGAGCATTCGCTGTGGCCGTTGGCGCGCTTCCAGCCGGACAACACCGTCGCCCTGGCGCGCATCGAGGACATGCACCCGCGCACCGTGCGCCAGGATGGCGAGACTATTCTGCGGCTGATCCGCGAGGCCGCCGCGCTGCCGCCGGAGCAATGGCCCGAGGCGCTGCCGGCGCCGCTGCCGATCGAGGCCGGCGCGCTGCTGAAGAAGCTGCGGGCGTTAGGGCAGCGCGAGGCCGAACGCCTGCAGATGGCCCCCGAGCTGATGCTGCGCAAGAAATCCCTGGAGGCTCTGCTCAAGAGCGGCTTCCCCGATGGCCCATGGACGCTGCCGGACAACCTGCGCGGATGGCGCCGCGAACTCATGGGCCAGGCCCTGCTGGACGAACTGCAATGAAGAAGATCTGCTCCATCTACAAGAGCCCGCGCAAGGACGGCATGTACCTCTACGTGCTCAAGGCCGATGCGCTCAAGCGCGTGCCGGAGGGTCTGCTGAGCGCGTTCGGTGCGCCGCAGCACTCCTTCGACCTGGTGCTCAGCCCGGACAAGACCCTGGCCCGCGAGGACATCCACAAGGTGCTGGAGAACCTGGAGAAGCAGGGCTACCACCTGCAGATGCCGCCGCCCGAGGAGGAGTACATCGAGCACCTGCCGGACGAGCTGCTGCGCATGAACGATCCGGTGTGAAGCCGATGCGCATCTTCCTGCTGGAGCACGAGCAAGCCCGCTACACCGAGCTTTTGCGGGCCGCCGCCCCTGGCTTCGAGCTGGTTGACGACGGCGCGCGTGCCGCCGATTGCACGATCTGGCTCGGTCAGCCGGACCTGCTGCTGCCGCTGCTGCGCCAGGGCCTGCGTCCCGACTGGCTGCAGTCCACCTGGGCCGGAGTGACGCCGTTGCTGGGCCTCGACCTGCCGCGCGACTACCGCCTGAGCCGGGCGGTGGGCATCTTCGGCCAGCCGATGGCCGAGTACGTGCTGACCTATCTGCTGGCCCACCGACGCCGGGTGCTGGCGCGTCTGGCCAGCCAGGTGGAGCAGCGCTGGGACAACCAGGCGCCGCCGAGCCTGCGCGGCTGCCGCGTACTGATCGTCGGTGCCGGCGATATCGGCGCCGAAATGGCCCGTCTGCTGGCGCCGTTCGGCGTGGAGCTGCGCGGCATCGCCCGCCAGCCGCGGCCCATCGCGGCGTTCGCCGAGGTGCATGGCCTGGACGAGCTGGCCGAGCAGGCGGCCTGGGCCGATTGCCTGGTCAACGTGCTGCCGGATACCCCGGCCACCCGCGATCTCTACGACGCCGCGCTGTTCGCCCGCCTGCGCGCCGAGGCGCTGTTCATCAATTGCGGCCGTGGCGTGGCGGTGGTCGACGCCGACCTCGTGGCGGCGCTGCGTTCCGGGCATCTGGCCGGCGCGGTGATCGATGTCTGCCGCGAGGAACCGCTGCCGCCCGGCCATCCGTTCTGGGATGCGCCGCGCCTGCTGCTCACCGGGCACAGTTCGGCGCCCACCGAGCCGTCGGCCATGGCCGCGCTGTTCCTCGACAACCTGCAGCGCTACCGCGACGGCCAGCCATTGCGCGGCGAAGTGGACTTCGCCCGCGGCTACTAGGGCGGCGGGCAGGCCCTGACGGGCAGCCCTTGGCCGCGGATTCGTCTGCGGCTAGACTGCCGCGCCTTCACCCGCTGTACTCTCTGCCATGGCCGCCATCGTTCAACCCTTCTGGAAACGCAAGACACTCGCCCAACTCGACCAGGACGAGTGGGAGTCGCTGTGCGACGGCTGCGGCCTGTGCTGCCTGCAGAAACTGGAAGACGAGGACGACGGCAGCGTCTATTACACGCGCATCGCCTGCAAGCTGCTGGACCTCAAGACCTGCCGCTGCAGCGACTACGCCAACCGCCGCGCCCAGGTGCCCGACTGCGTCCAGCTCACCCCGGCCCAGGCGGACGAATTCAAGTGGCTGCCGCCGACCTGCGGTTACCGCCTGGTCAGCGAAGGCAAGGACCTGCCGCTCTGGCATCACCTGGTCTGCGGCGACCCCGACGCGGTCCATCACGAACGCATTTCCCAGTCCGGCCGCATGCTCGCCGAAGGCAGCGTGGCGGAGGACGACTGGGAGGATCACCTGATCTTCCGCGCCGGTTGAGCGTTTTGCGGCTGCGCGGGTCCAAACCGGTTCACCCATCCGCATGGAGCACTCTGCGATGCCTGTCCGCACGCTGTTGACCTCGATCCTGTTACTCGGCCTGAGCATGCCCTCCTGGGCAGCCAAACGCGTCGATCTGGATTATTCGGTGCAATTTCTGCCCGACAGCGACCAAGCCGAGGTGCGCCTGACCCTCGAGGAGGGCGAGGTGATCCGCAGCCTCGACTTCAACCTCGGCGACGAGGGCTACTACAGCGATTTCGAGGCCGATGGCGAGTGGCAGACCAAGGGCGAACGCGGCGTCTGGAAGCCGGCCAAGGGCAAGAGCAGCCTTAGCTACAAGGTGCGCATCAGCCACCCGCGCGACAATGGCAAGTTCGATGCGCGCATGACGCCGAAGTGGGCGCTGCTGCGCGGCGATGATCTGGTGCCCGCCGCGCGCATGGACAAGGAGGACAAGGTCGAGCTGGTGGCCCGTTTGCAGTTCCAGCTGCCCGGGGGCTGGAGCGGCGTCGAGACCGGCTGGCCGAAAATCGGCGATAACAAGTTCCGCATCGACAACCCGGCGCGCAAGTTCGACCGCCCCACCGGCTGGATACTCGCCGGCAAACTTGGCAGCCGCCGCGCCCAGCTCGGCGACACCGATGTCACCGTGTCGGCGCCGGTGGGCGAGGGCATGCGTCGCATGGACGTACTGACCCTGCTGACCTTTATCTGGCCCGAAGCTCAGTCGGTGTTCCCGCGCGACCCGGGCAAGCTGCTGATCGTCGGCGCCGGTGACCCCATGTGGCGCGGCGGCCTGTCGGCGCCCAACTCGATCTTCTTCCACGCCGAGCGGCCGCTGGTCAGCGAGAACGGCACCAGCTCGCTGGTGCACGAACTGGTCCACGTGTTCAGCCGCATCCGTGACACCGACAAGAGCGACTGGATCAGCGAGGGCCTGGCAGAGTATTACGCCATCGAGCTGATGCGCCGGGCCGGTGGCATGAGCGAGGATCGCTACCAGGCTACGCGCAAGAAGCTGGTGGGTTGGAGCAAGAAGGTCGGCAGCTTGCGCACCGAGCGTTCCACCGGCCCGGTAACCGCCCGCGCCGTGCTGCTGCTACAGGAGCTGGACCGGGAGATCCGCAAGAGCACCGACAACCAGCGCTCGCTGGATGATGTCACCCGCGGCTTGATGCGGCTGGACAAGGTCAGCACCAAGGACTTCGTCGAAATCAGCGAGAACGTCATGGGCGGCTCCTCGGACGTGCTGGACACCAAACTGCTGCGCTGAAGACACGCTTACCCGCCCGGCACGCCTGCGGTCGGGCGGGGAACACCCCGGCCCCGGCGCTGCCAGAATAGGATCGAGACGCCGCCGCAGGAGTGCCCCATGCGCCGCACATCGCTCGTCCTCATCCTCGCCCTGAGCCCCCTGGCCCAGGCGCAGCCGCCGGGCCTGCCCGGCACTGCCACGCCGCAACCCTATGCCCGGCCGGAAGTGCGCAGCATCACCCCGGCCCCGCACAACAGCCCGCCGCTGCTGGTCGATCCGCAGCGCCGCACGCCGCTGTCCACGCCCCAGCCCTTGCCCAGGAATGAGCCGCTGCCGCAACTGGAAAGCGAACGCCGCCGCCAGCAACAGCATCCGGCCGAGTCGATGGACAAGCGCGGGGATCAGTGAGTCGACGGCGTGGCGGGCTCCGGCGACGTTTCGACAGGCCGCAGAAACGCCAGAGGCAGCGCGATAGAGAGCAAGGCCACGGCGTTCAGGTAGGCGTGCAGCAGCAGGCCGAAGTGGCTGGAGAGGGCGCTGTCCAGCGCGCACCAGATCAACAAGGCGAAGAAGATCGCCGGCTTGATCTGGCGATGGCCATGGCGGCGGTAGAGCATCACCAGCACGCAGAACAGCACACCCCAGCTCGCCACCGTCGGCCCGAACAGGCCGACCAGGGTGCGCAGCAGCCTCTGGAATTCGACGCTCGGCGGCATCGCGGCCACGCTGGCGTGCAGATAGCCGAAGTAGGGCTGGGTGATCGGCAGGTGGACGGCGAAGGCCAGTACCACGCCGAGCACCACGTGGCTCAGGCCGACCGCCAGCAGCCAGCGATAGAGCAGATTCTGCATCACGCCATCCCCAACACCTTGAGCAGGAACGCGTATTCCAGCGCCACGTCCTTGAGCGCTTGGTAGCGGCCGCTCATGCCGCCGTGGCCCGCGCCCAGGTCGGTCTTGAGCAGCAGCAGGTTGGCGTCGGTGCGGGTGGCGCGCAGCTTGGCCACCCACTTGGCCGCCTCCCAGTACTGCACGCGGCTGTCGTTGTAGCCGGCCACGGCGAGGATCGCCGGATAAGCCTGGGCGCTGACATTCTCGTAGGGCGCGTAGCCCTTGATGCGCTCGAACACCTCGGGCTGGTGCGGGTCGCCCCACTCGTCGTACTCGGTCACCGTCAGCGGCAGGTCGGGGTTCTGCATGGTGTTGAGCACATCGACGAAGGGCACTTCGGCGATGGCCGCGGCGAACAGCTCGGGCCGCTGGTTGAGCACGGCGCCGATCAGCAGGCCGCCGGCGCTGCCGCCGCTGATGGCCAGCTGCGCGGGTGTGGTCAGGCCGTCGGCGACCAGCCGCTCGGCACAGGCGATGAAGTCGCCGAAGGTGTTCTGCTTGTGTTCCAGCTTGCCGCCGCGGTACCAGGCCTCACCCAGCTCGCCGCCGCCGCGCACATGGGCGATGGCGAAGACGAAGCCGCGCTCCAGCAGCGAGAGGCGCGCGTGGCTGAACCAGGGATCGAGGCTCTCGCCGTAGGCACCGTAGCCATACAGGTAAAGCGGGGCAGGTTGGCCGGCGGCGAGCACGTCCTTGCGCGCCACCAGGCTGATCGGCACCTGGGTGCCGTCGGCGGCCGTTGCCCAGACTCGCCGGCTCTCGTAGGCGTCGGCGTCGAACGGACCTTCCACCGGAGTCTGCTTGAGCACTTTCTGCTCGCCTGTGGCCAGCTCCAGCTGGCGGACCTGGGCCGGGCGGTTGAGCGCCTCGTAGCGCAGGCGGATCGTCGTGTTATGGAATTCCAGGCTGTCCTGCACATAGAGGCTGTAGGCGGCGTCGGGCAACTGCACGGGGTAGGGCGCGGCGGACTGCGGATGCACCTCGATGATCGGCAGGCCGCCCTCGCGCAGGCTGAGGGTGAAGGCGTCGCGGTTGAGGGTGACGCCCTCGAGCATGCGCTGCTCGTCGTGGGCGATCAGCTGGCGCCAGTGTTCGCGGCCCGGCTGCGCCTCATCGGCGACATACAGGGCGAAGTTGATGCCGGCCTGGTTGCTGCGCACGAACCAGGTCCATTGCCCGTTCAGCAGACCGTGGTCGATGTCGTATTCGTGGTCCTCCTGGCGCGGCGCCACGCAGGCGAACTGGCCCTGCGGCGTTTCGGCGTCGAGGACCCAGGCTTCGCTGGTGGTCTTGCTGCCGAGGCTGAGAACCAACTGGCGCTCGGAGCTCGAACGGTAGCAACTGAGGAAGAAGCGTCCGTCCGCCTCCTCGAACACCCGTTCGGCGCTGTCGTCGCCGAGCGCATGGCGATACAGACGGTAGGGCCGGTGGGTGTCGTCCAGGGTGACGAAGAACAGGGTGTGACTGTCGTTCGCCCAGGTCATCTGGCCGTCGCAGTCGTCGAAGGGCAGCTCGCGCAGCAGGCCGCTGTCCAGCTCCTTGATGAACAACCGGTAGATCTCGTCGCCGGCGGTATCCAGGCTGTAGCCGAGCAGGCGGTGGTCCGGGCTGATGGTGAAGGCGCCGAGCGACAGGTAGCCGTCGCCGGCCAGGGCATTGGGATCGAGCAGCAGTTGCTCGGCGCTTTCGTCCACGGTCAGCGAGCCGTCGGCCGGGCGCGGGCAGCGGTAATGACGCGGGTATTCGTCGCCGGCGGTGGTGCGCTGGTAGTACAGCCAGGGGCCCCAGGGCACCGGCAGGGAAAGGTCGGTCTCGCGGATGCGGCTCTTGATCTCCTGGAACAGCGCCTCGCGCAGCGCGGCCTGCTCGGCGAGTTCGGCTTCCAGGTAGGCGTTCTCGGCCTCGAGGTAGCCGAGCACCTCGGCGGCGTCGCGCTGTTCCAGCCAGTGGTAGGGGTCGGAGCCGTCTGCTCGGCGGGCGATGGGGGCTTGGGTCATGCTCGTTCTCGTTCGGGCGACCGCAGGGAGGTCGGGGTGCGCAAAAGCCGTTATCATAAGCGCCCCTTTGCCGGCCAAGCCACGACACACCATGACCGAACAAGACTATCTGCTCGCCTGGGGCCTCTACGCGATCGCCGCGCTGGGCTGCCTGCTGGTGTGGTTCCGCATGACCGGCTGGATATGGCGCTTGCTGCGCGAGCCGCTGCGGGTGGTGGTCGCGGTGCTGCTGCTGAGCCCGACCATCGTCGACCCGGCCCGGGAGCTGTTCGCCCCGGCCATCGCCGTCACCGCGCTGGATCTGCTGTTCCAGGTCGGCAACAACGCCTGGCGCGCGGTCGCCGACCTGGCCATCTACGGCCTGATCGCCCTCGGCCTGTGGGCCGTATTCGCCGCGCTGCGCTGGCCGCTCGAGCGCTGGTGGGCCGGGCGTCGCGACACCGGCTCCACGCCGATGGCAGACGACGAGCCGACCCTGCGCGAGCTGATGGGCCGCGACGACGGCTTCGACGGTGATACCCGCCTGGACGCCCGCGGCGACCGTCGACTGCGCATCGAGCCGCGTCTGTAGGGAGCGGGTTGCACTCCGGGCGCGCTGCGCTAGCATGGCCGCATCGACAAGGAGAGCCCATGAACTGCGTGTTCTGCGCCATCGCCGACGGGCAGCTGCCGGCGCATCTGATTCATGAAGACGAGCACTTCCTGGCGCTGCTGGACATCTACCCGCTGCGCCCGGCCCATGTGCTGATCGTCGCCCGCGGCCACGCGCGCTTTCTCGGCGACCTGCCGGCTCCGCCACGCGACGCCCTGCTGGCCCTGGCCAACCGGCTGGCCGCGGCACTGTACCGCAGCGATGCGACGATCCGCGGCATCAACCTGCTGCTCAACGACGGCCCCGTCGCCAACCAGCACGTGCCGCACCTGCATCTGCACCTGATCCCGCGCCGCACCGGCGACCTGCCGGCGCTGTGCTGGCGCATCCTCACGCGCTTCCTGCCGTTCTGGCGCACGCGCATCGAGGCGCGCCTGCAACATGAGGCCGAGCGGCTGCGCGCGGCGCTGGTGGAGGCCTGACCATGTGCGAACTGCTCGGCATGAGCGCCAACGTGCCCACCGACATCGTCTTCAGCTTCACCGGCCTGATGCAGCGTGGCGGTGGTACCGGCCCGCACCGCGACGGCTGGGGCATCGCCTTCTACGAGGGGCGCGGCCTGCGCCTGTTCCAGGACCCGTCGGCCAGTGTTGGCTCGGAAGTGGCGAAACTGGTGCAGCGCTACCCGATCAAGAGCGAGACGGTGATTGGCCACATCCGCCAGGCCAACGTCGGCCGGGTCTGCCTGGCCAACACCCATCCCTTCGTGCGCGAGCTGTGGGGGCGCAACTGGTGCTTCGCCCACAACGGCCAGCTGCGGGATTTCGCGCCGCGCTTCGACTTCTACCGGCCGGTCGGCGATACCGACAGCGAGGCGGCGTTCTGTGACCTGCTCAATCGGGTACGCGGCGCCTTCCCCGAGCCGGTGCCGGCGGAAGTGCTACTGCCGGTGCTGATCCAGGCGGCCCAGGACTATCGCGGTCGGGGCGTGTTCAACTGCCTGCTCAGTGATGGCGACTGGCTGTTCTGCTTCTGCTCCACCAAGCTGGCGCAGATCACCCGGCGTGCGCCCTTCGGCCCGGCGCGGCTGAGGGATGCCGACCTGACGGTGGATTTCCATGCGGAGACCACGCCCGACGACGTGGTCACAGTGGTGGCGACCGAGCCTTTGACCGATAACGAACGCTGGAACCTGTTCCAGCCCGGCGAATGGAGCCTGTGGCGGCGCGGCGAGCGCATCGCCCACGGGCAGATGGGGGGATGAGGATGTTCAGAGGTTATTTGCGGCTGCTGGTGTTCGCCTTCGGCCTGCTGGTCGGGGTGCAGGTGCCTGGCTTCGTCGACGACTACGCCAAGCGCGTGGCCGCCCACCGCGCCGAGTCCGAAGAGAGCCTGCTGGGCTTCCGCGAGACGGCGGCGCGCTTCTTCAACGGTGATCTCAATGCCCTGGTCGCCCATTACCGCGCCAGCACCGACCCAGTGATGCGCAGCGACGCCGACAGCATCGGCCACCTGGTCAGTCGTTCCGCGCTGCTGGAGAGTGAATGGCTGGCCATGCAGGGGCCCTGGTACGCGCAGATCTGGCACTTGGCGACCGGCGCCGACCCGGAGCTGGTCCAGGAAACCTACGAGGCCTACACCTATCAGGTGCTGCTGGCGCCTCAGGCGATCTTCTGGGGGCTTGGCGTGGGCCTGGTCCTGGCCTGGCTGGTGGAACTGATCGCGCTGGGCATTGGCTGGACCGTCGGCATCGGTCGCCGGCACAAGACCACCGCCTACGAGGAGCGCCACTGGCGCTGATGCAGAAAAAGGCCCCGTCAGGGGCCTTTTCGTTGCCGCGTCATGTGGTTACGGCGGGTGCTCATGCCGGGCTGCCGGCCTCGCTGCGTGCTTCGCGACCATGCGCCGCGTCGGCCAGCTGGCTGGTGTCGACCCGCACGAAGATCGAGTCGCCGACCGCGGTCAGCACCCCGTCGGCATACACCTCGCAGATCACCCGCGTTTTGCGGCCCGGCTCGCCCTCGATCCTCGCACGCAGCTGCAGCGGCACCCCCATGGGCGTCGGCTTGATGAACTTGATGCCGAGGTGGCCCGTGACGCATTCGACGCGCGGCAGGCTGCCGGGCTCGCGACTCTCGGCGCGGTAATGATGGGCCATGGCGGTCCAGTTCGAGTGGCAGTCCACCAGCATGGCGATCAGCCCGCCGTAGACCAAGTCCGGCCAGCCGCAGTGCATTGGGTCGGGCAGGTGTTCGGCGAGGACGTGGATGCCGTCCTCGTGCCAGCGGCTCTTAACGTGCAGGCCGTGCGGATTGCGGCTGCCGCAGCCGTAGCAGACGCCATCGGGTGCGGCGGCGTCCTGCAGGGAAATGTCGTGCATGTTCGACTCGTTGCGAAGGGATGACGGGCCAAGCCTAACGGCTTTGCCCTGAAAGCAGAACGGGCCCCGAGGGCCCGTTCGCGTGTCACTTGGAGAGGAACCGCATCCCTTCCTCCAGCCCCCGCAGCGTCAGCGGATGCATCTGATCGTTGATCAGCTCGCGGACGATGTTGGTGGAGGCCGTGTAGTTCCAGGCGTCCTTGGGGTAGGGGTTGATCCAGATGAGCTTCTTGTACTTCTCCATGAAGCGCTTCATCCAGACGTAGCCGGCTTCGTCGTTCCAGTGCTCGACGCTGCCGCCGGCCTGGGTGATCTCGTAGGGCGCCATGGCGGCGTCGCCGACGAAGATGATCTTCCAGTCCGGGCCGTACTTGTGCAGCAGGTCGAGGGTGGAGAAGCGCTCGCTGGTGCGGCGCAGGTTGTTCTTCCACACCGATTCGTAGATGAAGTTGTGGAAGTAGAAATATTCGAGGTGCTTGAACTCGGTCTTGCACGCGGAGAACAGTTCCTCGCAGACCTTGATGTGCGCGTCCATCGAACCGCCGATGTCGAACAGCAATAGCAGCTTGACCGTGTTGCGCCGTTCTGGACGCATCTGGATGTTGAGCAGGCCGCCGTCCTTGGCCGTGTGGTCGATGGTGCCGCCGAGGTCGAATTCCTCCGCGGCGCCTTCGCGGGCGAACTTGCGCAGGCGGCGTAGGGCCACCTTGATGTTGCGGGTGCCCAGTTCGACCTGGTCGTCGAGGTTCTTGTACTCGCGCTGATCCCACACCTTGGCGGCCTTGCCCTGGCGCTTGCCGGCGTCGCCGACGCGGATGCCCTCGGGGTTGTAGCCGCCCGAGCCGAACGGGCTGGTTCCGCCTGTGCCGATCCACTTGTTGCCGCCGGCGTGGCGCTCCTTCTGCTCTTCGAGGCGCTTCTTGAACTCCTCGATCAGCTTGTCCAGGCCACCCAGGCTCTGGATCTGCGCCTTCTCCTCCTCGGAGAGGTGGCGCTCGAACTCCTTGCGCAGCCACTCCTCGGGGATCAGCGCCTCGATGTGCTCGTTGAGATTCTCCAGGCCCTTGAAGTAGGCGCCGAAGGCACGGTCGAACTTGTCGAAGTGGCGCTCGTCCTTCACCAGGATCGCCCGGGCGAGGTAGTAGAACTCGTCCATGTCGGCGAACACGACGTTGTGCTTGAGCGCATTGATCAGGTCGAGCAGCTCGCGCACCGACACCGGCACCTTGGCCGCGCGCATTTCGTTGAACAGGTTGAGCAGCATGGCTGCAGCCTCGTGTGGTCAGTAGGGCCTCAGGAGCCGGGCTCCTGGGGCAGGCCGTCGGCGATGATGTACCAGCCGGCCTTGGATTCGGTGTAGATATGCTTCTGCGGCACCACGCCCAGCGGCGTGTCCAGCGTGCCGAGGGTGACGCCGACCGTCTCCGGGTGGGCGTCGCTGTACCACTGCAGGGTGGCGCCGCAGTGCTGGCAGAAGGTCCGGGTCACGCCGGGCGACGAGGTGTAGCGCGCCACCGAGTCTTCGCCCGCGGCCCAGGCGAAGCTGCTCCAGGGCACCGTGGCATAGCTGCCGAACGCCGCCCCGTGGCCCTTGCGGCACTGGCTGCAATGGCAGTGGCTGGCTGATTCGATGGGCACATCGATCCGGTATTTCACTGCGCCGCACAGGCAGCTGCCGTCATGCATGGATCGGGTCTCCTCGGTGGTGGCTTACCCTCTTACCCGGCCCCCGCAAGCGGGGGAGGGCATCAGCGTCCGGCGCGACGGGCCATGAAGGCCAGGCGCTCGAGCAGCTGCACGTCCTGCTCGTTCTTCACCAGGGCGCCGGCCAGCGGCGGGATGGCCTTGGTCGGATCGCGCTCGCGCAGCACGGCTTCGCCGATGTTGTCGGCCATCAGCAGCTTCAGCCAGTCGACCAGTTCGCTGGTGGACGGCTTCTTCTTCAGGCCCGGCACCTTGCGCACGTCGAAGAACACGTCCAGTGCCTCGGCCACCAGCTCGCCGCTGATGTTCGGGTAGTGCACGTCGACGATCTTCTTCAGGGTGTCGCGATCCGGGAAGGCGATGTAGTGGAAGAAGCAGCGGCGCAGGAAGGCGTCCGGCAGTTCCTTCTCGTTGTTCGAGGTGATGATGATGATCGGGCGCTGCTTGGCCTTGATCGTCTCGTCGGTCTCGTAAACGTAGAACTCCATCTTGTCGAGTTCCTGCAGCAGGTCGTTGGGGAACTCGATGTCGGCCTTGTCGATTTCGTCGATCAGCAGGATCACGCGCTCCTCGGACTCGAACGCCTCCCACAGTTTGCCCTTCTTGATGTAGTTGCGGACGTCGTGGACCTTGTCGGAATTCAGCTGCGAGTCGCGCAGGCGGCTGACCGCGTCGTACTCGTACAGGCCCTGGTGCGCCTTGGTGGTGGACTTGATGTGCCAGGTGATCAGCTTGGCGCCGAAGGCGGCGGAGAGTTGCTCGGCCAGCATGGTCTTGCCGGTACCCGGCTCGCCCTTGACCAGCAGCGGGCGCTGCAGGGTGATGGCGGCGTTGACCGCGAGCTTGAGGTCGTCGGTAGCGACGTAGGACTGGGTGCCTTCGAACTTCATCTGGGAATCCTCGAACGGGCGCGCGTAGCGCTTCCGGCTGGTTCGGTTGGGGTGGCGTAGGGCCCGACTATAACGCGCGTGGCGGCGGACTGTGAACGCAGACGCGGCATTCAGTCACTGAATGGCGGGTCATGGCCCGTACGGTTGCGGATTCGCTTTGAGTGACAAGTAAGCTTTACAGCGAGATTTGGGTGGTGTTAAGTTTGCTTTACATTTTGTCTGGAGTCTCGCCATGAATGCCGCTGCTCGTCGCTACGTGATTTCCTGTTCCTCGCTGATGCTGATCTACGCCGCGCTGGTCTGCCTGATCAGCTGGGGCGTCGACCTGCAGCGCCTGCCGTATGGCCTGCGTCTGGTCGCGGCCGCTTCGCCGGCGCTGCCGCTGCTGGCCTCGCTCTATGTCTTCGACCGTTACATGCGCAGCGAGCCGGACGAGTTTCTGCGCTTCCTCATGTCCCGCGCCGCGTTGCTGGCCGGCGGCTCAGTGGTCGGCCTGCTCAGCGCCTGGGGCTTTCTCGAGCAGTACGCCGGCTGGCCGCGCTTCCCGCTGATCATGGCTTTTCCGGCGTTCTGGGCGGCCTATGCCTTCACCTCCACGCTGGTTCGCTGGCGCTACGCCTGAGGAGTCGCCATGCACAATCGCCTGAAGGAGTTGCGCGCCGAGCGCGGCTGGAGTCAGTCGGAACTGGCCCAGCGCCTGGAGGTGTCGCGGCAGAGCGTCAATGCCATCGAGACCGGCAAGTACGACCCCAGCCTGCCGCTGGCCTTCCGCATCGCCCGACTGTTCGGCCTGCCGATCGAGTCGATCTTCAGCGACGAGGTCACGAACTAGGCGGGGTGTTCTCGTAGCGCGCGTTGAAGGCCTGGACGAAGCCGTTGCGCAGGATCGCCAGGAAGGCCTGGAACGGGCTGACGTCCTGATCCTTGACGCTGCCGGACAGCTCGACCCGGGTGGCGAACTGGTTCTTCTGCTGGTTCTTCAGTACCGTTTCGCTGCCGCCGACCAGGGCCTCCCAGATCGAGCGGAAGAAGCCCTTGTCCTCGTTTTGCACGTCCTGCCGCCAGTTGAACACGTCGACATCGCGCAGCAGCGGTTTGATGTAGCCGCTGAGCTGCCCCTCATCGGCGTTGGCCTCGATGACCACGTCGCCGCTGCCAGCGTTGAAGTCGAACTTGCCGTAGGCCGACGAAAAATCGTTGAGGCGGCGCAGTTCGATGTCGGTGGCACGCACGCGGAATTCGAAATCCTCGAAATTCTCGAACGGGTCGAACACTGCCGTGGCCTCCAGCGGCGCATGGCCCAGCAGCAGCGCGTGGCCTTCGAAGCGCGCCACCCGCTCGCCGTTCTCGTCGGCGACGTTGGTCAGGTTATAGAGGCTGGCGTCGACGTCGTCGGCCTGCAGGTCCACCGGCGGCTGCGAGGTGAAGTTGCGGAAGGTCACCTGGCCGTCCACCACGCGGATCTCGTTGAGGGTGATCGGCAGCAGCTTTTCCAGCTGCTGGCGCCAGTCCACGCCGGCACCGGTCTGGGTGTCCTCGGGGCGCTCGCCGCCATCGACGAAGTTGAGCTGCGGGCGCACGAAGAGTACCCGCGCCACCACGCCGTGGTCGTACCACAGCGAGTGCCAGCTGACGGCGAGATCGATCACCGGCGCGTCCAGCAGCGGCACCGGCACGTCGCCGTCAACCTTGTCGATGGTCAGGCCATTGATGCGGTAGGCGCCGCGCCACCAGGCCAGGTCCACGTCGACGACGTGGCCGCGGTAGTCGCCCATGTCGGCGAGCTTTTCGTTCAGGTAGTCGCGAATCAGGTAGGGCAAAGCCAGGTGCAGCGCCAGCACCAGGGCGGCGAGACCGAGCAGGACATAGAAAGGCATGCTGTAGCGGCGTTTCATGGGCGGCGTCCGTCGCAGCGAGTGTCTCTGGTGGACTGCCGAGCGCACCGCGGAGTTCGACCGACCTGCGCTGGACGATCCTCGGCGGCGGGCTTAGGCTGTCTGGCCCGGGTTATCGACAAGGACAAGGACCATGAGCCGCATCTACACCGACAACGCCCAATCCATCGGCAACACCCCGCTGGTGCAGATCAACCGCCTGGGTCCCAAGGGCGTGACCATCCTGGCGAAGATCGAGGGCCGCAACCCTGGCTACTCCGTCAAGTGCCGCATCGGCGCCAGCATGATCTGGGACGCCGAGTCCCGCGGCGTGCTCAAGCCGGGCATGATCCTGGTGGAGCCGACCTCCGGCAACACCGGCATCGGCCTGGCCTTCGTCGCCGCCGCCCGCGGCTACAAGCTGATCCTGACCATGCCCGCGTCCATGAGCCTGGAGCGGCGCAAGGTGCTCAAGGCGCTCGGCGCCGAGCTGGTGCTGACCGAGCCGGCCAAGGGCATGAAGGGCGCCATCGAGAAGGCTGCCGAGATCGCCAGCTCCGATCCGTCCAAGTACTTCATGCCGTCGCAGTTCGACAATCCGGCCAACCCGGCCATCCACGAGAAGACCACCGGCCCGGAGATCTGGAACGACACCGACGGCGCGGTGGACGTGCTGGTCGCCGGCGTCGGCACCGGCGGCACCATCACCGGCGTATCGCGCTACATCAAGCAGCAGCGGCACAAGCCGATCCTCTCAGTGGCGGTCGAGCCGGTGTCTTCGCCGGTGATCAGCCAGACTATGGCCGGCGAGGAGATCAAGCCCAGCCCGCACAAGATCCAGGGCATTGGCGCCGGCTTCGTGCCGAAGAACCTCGACCTGGCGATGGTCGACCGTGTCGAGCAGATCACCGACGACGAGGCCAAGGCCATGGCCCTGCGCCTGATGCAGGAAGAGGGCATCCTCTGCGGCATCTCCTGCGGCGCCGCGATGGCCGCCGCCGTGCGCCTGGCCGAGAAGCCGGAGATGCAGGGCAAGACCATGGTGGTGATCCTGCCGGACTCGGGCGAGCGCTACCTGTCGAGCATGCTGTTCAGCGATCTGTTCACCGATCAGGAACTGCAGCAATAGAACGGCATCAGCCGTAGCCCGGACTTCAGTCCGGGAGCGTCTCCCGGACTGAAGTCCAGGCTACGGATGTACAAAAGCCGCCCTCGGGCGGCTTTTTGCTTGATGGCGGATCGGCTCTCACCCCTCTCCCACGAGTGGGAGAGGGCGGGGAGAGGGAATAAGCGCTGGTTTCCCAGGCTATGCCCTGGCCGGCGCGCTCGGCCGCACCACCAGCCATAGCGCCGCGCCGATCAGCACGCAGCCCGGCAGATAGTCCCAGCTCAGGGGTTCGCCGAGCAGCAGCGCACCCCACAACACGCCAAAGGGCGGAATCAGGAAAGTAGTAGTCGAGGCCCTGATCGGACCGATGTCGGCCAGCAGACGGAAGTACAGGACATAGGCGAAGGCGGTGCACACCAGGCCCAGGCCGGCCAGCGACAGCCAGACCTCCGGTCCGCCCCAGCCGGTGGGCGGTTGCCAGGCCAGGCTGCCGGCGAACAGCGGCAGCTGGAACAGGCTGGCACCGACCAGGCTGGCGAACGCGATCAGGCGATTGTCCAGGCCTAGATGGCCGATCCAGCGGCGGGTGAGGAAACCGGCGAAGCCGTAGCAGAGCGTGGCCACCAGGCAGGCGGCGGCGCCCAGCAGCAGCGGCAGGTCGAATGCCACCGGGCCGGTGCGGGTCAGCACGGCGACGCCGAACAGGCCCAGCGCCACGCCGGCGGCCTTGCTCGCCGTCATCGCCTCGCTGAAGAACAGCGCGCCGATCAGCACGCCCATCAGCGGCGTGGTGGCGTTGAAGATCGACGAGTAGCCGGCCGGCAGCACCAACGCCGCCAGGCAGTACATCACCGATGGCAGCCCGGCGTTGATCACGCCCAGTACCAGGCAGGTGCGGAACGCGCCCTTGAAGTCCCAGGCGGGGCGCAGCAGCAGGAGCAGGGCCAGCAGGCCGAGGGCGCCGAGGCTGGCACGGAAGAAGGCGGTCGGCAGGCTGCCCAGCACCGGCACGGCGATGCGCATGAACAGGAAGCTGGCGCCCCAGATGGCGGCGAGCAGCAACAGGCGGGACAGGTCGGCGGGTCTCATGGGGGCTCCAGGCGGGAGCCGTCAGCTTACGCCGCCGCCGGCAAGTCGCAATCCGCAGCTGGCTTTCAAAGTGCCGGTACAGTGGCCGCTGGGGTCAATCGTGCCGAGCGCTCGGGTCATTGAGCGCCGCGCGGGGCGGGCCTAATCTGCCACCGACTCGCCGGTGCCACGGCCTCGACCACCGAATCACTGCACAGGAATGCCGCCATGAAAGGCACGCTGTCTTCGCTCAAGGTTCTCGACTTCTCCACCCTGCTGCCAGGGCCTTTCGCCTCGCTGCTGCTGGCGGACATGGGCGCCGAGGTGCTGCGCATCGAGTCGCCGACCCGCACGGACCTGGTGCGTGTGCTGCCGCCGCATGTGGATGGCGTCTCCACCAGTCACGCCTACCTCAACCGCAACAAGCGCTGCCTGGCGCTGGATCTGAAGAAGCCCGAGGCGCTGGCGGTGGTGAAGCGCCTGGTGGCCGAGTACGACATCGTCCTCGAGCAGTTTCGCCCCGGCGTGATGGATAAGCTCGGCCTCGGCTACGAGGCGCTGAAGGCGCTCAACCCGCGGCTGATCTATGTCTCCATCACCGGCTACGGCCAGACCGGACCGTACAGGGATCGCGCCGGCCACGACCTCAACTACCTGGCCCTGAGCGGCCTGGCCAGCTACACCGGACGCCGCGACAGCGGCCCGCTGCCGCTCGGCGTGCAGGTGGCGGACATTGCCGGGGGCTCCCTGCATGGCGTGATCGGCCTGCTTGCGGCGGTGATCGCACGGCAGAGCACCGGGCAGGGCCAGCAGGTGGACATCAGCATGACCGACTGCGCCTTCAGCCTGCATGCCATGGCCGGCGCCGGCTACCTGGCCGGCGGCGTGGAGCCGGACATGCAGAACCAGGTGCTCAACGGCGGCAGCTTCTACGACTACTACCGCACCCGCGACGGCCGCTGGCTGTCGGTGGGCAGCCTGGAGCCGCAGTTCATGCAGCAGTTCTGCGCTGCACTCGGCCGCCCGGAGCTGGCCGCGCTCGGCCTGTCGCCGAAGGACCAGCAGCGGCTCAAGGACCAGATTGCCGTCGAGGTGGAAAAACACGACCTGGCCGAATGGCAGCGCCGCTTCGCCGAAGTGGACGCCTGCATCGAGCCGGTGCTGAAGTTGTCCGAGGCAGTCGAGCATCCGCAGCTCAAGGCACGCGGCGTGGTCACCGAGGTTCCCCGTGAGGGCAGGGCCGCGCAGCGGCAGATCGCCTGCCCGATCCGCTTCTCCGAAGGCCTGGCACCGCCGCGCCACATCGGCGCACCGGTGGGTGCGCATAACGACGAGGTGCTGCGCGAACTGGGTTTTGACGAGGGTGAGATTGCTGCGCTTAAGGCGAGCAAGGCGCTGGGGTAGCCCGGATGCCATCCGGGAGCGGAGCTGCCTGTTTCCCGGATTGCATCCGGGCTACGCCTGTGCCCGTTTAGCCAGGTAGAGCGGTGAAGCCGACGCAACGTCACTCGCGGGTTGTACCCGCCCCTACGATGCGTAGTCGGGCTATTCGACCCGCTGCTCGCCACTGAACACCAGCGTCGCCCGGCAGCGGCGGCAGAAATAGCGGCGGCCCTTGCGCACCAGGTTATGGCGCTGGGTGGAGAAGGGGAATTCACCGTCCGGGCATTGGCACAGGTAGAGGTAGCGGGTGACCTTGCGCCGGCCGACGTCGTAGCTGTGGCAACGATCCGGCGGCAGCTCGTAGACGCCGCGCATGATCAGCTGCCATTCCTCGCCATGGGGCTGTATGCGCGGGCCGAACACCTGGTGCGCCACCAGATGGGCGACTTCGTGGGCCACCGTCTGCTGGAGGAAATGCTCGCGGTTTTCCTCGTACAGCTTCGGATTGAAGCGCAGCAGGTTTTCGTGGAGGTGCGCGACGCCGGCCTTCTGGCCGCGCAGCCTGAAGCTGACCTCGGGGCGGGGGAACGGGCGTTTGAAGAAGTCTTCGGCGAGCCGGTAGCAGGCTTCGACGCGGGCATGGAGCAGTTCGGGCATGGCGGCGATTATGCCGTATCGCTCGCCATCCCCAAACCAGCAACTGGGTCGCGTCAGTCGCGACCCAGTTGCTGTTGCTCCACGGTCGGCCGCTCGTCACGCACCGGATAGCCCTGATCCGGAGTGGTGCGTTCGTAGACCGGCTCCAGATAGTAGTGCCAGTGCAGAACGGCCGATACCAGCAGAGTGACGATCGACAGTACCGCGACCGCCCAGACCGAGCCGGCGTAGACGATGCCCTGCTGCTGGCGCAGGCGCATGAAGGTCGGCAGGCCGACGAACAGCAGGAAGGTGGAATAGGCGCAGGCCAGGCCCAGCACAATCACCGCCAGCCAGCGGCTCGGATAGACGGACGCCAGGCCGGCCAGGAAGAACGGCGTAGCGGTGTAGGCGGCGAAGCCGATGCACTGATTGAACGAGGGGCGGGCTTCGAAGGTGCGCGACATCCAGCGCACGAAGCCACCCATGATCAGCGTGCCCAGCAGTGCGGTGACATAGACGCTGAGCGACAGCAGCAGGGCGCTGCGCTGGTCGAGGCGGACCCGCTCGTCGCCGGCCAGGCTCCAGCCCACCTCGGTGGTACCGATATACAGGCTGACGGCCGGAATGAGTGCGAGCAGCAGCAGATGGCCCAGGTAGTGTGAGGAGTGCTGCTCCTCTTCCTGGCGGATCTCTCGCCAGGCGGCGTCCGGGTGGGTGAACAGGTTGAGAAAGTGCGGAGTCATCGGCATTCGCTCCTCTTCTGGCGGCAATACAGCCTTAGAGCGCACCGAGTGCCGTCAGGGTTCAACTTTCCTGTCCGTTGAGGCGGGCAAATAAAAAGGCCGCCCTCGGGCGGCCTCGTTCGGTTTTCGCGAAATCAGGTGGTGTAGACCGGGCCGACGCCGAAGCCCCAGAGAATCACCGAGCAGGCGATCATCGCCACCAGCACCACCAGGCCCACGGCCAGTACCGAGCTGGAGAACATGAAGCCTTCGTCCTGCGGAATGCCCATGAAGGTCGGAATGCCGGCGTAGAGCAGGTACACCGTGTAGCAGATGGCCGCCGTGCCGATCAGCATGCCCAGCCACAGGCTCGGGTAAAGCGCGGCGACGCCGCCGATGAACAACGGGGTGGCGGTGTAGGCGGCGAACACGACGCACTGGGTGAAGGTGGGGTTGGAATCGTAGGTGCGGGCCATCCAGTGGATGAACGCGCCCATCACGGCGACCCCGGCGATCATCGCCAGGTAGGACATGATGGTCATCTGCAGCGCGCTGGCCGCAGTCAGCTTCACCGCCTCGCCACTGCCGATTCGCCAGCCCACCTCCGTGGTGCCGAAATAGGCGCAGATCGCGGGGATGGCGGCCAGAATCAGGACGTGGGTCAGGTACATGTGGCTGATGCTTTCCTCTTCCCCACGGATTTCCTGCCATTCCTGATCGGGATGCGTGAAGAGCCCCCAAACATGGTTGATCATGCAGACACCTCCTCTTGTTATTGTCGATCGCTCCGGAGAGCGCCCGGCGCGCGTGTTCAGCGCTGCCGGGTGCGGGCCGATTGGTGCGACCGTATGCCGCAGTATAGGGGAAGGCTGGAGGCCGCGTGAGCCGTGGCTTTAGAGCGAATCGCTCTCTGCCATTCAACCGTAATAGCGCTGCAGTATTTCCATCGCCAGATTGATCGACTGCAGGCGTTCGGTGCTGCCGCCGCGGTCCGGGTGATGCTGGCTCACCAACTGTCGATAACGCTGCTTGACGGCCGCGAGATTGAGCGGCTGGTCGCCCTCGAGCTCGAACAGCTCGAGGGCGGCGCGCTTCTCCTCGCCGCCCTGCATGCGCGTCCAGAAGCTGGCCAGCAGCTTCTCCACGTCGCGCTCGGTGGTGTCACGCAGATTGCTCAGATTGAGATAATAGTCACGTAGCGGGTCGTGCTCGGCCAGCCCTTCGCCCCCGCTATGCCATGGCTGCAGCTGCACGCACAGCGGGTTGATCTGCAGGTGCGCCTCCTGGCGGCCCCACAGGCGCTCGCGCAACAGGTACAGCGCGTTGAACAGCAGGAAGTGGGTGCGAAACAGCACCAGCTTGTCGGCCAGGCCGAGATTGGGAATGTGCGTGGAATGGCGGGCCTTGAGCTGCTGGATCAGCTGGAACTCGCTGATGCCCGCGGGCGCGGCGCGCAGCAGCTCGAGCAGTTGGTCGGCCAGATCGAGACCGGGGTCGAGGTCGTTATTCATCGGCCGAGCCTAACACGGGCTGCCGCCGGCGGCCTTTGTGCGTAAAATGACCGGCTTTTCGCCTTCACCCCGGATTCGCCGCACCATGCCCAGCACCCTCTCGGTCAACCAGAACAAACTGCAGAAGCGCCTGCGTCGCCAGGTCGGCGAAGCCATCGCCGATTTCAACATGATCGAGGATGGCGACAAGGTGATGGCCTGCCTGTCCGGCGGCAAGGACAGCTACACAATGCTCGACGTGCTGCTGTACCTGCAGAAGGTGGCGCCGATCAAGTTCGAGATCGTCGCGGTGAACATGGACCAGAAACAGCCCGGCTTCCCCGAGCACGTGCTGCCGGCCTACCTGGAATCCATCGGCGTGCAGTACCACATCATCGAGAAGGACACTTACTCGGTGGTGAAGGAGAAGATCCCGGAGGGCAAGACCACCTGTTCCCTGTGCTCGCGCCTGCGCCGCGGCACCCTGTACACCTACGCCGACGAGATCGGCGCGACCAAGATGGCCCTCGGTCACCACCGCGACGACATCCTCGAGACCTTCTTCCTCAACATGTTCTACGGCGGCACGCTCAAGGCCATGCCGCCCAAGCTGCTGTCCGACGACGGTCGCAACGTGGTGATCCGCCCGCTGGCCTACTGCAACGAGAAGGACATCGAGGCCTACTCGGTGATGAAGGAATTCCCGATCATCCCGTGCAACCTGTGCGGCTCGCAGGAAAACCTGCAGCGTCAGGTGGTCAAGGAAATGCTGGTGGACTGGGAGCGCAAGAGCCCGGGCCGCACCGAGATCATGTTCCGCGCCCTGCAGAACGTGGTGCCGTCGCAGCTGGCCGACCGCGAGCTGTTCGACTTCAAGACCCTTAAGATCGACGACAGCGCCACGCCACGCTTCCTCGATGTGATGAATCTGTGAGTGGTGCTCCCTCTCCCATCATGGGAGAGGGTTGGGGAGAGGGCGATCTCTCCCAGCGCGGGCATGGCTAGGGCGGGTGAACCCGCGTAATCGCACCGCGCGGGTTTCACCCGCCCTACATGCCTTGCAAGATCATGCACGCATGATCAATTCAGGCACCGCACGCTCCTCGACGAAGCGCTCCTGCACCAGGCGCTTCACCTCGGCCGCATCGCGGATGCGGTACCACTCGCCACTCGGGTAGACGCTCAGGGTCGGCCCCTGGTCGCAGGGGAACTGGCACTGGGTACGGGTGATATGCACGCCATCTTCGGTCTCCAGGCGGCCGGCCGCCTTCAGCTCCTCGCGCAGCAGCTTCCACAAGGGCAGGGCGCCGCGGCGGGTGCAGCGCGGGCCGTTGCACAGCAGCACGCGATAGCGGTGCGGCGGGATGCATGACCAGGAGTGCGATTCCGGCAGCTGCGGCACGTCCACGCAGCCCAGATGTTTGTCCGGCTGCTGGATCAGCTCGGCCAGGGCCGCCACCTCCTCGGCATTGCCGGCACAGACGAACAACCGGTCGGCGCGTTCGCCGGCCAGTGCCTGCAGTTCGCCGCGCAGCCAGTCCAGCTGAGGGCTGCCGCCGAGCGGGTCGAGATCGACGACCAATAGCGGCAGCGCTTCGCTGCTCAGGCAGTCGCGTACCTGCTCCCAGAGCGCGTCATAGCCGACGTCGGTATCGAACAGATCGCCCAGCACGGTGGCGCCGAACTGTTCGGTGAGTTGGCGGCGGGTCAGCTCGGCAAGGCTGCCATGGTCGAGGTCGGGGCCGGCGAACAGTACGCGGGCGTAGGTTTCGGTCTTCATCGGAGTTCTCAAAGCAGCGGCTGCAGCGCCTGCCACAGGTCATCGGGGTTGGCGAAGCTGCGCTCCACCTCGGGCAGTTGCGGGCGTTGCAGCAGCAGTACCGGCAGGCCGCGCTCGCGGGCGACCTGCAGCTTGGCCTCGGTGGCATTGCCGCCACTGTTCTTGCTTACCAGCACATCGAAGCCCTCGGCGGCGAACAGCGCGCGTTCGTCTTCGAGGGTGAAGGGGCCGCGCGCGGCGATGCAGCGTGCACTTGGATGTTCGGGCTGGGCCTCGAGCAGACGCAGGGTCCAGTGCTGGTGTGGGGGAATCTCGACGAGATGCGCCAGCGGCTCGCGGCCGAGGGTGAAGAAGGGCTTGTCGAAGGGCGCCAGCTCCTGGATCAGCGCGGCCCAGTCGGCCACCTCGCGCCAGTCGTCGCCAGGCTGCGGCTGCCAGCCGGGACGCCGCAGCGCCCAGCAGGGCACGCCAGCCAGGCGTGCGGCCACGGCGGCATTGGCGCTGATCCGGGCGGCATAGGGATGGGTGACGTCCAGCAGCAGGTCGAAGCCCTCGGCGCGGATAAAGTCGGCCAGGCCCTCGGCACCGCCGAAGCCGCCGACGCGCACCTGGCAGTTCAGGTCCTCCGGCACCTTGCCCAGCCCGGCCAGGCTGTACAGGTGCTCGGGGCCCAGACGACGGGCCAGGCGCAGCGCGTCGCCGACACCGCCGAGCAGCAGCACGCGGGTCACGGCTTGTGCACTTGCAGCAGGGTGATCGGCAGGGCGCTGCGCCAGGTGTCGAAGTCGCCCAGCGGCTGGGCCTGGGCCAAGGCAATGCGGGTCAGCTCGCCGCCGTGCTGTTCGCGGAAGGCCACCAGCATCGCCTCGCTCTGCAGGGTCACGGCATTGGCGATCAACCGGCCGCCGGGTTTCAGCGCCTGCCAGCACAACTCCAGCACACCGGGTACGGTGACGCCGCCACCGATGAAGATGGCGTCGGGGAAGTCGAGGCCGGCTAGCGCGTCCGGTGCTGCGCCGGCCACCAGCTGCAGTTGTGGCACGCCGAGGGCGTTGCGGTTATGCGCGATCAGTTGCTGGCGACCCTCGTTGGCCTCGATGGCGATGGCCCGGCAGCTCGGGTGGCTGCGCAGCCACTCGATACCGATCGAGCCGCAACCGGCGCCGACATCCCACAGCAGCTCACCGGGGCGCGGCGCGAGGCGGGCGACGGTGATGGCGCGTACGTCGCGCTTGGTCAGCTGGCCGTCGTGGCGGTAGGCGTCGTCGGGCAGGCCAATGGTCAGCGGCAGCGGTTGCACGCCAGCATCGGCACGGCATTCGACGGCCAGCAGATTGAGCGCGGCGACCTGGTCGATATTCCAGTCGGCGGCCAGGCCATCGATACGCCGCTCCAGCGGGCCACCCAGATGCTCCAGCACGCTCAGGCGGCTGGCGCCGAAACCGCGCTCGCGCAGCAGGGCGGCGATAGCAGTCGGGCTGTTGCCGTCGTTGCACAGGATCAGCAGGCGCTGGGCTTGATGTAGATGCGCAGTAATGTTGGCCAGCGGGCGCGCCACCACCGACAGCAGGGTGATGTCCTGCAGCGGCCAGCCCATGTGCGCGGCGGCCAGGGAATAGGAGGAGGGCGCCGGCAGCACGAGCATCTCGCCCTGATCCAGCTGGCGCGCCAGGCTGGCACCGACGCCGTAGAGCATGGGGTCGCCGCTGGCCAGCACGCAGGTCGGCGTACCGCGTCGTTGCAGCACCGGCTCCAGGGTGAAGGGGCTCGGCCAGTTCTGTCGCGGGGCGCGGATGCACGGCGGCAGCAGGTCGAGCTGGCGCGGTGCGCCGACGATGCACTCGGCCGCCAGCAGCGCGCGGCGCGCTGCCTTGCCCAGGCCGGCATAGCCGTCTTCGCCGATGCCCACTACCGTCAGCCAGGCCGTCATCTGTGTCTCCTAAATGCCTTGCGGGGCGACGCGCGGGCTTGGCCCGGTGCCGCTAAAAGCGGGCATAATAGCGCCTTCGTCGGTGCCCGGTTCTTTCAGAGGAACCAGCGGGCCTAAGAGGGAACACGGTTCAAGCCGTGGCTGCCCCCGCAACTGTAAGCAGCGAGTCGCTCCACACACACGCCACTGAGCAATCGGGAAGGCCGTGCAGCGATGACGACCTGTCAGCCAGGAGACCTGCCGACGACGCAGTCGCGAGTGCCAACATCGGGCGGGGTGTACCGATGCCAAGGAATCCCTTTGCTGGGGTTCCGCTGGTTCGGTCGCCGCGTCGTTCGTTGTCGGTGACCGTTTGAAGCCCGATTCCTCCACCGCCGCTGTGCATGTTCCCCGGCCCTCCGCCTGCCCGGGGCTGTGGCGCGTCGTGCCGGCGAAAGATGGTGGCATCTGCCGGGTCAAGCTGCCCGGTGGCCTGCTCAGCAGCGTCCAGGCTCACGCGGTGGTGGCGGCTGCGCGAAACCATGCCAACGGCGTGCTGGAGCTGACCAACCGCAGCAACCTGCAGATTCGCGGTGTGCGCGAGGAGTCTCAGGGCGCGCTGGTGCAGCAGCTGCTCGACGCCGGCCTAGGCCCACGTCACGCGGATGCCGACGATGTACGCAATGTGCTGATCAGCCCCGCCGCCGGCCGCGATCAGGCGGCCCATCTCGATACCCGCCCGCTGGCCGAGCAACTGCTGGCGCTGCTGCAGGACGTGCCCGCGTTCCGCGACCTGTCGCCCAAGTTTGCCGTGCAGCTGGATGGCGGCGAGGCCCTGGCCATGCTCGACCACCCGCACGATATCTGTCTCAGCGCCTTGCCTGGCGGCACGCAGCTGGCCTTCGGTCTGGCCGGCTGCCCGCGTGGCGATGCGCTGGGCGTGGTCGCGGTGGATCAGGCGGTGCAGCTGGTAGAAGCGCTGCTGCGGCTGTTCCTCGAACTGGCCGGCGAACACACGCGCATGCGCCAGCTGCTAGCCGAGCTGCCGGCGCAGGTCTTCCTCGCCCGTCTTTCATTCGACTTCCAGAGCGTGACGCCGGGCTTCACCAGCCAAGCATCGGATACAGCACCGCTTGGCGTGCATGCCCAGGCCCAGCCGGATCGGGTGATGCTGCTGGCCGGCGCGCCGCTTGGCCGGTTGCAGGCCGAGCAGCTGCAAGCCCTGGCCGACCTGGCGGATGCCGAAGGCAGCGGCGAGCTGCGCTTCACCCCCTGGCAAGGCGTGCTGCTGCCGGATGTACCCGCCGCGCGCCAGGCAGCCGTGGCCCAGGCCATGAGCGATCTCGGCCTGCTCCTGGAGGCCCGCGCGCCACTGGCACGCATGCTCGCCTGCAGCGGCAGCGCTGGCTGCGCCAAGGCAGCGGCGGACACCAAGGCCGATGCCCTGCGCCTGGCCACGCACCTGGGCCCGCACGGCCCGGCGCAGGTACACCTGTGCGGCTGCCCGCGCAGCTGCGCCGCCGCGCATATCGCGCGCTACACGCTGCTGGCCCAGCCCGGCGGCCGTTACGACCTCTATCGCCGCGAGCAGGGCCTGGCCGGATTCGGCCACCTGCTGGCGACGTCTCTCGATATCGACCAAGCCGGCGAGCACCTCGCCGCAGGAAACTCCGAATGATCGATTACATCCGCGATGGTCAGGAGATCTATCGCCAGTCCTTCGCCACCATCCGCGCCGAGGCCGATTTAAGTGCCATCCCGGCCGACCTGGAAAAGCTCGCCGTACGCCTGATCCACGCCTGCGGCATGGTCGACGTGGTGCAGGACCTGCGCTTCTCGCCCGGAGCCGGCGCCGCCGGCCGCGCGGCATTGGCCAAGGGCGCGCCGATCCTCTGCGACGCACGCATGGTCGCCGAGGGCATCACCCGCGCGCGCCTGCCGACCAACAACCCGGTGATCTGCACCCTCAACGAAGCGGACGTGCCGCAGCTGGCTCGCGATCTGGGCAACACCCGCTCGGCGGCCGCGCTGGAACACTGGCGCGAGCACCTGGAAGGCAGCGTGGTGGTGATCGGCAACGCCCCCACCGCACTGTTCTACCTGCTGGAAATGCTCGACGCCGGCGCGCCGAAACCGGCGCTGATTCTCGGCATGCCGGTGGGCTTTATCGGCGCCGCCGAATCCAAGGACATGCTCGCCGCCGACAGCCGCGGCGTGCCCTACGTGATCGTGCGTGGCCGTCGTGGCGGCAGCGCCATGGCTGCCGCCGCGGTCAACGCCCTGGCCACGGAGGTGGAGTGATGCGCAAGGGACGTCTGCTCGGGCTCGGCGTCGGCCCCGGTGATCCGGAGCTGATCACCTTGAAAGCCCTGCGCCTGCTGCAGTCTGCCCCGGTGGTGGGCTACTTCGTGGCCAAGGCCAAGGCCAGCAAGGGTCAGGGCGGCAACGCCTTCGGCATCATCGAACAGCACCTGACCGATGCGCAGCGCCGCCTGCCGCTGGTCTACCCGGTGACCACCGAGAAACTCGAGCCGCCGCTGACCTACGAGGATGTGATCGCCGACTTCTACGACACCTGCGCCGTGCAGATTGCCGCCGAGCTGGACGCCGGCCGCGACGTGGCGGTGATCTGCGAGGGCGACCCGTTCTTCTACGGCTCCTACATGTACCTGCACGACCGCCTCGCCGAGCAGTACGAGGCCGAGGTAGTGCCCGGTGTGTGCTCCATGCTCGGCTGCGCCTCGGTGCTGGGCACGCCACTGGTGTACCGCAACCAATCCTTGAGCGTGCTCTCCGGCGTACTGCCGGAAGAGGAGCTTGAGCAGCGCCTGCGCAACGCGGAGGCCGCCGTGGTGATGAAGCTCGGTCGCAACTTCGACAAGGTGCGCCGCGTGCTGCAACGCCTCGGCCTGGCCGAGCGTGCCCACTATGTGGAGCGCGCGACCATGGACAACCAGCACATAGTGCCGCTGGACGAGGTCGACCCGCTGGCCTCGCCGTACTTCTCGATGATCCTGGTGCCGGGGGAGAAGTGGCGTGGCTGAAGACACTCGCGATTCGCGTAGCCCGGATGCAATCCGGGAAACCGCCCCGCCCCGGATTACATCCGGGCTACAGGCTTCTGCCATCGTCATTCTCGGCGCCTCGGCGCTGGCCACCGCACGCCGCGTGCAGCAACTCTACCCCCAGGCACGCATCCACGGCCTGGCCGGGCGGGTGGACGAGGCCGACGAGAGCTACCGCGAATTCGCCGAACACCTGCGCACCCTGTACCGCTCCGGCACGCCGATCATCGCCCTGTGCGCCGCCGGTATCGTCATTCGCAGCCTGGCTTCGGCCCTGGTGGAGAAAGGCATGGAGCCACCGGTGCTGGCCCTGGCTGAAGACGGCAGCGCCGTGGTGCCGCTGCTTGGCGGCCTGGCTGGGGTCAACCGCCTGGCCCGCGAATTGGGCGACTGGCTGACGGTGGCGCCGGCCATCACCACCAGCGGCGAGCTGCGCTTCGGCACCTGCCTGCTCGACCCGCCAGCAGGCTATGCCCTGGCCGATCTGGAGCAGGGCAAGCGCCTGGTCAGCGACCTGCTCGGTGGCGCGCGTCTGCGTGTCGAGGGCGAGGCGCCTTGGCTGCAGCAGGCCAACTTGCCGCTGCATGCTGAGGGCGAGCGCTGCCTGCGTATCGATGTGGCCGCCGCCAGTGGCGACGATGCGTTGCTGATTCACCCGCGCTTGTTATTGGCGCGTTGCACCGAACCATCTGCCGAGCTGGCTGTTCATCTGCGCGCCGTGCTAGCTGAGGCCGGCCTGGCCGAGGCAGCACTGGCCGCGCTGCTGGTCGAGGGCGAGGGGCGCGCACTGCCGTTCGCCGAACAGGCCGCCGCCGAGCTGAAGGTGCCGCTGCGTTTCATCGAGCTGAACACGGCGCTGCCGCCAGCTTGCTACGAGGCGCCGGGGCTGAGCCTGCATCTGGCCGACAGCCCGCAAGCCGCTGTCGCCATTGGTCGCCCGCGTGGCCGCCTCAGCGTGGTCGGCATCGGCCCCGGCTGCGCCGAGCTGCTGGCCCCGGCCGTGCGCCGTGCACTGGACGAGGCCGAGGATGTGCTCGGCTACAAGACCTACGTGACTATGGCCGGCCCCTATCGCGCCGGCCAGTGCCTGCATGCCAGCGACAACCGCGAGGAGCTGCAGCGCGCCGCCCATGCCTTCGAACTGGCCGCACAGGGCCGCCGGGTGGTGATGGTGTCCTCCGGTGACCCTGGCGTGTTCGCCATGGCCGCTGCAGTGATGGAGGCGCTGGAGGCTTCCAGCGATGCAGGTTGGCAGGGCGTCGAGCTGGAAGTGCTGCCCGGCATCTCCGCCGCCCTGGCCACTGCCGCTCGTGCCGGCGCACCGCTGGGCCATGACTTCTGCCTGATCTCCCTGTCCGACAACCTCAAGCCCTGGGCGGTGATCGAGAAACGCCTGCAGCACGCGGCGGCTGCCGATCTGGCCATGGCCTTCTACAATCCGATCTCCAAGGCGCGCCCCTGGCAGCTCGGCCGCGCCCTCGACCTGCTGCGCCAGCATCGCGAACCGCAGACCCTGGTGGTGCTCGGCCGCGACATCGGCCGCCCGGCCGAGGCCCTGCGCGTGCTCACCCTCGGCGAGCTGACCCCGGAACTGGTGGACATGCGTACCCTAGTGATCATCGGCTCCAGCCAGACCCGGCGCTTCCCGCGCCAGGGTGGCGGCGAGTGGGTCTACACACCACGCTGGTACCCGCAGGACTGAAGGCCTACACGGCCTTCAACGCTTCGCCGATGGCGTAGAAGTGCCCGCCGGCCACATGGTGCAGGCTGTGCCAGGCCGGGTCGGCGTCCTCGAAGTGCCAGTGGCTGTCACGGAATACGCGCTCGTCGGCCCAGGCGCCTATCACTTCGCCGATGAACAGGTCGTAGGCATTCTGGTTGTGTGGCTCGGCGATCAGCTCGCAAGCCATCCAGGCCGAGCAGCCTTGCACGAAGGGCAGGTCGTGGCCGGGCATGTCGAACAGCTCGACGCCGGCCTTGGCCAGTTTGTCCGGATCCTCCTTGAGGCTGTGGTTGCCGACCTGGTTGGTCAGCTGCAGCTGGGCGGCGGTGGGTACCTGGATGACGAAGCGGCCGCTGCGTTCGATCAGTGCGCGGGTGCGGGTGGCCTTGTCGAGCACCACGGTGAGCTTGGGTGGGGCGAAGTCCAAGACGCAGGCCCAGGCGGCGGCCATGACGTTGTCGACGCCTTCGTGGCGGGCGGAGACCAGGACGGTTGGGCCGTGGTTGAGGAGGCGGTAGGCCTTGGCTAGGTCTACCTGCTTTTGGTGGGGATTCATGGGGTGGTTCCTTACTGCGAGTTTGGGACCGATGCTCGCTTGTTGGGCTGGGGTTCGGCAACTGTGTTGGCTTTCGGTTTGTACGTTGGCCGGTTGCTGCTTTGGCTGACGTTTCTGGTTTCGCCCACCCGGGCGACTCACTTTTTCCAGGCGCGGAAAAAGTAAGCAAAAACGCTTGCCCCGCCATCCGGCCCTGCGCTTCGCTCCGGGTTCGTTCGCTCCATCATTGCTCCGAGGGTCGGCGTACAAGGGCCATCCATGGCCCTTTACGCCTTTCGCCGCATCCATGCGGCTCACCCCTCTACACAACGATTGCGCTCACCCTCCTGAAGGGGCGGGGAGTTGCCTGTGGATGCGGTGTTGCTTCTGTAGGGTGTTACTCGCCCGAAGGGCAGTACACCGTTCCGGTGTGGTGGGCTGCCTGCGGCGAGACCACCCTACGAAAGCGACTCCTGCTAATTCCGTTCGGGCGCGCAGCGCATAGACAAATCATCAAGCAACTCGGAGTCCGAACCCCGTCAGGAGGCCGAGTGAAGGTGTTGCGCAGGGGGACGAGCCGCATGGATGCGGCGAGAGGCGTAAAGGGGCAAGGACGCCCCTTGTACGCCGGCCCCGGAGCGGCACCGGAGGGAGGGGATTCTGGCCGTAGGCCAGACCCGGATGCCGGGCGCGCTTTCTCTTTGGTTACTTTCTCTTTCGCGCGAGCAAAGAGAAAGTGACTCGCCGTGCAAGGCGAAATCTGTAGTTTCCGCCGAGGAAAGTGTTGCGATTCAGATCCTATGCTTCGGTTGCAAACGTGGTCTGTCCCTGATTACCCCCTCGCCCGAAGGGCAGTACACCGTTCCGATGTGCTGGGCTGCCTGCGGCGAGACCACCCTACGAAAGCGAGTCCTGCTACCTCTCTTCGGGCGCGTAGCGCTTAGACAAATCATCAAGCAACTCGGAGCTGAATCCCCGTCAGGAGGCCGAGTAGAGGTGTTGTGCAGGGGGATACGAGGCAGGTTGTTGTCCAGCCTCAACCTCTCTACGATCAAGTTGAATGATAAAGCAGCGCTTCACACGGATTGACTGCAGGCACGACTCCGAATATCAGCCCGGCGAAGGCAACTCCATAGAAGTACATAGTCAAATTGTCACGGATAACTAACATGTCATTCTCGTTTTCAATTCAAACAGGCAAGTCCACAGGCCCTCTGCAGCTGACGGTAAACATTGGGCAAATGCTTTTTTTACTCGGTGCAAATGGCACGGGAAAGTCGAGTCTTATGCAGACATTTTCATCGACTAGCAGAGAGAATACACGGCGCATCACAGCCCACCGTCAAACTTGGTTTCGATCTGGATCGCCAGAATTCACTGGCACACAACGCGCAAGCTATGAAAATGCTGTGTTTCATTACGATAAGCAGTTGAACTCGCGCTGGATGGATGACTATTCGGAGCAGCGCGCTCATATGGCCATCTACGACTTGGTTAACTCTGAGAACGTACGTGCTCGCGAGATCACTCGGGCCGTCGATGCAAGAAAGATAGACGAAGTAGAAGCGCTCTCTGCTAAAGAGGGCGCATTTTTGACTTTGAACCGGCTGCTGCGACTTGCAAATCTCGACATCGTTGTGTCCATCGAAGCAAACGACGAGATCATGGCCACCCGCGGTGGCAGCAAGCCTTACAGCATTGCCAAACTTTCCGACGGAGAGCGCAACGCGATTCTTATTGCAGCCAATGTTCTTACCGTGCCTACAGGAACGCTGCTCCTCATTGACGAGCCAGAGCGACACCTGCACCGTTCGATTGTGTCCCCGCTTCTCTCACTTCTACTAAAGGAAAGGCCAGACTGCGCCTTCATCGTGTCCACGCATGAGCCATTACTTCCAGTGGACAACCCAGAATCACAAGTCTTGCTGACACGTGCCTGCATATATCAGGGCGACGGAGTCGAGTCTTACGATGTAGATTTGCTAGAGGGAAATACGGGAATTGATGACGATCTGAAACAAACAATCTTGGGTGAGCGTCGGAAAGTTGTATTTGTCGAGGGGGCTGAGCGCAGCCTTGATAAGCCGCTTTACAGTCTCCTGTTCCCAAATGCTTCAATTGTAGCGAAGGCCAGCTGCCGAGAGGTAGAGAATGCGGTTGTTGGAATAAAAGGTGCGGCTGAGCTTCACTGGGTCAAGCCGTTTGGTCTGGTGGATAACGATACTTCTGAGCCTGAGCGAATCGCAGACTTACAAAGTAAAGGCTTATTTGTTCTGAATGTTTATTCGGTTGAGTCCATCTACTACCACCCCGAAGTACAGAAGCTAGCAGGTGAGAGGCTTGTTTCCGTAGTAGGCGGTGATTTGACGGAGAAGCTTGTGAAAGCAAATAGCGATGCCATCAGAGCTATCGCTGATAGCGCTGGCCATCTCAGCGCCCGGATCGCTGAAAAATCGGCACGCACTGAAGTTTTTTCACTTCTGCCCAAGAAGGGGGAGGTTGTAGCGGGAGGTAAACGTACCGTTGAAGTCGACTTCGGCAAGTGCCTCGAGGATGAATCAAAACGGATTGAGGCATTGATTATTGCCTCTGATTTCGTGGGTGTTTTGCAGAGGTATCCTATTCGAGAGTCCTCTGCTCTCGATGCTATTGCTAAAGCGCTAAATTTCACTAATCGCACCCAGTATGAGGCTGCGGTTCGTAACCTACTTGCGCGCGATTCGGAAGCGGTAAACCTTGTCCGCACCTTGCTTGGTACTTTCCCGGACGATCTAATTGCATAACGTTGCTGAGGTCGCTGAGCCTGCCTCATTCGAATCCCTTCTTTGCGGCCCAGCTACTCTAGCAAGCATGAACATAAATGCACCTTCAATGCTTGCATCTGGCAGACTGGTGCCGGACGCGCAGCTCATAACAGCTTTGTTCACAGCTGTGCCAATCAGCTCTTCCTCAACAAATAACTATCCATGATCCACCCATTCCTCTCCCGCGCCTCCGCGCGGGTCGCGGCAATCCGCTCCGCCACTTCATCCAGCGGACCAGCAATCAGAATCTCATCCGCCGTCCCCACATACGCCCCCCAATAGATATGCAGCCCCTGCCCGACAAACCCTAGGTAGGTGTCCTTGGCATCGAGCATCACCGCCACGCTGTCCACGCCTTGCGGCCAGCCCTCGGCGAGCAGGCGGCCAGTGGTGATTTCCACGGCGCGGCCGATCTGGTTCAGCGGTACGCGGTGGCGGGCGGTGAGGGCTTGGAGGCTGGTGATGCCGGGGATCACGTCATAGCTGAGGTCGCTGCGCGCGCTAGCGATGGATTCGATGATGCGGATGCTGCTGTCGTACAGCGAAGGGTCGCCCCAGACCATGAAGGCGGCCGTCTCGCCATCGCTCATCTGCTCGTCGATCAGCTGCTCGAATACCGCCTGCTTGTCGCGGTTCAGCTCGTCCACGCTGGCGCGGTAGTCGGTGGTGTCGCGCTCGCGTTCCGGCTGCTGGCCTTCGGCGAAGCGTGGGTTGTGGCCACCCAGGAAGCGTTCGCAGATTTCCCGGCGCAGGGCGTTGAGCTTGTGCTTGGCCGGGCCTTTGTCCATCAGGAAGATCACATCACTGCGGCGCAGGGCCTTGAGCGCCTGTTGGGTGATGTAGTCCGGGTCGCCGGCGCCGATGCCGACTAGCAGCAGTTCTTTCATGGTCTGTTCCAGGTGGGCGCGCGGCTTGCGGGCGCCAGTTCGTCGATATGGTGGTAGTCGGCGCCCAGCTCGCTGGCCAGCTGGCGGGCGCGACCGAGGCGGATGGGCGCGCGCTCGATGTCCAGCAGCAGGCCGGGGCAGGGCAGCGAGGTAAGCTGCGGCCAGTCGCGCAGGCGGCCGTCGGTGAGCAGCAGCAAGCGTTGCTGTTCGCCTGGTATGTGGCGTTGCCGGCGCAGCAGCCAGGGAGTAGCCAGTTGCAGGGCCTCGATGATCGGGGTGCCGCCGCCGGCGCCGAGCTGGTGCAGCCAGGCGTGCAGTTCAGGCGATGCCTTTTGTCCCTGCCACAGCCAGCGCGGCTGCGCGCCGCCGGCTTCGAGCACAGCCAGGCGCGCGCGCTGGCGGTAGGCGCTGGCGAACAGCTCGGCAAGCAGGCCCTTGGCTTGGGCCAGGGCGCCATGGCGGCGGGTGCTGGCCGAGGCGTCGACGATCACCAGCCACAGCTCGCCTGGGCGCAGGTGGCGGGCATGCCAGTGCAGATCGGCGCGGCGGCGCGGGCGGCCGTGGGCGAGAGTCGCCGGCCAGTCGATACGCGTGGGCGTGCCAGTGCCGCGTGCGCCGCTGCGTCCGCCTTGGGCCTGGCCGGGTTGGGGTAGGGCATCCGCGCCTGTGGCCTGGCGCGGGCGGATGCTCAGGGCTTTTTTGAGAAGCGGGGCGGCTCGCGCCGTTCTCCGACCGCCACGGCCTGCGGTGGCAGCGCGCCCCATTGGCCTTCGCCTTGCTCCTGTTGAGAGGGCTGCTGGGCCTGGTTCTGCGCAGGCGGCTGGCTTGCGGCCGGTGGCGTGTGTTCGCGGCGGCGATGGGCGAGGACGAAGGGTTCTAGGGCGTCGATGTCCTGCGCTTCGATCCGGCTGGCGCCACGCCAGGCGGCATGGGCGCGGGCGCCGCGCAGCCACACCAGGTCGGCGCGCAGGCCGTCGACGGCAGCGGCGAAGCAGCGCTGGGCGATGGCGTCGAGGCTGGCGTCGTCCAGGGCGATTGTGCTCAAGCGCTGGCGGGCATCCATGCAGCGCTGGCGCAGGGCGTCCTGCTCGCTCTGCCACTGGGCGAGGAAGGCTTCGGGCGCGTCGTCGAAGGCCAGGCGGCGGCGGATGATCTCTGCGCGCTGGGTCGGCTCGGGCGTGCCGCCGAGTTGTACCTTGAAGCCGAAGCGGTCGAGCAGTTGCGGGCGCAGCTCGCCTTCCTCGGGGTTCATGGTGCCGATCAGCACGAAGCGTGCCGGGTGGCTGTGCGACAAGCCATCGCGCTCGACGTGGTTGATGCCGCTGGACGCCACGTCGAGCAGCAGGTCGACCAGGTGGTCGGGCAGCAGGTTGACTTCGTCGACGTAGAGCACGCCGCCGTGGGCGTTGGCCAGCACGCCGGGGGAGAAGCGCACGCGGCCCTCGCCGAGCGCGGCATCCAGGTCGAGGGTGCCGACAATGCGTTCCTCGCTGGCGCCCAGCGGCAGGGTGACGAAGCGCCCGCCGTCGAGCAGGTCGGCCACGCCGCGGGCCAGGGTGGACTTGGCCATGCCGCGCGGGCCCTCGATCAGCACGCCGCCCAGGGCCGGGTCGATGGCGGCCAGGCACAGCGCCAGCTTGAGCTCGTCGGCGGCCACCACGGCGGCAAGGGGGAAATGGGGCTGCATGGCGTTACCTCGGATCAAAGGTTGAAAGTAGGCGGGTCGATCGGTTAGCGTGGCAGCCATCGTTTTGGAGATCAGCATGTCGTCTCGTCCTTCCCTGAACCGCCTCGTTCGCTCCGCCGCTGTCGGCGTGGCTGGCGTGCGCGCGCAGGTCGAGGCCGTCGCTTATTTCTTTTATGGGTATTGGTTTAGCCAGCGGCGCGCCTGATACCCCACAGGCGCCCCAGAGCAAAGGGTTGCCACCAGTCAGTTTCACGAAACCCCGGTCGGCCACCCGACCGGGGTTTTTGTTTTTTCGGCCCACAAGGCCAACACGATGCACACAGAGGATCGAAACATGACCGCTTACACCGCCTATTACCGCAGCTACCGCAACTCCGCCTGGCGATTTAGCAGCGCTGCCGCGCACCACCGAGATTCCAGTCGAACACCCAGATAGCGTGCCGCGCGTGGCATGAGACCACGCCGGGCGAGGACCACCGCCATGAATGCTTCCGTTACCGCTCTGCGCGCACAAGCCGTGCCGCCATCCACCACTCGCCGCCGCGCAACGCCGCTGCCGAGCCCAACCGATCTGCGTCAGCGCCTGCCGCTGTCCGCCGCTCTCGCCAGCCAGGTACAGACCCAGCGCGAGGCCATCCGCGCCGTGCTCGACGGCTCCGATCCGCGCCTGCTGGTCGTCGTCGGCCCCTGTTCCCTGCACGATCCGATTTCCGCCCTCGAATACGCCGACCGCCTGGCCGCACTGGCTCCCGAGGTGAGCGACCAGCTGCTGCTGGTGATGCGCGCCTACGTCGAGAAACCACGCACCACCATCGGCTGGAAGGGCCTGGTCTATGACCCGCAGCTGGACGGCAGCGGCGACATGGCCGGCGGTCTGGAGCTGTCGCGCCGGCTGATGCTGGCCATGCTCGAACGCGGCCTGCCAGTGGCCACCGAGTTGCTGCAGCCGCTGGTGGCCGGCTACTTCGACGACCTGCTGGGTTGGGCTGCGATTGGCGCGCGTACCAGCGAGTCGCAGGTGCACCGCGAGCTGGTCAGCGGCCTGGATGTACCGGTGGGCTTCAAGAACGGTACCGATGGCAGCCTGTCGATTGCCTGCGACGCCATGCGCTCGGCGGCGCACCCGCACCAGCACTTCGGCGTGGACGGCCTGGGCTGCCCGGCGCTGGTCGAGACCGACGGCAACCCGGATACCCATCTGGTACTGCGTGGCGGCCACAGCGGGCCGAACCATGATGCGGCCAGCGTGGCCGTGGCGCGGGCGAGCCTGGAGAAGCAGGGCATCGCCGCGCGCATCATGGTCGACTGCAGCCACGCCAACAGTGGCAAGGACCCGCTGCGCCAGCCGGCGGTGCTGCGCGACGTGCTCGACCAGCGCCTGGCCGGTGACGCCAGCCTGCGCGGGGTGATGCTGGAGAGCCATCTGTTCGATGGCTGTCAGGCGCTTTCCGCCGAGCTGCGCTATGGCGTGTCGATCACCGATGGCTGCCTGGGCTGGAGTGGCACTGAGGCGATGCTGCGCGAGGCGACCGAGCGGCTGCGGGCGGGGCGCTGAGGGCATCAGGACTCCTCCGCATCCAGCAGCAGGTTTTCCAGCTGCGCCTGGTACTCACCAGGTTGCTGCCAGAGGCCGCGCTGCTGGGCCTCCAGCAGGCGTTCGAGCATGTCCTGCAGGGCGCCGGGATTGTGTTGCTGGATGAAGTCGCGGGTGTCCTTGTCCAGCAGGTAGGCGTCCGCCAGCAGGGCGTACTGGTGGTCGTCGACCAGCTCGCTGGTGGCGTCGAAGCCGAACAGGTAGTCGACCGTGGCGGCCAGTTCGAAGGCGCCCTTGTAGCCGTGGCGCTTCATCCCGGCGATCCACTTGGGGTTCACCGCGCGGGCACGCACCACGCGGCCGAGTTCTTCCTTGAGCGTGCGGATGCGCGGGTTGTCCGGCTGGCTGCTGTCGCCGAAGTAGCTGGCGGCCTTGGTGCCGCGCAGGGTCTCGACCGCCGCCAGCATGCCGCCCTGGAACTGGTAGTAGTCATTGGAATCGAGGATGTCGTGCTCGCGGTTGTCCTGGTTGTGCAGCACCGCCTGCAGTTGCTGCAGGCGTTCGGCGAACTGCGCACGCGCCGGCAGGCCCTCGGCGCCTTGGCCGTAGGCGTAGCCGCCCCAGTTCAGGTAGACCTCGGCCAGATCGGCGCGGGTCTGCCACAGGCGTTCTTCCACCGCGTTCTGGAGGCCGGCGCCATAGGCCCCCGGTTTGGCGCCGAAGATGCGCCAGCCGGCCTGGCGGCGCGCCTCGACCGGGTCCAGGCCCTGGTCCTGGTGGGCCAGGGTTTCCTGCCACACCCGTGCCGAGAGCGGGTTCATATGCTCTGGTTCGTCCAGCTCGGCTACCGCCTGCACGGCCTGGTCGAACAGGCGGATCAGGTTGGCGAAGGCGTCGCGGAAGAAGCCGGACACGCGCAGGGTCACGTCCACCCGTGGGCGGCCGAGCTGCTCCAGTGGCAGTACCTCGATGCGTTCGACCCGCTGGCTGCCGGGCTGCCACACCGGGCGCACACCGAGCAGGGCCAGGGTCTGGGCGATGTCGTCGCCGCCGGTACGCATGGTCGCCGTGCCCCATATCGACAGGCCCAGGCGCTGCAGATGCTCGCCCTCGTCCTGCAGGTGGCGCTCGAGCAGGCGCTCGGCGCTCTGCACGCCGATGCGCCAGGCGGTGGGTGTGGGCAGGTGGCGTACGTCCACCGAATAGAAGTTGCGCCCGGTAGGCAGCACGTCCAGGCGCCCGCGGCTGGGTGCGCCGCTCGGGCCAGGCGGCACGAAGCGGCCTTGCAATGCAGCGAGCAGGCCGTTCATTTCGGCGGCGCCGCAGCTGTCCAGCAGCGGGGCGATATGGCCGCGTAGCTCGTTCAGTACTGCGGCGCTGGCAGGGCCGGGCGCAGGCGATGCGGGCTGTTCGATCAGTTGCAGGGCGAGCAGCTCCAGGCGCTCGCGGGTATCGCCGCGGCTGCGCCAGGGTTCAGTGCTCAGAGGGAGCAGGCAATCCGGGCGTGGGCCGCTCCAGGGTTCGGCTGGCTCGCCGCCGAGTGGATCGAAGTCCAGCTCAAAGTCATTGGCGAGGGCGCGCAGCAGGCTGGCGTGCTGGCCATGGCCGTCGCCCCGCGGGATGCGTACCAAGGAGAGCAGGGTGTCGCGGCGCAGGCGCCCGCTCGGTGATTCGCCGAAGCAGTGCAGGCCGTCGCGGATCTGCGATTCCTTGAGGTCGCACAGGTAGGCGTCCAGCTGGGGCAGCCAGCTGTCCGGGTCGTCGTTGACCTGCAGGCCCAGCTCGCGGTCGAGGCTGGCCTCGCGCACCTTGCGCTGGATCTCGCTGCGCAGCTCCACGGCGCGGCGCGGGTCGAGCTGGCTGGCCTCGTAGTACTCGTCGGCCAGGCGCTCCAGGTCGCGTAGCGGGCCGTAGCTCTCGGCGCGGGTCAGCGGCGGCATCAGGTGGTCGAGGATAACCGCCTGAGTGCGGCGCTTGGCCTGGGCGCCCTCGCCGGGGTCGTTGACGATAAAGGGGTAGAGGTTGGGCAGCGGGCCTAGGATCGCGCTCGGCCAGCAGGCCTCGGACAGGCCGACGCTCTTGCCCGGCAGCCACTCCAGGTTGCCGTGCTTGCCGACGTGGATCAGCGCATCGACGGCGAAGGTCGTGCGCAGCCAGCAGTAGAAGGCCAGGTAGCCGTGCGGCGGCACCAGGTCCGGGTCGTGGTACACCGCCGCGGCGTCCAGCTGATAGCCGCGCGCCGGCTGGATGCCGACGAAGGTCAGGCCGAAGCGCAGGCCGGCGATCATCAGGCGACCGCTGCGGTACATCGGGTCCTGCTCGGGCGGGCCCCAGCGCTCCAGTACAGCGCGCTGGTTGGCCGCGGGCAAGCTGGCGAACCAGCGCTGGTAGGCGTCCAGCGCCAGGCTCTGGGCGCAGGGGCGCAAGTCAAGGTTGTCGAGGTCGTTGGTCACGCCGCCGAGCAGCTGGTGAATCAGCGCGGTACCGTCGCTCGGTAGTCCCTCGACTGGGTAACCCTGCTGCTCCAAGGCGCGCAGGATATTCAGCGCGGCGGCCGGCGTGTCCAGGCCGACGCCGTTGCCGATGCGGCCGTCGCGGGTCGGGTAGTTGGCCAGGATCAGGGCGACGCGCTTGTCGGCGTTGGCCTTGGCCGCAAGCCGGGTCCAGCGCAGGGCCAGCTCGGCGACGAAGTCCATGCCCGGCAGGTACGGGCGATAGCGCACCACGTCGCTCTGGCTGCGCTCGCTGCGTGCGGCCACGCCCTTGAAGCTGATCGGCCTCGTGATCAGGCGGCCGTCCAGCTCGGGCAGGGCGATGTGCATGGCCAGGTCGCGCGGGCCCAGGCCCTGGGCGCTGGCTTGCCACTGTTCTTCGCTGTCCAGGGCGCAGAGTGCCTGCAGCACCGGCACGTCGCGGCGGAACGGCCGCTCTTGTGGCGCTTCCGGGTTGGACTGGGCGAAGCCGGTGGTGTTGAGGATCACCGCCGCCTCAGTTTCGTCCAGCCAGGCTTCGACCTGCGTCAGGCACTCGGCTTCCTTGAGGCTGGCGACGGCGATGGGCAGCGGGTTGAGGCCCTGGGCCTGCAGGCGCTGGCAGAAGGTGTCGACGAAGGCGGTGTTAGCGGCCTGTACCTGGGCGCGGTAGAACAGCAGCGCCGCCACCGGCCGGCCGGGCTGCCAGTCGGCGCGCCAGTGATCCAGGGTTGTCTCAGCGTGGCGCGGATGATGGATCAGCGTGCGCGGCAGGGCGCGCGGCTCGCTCCAGGGGTAGTCGCGATTCAGCCAGCGACTGGCGAGAAAGTGCAGCAGGTGGCATGCGTTGTCCGCACCGCCCTGGCGCAGGTACTGCCACAGGCGTTGGCTGTCCTCGCTCGGCACATTGCTCAGCGTGGTCAGCTCGGGATCGGGACTATCGTCGCCGGGCACCAGAATGATCCTGGCGCCCTGACGACCCAGCTCGACCAGGCGCTCGATGCCGTAGCGCCAATAGCTGACGCCGCCGTGCACCGAGATCAGGATGACTTTTGCGTGGCGCAGCACTTGCTCGACGTAGAAGTCCACGGAAGCGTGATTGGGCAGCTGCGCCGGGCTGGCCAGGCGCACGCTGGGGAAGTCCTCGGGCAGCTCGCGCGCCACCTCGGCCAGCAGCGACAGATGTGAGTCGCCTGTGCAGAGGATCACCAGCTCGGCCGGGGTCTGGCCGAGGTCGGCGATGCTGTCGGCCGGCAGAGTGACGCCGGCCTGGGCGCGCAGCAGGTGCATGTCAGCCGGCCAGCGCGGCCTGCAACTCCGCCTCGATGGCGGCGCGGTCGAGGCTCTGGCCGATCAGCACCAGGCGGCTCTGCCGTGCTTCGTCTGCGCCCCAGGCGCGGTCGAAATGACGGTCGAAACGCTGGCCGACACCCTGCACCAGTAGGCGCATGGCCTTGCCGGGGATGGCGGCGAAGCCCTTGACGCGCAGGATGCCGTGCTTGGCCACGGCGTCCTTCAGGGCGGCGAGCAGGCGGGCTTCCTCGGCCTCCGGCAGGACCAGGTCGAAGGAGTCGAATTCGTCGTGGTCGTGGTCCTCGTCTTCCTCGTCGTGGTGGGTGCGACGGGCGTCGATGTGCAGCTCGGTCTCGCAGTTCAGGCCGAGCAGCACGCCCAGCGGCAGGTCGCCGCCCTGGGCTTCGATCACCTTGACCGCCGGCGGCAGTTCCTCGGCCACCTCGGTGCGCACGGCCGCCAGGGCGGCAGGGTCGAGCAGGTCGGTCTTGTTCAGCACCACCAGGTCGGCGCTGGCCAGCTGGTCGGCGAACAGCTCGTGTAGCGGCGACTCGTGGTCGAGGTTGGGGTCCTGCTTACGCTGGGCGTCCACCTGGTCGGGGAAGGCGGCGAAGGTGCCGGCGGCCACGGCCGGGCTGTCGACCACGGTGATCACCGCATCCACGGTGCAGGCGGTGCGGATTTCCGGCCAGTTGAAGGCCTGTACCAGTGGCTTGGGCAGGGCCAGGCCGGAGGTTTCGATAAGGATGTGGTCCAGCTCGCCGCGACGCGCCACCAGCTCGCGCATCACCGGGAAGAACTCTTCCTGCACGGTGCAGCACAGGCAGCCGTTGGCCAGCTCATAGACGCGGCCGTTGGCTTCTTCCTCGGTGCAGCCGATGGAGCACTGCTTGAGGATGGCGCCGTCGATGCCCAGCTCGCCGAATTCGTTGACGATCACCGCGATGCGGCGGCCGCTGGCGTTGGCCAGCAGGTGACGGAGCAGGGTGGTTTTACCGGCACCGAGAAAGCCGGTGACGATGGTGACGGGAAGTTTTGCGAGCGATTGCATGGCAGCCCCGGAAGCGTCGTGAAATGGACGGACGGGCAGGGCGAGGCACGCGCGGACGAGCGAGGGCCGAACACCACCGGATCACCCCGCCCGGTTGTCGAAACATTTGCGAGGCAGGTCTCCTGGCTTACGGCGTGAGCCCAAGGGCTCCAAATTCCTCACCTTCCCGCCCTACAGGGCAGTGGCATTTCGAAGAATCTCGTCCGTTCACAGTTGCGGGGGCAGCCAGGGCATGAACCCTGTTCCCTCTTAGCTTCTTCGCTGGCGAAGAAGAACCTCGGAAAGGGCGCAAGGCTACGCAGTGCCCCAGAGGCGGTCAACCGCGCGGTTGACGCTGCAGCGGGCTTCATGATGTTCTAGAAAAGCTGTTTCAGGTGCCTCTCGCCGCCGTGCGCGAGGTGAAACGGGAAGCCGGTGGGCCCTTCTCCGAGTGGAGTGGGCGAGTCCGGCGCTGCCCCCGCAACGGTAAGCGATCGACGGGTCCTCAATGCCACTGTGCCTCGCGCATGGGAAGGCCGACCCGGTTCCTGCAAAGGCGTCGCAAGCCCGGAGACCGGCCTGAATCTTTTCGTTTGGCAACCCGCGGTGGGCGGGCGCGCGCCGGCTTATGGCCCTGCGGGCTGTTTTCGTGCTGCGTTCCTTCTACCGGTCTATCAACCCCAGGAAGGTGCTCATCATGTCCAGCCGCACGCTGTCGTCCTCCGTCGCTGTTTCACTCCCCTTGTCCAAACGCCTGGCCATCGCCGCCGGTAGCTGCCTGCTTGGCGCGCTGCTGATCTTCGTCGCCGGCTTCTCGCACATCGAGGCGATGCACAACGCCGCCCACGATACGCGCCACAGCGCTGCCTTCCCCTGTCACTGAGACTGCCTGCCATGATCAAGCGCATTGCCCAGACCGCAGGCTTCGCAGGCCTCTTGGCCGCCATCGTCCTGACCCTGCTGCAGAGCCTGTGGGTCACCCCGCTGATTCTGCATGCGGAAACCTTCGAGACCGCCGAGCCGGCGGCCGAGCACAGCCATGAAGCATCCGTCGCCGCCCATGAGCACGAACACGAGGAGGGCTCCGGCCATAGCCACGACGGCGAGGCCTGGGCCCCCGAGGATGGCTGGCAGCGCACCCTGGCCACCGGCCTGAGCAACCTGGTGGTGGCCGTCGGCTTCGCCCTGATGCTGGCCGGCCTGTTCACCCTGCGCGCACCGAACCAGACCTGGCAGGGCCTGCTCTGGGGCCTGGGTGGCTTCGCCGTGTTCAGCCTGGCACCGTCCGCCGGCCTGCCGCCGGAGCTGCCGGGCACCGCCGCGGCCGACCTGCTGCTGCGCCAGTACTGGTGGATCGGCACTGCCGTTGCCACCGCCTCCGGCCTGGGCCTGATCGCCTTCGGTCGCAACTGGGCGCTGCGTGGCGTCGGCCTGGTGCTGCTGGCCGTGCCGCATCTGATCGGCGCGCCGCATCCGGAAGTGCACGAGAGCCTGGCGCCCGCCGCCCTGGAGCGTGAGTTCATCCTTGCCTCGCTGCTGACCAGCGCGGTGTTCTGGTCCGCCCTGGGCCTGGCCGCCGCCTGGTTCTTCGCCCGTGGCGAACAGCAGGGCGCCTGATCCGGTGATCGTCGCCGGCTTCGGCTGCCGTCGCGACTGCACGGCGGCCGAGCTGCGCGAGCTGCTGGAACGGAGCCTGGCCCGGCTCGCGCTGCCGTTGAGTGCGCTGCATGGCCTGGCGAGCAGCGCACGCAAACGCGACGAGGCCGGTCTGCTGCAACTGGCGGCAGACCTTGGCCTGCCGTTGGATTTCTACTCGGCCGAGCAACTGGCGCCCTTCGAGTCGCAGCTGAGTGAAGGCTCGGAGCGGGTACGCGAACAGACCGGCGCCGCCAGCGTGGCCGAAGCCAGTGCTTTAGCTTGCGCGGCCGAACGCTCTGGTCGTTCCGCCACCCTGATCTGCCCCAAACGGCGTAGCGCCGCTGCTACCCTGGCCATCGCCACGGCCTGAACCGGAATTCCCATGACCGTCTACTTCATCGGCGCCGGCCCCGGCGATCCCGAGCTGATCACCGTCAAGGGCCAGCGCCTGATCCGCAACTGCCCGGTGATCCTCTATGCCGGCTCGCTGGTGCCCGAGGCCGTGTTGCGGGGCCACAGTGCCGAGCTGGTGGTGAACACCGCCGAGCTGCATTTGCAGCAGATCGTCACGCTACTCGCCGAAGCTCACGCCAGGGGCCAGGACGTGGCTCGCGTGCATTCCGGCGACCCGTCGCTGTACGGCGCCATCGGCGAGCAGATTCGTGAACTGCGCGCGCTGCAGATTCCTTTCGAGATCATTCCCGGAGTCACCGCCACGGCGGCCTGTGCGGCGCTGCTGGAGGCCGAGCTGACCCTGCCCGAGGTGGCGCAGACGGTGATCCTCACCCGCTACGGCCACAACTCGCCGATGCCGGCGGGGGAGGAGCTGGGCGCCCTGGCCAGCCACCGTGCGACCCTGGCCATCCACCTCGGTGTGCAGCATCTGCCGCGTATTGTTCAGGAGCTGCTGCCGCACTACGGCGCCGATTGCCCGATCGCCGTGGTGCATCGCGCCAGCTGGCCGGATCAGGACTGGGTGCGTGGCACCCTGGCGGACATCGAGGCCAGGGTGGCGGCGAAGGGCTTTCGCCGAACCGCGCTGATCCTGGTCGGTCGGGTGCTGGAGCCGGCAGACTTCGGCGAGTCGGCGTTGTATGCCGAGGCCACTCGCCATCTGTTCAGGAGAGACGGCGCAGGCAGTACAGACTGAGGTCGCTGTGGCCCCGGTTGTCGGCGATGGCGATCTCGCCGGCCAGCGCCTTCAGGCGCGTGTTCAGTTCGCTGGCGTAGAGCGCCTGGCGAAAGCGCGGGTAGTTCAGTTGCGGCGCTAGCCACTGCTGCAGCTGCAGCAGCCGAAAGGCCCAGTAGCCGGCCTGGCAATCGAAACCGGCCGCCTGCAGGCGAGCAAGCAGGGCGGCATCGCCGGCGAGCACGGCCTGGCACTGAGCGAAGAAGCTTTCCACGGGATCGTTCATGGCCGCGATATTGCGCGGCGCGGAGGGATGCGGGCAACCTGTGCGCCTCTTTCGGCAAGGATCTCCCATGCGTGACTATCAGTGGCTGCACGAATACTGCCTCAACCGCTTTGGCTCGGCCGCGGCGCTGGAGGCCCGGTTGCCGCAGCCGAAGAGCGACGCTGAGCTGCGCGCGCTGAGCGATGACCGCTACCTGTCGCTGATCGCCCTGCGGGTATTTCGCGCCGGCCTCAAGCACAGTCTGGTGGACGCCAAGTGGCCGGCCTTCGAGCAGGTATTCTTCGGCTTCGACCCGCAGAAGGTGGTGCTGATGGGCGCCGAGCATCTGGAGCGGCTGATGCAGGACGCGCGGCTGATCCGCCACCTGGGCAAGCTCAAAAGCGTGCCGCGTAACGCGCAGTTCATTCTCGATGTACAGAAGGACAAGGGCAGCTTCGGCGCGCTGATCGGCGATTGGCCGGCGACCGATATCGTCGGCCTGTGGAAATACCTGGCCAAGCACGGCAACCAGCTCGGCGGCCTGTCGGCACCGCGTTTCCTGCGCATGGTCGGTAAGGACTCCTTCATCCCCACCGATGACATGGTCGCCGCGCTCAAGGCCCAGGAAATCATCGACAAGGCGCCGACCAGCCAGAAGGACCTGGCCCTGGTGCAGGCCGCCTTCAATAAATGGCATGCGCAGAGCGGCCGGCCGCTGTGTCAGTTGTCGGTGATGCTGGCGCATACCGTTAACCACTAACGTCAGGGCGTGACGCAGCGGGAGGAAGCAGGCATGCAACAGGACATCATCTGTGTCGCCCAGGCCATCCAGCGTGCCGAGCGCATCCTGATCATCACCGGCGCCGGGCTCTCGGCGGACTCCGGGCTGCCTACCTATCGCGGCCTCGGTGGCCTGTACAACGGCCTGACCGCCGAGGGCCTGCCGATCGAGGCGGCGCTGTCCGGGCCGATGCTGCAGCGTGATCCGGCGCTGTGCTGGAAGTACCTGGCCCAGCTCGGCGAGGCCTGCCTGGGCGCCAGCCCCAACGCCGGGCATGCCGCCATCGCCGAGCTGCAGCGACGCAAGCCGGGGTGCTGGGTGCTGACGCAGAACATCGACGGCTACCACCGCCAGGCGGGCTCGCCGGTCGAGCGGCTGATCGAGATTCACGGCGAGCTGGCGCCGCTGTTCTGTCAATCCTGCGGGGCGGAAGATTCCGATCTGGCCGCGCACCTGAAAAAGCCCCTGCCGCCGCGCTGTGCTCGATGCGGGGGCGTGCTGCGCCCGCCGGTGGTGCTGTTCGAGGAGATGCTGCCGGAGGATGCCATTGGTCGGCTTTATGACCAGGTGCATCAGGGCTTCGATGTAGTTATCGCCGTGGGCACTACAGCGAGCTTCCCCTACATCGTCGAGCCTGTCGCCGAGGCCAGGCGCAGCGGGGGTTTCACCGTCGAGGTGAATCCTCAGCGGACCGATATCAGTCGCTGGGTGGATGTCCATCTGGCGGGGCGGGCGTCAGACGTTTTGCCGGAACTACTGGGTCACATTCCCGGGCATTGAATTTGCAAATCACCTTCGCAGAAGGCATAGTCGCCCGCCATAAAAACCCAGACAGACACGGTCGTGCCCATGCTCAAGCGCTTCGCACCCCTCGTGCCCATTGCACTCTCAGCCCTGCTGGCGGCCTGCGCCACCACCCAGGCGCCTCAGCAGCCCCAGATGGATCTGGCTCAACACGAGCCTCAGCAGCCGGTCGAGTTTATGACCGACGAGCAGATGGCGGAGTTCACGGACGACAAACCCTACGAACTGCCTTCGCTGGCGGACAACATCCTGGCCCACGGCCTGTCCCTGGTCGGTACCCGCTACCGCATGGGCGGCACCTCGGCGACCAGCGGTTTCGACTGCAGCGGCTTCGTCGGCTTCCTGTTCAAGGAAGAGGCGGGCATGAAGCTTCCGCGCTCCACCCGCGAGCTGATCAACATGGACGCCCCGTTGGTATCCCGCGACGAGCTGGAACCTGGCGATCTGATCTTCTTCAACAACCGGGGGCGCGGCCGCGTCAGCCATGCCGGTATCTACCTGGGCGATGATCAGTTCATCCACTCCAGCAGCAGCCGCAGCGGCGGCGTGCGCGTGGACAGCCTGGACGACAGCTACTGGAGCCGCAGCTACATGGAAGCCAAGCGCGTGCTGGCCCTGGCGCCCGAGCAGTCCGACGCCGAGCGTTCCCCCCTGCACCGCTGATCCTCGCCGGCTCGCATGCGCAGGCCTTGCGCCCGTGCATGCGAGCCGGCAGAGTAGGGCGCGTTCCGGCCAGGAAGACCGCCCATGCTTTTCACGGCTCGCCTCACCCTGCTAGCCCTCGCCGCGCTGCTCACCGCCTGCGCCGGCACACCTCCCTCCTCCGAAGTACCTACCAGTCCCTTTCCCGTCATCAATGGCAATACCGATGATGTGGTGATCAGCGCCATCGGCCTGGAAGGCACGCCTTACCGTTATGGTGGCAATACCCCCGAGAGCGGTTTCGACTGCAGCGGGCTGATCGGCTATGTCTACCGCAACGCCGCCGGCATCCAGTTGCCGCGTTCCACCCGCGACATGATCAACCTGCGCGTGCCCAGCGTCGGCCGTGGCGACCTGCAGAGCGGTGACCTGGTGTTCTTCGCCACCAGCGGCGGCGGACGGGTCAGCCATGCCGGCATCTACGTCGGCGAAGGCCGCTTCGTGCACGCGCCGTCCAGCGGCGGCACGGTACGCCTGGACAGCCTGGACCAGACGTACTGGACCAAGAGCTTCCTCAAGGCCAAGCGGGTGCTCGCCGCGGACCAGCTGGCGCGCCAGCCATGACCAATCGCACGCTGAATCTCGACGCCGCCCTCTATCAATACCTGCTCGACGTCTCCCTGCGCGAGTCGCCGCTGCTGCAGCGCCTGCGCGAGGAGACCGCGCACTTGCCCGACTCCCGCTGGCAGATCGCCCCGGAGCAGGGCCAGTTCATGGCGCTGCTGGTCCAGCTCAGCGGCGCGCGCAAGATGCTGGAGATCGGCACCTACACCGGGTACAGCGCCCTGTGCATGGCCCAGGCGGCGGGCGAGGACGGACGCCTGATCTGCTGCGATCTGCAGGGCGACTACAATGCCATCGCCGAGCGTTACTGGCAGGAGGCCGGGCTGGCCGAGCGCATCGACCTGCGCCTGGCGCCCGCACTGGAGACGCTCAATGCGCTAGAGCGTGGCGGCCACGGCGAGAGCTTCGACCTGATCTTCATCGACGCCGACAAGGCCAACTACACGGTGTACCTGGAACACGCGCTGGTGCTGGCGCGCAAGGGCGGGCTGATCCTGTTCGACAATGTGCTGTGGAGCGGACGGGTGCTGGAGCAAAACTCGGACAGTGCCGACACCCGCGCCATCCAGGCGCTCAACCGCGGCCTGCGCCGCGACAACCGCGTCGACCTCAGTCTGTTGCCGCTGGGCGATGGCCTGACGATCTGCCGCAAGCGTTGATCCCCCGCAGGCGGTGCACACGAATGTAGGGTGCGCCGTGCGCACCGTGCGAGGCCCCCGGATCGAGTGTGCCGTTGTCACGGTGTGTCGCGTGGGTCCAAGCCAGTCTGCCATCACCCCTGCTGTCATGGTGCGCACGGCGCACCCTACGGCAAGCGCCGTACTCGGCTTTCGAGTGCGGTTATGAGGAGGGTACGCGGGACAGCAGCTATGGGATGATGCCGACATGCCCGAATTTATCCGCCTGCCGCCCCAGCCCGACGCCTGCGAACTCTGCGCTCGTCGGCTGCCGCTGACCCGCCACCACCTGATCCCCAAGGCGCTGCACGACAAGCCCTACGTGCAGAAGCGTTTCGCCAAGAGCGAGCGCATCACCGCCACCCTATGGGTGTGCCGCGCCTGCCACAACCAGATCCACAAGCTGTTCAGCGAGAAGGAGCTGGCGCTGACCTACAACAGCCGCGAGGCGCTGCTGGGCGACGAGCGCCTGCGCACCTTCGTCGCGTGGCTGGCGAGCAAGCCGGCCGGGTTCACGCCCCGGCCCTGAGCCTCAGGCGCCGGCCGCCATGGCCTCGCATTCCTCCACACAGCGCTGGCAGGCCTGGGCGCATTGCTGGCAGTGGTCGTGCTGGTGCTCGCCGCAGGCTTCGGCGCAGGCCTGGCAGGCCAGGGCGCAGAGTCGGCAGATCTCGTCAGCCAGTGGGCTGTCCCGGGCCATCAGGCGTACCGCCAGGCGACACAGGTCGGCGCAGTCGATGTCGCAGGAAATGCAGGTTGCCATGTGCTGCACATCGGGTTCCTTGAGGCAGGCGGCGGCGCAGGTCTCGCAGGCGATGGCGCAGGCGCTGCAGGCCTGGATGCAGGAGGCGTAGCGTTCACGGACCATGGGATTCTCCTCGTTGGGGGTGTCCTGGTTGTGAGGCCGCGACGCCGCGCGGGTTCGACCCTTCTGCCCGGCGGTGCCGATTGACCCTGGCGGACCCGGGCTCTAAGCTGCGCGCCAGCCTCAGGTGCCCCGGCGCGCAGCGTTCGCGGGTGAAACAGGGAAGCCGGTCCATTTTCGGAAGACGCCGGCGCTGCCCCCGCAACGGTAGGTGAGTCAAGGGTCGCTCGACGCCACTGTGCTCCGGCATGGGAAGGCGCGATCCGCGGGTTCTACGGCCCGGCTCACGAGCCCGGAGACCGGCCTGTCGCGATCCACGGCAGTGCGGCGGGCTCTGCGGTTGCAGGCCCCTGTGCCCGGCCACCGCCTTTCTTGCTCCTGCCCCCAATGAATGGCGCGCCCGCCCAAGCAGGCGCGCGTGGCCTTCCAGGAGCCCCCATGAGCGAATCCGCCGAACGCGATGCCCGCCACCTGGCGCGCATGCAGCGTAAGAAGGCGCTGGTCGACGAGAAGATCGCCCAGGCCCAGGACGAATACGGCCTGCTGCTGGTACACGCCGGCAACGGCAAGGGCAAGAGCAGCTCGGCCTTCGGCATGGTCGCCCGCGCCCTGGGCCACGGCATGAGGGTGGGCGTGGTGCAATTCATCAAGGGCGCTGCCAGCACCGGCGAGGAGGCCTTCTTCCTCCGCTTTCCCGACGAGGTACAGTGGTTCGTGATGGGCGAGGGCTTCACCTGGGAGACCCAGGATCGCCAGCGCGATATCGCCATGGCCGGCGAGGCCTGGGAGGTGGCGCGCCGCCTGCTGGCCGACGACAGCATCGGCCTGGTGGTGCTGGACGAGTTGAACATCGCACTCAAGCACGGCTACCTGCCCCTGGACCAGGTGCTCGCCGATATCGAGGCGCGCCCGCTGCTGCAGCACGTGGTGGTGACCGGCCGCGGTGCGCAGCCGCAGATGATCGAGGCGGCCGATACGGCGACCGAGATGACCCTGGTCAAGCACGCTTTCAAGGCCGGGGTTAAGGCCCAGAAGGGGGTCGAGTTTTGATGTCCTCCCGCCCCCAGCACGCCTTGCGCGGTGTCAGCGGCACTTGCCGTACGGGTTTGTACTGTCTGCGTGCCGCTTCCTTGCGCACGACGCACTGGATGACGGGAGGCATATGAGTAGTCGCCAATGCCCGGCCCTGCTGATCGCCGCGCCCGCCTCCGGCCAGGGCAAAACCACCGTCACCGCCGCCCTGGCACGCCTGCACAGCCGCGCCGGCAAGCGCGTGCGGGTGTTCAAGTGCGGTCCGGACTTCCTCGACCCGATGATCCTCGCCCGCGCCAGCGGCGCTCCGGTTTACCAGCTCGACCTGTGGATGGTCGGTGAGGAGGCGTGCCGGCGTCTGCTGTGGCAGGCGGCGGGGGAGGCCGACCTGATCCTGATCGAGGGCGTCATGGGCCTGTTCGATGGCGCGCCCTCGGCCGCCGACCTGGCCCGGCGTTTCGGCGTGCCGGTGCTGGGCGTGATCGACGCCGGCGCCATGGCCCAGACCTTCGGCGCGCTGGCCCACGGCCTGGCGCACTTCCAGGCCGACCTGCCGTTCGCCGGGGTGCTGGCCAACCGCACCGGCAGCGAACGCCACAACGGCATCCTGCGCGACAGCCTGCCAGCCGGCATGCGCTGGTTCGGCGGCCTGCCGCGTTCCGCCGCGCTGGAGCTGCCGCGCCGTCACCTGGGGCTGATCCAGGCCGAGGAACTGGCCGATCTGGATATCCGCCTGGACGCCGCCGCCGATGCCTTGCTGGCCAGTGCCGGCGAGCTGCTGCCCGATCCGGTGAGCTTCGCCGCGCCGGTCGCACAGGCCATCGAGCCGCTGTTGAGCGGCGTGCGCATCGGCCTGGGCCGCGACACCAGCTTCGCCTTCCTCTATCAGGCCAACCTCGATCTGCTGCGCGCGCTGGGCGCCGAGCTGGTGTTCTTCTCGCCGCTGGCCGACCAGGCCTTGCCGGATGTGCACAGCCTGTACCTGCCCGGCGGCTATCCCGAGTTGCACCTGCAGGCCCTGGCCGGCAATCGCCCGATGCTGCAGGCGATCCGCGAGCATCAGGGCACCGGCAAGCCAGTCCTCGCCGAGTGCGGCGGCATGCTCTACCTGCTCGAGACGCTGACCGACAAGCAGGGCGAAAGCGCCGAGCTGCTCGGCCTGCTGCCGGGCAGCGCGCGCATGCAGCCGCGCCTCGCCGCCCTGGCGCTGCAACAGGTGGAGCTGCCAGAAGGCGCCCTGCGCGGGCATACTTATCACCATTCCGTGCTGGACTGCACCGAGGTGCCGCTGGCCCGTGGCGTTTGCCCGAACGGCAAGCCGGTGGCCGAGGCGGTGTATCGCCGCGGCCGCCTGACCGCCTCCTATATCCACTTCTACCTGCCGTCCAACCCCCGGGCGGCGGCCGAGCTACTGCTGCCATGAGTGACCACGCCTTCAGCCCCGACGAGCGCGCCGCGGTCTACCGCGCCATCGCCGAACGCCGCGACATGCGCCATTTCGCCGGTGGCGAGGTGGCGCCGGAGCTGTTGGCGCGCCTGCTGCAGGCAGCGCACCAGGCGCCCAGCGTCGGCCTGATGCAGCCCTGGCGCTTTATCCGCATCACCCGGCCCGAGCTGAGAAACGCTATCCATGGCCTGGTCGAGGCCGAGCGGGTACGCACCGCCGAGGCCCTGGGCGAGCGCAGCGACGAGTTCATGCGGCTCAAGGTCGAGGGCATCCGCGACTGCGCCGAGCTGCTGGTGGCGGCACTGATGGATGGCCGCGAGGCCCACGTGTTCGGTCGTCGCACCCTGCCGCAGATGGACCTGGCCTCGCTCAGCTGCGCCATCCAGAACCTCTGGCTGGCGGCCCGCGCCGAAGGCCTGGGGCTGGGCTGGGTCTCGCTGTTCGACCCGCTCGAATTGGCCGACCTGCTCGGCATGCCGGCCGGCAGCCAGCCGGTGGCGGTGCTCTGCCTGGGCCCGGTCGCGGCGTTCTACGAGCAGCCGATGCTGGTGCAGGAGGGCTGGGCCCGCGAGCGCGAGCTCACCGAGCTGGTGTTCGCCGACCGCTGGGGGCAGTGCCCATGAGCCTGGCGCTGTCCGCCCTGGCCGGCGTCGGCCTGGACGCCTGGCTCGGCGAGCCGCGGCGCTGGCACCCGCTGGTGGGCTTCGGCGCGCTGGCGACGCGTATCGAACAGCGCCTCAATGCCGGCGGTCGCGGCTGGCGCAGTCATGGCGTCAGCGGCTGGTGCCTGGCGGTGCTGCCGGCAGTGGCGCTGGCCTGGCTGCTGAGCCTTGGCGAGCTGGGTTGGCTGGTCGATATCCTCGCCCTGTATTTCGCGGTCGGCCTGAAGAGCCTCGGCCAGCACGCGCTGCCGGTGGCCCAGGCGCTGCGCCTGGGCGATCTGCCGCAGGCGCGCCGGCGGGTCGGCTACCTGGTCAGCCGGCGTACCGCCGAGCTGGACGCCACCGGCGTGGCCCGCGCCGGCACTGAGTCGGTACTGGAGAACGGCTCCGACGCGGTGTTCGCCGCGCTGTTCTGGTTCTGCCTGCTGGGCGCGCCCGGCGTGGTGCTGTATCGCCTGAGCAACACCCTGGATGCAATGTGGGGCTATCGCAACGAGCGCTTCGAGCGCTTCGGCTGGGCCGCCGCGCGCATCGACGACATCCTCAATTACATGCCCGCTCGGCTGGTGGCGCTGACCTATGCGCTGCTAGGGCGTACCACCCTGGCCCTGCGTTGCTGGCGGCGCCAGGCGCCGCAGTGGGACAGCCCCAACGCCGGCCCGGTGATGGCCGCCGGCGCCGGCGCGCTGGCCGTCAGCCTCGGTGGCGCGGCGGTGTACCACGGCGTGGAGGAGCAGCGCCCGCAGCTCGGCGAGGGCGCGCCGCCACGGGCCCGCGACATCGAGCGGGCGCTGAATCTGGTACATGGCGGCGTGGCCCTGTGGCTGCTGACCCTGATTCTGGGAGGGCTGTACCTTGCTTGACCACGGCGGCCGCCTGCGCGCGGCGGCGCAGCGCTACGGCATCGCCGTGGCCGACTGGCTCGACCTGTCCACCGGCATCGCCCCCTACGGTTGGCCGCTGCCGGCCATTCCCGAGTCCGTCTGGCAGCGCCTGCCCGAGCCCGACGACGGTCTCGAGGCGCTGGCCCGCGACTACTACGGCGCCGCCGCGCTGCTGCCGGTGGCCGGCTCCCAGGCAGCGATCCAGGCGCTGCCGCGGCTGCGCCGGCCCGGATTGCGGGTCGCGGTGCTGGCGCCGGCCTATGCCGAGCACGCGGAGGCCTGGCGCCGCGAGGGGCATCTGGTGCAGGAGCTGGGCGAGGGCGCGCTGGATCGCTCGCTGGACCGCTTCGACGTGGTGCTGGTGGTCAATCCGAACAACCCGACCGGGCGGTTGATCGAGCGCGAGCGCCTCCTCGACTGGCATACGCGCCTGGCCGCCCGCGGCGGCTGGCTGTTGGTCGACGAGGCCTTCATGGACTGCACGCCGGAGCACAGCCTGGCGGCCTACAGCCAGCGGCCGGGGCTGATCGTGCTGCGCTCGTTCGGCAAGTTCTTCGGCCTGGCCGGCATTCGCCTGGGCTTCGCCCTGGCCGAGGAAGGGCTGCTCGAACAGCTCGCCGCGCAGCTCGGCCCCTGGGCGGTGAGCGGCCCGGCGCGGGCGGTGGCCGCGGCGCTGCTCGCTGATGTCGAGGGCCAGCAGCGCCAGCGTGAGTGCCTGCGCGTCGACGGCCTGCGTTTGGCCGTGCTGCTCAGCGAGCACGGCCTGGCCCCGGCCGGCGGCACCGCGCTGTTCCAGTTGGTCGGGCACTACCAGGCCGTCGGCCTGCATGGCTATTTCGCCCGCCGCGGCATTCTCCTGCGCCTGTTCGCCGAGATCCGCTGCCTGCGCTTCGGCCTGCCCGGCGACGAGGCCGGTTGGCAGCGTCTGGAGCAGGCGCTGAAGGACATGCCGCGATGAGCCGCACGGCAAGGCCCGCCACCCTGATGATCCAGGGCACCACCTCTGACGCCGGCAAGAGCACGCTGGTGACGGCGCTGTGTCGCTGGTTCAAGCGCCAGGGTGTGAGCGTCGTGCCGTTCAAGCCGCAGAACATGGCGCTGAACAGCGCGGTGACTGCTGATGGCGGCGAGATCGGCCGCGCCCAGGCGGTACAGGCCCAGGCCGCGGGGCTGGCGCCACACACCGATATGAACCCGGTGCTGCTCAAACCCAACTCCGACACCGGCGCCCAGGTGATCATCCAGGGCCGCGCCATCGGCAACATGAACGCCGTGGCCTACCACGACTACAAGTGCGTCGCCCGCGAGGCGGTGCTCGAGTCCCACGCCCGCCTTGCCGCGCAATACCCGGCGGTGATGGTGGAAGGCGCCGGCTCGCCGGCCGAGATCAACCTGCGTGCCGGCGACATCGCCAACATGGGCTTCGCCGAGGCGGTGGACTGCCCGGTACTGCTGATCGCCGATATCGACAAGGGCGGCGTGTTCGCCCACCTGGTCGGCACGCTGGAGCTGCTGTCGCCGAGCGAGCAGGCGCGGGTCAAGGGCTTCGTGATCAACCGATTCCGCGGCGATATCGCCCTGCTGCAGCCGGGCCTGGACTGGCTGGAAGAGCGCACCGGCAAGCCGGTGCTCGGCGTGCTGCCGTACCTAATGGACTTCCACCTGGAGGCCGAGGACGCGGTGCAGGTGCTGCAGCCGGACAAGGAGCGCGATGCGCTGCGCGTCGCCGTGCCGGTGTTGCCGCGCATCAGCAACCACACCGACTTCGACCCGCTGCGCCTGCATCCGCAGGTAGACCTGCAGTTCATCGGCCCCAGCCAGGCGATCCCGCCGGCCGACCTGATCATCCTGCCCGGCTCGAAGAGCGTACGCGCCGACCTGGCGCGCCTGCGTGAGCATGGCTGGGATGCGGCCATCGCCCGCCACCTGCGCTACGGCGGCAAGGTGCTCGGCATCTGCGGCGGCCTGCAGATGCTCGGCACGCGCATCGACGACCCGCGAGGCCTGGAAGGGCCTGCCGGCAGCAGCGCAGGCCTCGGCCTGCTCGACTACGCCACCGTGCTAGAGCCGGAGAAGCAGCTGCGCAATGTGCGCGGGAGTCTGAGCCTGGGTGAGCTGGAGGTCAGCGGCTACGAGATCCACGCAGGGGTCAGCTCCGGCCCGGCGCTGGACACGCCCGCCGTGCGCCTGGACGATGGCCGCGCCGATGGCGCCATCAGCGCCGACGGCCAGGTCATGGCCACCTACCTGCACGGCCTGTTCGAGCAGCCGGCCGCCTGCGCCGCGCTGCTGCGCTGGGCCGGCCTGCGCGAGGCACGCCAGGTGGATTACCATGCGCGCCGCGAACGAGATATCGAGCGCCTGGCCGACCTGGTCGAGGCGCATCTGGATACCCGCCTGCTCCGCGAGCTGTGCGGCCTGTAAGAGGCAAACCATGCTCGAACTGATCCTCGGCGGCGCCCGCTCCGGCAAGAGCCGCCTGGCCGAGAAGCTGGCCGTGCAGAGCGGCCTGGCCGTGACCTATATCGCTACCAGCCAGGCGCTGGACGGCGAGATGAGCGCGCGCATCCAGCACCACCGTCAGCGCCGTCCGGCCGACTGGGGCCTGGTGGAGGAGCCTCTCGAACTGGCCCGCGCCCTGCGCGACAATGCCGCCCCCGAGCGCTGCCTGCTGGTCGACTGCCTGACCCTGTGGCTGACCAACCTGCTGATGCTGGAGGACGAGACCCGCCTGGCCATGCAGCGCGATGCCTTCCTCGAGGCGCTGGGCGAACTGCCCGGGCGTATCATCCTGGTCAGCAACGAGACCGGCCTGGGCGTGGTGCCGCTGGGCGAGCTGACCCGCCGCTATGTCGACGAGGCCGGCTGGCTGCACCAGGCCGTGGCCGAGCGCGCCGCGCGCGTGCAATTCTGCGTCGCCGGCCTGCCCATGCTGCTCAAAGGAGAGACGCTATGACCGCTTCACCCTGGTGGCAGCAGCCTTGCCGCCAGCCCGACGCCGCCGCCGAGGCCGCCGCCCTGGCGCGCCAGGCGCAACTGACCAAACCGACCGGCGCCCTCGGCGCGCTGGAGGCGCTGGCCGTGCGCCTGGCCGCGCTGCAGGGGCATGAGAAGCCTGCCGTCCGCAGCCCGCAGCTGGTGTTGTTCGCCGGCGACCACGGGGTGGTCGCCGAGGGCGTGTCGGCTTACCCGCAGGCGGTGACCGCGCAGATGCTCGGCAACTTCGTCGCCGGCGGCGCCGCCGTCAGCGTGCTGGCTCGCGAGCAGGGCGTGCCGCTGCGGCTGGTCGACCTGGGTACGGTGAATCTCGATCTGGAACTGCCCGGCGTACGCCACCTGCGCCTCGGCGCCGGCACCGCCAATTTCGCCGTCGAGCCGGCGATGACGGCCGAGCAGTGCGCCGCCGCGCTGCAGGCCGGGCGTGATGCGGTGCAGGAGGCGCTGGCCTCAGGCTGCGACCTGCTGCTGGCCGGCGAGATGGGCATCGGCAATACCAGCGCCGCCACGGCCCTGGCCTGCGCCCTGAGTGATCTCACGCCGGGTCATTTGACCGGCCCCGGCACCGGGCTGAACGGCGCCGGCGTCAGCCACAAACAGGCGGTGATCGAGCGCGCCCTGGTCCTGCATGGCGCGGCGCTTGCCGATCCCTTTGAGGCGCTGCGCCGGGTCGGCGGCTTCGAGCTGGCGGCACTCGCCGGTGCCTATCTGGCCTGTGCCCAGGCCGGCATTCCGGCCGTGGTCGACGGCTTTATCTGCAGCGCGGCGGCCCTGTGCGCCGTGCGCCTGAATCCTGGCGTGCAGCCCTGGCTGCTGTTCGCCCATGCCGGCGCCGAGCCGGGCCACGCAGCACTGCTGGCCGAGCTCGATGCCGCACCACTGCTCGACCTGGGCCTGCGCCTGGGCGAGGGCAGCGGTGCCGCGCTGGCGCTGCCCCTGATCAAACTGGCCTGCGCGCTGCACGGCGGCATGGCTACCTTTTCTGAAGCTCTGGTTGAGGACAAACAATGACCCTTTCCCTGGATATGTTGCGCCACGGCGTGACCGACGCCGGCCCCGGCTTTCGCGGCAGCAGCGACGATGCGCTGACCGAGCAGGGCCGCCAGCAGATGCAGCTGGCCCTGGCCGGCAAGAGTGGCTGGGACCTGGTGATCAGCTCGCCGCTGCAGCGTTGCGAGTCGTTCGCCCGTGCCTTTGCCGAAGCCAACGGCCTGCCGCTGCGCATCGAGGCCGATCTGCGCGAACTGCACTTCGGTGAGTGGGAAGGACGCAACTCGGCGGAGATCCTGCTGGAAGACCCGCAGGCCCTCGGCGAGTTCTGGAACGATCCCTACCGCTTCACTCCGCCCGGCGCCGAGCCGGTCAGGGACTTCGCCCAGCGCGTGTTGGCCGCCGTCGAGCGCCTGCAGACCGAGCTGGATGGCCAGCGCGTGCTGCTGATCACCCACGGCGGCGTGATGCGCCTGCTGCTGGCCCGCGCGCGCAACCTGCCGGAGAACCAGCTGCTGCAGGTGGAAGTGGGCTATGGCGTGTTGCACGGCCTGAGTGTCGAGCCGGGCCTGCAGCTGGCCGAAATCTGAAGCGGGCCGAAGCCTGATGCTGCCGCCGCCGCTGCTGATCGCCCTGCAGTTCCTCACGCGTCTGCCGGTGAGTCTGCCCGGCATGCCTGAGCCTGCGCAGATCGGCCGCTCGTTGCTCTGGTATCCGCTGGTGGGGCTGCTGATTGGCGGCTTGCTGCTGGCGCTGCACGGGCTGCTCGGCGATACGCCGGCGCTGCTCCAGGCGGCCATTCTGCTGGCCGTCTGGGTCGGGCTGTCCGGTGGCCTGCATCTGGATGGCCTGGCCGACACCGCCGATGCCTGGGTGGGCGGCTACGGTGATCGCGAGCGCACGCTGGCGATCATGAAGGACCCGCGCAGCGGCCCCATCGCGGTGGTCGTGTTGCTGCTGGTGCTGCTGCTCAAGTTCGCCGCGGTGGTCGTGTTGCTCGAGCGGCAAGCCTGGGCCGGGCTGCTGTTGGCGCCTTGGCTGGGGCGTGCGCTGTTGCCGCTGCTGTTTCTGACCACCGCCTATGTGCGATCCGGCGGCCTGGGCGCGGCGCTGGCCGAGCATCTGCCGCGCGAGCGCCTGCCGCTGCTGCTGGCATTGCACGGCCTGGCCATGCTGCTGCTCGGCTTTTCTGCCGTGCTGGCGTTACTGGCTGCCGCCCTGGTGTTCTGGCTGCTGCGCCGCGCCTTCATCGCCCGCCTCGGCGGCACCACCGGCGACACCGCTGGCGCCCTGCTGGAACTGAGCGAGTGCGCAGTGCTGGTGGCATTGGCGCTGTGGGCGTGATCGAACGTCTCGCCCGGCCGCGTCCAGAGCCCGGCGGTGCACCGCCTCCGGCGAGTGACGCCCACAAAGCGCTCGTAGGGCGGTCTCGGAGCGCAGCGACAGCCCGCCAAGCGCGGCCCGGGATACACCGCGTCGCCTGCAGGGCGCACTGCCTCCGGCGAGTGACGCCCTACGAAAGCCGTAGGGCGGTCTCGGAGCGAAGCGACAGCCCGCCAAGCGCGGCCCGGGCTACACCGCGTCGCCTGCATGGCGCACTGCCTCCGGCGAGTGACGCCCTACGAAAGCCCCGTAGGGCGGCCTCGGAGCGAAGCGACAGCCCGCCAGACGTGGCCCGGGATACACCGCGCCGCCTGCAATGGCGCACCGCCTTCGGCGAGTGACGCCCTACAAAAGCCGTAGGGCGGTCTCGGAGCCAAGCGACAGCCCGCCCAGCGCGGCCCGGTATCCCCCGCCTGGCATGCAGGGCGCACTGCCTCCGGCGAGTGACGCCCTACGAAAGCCGTAGGGCGGTCTCGGAGCCAAGCGACAGCCCGCCCAGCGCGGCCCGGTATCCCCCGCCTGGCATGCAGGGCGCACTGCCTCCGGCGAGTGACGCCCTACGAAAGCCGTAGGGCGGTCTCGGAGCCAAGCGACAGCCCGCCCAGCGCGGCCCGGTATACACCGCGTCGCCTGCATGGCGCACTGCCTCCGGCGAGTGACGCCCTACGAAAGCCCGTGGGCGGCCTCGGAGCGAAGCGACAGCCCGCCAAGCGCGGCCCGGGATCCACCGCGTCGCCTGCATGGCGCACTGCCTCCGGCGAGTGACGCCCTACGAAAGCCCGTGGGCGGCCTCGGAGCGAAGCGACAGCCCGCCAAGCGCGGCCCGCGATACACCGCGTCGCCTGCATGGCGCACTGCCTACGGCGAGTGACGCCCTACAAAAGCCGTAGGGCGGTCTCGGAGCGAAGCGACAGCCCGCCAGACACGGCCCGGATACACACCGCGTCGCCTGGAATGGCGCACTGCCTTCGGCGAGCGAAATCCCTAGGCCGAAGCCGGCGCGAATTGGGCCATGTCCCGGTGGGCGGCTACTTCGGCGCATGGCCGATTGATGATGGTTAACCTCCGGTGCGCACGGCGCACGTACGGTCCCGCGATCTGGGCTGTTCCGCTCGTTTAGGTCGCAACTGTAACTGCCTGCTCGCCCGAAGCGGGTATATACCTGTATCCATGTTGCCGACCCAATGCCTCTGTACCAAGTTGCGCCGCGCCAGCCGCGGGGTGACCCGCATCTACGACGAAGCCCTGGCCGATGTCGGGCTGAATGCCGCCCAGTTTTCCCTGCTGCGCTATCTGCAGCGCCTCGGTCAGCCGAGCATTTCCACCCTGGCCGAGGCCATGGGCCTGGACCGCAGCACCCTCGGGCGCAACCTGCGGGTGGTGGAGGGCATGGGGCTGGTGCAGCTGGGTAGCGGCGCCGACCAGCGCAGCCGGCAAGTGTTGCTGAGCGAGGCCGGTCGCCAGGTGCTGGAGCGGGGCGCGCCGCTGTGGGAGCGGGCGCAACAGGCGCTGGCGCTGCGCCTGGGCGCGGACAAGCGGGCCGAGCTGATGCGGTTGCTCGACGACCTGGAAACCATCGACTGAAGCGGAGACATGCAGATGAACAATCCCTGGCGTACGGCAGGCTGGCTCCTGCTGGGTGCATCGCTGATCCTCGCGCTGTCGCTGGGCATCCGCCATGGCTTCGGCCTGTTCCTCTCGCCCATGAGCGGCGAATACGGCTGGGGGCGTGAGGTGTTCGCCTTCGCCATCGCCCTGCAGAACCTGATCTGGGGCCTGGCCCAGCCCATCACCGGCGCGGTGGCCGACCGCTTCGGCGCCCGTCGGGTCATCATCGCCGGCGGGTTGATGTACGCGGCCGGTCTGGCGCTGATGGCCAGCGCCGACTCGGCCTGGTCCCTGTCGCTGAGCGCCGGTCTGCTGATTGGCATCGGTCTGTCCGGCACCTCGTTCTCGGTGCTGCTCGGCGTGGTCGGCCGGGCACTGCCGGCGGAGAAGCGCAGCATCGGCATGGGTATCGCGGCTGCTGCCGGCTCCTTCGGGCAGTTCGCCATGCTGCCCGGCACGCTCGGGCTGATCGGCTGGCTGGGCTGGTCGTCGGCCTTGATTACGCTGGGCCTGCTGGTGGCCCTGATCGCGCCACTGGCGTGGATGGTGCGCGACATTCCGCAACCGGCGCCGGCCGGCAGCGAGCAGAGCCTGGGCGAGGCCCTGCGCGAGGCCTGCGCCCATCGCGGTTTCTGGCTGCTGGCGCTGGGCTTCTTCGTCTGCGGCTTCCAGGTGGTGTTCATCGGCGTGCATTTGCCGTCGTATCTGGTCGACCAGCACCTGCCGGCCTCGGTGGGCACCACGGTGCTGGCGCTGGTGGGGCTGTTCAACGTCTTCGGCACCTATATCGCCGGCTGGCTCGGCGGACGCATGTCCAAGCCGCGCCTGCTCACCGGCCTGTATCTGGCGCGCACGGTGGTGATCGTCGCGTTCGTCTACTCGCCGCTGACCGAGTGGAGCGCCTACGCCTTCGGCATGGCCATGGGGCTGCTGTGGCTGTCCACCGTGCCTTTGACCAATGGCACGGTGGCCACCCTGTTCGGCGTGCGCAACCTGTCGATGCTCGGCGGCATCGTCTTCCTGTTCCACCAGATCGGCTCATTCCTCGGCGGCTGGCTGGGCGGCTATCTGTACGACCATACCGGCAGCTACGAGGTGGTCTGGCAGTTGTCGATCCTCTTCGGCCTGCTGGCGGCGGCGATCAACTGGCCGGTGCGCGAACAGCCGGTGGCCCGCCTGCGGGCGGCGGAGGCGGTATGAGTCGCGGCCTCGGCTCGGGCCTGGCGGCGCTGCTGGTCGCCGGCTTGCTGGCGCTGGCCTGGTGGGGCTGGAGCCGCGGCGGGCTGACCCTGCTGCAGCTCAACATGAGCCTGTGCTGAGCGTTGCCGAGGCGGGCGAGGGCGAGTAGCGTGGCGGCATGACCCACTCGGAGCCCGCCCGCCATGTTGCCGCGCATCGCCAGCCTGACCCTGCTTTCCCTGTTCTGCGCCCCGCTCTGGGCCGCCGATTGCCCGCCGCTGCTGAAGGGCCAGGGCGAGCTGCAGCAGCTGCGTTCCAAGGAGCGCATCGACCTGTGCCAGCGCTTCGCCGGCAAGCCGCTGCTGGTGGTGAACACCGCCAGCCGCTGCGGCTTCACCCCGCAGTTCAAGGGGCTGGAGACGGTGTACCAGCGCTACAAGGGCCAGGGGCTCGAGGTACTCGGCGTGCCTTCCGACGACTTCAAGCAGGAGGCCGACGACTCCCAGGAGACCGCCAAGGTCTGCTTCATCGACTACGGCGTGACCTTTGTCATGAGCGAGCCGCAGGCGGTCAGCGGCGACGACGCGGTGCCGCTGTTCCGCGAGCTGGCCGAGCAGAGCAGCGCGCCGCGCTGGAATTTCTACAAGTATGTGGTGGGCCGCGACGGCAAGGTGATCGCCAGCTTTTCCAGCCTGACCAAGCCGGACGACGAGGACTTGCTGGCGGCCATCGAGAAAGCGCTGGCCCAGTGAGCGAGCGCGAAGCGGGGCGCGCGGCGCATCCTACGAAAGCCGCGAGCGCGCCGTGCGCAGCGGGCATAAAAAAGCCGGGCGAATGCCCGGCTTTTTCGTGCCGCCCGATCCGTCAGAAGCGGTAGGTGGCCTGCAGGCCCAGGCCGTGGGCGCTGTTGTTGTACTCGGCGCTGAAGCCCGGGGCGATATCGCGGCCGGCCAGCTCGCGGCCCGACTGGTTCACCTTGGCGGCGTTCTCGCGCAGGTAGGTGTAGGCCACGTCGATGGTCATGTCCGGGTTCGGCGACCAGCCTGCACCCATGGAGAACACCTTGCGGTTGCCCACCGGGATGCGCACGGAGCGGTGCTCGTTGTCGGCCGGCGACGGGTCGAGCGCCAGGCCGGTACGCAGCACCCACTGCGGGTTGAGCTGGTACGAGGCGCCGATGGCGTAGGACCAGGTGTCATGCCACTTCAGCTCTTCGCTGACTTCGGCGATCGGGCTGAGGCCGAGGACGCTCGGAGTGCCTTCGTTCTCGACCACGATCTCGTCCAGGCGGCTCCAGCGGGTGAAGGTGGCGCCGGCGTAGAGGGTCCACTTGTCGTCGAAGGCGTAGGTCACCGAGGTGTCCACGGTTTCCGGCGTGGTGAAGTCCAGCGTGGCGTCGTAGTCGCCGTTGAAGCCGCTGAAGATCGGGCCGGTGCCGCCGCTGATGCGGGTGCGGCCTTCCAGGGTGTAGTCGACCTTGGAGTGGTAGGTCAGGCCCCAGGTGAGCTGGTCGGTGACGTCGACCATCACGCCGGCGTTGAAGCCGTAGCCGACGTCGTCGCCCTTGATGCCGACCTTGGTCTCGCCGGTGCCGAAGGCGGCGCTGTTGTCCAGCTTGTTGGTCAGCTTGCCCTTGATCTTGTTGATGGTCGGACCGAAGCCGACGGATACGCGATCGCTGATCTCGTAGCTGATGGTCGGCTGCAGGGTGACGACTTCCACCTTGCTGTACTGGCCCTTGAAGCGGCCACCGAAGCTCTTCTCGTAATCGCTGATCAGCGCGTACGGCACGTACAGGCCCAGGCCCCAGCTCCACTGCTCGTCGATCGGGCTGGCGTAGTAGGCGAAGGGTACCGGGGTGAGCGGCACCATGTCGCCCTTGGCGGTTTCGCTGCTGGCGTCATCCAGGTCGACCTTGGCGTCGACCAGGCCGAAGCCGCCGACCACTTCGGGGCGCTCGAGCTTGGTCAGGCCGGCCGGGTTGCCGAACAGGACGGTGGCGTCGTTGGCGGTGGAGGCGCGGCCGGCAAAGGAAGTGCCCATGCCGCTGACGCTCTGTTCGTTGATGGCAATTCCGTTGCCCAGGCTGTGAGTGGAAACCGCACCGACGGCCAGTGCGAGAGAAGTCTTCAACCAGAGTTTTTTCATTAGGATGCTCACGAACGGTAAAACGAGGGCGGCAAGCTACGCGCTTTGTTCCAGCTTGCCAACCGCTCTGGAACGGGCTTTTTGTGAAGTTTCGTTAAGCGCGGTGCGTTCTCGAGCTGACCTGATGGTCAAGGAAAAGTTCGTAAGATTTCTTGCTCGTCAGGCCGCGTGCGAGTGCTCCAGAACGAGCTGCTGCCAGGCCTGCAGGAAGTCGCTGGCGCGGCCTCGAGGGTGGAATACCCGACGCCAGACGCGGGCCAGCCCGTGCAGGTCGTTCGCCGCCGGCAGTGCGGGGCGCTCGCTCTCCACCAGCAGCCAGGCAATGGCCGTGGCGTAACGCAGGTTGACGGTCAGTTCCAGGTGCGGCGCGGCGAGGAAGGCATGCTGGCTGGCGAGGCCGCGGACGAGGCTGGCGAGATCCGGGTCGAACGCCAGGTGGCGATCCCAGAGTTGCTGGTGGCGCGGTTCGCTGATGCGGTAGAGGCCATGCCCCTGTGGATCGCCGAGCGCGCTGCCGAGGGCGGACTGGCAGGCGGCGGTGCCCAGCAACAGGGCTTCGGCGGTGGGTGAGTGGCGCCCCAAATAGAGGAGGGTAGGGCGGATGACATGTTGGCACAGCTCGCTGGCGGCAATTCCCATGGGGCCCTCGCGAAAGGTGCCGGCGGGGTCAGGTGCCTGGCAGCTGTTCTTGGTTCTAATAAAGACCCCGCCGGGAGCGGGGTTAGCCGCTCGATTTGAAGTGTAGTGCGATAAATCGAGCGTAAAGGGCTGTTTTTAAAATGTTTAAGGATTGGGGAAGCGGCTGATATACCGGCTAGTGCTTAAGCGTGTGCCTTAACGCAAAAAGGGAGCCGTCGCCGGCTCCCTTTTCCTATCTACTTCTTATTACAGGTGCTCGACCAGGAGCTTGGTGAAGGTCACCGCGCCCGCCTCGGTGTTGTCACCGCTGTTGTCCTGCACATAGTTGCCAGCCTTGAAGTACATGGTCTGCTTGGCCCAGCTGGGGTCGAGCTTGGCGCTCCACTTCACGGTCTCGGTGGTCGGCATCTTCGCGTACACCGCCAGCGTACCGCCCTTGGTCAGGGTGATGGTGTACGAGAAGCTCGCGTTCAGCGGCACGTTGCGCATCACAATCGCCTTGCTGGTGCTGATGCCCGGCTTGAGGCGATAGATCGCGGTCAGGCTGCCGGTCTTGGCCGACGCGCTGTACTCGTACTGCAGCTTGATGGGCGGATCGGTGCCTTCGACGTTGTGGATCTGGCCGATGACGATCTTGCCGGTAGAGGGCACCTGGCTGACGCTCAGCGTGGCGCGCAGGTTGTTGTAGCTGGCTGCCTGGTACTTCCAGTTGCGCAGCTTGCCGTCCGGGTAGGTCTCGCGCAGCTCGCTGCGCGGGTACTTGGCATTCTTGGTGGAGGTGCCATCCACCGGCGCCCAGAAGAACAGGGTGCCGTTGATGTTCTTGAAGTAATCGTCCTGATAGCCGTTGGCCAGCAGCGGGGTGCTGATGGTGGTAGCCGGTTCGCCAACGGGGATGGTGAGGTTCCAGGTGTTGAGGTCGATCATGTTGCGTAACTGCTCCGGAAGAAATGCCATACAACTCATTCGGAGGCGCAGGTCGTTCCCGACGTAATGACTGCCTAGCCGCCCTGCTAGTTACTCGCACACAGAATGAAGCTTTTGCTGGCCCGGCCAGGGATTTGGCTGGGCACGGGGCGCTTTATACGGAGCTGTTCGGGCTTTGATAATTACCGTTCGTCGCTATATTGACGTCTGAAAATTGGCGGTAATTTGACGGGCTTTCTGAAATTTCTATTGTGTTGATCCGCAAGGGTTTTAGCGGTAGCGAAACGCCCAGCGAAACGGGGTGTAAACGAGCAAGCGAAGCGCCGATGGCGACGAACGGAAAGCGCCGGGCTAGAGCGGTTTGTGAAGCGATTCTCAACACGCGGGACAGTGAGTTATGGGGTGATGTGATGGTCGTCACGCTAGGTTGCGAACTGGGGTCCGTTTTGCCTGTCTAGCGATAGCTGCTCATCGGCCGTTGGCCGGATGACGGTGCCGGAAGCCGAGCTTTCTCCGACTGGGAATCTCAACGCCTCTGGAGAATCGTCATGCCCAGCCGCTCTTGCCTGTCCTCTCTTGTTCTTGCTACCGCCTTTGCGCCGTTGGCCGAAGCTGCCACGTTGATCGTGAGCAATACCCAGGATTTATTCCGCCCGGCTTGTACCAGCGATTGTTCGCTACGCGAGGCCATCTACCAGGCCAACAACAACCCCGGCCCCGACCGCATCGAGCTGCGCCCCGGCACCTATGTGCTGAGCCTGTCGGACCCGATATGGAATGCCGACGAGGAGCCTGACCCGGACGAGGACGTCAGCGCACGCGGCGACCTGGATATCGGCGGCGAGCTGACCATCGTCGGCGCCGGCTACGACACCACCAGCATCCAGGGCGTGTCCGACCGACTGATCGAGATACTCCCCGGCGCCTCGGTCAAACTGCGTTACCTGAGCCTGCGCGACGGCCGTGCCGACACCTACGGCGGCGCTATCCGCAACGATGGTGAGGCGGTCATCGCCTACGTCGGCTTCTACGACAATCGCGCCACGCCGGGCATCCAGGGAAAGGGCGGGGCGATTGCCAACTTCGGCGACCTGGGCGTCAGCTTCAGCCTGTTCCGCGACAACAACTCGAACGGCGACGAGGGCTTCACCGGCCAGGGCGGGGCGATCTACAACCTGGGCACGCTGCTGGTGCGCGATACCCACTTCGAGAACAACAGCGTCACCGACAACGACGTCGATTACGCCCACGGCGGCGCCATCTACAACGAGGGGTACGCCGACGTGTCGCGCTCGTCATTCTTCGGCAATCGCGCGGGCGAGTACGAAGGTGGCGGTGGCGGTGCGGCGATAGTCAACAACGAGCGTGGCGTGTTCGTGCTGGTCAACAGCACCCTGGCGGGGAACATCGGTACGGAGGTGAACGGTGTGGTCGCCAACGGGCTTTCCAGCTATCTCCCCAGCGGTACGGAAGCCTCGATGCAGCTGGTCAACGTCACCCTGGTCGCCAACCAGGGTCTGGGCCTGAGCAACCTGGGCAGCATGAAAGTGCGCAACAGCATCGTCGCCGGCAACGCCTACGAGGCGCAGCCGGCCAACTGCGGCGACCAGGGCGGCTATTTCCTCGGTCGCGGATTCATGCTGGGCGCGGGAGGCGGCAGCTGCGCCCACGACCTGACATTGGACGACGCCCAACTGTTCACCCAGGCCATGGACCCGCAAGTGCGCTCCACCGGGTTGGGCGTGGAGAACGGCACCCAGTACTACGTGTTGATCCAGGGCAGCCCGGCGCTGGATGCCGGCAGAGGCTCCTGCACCTCATACGACCAGCGCAGGATGCAGAGGCCGCGCCCCGGCGACCGGTTGGCCTCCGCGGAATGCGACCTGGGCGCCTTCGAGCGCCGCCTGCCCTGGGTGGAGTGAGGCTCAGGGCATCAGCATCAGGCGCTTGCTGCCGTAGACCCGGTCGATGTTGCGGCTCTGGAACGGGAAGCTCATGTAGCCGCCCTTGAGCCAGGCGTCGATGCCATCGGCGTAGTGCGGGCTGGCCGGGTTGCCGGACTGGCCCGAGCTGTTGACGCCGATCATCGGCTCTTGCAGGCCGAAGTCGACGACGATGCGCATAGCCGGGATCAGCCACACATTGAAGTCCTTGCCCCATTCGTAGGCGGCCACGTTGAGGGTGCCGTGGTCGCCGCCGGCCGGGTAGGGGCCGCGGTCCAGGTAGCCGCTTATGGCTTCTATGCCGCTGCGCTGACTGGCGCTCAGGTAGGGCGCCATCTTGGTGGCCTCGCTGGTCCAGCGGTACTGGTGCAGCTTGCCCCACTGCCAGGCGCTGCGATTGGTGCCGAGCTTACCTTCCAGGTAGGTGACGGCGCCGGCCAGGCTGCGCGCCATGATCGCCGGCTTGTCTTCCTTCTGCGCGGTCTTCACGTCGTCCCAGAACGGGCTGTCGTCGCGGCCGAGCAGGTGGTCGGCCTGTGCCGAGTAGCTGTTGTTGGCGGTGTCCACCAGCGCCTGCCAGGCCGGCGAAGTTTCCGGGCCCAGCTCGTCGAGGAAGGTCTGCCGCGCGCTCTCGTGCAGGAAGGCGCTGTACAGCGCGGCGGCGGCAGAGGTGGCGGCCATGCGCCCGTCGAAGGCCATCAGGCGCTTGTGCGCTTCCTCGGCCTTGGCGCGCTCGGCGCGGGGCAGCGCGGCGATGGCCTTGTTCAGTGGCTCGGTCATGCCCGGTGCGTCGAACATCGCCTGCAGCTTGCCGGCGAAGGGCGTGGTCTGGTCGTACTGCATGGCGATCATGCTTTTCTGATCGTGGCGTCCGGAACCGGCGAGTTGCGCGATGCGCTCGGCACGCTCGGGGTAGAACCAGGAGTTGGACAGCTGCATGCCATAGCCGCGCGGCACCGTGCGGTGATTGGCGGTGCCGAGCCAGCCCTGCGCCGGGTCCTGGTCGTAGGGGTGCAGCATGGGGTCGGCGTAGCCGTCCCAGTCGTAGGCGCCGTCCCAGCCCGGCGAAGGCACCAGGCCGGTGCCCTGCCTGCGGTTGGGGTAGCGGCCGGTGATCTGCCAGCCAACGTGCTGGGCATCGGCGAACACGATGTTGAGCGCCATGGCGCGCACTTCGCGGGTGGCCTCGAAGGCCTGCTCCACCGACTGCGCGCGGGACAGGTCGAAGAAGGCGTCGATCGAGCGATCCGTCTCGCCCTGGATGCTGCGCAGAGCCAGGCCGTAGCCGCTGGCGAAGGGCAGCGGCTGCATGGGCGACTTGCGCTCGCCCAGCGCCGAGTTGAGCAGCGGGCCGTGGCGGGTTTCCCAGATGGTCTCGCGGATCGGCCGCTGGCCGCGGATGAAGAAGGTTTCCTGGCGCTCGCGGGCCGGCTGCCACCTGCCGTCGGCCATGTAATAGAGGCGGCCGCCCTCACGCTTGACCTTCTCCAGGAACAGGTCCTGGTTGTCGCCCATGACCATGGTCATGCCCCACGCCAGCTTGCCATTGAAGCCGGCGACCACGGCCGGCACCCCGGCGATGGACACGCCGGCGGCCTGGAATTTGGGCGAACGGATCTGCACGAAGTTCCAGATCGACGGCATCGACAGTGGCAGGTGGGTGTCGTTGGCCAGCAGGCTCTTGCCGCTGCGGCTGTTCTGCGGGGCGATGGCCCAGTTGTTGGAGGCGGCGACGCCGAGCATGTTCAGCGCGGCGACCTGGCCGGCGGCGTCGTTGACCGCGGCCAGGCCCGGAATCTTGCCGGCCAGGCTCAGGCCGTGCAGCTTCTCGGCTTCCTCGAACGGCAGCGGCTCGTCCGGGTAGCTCGGCAGCAGCCAGGCCAGTTTGTCGGTGCCGACCTTGTCGCTGAGGGTGAGGGCGGCGATCTCTTCCTGCAGATTGACCGACAGGCCGAAGTTGAGCAGGCAGAACAGCAGCACCGAGTCTTCCGGCTTCCAGTAGGCCGGGCGGTAACCGCTCTCGGCCAGGTCCATCGGCAGCTTGTTCTGGTAGCGGAACAGGTAGGCGTTGACGCCGCGGGAATAAACCTCGAAGAACTTCTTGATGCGCGGCGAGGCGTTCTTGTACAGCGCCTCGGCGCTGGCGCGCAGGTTGACGGTGCGCATGAAACGGTCGATTTCCAGCACGCCGGGGCCGTTCATCTCGGCCAGGCGGCCCTCGGCCAGCAGGCGCATGCCAACCATCTGGCTGAGGCGGTCGGCGGCGTGCACGTAGCCCAGGGTGAACAGGGCGTCATGGAAGGTGGTGGTCTCGATCAGCGGCATGCCCAGCGCGTTGCGCCGCACCACCACGCTCTGCGCCAGGCCCTGAACGCGGACGATGCCCTGGTTCGGGTGCACGCTGTCGGCGTAGCGGCCATTCAGAAAGGACTGGCAGCCGCCGAGGAACAGCGTGCTGCACAGGACGGCGGCAGCGGCGACGAACAGCGGACGGGGAAGCAGACGCGAACCCATGACTGGCTCCTGGCGCAGGGAGACGGATGATGGGTGCGGATTGTAGAGGGCGAATGCGCCGGGGAGTAGGGGCGCGGCAGGGCATAGGACCCTGCCGGCGAGGAGCTCAGATCAGACGCCGTGGCACTTCTTGAACTTCTTTTCGCTACCGCAGGGGCAGGGATCGTTGCGGCCGACTTCCTTCAGCGGGTTGCGCACCGGTTCCTGGTGGTGATGGTTGCAGTGCGGGCCGTGCACGTGACCGTCATCGTGGTGATGATCGTGGTCGTGGTTGCAGTCGGGGCCATGTACGTGGGGTTGCTGAGTCATGAAGCTCACTCCGGGATGTAATCGCCGGGGATTATCTCGCCATCGCGGCGCATATGCACGTCGCGGCCGAAGAACAGTCCGGTCTTCACCTCGCCGCTCAGGCTGTAGCGAATCGGCTGGTCGGGGTCCTCGAGTGCCTTGACGATCTGCTTCACGTGGCGCCAGAGGTTGGTCCGCACCGGCACCTCGAATTCGCTGCGGCCGTGGCTCGGCACGCTGAACCATTCGCTGGACTCGCCCTCGGCGAGCTGGATGCCATTGAGGTGCACGTCGTAGACCAGGCCGCGGACCGGCAGGTCGACGTCGTTGGGGTTGTCGATGCGAAAGCGCAGGGAAAATCGCTGCTCCAGCAGTCTGGCCTTGATCACATCGACCTTGACGAGGCGGACTTCCGGGTCCTGGAAATCACCGCTGAACCAGCCGGCGCATCCCGAGAGGCCTGCGTGCAGGCCGATGATTATCGCCAGGCCGATGGTGCGTGCTCGTGCCTGTAAAAACATTGCGTGGCTCCAATGGACGACCCAGTGTAACAAGCGGCTGCTTGGCGGCCACCTGCTGTCCGTAGAAAAAAACTGCGCCATACTGGAGGCCGAATTGGACAGGAGTGTGACCATGAGCCTCTACGAGATCGCCTTTGCCGGGCAGGTGGTGCCGGGCGCGCCGCTGGAGCAGGTGCAGGCGAACCTGGCGCGGCTGTTCCAGGCCGATGCCCAGCGCATCGCCCTGCTGTTTTCCGGGCGGCGCATCGTGATCAAGAGCGGCCTGGATGCCGCTGGCGCCGAGAAGTACCGTGCGACCATGGAGCGCGCCGGCGCCGTGGCCATCGTCCAGGCGCTGGAGGTCGAAGAGGTCGAGATGGCGCCGCCGCCTGCTCCGGAGCCCGTGGCGACACCGATGGCATCCCCGGCTGCGGCGCCGATGCAGCACGGTTCCGCCCGGGTGATCCCGCGTGATGAATACATGGCGGCGTTCAGTGATGTGCAGGCGCCCGACTTCGGCATCGCCCCGGTCGGGGCCGATCTGCAGGACGCCAAGGTCGAGGCTCAGGCGCCGCAGGTCGACCTCTCGCAATTCAGCCTGGCGCCGGTCGGTAGCGACATGGGCCAGGCCAAGGGCGCGCCGGTCGCACCGCCGCCGGACACCTCGCACCTCAAGCTGCAGGAATGAGTACAGGGCCCGCGATTGCGGGCCTTGTAGCATCTGGCATCAGCTCTTGCTGGTAGCGCACTTGGCCTCGGCCTGTGGCGGCGTCAGGTTGCGCACCGAGGTGTAGAACAACTCGCAGGTCTGCACCTTGTCGGTCACCTGCCATTTCTGCGTGCAGGCATTCAGCGTCTGCTGCGGGTCGGCGGCCGGGTTCTGGCCCATGCCGGCCTGCCAGCAGGCGGCACTGATGTCCTGTCCCATCACCTTGAGCCCGGCGGCGTCGGCCTTGGCCTGATCGCCACCGTAGTTTTCCGGATCGGCCGCGTACCAGATGTAGCTCGGGTGATTGGCGCCGAGCACCGGGACTTTTTGCCCGGGCGCCGGACTGATTTCGTCCAGACCCAGCACGCCGATATTCGCCCCGTATTGCTTGTTGACCCAGGTGCGAACCGGGCCCCCGAAGGCGACCATGGGCAGCGTCGCGCCGTCGCCCGCGGTGAGTTCGGCGACCATGGTCTTTTGGTAGTCGGTGAAATAGTCGTAGACGCCCTCCAGGTCGCTGCCGGCGCTGGCCGGGGCGGCGATCGGGGCGATGTCGATGATGGTCTGGTAGGCCGGCGTCTGCGCCGCCGCCACGCCGTTTTCGGTGAGCAGCCCGGCCCAGCGATCGGTGGTCTTGGACTCCAGGTAGTCCTGCGCCTGGGTCAGCGAATAGTCCGGCGGGAAATGCAGCAGTTCGACGCTCTTGCGGTTCTCCAGCGCCATGCCCAGGGGCAGGAAGAAGTACCAGCTGTATTGCCACTTGCCGTCGCCGTTGAGCTTGCTGGCGCCGGTGTAGGCCAGGTCGCCGGCGTTCAGCAGGTCGGTCAGCGGCTTGCCGTAGTTGGCCGGCACACCGCCGAAGCGGGCGCTCAGGCCGTCGCTATCGCGGCTGACCTCGACCGTGGCTCCGCTGAGGCCGTCGCGCTCCAGGCTCTGCTTCAGGTAATGCTCGACGGTCTGCTCCAGCGTCCAGTCCCGGTAGCAGATCACGCTGCAGTTGTTGGGATAGGCGAACAGGCGGGTGACCCGCTCGCTGCTGCCCAGGTCGACCTTTACATCATCCGCATGGGCAGACATGGCGCCCGCGAACAGCAAGACGGCCAGGGCGGCCGCCGTTCCACTGTGCTTGTGCATCTACTTCTCCTTGTTGGCCCGGTCCCCGCCGGGTTCTGCCAACAACTGAAGCAGAGTTTTAGGGGCTCAGGTAGCCGCTGCAGCACTTCTTGAATTTCTGCGCGCTGCCGCAGGGGCAAGGGTCGTTGCGCCCGGCCTTGATGGGTGCGGTGGGATCGAGGAAGTACCAGCGGCCGTCGCGCTGGACGAAGGCCGAGCGTTCGCGGTGAGCGTGCTCGCCAGCGTCATCATGCCAGCGCGCGATGAAGGTGACGAAGGCGTGCTCCGGCTGGGCGCCGATCAGCTCGCTCGACTCAACGTCGAGCCCGAGCCAGGTGCTGCCCAGGCTCCAGGCGCGGATGCCGTCCCTGTCGAGTGCCGACTGCTGGGCGGGCAGGGTGGTCGCCACCAGGTAATCGACCAGGCCGAGCACGTAGGCGCTGTAGCGCGAGCGCATCAGATGCTCGGCGCAGGGCGCCGCGGCGCCCTGGTGATACGGGCCGCAGCAGACGTTCAGCTCGTCGCCGCTGCCGCAGGGACAGGCCGGATTCATAGGGTCACCACCAGTACTTTCCGAAGTTCTCGGGATTGGCCCAAAACTTCGCGTTGAGCCAATCCGGAACCTGTTTGTAGTCGCGTAGATCGTATGTGAACAGTGTGAGCGTCTGACCTTCGCGTCCGAAGCTCTCGCTGGCCTGCAGTGCCAGGGCGAAGAAGTCGGTTTCCTGCCAATCGCAGGCGGCCAGATCGACCAGTACAGCAAGTCGGCTCGCGTTGAGGTTGCGGATACCACCCAGCAGCTCCAGGGCGACTCGCTTGGGCAGGTGTTCCAGGCAGTCCACCACCAGTGCGAGATCGTAGCGCTGGGCCGCCAGCTCAGCCGGTAAAGGACCGGCAGGAGCCTGCGCCAGCAGCGTGTCGGGATGGGCCTCGCGGAAGGCAGCCAGCGCCGGTAACTGGCTGGCACCGACCAGCAGCAAACGCTGCGGGGCATGATGATCGAGCAGGGCGGCCAGGGCCTGCTGCGGTGTACGAGAGGAGAGAACTTGGGTCATTTCGCGAAGCTTCCGGGGGTGAATGCCAAGACTATCGCGCTGTGCGCCGTTGGCCTATGGACCGTGGTATGGAAAGTGCCTATAACTGGCGGATAGTAAGGAAGCCATCTTTACTTCTTTGCTGTCGGTTTCACGCCGATTCCCTACAGGAGACCTAAGAAGATGAGTATCACAAGGAAAGCTGTACCCCTGATCCTGGCAAGCGGCCTGCTGACCGGCTGTGCCGGCATCCAGAAAACCGACTGGCCGACTTGCGCCGCCGTGGGCGGTGTGACCGGCGCCGCGCTGGGTGCGATCGAAAGCACCGAGTGGGCCGGTGGCGGTGCCCTGGTGGGCGCCGGCATGGCCGCTGCCTATTGCTGGGTTCACGGTGCCGAAGAGCAGGTGGCTGTGGTCGAGGAGACCGTGGTCGTCGAGGAAACCGCACCGACCCCCGAAGCGGCCGAGCCGGTACGCGTCGAGTTGGACGTCAAGTTCGACTTCGACAAGTCTGTGGTCAAGGAAGAGAGCCAAGGCGATATCAAGGCCCTGGCCGACTTCATGAGCCAGTACCCGCAAACCACCACCGTGGTTGAAGGTCACACCGACGCCGTCGGCACCGATGCCTACAACCAGGGTCTGTCCGAGCGCCGTGCCAACGCGGTTCGCGACGTACTGGTCAACCAGTATGGCGTGGGCGCCGATCGGGTGAACTCGGTGGGTTATGGCGAGAGCCGTCCGGTGGCTGACAACGCTACCGACGAAGGCCGCGCCATCAACCGTCGCGTTGAAGCCGAAGTCGAGGCTCGCCCCTAAGCGCCTCATCCCAGCGAGCGGTCGCCGCATGGCGCGGCCGCGCCGCTGAGGCCGGCTTGTACACTTCGAGTGGCGGGTCTTTACTGCAGTGTTACCGGTAATCGAACCGGTGACACTGGAGATCCCGCCATGAGAAGCATCCCAAGGGTAGTTCTACCCCTTCTCCTGGTCAGCAGTGTTCTCTCTGGTTGCGTCACGACTTCCAGTACGGGAGATGCGCCGCTCAACCAAGGGAACTGGCCCATTTGCACGGCGATTGGTGGCCTGACCGGAGGAGGTCTCGGCGCAATCGAAAGTTCTACCTGGGCAGCTGGAGGTGCGGTGGCCGGTGCGGTCATCGGAACTCTGATCTGTTATGCCCAGGATGGAGATCAGGACGACGACGGCGTGTTCGACCGCCGCGACCGCTGCCCCGATACTCCGCCCGACACGCCGGTACGCCACAACGGTTGCCCGTTGCCGACCTACCCGGACACCGCTCCCGATACCCCCGCCGAACCCGTGGTCGACGCCGGAGAACCGGTACACGTCGAGCTGGACGTCAAGTTCGACTTCGACAAGTCCGTGGTCAAGGAAGAAAGCCAGGCTGACATCAAGGCCCTGGCCGACTTCATGAGCCAGTACCCGCAGACCACCACCACCGTCGAGGGCCATACCGACTCGATGGGTACCGACGCCTATAACCAGAGCCTGTCCGAACGGCGCGCCAATGCCGTGCGCGACGAACTGGTCAATCGCTATGGTTTGGCGAGCGACAGGGTGTCTTCGGTGGGGCATGGCGAGTCGCGACCGGTGGCCGACAACGGCACCGAAGAGGGGCGAGCCATCAACCGCCGGGTCGAGGCGGAAGTCGAGGCGCGGCCCTAGCAAAACGCTTGCTGTGATCACTCCCGCGTCACCTGTCGGTGGCGCGGGAGTCGATTCAGAAGCCCGGGCGCGCGGCGGCGATCGCCACCAGCGCCAATCCCACCAGCAGATTGCTGCCGACCAAGCGGCGGATGCGTCCCAGGGCTTCGCCACCGGCGGGCCAGTCCTGCGTCTCCACGGCGCGCCGCAGTTGCGGCAACTGCAGCAGGCGTACCCGCAGGAACAGCGCCAGCATCACCAGATACAGCCCCATCATCACCTGCACGTAGCGCGGCGCGGTCTCGAAGCCGGTGAAGCGCATGTGCAGCATGCCCATGCCGGTTACCGGCAGTGCGAGCACGGCGATCCACACCCAGAGAAAGAAGCGGTGAAACACCTCCAGCCACAAGGGCAGGCGTTCGGGCGCCTGCAATTTGGCCACCGCGGCCGGGCGCAGGATCATCCAGGCGAAGAACATGCCGCCGACCCAGACCAGGGCGGCCAGCACATGCACGGCGTAGAGGGCAGAGAAGACGGTCATCGGCAGACTCCGGTTAACGATGGCGCGCGAGCATAACCTATCGGTAAACTACTGAAAATTTATCCAGCCTTTTCCCGCGCCCATGCTCAGCTCCGAACTCAAGTCCCAGATCCAGGGCGCCTACAGTCGCTTCCTCGAAGCCAAGGGGCTCAAGGCCCGCTATGGCCAGCGTTTGATGATCGCCGAAGTGGCCAAGGTGCTGGGGACGATCAAGCACAACGACGAAGGTCAGCGTGATGGCGAACCCGCTGTGGTCGCGGTGGAGGCGGGTACCGGTACCGGCAAGACGGTTGCCTATAGCCTGGCTGCCATCCCTACCGCCAAGGCCGCTGGCAAGCGCCTGGTGATCGCCACCGCCACCGTGGCGCTGCAGGAGCAGATCGTGCACAAGGACCTGCCGGACCTGATGCGCAACGCCGGCCTGCAGTTCACCTTCGCCCTGGCCAAGGGCCGCGGCCGCTACCTGTGCCTGTCCAAGCTGGACATGCTGCTGCAGGAAGGCCAGGCGCAGAGCGCCACGGCGCAGATGTTCGAGGAAGAAGGCTTTCGCATCGACGTCGACGAGCAGAGCCAGAAGCTTTACAGCAAGATGATCGAGAAGCTCGCCGGCAACCGCTGGGACGGCGACCGCGACAGCTGGCCCGAAGAGCTGGAAGACCAGGTCTGGGGCACCCTGACCACCGACCACAGCCAGTGCACCAGCCGCCACTGCCCGAATTTCCAGCAGTGTGCTTTCTATAAGGCGCGCGAAGGCATGACCAAGGTCGACGTAATCGTCACCAACCACGACATGGTCCTGGCCGACCTGGCCCTGGGCGGCGGCGCCGTGCTGCCGGACCCGCGCGAGACGCTGTACGTGTTCGACGAAGGCCACCACCTGCCGGACAAGGCCATCGGCCACTTCGCCCACTTCACACGCCTGCGCAGCACCGCCGACTGGCTCGGCCAGGTGGAGAAGAACCTGACCAAGCTGCTGGCCCAGCATCCGCTGCCCGGCGATCTCGGTCGGCTGATCGAGCAGGTGCCCGAGCAGGCCCGCGAGCTGCGCACCCAGCAACAGTTCATGTTCAGCGCCTGCGAGCAGCTGGCGGATTTTCGTGCCGGCGAGGACATGGAAGGCCGCGAGCGCCCGCGTCACCGCTTCGAGGGCGGCCTGGTACCCGAGCACCTGCGCGAGTTGGGTATCGAGCTGAAGAAGGGCTTCGCCAAGCTCACCGATGTGTTCACTCGCCTCACCGAACTGCTCAAACAGGCGATGGACGACGAGGGCACCAGCCTCGGCATCGCCAGTCACCAGGCCGAGGAGTGGTATCCGCTATTCGGCAGCCTGCTGGCTCGCGCCCAGGGCAATTGGGAGCTGTGGACCGCCTTTACCGTCGAGGACCCGGAAGACAGCCCGCCGATGGCGCGCTGGCTGACCCTGGCCGACAGTGGCGCGGCCTTCGATATCGAGGTCAACGCCAGCCCGATCCTCGCCGCCGAGACCCTACGTCGCAACCTGTGGAATGTCGCCTACGGCGCCCTGGTGACCTCGGCCACCCTGACCGCGCTCGGCACCTTCGACCGCTTTCGCATGCGTTCCGGCCTGCCCCGGGCGGCGGTCACCGCCGTGGTGCCCAGCCCGTTTCACCATGCCGACGCCGGGCTGCTGCGGGTGCCGGACCTTAAGGCCGACCCGCGTGACGCTGCCGCTCACACCGCCGCCATCGTCCGCGACCTGCCCGAGCTGGTGAAGGGCGCCCGCGGCACCCTCGTGCTGTATTCCTCGCGCAAGCAGATGCAGGACGTGTTCGACGGCCTCGACCGCGACTGGCGCAAGCGCGTGCTGATTCAGGGCAACCTGTCCAAGCAGGAAACCCTGAACAAGCACAAGGCGCGGGTCGACGATGGCGAAGAGAGCGTGCTGTTCGGCCTGGCCAGCTTCGCCGAGGGCGTCGACCTACCCGGTGCCTATTGCGAGCACGTGGTGATCGCCAAGATCCCCTTCGCCGTGCCGGACGACCCGGTCGAGGCGGCCCTGGCCGAGTGGATCGAGGCGCGCGGCGGCAATCCGTTCATGGAGATCGCCGTGCCCGACGCCTCCCTGCGCCTGATCCAGGCCTGCGGTCGCCTGCTGCGTACCGAGGCCGACCGGGGCACCATCACCCTGCTGGATCGCCGCGTGGTGACCCAGCGCTACGGCAAGGCCATCCTCAACGCCTTGCCGCCATTCCGCCGCGAGATCGCGTGATCCTTTCACCTGTCAGCGAGTTGGCCATGCGCACCATCCTCATCACCGGCTGTTCCTCGGGCATCGGCCACGCCACGGCGCTGGCCTGTCGTAACGCCGGGTGGAGGGTGTTCGCCAGCGCACGCAAGGTGGCCGATGTCGAACGCCTGCAGGCCGAAGGCTTCGAGGCTGTGCAGTTGGACCTGGATGATTCTGCCAGCATCGCCACCGCCCTGGCCTGGGTGCTGAAGCGCAGTGGCGGCGGCCTGGACGCGCTGTTCAACAACGCCGGCTACGGCCAGCCCGGTGCCATCGAGGATCTGCCGCGGCAGGCCTGGCGCGAGCAGTTCGAGAGCAACCTGTTCGGTCCCATCGAGCTGACCGCCGCGGTGCTGCCGATCATGCGCCGTCAGGGTCATGGCCGCATCCTGTTCAACAGCTCGGTGCTCGGCTATGCGGCGCTGCCGCTGCGAGGCGCCTACAACGCCTCCAAGTTCGCCATGGAGGGGCTGGTCGACACCCTGCGTCTGGAGCTGGCCGGCAGCGGCATCAAGGCGGTACTGATCGAGCCGGGGCCGATCATCGCGCGCTTCCGCGCCAACAGCCTGCTGGCCCTGCACAAGCATGTGGACACCGGCCGTGGCGCCCATGCCTCCCGCTACGCGCTGATGGAGGAGCGCCTGGCCAGGGAGGGCGCCGCGGTGAAGTACACCCTGCCGGCCGAGGCGGTGGCCGATGCCGTGCTGCAGGCGCTGGACAGTCGCGTGCCGCGCACCCGCTACCCGGTGACGGTGCCGGCCAGGCTGTTCCGCGTGCTCAACCGTTTGCTGCCGGATCGCCTGCTTGACCGGCTGAAGGCGCGCGCGATGTGAGCGCGGCGGCGCCCTCGCCGAGGCAAAACTTACTGGCAACTAACGCCGTGCTTGTTGTCTACTTGGGCGTCCTTCGGAGTGCCTGTTAGATGATTCGCCGTTACCTCCCGTTCGTATTCGCCCTCAATTTCGCCGCCCCCGCTCTGGCTGCCCCCGAGGGCCAGCAGACCCTGTTCAGCTTCATCAAGCCCACCGATGTGGTGAAGGTCGAGAACCAGGCCGCCAGCTTCCCCGAGTTGACCGCCGAACCCACGCCCGAGGGCGAGGTACTGCGCCGCTACACCTTCAACGCCGCCGATAACCCCAGCCTGCGCCTGAGCCCGCAGAGCGGTGACTGGGACTGGTCCCAGGCCGGCGCCATGAGCCTGCGTCTACAGAACGCCATGGACTGGGCCATCACCCTCGAGGTGCGCATCGAGAGCCGCGACGGCAAAGTGCTGACCAGTCGCATCGCCCTGCCGGCGGGCCCGGCACAGACCCTGCTGGTGCCGCTGGCTGCGACCTCGCCGCGGACCCACGGCATGCGCGCCGCACCGCCGATGCCGGTGAGCGTCGAGGGGCAGCGCGTACTGCTGGCCGAGACGGTGGAAGGCGAACTCACCGCCGCTCAGGTCAGCGCCGTGACCCTGAGCATGAGCAAGCCGGACGCGCCGCAGAGCATCCTTCTCGGCCGCTTCGGGGTGCAGACTGGCGATGCTGCGCAGAAGGCCGTGTACACCGAGATCATCGACGCCTACGGCCAGTACGCCCGCGGCCAGTGGCCCGAAAAGGTCGTCGAGGACCAGCAGCTGCGCGACGGCGCCGGCCGGGAGCGCGAGCAGATCAGGACCTGGCTGGCCGAGCGCCCGCAGCAGGACAAGTTCGGCGGCTGGATCGGCGGCCCGACCTTCGAGGCCAAGGGCTTCTTCCGCACCGAGAAGCGCGACGGCCGCTGGTACCTGGTCACGCCCGAGGGCAATCCTTTCTATTCGCTGGGCGTCAACGCGGTCAGCGCCTGGCAGAGCCAGACCTACGTGGAAGGACGCGAGGGCATGTTCGCCGCGCTGCCCAAGGACGGCGAGCCGCTGGCCGCCTACTACGGCAGCCGCGACAGCCGCAGCAACAGCGGTGCCAGCCGCGGTCGCGCCTTCGATCAGGGGCGCTGGTACGACTTCTACCGCGCCAACCTGCAGCGCAGCTATGCCGAGCCCTGTGCGACGGCGCAACCGCCGCTGGCGGCGACGCCGGCGCCGGCCGAGCTGGCGCCATGCCCGGCCCCGGGCTTCGATGCCGATCGCTGGACCCAGCATTCCCTCGACCGCCTGCAGGCCTGGGGCTTCAACACCCTGGGCAACTGGAGCGACGACACCCTGGGCAAGGCCCAGCGCATGCCGTACAGCATCCCGCTGTCGATCTCCGGTGACTACGCCACCATCAGCACCGGTCACGACTGGTGGGGCGGCATGCCCGATCCGTTCGACCCGCGCTTTGCCATGGCCGCCGAGCGCGCCATCGCCATCGCCACCCGCGACCGTCGCGACGACCCCTGGCTGCTCGGCTTCTTCGCCGACAACGAGCTGGCCTGGGCGGCGCCCGGCACCGATCCGAAATCGCGCTACGCCCTGGCCTACGGCACCCTGCGCCTGACCACTGACGTGCCGGCCAAGCGCGCCTTCCTCAAGCAGCTGCGCGACAAGTACCGCAACCAGAACGGCCTGTCCAAGGCCTGGGGCATCGAGCTCAAGGCCTGGGAGCTGATGGAGGACCCGGGCTTCGAGCCGCCAATGCCGAGCCCCGAGTTCCCGCAGATCGAGAAGGATCTGCAGAACTTCCAGCGCCTGTTCGCCACCACCTACTTCAAGACCATCGCCGACTCGCTGAAGTGGCACTCGCCCAATCACATGCTGCTCGGCGGCCGCTTCGCCATCGCCACGCCGGAGGCCATCGAGGCCTGTGCCCAGTACTGTGACGTGCTCAGCTTCAACTTCTACGTCAAGGAGCCGCAGCACGGCTACGACTTCGCCACCCTGCGGGCGCTGGACAAGCCGCTGATGGTCACCGAGTTCCACTTCGGCTCGCGTGATCGCGGCCCGTTCTGGGGCGGCGTTTCGGAAGTGTACAAAGAAGAGGAGCGCGGCCCGGCCTATGCCCACTTCGTGGCCAAGGCGCTCGAGGAGCCTGCGATCGTCGGTGTGCACTGGTTCCAGTATCTGGACCAGCCGGCTAGCGGCCGCCTGCTCGACGGCGAAAACGGCCATTTCGGCCTGGTCGCCATCACCGACCGGCCCTGGCAGGGCTTCGTCGAGGCGGTGCGCAAGGCCAACCTCGAGGTGCCCAAGCAACTGCTGCCCAAGGTCGAGCCGGCCGAGGCGCAGGCACCAGCCAAACCCTGATTCGCAAGCTCAATGTCCTGCCCGGAGCGCCGCATGGCGCCTTCGGGCGGCAGACCGTTGGTTCGGACCGTCGGTTCGGACCGTTGGTCTGACCGCGTGGCTTGAACAAAGCGCCAGGATTCCCATGCGCAGCCGGTGCTGAAACAATGCCGGCCATTCTGACCCGAGGAGTTACAGGTTGCAGATCCAGGGCCATTTCGACCTGCGCTTCGAAGCGCTCAAAGATGCCTTCGTCGAACTGTTCGACGATCCCCAGGAACGAGGCGCCGCCCTGTGCGTGCAGATCGGCGGCGAAACCGTCGTCGACATCTGGGCCGGCACTACCGACAAGGACGGTGCCGAGGCCTGGCACAGTGATACCATCCTCAACCTGTTTTCCTGCACCAAGACCTTCGCCGCCGTTGCTGCCCTGCAGCTGGTTGAACAGGGCAAGCTGGAGCTGGACGCGCCCGTCTCGCACTGGTGGCCCGAGTTCGCCGCCGCCGGCAAGGAGCGCGTGACCCTGCGCCAGCTGCTCAGCCACCGTGCCGGCTTGCCGGCCCTCCATGCGCCGCTGCCGGCCGAGGCGCTGTACGACTGGCAGCAGATGACCGACGCGCTGGCTGCCGAGCGCCCCTGGTGGACACCGGGCGAGGCCCACGGCTATTCCCCCGTCACCTACGGCTGGCTGGTTGGCGAGCTACTGCGCCGGGTCGACGACCGCGGCCCGGGCGAGTGCATCGTCGAGCGCATCGCCAAGCCCCTGGGCCTGGACTTCCACGTGGGCCTGGCCGACGAGGAGTTCCACCGCGTATCCCACATCGCCCGCAAGAAGGGCGACATGGGTGACGCCGCCGCCCAGCGCCTGCTCAAGCGCATGATGAGCGAGCCGGCGGCGCTGAGCACCCGCGCCTTCGCCAATCCGCCGTCCATCCTTACCAGCACCAACAAGCCGGAATGGCGGCGCATGCAGCAGCCGGCGGCCAACGGCCACGGCAACGCTCGCTCGCTCGCCGGCTTCTACGCGGCGCTGCTGGACGGCCGCCTGCTCGAGCCGGAGCTGCTCGGCGAGATGACCCGTGAACATTCCTGCGGCGAAGACCGCACGCTGTTGACCGCCACCCGCCTGGGCCTGGGCTGCATGCTCGACCAGGCGGACGTGGCCAATGCCACCTACGGCCTGGGCCGCAAGGCCTTCGGTCATCCGGGGGCAGGTGGCTCCGTCGGCTTTGCCGACCCGGAACGCGAGGTCGCCTTTGGCTTCGTCACCAATAGTCTCGGACCATATGTACTGATGGACCCGCGTGCGCAGAAGCTGGCGCGTGCGCTGGGCCAATGCCTGTAACTTGCCTGGGGGAAGATCTGACCATGCATAAGAAAACACTCGTCCTGCTCTGCTGCCTCAGCCTGGCTGCCTGCGCCAACAATTCCGAGAAGAAGGAGGAGGGCACCAGTAGCTGGTGGCCCTTCGGTGGCAGCGACAAGCCGGTAGCCGCGGCCAAGAAGGCGCCGCCTAAGATCGATCACGAGTTAACCAATGCCTGGCTGGACGAATATGAGCCGCGCCTCAAGGCTGCGCTGGCAGACAGCAAGATGGAGCTGGAGCGCCGCGAGAACCTGCTGGTGGTGACCGCCCCCGTGGAAAGCTCTTTCAACCCGGACCGCCCGAGCATGCTGATGCCGGCGGTACTCGGCCCGTTCACCAAGGTCGCCAAGATCCTCGAGACCGACAAGCGCACCGGCGTGTTGATCCTCGGTCATGCGGACAGCTCCGGCCAGGTCGACACCAACCGCAAACTCAGCGAAGACCGCGCCAAGGCGGTGGCCTCGATCTTCCGTCTCAGCGGTCTGCAGCGCGACCGCCTGCTGCTCAAGGGCGTCGGCTCCGACATGCCGCGCGCCGCCAACGACAGCGCCGCCGGCCGCGCCTTGAATCGCCGCGTGGAGATTCTCCTGACCCCGCAGAAGACCCTGGTGGCGTTGCTGGCGCGCTACAACCAGCCGGCGCCGGTGGGCGCCAGCAACCTGCCGGTGGCTCAGGTTGCCGCAGATCAAAAGAAGAAGGACAAGGCCCAGTAAGCTCGCGGCATCATTGAAGAGGATGTGCGCATGAGTCAGACCCTTGCCGATATGCGTCGCGACTACACCCGCGACGGACTCGACGAAGCCCAGGCACCCGCCGAGCCCTCCGCCCTGTTCCGTCACTGGTTCGACGACGCGGTGAAAACCGAGCAGCTGCCGGTCGAGCCCAACGCCATGACCCTGGCCACGGTGGACGAGCAGGGGCGCCCGCATTGCCGGGTGCTGCTGCTAAAGGGCCTGGACGACCGCGGCTTCACCTTCTTCAGCAATTACGAGAGCGCCAAGGGCAACCAACTGGCGGCGCGGCCCTTCGCCGCCATGACCTTCTTCTGGCCGAGCCTGGAGCGCCAGGTGCGCATCGAAGGGCGGGTCGAGAAGGTCTCGGCGCAGGAGTCGGACGCCTACTTCCAGGTCCGCCCGCTGGGCAGTCGCCTGGGCGCCTGGGCCTCGCCGCAGAGCCGGGTGATCGAGAGCCGCGAAGAACTGCAGCGCCTGCTGGCCGAGACCGAGCAGCGCTTCCTCGACCACGCGCCCGAGTGCCCGCCGCACTGGGGCGGCTACCGTCTGCTGCCCGAGCGCATCGAGTTCTGGCAGGGCCGCGCCAGTCGTCTGCACGACCGCCTCAACTACCGTCTGCTCGACGGTGGCTGGCTGCGCGAGCGTCTCGCCCCCTAAACTCTCGCCTCCTTGCGGAGGCTTTCCATGCTCGAACTCGATTCCACCCTGGCGCAGCACATCGTCGACCGCGCCATGGCCATCCTGCCGTACAACATCAATGTCATGGATGCCCAGGGCATGATCATCGGCAGCGGTGATCCACAGCGTCTGCACACCCGCCACGAGGGGGCGCAGCTGGTGCTGGCCAACCGCCGGGTGGTGGAGATCGACGAGCAGGCCGCGGCCTGCCTGCGCGGCGTGCGGCCTGGGGTCAACCTGCCGCTGCTGCATGCCGAACAGCTGATCGGCGTGCTCGGCATCACCGGTGCGCCGGACACCGTAAGGCCCTATGCCGAGCTGGTGCGCATGGCCGCCGAGATGCTGGTGGAGCAGCGCCAGCTGCAGGCCGAGCGGCACTGGCAGCGGCACCAGTTGGAGACCTGGCTGCGCCAGCTGGCCGATACCTCCGTGGGACTCGCCCAGCTGGCCGCCGAGGCCGAGCGCATCGGCCTGCAACTGGCCTGGCCGCGACAACTGGTGCTGCTGGAGCTGACCGAGGAGGGCGATCCTTCCCGTGCGCTCGCCGCATTGGCCGGCAAGGCCGAACAATGCGGCCCGCTCGGCGCACGCCAGCTGCTGCTGTGCCGTCCGCATCTGCCCGGTCGCGACGATGCCGTCTGGCTGAGCCAGCTCGATGGCCGCGGCCTGGGCATCCGCCGGCTGCTGCTCAGCGACGCCCTGCACGATCTTTCCGATCTGCGCGAGGCGGCCCTGGCGCTGCGCGACCTGCAGGCCTACGCCCAGTCCCGCAAGCCCGCCGGGCGCCTGCTGCGGCTCGAGGAGCAACGCCTGCAGGCCCTGCTGCACGGTCGCCGCCACGACTGGTCGCTGCAGCGCTGGCTGGCGCCGCTGCGCCGGGTGCTAGCCCAAGACCCACAGGGCCAGCTGCGCCAGACGCTGCTGGCCTGGTGTCGCCACGACGGCCACCCCCAGGCCTGCGCCGACGACCTCGGCATCCACCGCAACACGCTACGCTATCGTCTGGAAAGGATCGCCGAACTGAGCGGTCTGGACATGACCCGGCGCGACCAGCGCCTGCTGTTCACCTTGGGTCTCGACCTGCTGGACGAGTGACTTGTGCGGATGCACAGAATGAGGGCCGTTGGCGAGGCGTGCTGTACGGCGTTCGCATAGGGATTCCGTGGCCGCCTCGCTCCACAATGGTCGTCCCTAATAACAACAACGAGGAATAGGCCATGCTCCTGGTCCTGATTCTGGTGGCGCTGATCGCGTTCATCGTGCTGTCCACCACCCGCCTCAAACTGCATCCCTTCCTGGCTCTGCTCGCCGCCGCCTTCATCGCCGGCTTCGCCTACCAACTGCCCAGCGCGGACATCGTCAAGACCATCACCGGTGGCTTCGGCAGCATCCTCGGCTACATCGGCATCGTCATCGTCCTCGGCACCGTCATTGGGGTGATCCTCGAGCGCAGCGGTGCGGCCATCACCATGGCCGAAACGGTGATCAAGCTGCTCGGCGAGCGCTTCCCGACCCTGACCATATCGATCATCGGCTACCTGGTGTCGATCCCGGTGTTCTGCGACTCCGGCTACGTCATCCTCAACTCGCTGAAGAACGCCCTGGCCGCGCGGATGAAGATTTCCGTGGTGGCGATGAGCGTGGCCCTGGCCACCGGCCTCTACGCCACCCACACCTTCGTGCCGCCGACGCCCGGCCCCATCGCCGCCGCCGGCAACCTGGGTCTGGACGCCAGCCTCGGCCTGGTGATCGCCGTCGGCCTGTTCGTCGCCTTTATCACCGCGCTGGCCGGCATGTGGTGGGCCAACCGCTTCATCGGCAAGGACATCGCGCTCGAGGACGACGGCCTGCCGCTGCCGGCCGCCGAAGACTTCGCCGAGCTGAAGGCGCGCTACGGCAAGCTGCCGACCGCCTTCCAGGCATTCGCGCCGATCTTCGTGCCGATCCTGCTGATCTGCCTGGGCTCGATCGCCGTGTTCCCCAGCAAGCCGCTGGGTGATGGCTTCGTGCTCACCGCGCTGAGCTTCCTCGGTCAGCCGGTGGTGGCGCTGCTGGTCGGCCTGGCGCTGGCCTGCACCCTGCTCAAGAGCGACGACAAGCGCAAGGAGTTCCATGATCACGTGGTCGAGGGCCTGGTACAGGCCGCGCCGATCTTGCTGATCACCGGTGCCGGCGGTGCCTTCGGCGCGGTGCTCAAGGTCACCCCGCTGGGCGACTACCTGGGCAACACCCTGTCCGCACTCGGCATCGGCCTGTTCATGCCGTTCGTGGTGGCCGCCGCGCTGAAGAGCGCCCAGGGCTCGACCACCGTTGCGCTGGTCACCACCTCGGCGCTCGTCGCCCCGATGCTCGGCCAGCTCGGCCTGGACAGCGAGATGGGCCGCGTGCTCACTGTGATGGCCATCGGCGCGGGCGCCATGACCGTGTCCCACGCCAACGACAGCTTCTTCTGGGTCGTCACCCAGTTCAGCCGTATGCCGGTGGCCGTGGCCTACCGCGCCCAGACCATGGCCACCCTCATCCAGGGCCTGGCCGGCATCATCACCGTCTGGCTGCTCAGCCTGGTCCTGCTGTAATGCACAGCGGCGCCTCGGGCGCCGCTTCGCTCGAAGGTTTTTCATGAAGATCGTCATCGCTCCCGACTCCTTCAAGGAGAGTCTGTCCGCGCCCGACGTGGCCGCTGCCATCGCCCGCGGCTGGACGCAGGTGTTCCCCGACGCCGAAGTGTTGCTGCGGCCCATGGCCGATGGCGGCGAAGGCACGGTCGACGCGGTGCTGGCCGCCACCGGTGGTGAGCGCCGCGAACTGACGGTACGCGGCCCGCTGGGCGAGCCGGTACTGGCCCACTGGGGCTGGCTGGGCGACGCCTCTGCGGTGCTGGAGATGGCCGCCGCCAGCGGCCTGCACTGGGTGCCGCGCGAGCGCCGCGACGCTACCGTGACCACCAGCTACGGCACCGGCGAACTGATTCGTGCGGCGCTGGATGCCGGTGCAAATCGCATCATCCTCGGCCTCGGCGGCAGCGCCACCAACGATGGTGGTGTCGGCCTGCTGCAGGCGCTCGGCGTGCGCTTTCTCGACGCCGACGAGCGCGAGCTGCCGCCCGGTGGCGCGGCGCTGGCACGCCTGGCGCGCATCGATGTGGCGCAGATGGACCCGCGCCTGTTGCAGGCGAAGGTGGAAATTGCCGCCGACGTCGACAACCCGCTGTGCGGCCCAAAGGGCGCCTCCGCGGTCTTCGGCCCGCAGAAGGGCGCCAGCCCGCAGCAGGTCGAACTGCTGGACGCAGCGCTGGGGTGCTACGCCCGTGTGGCAGCCGCCACGCTGGGTGAGGATCACAGCGGTGTGCCGGGCGTGGGCGCGGCCGGCGGCCTCGGTTTCGCCGCCAAGGCCTTCCTGCATGCGAGCTTCCGCCCGGGCATCGAGCTGGTGGCCGAGCTGTCGGGCCTGGCCGAGGCGGTGCAGGACGCCGACCTGGTGATCACCGGCGAGGGCCGTCTGGATTCGCAGAGCCTGCACGGCAAGACGCCGATCGGTGTGGCCCGCGTGGCCCGCGCCGCCGGCGTGCCGGTCATCGCCTTGGCCGGCAGTCTGGGTGAGGGTTATCAGGCGGTCTACGAGGCCGGCATCGAGGCGGCTTTCAGCCTGACGTCCGGCCCGCAAAGCCTGGAGCAGGCCATGCACGGCGCGGCCGGCGAGCTGCAGGCGCGGGCCTGCGACCTGGCGCGCATCTGGCGCTTGGCGCGCGGCTAGCTTCGGCGCTGCAGATATTCGCAGGCGGCCTGGTGCAGCCACTCGTCCAGCTGTCCGCGACGCACGCCGCTGGCCTTGGCCTCGGCCAGGCGTTCCAGCATGTAGCGCTGCATCGCCGGGTCGCCGGCCGCCATGGACAGCGCCAGGTCCCGCTCCATCCAGCGGCGGATGCGCACGTAGAGCCACCAGTGGAAGTACAGGCCTGCCACCGTGGTGATGGCGACGATGAAATAGTCCATGGCGCGATTCTCGAGGGTACCGGCGTTCATCCTGCGCCGCTCGGGCAGCGCTGCACACCAGGCCCGATGTCGCACCCACGGGGCCGAAGCGGCATCGCGGGTGACAGGCGGGCAACGTCGCGGTCTAATGGGCACAGCCCCCTATGGAGAGAACCCCATGCGTAATACCCAGCTGTTGGCCGCTTCCTTCGTCGCACTGAGCCTGGTCCTGGGCGGCTGCGCCTCCAACCTCAGCGGCGATACCTATAGCCGCGACGAGGCGCGCAAGGTGCAGACCGTGCGCCTGGGCACCATCGAGATGCTGCGCCCGGTGAAGATCGAAGGCACCAAGACCCCGATCGGCGCAGGCGCCGGTGCGGTGATCGGCGGTGTGGGCGGTAGCGCCGTCGGCGGTGGCCGCGGTGCCGCGGTGGCGGCGGTGATCGGCGCGGTGGCCGGCGGCCTGCTCGGCGCGGCTACCGAGGAGGGCATGACCCGCACCCAGGGCGTGGAGATCACCGTACGCGAGGACGACGGCACCCTGCGCGCCTATGTCCAGCAGGTGCAGCAGAACGAGGTCTTCCGCGTCGGCGAGCGCGTGCGCATCCTGACCGTCGACGGCACCAGCCGCGTCGCGCACTGACCCCCCATCACGGCTCGGCGATCACCGGGCCGTTCTCGACCAGGGAAGGGTGCCATGAAGGCAAGGCTGCTCTCGTCCGCCGTACTGATCCTGTTCTCGGCATACACGCTGCTGGTCATGCTCCAGGCCGAGCAATCGCTGTGGCAATTCGGCCAGCAGCTGATGTCGAGCCCGGACACCGCGCAGGTCGTCATCGATCTCTATCTGCTCGCCGCGCTGGCCTGCGTGTGGATGTATCACGACAACAAGGCGCGCCAGCGATCGGCGCTGTCATTGCTCCCGTACTTCCTGATCACCGCCGTCTTCGCCTCCATCGGGCCGTTGCTGTATCTGGCGCTGCGAGGCCCGGGCAAGCGGGTCGGACATGCGGAATGAGCCGGCACCGAGCGCCTGATCCTGGCGTAATCGACGCCATCCCCGACCTCTATAGGGCCGTGCGAAGTGCCTTTCCGGAGATGGCTGCCAAGGCCGACCGCGACTACTTCGAGCAGTGGGGCGAGCGGCTGCCCGAAGACGAGTACTCATGGTTCCAGAGCCTGGCCAACGCGCTCAATGCACAGATGCGCAAGCGTGTTGCCGCCGCCGATCATCGGGCCTTATTCGAGTTCATCAACAGGGCTTTGCGAGATTGCAGCGCGGAAGTGGCCCGCTGTATTGATGTCTCGTTTGTCGAAAAATCTGTTCTGGCAGGTGCCGACAGACCAGGCTCAGGGCTATTGGCAGCAACTGCCGGGCCCTCTCAAGCAGTTGTATCTGCAATTTCACAATCGACCGCCGGCCTGAGTCCCCGACCGGCCCGGCTGGGCTCTGCCAGGGAGGTCGCCAATGTCCGGTCTGCTGAGAAATATCCTCGCGTTCTTCCTGGGCCTGCGCGGTTATGCCAGCCGGGCGGCGACCGACAGCGTGGAGACGGGGTTCTGGGTCACGCCGTTCGATTCCGGCGTGCGGGTGCTGAAGAGCGACAAGTACCTGCAGTACGCCGAGACGGCGCAGCTGGACTATTTGCTCAAGGTCGGGCGCTTCTTCGCCGTGCTGCGCAGCGGCGCCGGCTTCGTCAACCTCGCGCAGCAGGTGCGCTTCCTGCGCCCGGTGCCGCTGTTCAGCCGGGTGCGGGTCGAGACGCGACTGCTCTTCGCCGACGACAACTGCGCCTATTTCCTCCATGCACTGCGCGTGCGTGAGGACCTGGCGGCGGAGGTGCTGGTGAAGATGAAGTTCAAGCAGGGCGGTCGCACCCTGGCGCCATCGACCTTCCTGGCATTCGACTTCGCCACGGTGCCGGAGCGGATACGCAGCTGGGAATCGTCCCTGCAAGCCCCTTGATCGAGTGGGCACTTTCTCGCCGGCTTCTGATCTATCCTCGGCTTGGAGCGAGTGCTCCGAGCATAATGTAATAATTTATCTATGACTTAGTTCTGATAGTTATGGATAATCGTGCCGCGCTGTCGCCGACAGAGGCCGAGGACGATCAGATTTTGCTCATCCGCACGCGGAGGGGCCCGGATAGGGGAGATGCATGGAGCTACTGCTCATTGTCGGACTGCCGTTTCTCGGCGCCTTGCTTCCCCTTCTGTTCGAACGCCATGGTCGCCTGGGCTGCAGCCTTGCCGCCGCCGTGGCGCCGTTGCTCGGCCTGGGTCTGCTGCTGTGGCAGGCGCCGCGGGTGTTCGTCGGCGAGCTTCTGGTGGTGTCGCAGCCCTGGCTGAGCGAGCTGGGCTTCAACCTGTCCCTGCGCCTCGACGGCCTGGCCTTTCTCTTCGCCTTGCTGATTCTCGGCATCGGCTCGCTGGTCATCCTCTACGCCCGCTACTACCTGTCGACGCGCGAGCCGATGGGGCGCTTCTTCGCCTACCTGCTGCTGTTCATGGGCGCCATGCTCGGCGTGGTGCTGTCGGAAAACCTGCTGCTGATGCTGACGTTCTGGGAGCTGACCAGCCTGTCGTCGTTCCTGCTGATCGGCTTCTGGGGCAAGCGCGGCGACGCTCGCAAGGGCGCGCGCATGGCCCTGGCGGTGACCGGTGGCGGCGGCTTGGCGCTGCTGGCGGGCATCCTGCTGATCGGTCACATCGTCGGCAGCTTCGAGCTCAGCGACGTGCTGGCATCCGGCGACCTGATCCGCGCCCATGCCCTGTATCCGCTGGCGCTGGTGCTGGTGCTGGTGGGCGCCTTCACCAAGTCGGCGCAGTTTCCCTTCCATTTCTGGCTGCCCCACGCCATGTCGGCACCGACGCCGGTGTCGGCCTATCTGCACTCGGCGACCATGGTCAAGGCCGGTGTCTTCCTGCTGGCGCGTCTGTATCCGGCGCTGGCGGGCTCCGACCTGTGGTTCGAGCTGGTCGTCCCCGTCGGCCTGGCGACCCTGCTGATCGGCGCGATCACGGCGCTGTTCCAGCATGACCTCAAGGGGCTGCTGGCCTACTCGACCATCAGCCACCTGGGCCTGATCGTTCTGCTGCTGGGCCTGGACTCGCCGTTGTCCAACGTCGCCGCGGTGTTCCACATCATCAACCACGCCACCTTCAAGGCCTCGCTGTTCATGGCCGCGGGGATCATCGACCACGAGACCGGCAGCCGCGACATGCGCCGCATCAACGGGCTGTGGAAGTACATGCCGCACACCGCGGTACTGGCCATGGTGGCTTCCTCGGCCATGGCCGGCGTGCCGCTGCTCAACGGCTTCCTGAGCAAGGAGATGTTCTTCGGCGAGGCGGTCGAGCACGCCCAGGCCGGCAACCTGCTGCACTGGATGATCCCGGCGGCGGCGGTTCTGGCGGGGGTGTTCTCGGTGGCCTACTCGCTGCGCTTCATTCACGACGTGTTCTTCAACGGCGAGCCGATCGACCTGCCCAAACACCCGCCTCATGAGCCGCCGCGCTACATGAAACTGCCGGTCGAAGTGCTGGTGTTCCTCTGCCTGCTGGTGGGCATGCTGCCGGGCTACACCATCGCGCCGCTGCTGGCGGTGGCGTCGGCGGCCAGCCTGGGCGGCGAGCTGCCGGCGTACAGCCTGGCGATCTGGCACGGCTTCAACACGCCGCTCGCGATGAGCTTCGCGGCGCTGGTAGGCGGCGTGCTGGTCTACCTCGGGCGCAAACCGCTGTTCCGTCGCTACGAGCGCATGCGCGAACTGGACGCCAAGCTGGTGTTCGAGGCCGCCATCCAGCGCCTGGTCGCGGTCGCCGCCTGGCTCACCGAGCGGCTGGAAAACGGCTCGCTGCAGCGCTACCTGGTGCTGCTCCTGCTCAGTGCCTTGGGCCTGACGATCCATGCCCTGGCGCCGCTGACCGAGCTGACCGGCTCCCGCGGGCTGAGCCCCTTCGATCCGTTCACCGCACTGTGCATGGCGCTGCTGGCGGCGAGCGGTCTGTTCACCGCCGTGCTGCATCGCCAGCGCATGGTGGCGCTGTTGGTGCTCGGCGTCGGCGGCATGCTGGTGGCGCTGGCGTTCGCCCGTTTCTCCGCGCCGGATCTGGCACTGACCCAGCTGGTGGTGGAAGTGGTGACCATCATCCTGCTGATGCTGGCGCTCTATTACCTGCCGTCGCGCACACGGCGCGAGAGCACCCTGCTGCGCCTGGCGCGCGACCTGCTGGTCGCCGCCGGCTGCGGTGCGATGGTCGCGGTGCTGGCCTTCGCGGTGCTTACGCGGCCATACGACACCGGCCTCGCCGAGTTCTTCCTGGCCAACAGCGTCAGCGGCGGGGGAGGCACCAACGCGGTCAACGTCATCCTGGTGGACTTCCGCGGCTTCGATACCTTCGGCGAGATCACCGTGCTGGCCATCGCCGCCGTGGGCGTCTTCGCCATGCTCCACGGCCTGCGGCTGACCAATCCCACCTGCGATCCCCAGGGACGGCGCTGGGCCTGGGCGAAGAACCCGCTGATCCTGATGACCCTGTCGCGCCTGCTGCTGCCGCTGGCCCTGCTGATCTCGGCGTTCATCTTCCTGCGCGGACACAACCTGCCGGGCGGCGGCTTCATCGCCGGCCTGGTCACCGCCGTGGCGCTCGCCCTGCAGTACATCGCTAACGGCCTGGAATGGATGGACCAGCGCCTGCGCCTGAACTACCAGCGCATCGCCGGTTTCGGCGTGCTGATCGCCGGTCTTACCGGGCTCGGCAGCTGGGCCTTCGGCCGCCCCTTCCTGACGTCCGCCTTCGGCCACTTCGAGCTGCCGCTGGTGGGTGAATTCGAACTGGCTACCGCGATGCTCTTCGACCTGGGCGTCTACCTCACGGTGGTCGGCGCCACCCTGCTGGTACTGGTCAACCTGGGACGGCTCAGCCTGGCGCCGCCAGCGAGCGAGGAGATTCACTGATGGAAGCGCTGTTCGCCCTGACCCTGGGCCTGCTCACCGCCAGCGGCGTGTACCTGCTGCTGCGCGCCCGCACCTTTCCGGTGGTGCTCGGCCTGACGTTGTTGTCCTACGCGGTCAACCTGTTCCTCTTCGCCATGGGCCGCCTGAGTGGTGACGTGGCGGTGCTGGGCCTGAGCCAGGCTCCGGCCGATCCGCTGCCCCAGGCACTGGTGCTGACGGCCATCGTCATCGGCTTCGCCATGACCGCCTTCGTCGTGGTCCTGGCCCTGCGCGGTGTGGCCGACCTGGGCAACGACCACGTCGACGGCCGTGCCGATGAGGAGCGGGCGCCTTGAACCACCTGCTCATCCTACCGATCCTGCTGCCACTGATGTGTGGCGCGCTGCTGCTGGTATTGCCGTCCCGCGAATGGCTCAAGCGCGCGTTGTCGATGCTCGCCACCCTGGCCTTGGTGCCTCTTGCGGTCGTTCTGCTGCTGCAGGCAGGCGATGGCCAGCTGCACGTCTACGCGCTCGGCGACTGGCGTCCGCCCTTCGGCATCGTGCTGCTGCTCGACCGTCTCTCTGCGCTATTGCTGCTGGTCGCGGCGGTGCTCGGCAGCGCCGTGGCGCTGTATGCCCTGCGCGGCGACGACCGTCTGGGGCCGCGCTTCCACGCGCTGTTGCAGTTCCAGTTGCTGGGCATCAACGGCTCGTTCCTCACCGGCGATCTGTTCAACCTGTTCGTGTTCTTCGAGATCCTGCTGATCGCCTCCTATGCTCTGCTGCTGCACGGCAGCGGTGCGGAGCGGGTGAGGGCGGGGCTGCATTACGTGGTCCTCAACCTGACCGGCTCGGCGCTGTTTCTCATCGCCCTGGGCCTGATCTATGGCGTCAGCGGCACGCTGAACATGGCGGATCTGTCCGCGCGGGTCGCCACCGCCAGCGGCGACCAGGTGCCGCTGCTGGCCGCGGCCGGGCTGCTCCTGCTGCTGGTGTTCGCGCTCAAGGCGGCGCTATTGCCGTTGTACTTCTGGCTGCCGCGGGCCTATGCGGCAGCCAGCGCGCCGGTGGCGGCGCTGTTCGCCATCATGACCAAGGTCGGCATCTACGCCGTGCTGCGGGTCTGCACCCTGGTTTTCGGTGACGGCGCCGGCGAGCTGGCCAACCTGGCCCAGGCCTGGCTCTGGCCGCTGGCGCTGGCCACCGTGGCCCTCGGCGCCCTCGGTGCGCTGGCCGCGCAGGACCTGCGTCTGCTGATCGCCTACCTGGTGCTGGTGTCCGCCGGTACGCTGCTGGCCGCTGTCGCCGCCGGCTCGCCAGAGGCCCACGCCGCCGCGCTCTATTACCTGCTGCACAGCACCTGGGTGGCCGGTGGGCTGTTCCTGCTCGCCGACCTCATCGCGCGCCAGCGCGGCAGCAAGGGTTCGGCGCTGGTGCCAGGCGCGGCGCTGGAGCATCCGGCCCTGCTCGGCGCGCTGTTCTTCTTCGGCGCCGTGGCCGTGGTGGGCTTGCCGCCGCTGTCCGGCTTCCTCGGCAAGCTGTTGCTGCTGAAAGCGGTGCCGTCCGTGGCGCTGTGGACGGTGCTGCTGCTCGCCGGCTTCGCCACACTGATCGCCTTCAGCCGTGCCGGCAGCACGCTGTTCTGGCGAGTCGGCCTGAGCAGCCTGGACAGCGCCGAGCTGGACATCGGCCGCCTCGGTGCGACCCTCTTGTTGCTGGCCAGCGCGGTGCTGCTGGTGGTGCTGGCCGACCCGCTGCTGGACTACGCCACCGCCGCCGCGGCCCAGTTGCATGATCTCGGACCCTACCGGGCGATCCTCAAGGAGGGCGCGCCATGAGCCGACTGCTGCCTCACCCGGCGCAGAGCCTTCTGCTGCTGCTGACCTGGCTGCTGCTGGTCGACTCCATCGCCTTCGGCCAGTGGCTGTTGGGCGGTGTGCTGGCGGTGATCATCCCGCTGGCCTGCAACCGCCTGCTGATCGAGCATCCGCATGGCTGGAAGCCGCTCAAGATGGCGCGCTTCCTCGGCATGGTGGTGGTCGACATCCTTATCGCCAACTTCCAGGTGGCGCGCCTGACCCTGGGGCCGGTGAAGAAGCTGCGCCCGGCCTTCATCGAGGTGCCTATCGATCTGGACAACGAGCTGGCCATCAGCGTGCTGGTCAGCGTGGTGTCGCTGACCCCCGGCTCGCTGGCCGCCGACCTCAGCCTGGATCGCCGTACCCTGCTGGTCCACGGCCTCGATGTGCCGGACCCGCAGGCGATGATCGACGAGCTGAAACTGCGCTACGAGGCGCCGCTGAAGGAGATCTTCCCATGCTCGCCTATGTGATTCCGCTGTGCCTGACCCTGCTCGGCCTGGCCCTGCTGCTGGCCACCGCGCGCCTGGTCAAGGGCCCCAGCCTGCCGGACCGGGCACTGGCGCTGGACACCCTGTACATCAACGCCATCACGCTGATCATCCTGTACGGCATCTGGAAGGGCAGCGAGTTGTTCTTCGAGGTCGCGTTGCTAATCGCCGTGCTCGGCTTCGTCAGTACCGTGGCGGTGGCCAAGTACATGCTGCGAGGAGACATCATCGAATGAGCCTGTGGCTGGAAATCCTCATCTCCGCGCTGCTGCTGCTCGGCAGCGGCTTCGTCCTGATCGGCTCCCTCGGTCTGTATCGCCTGCCGGACTTCTTCACCCGCCTGCACGGGCCGACCAAGGCCACCACCTTGGGCGTCGGCGCCATGGTGGTGGGCTCGCTGATCTTCTTCAGCGCTGGCGAGAAGGGCCTGAGCCTGCACGAACTGCTGATCAGCCTGTTCCTGTTTATCAGCGCCCCGGTCAGCGCCTACATGCTGGCCAAGGCGGCGGTGCTGCAGGAGCTGCCGCTGGAGCCGAAGACGCGCGGCAAGCCTTGGGAACAGTAAGCCGCCTTTACGTATCCACTCGCCGATTAGGTCACTCGCCATGGAAGAGCATTCGATCCACTCTTCGTATCGTGAAAAGCTGATCGAGCATCTGCTGATCGCCGAGTTGTTGAAGTGCTCCTGGCAGCTGAAAGACTACAGCCTGGAAGTATCCAAGCCGGAGGTAGACCGCTCGGGTTACGACCTGATCGCCGAGGCGAATGGCTATATCAGACACATCCAGCTCAAGGCCTCATTCACCGGCTCGGTGACCTCCCAGCAGAAGATCCATGTGTCACTGGCGAAGAAACCGTCGGGATGCGTAGTGCTGGTCTATTTCGACAAGGACACGCTGGAGCTGGGGCCGTTTCTGTATTACGGGGCTGCGCCGGGCCAGCCATTACCGAGCCTGGAGTCGTTCAAGGTTGCCAGGCACACCAAAGGTAATGCCGAGGGCGTCAAGGCCGAGAGGCCAAACCTCCGGGTACTGAATAAGCGTCACTTCACCCGCTTCGAAGATATTCAAGGCCTCTACAGCCAGCTGTTCGGGGCCGCATAGCCAGCCGGCTACCTCCGCCTCGCCTTCACCCGCACACAGTTTTGTCCTGCCGCTGTGCCTGTCGGCGCCCAGGCACGCCACCTACACTGACGTTTTCTCGCAGAGGTGACGGTGATGGCCCGGCAGGGACATGTGTTCGCGATGGCGTGCCTGGTGCTGGCCATGGCCCTGTGGGGCAGCTCCTTCATCGCTCTCAAGTTCGCCTTCGCCGAGCTGCCGCCGATGTGGGTGATCTTCGGCCGCATGGCCCTCGGCAGTCTGGTGTTCCTGCTGGCGTGGCGCTGGCGCGGGCGTCTCGACTACCGCCCCGGCGACTGGCGCTACCTGCTCGCCCTGACCGCGTGCGAGCCGTGCCTGTACTTCATCTTCGAGGCCCTGGCGCTGCAGCACACCAGCGCCGCCCAGGCGGGCATGATCACCGCGTTGTTGCCGCTGCTGGTGGCCATGGGCGCCTTCGCCTTCCTGCGCGAGCGGGTCGCGGGCACCACCTGGGCCGGCTTCCTGCTGGCGGTGCTCGGCGCCGTGTGGCTGAGCCTGGCCGGTGAGGCCGACGCCAGCGCGCCGGCGCCGCTGCTGGGCAACTTCTACGAGTTCGTCGCCATGCTCTGCGCCACCGGCTACACCCTGCTGCTGAAGTTCCTCTCCGAGCGCTACTCGCCGTTCATCCTCACGGCCATGCAGGCATTTATCGGTTCGCTGTTCTTCCTGCCACTGGCGCTGTTCACCGAGCCGCTGCCGACCACCTTCGGCGCGCTCGGCGTCGGCTCGGTGGTCTACCTCGGCCTGGTGGTGACGGTTGGCGCCTATGGCCTGTACAACTTCGGCGTCAGCCGCCTGCCGGCCAGCCAGGCCTCGGGCTTCACCAACCTGATTCCGGTATTCACCCTGATCTTCGCCGCGCTGCTGCTCGACGAGCGGCTCAGCCCGCCGCAATACGCGGCGGCGGCGCTGGTGTTCTTCGGCGTGGCGCTCAGCCAGTGGCGCACCCGCGCGCCCGCGCCGGCCGGCATTCTGGATTGAGGAGCGAGACATGACCGACATTCGCAGTTGGACCCGCGAGGCGGTGCGCATCATCGAGGCGGACTTCCAGCGCAGCGCCGACACCCACCTGATCCCGCTGGCGCTGCCGGGGCTGCCCGGCGTCGATCTGTACTTCAAGGACGAATCCAGCCACCCCACCGGCAGCCTCAAGCATCGCCTGGCGCGGTCGTTGTTCCTCTACGCCCTGTGCAATGGCTGGCTCAAGCCCGGTGCGCCGGTGATCGAGGCCTCCAGCGGTTCCACCGCCATCTCCGAGGCCTATTTCGCGCGGCTGCTGGGCCTGCCCTTCATCGCCGTGGTGCCCGCCAGCACGGCGCGCGAGAAGCTGGCGCAGATCGCCTTCTACGGTGGCCAGACCCACCTGGTCGAGGACCCGACGCGCATCCATGCCGAATCCGCGCGCCTGGCGCAGGGAAGCGGTGGCCACTTCATGGACCAGTTCACCTATGCCGAGCGGGCCACCGACTGGCGGGCGAACAACAACATCGCCGAATCGATCTTCCAGCAGCTGCGCCACGAGCGCTTCCCCGAGCCGAGCTGGCTGGTATCGAGCCCCGGCACCGGCGGCACGCTGGCGACGCTGGGCCGCTACGTGCGCTACCGCCAGTACGCGACGCGCGTGCTGTGCGCCGACGCGGAGCGTTCGGTGTTCTTCGACAGCTACGTCAGCGGCGACCGCGGCCTGACCCTGGACTGCGGCTCGCGCATCGAAGGCATCGGCCGGCCACGGGTCGAGCACTCGTTCATGCCCCAGGTGCTGGACGCCGCCTGCCAGGTGCCCGATGCCCTGTCATTGGCCGCCATGCATTACCTGGCGCGCTGCCTGAACCGGCGTGTCGGCGCCAGCAGCGGCACCAATCTGATCGGCGCGCTGCTGGTGGCGCGGCAGATGAAGGAGGCCGGCGAGCAGGGCTCGGTGGTGACGATCCTCTGCGACGGCGGCGAGCGCTACGCCACCAGCTATTACGACGACGCCTGGCTTGCGGCCCAGGGCTTCGTCCTGGCGCCGCTGATCGAGGCGGTGGCGGACTGCGCCGAGCGCGGCGCGGCACTGCCCGACCTGCCGAGCTGCGGCCTGTGAACGGCACGTTCGCCAGCCGGCCGGCGCGTGCCGAGGACATCCCGGCGATGGTCGCCTTCATCTTCGAGCACGGTCCCAATCCCTGGAACTATCTGCCCCAGGACGCCGTACTGGCGCACCTGCAGGGCATCGCCGAGGGTTCGGTACAGGCCGTGTTGGCGCAGCAGGACGGAGGCGAACTGGCCGGTTTCGTCACCTTCCTGGCCAGCAGCAACTTCGGGCGCTACCAGGCGCCGGAGCGCCGCGATCTGCCCCAGGGCTATGTCGGCGAGGCGGTGGTGCACCGCGAGCTGGCCGGCCGCGGCCTGGGCAGCCGGTTGCTCGGCGAGGCGGTGCGGGGATTGCATGCGCGGGGCATCCGCGACATCTACGTCGAACGCCACGAGGAGAACGCCGGCTCGGCGGGCATGATGCGCAAGGCCGGCTTCGTTGAGGTGGCGACCTTCGCCGACCCCGAGCGGCGTGGCGCGGGGAGCCGGCGCACCACGCTCTGCTACCTGCGGGTGATCGACTAGCCGAGCTGCACGGGCACCGTGCGCATCGGCTCCAGCGGCTTGAGCCATGCCTGCAGCACGTCCAGTAGGCGATTGGCGAACGCCCACTCGTTGTCGTACCAGGCCAGCACCTTGACCAGATTGTCGCCCTGCACCCGGGTGTGGTTGAGGTCGACCACGCAGGACACCGGGTAGCCGTTGAAGTCGGCGGAGACCAGTGGCAGGTCGTTGCACTCCATCACGCCGAGGGGGAACTGGCGGGCGGCCTTCTGCAGGCAGTCGTTGATCGCCTCGCGGCTGGTCGGGTGCTCGCTGGTGAAGGTCAGGTCGAGCAGCGACACGTTGGAGGTCGGCACCCGTACCGCCATGCCATCGAGGCGGCCGTCCAGCTCGGGTATCACCAGGCCGATGGTCTTGGCCGCGCCGGTGCTGGTGGGGATCATCGACTGGGCGGCGGCGCGGGCGCGGTAGAGGTCGTTGTGGGTCTTGTCGAGCAGGTTCTGGTCGTTGGTGTAGGCGTGCACCGTGGTCATCAGGCCCTGGCGGATGCCCACCGCGGTGTGCAGCACCTGTGCCAGCGGCGCCAGGCAGTTGGTGGTGCAGGAGGCGTTGGAGACGATCTGCTGGTTGCCCAGCAGGTGATGATTGACGCCGTAGACCACGGTCAGGTCGGCGCTGTCCAGCGGGTGCGACAGCAGCACCCGCGGCGCACCGGCGGCGAGGTGCTGCTCGGCCAGGGCGCGTTTCTTGGCCTTGCCGGTGCAGTCGACCACCACGTCCACGGCCATCTGTTTCCAGGGCAGCTGGGTGAAGTCCTTCTGGTTGATCAGGTGGATCGACTGGCCGCGCACCTGCATCACGTCTTCGCGGATGTCCACCTGGCCGAGCGGCCGAAGGTGGAGTCGAAACGGGTCAGGTGGGCGAGGGTGGCGAAATCGCCGGTCTCGTTGATCGCCTCGACGTGCAGCTGGTTCTCCAGCTCACGTTCGAACAAGGCGCGCAGCAGGGCGCGACCGATGCGCCCGTATCCATTCAGAGCAATCCGCAGCATGCATGTCTCCGCCGTCTGGGTTCGTCTTCAGCATAGGCGGCCCATCCGCCCCGTGAAAGCGAGGCGGGGTCGGAGAGTCGTGCTTCAACGACTATGCGTGGCGGTGCGTGCGCCACCGAAATAGGCACAGCCGCGCTGCACCTCGCCGTTCAGGCGCAGCTCGGCGCTGAGGTGCTGCACCGCACCGCTCATGTCGTCGACGCAGCGCTGCGGGGTCAGCCACAGTTCCAGGCGCTGGCCGTTGGCCTCGCTGCTCAGGCTGAAGCTGCCGTTCGGCAGCTGCTCTTCGAGGTAGGGCAGCGCCAGTGGCTCCTGGTCCGGGCGCAGCAGCACCAGGCCCGCGTCGCCGACGCCCAGGCTCCAGTCCGGCTCGTGGCCACTGGCGCGCAGCAACAGCTGATCGAAGCCGGGCTCGTTGCAGCCGGGGCCTTCGCCCTGCAGACGGTAGACCTGCTCCAGGCTCAGCTCGCCATCCAGGTCCGCCTGCTGGCTGGCTTGCGGCCGGGCGAGCAGGTCGACGAACAGGCCGCCCTGCCCATTGGCCCGCAGGCTCTCGGCGTCGCGGCGCAGGGTGCTGGCGGCATCGGCGACCACCGCCAGGCGGCGCTTCTCGCCGCACGGCTGCAGCAGCAGTCGACCCTGCTCCAGGGGCAGCTCGCCCTGCAGGCGCACGGCGGGCGTCGCCGGCGTGGGGGCTTGGTACACGTCGAACAGCTGGCAGCCGGCGAACAGCGGCAACAGGGCGAACATCAGGGCGCGAGCTTCGGGCATGGGGCTCTCCTTGCGAAAGCGGCCACGTTACCCAGCGCAGGCCGCCAGCTCAAGCGCCGGGCTTGTATAGTCCCGCGCGGGCGGCCATCCTTCGCGCACGACGTTCCGAGTGTGAACATGGATAGAAACACCGGCTCCGGCCTTTCCTTCGCCAAACGCATCTACCTGCCCCGCAGCATCGGTCTGGGCATCGGCTTCTTCTGTGTCGCCGCGGCGCTCTGGCCGCAACGGCCGGACACCTGGGTCTGGGCCCTGCTGGTGTTCAACGGCTTCCTCTGGCCGCACCTGGCCTTCCAGCTCGCCCGCCTGTCCGCTACGCCGTTCAAGGCGGAGCGCCGCAACCTGCTGGTCGACTCGGTGTTCGGCGGCTTCTGGGCCGCGGCCATGCAGTTCAACGTGCTGCCCACCGTGACCATCCTGGCGATGATGGCGATGAACAACATCGCCGCCGGCGGCGCGCGCTTCTTCGCCAAGGGCTGCCTGGCCATGCTCGCAGGCATGGCCCTGGCCGCGGCGGTGTTCGGTCCCGGCTTCGCCCCCGAGACCAACATGCTGCAGCTCTATGCTTGCCTGCCGATGTTGATCCTCTATCCGCTGGCGCTCGGCTGGGTCAGCTATCGCCTGAGCATCCAGCTGGCCGAGCACAAGCAGGCGCTGCGCGCCGCCAGCCGCACCGACAGCCTGACCCGGCTGTTCAACCACGGCTACTGGAAGGATCTGCTGCAGCTCGAGTTCACCAAGTGCCGCGGCGGCCAGCAGCGCGGCACCGTGGCGCTGATCGACCTGGATCACTTCAAGGACATCAACGACCGCCACGGCCATCTGGTCGGCGACAGCGTGCTGCGTCTGCTCAGCGAGCGCCTGGTACTGAGCCTGCGCCAGGAGGACATGGCCGGGCGTTACGGCGGCGACGAGTTCTGCGTGATTTTGCCCAACACGCCCCCAGTGCTCGCCGGCGAGGTGATGGAGCGCCTGCGCCGGGAGCTCGGCGAAGTGCGCAGCCCGCTGGCGCCGGAGCTGCGCGTCACCCTGAGCATCGGTATGGCCGGCTACAGCCCGTTCCATCTGGACGCCACCCAGTGGCTGCAGGCTGCCGACCAGGCGTTGTACCAGGCCAAGCAGCGCGGCCGCGACCAGGTGGTGACGGCCTGCGACACACCCCCCGGCAACGGCGAGGCGGCGAACGCCTGAGTTCCCAGGCCACGCCACCCGTGGCAGGCTAGGGCCTTTGCCACCGCACGGAAATGCCCATGTCCAGCGTCACCGAAGGCCTCGATCCGCTCAACGCCGCCGAAGTCCGCATCCTCGGCTGCCTGATCGAGAAGCAGGCCACCACCCCGGAAACCTACCCGCTGACCCTCAGCTCCCTGGTCCTGGCGTGCAACCAGAAGACCAGTCGCGAGCCGTTGATGAACCTCACCGAGGGCCAGGTCGGCCAGGCCCTGCGCGCCCTCGAAGGCCGCGGCATGACGCGCCTGGTGATGGGCGGTCGCGCCGATCGCTGGGAGCACCGGGTGGACAAGGCGCTGGAGCTGGTCAAGCCGCAGCAGGCGCTGCTCGGCCTGCTGTTCCTGCGCGGCCCGCAGACCATCAGCGAGCTGCTCACCCGCAGCAATCGCCTGTTCGCGTTCGAGGATGCCGCGGAGGTCCAGCACCAGCTCGAGCGCTTGATCGGTCGCGGTCTGGCGCTGCTGCTGCCGCGCCAGGGCGGTCAGCGCGAGGACCGCTACATGCATCAGCTGGGTGAGGCGGTCGACCTCGAGGCGCTGCTCGCGGCCCGCCAGGCGGACGCACCGCCTCGCGCCGGGGCCGACGATTCGCGCATCACCGAGCTGGAGGCGCGCATCGCCGCCCTGGAAGAGCGCCTGGCGCGCCTGGAGGGCCAGCCATGAGCCTGCTCGACGACCTGCGCGGCGCCGACATGCTGCTGATCGGCGGTCTGCACGCCTGGCAGTTCGAGCTGCGCGAGCAGGCCGAGGGCGAGCAGCCGCAGCTGGTCATCGAATGCATGGATGGCCGCACCCGCCGTGTGTGGAGCTTCGCCGCGGCTGCGGTGGCCGCCGCCGTGGCGGCGGGCGAGGCCGGCAGCTGGCGCCTGCGTGGCGCCGAGGGCGAGCATGAACTGGTGTGCCTCGGCGCGATCAGCGCGGACAACGATGATCAGAGCGATGAGCCGGACGAGGCCGACTGAGCCATGATCCGCTGCAAGCGCGTCTACGCGCCGGCGGCTACCGACGATGGCCGGCGCGTGCTGGTCGACCGCCTGTGGCCGCGAGGCTGCGGGAAGGAGAGCCTGGCGCTGGATGCCTGGCTCAAGGACGTTGCGCCGTCGGAAGCGCTGCGCAAGGACTTCTGCCACGATCCCGCGCTGTTCGACGAATTCCGCCGCCGTTACCGGCTCGAGCTGGCGGGGCATCCCGAATACTGGCAGGGCCTGCTGGGCATGGCGGAACAGGGCAACCTGACGCTGCTGTTCGCCGCCCGCGAGGAACGCTGCAACAACGCCCAGGTGCTGGCCGAATTCCTCGAGGACGAACTGGAGCGCCGCGGGCCGTCCAGCTCGCCGGTGTGCTACGCCGATCAGTAGATGCCCGAGTCGTTGCACACCAGCTCGTCGCTCTGCGCCACGGCGTAGCAGACCATGTTCTCGTCCTTGTACGGCACGGCGAGGCCATAGCCGGGCTTGCCGTTGACCAGCAGCTTCTGCTGCTCCCGGTCCCAGTCGATGCGCACCTCGTTGCCGTTGTCCCAGTCCCAGTGGGTGAAGAAGTACTGGTCGGTGGCCGCGCAGGTGGTCACCGCGCACTCGCCCTGGCCCTTCAGTTCGCCGCTCTTGTAGTAGTAACAGGTGCCGCGGCCCTCGCCGCAGCCGGCGTGCGCCTGGGTGCCCAGCAGGACGAGCAGCAGGCCGTAGCCGAGTGTGCGCATGGATGTTCCCCTCGCGTGATTCAAAGCCCGTGTACCTCCGTTTGCCAGCCGCCTGCGGCCTTGCGCACGACGAGTAACTGCTCGCCGCGACCGGGCGTGGCGCCGACCCGCCGACCCGTTTCATCCCAGAGCGCGCTGCGGCCGGCGGCCACATAGCCGCCGGAATCGCCGCCGTGGTTGGCCATCAGCACGGCATAGCCATGGGTGGCGGCGTGCTGCTGCAGCTTGGCGCAATCGCCCGGGTAGGCGTTCTCCGAGAGCAGCACCCCGGCGAGATACAGCGAGGCACCGGTGGCAGCGGCCGCGGTTGCGTGCTGGTCATGGCTGCTGTCGGCGCAGATGGACAGGGCAAAGCGCTCGGTGCCCAAAGGAAAGCAGGCGGCATCCGCGGCGCCTGCGCTGGCCCAGCGCTCCTCGCCCGAGTGCAGGTGTCGCTTGTGGTAAACCGCGTGGCTGCCGTCGGCGAACAGTACGATTGCGCCGATATGCGGACGATCGTTGGCGCTGGCCAGCGGGGCGCCGAGCACCAGGATCATCCGATGCCGCTGCGCCAAGGCTCGCAGCGGCGCGAGGGGGGAACCTGCCGGGTCGACCACGCAGCCGGCGACCCGGTCGGGCTCGTAGCCGCTCAGCGACAGCTCGGGAAACAGCAACAGTTCCACGCCCGCGGCGGCGGCCGTGCGGACGAAGGCGCAGTGGCGCTCGATATTGGCGGGCAGATCACCGGGCTGGGACAGGGTCTGGGCCGCGGCCAGGCAGAGGGCGGTCATGGGCGGTGCTCCGTTTGCCGGTGGCCTCTGCGGATGCGGTACACCAGCAGCGCGGCCGCGCAGATCGCCAGCTCGGCGGCGAAGGTCCAGTGCAACAGGAAGTTGAGCCACCAGGGCTGGTGAAGGGCCGGCACGCCGAAGAGGGCGAACGGCTGACCCGGCAAAGGCGCCAGCCACCAGATGTCGCCGACGAAACTGTCCAGCAGCATGTGCAGCATGCCACCCGGGGCAAAGGCCAGCGTCATCGCGGCGCTGGTGCTGTCGCGCCGGAGGCTGAGCCAGAGGCCGGCCAGGATGGTCAGGCCGGGCCACAGCGAAGGCCAGGGGCTGAAGTACTGATGGTGGTGGGTCTGGCGCCCGTCCACCAGGTAGAAGTAGAAGAGGTTCAGATCGGGCACCGTGGCGCCGAGCATGCAGGCCGGCAGGACATGGCGGGATAGAGCCGGCCGCTGCAGGACACCGAGCAGATAGCCAGAAGGGACGTGGGCAATGAACATCTGAAGGCTCCTCCTTGAGCGTGGCGCTAAACAGATAACCCCATTCACCGGCAAAAGAAAGCCGCCCGCAGGCGGCTTCTGCGCCGACCTGTTCTCAGTCCTTGTCCCGCGCCAGGCAGGCGGCGGCGGTGAACAGCACGTCGGTGGAAGAGTTCAGGGCGGTTTCCGCGCTGTCTTGCAGGATGCCGATGATGAAGCCGATGGCCACCACCTGCATGGCGACTTCGCTGGGGATGCCGAACAGGCTGCAGGCCAGCGGGATCAGCAGCAGCGAGCCGCCGGCCACGCCGGAGGCGCCGCAGGCGCACACCGCCGACACGACGCAGAGCAGGATCGCGGTCGGCATGTCGACGTCGACGCCCAGGGTATTCGCTGCGGCCAGGGTCAGCACGCTGATGGTGATGGCCGCGCCGGCCATGTTGATGGTGGCGCCCAGCGGGATGGACACCGAGTAGGTGTCCTCGTGCAGGCCCAGGCGCTCGGCCAGCTGCAGGTTGACCGGTACGTTGGCCGCCGAGCTGCGGGTGAAGAACGCGGTGATGCCGCTCTCGCGCAGGCAGGTGAACACCAGGGGGTAGGGGTTGCGGCGGATCTGGCTGAAGACGATCAGCGGGTTGACCACCAGCGCCACGAACAGCATGCAGCCGACCAGCACGATCAGCAGGTGGGCATAGCCGGCGAGGGCGCTGAGGCCGGCGTCGGCGAAGGTGGTGGCGACCAGGCCGAACACGCCGAGCGGCGCGCAGCGGATCACCACGCGCACGATCAGGGTCACGCCATGGGCCAGGTCGGTGAACATCGCGCGGGTGCTTTCGCTGCCGTGGCGAATGGCGATGCCCAAACCGATGGCCCAGGCCAGGATGCCGATGAAGTTGCCGTTGAGCAGGGCGTTGACCGGGTTGTCGACCACGTTCAGCGCCAGGGTCTTCAGCACTTCGGCGATACCGCCGGGCGGCGTGGTGCCTGTCGCGGCGTCCTGCAGCACCAGGGTCGAGGGCCACAGGCTGCTGGCGACCACAGCGACGATGGCGGCGGACAGGGTGCCGACCAGATACAGCACCAGGATCGGGCGGATGTGGGTGGGCTGGCCCGGCGTGTGGTTGGCGATGGCCGAGGCCACCAGGATGAACACCAGCACCGGCGCCACGGCCTTGAGTGCGGAGATGAACAGGCTGCCGAGGAAGCCGACCTCGTCGGTGGCTTGGGGCAGCAGCAGGGCGAGAAGGATGCCGGCGATCAGGCCGATGGCGATCTGCAGGACCAGGCTGGTGCGGTTGAGCAGCGCTAGGAAGGGGCGAAGGATCATGGTTGTGGTTCCTGTGATTCGGCAGGCCGCGCCTGTGGGCGCGAGCTGCGGGCGGTCGCCTCGTGGCGGCCGGTTTCCGGAGGCCTCTCGGATAACGATAGGCGCAGAAAAGAAGGCGGCGATTCTATAGGCCAAACGGGGTGGCTGTCGGCCATCCATCGGCGGGTGCGCGGTCGTGTCGCGGCGGAAAAAAGAAACGGCCCGCGAGGGGCCGTTTCCTTCGCCGATAGTGCCCGTCAGCCGCCGAGGTAGGCGTCGCGCACCTTCGGGTCGGTGAGCAGCGCCTCGCCGGAGCCCTGCATGACGATGTGACCGTTCTCCAGCACATAGGCGCGGTCGGCCAGCTTGAGCGCCTGGTTGGCGTTCTGCTCGACCAGGAAGATGGTCACGCCGTCTTCGCGCAGCTGTTCGATGATGCCGAAGATCTGCTGGATGATGATCGGCGCCAGGCCCAGGGACGGCTCGTCGAGCAGCAGCAGCTTGGGCTTGCTCATCAGCGCGCGGCCGATGGCGAGCATCTGCTGTTCGCCGCCGGACATGGTGCCGGCACGCTGGTCGAAGCGCTCCTTGAGACGCGGGAACAGGTGCAGGACCTTGTCCAGCTGCTCCTGGTTGTCGTCCTTGTGACCGAAGAAGCCGCCCATGGCCAGGTTCTCCTCGACGGTCAGGCGGGCGAACACGCGACGGCCTTCCGGCACGATGGCGATGCTCTTGCGCATGATGTCGCAGGATTCCTGTCCGACCAGTTCCTCACCCATGTAGCGGATGCTGCCGCTGGCCGCGCGCGGCGAGCCGCACAGGGTCATCAGCAGGGTCGACTTGCCGGCGCCGTTGGCGCCGATCAGGGTGACGATCTCGCCCTGTTCCACATCGATGCTGACATCGTGCAGGGCCTGGATCTTGCCGTAGAAGGTGGAGACGTTCTTGAAATTCAGCATGCTCACGCCTCCCCCAGATAGGCTTTGATCACGTCCGGGTTGTTGCGGATCTGCTCCGGCGTACCGTCGGCCAGGGGGGTGCCCTGGTTGATCACATAGATGTGGTCGGAAATGCTCATCACCAGGTGCATGTCGTGCTCGATCAGCAGCACGGTCACGTCATGCTCGTTGCGCAGCATGCCGATCAGCTGCTTGAGGTCCTCGGTCTCCTTCGGGTTGAGACCGGCGGCCGGCTCGTCGAGCATCAGCAGGCGCGGGCGGGTCATCATGCAGCGGGCGATTTCCAGGCGGCGCTGCTGGCCGTAGGCCAGGGTGCCGGCCGGGCGGTTGGCCACGTCGGTGAGGTTGACGATTTCCAGCCAGTGCGCCGCGTACTCCATGGCCGCCTTCTCGCTGCGGCGGAAGCCCGGGGTCTTCAGCAGGCCGGCGAGGAAGTTGGTGTTGAGGTGGCGATGCTGGGCGACCAGCAGGTTCTCCACCGCGGTCATTTCCTTGAACAGGCGGACGTTCTGGAAGGTACGCACCACGCCGCGATGGGCGATCTTGTGGCCCGGCAACTGCTGGATCGGCTCGCCATCGAGCAGGATGTCCCCGCCGCTGGGCTGGTAGAAACCGGTCAGGCAGTTGAACACGGTGGTCTTGCCGGCGCCGTTGGGGCCGATGATCGACACCACCTGCTTGGGCTGGACGGAGAGGGCGACATTGTTGACGGCCAGCAGGCCGCCGAAGCGCATGGTCAGCCCGCTGACTTCGAGAATCGGGCGGCTCATGGTTTCAGCTCCAGGTGGGGACGTTGCATGGGCAGCAGGCCCTGCGGACGCCAGATCATCATCAGTACCATCAGGGCACCGAAGAACAACATGCGGTATTCGCTGAACTCGCGCATCAGCTCCGGCATGAGGATCATCACCACCGCGGCGAGGATGATGCCGAGCTGCGAGCCCATGCCACCCAGTACCACGATGGCGAGGATGATCGCCGACTCGATGAAGGTGAAGGACTCCGGCGTGACCAGGCCCTGGCGCGCGGCGAAGAAGCTGCCGGCGAAACCGGCGAAGCAGGCGCCGAGGGTGAAGGCGGAGAGCTTGATCACGGTGGGGTTCATGCCCAGTGCGCGGCAGGCGATCTCGTCTTCGCGCAGCGCTTCCCAGGCACGGCCGATGGGCATGCGCAGCAGGCGGTTGATCACGAACAGGGTCAGCAGGACCAGCAGCAGGGCGATCACGTAGAGGAAGATCACCTTGTTGATCGAGTTGTAGGCGATGCCGAAATACTCGTGGAAGGTCTGCATGCCCTCGGCGGCGCGGCGCTCGAAGGAGAGGCCGAACAGGGTCGGCTTCTCGATGTTGCTGATGCCGTTGGGGCCGCCGGTGACTTCGGTCATGTTGCGCAGCAGGATGCGGATGATCTCGCCGAAACCGAGGGTGACGATGGCCAGGTAGTCGCCGCGCAGGCGCAGCACCGGGAAGCCCAGCAGGAAGCCGAACAGCGCGGCCATCATGCCGGCGATCGGCAGGCACACCCAGAAGCCCAGGCCGTAGTAGTGCGACAGCAGCGCGTAGCTGTAGGCGCCCACGGCGTAGAAGCCGACGTAACCCAGGTCGAGCAGACCGGCCAGGCCGACCACGATGTTCAGGCCGAGGCCGAGCATCACGTAGATCAGGATCAGTGTGGCGATGTCCACGGCGCCACGGCTGCCGAAGAACGGCCAGGCCAGGGCGACCACGACCAGGCCGAGGATGATCCAGCGCTGGGTGGAGGGCAGGGTGAGGAAGTTGCTGGCACTGTCCGGCAGCTTCGGCATGCTGGGCGCGCTGGCCCAGGCGCTGCTCAGCCGGTCGCGGAACAGCTGCCAGAAGAACATGGCCACGGCGGCCGCGGCGATGGTCCAGAGCACGGCCGGGCTGGCGCCGTGCACTTCCAGCTTGATGCCGACGGTGGTCAGCTTCAGGCCGAGCACCGGGTAGGCGACGGCGATGACCAGCAGGGCGCTGAAGAAGGCGGTCTTGAGGTTCTTGGCGTTCATACTTTCTCGACCTCCGGACGGCCGAGGATGCCGGTCGGGCGGAACAGCAGCACCAGCACCAGCAGGCTGAAGGCCACGACATCCTTGTACTGGTCGCCGAACAGGTCGGCGCCGAAGGCTTCGGCCACGCCCAGTACCAGACCGCCGAGCATGGCGCCCGGGATGCTGCCGATGCCGCCAAGCACGGCGGCGGTGAACGCCTTGATGCCGGCGAGGAAGCCGATGTGCGGGTTGATCACGCCGTATTGCAGGCCCAGCAGCACCGCGGCCACGGCGGCCAGGGTGGCGCCGATGACGAAGGTCAGGGCGATGATGTTGTTGGTATTGATGCCCAGCAGGTTGGCCATCTTGATGTCCTCGGCGCAGGCGCGGCAGGCGCGGCCCAGGCGGGACTTGGAGATGAACATGGTCAGGCCGTACATCACCAGGAAGGTGACGACGAAGATCAGGATCTGCATGTAGGAGATGACCACGCCATTCATGGTGCTCTCGCCGAACACCAGATTGCCCGGGATCAGGTTGGGAATGGCTTTGTCTTTCGAATCCTGGGCCAGCAGGATCTCGTTCTGCAGGAAGATCGACATGCCGATGGCGGAGATGAGCGGGATCAGGCGGTTGCTACCGCGTAACGGCCGGTAGGCCACCCGTTCGATGCTGTAGCCATAGGCACTGGCGACGATGATGCTGGCGGCGAACGCGCCGATGATCAGCAGGGGCAGGCTGTCGAGCCCCATCATGGTCAGACCGGCGATGACGATGAAGGCCACGTACGAGCCAATCATGTACACCTCGCCGTGGGCGAAGTTGATCATGCCGATGATGCCGTAGACCATGGTGTAGCCGATGGCGATCAGGGCATAGGTGCTGCCAACGGTCAGACCGTTAACCAGCTGTTGCAGGTAGTGATAGAGCTCAGGCATTACCTAACTCCTCGGCACGCTCCGTGAAGCGGCGCTCGTGACGCGACGGGTGGCCGGAAATTACACGATAAAACAAAGCCCACTGCTCTCGCAGTGGGCTTTGGGTTCAGGCGGGAAGCTTACTTGGCTTCGGTTTTGGTACCGTCCTGGTGCCACTCGTAGACAACGAAGCTGAAGTCCTTCAGGTCACCCTTCTCGTCGAAGCCCAGGGTGCCGGTCGGAGTCTCGAAGGTGTTGGCGCGCAGCGCTTCGGCGACTTTGTCGGTATCGGTGCTGCCGGCTTTCTTCATGCCTTCAGCCATAACCTGCACTGCAGCGTAGGCCGGGAACACGAACGGGCCGCTCGGGTCCTGGTTCTTGGCCTTGAAGGCTTCAACCAGAGCCTGGTTCTTCGGATCCTGGTCGAAGGACTTCGGCAGGGTGACCAGCAGGCCCTCGGAGGCCGGGCCGGCGATGGCGGAGATCTCTTTGTTACCCACGCCTTCCGGACCCATGAACTTGGCGTTCAGGCCTTTCTCGGCCGCCTGGCGCAGCAGCAGGCCCAGTTCCGGGTGGTAGCCGCCGTAGTAGACGAAGTCGACGTTGGCTTGCTTGAGCTTGGAGATCAGCGAGGAGAAGTCCTTGTCGCCGGCGTTGATGCCTTCGAACACGGCGACCTTGGTGCCTTTGCCTTCCAGGGTCTGCTTGACCGCGGTGGCGATGCCTTCACCGTACTGCTGCTTGTCGTGAACGACGGCAACGGTCTTCGGCTTGACGTGGTCGGCAATGAAGTTGCCGGCGGTCGGGCCCTGCAGGCTGTCCAGGCCGATGGTGCGGAACACCAGCTGGTAGCCGCGGGAGGTGATGTCCGGGCTGGTGGAAGCCGCGGTAATCATCATGATGCCTTCGTCTTCGTAGATGTCGGACGCCGGCTGAGTGGAGCTGGAGCACAGGTGGCCAACGACGTATTTCACTTCGTCGTTGACGATCTTGTTGGCTACGGCAACGGCCTGCTTGGGATCACAGGCATCGTCGTACTTGACGCCTTCGAGCATCGCGCCGTTCACCCCGCCGGCCTTGTTGATCTGCTCGATGGCCATTTCGGCACCGATGAACTGCATCTCGCCGTACTGGGCAACGGCACCGGTCACCGGGCCGGCCAGGGCGATCTTGATGGTGTCGGCAGCCATCGAATAGCTGGCGGCGCCCGCCAGGGCCATGGCGGCGAACAGCTTGGTCACTTGCTTGGTAGCCTGTTTCATAGTGCTCCACTCTTATATGTGTTGTTCGTTCTTGTAATCCATGCGGCCGAAGCTGCAGGACCGGTAACCACCCCGGCCACACCCCCGGCAACTGTACCGGCACAGTGTAGAACTCTGGTTTGCGGCTTGAAAAGCGCACAGTGGGAAGCGGAGCGGGGTGGTGTCGCTTGATTGAAATAAACGTACAGAATAACGGCGCTTGTTTTGGTGACTGAAAGGTCCTTCTGCCAGTTGATGCGAGGTGGCGAACTTGCCTGGGCAGAGACGGGCGCTATCATGGCGCCCCTCCGCACGTGTGCTTTCTACCCAGGGCAAGTCATGACAGAACAAGCAAGCACTCTCTATGCCAAGCTCCTCGGCGAAACCGCGCAGATTGGCTGGCAGGAGCTGCAACCGTTCTTCGCCCGCGGCCAGTTGCTGTGGGTGGGCGAGGCGCTGGATCTGGTGGAGGTCGCGCAGGCCGTGGCCGAGGATGCCGGTGCCAAGGTCGCGGCCTGGCTGCAGGCCGGCCAGGTCGCCAAGGTCGACGAGGCGCGCGCGCAGGACTACCTGCAGCGCGACCCGGATCTGTGGGCGGTGGTGGTGTCACCCTGGGTACTCATCCAGGAGCGCAGCGCTGGTGCATCGCTGCACTGATCGAGGTCTGCGATAGAGCGAAACGCTGGTCTAGAATCACCTTTCCAGACCTGCAAGGAGAGCCGCCATGTTCGAACCGGGCCATCTGCACCGTGCCAGCCTGCCGGGCCAGACCGAGTTTTCCGTAGACCTCTATTACCAGGTGCGCAGCGACCCGAAGGAGGGGCAGATGCTGCACTTCCGCATGGAAGGGCAGATCGCCGGCAAGGCCTTCAAGGACGAGTTCGAGCTGCACCGTGATACCGCCTTCAACTTCGCCAGCGTGGCCACGCGCGTGGCCGCCAAACATGGCCTGCCGACCAACCACTCGCTGATCATGCGCGGGCATAGCGAGTTCGACAGGATGTTCGAGGACATCCGCGACAAGCTGGGAGCCAAGCCCGGCGAGACGGTGAACTTCGAGCATCTGGAGAAGGATGGGCTCTGAGCCATCGCCCCCGACCAAGCCCCGCCAAGGCGGGGCTTTTTTATTGGCTGTTCGCAGGGTGCGCCGCGCGTGCCAGGCGGACTTTCTTGCCGTAGGCCGAATAACCGGGGACGTAGTCCCTGGCGCGAGTCCGGCAGGCAACAAAATAGCCTCAGGTTTTCACCTGAGCCTGTCGAATTTGGCTCCGCGACCTGGGCTCGACGGCGCCAGCGGCGGCCCCGAAGGGGTGAGGCCGCAGGCCGAATAACCGGGGACGCTGTCCCCGGCGCGAGTCCGACAGGCAACAAAAAAGCCGCAGGTTTTCACCTGAGGCTTTCGAATGTGGCTCCGCGACCTGGACTCGACGGCGCCAGCCGAACGCGCGTCAGCGGCGGCCCCGAAGGGGTGAGGCCGCAGGCCGAATAACCGGGGACGCAGTCCCTGGCGCGAGTCCGACAGGCAACAAAAAAGCCTCAGGTTTTCACCTGAGGCTTTCGAATGTGGCTCCGCGACCTGGACTCGACGGCGCCAGCCGAACGCGCGTCAGCGGCGGCCCCGAAGGGGTGAGGCCGCAGGCCGAATAACCGGGGACGCAGTCCCTGGTGAGGGTCCAGTGCAGGCAATAAAAAAGCCCCAGGTTTTCACCTGAGGCTTTCGAATGTGGCTCCGCGACCTGGACTCGAACCAGGGACCCAATGATTAACAGTCATTTGCTCTACCGACTGAGCTATCGCGGAACAGCGGTGCGTATCCTACTGATTAAAAAGGGGAAGTCAACACCCGTAGGGCCGACTTCCCGATTCGTCTCAGAGCACCTGGGCGATGGCGCGGGTGACGGCGTCCAGGTTGTTGCGGTTCAGTGCGGCGACGCAGATGCGGCCGGTGCCGACGGCGTAGATGCCGAACTCGGTCTTCAGGCGTTCCACCTGTTCGGTGGTCAGGCCGGAATAGGAGAACATGCCGCGCTGGCGGGCGACGAAGCCGAAGTCCCGCTTGGCGCCCAGTGCCGCCAGCTGCTCGACCATGGCCAGGCGCATGTCGCGGATGCGCTCGCGCATCTCGCCCAGTTCCTGCTCCCAGAGCGCGCGCAGTTCGGGGCTGTTGAGCACGCTGGCGACCACGGTGGCGCCGTGGGTCGGCGGATTCGAATAGTTGGTGCGAATCACCCGCTTGGCCTGCGATAGCACGCGGCTGGCCTCGTCCTTGCTGGCGGTGACGACGGACAGCGCGCCGACCCGCTCGCCATACAGCGAGAAGGACTTGGAGAACGAACTGGAAACGAAGAATGGCAGACCGGCGTCGGCGAACAGGCGCACGGCGAAGGCGTCCTGGTCGATGCCCTCGCCGAAGCCCTGGTAGGCGATGTCGAGGAACGGTACGTGCTCGCGCTCGCGCAGAACTTCCAGTACCGCTTTCCAGTCATCCAGAGAGAGGTCGACGCCGGTCGGGTTATGGCAGCAGGCGTGCAGCACGACGATGGAGCGCGCCGGCAGGGCCTTGAGGTCTTCCAGCAGACCGGCGCGGTTCACGCCGTGGGTGTCGGCGTCGTAATAACGGTAGTTCTGCACCGGGAAGCCGGCGGATTCGAACAGCGCGCGGTGGTTTTCCCAGCTCGGGTCGCTGATGGCGACGACGGCATTGGGCAGCAGGCGCTTGAGGAAATCGGCGCCGGTCTTCAGGGCGCCGGTGCCACCGACGGCCTGGGTGGTGACCACGCGGCCTTCGGCCAGCAGGGCGGAGTCCGCGCCGAACAGCAGCTTCTGCACGGCGCTGTCGTAGGCGGCGATGCCTTCGATCGGCAGGTAACCGCGCGGGGCGTGAGCTTCGATACGCGCCTTCTCGGCCTCGGCAACGGCGCGCAGCAGCGGAATTCGGCCTTCCTCGTTGTAGTACACGCCCACACCCAGGTTGACCTTGGTGCTGCGGGTATCGGCGTTGAAGGCTTCGTTCAGGCCCAGGATGGGGTCGCGCGGCGCCATTTCGATGGCGGAGAACAGACTCATGATTGCGGCGGTCTCGAGAAGAGAAGGTGGGAACCGGCAACGCCCGGGCGCAATCGCGCTAGGGGTTGCATAGACGGGCCGGTATTATAGCGGCCCAGCCTGCGCGCGGCGACAGCGTCAGCGCGCATTCAGAAGCTATGACGCCGGCGCTTGCGCCGCGTCACAGCGGCATTGCGAGGATGGATCATGTCGGAGTTTCAGCTCGTCACCCGCTTCCAGCCCGCCGGCGACCAGCCGGAGGCCATTCGCCAGATGGTCGAGGGCCTCGAGGCCGGTCTGTCACACCAGACCCTGCTGGGCGTGACAGGCTCGGGCAAGACCTTCAGCGTCGCCAATGTGATCTCCCAGGTGCAGCGCCCGACCTTGGTGCTGGCGCCGAACAAGACCCTGGCCGCCCAGCTCTATGGCGAGTTCAAGAGCTTCTTCCCGAACAATGCCGTCGAGTACTTCGTCTCCTACTACGACTATTACCAGCCGGAAGCCTACGTGCCGTCTTCCGACACCTTCATCGAGAAGGACTCCTCGATCAACGACCACATCGAGCAGATGCGCCTGTCGGCGACCAAGGCGCTGATCGAGCGGCCGGATGCCATCGTCGTCGCCACCGTATCCTCCATCTACGGTCTGGGCAGCCCGGACGAATACCTGAAGATGGTCATGCACCTGGACCGCGGCGACAAGATGGACCAGCGCGCGCTGCTGCGCCGCCTGGCCGATCTGCAGTACACCCGCAACGACATGGACTTCGCCCGCGCCACCTTCCGCGTGCGCGGCGACGTGATCGACATCTTCCCGGCCGAATCGGACCTGGAGGCGATCCGCGTCGAGCTGTTCGACGATGAAGTCGAGAGCCTTTCGGCCTTCGATCCACTGACCGGCGAGGTGATCAAGAAGCTGCCGCGCTTCACCTTCTATCCCAAGAGCCACTACGTCACGCCGCGCGAGACCTTGCTCGACGCGGTGGAGCACATCAAGGCGGAGCTCAAGGAGCGCTTGGACTACCTGCGCGGCCAGAACAAGCTGGTCGAGGCCCAGCGCCTGGAACAGCGTACCCGCTTCGACCTGGAGATGATCCTCGAGCTGGGCTACTGCAACGGCATCGAAAACTACTCGCGCTACCTCTCCGGCCGCGCGCCGGGGCAGCCGCCACCCACCCTGTACGACTACCTGCCGGACCACGCCCTGCTGGTGATCGACGAGTCCCACGTCACCGTTCCGCAGATCGGCGCCATGTTCAAGGGCGACCGTTCGCGCAAGGAAACGCTGGTGGAGTACGGCTTCCGCCTGCCCTCGGCGCTGGACAACCGGCCGATGCGCTTCGAGGAATGGGAGGCGGCCAGTCCGCAGACCATTTTCGTCTCCGCCACCCCAGGGCCCTACGAGGCCGAGCATGCCGGGCGGGTGATCGAGCAGGTGGTGCGCCCCACCGGTCTGGTCGACCCGGAAGTGGAAGTGCGCCCGGCGCGCACCCAGGTCGACGACCTGCTCTCGGAGATCCGCAAACGCGTAGCGGTCGAGCAGCGCGTGCTGGTCACCACCCTGACCAAGCGCATGGCCGAGGACCTCACCGACTACCTGGCCGACCACGATGTCAAGGTGCGCTACCTGCACTCGGACATCGACACGGTGGAGCGGGTGGAGATCATCCGCGACCTGCGCACCGGCGCCTTCGATGTGCTGGTGGGCATCAACCTGCTGCGCGAGGGCCTGGACATGCCGGAGGTGTCGCTGGTGGCGATCCTCGACGCGGACAAGGAGGGCTTCCTGCGCAGCGAGCGCTCGCTGATCCAGACCATCGGCCGAGCCGCGCGCAACCTGCACGGCCGGGCGATTCTCTACGCCGACAACATGACCGGCTCGATGCAGCGGGCGATCGACGAGACCGAGCGTCGCCGCGAGAAACAGATGGCCTTCAACGAGGCCAATGGCATCGTCCCCAAGGGTGTGGTCAAGGACATCAAGGACATTCTCGAAGGCGCGGTAGTGCCCGGCGCGCGCAGCAACAAGCGCAAGGCCGCGGCGAAGGCGGCGGAGGAAAACGCCCGCTACGAGGCCGACCTGCGTTCGCCGAGCGAGATCACCAAGCGCATCCGCCAGCTCGAGGAGAAGATGTTCCAGCTGGCCCGCGACCTGGAGTTCGAGGCCGCCGCGCAGATGCGCGACGAGATCCAGAAGTTGCGCGACCGGCTGCTGCAGGTCTGAGTCATGATTGTGGGAGGCAAGGACCGTAGCCCGGATGCAATCCGGGTAGATTGGCGGCTCCGTTCCCGGATTGCATCCGGGCTACGTGGCTGGGATGCGGCTTGGTTGTGAGGGCGCGCTTTCTGTGGGAGCGCCCCTTGGTCGCGATAGGGACCCCATAAGAGCATCGCGGTGCCGCCCAGCTGCCCCACAAGAAAGCAGGGCGTCAGCGCCGACCGAAGATGATCATCGACACGCCGGCCAGGATGGCGAGGCAGGCCAGGCCGGCGGACAGGGTCAGGCGTTCGTCGAGGATCAGGTAGCCCAGCAGCAGCGCCACCACCGGGTTGACGAAGGCGAAGGTCGACACAAGGCTCGGACGCACCTCGCGCAGCAGCCAGAAGTAGGCGGGGTACACGCCCAGGCTGACCGGCAGCACCAGATAGAGCAGCCACAGCCAGCCGGTGCCACTCAAGTCGCTCAGCCGCAGCACCTGCCAGTCGCCATGCCAGAGGCCGAGCGCGGCCAGCACCAGCGCGCCGACCAGCATCTGCAGGCCCAGCCCGGTCGCCGGCGAGCGTAGCGGCGGGCGCTGGCGCAACCACCAGGCGCCGAGGGCCCAGAGCAGGGTGGCCGACAGCACCAGAGCGCCGGAGAACCACTGCGCCAGCCCGGCTTCGTTGCCCAGGCCATCCCCCATTAGCAGCACGATGCCGCCGATGGCGATGGCCAGGCCGAGCAGCACCCACAGCGGCGGCCGTTCGTCCAGCAACCATTCCAGCGCCACGCTCCACAGCGGCAGGGTGGTGTAGAGCATCGCCAGCATGCCCGTGGGCAGGTGCTGGTTGGCGTAGATCAGCGCGCCCTGGCCGACCGCGATCAGCAGCAGGCCGCCGATCAGCGCGGCGCCCCAGTCGCTGCGCTGTACCTTCAATCCGCCACGTGCCGCCACCCAGAGCAACGCCAGCACGCCGGCCAGGCAGAAACGCAGGGTGCCGATGACGAACGGCGGCAGCTCGCGCAGCAGAAAGTGGTTGGCCAGGTAGGTGGTGCCCCAGCCGAGATAGATGACCAGAAAGGCACCGGCCAGGAGGAGCGAGCGATAGCGCGAGGCGGACATGGAAAACCTGAGCAGGCGAGGCGGACTGAGGGGCGCGAAGTGTACGAGCAAACGATCCAGGACGCCGCGCCGGATCGTTGCGTCCGTGGCTAGTGCGCCGCGCCTCCGGTCGCGCCCGCCGGCAGGGCGCGGGTCAGCAGCACCGCGATCATGCTGATGGCCAGCGCCAGGCCGACAAAATGGAAGGCATCGTTGTAGGCCATGATCAGCGCCTGCTGATGGGTGATCTCGCTGAGCTTGCCCAGGGCCGCCTGCTGGCTGCCGAGCTGCTCGGCGAGCAGCGCCAAGCGCTCGTCCACCTGAGGGTTGCCCGGTACCAGGGCCTCGCGCAGGTAGTCGAAGTATTCCTTGGCGCGGCTATCCAGCAGAGTGGCCAGCAGGGCGATGCCGATGGCGCCGCCCAGGTTGCGCAGGATGTTGAACAGGCTCGACGCCGAGCCGGCGTCCTGTGGCTGGATATAGGCGGTGGCGATCAGCGAAATGGTCACCATGATCATCGGCTGGCCGAGGGCGCGGATGATCTGGATATGGTTGAACTGCTCCCCGGCGAAGTCCGGGTTGAGCTGCCCGGAGAAGAAGCTGGAGGCGCCGAACAGGGCAAAGCCCAGCGCGCACAGCACCTTGGGCGGCACCACCTTCATCAGCTTGGGCACCAGCGGGATGAGGAACAGCTGCGGCAGCCCCATCCACATGATCACCTCACCGATCTGCAGGGCGTTGTAGCCCTGGATCTGCGCCAGATACAGCGGCAAGAGGTATATCGAGCCGTATAGCCCCAGACCCATGCCCAGGCTGGAGATGCTGGTCAGGCCGAAGTTGCGCTCGCGCAGGATGCGCAGGTTGATCAGCGGGTTGTCCCGCGAGAACTGAAGGATCACGAAGAGGATCAGGCTGACCACCGCCACGCTGCCCAGGCCGACGATCAGGCTGGATTCCAGCCAATCCTTGCGATGGCCTTCCTCGAGAAAAACCTGCAGGCAGCCCAGGCCCATGCCCAGGGTGACGATGCCGGCGTAGTCGGTGCTCTTCAGCAGTTCCCAGTGCGGCGGCTTCTTGTCCAGCCCGTACATCAGGCCGGCGATCATCAACAGGCCCGGCGGCACGTTGATATAGAAGATGTATTCCCAGCCCCAGTTCTCGGTGAGCCAGCCGCCCAGGGTCGGGCCGATGGACGGGGCGAAGGTGGCGGTGATGGCGAACAGCGCCATGCCCTTGGCGCGGTGATGCTCCGGCAGCTTGATCAGGGTCAGGGTGAACGCGAGCGGGATCAGCGCGCCGCCGGTGAAGCCCTGCAGTGCGCGGAACAGGATCATGCTCTCCAGATTCCAGGCCATGGAGCAGAGCAGGGAGGAGAGCAGGAAACCGATGGATACCCACACGGCCAGGCGCCGCGCCGAGAGCAGCTGAACCAGCCAGGCGGTGAGCGGGATCATGATGATCTCCGCCACCAGGTAGGAGGTGGAGATCCACGAGCCTTCCTCCAGGGTGGCCGACAGCGCGCCCTGGATGTCCTTGAGCGAGGAGTTGGTGATCTGGATGTCCAGCACGGCCATGAAGGCGCCGAGCATGGCGCTCATCACCGCGATCCAGTCGCGCCGGCTCGGTTCTCCGACCGGGCGCAGCAGCGCGTCAGCCGCCATGGTGTTTGTCGCTGCCGATATCCACGTTCACTTCCACCGACATGCCGGGGCGAATCTTGCCCTGCAGCGGGTTGTCGGCGGCGAAGGTGAGCTTCACCGGGATGCGCTGCACCACCTTGGTGAAGTTGCCGGTGGCGTTGTCCGGCGGCAGCAGGCTGAACTGCGCGCCCGAGGCGGCGAACAAGCTGTCGATGCGGCCCTCGATGGGCGTGTCGGGGTAGGCGTCGAAGGTCAGCTCGGCGTGCTGGCCCACCTGCATCTGGCCAATCTGGGTCTCCTTGAAGTTGGCCTGCACCCAGATGGCGTCGCTCGGCACGATCGACAGCAGGTAGGCGCCGGCCTGTACCACCTGGCCCGAACGCGCGGAGCGCTGGCCGATGGTGCCGCTGATCGGTGCGTGGATTTCGGTGCGCGTCAGGTTCAGCTCGGCCTGGGCGATGTCCGCCCGGGCGTTGGTGATCTGCGCCTGCAGGCGCTTGATGTCGGCCTGTAGCGCGTCCACCCGCTGGCGTTGGGCGGAGAGATCGGCCTCGGCCTTGGACAGTTGCGAGCGGGCCACGCGGCTGTCGGCCGCCAGCGTGGTGACCCGCTCCTCGGAAACGTAGCCCGGCTTACGCAGGGTCTGGGCGCGGGACAGGTCGATCTGCGCGCGGCTGAGCGTGGCCTGGCCGGCGGCGACATCCGCCTGGCTGGCGGCGATCAGGCTGGCCTGCTGGTCCAGCCGGCTCTGCGCCTGGGCCAGCTCCGCCTCGCGGGTGGCGAGGGCGGCGCGGGCGCGCTCCAGGGCCAGCTCGAAGTCGGCGGCTTCCAGGGTCAGCAGCAGTTGGCCCTTCTCCACGTGCTGATTGTCGACCACCAGTACTTGCTCGATGCGCGCGCCCAGTTGACTGGAAACCCGGGTGATCTCGGCCTGCACGTAGGCGTTGTCGGTGCTCTCGTGGAAGCGCCCGACCAGCAGCCAGTGGCCGAACAGCCCTAGTCCGACGACGACGAGGAGAGCAATGAAAAGGGTCAGGCGACGTTGCAACTGGGCGGGCATGGAGGGCTCGGACGGCAGGCAGGAAATGTAAGCAAATCTAACAGTGTTGCCGCCAAGGCTGTAGCCAGTACAATTCGCAAACTTTGTTGCTTTCGAGGAACAATCGTGGGGCTCGATGACGCCTTGATCTTCACCCGCGTGGTGGAGTGCCACAGCTTTACCCAGGCCGCGCACAGCATGGGCATGCAGAAGTCCACGGTGAGCCGGCGCATCGCGCTGCTCGAAGAACGCCTCGGTGTGCGCCTGCTCAATCGCACCACACGCAAGCTGCGTCTGACCGAAGTCGGCCAGGCATATTACGAGCGCTGCCGGCAGATCATGCTCGACTTCGCCGAGGCCGAGCAGGCGGTGATGCAGCTGCAGCAGGAGCCCGCCGGGCTGCTGCGGATCGCCGCGCCCATCGAGTTCGGCCAGCTGTTCCTCGGCGGCGTGCTCGGCCGCTTCATGCTGCAGTACCCGCAGATCAGCGCCGAAGTGGAGCTGACTTCGCGCGAGGTGGATCCGCTGGAGGAGGGCGTGGACATCGCCATCCACGTCGGCCAGCCGCGCGACTCCACACTGATCGCCCGCAAGCTGTTCGAGAGCCCGCGGCGTCTCTACGCCAGCCCCGAGTATCTGGCTCGCCATGGTCTGCCGGAAACCGTGCAGGCGCTGGCCGGTCACCGCGCTCTGCTGCTGCAGCAGGATTCGCCACGCTACTGGCCGCTGGTGGGCGAGCAGGTGCCGTGTCTGCGGGTGCTGTCGTGCAACAACATCACCCTGGCGCGCGAGGCGGCGCTGGCCGGGGCGGGCATCTGCGGCCTACCGGTGATGATCGCCGAGGAGGCGCTGAACAGTGGCCGTCTGGTGCAGTTGCTGCCGGATGCGCGGCTGCCGATCGGCGAGCTCTATGCCGTCTATCCGTCGCGGCGCTTCCAGGCCATGAAGGTCAAGGCGTTCCTCGACTTCCTCATGGCCAGTCTGCCGCAGGCCAGCCTGCTGGAGCCGGTGGCGGCCGGCCTGCTAACATCGCGCCCCTGAATCACTCCCCGTTTCCGAGACTTGTCATGACCAAAGTCCGCACCCGTATTGCGCCGTCGCCCACCGGCGATCCGCACGTCGGCACTGCCTACATCGCCCTGTTCAACCTGTGCTTCGCCCGCCAGCACGGCGGCGAGTTCATCCTGCGCATCGAGGACACCGACCAGCTGCGCTCGACTCGCGAGTCCGAGCAGCAGATCTTCGACGCCCTGCGCTGGCTGGGCATCGAGTGGAACGAGGGCCCGGATGTCGGCGGCCCGCACGGCCCGTATCGGCAGAGCGAGCGCGGCGCGATCTACAAGAAGTACTCGGACGAGCTGGTCGCCAAGGGCCACGCCTTCCCCTGCTTCTGCTCCGCCGAACGCCTGGACCAGGTGCGCGCCGAGCAGATGGCGAAGAAGGAAACTCCGCGCTACGACGGCCATTGCATCCATATCGCCCCGGAAGAGGCGCAACAGCGCATCGACGCCGGCGAATCCCACGTGGTGCGCATGAAGGTGCCGAGCGAGGGCGTCTGCGTGGTGCCGGACATGCTGCGTGGCGACGTGGAGATCCCATGGGATCGCATGGACATGCAGGTGCTGATGAAGGCCGACGGCCTGCCCACCTATTTCCTGGCCAACGTGGTGGACGATCACCTGATGGAGATCACCCATGTCCTGCGCGGCGAGGAGTGGCTGCCGTCGGCACCGAAGCTGATCAAGCTGTACGAGTACTTCGGCTGGGAACAGCCCAAGCTCTGCTACATGCCGCTGCTGCGCAATCCGGACAAGTCCAAGCTGTCCAAGCGCAAGAACCCGACCTGCATCACCTTCTACGAGCGCATGGGTTTCATGCCCGAGGCGCTGCTCAACTACCTGGGCCGCATGGGCTGGTCGATGCCGGACGAGCGCGAGAAGTTCTCCCTGGACGAAATGATCGAGCACTTCGACCTGTCGCGCGTCTCGCTCGGCGGGCCGATCTTCGACATCGAGAAGCTCTCCTGGCTCAACGGTCAGTGGCTGCGCGAGCTGCCGGTGGAGCAGTTCGCCAGGCGCGTACAGGACTGGGCCTTCAACTCCCGGTACCTGATGCAGATCGCACCGCACGTGCAGCAGCGCGTCGAGACCTTCAGTGACATCGCGCCGCTGGGCAGCTTCTTCTTCAGCGGCGGCGTGCAACTCGATCCCGCACTGCTGGCGCACAAGAAGCTGACCCCGGACCAGGTGCGCCAGGCGCTGCAGCTGGTGCTCTGGGAGTTGGAGGCGCTGCGCCAGTGGGACAAGGAGAAGATCACCGGCTGCATCCAGTTCGTCTGCGAGGGCCTAGGCCTCAAGCTGCGCGACCTGATGCCACTGATCTTCCCGGCCATCACCGGCAAGGCCAGCTCGGTCTCGGTGCTGGATGCCATGGAGATTCTCGGCGCCGATCTGTCGCGCTTCCGCCTGCGTCAGGCCGTCGAACTGCTCGGCGGCGTGACCAACGGCGAAACCAAGGAATGGAAGAAGCTGCTGGAGAGTTTTCGCGGCTGAGGAGGGGAGTCGCCGGTCATCGCCCTGTGCCAGAGAGATGGCCGGCGCTCGGGTAAGTGGTTGTTCTGCCTCCAGAATTTTTTAGGCCCCGGCGAAAAATTGTGTTGACAGGCAAATACCCCGCCCCTAATATGCGCCCCGTCCAAGCGACGGGGCTATAGCTCAGCTGGGAGAGCGCTTGCATGGCATGCAAGAGGTCGACGGTTCGATCCCGTCTAGCTCCACCAAATTGCCACCGAACGAATTCCAGCGCGTTCGAGTGAATGAAGGTTTCGTCCCCTTCGTCTAGTGGCCTAGGACACCGCCCTTTCACGGCGGTAACAGGGGTTCGAGTCCCCTAGGGGACGCCACTTTTCGCAGTGCCCGCACTGCACGTCGAGAGACGCAAAATCCGGGGCTATAGCTCAGCTGGGAGAGCGCTTGCATGGCATGCAAGAGGTCGACGGTTCGATCCCGTCTAGCTCCACCAAATCACTGACAGGGCCAGCCTAGTGCTGGCCTTGTTCTTCGAAGGTTCTGTCCCCTTCGTCTAGTGGCCTAGGACACCGCCCTTTCACGGCGGTAACAGGGGTTCGAGTCCCCTAGGGGACGCCACTTTCTTTCCGCGTTTTGCGGACTTCAAGGGTCATTCTTCGGAATGGCCCTTTTGTTTTTCCGGCATTTGATTTCCCGCGATATACGGTCGCGCGCTTCGCCTGATTGGGCGTCATGAGCGCGAAGAACGCCGCAATCCGCCGGCGCCCAGCGCCGACGAGGCAAAGGGTGCTGCCGGCAATATCGTCCGCGTTTTCCACGCAACTTCGAGAAGGCATTGATGCTGGAAGCCTTCCGAGAATTGCTCGGTCTGTTCGGCAGCCTCGATTCGAACGCCGAGAGCGCATCGAGAGGTCAGCGAAACGGCTCTGGCGTCCTGATTACGCCCGGAACGCAAACCGCTGTGGGCCGCTCTAAGGCGTTACACTCCCTCCCCATGTTCTTGGGCCGGAGTTGTGCTTCGGTCCGAACCGGCGCCGTCACAGCAGGCGATGCCGTTCGGCCGGAAACTCGATGAGGGGAGAATGACATGAGCCTGACGATGGAAGCGGTGCTGCAACGGGCACGTCCGGTGCTGCCGGTGCTGGTGATCGAAGACAGCGAACTGGCGGTTGACATGGCGCGTGCACTGCACGCCGGCGGCATCAACGTGCTCGAGGTGACGCTGCGCACGCCGCGCGCGCTCGACGCCCTGGCGGCCATCCGCAAGGCTCTGCCGGAGTTGCTGGTGGGTGCGGGCACGGTGATCCATGCCGAGCAGTTCCAGGAGGCCCGCGATGCCGGCGCCCAGTTCGCCGTGAGCCCCGGTTGCACCGAGCGCCTGGCGCTGGCCGCCGACGACTCTGGCTTGCCCTACCTGCCGGCAGTGATGACGCCCTCCGAGGTGCTGCTGGCCCTGGAATACGGCTACCGCTCGCTCAAACTGTTCCCCGCCAACGGCGCCGCCAGCGTGAAGATGCTGAAGAGCTTCAAGGGCCCCTTCACCGGCATCCGCTTCTGCCCCACCGGTGGCATCACGGTGGACAACCTGCTGAGCTTCCTGCGCCTGCCGAACGTGGCCTGCGTCGGCGGCACCTGGATCGCGCCGGACAACCTGATCCGCGCCCGCGCCTGGGACCAGATCACCCAGCTGGCCAGCGAGGCCTGCGACCTGGCGGCCAGCGTGGAGGTCAAGCAGTGAGCTGGGACCTGCCGAGCCCCTTCGTCATCGATCTGGTCGTCAGCACCGACGACATCGACGGCCTGGGCCACGCCAACAACGCCGTGTATGTCAGCTGGCTGGAGCGCTGCGCCTGGCGCCACTCGCAGCACCTGGGTCTGGACCTGAGCGAATACCGTCGCCTGGATCGAGCCATGGCGGTGGTGCGCCACGAGATCGACTACCTGGCCAGCGCCTACGAAGGCGAAGAGCTGCAGATGGCCACCTGGATCGTCGAATCCGATCACAAGCTGAAAATGACGCGTCATTTCCAGCTGTGGCGCGCCTCTGACGCCTGCACGCTGCTGCGTGCGCGTACCACCTTCGTCTGCATCGAGCTGTCCACCGGCAAGCCCAAGCGCATGCCGTCGGAATTCATCGAGGGCTACGGCCAGGCGGTTCTCGAGCCCTATCCGCTGGAGCTCTAGTCGAGCAGTGGGGCGAGGAACACCTGGCCCGGCTCGACCATGATCGCGAATTGCCGCGTCTCGCCCGGGCCGAGCAGCACCGACTGTGACGGCCCCGGGCCGCGGCCGCCGCAATAGCCCGCCGAGGAAATCGCCACCGCCAGGCTCAGCTCCCCGCTGGGCAGGTCCAGCGCGACGCGCCCGCCGGGGCCGAGGGTCGCCGCCACCTCGCGGTTCACATAGAGCTCCACGTCACAGGCATTCGGCGCGTTGTTGTCGCGGCTGAAGATCAACCGTCCCGGCTCGCCCGGTACCGGCTCCGGTGGCTGCACGTGCACGCCCGGCGGCAGTGTATCGGCGGCCTGAGCGAGGGCGCTCATCAGGCAGAGGGCGAGTAGCGAGTGGCGTGGCATGGCGATCTCCCGTTCGGCTGCTTGTAGTGTGGACCACCTTGCGCGGCGCGAGTGTCGGCTTAAACTGTGCGCCCCGTTTTTCCGGACCTTCTCATGCAAATCGCCCTGGCCCCCATGGAGGGGCTGGTCGACGAGATCCTGCGCGATGTGCTGACCCGTGTCGGCGGCATCGACTGGTGCGTCACCGAGTTCATCCGCGTCAGCGACCGCCTGTTGCCCGAGGCCGCCTACCGCAAGCTCGCCCCCGAGCTGGGCGATGGCGCGCGCACCCGCGCCGGCACGCCGATGCGTGTGCAGCTGCTCGGTTCCGACCCGGCTTGCCTGGCGGACAACGCTGCCTTTGCCTGCGCGTTGGGCGCACCGGTGATCGACCTCAATTTCGGCTGCCCGGCCAAGACGGTGAACAAGTCGCGCGGCGGCGCCGTGCTGCTCAAGGAGCCGGAGCTGCTGCATGCCATCGTCCGCGAGGTGCGCCGCGCCGTGCCGGCGCAGATTCCGGTGACTGCCAAGATGCGCCTGGGCTTCGACAGCCCGGACGGCGCGCTGGACTGCGCTCGCGCCCTGGCCGAGGGCGGCGCTGCCCAGCTGGTGGTGCACGCCCGCACCAAGGTCGACGGCTACAAGCCGCCAGCCCACTGGGAGTGGGTGGCGCGGGTGCAGGAAGTCGTTAGGGTGCCGGTATACGCCAATGGCGAAATCTGGACGGTCGATGACTGGCGCCGCTGCCGCGAAGTCAGCGGCGCCGAGGACATCATGCTCGGCCGCGGCCTGGTCTCGCGCCCGGACCTGGCCCGACAGATCGCCGCCGCACGCGCCGGTCGGGAGATCGCGCCGATGAGCTGGGGCGAGCTGCTGCCGCTGCTCCAGGACTTCTGGCTGCAGGCCCGGCGCAAGCTGGCGCCGCGCTACGCCCCCGGGCGGCTCAAGCAGTGGCTAGCGATGCTCACCCGCAGCTATCCCGAGGCCGTCGCGCTGTTCGCCGAGCTGCGCCGGGAGAACGACTGTCAGCGCATCGACCTGCTGCTCGGTGCGCCCGAGGCGACCCTGGCCGAAACGGCCTGATGGGGCGTCATCAGCGTCCGCCGCTGACATCGATGAAGGTGCCGGTGCAGTAGGACGACTGCTCCGAGGCCAGCCACAGAATCGCCTCGGCCACTTCGTCGGGCGTGCCACCACGCTGCAACGGCACGCTGCCTTTGAGCCGCTCGATGCGCCCCGGCTCGCCGCCGGCCGCGTGGATGTCGGTATCGATCAGCCCGGGGCGTATGGCATTGACGCGGATGCCGTCGCCGGCGACTTCGCGGGCCAGGCCGAGGGTCAGGCTGTCCACCGCGCCCTTGGCGGCCGCGTAGTCGATGTATTCGCCCGGCGAGCCTAGACGCGCGGCCATGGACGAGACGTTGACGATGGCGCCGCCATGGCCGCCGCGGCGGCTGGACATGCGCCCGATCGCCTCTCGGCAGCAGAGGAAGGTACCGATCACGTTGGTGTTCAGCACCCGCTGCCAGCGCGCCACATCCATCTGCTCCAGGCGCATCTGCCTCTCCAGCATGCCGGCATTGTTCACCAGCGCGTCGAGGCGGCCGTAGCGTGCGTCCAGCTCGGCGAACAGGCGCAGCACGTCCGCCTCGCTGTCGACGTCCGCCTGTACCGCGTGGGCGTTGCCGCCGGCGGCGACGATCTCGGCGACCAGCGCCTCGGCGGTCGCGGCCTGCTGGCGGTAGCTCAGCAGCAGGTCATAACCCTGGCGCGCCGCGAGGCGCGCGGTGGCGGCGCCGATGCCGCGGCTGGCACCGGTGATCAGCATCACTCTGTTCATCGCAAAATTCCGCCCCTTGAAATCCGATTGGTCGTTCCCATCTATGGTCGTGCGGGATGCCGAAGTCGGGTCCCGCGATGAAACACTTGCTGATTATTCAGGAGATGCACCATGAGCAACGTACTTTCCCTGGCCCCCCTGTTCCGCCAGTCCGTCGGTTTCGACCGTTTCAACGATCTGTTCGAGTCGGCGCTGCGCAGCAGCGAGAGCGGCAGTTCCTACCCGCCCTATAACGTCGAGAAGCATGGCGACGATCAATACCGCATCGTAGTCGCGGCCGCCGGTTTCCGTGAAGAAGACCTCGAGCTGCAGGTCGAGCGCGGCGTGCTCACCGTCAGCGGTGGGAAGCGCGAGCGTGCGGGCGAAAGCGTCACCTACCTGCACCAGGGCATCGCCCAGCGCGGCTTCAAGCTGTCGTTGCGCCTGGCCGACCATATCGAGGTCAAGGCCGCCAACCTGGCCCATGGTCTGCTGAACATCGACCTGGTGCGCATCGTGCCGGAAGAGGCCAAGCCCAAGCGCATCCCCATCGGCGGCGAGAAGCCGGCGCTGGAAGGCTGATCGGCAGCAGTGAGGTAGAGAGAGAAGGGCGCCTGCGGGCGCCCTTCTTCTTTCAGCGGTTGGCCAGCAACAGGTCGTGGAATTCCGACAGCGGCAGTGGCTTGCTGAACAGGTAACCCTGGTACTGGTGGCAGCCCTGCTGCAGGAGGAAGTCCAGCTGCTCCGGCTGCTCGACGCCCTCGGCGATCATCTGCAGGTTGAGGCTGCGCGCCATGGCGACGATGGCGCGAATGATCTCGGCGTCGTTGGGGTCGGTGGTGGCGTCGCGGACGAACGACTGGTCGATCTTCAGCACGTCCACCGGCAGGCGCTTGAGGTAGGTCAGCGAGCTGTAGCCGGTGCCGAAGTCATCCATGGCGAAGCTCAGGCCGAGCTTCTTCAGGCGGTGCATCTTGGCGATGGTGTCGTCCAGGTTCTGGATGACGATGCCTTCGGTGATTTCCAGCTTGAGCATGCTGGCCGGCAGCCGGCTCTGCTCGACGCAGCGCTCCACCCGCTCGACGAAGTCGCTCTGGCGGAACTGTCGCGGGCTGATGTTGACGCACAGCTGGAAGGCGTCGCGCCGGACCAGGCCCTCCTGCAGCAGGCGCGAGCCGGCGTGGCAGGCCTCGCTGAGCACCCAGGCACCGACTTCGAGGATCAGGCCGCTCTCTTCCAGTACCTGGATGAACTGCGCCGGCGATTGTGGCCCGAGCGTGGGATGGCGCCAGCGCAGCAGGGCCTCGCTGCCGATCACGCTGCCGTCGCGAGCGTCGACCTGGGGCTGGAAATACAGCTCGAACTCGCCGCGCGCGAGGGCCATGCGCAGGTCGTTCTCCAGGCGCAGGCGCTCGCTGGCGGCGTCCTGCATGGCCTGGCGGAAGATCTGGATGGTGTTGCGCCCCGAGTCCTTGGCCCGGTACAGGGCGATGTCGGCACGCTTGAGCAGGTCGGTCGGGTTGTCGCCGTGGTCCGGCACCAGGGCGATGCCGATGCTCGGTGTCACCTGCAGGCGATGGCCGTCCAGCAGCATCGGCTCGGCCAGCAGGCGGCGCAGTTTTTCCGCCACCTGGCGCACCTGGCGGTTGACCTCGGTGCGGCTGCCGCCGAGGCCGGAGAGCAACACCACGAATTCGTCGCCGCCCAGCCGCGCCACGGTGTCCTCCAGGCGGACGCTGGCCTCCAGGCGCGCGGTGACCAGCTTCAGCACCGCGTCGCCGACCGGGTGGCCGAGCGAGTCGTTGATGTGCTTGAAGTGGTCGAGGTCGAGGAACAGCAGCGCGCCGTGCAGGGCATGGCGCTTGAGCAGGGCGATCTGCTGGGTCAGGCGATCCATCAGCAGCGCGCGGTTGGGCAGGTTGGTCAGCGGGTCGTGGTACGCGAGGTGGCGTACCTGGGCCTGGGCTTCCTTCAGCTCGCTGATATCGCGGGCGTTGAGCAGCAGGCAGGGCGTGTCGTTGAGCTCGATCGGCTCCACCGAGACCTCGACCAGGCGGATGCTGCCGTCGCGGTGCTTGCCGTGCATCTCGAGGTGGTAGGCACGGCCTTCGCTGAGGATCAGCTCGACCATGCGCGTGCGTTCTTCCGGGTAGGCCCAGACGTCGAGTTCCTTGGAACTGCGGCCAATGACTTCGTCGGGGCGGTAACCGGTCAGGCGGCAGAAGCCCTCGTTGACCTCGATGTAGCGGCCGGTGTCGCGCTCGGTGATGGTGATGGCGTCCGGGCTGGAGTGGAAGGCCTTGGCGAACTTCTCCTGGCTGGCCTTGAGCGCGGCTTCGGCGGCCTGGCGTTCGGTGATGTCACGAAAGGTGGTGGTGATGCACAGCTGGCGGCCGACGCGGATGAAGCGGCTGGAAATCACGCAGGCCAGTTCACGGCCTTGCTGGGTGCGGAAGCGTGCTTCCTCGTTGCTCAGCCCCTGGTCGCGGCTGAGTTTGGCGAACAGCAGCTCGCGCTGGCGGCCGTCGACCCAGAAGCCCAGTTCCGGCGCGCTGCGCCCGACGATTTCCGCCGGCTGCCAGCCGAAGGTCTGGCAGAAGCTCGGGTTGACCTCGATGAACACGCCGTCGCGGATGCGGGTGACGCAGATCGGGTCCGGGCTGGCCTGGAACAAGGTGACGAATTTTTCTTCCGAGGCGGCCAGGCGCTGTTCGCGCTGCACCCGCTCGGTGATGTCCATGAGGATGCCGGCCATGCGCAGCGGGGCGCCCTGCTTGTCGCGGTAGAGCTTGGCGGTGCTCTCCAGATAACGCATTTCGCCGCTGTCCAGGCGGGAGCGATAGGTCACCTGATACTGCCGTTGCACGCCCTCTATCGCGTCCCGGTAGGCCCGGCGCATGACGTTGCGATCTTCCTCCGGCACGTGCTGGAAGAAGTCGATGAATGCGCCGTGGTAAGGCTCGGCGGGTAGTCCGTGGAGGCTGGCGGCGCGTTCGGAGCCGTAGAGCATGTTGCTGGGGATGTGCCAGTCCCAGGTGCCGAGGTTGGCGGAAGCCAGCGCCAGGGTCAGGCGCTCCTGGCTGTCGCGCAGCGCCTGTTCCTGCTCCTGCTGCTCGGTGATCTCGCGGATCACGCCGAACACCTGCCGGCGGCCCTGGGCGTCGCGCTGCGGGCGGCCGCTGATCTCCAGCCAGTGCAGGCTGCCGTCGGGCCAGCGGATGCGATGGCGCAGGGCGTCGGCGACGGCGGTGCCCGCCAGCATGCGGCGGAACACGTCTTGGACCATGGCGCGGTCTTCTTCGGGGATCAGCTCGATGTAGTCGACCTGCTGCTCCAGCGGGTGCTTCGGGTCCAGGCCGAACAGGGCCTGGGCACCGCGCGACCAGTTGACCTTGCCGCTCTCGATGTCCCAGTACCAGGCGCCCAGATGCGCGCCGTTCAGCGCGGCGAGCAGGCGCGGAGCGTCCTGCCAGGTCTTCTCGAACTCGGCGGGGTCCAGGGCTGGGATGTAGGGGAAGGGCGGTTGCTTAGGAGGTTTGGACATCGCGTTTCTCGTCCGGCGTTCGACACGACAGGCCGCCTGGGCGGAAGGAGCGTATTAGAGGCGTGCGAACGTCTTTCTTATCGTTATGCCGTCACGTTAGCCGCTGATCCCGCCTCAAGGCAAGCGACGTTGCTGATCGAGCAGGGCCATGAAGGCTTTGGCCGCGTTGGACAGGGTTCGTTCCTTGTGCAGGATGTAGCCGAGCCGGCGCTGCAGCTGGATGCCCGGCAGCGGCAGGCGCACCACCTGGTCATCGAGCATGGTGCGCGGCAGCACGCTCCAGGCGAGGCCGATGGAGACCATCATCTTGATCGTTTCCAGGTAATTGGTGCTCATGCCGATGTTGGGCGTCAGGCCCTGGGCGGCGAACAGGTTGTTGACGATGTGATGGGTGAAGGTGTTGCCACCGGGAAACACCGCCGGATGTTGCGCCACGTCGGCCAGGGTCACGGCGCCGTTGCGCGCCAGCGGATGCTCGGGGGCGGCGACGAAGTCCAGCGGGTCGTCCCACACCGGCACGGCGTGCACTGGCTCGCGGGTCTCCGGGGCCAGGGTGATCACCGCCAGCTCGGCGCGGCCGTGGAGGATCTCCTCGTAGGCCACCTCCGAGTCGAGGAACTGGATATCCAGCGCCACCTGCGGATAGGCGCGGGTAAAGGCCCTGAGCAGGGGCGGCAGGCGGTGCAGACCGATATGGTGGCTGGTGGCGAGGGTCAGGCGGCCGGACACCTCGCCATTGAGGTTGGTCAGCGCGCGACGGGTGTCGTCCAGCACGTTGAGGATCTGGTAGGCCCGTGGCAGCAGCGCACGGCCGGCCTCGGTGAGGTTGACCTCGCGGCCCAGACGGTCGAACAGGCGTACGTCGAGCTGCTGCTCGAGGCCGGCGATGCGCTTGCTCACCGCCGGTTGCGTCAGGTGCAGGCGCTCGGCGGCCTCGGAAAAACTGCCGGCCTCGGCAATGGCGATGAAGGCGTTGAGGTTGGCCAGGTCCATGGTGATCCAAGTCGTCTAGAAATTGCGATTGTTCTTTTTAGTGCATCACATTCCAGGCAGGAATGCTTGGAATAAAAAATATGAATTGGAGTTATTCGAGCCGAATCCCTAGGATCGCCCCATCAGCAGAAGGGTTATAAGCCCTCAGCACGCACATGACCTGATCGAGGACATAGCAGATGGCCGGCAAGACGCTCTACGACAAGCTCTGGGAAATGCACGAGGTGAAGCGCCGCGACGATGGCTCGTCGCTGATCTACATCGACCGTCACATCCTCCACGAGGTGACCTCGCCCCAGGCCTTCGAGGGCCTGCGTCTGGCCGGCCGCAAGCCGTGGCGCATCGACGCCAACATCGCCACGCCGGACCACAACGTGCCGACCACCCGTGCCGAACGCCAGGGCGGCCTCGAGGCGATCGCCGATGAAGTCTCGCGCATCCAGGTGAAGACCCTGGACGAGAACTGCGACGACTTCGGCATCCTCGAATTCAAGATGAACGACGTGCGCCAGGGCATCGTCCACGTGGTCGGCCCAGAGCAGGGCGCGACTCTGCCGGGCATGACCGTGGTCTGCGGCGACTCGCACACCTCCACCCATGGCGCCTTCGGCGCGCTGGCCCACGGCATCGGGACCTCCGAGGTCGAGCATGTGCTCGCCACCCAGTGCCTGGTGGCCAAGAAGATGAAGAACATGCAGGTGCGCGTCGAGGGCAAGCTGCCGTTCGGCGTCACCGCCAAGGACATCGTCCTCGCCGTGATCGGCAAGATCGGCACCGCCGGCGGCAACGGCCACGCCCTGGAGTTCGCCGGCAGCGCGATCCGCGACCTGTCCCTGGAAGGCCGTATGACCATCTGCAACATGTCCATCGAAGCCGGTGCCCGCGTCGGCCTGGTGGCGGTGGACGAGAAGACCATCGCCTACGTCGAAGGCCGCCCGTTCGCACCCAAGGGTGGCGACTGGGACAGGGCGGTCGCCCAGTGGCGCGGCCTGGTGTCCGACGAGGACGCGGTGTTCGACACCGTGGTCGAGCTCAAGGCCGAAGACATCAAGCCCCAGGTCAGCTGGGGCACCTCGCCGGAGATGGTCCTGTCCGTCGACCAGAACGTGCCGGACCCGGCCGTCGAGGCCGATCCGGTGAAGAAGGATTCGATCATCCGTGCACTGAAGTACATGGGCCTGACCGCCAACCAGGCGATCACCGACATCCAGCTGGATCGCGTGTTCATCGGTTCCTGCACCAACTCGCGCATCGAGGACCTGCGCGCCGCGGCCGAAGTGGCCAAGGGCCGCAAGGTCGCCGCGACCGTCAAGCAGGCGCTGGTGGTGCCGGGCTCCGGCCTGGTCAAGGCGCAGGCCGAGCAGGAAGGCCTGGACAAGATCTTCATCGAGGCCGGCTTCGAATGGCGTGATCCGGGCTGCTCCATGTGCCTGGCGATGAACCCGGACAAGCTGGGCAACGGCGAGCATTGCGCCTCCACCTCCAACCGCAACTTCGAGGGCCGCCAGGGCGCCGGTGGCCGTACCCACCTGGTCAGCCCGGCCATGGCTGCCGCGGCCGCGGTGACCGGCCGCTTTATCGACGTACGCGAATTGATGCAGGCCTGAGGAGCTAGACGATGAAAGCCTTTACCCAACACACCGGCCTGGTCTGCCCGCTCGATCGCGCCAACGTCGACACCGATCAGATCATTCCCAAGCAGTTCCTCAAGTCGATCAAGCGCACCGGCTTCGGCCCCAACCTGTTCGACGAGTGGCGTTATCTGGACGTGGGCCAGCCCAATCAGGACAACTCCAAGCGTCCGCTGAACCAGGACTTCGTCCTCAACTTCCCGCGCTACCAGGGCGCCAGCGTGCTGCTGGCCCGCGAGAACTTCGGTTGCGGCTCCTCCCGCGAGCACGCGCCCTGGGCGCTGGACGAATACGGCTTCCGCACCGTGATCGCGCCGAGCTTCGCCGACATCTTCTTCAACAACAGCTTCAAGAACGGCCTGCTGCCGATCATCCTGAAGGACGAGGAAGTAGACGAACTGTTCCAGCAGGCCGAGGCCACCGAGGGTTATCAGCTGACCGTCGACCTCGCCGCGCAGACCGTGACCCGGCCGGATGGCAAGCAATACGCCTTCGAGGTCGACGCCTTCCGCAAACACTGCCTGCTCAATGGCCTCGACGACATCGGTCTGACCCTGCAGGACCAGGAGGCGATCAAGGCCTTCGAGAACACCTACCGGCAGAGCAGCCCCTGGTTGTTCGGCGCGATCAAGTGATGTAGGGCGGAAAACCGCGCAGCGTTTTCCGCCACCGGATTCGGTGATAAGGCCTGCGGCCGTTATCCACCCTACAGAAAATGAGGAATGCAATGAGCAAGCAGATTCTGGTTCTCCCTGGCGACGGCATCGGCCCGGAGATCATGGCCGAGGCGGTCAAGGTGCTGAACCTGGCCAACGATAAGTACGCGCTGGGCTTCGAGCTCTCCTTCGATGACCTGGGTGGCGCCGCCATCGACCGCTACGGCGTGCCGCTGGCCGACGAGACCCAGGATCGCGCCCGCGCCGCCGATGCGGTGCTGCTCGGCGCCGTTGGCGGGCCGAAGTGGGACACCATCGACCCGGCTATCCGCCCGGAGCGCGGCCTGCTGAAGATCCGCTCGCAGCTGGGCCTGTTCGGCAACCTGCGCCCGGCCATCCTCTATCCGCAACTGGCCGAGGCCTCCAGCCTCAAGCCGGAAGTGGTGGCGGGCCTGGACATCCTCATCGTTCGCGAGCTGACCGGTGGCATCTACTTCGGCCAGCCGCGCGAGAGCAAGGTGCTGGAGAACGGCGAGCGCATGGCCTACGACACACTGCCGTACAGCGAGAGCGAAATCCGCCGCATCGCCAAGGTCGGCTTCGACATGGCCCGCGTGCGCAACAAGAAGCTGTGCTCGGTGGACAAGGCCAACGTGCTGGCTTCCAGCCAGCTGTGGCGTGCCGTGGTCGAGGAAGTGGCGAAGGACTACCCGGATGTCGAGCTGAGCCACATGTACGTCGACAACGCCGCCATGCAGCTGGTCCGTGCGCCCAAGCAGTTCGACGTGATGGTCACCGACAACATGTTTGGCGACATCCTGTCGGATGAGGCTTCCATGCTCACCGGTTCCATCGGCATGCTGCCGTCCGCTTCGCTGGATGCCAACAACAAGGGCATGTACGAACCGTGCCACGGCTCCGCGCCGGACATCGCCGGCCAGGGCATCGCCAACCCGCTGGCGACCATCCTCTCGGTGTCGATGATGCTGCGCTACAGCTTCGGCCAGACCGCCGCCGCCGATGCCATCGAGCTGGCCGTGAGCAAGGTGCTGGACCAGGGCCTGCGCACCGGCGACATCTGGTCGGAAGGCAAGACCCGCGTCGGTACCGCCGCCATGGGCGATGCGGTAGTCGAGGCGCTGCGTAGTCTGTAATCTTTCCAGCCCCGTCGGGATTCGTCCGGCGGGCTGCTTATATAGGTGTAAGTCGTTATGAAACGTGTAGGTCTGATCGGTTGGCGCGGTATGGTCGGTTCCGTGCTCATGCAGCGCATGCTGGAAGAGCGTGACTTCGACCTGATCGAGCCGGTGTTCTTCACCACTTCCAACGTCGGTGGCCAAGGCCCGGCGATTGGCAAGGACGTCGCCCCGCTGAAGGATGCCTACAGCATCGACGAGCTGAAGACCCTCGACGTGATCCTGACCTGCCAGGGCGGCGACTACACCAGCGAAGTCTTCCCCAAGCTGCGTGAAGCCGGCTGGAACGGCTACTGGATCGACGCGGCCTCCAGCCTGCGCATGGCCGATGATTCGGTGATCGTGCTGGACCCGGTCAACCGCCGGGTGATCGACCAGTCGCTGGACGCCGGCACCAAGAACTACATCGGTGGCAACTGCACCGTCAGCCTGATGCTGATGGCCCTGGGCGGCCTGTACGAGGCCGGTCTGGTCGAGTGGATGAGCGCCATGACCTACCAGGCGGCCTCCGGTGCCGGCGCGCAGAACATGCGCGAGCTGATCAAGCAGATGGGCGCGATCAATGCCTCCGTGGCCAACGAGCTAGCCGACCCGGCCAGCGCCATCCTCGACATCGACCGCAAGGTCGCCGAGGCCATGCGCGGTGACGCCTTCCCGGTCGACAACTTCGGCGTGCCGCTGGCCGGCAGTCTGATCCCCTACATCGACAAGGAGCTGCCGAACGGACAGAGCCGCGAAGAATGGAAGGGCCAGGCCGAAACCAACAAGATCCTTGGCCGTTTCAAGAACCCGATCCCCGTGGACGGCCTGTGTGTACGCATCGGTGCCATGCGCTGCCACAGCCAGGCGCTGACCATCAAGCTGAACAAGGACGTGCCGATGACCGACATCGAGGGCCTGATCAGCCAGCACAATCCCTGGGTCAAGCTGGTGCCGAACACCCGCGAGGCGAGCATTCGCGACCTCGGCCCGACCGCCGTCACCGGCACCCTGAGCGTACCGGTCGGTCGCCTGCGCAAACTCAACATGGGAACCCAGTACCTCGGCGCCTTCACTGTCGGCGACCAGCTGCTGTGGGGCGCGGCCGAACCGCTGCGCCGCATGCTGCGGATTCTGCTGGAGCGCTGATCGCCGCCGGGATACCCGAGGCCGGTCCATGACCGGCCTTTTTATTTTGCGCAGCGGCCGGTTAGAGTGCCGCCATCTTTCTCCGGGGTTTTCCGATGTCCAAGACTTTCGATATCGCCGTGATCGGCGCCACCGGCGCCGTTGGCGAGACGCTGGTGCAACTGCTGGAGGAGCGCGATTTCCCGGTCGGCCATCTGTATCTGCTGGCCGGTGACGACTCGGCGGGCCAGGCCGTGGCGTTCCGCGGCAAAAACCTGCGGGTGCGCGCGCTGTCCGGTTTCGACTTCGCGCAAGTGCAGCTGGCATTTTTCGCGGCCGGCGAGGCGGTCAGCCGCCAGTACGCAGTGCAGGCTCATTCGCAGGGCTGCTCGGTGATCGATCTGAGCGGTGCCCTCGAGCAAGCGCTGCCCGTAGTGCCCGAAGCCAATGCCCAGGCCCTGGCCGGGCTGAGCGCGCCCTACCTGCTGGCGAGTCCGGCGCCAGCCGCCACCACCCTGGCTGCCGTGCTCGCACCGCTGCGTTCGGTACTCACGCTGCGCCGGGTCGGGCTCAACGCCATTCTCGCCGTGTCCAGCCTGGGGCGCGCCGGGATCACCGAGCTGGCGCGGCAGACCACCGAGCTGCTCAACATGCGCCCATTGGAGCCGCAGCTGTTCGATCGTCAGGTCGCCTTCAATGTCTTGGGGCGGGTCGGGGAGGAAGCTGAAGGCGGTCATGCCGCCCTCGAGCTGCGCATCGCCCGGGAGCTGAAAAGCGTGCTGGGCGTCAACGGATTGAAAGTGTCGGTGAACTGTAGTCTCGCGCCGGTATTCTTCGGCGACAGCCTTGCCGTCTGCGTGGAGGCGACTGAGCCGGTCGAGCTCGACAAGGTCGCCGGTCTACTCGATCGACAGGCCGGCATTGAACGGGTGGAGGAGGGCGATTATCCGACCGTCGTCGGCGACGCGGTGGGGCAGGACGAGCTGTATGTTGGGCGACTGCGTGTCGGGCTGGACGATCCGGCGGAGCTCAATTTGTGGATTGCGTCAGATAATGTGCGAAAAGGCTCTTCGCTCAATGCTGTGCAAATTGGTGAGTTGTTGATAAAACACTATCTGTAAAAGATACTTAGCCCCAAATTTGAAGATTTATTCTAGCTTGGCAATACTGGTTTGGTAGTCCGCTGGCGGGGAGTCGCCTCACGGCGAGCATAGGCAGCGGACTTCAAAATCCTCTCGGTACGTCGAGAAAAAAAGATAAAACAAGGGATTACGCTATGGTTCGGGTTCGCAAACTGGTGCTTGCAATTGCGGCTGCTTCCGCGCTGACCTCGGGTACGGCATATGCACTGGGGCTGGGGGAAATCGACCTGCAGTCCTCGCTGAGCCAGCCGCTGGTAGCGGAAATCGAGTTGCTCGAAGTGCGCGATCTGGCGCCCAACGAAGTAATCCCCACCCTGGCCTCGCCTGAAGAGTTCAACAAGGCCGGTGTAGATCGTCAGTACTTCCTGACCGATCTGAAGTTCACTCCGGTCATCAAGCCCAATGGCAAGAGCGTGATTCGCGTCACCTCGACCAAGCCGGTGCGCGAGCCCTACGTCAACTTCCTGGTGGAAGTACTGTGGCCGAATGGCCGCCTGCTGCGCGAGTACACCCTGCTGTTGGACCCGCCCATGTATGCCCCGGCACCCGTGGTCAGCAGCGCGCCGCGCCTGCCGGTCGCCGCTGCGCCGGCGCCACGCCCGCAGGCCAGCGCTCCGGCTCCGCGTCCCGTTACCCAGGCGCCCAGCGCCCCGTCGCGCCCCGTCGCGCCCTCGGCTCCCGCTCCGGCGGCTGCCAGCCGCATCGATGGCGACCAGTACAAGACCACCTCCAGCGACACCCTCTGGGAAATCGCCCAGCGCAGCCGCCAGGGCGGCTCCGTCCACCAGGCCATGCTGGCGATCCAGGATCTCAACCCGGATGCCTTCATCGGCGGCAACATCAACCGCCTGAAGAGCGGCCAGGTGCTGCGCCTGCCGACCGACGCCCAGATCAACAGCCGCAGCCAGGCCGAAGCGCTGGCTCAGGTCGCCGAGCAGAACACCGCCTGGCGCGAAGGTCGCAGCGTCGCCGCCAGCGCCTCTCGCCAGCTCGATGCGACCAAGCGCGACAGCGCCGGTGCGGCCCCGGCCAAGGCTGAGGTCAAGGACAACCTCAAACTGGTTGCCGCCGACAGTGGCAAGTCCGCCGCCGGCAGCGACAAGGGGCAGGGCGACACCAAGGCGCTCAATGATCAATTGGCCGTTACCAAGGAAAGCCTGGACTCCAGCCGCCGCGAGAGCGAAGAGCTGAAGAGCCGTCTGGACGATCTGCAGAGCCAGTTGGAAAAGGCCCAGCGCCTGATCGAACTCAAGGACAGTCAGCTGGCCAAGCTGCAGGGCGAACTGGCTCAGCAGGGTGCCGCGACGGCCCCGGCTCAGGCGACCGCTCCGGCAGCGCCAGCCATTCCGGCTGCACCGACAGCTTCGGCACAACCGCAAGCCGCACAGCCTGCCGCCCCGGGCGACGATGCCAGGCCAGCGGAAGTCAAGCCTGGCGCGGTGGCGCCGACGGATAAGCCGGCGACCGATTTCAATTACGAAGAGACCGCGCCGAACACCGCGCCGGCTCAACCCGGTGTCGACGCGGGTGCTGCTCCCGTTCCCGTTCCGGCTCCCCAGCCGGCTGCGCCGGACGCCGAGCCGTCGAAACCCGCTGCACAAGCCCCTGCAGCCCAACCGCCGAAGCCTGCAGTTGCCCCGCAGCCGGCCAAGCCCGCTCCGGCCAAGCCCGTGAGCCCGGCGCCGGAGCCCGAGCCGCAAGGCATGCTCGATCAGCTGCTGGCCAACCCCATGCTGCTCGGCGCCGTCGGCGGTGGCGCGCTGCTGGTGCTGCTGATCGGCCTGATGGTGCTGTCGCGCCGCAACGCCATGAAGGAAGCCGAGCTGCAGAACAGCCTGGCCGCCGATCAGGATAACAATGCCTTCGCCAACGACATGGATCTTCAGGGCGACGCCTTCGCCGGTCTCGACGATGCCTCCGACGAGACGGTGGTTCGCGAACAGGCCGAAGAGCGCGTCGCGCCGCAGACCACCGATGCACTGGGTGAGGCCGACATCTACATCGCCTACGGCAAATTCACCCAGGCTGCGGAGCTGCTGCATAACGCCATCAACGACGAGCCCCATCGCAGCGACCTGCGCCTGAAACTGATGGAGGTGTATGCGGAGCTCGGCGATCGCGAAGGCTTTGCCCGTCAGGAGCAGGAGCTGCGCGAGATCGGCGGCGCCGCTGGTGCCGTCGAGCAGCTGAAACTCAAGTACCCGGCCATGGCTCTGGCGGCCGTGGCTGGTGGTGCGGCCATCGCCTCCAGCAACGACGATCTGGACAGCTTTAGCCTGGACGACCTGACCCTGGACGAGCCCGTCGCTCAGCCGGCCGCCACTTCGGCCGATCTGGACGACTCCTTCGACCTGAGCCTGGACGATCTGGACGCCGGCCTCGATTCGCCGTCGCCGCTCGCCAGTGGCGACAGCTCTCTCGACGAGCTGACGCTGGACAGCGACCTGAGTTTCGATACCCCGGCGGCACCGACCAACACTGATACCGGCATGGATTTCGATCTCGATCTGAGCGATGAAACCTCGAATGAAAGCCTGGCGCTGGAAGACGATCTGGCGGATTTCAGCTTGGACCTCGACAGCGAGACCAAGCCGAGCGAGACCGCCGCGGAAGACGACTTCCTGCTGAGCCTGGACGACGAACCCGTCGCTCCGTTGGCGTCGGGCGTCGAAACCGATCCGGACATGCCGGCGGACTTCGACCTGTCGCTGGCTGACGAGACTCCCGCAACGCCGGCCGAAGACAGCTTCGCCGCGCAGCTGGACGAAGTCTCTGCCGAGCTGGACGAGCTGAGCGGCGACCTGGCCGACGAGCCTGTCGTACAGCCGGATACCGGCTCCTCCACCGCAGGCCTGGACATGGACGACGACTTCGACTTCCTCTCGGGTACCGATGAGACCGCTACCAAGCTGGACCTGGCCCGTGCCTATATCGACATGGGCGACAGCGAAGGCGCCCGCGACATCCTCGACGAGGTGATCGCCGAGGGCAGCGAAGGCCAGCAGCAGGAAGCGCGCGAGCTGATCTCCAAGCTGAGCTGATCCATGTCCGAAGCACCATCATCAGGGGCGGCCGAAACGGCCGCCCCTGGTGTTTCCAGAATCGCCCTCGGTATCGAATACAAAGGTGCCCGCTATCGTGGCTGGCAGCGCCAGGAGTCCGGCGTGCCCTCGATACAGGCGGCGCTCGAGAAGGCGCTGTCGCAGGTGGCCGCCGAGCCGATCGGCCTGATGTGCGCGGGGCGCACCGATGCGGGCGTCCACGCTAGTGGCCAGGTGGTGCATTTCGACACTCATGCCGAGCGCCCGCTCAAGGCCTGGGTGATGGGGGCCAACGCCAACCTGCCGCCGGACATCAGCGTGACCTGGGCCAAGGCCATGCCGGCCGACTTCCATGCGCGCTTCAAGGCTTGCGCCCGGCGCTATCGCTACGTGATCTACAACGACCCGATTCGCCCGGCGCATCTGGCCGAGGAGGTCACCTGGAACCATCGCCCGCTAGATGTTGCGCGCATGCGCGAGGCGGCCAGGCATTTGGTGGGTACCCATGATTTCACTTCGTTTCGCGCGGTGCAGTGCCAGGCCAAGTCGCCGGTGAAGACGGTGCATCACCTGGAGGTGATCGAGCACGGCCGCTTCATCGTCATCGACGTGCGCGCCAATGCCTTCCTGCATCACATGGTGCGCAACTTCGCCGGAGTGCTGATGACCATCGGCGCCGGTGAGCGCGAGCCCGGTTGGGTGGGCGAAGTGCTCGAGGCGCGGGACCGCCGGGCTGGCGGTGTCACCGCCCATCCCTACGGTCTGTACTTGGTGCAGGTGGAATATCCGCAGGAGTTCGAGCTGCCGGAGCGCTATCTGGGTCCGCATTTTCTCTCGGCGCTGCCGCAAAGCTTCGGCTGAAACTGCTTCTCGGCTTTGCTACCATCGATTTTTCTTTTGCAGAAGGTGCCGTCACGTTGACAGCCGTTCGCGTCAAAATCTGTGGGATCACCCGGGTCGAGGATGCTCTGGTCGCGGCTGTTGCCGGTGCCGACGCCATTGGCCTGGTGTTCTATGCCAGGAGCCCAAGGGCGGTAGGCATCGAGCAGGCGCAGGCGATCATCGCGGCGTTGCCGCCGTTCGTGACGACTGTGGGTTTGTTCGTCGATGCTGATCGCGCCGAGCTGGATCGTATCCTCGCTCAGGTGCCGCTGGACCTGCTGCAGTTCCACGGCGACGAGCCGGCAGCGCTGTGCGAGGGCTTCGGCCGCCCGTATATCAAGGCGCTGCGGGTCAAGGCCGGCGACGATATCGCCGTCCAGGTGAATCGCTATCCGGGTGCCAGCGGCGTGCTGCTGGACACCTATGTCGAGGGCGTGCCCGGCGGAACCGGCGAGGCGTTCGACTGGTCCCTGGTTCCCGAGAACCTGGCCAAGCCCGTGATCCTGGCCGGCGGTCTGCACGCGGGCAACGTCGCCGAGGCGGTGGCACGGGTGCGCCCCTACGCGGTGGATGTGAGTGGCGGGGTGGAGGCGAGCAAGGGCATCAAGGATGCGGAGAAGATCGGCGCGTTCGTTCGCGCGGCGCGTGGCGGTTGATGTGACGGCGGCCTGATGCCTGCCGTCCATAAGCCATTGTGCCCCTGCCGGAGGGTGGCGACAGCCAGCCTCGGCCTGAACCAGATTCGCCCGGGTCGCCGAACGGCCCGCCGCAACAGCTACGGAGAGTAAGCATGAGCAACTGGCTGACAGAAAAACTGATCCCCTCGATCATGCGTTCCGAGGTCAAGAAGAGCTCGGTGCCCGAAGGACTCTGGCACAAGTGCCCGTCCTGCGATGCCGTGCTCTATCGCCCGGAGCTGGAAAAGACTCTCGATGTCTGCCCCAAGTGCAACCACCACATGCGCATCGACGCGCGTGCCCGTCTCGATCTGTTCCTGGACGAAGACGGTCGTGAGGAGCTGGGTGCCGAGCTGGAGCCAGTGGACCGCTTGAAATTCCGCGACAGCAAGAAGTACAAGGATCGCCTCGCCAGCGCCCAGAAGGAAACCGGCGAGAAGGATGCGCTGGTATCCATGAGCGGTACGCTGCAGGGCATGCCCATCGTGGCCTGTGCCTTCGAGTTCAGCTTCATGGGCGGCTCCATGGGCGCCATCGTCGGCGAGCGCTTCGTGCGTGCCGCCAACGTTGCCCTGGAGAAGCGTTGCCCGATGGTCTGCTTTGCCGCTTCCGGCGGCGCGCGCATGCAGGAGGCGCTGATCTCGCTGATGCAGATGGCCAAGACCAGTGCCGTGCTGGCGCGCCTGCGCGAGGAAGGCATTCCCTTCATTTCCGTGCTGACCGACCCGGTCTACGGCGGCGTTTCCGCCAGTCTGGCCATGCTCGGTGACGTGATCGTCGCCGAGCCGCGTGCCCTGATCGGCTTCGCCGGCCCGCGGGTAATCGAGCAGACCGTACGCGAGAAGCTGCCGGAAGGTTTCCAGCGCAGCGAGTTCCTGCTCGAGCACGGCGCCATCGACATGATCATCCACCGCAAGGATCTGCGCCCGCGCCTGGGCCGACTGCTGGCGCAACTGCAGCATCTGCCCACCCCCGCGGCCACTGCATGAGTCGATCCCTCGCCGACTGGCTGAGTTACCTGGAGCAGCTGCACCCCAGTGCCATCGACATGGGGCTGGAGCGCTCCCGCGAGGTCGCTCGCCGGCTCGGCCTGGGTAAGCCGGCCCCTCTGGTGATCACCGTCACTGGCACCAACGGCAAAGGCTCCACCTGTGCGTTCCTGGCATCTCTGCTGCGCCAGCAGGGGCTCAAGGTTGGCGTCTACAGCTCGCCGCATCTGCTGTATTACAACGAGCGGGTCCAGTTCGACGGGCGCGAGGCCCGTGACGACGAGCTGTGCGACGCCTTCGCCGCCGTCGAGGCCGGACGTGGCGAGATATCCCTGACCTATTTCGAGATGGGCACGCTGGCGGCCTTCTGGCTGTTCGAGCGCGCCGCGCTGGACGCCGTGGTGCTGGAAGTCGGCCTCGGCGGGCGACTCGATGCGGTCAATCTGGTCGACGCCGACCTGGCGCTGGTCACCAGTATCGGTCTGGATCATGCCGACTGGCTCGGCGACACCCGCGAGTCGGTGGCCTTCGAGAAGGCGGGCATCCTACGGCAGGGCAAGCCCGCGCTATGCGGCGACCTGGAGCCGCCGCTGCCGTTGCTGCAGCGAGTCGCCGAGCTCGACTGCCCGCTGTTCCTGCGTGGCCGCGACTATGACCTGACCGTGGCGGAGAGTGCCTGGCACTGGCGGGGGCTGACTGCCGAAGGCGAGGTGCTGGAGCTACGCGACCTGCCGCTGCTGGATCTGCCGATGCAGAACGCCGCCATGGCGCTGCAGGCCTATGCCGCGCTGGGCATGGACTGGCAGCCGGAGCGCCTGGCCGATGCGCTGCGCGCCACTCGCGTGGCCGGTCGCCTGGATCGTCGCCAACTGAGCTGGCAGGGCAGAACGCTGAACCTGCTGCTGGACGTCGGCCACAACCCCCACGCCGCCGATTACCTGGCAGCGCGCCTGGCGGCGCGTCCGCCCAAGGGCCGTCGGCTGGCGGTATTCGGCCTGCTGGCGGACAAGGACCTGCCCGGGGTGCTGGCGCCGTTGCGCCTGGAGATTCAGGGCTGGGCGGTGGCGCCCCTGGATTGCCCGCGCTCCCGTACGGTCGGCGAGCTGGAGGCCGCTCTGCGCAATCTCGGCGCCGACGTGCGAGCCTGCTCCAACGTAGCGGAGGCATTGCTGGTACAGTGTGGCCTGGCGAGCGAGGACGACGAGATCCTCGTGTTCGGATCTTTCTATTGCGTGGCCGAGGCCCTGGAGTGGCTCGGCCAACAGGCGGAGGCGGGCAATGGCAGTGCTGGATAAGGGGCTCAAACAGCGAATCGTCGGTGCATTGGTGCTGGTGGCGCTCGCGGTGGTCTTCCTGCCCATGCTGTTTTCCCGTGAAGACGATCTGCGCCAGATCTCGGTCGACGCTCCAGCCATGCCGGAAAAACCGGTCATGCCGGAAGTGACGCTGGACCCGGTGAGCGTGCCCGAGCCGGTGCCCGCAGACGAAGTGCCGCCGGTGGAGCCCGTGCCGCAGACCCCCAGCGAGCCAATCGCCGCTCCGTCGCAGCCGGCGGCCGAACCCAAGGCTCCGGCGCAGGCCGAGGCGCCTGCCCAGCCGCCGGCCGCCGCGCCGGCCGAACAGAAGCCAGCCAGCGGGCTGGACGCCAACAACCTGCCGGTCAGCTGGTCGGTCCAGCTGGCCAGCCTGTCCAGCCGCGCTGGCGCGGAGAAGCTGCAGCAGACGTTGCGCAGTGGCGGGTACAACGCCTATATCCGCAGTTTCGACGGCATGAACCGGGTGTTCGTCGGCCCGGTGATCGAGCGCGCCGAGGCCGACCGCCTGCGTGACCAGCTCAACCGTCAGCAGAACCTCAAGGGCTTCGTGGTGCGCTTCCAGCCGGAAAACGGCTGATTTCCTCTATCGAGTCCATATAGCGGCCCCGGCTTACCCGGCCGGGCACGCTCTGCTAGAATTCGCCGCCTTTCCCGTCTGTAGGCAGCAACGTGGCATTCACTTGGGTCGATTGGGCGATCATTGCCGTTATCGCCATCTCCAGTCTGATCAGCCTGCGCCGCGGCTTTTTCAAGGAAGCCCTGTCGCTGCTGACCTGGATCGTCGCAGGCGTGGTTGCCTGGATGTTCGGTGGGGCCCTGTCGCAGCATCTTTCCGGGTTCGTAGAAACGCCGTCGATGCGGGTCATCGCGGCCTGCGCCATTCTCTTCGTGGTGACCCTGCTGGTCGGGGCGCTGATCAATTTCCTCATCGGTGAGCTGATCCGGGTAACCGGCCTGTCGGGCACCGATCGTTTTCTCGGCATGGTCTTCGGCGCGGCGCGCGGGGCTCTGCTGGTGGTGGTACTGGTGGGGCTGGTGAGCCTGGCACCGGTACAGCAGGATCAGTGGTGGCAGCAGTCGACCCTGCTGCCGCATTTCCTGATGGTGGCGGACTGGTCGAAGAATCTTATCCTGAGCCTGACCAGTCAGTGGCTCGCCAGCGGCATCACGGATACGCCCGAGTTGCCGTTCAAGGACGTGCTCTCGCAGCCCAAACTGCCCGAGAGCCTATAGGTTTCCGATTCACAACACAGAGGTTGCGTCACATGTGCGGCATCGTCGGTATTGTCGGTAAGTCCAACGTCAATCAGTCCCTGTACGACGCGCTTACCGTGCTCCAGCATCGCGGCCAGGACGCTGCCGGCATCGTCACCAGCCACGACGGACGTCTGTTCCTGCGCAAGGACAACGGCCTGGTGCGCGATGTGTTCCAGCAACGCCACATGCAGCGCCTGGTGGGCAAGGTCGGCATCGGCCACGTGCGCTATCCCACCGCCGGCAGCTCCAGCTCCGCCGAGGCGCAGCCCTTTTACGTCAACTCGCCGTACGGCATTACCCTGGCGCACAACGGCAACCTGACCAACGTCGAGCAGCTGTCGCGCGAGATCTACGAGTCCGACCTGCGCCATGTGAACACCAACTCCGACTCGGAAGTGCTGCTCAACGTGTTCGCCCACGAGCTGGCGGTGCGCAACAAGCTGCAGCCCACCGAGGAAGACGTGTTCGCCGCCGTCGCCGGCGTGCATGCCCGCTGCCGCGGTGGTTATGCCGTGGTGGCGATGATCACCGGCTACGGCGTGGTCGGCTTCCGCGACCCCCACGCGATCCGCCCGATTGTCTTCGGCCAGCGTCACACCGACGAAGGCGTGGAGTACATGATCGCCTCCGAGAGCGTCGCCCTCGACGTCCTCGGCTTCAGCCTGATCCGCGACCTGGCCCCGGGCGAGGCGGTGTACATCACCGAAGACGGCAAGCTGCACACCCGCCAGTGCGCGCCGAACCCGCAGTATTCGCCGTGCATCTTCGAGCACGTCTACCTGGCCCGCCCCGACTCGCTGATGGACGGCGTGTCGGTGTACAAGGCGCGCCTGCGCATGGGCGAGAAGCTGGCCGAGAAGATCCAGCGCGAGCGCCCGGACCACGACATCGACGTGGTCATCCCGATCCCGGACACCAGCCGCACCTCCGCCCTGGAGCTGGCCAACCATCTGGGCGTGAAGTTCCGCGAGGGCTTCGTCAAGAACCGCTACATCGGCCGCACCTTCATCATGCCCGGCCAGGCCGCGCGCAAGAAATCCGTGCGCCAGAAACTCAACGCCATCGAACTGGAATTCCGCGGCAAGAACGTGATGCTGGTGGACGACTCCATCGTCCGCGGCACCACCTGCAAGCAGATCATCCAGATGGCCCGCGAGGCCGGCGCCAAGAACGTCTACTTCTGCTCGGCGGCACCGGCCGTGCGCTACCCGAACGTGTACGGCATCGACATGCCGAGCGCCCACGAGCTGATCGCCCACGGCCGCAACACCGAAGAAGTGGCCGAACTGATCGGTGCCGACTGGCTGATCTATCAGGACCTCGACGACCTGAAGGAGGCCGTGGGCGGTGGCAAGATCAAGATCGAGCATTTCGACTGCGCGGTGTTCGACGGGCAGTACGTCACCGGTGACGTCAGCGAGCACTATCTGAACAAGATCGAGCAGGCGCGTAACGATGCGGCCAAGGCGGGCAGCCCGATGGTCAGCGCCATTATCGATCTGCACAACGACTGAGGCCGGGAGCAGCCATGAGCCAGGATTGGGAAGCGGGACGGCTGGACAGCGACCTCGAAGGAGTCGGCTTCGACACCCTGGCGGTGCGCGCCGGCCAGCACCGCACGCCTGAGGCGGAGCATGGCGAAGCCATGTTCCTCACCTCCAGCTATGTGTTCCGCAGTGCCGCCGATGCCGCCGCGCGCTTCGCCGGCGAGGTGCCGGGCAACGTCTACTCGCGTTACACCAACCCCACCGTACGTGCCTTCGAGGAGCGCATCGCCGCTCTGGAGGGCGCCGAGCAGGCGGTAGCCACCGCTTCCGGCATGGCCGCGATCCTGGCGATCGTGATGAGCCTGTGCAGCTCGGGTGACCACGTGCTGGTGTCGCGTAGCGTGTTCGGCTCGACCATCAGCCTGTTCGAGAAGTATCTGAAGCGCTTCGGCATTGAAGTCGATTATCCGCCGCTGGCCGACCTCGGCGCCTGGGAAGCGGCCTTCAAGCCCAACACCAAGCTGCTGTTCGTCGAATCGCCGTCCAACCCGTTGGCCGAACTGGTCGACATCGCGGCGCTGGCCGAGATCGCCCACAGCCGCGGCGCGCTGCTGGCCGTGGACAACTGCTTCTGCACGCCAGCCCTGCAACAGCCGCTCAAGCTCGGTGCCGACATCGTCATGCATTCGGCCACCAAGTACATCGATGGTCAGGGTCGTGGCTTGGGAGGTGTGGTCGCCGGGCGCCGCGCGCAGATGGAGCTGCTGGTCGGCTTCCTGCGTACCGCCGGCCCGACCCTCAGCCCGTTCAATGCCTGGATGTTCCTCAAGGGCCTGGAGACCCTGCGTGTGCGCATGCAGGCGCAGAGCGCCAGCGCTCTCGAGCTGGCCCAGTGGCTGGAGACCCAGCCGGGCATCGACAAGGTCTACTACGCCGGCCTGCCGAGCCACCCGCAGCACGAACTGGCCCGTCGTCAGCAGAGCGCCTTCGGTGCGGTGGTCAGCTTCGAGGTCGCGGGCGGCAAGGAGGCGGCCTGGCGCTTCATCGACGCGACCCGGGTGATCTCCATCACCACCAACCTCGGCGACACCAAGACCACCATCGCCCACCCGGCGACCACCTCCCACGGCCGGCTGTCGCCGCAGGAGCGGGCCAATGCCGGCATCCGTGACAGCCTGGTCCGCGTCGCGGTGGGGCTGGAAGACATTGCCGACCTCAAGGCCGACCTGGCCCGCGGCCTCGCCGCACTCTGAGAAATCCGGGTCCGCAATGAAAAACGCCGCTCATCGAGCGGCGTTTTTCATGGGCGTCCTTATTATTCCGCTTCGCGCAGGTCGATGGCGGCGGCGCCGGGCTTGTCGAACAGCCGCACGGCATCGCCTGGCAGGGTGCTGTTGCCGTCCTCGTCCGCGCCCAGCACGCTGATGTCGCTGTACTTCTTGCCGGAGAGGGTGGCCATGCCGGCGCGGTCGCGCACCACGGTCGGGCGCAGGAACACCATCAGGTTGCGCTTGATGTGGGTGTCCTTGGTCGAGCGGAACAGGCGGCCGAGGAAGGGAATGTCGCCCAGCAGCGGCACCTTGGAGTCGGTGCTGGTGACGTCGTCCTGAATCAAGCCACCCAGAACGATCACCTGGCCGTCGTCGGCGAGGATCACGCTCTTGATCGAGCGCTTGTTGGTCACCAGGTCCACCGCCTGGGAGTTGACCCCGGCGCTCGGGGCGATGGAGGAAATCTCCTGCTCCACCTCCAGGCGCAGGGTGGCGCCGTCATTGATGTGCGGGGTGACCTTGAGGGTCACGCCGATATCCTCGCGTTCGATGGTGGTGAACGGATTGTTCGCCCCTGAGGCGTCGGTGGTGTAGGAGCCGGTCTGGAACGGCACGTTCTGGCCCACCAGGATTTCCGCCTGCTGGTTGTCCAGGGTCAGCAGGCTCGGCGTCGACAGCAGGTTGCTCTTGCTGTTGGAGGAGAGGGCGGTGATCAGCGCACCGAAGCTGTCGGTGCCGATGCCGATGATGGCGCCGTCCGGCAGGGTCAGGTCTTCGGGAATCTCGTCGTTCTGAATGGCGCGCAGCACGGTCCCCACGGAAAGGCCGGTGTTGCCGAAGTTGACGCCGCCCAGGCCGCCGGTGCTGCCGCGCGCGTCCACCGCCCACTGCACGCCGAGGGCGTCGCTGATGTCGCCGGAGATCTCGACGATGGCCGCCTCGACCATCACCTGGGCGCGTGGTACGTCCAGGTTGCGCACGATTTCCTCGAGGGTCGCCACGGTGTCCGGTTCTGCCAGCAGGACCAGGGCATTGAGGCTCTCGTCGGCGCGGATCAGGATGTTCTGCGGCTTGCTGTTGGCCGCCTCGCCGCCGCCTTCCGGCGCCTTCAGTCCCTCGGAAATGTCGCCGAGGGTCTCCGCCAGGCTCTTGGCATCGCTGTGGCGCAGGCGGATCACCCGGGCGTTGGCCGAGCGGGTGCTGGGGATGTCCAGCGAGCGGGCCAGGTTGACCAGGCGCTGACGGGCCGCCGGGGGGCCGAGGATGATCAGGCGGTTGGTGCGGGCATCGGCGATCACCCGGGTGCCGGCACCGTCCTTGCGCTCGTTACGCATCACCGAGGCGTTCAAGGCTTCTGCCGCGTCCAGCACCCAGGCGTGCTGCAGGTTGATCACGTTGTAGTCGCCGCCGCCGCGCGCGTCGAGCTCGTCGATCAATTGGCGGATGCGCTCGATGTTGGCGCGGCGGTCACTGATGATCAGGGCGTTGGAGGCCGCCACGGCTGCCAGGTGGCCGTTCTGCGGCACCAGCGGGCGGATCAGTGGAATCAGCTCGTTGACCGAGGTGTGCTGCACCTGGATCAGCTCCGTCTGGACGTCGTCGGGCGCCGAGCGGCTGCTGTTGGCGCCGCTGCGGGCCTCGGTGATCGGCACGATACGCGCCTGATCGCCATGCGCCAGCACGCTGAAACCGTGGGTACTCATCACCGAGAGGAACAGTTGGTAGACCTCTTCCAGCCCCAACGGCGTCTTGGAGATGACCGTGACCTGACCCTTGACCCGTGGATCGACCACGAAAGTCTCGCCGGAAATCTCCGCCACCTGATCGATGAAGTCGCGGATATCGGCGTCCTTCATGTTGATGGTCCAGGTCTCGGCGGGGGCCTGGGTGGTCGCCGCCGCGGGCTCGGCGGCGAAGGCGGCGGGCATCGGCGCGCCCATGCAGCTCGCGGCCAGCAAGAGGGCCAGGGGTAGGCGTTTGTGCAGGAACTTGGAATCGGTCATGGGCTTTCTTCGGCTTCCGGCTCGTCGGGCGGCGGCAGGTCGCCTTCGCCTTCCATGCGTTGTTGGAGGATCTGGATGCGCTCCTGCAGGGCCTGCACGTCTTCGTCCTGCAGTTGTTCCAGTTGCTCGGCGGTGGGCTCCTGCATGTCGAACTGCGAAGGAGCGGAATAGGGGGTCAGCGAGGGCTGGCGGATGGCGGGAAAATGCAGGCTCTCCTCGCTGCCGTCGCGGTCGAGCACGACGTGGCTCTGGTAGACCGCGTGCAGGCGCGTGCTGGCGTTGATCTCGTCGCCCACGCCGACCCGCTTGGGCTTGTCGCCGGCGACCTGGATGATGGCGGTGGAGCGCTGGGCGTCGGGGCTGACGAAGCTGGCCAGCAGGGTCAGTTGCTGCTTGGTGGGCGGCGCGTTTTCCGCGCTGCCGGTCGGCAGGGCCGGAGTGCCGAACAGGTATTGCAGGCGCTGCAGCGAAATCGGCTGGACTTCGGTGCGGGTGCTGGCGGCGGTTTCGCTGGTCGCCTCGCTGCGCAGCAGGCGCATCAGGTCGACGCTCTGGCGGGTCAGGCTCAGGGTGATCAGCAGCACTACGAGCAGGCAGAGGCCGGTCACGCCGTGGCGTTGCAGCCAGGCGGGGAGTCGGGTGCTGATGGCGCTCAAGGCATGGTTCCCCCGATATGCTTTCTTATTGCGTGCGGACTACTGCTGTTCCGCATCGATTCGGCCCGTACTCTGCGGGCGTCGGCAACCATAACGCAAGTATCCCGATCCATGGCGACCTGCTCGTCTATCTGCGCGCTGGCGCACTGTTGCCGTGCGTCGCATTGCAGACGCGAAGCGTGAAACGTTTCGAAACTTCTGTGATTCGACCCGCTATCATCGGCCCGTACGTGCTCCCCGTTCAACAATAAAAATAAGCCTGACGGATCACTGCCATGGAAGATCGCAAGCCGCCCACACCGGTTCCGGCGGGATTCGCCCGCGAGGAACTGCTGGAACTGCTCAATCATTGCGAGCAGTTTCCCCTGACCGTGTTGCTGGCACCCGCCGGCTCCGGCAAGTCGACGCTGCTGAGCCAATGGCAGGCGGGCACGCTCAGACGCAGTGTGGTGCACTATCCACTGCAGGCGCGTGACAACGAGCCGGTGCGCTTCTTCCGCCACCTGGCCGAAAGCATCCGCGCCCAGGTCGAAGACTTCGACGTCTCCTGGTTCAACCCGTTCGCCGCCGAGATGTATCAGGCCCCGGAAGTCGTCGGCGAGTATCTGGCCGACGCGCTGAACCGCATCGAGGGCGGTCTCTACATCGTCTTCGACGATTTCCAGTTCATCGCCCAGCCGACCATCCTCGAGGTGCTCTCGGCCATGCTCGAGCGGCTGTCGGCCGCCACTCGGGTGATCATCTCCAGCCGCAACCATCCCGGTTTCTCGCTCAGTCGCTTGAAGCTGGAGAACAAGCTACTGTGCATCGACCAGCACGACATGCGCCTGTCGCCGGCGCAGATCCAGCAGCTCAACGCGCACCTGGGCGGGCCGGAGCTCAGCCCGGCCTACGTCGACAGCCTGATGGCCATGACAGAGGGCTGGATGGCCGGGGTCAAGGTGGCGCTGCTGGCCTACGCACGTTTCGGTACGGTGGCGCTGGAGCGCTTCAACGGCAGCCAGCCGGAGATCGTCGACTACTTCGGCCATGTCGTGCTCAAGCGGCTGTCACCGCAGATGCTCGATTTCCTGCTCAGTTGCGCGCTGTTCGAGCGCTTCGACGGCGAACTGTGCGACCAGGTGCTGGAGCGCAGCGGCTCTGCCCTGCTGCTGGAGGAGCTGGCCGCCCGCGAGCTGTTCATGCTGCCGGTCGGCGAGCATCCCGGTTATTACCGCTACCACGCGCTGCTGCACGACTTCCTGGCCAAGCGCCTGGCGCTGCACAAGCCCGACGAGATGCCGCTGCTGCAGCGCCGCGCGGCCCTGTTCTTCCTTGGGCGCGGCGACTTCGAACAGGCCTTGCAGCATGCTCAGCGCAGCGGCGATCAGGCCCTGTTCCACTGCCTGCTGGAGGAGGCCGGCGAGCAGTGGGTACGGCGTGGCCATTTCGCCGAGGTGCTGAAGTGGCTGGAGCCGCTGAGCGAGGCGGAGCTGTGCGAGCAGCCGCGCCTGCTGGTGCCAATGATCCTGGCGCTGACCCTGTCGCGGCGCTTCCATCAGGCCCGTTACTGCGTCGACGAACTGGCGGCGCGTTGCGTCGGGCGGCCGGGCATGGACGAGCCGACGCGCCAGCTGCTGGTGCTCAATCTCGAGTTGTTCCAGCACGACTTGGCCTTCGACCCCGGCGAGCGCTGGAGCGACCTGTTGGCCCCGGGCATCTCCACGGACGTGCGCGCCCTGGCCATGACCATTCTCGCCTATCACCACCTGATGAACGGGCGCCTGGAGCAGTCGATCCAGTTGGCGCTGGAGGCCAAGACGCTGCTCGCGCGCACCGGCCAGCTGTTCCTGGAAAGCTACGCCGACCTGATCATCGCCCTGTGCAACCGCAACGCCGGCCGCGCCACCAGCGCGCGCAAGGATGTGTGCCAGGACTATCAGCGCACCGAGCGTTCCTCGCCGGCCTGGGTCAACCGTGCCACCGCGATGGTGGTGGCCCTGTACGAGCAGAACCAGCTGGGCGCCGCCCAGCAGCTGTGCGAGGACTTGATGGCGATGGTCACCTCGTCGTCGGCCACCGAGACCATCGCCACCGTGCACATCACCCTGTCGCGCCTGCTCTATCGGCGCCAGTCCCAGGGGCGCGCCGGGCGCCTGCTGGAGCAGTTGTCGCGCATCCTGCAGCTCGGCAACTATGCGCGCTTCGCCAGCCAAGTGGCGCAGGAGAGCATGCGCCAGGCCTATCTCGACGGCCGTCCGGCGGCTCTGGACGTGCTGGCCCAGCGCCTGGGCATCGAGGAGCGCCTGGCGGCGGGGGAATGGGAGAGGGTTCGGCCCTACGACGAATGCTGGGAGCGCTATGGCCTCGCCGCCGTCTATTGGCTGGTGATGCGCGGTGCCCAGCCGCGCGCCTGCCGCATCCTCAAGGTCCTGGCTCAGTCGCTACAGCGGAGCGAGATGAAGGCGCGGGCGCTGGTGGTGGAGGCCAACCTGCTGGTGCAGAGCGCGCCGCAGCAGAGCGAGGAGCAGCAGATCAAGGCGCTGCTGGCCCTGGTCGAGCGCTTCGGCATCGTCAATATCAACCGCTCGGTGTTCGACGAGGCGCCCGGCTTCGCCGAAGCCGTGTTCGGCCTGCTGCGCTCGGGCCAGCTGCAGGTGCCGGAGGCCTATCGCGACGCCTATGCCGAGTTTCTCCTGGCCGAGAGCAAGGCGCCGGCAGCCGCACTGCCGGACCTGGTGAGCCTGCTCACCGACAAGGAGGCGGAGATCTTCGCCTGCCTGCTCAAGGGCCTGTCCAACACCGAGATCAGCGCCAGTACCGGCATCGCCCTGTCCACTACCAAGTGGCACCTGAAGAACATCTACTCGAAGCTCAACCTCTCGGGACGCACCGAGGCCATCCTCGCCATGCAGCAGCGCGGCGCCTGACAGGCGGTACGCCCGATTCCCGCTTCCCCCTCCTGCGGGAGGGGGGAGGGGGGCTGGCGAATCCCTAATCTCCCGGCAGCCGGATCCTCCGGCCCAACCGTATTAGTACAAGAATAATTCCGGGAGATAACGCCATGTCTGTGTGGGTCACCTGGCCGAGCTTGGTCAAATTCGGCACCCTGGGCATTTATGCCGGCCTGATCACACTCGCGCTCGAGCGCGATGTGCTGTTCAAGAACAACCTGTTCGACGTCGACAACCTGCCCGCGGCCAACGCCAACATCACCTGTGACGCACGCAGTCAGGTGGCGCGTACCGAAGACGGTACCTGTAACATTCTGTCCAACCCCGCCGAAGGCTCCGTCTTCCGCCGCTTCGGTCGCAACGTCGACCCCGCGGTGACCCACGGCGAAACCGAGTCCGACACGCTGCTCAGTCCCAACCCGCGGGAGGTGAGTAACGTGCTGATGGCCCGCGGCGAGTTCAAGCCGGCGGCCAGCCTCAACTTCATCGCCGCCTCGTGGATCCAGTTCATGGTGCATGACTGGGTCGAGCACGGTCCGAACGCCGAATCCAACCCGATCCAGGTGCCGCTGCCGGCCGGCGACCCGCTGGGCTCGGGCACCCTGTCCGTGCGCCGCACTCCGACTGACCCGACCCGCACCCCGGACGAAGCCGGCAAACCGGCCACCTACCGCAACCACATCACCCACTGGTGGGATGGTTCGCAGCTCTACGGCAGCAGCAAGGAAGCCAACGACGAGGTTCGCGCCTTCGTCGACGGCAAGCTGAAGATCAACCCGGACGGCACCCTGCCGGCCGAGTTCCTCAGCGGCAAGCCGGTCACCGGCTTCAACGAGAACTGGTGGGTCGGCCTGAGCATGCTGCACCAGCTCTTCACCAAAGAGCACAACGCCATCGCGACCATGCTCAAGCAGAAGTATCCGGATAAGGACGACCAGTGGCTGTACGACCATGCCCGCCTGGTCAACGCTGCGCTGATGGCCAAGATCCACACCGTGGAGTGGACGCCGGCGGTGATCGCCAACCCGGTGACCGAGCGTGCCATGTACGCTAACTGGTGGGGCCTGCTGGGTTCCGGTCCGGAGCGTGACAAGTACCAGGACGAGGCGCGCATGCTGCAGGAGGACCTGGCCAGCTCCAACTCCTTCATCCTGCGCATCCTCGGCATCGACGGCAGCCAGGCCGGCAGTTCGGCCATCGACCATGCCCTGGCCGGCATCGTCGGTTCGACCAATCCGAACAATTACGGTGTGCCCTACACCCTGACCGAAGAGTTCGTCGCGGTCTACCGCATGCACCCGCTGATGCGCGACAAGATCGATGTCTACGACATCGGCTCCAACGTCATCTCCCGTTCCGTGCCGCTGCAGGACACCCGTGACGGCGACGCCGAGGACCTGCTGGCGGACGAGCATGCCGATCGCCTGTGGTACTCCTTCGGCATCACCAACCCGGGTTCGCTGACTCTCAACAACTACCCGAACTTCCTGCGCAACCTGTCGATGCCCATCGTCGGCAACATCGACCTGGCGACCATCGACGTGCTGCGTGATCGTGAGCGTGGCGTGCCGCGCTACAACGAGTTCCGTCGCCAGATCGGCCTCAATCCGATCACCAAGTTCGAGGACCTGACCAAGGACGCCGCCACTCTGGCCAACCTCAAGCGCGTCTACGGCAACGACATCGAGAAGATCGACACCCTGGTCGGCATGCTGGCCGAAACCGTGCGTCCGGACGGCTTCGCCTTCGGCGAGACCGCCTTCCAGATCTTCATCATGAACGCCTCGCGCCGCCTGATGACCGACCGCTTCTACACCAAGGACTATCGCCCGGAGATCTATACCGCCGAAGGCCTGGCCTGGGTGGAGAACACCACCATGGTCGACGTGATCAAGCGCCACAACCCGGAGCTGGACGGCAGCCTGGTGGGTGTCGAGAACGCGTTCAAACCCTGGGGTCTGAACATTCCGGCCGACTACGAGACCTGGCCGGCCAAGGCCAAGGCCGACAACCTGTGGGTCAACGGCGCCCTGCGCAGCCAGTACGCCGAAGGCGAGCTGCCGGCAATCCCGCCGGTGGACATCGGTGGCCTGATCAGCTCGGTGCTGTGGAAGAAGGTGCAGGAGCGCACCGACGTGGCCCCGGCTGGCTACGAGAAGGCCATGCACCCCAACGGCGTGATGGCCAAGGTCAAGTTCAACGCCGTGCCAGGTAATCCCTACACCGGCCTGTTCCAGGGGGCCGACAACGGGCTGCTGCGCCTGTCCGTGGCAGGCGACCCGGCCACCAACGGCTTCCAGCCTGGCCTGGCCTGGAAGGCCTTCGTCGATGGCAAACCGTCGCAGAACGTCTCGGCTCTCTATACGTTGAGCGGGCAGGGCAGCAACCACAACTTCTTCGCCAACGAGCTTTCGCAGTTCGTCCTGCCGGAGACCAACGACACCCTGGGTACCACGCTGCTGTTCTCGCTGGTCAGCCTGAAGCCGACCCTGCTGCGGGTCGACGACATGGCCGAAGTCACCCAGACCGGTCAGGCCGTGGGCTCGGTCAAGGCGCCGACGCAGATCTACTTCGTGCCGAAGCCCGAGCTGCGCAACCTGTTCTCCACTGCTCCCCATGACTTCCGCAGCGATCTGACGACTCTGGCGGCCGGTACCAAGCTCTATGACGTCTACGCCACCTCGATGGCGATCAAGACCTCGATCCTGCCGTCCACCAACCGCAGCTACGCCCAGCAGCGTCGCAACAGCGCGGTGAAGATCGGCGAGATGGAGCTGACCTCGCCATTCATTGCCTCCGCATTCGGCGACAACGGCGTGTTCTTCAAGCACCAGCGCAGCGAAGACAAGTAACAGGAGCCTGCTAGAAAGAACCCCGGCCGATGCCGGGGTTCTTTTTTTGTGCTCGGATGTAGGGGCATAACGAATTTATCCGGGCGTTGTCGCTCGAATGTCGTAGCTGCGAAATCGGCACTGCAGATTCCGCTGAAATCCGTTAACTTGGCGCGTCAGTCGTGCCGCATAACAAGAAAAACAACAGCTAGATGGATCTTCTGTTTCAGGAACGGGCCCGCACATGTCCATCGACACCCATGCCGCGCTAGCGGCCCCGGCAGAGCCGCCGCTGCGCTCTTTGCCCTTCGCCTTCGCCAAGCGCCACGGCGTACTGCTGCGTGAATCCTATGGTCAGGCCCAGCTGCAAGTACGCCGCGGCGCTAGCCTCACCGCCGTGCAGGAGGCCCAGCGTTTCGCCGGCCGGGTGCTGCCGCTGCAGTGGCTGGAACCCGAGGCTTTCGAGGAACAGCTGTCGCTGGCCTACCAGCGTGATTCTTCCGAGGTGCGGCAGATGGCCGAGGGCCTCGGCGCCGAACTCGATCTGGCCAGCCTGGCCGAACTCACTCCCGAATCCGGTGACCTGCTCGAACAGGAAGACGATGCGCCGATCATCCGCCTGATCAACGCCATCCTCAGCGAGGCGATCAAGGCTGGCGCCTCCGACATCCATCTGGAAACCTTCGAGAAACGCCTGGTCGTGCGCTTTCGCGTCGACGGCATCCTGCGTGAAGTGATCGAGCCACGCCGCGAGCTGGCCGCGCTGCTGGTCTCGCGGGTCAAGGTCATGGCGCGCCTGGACATTGCCGAGAAACGCGTGCCGCAGGACGGCCGCATCTCGCTCAAGGTCGGCGGCCGCGAAGTCGATATCCGCGTCTCCACGTTGCCGTCGGCCAATGGCGAGCGAGTGGTGCTGCGTCTGCTGGATAAACAAGCCGGGCGCTTGTCGTTGCAGCACCTGGGCATGAGCGAGCGCGACCGCCGCCTGCTCGACGATAACCTGCGCAAGCCCCACGGCATCATACTGGTCACCGGCCCAACCGGTTCGGGCAAGACCACCACCCTGTACGCCGGCCTGGTCACCCTCAACGACCGCTCGCGCAACATCCTCACGGTGGAAGACCCGATCGAGTATTACCTCGAAGGCATCGGCCAGACCCAGGTCAACCCGCGGGTGGACATGACCTTCGCCCGCGGCCTGCGCGCCATCCTGCGCCAGGACCCGGACGTGGTGATGGTCGGCGAGATCCGTGACCAGGAAACCGCCGACATCGCCGTGCAGGCCTCGCTCACCGGTCACCTGGTGCTGTCCACCCTGCACACCAACAGCGCCGTCGGCGCTGTCACCCGCCTGGTGGACATGGGCGTCGAGCCCTTCCTGCTGTCCTCATCTTTGCTCGGCGTGCTGGCCCAGCGCCTGGTGCGCGTGCTCTGCGTGCACTGCCGCGAGGCGCGCCCGGCCGACGAGGCCGAATGCGGCCTGCTCGGTCTCGATCCGCAGACCCAGCCGCTGATCCACCACGCCAAGGGCTGCCCCGAGTGCCACCAGCAGGGCTACCGCGGCCGGACCGGTATCTACGAACTGGTGATCTTCGACGACAAGATGCGCACCCTGGTGCACAACGGCGTCGGCGAGCAGGAACTGCTGCGCCACGCCCGCAGCCTCGGCCCGAGCATCCGTGACGACGGTCGGCGCAAGGTGCTGGAAGGGGTGACCACCCTGGAAGAAGTCCTGCGCGTCACTAGAGAAGACTGATGGCCGCCTTCGAGTACATCGCCCTGGACCCCAAGGGCCGCCAGCAGAAAGGCGTGCTGGAAGGCGACAGCGCCCGCCAGGTGCGCCAGCTGCTGCGCGAGAAGCAGCTGTCGCCGCTGCAGGTCGAGCCGGTGCACCGCAAGGAGCAGGCCGAAGGCGGTGGCGGCTTCAGCCTGCGCCGTGGCCTGTCGGCGCGCGATCTGGCCCTGGTCACCCGCCAACTGGCGACCCTGATCAGCGCCGCGCTGCCCATCGAGGAGGCGCTGCGCGCCGCCGCCGCCCAGTCGCGCCAGCCGCGCATCCAGTCGATGCTGCTGGCGGTGCGCGGCAAGGTGCTGGAAGGCCACAGCCTGGCCAAGGCGCTGGCAACCTATCCGGCGGCGTTTCCCGAGCTATACCGCGCCACCGTGGCGGCCGGTGAGCACGCCGGTCATCTCGGTCCGGTGCTGGAACAGCTGGCCGATTACACCGAGCAGCGCCAGCAATCGCGGCAGAAGGTCCAGATGGCGCTGCTCTATCCGCTGATCCTGATGCTCGCTTCGCTGGGCATCGTCGGTTTCCTGCTCGGCTACGTGGTGCCGGACGTGGTGCGGGTGTTCGTCGACTCCGGGCAGACTCTGCCGGCGTTGACCCGCGGGCTGATCTTCCTGAGCGAGCTGGTCAAGGCCTGGGGCGTGGTGGTGATCGTGCTCTGTGTCATCGGCGTGATCGCCTTCCGTCGCGCCCTGCGCAACGAGGAACTGCGTCGGCGCTGGCATGCCTTCCTGCTGCGCGTGCCGCTGGTAGGCGGGTTGATCGCCGCCACCGAGACGGCGCGTTTCGCCTCGACCCTGGCCATTCTGGTACGCAGCGGCGTGCCGCTGGTGGAGGCCCTGGCCATCGGCGCCGAAGTGGTGAGCAACCGCGTCATCCGCACCGACGTGGCCAACGCCACCCAGCGGGTGCGCGAAGGCGGCAGCCTGTCGCGGGCCCTGGAGGCCAGCCGGCAGTTTCCGCCGATGATGCTGCACATGATCGCCAGCGGCGAGCGCTCGGGCGAGCTGGACCAGATGCTGTCGCGCACGGCGCGCAACCAGGAGAACGATCTTGCGGCCACCATCGGCCTGCTGGTGGGGCTGTTCGAGCCGTTCATGCTGGTGTTCATGGGAGCGGTGGTGCTGGTGATCGTGCTGGCCATCCTCCTGCCGATTCTTTCTCTGAACCAACTGGTGGGCTGATTGATGAACAAGCAACAACGCGGTTTCACCCTGATCGAAATCATGGTGGTGGTGGTCATCCTCGGCATCCTCGCCGCCCTGGTGGTACCGCAGGTGATGGGTCGCCCGGACCAGGCCAAGGTCACCGCGGCGCAGAACGACATTCGCGCCATCGGTGCGGCCCTGGACATGTACAAGCTGGACAACCAGAACTACCCGAGCACCCAGCAGGGCCTCGAGGCGCTGGTGAAGAAGCCCACCGGCAACCCGCCGGCGAAAAACTGGAACACCGAGGGTTACCTGAAAAGGCTGCCGGTCGATCCGTGGGGCAACGCGTACCTGTACCTGTCGCCGGGTACTCGCAGCAAGATCGACCTGTACAGCCTGGGCGCCGACGGCCAGGAAGGCGGCGACGGCACCAATGCCGACATCGGTAACTGGGATCTCTGATCCGCTGTGCCAGGGATGCAGCGAGCTCGAGAAAAGCCAGGCGAGAGCGGCTGAGGATGCGGAATTTACAGATGGTAGATGAGCAATCCGGAGCCGCCTCCGACGCAGTTTTTCCGTCGCGCCTCAAGGCCGCACGCGGCTTCACGCTGATCGAGCTGTTGGTGGTGCTGGTCCTGCTCGGTGTGCTGACCAGTCTCGCGGTGATCGGCAGCGGCCTGGCCAGCAGTCCCGCACGCAAGCTCAACGATGAGGCCGACCGCCTCAACAGCCTGCTGCGGGTGCTGCTCGACGAGGCGGTGCTCGACAACCGCGAGTACGGCGTGCGCTTCGAGACCCACAGCTACCAGGTGCTGCGCTACGAGCCGCTGAAGGCGCGCTGGGAGCCGTTGGACGACCGGATCCATGAGCTGCCCGACTGGGTCCAGATGAGCATCGAGGTGGAGGACCAGAGCGTCGGCTTGCCCACGCCCAAGGGCGACAAGGACAAGTCCGGGCCCAAACCGCCGCAGCTGCTGATCCTCTCCAGCGGCGAACTGACCCCCTTCACCCTGCGCCTGGCCGGCGGCCGGGAGCGCGGCGCGCCGGCGCTGTCGCTGGTCAGCGACGGTTTCGCCGAACCCGAGCTGAAGCAGGAGAAGGGGCGTTGAGACCGGTCCGTGGCTTCACCCTGCTGGAAGTGCTGGTGGCCCTGGCGATCTTCGCCGTGGTCGCGGCCAGCGTGCTCAGCGCCAGTGCCCGCACCCTGAAGACCGCGGCGCGGCTGGAGGAAAAGACCTTCGCCACCTGGCTCGCGGACAACCGCCTGCAGGAGTTGCAGCTGGCCGATTCGCCGCCCGGCGAGGGGCGCGACCAGGGCGAGGAGACCTATGCCGGGCGGCGCTGGCTGTGGCAGACCGAAGTGCAGGCCACCAGCGAGCCGGAGATGCTGCGTGTCACCGTGCGCGTGGCGCCGCGTCCCGAGCGCGGGCTGCGCGGCAAGCTCGAGGACAACGCCCTGGTCACGCTCAGCGGCTTCGTCGGGGTGGAGCCATGAGGCGCGCGCGCGGCTTCACCCTGCTGGAAGTGCTGATCGCCATTGCCATCTTCGCCCTGTTGGCCATGGCCACTTACCGCATGCTCGACAGCGTGCTGCAGACCGACCGCGGCCAGCGCGAGCAGGAGCAGCGCCTGCGGGAACTGACCAAGGCCATGGCGGCCTTCGAGCGCGATCTGCTGCAGGTACGCCTGCGTCCGGTGCGCGACCCGCTGGGCGATCCGCTGGCTGCGATGCGCGGCGACAGTGGCAAGGACACCTATCTCGAATTCACCCGCAGTGGCTGGCGCAATCCGCTGGGGCAGCCGCGTGCGACGCTGCAACGGGTGCGCTGGCAGCTCGAGGGCGAGCGCTGGCAGCGTGCTTACTGGGCGGTGCTGGATCAGGCCCAGGACAGCCAGCCGCGCGTCCAGCAGGCGCTGGACGGGGTAACGCGCTTCGAGCTGCGCTTTCTCGACCTGGAGGGCCGCTGGCTGCAGAGCTGGCCACCGGCCAACAGCCGCTCGGACGAGGCGCTGACGCAGCTGCCTACGGCCGTCGAGCTGATCATCGAACACCGCTACTACGGCGAGCTGCGCCGGGTCTGGCGCATGCCGGAGATGCCGCAGCAGGAGCAGCTGATCCCGCCGGGTGGCGAGGAGGGCGGCGAGCCACTCCCGGAAGAGCCGGCGCCCATGCCCGAAGCGGAGCCCACCCCATGACGCGCCGGCAGAATGGGGTGGCGCTGATCACCGTGCTGCTGGTGGTGGCGCTGGTGACGGTGGTCTGCGCGGCGCTGCTGATGCGCCAGCAGTTGGCCATCCGCAGCACCGGCAATCAGTTGCTGGTACGCCAGGCCCAGTACTACGCCGAAGGCGGCGAGCTGCTGGCCAAGGCCATGTTGCGCCGCGACCTGACCGAGGGGCAGGTGGACCATCTGGCCGAGCCCTGGGCCAATCCCGGGCTGCGCTTTCCCCTGGACGAGGGCGGCGAGCTGCGCCTGCGCATCGAGGACCTCTCCGGGCGTTTCAACCTGAACAGCCTGGCCGCCGGCGGCCAGGCCGGCGAGCAGGCGCTGCTGCGTCTGCGCCGTCTGCTGCAGCGCCTGCAGCTGACGCCAGCCTACGCTGACCGCCTGCAGGACTGGCTCGACGGCGATCAGGAGCCCAGCGGCATGGCCGGCGCCGAGGACGACCAGTACCTGCTGCTCAAGCCGCCGTATCGCACCGGTCCCGGGCGCATCGCCGACGCCTCCGAGCTGCGCCTGCTGCTGGGCATGAGCGAGGTCGACTACCGGCGCCTGGCACCCTTCGTCAGCGCGTTGCCGAGCCAGGTCGAGCTGAACGTCAACACCGCCGGCGCCCAGGTGCTCGCCAGCCTCGGCGAGAACATTCCCGAGTCGGCGCTGAAGACCGCCATCGAGGGGCGCGGGCGCACCGGCTATCGCGATCCCGGCGCCTTTGTCCAGCAGCTCGGCGCCTACGCGGTGAGCCCCCAGGGGCTGAGCACCGCCAGCCAGTATTTCCGCGTCACCACCGAAGTGCTGCTGGGCGACCGGCGTCAGGTGCTGGCGAGTTATCTGCAACGTGGTAATGATGGACGCGTGCGCCTGATGGCGCGCGATCTGGGGCAGGAGGGCCTGGCGCCCCTGCCCACCGAGGAGCCCGAAGAATGAGCCTGCCCACCCTGTTTCTTCCATCCCAGGCCTGTCCCCAGGTACTGGCCGAGTTGCCCGTCTGGCAGGTCGATAGCGACATCTGCAGCCAGCGCACCTTCGCCGAGGCCCTGCCGGCTGAGGCGCAGCCCTGGCGCCTGGTGCTGCCGGTGGAGGCGGTGACGGTGTGCCTGGTGCAGCTGCCCACCACCAAGGCGCGCTGGCTGCAGAAGGCATTGCCGTTTGCCGTGGAGGAATTGCTGGCCGAGGAGGTCGAGCAGTTCCACCTGAGCGTCGGTGGGCAGTTGGCCGACGGTCGTCACCGGGTCTATGCGGTGCGCCGCGCATGGCTGGCCGGCTGGCTAGCCCTGTGCGGTGGCCACCTGCCGCAGCGCATCGAGGTGGATGCCGATCTGCTCACCGGCGAGGGTAGCCAGCTGCTTTGCCTGGGCGAGCGCTGGCTGCTCGGCGGCAGCGGCGAGGCGCGCCTGGCCCTGCGCGGCGAGGACTGGCCGCAGTTGGCGCCGCTGTGCCCGGAGCCGCGCGTGGCCTATGTGGTAGCCGGCCAGGCAGCGCCGGCGGAGGTCGACGAATTCCACGAACTGGCGTCGCCGCTGGCCTGGCTGGCCCGCCAGCGCGCCGAGTGCAACCTGGCCCAGGGGCCGTTCGCGCGGCGCGAGCCTTCCGGTCAATGGCAGCGCTGGCGGCCGTTGGCGGCGCTGCTCGGCCTGTGCCTGGTGCTGCAATGGGGCTTCAACCTGGCCCAAGGCTGGTACCTGCAGCGCGAGGGCCAGCGTTACGCCGAGGCCAGCGAGTCGCTGTACCGCGAGCTGTTCCCCGGTGACAGCAAACTGATCAACCTGCGTGCCCAGTTCGACCAGCACCTGTCCGAATCGCAGGGCGGTGCCCAGCAGCAACTGCTGCAGCTGCTCGACCAGGCCGCCGCGGCCATCGGCGAGGAAGGCGCGCAGGTGCAGGTGCAGCAGCTGGACTTCAGCGCCGAGCGCGGTGACCTCGCGCTCAACTTGCAGGCCAGCGATTTCTCGGCCCTGGAGAGCCTGCGCACCCGGCTGCAGGAGGCGGGGCTGGCGGTGGACATGGGCTCGGCGAGCCGTGAAGACAACGGCGTCAGCGCACGCCTGGTGATCGGAGGCAACGGATGAGCCTGGTTTCGCAACTGCAGACACGCATCGCCCACAACCCGCTGGCCGTCCGCTGGCACGGTCTGCCGCCGCGTGACCGTTTGGCCCTGGGCCTGCTCGGCGGCTTCCTGCTGCTGGTGCTGCTCTACCTGCTGCTGTGGCGGCCGGTCAGCCAGGATCTGGAGCAGGCACGCAGCTTCCTGCAGCAACAGCGCGCGCTGCACGCCTACCTGCAGGAGAACGCGCCGCAGGTGCGCGCCCTGCAGGGGCGGCCGCAGGTCGATATCGATCCCACGGCACTGCAGGGCCTGGTCACCGGCAGCGCCGCCAGCCAGGGGCTGAACATCGAACGCCTGGACAACCAGGGCGACGGCGGTCTGCAGGTGAGCCTGCAGCCCACCGACTTCGGCCGCCTGCTGCGCTGGCTGGTGAGCCTGGAAGAGCAGGGCGTGCGCGTCGAGGAGGCCGGCATGGAGAGGGCCGAGAAAGGCTTGGTGAGCACCCGCCTGCTGCTGCGTGCGGGTTGAGGGCTGCACCGGGGCGGTGCCGCCGGCACCGTAATCGGGCATATGGGCGTGCTCACAAAACCCGCCCGTGAAGAAAAATTTCAAGCAGGGTGTTGACTTAGGTAATGCCCCTGCGTAAATTGCGCCACCTCGCAAGGCTACTCGGGTGATTAGCTCAGCCGGGAGAGCATCTGCCTTACAAGCAGAGGGTCGGCGGTTCGATCCCGTCATCACCCACCATGTCTCTTGCGAGAACCGACGCGCAGCGGTAGTTCAGTCGGTTAGAATACCGGCCTGTCACGCCGGGGGTCGCGGGTTCGAGTCCCGTCCGCTGCGCCATATACAGAGAAGCCCTCAGCTCGCAAGAGCTGGGGGTTTTTCGCATCTGGGCCTCTGTCACCACAGTGTCATCGGGAATCTTCAGTCTGTTGGCATGGTCTTTGTTTGGACCACATCGCCACTCAAAGGAGGACAACCCGATGGATGACTACGTCGAAGAGCTGCTGGAGTCCCGTGCCGTCGAGCAGGACCCGCTGGAGCCCGCCGAAGACGCGTTCGAGCTTTAACCGGCGTGCAGCCGCTGAAGGCGGCGAAACTCACCCGGAGTCTGCCCGCTCCAGCGCTTGAAGGCCCGTTGAAAGGCCTCCGCGGAGGCGAAGCCGAGCAGGAAGGCGATCTCGCCGAAGGCCAGTTCGGTATCGCGAATGTAGGCCATGGCCAGGTCCCGTCGCGTCTCGTTGAGCAGTGTGCGGAACTGCGTTCCTTCTTCCGCCAGCTTGCGCCTGAGCGTCCAGCTCGGCAGCTGTAATTTCCTCGCCACTTCTTCGAGCTCCGGCTCGCGCCCGTGCAGCATCGGCCCCAGCAGATGGATGATGCGCTCGCGCAGGCTGCGGGTGCGAGTGAGCTGCTCCAGTTCCCGCTCGGCCAGTTCCAGCAGTTGCTGCCAGGTGCTCGGGCAATGCTGGTCGAGCGTCTGGTCCAGGCTGGCGCTGCTCAGGTAGAGCCGGTTGTGGGCGGCGCCGAACTCCACCGGACAGCCGAAGCAGCGCTCGTAGCGCTCGGCATACGGGGGCGCCGGAAACTCGATCTCCACCCGCTCCACCACCAGCGTTTCGCCCAGCAGGGCGCCGAGCTGGTGACGCCAGGTGGACAGCACCGAGTCCACCACGAAACGGTTGAAGTCGTTGTACGGGCTGATCGAATAGAAGCTCAGCCAGGCGCCGCCGGCGTCCTCGGCGAAGCTCGACTGGCCGCGGTAGTTGTGGGCGTAGAGCGGTTCGAAGCGGATCAGCGTGCGCGCCGCCTCGCGCAGGTTCGGCGCCTGGGCCGCGGTGACGCCGGCCAGGCCGGCCTGGCCGATGCGGCTGTGACGGCCCATCTCCAGGCCCAGCGCCGGGTCGCCGCACAGGGCGATGGCGCTGTGGCCCAGGCGCATGTAGCGCGGGATCGACAGGCGCTCGCGCGGCAGGGCGAGGCGGGCGTCGTCCAGGCGGAACTGGCGCAGCAGCTCGTCGGCGGCGAGGCCCTTCTCCGCCAGCGCGGCGACGAGTCCATGGACAAACGCGACGGACAGGTCGCCGAGGCGCACGCGGGTCGGCTTCACGTCACAGCCACAGGTTGAACAGGCGCGCGCCGGGCGCCTCCTCGACCAGGCGCGGCCCGTCGGGCGTCACCGCCATGCTGCGGCCGTCGCTGCCCAGGTTCCACAGCTGGCCGCGCATGAACACCGTCATGCCGGCCGCTGCCGGGGTCTGCGGCAACTGCGCCGGCAACGAGTGGCGCAACCAGGCCTCGCCCTCGCTGAGCTGGCTGGCGCGGCTGCGCAGGTCGCTCGGCGTGCCCGGCCATACGCCGTTCCAGTGACTGTCGCCGTGCAGGAAGGCCGGCACCGCCAGCAGCTCGACCTGCTGTGCGACCAGCGCCGCGTAGCTCTCCGGGCGCCAGCTGTCGGTGCCGATCAGCACGCCCAGGCGCCCGGCCGGGGTGGTCACCACCTGCAGGGCCTGGTCGGCGGCCGCGGCGGTGAAGCTGTCCTCGTCGCGGTGCGGCAGCACCTTGCGCTGCGGTTGGCCGAGCGGTATCCCGTCGTTGCCGAACACCAGGCTGACGTTGTACAGCGGCCCGTCGCCGACCAGCAGCACGCCTTCCTCGACGCGCGGGTCCGGCAGCACGATCGAGCCGGCGACGATGGTCACGCCGTAGGTCTCGGCCAGGCCGCCGAACAGGCTCTGGTAGTCGGCGGCCATCTGTTCGGCCTTCATGCGCAGCAGCGCATCGCTGAAGCGCGACGTGCCCTGGTTGGCCAGCAGCGCGCCGATCAGCTCCAGCGGATGGCTGAGACCTAGCCACACACGCGCCTCGGCCAGGTCGCGGGCTGCGAACACCTCGCGCTTCTCGCCGACCGCCACCAGCCAGGTGCCGATGTGCTCGGGCAGCACGACCACGGTCTTCGCGTTGAGCAGGCCCTGGCGCTGCGCTCCGTCGAGATAGGCCGCGAGCTTGCGGTGCAGATGCAGCGCGCTGCGGTAGTCGGCGTTGTACAGCTCTGGCTGGATGCCCAGCAGGTTGCCACGACCGCGGTCGTCGCCCTGGCTGAAGGCCAGCGAGCTGCGCAGGTCGCTGAGAAAGAAACTGGCGGGCCGCCACTGGATCCAGGCGGCATAGGCGATCAGGGCGGCGGCGAGCAGCAGCAACAGGCCGCGACGAAGCAGGGTGAGCATGGATGAACCTGGTTGAAAGTGAACCGCCAGCCTAGGGCAAGGCGCCGTCGTTGCCTAGTCGGCCTGTCACTTTCGATCAATAACTTGTGCTTTTCGATCATTGAGCGGTCGGCGGCCGCTCATTATCGTCTGCCGCAACAACGACCACGCGCGGATCAGTGCGTGGCAGACCGTGATAAGCCCGACGCTGTGGAGATGACCATGAGCAACGCCTACCCGAACCTGCTAGCCCCGCTGGACCTCGGTTTCACCACCCTGAAGAACCGTACCCTGATGGGCTCCATGCACACCGGCCTGGAAGAGAAGCCGGGTGGCTTCGAGCGCATGGCGGCCTACTTCGCCGAGCGTGCCCGCGGCGGCGTCGGCCTGATGGTCACTGGCGGCATCGGCCCGAACGAAGAGGGCGGCGTGTACTCCGGCGCGGCCAAGCTGACCACCGTCGAAGAGGCCGAGAAGCACAAGATCGTCACCCGCGCCGTGCATGAGGCGGACGGCAAGATCTGCATGCAGATCCTGCATGCCGGCCGCTACGCCTACAGCCCGAAGTCGGTTGCACCGAGCGCCATCCAGGCGCCGATCAACCCGTTCAAGCCGCGCGAGCTGGACGAGGAAGGCATCGAGAAGCAGATCCAGGACTTCGTCACCTGCTCGCTGCTGGCCCAGCAGGCCGAATACGACGGCGTCGAGATCATGGGTTCCGAGGGGTACTTCATCAACCAGTTCCTCGCCGCCCACACCAACCACCGCACCGACCGCTGGGGCGGCAGCTACGAGAACCGCATGCGCCTGCCGGTGGAGATCGTCCGCCGCGTGCGCGAGGCCGTAGGCCCGAACTTCATCATCATCTATCGCCTGTCGATGCTCGACCTGGTCGAGGGCGGCAGCACCTGGGACGAAATCGTCCTGCTGGCCAAGGCCATCGAGAAGGCCGGCGCCACCATCATCAATACCGGCATCGGCTGGCACGAGGCGCGCATCCCGACCATCGCCACCAAGGTGCCGCGCGCGGCCTTCACCAAGGTCACCGCCAAGCTCAAGGGCGAGGTGAACATCCCGCTGTGCACCACCAACCGCATCAACACCCCGGAAGTGGCCGAGCAGGTACTGGCCGAGGGCGATGCCGACATGGTGTCCATGGCCCGTCCGTTCCTCGCCGACCCGGACTTCGTCAACAAGGCCGCCGAAGGCCGTGCCGACGAGATCAACACCTGCATCGGCTGCAACCAGGCCTGCCTGGACCACACCTTCGGCGGCAAGCTGACCAGCTGCCTGGTCAACCCGCGTGCCTGCCACGAGACCGAGCTGAACTACATCCCCACCACCGTCGTGAAGAAGATCGCCGTGGTAGGCGCCGGCCCTGCCGGCCTGTCCGCCGCCACCGTGGCCGCCGAACGCGGCCACAGCGTGACCCTGTTCGATGCGGCCGGCGAGATCGGCGGCCAGTTCAACGTGGCCAAGCGCGTGCCGGGCAAGGAAGAGTTCTACGAGACCCTGCGCTACTTCAAGAAGAAGCTGGAAAGCACCGGCGTCGACCTGCGCCTGAACACCCGCGTCAGCGTCGATGACCTGACCCAGGGCGGCTTTGACGAAATCATCCTGGCCACTGGTATCGCCCCGCGCACCCCGGCCATCGAAGGTATCGACAACGCCAAAGTGATCAGCTACCTGGACGCCATCCTGCAGCGCAAGCCGGTCGGCCAGAAGGTCGCGGTGATCGGCGCCGGCGGCATCGGATTCGACGTCTCCGAGTTCATCACCCACGCCGGCGAAGCCACCAGCCAGAACCGCGACGCGTTCTGGAAGGAGTGGGGCATCGACACCGCGCTGGACGCCCGTGGCGGCATCGCCGGGATCAAGGCCGAGGTGCATCCGGCGGCCCGCGAGGTGTTCCTGCTGCAGCGCAAGAAGACCAAGGTCGGCGACGGCCTGGGCAAGACCACCGGCTGGATCCACCGCACCGGCCTGAAGAACAAGAACGTGCAGATGCTCAACTCGGTCGAGTACCTCAAGGTCGACGACGCCGGCCTGCACATCCGCATCGCCGAGGGCGAGCCGCAGGTGCTGCCGGTCGACACCGTGATCGTCTGCGCAGGGCAGGACCCGCTGCGCGAGCTGCACGACGGCCTAGTCGCCGCCGGGCAGAACGTGCACCTGATCGGCGGTGCCGACGTGGCCGCCGAGCTGGACGCCAAGCGGGCGATCAACCAGGGCTCGCGCCTCGCCGCCGAGCTGTAACCGAAACGCCCCGCCTCGCGCGGGGCGTTTGCTATCCGGCTCATAACAACAAGGAGAAGCCCATGTCCCTCGACGCCCAGCTGCACCCCGCCGCCGCGGCCAGCCTGCAGCGCTGGCACCAGTTCATCGCCGCCCAGGACCTGAGCCGCTTGCCCGAGCTGCTGCACCCCGAGGCGGTGTTCCGCTCGCCCATGGCGCATACCCCGTACCCGGGCGCGGCAAAGGTCAATCTGATCCTCAATACCGTGCTGCAGGTGTTCCAGGACTTCGCCTACCACCGCGAACTGGCGACGGCCGACGGCCTCAGCGTGGTGCTGGAGTTTTCCGCTAAGGTCGGCGAGCGCGAGCTCAAGGGAATCGACATGATCCGCTTCGACGAGGCGGGCAAGATCGTCGAGTTCGAGGTGATGGTCCGCCCGATGAGCGGCCTGGCTGCCCTCGGCGAGGAGATGGGCCGGCGCCTGGCGCCCTATCTGGCTGCCAAGCCGGCCTGATTCGCCCAACCCGTCACAGTTTCACCCGGCCGCCATCCCGTACCCGGATGGCGGCCGGATGCCTGCCAACCCAGTCACATTGCCCGCGTTCCGTTTTCCCCTAGACTTGCCCCAAACAAGGGATTGCGCCTGCCCTGCAGGCTATGCACGTGCGCGGACCACCGCAGCACGCCGATCGTGATCCTAGAAGGCCTTGAGGGAAATCCATGAGCATGCAGAACAAAGCGCAGATGGTCGAAGCGGTGCTGTTCTTCAATGAGCGCGGCGTCTGCAAGGAGATGCTGTTTCCCGAGTTCGAGGCGCTGCTCGACAACGTGGTGAACATGCCCGAGTTCGCCGATCAGCAGGTTCGCCTGGCCTACGTGCTGATCAACCCGCGGCTGCTGGTGCGCGCCGTGGTGTTCTTCTATCTGGATTTCGACGAGCAGGGCGGCGCCGACAAGGGCTGGAACCTGCCGCTGCGCCATCTCGCCGACAATGCCGGCCGCGGCCCGGACCTCGGCGCCGGGCCGATCCGCCTGGCCTGCCGCAGCCAGTGCCCGGTGTCCTGGCACCAGATGCACCTGTGGGACCCGAGCCTGGCGCCGGGCAAGAACGACCTGGTGCTGGTGCGCGATGCGGTCAAGCGCAACGCGCTCGGTCTGCTGGTCGAAGAGGACGCCCCTGTGGTCCTGGCCGAGCGCCTGCAGGTGGCCGCCGAGGACAAGTGGCAGGCCCCCGATCCCGCGCGCCAGGAGGCCGACAAGCAGGCCGAGCAGAAGGAACAGGAACACCGGCTGAAGACCGCCCAGCTGATCAAGCAGCAACGCCTGCGCATCAGCACCCTGGGCAAGCAGCACGAGGAAGATCTCGCCCGCCTCAAGCTGGCCACCGAAGAGCGCCAGCGTTCGCTGCACACCGAGATCCACAACCTGCACCAGGCGCTGCGCCAGCAGGAGGAACTGAACAACAGCCTCAAGGCGCAGCTCGGCGCCCAGGCCGACAGCATGCAGCAGACCCGCGAGGATCTGTCCCGCCAGCTGCGCGATCTGGAGCGCCATGGCCGTACCGAGGCCGACATCCTTCGTGCGCAGTTCGATTCCGAGCTGCAGGCGCGGGTCGCCGCGGCCGTGGCCGAGTCCCGCGAACAGGTGGCGGTCCGCGATGTCGAGCTGGCCTACCGCGCCGAGCAGGAAACCCAGCTGCAGCAGGAGCTGGAGCGCCTGAAGCGCGAGCGCGACGACCTGGCCAGCCAGGGCGGCGAGCAGATTCTCGAGCGTCTGGCCAAGCTGGGCGTGGTGTTCGTGGTGTATCACCCGGGCGCCGGTCACCTGACCATTCCGCTGCAGGACATCGCCCGCTACCAGAACAATCCCATGGGCTACGCCGCCGGCAAGTGCTTCGTCTCCGAGGAGCAGTACCGCCAGTGGCTGGCTCATTACCAGCAGCCCGCCTGCGAGGCCTGCCTGCCGTCCGGCGAGCGTTGCGCCATGCCGATCGACCGGGTGGAAACGCCCAGCCGCTTCGTGGTCGGCGAATCCAACTGCTGCGCCCGGCACAAGGCCGGCGCGCGCCTGCGCACCGTCAGCTGAGGCCCGTGGTCCGGGTATGATGCGCCGGCGCCGCCGTGGCGCCGCGACCGGACCCGCTTCGCCATGCCGTTCACCGTTCCGCACTGGGCTCCCGGTGCGCCCCTGCAACCGCTTTCGTTCGACTGGCTGACGCGCGCCGGTATCGAACTCGCCGTGCTGCGCCTCGATCTGCTCGACCCGCTGCTGTCGGGCAACAAGTGGTTCAAGCTGAAGCCGCACATCGAGGCGGCCGCGGCGGCTGGTGCCGACGGCCTGATCAGCCTGGGCGGCGCGCACTCCAATCATCTGCACGCCCTGGCGGCCGCGGGGCGGCGTTTCGGCTTCGCCACCGCCGGCCTGCTGCGCGGCGAGCCGCAGGACACGCCGACGGTGCGCGACCTGCAGGCTTTCGGCATGCAGCTGCATTGGCTCGGCTATGGCGGCTACCGCAAGCGCCACGAGGCGGATTTCTGGCTGCCCTGGCGTGCGCGTTATCCGCGGCTGTTACCGGTGGGCGAGGGCGGCGGCGGGCTGCCGGCGGCGCGGTCCTGTGCGGGCATCGTCGAGCTGGCCAGGCAGCAGCTGGCCGCGTTGGGCTGGGACGACTATCACGGCTGGTGGCTGGCCGCCGGCACCGGCGCCACCGCCGCCGGCCTGGTGCTGGGCGAGCGCGGCGCACGGATGGTGCATGTCGCCACGGCGGTGCCGCCCGGACATGGGGTGGAAGCGGCGTTGCCGGCGATCCTGGCCGAGGCCGGGATGGCTGATACGGGGTATCGTCTACGGGATGCCAGCCGCGGCAGTTTCGGCAGGCTGGATGCGCGGCTGGCGAGCTTTATTCGCGAGTGCGAGCACGCTTCGCAACTGCCGCTGGAACCGCTTTACACCGGCAAGGCATTGCTGGCATTGCGCGACGAGGTGGAGGCCGGTTACTTTGCTCCGGGTACGCGTCTGCTGTTTCTCCACACCGGGGGACTGCAGGGGCGCCGGGCCATGGCCCAACGCCTGGAAGCGCTGGCAGCAGTACGCCAAGAATAACGAAGGACAGGTGTCGATGACCGAGCCGCTGAATCCCGACCAGCTGCGCAGCTTCACTCCGCTCAATGTGCTGTCCGAACAGCAGTGGCGCGAGCTGCGCGGCCAACTGGTGCCGCAGCACCTGCTGGCCGGGCAGCTGTTGTTCCGCCAGGGCGACCACGCCCGCACCACCTACTACCTGTTATCCGGCGAGCTGCTGTTGCGCGACGCCGAGGGTAACGAAGAGCGTCTGCAGGCCGGCAGCGAAGCCAGCTGCCATCCTCTATCCCCGACCCTGCCGCGCCTGCACGAGGCCCGCGCGCTGAGCGATGCCAGCGTGCTGGCGCTGGATTCGGCCAACCTGAGCCGCCTGCTGACCTGGCGCCTGGCCTACCAGGACCTGCTGCTCGACCTGGGCGGCAGCGGCGAAGACGTCGAGTGGCTGGAACGCCTGCTGGAAAATCCGCTGTTCACCAAGGTGCCGCCGGCCAACGTGCGCGCCATGCTCGACCGCCTGCGGCCGATCGATCTGCCCGCCGGCAGCCGGGTGCTGGTGGAGGGCGAGACCGGCGATTGCTGTTACTTCCTCAAGAGCGGTCGCGCCGAGGTGTTCCGCGGCGGCGCCAACGCACGCCAGGTATTGGCCGAGCTGGAAGTGGGGGCCTGCTTCGGCGAGGAGGCGCTGCTCTCCGACCAGCCGCGCAACGCCACCGTCACCCTGATCGAACCGGGCGTGGTGCTGCGCCTGGATCGCCAGGACTTCTTCGCCCTGCTCAAGGCGCCGGTGGTGGACGAGGTGTCGTTCGGCGAGGCGGCGCGCCTGCTCTCGACCGGCGCCCAGTGGCTGGACGTGCGCCTGCAGGCCGAATACGAACTGGGTCACGCCCAGCAGGCGCTGAACATGCCGCTGCACCTGTTGCGCCTCAAGGTGCGACTGCTGGACAAGGACCGGACCTATCTGTGCTATTGCGACAGCGGCAAGCGCAGCGCCTCGGCGGTGTTCCTGCTGTCGCAGCTGGGCTTTTCCGCCTATGCACTGCGCGACGGATTGGACGCGCTGCCGGCGGTCCAGCGCGGCGCGCTGCTGTGCGAGAACGGGCCGGGTTACCTGGCCCGTTCCGGTGGGCGCACCGAGCGCAGTCACTAGGTTCCTGGCGCGGCAGAAATCGCCTGCAGCGAGCGCTTTCTCTTCTGTGAGGCATGGCCGCTAGGGCGCGCGCCTAACGAAGGTGGTTGCCCGAATATTCCCGTTGCGCATGGCGCACCCTACGGCGTCGCGTTTGCTGATGCGGGCCAGGCGTCGTTGACCAAGAACAGCCGCTCGCGCTCGTGCCAGTCGCCATCCTCGCCAGGCTCGAGGCATACCAGCAGCTGCGCCGGGGCAAACGCGTCCAGCCGATCCAGCCAGTCGGTGAGTTGCGCGGGCGACCAGCATTCTTCCCCGGGCAGCCGCGCCGGCGCCAGCCAGGCCTGGCGTTGCAGGGGTTGCCAGTGCTGGTGTTCGGCGGCCAAACGAGGCCAGTCGCGGCGGTGCAGCCAGGTCCCGCGCAGATGGTGGTCATTGCTGCCACTCGGCGCCGCGCACCCTTCATTCCCGGGGTAGAAGAGATAGCCACCGAGCCAGGCGGCGGCGCGGGGTATTTCGTCGGTCAGCCCGGCAAGCGCCAGGCGCGTGGCCGGACTGGCGGACAGCGGTAGCTGATGACGCGCAAAGTGTTCCAGCTTGAGCCCCAGGCGATCCTCGCTGGCCGGCCCCAGCCAGTGGTGCACATCGTCGCCGGGGAGCCGTTCCGGGCCCAGGTACAGCTTGATCGCCAGCTCCGGGTGATGCACCCCTTCGGCATCGCGTAGCAGCAGGTCCAGCTCGCCCAGGGTGAGGCCGCCCTGGCGCACCGGCAGGTTGGCCGCCAGCAGCTCGACGTCCGGCGCGGCGGAGAGGGCGAATTGCCAGAGCCGCTCGTAGTAGCGACCCAGGCGACTGGAGCCGTTGGCCAGGTATTCCTGCAACGCGGCGGGATCGGCCTCCTGGCGCAACAGCCAGTCGACCAGTCTCTCCGGCTCGCTCAGCCAGGCGCTGGCGGCCAGCGGATGGCGCAGCGGCAGACTCCGGCCGTCGAGCAGGGCGGGGGAAAGCAGGGTCCAGGCCAGGTCGCGTACCCGCGGCTGGCGCAGGCGCGCCAGCACATTGTCGAGGGGCGTTCGCATCGGCCGAGCATAGCCGACGCGGTTTGCTGCGGTTGGCGCCTTTCGCCCATAATCCGGGCAATTGTCCCCGTCGCAGAGCGCCCCATGGAGCAATTCCGCAATATCGGCATCATCGGCCGCCTGGGCAGCGCCCAGGTGCTCGATACCATTCGCCGCCTGAAGAGCTTCCTGCTCGAGCGTCATCTGCACGTGATCCTCGAGGACACCATTGCCGAGGTCCTGCCCGGCCACGGCCTGCAGACCTGCTCGCGGAAGATCCTCGGCGAGGTCTGCGACCTGGTGGTGGTGGTCGGCGGCGACGGCAGCATGCTCGGTGCCGCCCGTGCCCTGGCGCGCCACAAGATCCCGGTGCTCGGCATCAATCGCGGCAGCCTAGGCTTTCTCACCGACATCAAGCCGGACGAGCTGGAAGTGAAGGTCGCCGAGGTGCTGGAGGGCCGCTTCCTCGAGGAGAGCCGCTTCCTGCTGGAGGCCGAGGTACGCCGCCACGGCGAGGCCATCGGCCAGGGTGACGCGCTCAACGACGTGGTGCTGCACCCGGGCAAGTCGACCAAGATGATCGAGTTCGAGCTGTTCATCGACGGCCACTTCGTCTGCAGCCAGAAGGCCGACGGCCTGATCATCGCCACGCCCACCGGCTCCACCGCCTACTCGCTGTCCGCCGGCGGGCCGATCATGCACCCCAAGCTGGACGCCATCGTCATCGTGCCGATGTACCCGCACACCCTGTCCAGTCGCCCGATCGTGGTGGACGGCAACAGCGAGCTGAAGATCGTGGTGGCCGACGACCTGCCGATCTACCCGCTGGTATCCTGCGACGGCCAGAACCACTTCACCTGCGCCCCCGGCGACACCATCACTGTGGCCAAGAAGCCGCAGAAGCTGCGCCTGATCCACCCGCTCGACCACAACTACTACGAGGCCTGCCGCACCAAGCTCGGCTGGGGCGGCCGCCAGTGGAGCCACGACTGAGATGCTCCTCGATAGCGGGCGCGGCTACGATCTGATCGGCGACGTGCACGGCTGCGGGCGCAGCCTGGCGCGCCTGCTTGAACAGATGGGCTACCGCCGCGAGGGTGGGGTCTGGCGTCACCCGCGGCGCATGGTGCTGTTCCTCGGCGACATCATCGACCGCGGCCCGCGCATCCGCGAGGCGCTGCACCTGGTGCACGACATGGTCGAGGCCGGCCAGGCCCTGTGCATCATGGGCAACCACGAGTACAACGCGCTCGGCTGGTACACCGAGGCGCCGGCCGACAGCGAGCGGCGCCACGTACGCGAGCACACGCCGCGCCACGAACGCCTGTTGCAGCAGACCTTTCGCCAGTTCGAAAACCACCCGAGCGACTGGCATGACTTTCTCGACTGGTTCCAGCAGCTGCCGCTGTTCGTCGACGCCGGGCGCTTCCGCCTGGTCCACGCCTGCTGGGACCACGGCCTGATCGGCGCGCTGCGGGGCGACTACCCGGACGGCCGCATCGACCGCGACTTCGTGATGGCCTCGGCGGTGCCCGGCAGCTTCGCCAACCGCGTGTTCGAGCGCCTGCTGCGCGGCACCGATATGCGCCTGCCGCAGGGCCTGACGCTGACCAGCGAGGAGGGTTTCACTCGCGCGTATTTCCGCACCAAGTTCTGGGAGGACGACCCGCAGACCTACGGCGACGTGGTGTTCCAGCCCGACGCCTTGCCCGATGACGTGGCCAGCCTGCCGCTGACCGCCACCGACAAGGGCCGCCTGCTGCAGTACGGCCTGGACGAACCCATGCTGTTCGTCGGCCATTACTGGCGTCGCGGCCGCCCCGCGCCGATCCGTCCCAACCTCGCCTGCCTGGACTACAGCGCGGTGATGTACGGCAAGCTGGTGGCTTACCGCCTGGATGACGAGACGCAGATCGACCCGGGCAAGTTCGTCTGGGTCGAGGTGGAGCGTCCGGAGGCGCCGCAATGAGTGCGATAGAAGCCCTGCGCCGCCCGCTGCGGGAAGACCTCAGCGGCTTCGTCGGCCTGCTGCGCCGGCTGCAGGTGCCGCATCGGGTCAGCGAGGAGCGCGACGCCCAGGTGCTCTGGGTGCCGGCCGAGCCGCTGGCCGAGCAGGTGCGTGCGCTGTACCTGCGCTATCCGCAGGGCGCCGCGGAGGAGGAGCTGCCGACTCCGGCGCAGCCGGCCCGGCCGGGAGTGCTCGCGCAGATGCGGGCCAGCTGGATGACCGCGCTGGTATTGCTGGCGACCGTGCTGGTCGCCGCCATCACGCTGCTGGGTGACAACCTCGACAGCCTGCGCTGGCTGACCTTCCAGGATTTCCACCTCCGCGGCCAATACCTCTACTTCCAGCCCTGGCTGGCCGGCCTCGAAGCGGGGCAGTGGTGGCGCCTGGTAACACCGATGCTGATCCACTTCGGCATCCTGCACCTGGCGATGAACGGCCTGTGGTACTGGGAGCTGGGGCGGCGCATCGAGTTTCACCAGGGGCGTTTCGCCTTGCTGGGGCTGACGTTGGCGTTCGGCGTGCTGTCCAACTTCGCCCAGTTCTGGTTCGGCGGGCCTTCGCTGTTCGGCGGCCTGTCCGGGGTGCTCTACGGCCTGCTCGGCTACTGCTGGATCTTCCAGTTGCTGGCGCCGACCCCGGCCTACAGCCTGCCGCGCGGCGTGCTGGCGATGATGCTGATCTGGCTGGTGGTCTGCCTGAGCGGGGTGATCGACACCCTGGGCTTCGGCTCCATCGCCAACGCCGCCCATGTCGGCGGGCTGGTCGCCGGTTGCGCCGCGGGTCTCGTCGGCGGTGCACTGGCGCGCGTGCGCCGGTAAACTTGCCCACCTGTTTAGCTTCCCGCTGTTGGAGCCCGCGATGTCGTCCTTTGCCGAAATGATCGAGAACATCACTCCCGAGATCTACCAGAGCCTCAAGCTGGCCGTGGAGATCGGCAAGTGGCCGGACGGCCGCAAGCTCACCCAGGAGCAGAAGGAGCTGTCGCTGCAGGCCATGATCGCCTGGGAGATCCAGAACCTGCCCGAAGAAGAGCGCACCGGTTACATGGGCACCTCGGAGTGTGGTTCCAAGTCCGAGCCGATCCCCAATCTGCTGTACACCTCCGCCAACGCCACGGACACCCTGCACTGATGGTCGAGCTGGCCCGTGGCTCCCTGAGCAAGATGAAGGCGCAGCTGGCTGCGCCGGTGCAGTACGCCTTTCGCCTGGGCGACGAGGAAGTGCCGGTCAACCCGCTGATCGGCAAGACCCTGCGCCTGGAATACCTCGGCGCGATCCACTGCAGCCATTGCGGACGCCGGACCAAGACCAGCTTCAGTCAGGGCTATTGCTACCCGTGCATGCAGAAACTGGCGCAGTGCGACATCTGCATCATGAGTCCGGAACGCTGCCACTACGAGGCCGGCACCTGCCGCGAGCCGGGTTGGGGCGAGCAGTTCTGCATGACCGATCACGTGGTCTACCTGGCCAACTCGTCCGGGGTGAAGGTCGGTATCACCCGCGCCACGCAAATCCCCACGCGCTGGATCGACCAGGGCGCGACCCAGGCGCTGCCGATCATGCGCGTCGCCACCCGCCAGCAGTCCGGCTTCGTCGAAGACCTGCTGCGCAGCCAGGTGGCGGACAAGACCAACTGGCGTGCGTTGCTGAAGAGCGATGCCGCTCCGGTGGACCTGCTGGCGATCCGCGACCGTATCCTCGACATCTGCGCCGAGGGCATGCACGCGCTGCAGCAGCGCTTCGGCATCCAGGCCGTGCAGCCGCTCATTGAGCAGCCGGTGGTGGAGATCAGCTATCCGATCGAGGCTTACCCGGCCAAGATCACCAGCTTCAACCTGGACAAGGACCCGCTGGTGGAAGGCACCTTGCTCGGCATCAAGGGTCAGTACCTGATGTTCGACACCGGGGTGATCAACATCCGCAAGTACACCGCCTACCAGCTGGCCGTGCACCACTGACCACGAATCATCGTCAACGGGCCGTATCGCCGGCCCGCACAAGAAAAGGGCCACAAGCCATGCGTACCGAACAGCCGAAGATGATCTACCTCAAGGACTATCAGGTCCCCGACTACCTGATCGACGAGACCCACCTGACCTTCGAGCTGTTCGAGGACCATACCCTGGTGCATGCCCAGCTGGTGATGCGCCGCAATCCCGAGGCCGGCGCCGGCCTTCCGCCGCTGGTGCTGGACGGCCAGCAGCTGGAGCTGATCAGCGTGGCCCTGGATGACCACGAGCTGAGCGCGGCCGACTACCAGATGACCGACAGCCACCTGACCCTGCAGCCGACCCAGGCGAACTTCGTCATCGACAGCAGCGTGCGCATCCACCCGGAGAGCAACACCGCGCTGGAAGGCCTGTACAAGTCCAGTGGCATGTTCTGCACCCAGTGCGAGGCCGAGGGCTTCCGCAAGATCACCTATTACCTCGACCGCCCGGACGTGATGAGCACCTTCACCACCACGCTCAGCGCCGAGCAGCACAGCTATCCGGTGCTGCTCTCCAACGGCAACCCGATTGCCAGCGGCAGCGAGGAGGGCGGCCGTCACTGGGCGACCTGGGAAGACCCGTTCAAGAAGCCGGCCTACCTGTTCGCGCTGGTCGCCGGCGACCTCTGGTGCGTGGAAGACACCTTCACCACCATGAGCGCCCGTGAAGTCACCCTGCGCATCTACGTCGAGCCGGAGAACATCGACAAGGTGCAGCACGCCATGACCAGCCTGAAGAAGTCGATGAAGTGGGACGAAGAGGTGTATGGGCGCGAGTACGACCTGGACATCTTCATGATCGTCGCGGTCAACGACTTCAACATGGGCGCCATGGAGAACAAGGGCCTCAACATCTTCAACTCCAGCTGCGTGCTGGCCCGCGCCGAGACCGCCACCGATGCTGCGCACCAGCGCGTCGAGGCGGTGGTGGCCCACGAGTACTTCCACAACTGGTCGGGCAACCGCGTGACCTGCCGCGACTGGTTCCAGCTGTCGCTCAAGGAAGGCTTCACCGTGTTCCGCGATGCCGAGTTCTCGGCCGACATGAACTCGCGCACGGTCAAGCGCATCGAGGACGTGGCCTACCTGCGCACCCACCAGTTCGCCGAAGATGCCGGCCCGATGGCCCATCCGGTGCGTCCGGACGCCTTCATGGAGATTTCCAACTTCTACACCCTGACCGTCTACGAGAAGGGCTCGGAAGTGCTGCGCATGATCCACACCCTGCTCGGCGCGGAGACCTTCCGCAAGGGCTCGGACCTGTACTTCGCCCGCCACGACGGCCAGGCCGTGACCTGCGACGACTTCGTCAAGGCCATGGAGGACGCCAGCGGCCAGGACCTGACCCAGTTCAAGCGCTGGTACAGCCAGGCCGGCACGCCGCGCCTGGACGTCAGCGAGAGTTACGACGCGGCGGCCAACACCTACCGTCTGCAGCTGCGCCAGAGCTGCCCGGCCACGCCGGGGCAGGCGGAGAAGCTGCCCTTCGTCATCCCGCTGGAGCTGGCCCTGCTCGACGCCCAGGGCCGTGAGTTGCCGCTGCAGCTGGTCGGCGAAGAAAAGCCGGCGGGCCGCTCGCGCGTGCTGCAGGTGACCCAGGCCGAGCAGGCCTTCACCTTCGTCAATATCGCCGAGAAGCCGCTGCCTTCGCTGCTGCGCGGCTTCAGCGCGCCGGTCAAGCTGAGCTTCCCTTACAGCCGCGACCAACTGATGTTCCTGATGCAGCACGACTCCGACGGTTTCAACCGCTGGGAGGCCGGCCAGCAGCTGGCCGTGCAGGTGCTGCAGGAGCTGATCGGCCAGCATCAGCGCGGCGAGTCGCTGGTACTCGACCAGCGCCTGGTCGCGGCGCTGCGCAGCGTGCTGGAGAACGAATCGCTGGACCCGGCCATGGTCGCCGAGATGCTGTCGCTGCCGGGCGAGGGTTACCTGACCGAGATCGCCGAGGTGGCCGATGTCGACGCCATTCACGCCGCCCGCGAGTTCGCCCGCGTACAGCTGGCCGAGGCGCTGTTCGAGCCGCTGTGGGCGCGTTACCAGGCCAACCGCGAGATCTCGCGCGCCACGCCGTATCTGGCCGAGTCCAGCCACTTCGCCCGCCGCAGCCTGCAGAACATCGCGCTGTCCTACCTGATGCTGACCGGCAAGCCGGAAGTGCTGGCCGCGACCCTGGAGCAGTACGACGCCTGCGACAACATGACCGAGCGCCTGACCGCGCTGGCCGTGCTGGTCAATTCGCCCTTCGAGGCCGAAAAGGCCCAGGCGCTCGAGGCCTTCGCCGAGCACTTCAAGGACAACGCCCTGGTCATGGACCAGTGGTTCAGCGTGCAGGCCGCCAGCGCATTGCCGGGCGGCCTGGCGCGGGTGCAGGCGCTGATGCAGCACCCGGCCTTCACCCTGAAGAACCCGAACAAGGTGCGCGCGCTGATCGGCGCCTTCGCCGGGCAGAACCTGGTCAACTTCCACGCTGCCGATGGCAGCGGCTACCGCTTCCTCGCCGACCAGGTGATCACCCTCAACGCACTGAATCCGCAGATCGCCTCGCGCCTGCTCGGCCCGCTCACCCGCTGGCGCAAGTACGATTCCGCGCGCCAGGCGCTGATGCGCGGCGAGCTGGAGCGCATCCTGGCCAGCGGCGAGCTGTCCAGCGATGTGTACGAGGTGGTGAGCAAGAGCCTGGCCTGACCCGCGACGGCGTTACCGAGCACTTGCTTGGTAACGCCGTCTGTTACCCTTCGTTTCCTTTCCACCTGATCAACTTCCAATCTGCTCCGCAAGCCGCGTTCCAGACGCATTTCGCTTCTCGCCAGGCCTCGAATCTCAAGGTTGAACCGCGCCAGGTAGCAGACAAATTGAGACAACCTCAGGCGGAATCGGTCTTTTCCCGGACTGTCTTGGCGGATGTACATGATTCGGCTACGCCGGCGCCTTTCTGGTATCGATCTTGAATAGCTCGTGCGCGGCCACGTGGCCCGAGCTCATAACAAGAACAATCGATCCATGGAGTTGCCGATGGCCATCCCCTTGCGCAAGCCGTCCCTTCGTTTCGCCCCCGCCAAGGCGGGCTTCGCCCTCGCCGGGCTCATTCCCTTGCTGGTGGCCGTTCCGGCCGGCGCCGTCGAATTCAGCTTCGTCGACGGCGAGGTGACCGGTTCGCTCGACACCACCCTGTCCTACGGCCAGATGTACCGCGTGCAGGGCCAGGACAAGACCAACGACGACACCAACGGCAACGACGGCAATCGCAACTTCGATACCGGCCTGGTCTCCGAGGTGTACAAGATCACCTCCGACCTGGAAGCCAACTACCAGAACTACGGCATGTTCGTGCGCGGCACCGCCTTCTATGACACCCAGATCATGGACAAGCGCAACGACAACGACGACTTCCGCCCCAGCCAGAGCTACCCGAACAACGACCGCTTCACCCACGACACCCGCCACACGGCCGGCCGCAACGCGGAGATCCTCGACGCCTACGTCTACGGCAATTGGGATGTCGGCAGCATGCCGCTGACCGTCAAGGTCGGCCGCCAGGTGTTCAACTGGGGCGAGGGCATCTTCTACCGCGGCGGCATCAACACCACCAACCCGATCGACGCGGCCAAGTTCCGCCTGCCGGGCTCCGAACTGAAGGAAGTGCTGGTGCCGGTGGAGGCCGTCAACTTCAACGTCGGCCTGACCGACAACCTGTCGCTGGAGACCTTCTACCAGTGGAACTGGAAGGAGACGGCGATCGACCCGGCCGGCACCTTCTTCTCCGAGACCGATCTGTTCGCCGAGGGTGGCAGCACTGCCTATACGCGCTACGACGATCCGCTGCTGCCCATCGTCATGTCCGGCTATCAGAGCGCGCTGGGCGCCGGCCTGGTCGGCAACGGCCCCTTCGGGCCGAACGCCTACCTGGACCCGCAGTACAACGTGTTCAAGGTGGCCAACATCGGCAGCGACATCAACGCCAAGAACGACGGCCAGTACGGCATCGCCCTGCGCTACGTGGCAGAGGACTGGAACCTCACCGAGTTCGGCTTCTACTACATCAACTATCACGCCAAGGAACCGCAGATCGCGGTGGACCTGAGTGGCTACGAGGGCGTCGACCTGGCAGCTCTGTCGTCTGCGCTCGGGCCATTCGGTTCGGCGTTGGCTCCTGCCGTAGCGACCCTGGACGCCGCCAGCAACGCCGTGGCCCGCCGCGAGTTCGTGGAGGACATCCGCGTCTACGGCTTCAGTTTCAACACCACCGTCGGCGAGGCCTCGGTGTTCGGCGAGCTGTCCTACCGGCCCAACCTGCCGGTGGGCATCAGCGCCACCAACGACCTGCTCGGCGACCTGCTGGGCCAGGGCTTCTTCGGCCTCACCGACATCTATGACGGTAGCCTCGCCGGCGACCAAGCCTGCGCCGACATCTCCGGCAAGCAGCTGTGCCGCGGGCCGATCTTCCACAACTACGAGCGCATCGAGGCGTTCAACCTGTCCATCGGCACCATCTACAACTTCGGCCCGACGCTCAGCTTCGACTCGCTGATGGGTGTGGCCGAGCTGGCCTCCGAGCACGCCCGCGCCAGCGACCTGAGCTACACCGCCTACGACGGCAGCGAGCGCGGCTTCTCGGGTCGCCCCAACGGGGCCTACGTGTCCGGCTACGACGAGGAGGATCAGCTCGACCGCGACGCCTATGGCTATACCCTGGCCCTGTCCGGTACCTGGAACGACGTGTACGCCGGGGTCAACCTGTCGCCGTTCGCCGTGTTCAAGCACAACTTCCAGGGCAACTCGCACCAGACCGGCAACTTCGTCGAGGGGGCGATGGCCTATTCGGTCGGCCTGCGAGCCAGTTACCTGAACAGCCTGGAGGCCGAAGTGCAGTACACCGAATACTATGGCGCCGGGCAGAACAACAGCGGTCGCGACCGCGACAATGTCGGGGTCAACCTCAAGTACTCCTTCTGAAACCGCATCCCAGGGCCGGGCGGCATACCGCCCGGCTCGCTAGTACGGAGAATCACCCATGCTGATCAAACACTCGCTGATGGGCGCCGCCGTCGCCCTCGCGCTCTCCGCCGGCAGCGCGCTGGCCGCCGTTTCCGCCGACGAGGCGGCCAAGCTCGGCACCACGCTGACGCCCTTCGGCGCGGAAAAGGCCGGCAACGCCGACGGCAGCATTCCGGCCTGGACCGGCGGCATCACCCAGCCACCGGCCGGCTACAAGGGCAGCGGCCAGCACCACGTCGATCCGTTCTCGGAAGACAAGCCGCTGTTCACCATCACCAAGGCCAACCTGGACCAGTACAAGGACAAGCTGAGCGCGGGCCAGATCGCCCTGTTCAATTCCTACCCGGAAAGCTTCCAGATGCCGGTGTACCAGAGCCGCCGGTCCGGCTCGGCCCCGCAATGGGTCTATGACAACACCCTGAAGAACGCCACCACCGCCAAGCTGATCGAGGGCGGCAACGGCTTCGCCGACGCCTACGGCGGCATCCCGTTCCCGATCCCGAAAGATGGCGTCGAGGCGCTGTGGAACCACATCGTGCGCTATCGCGGCACCTACATCACCCGCCGCTCCGCCGAAGTGGCGGTGCAGCGCAACGGCGCCTATTCGCCGGTGGTGTCCGAGGTCGAGGCGCTGTTCCGCTACTACAACCCGAAGGGCAGCTACGCCGATCTCGACAACATCCTCTTCTACTACCTGAACTTCACCAAGAGCCCGGCGCGCCTCGCCGGCGGCGCGGCGCTGGTGCACGAGACCCTGGATCAGGTGAAGGAGCCGCGCCAGGCCTGGGCCTACGCGGCCGGCCAGCGCCGCGTGCGGCGTGCGCCGAACCTGGCCTACGACACGCCGATCTCCGCCTCCGAGGGTCTGCGCACCGCCGACGACACCGACATGTTCAACGGCGCGCCGGATCGCTACGAGTGGAAGCTGCTCGGCAAGCGCGAGCTGTACATCCCCTACAACAACTACAAGATCGCCGGCGAAGGGGTGAAGTACGAGGACCTGCTGCAGGTCGGCCACATCAATCCGGCGCTGACCCGCAACGAGCTGCACCGCGTGTGGGTGGTGGAGGGCACGCTGAAGTCCGGCTCGCGCCACGTCTACTCCAAGCGCACCCTGTACCTCGACGAGGACAGCTGGCAGGCCGCCGTCGTCGATCAGTACGACGGCCGTGGCGAGCTGTGGCGCGTGTCGATCGCCTATCTGAAGAACTATTACGACCTGCCCACCACCTGGTCGGCAATGGAGGCTTTCCACGATCTACAGAGCCGCCGCTACCACGTGCAGAACCTGGACAGCGAAGAGCCGACCACCGCCGTCTTCGACAAGCCGGAACCCGAGGACAGCGAATTCACCCCCTCGGCCCTGCGTCGCCGCGGCACCCGCTGATCGAGCTACTCCGTCGCTCGTTCGAGCGGCTTTCTATCGACCCGGTCATTCAGACCGGGTCGTTCTTTTTTCTACGCCGTCGCTCAACCCTGTCTGGTGGCCCGCTACGGCTCTCGGCAGCCTCTGTCACGGGGGATTCGCGGCGTAACCGGCGCTTAACAAAACATAACGTCGCGCCGATTGTCAGTTTTTTCCAAAGCCGTATAGCATGAGCCGGCCTAAAGAAGGCGCTGAACCCACTTATAAGAATAAAGGGGGAAATATATGCGTGAGCCCGTCATGCGGCGCACCCGCTCCGGTTGCCTGACTTCCGTCCAGGCCCCGGCCCGTCATCCATCGCCGCTGGCGAAAGCGCTGTCCCTGCTCAGCGTATGTTCCGTTCTGGCCCTGGCCGCGCCCCTGCCGTTGCAGGCCGCGGACGCCGCCGCCGTCACCTCCATCGAATCGCCCAAGGCCGTCAGCAGCCTGCTGCTGGACGTCGCCCGTGCCGGCAAGCGCCTGGTCGCGGTTGGCGATCGTGGTCACATCCTGTTTTCCGAAGACGCTGGTCGCAACTGGGTCCAGGCCCGGGTGCCGACCCGTCAGCTGATCACCGCCGTGTACTTCGTTGACGACAAGCACGGTTGGGCGGTCGGCCACGACGCGCAGATCCTCGCCACCGACGACGGCGGTGCCAACTGGGAACTGCAGTTCGAAGACCTGCAGCGCGAAGCGCCGCTGCTGGACGTCTGGTTCCGCGACACCAACACCGGTTATGCCGTGGGCGCCTACGGTGCGCTGCTGGAAACCACCGATGGCGGTAAGAGCTGGAACGACGTCAGCGATCGCCTGGACAACGAAGACGGCTATCACATCAACGGCATCACCGCCGTGAAGGATGCCGGCCTGTTCGTCGTGGGCGAGGTGGGCACCATGTTCCGCTCCGCCGACTGGGGCCAGACCTGGGAGAAAGTCCAGGGCCCGTACGAGGGCACCCTGTTCGGCGCACTCGGCACCTCCAGCGCCAATACGCTGCTGGTCTACGGCCTGCGCGGCAACCTGTTCCGCTCCACCGACTTCGGCAACAGCTGGGAGCAGATCAAGCTGCTCTCCGAGAACGGTCCGCTGGAGTTCGGCCTGGCCAACGGCAGCCTGCTCAAGAACGGCTCGCTGGTCGTGGTCGGTCATGGCGGCAGCGTGCTGACCAGCGACGATTCCGGGCGCAGCTTCACCGTGGTCAACCGTGCTGACCGTGCCTCGCTGGCCGGCGCCATCGACGACGCGGCGGGCAACCTGATCCTGGTGGGTCAGGGCGGCGTGCACCTCGCTACTCCGACTGGCACCGAGCCAGGCAAAAAACAATAAGCCGGGGCGAATGAGCATATGAGTTCCATGAGCAGCCATCACCAGGACAAGGCGACCTTCCTAGAGCGCCTGATCTTCAACAACCGGCCGATCGTGATCATGCTGTGCGCAGTGATCACCCTGCTGCTGCTGTGGCAGGCCTCGCAGATCCGTCCCTCGACCAGCTTCGAGAAGATGATTCCGCTGGAGCATCCTTTCATCGAAAAGATGCTCGAGCACCGCAACGACCTGTCCAACCTGGGCAACACCGTGCGTATCTCCGTGGAAGCGAAAGATGGCGACATCTTCAGCAAGGAGTACATGGAGACCCTGCGCCAGATCCACGACGAGGTGTTCTACATCCCCGGCGTCGACCGTTCCGGTCTGAAGTCGCTGTGGAGCCCGAGCGTGCGCTGGACCGAAGTGACCGAAGAGGGCTTCGACGGCGGCGAGGTCATCCCGCAGACTTACGATGGTTCCCCGCAGAGCCTCGGCGAACTGCGTGGCAACGTGCTGAAGTCCGGCCAGGTCGGCCGCCTGGTGGCCAACAACTTCAAGTCCAGCATCATCGACGTACCGCTGCTCGAGCAGTACCCCGACCCGAATGACCAGAGCAAGCTGCTCAAGCTGGACTACCGCCAGTTCTCCCATGAGCTGGAAGAGAAGATCCGCGACAAGTACCAGGCGCAGAACCCCAATGTGCAGGTGCACATCGTCGGCTTCGCCAAGAAGGTCGGTGACCTGATCGACGGCCTGATCATGGTGGTGGCCTTCTTCGGCGTCGCCCTGGCCATCACCCTGGTGCTGCTGTACTGGTTCAGCTGGTGCATCCGCTCGACGATCTCGGTGGTGTCCACCACCCTGATCGCTGTGGTCTGGCAGCTGGGCCTGATGAACCTCGCCGGCTTCGGTCTCGACCCGTACTCGATGCTGGTGCCGTTCCTGATCTTCGCCATCGGCATCTCCCACGGGGTGCAGAAGATCAACGGTATCGCCCTACAGTCGAGCGAGGCCGACAACGCCCTGACCGCGGCGCGGCGCACCTTCCGCCAGCTGTTCCTGCCGGGCATGATCGCCATCCTGGTAGACGCCGTCGGCTTCATCACCCTGCTGATCATCGACATCGGCGTGATCCGCGAGCTGGCCATCGGCGCCTCCATCGGCGTGGGCGTGATCGTGTTCACCAACCTGATCCTGCTGCCGGTCGCCATCTCCTACATCGGCATCAGCCAGAAGGCCGTGGAGCGCAGCAAGAAGGACGCCTGCCGCGAGCATCCGTTCTGGCGTCTGCTGTCCAACTTCGCCCACCCGGTGGTGGCGCCGATCTCGGTGGTCATTGCCCTGTCGGCCGGTGTCGCCGGCTTCTGGTACCAGAAGGCCAACCTGCAGATCGGCGACCTCGACCAGGGCGCGCCGGAGCTGCGTCCGGACTCGCGCTACAACAAGGACAACGACTTCATCATCAACAACTACTCGACCAGTTCCGATGTGCTGGTGGTGATGGTCAAGACCAAGAGCGAGGGCTGCTCTACCCACGAAGCGCTGGCGCCGATGGACGAGCTGATGTGGCGTCTGGATAACACCGAGGGCGTGCAGTCGGCCATCTCCATGGTCAGCGTGTCCAAGCAGGTGATCAAGGGCATGAACGAGGGCAGCCTCAAGTGGGAGACCCTGTCGCGCAACCCGGACATCCTCAACAACTCCATCGCCCGTGCTGATGGCCTGTATAACGCCGACTGCTCGCTGGCACCGGTGCTGGTGTTCCTCAACGACCACAGGGCTGCGACGCTGAAGCGCGCCGTCGGCGTGGTGGAAGAGTTCGCCAAGGACAACAACACGGACAACCTGCAGTTCATGCTCGCCGCCGGCAACGCCGGTATCGAGGCCGCGACCAACGAGGTGATCGCGACCGCCGAGCTGAAGATCCTGATCCTGGTGTACATCTGCGTCGCCGTGATGTGCCTGATCACCTTCCGCTCCTTCGGCGCCATGCTGTGCATCATCCTGCCGCTGATCCTCACTTCCATCCTGGGCAACGCCCTGATGGCCTGGCTGGGCATCGGCGTGAAGGTGGCGACCCTGCCGGTAATCGCGCTCGGCGTGGGCATCGGCGTGGACTACGGCATCTACATCTACAGCCGCCTGGAGAGTTTCCTGCGCGCAGGCATGCCGCTGCAGGAGGCTTATTACGAGACCCTGCGCTCCACCGGCAAGGCCGTGCTGTTCACCGGCCTGTGCCTGGCCATCGGCGTGGTTACCTGGATCTTCTCGGCGATCAAGTTCCAGGCCGACATGGGTCTGATGCTGACCTTCATGCTGCTGTGGAACATGTTCGGTGCGCTGTGGCTGCTGCCGGCACTGGCCCGCTTCCTGATCAAGCCGGAGAAACTGGCCGGCAAGAAGGGCGGTTCGCTGTTCGCTCACTGATCGGCACCGTGCACTACGAAAGGGCTCCCTCGGGAGCCCTTTTCTTTTGTCGAATTGCCATTCGACGCTGGGTGGATGAGTTGTGGAGGAGGGCGCTCTCTATGGTCGGGTGCGCTACCCATTGGCGGGCTGCCGCTGCGCGGCGAGGCCGCCCTACATGTTGCTCCGTGCTGCCTGTGCTCGATGTAGGGTGGCGTCGGAGCGCAGTGAACAGTCCACCGGTCGGTGTTCAGATGAGGCACATCCGGCGGGCCGCCGCTACGCGGCGAGGCCACCCTACGTGTTGCTCGGTGCCGTCTGGCCATGAGGTAGGGTGGCCTCGGAGCGTAGCGACAGTCCACCGGTTGGTGTTTAGATGAGCCGCGTCCGGCAGGCTGCCGCTGCGTGGCGAGGCCACCCTACAAACTTGTTAGAGAGGCGAGGGGAGCGAGTTGGCTGCGGCCCTTTTGGATGATTCACAGGCATGAAAAAGCCGCCTTGCGGCGGCTTCTTCTGTACGGCTCGAATTACATATTGGGGTAGTTCGGGCCGCCGGTGCCTTCCGGAGCCACCCAGGTGATGTTCTGGGCCGGGTCCTTGATGTCGCAGGTCTTGCAGTGCACGCAGTTCTGCGCGTTGATCTGGAAGCGCTTCTCGCCGTCTTCCTGGGTCACCACCTCGTACACGCCGGCCGGGCAGTAGCGTTGCGCCGGTTCGTCGTACTTCGGCAGGTTGACGTTGATCGGGATGCTCGCGTCGGCCAGCTTCAGGTGGCAGGGCTGCTCTTCCTCGTGGTTGGTGTTGGAGAGGAACACCGAGGAGAGCTTGTCGAAGCTCAGCTTGCCGTCCGGCTTCGGATAGTCGATGCGCTTGGACTCGGCCGCGGTCTTCAGGCAGGCGTGATCCGGCTTGTTGTCGTGCAGGGTGACCGGGATCTTGCCGCCGAAGATGTTCTGGTCGATGAAGTTGAAGGCAGCGCCGGCCAAAACACCAAACTTATGGATCGCTGCGCCGAAGTTGCGGCTGCAGAACAGCTCGTCATACAGCCAGCTGGCCTTGAAGCCGTCCACGTAACCGTTGAGCAGATCTCCGCCCTGGCCGTCGGCCAGCAGCACGTCAGCCACGGCGTCGGCGGCCAACATGCCGGACTTCATCGCGGTGTGACTGCCCTTGATCTTGGCGAAGTTCAGGGTGCCCAGGTCACAGCCAATCAGCGCGCCGCCCGGGAAGACCATCTTCGGCAGGGAATTCAGGCCACCCTTGCTGATGGCGCGGGCACCGTAGGAGACGCGTTTGCCACCTTCCAGGTACTGCTTGACCACCGGGTGGTGCTTGTAGCGCTGGAACTCGTCGAACGGCGACAGGAAGGGATTGGCATAGGACAGGTCAATGATCAGGCCGACCACCACCTGATTGTTTTCCAGGTGATAGAGGAAGGAGCCACCCGTGTTTTCATTGCCAGCGAAGTCCAACGGCCAGCCGGCGGTGTGCACCACCAGGCCCTGCTCGTGCTTGGCCGGGTCGATGTCCCAGATTTCCTTGATGCCGATGCCGTAGTGCTGGGCGTCGGCTTCGCTGGCCAGGTCGTACTTCTTGATCAGCTGCTTGCCGATATGTCCGCGGCAGCCTTCGGCGAACAGAGTGTACTTGGCGCGCAGCTCCATACCCGGGGTGTAGTAACCCTCTTTCGGGTGGCCTTCGCGGTCCACGCCGAGGTCGCCGGTGACGATGCCGCGGACCACGCCGTTCTCGTCGATCAGCGCTTCCTGGGCGGCGAAGCCCGGGTAGATCTCGACGCCCAGGGCTTCGGCCTGCTGGGCCAGCCAGCGGCACAGATTACCCAGGGAGATGATGTAGTTGCCCTCGTTGTGCATGGTCTTGGGCACAAAGAGGTTCGGGACCTTGATGGCGCTGTCGGCGTTCTTCAACATATAGATGTCGTCACGCTTGACCTCGGTGTTCAGCGGCGCGCCCAGTTCCTTCCAGTTGGGGAACAGTTCGTTCAGGGCGCGCGGCTCGAAGACCGCACCGGAGAGGATGTGAGCGCCGACTTCGGAACCCTTCTCGACCACGCAGACGCTGATCTCTTTGCCGGCGTCGGCGGCCTTCTGCTTCAGTCGGCAGGCGGCGGACAGGCCGGAGGGGCCGGCGCCGACGATGACGACGTCGAATTCCATAAATTCGCGTTCCACAGAGAATCTCCTACTCAAGGCTTCTTCGGTGTTTGTTGATCTGTGCTATGGCTAGGCTTTCTCTGGCCTGCGCGCTGGGCATTATATATACAGGCCCTTGCCCGTCCAATACAAACGTTTGTTTGAATTTTGTCAAAGCCTGACGGCGCAAGGCTTCGCGCCGACTAAATGGGAGTTTTTCGTGTTGACCGAAAAAGGCGTTCCGGTCAAGATACGGTCGGTTTTGCGTTCGCCGTATGGGCTGACCGTCGGTTCCGGCCGACCTGCATCACTGGCCAGGCTTGCCTTGGCGACATTCTTATTCACCGGAGAGTAACGAGGAATCCATGAAGGTTCTTGTAGCTGTCAAACGAGTGGTCGACTACAACGTCAAAGTCCGAGTCAAGGCGGATAACTCCGGCGTCGACCTCGCCAACGTCAAGATGTCGATGAACCCCTTCTGCGAAATCGCCGTGGAAGAAGCCGTCCGCCTGAAGGAAAAGGGCGTCGCCAGCGAGATCGTCGTCGTCACCATCGGTCCGAACACCGCTCAGGAGCAGCTGCGTACCGCCCTGGCCCTGGGTGCCGACCGTTCCATTCTGGTGGAGACCAGCGAGGAGCTGAACTCCCTGGCCGTGGCCAAGCTGCTCAAGGCTGTAGTCGACAAGGAGCAGCCGCAACTGGTTATCCTCGGCAAGCAGGCCATCGACAGCGACAACAACCAGACCGGCCAGATGCTGGGCGCCCTGACCGGCTTCGCCCAGGGCACCTTCGCCTCCAAGGTCGAGCTTGCCGGTGACAAGGTCAACGTCACCCGCGAGATCGACGGCGGCCTGCAGACCGTCGCCCTGGCCCTGCCGGCGATCGTCACCACCGACCTGCGCCTGAACGAGCCGCGCTACGCGTCTCTGCCGAACATCATGAAGGCCAAGAAGAAGCCGCTGGACGTGGTCACTCCGGACGCCCTGGGCGTTTCCACCACTTCCACCGTCAAAACCCTGAAAGTCGAAGCGCCTGCTGCCCGCAGCGCCGGCATCAAGGTCAAGTCCGTGGCCGAACTGGTAGAGAAACTGAAGAACGAGGCGAAGGTAATCTAAATGGCTATCCTGGTTATCGCTGAACACACCAACGCTGCCCTGGCCGCCGCCACGCTGAACACCGTGACCGCTGCCCAGAAGATCGGTGGCGACATCCACGTTCTGGTCGCCGGTGCCGGTTGCGCCGCTGCTGCCGAAGCCGCTGCCAAGATCGCTGGCGTGTCCAAGGTCCTGGTGGCCGACAACGCCGCCTTCGCTCACCAGCTGCCGGAAAACGTCGCTCCGCTGATCGCCGAGCTGGGCAAGGGCTACAGCCACGTGCTGGCTCCGGCCACCACCAACGGCAAGAACTTCCTGCCGCGCGTTGCCGCCCTGCTGGACGTCGACCAGATCTCCGAGATCATCGCCGTCGAGAGCGCCGATACCTTCAAGCGTCCGATCTACGCCGGTAACGCCATCGCCACCGTGCAGTCCTCCGCTGCCGTGAAGGTGATCACCGTGCGCAGCACCGGCTTCGACGCCGCTGCCGCCGAAGGCGGTTCCGCCGCCGTCGAGTCCGTCGGTAACGGCGCCGATGCCGGCAAGTCGTCCTTCGTCGGTGAAGAGCTGGCCAAGTCCGACCGTCCGGAACTGACCGCTGCCAAGATCGTCGTTTCCGGCGGCCGCGGCATGCAGAACGGCGACAACTTCAAGCACCTGTACGCGCTGGCCGATAAGCTGGGCGCTGCCGTCGGCGCTTCCCGCGCCGCCGTCGACGCCGGCTTCGTGCCGAACGACATGCAGGTCGGCCAGACCGGCAAGATCGTCGCTCCGCAGCTGTACATCGCGGTCGGCATCTCCGGTGCCATCCAGCACCTGGCCGGCATGAAGGACTCCAAGGTCATCGTCGCCATCAACAAGGACGAAGAAGCCCCGATCTTCCAAGTGGCTGACTACGGCCTGGTGGCTGACCTGTTCGAAGCCGTACCGGAGCTCGAGAAGCTGGTCTGATCCCGCTTCCCGCTCTCACAAAAAACCCGCTCATCGAGCGGGTTTTTTGCTTTCAGGTCTCTTGCTTCTGCCGGTTGAGGAAGGCCTGGTAGTGCCGCGCCGTTTCCTCGGGGCGCTCGATCATCGGCGCGTGACCGCAGTCCTTCATCACCACCACGCTCGGCCGCTTCAGCAGCGGCTCCATCACCTGAATGCTAGAGACATCCAGCGCCCGATCCTTGTCGCCCCACAGCACCAACGTAGGGGCCTCGATCTTCGGCAGCTCGGGTTCCAGCGGCACGTAATGGCTGCGCAACTGGGCGAAGATGCGGTCGTAGTGCTCGCGGTTGGCCACCGACCGTTCAGCGAAATAGCGCTTGAGCGCATCCGGCAGTGGCGGTGGCGTGACGAAGACGAACTTCAGCAACGCATCGAACTCCTCGGCGCTGCGTGCGACCAGCGGATTGGGTTCGCCACGCTCGAGGCGCTGGATCAACTCGCTCTTCTGTGGAGAGTCGATGCCGGAGTTGTCCAGCAGCGCCAGGCTCGCCACTTCCGCAGGATGGCGTGCGGCGTAGAGAGCGGCGATATGACCGCCCATGGAATTGCCGATCAGGTGCGGTCGCTCGACCTTCAGGGCCTGGGCGAAGGCGCGTACCCGTTCGGCCTGGCTGAGCACGTCGTAGCGGATGTCCGGGCGGCTGCTCTCGCCGAAGCCCGGCAGGTCGAGGGCGATCACGTGGTAGAGATCGGTGAAAAAGTGAGCGAAGCGCAGCCAGTTGTCGCGATTGGCGCCGAAGCCGTGGATCATCAGCAGGGTTTCGGCGTTTGCCGGGCCACCTTCGTAATAGTGTATGGTCAGGTCGTCGACCTGCACTTGGCGCGGGGACAGGCCGGCCTGCTGGCGTTCGACGAACGTAATACCGGCGACCAATGCGCCGGGCCAGAAGTAGAGCGTGCCGGCCGCGAAGGCCAGCAACAGGGCGACGCCGAGGATCAACTTCTTCATGGGCCCAGTCCTTATCGCTGATTATTATTAGGCACGCTTGCTACGCTAACATGACGCAGGCGGGGCCTGCCCCCAACCCATGAGATCGGCGGTGCTTCAGATGCGAAAAATGCAGTCGTTGATGATCCTTTGCCTGCTGGGGCTGGCGGCGCTGCCTGGAGCGGCTTGGGCCGCCGGCAAATGCGAGCGGCTGGTGGCCACGGGTAACCCTGAGTATCCGCCTTATCTGTGGCGCGATCCGCAGAGCCCGCAGCACCTGATCGGCGCCAACGCGGATCTGCTGGCTCACATCGGCGAACAGCTCGGCGTGAAGATCGACGTGATCTATACCGGCCCCTGGTCCCGCGCCCAGGACGAAGTGCGCACCGGCCGGGTCGATCTGCTGGCCGGCGCCTTCCTCACTCTGCCGCGGCTGGAACGCATGGACTATGTGCACCCCGCCTTCTTCGATACGCCGAGCGTGGTGTGGGTGCGCAAGGGCCAGGGTTTCCCCTACACCGGTTGGGAAGACCTGCGCGGCCGCACCGGTGGCACACTGGTGCACAACAGTTTCGGTGAACGATTCGACGCGTTCGCCAAGGCCAACCTGGCGCTGGAGGAGGTGCCCAGCCAGGTGCAGGCCTTCCAGATGCTGCTGCTGGGGCGCACCGACTACGTGCTCTACGAGCGCTACCCGGGCATGGCGCTGGCCGACACCCAGGGCATGCTGGAGAATCTGGAGACGCTCGAGCCGCCCATCTCCAGCGAAGGCCTGTACCTGACCCTGTCCCACGACTCCGCCTGCAACGACCCCTGGCTGCGCGGACAGCTGGCGAAAAAGATGACAGAATTGACTGCCGCCGGCCTGCCGGAAACCCTCCTGCAGCGCAACCTGGAGCGCTGGAAAGCGCAGCAGCTGCACGCCGCCGACGTACCCCCGCAAGAGCAGGAAAAGTCCCCGTGAATCGACGTCTTACCCTTGGCCTGACGGCGCTGGTCCTGGCCGGCTGCGCCAACGATCCGGCGCCCCACGAGCAGATGCGTCTGACCGCCCAGGCCGTGGAGCAGGCCCGTGCCGTGGGCGCGGACCCGCAGATCGAAGAAATGCGCATGGCCGAACAGAAGCTGGCGCGTGCCGAGAAGAACATGGGCGAGGAAGACTACAAGCGTGCCCGGGTCTTCGCCGAACAGGCCGAACTCGATGCCCGCCTGGCCGAAGCCAAGGTGGTCAACCTCAAGAGCCAGAAGCAACTCGATGCCCTGAATGCGCGCATCACCCGTCTGCGCAAGCAACTGGGGGAGCTGCCGTGATGCCGAGCCTGATCCGAAACGGCGGACTGCTGCTGTCCCTGGCGCTGCTCGCCGGTTGCGCCAGCCAGCAGAGCCAGCAGGTACTGACCGAGGCCGAGCTCGGCTTCCAGCAGGTGAAGGAAGACCCGGACGTGCTGCGCAGCGCGCCGAAGGATGTGATCCGAGCCGGTGAATCGCTGGCGCGCGCCGAGCGTCTGTCCAGCTATTGGGGCAGCGCCGAGGACGTGGAGCACTACGCCTATCTCAGTCAGCGCTATAGCCAGATCGCCCGCCAGCACGCCGAACTCAACCTCAACCAGGAGCGCCTGGCCAAGCTGGAGCTGGAGCGCGAGCGCCTGCAACTGGCGCTGCGTGAAGCCAAACTGCTCAGCGCGCAGCAGCAGGGCCAGTGGCTGGAAGAGCAGATGGTCAGTCTGGCGGCCAGCGAGACCGACCGTGGGCTGGTGATGACCCTTGGCGACGTGCTGTTCGATGCCGGTCGCACCGAGCTGAAGCCCTCGGCCAACCGCACCATCCTCAAGCTGGTGCAGTTCCTCCAGATCAACCCGCGGCGGGCCATCCGCATCGAGGGCTATACCGACAACAGCGGCGTGGCGGCGGAGAATCTGGAACTGTCGCGGGCCCGCGCCCAGGCCGTGGCCGACATGCTGGCGGACCTCGGCATCGACCCCGACCGGATGGAAGTCAAGGGCTATGGCGAGGCCCACCCGCTGGCGGAAAATGCCTCGAGCAAGGGCAGGGCGCAGAATCGCCGGGTGGAAATCCTCATTTCCGACGAACAGGGCAAGCTCGGCGACTATCGCTGAGTTGCCGCCGAGCTGAGAGCCCCGGTGCTCGGGTACCGGGGCTTTTTATGGTCTCGGCATTTGCCAGGCAAAGAACTGTTCGGGTACAGCTGCAACTGTACCGTGGGGCTCGTGCTCGACTGTATCGATAGGTTGGTTGAGAATTTCGTTACTGTTACGGTCCAGTAGCGGAAGGAGTCTCGTCGTGACCAGTTTGTTGCTTTATCAGCGTATCGCCCAGCAGCTGGCCGAGGATATCCGCCGCGGCGTCTACCAACCGGGCGAGCGCGTGCCCTCCGTGCGCAAGATGAGTTCGCAGCTCAGCGTCAGCCACGCCACCGTGCTGCAGGCCTACGCCAACCTCGAGGACATGGGGCTGATCCGTGCCCGTCCGCAGTCCGGCTTCTACGTGCACCAGACCGCAGGCCTCACCGCGCCGACCCCGGACATCGCCCGCGTCGAGCGGCCGTCGATGGTCACCCGCAGCAGCATCATCAGCCAGGTGCTCACCGAGTCGCGCCAGGAAGGGGTGTTCCCCCTCGGTGCCGCCGTGCCGCACGTGGATTACCTGCCGGTGCGCTCGCTGCACCAGCAACTGGCCAAAGTCACCCGTTTCCAGAGCCCGCGCGCGTTCAGCTACATGTTCAGCCCCGGCTACGAGCCGCTGCGTCGCCAGGTGGCGATCCGCATGCGCGACGCCGGCGTGGTGGTCGACCCGTCCGAGGTGGTGATCACCCACGGCTGCGTGGATGCCATTCACATGGCCCTGCGCGTGGTGACCCAGCCGGGCGACCTGATCGCCGCCGAGTCTCCGACTTACTACGGCCTGCTGCAGCTGGCCGAGGTGCTCGGTCTCAAGGTCATCGAGATTCCCAGCGACCCGGCCACCGGCCTCAGCCTGGAGGCCTTGCAGCTGGCCGCCAATCAGTGGCCGATCAAGGCACTGGTGCTCACCGCGCGGCTGAGCAACCCGCTGGGCGGCAGCATGCCCGAGGAGCGGCAGAAGCAGCTGCTGCGCCTGACCAGCGACCACGGCATCCAGGTCATCGAGGACGACATCTACGGTGAGCTGCTGTTCGAGCCGGGGCGCAGCAAGGCGCTCAAGGCCCACGACCGCGACGACCAAGTGGTGTACTGCTCGAGCTTCTCCAAGACCCTCTCGCCCGGCGTGCGCATCGGCTGGATCATCGCCGGCCGTTACCAAGACGACGTCGAGCGGCTGCAGACCTTCAGCACCCACTCGGCCTGCAGCGTGACGCAGATGGGCGTGGCGGCGTACCTGGAGAACGGCGGTTACGACCGCCACCTGCGGCACATCCGCCAGGAGTACCGCAAGAACATGACCGCCTACCAGTTGGCGGTGCAGCAGCACTTCCCGGAAGGCACGCAGATGACCCGGCCCAACGGCGGCTTCATCCTCTGGGTCAGCCTGCCTGGCAAGGTCAGCGCCCAGGACCTGCACGTGCGGGCTCTGCAACAGGGCATCAGCATCGCCCCGGGGCTGATCTTCAGTAACACCGAGCAGTTCAACAACTGCCTGCGTCTGACCTGTGGCGTGCCGTGGAACCGCGAATCGGAGCGGGCGATGATGACCCTCGGGGCGTTGGCCAAGCAGCTCTGCCAGGAAAACGCCGGCGCGTAACCCGAAGTCGGCGGGCGCTCCGTCTACCTGGGCGAATGGACCTTTCGCCTAGGAGAACCCGCCATGTCCAGCATCGCCGTTTTGATCCGCCAACCCTTGCTCGCAGGCTTCGGCGCCACCCTGGCACTGGGCCTGGCGGCCTGCCGAGCCTCAAACGATGAGCCCGCGTTGCCCCAGGTTGCGGAGCCGCACGCCAGGCAGGAGGTGCTGCGCGAGGAGGTCGACGCCGACGCCTCTTATGCTCCGCAGCCCGCAGCCGTGGCCGGCGCCCTGGAGGCGCGCAAGGCCATGCCGCAGAGCGTGCCGATGATCGCCCCGGCGGCGCCGCTGGCCGACAGCGCCGGCTTCGGCTATCAGGACGTCTACCGCGAGCAGTACCAGAAGATCGAGAGCAGCCCGGTGCAGGCCGTGGCCCAGCAGCCGGTGTCGACCTTCAGCATCGACGTCGACACCGGCGCCTACGCCAACGTGCGGCGCTTCCTCAACGACGGCAGCCTGCCGCCCAAGGACGCGGTGCGTCTGGAGGAACTTGTCAACTACTTCCCCTACGCCTATCCCAAGCCCGAGGGTGACGTGCCGTTCAGCGTCGCCACCGAGCTGGCGACCACGCCATGGAACCCCGAGACCCGCCTGCTGCGCGTGGCGATCAAGGCCACTGAGCTGAGCGCCGCCGAGCTGCCGCCGGCCAATCTGGTGTTCCTGGTCGACGTGTCCGGCTCCATGGACCGCCGCGAGGGTCTGCCGATGGTGCAGAGCACGCTCAAGCTGCTGGTCGACCAGCTGCGCCCGCAGGACCGCGTGGCCCTGGTCACCTATGCCGGCAATGCCAGCGTGGTGCTGGAGTCCACCGCCGGTAGCGAGAAGGCCAAGATTCGCACTGCCATCGACCAGCTCACCGCGGGCGGTTCCACCGCCGGCGAGTCGGGTATCCAGCTGGCCTACCAGGAGGCGCAGAAGGGCCTGCTCGAGGGCGGCATCAACCGCATCCTGCTGGCCACCGATGGCGACTTCAACGTCGGCATCAGCGACTTCGAGACGCTCAAGCAGCTGGCCGCCGACAAGCGCAAGACCGGTGTGTCGCTGACTACCCTGGGCTTCGGTACCGACAACTACAACGAGCAGTTGATGGAGCAGCTGGCCGATGCCGGCGACGGCAACTACGCCTACATCGACAACCTGCGCGAGGCGCGCAAGGTGCTGGTCGACCAGCTCAGCTCGACCCTGGCGGTGGTGGCCAAGGACGTGAAGATCCAGGTCGAGTTCAACCCGGCCGAGGTCAGCGAGTACCGCCTGCTGGGCTACGAGAACCGCGCGCTGAAGCGCGAGGACTTCAGCAACGATAAGGTCGATGCCGGCGAGATCGGCGCCGGGCACACGGTCACCGCCCTCTACGAAGTGGTGCCGGTGGGCGCCAAGGGCTGGCTGGAGCCGCTGCGCTATGCCCAGACCAAGGAGCAGCAGGGCAAGGCCGGCGAGATCGCCTGGCTGCGTCTGCGCTACAAGGCGCCGGAGGGCGGCGCCAGCAAGCTGGTCGAGCGGCCGATCAGCAAGGGCGAGGCGACGCCGATCGCCAAGGCCAGCGACGACCTGCGCTTCGCCGCTGCAGTCGCCGCCTTCGCTCAGCAGCTCAAGGACGCCAAGTACACCGGCAGCTTCGGCCTGGCCGACAGCGCCAAGCTGGCGCGTGGGGCCAAGGGCGAGGATCCGTTCGGCCTGCGTGGCGAGTTCGTGCAACTGGTGGAACTGGCGCAGAGCCTGCAAACTCCGCAAAACGTTCAAGTCAGGGCCGACTAATTGAACCAACCACTGATGGACGATGACGCCGCGCTATTGCGGCGTTATCGCAATGGCGAGGCGGCGGCGTTCACGCAACTCTATGAGCGCCACCGCCTCGGCCTGTTCCGCTTCCTCCTCGGTCTGTGCGGCGACCACGCACTGGCCGAGGAGGTGTTCCAGGACACCTGGATGAGCCTGATCCGCAGCGCCAGCGAGCAGCGCGAGGCGGTGCTGTTCAAGACCTGGCTGTACCAGATCGCGCGCAACCGCCTGATCGACCACTGGCGCAAGAGCGGGCGCCACCAGGGAAAGCTCGATGAGTACGACGAGGCGCAGCACGCCAGCGCCGACCCCGGCCCCGGCCCCGAGCAGCAGCTGTTGCTCAGTCGCGACCAGGAGCGCCTGCAGGCGGCGCTGGCCGATCTGCCCGAGGAGCAGCGCGAGGTGTTCCTGCTGCGCGCCCACGGCGACCTTGAACTTCACCAGATCGCCGAACTCACCCGTACTCCGGCGGAAACCGTGAAGAGCCGCCTGCGTTATGCGCTGAACAAGTTACGTCGGCTGCTGGCCGATCCGGCTTCGGCCGAGGAGGTATCCGCATGAGCCAACACGATCAAGATCTGCAGCAGGAACAGCAACTGCTGGGGCACTTCCGCGAGCACAACCGTGGCGAACCTTCGGCGGCGGTGGATGCGCTGATCCTGGCCGCCGCTCGCCAGGCCGCAGAAGCCCCGCGCCCGAGCCTGAGCCAGCGTCTGCACGCCTGGTTGTTCGGAGCGGACAGCCGTTCCCGCTGGCCCATGGCCGTGGCCGGTCTGGCAGTGTTCGGCATCGGCCTCAACCTGGCTCTGCAGACCGGCGATCAGCCGTCCGAGCCGCCCGCGCTGGCCCGCGCCCCGGCGCCTGCGTTGCAGGAAATGGCACCGGCCGGTGAGCAGGCGATGAGCCCGCAATACAAGAAGGCCGAGCGCTCGCTGGCCGGCTCGGTGGAATCGCAGGCGGCCTTCTCGGCCTCGCCCCCGGCTGCCGCCGCGCCTCGGCAAGTGCCCATGGCCAAACCGCAGTCCGCCCCGATGGAGGCCCTGGCCGATTCCGCCGCCGCGCCGTCCGAGCGTGAGGAGGCTCGGACGCCGGCTGCCGACATGAATAAGGCCGCCGAGGCCAGAGCCCTGGTCCAGCAGCACGCGCAGGCCGCGGCGGGGAAGGCCGCGATGTTGGCCGAGGATGTGCCCTCGCTGCCGGAGCGTCTACGCGCCGTGCTGCAGCTGCGCGCCGAAGGAAAGCAGGGTGAAGCAGATCAGCTGCTGGCGGCGCTCAAGGGCGAGTATCCACAGCATGATCTGGAGGCCGAGCTGAAACGCCTGCAGAGCGAAATGAACGGTGCGCGCTAGCAGTCACGAGCGGCGAGGCAGCTGGGCGGCGCCAGCGCCGCCTCGCTGTGCAACATCGGGAAAAGCCCTGTGGCTTGCCAGATCGCCCATCTGGCGCGAGCATGAAGGAGTTCCATCACCAACCTGCCGCCATGATCGCTATTCGCACGCTGGCGCTGGCTGCGGCACTCGCTGTGCTGACAGCCTGCGACGATGCCCCCAAACCACCGGCGCCGGTCCCGGCGCCGCCCAAGACCGCGCCCGCGCCGGTCGACGCGGCACCTCCGGCTGCGGTGAAAACGCCGGAGCCGGCCGAGAAAGCCTCGCTTTCGGCGCCGCCTGCGCCGATCACGAAAAGCCCCGAGCCCGAACCCGATCCAGAGCCCGCAATGACGCTTCGCGCCGCGCCGCCGGACAAGGCGCCAGCCTCCGCTCATCTGATTCCCGGTGCCAAGGAAAAGGCTGAGGCCAAGGCCCAGGCGAAAGCCGATCCTTTGCCGCCGGTGAAGCTCGATCTGCATTTGCCAAAGGAACTGGTGAAACGCATCGAGCCGGGAGAGCCGCTGGAGAAGCTGCCCGAGCAGGAGCCGCTGTTGCCGCCGATGTTCGTCGACAAGGCCGAGAAGCCGGGCCGCTACCAGCTCAATGGCCGGCTGATCACCGATGACAAGGTGGACGACTACTGGCGGTCGGTGGAGGGCGCGGAGTTGCAGATCGAGTTCCGCAACTAGCGCGCGGAGAGGGATTGCGCCGGCTTTCACGCCGGCGCGGAGCCACGATTCAGTCGACGAACAGATCGGTCATCAGCTTGCCGGCCGGATCGTAGCGGTATTGCTCGAAGTCGCTCTGGCCCTGCTCGCGCAGGATCTCCTCGTCGACCAGCAGCCGCCCGCTGATGCTGCGGTTCTCGCTGGCGAGAATGGCGCAGGCGGCGTCGGCCATGATCGCCGGCAGGCGCGAGGCCTTCATCACGGCGGGGCCGCCGGCCTCGTACTCGATGGCGGCGGTGGCGATCACCGTCTTCGGCCACAGCGAGTTGACGCTGATGCCGTATTTCCTGAATTCCTCATGCATTCCCAAAGTCAGCATGCTCATGCCGTACTTGGTGGTGGTGTAGGGGCTATAGCTGGAGAACCACTGCGGCGCGAGGCTGAGCGGCGGCGACAGGCTGAGGATGTGCCCCTTGCTCTGCTTGAGGTACGGCAGGGCGGCCTGGCTGCAGACCATCACCGCGCGGGTGTTGATCTGGAACATCAGGTCGTAGCGCTTGGGCTCCAGCTGTTCGACGCCGACCAGGCGAATCGCCCCGGCGTTGTTGATCAGCGCGGCGAGGCCACCGAAATGCGCGGCGGCCTGGGCCATGGCGGCCTTCACCGAGACTTCGTCACGCACGTCCAGCTTCAGGGCCAGGGCCTTGCCGCCGGCGGCCTCGACTTCGGCGGCCACCGAATGGATGGTGCCGGGCAGCTTGGGGTGCGGCTCGGCACTCTTCGCGGCGATCACGATGTTGGCGCCCTGGGTGGCGGCCTTGAGTGCGATCTCGCGGCCGATGCCGCGGCTGGCGCCGGTGATGAACAGGGTTTTGCCGGACAGGGACATGAGGTGACTCCTGGTTGTCATTATTCTTGTAGGGTGCGCCGTGCGCACCGAGGTCAACACCGAAGTGGTCGGTGCGCACGGCGCACCCTACGGGTCTGACGCGTCAACTTCGATCTTCAGCGGGCGGCGATTTGGTGGATGGATGAAACGTCATCCACCCTACATCAGGCTTCTGTAGCTTCGACTTCCACCAGCAGCTGGCGGCTCTTCACCTGGTCGCCCTGGCTGACCTGGACGCGGCGGATCACGCCGTCCATGCCGGCCTTGAGCGGGTGCTCCATCTTCATCGCCTCCAGCACCAGCAGCAGCTGGCCCTTGCTCACCTGCTGCCCCTCGCTGACCAGCACATCGACGATAGCGCCATCCATCGGCGCCTTCACCGTGCCGGAGGCCGCGCCCTCGGCGCCGCTGGCCGGCTCGTGGGTAACGTCGATGAGCTCCAGGTTGCGGCCATTGCCGTACAGCCAGACGCGCTCGCCATCCTGGTGATAGGCCAGGCGGCGGCGCACGCCGTCCAGCTCCAGAATGGCCCAGCGGCCGTCGCTGGCCAGCAGGCGCAGCTCGACGGTCTGTTCGCCGACCTGCGCGCGCAGCTGCGGCTGCTCGCCGGTCTGCAGCACCTGCAGCTCCACCACGTGTTTCTGTTCGCCCTGCTTGAGCAGGAAGCGCCAGGGCGCGCCGCCGCTGTTGCGCCAGCCGGAGAGGCCCGGCTGGTGCGCGCGGGCATTGGCCGAGGCCTGGTAGAGCAGGGCGGCGGCGGTGGCCAGCTCGGCGGCAGCCGGCGCTTGTGGCGCCAGGCTCGGGTCGTTGGCGAAGTGTTTGCCGATGAATGCGGTGGTGGCGTTGCCGGCGGCGAACTCGGGGTGCGCCAGCAGGTTGGCGAGGAAGCGCTGGTTGCCATTCACGCCGAGCAGCACGCAGTCCTCGACGGCGCGTACCAGCTTGCGCCGGGCCTCGTCACGGGTGGCGCCGTAGGCGATGACCTTGGCCAGCATCGGGTCGTAGAACGGGGTCACGGCCTGGCCTTCGACCAGGCCGTGGTCGATGCGTACGCCGTCGCGCAGGGCCGGCTCCCAGCGCAGTACCTGGCCGGTCTGCGGCAGGAAGTTGTGCGCCGCATCTTCGGCGTACAGGCGCACTTCCATGGCGTGGCCGGTGAGACGGATTTCATCCTGCCTGAGCGGCAGCGGCTGGCCTTCGGCCGCGCGGATCTGCCAGGCGACCAGGTCTTGCCCGGTGATCAGTTCGGTGACCGGGTGCTCGACCTGCAGGCGGGTATTCATTTCCAAGAAGTAGAAGGCGCCGCTGCTATCCAGCAGGAACTCCACGGTGCCGGCGCCGACGTAGTTGACCGACGCAGCGGCCTTCACCGCCGCCTCGCCCATGGACTGGCGCAGCTCCGGCGTCATCACCGGGCAGGGCGCTTCCTCGACCACTTTCTGGTGGCGGCGCTGCACCGAGCAGTCGCGTTCGCCCAGATAAACGATGTTGCCATGCTGGTCGCCGAATACCTGGATTTCCACGTGGCGCGGCTGGATCACCGCGCGCTCGAGAATCAGCTCGCCGGAGCCGAAGGCGTTCTGCGCCTCGGAGCGGGCGGTACGGATCTGCGCGGCCAGCTCGGACGACTCATGTACCAGGCGCATGCCCCGGCCACCACCACCGGCGCTGGCCTTGATCATCAGCGGGTAGCCGATGCGCTCGGCCTCGCGGGCCAGGGTCTCGTCGTCCTGGGCGGCGCCTTCGTAGCCGGGGATGCACGGCACACCGGCTTCGAGCATGGCGATCTTCGACAGGCGCTTGCTGCCCATCAGGTGGATGGCTTCCACGGTCGGGCCAATGAAGACGATGCCAGCCGCCTCGCAGGCGCGGGCGAAGTCGGCGTTCTCGGAGAGGAAGCCATAGCCGGGGTGGATCGCGTCGGCGCCGGTCTTCTGCGCGGCGGCGATGATGTTGTCGATCACCAGGTACGACTGGTTGACCTGGGCCGGGCCAATGCACACGGCTTCGTCGGCCAGTTGCACGTGGCGGGCGCCGGCGTCGGCCTCGGAGAATACCGCCACGGTGCGGTAGCCGAGGTCCTGGGCGGTGCGTATCACCCGGCAGGCGATCTCGCCGCGGTTGGCGATCAGAATCTTGTTGAAGGCGGGCATCGTCGTGCTCCTGCTGTTGTTATTGAGCCCAGGAGGGCTTGCGCTTCTGCACGAAGGCCATGGTGCCTTCCACGCCTTCGCTGCCCAGCACCGCCTCGGCGAACTGGCCGGCGGCATGGTCGAGCAGGCTGCCGAGGTGTTCCGTCTCGGTGGCCAGCAGCAGCGCCTTGGTTGCCGCGTTGGCGCCGGGGGCGCACTGGCGCACCTGCTGCAGGCATTCGGCGAGGCGGTCGACCACGGCCTGGTCGTCGGCTTCGCTGAAGTGCACCAGGCCCAGGCGCAGCGCCTCGGCACCGTCGAAACGGGCGGCAGTCAGGGCCAGGCGACGGGCCTGGGTCAGGCCGATACGCTTGACCACGAAGGGGGCGATCTGCGCCGGCAGAATGCCCAGGCTGGTTTCCGGCAGGCCGAACTTGGCGCCCTGGTGGGCGATGGCGATATCGGAGACGCAGGCCAGGCCGAAACCGCCACCGAGCACGGCGCCTTCCAGCACGGCGACCAGCACCTGCGGCGCGCACTGGGCTTCCTCCAGCAGGCTGCCGAAGGCGCGGTTCAGCTCGCGGTAGGCGTCGCCGCCCTTGGCTCGCGCACCGGCCATGTCCTTGATATCGCCGCCGGCGCAGAAGTGGCCGTCGGCACCGCGCAGCACCAGGGCGCGCACGCCCTGGTCGGCACGCACCGCGCGCAGCACGGCGCGCAGTTCCTCGACCATCGCCAGGCTCATGGCGTTGCGGCTGTCCGGGCGGTTGAGGGTGACGTAGAGCACGCCCTCGACCTGTTCCAGCAGCAGGGTTTGCGTGTTTGGTAGTTCAGCCATCACAGGCTCCTCGTGATCGTTCCCACGCTCTGCGTGGGAATGCGCTGTGCGGTGCTTTGCGCCGCAGGGACGCGGAGCGTCCCGTGCTGGGTTTCCACGCGGACGGCTCGACGCCTCGACGTGGGAACCATCGGCGAAGTTATTTCTTTTTGCCGGGCAGAATGCCCATCAGCTTGCAGATGATGCCGAGCATGATTTCGTCGGCGCCGCCGCCGATGCTCACCAGGCGCACATCGCGATACGCACGGGAAACGGGGTTGTCCCACATGAAGCCCATGCCGCCCCAGTACTGCAGGCAGCTGTCGGTGACTTCGCGGCCCAGGCGGCCGGCCTTGAGCTTGGCCATCGAGGCCAGCTTGGTGACGTCCTTGCCTTTCACGTACAGCTCGGTGGCGTGGTAGACGAGGGCGCGCAGGGCCTCGATCTCGCTCTGCAGCTCGGCCATGCGGAAGTGGATGACCTGGTTGTCGATCAGCGGCGTGCCGAAGGTGTGGCGCTGCTTGCAGTACTCGATGGTGCTGTCGACGCAGTACTCCAGGCCCTTGATCATGTTGGCCGCGCCGAACATGCGTTCTTCCTGGAACTGCAACATCTGCATCATGAAACCGGCGCCCTCAACGCCGATGCGGTTACGCTGTGGCACGCGCACATTGTCGAAGAACACCTGGGCGGTCTCCGAGCTGCGCATGCCGAGCTTGTCCAGATGCGGGCTGAGGGTGATGCCCGGGGTGTTCATCGGCACCACGATCAGCGACTTGTTGACGTGGGGCTTGTCGTCGCTGGTGTTGGCAAGCAGGCAAATGAAGTCGGCACTCGGCGAGTTGGTGATCCACATCTTGCTGCCGTTGATCACGTAGTCGTCACTGTCCTTGCGCGCGCTGGTCTTCAGCCCGGCCACGTCGGAGCCGGCGCCGACCTCGGAGACGCCGATGCAGCCGACCATGTCACCGGCGATGGCGGGACGCAGGAACTCCTCGCGCAGCTCATCGGAGCCGAAGCGAGCCAGGGCCGGGGTGCACATGTCGGTCTGCACGCCGATGGCCATGGGGATGCCGCCGCAGTGGATGGTGCCGAACTCTTCGGCGGCAACCACCGAGTAGCTGTAGTCCAGGCCCATGCCGCCGAATTTTTCCGGCTTGGAGATGCCCAGCAGGCCGAGGTCGCCGGCCTTCTTGAAGATCTCGTGCATGGGGAATTTGCCGGCCTTTTCCCACTCGTCGACGTGCGGGTTGATCTCGTGCTCGACGAAGTTGCGCACGGTGCGGCGGAGTTCTTCGTGTTCCTGGGTAAAGATCATTGTTGTTCTCCTTGTAGGGGGGCGGGGCCGCCTAGGCTGCGCGCACCGCGATCTTGGTTGGTGCGCACGGCGCACCCTACGGTCAGAATCTCGCGACGCCGAAAGTGTTGGTCTTGAGCGGGCGGAGGCTGGCCTCCGCGCAGATGTCGAGCAGCAGGCCGAGCAGGGCGCGGGTGTCACGTGGGTCGATCAGGCCGTCGTCCCACAGGCTGGCGGTGCCGTAGAGCGCGGTGGATTGGCTGTCGAGCTTCTGCGCGGTGGCCATTTCCAGCATGTCGAGCATCTTCGGATCGGCTTCTTTGCCTTCCTTGCGGTGTTTTTCCTCGGTGACGATGCGCAGCACCTTGCCGGCCTGGGCTCCGCCCATCACGGCGGTCTTGCTGGTGGGCCAGGCGAAGATGAAGCGCGGGTCGAGGCCGCGACCGCACATGGCGTAGTTGCCGGCGCCGTAGGAGCCGCCGACGACGATGGTCAGCTTCGGTACGGTGGCGTTGGCCACGGCCTGGATCATCTTCGAACCGTGCTTGATCACGCCGAGCTGCTCGGACTCGGTGCCGACCATGAAGCCGGTGGTGTTGTGGAAGAACAGGATCGGCATGTTGCTCTGCTCGCACAGCTGGATGAACTGGGCGGCTTTCGCCGCGCCGCGCGGGGTGATCGGGCCGTTGTTGCCGATCAAGCCGCAGGGCTGGCCTTCGATCTGCAGGTGGCCGCAGACGGTCTGGCTGTCGAACTCGTTCTTGAAGTCGAGGAACTCCGAGCCGTCGGCGATGCGGGCGATGATCTCGCGCACGTCGTACGGCTTCTTGGCATCCGCCGGGACCACGCCGAGCAGCTCGTGGGCCGGGTGCAGCGGCTCCTTGTAAACGCGTTGCGGGCGCACCGGCAGCTGGGCGTTCCACGGCAGCATGCCGACGATCTCGCGGGCCAGGCGTACGCCGTCGGCGTCGTTCTCGGCCAGGTACTCGGCGGTGCCGGCAACCTGGGCGTGCATCTCGGCGCCGCCCAGCTCCTCATCGGTGGCGATCTCGCCGGTGGCGGCCTTGAGCAATGGGGGACCTGCGAGGAACATCTTGGCCTTGCCGCGCACCACCACCACGTAATCCGACAAGCCCGGCTGGTAGGCGCCGCCGGCGGTGCTGGAGCCGTGCACCACGGTGACCTGCGGGATACCGGCCGCGGACAGGCGCGCCTGATTGGCGAAGGCGCGTGCGCCCTCGACGAAGATGTCGGCGGCGTAGGTCAGGTTGGCGCCGCCGCTCTCGGCCAGGGTGACGATGGGCAGCTTGTTCTCGCTGGCCACCTGCTGCAGGCGCAGGGACTTGCGCAGGCCGGTGGGGGAGATGGTGCCGCCCTTGATCGCGCTGTTGTTGGCGATCACCAGGCAGCGCACGCCGGCCACGTAGCCGATGCCGGCGATGATGCCGCCGCCGGCCTGGGTGCCGTCCTTGTCGTCGTGCAGCTTGTAGCCGGCCAGGGAGCAGAGTTCGAGGAACGGGCTCCCCGGGTCGAGCAACAGGTTGAGGCGCTCGCGCGGCAGCAGCTGGCCGCGCTTCTCGAACTTGGCCTTGGCCTCGGCCGCCTTGTCGAGGACCTTCTGTTCCACGTCACGGAAGCTGGCGATGGCAGTCAGCATGGCCTCGCGGTTCTGCGCGAAGCTGTCGCCGTGGACGTCGAGTTCGGACTGAATCACCGGCATCGCATCACTCTCCCTTGAACACTTCGGGCAAGTAGGCCCGATGGAAGCCGTTGTAGGACTCGCTGGCCTTGGCCTTGCCCAGCGTCCAGGCGCGGGTGCCCTGGCTGGCGGCGCCGTCGATGCGGATGGTGTTGCCGCTGATGAAGTTGGCGCCGGGGGAGAGCAGGAAGACGATGGCCGCGGCCACCTCCGACTCGGTGCCGATGCGCTGCAGGGGCACGTGATCCTTGAGGTTGCGGATCATGTTCTTCATCGACTCGGGGTAGGTGTCCATGCCGCTGGAGGCGATCCAGCCCGGCGCCACGGCGTTGACTCGCACACCGGCGTGGCCCCACTCGTAGGCGGCGGTCTTGGTGAAGTTCTCCATACCGGCGCGGGCGGCGCCGGAGTGACCCATGCCGGGCATGCCGCCCCACATGTCGGCGAGCATGTTGACGATGCTGCCGCCGGTCTTGCTCATGCTCTGGGTGAACACTTCACGGGCGATCAGGAAGCCGCCGACCAGATTAGTTCTGACCACCGTCTCGAAGCCTTTCTGGTTGATCGACACCAGCGGCGCGGGGAACTGGCCGCCGGCGTTGTTGACCAGGTGGTGGATCGGCCCGCGCTCGGCGATTACCGCCTTGACCATGGTCTTGACCGCTTCTTCTTCACGGATATCGCAGACGGCAAAACTGGCGCTGCCACCGTCTTCGGCGATCTCGCCGCAGGTGGCTTCCAGTTTCTCCGGCTTGCGCCCGACCAGCACCACATGGGCGCCCAAGTGCGCCAGTTCATGGGCCACGCAGCGGCCGATACCGCTGCCGCCGCCGGTGACCAGGATGGTCTGGCCAGCGAACAGGCCGGGCTTGAAGACTGAGTCGTATGCCATTGTTATTATCCTTGTTACAGGCTGTCAGCCAGTGCGTGTGGCACCGGAATCGGGAATTCCAGCAGCTGCTGGGCGAAGGCCTTGCCCTGCGGGTCGATGCGCAGGCTGGCCACGCCGCCGCCGCCCAGGGCGTTCTCCAGCAGGAAGTTGAGGCTATGGCTGCCAGGCAGGTACCAGCGCTCGACGCGGCCGATCTGCGGATCGAGCACATGGCTCATCCAGTCCACTACCGCTTCCTTGCCCAGCGCCTCGGCGATCCACGGCAGGTACTCCGGCTTGCGCGCCATCACGCCGATGTTGCTGTGGTTGCCCTTGTCACCGGAGCGCGCCACGGCCAGCTTGATCAGCGGCACGCTGGCGTCGGCCTCACCGCTGGGCGAGGGCGCATCGGCCTCGACGGCGATACGGGCCGGGTCGAAGGTATCGAGTTGGGGCAGGGCGACCGCGCTGCGTTCGCCATTGATTTCCACGGCCAGCTCGCAGGCGCTCTTGTCGACCAGGAAGCTGAACAGGCGGATCACCGGGTACACGGTGGGGCGGCCTCCGACGATGCCGGTCAGGCCCGGCGCCATTCCGGTGGCGGCCTGGGCGATCTCGCGGGAGAACAGGATCAGTGCCTCCTTCTTGGCATGACGCACGCCGAGCTTGATCACCACCTCGCGGGTGTCCTGCCTTTGGCCGCGAGGTCCGTAAGTGGCCTCGGCGCCCAGCAGCTCGATATTCACTTCGCGGTACGGGCCCCAGCCGCGCTCGGCGAAGATTTCCTCGGTCTTGCGGATGATCGCCTGGCTGACCCGCTCGGCCTTGGCCACGGCATCGATGCCGGCGATCAGACAGCTGGCGGTGCAGCGGAAGTCGTCCGGATGAGTGGCGCTGACCTTGTACTGATCGGTCGGTGCCAGGCCGCGTGCGCCTTGCAGTTCGACGCGGTTGGCGCCGACCTGCTTGAGTTCGACCCGGGTGAAGTCGCAGATCACGTCCGGCAGCAGGTAGGCGCGCGGATCGCCGATCTCGTAGAGCATCTGTTCGCCTACCGATAGGGTGGAGACCAGGCCGCCGGTGCCTTCGGGCTTGGTCACCACAAAGCGGGCATCGTCGCGGACTTCGATGACCGGGAAGCCGATGTGTTCGTAGTCCGGCACGTCGCGCCAGTCGGTGAAGTTGCCGCCGGTGCACTGGGCGCCGCATTCGATGATGTGGCCGGCGAGCGCGGCCTGGGCCAGCTTGTCGTAATCGTTCCAGGCCCAGCCGAACTCATGCACCAGGGCGGCGCTGACCACGGCGCTGTCGACCACGCGGCCGGTGATGACGATATCGGCGCCGGCCTGCAGTGCGGCGACTATGCCCGGCGCGCCGAGGTAGGCGTTGACCGACACGCACATGGGCGGCAGCGCGGCGCCGCTGAACATCTCCACGGTGCCGGCCTTGGCCAGCTCGCCGAGCTTGGGCTGCAGGTTGTCGCCATGCAGCACGGCGATCTTCAGCTGCACGCCGGCCTTGTCGCAGGCGGCGGCCAGGGCGGCGGCGCAGGCGCTCGGATTGACCCCGCCGGCGTTGCTCACCACGCGGATCTTCTTCTGCGCGATCTCGCCCAGCAGCGGGGCGAGCACTTCGACGAAGTCGGTGGCGTAGCCTTCGTCCGGCTTCTTCATGCGCGCGCCGGCCATGATCGACATGGTGATCTCGGCCAGGTAGTCGAACACCAGGTAATCCAGTTCGGTACCGCGTACCAGCTGGGCGGCGGCGGTGGAGGTGTCGCCCCAGAAGGCGGAGGCGCAGCCGATGCGTACGGTCTTGGTCATTGTCGTGAGTCCGCAGGAATGCCTGATGGTTCGAAGGCTACCAAGCAAGCGCTTGGTTGAAAAGCCTCCGTCCGCTTCTTTTTACCCAAGCGCTTGCTCGGTGCCCTGGGAGGCCCTAAATTCGCCAGGCTTGCGTACAATCCGCGGTGCAAGCGAGCGCTGATGGGGAAGAGATGAGTTTGGACGAGCAAAAAGCCCGAAAAGTGATGCAGAAACTGGTCGCCAGTGGCGAACTGACCGACCCGGACAGCGCCCGCGGCAAGCTGCTGCAGACCGCCGCCCACCTGTTCCGCAGCAAGGGCTACGAGCGTACCACCGTGCGCGACCTGGCCGGCGCCGTGGGCATCCAGTCCGGCAGCATCTTCCATCACTTCAAGAGCAAGGACGAAATCCTCAAGGCGGTGATGGAGGAGACCGTGCTCTACAACACCGCGTTGATGCGCGCCGCCCTGAACGAGGCTAACGGCCCGCGCGAGCGCGTGCTGGCGCTGATCCGCTGCGAGCTGCAGTCGATCATGGGCGGCACCGGCGAGGCCATGGGCGTGCTGGTGTACGAGTGGCGCTCGCTGTCCGACGAGAGCCAGGCGTACATCCTCAGCCTGCGCGACACTTACGAGCAGATCTGGCTGCAGGTGCTCGACGAGGCGCGCAGCGCCGGTTACTTCAAGGCCGATCCGTTTGTCTTGCGGCGCTTTCTCACCGGCGCGCTGAGCTGGACCACCACCTGGTTCCGCCCGGGCGGCAAGATGACCCTGGACCAGCTGGCCGAGGAGGCCCTGGCCCTGGTGTTCAAGGAAGGCTGAGACATAGCTAATCTGCCATCGGCACTGGCTACGGCCAGTCGCGGCTACAGGGACGAGGCGGCCGCCTGGTTTTTCCCACACGAGGTAACCGCGTTGCGCCTGTCCCTCCGCCTGCTGTCGATCGTCCTGATCCTCTGCGCGCCCGCCGCGGGCGCCGAGCAGCCTGTGCGCGTCGGTGCCTATCACTTCCCGCCCTACGTCATGAAGCCGGAGAGCAACGCGCCCGAGGGGCTGTTGCCCGAGTTGCTGGCCGCCTTCAATGCCGCGCAGGACCAGTACCGCTTCGATCTGGTGCCGACCTCGGTGACCCGCCGCTACCGCGACTTCACCCAGGGGCGCTACGACATGATCCTGTTCGAGTCGCCGGACTGGGGCTGGCAGGACATCCCGCTGAACAAGCTCGACCTGCAGATCGCCGACGCCGAGGTGTACGTCGCCCGCCAGCTGCCGGGCCGCGACCAGCATTTCTTCGACGCCATCGGCGACAAGCGCCTGGCGCTCTACACCGGCTACCACTACGGCTTCGCCGGTTTCAACGCCGACCAGGACCATCTCACCCGGCAGTTCAATGCGGTGTTCACCTACTCCCACGACAGCAACCTGCTGATGCTGATGCACGACCGCGTCGACATCAGCGTGGTGACGCGCTCCTATCTGCGGATCTTCCAGCGCGACAATCCCGAGACGGGACGCCAGCTGGTGATCTCCGAGCGCACCGATCAGGTCTACCACCACCACGCATTGCTGCGCCCGGGCGGCCCGCTCGACGTCGCCGGGCTGAGCGCGTTGCTGCAAACGCTGCAGCACAGTGGCCGGCTGGAGCCGCTGATCCAGCGCTACCAACTGCTGCGGGCCACGGACATGGCGGGCGAGCGGGCGCGGCCCATGCCGCGCTGAGGCGCCGTCGCTCATTTACGCGGCGCCCGCCACTGGGCTAGTCTTCGTTCAGCTCCAGTTGTCCATGAGGTCAATATGTGTCGGCGTCGACAAGGATTGCTTGGCGCTTTACTGCTGGCCATGTTGGTCGGCTCGGAGGCTTCGGCGGGCGAAGTGCTGATCGCCGCGGTGCATTTCCCTCCCTACGTGATCAAGCCCGAAGAAGATCCGCACCGTGGCCTGCTCGGCGATCTGGTGAAGTCCCTCAACCAGGTCCAGAGCCGGCATCGTTTCGCCCTGCGCGCGACTTCGCTCAATCGCCGCTTCGAGGACTTTCGCAAGGCGCGCATCCATGTCGCCATCTTCGAGAATCCCGACTGGAACTGGCAGGGTGTCGCCGGCACCCGTGTCGAGCTGGGCCTGGAGGATTCCGAGGTGCTGGTCGCGCGGCGTGAGCGCGGTCGCGATCAGCACTATTTCGACAATCTGAAGGACAAGCGCCTGGCGCTGTTCAACGGCTACCACTACGGTTTCGCCGATTTCAACAGCGACCCGCAGTGGCTGGAAGCGCACTTCAACCCGGTGATCACCTATTCCCACGAGAGCAATCTCAAGCTGCTGCTGCGTGGCCGTGCCGACGTGGCGCTGATCACCCGTTCCTGGCTGGGCGCGCGCATGCGTGAACAGCCGCAGCTGCGCGAGGAACTACTGATCTCTGCGAAGGAAGACCAGCGCTATCGTCACTACGCGATCCTCAGTCCCAAGGCGCCGATCAGCGCCGACGAGTTCCGCGCCGCCATGGAGCAGCTGCGGCAGAACGGCGAGCTGCAGCGCATCTTCGCGCCCTACGGCATCGACGTCATACCGAGCGCAGCGGATAGCTCAGCAGCAGTAGATGCAGCAGATTGACCGCGCCGTGCAGCAGCAGCGCCGGCCAAAGCCGGCCGCTGAGGTGAAAGACCAGCCCGTAGCCGAGCCCGGCAACGGTGGCCACCATGGCGAACAGCGCGCTGAAGGGAGCATGGGCGGCGCCGAACAGTAGCGCGGTCAACGCGACGCCGCCGACGACGCCCAGTCGCGCCATCAGCGCGCCTTGCAGCCAGGCACGGAACAGCAGTTCCTCGGCCAGTACCGTGATCCCGAGATTCACCATCAGCCATAGCCAGAGCTGCTCCGGCCACTTCGGCTGCCATCCCACCAGCCCCAGGCCCAGCGCCAGGAGCGGCACCGCCAGCAGCGTGGCGGCGCCGACCGCCAGCATGCGGCCCATTCGTGCCGGCTGCCGGCTCGGTTGACCCAGCCACCAGGCCAGCAGAATCAGGCCGAGCAGCAGCTTGTCCCAGGACAGGCGCAGCGCGTAGGGCGGGGCGTCTGCGCTCAGTTGCCGCGGCGGCCACAGCAGCGTCGGCTCGAAACCGGGCAGCAGGTGCGCGGCCAGGGCGATGCCGCCGAGCAGGCCGCCGCTCCACCACAGCCAGCGCGGCAGAACGTCCTCGGCGAACAGGATCCAGCAGAAGTAGAGGGCGGTCAGCGCCAGCCCGGTGGCATCGACGAAACCGAACGCCACGCCCATGCCGAGCGCCGGCACGGGAATCAGCAAACGCAGGTGCAGCGGCATGCCACGTCCTTGTCGAGCGGGTGGGGCCGTCTCAGCGGTCCTGGGCTTCCTTGGCATCCATTTCGGCATTGCGCTCGTGGATGCGCTTGAGCTGCTCCTCGGTGAGCGGCAGCTTGCGGGCACTGTCGCGCAGCAACAGCAGGCTGCCCAGGATGGAGCCGAGGGCCAGCGCGATGATCAGCCAGGCGTACCAAGGCATGACGTTCTCCGATGATGTGTTCCTTCCACCATAGCGACCCGCCCCCGCGCTGTCAGTTCAAATGTTGCAGTTCATGCGGCGCCCGCTCTACGACGGGTGATGGCTGTCACATGTCGGCAATCTCGGACTGTTTGAATGCCGGGCATTCGATCGTTCGGGAGTAGTTCAATGGAAGTCGTTCCCGCACTCGGCCGACTGTTGCGGCGGGTAGAGCCGTTGCAGGCGCAGGTGAGCATCAGCGATGTCGCCGACCGCCTGCTGCGCCCCGAGCACACGGCCGTTCTGTCGCTGCCGGTGGTGGACGCCGACGGCCGCCCGCTGGGGCTGGTCAGCCGCTCGACCCTGCAGGACATCTTCATGCAGCGCTTCGGCCGAGACCTGTGGGGCCGCAAGCCGGTCAGCGAGGTGATGAATCCCGCGCCGCTGGTGGTGAGTCTGGACACCAGCCTGGAAGAGGCGGCGCGGCAGATCACCGCCCAGCTGCAGTCGCCGATCCGCGACGATTTCGTGCTAGTGGACGAGCAGGGCCTGTACCAGGGCCTGGGCACGGTGCTCGACCTGCTCAAGGCCATGGAGCACCGGGTGGCGCAGCGCAATCGCGTGCTGCGCAAGGCACTGGTGGACCTGAAGGAATCGCAGACGCAGCTGGTGCAGTCGGAAAAGATGGCCTCGCTCGGGCAGATGGTCGCCGGCGTCGCCCACGAGCTGAACACCCCGTTGGGCTACGTGAAGAACAACGTGCAGCTGCTGCGCGAGCTGACCCGGCCGCTGCTCGAGCTGGCCGATGCCCAGGCGGCGCTGGGTGACTGCCTGGCCGATCCGGCTTGCGCCGAGGACGACCTGGCGCGTGCCCTCGAGGAGGCCGGTAGGCTGCGCGAACTGGCCGCACCGGAGCTGCTGGCCGAGGACCTCGAACAGCTGTTCGCGGACACCGGCTACGGCCTGCAGCAGATCGGCGAGCTGGTCGTCGGCCTCAAGGATTTTGCCCGCCTGGACCGGGCGATGAGCGAGGAGATCGACCTCAACGACTGCATCCGCAGCGCGCTGGTGATCGCCCGCAACAGCATCAAGGACAAGGCCGAGGTGCACCAGCAGCTCGGCGAACTGCCGCGCATCGCCTGCGCGCCCTCGCAGATCAACCAGGTGCTGCTCAACCTGCTGACCAACGCCGCCCAGGCCATGGAAGGCTTCGGCCGCATCCAGGTGAAGAGCTGGAGCGAGAACGGCCAGGTGCTGATCTCGGTGCAGGACAACGGCTGCGGCATGCCGCGCGAGGTGCTGGAGCGCATCTTCGACCCGTTCTACACCACCAAACCAGTCGGGCAGGGCACCGGCCTGGGCCTGTCCATCAGCTTCAAGATCATCCAGGACCACGGCGGCAACATCCGTGTGGTTTCCGAGCCGGGGCGCGGCACGCGCTTCCTCATCAGCCTGCCGTGCAGCGGCGCTGAAGAACTGAAAAGGAGCGCATGAACATGAGCCAACCGATCCGCGTGATGTTCGTCGACGACGAGGAACGCATCCTGCGCAGCCTGGCGCTGCAGTTCCGTCGTGACTACGAGGTGCTGGTGGAGAGCGATCCGCGGCGGGCGCTGGAGCGCCTGAAGAGCGAGCCGGTGCATGTTTTGGTCAGCGACCAGCGCATGCCGCAGATGAGCGGCTCCGAACTGCTGGCCCAGGCCGCCGAGCTGCAGCCGAATGCCGTGCGCATTCTCCTCACCGGTTATTCCGACCTTGACGCGGCCATCGAGGCGCTGAACAGCGGTGGCATCTTCCGCTACCTGACCAAGCCCTGGGAGCCCCGGGAGATGGCCGCCACCCTGCGCCAGGCCGGCGAGATCGCCGCGCTGCGCCAGCGCCAGGCGACACCTGCGGCGCCGCGCCCGGTCAGCGCCGAGGCGCTCAATCTGTTGCTGCTCGATGCCGACCCGCTGACCCTGGAATGCGTCGGCGCCTTCTGCAGCGAGGGCGGCCACCGCCTGCTGCGCGCCGACAACCTGAGCGAAGCGCTGCGCCAGCTCAACGAGGAACGCGTCGACCTGCTGGTCAGTGACCTCAAGCTCGGCGGAGCGGACACCGCGCCGCTGCTCAAGTCGCTGGCGCAGGCGCATCCGCGGTTGCTCAGCCTGGTGGTCACGCCGTTCCGCGACACCCAGGCACTGCTGGCGCTGATCAACGAGGCGCAGATCTTCCGCTACCTGCCCAAGCCGATCCGCAAGGGCATGTTCGACAAGGGCCTGCGCGCCGCCGCCGAACAGGCGCTGCTCTACCGCGCGCAACCGGAGCAGGTGGTGACCCGCCTGGCCGATGCGCCGCGTTCGCAGCCGGAGCGCGAGCGGGTCGGCAGCCTGCTGGGCATGCTCGGTCGCCTGCGCGAGCGGCTCAGCGCCTGACGTTTGAATCACTTCATCGAGGATCGAATCCGCATGAACATCACCCTGATCGAAACCGGCGATAAGGGCTGGGTCGTCAAGCTGGCCGGCTGCGACGTGCCCTTCCGCTCCCAGGCCGATGCGGGCCTGTTCGTCGAGCGCCTGCAGCAGCGCCTGGAGGCGCCCCACGAATTGCCGCCGCTCGACGGTCATCTTCCTGTCACACAAGAAGCGGAGCATCGCCCCTGACTCAGGTGCTGCTTCGAGCAACAACCTCTCCTGCCGCGATCATCGCGGCTTTTTTTTGCCTGGGACACGGCGCCGCGGCATGGCATTGCTAGAGCAATTGCTCTAGATTCGCCACAAAAAGCAGCCGCGGAGCAGGGCCGATGAGCCACGCGATTTCGTTTTCAAGCGGGGCCTTCCAATGCCCCTATGCCCTCTACCCAGCGGCATCGCCGGCCGCCTTCACCTTGCTGGTGCTGCCGGCGCTGGGTGTGACGGCGCGCAAGTACGAGGGGCTGGCACGGGCGTTGAACGCGGCCGGGCATCATGTACTGGTGGCGGACTGGCCCGGCCAGGGCGACAGCCAGCCGCGCCCGAGCCGCCGTCACGATTATGGCTATCGGCAGCTGGTGGAAGAGTTCGTGCCGGCGCTGCTCGCCGAGGCCCGGCGGCAGTTCCCTGAAGCCGCGCCGGTGCTGCTCGGGCACAGCCTGGGTGGTCATATCTCCACGCTGTATGCCGCGGCCAACCCGAGTGGCTCGGTGCCGGTGGTCGGCGTGGCCTGCGGCAACATCCATTACCGCAACTGGCAGGGCCGCGGCCGTCTGCTGACGCCCAGCGTGGCGCTGTTGTTCGGCCTGATCGTGCGCGTGCTCGGCTACCTGCCCGGGCGCCGGCTGGGCTTCGGTGGCCACGAGGCGCGCCGTCTGATGCTCGACTGGGGACGGGTGGCCTTCACCGGCAACTACCGCCACCTGGGGCTGCCGCTGGCGCCGGCAGCCCATAACCGGGTCGCTTCGCTGTATCTGCAGATGGAGGGCGACCACTTCGCCCCGCCGGCCTCTACCCTCGGCCTGGCGGCGCTGATCCAGGCCGATCCGCGATTGCAGCGCCTCGCCTCGCCACGCCCCGCGCGGGAAAATCCGCACAGCGCCTGGCTGAAGGCGCCGCAGAGCGTGGCCGAATGCATCGACGCCTGGCTGCGCCGCGACCTCAGTGGGGAATCAGCAGGAGCAGCGTGACCGCCAGCAGCACCAGCATGGTCAGCGCATGACTGACCTGGCGCAGCAGGAGCAGGCGGGCGAACAGCCCCGCGCAGTAGAGCAGGCGCAGCATGATAAAGGCGAAACCGAGGGCGGCGGTCAGCGGCCCGCCGATCTGCCCGCTGGCCTCGCCCAGGTAGAGCAGGACGATGAACAGCAGCGACTGCTCGAGGCTATTGCCATGGGCACGCATCGCCTTGACCAGGTCCGGCTTGCCGCCGTCGCCGAAGGCCACCTGATTGCGCATGCGCAGGCGCGAGACGTTCAGCGACAGGGCGATCAGCAGCAGCGCCAGAACGGCGGCGACGTAGAGGCTGTAGAGCATGGCGTTTCCCCTCGTTGTGATTGTCCGTCCAGCCTAGGGCCTGGCACGCACCCGGAGAAGCGGCGGATGGGACAAAGCCCGGCACGGGCCAGGCTCGGCCGGTCGAGCGGCGTTCATACGCGCTGGCGCTGCGCTTCCTCGACGTACTCCTTGAGCCAGCGCAGCACTTCCACCGCTTTCCAGCGGCCGGGATCGAACAGGGCGTAGGCCTGGCCCTGGTAACCGACCACATCGACCGGGCGGTGATAGCCGGCGCGCTGCAGCAGCGCCTCGATCTCGGCGAAGCAGGTGTTGAAGTGCACGCGCTTGAACGGCGTCTTGCTGCCGGTGACCAGGCCTTCCAGGCGCAGCTCGTCCACCGTGGCGCGGATGCTCTCCAGGGGCATCTGATTCACTTTATTCTTCAGCTGCAGTACGTCCAGCATGGTCGATCTCCTCGGGTCTACGGCCGCAAAAGAGTAAACGAAAAATACTGTACAAATAAACACTACTGGATAATAGTACAGCTCAAGTGTCGCCTGGATCACCGAACCGGAGCCGTAACAGGAGCTGCTTATATGCACCATAAGCTGATGACAATTCTGCTGTTGGCCTTGCTGGCGGGTTGTGCCCAGCCCCAGGTCGAGCAGCCCAAGGCCAATGGCGCCTATCTGGTGATCGAGGGCGGCGAGGCCTGGGCCGTGCTGGTGCGTGACGGCAAGCGCATCGAGGAGGCCGGCCGGGTGCTGGATGTAGTCAGGCTGCAGGGGCAGGAGTCGAGCATTTCCGCCAGCTACTTGATCGATACGCCCAACTGCGGTCGCCTGCGCTGGCTGACCGAGCGCGGCGGTGAAGGCGAGGTCACCCGCGTCGCGCTGGGCGGCAACGAGGCCCGCGAACGCCCCGGCTGCACCATTGCCAGCGACCTGTCGCGGGCCTGGACGGCGCTGGATTATTCGAGCTGATGTGAAAAGGCCCCGACGCATGTCGGGGCCTTTTTCGTTTCACGCCGATTCGGGTTTGACCTTTCCGGTCGCTCGCTTCGGCTTGGCGGCGGGCGCCTCGATCAGGCCATCGGCGCGGAACATCGCCTTGATGCCGCGGATGGCCTGGCGGGTACGGTCCTGGTTCTCGATCAGGGCGAAGCGCACGTGATCGTCGCCGTAGTCGCCGAAGCCCAGGCCCGGCGAGACGCAGACCTTGGCTTCCAGCAGCAGCTTCTTGGCGAACTCCAGCGAGCCCAGGTGCGCATAGGGCTCGGGAATCTTGGCCCAGATGTACATGGAGGCCTTGGGCTTCTCCACCATCCAGCCGGCCTCGTGCAGGCCCTTGACCAGCATGTTGCGGCGCTCGCGGTACTGCTCGGCGATATCGCGCACGCACTGCTGGTCGCCTTCCAGCGCAGCGATGGCAGCCACCTGCAGGGGCGTGAAGGTGCCGTAGTCGTGATAGCTCTTGATCCGCGCCAGGGCGCCGACCAGCTCCGGGTTGCCGACCATGAAACCGATGCGCCAGCCGGCCATGTTGTAGCTCTTGGACAGGGTGAAGAACTCCACGGCGATGTCCTTGGCGCCTTCCACCTGCATGATCGACGGCGCCTTCCAGCCGTCGTAGACGATGTCGGCGTATGCCAGGTCGTGCACCACCAGCACGTCGTATCGCTTGGCCAGCGCCACCACGCGCTCGAAGAAGTCCAGCTCCACGCACTGGGCGGTGGGGTTGGAGGGGAAACCGAGGATCATCATCTTCGGCTTGGGGATGGCTTCGCGAATGGCTCGCTCCAGTTCGGCGAAGAAGTCCACGCCCGGCACCAGCGGCACCGAGCGCACCTGGGCGCCGGCGATCACCGCGCCGTAGATGTGGATGGGGTAGCTGGGGTTGGGCACCAGCACAGTGTCGCCGTGGTCCAGGGTGGCAAGCATCAGGTGTGCCAGGCCTTCCTTGGAGCCGATGGTGACGATGGCCTCGCTTTCCGGGTCGATCTCCACGGCATAGCGATCCTTGTACCAGCGCGAGATGGCGCGGCGCAGGCGCGGAATGCCGCGGGAGGTGGAGTAGCCGTGGGTGTCTTCGCGCTGGGCGACCTGCACCAGCTTCTCGACGATGTGCGGCGGCGTGGCGCCGTCCGGATTGCCCATGCTGAAGTCGATGATGTCCTCGCCACGGCGACGGGCGGCCATCTTCAGTTCGGCAGTGATGTTGAAAACGTAGGGGGGGAGACGATCGATGCGCGCAAAGCGGCGCTTGGCGTTGTCGGCCATGGCTTCCTCGAGGTACGTAAGCGCCCGGAACCGTCCGAGCGACGTCGGCCACATGCGTGTGGCCCGGCGGCGACGATAAGCGCAGCGACGGGGCCTTGTCGAGCCCCGCGCTGCGCTGCGTTCACTCGGCGGCTGGGCGAATCACGATCGAGAAGGTCTTGGCATGGGTGCTGCCGTTGACGTCGCTCACCTGCACCATGAACCAGTGGGCCCGCTCCGAAACCGCCCTGGCTTCGGGGGTGCCGCTCAGCACGCCGTCAGGCGCCAGGCGCAGCCCCGCCGGCGGATGGCCGCTGACCAGTTTCCAGGTCGCGCCGCCGCGTCCCCCTGTGCTGTACAGCTGCTCCAGGTAGGGGCTTCCCGCGCGCGCGGGCGGCAATATCGCTCGACTGTTGATCAGCAGGCCATCGTTGGGATGGCTGGCGGCCAGGCGGTAGAACTTCACCCGGCCGCCTTCGCTCGCGCTGTCGCCGTGCATGTGCAGGTAGGCGCCGGCCTTGAAGTAGAAGTTTTCGCCGTCCCAGGCCGGACTCATGGCCATGCGCGCGGGTTCGCCTCCGTCGACCGAGGCCATGGCCCGGTTGTTCTCGACCTTGAGCTGGTAGCTGAAGGTTTCCCCCAGGTCGACCCCGGTGGCCAGCACATGCTTGCTGTAGGGCGGGCCCTGGATCGGCGTTTCCTGCAGCTTGGCGATCACCTGGCCGGTGCCGGCGGCGTGGTCGTAAAGGTAATAGATCATGATCAGGGGCGGGCTGCCGTGGCCGTGGACCTGGCCGACGATGACCATGCCGTCGCTGGGCACCTGGACAACCTTGACCATGGCATCCAGCACCGAGCTGCCGGCACCGTTCCAGATCAACGGGAACTCGCGCAGCTCCGAGCGGGGGCTGCTGGAGCCGCCGATGGTGGCGCCGTTGAGCGGAGCCCAGAAGGTCATCGCACCGTCGTTCTTGTCGGTGTTGAACCATCGGCCCTGATAGCCCTGCGGGCCCGCGATCAGGTCGGGACGCAGGATGAGCGCATCGCCCGAGTTACCGCCGTCTGCGTCGGCGGGGATGGTGATGTTCCAGTCTTCAAGGGCGAAGTTGCCGCCCGGCGGGACATTGCGATACAGGTCGGCGTGCGACTCGCCCAGCAGCAGACTGCCGAGCAGGGCGGAGCCGAACAGCGCGCGGCGCCGGTTCGACGAAGGGATGGAGCGTCCTGACATGCTGGGTCCTCTTGGCCGAGGGACGACACGCATCGTTCAAGACTTCACCCCTTCGAAACGTCGGCATGACGAACCCCGTGTGGGTGGGCGTCCGCCAGTCGCGGACCTGGGAAAGACCCTCGTTCCGCGCCGGTAGTTCGATGCCATTTCAGCCGCCGAAGCGGCGACGTAGACGCATCAGCAGGTCGGCCAGCAGCTGGATATCGGCGTCCGTGGTGCGCCAGGAGGAAACACTGAGGCGAAATGCCGGACGACCCTGCCAGACGGTCGGGCCGAACCAGACCTCGCCGGAGGCCTGGGCCGCCTCGCGTATGGCAATGGTCTGCTCGTCCGAGTCGCCACGCACCAGCACCTGGTTGAGCACGACCCGATTGAGCACCTGGTAGCCGCCGGCGCGCAGCGTCTCGCCCAGTTCGCCGGCCTGGCGGATATGGCGGTCGATGAGTTCACGCAGGCCGTCGCGACCCAGACTGGCCAGGGCCGCCCAGACGGCCACGCCACGGGCGCGACGGGAGAATTCCAGGGTCAGATTCTTCTGCGCGTCCCTGCTCGCGGTGGCATAGGCCGCGTCGCTGTTCATCGCCGCGGCCAGGGCGTCGGCGTCGCGGCAGATGGCCATGGCGCTGTCGTACGGTGTGTTCAGCCACTTGTGGCCATCGGTGGTCCAGCTGTCGGCCAGTTCCACTCCGGCGGCCAGGTGCGCGGAAGACGAGGCCCTGGCCCACAGGCCGAAGGCGCCGTCGACGTGCACCCAGGCGCCGGCTTGGCGGGCCCTGGGAATCAGCTCGGCGAAGCGGTCGAACTCGCCGGTGTTGACCTCACCGGCCTGCAGGATCAGCAGGGTGCGTTCGTCCAGGGCCGGCAGGCGCGCCGGATCGATGCGCCCGTGCTCGTCCACCGGCGCGTAGTGCAGGCGATTCATGCCGAAGCCGAGCACGCGCAAGGCTTTCTTCACGGTGATGTGAGCCGTCTCGGCGAGCACCACGCGGATTTCCGGGGCGCCCATCAGGCCGTCGGCGTCGAAGTCCCAGCCCAGGCGCGCCAGGAGCGTGCGGCGAGCGGCGGACAGGCAGGCCAGGGTGCAGGCGGTGGCGCTGGTACCGAAGCCCACCGCGCTCTGCGGCGGCAGTCCCAGGGCTTCGCAGACCCAGCGTCCGGCAACCTTCTCCAGGCGGTCGGCCGCGGGTGAGTTGTCGAAAGACGAGGCGCACTGGTCCCAGGCCAGCACCAGGCGCTCGGCGGCCGCGGCGGCCGGCAGCGTGGCGCCGATGACGAAGCCGAAGTAGCGCGGCCCGTTGCTCGCCACCGTGGCCGGCGAGCCAATCTCGTCGAGCTGCTGCAGAACCTGCTCGGCGGCCCGGCCGTTGTCCGGCAGGGGATGGTCGAACTCCGCGAGGGCGGCGATGGCCGCGGCATCCGGGTAGACCCGGCGTTCGGGTGTGCCGTCGAAATAGGCGAGGGCGCGGCGGTCGGCCTCGGCCAGCAGATTGCGTTCGTTCATGATCCGGCCTCGGCCAGGGAAGGGCCTTCTACCCTAGCCAGGCGCGGCGCGTGACGGCAGATACAGGCGGCAACGCAGGTGAGCGGAACAGCGCCGCCTGCCGGCTCGCCAGCACCGGTACAGCGGGCCCGGCGAGCGGTACAGTCGGTTGGCCGCAGCGATCAGCCGCCCAGCATGTCGTGCATGGCGATGATCTGTTCGGCCACCTGGATTAGCTTCTGCTGGCGGCTCATGGCCTGGCGGCGCATCAGGGTGTAGGCGTCTTCCTCGTTGCAGCTCTTCATCTTCATCAGTAGCCCCTTGGCCAGCTCGATGCGCTTGCGCTCGGCCAGCTGTGCGTCGCGGGCCTGCAGCTGGGCGCGCAGGGCCTGGTCGCTCTCGAAGCGGGCCATGGCCACGTCGAGGATCGGCTGCAGGCGCTCGGTCTGAATGCCCTCGACGATGTAGGCGCTGACCCCGGACTGGATGGCCTGGCGCATCACCTGGGGGTCGTGCTCGTCGGTGAACATGACGATGGGGCGCGGCTGGTCGCGCGTCACCAGCACCACCTGCTCCATCACGTCGCGGCCCGGCGACTCGGTGTCGATCAGCACCACGTCCGGGCGCACCGCCTCGACCCGCTCGGGCAGGTCGATGGTCAGCCCGGACTCGTCGACCACCTCGAAACCGGCCTCGACCAGGGCGCTCTTCAGGCGGCCGACCTTCTTCGGCGTATCGTTGATCAGGAGTATGCGCAGCATCGTGCTTGTATCTCGGTCCGTTACAGGTTGACGGCGGCGGGGCCGTCGGTGCGGGCATGGATGGCGAAGGAGCGGGCGTAGCCGGCCGGGTCGCTGCCATCCCAGACGCTGCCGTCGAGCAGGGTGGAACGGCGCATCTGCGCCTCCGGCACGGCGATGCCCAGGGCCTCGGCGGCGCTGCGGTAGATCTCCAGCTGGTGGATGCGGCGGGCGATGGCCAGGTAGTCCGGGTCGTCTTTGAGCAGACCCCAGCGGCGGAACTGGGTGAGGAACCAGATGCCGTCGGACAGCCAGGGCATGTTCACCTCGCCGTCGGCGAAGAAACGCAGCGGGTGGGCGTCCAGCCAGGCGTGGCCGAGGCCGTCCTCGTACTGGCCGAGGAAGCGCGGCTGGATCGCCGAGAGCGGCGCATCGACATAATCGCGGCTGCTGATCAGCTGCGCGGTGCCGCGGCGGTTCTCCTCGCTCTCGTCGATGAAGCGGCTGGCCTCGAGCACGGCCATGGTCAGCGCTCGCGCAGTGTTGGGGTAGTGCTCGACGAATTCGCGGGTCACGCCCAGCACCTTCTCCGGGTGGTCGGCCCAGATGTCCTGGCTGGTGGCCAGGGTGAAGCCCTGGCCTTCCTCGACCGCCAGGGCGCCCCAGGGGCCGCCCGCGCAGAAGCCGTCAATCCGTGCGGCGCGCAGGTGAGCGACCATCTGCGACGGTGGCACCACCACGGTATTGACGTCTTCCAATGGGTGAATGCCCTGGGCGGCGAGCCAGTAGTACAGCCACATGGCGTGGGTGCCGGTGGGGAAGGTCTGGGCGAGGGTGAGTTTTGCACCGTTCTGGCGCACGCGTGCGGCGAGTGCCTCGGCAGTGGTCACGCCGGCCTGCATGAGCGGCTGCGACAGGTTGATGGCCTGGCCGTTCTGGCACAGGCCCATGAGGATGGCCAGCTCGGTGGCCGGCCCGCCGAGGCCGAGGTGCACGCCGTAGACCTGGCCGTAGAGCATCTGCGCGGCGTCGAGTTCGCCGCTCAGCAGGCGGTCGCGCAGGCCGGCCCAGGACGTCTGCCGCTGCAGGTTGAGGCTCAGGCCGTAGGGCTGGGCGAAGCCCTGGGTGGCCGCGACGATCAGCGAGGCGGAGTCGGTGAGGGCCATGAAGCCCAGGTTCAGTGCGCTCTTTTCCGGGGCATCGCTGCCCGCGACCCAGGCCAGGGCATCGCTACGAGGGGTGTTGCTGTCGATCATCTGTCGTTCCGCCGATGAACAAAAGGCGCCGCTCCGGGCCGCCGCAGGGGTGGCCGGAGACGACGCCATTGTCTATGGACGGGCCCCGCCGTTGGAGCGCGTCTTGCTGCACAGGGCCAAGCAAGCCATATGCCAGCGCGGAAACGTCGAGCGGGTGTCAGCGCTCGATGATCTGCTTGATCTGACTTTTCGGGATTTGCTGGATGCGCCCGTCGCTGTCCTCGAACTCGAACATGCCGGTGTCTTCGTCCAACTCCGGTTCTTCGTCGCTGGTCAGCAATTGGCCGTCGGTGGTGAGGATCAGGTGTTCACTGGCGCAGCCAGTGAGGGCGGTGAGGTACAGCAGGGCGGCTATCCAGTGTTTCATGAGGCGCTCCTGGGGAAGGAGAGGGTTCGCCTCCAGTATCCGCGCGCCGCCGCACATGGCAAGGCGGCGCGGGACGGATCGCCATCAGCGCTCGATGATCTGCTTCACCGAGGTCTGCGGGATCTGCTGCTCGTTGCCTTCGGCGTCTTCATAGGTGATCAGGCCGGTCTCGTCATCGATCTCCGGCTTGTCCTCGGCGCTAAGCATCTGGCCGTCGGTGGTGGCGATGATGTAGTCGGTGGCGCAGCCGGTCAGGCCGAGGGTGCAGAGCAGGGCAAGAATCCAGGGTTTCATGGTGAACTCCTTACGAATGGGTGCCCGCGAGGGGCTTCAGAAAATCCGACCATGGCTCGCCCGTTTCGCTCCATAAAAAAAAAGCCCCGCACTGGGCGGGGCTTTTTTCACAGCTTGACGCTTAGGCCTGGACGACCGGGATCTTGGCGTTGGCCGCGGCTTCACGGTACTCGGCCATCTGGTCGAAGGACAGGTAGCGGTAGATGTCGGCAGCCATGCTGTCGATATCCTTCGCGTAGGCCATGTACTCCTCGACGGTCGGCAGCTTGCCGAGGATCGAGGAAACGGCGGCCAGCTCGGCCGAGGCCAGGAAGACGTCGGTGGCGTCGCCCAGGCGGTTCGGGAAGTTACGGGTGGAGGTGGAAACCACGGTGGCACCGGTCTGCACGCGCGCCTGGTTACCCATGCACAGCGAGCAACCCGGCATTTCCATGCGGGCGCCGGCCTTGCCGTAGATGCCGTAGTAGCCTTCCTCGGTCAGCTGGTGCTGGTCCATCTTGGTCGGCGGAGCCAGCCACAGACGGGTCGGGATACCGCCCTTGACCTTGTCGAGCAGCTTACCGGCGGCGCGGAAGTGACCGATGTTGGTCATGCAGGAACCGATGAACACCTCGTCGATCTTGCGACCCTGCACGCTGGACAGCAGGCGGGCGTCGTCCGGATCGTTCGGGGCGCACAGGACCGGCTCCTTGACGTCGGCCAGATCGATCTCGATCACGGCGGCGTACTCGGCGTCCTTGTCGGCTTCCAGCAGTTGCGGGTTGGCCAGCCAGGCTTCCATCGCCTGGGCGCGGCGCTCCATGGTGCGGGCATCGCCGTAGCCTTCGCCGATCATCCAGCGCAGCATGGTGATGTTGGACTTCAGGTACTCGGCGATGGCGCTTTCCGGCAGCTTGATGGTGCAACCGGCAGCGGAACGCTCGGCGGAGGCGTCGGACAGCTCGAAGGCCTGCTCGACGGTCAGCTCGTTCAGACCTTCGATCTCGAGAATGCGGCCGGAGAAGATGTTCTTCTTGCCCTTCTTCTCGACGGTCAGCAGGCCGGCCTGGATGGCGTAGTAGGGGATGGCATGGACCAGGTCACGCAGGGTGATGCCCGGTTGCAGCTTGCCCTTGAAGCGCACCAGTACGGATTCCGGCATGTCCAGCGGCATGACGCCGGTGGCGGCGGCGAAGGCCACCAGGCCGGAACCGGCCGGGAAGGAGATGCCCAGCGGGAAGCGGGTGTGCGAGTCACCACCGGTACCGACGGTGTCCGGCAGCAGCATGCGGTTCAGCCAGCTGTGGATGATGCCGTCGCCCGGGCGCAGGGACACACCGCCGCGGGTCATGATGAAGTCCGGCAGGGTGTGGTGGGTCTTGACGTCGATCGGCTTCGGATAGGCGGCGGTGTGGCAGAAGGACTGCATCACCAGGTCGGCGGAGAAGCCCAGGCACGCCAGGTCCTTCAGCTCGTCGCGGGTCATCGGGCCGGTGGTGTCCTGGGAGCCGACGGTGGTCATCTTCGGCTCGCAGTAGGTGCCCGGGCGCACGCCCTTGCCTTCCGGCAGACCGCAGGCGCGACCGACCATCTTCTGGGCCAGGGTGAAGCCCTTGCCGCTGTCGGCCGGGGATTCCGGCTTCTTGAACAGAGTGGACGGGGCCAGGCCCAGCTCGGCGCGGGCCTTCTCGGTCAGGCCACGGCCGACGATCAGCGGAATACGGCCGCCGGCGCGGACTTCGTCCAGCAGCACGTCGGTCTTCAGCTGGAAGGTGGTGACCAGCTCGTCGCTGCCGTTGCGGCGCACTTCGCCCTTGATCGGGTACACGTCGATGACGTCGCCCATGGCCAGGTTGGTGCAGTCGAACTCGATCGGCAGGGCGCCGGCGTCTTCCATGGTGTTGTAGAAGATCGGGGCGATCTTGGTGCCGAAGCAGAAACCACCGGCGCGCTTGTTCGGCACGTTCGGGATGTCGTCGCCGAAGAACCACAGCACCGAGTTGGTGGCGGACTTACGGGAGGAACCGGTGCCGACCACGTCACCGACGTAGGCGACCGGGAAGCCTTTGGCCTTCAGCTCTTCCATCTGCTTGATGGGGCCGACGGAGCCCGGCTGATCCGGGTTGATGCCGTCGCGGGCCATTTTCAGCATGGCCAGGGCGTGCAGCGGGATGTCCGGGCGGGACCAGGCATCCGGAGCCGGCGACAGGTCGTCGGTGTTGGTTTCGCCGGTGACCTTGAACACGGTCAGGGACACTTTTTCCGGTACGGCAGGGCGCTTGGTGAACCACTCGCCATCGGCCCAGGACTGCATCACGGCCTTGGCGGCGGCGTTGCCGTTCTTGGCGCGCTCGGCGACGTCGTGGAAGGCGTCGAACATCAGCAGGGTGTGCTTGAGTTGCTCGGCGGCGACTTCGGCCAGCTCGGGGCTGTCCAGCAGTTCGACCATGGTGGCGATGTTGTAGCCGCCCTGCATGGTGCCCAGCAGCTCGACGGCGTGCTTCTTGTCGATCAGCGGGGAGGAGGCTTCGCCCTTGGCCACGGCGGAGAGGAAACCGGCCTTCACGTAGGCCGCTTCGTCCACACCTGGCGGTACGCGGTTGGTGATCAGATCAAGCAGGAAGGCTTCTTCGCCGGCCGGCGGGTTCTTCAGCAGCTCGACCAGGCCTGCGGTTTGTTCGGCGCTCAGCGGCTGGGGCACGATCCCCTGGGCGGCACGCTCTTCTACGTGTTTGCGATAGGCTTCAAGCACAGTTATTACCCTCATCAGTGGTCGCGGTGGCCCGCAACGCTCATCCAGAAAACCCTCGCACGTCGCGCCGCTGCGCTTTTTGGGCGCACTGGCCGGCGGGTCGACGGTCTCATAACGAAGCTGCTTTCAAAGTTTTACGCCGCAGGAAGCGAGGGGAGGATGAGGGCTGGCGCGGGGCTTGAAAGGGCCCGGCGCCAACGGCGCTCCTGGCGGGTCGACTGTGCTCGTGACGCTTTGAAAACAGCTTCAGACGGACATCGGTGCCTAAAAAGGCGGTCCGATTCTACTGGAACAGGACGGCAAAGTTAAGCGCAAACCCCGTTCCGGACGGGCTCTAGGCTACTGCCCGTCGCCCGGCCGGCAAGTCGACAAAGGTCTGATCGGTCATGGTGACCCTGCCGGGGCGAGCCGCTATCATGGGCCGCCTGTTTCACAGCGCCCGTTTTCGCTCCCCTCATGTCCAATCAGCGCATCAAGACGCCCTGCGTCGGTCTCTGCTCCACCGTCTACGGCGACCTGGTGTGCCGCGGCTGCAAGCGTTTCCATCATGAAGTGGTGAACTGGAACGCCTACACCGACGATGAGAAGCGCGCCGTGTGGAAGCGCCTGGAAGTGCTGCTGGTGCAGGTGATGCAGGGCAAGGTCGAGGTGTTCGACCCGCAGCGCCTGCGGGCTCAGCTCGAGCAGCACCAGGTGCGCTTCGTGCCAGAACAGTCCGAATACTGCTGGGCCTACCAGTTGATCGCCCGCGCGTCGCGCTTCATCAATCGCCTCGATGCCTACGGCATGGCATTGCTGCCGGAGTTCCGCGACTGGCCACTGCCGGAGCTGCGCGAGGCCATCGATCGCGAATTCTTCCTGCTCTCCGAGGCGCACTACGAGCGTTACATCGTGCCACGCTTCCTGCGCGAGGGCATGGAAGTCCGGGTCTGACGCGCCACCATGAAAAAAGCCGCCCTCGGGCGGCTTTTTCGTCTGCGGCTGGGCTCAGCGCTGGGCCACCAGCTCCTCCAGATGGGCGATGATGGCGTCCGGCTTGAGCACCAGCACGTCGCTTTCCAGCGCGTCCAGCACCACTTCGGCGGTGTTGCCGATCAGCGCGCCGGACAGACCGGTGCGCGCCACGGTGCCGACCACGGTGACCACCGCGCCGAGGCGCTGCGCGGTGTAGGGAATCAGCACATCGGCCGGGCCTTCCTCTACGTGCAGACGTTCGTCGCTGACGTCGTATTCGGCCTGGAAGGCCTTGCACTGCTCGCGGTAGCGCGCCTCGATGCTCTCCTTGAGCTGGAAGGTCGGGTCGGCGGCCGAGAGCATGGGCGAGGGGTGGGCGCTGATCACGTGCAGGGTGCCGTTGGCCAGGCGGGCAATGTCGTAGCCGTGGCTGACGATGCCCGAATGCAGGGTGCGGTGCTCGGAGTCGCTGTTGCCGACATCCACTGCAGCGAGAATGATGCCGCCGGTCCAGGGCGTGGCCGTCTTCACCATCAGCACCGGGCTCGGGCAGTAGCGCAGCAGCTTCCAGTCGTCGGGGGTGAGCAGGGCCTTCTTCAGCGGGTTATCCGGCACGTGCTGCTTGATCACCAGACCGCAGCCCTCGGCCTGCTGCGCGGCGATGACGGTCTGGTAGTAGCTCTCATGCCAGGCCTGCTGAATGGAGGCACTGAAGCCTTCCTGCTGCAGAACGGCCTGCTGTTCGGCCAGATAGGCGCCGTGATCGCCCTTTTTGTCGCAGACCAGCAGGTGCAGATGGGACTGAGTGACGCCGGCGATCAGCTTGGCGCGCCTGAGCGCCAGACCCTCGGTCTGCTGCGGGTCCATCACCACCAGAATACTGCGTATGGCTTGCATGAGCGTCTCCCTGAGCTTGGTTGCTTGCACTATAGAGGTGGCGGCTGGCTACGGTCTTGACCTGCATCACGGCGTCGCTGGCCCCGCACGGCTTCATCCGTATAATGGCCCGCCCTCGCAGCCCTGCCAACAGCACCACCTGGAAGACCGTCTTGAACCTGCCCGAGATCCCGCAGTTCCTCGCCTGCTCCACCCCCGACGCCTGGGTGACCGCGGCCCTGGCCGATCAGGAAACCCTGCTGATCGATCATAAGAACAACGAGTTCAAGGCGGCCTCGACGGCCATGGCGCTGATCGCCAAGTACAACCAGGCGCTGGACCTGGTCAACTTCATGTCGCGCCTGGCCCGCGAGGAGCTGGTGCACCATGAGCAGGTGCTGCGCATCATGAAGAAGCGGCGCATCGAGCCGCGCCCCGTGTCGGCCTCGCGCTATGCGTCGGGCCTGCGCAAGCAGGTGCGCAACCACGAGCCGCAGAAGCTGGTCGACACGCTGGTGGTGGGCGCTTTCATCGAGGCACGCAGCTGCGAGCGCTTCGAGGCGCTGGTGCCGCATCTGGACGAGGAGCTGGGCAAGTTCTACGGCGGCCTGCTCAAGTCCGAGGCGCGTCACTACCAGGGCTACCTCAAGCTGGCCTATCAGTACGGCGAGGCGAGCGACGTCGAGCGCACCATCGGCCGGGTCCGCGAGGCCGAGCGCGAGCTGATCGAGTCATCCGACACGGAGTTCCGCTTCCACAGCGGCGTGCCCTCGGCCTGACCGCTTTCCTGCGGGCATGAAAAAGCCGGACTCGTGGTCCGGCTTTTTTGCATTCGGAACGATCAGGCGGCGACGAAACTGGCGGGGTAGGCGAGGGCGGCCTGGCTGCTCTGTACTTCGTTCAGCGTGTCGCGCACCACCTGCTTGGCCAGGCAGGCGCACTTGCCGCACTGGGTACCCACGCCAAGGCTCTCGCGTACGTCACGATAGCTGCAGCAGCCTTCATAGATGGCTTCGCGGATTTGACCGTCGGTAACACCCTGGCAGAGGCAAACGTACATGGGCAGACTCGAAGTGGTGTGGAAACGCTGTTGGGATCGGATACTAATGTTAATGAGAATGCTTGTCAAAGCGTGACGGAATTTCTTCCTGTCTGCATGTGTTTCCGAAGCCGGCAAAACCAGCAGACAAAAAAACGCCGCATTGCTGCGGCGTCGTTCGAGCGGTTGCGGTGCGCTCGGCGCACCCAAGGCGGACTCAGTGATCGAAGTCGTCCCAGCCGCCCATCTCCTTCCAGCGATTGACGATGCCGCAGAACAGCTCGGCGGTCTTCTCGGTGTCGTAGCGCGCCGAGTGCGCCTCCTTGCCATCGAAGTCGATGCCGGCGGCCTGGCAGGCCTTGGCCAGTACCGTCTGGCCATAGGCGAGTCCGGCCAGGGTGGCGGTGTCGAAGCTGGAGAAGGGGTGGAACGGATTGCGCTTGAGCTCGCAGCGGGCCACGGCGGCGTTGAGGAAGCCGAGGTCGAAGCTGCTGTTGTGGCCGACCAGGATTGCGCGCTTGCAGCCGTTGGATTTGATCGACTTGCGCAGGCCCTTGAAGATCTCGGTCAGCGCGTGCTCCTCGCTCACCGCCTGGCGCAGCGGGTGATCGAGCTTGATGCCGGTGAACTCCAGCGCCGCCGCCTCGATGTTGGCGCCTTCGAAGGGCTCGACCCGGAAGAAATGGGTATGGTCGGGGTAGAGGAAGCCGCCCTCGTCCATGGCGATGGTGGTCGCCGCAATCTCCAGCAGGGCGTCGGTGGCGGCATTGAAGCCGCCGGTTTCCACGTCCACCACCACCGGCAGGTAACCGCGAAAGCGCGCGGCCATCGGATGGCGCGGGCCCGGCGGCAGGCTGCCGTCGAGTTCGTCGTCGAACTGTTCTTCGCTCACGCCTGTTCCTCCAGCAGTCGCCAACGCAGCTTCTCGCCAGCGCGCAGCGGAATCACCTCCTGCTCGCCGAACGGCAGGCTGGCCGGGGCGCTCCATTCGTCCCTGACCAGGGTGATGCGGTCGGTGTTGCGCGGCAGGCCGTAGAAGTCCGGGCCGTGCTGGCTGGCGAAGGCCTCGAGTTTATCCAGCGCGTTGCGCTGTTCGAAGGCCTCGGCATACAGCTCGATGGCGGCGTAGGCGGTGTAGCAGCCGGCGCAGCCGCAGGCGGCTTCCTTGGCGTGCCTGGCGTGGGGCGCCGAGTCGGTGCCCAGGAAGAATTTCGGGCTGCCGCTGGTCGCCGCGTCCAGCAGGGCTTCCTGATGGGTGTTGCGCTTGAGGATTGGCAGGCAATAGAAGTGCGGGCGGATGCCGCCGACCAGCATGTGGTTGCGGTTGTACAGCAGGTGGTGGGCGGTGATGGTGGCGCCGACGTTGGCCGAGGCACCACGAACGAACTGAGCCGCGTCGCCGGTGGTTATGTGTTCGAACACTACCTTCAGTGTCGGGAAACGCTCGACCACGCGTACCAGATGCTCGTCGATGAAGCGCTTCTCGCGGTCGAACACGTCGACCTCGGCGCGGGTGACTTCACCGTGGACCAGCAGCGGCAGGCCGACCTCGGCCATGGCCTCCAGCACCGGGAAGATATTGTCGATGCTGGTCACGCCGGAGTCGGAGTTGGTGGTGGCGCCGGCCGGGTAGAGCTTGGCGGCGTGCACGAGGCCGCTGGCCTTGGCGGCGCGCACGTCTTCGGCGCTGGTCTTGTCGGTGAGGTAAAGCACCATCAGCGGCTCGAAGCGGCTGCCGGCCGGGCGGGCGGCCAGGATGCGCTCGCGGTAGGCGTCGGCCTCGGCAGCGTTGCGCACCGGCGGCACCAGGTTGGGCATGATGATGGCGCGTGCGAAGGTCCGCGCGACGTCGCGGACGGTGTGCTGCAGGACGGCGCCATCGCGCAGATGGATGTGCCAGTCATCGGGGCGCAGCAGGGTAATGCGGTCGGACATGGGAGTTCCCGGCAGGTAAAACGTGGGCGAATGCTACCAGTTTTGCCTCGCAGGCTGTTCCCGTTTCGTCCGCGCTGCGGTCGCGAAAGGGGCGACGGACGCGTCTTCCCGCCTATCAAGTTTCCCGGGCGGCCGCCGATATGGGCTATGAACGCCGTATCCACGACGGAGCCGATCTTGCGCCAGTCCAGCTTCCTTCTCCTCAGCCTGCTTGCCTGCGTACCCTGCATGCCGGCCGCGGCCATCACCTTCCAGACGCGCATGGAGAAGGTGGAGTGGAAGGTCGAGGGCGACCAGTTCGAGTGCCGCCTGAGCCAGCCCATCGCCGATTTCGGCAGCGGCGAGTTCGTCCGCCGGGCCGGCGAACAGGCCACTTTTCGCCTGAAGGTGCGCGAGCGCTGGATGGGCGCCGGCTCGGCGACCCTGCTGGCCGCCGCGGCGCCCTGGCAGCCCGGGCGTGGTGACATCAATCTCGGCAGCCTGCGGGTCGGCGGCGGCGACGTGCCGTTCAACAGCAGTCAGGAACAGGCCGGGCGCCTGCTCGCCGGGTTGATGGAAGGGCGCAGCCCGCTGGTGCGTCACCGCACCCTGCAGGGCGGCGAGGGCATGGAAGTGCGCCTGCTCCCGGTCAAGTTCAACCAGGCCTACAACGATTACCTCAAGTGCACGGCCAGCCTGCTGCCGGTCAACTTCGAGCAGGTGCGCCAGACCCAGCTGGGCTTCCCCGACGGCGGCACCACCCTGGAGCCGCTGGCCCAGGCGAAGATCGATATCATCCTCGATTTCATGAAGGCCGATCCCACCGTCAATCGCATCCAGCTCGACGGCCACTCGGACAACTCCGGCAATCGCCTGACCAACCGCGACGTCTCGCGCCGCCGCGCCATGGCGGTGGAGGAATACCTCCGCTCGCGCGGCGTGCCGGCCGAGCAGATCGTGGTGCGCTTCCATGGAGAGCGCTATCCGCTGGTGAAGAACACCAGCGAGGCCAACCGGGCGAAGAACCGCCGGGTGACCATGACCCTGTCCCGCGAGCCGGTCCTGCCGCCAGCACCGGAGGCGATTCCCCCGGCCAGCACGCCGCCCGCCACCGCGCCGACTCCGAGCGAGCCCGCGCCGGCCGCTGAAGCCCCGGCGGCGCCCGCGGCGAAATCCTAGGCACGGCGGCAAATAAATCTGTCGCTTTGTCGTTAGAGTCTGTCGCGCCCCTGTAAATCATTCCGCACGGTCGGTAGAATCCCCGGTTTTCCGTACAACCCGTGGAGTTGATTGGCATGGCGGACGTTAAGAAGGTAGTTCTGGCCTATTCCGGTGGCCTGGACACCTCGGTGATCCTCAAGTGGCTGCAAGACACCTATAACTGCGAAGTGGTGACCTTCACCGCCGACCTCGGTCAGGGCGAAGAGGTCGAGCCGGCCCGTGCCAAGGCCCAGGCCATGGGCGTCAAGGAAATCTACATCGACGACCTGCGCGAAGAATTCGTCCGCGACTTCGTGTTCCCGATGTTCCGCGCCAACACCATCTACGAAGGCGAGTACCTGCTGGGTACTTCCATCGCCCGTCCGCTGATCGCCAAGCGCCTGATCGAGATCGCCAACGAGACCGGCGCCGACGCCATCTCCCATGGCGCCACCGGCAAGGGCAACGACCAGGTGCGTTTCGAACTGGGTGCCTATGCGCTGAAGCCGGGCGTGAAGGTGATCGCCCCCTGGCGCGAGTGGGACCTGCTGTCCCGCGAGAAGCTGATGGACTACGCCGAGAAGCACGCCATCCCGATCGAGCGCCACGGCAAGAAGAAGTCGCCGTACTCCATGGACGCCAACCTGCTGCACATCTCCTACGAGGGCGGCGTGCTGGAAGACACCTGGACCGAGCACGAAGAAGACATGTGGAAGTGGAGCGTCTCGCCGGAAGCCGCCCCGGACACTCCGACCTACATCGAGCTGACCTACCGCCAGGGTGACATCGTCGCCATCGACGGCAAGGACATGACCCCGGCCGCCGTGCTGGCCGAGCTGAACCGCATCGGCGGCGCCAACGGCATCGGCCGTCTCGACATCGTCGAGAACCGCTACGTCGGCATGAAGTCCCGCGGCTGCTACGAGACCCCCGGCGGCACCATCATGCTCAAGGCCCACCGCGCCATCGAGTCGATCACCCTCGACCGCGAAGTGGCCCACCTGAAAGACGAGCTGATGCCCAAGTACGCCAGCCTGATCTACACCGGCTACTGGTGGAGTCCGGAGCGTCTGATGCTGCAGCAGATGATCGACGCCTCGCAGAGCAACGTGAACGGTGTGGTGCGCCTGAAGCTGTACAAGGGCAACGTCATCGTGGTCGGCCGCAAGTCCGACGACTCGCTGTTCGACGCCAACATCGCGACCTTCGAGGAAGACGGCGGCGCCTACAACCAGGCCGACGCCGCGGGCTTCATCAAGCTCAACGCGCTGCGCATGCGCATCGCCGCCGGCAAGGGCCGCAAGCTGTTCTGATAAGCTCTGCGCCCAGAGCCAGACGAACCCCGGCCACGAGCCGGGGTTCTGTTTTATAGAGCCCGAACGGGCCAACGATGAGGAAAAAACCGATGAGACTGCTGCATACCATGCTGCGCGTCGGCGATATGGATCGCTCCATCGCCTTCTACACTGAGGTGCTGGGCATGACCCTGCTGCGCCGCAAGGACTACCCGGAAGGCCAGTTCACGCTGGCCTTCGTCGGCTACGGCAACGAGGCCGAGAACAGCGTCATCGAGCTGACCCACAACTGGGGCGTGGACCAGTACGAACTGGGTACCGGCTATGGCCACATCGCCCTGGAAGTCGCCGACGTCTACAAGGCCTGCGACGACATTCGCGCCCGTGGCGGCAAGGTCACCCGCGAGGCGGGCCCGATGAAGCACGGCACCAGCATCCTGGCCTTCGTCGAAGATCCGGACGGCTACAAGATCGAGCTGCTCTCGCCCAAACGCGCCGACTGAGCGGCCGTCGCAACGAAAAAGCCCCGCATCGCGGGGCTTTTTTCATGACGGCAATCAGAGGTCGAAGTCGTAGTCGTTCAGCTGCTTCTGCAGGCGACGCTCTTCGAGCAGGTTGTCGATGATGCGGCGCTTGGTCAGGTTGGTCTTGGCGACTTCCACGGTGCGCTCGCCAGCGTCTTCGCTTTCCTCGGCGACGAAATCGTCTTCGAGTTCGAGTTCTTCTTTGCCGGTGCTCATTAGGCCTACTCCAGGGTTCGGAGGCTGATGGCGCACCTTATAGCGGCAAAGACTGGGGCCGGTAAAAAAGATTTTTTCAATTGAGCCCATGCCCGATTCACGGGCTTCTCAATCGTCAGACGTCTTCGCCTTGTACTCGCACAGATCCTCGATGCGGCAGGCGCCACAACGCGGCTTGCGCGCCTGGCAGACGTAGCGGCCGTGCAGGATCAGCCAGTGGTGGGCGTCCAGCAGAAACTCCTTGGGCACGAACTTGACCAGCTTCCTCTCCACTTCCAGCACGTTCTTGCCCGGAGCGATGCCGGTGCGGTTGCTCACCCGGAAGATGTGCGTGTCCACCGCCATGGCCGGCTGGCGGAAGGCGGTGTTGAGCACCACGTTGGCGGTCTTGCGGCCGACGCCCGGCAGCGCCTCCAGATCCTCGCGGTTGTCCGGCACCTGGCTGCCATGTTTCTCGACCAGGATGCGGCAGGTCTCGATGACGTTCTTGGCCTTGCTGTTGAACAAGCCGATGGTCTTGATGTACTCGGAGAGGCCCTCGACGCCCAGCGCATAGATGGCTTCCGGGGTGTTGGCGACCGGGTAGAGCTTGGCCGTGGCCTTGTTCACGCCCACGTCGGTGGCCTGGGCGGAGAGAATTACCGCGATGAGCAGCTCGAACGGCGTGGTGTAGGCCAGTTCGGTCTTGGGTTCGGGATTGTCTTCGTGCAGGCGGCGGAAGATCTCGTGGCGCTTGGCGGCGTTCATCGGGCGTCGTCTTGGTTGAAGTGGCGGAGCAGGGCGAGCAACAGGCCGAACAGGATAAAGGCGCCGGCGGCGTGCGTCAGCAATGGTATGCCGCTCGACCAGTACCAGCCGCTGGCGGCGGGTCCCAGCAGCCGGTCGGCATGGGCGAACAGGCTGCCATGGCCGAGCAGCTCGCGCAGGCCGCCGAGCAGCGTGGCCACCAGCGCGAAGATCAGTCCGGGCCTGAGGCCGGCCAGTGCCGTGTGCTGGTCGTCCAGGGCCAATACCAGGCAGGGCAGGATCAGCAACGGCAGGAACAGCTCCAGGGCGCCTGCCAGCTCGGCGCTGAACAGCTGCAGAGCAAGTGTTGCGATGCTGGCGAGGATGCCGCCGATCAGCAGGGCGGCCAGCACCAGGCCGTTGCCGTGCAGTCGGCTACGCAGCGGGGCCAGCAGCAGACCGCAGAGCAGCAGAACCAGCAGGCCGCACAGGCCGATGCCGAGAGCCTTGATCAGCAGATCGGTGCAGCCCAGCAAAGGTGCGAGGGCGAGTAGCTGCAGAGAGCGCTTCATGGCTGCGCCCCCAATAACCGCTCGCGCTCGGCATCGAAGAAGCGCAGCGCACGCTGCAGAGCATCGGTGACTGCGCGCGAGGTGACGGTGGCGCCGGCGATCTGGTCGATCTGGCCGCCATCCGCGCGCAGCTTCAAGTTGGCCTCCAGTGTCTTGTCGGTGAAGCCGCCCAGCCAGTGGGCCCTCTCCGGCGCCAGCAGATCGGCCAGGCCCGGCGTCTCCTGCTGTTGCAGCACCTTGCTGGCGAGCAGGCGGCCATCCGCGGTGATCGCCACCAGCAGGCGGATCGGCCCCTCGTAGCCGCGGGCGCTGACCGGCAGCAGCACGGCGCTGGGTCGGCCGTTCAGCCTGGCCAGGTAGCCCGGCTCGGCGCCTGGGTTGCCCAGCAGGCCGCCGGCCGGCAGCGCGATGGGGTTCTGCAGCGGACGGTTGTCGTAGCCGCCGGCGGGCAGCAGGTCGAGCAAGGTGCGTTCGGCGGCGGTCTGACGCTGCTGCTCGATGCGCGGCGCAGCGACGTGCTGGAGGATGGCGAGTAGGCCGGCGCCGAGCAGCACGATCAGCAGCAGGAGCGGGGCGGCGCGTTTCATCGCGGCGCTCCCAGGCGATCCAGGCGAGTGACGCAGAGGTTCATCAGCAGCACAGCGAAGGCCAGACCGTCCGGATAACCGCCCCAGGTGCGGATAGCGTAGGTCAGCAGGCCGACGCCGATGCCGAAGTACAGGCGCCCGCGCGCACTGTCCGGGCCGCTGACCGGCTCGGTGATGATGAAGAAGGCGCCGAGCATGGTGGCGCCGCTGAACAGGTGCAGCAGCGGCGAGCCGTTGGAGTCCGAACCCGAGCCGTTCCAGCACAGCAGGCTGGCGACGAACAGGGCGCCGAGCATGCCGACCGGCGCCTGCCAGCGGATCACCTTCTGCTGCAGCAGGAACAGGCCGCCGGCGAGGAAGGCCAGGTTGACCCATTCCACGCCACGTCCGCCGACACCGCCGAAGGCCGGGTGGCTGGCGAACAGCTCGTCGACGGTCAGGCGGTCGTTGTGGCGCAGGCTGTCCAGCACCGTGGCCTGGCTCCAGCCATCCGGCAGGCCGGGGCCGAAGCCGAAGATCTGCTGCAGCCCGGCGAGCAGATCGTGGCCGCCGCCGGGCGCTGGCCAATGCACCATCTGCGCGGGGAAGGCGACCAGGGCGAAGGCATAGCCGAGCATGGCCGGGTTGAACGGGTTGCTGCCGAATCCACCGAACAGCGATTTGCCGAACAGGCTGGCGAAAGCGGCGCTGGCCACGGTCAGCCACCAGGGCGCGTAGGCGGGCAGGGCCAGGGCCAGCAGCAGGGCGCTGACCAGGCCGCTGCCTTCGGCCAGGAGCGGCTGCTCGAGCAGGCTGTGCCGTTTCGGCGTGAGCGGCTGGCCGCGCAGGCGACGGGTCAGCAGGTCGCAGGCAGAGCAGGTAGCGATGGCCAGCAGCAACTGGATCAGCAGGCCCCAGCCGTTGAGCCAGAGCAGGGCCAGGGCGCCGGGCAGGCAGGCGAGCAGCACCCGCTGCAGGCTCGGACGCGGGTCGAAGGCGATCTCAGGACTGCTGGTAGTCATGCAGCTGTCGCTCGGCATTTGCCAGGCGCTGGCGGGCCTGCTGCAGCGAATCTGCGGGTGCCGCCTCGGGGTTGGCCGAAAGGCGCCGCTCCAGGCGCTGCAGCTCGGCGCGGGCGTAGGCGTGTTCGGTCTTCAGTTCGCGCAGCTTGTGGTCTACCGGCTGTTTGTCGGTGCGTACTAGGTCGGGCAGCGGCTTGCCGCTGGCCTCTTCGGCGGCGTGCAGGGCCTGGGCGGCGGCCTCCAGATGGGCGCGCAGCGCTTGCAGCGTGGCGTCGTCCGCGCCTTGGCGAGTGGCCTTGTCCAGCTCGGCACGGCGCAGGGCGAACTGGATCTTGGCCTGCTTGAGTGCGGCGATGCCGGCGGTGGGAACCGCTGGCGCTGGCGGTGTGGCCTGTTCGAGGGCCTGCTGGGCGCGTTCGGCAGCCTGACGCAGTTCGTCCACCTGGCGCTGCAGCTCGGCATTGCCGCGCTGGGCCAGCTGCTTCTCGGCCTTGGCCAGCACCACCTTGGCCATGGCCGCCTCGATCTTCAGGCGCTTGTAGCTGTCGTCGGTGCTCGCGGCCGGTTGCGCTGTCGGCGTAGCCGCGCTCACCGCAGGCGTACGGGCGGCACGCTCAGCCTTGCGCCGGGCCTCGTCCCGCTCCAGGCGGGCAAGGTGCGCCTCATGGCGGCTGCGGAACTGGTCGGCGCGCGCGCGCTGTTGATCGGCCTCTCTGCCTGCCAGCGGCAGGATGTCAATGCAGTCGACCGGGCAGGGCGCCACGCACAGCTCGCAGCCGGTGCATTCTGCGGTGATCACCGTGTGCATCAGCTTGGCTGCGCCGACGATGGCGTCCACCGGGCAGGCCTGGATGCACTTGGTGCAGCCGATGCATTCGGCCTCGCGGATCAGCGCGATCTGCGGCGGCACCTCCGGCAGCTCCAGCGGCAGCTCCGGCACCTGCAGCAGCCGGGCCAGGGCATGAATGGTGGCGGTGCCGCCCGGCGGGCACTTGTTGATCGCCTCGCCATTGGCGATGCCTTCGGCGTAGGGCTTGCAGCCGGGATGGCCGCACTTGCCGCACTGGGTCTGCGGCAGCAGGGCGTCGATGGCCTGGATGCTGATCAACGCGCTCATGCCGCCCCCATGCCGCTGAAACCGAGGAAGGCCAGACTCATCAGGCCGGCCGCGATCAGCAGGATCGGCGTGCCGCGAAAGGCTGCCGGCACATCGCATTGCTCGATGCGCTCGAGCAGGTCGCTCATCAGTTGCAGTACCATCCAGAAGCCCAGTCCGCCGCCGATACCCAGGGCCAGCGTGGCGGAGAAATTCTCCAGCGAACGCGCCAGCAGCATGGCGCCGAGGCCATTGCCGAGCAGCAGCGGCCACAAGCCGTCCAGAGGCAGAGCGGGGCGCAGGCGCGCCAGCAGAGTCAGGCTGAGCCAGCTCAGGGCGGCCAGCAGCGGCAGGCTGATCAGCAGGGAGAGATAAGTCAGGTCGACAGTCTGCAGAGCCTGTTGCAGCAGCCAGGCGCTGGGTGCGGCGAGCAGGATCAGCAAGGCGCCAGCCGGTCCCAGTGCCTGTACGCGGGCGCTGCGCAGGGCATCGGCAGCGAGCGGCAGGCCGAGAATCAGGTTGCTGACCAGCGCGGCGCCGATCAGGGCGAAGAGGAAGTCGATCATGCGTATCTGCTCCAGGCCCGCCGCCGGATCGGCGCGCCTGTGACAAGGCCAGCCTTACTTGACGCGCTGGCCTGGCTTGGCGCCGCTGTCCGGGCTGAGCAGGTAGATTTCCTCGCCGCCCGGGCCGGCGGCCAGGACCATGCCTTCGGACACGCCGAACTTCATCTTGCGCGGGGCCAGGTTGGCCACGTACAGGGTCAGGCGGCCTTCCAGCTTGCTCGGGTCCGGGTAGGCGGACTTGATGCCGGAGAACACGTTGCGCTTTTCGTCGCCGATATCCAGCGACAGGCGCAGTAGCTTGTCGGCGCCCTCGACGAACTCGCACTTCTCTATCAGGGCGATGCGCAGGTCGACGGCGGCGAAGGCGTCGAAGTTGATCTCGGCGGCCAGCGGGTCCTTGGTCAGTTCGCCATTGCCGGTAGGCTTGGCGGCTTCGGCGGCGAGGTCTTCCTTGGAGGCTTCGGTCATGGCTTCGATCTTCGCGGGTTCGATACGGGTCAGCAGCGGGTTGAACGGGTTCAGCTGGTGGTCGGCCAGCGGGGTGGCCAGGTCGTTCCAGGTCAGCGGGGCGACATTGAGGAAGGCCTCGGCGTCGGCAGCCAGCTTCGGCAGCACCGGCTTGAGCATGATCACCAGCTGGCGGAACAGATTGATGCCCAGGGCGCAGATGTCCTGCACCTCGGCCTGCTTGCCTTCGACCTTGTTCAGCGCCCACGGCGCCTTGTCGGCGATCCAGGCATTGGCGCGGTCGGCCAGGGCCATGATCTCGCGCATGGCGCGGGCGAAATCGCGCGCCTCATAGGCGTCGGCGATGCTCGGCGCGGCGGCCTGGAAGGCGGCCCACAGCTCCGGCTCGGGATTGGCGTTGACCAGCACGCCGGCGTTGCCCTTGTGGATGAAGCCGGCGCAGCGGCTGGCGATGTTGACCACCTTGCCGACCAGGTCGGAGTTGACCTTCTGCACGAAGTCCTCGAGGTTGAGGTCGAGGTCGTCCACGCCGCGGCTGAGCTTGGAGGCGTAGTAGTAGCGCAGGTATTCCGGGTTCAGGTGGTCCAGGTAAGTGCGCGCCTTGATGAAGGTGCCGCGCGACTTGGACATCTTCTGGCCGTTGACGGTCAGGTAGCCGTGCACGTTGACGCCGGTCGGCTTGCGGTAACCGGCGCCTTCCAGCATCGCCGGCCAGAACAGGGCGTGGAAGTTGACGATGTCCTTGCCGATGAAATGGTACAGCTCGGCGGTCGAGTCCTTGTTCCAGAAGGCGTCGAAGTCCAGCTCCGGGCGCTTGCTGCACAGGTTCTTGAAGCTGGCCATGTAGCCGATCGGCGCATCCAGCCAGACGTAGAAGTACTTGCCCGGCTCATCGGGGATCTCGAAGCCGAAGTACGGCGCGTCGCGGGAGATGTCCCACTCCTGCAGGCCGCCATCGAGCCATTCGGCGATCTTGTTGGCCACGGCGTCCTGCAGGGTGCCGGAGCGGGTCCAGGTCTTCAGCATGGCCTCGAAGTCGGGCAGCTTGAAGAAGAAGTGCTTGGAGTCCTTGAGTACCGGCACAGCGCCGGAAATCGCCGAGCGCGGATTCTTCAGCTCGGTCGGCTCGTAGGTGGCGCCGCATTTCTCGCAGTTGTCGCCGTACTGGTCCTCGGCCGCGCATTTCGGGCAGGTGCCCTTGATGAAGCGGTCGGCGAGGAACATGCCCTTCTCGGGGTCGAAGTACTGGGTCACCGCACGGGTGGCGATGTGGCCGTTGTCGCGCAGCGCCAGGTAGATGGAGGAGGACAGCTCGCGGTTCTCGTCCGAATGGGTCGAGTGGTAGTTGTCGAACTCGATCAGGAAATCGGCGAAGTCGGCCATGTGCTCGGCGCGCACGCCGTCGATCAGCTGTTCCGGCGTGATGCCTTCCTTCTCGGCGCGCAGCATGATGGCCGAGCCGTGGGCGTCGTCGGCGCAGACGTAGATGGCCTGGTTGCCGCGCAGTTTCTGGAAGCGCACCCACATGTCGGTCTGCAGATACTCGAGCATGTGGCCGAGGTGGATCGAGCCGTTGGCGTAGGGCAGGGCGCTGGTGACGAGAATCTTGCGGGCTTCGGACATGGTGATCGGGCCATCGGGTGTTACGAGGGAAGTCGGCAACTATATAGGTCCGGCGGCTTTTTTTCACCCGCGCGGCGGGACGCGGCATGCAATGCCGTGGTCGGTTTCCCCGGTCGGCGCGGCTGCGGCGAAATGAGCCTACGGCGGCTTTCCCGCCTACGGTAAGATGCCCGCCTGTTTTGCTCAGTCTTTCGGAGTTGCCCATGAGCACCGTCACCCGCGAAGCGGTCGAAGCCCGTCTGCGTCAGTTCACCGACCCCCATCTGAGCCAGGACCCGGTGTCCGCCGGTTGCCTGCGCGAGGTCGACATCCAGGGCGGCAAGGTCGCCGTCCACCTGGAGCTCGGCTACGCCGCCGGGCTGTTCAGGAACGGCTGGGCGCAGATGCTGCAGATGGCGCTCGAAGGCCTGGACGGCGTGGAGTCGGCGCGGGTGCGGGTGGACGTGGCCATCGCGCCGCACAAGGCCCAGGAGCAGGTGCCGGCGCTGGCCGGGGTAAAGAACATCATCGCCGTGGCCTCCGGCAAGGGCGGCGTGGGCAAGTCCACCACCGCCGCCAACCTAGCCCTGGCGCTGGCCCGCGAGGGCGCCCGCGTCGGCATTCTCGACGCCGATATCTACGGCCCCAGCCAGGGCATCATGTTCGGCATCGCCGAGGGCACCCGCCCCAAGGTGCGCGACCAGAAGTTCTTCGTGCCGCTGGAGGCCCATGGCGTGCAGGTGATGTCCATGGCTTTCCTCACCGACGACAACACCCCGGTGGTGTGGCGCGGACCGATGGTCTCCGGCGCGCTGCTGCAGCTGGTCACCCAGACGGCCTGGGACGACCTGGACTACCTGATCGTCGACATGCCGCCGGGCACCGGCGACATCCAGCTGACCCTGGCGCAGAAGGTGCCGGTGGCAGGCGCGGTGATCGTCACCACCCCGCAGGACCTGGCCCTGCTGGACGCCAGGAAGGGCGTGGAGATGTTCCGCAAGGTCAACATCCCGGTGCTGGGCGTGGTGGAGAACATGGCCGTGCACATCTGCAGCAACTGCGGCCATGCCGAGCACCTGTTCGGCGAGGGGGGCGGCGAGAAGCTGGCGGCCCAGTACGGCGTCGATCTGCTCGCCTCGCTGCCGCTGTCCATGGCCATCCGCATGCAGGCCGACGGCGGCAAGCCGACCGTGGTGGCCGACACCGAGAGCCAGATCGCCATGATCTACCAGGAAATGGCCCGCAGCGTCGGCGCGCGCATCGCCCAGGGCGGCCTGGGCAGCGGCGCGATGCCGACCATCGAGGTCAGCGACGACTGACGCCTCAGGGCGTCAGCAACGAGCCGCCGTCGGTGGGGAACTGCCGCGAGCGCAGTTCCTCGGTGGTGAGTTCGCGGCCGACCCACAACTGAACGTGCCTGGCACCCGCACCTCGGCACAGTTCGTACAGGCCTCGGATTTCCACTGGTGTCAGGCCGCCTTGCAGATGCTCCAGCGGGTGCAGAATGACTCTGGGCGCCAGCTTCAACAGCGACTTCGGCGGTAGCTGGCGGAACAGCAGCTGGAGTGTTTTCTCCGCGACGGCGAAGTCGGCCAGCAGCGAGCGCGGGTGCTCGAAACCATTGGCCACTTCAATGTGGGCTTGTCCCCGTAACTTGGCCGCCGCGTGGCCGACAGCGATGGCCTCGCGCTTACCCTTGAGGGTCTGCAGGGCCAGGACGGGCGGTTCGTCGAAAGGCCTGCCGGATGGCAGGTGCAGGCCGCTGATGCTGTCCGATCTGAGCTTGAGATAGAGCAGGGGAGTGAACTGGTCGAGCATGCCGGTATCCGTTCCAGGCGATAAAAGACGCCCAGCCTAGCGGCGGCGCGTCACGCCGTCGACCTGCCCGACGCCCCTTGGCTCGGTGCCCTGGCCCCCGGTAAGATGCGCGATCATTTTTCAGCCAACAGCTTCAGGACGCCCGCCATGAGCATCAAATCGGACAAGTGGATTCGCCGCATGGCCCAGGAACACGGGATGATCGAGCCCTTCGTCGAGCGCCAGATTCGCGGTGCAGACGACAGCCGGGTAATCTCCTACGGCGTCTCCAGCTACGGCTACGACGTACGCTGCGCCGCCGAATTCAAGGTATTCACCAATATCCACTCGGCGGTGGTCGACCCGAAGAATTTCGACGAGAAGAGCTTCGTCGACATCAACAGCGACGTCTGCATCATCCCGCCGAACTCCTTCGCCCTGGCTCGCACCGTCGAGTACTTCCGCATCCCGCGCGACGTGCTGACCATCTGCCTGGGCAAGAGCACCTATGCCCGCTGCGGCATCATCGTCAACGTCACCCCGCTGGAGCCGGAGTGGGAAGGTCACGTGACCCTGGAGTTCTCCAACACCACCAACCTGCCGGCGAAGATCTACGCCCACGAAGGCGTGGCGCAGATGCTGTTCCTGCAGTCCGACGAGGCCTGCGAAGTGTCCTACGCCGACCGCGGCGGCAAGTACCAGGGCCAGACCGGCGTGACGCTGCCGAAGGCCTGATCTGAGCCAGTTCAAAGAGCCGGGCATCGCCCGGCTTTTTTCTGCCCGCGAGACAAGGAGGTGCGTGTGATGAAGTGGCTGAAGGCGCTGGTCCTGCTGCTGATGCTGGGTTCCGGCCCGGCACTGGCCGAGCTGCAGGTATTCACCGATGGCGACGTGTTGGGCCTGATGCCGGATGCCCCACCCTCCGCCTTTATCGAACGGCTGGGCCCGCCCACCGTGGAGCTGCCGTTACGCCAAGGGCGAAGCGGATTGCTGTACGGCAATTCACTGCTGCTGGTGTTCGAGGGCGAGCGCTTGCGCGAGGTGCGTTGCTGGCTCGTACCACAGTTCACCGATGAGCTTTTTCTCGGCTGGCTGCAGGACGTGGAGCGCGAGGGCAAGCCGGAGGGTTTCGTGGTCGACCGGTACTTGCGCCTGGGGATATCACGCGAGGAGGCGAGCCGCGTGCTCGCAGGCCTGGAGGGCGATGGCGACGAGCGCTCCGACCTGCGCATGAAGAATGGCAGGCAGCTGTGGCTGGGGTATGGCGCTGCGCCCGACTACAGTGCCGGCGACGATGCCGGGCAGCAGGTGCTGGTGTCGATCAGCGTGCTGTACGGCGGTTAAATCCTGTGAATTCTTCCACGCGGGCGAACTCTACCTTCAGAGTTCGCCGTGGAGGGCACAACCATGTACAGGACAGCGATTCATCTATCGCCGGGGCCGCAGGATCGTTGGCTCAATGGCACCATTCCCGGCCAGCCCGATCCGGATGTACCGGATCAGCCGGGCAAGCCGGACCTGCCGCCGGTACCGGGCGAGCCGACCATTCCCGATCAGCCGCCGCCCGCACCGGTGGCCTGGCTCTGATCAGGGCACCAGCGGCAGCTCGCGCTTGTGGCGCGTGTTGTCGTAGGTGCGCACGATGGTGGCGTAGGCCGCGTCGCTGACCTTTTCGCCGTGCAGGAAGGCGTCGATTTCGGCGTAGCTCACGCCATGAGCCTCTTCGTCCGGCTTGCCCGGGCGCAGTTCTTCCAGGTCGGCGGTCGGGGTCTTCATCACCAGATGCTGTGGCGCGCCGAGGTGCTTGGCGATGGCACGCACCTGATTCTTCACCAGGCCGGACAGCGGGGCGAGATCGCAGGCGCCGTCGCCGAACTTGGTGAAGAAGCCCATCACCGCCTCTGCGGCGTGATCCGTGCCGATCACCAGGCCGTTGGTGGCGTTGGCGATGGTGAACTGGGCAACCATGCGGATGCGTGCCTTGACGTTGCCGTTGACGAAGTCGCGGCGCGCGTCTGACAGCTGCTGCATGTGTTCGACCTGCTGGCCCAGGCCGCGGACGCTGTCGGCAATGTTGACCGTGGCGTTCTCGTCGGCCGCGACGAATTTCAGCGAATCCTGGGCGTCCTTCTCGTCATGCTGGGTACCGTGCGGCAGACGCACGGCGATGAAGCGGTAGCCGTCGTCGCCGGTCTCGGCGCGCAGTTCGTCCACGGACACCTGGGCCAGGCGCCCGGCGGTGGTGGAGTCGACGCCGCCGCTGATGCCCAGCACCAGCACCTTCAGGCCCGAATTCTTCAGGCAGTTCTTGATGAAGCCCTTGCGTCGCTCGATCTCCGCCACCAGGGCGGCTTCGTCGGCGAAGGGCGGCACCACGTCCAGGGCGGCGGCGATTTCGGCTTGGCGGTTGCTCATGGCTGGGTCCTCATACGCGGAAAACATGTTTCAGGTAGCTGACGAAATTCTCGTCGCGGCACTGGGTCTTGCCTGGTGTGTCGGAAATCTTGGCGACGGGCTGGCCGTTGCAGGCGGTCATCTTGATCACGATGTTCATCGGCTCGACGCCCGGAATGTCGCAGGTCAGCTTGGTGCCGACGCCGAAGCTTACGTGGATACGACCGTGAAGTGCACGGTAGAGCTGCAGCGACTTTTCGAAGTCGAGGCCGTCGGAGAACACCAGGGTCTTGCTCATGGGGTCGATGCCGAGTTTCTCGTAATGCGCGATGGCTTTTTCCGCCCACTGCAACGGGTCGCCGGAGTCGTGGCGCAGGCCGTCGAACAGCTTGGCGAAGTACAGATCGAAGTCGCGCAGAAAGGCATCCATGGTGATGCAGTCGGTCAGGGCGATGCCGAGCAGACCGCGGTACTCGCGGACCCAGCAGTCCAGCGCGGCGCTCTGGCTGTCGATCAGGCGCGGGCCGAGCTGCTGGTGGGCCATCAGCCATTCGTGGGCCATGGTGCCGAGCGGCTTGAGGTCCAGCTCACGGGCCAGGTGCACGTTGCTGGTGCCGACGAAGCGCCCGGGGAAGTCGCGCTTCATGATCTTCACCATCTGCTCCTGCACCCGGAAGGAGAAGCGCCGGCGGGTGCCGAAGTCGGCGACCTGGAAACCGTCCAGCTCATCGGCCGAGGCCTCGCGCTTGAGCCAGTCGAACTTCTCGTACAGACGCTCGCTGGCCTGCTCCAGCAGCACTTCGCGGTAGCGATAGCGGTTGCGCACCTCGCTGATGATCGCCAGCAGCGGGATCTCGTAGAGGATCACGTGCAGCCAGGGGCCGCGCAGGCGGATGCACAGCTGACCATCCTCGATGCCGGTCTGCACGTGGCGCGGGTTGAAGCGGAACAGGCCGAGGAAGCGGATGAAGTCCGGCTTCATGAACGGGATGCGCTCGAGGAAGGCCAACTGATCGGCCGTGGCCTCCAGCTCCGCCAGGCGCTCGATCTGGTAGCGAATCTCGGCCAGGTAGGGCGTCAGATCCTCGCTGTTGCGGCAGCGGAACTCCCACTCCACTTCGGCGTTGGGGTAGTTGTGCAGCACCGCCTGCATCATGGTCAGCTTGTAGAAGTCGGTGTCGAGCAGGTTCTGCACGATGCGCTCGGCGAATACGCTCTCGGTCATCTCAGTGGTCTCCCAGCGCGGCGTCCAGCTCGTCGAGGCTGGCATAGAGTTCGATGCCGGCGGCGCGCATCTCGGCGCAGGCGGCGTTGGCCGTATCTTCGGCGATGGCCCGGCAGGCCGGCAGGTACACGCCGACGGCGAAGCCGGCGCGGCGCAGTTGCAGGGCGGTGGTCTTGACGCAGTAGTCGAGGGCCAGGCCGCCGACCAGTACGCGTTCGACCGCATTCTGCCGCAGGAACTCGATCGCGCCCGTGCTGCGCTTCTCGCCCAGGTCGTGGTAGCAGGCGCCGTAGGGGTGCAGGTCCGGTTCGACGCCTTTCCACACGAAGTAGTCGTAGTCCAGCGGGGCGGGCAACTCGTCGAGCAGCTCGAAGCCCGGCGTGCCCGGCACGCAGTGGCTGACCCAGGACAGATCGGCATTGGCCAGCGGCAAGGGCTTGAGCATCTCCGCGTGGCTCGGCGCCACCCAGGCGGCCTGCGGGCTGTGCGCATCCTTGCTGCCCAGGCGCAGGCTGGCGCGAGCGGCCAGTTGATTGAGCGCCGGGGCGATGGCATCGCCGCCGGGCACCGGCAGCTCGTCCGGGCACAGGGGCGTGAAACCCTTCTGCGCGTCGACGTCGAAGCTGGCGATTTTCATCTGGGCATTCCTCGTTGCCGTATAAGTGGTTACATATTCCATCTGATGAAATAAGTTGGCAAGCGCTTTTTGCCAGAGCGGATGAAATTCTGTGAGTTATTCGTCAAGATGAAATAAGTCGGAAGAATACGAGGAAGAAGGTATGGCATCCGCGGAAGTGCTGGCCGGCGTGGATATCGTGGCGCTGCGCCTGGGCGAGGAGGGCGAACTGCAGCTGCTTCTGATCCGCCGGGCCCAGGCGCCGTTCGCCGGTGAATGGGCATTGCCCGGTGTGCTGGTCAACGGGCGCAGCGCCGACGCCAGTTTGGATGCCGCGGCCGAGCGCGCCTTGCAGGACAAGGCGCGCATCGCGCCGGCCCATCTGGAACAGGTAACCACCGTAGGCAACGCGGATCGCGATCCGCGCGGCTGGTCGCTGTCGACCGTCTACCTGGCGCTGCTCGCGCCGGACATCGCGCTGCAGCACGACGACCTGCGTTTCGTCGCCCTGGCCGAGGTGCTGCAGGGGCGTCAGGCGCTGCCGTTCGATCATGCCCAGCTGGTGGCCCAGGCCGCCGAGCGCCTGGCCGGCAAGGCGGTCTACACGTCGCTGCCGCTGTATCTGTTGGCGCCGCGCTTCACCGTCACCGAGGCGCTGGCGGCGTTCCAGGCCAGCCTTGGCCAGGCGGTGCAGCACACCACCCTGCGCGGCCGGCTGGAGAAGATGAAGCAGCACGGCTGGGTGCTCGACACCGGCGACAAGAACCAGCCGCGCATGGGCCGACCGCAGGCCCTGCTGGAGCATCGTCCGCAGCAGCGCGGCGGCTTCGTCTTCGACCGCAGCGTGCTGTCCTGAGCGACATCTTCCCCGCACCTTCGCCGCGTGTTCCGGTCGGAACGCGGAAGGGCCTCCGCCGCCATCGCGGCGCGGCGGCCAGGGCCAAATCGGTGATTCTGAGCTATCACTGAAGGCGGGGAACGATAAAGAGCCTGGGAGGCTGACAATGAGGTTATCCATCGGGGCGAAGCTGTGGGGCAGCTTCTGCGCCATTCTGCTGGTCATCGTCGTCATCGGCGGCATTTCCTACCGCAATACGCTCAACATGCAGGAGACCGCCCGCTGGGTCGCGCATACCCATGAGGTACTGGCTCAGCTGAGCCGCCTGCTGGCCTCGGTCCAGGATGCCGAGACGGGGCAACGGGGCTACCTGATCACCGGCGCCGACCGATACCTGGCGCCTTATACCGCGGCCCGCGAGCGCATCGCCCAAGAGATGCAGGCGCTGCGCCAACTGGTCGATGACAACCCCGACCAGCAACGCCGCCTGGATCGCCTGGAGCCATTGCTGACCCAGCGCGTCCAAGCGCTGGCCAGCACCATCGAGCTGCACCGCACCCAGGGCTTCGAGGTCGCCCGTCGGCAGGTGCTGACCGACCAGGGCATGGAGGTGATGCGCGAAATCCGTGCGCTGGTCAGCGAGATGAGTGACGAGGAGCGCCGACTGCAGGCAATCCGCGACACGGCGGCGGCGGTCAGCGCTAATGGCGCGCAGCAGGCGATCCTGATCGGTCTGGGGCTCTCGGTGCTGATCGTAGTGGTGGCGGCACTGTTCCTTACCCAGCACATCGGCCGCCCACTGCGTGCGGTCAGCGAGGTGGCGGACAAGGTCAGCGCCGGCAACCTGGCAGTGGAGCTGGCGGCACGCCCGCGCTCCGACGAGATCGGCCTGCTGCAGGGCTCCATCGAGCGCATGCTGCGCTCGTTGCGCCAGACCGCGGAGTCGGCCCGGCAGATCGCCGCCGGCAACCTGGCCATCGAGGTGCAACCGCAGTCACAGGACGATCAGTTCGGCCAGGCCTTCGCCGCCATGATTCAGGCCCTGCGTCACGTCGCCGAGTCGGCCCGGCAGATCGCCGCCGGCAACCTGGCGGTCGATGTGCAGCCGCAGTCGCCCGGCGACCAGTTCGGCCAGGCCTTTTCACGCATGCTCCAGTCCCTGCGGCAGATGGCCGAGTCGGCCCGGCAGATCGCCGCCGGCAACCTGACCATCGAGGTGCAACCGCAGTCGTCCGGCGACCTGCTCGGCAATGCCTTCGCGCAGATGCTGGTCGACCTGCGCCAGATCAACGGCGACATCCGCAGCGGCATCGAGGTGCTCACCGACTCGGCCAGCGAGATCGCCGCCGGGTCCTACCAGATCGCCGCAGGCACGGCGGAGACGGCCACCGCGATCAGCGAGACCAGTACCACGGTGGAGGAGATCAAGCAGACGGCGATGCTCTCCAGCCAGCGCGCGCTGTCGGTGTCGCAGACCGCGCAGCGCTCGATCCAGGTCTCCCAGGACGGTCGCCGGGCGGTGGACGAGGTGAGCGAGGGCATGCGGCGCATCCACCAGCAGATGGAGCTGGTCGGCGAGAACATCACCCGCCTGGCCGAGCAGGTGCAGACCATCGGCGAGATCATCGCCACGGTCAACGACCTGGCCGAGCAGTCCAACCTGCTGGCGGTCAACGCCTCCATCGAGGCGGCCAAGGCCGGCGAGCAGGGCAAGGGCTTCTCGGTGGTGGCGCAGGAGGTCAAGAGCCTGGCCGAGCAATCCAAGCAGGCCACCGTGCAGGTGCGCGGCATTCTCGGCGAGATTCAGCGTGCCACCAGTAGCACCGTGCTGGCCGCGGAGCAGGGCAGCCGGGCGGTGAGCGAGGGGGTCAAGCAGTCCGGCCAGGCCGGCGAGGCCATCCGCCTGCTGTCGCTGAGCATCGACGAGGGCGCCCAGGCGGTGGCCGAGATCGCCGTCTCCGCCCAACAGCAGCTGGCCGGCATGGACCAGCTGGTGCAGGCCATGGAGAGCATCCGCGAGGCCAGCGCGCAGAACATGTCCAGTTCCAAGCAGGCCGAGGCGGCGGCCCAGGGCCTGCAGCGGCTCGGGCAGAAGATGAAGGACATGCTGGCGCGCTTCCAGATCTGAGCGCGAGCCGCCGCGGGCTCCGGAGTTTTTCGCAAAAACTCCGGAGCTTTTCGCAAGAAGCGGTCATGCACCTGTCACTAGAGTCCTGCATCCCGCTTCGGTGGCAGGCGCGTGTCGTCGCTTGTGTCACCCGGACAATGGGCTAAACCAATGGTAGAAGTCACGCCGAGCAGCGTTCGACATTCTGGCGGGGTGCGCTGTGCGTGCCCCGTCGGCGTTTCCGGGAGGGAAACGGTGATGCGGCGCCGGCAGCGGGCGTCCACCTAGTACCCCGGTTCAACGATCGGGACAACACAGCGTCCGTTACGAGCGGATGCGTTTGCCAACCCTGCCGCGGACGACCCGTCGCGGCGCATAACAACAAGCGAGAGGGCATCCTCCCATGACAGCTAGCACCCCCATGCTGATCACCTTCGTGGTGTATATCGCCGCGATGGTCCTGATCGGCCTCGTCGCCTATCTGCGTACCAAGAACCTGTCCGACTACATCCTCGGTGGCCGCAGCATCGGCAGCTTCGTCACCGCGCTGTCCGCTGGCGCCTCCGACATGAGCGGCTGGCTGCTGATGGGCCTGCCGGGCGCGATCTTCGTCGCCGGCATCTCCGAGAGCTGGATCGCCATCGGCCTGGTGGTCGGTGCCTACCTCAACTGGCTGTTCGTCGCCGGCCGCCTGCGCGTGCAGACCGAGCACAACGGCAATGCCCTGACCCTGCCGGACTACTTCACCAACCGCTTCGAAGACAACAGCCGCATCCTGCGCATCTTCTCGGCCCTGGTGATCCTGGTGTTCTTCACCATCTACTGCGCCTCCGGCGTGGTCGCCGGTGCCCGCCTGTTCGAAAGCACCTTCGGCATGAGCTACGAGACCGCTCTGTGGGCCGGTGCCGCCGCCACCATCGCCTACACCTTCATCGGTGGCTTCCTGGCGGTGAGCTGGACCGACACCGTGCAGGCCACCCTGATGATCTTCGCCCTGATCCTCACCCCGGTGATGGTGATGGTCGCCACCGGCGGCATGGACACCACCTTCGCCGCCATCGAGCTGAAGGACGCCACCAACTTCGACATGCTCAAGGGCGCCACCTTCATCGGCGTTATCTCGCTGATGGCCTGGGGCCTGGGCTACTTCGGCCAGCCGCACATCCTGGCGCGCTTCATGGCTGCCGATTCGGTCAAGTCGATCCCGGCCGCTCGCCGCATCTCCATGACCTGGATGATCCTCTGCCTCGGCGGCGCCGTGGCTGTGGGCTTCTTCGGTATCGCCTACTTCTCCGCCCATCCGGAACTGGCCGGCCCGGTCAGCGAAAACCCCGAGCGCGTGTTCATCGAACTGGCCAAGATCCTGTTCAACCCGTGGATCGCCGGCATCCTGCTGTCCGCCATCCTGGCCGCCGTGATGTCCACCCTCAGCTGCCAGCTGCTGGTGTGCTCCAGTGCTCTGACCGAGGACTTCTACAAGGCCTTCCTGCGCAAGGGCGCCAGCCAGAAAGAACTGGTCTGGGTCGGCCGCGCCATGGTGCTGCTGGTGGCCATCGTCGCCATCGTCCTGGCCTCCAACCCGGATAACCGCGTACTGGGCCTGGTGTCCTACGCCTGGGCCGGCTTCGGTGCCGCCTTCGGTCCGGTGGTGATCCTCTCCGTGCTGTGGAAGGGCATGACCCGCAACGGCGCCCTGGCCGGCATGATCGTCGGTGCCGTGACCGTGGTGGTATGGAAGAACTGGATCGGTCTGGGCCTGTACGAAATCATCCCGGGCTTCATCCTCGCCACCCTGGCCATCGTGGTGTTCAGCCGCATCGGCAACGCGCCGTCCGCCGCCATGAACAAGCGCTTCGACGAAGCCGAGCAGGAATACCAGGACGCCCACCTGTAATACCCCACGCGCGGTCGGCCGGTCGTCCGGCGGCGCGTTCCGTCCCGCCCCAGCCCTCCCTCATCGGCGGGTGGCGGGGCACCACGCACGACCAGTAGTGCTTTGCGGTCCACGTCGATTGACGATGGGCCGTTTTTTTTGCCCGTCGAAAAGTGCCACCGCCCGCGCTCAGTTCGGGCGGCGCTCCTCGCTGTCGTCGCTGCTGAACAGCCGCGCCAGCTCCGCACGGGCCTCGCGGGCGGTCTGCTGCACCGCCGCCTGGTTGTCGTAGACCTTGTGCTGGGCCTCCAGCACCTCCTCGTCGTGGCGCTGGAAGCGGCGCAGGCGCGCGGCGGCCTGCTCCTCACTCAGGCCCAGGCCGCGCAGCACCTGGCGGCTCATTTCCAGGCTGGAGTGGAAGGTCTCGCGCACGGCCTGGGCGTTGAGGTCCCACAGCTTGTGCACGTGCTGGCGGTTGCGCGCGCGGGCGATGATCTTCACGTGCGGGTACAGCCGGCGCACCATCTCGGCGGTCTTCAGGTTGGTCTCCGGGTCGTCGGTGGCGACGATGAACCACTCGGCCTTGTCCAACTGGGCGGCGCGCAGGATTTCCGGACGCAGCGGGTCACCATAGAAGATCGGCATGTCGCCCAGGCTGCGCGACATCTCCACCGCGTCCACCGAGGTGTCCAGCGCGACGAAGGGCACCCGCTGCGCGTGCAGCACGCGGGCGATCACCTGGCCCATGCGGCCCATGCCGGCCAGCACCACGCGCGGCGTGTCGCTGTCCATCTTCTCCAGCTCCGGCGGCACCGGCCGCGGCGTGGCGGGTGCGGCCTTGAACCAGTGGGCGGCGAGCAGCACCATCGGCGGGGTCAGGGCCATCGACAGGGTGATGGCGATCACCAGCAGGTCATGGGTGTAGGCATCCAGCAGCTGCTCGCCGCGGGCCATGCGGAACACCACGAAAGCGAACTCGCCGCCGGCCGCCAGCAGCACGGCCAGGCGCACTGCGCTGACCCGCGACAGGCCGCCGGCCAGACGACCGACCAGCAGCAGCACCGGCAGCTTGAGGCCGATCAGCAGCAGGGTCAGGCCCAGCACCAGCAGCGGTTCGCGCCACAGCAGGGCGAGGTTGGCGGCCATGCCCACGCTCATGAAGAACAGCCCGAGCAGCAGCCCCTTGAACGGTTCGATGTGCGATTCCAGCTCGTGGCGGTACTCCGAATCGGCCAGCAGCATGCCGGCGAGGAACGCGCCCAGGGCCATGGAAATGCCGGCCAGCTCCATCAGCCAGGCGGTGCCGATCACCACCAGCAGGGCGGTGGCGGTGGACACCTCACGAATGTTGGTGCGGGCGACGATGCGGAACACCGGGCGCAGCAGGTAGCGCCCGCCGAGCACCACCAGGGCGATGCTGCCGAACACCTCGAGCAGCCCCTGCAGCTCGTTGCCCGGCAGCGGATGCGGCGAGGCCTCGCCGAGCATCGGCACCAGGGCGATCAGCGGAATCGCGGCGATGTCCTGGAACAGCAGGATGGCGAAGGCCATGCGCCCGTGGGGCGCGGTGAGTTCCTTGCGTTCGGCCAGCAGCTGCAGGCCGAAGGCGGTGGACGACAGCGCCAGGCCCAGGCCAAGCACCATGGCCACCGGCAAGGGCTGGTGGAAGCCGAAGAGGGCCACCGTGCCGATCACCACGGCGGTCAGCAGCACCTGGGCCAGGCCCACGCCGAACACCGCCGTGCGCATCACCCACAGGCGCCGCGGCGACAGCTCCAGGCCGATGATGAACAGCAGCAGCACCACGCCCATCTCCGACAGGTGCGCCACGCTCTCGGGATCGCCGATCAGGCCCAGCACCGAGGGGCCGATCAACACGCCGGCCAGCAGATAACCGAGCACGGCGCCGAGTTGCAGGCGCTTGGCCAGCGGCACCGCCAGCACGGCGGCGAAGAGGAATACGACTGCTCCCTGCAGTACGCTGCCGTCGTGAGGCATGGAAATCTCCCGTTCAAAATGATTTCAAAGGTTATCAGCTCGCGCCTCGCCCGGCGCGGCCGCGGCGTCGCAGGCGGGCGTTATGGCCTAGAATGCCGGCCCGTTTCCTCGTTGCGCCCGTCATGAATCCAGCCGCCATCGCCACCCTGCAGCAGCACCTGCTGCGCGCCTTCGCCGACCTGCCGCCCGAGGCGCGCCGCCTGTTCCACGGCCGTGGCCGGCAGTGGCCGGGCTTGGAGCAGATCACCGTCGACTGGCTGCAGGGCGTGCTGCTGGTGTCGCTGTTCCGCGAGCCCGACGAGGCCGAGCTGGCCGAACTCAGGCAGATGCTGCTGGCCCTGGGCGACTCGCCGGCCTGGGCCGCCAGCGGCGCCGCGCACCTGTTGCTGCAGCACCGCTACCGCGCCGACAGCGCCACCGACTACCTGCTCGGCGCGCCCCTCGAGCGTCATGAAATCGACGAAGACGGTCTGCGCTACCTGCTCGATTTCGGCCGCAAGCAGAACTGCGGCCTGTTCCTCGACATGCGCATGGGGCGGCGCTGGTTGCGCGAGCAGGCCGGCGGACGGCGGGTGCTCAACCTGTTCGCCTACACCTGCGGTTTCTCCGTGGCGGCCATCGCCGGCGGCGCGGAGCGGGTGGTCAACCTGGACATGTCGCGCCCGGCCCTGAGCCGCGGCCGCGATAACCACCGGCTGAACGGCCACGACCTGTCGCGGGTCGGCTTCCTCGCCCACGACCTGTTCAACTCCTGGGGCAGGCTGCGCCGCGAGGGGCCGTACGAGCTGATCGTGGTCGACCCGCCGAGCTTCCAGAAGGGCAGCTTCGTGCTCACCCGCGACTACGCCAAGATTCTGCGCCGCCTGCCCGAGCTGCTGACGCCCGGCGGCCAGGTCCTGGCCTGCTGCAACGATCCGGGCCTGACGCCCGATTTCGTGATCGCCGAGGCCGCCCGCGAGGCGCCGCAGCTGCATTACCGGCAGCGCCTGGACAACCCGCCGGAGTTCGCCGACATCGACCCGGACCGGGCGCTCAAGGTACTGCTGTTCGCGGTGGATTAACCGGCCACTACCCCGAGGGACATATCCCCAGGGATAACCCGCAGCGCCGCCGCCGGGCGAGCGTTGAGCTGGCGCCAGCGCTTGGGGGTGATGCCCACCAGGCGGCCAAAGGTGCGGCTGAAGTGCGACTGGTCGGCGAAACCGCATTCCAGACTGATCGAGGAGATGGGCAGGGCGCTGTCGCGCAGCAGCTCCTGGGCCCGGCGCACGCGCAGGTCCAGCGCCCAGTCCTGCGGCGACATGCCGGTGGCCTTCTTGAAGGCGCGGGAGAAGTGGCTGCGCGACATGGCGCACTGCTCGGCGACATCGGCGATGAACAGCCGCGCGTTGAGGCTGCGCGACAGGATCTCCTTGGCCTTGCGCTCCTGCCAGGGCGCTAGCGACAGCCGCTCGCGGTTCGCCGGCGGCTGCCGGTAGCGCTCCAGCAGGTGCTCGCAGAGCTGCAGCCCGGCCCGGGACACGCGCTCGCGCTCGCTGTCCGCGGGCGACTGCAGCGCTTCCTGCAGGGTGACGATCAGTCGGTAGGTCTGAGTGTCCAGGGCGGCCGCCGCCGGTGTGGCCATCGCGTTCATGGCGTTCTCTCCGTCTCGAATGGTGGAGAGCGTGCGCCTCGGGTTCCGTCGGCGTCCTTGGCGATTCCTGAAAAGTTCTGAAGCCCTCAGCCGCGCTGGCCGGGCAGGGTGAAGTAGAACAGGTTCTCGTCGTGGCGCCCGCGGCTGGCGCCGAGCACGCCGCCATGGGCGGAAATGATGGAGGCGCAGATGGCCAGCCCCATGCCCATGCCGGAGGCCTTGGTGCTGAAGAAGGCCTGGAACACCTTGCCCAGTTTCTCCGGCGGTACGCCCGGGCCGCTGTCCTCGACCACCACCAGCACTTCCGCGCCCACCGGCCGGGCCAGGATGTGCAGCTGGCGCATGCTGGGCGGCAGCGCCTGCATGGCCTCCACGGCGTTGACGATCAGGTTGCGCAGCACCTGTTGCAGCTGGATGGCGTCGCCGAGCACCGGCAGCGCCGGCGCCATGTCCAGGCTCAGCACCACGTGCTTGTCGTCCAGCTCGGCGCGAGTGATGTCCAGCACCTGGCGGATCACTCGCTCCAGCGCCACCGGCTTGCGCTGGATCGCCTTGCGCCGGGCGAGGGTGCGCATGGCACGAACGATGTCGGCGGCGCGCTGACCCTCGCCGAGGATGTCCTGCAGGCTTTCCAGGGCGTCGCCGATGGCCGGCTGCGGGCGGTCCAGCCAGCGCAGGCTGGCGCCGGCGTTGGACAGGATCGAGGCCAGCGGCTGGTTGATCTCGTGGGCGATGGAGGCGGCCAGCTCGCCGAGCATGGTGGCCTGGGAGGTGCGGTCCAGTTCGGCGCGGGCGTTGCGCAGGGCGGCCTCGGCCTGGCGCCGCTCGCTGATGTCGCAGACCACGCCGATGAACGCCTCGCCGTCCGGCTCGCCAGCCAGTTCCAGGTAGCGCGGCGTGCCGTCCAGCGCCACGGTGCGGCATTCCAGGCGGAACGGCTGCAGGCGCTCGCAGGCGTTGCTCAGCGCCCGCACGAAGCGTGCGCGGTCGTCGGCATGCACCAGCACGGCGGGGTCGTGCAGGTGGCGGTCGTCGGGCAGCACCGGCAGGCCGAGCTCGGCGATCAGCCGCGGCGACCAGAACGAGGCCTCGCTCTGGTGCCGCCAGAGAAAGGTGCCGTAGCGGTTCACCGCCTGGCCGATGGCCATCAGCGCCTGGGTGCGCCGCAGCGTGCTCTCGCTCTCGCGGCGCCGCCGGTTCTCCGCCAGCAGGTCGCCGTACAGCCGTGCGGTGCTCAGGGAAATCGCCGCCTGGGCGGCGAGCAGTTCCAGCACGTCCATCCGCGCCGGCTCGAAGGCGCCCTGGGTCAGGCAGTTCTCCAGGTACAGCGCGCCGATCGCCTGGTTCTGCTTGAGCAGCGGCACGCACATCAGCGAGCCGTTCTCCACCCGTGCCAGGTAAGGGTCTTCGCCGAAGCGCCGCAGCGCCTCGGCACCGCCCATCAGCAGCGATTCGCGGCGCCGCATCACCTGGCGCGCCAGGCTCAGGGGCGCCGCCGCGCTGGCGGCGGGCGGCGGCTGCAGGCGCACGTCGATGCCACGACTGTCGGCCAGGCCGACCGCCGCGACCCGCAGGTCGTCGTCCTCGCCCAGCAGCAGCGCGGTGTAGGTGGCGCCGGCGTGCACGGCGGCGTTGGCCAGCAGCGTTTCGATCAGCGCGCTCGGCTCGATCTCGCGGGACAGCGCCTGGCAGGCGCGGGTGATCGACAGCAGGTCACGCTGCTGCCCGGGCGGCAAGGCCTGCGCCGTCGGTTGCGGCTGCTCGCGGAGGAAGGCGTGCTCGGCCTCCAGCTGCTGCGCCAGGGTCTTCGCGCCCCAGCGCCGCCAGGCGTCGCGGGCCTGACGCAGGTGGGTGCGGAAGCCGACCTGCAGGCCCAGGGCCTCGTAGCAGCGCGCGGCCATCTCGTGGGACAGCCCCTTGAGGTGCACCGCGCCGCAGTGTTCGGCCTTGGCGATGGCGTCCTCGTAGCGTTGCAGCGCCTCCAGGCTGCGGCCCTCCAGGCGCAGCAGCTCGGCTTCGGCCACGGCCAGGCGGTCGGCGAAGTAGCGCGGGTTGAGCTCGGCCCACAGGCGCAGGCGCTGCATCGGCAGGCCGAACTCCTGGGGCCGGCCGGTGGCGGTCTGCAGCGCCGCGCGGTTGAGCACGGTGAACAGCGCCAGGTCGATCAGGTGGATGTGCGCCGGCGCCGACCAGGTCAGGGTCCAGGCCCGGTCGAGGTGGGTCGCGGCGCCCTCGAAGTCGCCTTCGAGGAAGTGCAGCAGGCCCTCGAACAGCTGCCACCAGAAGTGCAGCGGCCCCATGTGGCTGCGGGCCACGCGTGCGGCCAGCTCTTCATAGGGCGGGATGGGCAAGCTGCCGGAGCTGTCGCCGGCCAGGCGCCGGATGTAGCGGGCCTGGGCGTACAGGATGCTCTGCGCGTCGTCGAATTCCAGGTTGCGGGCCATGGCCAGGCCGGCGTCGATCTGCCGCAGCATGCGCTCGATGGGGGCGCCGAGCACCAGCAGGTCGGAGACGATGTGGTTGTTGGCGTAGCAGGCGAAGCTCGGCGAACCCTGCGCCAGGCTGGCGCGGAAGGCCGATTCCGCGCATTCCAGGGCGAACGGCAGCGGCCGCGTCCACACGCTGACCTGGTCGAGGGCCACCAGCACCGCCGTGCGGCCGCTGGCGTGGCGCGGCAGGTCGGCCAGGCGGCGCGCGGTGGCGGCGAACCGGAAGCCTTCCTGGTAATGGTCGAAGTGATGCGCGCTGGCCACGCCGAGCCAGGCCAGGGCCTGCACCGCCGGGGTGCTCATGCCGAATTCCAGGCTGAGGCTGGCGATGCGGCAGGTGCTCAGCAGCATCAGGTCGGGCTGGATGAAGGAGCCGGGGATCACCGTGGCGGCGAGCAACTCGACGATGGCCTGGATGCCGGGGTTGTCGATGTCCGGCAGGCTGGCGAAGACCTCCGGCGAGCGTCCGCCCAGCGCCAGCTGCAGCGCCTGCCAGGCCTGCTCGGCATGGCCCAGGCGCGCATCCAGCGGCAGCGCCACGCCCAGCTCCGCCAGGCCCTGGGCGGCGGTGTCCACGGCGCCGGCATAGTCGCCGCACAGCGAGCGGATCTCGCAGCGCTGGCGATAGAGCTCGGCGCGCTGCAGCGGCGCGGTGGTGGCTTCGAGCAGTGCCGCCGCCTGGCGCTCGGCGGCGTCGTAGTCGGCGTTGAGGATCAGCCCCTGGACGTGCAGCAGCGCGATTTCCCGGGCCCGCGGGCCGTCGGCGCCGGCCAGTCGACGGGCCGGCTCGAGGTAGTCGAGGGCCGTCGCGGCGGCCGCGGCGGACATGGCCAGGCGCGCCGCGCGCAGCAATAAATCGACGAACGCGGCTTGCTGCGGCGCCTGCAGCGGGGCGTCGGCGGCGCGCAGCACCTGCGCCGCCACCCGGTACACCGCCTCCGGCTCGGCATCCGCGGCGAGCAGGTCGAGCAGTGCCAGGGCGAACTCCACCGCCATGGTCTGGCGCATGGGCTCGGGAATGCGCCGCTTGGCCGCCTCCCAGATGGTGTCGTGGCTGAATGCGAAGCCCTCGTGATCCTGCGCCAGCAGCCCGGCCTTGAGCGCCGGGCGCAGCCGGTTGAGGAGCTGGTCCGGGCTGGCGTCGCAGACCGCGGCCAGGTGCGCCAGTGGCGTGTGGTTGCCGAGCAGCGCCAGGGCGCCGAGCACGTCGCGGGTGGCGTCCGGCAGGCGCTCCAGGCGCAGGCGCAGCAGCGCGGCGGCGTCCTCGAGCTGCGCGGCGTCGGCCACGGCGCCCTCGGACTCGCGCAGCAGCGCGACGAACTGGGCGAGGTACAGCGGGTTGCCGTTGCCGCGCAGGCTCAGGCGCTCGGCCAGCAGCGCGGTTTCGTCGGCCGGCAGGTCCAGCTCGGCCTGCAGCAGGGCGGTGATCTCGGCGGCGCCCAGCGGCCGCAGGATGATTTCAACGGTGCGTGCGCCGAGGCTGCGGCAATGCCCGAGCAGGGCCTGCAGGGCGTCGTCCGGCGTGTGGTCGCGGTAGGCGGCGATCAGCAGCAGGTGGTCGAAGCTGGAGGGCGCCAGCTCAGCGAGGAAGACGCGGGTCTCGTCGTCGATCCACTGCACGTCGTCGAGGAACAGCAGCAGCGGCTGCTCGCGGCGGGCGAGCGTCGCCAGCAGGCGCTGCAGCAGGCCGTGCAGATGGCGGCGCGCCTCGCTCACCGGCGGCGGATTGGCGCTGGCCGGCAGCGGCCCGGTGAGCCACTCCAGTTCCGGTATCAGGCGCGCCAGCAGGGCGCCGTTCTGGCCCAGCGCCTCGCGCAGGCGCTGGCCGCGGCGGCGCACCTCTTCCGGCGCCTCTCCGGCCAGGCGCGCGAACAGCGAGGCGAACGCGGCGCAGAGGGTGGCGTAGGGCTGGCGATGACGCGACTGCTCGCACTTGGCGTTGGCGAACAGCAGCGCCTCGCCGCGCTGGCTGCGGCGCAGCTGGCGCATCAGCGAGGTCTTGCCGATGCCGGCCTCGCCGCCGATCAGCACCGCGCCGCCCAGCCCGTCCTGCAGGCGGGCGACGGCGGCGTGCAGGGTGGCCAGTTCGGCGTCGCGGCCGACCAGATGATCACCCGCGCGTCCGGCGGGCGCCGGCGCGGCGCGGCGGATGCCGCCGCTCTCGCGCCATTCGTCCAGGCAGCGGCGCAGCTCCGCTTCCAGCTGCTGGGCCGAGTCCGGGCGCTGGCCCGGCTGCTTGGCCATCAGCCAGGCGAGCAAGTCGTCCAGCCCCGGCGGCAGGCCCGGGCGGTGCTCGGTGACGGTCGGCGCCGGCACCGCCACGTGCTGATGCAGCCAGCGCACCGGGTCGCTGGCGCTGAACGGCAGGCGCCCGCTGAGCAGCTCGAAGAAGCTCACGCCCAGGGCGTACAGATCGCCGCGTGTCGAGGGCGTCTGCTCGGGCGGCAGGTAGGCCAGGCTGCCGTCGGGCAGCGGCGGAATGCCGTCCGCGCTGCCGTCGCTGGGCATGGCGAAGGCGAAGCCGGTCAGACGCACGCGGCCGTCGTCGCCGAGGATCAGGTTGTCCGGGCGGATGTCGCGGTGCAGCAGGCCGTGGCGATGCATCTGCGCCAGCGCCGCGGTGGCGGCGATGGCCAGGTGCAGGAAGCGCTCCACCGACAGCGGCATGGCGGCGACGGCCGAGAGCGGCTTGCCGCCATCGTCGTCGAGCACCAGCAGCGGGCCTTCGGCGGTGCTCAGGCGCGCCAGCGGCAGCAGCGCCCAGGCCTCGGCCAGACTCGGGCCCAGGCCGTATTCGCGGTCGAGACGGGCCAGTTCCCACTGTGAGGCGCGCGGACTGGCGCGAACCACCAGCCAGCGCCGCCCGGCCCGGGTATCGCGGACACGCCAGCGGGTCAGCTCGCCGCTGCGGTCGATGCCGCGCCACTCGACCCGTTCGAGCCAGGCGTCGTCGAAGCGCGGATTGCCGGCGAGGGGTGGGGCGACGATGCTCATCGACGAGGCTCCGCGCGAGTTGCCCGGGCGCGCCGGGGCGAGGCGAGCAGGCGCCGGCGGATCGAGGCTGGGTCGTCGCTGACGCACACGATCTGCATGAGGGGCCTTTGGCTGTCGGGAAAGGGGGCGCCGGTGGCGCGGCTCAGGCCGGCTCGGCGTGGGGGTGGAGTTCCGGGAGCATGCCCAGCACACGTCCCACCATGAGCAGATCTACCAGGGTCCTGGTGCAGAGTTTTGTCATGATGTGCTTTTTGTGCACCTTCACGGTCACCTCCTGCAGGCCCAGCTCGGCGGCGATCTCCTTGTTCAGGCGGCCGCGCACGAGGCCGGCGAAGATCTGCCGCTCGCGCTCGGTCAGGCTGGCGTAGCGCGCCCGCACCGAGCGGCACAGGGTGCTCTCGGCGTGGCGGCTGTGGGCCCGTTCCATCGCCTCGCGCACGGAGGCGAGCAGCCGGCACTCGTCCACCGGCTTGGTCAGGAAGCCCAGGGCGCCGGCCTTCATGGCGCGCACCGACATGTCGATGGTGCCGAAGCCGGTCATGAACACGATGGGGAAGGGCGCCTGGCGCCGGGCCAGCTCGTCGAGCAGGTCGAAGCCGCTGCCCTCGTTCAGGCGTACGTCGAGCAGCAGGCAGGCCGGGCGCTCGAACACGCAGTCGGCGAGGAAGGCCGCCGCTGAGGCATGGCCGGTGGCGGCGATGCCCATCGAACGCAGCAGGCGCACCAGCGCGGCGCAGACCGCCGGCTCGTCGTCCACCACGTGGACATGGGCCAGGGATTTCCAGCCCTCGTCGTCGCAGCATGTCGGCGCGGCCTCGACCGGTGGCGGTTCGCTGGCGAGGTTGAGGCGGTAGCCGCGGCGCGGCACCGTTTCCAGCAGGCGCGAGTCCAGCTGCAGCACGCGGCGCAAGGTCGAGACTTGCACCTGCAGGTTGTTCTCTTCGACCACCGTGTCGGGCCAGATGGCGGCGATCAGCTCGTCCTTGGTCACCAGCCGATTGGGCGCCGCCAGCAACACCTCGAGCAGGGCGAACGCGCGGCTGCCGAGCCGAACCGGTTCGCCCTGCAGGAAGGCCTCTCGTCGCTCTACCGAGAGCCAAGCTTCGCCTAGCCGAATCATGGGGTTACTCGTTGTTTTGCAAGGAAATTATTGTTGCGCTTCGCAGCGGGTTGGTTTCACCGTAGAGGATGTCCGACGACTTCTCAACCGAAGATTTCGAGACCCGGCAATTCGCACAAATATTCAAGTCCGGCCGTTTCGCCTGTGCTCAAATGACAGGACTCGCCGCATATCTGGATGATGGTCGATGAACCGAAACGAGCTGCGTCACCTCGACATGAACCTGCTGGTGGTGTTCGAGGCACTGATGATCGAACGCAACCTGACCCGCGTGGGCGAGAAGCTGTTCATCACCCAGTCCACGGTGAGCGCGGCGCTGAGTCGCCTGCGCGACCTGTTCGACGACCCGCTGCTGATCCGCAACGGCCGGCAGATGGAGCCGACCCCGCGGGCGCTGCACATCTTCGAGGAAGTGCGCCCGGCGATGGACGTGATCAGCGCGGCGGTGAGCCGGGCCAAGGCCTTCGACCCGGCCACCAGCACCAACGTGTTCCGCCTGGGCCTGTCCGACGACGCCGAGTTCGGTCTGTTCCCCGCGTTGCTCAACGCCCTGCAGCAGGAGGCGCCGAACATCACCGTGGTGGTGCGCCGCGCCAACTTCCTGCTGATGCCGGCGCTGCTGGCGTCCGGCGAGATCTCGGTGGGCGTGAGCTACACCACCGACCTGCCGGCCAACGCCAAGCGCCGCAAGCTGCGCGACATCGGCGTCAAGGTGCTGCGCGGCGATTCGCGCCCTGGCCCGCTGACCCTCGACGAATACTGCGCCCGGCCCCATGCGCTGGTGTCCTTCTCCGGCGACCTGTCCGGCAACATCGACAACGACCTGGCCAACGTCGGCCGCTGCCGCAAGGTGGTGCTGGCGGTGCCGCAGTTCGGCAGCCTGCGCGCGCTGCTGCGCAACACCGAGATGGTCGCCACGGTGCCGGACTACGCCGCCTGCATCCTCGCCGAGGACGGCGTGCTGCGCGCCGACGACGCGCCGTTCGCGATCAACGAGTCGGAGCTGTCCATGGTCTGGAGCGGGGTGTACGACAGCGACCCGGCCGAGAGCTGGCTGCGCGAGCGCATCCTCCAGTACATGGCCGCGCCGGCCTGAGTCGAGCCCGCGCGGCGGCGCGGGTCGCCGCGGCGCCCGGGTGTTTCAGAAGCCGCCCGACAGCGGGTATTCGATGATCAGGTAGACGCGGTCCAGGTCGGCGCCGCCCTGGACGGCGTTGGCCCGGTGCGCGACGTGCGCCAGGCTCAGGCTGAGGTCGCGGGCCGCGCCGCTCTGCACCACGTAGCGCAGGTCCAGGTCGCGTTCCCAGTGGCGCCCGCCACGGCCGTACGAGTCGGCATAGGCGCCGCCGCGGGGGGCGTGGCTGCCGTCGATGCGGCTGCCGCGCACGTAGCGTGCCGACAGGCTGAGGCCCGGCAGCGCCGCGCTGGTCCACTGGTAGCGCAGCTGCCAGGAGCGCTCGCCGGGGCCGTTGAAGTCGGCGTACTTGGCCGAGTTGGCCAGGTAGATGGAATCGCCGCCGACGAAATCGAATGGCGTATCGCCCTCCACCCGCTGATAACCCAGGCTCAGGCCGTGCCCGCCGAGCCGCAGGCTGCCGAGCAGGCTGTAGGCCAGGGTGTCGATTCGGCCGGCGCGCGCCGCGCCGCTGTCGCGGGTGCGGTACAGGTTGGCGTCCAGCGCCCAGCGGCCGAGGCGCGCGTTGAGGTTGGCGTAGGCCTGGTCCCAGGTCTCATCCAGGCGCCCGGTGTACAGCGCGCCGCCCCAGGCCGAGCCAGGGCCGCTCATGCGCAGTCCTGCCAGGCTGAGGCCGCCGTGGCGGGTGCTGGCGCCGTAGCCGGCGAAGTCGCCGTGGCCGCTGCTGGCGTCCTGGTTCTTGAACGCGGTGAAGCGCCCGGCCTGCAGCCGCATGCCTTCCAGGGCGTGGCTGTCGAGCAGCCAGCCGCTGGCGTATTCCGGCTGCAGGCGCTTGTCGCCGGTGTCCAGCAGCGGCGTCTCGACCGTCATCTCGCCATAGCGCAGGCGGGTCTCGCCCCAGCGCAGATGCAGGGCGCCGCCGGCGCTGGAATAGTCGTCCTCGGCCGCGCCGCGGCTGTCCAGCGGCAACAGGCCGGTGCCGGCATGGCCGCGTCCGCCGTCGAGCTTGAGGCCGAGGAAGCCATGGACCTCGCCGCCCAGGCGCAGTTCGCCGAATGCCAGCGGTTCGGCGGCGACGCTGGCGATGAAGCCCTGGGCCCATTCGCGGCGCAGCGCCTGGCCGGGTTCGCGCACGTCGTTGTGCAGCAGGTAGTTGCGCGCCAGCAGCGACCACTCGGCGGCCTGGGCCGGGCCGCTGAGGGCGGCCAGCGCGCAGCTCGCCAGCAGGGCCGCGCGGCTCATGCCGGCGCGCCCCGCGGCAGCAGGCGCTGCGCCACCAGCGGGCCGGGACCGGTGATGGCGAGGCCGGTGTAGAGCACCAGCAGCAGCCAGGCGAACTGGCCCTGCTCCAGGCTCCACTCCGGGTGCACCAGCAGCAGCGAAACGCCGAGCACCGCCAGCACCGGCAGGCAGGCCAGGCGCGCCCACAGGCCGAGGATCAGCAGCAGCGGGCAGAGCACTTCGGCGAACACCGCCAGGCCCAGGGTGAGAGGCGCGCCGAGGCCGAGCGGGTCCTCGATGCGCTGCAGTTCGCCGGACCAGTCCAGCAGCTTCGGCAGGCCGTGCACCAGGAGCAGCATCAACGCGGCGCCGACGCGCATCAGCAGCAGCCCCCAGGACAGCGGGGCGGGCAGGGCGGTGAGGGAGGCAGACGGGGTCATCGGGCGGTTCTCCGCAAAAAGGGAGCGCCACTATCGGCAGGCCGCCGCGGCATTTCTTGGCGCGATGTGCTGGCGCGCCGCGGCCGGCCGCCCGTGTTGCGCCGGGACGCCGCGCCAGGCGCCGGCCGCGGCCGCCTGCACAAACGAGCACATGCATGCAATCCGCGCCGCGGCGGAGCGCGGATAGTGGCGGCAACGACTGAACGCTGTCCGCCGGGGCAGCCCACGCGAGAGCGCCCCGCCCATGGAAAAGACCCTGAACAACCCCGCCGTCTCGGCCTGGTCGCCGCTGCGGACCCGGGTGTTCCGCTGGCTGTGGCTGGCCAGCATCGCCTCCAACATCGGCACCTGGATGCACGAGGTCGGCGCCGGCTGGCTGATGACCTCGCTGTCCGCCAGCCCCCTGGCGGTGGCGCTGGTGCAGGTGGCCGCGGCGCTGCCGATCTTCATGCTGGCGCTGCCGGCCGGCGCCCTGGCCGACATCGTCGACAAGCGTCGCTACCTGTTGGCCGTGCAGCTGTGGATGGCCGCCATCGCCCTGGCCCTGGCGCTGCTGACCCTGAGCGGGCAGATGAACGTGACCCTGCTCCTGCTGCTGACTTTCGGCATGGGCATCGGCACGGCGCTGATGATGCCGGCCTGGTCGGCGCTGGCGCCGGAGATGGTCGGGCGCGAGGAGCTGCCGGCGGCCGTGGCGCTGTCCAGCCTGGGCGTCAACGTGGCGCGGGCCATCGGCCCGGCACTGGCCGGCGTCCTGGTCAGCCTCAGCGGGCCGTGGCTGACCTTCGCCCTGAATGCCGTTTCGTTCTTCGCCGTGATCCTCGCCCTGCTGCTGTGGAAGCGCACGCCGAGCGAGAGCGTGCTGCCGGCCGAACGCCTGTTCGGCGCCATCCGCGCCGGCGCACGGTATGCCCGCAGCGCCCGGCCGCTGCAGGCGGTGCTGGTGCGCACCGCGGCGTTCTTCCTCGGGGCCTCGGCAGGCATGGCCCTGCTGCCGGCGCTGGTGCGCCAGGAGCTGGGCGGCACCGCGCTGGACTACGGCATCCTGCTCGGCTGCGTCGGTCTCGGCGCCATCGGCGGGGCCGTACTGCTGCCACGCCTGCGCGCGCGCTTCGGCGGCGACGTGCTGGTGATGGTCGCGAGTCTGGCCTATGCCGGCGTGCTGTTCGGCCTGGCCTGGCTGCGCGAGTTCGCCTGGCTGGCGCCGCTGATGCTGCTCAGCGGCGCGGCCTGGATCGCCGTGCTGTCGAGCCTGCAGCTGGCGGCGCAGACAGCGGTGCCGGCGTGGGTGCGTGCCCGAGCGCTGTCGGTGTACATCCTGGTGTTCTTCGGCGCCTCGGCCCTGGGCGGCATCGCCTGGGGCGCGCTGGCCAGCCACTTCTCGCTGGGCGTGGCGTTCGCCGGCGGCGGCGCGCTGCTGGTGCTGGGCCTGGTCATGCGCCTGTGGTTCGCCCTGCCGGCGACCCGCGCCGAAGACGTGGCGCCCGCGCTGCACTGGCCGACGCCGATTCTCGACGAGGCCCTGGACCGCGAGCGCGGCCCGGTGCTCGTGACCCTGGAATACCGCATCGCCGCCGAGGACGCCGCGGCGTTCCGCCTGGCCATGGAAGACGTGCGCCGCATGCGCCGGCGCAACGGCGCCTTCTCCTGGGCGCTGCTGCAGGACAGCGAGGACCCGGGCCTGTGGCAGGAGCTGTTCTTCGACGAATCCTGGCTCGAACACCTGCGTCATCACGGCCGCGTCACCCAGGCCGAGCAACGCATCGAGGCCGCCGCGCGGCGCTATCAGCAGGAGGGCGTGCCGCTGCGCATTCGCCACCTGCTGGCCGCCCCGCGCCACTGAATTTCAACCACCGCAAGAAGGAGCGTCATCATGTCCGTCCCCTACAAGCGCCTGAACAAGGACGACGCCGTCGTCCTGTTGGTCGACCACCAGTCCGGCCTGATCTCCCTGGTGCAGGATTTCACCCCCAGCGACTTCAAGAACAACGTCCTGGCCCTGGGCGCCGTGGCCAAGTTCTTCAACCTGCCGACCATCCTCACCACCAGCTTCGAGCAGGGCCCCAACGGCCCGCTGGTGCCGGAGCTCAAGGAGCTGTTCCCGGAGGCGCCCTACGTCGCCCGCCCGGGCCAGATCAACGCCTGGGACAACGAGGACTTCGTCGCCGCGATCAAGAAGACCGGGCGCAAGCAGTTGATCATCGCCGGTGTGGTCACCGATGTGTGCGTGGCCTTCCCGGCGCTGTCGGCGATCGCCGAGGGCTTCGACGTGTTCGTCGTCACCGATGCTTCCGGCACCTTCGACAAGACCGTGCAGCAGGCCGCCTGGTCGCGCATGAGCGCCGCCGGCGTGCAGCTGATGAACTGGTTCAGCGTGGCGTGCGAGCTGCACCGCGACTGGCGCAACGACATCGAGGGCCTGGGCAACCTGCTGTCCAACCACATCCCCAACTACCGCAACCTGATGACCAGCTACTTCACCCTGATCGGCAAGTGAGGCGCGGGCACGCGGCGGGCTCCGTGCCCGGCCGCGTGCTCAGCCCGCCCGGCGCAGCCGCTCGAGCCGCCACTGGCTCGGCGGCTGGCCGAAGCGGCGGGCGAACACCCGCGAGAAGTGCGCCTGGTCGGCGAAGCCGCAGTCCTGGGCCACTTCGGCCACCGAACGCGTGCCCAGGAGCAGTTCCTCGGCGCGCTGCAGGCGCTGGTGCGTCAGCCACTGGTGCGGCGAAAGGCCGGTGCTGCCGTGGAAGGCGCGGGAGAAGTGACAGCGCGACAGGCCGCATTCGCGGGCCAGTTCGGCCATCGACAGGCCGGTATTGAGGTTGGCGGCGATCAGCCGCTTGGCCAGTCGTTCCTGCCAGGCGGAGAGGCGCACCGGCGGCAGCGGGCGGGCGGGGAGGGTCAGTGCTGGCTGCCCGGGAACGGGGCGCGAAGCGGTGAAGGTCGCCGTCGATGCGCAGAGGTTCATGCGTTTCTCTCCCGGACGTTGAAGTCGTGCCGCGGGCGACGGAACACGCCGCAGCCTGGAGATCATCATGGCGCCGCGGGTGCGGCGGCGAAACGAATCGGTGGGTACCTCGACCGCCATCGCGGGGCCGGAAACGGACAGCCTCAGCCGAACTGGTGGCGGTACTGCGCGGGGGTGAGGCCGAGGCGGTCGCTGAACTGCATGCGCATGCAGCGCACGCTGCGGAAGCCGGCGCGGTAGGCCACCGTCTTCAGCGGCAGGTCGCTGGTCTCCAGCAGGTTGCGGGCGCGGTCCAGCCGCGCGCTCTGCACGAATTCCATGGGCGTGAGGCGCACCTCGCGGGCGAACATCCGGGCGAAGTGCCGCGCGCTCATGCCGGCGACACCGGCCAGGCGCTCCACGCTGAGCTCTTCATCGAGGTTGTCCAGGGCGTAATGCTGGGCGCGGCTGATCGGCGATTCCTCGCGCGCCACCTCGGCCAGCATCGGGCTGAACTGGGCCTGGCCGCCCTGGCGCCGGGTGGCCACCAGCAGCACCTTGGCCACGCTCACGGCGATCTGCTTGCCGTGGTCTTCGGCGAGAATCGCCAGCGCCATGTCGATGCCGGCGGTGATGCCGCCGGAGGTGATCAGCTCGCGGTCCTGGATGTAGATCTGGTCGGTGCCCACCCGGGCGCCGGGGAAGCGCCGGGCCAGGCGCTCGGTGTAGTTCCAGTGGGTGGTCACGTTGCGGCCCTCGAGCAGCCCCGCCTCGCCGAGCAGGAAGGCGCCGGTGCAGATCGAGCCGTAGCGGCACGAGGCCAGCGCGGTGTCGCGCAGCCAGGGCAGCAGGTCGGCGTGGTCGCCGTTGTAGGCGCCAGGGCCGCCGGGGATCAGCAGCAGGTCGAAGCGGGCGGGGGCATCCGTGAGCACGTGGTCGGCCAGCATGCACAGGCCGTTGGAGGCGCGCACCGTGGGCTCGGCGCTGCTGATGGTGCGGATGCGGTAGTGATCGGCGGGTGCGAGGTAGCGATTGGCGAGGGAGAACACCTCGATGGGGCCTGCCACGTCCAACATCAGTACTTCGGGAAACAGCAGGATCGCCACGTCTTTCATGGTGCGGTGCATCGGCTCGCGGGTGGGAGGGGAAGAATAGCAATTCTTCCCATCTGCGAGCACTGCGCAATGGAACCCACGCGCCCGCGGCGCGTGAGTGGGGGAGGCGTCAGAAGGCGAAGCAGGAGCAGCCGAAGGCGCCCCAGAAGCCCTGGAAATCGCTGACCGGCACCGACGACAGGCGCGCCCGCTCGTGGCTGTGGGCATGCACGGCGCAGCTGCCGACGCACTGGTGCACGGCCGCTACCAGCGGCGCGTTGGGCTTCCAATGCCCGGGCACCTTGGCTACCGGCGACCAGTCCGGCATCACCGGCAGTTGCGGCGGGCCGAGCTTGTCGAACTCGGCGGCGGCGTAGACCACCTCGCCGCCGACCACCGTCAGCACCGATTCGAGCCACTTGATGGCCTCTTCCTCGACGCCGAAGTAGTCCGCCGACAGGGCCGTCAGGTCGGCCAGCTGGCCCACCCTGATCTGGCCCTTCTTGCCCTGTTCGCTGGAGAACCAGGCGCTGCCGTGGGTGAACAGCTGCAGTGCGGTCTCCCGCGACAGGCCATGGGGCTGCAGTTCCAGGCCGCCGACGGTCTTGCCGCTGACCATCCAGTACAGCGCGGTCCAGGGGTTGTAGCTGGCGACCCGGGTGGCGTCGGTGCCGGCGCCCACCGGCACGCCTTCGGCCAGCATGCGCTGGATCGGCGGGGTGGCCTCGGCGGCCTTGGCGCCGTAGCGGTCGACGAAGTACTCGCCCTGGAAGGCCATGCGGTGCTGGATGGCGATGCCGCCGCCCAGTGCGCGCACGCGCTCGATGTTCTTCGGGCTGATGGTCTCGGCATGGTCGAAGAACCAGGGCAGGCCGTCGAACGGGATGTCGCGGTTGACCTTCTCGAACACGTCGAGCATGCGCGAGATGGACTCGTCGTAGGTGGCGTGCAGGCGGAACGGCCAGCGCTGCTCGACCAGGTGGCGCACCACCGGCTCCAGCTCGCTCTCCATGCTCGGCGCCAGGTCCGGGCGCGGCTCGAGGAAGTCCTCGAAGTCGGCGGCGGAGAACACCAGCATCTCGCCGGCGCCGTTGTGGCGCAGGAAGTCGTCGCCCTGGCCGGGTTTGACGATCTTGCTCCAGTTCTGGAAGTCGGCCAGCTCTTCCTTGGGCTTCTGGGTGAACAGGTTGTAGGCGATGCGCACGGTCAGCTGCTTGTCCTTGGCCAGCTGCTCGATCACCTGGTAGTCGTCCGGGTAGTTCTGGTAGCCGCCGCCGGCATCGATGGCGCTGGTCACGCCCAGGCGGTTGAGCTCGCGCATGAACTGGCGGGTGGAGTTGACCTGATACTCCAGCGGCAGCTTCGGCCCCTTGGCCAGGGTGGCGTAGAGGATCATCGCGTTGGGCCGGGCGATGAGCATGCCGGTGGGCTCGCCGTTGGCGTCGCGGACGATCTCGCCGCCCGGCGGGTTGGGGGTGCTCTTGTCGTAACCGACCACGCGCAGCGCGGCGCGGTTGAGCAGGGCGCGGTCGTACAGGTGGAGCAGGAACACCGGGGTGTCCGGCGCGGCCCTGTTGATCTCGTCGAGGGTCGGCAGGCGCTTCTCGGCGAACTGGAATTCGTTCCAGCCGCCGACCACCCGCACCCATTGCGGGGCCGGGGTGCGCTCGGCCTGGTCCTTGAGCATGCGCAGGGCGTCGGCCAGCGAGGGCACGCCTTCCCAGCGCAGCTCCAGGTTGTAGTTGAGGCCGCCACGGATCAGGTGCAGGTGCGAGTCGTTGAGGCCGGGGATCACGGTGCGCTTCTGCAGGTCGACGACCCGCGTGTTGCCGCCGCGCAGGGCCATCACCTCGGCGTCGTCACCGACGGCGACGAAGCGGCCGTCATGGATGGCCACGGCGCTGGCCTTGGGTTTCTCCCGGTCCACGGTATGGATGCGGCCGTTGTACAGGATCAGGTCGGGATGCATGGAGCCTCCTTTGTCGGCGCCGAAGATCGGCAGGGACGGCCACAGCGCGCCGGCGGCGCCGAGCAGGGATGTGGCGGCGAGAAAGCGGCGCCGGCTGTTGTCGGCGGGATCGTGGGACATGGGGACCTCCGGGTCAGGGTCGGTTGAGCCAGGGGGCGAGCCAGCGGGTGACCCGTGGCATGAACAGATAGACCACCAGCAGGACGATGGTCAGGGTGATCGCGGTGTTGCTGGCCAGGTAGCCGCCGAGCCAGGGCAGGGCGGCGAACGCCGGCTGCCAGAGCAGCGGGATCAGCAGGCTGAGCGGCAGGATCACGGCGAAGGTGACGCAGGCCTGCTTCCAGCGTGGCGGTGGAACCTCGGCATCGGCCGGGGCGAACCAGAATTCGCGGCCGGGGTGCAATTCCAGGTCTTCCTGGCGCTCCAGCAGGGGGCGGACTTCCTCGATCAGCCGGCGACGCTCGTCCGAATCCAGCCAGTCTTGCAGTTGCGGGGCGCCGTTGAAGCGCAGCACGCTGGTGAACAGCGGCAATCCTTCGTCGGTGCCGCGAATCACGTCGACGCCCAGGTGGCCGGGGTAGCCGTGCGCGGTCTGGACGATGCGGTGCAGCCAGTGCTCGTAGGCCTGCTCCCGGCCCTGGCGAACCCGGTGGCGGATCAGCAGGGTGACCACGTTGTCGGCGTGTTGCGTTTCCATCGTCAGGGGCCTCTGGCCTGATGCTTCGGGAGCCGCCAGTGTCGCGCCAGACGAGGGGGATCGATTGCATCGGTGTGCCGGCTTTGTTCCGATGTGATCAAAGCCGAACGCTCGGGGCCGGCCAGGCAGTCGCGCAATGGGTGTTGATGTGGCCAGGCCGGGATGCCGGCGCCAGGCGACTTTGGCTCGCGATGGCGCGAGGTGGGCGGCCCTGCGCTCGGTTGTCGAACGAAGGCCCGCCTGCTGCGTCGCGAAAGCATCCCGCCCCGCCCGCGACGGGCGGGCGGGATGCTCATCTCACTGGGCGGTTGCCGCCGCCTCGATGATCCGCGCCACCGGCTCGGGGTTGGAGATCATCACCACGTGCGAGGCGCCTTCCACCACGACGGTCTGCTTCGCGTGCGCCCGTTCGGCCATGAACTGCATCGCGCGCGGCGGGATGTTCTTGTCCTTGTCGCCGTAGATCCACCACGACGGCGTGGTTTTCCAGGCGGCCACCGTCGCCGCTTCATTCAGCGCGCCTTCGGTCACCGGGCGCTGGGTGGCGGCCATCAGGCGCGCCTGCGCCTCGGGCACGTCGGCCGCGAACTGCTGGGGAAACTGGTCCTGCTGGATGTACAGGTCCTTGTCGCCGCCCTCCAGGGCGACCGGGGCATCGAGCGTCGGGGCGAGGGTCGCGCCGGGGAATTTACCGGTCAGGCCGACCGCCGTTTCGCCGACATCCGGGGCGAACGCCGCGACGTAAACCAGCGCCTTCACGTTCGCCTGCCCGTAGGCGGCGGTGCTGATGACCGGGCCGCCGTAGGAGTGCCCGACCAGCACCACGGGATGCGCGATGCTCTTGAGCACGCTGGTCACCGACTGGGCGTCGCCCTTGACGCTGCGCAGCGGGTTGGCGGCGGCGATGACGCGATAGCCGTCCTTCTGCAGGATCTCGATCACGCCGTTCCAGCTGCTCGAGTCGGCGAACGCGCCATGCACCAGGACGATGGTGGGTTTATGCGCATCGGCCGATGCCGGTGTCGCCGCCATGGCCGCCCCTGCCAGGGCCAGGCCGAGGGCCAGGTTCTTTATCTTCATGTCTATCTTCCGTTGATGAGCGCGGGGCTGCTGTGTCGAGCGAGCCACTCGCGCGGGGAGTTGCATGCAGCCTCGCCGTCGCGCAGCCGGGCAGGGCGCCGTGGAGGGCGCCCTGCCCGGCGAGCGAGGCGGGCTGTGTCGGGCAGGTCGATGCCTGCCAGGGCGCTCGCTGGTTATTTCAGGTGCTGCTTCAGCTCGTTGCCGGCCTGACGCATTGCCGCCTGCACGGCCGGCACGTGTGCCAGCGGGTTGAGCAGGCCGTAGTCGTGGATCATGCCGTTGTAGCGCACCGCGGTGACGGTGACGCCGGCGGCGTCCAGTTTGCGGGCGTATGCCTCGCCCTCGTCACGCAGCACGTCGAATTCGGCGGTCTGGATCAGGGTCGGCGGCAGGCCCTTGAGCTGCTCGGCGCTGGCGCGCAGCGGCGAGGCGAAGCGCTCGGCGCGCTGCTTCGGGTCGGTGGTGTAGTTGTCCCAGAACCACTTCATC